>JAUJNT010000002.1:0-30929 GCA_030448005.1 Thermoleophilaceae bacterium
TAAAGCCGATCGCGCTACTGCCGCGTTCGTCGTAAGCAGCACTGCCAAGCGAGCAGGCTTTCGTTTCTCTGCCCGCTATGCGTCGTCGGCGACCCGCGAGAATACGACCGCGTCCGCCCCGGCGACCGCAGAAGCTGAGAAAGGACCAACCGGAGGACACCCTCTCTCGTAAAGCCCGCGGCAACTAGTACACGCTGAGAAGGGACGTTCTCAGGCTCAGCCCACGCCTCGACCCGAGCCATGCCGGCCTCAGCGAGCGCCCACCGCGAGAGGACTCCGACCGCACGCGCGGCGAGCCCGCGGCCGCGCATGCGGCACGACCCGATAGCCGATTCCGACCCCGCGGGGTGGGGCCTCGCCAGCAGGACGGCCACTCCCAGCGCGTCATTCGTCGTCGCATCGGCCACCGAGCGAGATGCCCTCACCCTTGTCGACTCGGCTCCACTGTCGTTCGATGAACGCCTGCCCAAGGTCAGCGGTGTACACCGCCGGCACCGTGGTGCCCTCAGGAATGCGAAGGTCGGTTGCCGCCTCGCGAAGTTCACGGACCGTGCGGTCAGGCCCAGGGTCCGGCGGGTCAAACCTAGCCACGAAGTGCGCGACGCATAGCGGGGATTAAGGCTGTCGGGTCCATCGTCTTCGATCCGGCTTTCGGATGTCCTAAGGGATCGTTTATTCCCTGTCGGGGACCTCAACGACGCAGAAGCGGTTGCCGTCGGGATCTTCCAGCACGATAAAGTCGGCACCCGGGCGGTATTCTTGCGGATACCGGGTCGCGCCGATCCCGACCAGCCTCTCCACCTCGCCCTCCTGATCGGTCGTGTAGAGGTCCAGGTGCACCCTGCTGGTTTTGCCGAGGGGCTTGAGGGGCTCCGGGACCCGGTCGAGGGACACGTTGGGGCCCCTTCCCTCGGGATCACGAAGGACCACCCAGCCGTTCCCCGCGGGCTCTCTGGGCACGTAGCGGAGGGCTTCCCGCCAGAACGCCAGCGTCTTCTCGAACTCGTAGCAACGGATGACGATCGAACCGACCTTCACCGCTCCTCCCCCGATCCGTCCCCCCTCCATAGAACAGAAGATACCGCCGACAGACGGACGGCGGAACTCAGCGATAGCGACCGCCAGACCGCCAATCGATGCGAGGACGAGCAGGCCGTCGAGTACCTCGAGGGCGCGCCAACCAGTCAAGGCGACCTGATCCTCGAGCCCGCCTTGGGCTCGGACGATGTCGATCAGGTACCAGTCGAAGAAGAGACTGATGGGTAGCAGCAGCCCCAATCGCGGCTCCGAGCAGTCCGAAGAGTGCGGTTGGACTCGTTGGGATTGCGGTGCCATTGCTGAGCGGAGCGCTCATGCCCGTGTCCTTTCGATCGACGTTCCCGCGGGTATGTTGGCGGTCGTGCCGGGACGCCGGCGTGGTTTCGGGAGCGCGCTGACCACTAGGGGAGAGTGCCCCGTTTGTGCGTGGCTGTCGGGAAAAGCCCCTGGTGTCGTCCGGCCGAGCCGGGAGCATTTTGGTCGTGGCTATGAACTTCATTGGCTTTGATCGGGATCAAATGTTTTTGATGCCGCCGTCGGTGCGTGAGTGGGTGCCTGAGGATCACTTGGTGTGGACGGTCCCCGATGCCGTTGGCGAGATGGATCTGGGCGCGTTCTATGGCGACTACAGGCCCGATGGTTATGGCCGTCCGGCTTATGAGCCGTCGATGATGGTGGCGCTCCTGCTCTACGCGTACGCGCGCGGGAATCATTCCTCGCGGGGGATCGAGCGGGCGTGTGTCGAGGACGTCGCCTATCGCGTCGTGGCGGGGGAACCTCGTGCCTGATCACTCGACGATCGCTGACTTCCGCGTGCGCCACGAGGCGGCGTTGGCGGGGCTGTTCACCGAGGTGCTTGGGCTATGCGGCAAGGCGGGGCTGGTGTCGGTCGGTGTTGTCGCGGTCGACGGCACGAAGGTCCACGCGAACGCTTCTCGTGATGCCAACCGTGGCTACGCGCAGATCGCGCGGGAGATCCTCGCCGAGGCCGCAGAGACCGACCGTCGCGAGGACGAGCTCTATGGCGATGCGCGTGGTGATGAGCTGCCCGAGCAGCTGCGCACGAGCGAGGGTCGCAAGGCAGCGCTGCGGAAGGCAAAGCAGCGGCTCCATGAGGAGCGCAGAGCAAACGGCGCGCGAGGCAGCGCGGAGCGGGAGACCTCGCAGCCAGAGGACGCGGCCATCGCGATCGAGCTCGACCCAGAACGGTTTGTCACCCGCCCGGAGGGGCGACGCGCTTGGCTTCGCGAGGGTCGCCGCGCGCTGGAGCAGCAGCGGGAGCTTGAGGCGCGGTCGGTGTCGCGCTCGCGCCCGGTGCGGCTGCTTGAGTCAGCGCGCCGGTTGGAGGAAGAGCTCGAGGCAGAGCTCCAGGCAAACGCCGCCTATGAGGCCTGCCGCGCGCGTGGGGTGATGAGAAACGGGCGCCGCTTGGGAGCGCCGCCGAAGCCCCACCAGCCGCCAGAGGGTCCCGAGGGGCAGGTCAAGACGACCGACCCCGACTCGCGGCTGATGAAGTCGCTCGGCAAGCAGGCGGTGCAGGCCTACAACGTGCAGGCAGCCGTGAACGAGCACCAGATCGTCGTGGCGGCGGAAGTGACCGGCGACTCGCCCGACTTCGGCCACCTCGAGCCGATGGTCGAGGCCACCGAACGGGATCTCGCAGCCATCGGCGCCGGCTCACCGGGCGTCGTGGTCGCCGACGCCGGCTACTGGCACAAGCGCCAGACGGAGGCGGTCGTCTGCCGCGGCATCCAGGTGCTGATCCCTCCTGACGCGGCGCTGCGCAAGAACGCCCGCCCGGGGTGGGACGGCGGCCTCTACGCGTTCATGCGCCGGGTGCTGCAGACCGACCACGCCAAGGCGCTCTAGCAAAAGGGGCACTGATCAGCTGACGCTGCTCCTTGCGTGCTAGGAGCGCACGCTCTGGGATCTCGGCGCTTCTGGCGAGTCGCGACTAGACCACATCGAGCCGCGGCCGCAGCTGACTCTCGGGGACCTATAGGCCTAATTCCTCCTCGGCTGAAGGGAGTAGGTCGCACACGCTCACCGTCGACAACCCGGCAGGGTGGGCATGGACTTGTTCCCTAAGCGTTCCCACCCAATCCGACCCGGAGAGGGTTCAGCAAACGCGTCTGCGCAGGTGCAGGCCCTTTAAAGCACGGAGTAGCAGCGCCCCGAGCAGGATTCGAACCTGCGGCCTACTCCTTAGGAGGGAGTCGCTCTATCCAGCTGAGCTATCGGGGCTGCAGGAGACGATACCCCCGCGCCCGCCTCATTCCTCGTCTTCGTACAGCGACTCCTTCGCCAGCTCGGCGCCCTTGGGACCGTAGAGCCGCACCTCCACGAAGTCGCCCGTGTAACCGTCGAGCGAGACGAGCGTGAAGCGATCGTCCACCAGTGCGCACTGATCGGTGGTGGTCGGGCCGAGCTCGCAGGTCGCAACCGCCCCGCCGGGCACGAGGGCAACGCCCCATACGAGGGTGATCTCACCGCGCCGGCCCTCCGGCCCGCGCCAGTGACCGATCTCCTGGTCGGAGAGGTCGAGCGACCAGTCGGGGTTGGCCTCGGCGGTCTCGTCTGTGTAGTCCACCGCGGCCGCGAAGTCGGCCGCCTGCGCACCCTCGTGCTCGCGCGTGTAGGAGACGTATCCGAACAGCTCGTAGCCGGAGGAGGTGGGAGCCGTCGCGGGCACGTACGTGCGGGCGCCCCAGGTGCGGTCGGGAAACCAGGTGATCTCGCCCGGCTCTCCCAGGTCCTCGTCGGCGTCGATGTCGCCGAGGGCGCCCGCGAAGTGCTCGGCGAGCGCCTGTCCCCAGCGCCCGTAGGGCAGCGGCTCCTGGGGCGGCTCGGCGGCGAACATCGGTATCTGGCGGGCCGACGGTGGCATGCGGCGGCGACCCTACAGGCTCTGCTAGCCGAGGACCGCAACAACGAGCCCCCCGGCCACCGCGATGGTGGTCGACCATGCGATCGCGGCGGCCACGAGGCCACGGTCGAGCCCGTACTCGTGGGCGATCACGATCCCGTTGATCGCGCTGGCCATGCCCGCCTGCACGAGGTACGGATCCGGCACCTCGAGCACCACCTGTGAGAGCCCCGCCACCGTCGCGGGGGCCGCGAGGAGCTTGAGGGCCAGCGCGGTTCCCACCGCCGTGCCGAGCCGCGGTGGGAACCGCATCCTTCCTTCATCCGCCTCGGCGGCCAGCGTGACGCCGACAACGAAGCAGCCCAGCGGGAGGATCGCGAAGACCATCACCTGGGATGCATCCACCGCCCACTCCGGCGCAAGGGCCTCGGGGGCGAGGAACCCGAACAGGCAAGCCCACAGCGGGGGGTTGCGCAAGAAGAAGGCCGCCACGCGCTCGCGCGGGCGCTCGGCCACGGTGCCGAACGCCGCACCGATCGAGAAGCCGACCGTGAGGATCCCGAGCGTGGTCACGAGGATGTCGTAGGCCACGGCGTTCGGGAGCGCTTCGCGGCCGAACAGCGCGGCGTTGAACGGAAGCCCCAGATAGCCGCTGTTGGCGAAGGCGGAGGCCAGGATCAGGGCGCCAACTGCCGGGCGGGGAAGGCGCAGCAGGTAGGTGCCGAGGAGGTAGGCCGCGCCACCCGTGAGCGCGAGAGCGGCGTAGCCGAACCCGATGCCGGCGCCTACCTTCGCGGTCAACTCGAGCGCTGCGATGTTGAGGAAGGCAACCGGCGGCAGAAGACCCCAGAGCATCAGCTGCGTGACCCGCCGCGCAGCCCGCTCGGCACGCTCCCCCAGCCGCGTCTCCGCGCGAAAGCCGATCGCGGTGGCCACCGCGATCACCGCCGCAATGGCGATCACGCGCGGGGATCTGCCTCTCGCAGCCGCCCCGCGGCACGCTCGGGCGCCAGCGCGTTGAGGTGCACTCCCGCCCCCATCTCGAGTCCGGCGAGCTGGGTCAGCCGTGGCAGCAGGTCCATACGCCAGCAGAAGTGCGCGGCCCCGCGAGGAGCCGTCCTGATCCAGAGGTTCAGTGGCGGAACGGCTCCCAGCACCGAGGCCAACCGTCCCAGCGCCTCATGGAGCACGGCGGCGCCGAGTGGCCCGTCCTCCTCGAAGCGCGGCGCCACCGCGCGGGGCAGGATCTGGACGTGGAATGGCACGCTCGAGGCAAAGGGGCAGATGGCAACCGCCTCGGAGTCGACGGCCACGAGACGGTCGCGCCGGCGCACCTCCTCCTGGAGCACGTCGGCCAGCAGGTTGCGCCCGTGGGTGCGGTCGGAGTAGGCGGTGAACCGCTCGCGCTCGCGCGCCACCGTGGCCGGCACGAAAGGAAGGGCATATATCTGGGCGTGGGTATGGGGCAGCGATGCGCCGGCCTGCCGACCCTCGTTCACGATCACGTGGACATAGGCCGATTCCGCATGCGCCCTCATCCGCTCGCGCCATACGCCCATTGCCTCGGCCAGGCCGGCCGCGCCGAGGTCGTGCATGGAGGCCACGCTCTCCGGGGTGTTCACGACAACCTCGTGGGACCCGCTTGCCGGGCGCACGGCGAACAGATCGGGCTCCCCGCGGCCTGCCCCCAGCGGGTCAGAGGTGTCGGCCTGGCCCTCGACGAGCGCCGGATAGAGGTTCGGGATCGCGCGCACCCGCCAGCCCGGGCCGTCGGCGGCGCTCGCGCCGGGCCGAAGGGCATAGAGCTCCGGCGGCGTTCGGTCCTCGTGGCCCTCCCGGAACGGGTCGGTCTCCGGGTCGATCGGCGGGTGCGGGGAGACGTCGAGCCACGCGCCGGGGCGCTCGCCGCGATCGTCGGCCACGATCACACGCAGTCCCGACAGCGGGTCGATGCGCAGCTCAGGCAAGGCGCTTCTCCATCGTGACGTGCTCGATGCCCTCCTCGAGGAACGTGTCGCCCTGAGGGGCGTAGCCGGACCGCTCGTAAAGCGTTCTCGCCCTCAGCTGTGCGTGGAGCCGGATCCTGTCCGCACCCGCGCGAACCGCCGCCCGGTCCGCTGCCTCCAGCAGGGTGGCGCCGACCCCGCGACCGCGTGCCTCGCTGCTCACCGCGTTGCGCCCCAGGCGGGCGACGCCGCCCTCGACCAGGAGCCGGCATGTGCCGATCAGCTCCTTGCCCTCGAGGGCCACCAAGTGGATCGCATCGGCGTCGCGCCCGTCCTGCTCGGCCGCCCGTTCCACGCCCTGCTCCTCGCAGAACACGCGCAGCCTCAGCGCCAGCGCCTGCTCCACCTCCCCGCGGGTGCGCGCCTCGCGCACCTCCATGTCGCCCCTTCGCCCGATTCAGCGAGCGTAACGCTCGATGTCCTCGATCAGCTTCCGCTCGGTGGCGTACCCGCCCTGCTTCAGGTAGGCCAGCTCGCCCTTTGAGTCGTAGAAGGCCGTGCTGGGGAATGCGGCGACGCCATTGAAGGAGGCGGACACCTGCAACTTGGGGTCGCTGTAGCTCGGAAAGCTCACGGGAAACTTGCGCAGGAACGCCTTGGCGTCGGCGTCGTTGTCGTTGGCGTCCACGCCGATGAAGGCGATCTCCTTGCCGCGTTCGATGGACTGGTTTTGGAAGAACGGGAACTCCGCCCGGCACGGGGGGCACCAGGAGGCCCACTTGTTCACCACGACGGGGTAGCCCTTCAGCTCCCGGATGCGCGCCTCGAAGGCCGGCCGCCCCCCCTCGAGCAGCCGGGAGCGCTGTGAGTGCAGCTCGGCAAGCGGGGCGGGCGCCCCGGCCAGGGCGGACGTGGCGTCTCGCTCGGGCGGCGCTGCGCTCTCGGGATCGCCCCCATCGCCGCATCCGGTGAGCAACATGGCGGCGAGGGCGGTGCACAGAAGGGTTCGCATTGCAAGTGAAAGGGTGGCAGGTGACCGCCTTTGTGCTGTAATACGTGCAGATACAGCGCTTTGGATGCGCTGCGCTCTTACGCCGCCCGCGTGAACACACCACTGGGCGGCGATACGACGGGCGGACCGCTGCACCGCGACGGACCCATCCATCGCCGAGCAGACCGGCCCGCGCCTCCCCATAGAACAGAGGCCACGATTGGCTCAAAGCACTTCCCTGGCTGAGAAAGCGCCCGTTTCGGGTGCGGATCTCGAGCGCGCTGAAGAGTTCACGCGCGAGCCGTTCGTGCTGGAGGGCGACGACCCCGCCTCTGTGCTCCTGCCAGGGACCCCGCGACGCCGGGCGCTCGACGCCGCTCTGAAGGAGATCGCCGCGGGTCGGGACGAGCCCTCGGTGGAGTGGAGGAGGGAGTTCTCGCTGATCCTGGGGCTCGAGCGCCTGCTCTCCCAGGACGAGCCCAAGCTGGAGGACGGCACCGTGCTCTCGGCCCACCAGGTGGACGCCCTGTCGGGAACCTTGATCGCCCTGACCGCCGAGTCGCAGGGCGCCGCGGATCGCAACGGGCAGGGCAACGGCTCGCGCGCTGCGACGAAGTTCGAGGAGCTGCCCTCGGGGGAGGTCGAGATCGAGGGAGACGACGAGCTGGCGGAGGAGGACGAGCCGCTCGATTGGGACGCGGGGGAGGAGGATGAGGAGAAGGCGACCTCGGGCGCCGCCTCGGATGACTCGAACTCCGCCAGGCGGTTCTGGTTCGAGCACGCCACGGGCGCGGGCAAGACGGTGGCTGCGCTCGGCTTCGTCGAGGCGTCGCGCACCGGCGGCGTTCTCATCCTCACCCACCGGCGCAACCTCGTCGACCAGTTCAACGGCGAGCTGGCCGACCGCGGCTACAAGAAGCGGGTGCGCTCTGCGTTGCTCGGCCGGGAAAGCGAGCCGCCCGCCACCGGCCCGGTCACGGTCGAGACCTACCAGTGGTTCGTGCGGAACGCCGGCAAGATCTCCGACGCCTACTCGATCGTGATCTGCGACGAAGCGCACACCGCGCTGGGCGAGAAGACGAGCGCCGCGATCCGCCAGTGGCAGGGCCCGGTGTTCGTGGGGATGACCGCCACCGGGGCGCTCATCGCCCGCCATGTGACCGACCTCTTTCCCACCCAGACCTCGCGCTTCGACCTGGCTCAGGCGGCTCGCCGCGGCGTCATCGCTCCGTTGCGCTGCGTGCGCATACCGCCGGGAGTGGGCGTGCGGTCGATCTCGAAGGTGCCGCTGCGCCGCGGCGAGGTCGACCAGGACTTCGACCAGGAGGAGCTGGCCGCGCTGCTCGACCAGGCACCGTTCAACGTGGCGGTGGCCGACCTATACAAGGTCCGCTTCAGGGACGTTCCGGGAGTCGTCTACTCGGCGGGAGTGCGCCACGCCCACAACGTGGCCGAGGCCTTCCGCGCCGCCGGCATCAAGGCCAAGGCGGTGTCCGGTGAGACTCCGAAGCGGGAGCTCACGCGCGTGCTGGCGGCCTACGAGCGCGGGGAGATCGATGTGCTCGTGAACGCACAGCTGCTCGCGGAGGGCTGGAACTCGCCGCGGGCCACGGTGTGCATGCACCTCGCGCCCACCGCCTCGCGCCGGATCTACCAGCAGCGGGTGGGCCGGGTCACCCGCCGCCAGCAGGGCAAGGAGGCCGGCATCGTCGTGGACTTCGTGCATCCGGCCACCGCCAACGACGACCCTGTGGTCACGCTGCACAGCCTGCTCGACCGTGACGTCTACCGGGGCGGCGCGATCGTGGTGGGGCCCGTACGCCGTGGGCGCGGGCGCCGCCTGAGGGTGGAGCGGCGGGTCGTGCCCGTGACCGCGGACGAGGCGCGCCGCGCCCAGGTCTTCGAGCGCGAGCTCTGGCGGATTGCGGTGGAGCACCTCTCCTGGGGTGAGCAGCACGCTTGGGCGGCGCTCGCCGGCGCGCGCGTGGCCTCGGGCAACTGGCGGCGCGCCAAGGCGATGCTGCACTTCGACAACACGGGCGAGCTGCGCAGGCGCTATCTCATCACCTGCCTTCAGCGAAACCGCAACTCGCAGCTGCGCGTGCGCGCGCTGCAGGAGGTCGGAACGCTGCGGGACCCGGAGGCCTTCGACGAGGCGGTCGAGATCGTGGGGGGCTGGACGCGTGAGGAGCGCCGGGAGGGGGTCAAGGTGCTGCTGCAGTCGCTGGCGGAGCGGCCGATCGGGCGCCGCGACCAGGCCGGCCGCTGGCTCTGGCATCTGGCCGAGTACACCCGCGAGGTGCACGAGGAGTACGCGGTGTCGCGCTGGCCCGAGACCAAGCGGCTGCTGGGTCTGCTCGTGAACTCCTCCGGCGGAGCACACGCACGCAACGCCCGCCGGCTGGTGCAGGCATGCAAGAAGCAGGACCGCCGGCTGCAGGCCGCGCTGCTGGCGGCGGCCCTCGCGCACACGCCGGAGGCACAGCAGGTGCTGGACGGCGCGCGGATGCGGATGGCCCGTAAGCCGTCGGCGCTCGCCCGGGAGCTCCTCAGGAACTTCCCCAAGGGCCGCAGGCGCCGGGGCGGGCGCAGGCGCCGCGGGCGTGGCGCGGGCAAGGGCGAGGGCGAGGAGCAGATGGCGGGTCAGGCGCACAACGGCGCCGAGGCGCAGGACGGCGGCGGCGAAGCGCAGAGCGCCGGCGAGGGACACAACGGCTCAGAGCCGGTCAAGGCGCCGGAGCCGGCCGGCGAGGCCGCCTGAGCTCAGGGCGCGCGACCGATCAGCAGCCCGGCGATCGTCGCGAGCAGCCCCACACAGTCCGTGATCACCGCGAGCAGCCCATGCGCGGAAGGCCGCCTAGCTCCACTCTCCGTCGAGCATGATCAGGTCCATCAGCAGGCCGTCGTTCCAGCCGCCCTCGAGGTTGCGCTCACAGGAGCGCAGCACTCCGACCGGCCTGAGCCGGCCGCGCTACCGATGATGGCAGCACGGAAAGCTCCCAAGCGGGCGCGGGCCGTCCGCGCCAGGCCGAGCTCACCCCAGCGTTGCCTTTATGTCATCGAGCGCCGCCTGCTCCTCTTCGCTCACCTGCTTGCCGCCGACGCCCAGGAAGCCGCCCTCCTTATGCGCTTCGGCCACGGCCTGGGCGATGGTGAGCACGAACTGCTTGTAGGCCTCGACCTCATCGGGGGAGGCCTTCTGCCCCAGCAGCTCGACCGCATGCCGAAGGCGGTCGCCGCTCATCTGAGCGATGTCGCCGCCCGCTTGCGCCCGCTCGGCATCGAGGGCGGGCGGAGAGGCAACGAGCGCATCGAGCAGCTCGCTCTGACCCTGCTGCTGGCGGGCCTTGGCATAGGTCTGCCCCATCGCAAGGCTCTCGCGGATCGTGCCGCCGCGCCCGGCGGTGATGACCCGCAGGCCGGCGAGCATCGGGCCCTCCACGACGGTTGACCACTCCTCCGCGTTGAAATCGGCCTTGGTTGTCATCGCTTCCTTTCGCTCAGGGCTGTGAGTGCGTGGGACCCAGGTGGACCTCTCCGGCATCGAGCGCCATACGGCCCTTGGACGTGTCTACCAGAAGCGCCCCGGAGTCATCGATCCCGGCGGCCGTGCCCTCACCGCCGTTCCAGCTGACGCCGCTGCCGTGAAGGGCATCGCGCCCGCGCCAGGCGTCGAGCACGGCCGCGGGATCCTCGCCCAGCCTGCGCTCGAGCCCGAGCAGTAGCGCGCGGAGCAAGAGCTCGGGGCTCGGACTCTCCGCGTCCGAGGACTCGAGCAGGAGCGATGTCGCCGTTTCGGCGAGCTCGCCCGGAAACTCCCGGATCAGGACGTTCAAGCCCACGCCCAGGACGGCCCACCCCTCCTGGGGCTGGCCCTCGATCAGGATTCCGGCGAGCTTTCTCCCCCCAACCCAGACGTCGTTGGGCCACTTGATCGAGCAGCGCACATCGGCGCTCGCCTCGGCAGTCTCGCAGACCGCCACGGCGGCGGTCAGGGGCAGCGCGGCGCGAGAACGCTCCTCGAGCCCGCGCAACACCACGGAGGCGAGCAGTGAGCTCCCACGTGGCGCGACCCACGGCCGGCCCTGCCGTCCGCGACCGGCGGCCTGCTCCTCTGCGGTCACCACTGTGCCGTGGGGCGCGCCCGCTCCGGCCAGGGCCTTGGCGCGCTCGTTGGTCGAGTCGAGCACGCGGTGATGGACTCGCGGGAGGCCGAGGGGGTTCATGGCGCGCGCAGGAGGACCTCTGAGTCGGGCGCCACGGCGAGGGTGCCCGCGGCGTCCCCCCGGTTGATGGCCAGCGCCAGCGTCCTGTAGGCGTCCTCGTAGAGGAGCAGCTCGCCGGCCTTCACGTCCGCAAAGGTCACTCCATAGCAGGCGAGGCAGCGCTCGCCCCCGGCCTCTATCTCGACCGTCGCGCCCAGGCCGATGCCCACGCCGGCCGCCTCTTCGTGGCGCACGTTGAGGCCGACGTTCCCGAAGCGGTCGACCGTGAGCGCGTGAGCCACGAGCGTGCCGTTCTCGAGGCGCGGCTGCGGCAGCTCCGTACGCTGGAGCGTTCCGGGCTCGATCGGCACACCTGCCTGGGCGAGGTCGCACCCGCCGGCAAGCCGCGCCGCAACGGGTGCGAACAGGTCGCGCCCGTGGAAGGTGGCCGACACCGGCTCGAGCCGGTGTCGAGAGCGGCTCACGTCCAGCGCCAGCTCCACTCCCCCGCAGCCCTCCCAGGCCAGCGAGAGCAGCCCGTTGTCGGGTCCTACCAGCAGCCGCCCGTCGCGGCAGCGGAGCGCGAGGGCCCGCCGCTCGGTGCCCACCTGAGGGTCGACGACGGCAACGTGCACCCCGATCGGCATGTAGGGCAGCGTGTTGCGGAGCACG
Source organism: Thermoleophilaceae bacterium (assembly GCA_030448005.1). GTDB lineage: Bacteria > Actinomycetota > Thermoleophilia > Solirubrobacterales > Thermoleophilaceae > JAAYBF01. The sequence goes on from JAUJNT010000002.1 coordinate 11,719, forward strand.
AGCGCCCCCCGTCGCACGTCATGGCGGGGGATGCCGTGGGTCACGTCCACGATCTGCACGTCGGAGGCGATCGAGCGCATCACTCCGTGGCAGACGCCCACGAAGTCGTCGTCGTGGCCGTAGTCGGTGAGTAGGGTGATGATCACGTGGCGTCGCTCACGAGCGCCTCCACCAGCCCGCCGATGTCGTGCCGCTCGGCCTCCACGTGCACGGAGAGGCCGTGCTCCCGGGCGGTCGCGCTCGTGATCGGGCCGATCGAGACGATGCGCGCGCTCTCGGGCAGGCCGTGGCCGGGACCGAGGGCCTCCAGCAGCAGGCTCACCGTGGAGGAGGAGGTGAAGGTCACGTAGTCGGAGCGCTCGAGGCCGGCGCGCGCCTGGTCTGACAGCGGCTCGGGCACGGTGTCGTAGAGCGCGGCCACGTGCACCTCGGCGCCGCGGCGGGTCAGCGCCTCGGGCAGGAGGTCCCTTGCCTCGGCCGCACGCGCCACGAGCACCTTCCGCCCCTCGACTGGAATGCTCTCGAGCGCCTCGACGAGCGCCTCGGCCACCGACCGCTCGGGCACCACGTCCGCGCTGACGCCACGGCGCGCGAGCTCGGCCGCGGTGCCCGGGCCGATGGCAGCCAGCGTGGCGCCTGCAAGGGCGCGCGCGTCGTGGCCGCAGGCCCGCAGCGCGTCGAACAGGAGCCCCGCGCCGTTGGGACTGGTCAGGCAGACGAGCGAGTAGTCGCCGATGGCGGCGACCGTGCTCGCCAGGTCGCCCTGGACCGGCCGCGGCACGATGCGTATCGCCGGCGCCTCGACCACCTCGGCGCCGAGGCAGCGAAGCCGCTCGGCCAGTCCGCTGGCCTGGGCACGAGCGCGCGTCACGGCCACCCGGCGCCCGCGAAGGGGGCCAAACTCTCGCCACGCGATGGTCTCGCGCATGGCGGCCACAGCGCCCACCACCGTGATCGCCGGTGCCCGCACGCCTGCCTCCTGGACCCGCGCGGCGATGTTCCCCAGCGTTCCGCCCACCGTCCGCTGGCCCGGGAGCGTGCCGTGCTCGATCACCGCCGCCGGCTCCGCTCCTGCCCTGCCGGCCTGCATGAGCTGCGCGGAGATCGAGGGCAGGTTCTTGATGCCCATGTAGAGCACGAGCGTGCCGGGGAAGCGCGCGAGCGCCTCCCAGTCAAGCGCGCTCTCCTCCTTCTCGGGATCCTCGTGCCCGGTCACGAACGCCACCGCGGACGCGGAGTCACGGTGGGTCACCGGGATCCCCGCGTAGGCCGGCGCCGCGATTCCGGCGGTAACCCCGGGCACCACCTGGAAGGGAAGGCCCGCCGCGGCCAGCGCCTCCGCCTCCTCGCCGCCGCGCCCGAACACGAACGGGTCGCCACCCTTCAGCCGCACGACCTCCCGGTCGGCTCGCGCCAGCTCCACAAGCAGGGAGTTGATCTCCTGCTGGCTCATCGCCGGGTCGCCCGGGCGCTTTCCCACGTAGCGCAGCTCGGCATCGGGCCGGGCGCGGTCCAGCGCTCCCGGTGGGATGAGGCGGTCATAGAGGATCGCGTCGGCCCGCGCGATCAGCTCGAGCGCGCGTGCGCTCAGCAGCCCCGGGTCGCCCGGGCCGGCTCCTACGAGGTGGACGATGCCACGGCCGGCCATCGGCCGAACGCTACCGCCGTGAGCTTGGGTACCCACCGCTTGAGCGCCATCAATGTCGTTGCGGGGGAGGCGGGGCCCGTAGGGTCCCATGAGACGGTTGGCGTTCGACTTTAGTTTGGTGAGCGTTCTTCTGCGCTTCTCGATGTCGCGGAACCGCCGTGCCTGGATGATGCGAACGTCACAGCTCCACAGTATCCGTGATACTGTGGTAAATCGAACGATGAAGAACATCACCGTTTCCGTGCCCGACGACATCTACCGCGAGGCGAGAGTCCGAGCCGCCGAGCGCGGTAGCTCGGTCAGCGCGCTCGTCAGCGAGTACCTGCGCTCACTGACCGATCGGGAGGTTGAGGTCTCCCGGCTTGCGGCTCAGCAGCGACAGGTCGTCGCGGGGATCGATCGCTTCCGCGCCCGCGACCGGCTCGAGCGCGACGAGCTACACGAGCGTGCGCTTCGCTGACACGAACGTTCTCCTCTACGCGGTGTCGCGCGATCCGGAGGAATGGGACAAGGCGGAGCGAGCGACCGACATCCTCGAGGCAAGGGACATCGCCCTCTCGGTGCAGGTGCTGCAGGAGTTTTACGTACAGGCGACGCGCGCGAGCCGTTCCGACGCGCTCACCCACGAGCAGGCCGCGAAGCTGGTCGAGTCGTTTCTGCGCTTCCCGGTTCAGGAGGTGACGACGGGCGTGCTGCGCGCCGCGATGGTGACGTCTGAACGCTTCCGGATCTCCTACTGGGACGCCGCGATCCTCGAATCGAGCCGCGCCCTCGGCTGCCAGGTCGTGCTTTCAGAGGATCTGGGCGACGGGCAGGACTACGCCGGTGTTCGGGTCGAGAACCCGTTTCAGGCCGCGACCTGATTCGGGCCTGCCGGCGCCGACACCGACACTTGGTCATGCCGGCCGCGCCGGTCATCCCCCCGGCCAGCGCTCGGCGCCCGCCAGCAGCTCGGCGGCGCCCGCCGCCAGCAGGCGCTGGGCCACGGCGGCGCCGAGCCCGCCGGGGTCCTCGGCCGGCCCGTCCATCGAGTCCCGGATCCAGGCGCTTCCATCCGGCATCCCGGCAAAGGCGTCGAGGCGCAGCACGCCGTCCTCGAGCCGTGCGTGGGCGCCCACGGGGGTATGGCAGCTCGCCCCGATGCCGCCCACGAGCGCACGCTCGGCGGTGAGCGCCGCGAGCGAGTCCTGGTGGGTGAGGCGGGCGGCCAGGTCGGCCACCCGTAGATCGTCCGCTCGCGCCTCGAGCGCGAGGCATCCCTGACCGGGAGCGGGGGTCATCACCGACTCTGCGATGGGCCGCCCGTCCTCGCGCCCGAGCCTTGCCAGGCCGGCGGCGGCGAGCACGATGGCCGCCAGCTCCCCCTGTGCCAGGCGACGCAGCCGCGTGTCCACGTTGCCCCGCAAGGGCCGCACGTCGAGGTCGGGGCGCTGCGCCAGCAGCTGCGCCCGGCGGCGCAGGCTGGCCGTTCCCACGCGGGCCCCGGCCACGAGTTCCTCGAGTGTCTGGCCGTCGTCCCCCGCGACGCAGAGGGCATCGCGCGCGTCGGCGCGCTCGGGCACGCCGACGATCGCCAGGCCGTCCGGAAGCTCGGAGGGCACGTCCTTTGCCGAATGAACGGCCAAATCCACCTCACCCCCGATCAGCGCCTCCTCGATCTCCTTCACGAAGCGCGACTTGTCGCCGGGGGCCTCCGCGGGTGCGCCGCCCGGTCGCTGGTCGCCGGAGGTCGTGATCGTCACGAGCTCGACGTCCTCCCCGAGCTCGGCGAGCAGGTGGCGCACGAGGACCGCCTGTGCGAGGGCCAGCGCGCTGCCGCGGGTGCCCAGCCGGAGGGTATGCCGGGAAGGATTTGGCACGGACGCCGAATCCTTTGAGTTGGTCACCCGCGTCGCCGGCGGCGCGTCTCGAGCTCGGTGACCGCGGCGGCGGGTTGCTCGCCCTCGAGCGTGGGCGCGGCCTCGTCCAGCCCGAACAGTTCCCGCAGGGCGTGGACGTAGACGTAGGCGCTCTCCTCGCCGACCGCGCCCTTCAGGCGCATCGTCGGCTCGTGCAGCATCCGGCTGACCACCGCGCGCGCCACCACGCCGAGCTGCTTGCGGTCGGCTTCGGAGAGCGACTCCCAGCGCGACTCGTTCTCGCGCAGGATCTGCTCGACGATCGAGTTGCCGCGGGCGCGAAGCGACGCGATCGTCGGCACCACGTCGAGGCTCGAGAGCCAGCGCTCGAAGCGCTCGGTGTCCTGCTCCACGAGGGTCTGGGCGCGTGTGGCCTCCGCCTGCCGCACGTCGATGGTGCGGGTAACGGCCCCCTGAAGGTCGTCCATGTCGAAGAGCGTGACCCCCGGCAGGTCGCGCACGCTGGCGTCGACGTCTCGCGGCACGGCGATGTCGATCAGCACCAGCCGACGGCCCTCGCGCTCCCGGACCACCAGCTCGAGCTCCTCGCGCCCGAGGATCTGATGGGGCGAGGAGGTGCAGCTCACCACGATGTCGGCGGCGGCCAGCTGGACCGGGAGGTCGTCGATGCGAACGGCCGCCCCGTCGAAGCGCTGCGCCAGGCCGATCGCGCGGTCGTAGTGGCGGTTGGCCACGAACACCGTGTGCACTCCGCGCTCCCGCAGCGCCTTCGCGGTGAGCTCGCCGTTCTCGCCCGCGCCGATCACGAGCACGCGGCGGCTGCTGAGGTCGCCGAGCAGCTCCGCGGCAAGCTCGACCGCCACGGAGGAGACCGACACGCGCGAGCGCCCTACGCTCGTCTCCGTGCGCACCCGCTTGCCGGCAGCGAGGGCCTCGCGGAACAGCCGGTTGGTGATCGGCCCGGTCGCGCCCTCGAGCAGCGCGAGCTCGTAGGCGCGCTTCACCTGCCCCTGGATCTCGGCCTCCCCGACGATCATCGACTCGAGGCCCGCTGCCACGCCGAACAGGTGCCGGACCGCCTCCACGCCACTCTTGACATAGAGCGATGCGGTGAGCTCGGTCGGACGGATCTCGGCCTGCTTGGCGAGGATGCCGAGCGCCGCGCTCTCGGCCTCGACCGTGTCGGAGGCCATCAGGTACAGCTCGGCGCGGTTGCAGGTGGAGATGGCCACCGCCTCGTGGATGGCGTCGTGCGCGGTGAGCTCGGCCAGGACATCGGCCGCTCTCCTGTCGGGCAGTGCCAGCCGCTCACGCACCGCCAGCGGAGCCGTCTTGTGGGAGACCCCGAGGGCCAGCAGCTCGCCGCTCACTCCCCGCGCTCCTCCACCACTCGCAGCAGCTCGTCGACCTCCCGCGAGATCCGGCCGATCTTCGCCCCGATGATCGCCACGTAGATCACGATCAGGGTCACGAAGACGAGGTAGGCGCCGGCCACGTACTTGCCGGCCTCGTCGAGTGGCAGCGCCGGCATCGGTCAGGCTGTGGCTTCGAGGCGCCGCCGCAGCCGCTTGAGCTGCATCGAGGCGTGCTTCGAGGTCAGCTCGAGCTTCCAGAGCGTGACGAACAGCAGCGTCATCGCGAGTGTCGATACGAGGAAGGTCAGCCGCATCTCGCCCGGCAGGCTTCCGCCCGTCTGGGAGAGCACGCGCGGATGGGTGTAGGCCTCTGCCAGGCGTACCGCCACGAAGTTGATCGGCACGAAGGCGCCCGCGGCGATCGCGAAGACCGACGAGTAGCGCGCCTGGCGATCCGGATCCTCGATCGAGTAGCGCAACGGGTAGTAGACGCAGTAGAGAAGCCACACCACCAGGAACGAGACGAGCACGGGCTCGTCCCACACCCACCAGTGGCCCCACGATGCCTTGGCCCATATCGCCCCGGTGATCAGGACCCCGGCGCCGAGGATGATCGACAGGTGGATCGCCACGTATGAGCGCATGTCCCACGAGCGGTCACCCGTGCGCAGATGCCGGATTCCCATGATCCCCCCGGCCACGAAACCGCCCAGTGCCACGATGGCCATCGGCACGTGCACGTAGAAGATCTTCTGTATGAAGCCCTGGTCGGCATCGTTCGGCGCGTAGAAGAAGATCAGCGCCAGAGCGGTCCCGGTGGCCAGGACGGCGGCTATCGAAAGTGGCCTGAAGCCCTTGGAGTACACGGGCCTAACATGCTAGATGAGAGGCTTCCCGCGCCCGACCACGGGCTGCGGTCAATCGTCGAGCAGGAAGTCGAACACGGCGACCGCGATGAGCACGAACACGGCATCATAGGCAGCGAGTAGAGCGAGGAAGCGCCCCAGGCCCTCGGCCGCCTGATCACCGCGCAGGAGCGGCTCGGTGGCCGAGGCCGCCCCGATCAGAAGCGGGACAAGCAACGGGAGCAGCAGCAGCGGCACGATCAGCTCCCGTGCCCGGGTCTCGATTGCCAGGGCGGCCACGAGCGCTCCCACGCTGGCAAGCCCCACGTCCGCGAGCAGCAGGATGGCCGGCAGCTCGGGAAGGGTGTCCACGAGGTCGGGGCCCAGCAGCAGGAGGCCGAACGCCGGGACGGCCACCACCTCGAGCGCCAGTAGGTAGAGGAAGAGCGCCGCGGCCTTGGCCAGGAAGAGGGCGGTGCGGTCCACCGGTGCGAGGAGGAGGGCGTCGATGCCTCCCTGCTCGCGCTCGGTGGCGAACAGCCGCGAGACGCCGATCACAGTGGCCAGCAGCAGCGTGACCCACAGGACACCGGAGGCAAGCTCCCCGTCCAGCGAGTCGCGGTCCAGTCCGAAGTGGAAGAGCACGTAGACGGTGACGGTGAAGAGCGCCATCGCGGGCACCGACTCCCTCGTGCGCAGCTCGATCCTCAGGTCCTTGCGCAGGATCGTGGCGGCGGTGCGGATCACGCGTACAGCCCTCGCGCCTCGGAGGGGCTGACGCCGGCTGCCCGCAGTGCAAAGGCCTGAGAGGCCCCTCGCAGCCCGAGCGCGAGATCCGCCTCCGTCAGCCCGCCCTCCACGTCGTGGGTGACCATCACCCGCGTCCTCCCGCTGCCTCGCCCGATCAGCGGCTCGAGCTGCTCCGCGGCTCCCGGGTCGAGGTTCGCGCGCGGCTCGTCGAGCAGAAGGAGAGCTGGGTCGTGAAGCGTCGCCCGCGCCACCGCGAGGCGCTGCACCATTCCCTTCGAGAGCTCTCGCACGGGCTCGTCGGCGCGCCGCTCCATGCCCACTGCCTTGAGTTGCTCGCCAACGCGCCCGGGCGCCACGCCGCGCAGCCTGGCGTGGTAGCCGAGGTTCTCGCGGCCGGTCAGGTCGCGGTAGAGGAGCGGGTCATGGCCGAGGTAGCCGATCAGCCCGCGCACCTCCCAGGCCGCGGCCGGCAGGTCGTGGCCGAGCACGCGGCAGGCCCCCCCGTGGGGACGCAGGAGGGTGGCGAGTACGCGCAGGAGGGTGGTCTTGCCCGCGCCGTTCGCGCCGAGGACCACGAGTGTCTGGCCCACCTCGACCCGCACGCTGACGCCTCTGAGGGCCACTCGTTCTCCGTAGCGCCGCTCCAGGCGCTCGAGCTCGATCGCAGCGGCCGCCATGGAGGGGGCAAGCTATCGGTCGGGGCACGCTGCCTGCCTGCGTGGGTCACCATGACGAGCTTCCGAGGATTCATCTCCAGCGACCGGGCGGAACCCTGACCCAATACACCGGAATGCCGCCCAAATGGGCGGCATTCCAATTAAGCGGTCGTCCTGAGACTCTCAAATACGTGCTTTCAGTTGCAGTACCCGCCGCCGTAGATGTCGGGCCAGTGTTGGAACGCGGGTGGCGGCGCCTGCGTGAACTTAACCTTCAGGCACATATCGCGATTCCTTGCCCGGTTGGCCTGGATCGTCCAGGCGACCGCGGCACCACACGCGAACTTGGCCGGACCGGGCACGACGGCATTGCAGAGGGCGATGGCGCCGGGACCGCCTTCGGTCATGGATGCGGTCTCCCCCTTGCTGAAGTAGATCGTGCCCGTGACTATTCCGAACTTCACCTCGGCCGCCTCTGCACGCTCGACGAAAACCGCGCTAGCGGCGAAAAGGGCAGCACAGGCGAGGAGCGCGAGACCGGTAAGGCGTACATGGCGCGACAGGGGTCTACTGCATGCGTCGAGCAGCATGACGAGAACCTCCTAGGTAAGTTGGAACGTTCGCTCCAGCTTCCTTGCGCGAAGCGCTGTCACCGGTGACCTACCCGTCGGGGTGCCCGACATAACGCCTTTACATGTCATAGGAAGCCCGCTTCAGGGCCCGCGCTCGAGCGTCTCCGCCGCGTGGCGCAGCGTCGGCTCCACCACCGGCCAGGACTGCCCGATCGCCTTCGGGTTGCCCGGCAGGTTCACGATAAGGGTGCGTCCGCGGATGCCCGCCACTCCGCGGGCGAGGATGCCGAGCGGCGTGTAGCGACGCGACTCGGCGCGGATCGTCTCCGCATACCCGGGCGCCTCCCGCTCGATCGCATCGAGGGTGGCCTCGGGGGTCACGTCGTCCGCCGTCATGCCGGTGCCCCCCGTGGTGAACACGAAGCGCTTGTCCTCCTCGTCGGCGAGCCGGCGCAGCGCCGCCGCGATCTGGTCGCGGTCGTCCGCCACCAGCTCGTGCGCGGTATCGAGCCCGGCCGCCTCGCACAGCTCGACGAGTGCGGGGCCCGAGAGGTCCTCGCCCTCGCCGCCCGCGAGCGAGGTCGAGATCGTGAGCACGGCGGCCTTCACGTGGCGGTGCGGCTCCAGTCGTTGCGCCCGCCGGTCTTCTCCACGAGGACGACGGGTCCGACCTCGACGCCGCGCTCGACTGCCCTTCACCATGTCGTAGACGGTGAGCGCCGCCACCGCGCACGCCGTCATCGCCTCCATCTCGACCCCGGTCTGCCCGCTCGTGCGCGCCTCGGCCGTGATCGCCACCTCGCCCGCCGTGGCGTCGACTTCGACCCGCACGTCCACGAACGAGAGCGGCAGCGGGTGACAGAGCGGGATCAGCTCGGCGGTGCGCTTGCCGGCCTGGATACCGGCGATCCGCGCGACGCCCGCCACGTCCCCCTTGGGAGCGTCACCGCGCTCGACGATCGCGGCGGTTGCGGGCTCCATCCGGACCACGCCCGCGCCACCGCGCGGCGATCGGTGGCCTCCTTGGCGCCCACATCGACCATCCTGGCGCGGCCGGACTCGTCGAGGTGCGAAAGCTCGCTCATCGCGTCAGACCCTCAGCACCTCGACGGCCGCGAAGGCGGTGAAGTCCTCGTCCCGGGTGACCACGGCGGGTGTCGGGTCGAAGCGCGTCGCGGCGATCCAGGTGGGTGACGTCGCAGCGGCGCCGTGCTCTCGCTGCGCGGTCGATGCGGGCGAAGCGCGTGGCGGTTGCGTCGTCGATGGGCAGCGCCGATAGGTCGAGCGGACACGCGCTCAGGTGGCTGGCTCGTGGGCGATGCGGGCTCGCACGTACGCGGTTGCGTCGAGCTCGATGGGTCACGACCGAGACGGCGATCTCGTCGAAGCTCGCCCGCGGAGAACGCTCTCCCGCGCCACGAACACCGCGTGGCGGCGACGGTCGGCGCGATCTGGGCGTGGCCTCGCGCACGTCGGCGAGGTCATCGAGCAAGCCGGCGTCGGCGCTGGTCTCACGAGCTCGCGGAGCTCGCGCGACGGCGGGCTCCGCGCGCCGGATGGGGCACGATGTCCACCACCGGACGCCGGTTTACCGTCAGAGACACCCCGCGGCCTGCCGGCAGCGACGACCTCGGCGGTTCGGTTTCTCGGCTGCCTGACGGAGATTGCCATGGCGCGTAGCACGAGAGTGCGGGAGTGAGCGCCGGTTCCCCGGTCCGGGCGTCGGACGGGCCGCTGGTAGGATCGACTGCGCTCATGGCGCGGGCGATCGGGATCAACCATGAGGTGGTGGAAGGGATGGGCGCGGGGCAGCTGCGCAAGTCGAAGGCCGCCCTCGAGCAAATCGTGGACAAGGGGCTCGCCCGGAAGCCTTGATTACTTCCCCGACGCACGCTAGGCGATCGCTCCGCCGGCGCTTCGCTGCGCGGCTTCGATCAGGTCGCGAACCGACGCCTCGTCGCCCTGGCGCAGCAGCTCGACCGGGTCGGGGTTGCCGTTCACGATCGACTCGAAGAACTCCTTGCGGTCCGCGTAGGTCGGAAGCGCTCCCTTCGCCCATCCGCGCACCTCGTTCAGCATGATCGCCAGCCGGGCGTAGGGCTCGCCGTACTCCTCGGCGATCTGGTTGCGGATGCGCTTTGCCAGCGCCGGGCTCGCGCCGGCGGTCGAGATCGCGATCGCCAGCGGGCCGGTGCGGATGATCGCGGGGAGGATGAAGTTGCACAGCGGGGGCACGTCCACCACGTTCACGAGCATCGCGCGCCGCTCGGCGTCCTCGTACACGCCGATGTTCACGTCGGTGTCATTCGTCGCCGCGATCACCATGAAGGTGCCCTCGAGGTCTCCCGGCTCGTATGCGCGCCGCTCCCACCGGATCGAGCCCTCGGCGGCCAGCTCGCGGAGCGGCTCGATGGCATCCGGCGCCACGAGCGTGACCTCCCCGTTGCATGCCAGCAGTCCCTCGACCTTCTCGAGCCCTATGTCTCCGCCGCCCACCACGAGGCACCGCCGACCCTCGAGCTTCAGGCATGCGATGTAGAACGGGGTGTCGAGCATGCCCTGCACGCAGCTCTGGTCGCAGATGCCGCGACGTAGCTGGCAGACGCATTCCTTTCCCGCGTAGGCCTGGGCAGGCATGGTCCCACGGATTCTAGGCCCCCTAACCTCAGTGGAGATGGAGGGCTACTTCACAGACCACTCGATGCTCCGGATCGTCCACCGGGAGCGCGCCATCGCACTGTCCGGGCCACGTGCCCTCCTGATGCAGGCAACCCACCCCCTCGCCGTGAAGGGCCTGCTGGCGCACTCGTCGGCCATGGACGAGCCGTACGACCGCCTGGCGCGCACGGCCCAGGTGATGAGCACGATCGGCTTCGGCTCCCGCGAGGAGGCGGACCGTGTGACGAGGAGGGTGCGGGCGATGCACCGCAGGGTCAGGGGCACGCTCGACGAGCCCGTGGGGCGCTACCCGGCGGGAACTCCCTACAGCGCGGACCAGCCGGACCTGCTGCTCTGGGTGCTCTTCTCCCTCGTGGACAGCGGCATCGTGGTCTACCGCAAGTACGTCAACTCCATGTCGCGCGCGCAGGAGGCGGCCTACTGGGAGGACTACAAGGTGGTGGGCGAGCTGTTCGGCCTGTCGCGCCGGGACATGCCGGACACGCTGGCCGACCTCCACGACTACCGGCGCGAGATGCTCGAGGGGGACGCGCTTCACGTGACCGATTGGGCGCGGCGGCGAGCGCGGAGGATCGTGCTCGAGCCACCCGTGCCGTGGTCGGCGCGCCCGCTGCTCGAGACCGTCAACTTCATCACCATCGCCCTGCTCCCCGACCGCCTTCGCGACGAGTACGGCTTTGCGCCGCTGCCCCCCGCGGCGGTCCGCAAGGCCGTCGTGGCCGGGGGCGCCGAGTACGTGAAGCGCGTGATCGTGCCCTTCCTGCCGGACCGCCTGCGGCTGGTCCCGGCGGCACGGGCGGCATAGCCGCCGGCGGTCCCGAAGGCGCCACATCGGCGCCAGGCGTCCCTTGACAGCCTCCCGCCGGCTCCATAGCGTCCGGCCGGGAGAGACGGCCGCCCTGTCCCGGCTGCGCGAGCACGCGCCGGCGCTCACGGGTGCGGTCGATCGCCGACAAGCCCAACCGAGGAGAGCCACACATGCCGATTCCGACCGAGGTCGTTGGATCCCTACCGAGGCCGATGAAGCTCCAGGAGGCCTATGAGCAGTACGACCAGGGGAACATCACCTTCGAGGAGCTCCAGGCCGAGCAGGACAAGGCGGCCGAGGACTCGATCAAGCGCCTCGAGGCCACCGGTGAGACCTACGTCACCGACGGCGAGCAGCGGGAGTCGAGCTTTGCCACCTATCCGATCACGGACACCCTGGCGGGTACGGGCCTGGCCGACAACCTGGCGGGCGACGGGCAGTTCTTCGCGATCTTCGACGACGGCCACCACCGGCAGCTGCCGCGCCTGACCGGCGGGCCGTTCAGGTACAAGACATTCGCCTCCGAGTTCGTCGAGAAGAACAAGGCGATCGCCTCCCATCCCGTCAAGCAGGCGGTGATCTCGGCGTCGATGATGATGCTGCTCTACCCGCTCGAGGAGGAGATCGAGGGCTATCCGCGCGAGCAGTTCCTCGACGACGTGGTCGACCAGGTCGAGAGGGACATCCGCCAGGCCTTCGGCGCCGGCGCGGAGCGCGTGTCGATCGACTTCACCGAGGGGCGGCTTGCCAACAAGAACGACTCGCGCAACCCCTGGACGGGCAAGGACATGCTCCAGGAGTTCATCGACCTGAACAACCGGGTGCTCGACCGCTTCTCGGCCGAGGAGCGCAGGAACATCGGCATCCACACCTGCCCCGGCGGCGACATGGACTCCGTGCACAGCAAGGAGGTCCCCTACGAGAAGCTGCTGACCAAGATGTTCCAGCTGAACGCCGGGTACTTCCTGATCCAGTGCGCCAGCGAGGACGACAAGGAGACCGTTTACCGGCTGGTGGGCGAGAACAGCCGCGAGGACGCAAACGGCGTCCCCCAGGTCTGCTTCATCGGGGTGGTCAACCCGTTGACGCCCGAGGTGGAGACCGCCGAGGAGGTCAAGGACCGCCTTCTCACGGCCGCCAAGTACATCCCGGTCGAGCGCCTGGGAGCCACCGATGACTGCGGCTTCTCACCGTTCAGCCGGGACGAGAAGCCGGCCCACGGCTCCCCGGACTTCGCCCGTGACGTGGCGATGCAGAAGATCTCCGCGCGGCTCGAGGGTGCCCGGATGGCTTCGGAGGAGCTGGGGGTCTAGGCGCGGTCCATCATGTGTAGCGCCCAGCGCGCGGGCCACGGAGGTGGAGGGGTCTCCTCGCCCACGGTAATGCCGAAGACGTAGCTCCGAGTGCACGGCACCTTGGCCGCCACGACGGGATCCGTGGTGTACGCGGGCAGCCTCCAGACGCCCAGCGCGGCCGCCACCGCCATCGGATCGGGCATCAGCTCCTCCGCGATCACGGCCTGGGTACCCCCGCCCGACCGCGCAGCCGCGAGGACTCCCCAGAGCCCGCCCGGAGCCTCAGCCACGCGTGTCAAGGGGTGGTTGAGGAGGGCCTGCTCCGCGAAGATCTCCACCGTCGGATAGTCGACCCCCGCGCCCACGCGGTTCTCGTGAAACCAGCGATGCAGATCCGCGTTGCTCGGACGCCGGGCGCGCCGGTCAGGCGGCGTCTCGCCCCCGCCACCTGGAATGTGCCATCCCTCGGCCTCCGCGAAGCTGGCCTTGGCCAGCGGAGCTCGCGCCGGCTGCTCTGCGGAGCAGAAGGCCAGCAGCAGCGTCGCCCCGCGGCCACCGGCCACGCGGCGGGCGCGCTCGATCAGCTCTGAGAAGCAGCCGCGCCGGCGATACTGGGGAGCGGTCCACGCCCCGGTCACGATGCCCGCGAGCTCCTGGCGCTCGCTTCCGACGCCAAGGCGGCGGTAGGTCACCGCGGCGCCGGCCACGAGCGTGTCGCCGCCGGTGGTGAGCACCAGCAGGTCCGCCGCTGGGGCGCCCACGGGACGCCTGAACCACCATACGAACTCGGCATGACCCCCCCAGCCGGCGAAGTGGCGCTGCAGCGCCTCCAGGTACGCGCGCTCGACACCCGGGGGGTTCAGCAGGAAGTTCCACGCCGGTGTGCTCGCCTCCATCACGGCGCCTGCGGGTGCGGGTGCGCGATCACCCAGCTGTGGGGGGCGCCGCGGCGCAGCACGAGGCGCTGGAGCATGATCCCGGGCTGCCGGGGGGTCACCCTGGCCGCGGGATGCTGCCAGCCGGCGCCGTAGCGCATGAGGTAGGGCCCGCCGGCACACTCCACCTGGAAACCGGCCGCTTCCACCATCCGCCTGCGCCCGGCCAGGTTGGGCAGGTACCAGAACGGTCGCCCGGGCTGCATCACCACCTCGGCCGCCGGCTCCCCCCTTCGAAGCAGCGTAAGCGGCACGGAGATCCCGTCGTTGCTCATCAGGCGGCCGTCCCGGCGCAGCACGCCGCGCACCGCCGCCAGGGCGTCCACCGGATTGCGGAGGTGCAGGAGGATCGTGCCGATGAAGGCGAAGTCGAACTCGCCGACCTCCTCGGGTGTGATGTCGTACACCGAGATCAGCCGGCGCTCCACCCTCGATCCGAGCGCGCGGTGGGCCACCGCGAAGGCCAGGTTGCGCCGGTCGAGGTTCTCCCTGCTCTCGCCCTCGATGGCCGGCCGGGGAAGCGGGAAGTCCAGGAGGCCTGGGTCCTCCACATCGATGCCCACCACCTCCGCCGCACCGCGGCGCTCCATCTCAAACGCCCAGAAGCCGTCGCGGGTGCCCACGTCGAGGCAACGCTTGCCCGCCAGCGAGTCCGGCAGCGGTATCCGCCGGGCCGTGTCCTCCAGGTCGTAGTCCCCGGGGGTCACGACGCCGCCGGGCAGGGTCATGCCGTGGTACCAGCGCGCCCGCGCAACCTCCGCCGCCAGGTCCCCGGCAGGGGCGGCGCCCGTCCCGGGATCGGGCGAGCGCACCGCTGTCCTTCCCCCTGTGCTCACCTGCTGAAGGCGCCGCGGAGCGCCTTGCGTCCCAGCCGCGCCAGCGACGGGGCGCCCCTCCTGAGCGCTGCCAGCCTCTGCGAGTCGCGCCCGTACAGCAGGTGCGCCGCCTCGTGCATGGCCTTGCCGAGCGAGCGGTCGTAGGGGTGCCACCAGAAGTTGCGCATCCGCGAGGGCTCCCAGGAGACGAGCTTCACGTTGACGCACTCGTACAGGCCGAACTTGGAGTGGGAGCGCCCGAGCCCCGAGTCCTTCACGCCGCCCCACGAGCAGGAGCAGGCGCCGTGGCTGAACATGTGGTCGTTGACCCACACCATCCCTGCCTCGAGCCGCCGGGCGATCCTGTCCCCGCGGGCACGGTCGAGCGTCCACACCGACGCGCCGAGCCCGAACTCGGAGTCGTTGGCGAGCGCGATCGCCTCGTCCTCCGAATTCACGGTGATCACCGGAAGCACCGGGCCAAAGATCTCCTCGCGCATGATCCGCATGTCGTGGGTCACGCCGGTGAGCACGGCGGGCGCGAAGAGATCCGCGTCGTGACCGCCAACCGGGCCTCCGCAGCGCAGCTCGGCACCGCTTGAGACGGCGTCGTCAACGAGCTCGCACACCAGCTCGAACTGCTCGCGGGAGACCATCGGGCCGATCTCCGTGTCGGGGGCGAGCGGGTCGCCCACCCGCAGTGCCCCGGCGCCGCGGACGAGCTCTTCGGTGAAGCGCTCCACCACGTCGCGCATCACGTAGACGCGCTCGATTCCCGAGCACGTCTGACCGGCGTTGGCAAAGCCGCCCCACAGCGCGCCCGAGACGGCGTTCGGGAGGTTGGCATCGGACAAGACCAGCATCGGGTCCTTGCCCCCGAGCTCGAGCACGGAGCCCTTCATCCGCTCCGCGCACGCCGTACCCACCCGGCGGCCCACCTCGACGGAGCCGGTGAAGAAGATCTTGGAGGCGCTCGACTCAACGAGCGCCTGGCCTACCGCGCCGCCCCCGTGCACCGTGCGCACGAGGCCCTCCGGCAGCCCGGCCCGCTCGAACACTTCCTGGATGCGCTGCCCGATCAGGGGCGTGAGCGATGCCGGCTTGAGCACCACGCCGTTGCCGCACATGAGGGCCATCGCCACCTCGGTGAACGGGATCGACCACGGATAGTTCCAGGGGGCGATGACGCCGACCACCCCGAGCGGCTCGTAGGTGAACTTCGTGCTCTTCTGCTTGAGGAAGATCGGCATGGGGACGCGCTCGTCGGCGAGGGTCTCCGGGCCCGCCGCGGCCATCCAGTGCAGCGCGTCGATCGTCGGCAGCAGCTCCATCACGTAGGACTCGTTGCGGGGCTTGCCCTGCTCGCGTGTGAGGAGCGTGGTGAGCACCTCGAGCGAGTCGACGACCACCTGGGCCGCGCGGCGCATGTAGCGGCCGCGCTCGGGCAGCTCGAGGGCGGCCCAGTAGGGCTGCACCTCGGCCACATCGTCGACGACCGCCTGCACCTGCTCGGGTGCGAGCGTGGGCACTGAGCCGAGCCGCTTGCCGTCAAAGGGGCTGAAGGACTCGAGCGCCGGCAGTGTCAGGGGAGAGGAGACTTCCATGCGGGGAAGGCTAGTCAACTACCCCTGGTGCGCCGGATCCGCTCGAGCCGTTCGCGAAGCTCCCGCTCGGCCCCGTGCTCGGAGAGCTCGAGGAACCGCTCCCCTTCGGCCTCGGGGGGCATCAGCTCCTGCTCCGCTACACCCTCCCGGTGTGCGTGGGGATAGTCGTAGCCCTGTCCGCGGCCAAGCTTCTTCGCGCCCGCGTAGTGGGCGTCGCGCAGGTGCGGCGGCGGTAGCGGGGCGCCGTGCTCCCTCACCCATGCGCGCGCGCCCGCGATCGCCGTGGTCGATGCGTTCGACTTCGGCGCGAGCGACAGGTAGATCGTGGCCTGGGAGAGGTTGAGCGCGCATTCGGGCATGCCCACGTGCTCCACCGCATAGGCGGCGGCCACGGCCACCCCGAGCGCCTGGGGGTCGGCATTGCCGATGTCCTCGCTGGCGAGGATCACCATCCGGCGCACGATGAAGCGCGGATCCTCACCGCCTTCGAGCATCGCGGCGAGATAGAGCAGGGAGGCGTCCGGGTCGGAGCCCCGGGTGGCCTTGATCCACGCCGAGATCATGTCGTAGTGCCGGTCTCCGCCCTTGTCGTAGAGCACCGCCCGGCGCTGCAGCGCGTCCTCGGCATGGCGGATGGTCACCGGCTCCTCGTCGACGGTCTCGCACGCCAGCTCGAGCGCGGCCAGGGCGGTCCTGGCATCGCCCCCCGCGCGTGCGGCAAGGAACTCGAGCACGCCCGGCTCTACGGTGGGCGGCCGGTCGATGCCGCGGTCGGAGCCGAGCGCGCGTCGCAGCAGCTCGGCCACCTCCTCCTCGCCGAGCGGATGCAGCTCGTAGACGCGGCAGCGTGAGAGCAGCGCCGAGTTGACCTCGAAGTACGGGTTCTCGGTCGTGGCGCCCACGAGGGTCAGGAGCCCCTCCTCGACGGCGGGCAGCAGCGTGTCCTGCTGTGCCTTGTTGAAGCGGTGGATCTCATCGAGGAACAGCACCGTGCCCTCGCCGTTCTCGCTCCGGCGGTGCTCTGCGCGCTCGAGCACGTCGCGCACCTCCTGGCGCCCGGCCTGCACCGCGGAGAGCTCCTCGAACGCCGCGCGGGAGGTCACGGCGATCAAGCGGGCGAGGGTGGTCTTGCCGGTGCCGGGCGGCCCGTAAAGCACCATCGAGTGCGGGCGCCCCTCCTCCAGCGCCTTGCGAAGCGCCGACCCCTGTTCGAGCAGGTGCTCCTGGCCCACGAACTCCTCGAGCGCCGCCGGGCGCATGCGCGCCGCCAGAGGCTGGTCCGAGGCGGGCACGCGCGTCTTGCGCGGAGGCGGCCGGTCCTCCTCGAAGAGCTGCTCCACTCAGGCGATCCTGGCGGCGGCCGGCTCTACCGTGGTCTCGCTCTCACGGGCGAGCTGGGTGAACAGGCGTTCTAGGGCGGGCCGCATGACCGCCTCGCCGAAGTTGCTCTCTCCGCTCGAGAGCTGCTCGAGCATCAACCCCGTGAGGGCGGCCACCACCACGCGCGCGTCGAGCTGCGGGTCCGAAGAGCCCACCGCACGGCAGCCGAGCTCCGCCAGGCGCAGATGGGCGGCCTGCCACTCGCGCACCTCCTCCTTAAGGACGGCGGTGCGGGTGGCCTCGAGGGCCAGCTCGAAGAGTGCGACGTGCTTGGCGGGCTCCGCCTCGAGGTCGGTGGAGAGCTGCGCGGCAACCGCCGCCGCCCACTCGCACGGGCCTAGCGACAGGGGCGCGAGCTCGCCCACGAGGCGCTCGAGGCGCTCGGTCTCCTCCCGCGCGGCCAGGAGCAGCGTCTGCTCGAGCAGCTGCTCCTTCGAGGCGAAGTAGTAGGTGGTAGCGGCCAGCGGCACGCAGGCCTCCTCTGCCACCGCGCGGTGGGTGACGGCGTCGGCCCCGCGCGCTCCGATCAGGCGCAGGGTGGCACGCAGGATATGCGCCCGACGCTGCTCCCCCTTCTGGTACATTCGTGCCATTCGGTGCAAGGTACCAAAGTGACCGGGGGAGACAGCGAGGCATGATCACGCCCGTCGCGCGGCAGGGCCCATTGGACAGCATCTCCTACGAGGACCTCTACTCCCGCTGGGAACGCGGCAACTGGCGGGCCACCGAGCTCGACTTCTCGGCCGATGCGAGGCAGTGGCAGTCGGAGCTCACCGACTTCGAGCGCGAGGCGGCGATCTGGAACTACTCGCTCTTCTTCTGGGGCGAGGATGCCGTGGCGGACGGTCTCTCTCCCTACATCGACGCGGCCCCGCTCGAGGAGCAGAAGTACTTCCTCGCCACCCAGCAGGTGGACGAGGCGCGGCACGCCGTCTTCTTCAACCGCTTCATGAAGGAGGTCGTGGGCATCGGCGGCCCCAGCGTGGCCGAGGGGCTGAGCGCGATCGAACCCAATCTCAACTGGGGCTTCCGGGAGGTGTTCCACCGCCTCGAGACGATGTGCGCCGAGCTGCGCCGCGATCCCTCGATCCCGCAGTTGGCGGCCGCCGTGACGCTCTACCACGTGGTGATCGAGGCCACGCTGGCACAGACCGGCCAGCACTTCATCACCAGCTACCTCTCTGAGCGCGACCTGCTGCCGGCCTTCCGGGCGGGGATGGAGAACGTTGCGGCTGACGAGCAGCGCCACATCGGCTTCGGCGTGAAGCTCCTCTCCGACCTGCGCCAGATGGACCCGGAGGTGCCCCGCGCGGTCTCCGACCTGTTGCGGGAGATCCTCCCTGCCACCGTGGCCGTGATCGTGCCCCCCGACTGGGACGAGCGCTACATCAGCGTCTTCGGCTCGACCTTCGAGGAGCTGGCCGAAGCCGGCGTGGTCTCCCTCATGTCCAAGCTGCGCTCCGCGGGCATGCCCCTGGACGACCTCCCGGGGCCGCCGGCCTTCCCGGTCGAGGGAACGCCGAAGGAGCGCGCCGAGCGCACGAAGCGGCTGCTGAAGGCCGGCTACATCGGGGAGAAGACGGGCCCGCCCTCCCGCGGCGCCGAGGATTTGAGCCTTCTCTTCGACTCCGTGGCCGCAGGGCTCGACAGCGCCGCCGCCGCCGCGCCCGGGTCCATCCAGTGGGAGTTCAAGGATGCCGAGCCCTGGCACGTGGTGGTGGCAAACGGCTCCACCCGGGCGGCGCGCGGCCGCGCCGAGGCGCCGCGGCTCACGTTGCGCTCGACGCTCGAGGACTTCGTGGACGTGGTGGCCAACCGCCAGGATCCGCGCCTGTTGCTGGCGCGCGGGCGGCTGCGGGCGCGGGGGGACCTGCGCTGGGTCTGGAGGAGCCGCCGGATGTTCCCGACCTAATTCCGAGGAGCCGCCGGATGTTCCCGCCGGATAGGACCGGGGGCTCGCGCCCCGGAGCCGCCCCGAGTGAACCTTTGAGGGGGCTCTGGGACCGCCAA
>JAUJNT010000002.1:31029-60551 GCA_030448005.1 Thermoleophilaceae bacterium
CCGAGTGAACCTTTGAGGGGGCTCTGGGACCGCCAACTGCTCACTCGGGGTCCCGCGCAGAGAATTCCGTGGCGCTCTGCCCCCTGCACCACTACGGTCCTGGCCGCGCCTGCCTCGCCTGGTCCTGGCCGTAAGGGACCAGGCGTCCCTGACTGGTCCGCCGGCCGGGCGCCGCTCGGGCACTCCTATACTCGGCCTCCATGCTCGATCCCGGCCGCCTGGAGCACCGCACGACGCAACTGCTCCGGCGCCTCATCCGCTTCAACACGGTCAATCCGCCGGGCAACGAGCAGGCATGCCAGGAGTACCTGAAGGGCCTGCTCGAGCGCGCCGGCTTCGAGGTCGAGCTGTTGTGCTCGGTCGAGGGGCGCCCCAACCTCGTGGCGCGCCTGCCGAGCGGCTCGGAGGGGCCGGTGCTCTGCCTGCTCGGCCACGTGGACACCGTGCTTGCCGACCCCGCGGAGTGGGAGCCCTTCGACCCGTGGTCTGGCATGGCCTGGGACGGCTGCGTCTGGGGTCGGGGAGCGCTCGACATGAAAAGCCAGGTAGCGGCCGAGGTGGCGGTGGCGCTCACGCTCGCCGAGGGGGGCTGGCGCCCCCGGGCGGGCGAGCTCAAGCTGGTCCTGACCGCCGACGAGGAGGCAGGCGCCGAGCACGGCGCCAGGTGGCTGTGCGAGCAGCACGCGGACAAGGTGCGGGCCGACATCGTGATCAACGAGGGCGCCGGCGAGGTGTTCGAGTACGCCGACCGCCGGCTCTACGGCGTGTGCGTGGCCGAGAAGGGCGTCTTCCGCTTTACGCTCACAACCGAGGGCAGGGCGGGCCATGCCTCGATCCCCCGGATCGGCGACAACGCCCTCACGAAGATGGCGCCGGTGCTCGAGGCCCTCGCGGGCGGGCGCGTGAAGCCCGAGCACTCGCCGGAGCCGGACGCCTTCCTCGAGGCGATCGGGGTCGACTCGGCCGACCTCGGGGCCGCCATGACCCAGGTGGAGGCCGAGAGCCCGGAGATCGCTGTGCTGCTCGAGCCGATGCTGGGCGTCACGCTCACGCCAACGATGATCCGCGCCTCGGAGAAGATCAACGTCATCCCCTCCCAGGCCCGGCTGAAGGTGGACTGCCGCGTGCCCCCGGGGCTGGGCGAGGAGCACGCGCTCGAGCGCATCCGCTCCGTCGTGGGAGACCGCGGGCTCGACGTAGACTTCGACGAGACCGTGGTCGGCAACCGCTCCCCGATAGACACGCCGCTGATGGAGTCGATCCGCGCGTTCGTGGCGCGTGAGGACCCGGGCGCTGACATCACCCCCGTGGTTCTGCCGGGGTTCAGCGACTCGCGCTGGTTCAGGGAGGCGTTCCCCGACTGCGTGGCCTACGGGTTCTTTCCCCAGCGGGCGATGAACCTCTTCGAGGCCGCTCCTCTCGTGCACGGAGCCAACGAGCGCGTCCCGGTCGAGGATCTCGGACTGGCGGCGCGCTTTTACGCCCACCTCGTGCAGGAGACGCTGGGATGAGCAAGGTGCCCCCGATCGTGGGCGAGCCGGAGGCGCCGCCGGAGAAGCTGCGCCTGGGCGGCATGGCGCTGCGAAACGGCCTGCTCGTGCACGGACCCACCCACTGGGCCGCCGCGGTGCGCAACCGCGAGGGAGAGGTGGAGGTGGCGAGCGGGCGCAAGCCGTCCCTCGGCGCCCATGCCACCGAGTCCATTCCGGGCCTGCGCGGCGTGGCCAAGCTGGCCGAGGCGATGGCGGTCATCCCGATCGTCAAGCGACACCTTCCCGCGGCCCGGCTGCCGATGCAGGACATGGGCACCCTCGGCGCGATGGCGGGCGCGGCGCTGCTGGGCCAGGCCATCCGCTCGACCGGCTCGCGCACCGTCGTGCGCGAGGGCGCCGTGGGGGTGGTGAGCCTCGTGCCGGCTGTGCTGGCCCTGCGCTCCGGGGACCTCGCCGCCTACCACGGCGTCGAGCACAAGGCCATCGCCGCCTACGAGCAGGAGGGCGATGCCGCGGAGGCCGACAAGGAGCACGACCGCTGCGGCTCCAACCTGGTGGCGCCGATGCTGGGCGCGGCCGCGGTGGGCAACGCCGCAGCCCGCCGCGCCGGGCTGCGCGGCCCCGCCGCCGAGGCGATCGTGGCGCTCGGCAGCGCGGCGGTGGCGGTGGAGGTCTTCGCGTGGTCCGAGCGCCACGAGGGCACGCGCATGTCGCGATGGCTGAGAAAGCCTGGCTATGAGATCCAGCGCGTGGTGGGCACGCGGGAGCCGACCGAGCAGCAGCTTCAGGTGGGGCGGGCCGCGCTCGCGGAGATTCTGCGGGTCGAGGGTGCCGCTCCGCTCGACTCGTCGCCCGCGTAGGGTCCCGGAACGCGAGCACCCAGGCGGGGGCCGTTGACCCCGTCACCGCTGGCCCTACGTCCACCCGTGACCGCCGACGGGGGCGGGAGCCCCGGTCAGCTCTAATGCCGAGTCCCGACCCCGCCGACAAGGAGAGGACATGAGCGCTCCCATCGCCCTCTCGTACCAGGCCTTCGAGGACTGGGCGGTCATCTGGCTGCCCATCATCTTCATGGCCCTGATCGCGGTCGTGCTCGTCTACATGCTGCGCTTCATGCCGCGCACGAAACCGCAGGAGATCAAGCCGCAGTCATCGGACTCGATCTCCTGGGACGACGTTGCGGGCGTCGAGGAGGCAAAGGACGAGCTGCGGGAGGTCGTGGAGTTCCTGCGCGATCCCAAGCGGTTCAAGAAGCTCGGGGCAAAGGTCCCGAAGGGCATCCTCCTGCACGGCCCGCCCGGCACCGGCAAGACGCTGCTGGCCAAGGCGGTGGCGCACGAGTCGAACGCCCAGTTCTTCGCACAGTCGGCGTCCTCGTTCGTGGAGATGTTCGCGGGCCTCGGAGCGGCCAGGATCCGCCGACTATTTCGCATCGCGCGCAAGCAGGCGCCGGCCATCGTGTTCATCGACGAGCTCGACGCCGTCGGTGCCACGCGCGGAAACGACGTGTCCGGCGAGAAGGACCAGACGCTGAACCAGTTGCTGGTCGAGCTCGACGGCTTCGGCGGCGGAGACGACCTGGTGGTGATCGCGGCTTCAAACCTGCTCGACAAGCTCGACCCCGCGCTGCTGCGCCCCGGCCGCTTCGACCGGCAGATCTTCGTCAGCCCTCCCGATCTCAAGGGCCGCCAGCAGATCCTGCGCGTGCATACGAGGCACAAGCCGCTCAGGGACGACGTCGACCTCGGGCTGATCTCCCGCCAGACCAGCGGGCTGACGGGCGCAGACCTCGCCAACCTGTGCAACGAGGCGGCCATCTTCGCCGGCCGGGAGCGACGCGACGTGCTCCTCACCCAAGACTTCCAGGCGGCGCTCGAGCGCGTCGTGGCGGGCATGCAGTCGCGCCGCGTGATCACCGATCACGAGAAGCGCCTCGTGGCCTACCACGAGGCGGGGCACGCGCTCTGCTCGGAGCTGCTGCCCTCTGTCGAGAAGGTGCACCGCATCTCGATCATCCCCCGTGGCCGGGCCCTCGGCTACACGCTCAACCTTCCCGAGGAGGACCGCTACCTGAAGACCAAGGAGGAGCTGCTGGACTACCTGGTGGTGCTCCTCGGCGGAAGGGTCACCGAGCACCTCGTCTTCGGGCAGATCACCACTGGCGCCTCCGACGATCTCAAGAAGGTGCACGAGATCAGCCGCTCGATGGTCACCGACTACGGCATGGGAACCGAGCTGCAATCGAAGCAGCTGCCGGCGGCCGACTACTCGATGGCCGACGCCACCCGCCGCCGGATCGACGAGGAGCAGCAGTTCATCACCGACCACGCCCACCGCCGGGCCCTCAAGCTCGTCTCCGGGCACCGCTCGCTGCTCGAGGCGTTCGCGGCGACGCTGCTGAACAGCGAGGTCCTCGAACGGGGTGACATCGAGCGTCTCGTTGCCGAGCACGAGGGCGTCCAGCCCTCGCCGAGCCGGCTCGAGCCGCTGAACGCCGGGGGCACGGGCAAGCCGCGGATCGCTGCGGTGGAGGGCACGGAGCCCGCCGGCCCGGCCCGCGACCCGAGCGGCGCCTAGCCGCTCCGCCCACCCTCTAGACTCCGCGCCGATGTTCGGTGAGATCGACCACATAGGCGTGGCCGTCGAGAACCTCGACGACTCCATCGCCATCTACCGCGACCATCTCGGCATGCGCGTCCAGCACCGCGAGACGGTCGACGAGTTCGGCGTGGAAGCCGCGCTGCTCGAGATCGGAGCCGCCCATGTGGAGCTGCTCACCCCGACCAAGCCGGACAGCGGGGTGGCCAAGTTCCTCGAGCGCAAGGGGCCCGGGATGCACCACGTGGCCTACCGCACCGATGACATCGAGGGCGTGCTCGACCGCATGCGCGAGGAGGGTCTGCGGCTGATAGACGAGGAGCCCCGCACCGGTATCCAGGACAGCCGCGTGGCGTTCGTGCACCCGAAGTCCACCGGCGGCGTGCTGACAGAGATCGTTCAACCTGCGGAAGGGCATTAGACATCACCATGGGAGACTCGAAGCGGATCGACGTGGGCTTCCAAGGAGGACAGATGCTGGCCATCAGGGCCGGCTCGGAGGCCCTCGAGAAGCTCTTGGGAGCGCTCGAGGACGACAAGTCGGGGCGCTGGCACACGCTCGAGACCGAGGACTCGTCGGTGTTGATCGACCTGTCCCAGGTCGTGTACGTCCAGCGCGAGAGCGGGAACCAGAAGGTCGGGTTTTGACTCTGCCGGCCACTCGCCGGCTGGCCTATCTGAGCTCGCGGCCAGCCTCCTAGGGCCCGCGTGCTGCGCGCGGCCGACCTGGCCCTCCTGCGGCTGCTGCGCGCCAGGGGGCACCCGCCGGCGCTCGAACGGGTGGTGCTCGCGTTCAGCCGCTCGGGAGAGCACGGCGGGCTGTGGCTGGCGCTCAGCCTGCTCGGGTGGGGGCTCGACCCATCCCGCCGCGACCTCTACCGGGCGTCCATGGGCACCGTGATCGGCGCCTACCTCGCCAACATCGCCCTCAAGCACGTGGTGCGCCGTCGCCGTCCGGTGCTTGGAGGGCTGCCGGCGCTGTCGTCCACGATCACCGGGCTCTCCTACCCGTCGGCTCACTCCACCACGTCCTTCGCGGCGGCACGGGTGCTCTCGCGTGAGCTCCCCGCGGCGCCGCTCTACGCCGTCGCTACGGCCATGGCCCTCTCGCGTCCCTACGCCGGGGTGCACTACCCGTCCGACATCGCCGCCGGCGCGGTGTTCGGCACGGCGATCGCGGAGCTGCTTGCGCCTTGAAGATCGGGATCGTGGGGATGCCGAACGCCGGCAAGTCGTCCCTCTTCAACGCGCTCACCAGGGCCGGCGTGGACGCCGCCAACTACCCGTTCACCACCGTCGAGCCAAACGTGGCCGTGGTGCCGGTCCCCGACGGGCGGCTCGACCAAGTGGTGGAGACGATCGGGGCGACGCCGACCGTGTACGAGACGATCGAGTTCCACGATATCGCCGGCCTGGTCAGGGGGGCACACCGGGGCGAGGGGCTCGGCAACCGCTTCCTCGCCAACATCAGGGAGACCGACGCCCTGGTCCACGTGGTGCGCACCCACGATGACGCCCAGGTGGTCCACCCGGAGGGCCGCGTTGACCCCCTTGGGGACATCGAGACGATCGAGACCGAGCTGCTCCTCGCCGACCTCGAACAGGCCGAGCGCCGGCTCGACAGGGTGGCGCGCGAGGCCAAGTCCCATGACAAGGAGAAGCTCGCCGAGGAGGCCTGGCTGCGCGAGCTCGTGAGCGCGCTTGGCGAGGGCCGCCCGGCCCGAACGTTGCCGGCGCCGGCGGGTGCGCCGATGGCGATGCAGAACCTCCAGCCGCTCTCGGCAAAGCCCGTGCTCTACCTGGCAAACGTCGCAGAGGGCGATCCGCTCGAGCCGCCCGCGGCGCTGCGCGAGCACGCGGACACGGCGGGCGCGCGGGCCACCGCGGTGTCGGCGCGGCTCGAGGCCGAGCTCTCCGAGCTCGATGCCCGGGACGCAGTCACGATGCGAGAGGAGATGGGCGTCCAGGAGTCGGGGCTCTCGACGGTGATCCGCGAGGCGTGGGAGCTGCTCGGGCTGATCTCCTTCTTCACAGCGGGGGAGGGAAAGGAGGGGCGCGCGTGGGCCGTGTCCCGCGGGACCCGCGCGCGGCGCGCTGCCGGGCGCATCCACACCGACATCGAGCGCGGCTTCGTGGCCGCCGAGGTGGTGAGCTGGAGGGATCTCGTGGAGGCGGGCGGCTACGCGGGAGCGCGCGAACGCGCGAAGCTGCGGATGGAGGGCCGCGAGTACGAGATGCGCGACGGGGACGTGATGACCGTGCGCTTTGCCCCATAGCGGGCTAGCGGACGGGCCGGAGCTTCAGCCGCTGATCCGCACCGCCGGCCCCGCCACCCCGGCCGAGCGCACGCGGTAGACGCCTGGTACCGAGACCGAAGACCGGTAGCGTCCGCGCTTCGAGGTCCGGATCGCCCCGACCCGCTCCCAGCGCCCGCGGCGGCGACGCTCCACCAGCACACGGCGCGAACGTGGAGCCGGCTGGAAGGCGCCGTCGATCTCCGGGAAGCGAGAAGGCGTGACCCGCGACAGCGACGCGCGACGGCGCTTCACCTGCGAGGTCGTCACCGTGGTGAAGTAGGCCCAGGAGTCATGGAGCCCGAGTCGCGCTCGGATCTGGGCGCCGGTGAGCACCCGCGACCCGCGCGACCCGTAGACGCGCGCACGCACTATCCGCGGCGATACGCCTCGCTTGAGCACACGCACCTTGCGGAAGCGCCCGGGCGAGGCGAGGCGCGCGCTGAGCTGCGCCGTCGTGAAGCGGAAGCGCCAGCGGTGCCTGGGCGAGATGTCGTCGTAGGGGTCCTCCACGCTCTTGAGCCACGCCCGGGGCTCTGTGCCGAGGGCGGAGAACTCCACGTTCTCGGTCCGCCCGCCAGAGGTCGAGAAGTAATAGGTCACGGCCGGCTGCCCGCCGGAGGTCAGGATCTTTCCGGCGGTGTCCCGCACCGCCCCGTTTGAGCGCGCGGTCTCGCCTCGCACACCGCGGTAGACCTGCGAGCGGGTATCGGGATAGTGGTCGAAGATCGTGCTGGGCTTGCGGGTGGCGATCGCATAGGTCCGCGCTGTCACCGACTGCGCGCGGAGCGCAGCGATGTCCCATGAGGAGGGCATCTCTCCCGCCACGACGCCCTGCACGTAGGAGTCGAGGGGCAGCGAGTTCACCGCGGTCACCCCGCCGGCCGCGCCCGGATGCAGCTCGAGCGCCCCGCGGTACGTTCCGCTCGTGACGCCGTTGATCGCGCGGCCGAGCAGCCGCAGCGGCGCGCCGCCACTGTCCACCCGCAGCGGCGCCGGAAAGGTGCCCACCCGCTTGCTCCTGCTCGAGAGCGCGATGCGCCCGCCGCTCGCTCGCCGCGCGATGTAGGTGGTCCCACGGCTGAGCTTCCTGCCTCCGGGAGCGCGCATGGCGCCGCGGAAGCGCACGAAGGGATCGCTTGCCTGCAGCAGCACGCGTATCGGACGACTGGGCGCGGGCGAGAGCTTCGTGCCGCGGTAGTAGTGCGCCAGGATCCGGTCGAAGCCGAACCCCTTGAGCGCCATGCCGTAGGCCCCGTACTGGCTCATGCCCACCCCGTGCCCGAACCCCGCTCCGCGCACCACGTGGGTCGTGGCCCCATCCGCGGAGGCGGGAGCGAGCACGGCAAGCAGGAGGAGTTTGGTGGCGAGAGCGCGGCGCATGGGTCGAGGCGGGGTGGCCCGGGGGATCGTCGACAGCCCGAAACCCCTCAGGTCCACCAAGGTAGCGGTGGCGTGCGGGCCCCGCGGTCGCCGTCAGGCCACCGAGAAGAGGCGCCACTCGCCCGCTATGCCCCTCAGCTCGTGGGCGCCCCGCTCCTCGAAGCCGATCCCCGAGCCCACCACGAGGTCCTTGACGGTGCTCGACACGAGTACCTCGCCCGGCTCCGCGTGAGCCATCACCCTGGCGCCGATGTGCACCGCTAGCCCGCCGAGGTCGTCCCCGATCACCTCCACCTCGCCCGTGTGCAATCCGGCGCGGATCTCCAGGCCGAGCCGCGCCACCGCATCCGCGATCGATGCGGCGGCGCGCACGGCACGGGCCGGCCCGTCGAAGGTCGCGAGCGCGCCGTCGCCGGTCGACTTCACGTACCGGCCGCGGTGGCGGTCGACCTCGCGCCTGACCACGAGGTCGTGGCGCTCGAGCAGCGAGCGCCATTGGGAGTCGCCCAGCTCGGCGGCGCGCTCGGTGGAGCCCACGATGTCGGTGAACAGGACGGTCGCCAGCACGCGATCTGGCTCACGCCCATGCCGCGTGCCCGTCAGGAGCTCCTCGATCTCCCCGAGGACGGCCTCCGAGTCGCCCACCGAGAAGAGCGAGTCCGATCCCTCGAGCTCCACGTAGCGCGCCCCCGAGATGCGCTCGGCCAGGTAGCGCGAGTGCTCGACCTTGAGGAAGGTGTCCTCGCGCCGGTGCATGATCAGCGTGGGGACCCGGATCGAGGGCAGCACGTGGCGGACGTCGGTCTCTCCGACGAAGTCGAAGATCTGGCGGATCGTGCCAGGGCTCGCGGAGTAGCGCTCCATCCGTCCCGCCCACTCGAGGAAGGCGGGGTCGCCCGAGCGGCTCGGTGCAAGTTCGGCCGCGATCGCGCCCTGGCCCCACTGTGCGAGGACCGCCTCCACGTTCGCTGCCCGTATCTCGTCGTCTGGCACCCAGTCGTAGTCGGGCGCCCACCGGGTGCGCGAGAAGGCGGCGTACAGGATGAGCTCGCTCGTGCGCTCCGGATGGCTGGCCGCGAAGGTCATCGCCAGCGGCCCTCCCTCCAGCGTGCCCATCAGAGCCGCCCTCTCGGAACCCGCCGCCTCCATCACCGCGAGCACGTCGTCCATCTGGTCCTCGAGCGTCGGCACGCCGCGCCACGGGTCCGACAGCCCCGCCCCCCGGCGATCGAACGAGATCACCCGCGCGAAATCGCAGAGGCGGTCGAGGAAGTCCGCGATCGTGGGCTCCTCGGCCAGGACCTCGATCTGGCCGATCCAGGTGGGCACGTAGACGATGTCCACGGGACCGTCGCCCGCCACCCGGTAGGCGATGTGGAGGTCGCCGCTCTTGGCGTAACGGGTGCCCGAGCCCATGGCGGGCGCAGTGTACGTCGGCACGTGTGGCCGGCCGCGGTGGACGGCGGGGCGCGACCGTACACGGCCGGCCCTGGAGGGCGGGCCGCGGGCGCGGAGAAGAGCGCACTGTGCCTCGGCACGCTGGGCCGGGCGCTTTCAGCAGGTTGGCGCCGAGTGAACCCTTGGCGGGCCCCGGGCGCCCCGAAGTGTCCACTCGTCGTAGAGCCCTCTGCCGCCGAGCGGCGACTGAACCCTTGGAGGGGCTCCAGCACCGCCGAGCGTTCACTCGAGGGACGAGGTCGGTCCGCCCCTGCCCCTGCCTGCACGCTCGAGCCTCCGCGCCACCGCGCGCAGCGTCGCGACCATGTGCGCCGGCTCGAAGGCGACCTGCGAGTGCGCGAAGCGCAACGGGGTGAGACCGGCCGCGGTGTGCGCCTGGTCGCGTAGGCGGTCGCGTGTCTGTTGAGCGGCGGTGCGGTGGTAGCGAAGACCGTCG
The DNA here is from genome assembly GCA_030448005.1 of Thermoleophilaceae bacterium. Taxonomy (GTDB): domain Bacteria; phylum Actinomycetota; class Thermoleophilia; order Solirubrobacterales; family Thermoleophilaceae; genus JAAYBF01. The sequence goes on from JAUJNT010000002.1 coordinate 40,692, forward strand.
GTCTCGACCACCAGGCCCAGGCCGGGCCAGTGGAAATCGACCTTGTACCCGTTCACCCAGCGGCCGGTCTCAGGCCGGGGAAGGCCGGCCCGTCGGGTGATCGGAAGGAAGCGGCGCTCGAGTTGCGAGTCGGTGAGAGCGAACGTGCGGCGGTCGAGGAGGCCGCGCAGGACGCCCACCCCCCGGCGCCCGCGCAACTGCTCGAGAGCGCCACTCGCAGGGCCTCCGGGTCGATGAGGCCGAGCTTGTCCGCCTCGTTCACGGCGGCCTCGAGCGGGTCGCCGCGGAGAATCGTGGCCAGGTCGACCAGCGTGAGATCCGGTCTGGTCACCGGGATCCCGTCCACCATCGTGATGTCCTGTTCGCGAAGACTTCGTCGGCGGGCCACGACCCCCGGCCGGCGCGGGTTGCTCCTCGCCCCCACGGAGACCTCGATCGGTCCCTGCTGGCGAGGGCGGATGCCCCACAGCGCCGCCGCGCTCGCGTGGCTCAGGACGGCCCGGGGGCCGCAGCCGAGGATCGCCACCATCCACTCGCCATGCCCGGTCAGACGCGGTCTGCCCACGGCGTAGATCCCACGCCCCTTTTGGTAGAGCCGCCCGGAGCGATTAGGTGTCGGATGGCCTCCGCGCTCAGTCCCACGGCGAGCAGCTGGGCCCGCGTGACCACATCGTGCTGTGCCTCCGCGCTCCGCTCCGCTGCGGGCGGGCGAGTCGCCCACTCATTCCGCGGCCCATCGCCCACTCAAGGGTTCAGCCGACCGGTTTCGCCCCCGCGACCGCGCCCCGCCCCCCGCAGCCCGGATAATCAAACGCCCTCCCGACCCGGAGTACTCTGCCCGCACGCCGGGTAGCCGAGGTGAACCGATGGCGATCGCAACGCACGAACGGGCCGTAATCGACTCGGTCCCCAAGCGCCTCCTGATCGCCGGCGAGTGGAGCGACGCCGGCGAGGGAGGCACCCTCCCGGTGGAGGATCCCGCAACCGGCGAGTCACTGTGCGAGGTAGCAGACGGGAGGCCCGAGGATGCCAAGGACGCCCTGGCCGCCGCGCACGACGCGCGGGCCGGGTGGGCGGCGAGCGCCCCCAACGACCGCGCGGAGATCCTCTGGCGCGCGTTCGAGGCGCTGACCGCGCGCGCCGACGAGCTGGCACTGCTGCTGATGACGCTCGAGATGGGCAAGCCGGTGGCGGAGTCGAAGGCCGAGATCGCCTACGCGGCGGAGTTCTTCCGCTGGTTCTCCGGCGAGGCGCTGCGGATCACCGGCGACTACCGGGTGGCCGGCACGGGCGCCGGCCGCGTGCTCGTGATGCGGCAGCCGGTCGGTCCGTGCCTGATGATCACGCCGTGGAACTTCCCGATGGCGATGGGCACCCGCAAGATAGGTCCCGCCATCGCCGCGGGCTGCACGATGGTGATGAAGCCCGCTCAGCAGACCCCGCTCTCGATGCTCGCGCTGGCGAGCATCCTCGAGGAGTGCGGCCTCCCCGACGGGGTGCTCAACGTGATCACGAGCAAGTCCTCGGGGGCCACCATGGGACCGCTGATCGAGGATCCGCGCGCGCGCAAGCTCTCCTTCACCGGCTCGACCGAGGTCGGCCGCAATCTGATCGCACAGGCTTCCAACCAGGTGCTCAAGGTCTCGATGGAGCTCTCGGGGGAAACGCTCCCTTCATCGTGTTCGACGACGCCGACCTCGACGCCGCCGTGGAGGGCGCCCTGCTCGCGAAGATGCGCAACATCGGCGAGGCGTGCACCTCCGCCAACCGCTTTCACGTGGCAGGCTCGCTGGCCCGGGAGTTCGCGGACAGGCTGGCGCCAAGATGGGCGACCTGAAGCTCGGCCGCGGCACCGAGGACGGCGTGAGGGTCGGCCCGCTGATCGACCAGGACCAGCGCTCGAAGGTGGCCGCCCTCGTGGAGGACGCCGCAAGGGCGCGAAGGCGCTCGCTGGAGCGCGCCGGGTACTTCTTCGAGCCCACCGTGCTGGCTGACGTGACCGCCGACGCCCGGCTGCTGAAGGAGGAGGTCTTCGGCCCCGTGGCTCCCGTGGTCGGCTTCGACTCCGAGGAGGAAGCCATCGCGGCGGCCAACGACACGGAGTACGGATTGGTGGCCTACGTCTTCACGCGGGACTTCAAGCGCGCGATGAGGGTGATCGAGGGTCTCGAGACCGGAATGGTCGGGCTCAACCAGGGAATGGTCTCCAACGCGGGCGCCCCCTTCGGCGGCGTGAAGCAGTCAGGCGTGGGGCGGGAGGGCGGCTTCGAGGGGATCGACCTGGAGACCAAGTACGTCGCGGTGAACCTCTAGCGCGGACGAAGGTGGTCGAGACACCCTCGGCTTCTATCGTGGAGGACGCCGGACGCCCCGGTGGCTGGCCGGGGGTCCGCGCGAGGTTGCGAAACCAAGTCGAGTCGAAGGAGCGTGCGCTGTGACGCATGATGACGTGCTGTTCGGATTCCGCCTGCGGCTGTTCACGCTGGCGCGCCCGAGGCGTGCCGCCAGATGGGCGTCGCGCCACCGAAGGCTGGCGCTACGGGCTCGACGGGCTGCACGTGCGCGACGCCCGGCTGCTGCGGATGCCCAAGGATCGGGCCTCACCTCGAGCACCGTATCCTCGCGTTCGCGCTCGGGCACCCGGGGTTCGGGCCCAGGCGGATCTCAGCGGAGCTGCGGCGGCCTGGTGGGGCGGGATCGAGGTCTCGAACACGGCGTCTGGCGCGTGTGCTCAAGCGCTTCAAGCCACCCGCGGCAAGCGCCAACGCTGATCGCGCGCCACGCCGACCCCTACGAGATTGCCCCGAGCAGACGCCGAAGGTCTTCGACGCCCAGCTGCCCGGCGAGAAGGTCCAAGCTTCTTCGCGCCTGACGGGGTCGAAGGGAGATCTGGCAGTACACCGCGATCGACGTCACCTCCGACACGTGGGCGGCGCTCGAGCGAGGCAATCCATCCGCTGCTACACCGCCGAGCTCGCCCACCTCGTCGCGACCGAGCTAAAGCACGCCGGGGAATCGCCGAGGTCACCACCGACAACGGCTCCGAATTTCGCTCCCAGATCTTCGTCGAGGCGCTCGCCGAGCACGGCGCGAGGCAGCGCAAGATCAAAGCCGGCCGACCCAACTCAAACGGCTGCGCCGAACGCGTCCAGCTGACGATCCTCGAGGAATGCTGGCGTCCCGCGTTTGCCCGCTCGCTCGCGCCAAAGATCACCGCCCTGCGCCGCGACCTCGACGAGCTCACTTACTACAACGCCGACCGCGCCCACACCGGGCCACACCAACGGCCAGGGCCCGCCGATATCGTCCAGGGGATCGACGATGCGGACCTGGAGACCAAGTACGTCGCGGTGGACCTCTAGCGCTCGGCGGCTGCTCTGCAGGCTGCGCCAGGAGGTCTTGGCGTCCGACCCTAGGCCTGCGACCCGCGCGCCATCCGGTGAAGGTCGAGAGCCTCGTCGAGCGTCGCCTCGTCCACGCCCTTCTCGATCGCCACCTCGCGGATCGTGCGGCGGCTCGCGACGGCCTCCTTCACGATGTCCGTGGCTCGGTCGTATCCGATGTGGGGGTTGAGAGCCGTTGCTATCGCGGGCGTAGACCCGGCGTGCTGGGCGAGCGTGTCCTCGTTTGCCTCCAGTCCGTCCACGCACTTCTCCGCGAGCAGCGAAGCCGCGCTCGACAGGATCGCAATCGAGTCGAGCAGGTTGCGGGCGATCACCGGTACGCGCACGTTCAGCTCGAAGTTGCCCTGGGTGCCGGCGATCGTGATGGCGGCGTCGTTGCCGATCACCTGTGCGGCCACCTGGAGCACCACCTCCGGGATCACCGGGTTCACCTTGCCCGGCATGATCGAGGAGCCCTTCTGCAGCTCGGGCAAGGCAACCTCTCCCAGCCCTGTGCGCGGCCCGGAGCCCATCAGCACGAGGTCAGTGGCGATCTTGGTGAGCGACACGGCCACCACCTTGAGAGCGCCGGAGAGCTCGACCAGCGCGTCGCGGTTTGCCTGGGCCTCGAACGGGTCGGCCGGCGCCTCGAAGGTCACAGTGGTGCTCTCGGCCAGCCTCGCCCGCACGCCGGCGGCGAACTCGGCGTGGGTGTTGAGCCCCGTGCCGGTGGCGGTTCCACCGAGCGGGATCTGCGAGGCCCGCGGGAGCGCGTCGCCCACGCGGGCATGCCCGAGCCGGATCTGCGCGGCGTAGCCCGCGAACTCCTGTCCGAGCGTCACGGGCACCGCGTCCATCATGTGGGTGCGCCCCGCCTTCACCACGTCGGCGAACTCCGCGGCCTTCGCCTCCAGCGAGGCCGCGAGCCTGTCGAGGGCGGGAAGCACCTGCGAGGTGGTCTCGACCACGGCGGCAAGGTGAACCGCCGAGGGGAAGACGTCGTTGGAGGACTGCCCCATGTTCACGTGGTCGTTGGGGTGGACGCCCTCGCCGGCCAGGGTGGCTATCACCTCGTTGGCGTTCATGTTGGTCGAGGTGCCGGATCCCGTCTGGAACACGTCGATCGGGAACTGGTCGTCGTGCTCGCCGCGCGCGACCTCGTCCGCGGCGGCGGCGGCGCGCTCGGCCGGCTCGGCGTCGAGCAGCCTGAGCTCTGCGTTGGTGCGCGCGGCCGCGGCCTTGATGTGGGCGAGCATCCGCACCACCGACACCGGCACCCGCTCCCCGGACACGGGAAAGTTCTCGACCGCCTTGCTCGTCTCCGAGCCCCACAGCTGCTGCTGCACCGCCATCTGAATCTCCCTCGCCGTCGGTGTGCCCTCTCCGGGGGGAGGCTAACGCTCAGCCGCCGCGCCGCCCGGCGCGCTCACCGCGCCGGAAGGCGGGTGAGTGCCTGTCCACGCGCACGAGCTCCGATCGCAGCCTGCGCTCGAGCTCGTGGCCCACGCCCTGCGCGCCCACCCGGCTTCGCCGGAACGCCCCCATCAGGTAGCCGAGCTCCACCGCCGCCCTGCCATCCGGGTCCCGCGCGGCGGCATCGGCCAGCCGGGATGCCACGCTCAGGTAGGTGAAGCCGATCTCCTGCAGGTCGCCGCCCCCGCTCGTGTCCTTGATGCACTCCGACAGCGGCGAGCCTTCCAGTGTCACCGGCCCGGGGGCGTCGCGCAACGCGGCCCGCACGGCGTCCGGCCCCTGCCGGCATGCGACGGGCACCGCTTCGTCGCCCTTCGAGCAGCCGGGGAGGAGCAGCGCGCCGGCGATCACGAGCGCTGTCGCGGGCCGGTGGCTCATCGAGGCGATCCTACGCTCCGGGCCGCAATCGGTCCGCCGCTGGGCCTAGCATCGTGAAGGGATGACGCTCGAGGTCGGCGACCCACTCGCCCACCGTGCCCTGCAGGCGCTGCTGCGCGCGGAGACCTCCGTGCGGCGGGCGCTTGCGGCCGAGCTCGAGCGCGAGGGCGTCTCTGCCGCCGGCTTCTCGGCGCTCGTGGTGCTCACCACGGCGGGAGGATCACTTGAGCTGCGGGGGCTTCGCCGGCGCCTGGGGTGGTCGAAGGCCAACGCCACCGAGGTCACGGTCACGCTCCAGTCGCGCGGCCTCGTGCGCAGGCGGCGCCTCGAGCACGACCGTCGCGCCGCGGCGCTCGACCTGACCCCTGCCGGCCGCTCGCTCGTCGAGCGGCTCTTCCCGGGCCACGCCAGCCGTGTGAGCACGGCCTTCTCCGCGCTCGACGAGGCCGAGAAGCGATCGCTCGCCGAGATCTGCCGCAAGCTCGCCGCCTGAGCGCGCCGCGCGAACAACCGCCGGCTTCATAATCCGTTCGTCATGGCCCGCTACCGCCCCGTCGACCCGCAGCAGTCCTTTCCACAGCTGGAGGAGGAGATCCTGCGCCAGTGGCGCGAGCGGGACGTCTTCCACGAGTCGGTCCGGCGTCGCGAGGGGGCCGACCCATACGTCTTCTACGAGGGCCCGCCCACGGCCAACGGGCGCCCTGGCTCGCACCACGTGCTGGGGCGCGCCTTCAAGGACGTCTTTCCGCGCTTTCACACCATGCGCGGACGGCTCGTGCACCGCAAGGCGGGCTGGGACTGCCACGGGCTCGCGGTCGAGCTCGAGGTCGAAGAGCAGCTCGGCTTCAAGAGCAAGGAGGACATCGAGCGCTTCGGGGTTGCCGAGTTCAACGCCAAGTGCCGCGAGTCGGTGCTGCGCTACATCGACGAGTGGGGCCGGCTGACCGAGCGGATCGGCTTCTGGATCGACACCGACGAGGCGTACTTCACGCTCGAGAGCTCCTATATCGAGTCGGTGTGGTGGTCGCTCAAGCAGGTGTGGGAGAGGGGGCTGCTCTACCAGGGGCACAAGGTGGTGCCCTACTGCCCGCGGTGCGGAACGGCGCTCTCCTCGCACGAGGTTGCGCAGGGCTACAAGGACGTCGTTGACCCCTCCGTCTATGTGCGCTTTCCCGTGAAGGGGGAGGAGGGGGTCTCCCTGCTCGGCTGGACGACCACTCCATGGACCCTCCTCTCAAACGCCGCGCTGGCGGTGCACCCCGACGTGGACTACGTCCGCGCGCGTGTTGACGGCGAGACGCTGATCGTGGCCGCGGCCCTGGCGGAGAAGGTGCTTGGAGACGGGGTGGAGATCGGGGAGTCGGTGAAGGGCTCCGAGCTGGAGGGGACCCGCTACGAGCCCCCGTTTCCCTACATCTCCGACTACGGCGAGCGTGGCCACACCGTGCTCCCGGCCGACTTCGTGACCACCGACGACGGGACCGGCGTGGTGCACACGGCTGTGGCCTTCGGCGAGGACGACTTCCAGCTCGGCGAGCGCTACGGGCTGACGCTCCAGAACCCGGTGAGACCGGATGGCGCCTTCGACGAGCGTATGGGCGCCTTCGCCGGACGGTGGGTAAAGGAGGCCGACGGAGACATCGTCGAGGCGCTGCGCGAGTCCGGTCGCCTCCTGCACGCCGAGGAGTACGAGCACTCCTATCCCCACTGCTGGCGCTGTGAGACACCGCTTCTCTACTACGCCAAGTCGGCCTGGTACGTGCGCACGACCGCGGTCAAGGACGAGCTGCTGGCCGCCAACGAGACGGTCCGCTGGTACCCCGAGCACATCAAGCACGGACGCTTTGGCAACTGGCTCGAGAACAACGTGGACTGGGCGCTCAGCCGCGAGCGCTACTGGGGAACGCCGTTGCCGGTCTGGCGCTCGGAGGACGGCCAGGAGGTCGTGTGCGTGGGCTCGATGGGTGAGCTGCGGGAGCTCGGCGCCGAGGTGCCCGACGACCTCCACCGGCCCTTCGTGGACGAGGTGACCTTCGAGCGAAACGGCAAGACGATGCGCCGCGTGCCGGACCTGATCGACGTCTGGTGGGACTCCGGCTGCATGCCGTTTGCCCAGTGGCACGCGCCCTTCGAGAACCAGGACAGGTTCGAGGAGCGCTTCCCCGCCAACTTCATCTGCGAGGCGCTCGATCAGACGCGCGGATGGTTCTACTCGCTCCTGGCCATCTCGACGATGCTCTTCGGGCGCGCTTCGTACGAGACGGTGCTGTGCCTTGGACTCATCCTCGACCCCGAGGGCCAGAAGATGTCCAAGTCGAGGGGCAACGTGGTGGTGCCGTGGGACGTCATCGAGACCCACGGCGCGGACGCGTTTCGCTGGTACTACTTCACCTCGAAGCAGCCATGGGACGGCTACCGCTTCTCGCTCGACACCGTCGGCGAGTCGGTCCGCCAGTTCATGAAGCCGCTGTGGAACATCTATTACCTGCTGGTCCTCTACGCCAACGACAACGACGTCGAGCCCGCAGGTCTCGCCGACGTGGAGCTCACGGACCTCGACCGCTGGGCGCTGTCGCGCCTGCAGGCCACGGCGGCCGTGGCGATCGACCGCCTCGAGGACTACGACACGACGGGCGCCGGCCGCGCCATCGCGGCGTACGTGGAGGAGCTGTCCAACTGGTACGTGCGCCGCTCACGGCGGCGCTTCTGGTACGGGGACGCGGCGGCCTTTGCCACCCTGCGGGAGTGCCTGGTGACGGTTGCCAAGCTCGTGGGCCCGCTCACCCCTTTCATCGCGGACGCCATCTACGGCAACCTTGACGGTGCCGAGCCTTCAGTGCACCTCTGCGACTACCCGGAGCCAGACGCCGCGCTGCGCGACGACGGGCTCGAGCTGCAGATGCAGGTGGCCCGCGACGCTGTGAAGCTCGGACATCAAGCACGGGCGCACGCGGCATTGAAGGTGCGCCAGCCGCTCCGCGAGGCGGTGGTCGTGGCGGCAGGTCGCGAGCGGGACGCGATCGAGCGCTTCGAGGAGGTGGTGCTCGAGGAGCTGAACGTGAAGGGCGTTCGCTACGTCTCGGAGGCGGACGAGCTCGGCCGCTTCGAGCTGAAGCCCAACTACCGCACGCTCGGCCCGCGCTTTGGCAGGCACATGCCCCAGGTGGCGGCGGCCGTGGGCGGGCTCGATCCTGAGCGCGCCGCGGCCACACTGCGGGACGGCGGACAGGTGCACGTCTCGATCGACGGAAAGGACCACGCGCTCGGAGCCGACGACGTGGGTCTTGTGCTCCAGCCGCTCGAGGGCTACCAGGTGGAGCGCTCGGGAACGCACGCGGTCGCGGTCAACCTCGAGGTGGACGAGAAGCTTCACCGGGAGGCGCTCGCCCGCGAGGTGGTCCATGCGGTGCAGGGTGCGCGCAAGGATGCCGGCCTCGACGTGGGAGACCGCATCCACCTACGTCTGGGAGGCGATGTGGCCTTGCTCGAGGCCGTGCGCGCACACGAGGGCTACGTGGTGGGGGAGACGCTCGCGGACACCCTCGAGCTGGGGGCCGCCGAGAACGGCACGCCGGTGCAGATCGAGGGCCGCGAGCTGCGCATCCACATCGAGCGCGCGTAGCCGGCGCAGCGAGGGCGGAGCTTCGCCACGCCTGTCCCTTCCGCGGAAGAGGTGGAGCGGCGGGAGCCTAGCCTTCGGCACGAGACCACTTGTTCCTGAGCGGCCCACAGGGCGGTTTTCGAACAACTGGTCCGCGCGGCCAAGCGTGCCCCGTCCAGCGCGGCCGGGGCGCCCGTGGCCCCCGCAGGGGCCTGGAGTCGCAAGGGCAAACGCCCGAGCCCAAACCGGCGCCATCCCTTCAACGGAAGCCGTAGGGCAGGCTCCGGGGGCGCGAGCCCCCGGCCTAATCCGGTGGGCCCAGCGCCTCTTCGGCGTTCTCCTGCACCCCAGCACCGCCCTGCATGACGCCGCCCACCGCCCAGTCAGCCCGGGCCGAGTCGACGAAGCGGATCCACACCTGCTCGGGCGCCGTCCCGCCGACCTCTGAGAGCAGCTTCGTCATCCCTTCGGCGATCTGCCTCTTCTGGTCGGCGGACCGGCCCTCGTACCACTCGATGGTGACGACGGGCATGGAGCTTCGACTACGCGGCTAGGGCGGGCTCGAGCTCCTGCACGAGGCGGTGCTTCGGCAGGGCGCCGACGATCTGGTGTGCCACCTCGCCGTTCTTGAAGAGCAGCATGGTGGGGATCGACATGACGCTGTACTTCGCAGCCGTCTCGGGGTTCTCGTCAACGTTCAGCTTCACGATCCGGACGTCGTCGCGCTCGCTGTCGAGCTCCTCGAGTGCTGGGGCGATCACGCGGCACGGCCCGCACCAGGGGGCCCAGAAGTCGACGAGTACCGCGTCGGCGGACTCGAGCACCTCGGCCTGGAAGTTGTTGTCCGTTACCTCTATGAGTGCTCCGGCCACGTTTAGCTCCTTGTCGGGCGGTTCAATGCTTCACAAAGTATAGCGACCCCGCCGGAGGGTGGTGGGTCAGTTTGAATCGAGCAGCGAGGCAACTTCGTACAGCGTCCAGACGTGATCGGTAACGCCTGCCGCCATCGCCGGGGTCCGCTTCGTGCCCTTGCCCCCGTCTTCGGCCTTGATCGTGAGGGACTGGTGGACCCGGCAGAAGTTGTAGTGCATGTAGTGGAGCGCTACCGCATGGGCTAGGTTCTCGACCTTCTTTGAGAAGCCGTTGGTCAGGCGCGTGAAGCGGCGCATCCCCATCCGCATGGTGAGGTTCTGGCGCTCGACGTAGCTCGTGTTGATCTTGTCCGGGTCTGGGTTGCCCCGAAGGATTCGCGTCGTTGTCCCGGTGCAGACGGCCGGGCTGTAGCGGCCTGCCCCACCACCTTCGGTGCTGTAGATCTTCTGTAGCTGCGCGTAGTCGATCTCGCGCCCGAAGGTGAGGCCCACGGCTGACCAGTACGAGTTGAGCCCGTCCGTGGTGAGCTGCACGCGGTTGGACAGGCGGCTCTTGAGGTCCTCCATGAAGACCCAGGCGTCATCCGTCGTGCGCTCTCCCACGAGCCATGAGGGAACCAGCTTCGTGTCGGCACAGAGCGCGGTCCAAGTCCACACGTCGCCGTAGCCGAAGGTGCCCTGGTGTTCCTGGGGGACGTTCTTTTGCTTGGCGTAGCAGTACGCCCAGATCTCGTCGCACTGGACGGTCGTGCAAGGCAGGTTGCGCAGGGTGGCGTCTTGGTAGTCGGAGCAGGCTTCCCCGAGGTCCACGAGCAACTTCGTGACCGTGTTCTTTGCGGCGCCGGTCATCCGCACCGTGGCGCGGATGCTGTTGCCTTCCACGAGGGCGCCGACGATCTGCGCACGCTTCTCGGTGGACAGGCGGTTCATACTGACCATTATGCGTGAGCAAATGCTAGAAGTCAAGTCGAACAGGGGGCGGATTATTCCCTGTTGTCCCAACTGCGTGCGCTATTATACGAACTGTATGAGTTCTTCTGACAACGCGGCGACGAAAATGCAGCGGATTGCGGCGGTGGCGCGAGCCTTCACTCCCGTGACACCCGTGGGACGACTCGAAATGCTCGCCGGGCGAATGCCGCAGCTGACCGACATCGTGAATGCGGTATCGCAGTCCGGGCAGCACGTGGGCCTCTATGGCGAGCGAGGGGTGGGCAAGACCTCCTTGGCCAATGTCCTAGCTGAGTTCTTTTCAGGCGCCCTTCAGGAGCACGTCCAAGCGGTCTTGGTCAATTGCTCGACCGAAGACAGCTACGAGACGATCTGGGAGAACGTCTTCGCTGACCTGGGCATCCCGCTTCACGAAGACGAGGTCGCCGCGCTCAGCCCAGAGAACGTGCGACGGAGACTGCAAGGTCTAAAGCCCCCAGCGCTGATCGTGTTGGACGAGCTAGACCGCCTGAACGACGATTACGCCCTCACTGCGCTCGCGGACACCATGAAGACGCTCTCGGATCACGCGGTGCCCTCGACGCTGGTGTTGGTGGGCGTCGCCCGATCCATCGGTGAGTTGGTCGGAGAGCACGCATCCATCGTGCGTGCACTCGTCCAAATCGAGATGCCCCGGATGTCCGTGCCCGAACTGAGCGAAATCCTCACCACGGGGTGCATGCGGGCCGGGCTCGATATCCAACCGGCAGCCGTTGAAGAGATCGCCGTTCTCTCCGAAGGGCTACCGCACTATGCGCACCTGCTCGGTCTCCATGCCGGGCAGGGAGCTGTCCAGAACGACCGTGATGAAGTCCACCTTCGCGATGTCCAGGCTGCCATCCCGAAGGCCGTAGAGCGGCATACCATCCTCAACGACTACCAGCAGGCAACCCGCAGCGCTCACAGGGATGCACTATTCGCAGAGGTCCTCTTGGCATGCGCCTTGGCCCCGAAGAACCCGCTCGGCTTCTTTACATCCGGCGCTATCCGCGACCCGTTGGAAGTGATCGCGGGCCGGCGCCTAGAAATCCCGGCCTTCTCGAACCACCTGAGCCAGTTCCTCGAACCGACACGTGGCGCGGTCCTGCAACGGGAGGGGTCGAAGAGCCGGTACTTCTACCGGTTCACCGACCCGATCTTCCAGCCGTACGTCATCCTCAACGGGCTCTCGGAAGGACTCATCACCGACGAGCAACGGCGGCAATTCCAGACTGCTGAGGACGCCGCAGAGCTTATCCCCGGGGAGTTCGAGCCCAACGCGCCGCCGAAGCTTTTCTAGCCGCTTCGCTGCGGTCCTCGGCGCTCATCGCTGCGGCGCGTGCCTTGCCACCCTTGCGCCCACCTTCCCGTCCAGCCCTGACTTTTGGACTCTCTGGCTCCTGGGGGCGCTCGTCGGTCGCGTCCTCCACGATGCTCGCCGCGAGGCGATTCAGGTCCGCTGGCTTGCGGGAACGCTTTGCCACGGCCCCATCGTAGCGCTGGCTTCGGCAGCGTACGGGCGACGGTCTGCCGCCCCGCACGTCCCCCTGTAGTCCGCCCAGGAATGCAGAACGCCGCCCTGCTTCGCTGCCCAGGCGAGCCGCATTCAAACTGACCCCGCCACCGTGTAGCGTGCCCTCAACGGGGCGGGCTCTGGTGAGACTAAGGCTGTAAAGCAGTCGGCAGGGGGTTCAATTCCCTCCCGCTCCATGCACCAGGCTGAACTGGGGTGACGTGTGCGCTGCCAAACCCAGCCGGGCGGTAGCGGCGATCCACGGCGTGTGGCGCTAGCGACGATTCGGCACTAGCCTGGGGCCGAGTTCGGCGACGGCCGGCTGGGAGGCGGCGAACGTGGAGGAAAAATCACCGCTTGATCTCCTCGCCCGTCAGGTCCTTGAGGCCAAGGCGAAGCGTGAGGCCGTGGAGAATAGGCTCAACCGGACGCCGAGTTGGCGTTTCCGTCGGCGTGCCCGGCTCCAGCGTCGCCTGAAACGCCGCCTATGGCAGGAGCGGGAAGTCATCGATCTTCTGAAGTTTGTCTCCGAGAAGTTCGACCCTCCTGCCCGGCAGGAGGCTAGTAACGAGCCTGACGTAGAGCCGTATTCAAACTGACCCACCACCCGCCGGAGCGAAAGCGCCTTCAGCAGCCTACCCGGCGCGGCTTCGAATCGAGCGCCGCGCTCCATCCGGGCAGGCCCGAGCGGTCGGTGCGCTCCGAGGCTCGCACCCTCGACAGCGTGTGCAGACGGAGCGAGCTCAGCGCACCCGAAAGCGCAGACCCGGGACCTTCCAGAAGGCCTCGAGGGCTATGCGCGCCGACATCTTCGACGCGCCCACCCGCCGGTCCCGGAAGAGGATGGGCAACTCGAGCACCCGGAACCCCGCCCGGATCGTGCGATAGGTCATCTCGATCTGGAATCCGTAGCCGTCCGTGCCCACGGAGCTGAGGTCGAGGGTCTCGAGCACCTCCCGCCGGAAGCACTTGAAGCCGCCGGTCAGGTCGTTGACAGGCACCCCGAGCGTGATGCGCGCGTACAGGGATCCGCCCCGGCTTACGAGGCGCCGGACGATGCCCCAGTCGGTCACCCCCCCGCCGTCCACGTACCTCGACCCGAGCACGAGATCGGCGTCGGCGGCGGCGTACACAAGCCGCGGAAGGTCGCTGGGGGCGTGCGAGAAGTCGGAGTCCATCTCGAGCAGCAGCTCCGCCCCGGCGCCGAGGGCGTAGGAGAAACCCGCCAGATATGCAGGGCCGATGCCCTCCTTGCGCTCACGGTGGAGCACCTCGACGCGCTCGAGCTCCGCGGCCAGGCGGTCCGCTATCTGACCGGTGCCGTCGGGAGACCCGTCGTCCACCACGAGCACGCGGTGGTCCAGGCCCGTGGACTCGAGCTGGGGCAAGGCGGCGCGAACCATCGCCTCGATGTTCTCGGCCTCGTTGTAGGTCGGTAGCACGAGCCAGGCGCCGGCCATGGGCGCGTACCCTAGTCACGGCTTGTCACGGACCCTCAAGAACGCAGACATCGCCGCCGCCTTCGAGGAGCTCGCCACCCTCCTCGAGCTGGATGGCGCGGTGGTCTACCGGGTGCTGGCCTATCGGAACGCTGCCAAGTCAATCCGTGAGTCAGGCGTGTCGGTGGCCGCGATGGCCGCCGAGGGCCGCGCCGAGGAGCTGGCCGGGATCGGCAAGACGATCGCCGAGAAGATCCAGGCACTCGTGGAGACGGGCAGCATTCCGGCGGCCGAGAAGCTCAAGCTGAAGATCCCCGCCGGGCTCGTGGCGGTCACCCACATTCCCGGCCTGGGGCCCAAGCGCACGCGCCTCCTCCATCAGGAGCTCGGCATCGAGTCGCTCGAGGACCTGCGCCGCGCCGCAGAGGACGGCCGGCTGCGGGACGTGCCCGGCTTCGGCGCCAAGGCGGAGGGCAACGTCCTGGCGGCGCTGGCCCCGGGCGCCGAGGACGCGGAGACAGCGGGCCGGACGGGGTCGCGCACACTCCTCTCCCACGCGCTCGGCATCGGGCTCGAGGTGGTCGAGGGGCTGCGCCACCATGAAGCCTCGCTGCGTGTCGAGCTGGCGGGCAGCGCGCGGCGGTGGGCAGACACCTGCAAGGACCTCGACATCGTGGCGGCAGCCGGCGACCCGGGGGCGCTCGTGAATGCCTTCGCTGCGCTGCCGGCGATCGACGAGGTCACCAGCTCGAGCGACGCCGGCGCCAGGGCGGTCACCCACCACGGCATCCCGGTGGATCTGCGCATCGTGCCCGAGGAGAGCTTCGGCAACCTCCTGCAGCACTTCACCGGCTCGGGACGCCACAACGAGGCCCTCCGCACGGGCGCGGTCAAGCGCGGGCTGCACGTGAGCGAGTACGGGGTCACGGACAACTCGACGGGTGCCACCCACACGTGTGAGCTGGAGGAGGAGGTGTACGAGCTGCTCGGCTTTGCCTACATCCCACCCGAGCTGCGCGAGGGTCGCGGCGAGCTCGAGGCCGCTCGCGACGGAGCATTGCCCGAGCTGGTGTCCCTCGAGGACGTTCGCGGCGACCTGCACTGCCATACCACCGCCTCCGACGGCCGCCAGTCGATCGTAGAGATGGCAGAGGCGGCCCGGGACAGGGGCTATGAGTACCTGGCAGTGACCGATCACTCGGCCAGCCATGGGTTCGGCAACCACGTCTCACCCGATGACCTCAGGCGCCAGCTGGAGCTGGTGACCGAGGCCGACGAGGCGATCGAGGGCATCCGGGTGCTGGCCGGCAGCGAGGTGAACATCCTGCCCGATGGGTCGCTCGACTACGACGACGAGCTCCTGTCCGAGCTGAGCTGGATCGTGGCCAGCGTGCATACCTCCTTCGGCATGTCCGAGAGGGAGATGACCGACCGCGTGGTCACCGCCATGACGCATCCGCTGGTCGACGCGATCGGCCACCCCACGGGGCGCCTGATCGGCCGCCGGGAGGGCTACGACCTCGACGTCGACCGCGTCATCGAGGCGGCGGCGGAGACGGGCACCTTCCTCGAGATCAACGCCAACCCCAACCGCCGTGATCTCTCCGACGTGTACGCGCGTGCCGCGGCCGGGGCGGGCGTGACGATCGTGATCGACTCGGACGCCCACGGAGTCGAGACCCTGGGCAACATGCGCTACGGGATCGCCACCGGCAGGCGGGCGTGGCTGACCGCGGCAGACGTGGCCAACACGCGGCCGTGGGCCGAGCTTCACCGGCTGCGAAAGCGCGGCCGGCTCTAGGGGACTAGCGGACTAGGGGACGGGTACCGTGGCCTCGGGCACGGGCTCGACCTTGCGCAGCCCGGGGGTGCGGATCAGCTTGGGCGCCCCGAAGGGCGAGCCGCGGTCAACGTAGAAGCGAGCGCCGTCGCGATCCTCGATCGCCTGGACACCACCTGCCTGCTTGCGCCAGGTGAGTGCGATCCCGATCGCGTACCCGGCGGCGATCGCAGGGACCTGCGCCAACAGGAAGGCCGCGGCGCCGGAGAGCACCGTCAGGACCGCCAGCGGCCACAGGCGGTTGAAGATGATCGCCCCGGGCTCGATCTCCGGCAGCGTGTTGGTGCTGCGGGCGCCGGCGAGCAGGCGGGCGATCCCGGGGGTCGGCGCCATCCGCCGCCCGAGCCACAGCCCGGCCACGGCGGCGATCGTCCACCAGCCGACCGCCACGAGGATCAGCGCCCGATCGTCGCCCGCGGTCGCACGGGCGATCGCGACGGTTGCGAGCACGGTGCCCGAGCCGCCGAAGAGCAGGACCGAGACCCGGAGGAAGTCCGTGAACCTCACTTCACCAGCGCGAGCAGCACGTCCCTGAAGCCCGACACGCCGTCGACCACCAGGTCGGCCTGCTCCACGATCGCGCGCGGCCCTTCGGTGGAGCGGACGCCCACGCAGACCGCGGCGTCCAGGTCCCCACTCGCGACGAGCGACTGGAGCGCGTCGAAGGCGTCGAGGTCGGTCACGTCGTCGCCGCCGTAGAGCGCGCTTCGCACGCCGGAGGACTTCAACATGCGCGTGACCCCCTGGCCCTTGTCCACGGGCACAGGGGGACGGATCTCGAGCACCTTACGACCCCAGTGGATCTCGAGCTTGGACCTCTGGGCCTCCTGGGCCACGTTCTCAAGCCACTGCTCGGCGGCCTCCTCGTCGGGCACATCGCGCCAGTGAAAGGCCTTGATCGGGCCCTTGTCCTCGATCCTGATCCTCAGCAGCTTGAGGTCGCGATCCTCCTGCTGTGCGTCCACGAACTCGCACACGCGGCCCTCCCAGCTCACGAAGGCGTCGAGCAGTTGCGGCGTCGAGGACCCCGGTTCGAGCAGCTCGGCGCCATGCGATCCCACGTAGGCCACGCCGCCCACCCCGACGAGCCTGCGTGCCTCGGCGGCCGGGCGCCCCGAGACGCATGCCACGCAGCCATAGATCCGCCCGAGCTTGCTCAGCACGACCGATGCCTCCTCGGGGACCCGGGAGTCCTCGGGCCGGTTGACGATGGGCGCGAGGGTGCCGTCGATGTCGCAGAACACGGCCGCCCGCGAAGGCTCGGTGGTCAGCGGGCGGAGGCTCTCGGCCAGAGTTTCGGCCGTGGGATCGGACACCCCTCGTAGTATGCCTCGCGATGTCGTCAAGGCTCGTGCGGCTCGCCGTGATCGCGACGGTGGCGGGCGCGTTCAGCGGGCTGTTCGGGGTGGGCGGGGGCACGATCATCGTACCGCTCCTGATCCTGTGGCTCGGCTACGCAGAGCGCGAGGCAACGGGCACCTCGCTGGCGGCGATCGTGGGTATCGCCGCCATCGGGGCGGCGGCGCACGGCGCCTATGGCAACGTCCACCCGGGGAAGGCGCTGCTCATCGCGCTGCCCGCGGTCGCCGGGGTGGTGGCGGGCACGGCGCTGCAGCAGCGCATCCCGGAGCGAGCGGTGTCGGGGGCCTTCGCCGTGGTGCTGGTGGTCTCCGCGGTGGGGCTCGTCCTCTGATGGACCCCGCGGAGCTGCTCGCGGCGCTCGCGATCGGGGTGGCCGCCGGGCTCGCCGGGGGACTGATCGGCGTGGGGGGAGGCGTCCTCTTCGTGCCTGGCCTGGTGCTCTTCCTCGGGCTCGGTCAGCTCGACGCCCAGGCCACCTCGCTGCTGGCCGTGGTGCTGGTCGGGGTGGTGGGGGCGTGGCGCCAGGGCCGGTATGGAAACCTCAGGCTGCGCGACGGGGCGATCATCGGAGTGCTGTCCCCGCTCGGCGTGCTGGCCGGCACGGTGGCGGCCAACCTGGCGAGCGAGCGCCTGCTGCAGCTCTCCTTCGCGGTGGTGCAGCTGGTCTTCGCGCTTCAGCTGGCCCGCCGTGCGATGAGGGCCCCTTCGGAGGCTGATTCGCCATGACAAGCCGTGAACGGGTAGATTCGCGCCGGTGACCATCCTGGAGGTCGAGACGCGGTCTGGCGAGCGGCACGTGCAGGTGATCCTGCGCGGCGAGCTCGACCTGTCCACCGTCGAGAAGGTGGAGGAAGAGCTGCGTCGTGTGGAGGCCGGGGAGGAGAGGATCCTCGTGCTCGACCTCTCCGCGCTGTCGTTCCTGGACTCGACCGGTCTGCGGTTGATGGTCACCGCGGACCGGCGGGCACAAAAGGACGGCCGGCGGCTGGTGATCGTGAGGGGCCCGGAGACGGTGCACCGGGTCTTCACCATCACGAAGCTCGACGAGAAGCTCGAGATGGTGAACGACATCGCCGAGGTCGCGGGCTCCTGAGGGCGCCGCAGAGGCGTACCCTTTGCACGTGACTTCGGACGCCGTCAAGAACCCCGAGCTCCAGGCCCTGCTTCACCGCGGAGAGGAGAAGGGGTGCATCAACCTCTCAGAGCTCGCGGAGCGAACACAGGCCCTCGAGCTGCCCGAGCAGGAGATCGAGTGGCTGCACGAGCAGATCGAGGCGCGCGGGATCGAGCTCTCCGACGACTGCGGGCGCAGCGACGTGGAGCCCACGACGCCCCGGCCGGATGCGCTGGCCGGGGCCACCACCGATGCGCTCCAGCTGTTCCTCAACGAGCTTCGCCGTTACCCCCTGCTGAGCGCCGAGGAGGAGGTCGAGCTGGCCAGGCGAATCGAGCAGGGCGACCTCCAGGCCAAGGAGCGGATGATCCACTCCAACCTGCGCCTCGTGGTCTCGATCGCCAAGAAGTACCAGGGCCAGGACCTGTCGCTGCTCGACCTGATCCAGGAGGGCATCTTCGGACTGATCCGGGCCGCCGAGAAGTTCGACTACCGCAAGGGCTTCAAGTTCTCCACATACGCCACCTTCTGGGTGCGGCAGGCAATCCAGCGCGGGCTGGCCAACAAGGCCCGGACCATCCGCATCCCGGTTCACATCGGTCAGCGCGAACGCAAGATCATCCGCGCGGAGCGCGACCTCGGCGCCCGCCTCGGGCGTGAGCCCTCGGACGCCGAGACCGCGGCGGAGACCGAGCTTCCGATCGAGCAGGTCGAGGAGGTCCGCGCGGCGGCGCGCGTCGTTACGAGCCTCGACCGCGGGGTAGGCGACGCCGGCGACACCAGCTTCAGCGACCTGCTTCCCAGCGAGGGGCCTGGCCCTGTCGAGGAAGTGGAGATCAGCCTCGCCACGGAGGCACTGCGCCAGACGATCTCCAAGCTCCCCGAGCCCGAGCGCAACGTGATCCGTCTGCGCTACGGCATCGACGGCCAGGAGCCCAATCCGCTGCACGAGACCGGCCGCCGGCTCGGACTCTCCGCCGAACGTGTTCGTCAGCTCGAGTCGCGGGCGCTCAAGCTGCTCGCCACCCACCGCGAGATAGACGCGCTGCGGGACGCGGCTTAGTTTCCCGCGGGCGGGGTAGGCGGTCACCATGCCGAGGAAGATCCTTGCCCTTGTCTCGGAGCCCATCTCCGCAGACGTGCTGAAGAACGCCGTCGGCGGCGAGGAGGCCGAGCAGGCCGAGGTGCTCGTCGTGGCCCCCGCTCTCAACGACAGCAAGGTCCGCTTCTGGGCCTCGGACCCCGACGGGTCGATCGAGCGGGCGCAGGAGGTGGCCGACGAGTCCGTCGAGCGAATGAACGAGGAGGGCCTCGACGCTGCCGGCGACACCGGCGAATCGGATCCCCTGCTGGCCCTTCAGGACGCGCTCGCCACCTTCGAGGCCGACGAGATCGTGCTCTGCACCCGGCCCGGCGGCGAGCTCAACTGGCTCGAGGACGGTGTCGTGGAGGAGGTCCGGGCGCGTTTCGAGCGTCCCGTCCGCCACATCGAGATAGGCTGAGGCGGGCGTTCAGGCGGCGCGCTCGCCCACGTCCATCGCGGGCTCTGCCACGCAGGGCATCCGAACGCCTGGAGTTCGCGCGACGCAGGCCGCGAGCACCACCATCGGAAGCCCCGGGACAAAGCGCGCCGGTCGATCGTCGTACACGCCGACCGCCACCTGGCGCTCGCGCAACTCGAGGATCCCGAGCACCGTCGAACACACCTCGCCCTGCGGGGCGCCGTCGCCCACCTCGCAGGCAAGAGCGGCAAGGTCGAGAGCCTCGCTGGCCTCCAGACCGTTCAGCATCTGGCCGAGCGCCATCACCAGGAAGGTGTGCACGCGGTCGAGCAGCGGGTCGCGGTCGAGCGATCCCGGCCCCGGAGCCGCCCCTTCGTCGGCTGCCTCCTGACCCGAGAGAATGCGGTCGATCTG
>JAUJNT010000002.1:60651-68255 GCA_030448005.1 Thermoleophilaceae bacterium
GTTCATGCAGGCCGCCAGGGCCGGAGTGGCGTAGGGAGCGTCGCTCGCGAACAGGATGTGCCGCGCAGGCACGAGGGCGTACAGCGCGAGCAGGTCGCTGGCCGACCACCAAGCGGTGTCGAAGAAGAGGTTCGGGTGATCGGGGGCTGCGCTCCAGATCCAGGCCAGGTCGCAGATCCCGGCGTGGGCCAGGATCAGGCGTACGCCCGGGTAGCGCCCGCAGATCCCGAGGGCGTGGCGGCCCAGCGCCGGAATGCCCCGACCCGCGTGCACGAGCACGGGCAGCCTCCGCTCGTGGGCAAGCGCGAACACGTCGGCGAGCGCGGCCGTGTCGAGGCCAAATCCCTCCGCTCGCGGATGGAGCTTGATGCCCGCGGCTCCCCTCCCGAGGGCGCGCTCGGCCTCGGCCAGCGGGTCCGCCCGCGGGTCGAGGCGGCAGAAGGGCACGAGCCGGCCGTCCGAGCGGGCGGCTTCCTCGATGATCATGTCGTTGGCGGCGGGGTAACCGTCCGGCTCGTGCATCGGGAACACGACCCCTCGCGCCCCCACGCCCGCGAGGGCTTCCTTCAACTCGCCTGCCGCGCACTTGAACTCGTCAGGGTCGTTCTGACCGATGTGCGTGTGCACGTCGAAGAGGTCGATCCTGGGCACCTGCTCCCGCAGCTCGGCGAGCCATCCTCGGATCGGTTCGTCGTCGAACACCGCGCCAGCGTACCCAGAGCGCGCAATACTGAGGCCGATGGTGGAACTCACCGCCGGGGAGCTTGAGGCCACGTTCGCGCCCGAGGTCGGGATGGTGGGCTGTTCGCTGCGCCACCGCGGTGAGGAGCTGCTGGGCCAGCGCGGAGGCCTCGAGCAATACGCGGAGACCGGCTCGAGCTTTGGCATTCCGCTGCTGCATCCGTGGGCCAACCGGCTCGGCGGGATGCACTACGGCCAGGTCGATCTCGACCCGGAGCGCTCCCCCATAAGGCTGGACGAGCATGGTCTGCCGATCCACGGACTGCTGAGCGCCTCGCCCCACTGGCGGGTCACCGAGCAGGCGGCGGACCGCTTCCTCGCCGCCTTCTCCTTTGACCGCCCGGAGCTGATGCTCGCCTTCCCCTACCCGCATGACCTCAACGTGGAGGTCACCCTCACCCCCGGAGCGCTGGCCGTGCAAACCACGGTGCGCCCGACGGGCGTCACGGCCGTGCCGCTCTCCTTCGGCTACCACCCGTACCTGACCCTGCCCGGGGTGCCCCGAGAGGAGTGGCTGGTCGAGTTGCCGGCCACCGAACGCGCCGTCCTCGATGACCGCGGGATACCCACCGGCGCGAACGACCCCGTCGACTTCGAGCCCGGCCCGCTTCGCGCACAGACCTTCGATGACCTCTTCCCCGGCATCGCCCCCGGCGCGAAGTTCGCCCTCGAGGGTGGCGGGCGCAGGGTGCAGCTCGTCTTCGACGCGGGGTACCCGGTGGCGCAGGTGTATGCACCGGAGGGGCAAGACTTCATCTGCTTCGAGCCGATGACCGCGCCCACCAACGCCCTGGTCACCGGGAACGGGCTGAGCCGCGTGGAGCCGGGGGCGCAGTTCAGCGCACGGTTCTCCGTCGCCGTCTCGCGAGTGACTTGAGCCCCACGTCGCCGAAGGACGCAGAGGCCACCATCTAGCATCGCCCACGGAGCGGCAGGGGTCTGGTGGCCCGCGCGGCCTTCAAAGCCGTTGGGGCGGGGCAGCCCCCCGCTTGGAAGGTTCGATTCCTTCGCCGCTCCGTCCCTCTCCGAGCCCGAGGCACCTCCGACGCACCAATTTTTTGACGGGGAGTGGATTCGCGCCTACTTTGGAACTGCCTACACAGGCTGTAGGGCTCAACACATAGGGCTAGTCAAGCTGAAGCGTCGCCGGAACGACGTGGAAAGGACTCGTACCATGGTGAATCGGAGGACTCGTCTGGCCGCCGCGATATCGCTCGCACTCATCGTCGCCGCGGTGGTGCCGGCGGTGGCGGCCACGCCACGCAACGCGACCCTGACCGCCAAGGGCGGCACGGTCTTCAAGCCGAACCGCTTCATTGGCGATGGGATGCGCTTCGGTCGCGACGTCACGACCATGAAGTCCGGGGGCACGCTGACGATCAGGAACAAGACCCGCGAGCCGCACACCTTCTCGATCGTCAGGAGGTCCCAGCTCCCCCGTACGGCCAGGCAGGCAGAGAGGTGCACGGTCTGCGAGGCGATCGGCAAGGCCCACGGCGTTCCGGAGAATGGAGAAGGTCCGCCCACGATCCCGCTCGTGGACAAGGGAGCGAGGGGGTTCAGCCGGCCAGGGGAGTCCGTCGTC
Source organism: Thermoleophilaceae bacterium (assembly GCA_030448005.1). GTDB lineage: Bacteria > Actinomycetota > Thermoleophilia > Solirubrobacterales > Thermoleophilaceae > JAAYBF01. The sequence goes on from JAUJNT010000002.1 coordinate 62,978, forward strand.
TTCGGGCCGAAGGAGACCCTGAAGGTGAAGATCACCGCCAGGACCGGGCGAACGCTCAATTTCATGTGCGCGATCCATCCCTGGATGCAGGGCAAGCTGGCAGTGAGGAAGTAGCCTGCGCGTCAGGCCGACAGCCAGCCGGTCGCGGCGTCTTTGCCGCGACCGGCTGCGCTCCGCTCACGGGCGACCCTCAACCGGGCAGAGCGTGGTGTTGAGCGGCCGCCTGCCGTCTCAGCCCGAGACGCCCGTCAGCCGGGCAGGCCGTGCTCGAGCGCTCCCTTAACGGCGGCGTCCACGGCGTTCAATCGGTAGAGCGCAAGCGCCTCCGGCGAGCGAAACCGTCGGCCCGGGAGGACGTCGGGTCCGTGGTGGCCGAGCACGCAGTGGGAGAGCGCCAGCAGCTTGTCCTTGGGAAAGCCCTCGAGCCGCGCGGTCCGGTCGGCGATCAGCTGCTGGCCGAGGGTCAGGTGCCCGAGCAGCGCGCCTTCCTGGCTGAGCTCGATCGCGGCGCCGAGCTCGAACTCCCGCGTCTTGCCGGCGTCGTGGAGGATCGCCGCGGTGATGAGCAGGTCGGAGTTCAGCCGGGGGTGCAGCGTGCAGGTCTCGAGTGCGAGCGTGGCCACCGCCACCGTATGCTCGAGCAGCCCGCCGAGATAGGCGTGATGGCCACCCCGCGTGCACGGGGTCCCGCGCAGCGCCGCGCGGAACTCCCGGTCGCCCAGGAAGGCGTCCAGCAGCCGCCGGAGATCACGGTCGTAGACCTCGCGCGCAAGGTGCTCCAGGAAGCCGTCGAGCTCATCCACGTCGCGGAAGGCCACCGGCAGGAAGTCGGCGGGGTCGCGGCCCTCGTCATCCGCTCGCCTGATGTGGGCGACGTCGACCTGCAGCTCGTCCCGGAACCGCTCGACCCGCCCGCTCACGTGCACGAGGTCGCCACGGTCGAACAGGCCGGCGAGGAAGTCCGCGTTCCTGAAGGCCCGCGCCGGGATGGCCCCCGTCCGGTCGCGTAGCTCGAGCGCCAGGTAGGTCGAGCCGCTGCGCGCGGTCAGGCGGTCCTTTCGCGAACATGCGAACACGCCATCCACCTCGCTGCTCGCGCGGAGCTCCGCCACCGTCGTGCGATGGGAGGACACCGTCGCCATGCACCCATCTTGGGTTGCCGGCCGGACCGAAAGGAATGCTCGCTCCGATACCGTGAGGGAGATGAGTGAGCTGATCTGGAGCAAGCGACCGGTCCTGCAAAGCCCCGTGCTCGTGGCCGCCTTCCACGGCTGGAACGATGCGGGCGATGCCGCCTCGGCCGCCCTGGAGTTCATCCGCGCCCAGTACGACACCGTCGAGGTGGCCACGATCGATCCCGAGGATTTCGTGGACTTCACCTCGGTGCGCCCGCAGGTCAAGGTCGTGCAAGGAGGCACGAGGGAGATCCTCTGGCCCGACTCCACGTTCTCCGCGGCCGAGGTGCCGGGTGCCGACGGCGACCTCGTGATCCTCCAGGGCGTCGAGCCCTGCCTGCGCTGGCGCCGCTACACCGACACGGTCATCGAGGCCGCGCGCGCCCTCGACGTGCGCATGGTCGTGACCCTCGGGGCGCTCCTCAACGACGTACCCCACACCCGTCCAGTGTCGGTCACGGGGATCGCATCTGACCCCGCGCTGGTGGACCGACTGGGATATGAGGGCACGAGCTACGAGGGCCCCACCGGCATCACCGGCGTCCTTCACCACGCGTGCGCCGCCGCGGGGCTGCCCTCGGTGAGCCTGTGGGCCTCGGTTCCCCACTACGTGGCCGCCGCTCCCAACCCGAAGGTTGCGCTGGCGCTCGTGCGGGGATTCGAGGGGGCGGCCGGCGTGGTGGTCGACGCTGGCGAGCTCGAGTCGGCCGCGGAGGACTACGAACGCCAGGTCAGCGCCGCGGTGGCCAGCGACCCCGAGGTGAAGGCCTTCGTGGAGCGCCTCGAGAGTGCCGTGGATGAGGTGAGCGACGAGCGGCCGCCGGAGAACCTGCCCTCGGCGGACATGATCGCGAGTGACTTCCAGCGCTTCCTGCGCCAGCGCGGGCCGGGCGCGTAACCGGGCTGCCCTCTACTTCTCCGCCGCCGGGCAGATGATCCGGTAGTCGCAGAAGGGGCAGATCTCGGGGGAGGGCGTAGGCTGGAACTCCTGACGCAGGATCCCGTCGCCGATCGACGTGATCGTGGTCCGCACCCGCTCCAGCTGCTCCTCCGAGTGCTCCACCGGCACCCTCTCGCCGGTCATCACGTAGTAGTAGCTCTGCGCCGAGGTCTCGAGCCGCCAGGACTCCCGCGCCCCCATCTGGTAGACCGAGAGCTGGACGTCCTCCTGTAGCTGTTGCTCGGTCCTCGCCTTGCCGGTCTTGTAGTCGATCAGCTCGTAGCTGCCGTCGGGCCTTCGGTCGACGCGGTCCACCCGCCCGCGCAGCAGGTGGGGCCCGAGACTGAAGGAGAAGCTGCGCTCGAACCAGACGGGCTCGCTCTCCTCGTCTTGCACTCCTTCCCAGTAGCGCTCGAGGGCATCGAGGGCGCGCTCGCGAAACTGCAGCTCATCGTCTGACCCCCCGAATCCGGCACGCCGCCACGAGCCGTCGAACAGGTCGAACAGCTCCTGCCTGGTGCCGCCCGTGCTCTGGTGGAAGCGCTCGAGCACCTGGTGGAGGACTATTCCGAACCGCTGGTTGATCGTCGGCTCCTGCGGGATCCGGAAGACCCGCGCGAACTTGTACTTGAGCGGGCAGAGGCGGTAGGTCTCAATGTCCGATGCCGACAGCATCAGGCCCTCGCCGCGCCGCGGTATGAACGGGTCGAGCGAGGGCTCGGAGCCGGATGCCGAGCCGGCCGGACGCCTGTCCGGGTCGCGGCCGACGTCGCGCAGCCAGCCGTCGAGCGCCGAGGCGGCCAGCATCTCGCGCTGCTCGGGTGTTGCACCCTGTGCGATCAGCTGGTTGACCTCGTCGATTGCCTCGTCGAGCGACTGCCCGGTCTTCGAGCGGTCGATCACCGCCGCCACCTTCACCAGCTCGAGGAAGCTCGCCACGGCGTTCGAGACGTCCACCGCCGTGTCCAGGCGCATCTCGCCGAGGCGGCCTCCCACTTGCGACACGGTGTCGAGCAGCTCGTCGCGCATGATGCGGAAGGTGGAGTGAAGCCCCTCAGCGGCGCCGAAGAGCTCCTCCTCGATCGGCTCCTGCTCGGCGCCGATGGCCGCGGCCGCCTCCTCGAGGAACGGGAGGGGGCGCACCGCCGCTCCATCGGCCTTTTCCGCCCAGGCCAGCACGAGGCTCTCCCGCGCCCGCGTCATCGCTACGTGCAGCAGGCGGCGGGTGAGGGCGCCTGCGCCGGCGTCGTCGGGCAACCGCTCCCTCAGCAGCGCGTCCGGGACCCCCTCAGCGGGGTCGCGCGCGGGCATCAGAGTGGCCGACAACCCGAGCACGAAGACATGGTCGAACTCCGAGCCCCTGAGGTCGTGCAAGCTCATCACGCGCACCGCCGGAGCGCTGAGCGGCGATCCCGCCTCCGCCTCTGGCAGACCCGAGTCGGCCACCGCCTTCAGGTAACGGGCGAAGTCACGCGGCGTCGCCTGGGGCTCGCGGCGCATGTAAGCGGTGGCCAGCTCGGGGAGCCGCGCGATGTTGCGCAGGCGCTCGACCGTGTCGGCCTGCGTGGCGAACACCTGTTGCCGGCGCACCCCTACGCGCTCGATCAGGCGAAGTACGAAGGCGTCCGGCCGGCGGTCCTCGAAGGCGCCGAGCGCGGCGCGGTAGAGGCGCAGGAACGCCTGCGCGCGGTCCCGGCCCTCCGGGGACAGCCGGGGGCCCTCGAGCGCCGCCGCCACCGCGGCTGGGATGTCGAGCTTGCGCCGGCGCGCCAACTGCGTGAGGCGGGCGATGTCCACTGAGTGGAGGCTCACCGGAGGGCGCGAGAGAGCGCGCACCGCGGCGCCCGAGTCATTCGGGTCGGCCAGCAGCCGCAGCCACGCCAGCACGTCGCGCACCTCGGCGCGGGCGAAGAACGCCGCCGAGCCCGTCAGGCGGAAGGGCAGCGCTCGCTCCTCGAGCGCGGCGGCCATCACGGCCCCGTCGTCCTTCACCGAGCCCACCACCACCGCGATCTCGCCCGGCGGGGCGCCGCCCGCGATCAGCTGCTCCACCTCCGCCGCCGCGGCCTGGGCCTGCGCGCGCTCGGAGGCACAACGCCAGAAGCGGACGCGGCCGCCCTCGCTTGCGGCCCGCGGTGCCTCCCCCGGCTGGGTGCCCAGCACGGCCGCGGCGGCCTGCAGGACCCTCCGGCGCGACCGGTGGCTCTCCTCGAGGCGCACCACCTCCGCCTCGGGGAACGCCTTCTGAAAGTCGTGCAGGTTCTTCTCCGAGGCCCCGCCGAACCGGTGGATCGACTGCCGCGGATCGCCCGCCACGCTCACCTGCCGTCCCTCCTCGGAGAGCAGCCCGAGCACCATGCACTCGGCAAAGCCCGAATCCTGATGGTCGTCGACGAGCACGTGCGCGTAGCGGCTCCTCACCCGCTCGCGCACGTGCGGCTTCTCGTGCAGCAGCTGGAAGGCGCGCAGCAGCAGGTCCCCGAAGTCGAGCGCGCCGCGCTCGGCCAGCAGCCGATCATGGTCGGCGTATACGCCCGCGAACTCCAGCTCGCGGGCCACTCGCGCCCGCGCGGCGTCGTCTCCGTCACGCGCCTCGGCGGACATCCGCTCGGCATGCGAGCGGAGCTCCCCCGGGGAGATCATCTCCTGCTTCAGCCGGTCGATGCGGGACACGAAGCTCGCCAGGAGCGGCGCCGGGTTCCCGCGTATCTCGTGGTGGCGCAAACGCAGTTCTGCCATCTGGTCGAGCAGCAGCGCCACGCGGTCGGCGGGCGTTACCGGGACGAACGCGGGATCGAGCCCGGCCTCGAGCGCCTCATCGCGCAGGAGACGGGCGCACACGGACCTGAAGGTACCCGTGTGGAGCTCTTCGTAGGGCGGCTCGACCAGCTCCTCGAGCCGCTCCCGCATTTGGTCCGCGACCCACGGCGAGCAGGCGATGAGGAGAACCGCCTCGGGCCTCAACCCCCCCTGTTCCACCAGCCAGCAGAAGCGCCGCGTGAGTACGTGGGTCTTGCCGGTGCCGGCGCCTCCCAGCACCATGAGCGGCCCCTCGGGGTGGGTGACGGCCGCGAGCTGCGAGCGGGTCAGGCCGTCGAGGGAGTCGGGCATCGTGGCCTCGAGTGTATGCCGGGGGGCTCGCGCCCCCGGAGCCCCCCGCCGC
>JAUJNT010000002.1:68355-190602 GCA_030448005.1 Thermoleophilaceae bacterium
CCCTGCGGGGCCACGGTCGCCCAGACCTGGCCCCCGCGTTACCGCGGGGCGCGCCTAGCGCCGCGTGCCGAAGGTGGTGGTGTAGGTGGCCGCCACCGGGGCGCTGCTCGTGGGCGTGCTGAAGACCACTCCGATGCCGATCTCGCGGAAGCGACGGTTGAGCATGTTGCGCCTGTGGCCGGGACTGTTCATCCAGCCGACCACTGTCTCGCGGGGCGTGCTGCGGGACCCGATGCCCCAGGCCAGGTTCTCTCCCACTAGCCAGTTCCTGACCCCTCCCAGGTAGCCGGTCGAGGTCAGCCGGTCCACCACGTCGAGACCTGCCTTCGAGACGTGCTCGAAGTAGCGCTCCTCGATCATGTCGCGCGTGTGGGAGAGGGCGGCTCCGGAAAGGCGCTGGTTCACCCGCAGTGGGCGCATGTCACGCCGCGTGCGCTCGCGGTTGATGAGGCAGACGGTGGCCTTGGCGAGCGCCGCCTCGGAGCCGGTGCCCGGTCGGGTGTTGGCGTCGGCGCAGCCGGCGGGTGCGGCTGACGCAGTGCCTGGAATGGTCGTCAGGGCGACGCATGCCAGGAGTGCCAAAAGGAGTGTGTGGAGGCGGAGGGTGCGCATGCTCCATGTCTCGCCCTCCGGACCCGGTCCTTCGTTCTCGGAGCGCCGGATTTAGACGGATGGCCGAGCGCGCCGGCGTGGGCACTGCTGGACGCCGTTCCCCGAGCGGTGGTCCGAGAGATCTGACGGCCCCGCGCAATTTCTCTCTCTCGGGTTGCCCGAGCGTCCATCCCCGGTACCTTGCACTCATGCCGCGCGCGATCTGGAGTGGCGCTATCAGCTTCGGCCTGGTGAACATCCCGGTGAAGCTCTACAGCGCCGCCAAGAAGAAGACGGTGCGCTTCCACCAGCTGGACAGCGCCGACAACTCCCGCATCCAGCAGAAGCGGGTGAACCCGAACACGGGTCAGGAGGTCCCCTACGAGCAGCTCGTGAAGGGGTACGAGCTCAGCCCCGACCGCTACGTGGTGGTGCGCCCCGAGGAGCTCGAGGCCGTGGAGGCCAAGAAGACCCACACGATCGACATCGAGGACTTCGTCGAGCTGGACCAGATCGATCCGATCTACTACGACCACCCGTACTACCTCGCCCCGGCCGAGGGTGCCGCCAAGGCGTACGCCCTGCTGCTGCAGGCCATGAAGGACGCCGGCAAGGTGGGGATCGCGCGAGTCGTGATCAGGTCGAAGGAGCAGCTGGTGGCCATCCGCCCCCGGGACAGCGTGCTCGTGATGGAGACGCTCCTCTTCGGGGACGAGGTGGTCTCCCCTTCTGATCTGGGCGAGCTTCCGGCGGTGGAGGAGCTGAAGGCCGGCAAGCGCGAGGTGGACATGGCGCGTCAGCTGATCGAGTCGCTCTCCACCGACTTCGACCCCGACAGCTACCGGGACGAGTACCGCCAGGCCGTCCTCGACCTGATCGAGCGCAAGGCGGAGGGGCATGAGGTGGCGGTCCAGGCCACCCCCGAGGCACCCGAGGAGGTGCCCGACCTCATGGCCGCCCTCGAGGCGAGCATCGCCTCCGCGAAGCGACAGGGAGGTGCGGCAAAGGAGCCCGAGAAGCGCAAGCCCCGCGCCAAGGGCTCGTCGGGAGCGTCGGGGAACGGCTCGAAGCCGCGCCCGTCCGGCGCAAAGGGCTCGTCCGGCGCCAAGGCATCGTCCGGCGCCAAGAAGAAGCGCACCGCCGCGAAGAAGTAGGTGGCCCGGGAGGCCGTCGAGGTGAAGGTCGAGGGGCGCCGTCTCCGGCTCTCCAACCTCGACAAGGTGCTCTACCCGGCCACCGGGTTCACCAAGGGCCAGGTCATCGACTACTACACCCGGGTGGCGCCGTACGTGCTGCCCCACCTGAGCGGCCGGCCGCTGACGCTCAAGCGGTACCCGAACGGCGTCGAGGGCGGCCACTTCTACGAGAAGCAGCGGCCGTCCCACGCCCCGGAGTGGGTGCGCTCGGTGCCGGTCGTGGCCGGCGGGCGCACGATCGACTTCGTGGTCTGCGACGACCTCGCCACCCTGGTCTGGCTCGCCAACCTCGCCGACCTGGAGCTCCACCCCTCGCTGTCGCTGGCCGAGGAGGTGGAGCGGCCGACCGTCGTCGCCTTCGACCTCGACCCGGGTCCTCCCGCCACGATCGAGCAGTGCTGCACCGTGGCGCTGCTGCTCCGCGACACCCTCGGCCAGCTCGGGCTCGAGTGCTTTGCCAAGACCTCGGGGTCGAAGGGGATGCAGGTGTACCTGCCGCTGAACACGGAGACCACCTATGACGAGACGAAGCCATTCGCGCACGGACTCGCCCGCCTGCTCGAGAGCCGCGAGGAGGAGCTCATCGTCTCCGTCATGCGCAAGAGCGAGAGGCACGGGAAGGTGTTCATCGATTGGAGCCAGAACGATTCTCACAAGACCACGGTCGGGGTCCACTCCCTCCGGGCGCGGGAGCACCCGACGGCTTCGACGCCGCTGCGGTGGGGGGAGGTCGAGGAGGTAGCCGGCGGGGGAGATCCTGAGGCGCTCGTCTACGAGTCCTCCCAGGCGCTCGAGCGGCTGGAGCGCCACGGCGATCCCTTCGCCCCCGTGCTCGGGCTGAAGCAGCGCCTGCCGGATCTCTGAGCGTCCCCAGCTAGCTTTACGTTCCGGATGGTGGACTGGACCCTGGCGCGTCAGATCGCTCGCTTCGCGGCGCGCTCCGACGACGTGCCCGCCCTAGGCCTCGACCTCCCCGCACTCGCGCGGGAGATCGAGCCGGACGTAATCGCCCATGCCAGGCTCCAGCCCGCCGGGGCGGCGCCGAGTGCCGAGGTGGTCGGCAGGGGCGCCTGGGCCGAGGCCAACCTCTCCTCGCTCTCCACGCTGCTCGAGCCGGTCACCGGGCGCCTCGAGGACAGGCTGGCACGCGCGGGCCCGTTCGCCGGAGCGCTGCACCTCGGCACAGGGGTCGCGCTTGCCGCCGAGGTGGGCCTCGTCGTCGGGTACATGTCCCAGCGGGTGCTCGGCCAGTACGAGCTCGCGCTGCTGGCGCCGGACACCCCGCCGCGGCTGCTCTTCGTGGCCACCAACCTAGAGCGCGCAGTCGCCGAGCTCGACGTGGATCAGGACAGCTTCCTGCGCTGGGTCGTCATCCACGAGCTCACCCACGCTCTCCAGTTCGGGAGTATTCCGTGGCTGCGCGGCCATCTCGGCGGCCTGCTGCGTGACTACCTGGAGACCGTGGACGTGCGCATCGAGCGCGGAGCCACGGGAGGGCTTCCCTCTCTGCCCGACCTCACGGATCTTGTCGAGCGCTTCCGCGAAGGTGGTCTGGCCGCCCTCGTCCAGACCGGGGAGCAGCGCGCCATCGTGGAGCGGATGCAGGCGGCGATGGCGCTGATCGAGGGCCATGCCGAGCACGTGATGGACGCCCTCGCCCCCCACCTCGTGCCGGAGCACGAGGGCCTGCGTGAGGCGATGTCGCGGCGTCGGGCCAGCCGGTCGGCTCCGGAGCGGATCCTCGGACGCCTCCTCGGTATGGACATGAAGCTGCGTCAGTACGAGCTCGGCAAGTCCTTCTGCGACGCCGTGGTCGCCGAAGGCGGCATCGAGGCGCTCAACCGGGCCTGGGCGGCGCCCCACGCGCTGCCGACGCTCGAGGAGATCGAGCAGCCGGTCATGTGGCTGGGTCGCACCGAGGCGCCCGCCGCGCCCGTTCCCTGAGTGCCCGCGCGCGGCTCCGTCCAGGGAACGACCGACCCTGGGAAGAGATTCCTGATTCATGGACGAGGACTCAGAGCACCTCTGTCCGGCGACGTTGAAGTGGATGAGACCTACCACGGTGGCAAGCCGCGAGCGAAGGCCATGCGGGAAGGCACCGCCCACCGCGACAAGACCCGCCGTGCGGTCGTGTTCGGGATGGTCGAGCGTGGCGGCAGAATTCAGGTCACGCACCTGCCGAACGCTGGCGGGGCGGCGATCAAGCGCACGATGGGCCAGCACATCCTCCCCGAATCGATGATCTTCACGGACGAGTGGCCGACCTATCGAGGCCTGCACAAGACCTACATCGGGCATCGCCGCATCCGCCACAAGGAACGCATCTACGTGGACGGCGACACTCACACCCAGACGGTCGAGGGGTTCTTCGGTCTGTTCAAGAACGGCGTGCGGGGCACCTACCACGCGGTCTCGCACAAGTGGCTACAGGGCTACCTGAACGAATACGCATGGCGCTACAACCGCCGCAACGACCGTCGCGCCATGTTCCGGTCGCTGATACTTCGCGCTGCCCTCTGAAAGCTCTCGGTCCGCCGAAGCCACCTAAGACTTGGGCGAGCGGACCCGGTTGCGGCCCCGCAGCGGGCCGGCGATCTTACGGAAGTCGCGCATCACGTCATCGCGGCTCTTGGGGGTCTCGCCCATAGGGGCTTTCGTCCCCTTGGGCAAGGGCGAGCCGTTGCGCTTAGACGTGGGCTTGCTGGCCACGATCCTGAGCGACGGGAGGGTTCTCCGACCACGGGGGCAGCGGGTCTGCGACCTTCTGGCCGGGCACCAGCGGACGCTCGCCAACTTCGCAGTGGTAGCAGAGGGCGGTAGCGGCATCTTCGCGGTACCACTGGTGGTTGCCGCAATCCTGCTTGCCCTTCGGAGCGAGAGCGGTCAACGCGTAGGGGAGATTGCCCCGAACCCAGGTCCGTACGCGATATCTACCGGTTTGCTTCATGCCGTCCGCTTCCGATACTAGCCCCGGCAGCACAATTTTGCCTCGGCTGGCTAGTCGCTGTGGCGCTTCTGCTTGTTGCGACGCATACCGCATTTTCCTCCTTCGCGTACCGACGACGTACCGCCTTCGGTAACGCGGGATCTCTCGCCCTCCTTGAGACTTCCGCAGTGGGCAACTCTTGAAACTCCGTATCTCGCTGTCGGCCCTTCCGGTGCATGGCTCCTGGCCTCAGCTTCCTTTCTTCGTCTGAGCCCCATGCCATACTCCGGACTGGGTGTAGTTCCGTTTCCGGCTTCGGGGTCTGCAGACTTCGACAAAGGGCTCGCTCGGGTTTGGCGACCTGAGCGGGCCATTTTGCCATTCTGCTCCGAAGTCCGGACCGATTCGCCGCTTTCAAGCGGTTTGCGGGCCTTTTCCGTACGACTTGCCTCGCAAAACGCGGGGTCTTTGTCGGCGCGGCGCAGAAGAACGAGTACGACCCTCGCGCAGACCCGCTCTCGATGTGTTCTCACGTCATACCCCCCTTGAAGGGATACTTGCCATCGAGGTTTACAAACGTGTGTTCGCTGGTATAGTCCTACTGAACTTAGAACTAATAGGATCAACTACCTCCGGCAAACGCCGGGAAGGAGCGACACATGGCCACCCAGACGCCCACAGACCGCAAGGCCGCCGCCAAGAAGGCCGCCGAGACCCGCCGGCGCAACCAGCGCAGCGCCACCGCCAAGAAGGCGGCAGCCACGCGCAAGCGCAACACCACGGCAGCGCAGCGCAGCGCGCGCGGCAAGCAGTCCGCCGCCACGCGCAAGGGCAATGAGGCCTCTCGCGGCGCCCAGACCACCCAGGCTCAAGCCAAGCGCACCGCGACCAGCGGGCTGCGCACGGTGCAGGCAGGCGCCGAGGCCGGGAAGTACACCCTCGATGTCGTCGCCACCCAGGCTCAGCGCGCCGCGCTCATCCCGGTGGGCGCCGCCCTCAGCGCGCGTGACAGCGTGGTCGACGCGGTCAAGCCCTACACCAGCCGCGACAAGGCCGAGAAGGAGCTCTCCCGGCTGCGCCGCGACATGAGCCGCGACCTCACCAGGTTCGAGCGTCGTGGGACCACGGCTCGCAACCGGGTACAGCGGGAGGTCAAGCGCACCCGCACGCGCGTCGAGCGAGAGCTGCGCCAGCGTCGCACGCAGGCCGAGCGCGTCGTGAAGCGCAACCGCCGCGACATCGAGAAGCAGGTCAACGGCGTGCAGTCGGGCGCCGAGGGCCTGGCCAAGCGAGTCCAAGAGCGGGTGGCGAGCTTGGCGTAGTCAAGGGACCCCGGGGACGCCGCGCCGTTGACAAATTCGGCAGGGAAGCCGAATTCGTCGCACCAACTTCCCCCGCCCGGCAGGAGAGACCGGAGGCGGGGAAGGACTGCCGACCCATACCCCCGTCGGCAGTAGCAGTATCTCTCCTCCTCCTCCCCAGCCGGCGGCGCCACGGCGGCGCCGCCGGCTCCTCCTTGCCTCCGGGCGCACGCCGCCCCCTCTGCCACAATCTGAGCGATGCCCACGGAGGAACAGATCAGGGACGCTCTCACGAACGTCATCGATCCCGAGCTGCGCAAGAACATCGTGGAGCTGGGGATGGTTCGCGCGATCGAGCGCCGCGAGGGACGAGCGCGTCCACGTCACCGTCTCCCTGACCACGGCCGGCTGTCCGATCCGCTCCCACTTCCAGACCGCGGTGTCGGACAACGTGATGGCGCTCGGCGGTGTCTCCGCCGTGAGCGTCGACTTCGACGTGCTCTCCGACGGCGAGAAGAAGTCCCTCCAGCAGCGCCTGGGCCGGGGCGGGCTGCCCCAGGGCGCCCTCGCGCGGGTCAAGAACGTGATCTGCGTCGGCTCCGGCAAGGGGGGGTCGGCAAGTCCACGGTGACCGCGAACCTGGCGACGGCGCTTCAGCTCGAGGGCATGCAGACCTCCGTCATGGACGCCGACGTGTGGGGCTACTCCATTCCGCGCATGCTCGGGGTGCACGGGCGCCCGATGGTCAACGGCGAGCGCAAGATCATTCCTCTTGACGCTCCGGCGGGCGTCAAGGCCATCTCGATCGAGTTCTTCCTCGAACAGGAGGACCAGGCCATCACCTGGCGCGGTCCGATGCTCCACAAGGCCATCCGCCAGTTCCTCGAGGACGTGGACTGGGGGTGAGCTCGACTACCTGCTCATCGACCTCCCGCCGGGCACCGGCGACGTGTCGATGACCCTTGCCCAGCTGCCGCAGGCGCGCTTCGTGATCGTGACCACCCCGCAGCCGGCGGCGCAGAAGGTGGCCAAGCGCGCCGCCGACACCGCGCTGCGCTACGACCTCGAGATCGCCGGCGTGGTCGAGAACATGTCCGGCTTCACCACTCCCTCCGGCGAGCGCTTCACGATCTTCGGCGAGGGCGGAGGCCAGGCGCTGGCCGACGAGCTCGACGTGCCGTTGCTCGGCAAGGTGCCGCTCCAGGAGGAGCTTCGCCTGGGAGCCGACGAGGGCCTGCCACTGGTGCTGACCGACCCGGACGCGCCCGCGGCCCAGGCGCTCTTCCATGCCGCCCGCGGCCTGATCGCGGCCACCCCGCAGGAGCTGCCGACGATGCAGGAGCCCTCTGGCCCGCCGCTACCCAAGATCACCGGCACCGAGCTGCCGATGGCCGCCGGTCGAGCCATCAAGCTCGGCGCAGGATCCGCCCGACGACGAGCAGGCCAGACCGGCCGCCTAGGCCGAGCCGGCGGCCGCGGCTGCTCAGGCCTGGTTCTTGAAGTACTCCACGTTGATCTCGGTGAACTTGGTCCACTCCTCGGGGAGCTGGTCCTCGGCGAAGCAGGCATCCACGGGGCATGCCTCCACGCAGGCATCGCAGTCGATGCACTCCTCGGGGTCGATGTAGAGCTGCTCGACCTTGTCGTAGTCGGGCTCGTCCGGCGTGGGATGGATGCAGTCGACCGGGCAGACCTCGACGCACGAGTTGTCCTTCTGGCCGATGCAGGGCTCTGCGATGACGTAAGCCAATGGGTTCGGTTCCTCAGCGAGTTCGGTGTCGGGGCGGCCGCCGGGCCGTGGACCCGAGCGGACAGGCATTCTACGGGACCCACCCTGTGGGGACCTTGCGCCGCCCGGCGACGGCCAGCGCGTGAACTACGCTGCTGGCGATGATCCTGCTGACGGGGGCCACCGGCACGGTGGGCGCGGCGCTGCTTCGCCGCCTGACGGCCCGCTCGACACCGGTTCGCTGCCTCGTGCGCGACCCTAGGGGCCTCGGCGCGCACCGCGTGCGCGTGCAGATCACCCTTGGCGACCTCGCCGACTCGGCGTCGTTTCGCAACGCCCTGCGCGGAGTCGAGACGGTGGTGCACCTGGCGGCTTCGATCCGCGACCAGCCGCGGGCCTCGATCGAGGAGTTGAACGGCATGGCCACCCTGCGGCTGGTTCGTGGCGCCGAGCGAGCCGGCGCGCGGCGCTTTGTCTTCATCTCCGCGCTCGGCGCGAGCCTGCAGTCGCCCACCCGCTTCTTCCGGTCCAAGGCGCTGGCGCGCGCCGCCGTCGAGAAGGCCGACCTGCAGACCACCGTGTTCGCGCCCTCGATCGTCTACACGCCGGGCGATCCGTGGCTCACGCTGCTGGAGCGCCTGACGCTGCTTCCTGTGATGCCCATCTCCGGCTCGGGGCGCTCCCTGTACCAACCGATCTGGGCCGAGGACGTGGCCGATTGCGTGGTGGCGGCACTCGACCTGCCCGGTGACGGGCGCCGCTCCTTCGACCTGGCGGGCCCCGAGATCCTGTCCTACGAGGAGATCGTCCGCACCGCGCTACGGCCGCTGGGGCGCCGGCGCCCGCTCGTGCACGTGCCGCTCCCGGTGGTGCGGGCATCCCTGCGCGGGCTCGAGCGGGTCACTGGTCACTCGGCCTTCGCCACCTGGGAGGAGGCGGAGCTGATGGAGGAGCCGATGACCACCCCGCGCGGCACGGCCGACGCCGAGGCCCTCGGGGTAGCTCCGCTTCGGATGAGCGCGGTGCTGGGAGGGCCCTGAGAAGGTCGCTGCGGAGCTCGCCCGGTGACAACGACCGAGGACCCGGCTGACTGCGCCGGGCCCTCGGGAAACTGCTGCGGCGTTGACAAATTCGGCAGGGACGCCGAATTTGTCGCACCCGTTTCCGGGCTGGCTACATCATCCCTTCCATGCCGCCCGGCATGCCACCGGGCATGCCGGCGCCATTGCCACCCTTGTCCTCGATCTCGGCGACGATCGCCTCGGTGGTGAGGATGTTCTTCGCGATCGACGCGGCGTTCTGCAGCGCCGAGCGCGTGACCATGGCCGGGTCGATGACACCCGCGGCCACGAGGTCCACGATCTCGCCGGTGTCGGCGTTGAGGCCGTGGCTCTTCTTGGCCTTGCGCACCTCGTTCACCACGACCGAGCCCTCGAGACCGGCGTTGTGCGCCAGCTGGCGCACAGGCTCCTCGAGTGCACGGAGGATGATTTTCGCGCCGGTGGCCTCGTCGCCCTCGAGCGCGTCGGCCTTCACGGCATCCGATGCCCGCAGGAGCGCGACGCCTCCGCCCGGCACGATGCCCTCCTCGAGGGCGGCACGGGTGGCCTGCAGGGCGTCCTCGACGCGGTGCTTCTTCTCCCGCATCTCGGTCTCGGTTGCGGCTCCGACCTTCACGACCGCGACGCCGCCGGCCAGCTTGGCCAGCCGCTCCTGCAGCTTCTCCCGATCGAAGTCCGAGTCGGTGTGATCGATCTCCGACTTGATCTGGTTGATGCGTCCCTTGATGGCATCCGGCTCGCCGGCGCCGTCGACGATCGTCGTCGTGTCCTTGGTGACCACGACGCGGCGGGCACGGCCGAGCTGCGAGAGCTGCGTGTTCTCGAGCTTGAGGCCCATCTCCTCGGTGATGACCTCACCACCGGTGAGGATCGCGATGTCCTCGAGCATGCGCTTGCGGCGATCGCCGAAGCCGGGGGCCTTGACCGCCACACCGGTGAAGGTGCCGCGGAGCTTGTTGACCACGAGTGTGGCCAGGCTCTCGCCCTCGACGTCCTCGGCGAGGATGAGGATCGACTTGCCGGACTGGATGACCTGCTCCAGCACGGGCAGCACGTCACGTACCGAGCCGATCTTCGAGTTGGCGATGAGGATGTAGGGATCCTCGAGGGTCGCCTCCATGCGGTCCTGGTCGGTGACCATGTAGGGCGAGATGTAGCCCTTGTCGAACTGCATGCCCTCGGTGAACTCGAGGTCCATGCCGAACGTCTGGCCCTCCTCGACGTTCACCACGCCGTCCTTGCCGACCTTGTCGATGGCGTCGGCGATCACGTCGCCGATGTCGTCGTCGGCGGCCGAGATGGCGGCCACGCGGGCGATCTGGTCCTTGCCCGAGATCTCGGTGGACAGCTTGCCGATGCTCGCCACGACCTGGTCCACGGCCTTCTCGATGCCGCGCTTGAGACCAAGCGGGTTGGCACCGGCTGCCACGTTCTGGAGACCACTGCGCACGATCTGCTGCGCGAGCACGGTGGCCGTCGTGGTGCCGTCGCCTGCTACGTCGTTGGTCGCGGTCGCGACCTCGCGGACGAGCTGGGCGCCCTGGTTCTTGAAGACGTCCTCGACCTCGATCTCACGAGCGATCGTGACGCCGTCGTTGGTGATGGTCGGGGCGCCGAACTTCTTGTCGAGGACGACGTAGCGTCCCTTGGGGCCGAGCGTGACCTTCACCGCGTCGGCTACTGCGTCGACGCCCTCCTGAAGCGCGGTGCGCGCATCCTGGGCGTACTTGAGCTCCTTGTGAGCCATATCTGTATTCCTCCGTTAAGGCTTAGTGGGTCTAGCCGGCGACTTTTGCGAGCACATCGGATTCGCGCAGCACGAGGAGATCCTCGCCGTCCACGCTGATCTCGGTGCCGCCGTACTTCGAGTAGAGGACCTCGTCGCCCTCGGCGACGTCGAGCGGGATCCGCTTCTCCCCGTCCTCGTCGTACCGGCCTTCACCGACGGCGAGAACCTTGCCGCGCTGTGGCTTCTCCTTTGCCGTCTCGGGGAGCACGATGCCGCTGGCGGTCGTCTCCTCTTCCTCGATTGCCTGGACGATCACACGATCGCCAAGAGGCTTCAGCTTCATCGCAACCTCCGTCTGTGACTGACATTCCTGGTTCGCTTGGCACTCTAGCAATGCGAGTGCCAAATAGCCCGCCGGCGCGAGCCCTGCCTGCCTGATCAGTTTTGCGAGGGGGCCGTAGGCCGCATCCGCTCGGTGATCTCCGACGGACGCTCGGAGATCTGCGAGAAGCGCACCACGGTGATGAGGTCGTCCTCGTCGATGCCGCGTCCGTAGATCTGCTCGAGGAAGTGGACGGTCTCGTCCAGGCGGCGGAACTCGGGGTTGTCGTGCTCGATGTCCCTCGGCGAGAGCTCCTTGACCGACTTCACCTGGACGTCGTCGATCACGGCCTCGAAGAGGCGCTCACGCGGAGAGTGCTGAAACCCGACGGTTACCAGCACCACCTCGCCCTTGCGGTACTTCTTGCTCTTGTCGCCCAGGCGGATCGTCGCGGTCTTGCGGCCGCGCTTGAGCTGGTCGATGAAGATGGCGGAGTAGAAGTTGAGGGCGAACACGGGCCGCAGTCTACGTGCCGCCTCGCGCGAGCGCCTTCGTGGCCATCTCCCGCTCTCCCTCGTAGGACAGTTGCTCAACCGCCTGGTCGAGTGGCACCCATCCGGCCCAGAGCACCTCGTCGTCGTGGTCGGCCACGCTTCCCGAACGGAACCGGAAGAGGAAGAAGGTCACGGTCTTCAGGACCCGCTCGCCGCCGAACCGGTACCAGTAGCTCACGTCGCCGAGCTTCTCGACCGGCTCGGCCACGAGGCCGGTCTCCTCCCGGACCTCCCGGGTAGCCGCAAGCTCCAGCGTCTCGCCGGCGTCCGGATGGCCCTTGGGCAGGGCGTAGATGCCCTTACGTGGCGACACGAGCGCCACCTCTGCTCCCTTTCCGGCATGGCGGATGACAACGCCACCTGCGGAGAGCTCCCGTCTCAACTTCCGCCCTCGACCAGCGGCACGAAGCGCACGGGGGCGATCGTCTCCTCGATCCCGTCGCGGATCCTCACCAGTCGCTCGTGCCTGCGGCGCTCGATCGGGCAGACGAGGGGAGCGCCCGGAGCGAGCTGCCGGAGGAGCGCCGGGGGAGGGCCCGCCTCGGCCGCGGCGGTCACCACGATGGCATCGAAGGGCGCGCGGTCGCGCACCCCCGCGGAGCCGTCGCCGGTGCGGATCTCGACGTTGCGGATGCCGAGCTCTCCAAGGGTGCGCTGCGCGGCGCGCGCGAGTGGCTCATGGCGCTCGATCGTGACCACGTGCGAGCAGAGCCGGCTGAGCACGGCCGCCGCGTAGCCCGAGCCCGTGCCAACCTCGAGGGTCCGCTCCGGACCTGTCAGCTCCAGTAGCGCCGCCATGCTCGCCACGATCCACGGCTGGGAGATCGTCTGCCCGTCGCCGATCGGCAGCGCGCGGTCATCGTAGGCGCGAGCCCGCTCGGACTCCGCGACGAACCGCTCACGCGGTATCTCGCCCATCGCCTGCAGCACCCGCTCGTCATCGATGCCGCGGGAGCGCAGCTGTCGCTCCACCATGCGCACGCGCATCGCCGCGAACTCCTCAGTGGATGAACCCTCGAAGCTTCTCCGGCTCATGCACGGTCACCTTTCCTCTTCCGAGCGCCACCACGCCTTCCCGCTCGAGTGTGGCAAGGAAACGGCTGGCGCTCTCCCTGGAGGTGCCGGCCAGCTGGGCGATCTCGGCCTGGGTGGAGCGGATGAGCACGTGCTTATCGGGGGCCCCCTCCGTCTGTCGGGCGCTGACCTGGGTCAGCAGGGCGCTTGCCACCCTGCCCGCCACGGTCTGGAAGGACTGTTGCAAGAGGCGCTCGTTGGCGCGCCGCACGCGGTTGGCAAGCGCTTCCAGCATGGTGAGGGCGATATCGGGGCTCGACCTGATCACGCGGCGGAAGTCACCGCTCAGGATGGCCACGAGCGCCGTGGGCTCGAGCGCTTCCGCGGTGGCCGAGCGGGTCTCGCGGGCGAGCATCGACAGCTCGCCGAAGATGGCTCCGGGGCGCAGCTCCGCGAGGGCCAGCGTACGACCGTCCAGGTGCTCGCGACGGATGCTCACGGACCCGGATCGGACGACGTAGCAGGTATCTCCGGAATCCCCCTCGCGAAAGATCACCTCGCCGCGGTCGAAGCTCCGCGGCACCGCCACCCGGGCCACCTGCTCGAGCTCCCGCGACTCGAGGCCGGAGAACGGCTCGACGGTCGTCAGGAGCTCCGCTGTCTCCTCGCCGCTCGGCACGTTCCAATGATCACACAGCGGGGGGAGTGGACTTGCACCCGGGGCTATCCGAGCGCGGCCTCGCGCTGACGCCGGCGAACGCTGCGCGCCGCGAGGGTGAGCCCGCCACCGAGCAGGGCCAGTGGCAGGATCAGGCCGAGCGCGCGGATCGCGATCTCGACCGAGTCGCTGAGGGAGTGCAGGGCGTCGTCCAAGGCGCCGCCAAGGCCCTCGCCCGCACCGGGGGAGGAACTTCCGCCGTCTCCGTCCTCGGCCTGCAGGGTCACGGTCACGCTCGCGTAGTTGGTCCGTGTCCTCAGCTCGCGCACCTGCCCGCGAAGGCCGCGGATCTCGCCGGCGTTCAGGTCCAGACGGCGGCGGATGGACTCGACCGCTGAGTCGCTCGGCGCCCGCTCGAGCCGCCGCAGGAGGCTCCGGCGCTCCGCGCGCGCGGCCTGTAGGCGGTCTTCTGCCGACACGAGCTGGGGTGTCACATCCCGGCCCTCCTGGGTCCGCGCACGAACGTCCGCGAGCTTCGACAGCCCGGTTACGGCCGCCCCGAGCCGGTCGGCCGGGATCCGCAGCTCGAAGTCGCCGCCCGTGGTGCCCTCGTCGCCGGTGCTGAGCGACGAGCGCAACACGAAGCCCTCGTGGCGCTCGGTCAGGCGCACCACGCCGTCGGCCACGCGGTCGAGGCGCTCTCCCGGCGCGGCGAGGGTGAGCGAGGCCGAGCGTTCGATGCGGCGCTCGCGCTCGCCCGGTGCAAAGCCGCCGCTGCCGGGCGGCGGCTGCGGGGGGATGCCGGGGGCCGGGGCGGCCTGGGTGCCCGCCAGGTCCTTGCCCGCGCGCGCCCGGCCTCGTCCCTCCAACTTCTGTACGGCGCCTTCCGGCGCGAGGGGCGACTGCACCGCGGCATCTCCGCCGCCGGCGTGGTCGTCTCCGCCCTGGTCGATCAGGGAGACGGCCACCGCCACGCCCACGAGCAGGGAGGCCACGCCGCCCAGGACCGGCAGCGCCGGTCGCCGCAGTCGCGGGCGCCCGGGCAGTCGCAGGCGGGGGAGGCGGCGCTCGCGCGGAAAGCCGCCTCGGACGCGGCCCCGCAGCTCCGCGCCGAACTGCGCGGAGGGCTCCTCGGCCTCTGCCTGGAGCGCCAGGGCCAGCTCCTGCAACTCCCGCTCGTGTGGATCCGCGGAGCTGACAGCGCCGAATGCAAGCGCCTCGTCCATCGCGCGCAGCTCTGCTGCGGGCGTCGTGGTGTTGTCCTCAGACCCGGTCATGGCACGCCTCCCGGAGCTTGGTGATGGCACGGTGGAGCTTGGTCCCGGCGTTTGACTCGGAGACGCCGAGCACGCGGGCGATCTCGGCGTTCGACAGACCGCCCATGAACTTGAGCGCGACGACCTCGCGCTCGCGTGCCTCGAGGGTCGCGAGCGCCGAGCGCACCGTCTGGCGGCGCAGCGCCAACTCGGCGTGGTCGTCAAAGGACGGCGCGGACAGGTCGGCAGGGTCCCCCTCGAGCCGGGCCCCGCGCCGGCGCCGGCGCAGCTCATCGAGCGCGGCGTTGCGTGCGATGCCGAAGATCCACGCCTCCCGGCTACCGCGAGAGGGACGGTAGGTGCGGCGCCTGCGGTAGGCACGCTCGAAGGCCTGCGCTGTCACGTCCTCGGCCGCGGCACGGTCCCCCAGCAGCGAGGCCACATACGCGTAGAGCTTGGGAAAGGTGCGCTCGTAGAGAGACTCGAAGCTGTCCGCCTCGGGTCGGGCCAGTGTCTGCACAGGCTCTGCGATCGCCTCGTTCACACACCCATTACGCCGGAGGGGCCACTCCATCACACCGCTCAAGCGGATCGCCGCCGGCGCCGATGAGGGCACTGATGCGCCGAGCCCTCCCGATAGCCGTTCTCCTCCTCGCGCTGATGGCGCCGCCGGGGCGCACAGGCGGGCGAGTCAAACCTATGGGCCACGGTGAACGTCTGCGACCCCCCGAGCGCGCGTAACGTGGTGGGCATCCGGGCGAGCATGCCGGGCAACGGCACGAGCCAGGGAATGTTCATGCACTTCTCGGCCCAGTGGTACAGCCCCGCCAAGAAGCGCTGGCTTGCCACCGGGTCATCCTCGCCCTGGGTGCGCGCGGGCAACGCCCGACACGTGTCCACCCAGCGGGGCTACAGCTTCCGGTTCGCCGATCCTCCCCGGGGCACGGAGTTCCTGATGCGGGGCGTGGTGCGCTACCAGTGGCGCTCGCGGCGGACGGGCCGGGTGCTCAAGCGCCGCACGCGCCTGACGCGCGGCGGCATCGAGGGCGTCGCGGGCGGGATTCCGGCCCGCAAGTCGACCGCCTTCTGCCTCGTCGCCTTCTGAGGCGCGTACCCCGCGGGCGCGACAGCAGGGCTACCTCGGCACCCCGAACAGCCGCGGGTCGTTTGAGATCACGCCGTCCACGCCGAGCGCCTCGAGTCGGGCGATCTCCTCGCCGTCGTCCACGGTCCACACGAACAGGCGCCCGCCGGCCTCGTGCACGCGCCGCACGAGCAGGCCGCTCACGAGCAGTCGATGTGCCATGAGGGCCTCGCAGTCGCCCCTCCGGATGGCCTGCTCCGCCTGGGAGGGCAGTCCGGCGCGCCACCAGCGCAGGATCGCGTAGGCCGGCAGGGCCAGCACCAGGCTCTTGGTGTAGTCGCGGGTGGCGCGGGGCACCGACCAGCCCCGCTCGATCGCGGGATCGAGCTCGTGGACCAAAGCCAGGCTCTCCGGATAGGTCGAGGATATGAGCGCTCGGTGGGAAAGGCCGCGCTCCCGGAGTCCCTCCACCACCTCACGCTCGTAGCCCGGGATCTTGAGGTCCACGCAGAGGGAGACGCCCTCATAGGCGGTGCCCGCGAAGATCTCGAGCCCTTCCTCCAAGGTGAGCGTGTCACGCGCCAGGGCATCGGCTGGGTCGTGTGCCAGCACGAACCTGCCGTCGCGGGTCGGAAGCACGTCGAACTCGATCATGTCGACGCCGCAGCGCAGCGCTGCCTCGAAGCTCCCCAGCGTGTTCCCCGGCGCAACGTGGTCGGCGCCCTTGTGGCCCACGCGGATCAGTGCTGACACCCCGGACACCAGTAGGTGGTGCGGTTGTCATCCCCCTGACCGCGGGCGCGGACGAGGGCCCCGCAGCGCGGGCACGGCAGGCCGGCCCGGTCGTAGACCCGCGGACGGTTCCTGGTGCCGCCGTGCTCGGCCGAGGCCTGCATCAACGGCCGCGCCTCGCGCACGATGGCGAGGATCTCGGTGTCGCTTGTGTCGGCCAATCGCCGCCATGGGTCGATCTCTGCGGCGAAGCAGGACTCGGACTTCCAGATGTTCCCGATGCCCGCGACGTTGCGCTGATCGAGCAGCGCATCGCCGATGCCGCGCGTGTGGTCATCCTCTCGCAGCCTGCGCAGGAACGTAGGCTCGTCGAAGCGCTCGGCGAGTATGTCTGGGCCCAGGGCGGCCAGCCGCTGATCGAAGCGCGTGCGGGACTCGGTCATCAGCTCGAGCACGGGGCCGTCGAACTGGACCACCTCGTGCTCGGCCGTGCGAACCACGAGCCACGCGCGCCGCGGGGATCGCCGCCAGCGCTCGCCGCGCCGGTAGACCCCCCACTTGCCCGTCATGCGCAGATGGGAGTGAAGGGTGATGTCGCCCTCGAATCGCAGGAACAGGTGCTTGCCGTGGGAGTCGACCGAGCGAACGGCTCGGTCCGCCAGCCGCTCCGGCCACCGCTCGCGCAGGTGGCGGGGCTGAGGCGCCTCGATGGCCACGATCTCCCTGCCCACGAGAGCGGCGGCCACCCGTCGCGCGGCATGCAGGATCGTGTCGCCTTCGGGCACAATACGGATCGTACGGAGCCGGCAGGTCGCAGCTACCTTCTACGACGTGGCGGAGCCTGTGATCAGCGCAAGCGGCCTCCGCAAGTCCTACGGGGGAGTCGAGGCCGTGAAGGGGGTCGACCTCGAGGTCCGGGCGGGCGAGGTCTTCGCCTTCCTAGGCCCCAACGGCGCGGGCAAGACCACGACCGTCGAGATCCTCGAGGGCTACCGGGACCGTGACGGCGGCGAGGCGCGTGTGCTCGGCGTGGATCCGGTGCATCCGACTCGCCGCTGGCGCAGCCGCATCGGGATCGTGCTCCAGAGCTCGAAGCCGGACGCCTATCTGACCGTTCGCGAGACGCTGGCGGAGTACGCGGGGTTCTACCCTGAGCCTCGCCCCGTGAACGAGATCGTGGAGCGCGTCGGGCTCGCCGACTCCGCCGACAAGCGCGTTGGCAAGCTCTCCGGCGGGCAGCAGCGCCGGCTCGACGTGGCGCTGGCCCTGGTGGGCGATCCCGAGCTGGTCTTCCTCGATGAGCCCACCACGGGCTTCGATCCGTCCGCGCGCCGCGGCGCCTGGGAGCTGATCGCGGCCCTGCGGGAGCTCGGCAAGACGGTGTTCCTGACCACCCACTACATGGACGAGGCCCAGGAGCTGGCGGACCGCGTGGCGATCATCCGGGACGGTGAGATCGTGGCCCAGGGACCGCCGGGAGAGCTGGGAGGTCGCAGTGCGCGGCATCGGATCCGCTTCCTCCTCCCGCGCGGCGTCGCCGCTGCCGACCTGCCGTTGCGTCCCACTGACCTGCGGGACCGGCGCGTTGTCATCGAGGTCGAGCGCCCCCTCGAGCCGCTCAACAGGCTGACCACGTGGGCGATCGAGAACGGGCACGACCTGACCGACCTCGAGGTGGAGCGCCCGAGCCTCGAGGACGTCTACCTCGAGCTCACGGAGGCGCCCGGTGAGTGAGCTGCGGATCGCGATGGAGCAGGTCCGCTACTCCACCATCTCCACGCTTCGCAACCCGGCCGCGGTCTTCTTCGGACTGATGCTCCCGGTGGTCTTCCTGCTGATCTTCGCGACCATCTTCGGCAACGAGACGATCGAGGCCCGCGGCGGCATCAAGACGTCCACCTACTACGTGCCGGGGCTGGTGGCGCTGGGGATCGTGTCCACCACCTTCGTGAACCTCGCGATCACGCTCGTGGTCTTGCGCGAGAACAGGGTGCTGAAGCGCCTCCGGGGAACGCCCCTGCCGGTGCCCGCCTTCATCGCCGGGCGGGCGTCCAGCGCGTTTGGGATGGCGATCGCGCTCACGGTGGTGCTGCTCGCCGTCGGGCGGCTGGCCTACGGTGTCTCGCTGCCCGGCAACACGATCCCGGCCGTCGTTCTCGGCCTCCTCGTGGGGTCCGCGGCCTTCTGCTGCCTCGGCTTCGCGGTCTCGAGCCTGATCCCGAACGAGGACGCCGCGCCCGCGGTCATCAACGCGATCGTGCTCCCGCTCTACTTCATCTCCGGTGTCTTCTTCCCCACCGACGATGCGCCGGCGTGGCTCAACAACCTCGCCTCGGTGTTCCCGATCAAGCACCTCGCGGAGGCGCTGCTGAACGCCTTTGAGCCCTCGACCACCGGCGCCGGGATCGAGTGGGTCGACCTCGCGGTCGTGGCCGCGTGGGGGCTGGCCGGCCTCGTCGTGGCCGCGCTGAGCTTCCGCTGGACGCCGAAGGGGGAGTGAGGCCCGGCAACCGGCGGCGGATCACCCTGCCGACGCTTCGGCTCCCATAGCCGGTGCAATCCGGAACGGTGCGGGCGCCGGCGCCGGTCTCCCCCCTTGCGGCTACACGCTGAGGGTCAAGCGGCGCGGGCCCTGACGGAAGCCGACCTCCACCAGAAGCGCCTCGTACGGCGAGCCGACGATCGGCTCGCCGTCGAATCGCTCGATGGCCAGGCGCCCTATACGTCCGCGCCGCACGTGGTCCGCCAGCGCTTCGAGCGCCTCGCCAAGCCACGGTGCGATCGCCCCGGTGGCCGCTCCGGCGGAGGTCGTACCCGCCGCTGCGCTCGGCTCGCGCAAGGCAAGGAGGCCCTTGCCGCCACGCTCCACGTAGAGCACGGGCTCCGCGTCCAGGGTCACGAGGTATGCCCCGGGCACGCGACTCGGCCTGCGCCGGTTGTCCGCCTCCCCGCGCTTGGGCCAGGGGAGCGTCGCGCCGAACGGGTTGGCCGGATCGGTGGCCGCCAGCACGAGCGGTCCCGCGGTCTCGCCGGCCCGCAGCCCCGCGCGCCGGGCCGTGCCCGTGGCTTTGACGCTGCGCAGCCGCTCGATCGCCGCGGGCAGTGCGAACTGCGCGCCGCCGAGGCCTTCCACGAAGTAGCCGCGTCGGGCGGTGCCCAGGGTCTCCAGGTTGGCGAGCTCCCCATAGACGGTGGAGAAGCCACCGGGGATGCCCTCGGCAAGGACCGTCTCACGCGTGATGATGCCGTGGCGCTCGAGCAGCAGCTCGCAGAGCGCCCGGGTACGCGGCCCGTGCGCCGGCGGATCGGCGAACAGCGCCGCCGTCAATGACCACCTGCCCTGCACGCGCGGCGCGCCGGGACGTCGGCGGCGCGCAAAGCGCCGGCCGGCATCACCCGCGCCGCGGGCCAAGGAGAGGCTCGGGGCACGCAGCGGGGCGAAGGCGTCGTTGGTGACTTCGCCCGCCCAGACCAGGTCCCACAACGCCTCCTGCAGCCTGTGCCCTTCAGGGTGCTCCGCGGGCTCCGGGCCGCCGGCGAGCGCAGCCGGCTCATCGGACGAGCGCGGCACGGACATGGTCACGTCGGCAAGAAGGTCGCTCCAGAACGACGCGCCGGCGGTCAGCCGGGTCCTGATGGCCTCGTGGAGCGGCCCTTCGGGGCGGTCCTGCCTGTTCGGCGGAGCACCGAGCCAGCGGGCGTCCTCGCGGAAGAGGAGCGCCACCTTGCCGGAGTTGCGCCCGAGCGAGCCGGCACCCACCCACACGAGCTCCCCGGCGGCGCACAGCTGGTCGATCCACGCGGGCGAGTAGGCGCCCGCCCTCCTCGGCAGCACGTCGCGCTCCCACACCTCCGGGGCGAGCGCCACCCCTTGCAGCGGCACTAGCACCTCGCGCAGGCGGTCCACGCCCGCGCCGCCGGGGGGCGAGGCATCGACGCCCTGCCACGCCGGCAGGAACCGGGCCAGCGCTTGCTGCTCGGCGGGCTCGACCTCCTTGCGCAGTGAGGCCAGCGACGCCCGGCGCAGCCGCCGCAGCACCTCGGCGTCGCACCACTCCCTCTCGGTGCCCCCGGGGCGCAGCTCACCACGCACGAGGATTCCCTCGCGCTCCATCTCACGCAGCACCGCCCCCGTGTCCACGAGGTACCGGTCCGAGAGTGCGCGCGTGGTGAACGGGCCGTGCGTGCGCGCGTAACGGCGGACGATCCGCTCGAAGGGGTTATCGACAGCGGTGAGAAATGCGTCAGGTAGGCCACCCGGCGGCACCGCGCCGAAGGCGTCGCGGTAGACCCCGGCGTCCTCGGCGGCCAGGAAGCGGCCCTCGCCGCCGACTCGCATCTGGACGGCGCGGCGCTCCTTCTCGAGGTCGGCGAGCATGCGCTTGGCCGACACCTCGCCGAGGCAGCGAGCCTGAGCCTCGTCCACCGTGAGGTCGCCCACCGCGCGCAGCACGTCGTGCAGCGAGTCCGAGTTGGCCGCCCGCGTCCGGTCGCTTCGCCGCTGGAGGTCCGCCTCCACCTCCTCGAGGGCCACCGGGTCGATCAGCTCGCGCAGCTCCTCCTGTCCCAGCAGCTCGCGCAGCAGGTCGCGGTCCAGCGAGAGCGCCGCCGCGCGGCGCTCGGCGTTGGGCGTGTCGCCCTCGTACATGTACGTGGCCACGTAGTCGAAGAGGAGCGAGGAGGCGAAGGGAGATGCCCTCTGGGTCTCGACCTCCACGAGCGAGAGCTCACGCGTGTGCAGCCCACGCAGCAGCTCCTGGAGGCCGGGCACGTCCAGCACATCGCGCAGGCACTCCCTGTAGGTCTCGAGCACGATCGGGAACTGCCCGTAGCCCTTGGCCACCTCGAGCAGCGACTGCGCCTTCAGGCGCTGCTGCCACAGCGGCGTGCGCCTGCCCGGGTAGGCCCTCGGCAAAAGGAGCGCGCGGGCGGCGTTCTCCCTGAAGCGCGCGCCGTAGAGGGCGCTCGACGAGAGCTCACGCACCACCATGTCCTCGACTGCGTCCGGCTCAACCAACACGAGCTCGGCGCCGGGCGGGGTACCCGCGTCCCCATGGGCATCCGCATCTGGCAGGTGCACGATGATCCCGTCGTCCGACCAGATCGCGTCGGACTCGAGGCCGAACTCGTCGCGGATGCGAGCCGACAGGGCGAGCCCCCAGGCCGCGTGCACGCGCCCGCCGAAAGGTGAGAGCACGCACAGGCGCCAGTCGCCGATCTCGTCGCGGAAGCGCTCCACCACGATCGTGCGATCCGAGGGAACGACGCGCGTCGCCTCGCGCTGCTCGCGCAGGTAGCTCACGAGGTTGCTTGCCGCCCGCTCGTCGAGGGCGTAGTCCGCCGCGAGCTGCGCGGGCTCACGGTCGACCGCCCAGCGCGAGAACTCGCCGATCGCGCGACCCAGCTCGAGGGGCCTGCCCACGCCGTCCCCGCGCCAGAACGGGATGGCGCCCGGCGCGCCGGGCGCCGGGGTCACGATCACCCGGTCGCGGGTGATCTCCTCTATGCGCCAGGTGGAGGCGCCGAGCAGGAAGGTCTGCCCCGGACGCGCCTCATAGACCATCTCCTCGTCGAGCTCTCCCACCCGCCGGCCGTCGGGCAGGTGCACGCCGTAGAGGCCGCGATCGGGGATCGTGCCCGCGTTTGTCACCGCCAGCTGAAGGGCTCCCCGGCGCGCCCGGATCGTGTCCTTCACGCGGTCCCAGACGATCCGCGGCCGCAGCTCGGCGAACTCGTCCGAGGGGTAGCGGCCGTCGAGCATGTCTAGCACGCTGTCGAGCAGCTCCCGCGACAGCTCCGCATAGGGGTAGGCGCGCCGCACCAGCTCGTGCAGCTCGGGGACCGCCCAGTCATCGCCGGTGGCCACCATCGCCACGATCTGCTGGGCGAGCACGTCGAGCGGGTTGCGCGGGACCACGGTCGACTCGATCTCACCTGCGTGCATCCGCTCGGCCACCACCGCGCACTCGAGCAGGTCCGCCCGGAACTTGGGGAAGATGCGCCCCTTCGATACGTCGCCCACGTTGTGCCCGGCTCGGCCGATGCGCTGGAGGCCCGCCGTCACGGACTTCGGCGACTCCACCTGGACGACGAGGTCGACGGCGCCCATGTCGATCCCCAGCTCGAGCGAGGAGGTGGCCACCAGGCAGGGAAGCTCCCCCGACTTCAGCAGATCCTCGACCACCAGCCGCTCCTCGCGGGCAAGCGAGCCGTGATGGGCGCGCGCGATGATCGGGGGAGAGTGATCGGTGCGGTGCTCGCCGGATCGACGATCCGGCTGCGCTCCTCCCGCGGCGGCGTGCTCCTCGATGCGGTCGGCCGCCAGCTCGTTCAGGCGCATCGCCAGGCGCTCGGCGCCGCGGCGCGCGTTCACGAAGATGATCGTGGAGCGGTGGCTCTGAACGAGGTCGAGCAGCTCGGGGTAGATGGCGGGCCAGATCGAGCGGCGGGTGGCGGAGCTGTCCTCGACCGTCTCGAGCGCCTCGGGCGCCACGCCGCCGTCCGGCTCGCGCATGTCCTCCACCGGCACGTGGATCTTTAGGTCGAGCGGCTTGCGCACGCCCGTGTCCACGACCCGGCACGCCCGCCCGGCCCCCACGAGGAAGCGCCCGACCTCCTCGAGCGGCCGCTGGGTGGCCGACAGACCGATCCGCTGGACGGGGTGCTCCGAAAGGTGCTCCAGGCGCTCGAGCGTGAGCGCCAGATGTGCGCCCCGCTTCGTGCGCGCCACCGCGTGAATCTCGTCAACGATCGCCCACTCCACGCAGGTGAGGATCTCCCGCGCCCTCGAGGTGAGCATCAGGTAG
This sequence comes from Thermoleophilaceae bacterium, assembly GCA_030448005.1. Taxonomy (GTDB): domain Bacteria; phylum Actinomycetota; class Thermoleophilia; order Solirubrobacterales; family Thermoleophilaceae; genus JAAYBF01. Next base: position 91,315 of record JAUJNT010000002.1, read on the forward strand.
AGCGACTCGGGCGTCGTGATCAGCACGTCCGGCGGCTTGCGCAGCATCGCCTGGCGCTCCTTCTGCGGCGTGTCGCCGGTGCGGATGGCCACGGTGATGTCACTGCCGGGGGTGTCTCCAGAGGGGGCCACCCCACCGCCGGCGATTCCCTTCAGCGGCGCGCGGAGGTTCTTCTCGACGTCATACGAAAGTGCCTTGAGCGGCGAGATGTAGACGAGTCGCGTGTGTCGCTCGCCCTCCGGAAGCGGGTTGGCGGCCAGGCGGTCGAGCCCCCAGAGGAACGCGGCAAGCGTCTTCCCTGATCCGGTCGGAGCCGAAACGAGCACGTGCTCGCCGCCCGCAATGGCAGGCCAGGCCTTGGCCTGGGCCTCGGTGGGACGCTCGAAGGAGCGGGTGAACCAGTCACGGACCTGCCCGGTGAAGGAGAGGAGGGGATCCGGACTCATGCGACACGCCAGCGTACCGCCCGCGAAGATGTCCGTGGTGCGCCCGTTTGCCCTCGCCATCGCCCTCTGCCTCGCCGCGCTCGCGATGGCGGGGTGCGGCGAAGAGGAGACCGCCGAGGAGCCGCGCCTCCGCGGCGCGGCGCCTGGGCAGCCCACCCGGACCGTGGTGGCCGCCCTCGGGGACTCGATCACCGCAGGCTCGCCGGCCTGGGACCCGGATCCGGGTGCTCGCCGGCCCATCGGTGAGGCCGTCGACCCGGAGAGCCAGTACGAGTACTGGGCGCAGTTGCGTTTGAGGGGCACGAGGTTCCGCAACTGCGGCGTCCCCGGCGAGCGCACGGACGAGATCGCCCAGCGGCTTGAGCGGTGCGCCAAGGGGGCCGACGTCCTCTTGATCCAGGGCGGGATCAACGACATCGCCCAGATGCGCGAGGTCGCATCCGCCGCCGGCGACCTCCGGGGGATGGTCAAGCGCGGGAAGAGCCTGGGGCTGCGAGTAGCGCTCGTCGAGGTCCTCCCCTGGAACAACGGCTACCCCGCGGCGGCCGCACCAATCCGGGAGCTCAACCGGCTGATCAGGGGAATCGGCCGAGAGGAGAACGCCCCCGTCCTTCCCTGGTACCGGCGACTCGAGGACCCGGGCGCGCCCGGGCGTATGAAGCCCGAGTGGACCGCCGACGGCGACCACCCTTCGGTCGAGGGCTACCGCCGCCTCGCCGACGTGGTCAGGCTGCCCTGACCTTGGCCGGCCTTCGCTCCCGGGCCTTCAAGGCTCTCATCCGCTACGGCGGCTGGCCGCCCACAGCCAGGACGCTCGAGCGCGTTCGCAACATCGCCACCTACGCGTTGGGGGCTGGAACGGCCTCCCTCCACGTGGAGCAGAGCGGCGAGGGGGCCCTGCTGCGTCGGCTGGCCACACATTGGACCGACCGAGAGGTCACGGTGGTGGACGTTGGCGCACATACCGGGGAATACGCCATCGCGGCACGCTCTGCGTTCGGCGACGGGGCCATCCTTTATTGCTTCGAGCCCAACCCCGAGACCTTCGCCCTGCTCGAGGCCCGGGTGGGCGCGCACGAGCGCACCCGCTGTCACCCCTTCGCGCTCGGTGACCAGTGCGGCGTTGCGAGCCTCTTCAGCCGGGAGGCCTCATCGGCGTTCACCTCGTTGCACGCCGCCACCTTCTCCCTGGGCGGTCACCAGATCACACGCGTGGACGAGGTGGAGGTCAGGACCCTCGACGAGCTCGCCGGGCCACTCGGACTCCGGAATGTCGACCTGCTCAAGGTGGACGTCGAGGGGCATGAGCTCGCCGTGTTGAAGGGCGCTCGCCGATTGCTCGATGCCGGGGCGCTCAGCGTGGTCCAGTTCGAGTTCGGCGAGCGCAACCTGGCCTCGCGCTCGTTTCTGCTCGACTTCTTCGAGCTCCTCGGGCCGGGGTTCGACTTCTTCCGCGTCACCCCGTTCGGCCTTCGACCGCTCGTGTACCGCCCCGCCGAGGAGGTCTTCGTGCTAGAGGCCAACTACCTCGCGGTCTCAGGTGAGCTGCGCCGACTGCTGGACGGCCACCCCCACTAGCGGGGGAGCCCGGCTACCGCCCGCGCCCGCTCGAGCACCGCGTCGGTCATCTCCACCGTCAGGCGCCCGGTGAAGGTGTTCTGCTGGCTGGGGTGATAGCAGCCGAGCAGCAGGCGGCCTTGGGGCAGCGCGTGCTCAGCGGCGTGCCCGAAGCGCGGCCGCGGACGGGCGGCGGGGTCGAGCAGTCTCAGCGCGGCGTCCCAGGCAAATCCGCCGAGGCACACGATCGCCTTCACCGTGGGCATGAGCTCGAGCTCCTCGGCCGCGTAGGGAAGGCAGTTGTCGCGCTCGGCGGGAAGCGGCTTGTTGGCGGGCGGCGCACAGCGCACCGCGGCTGCCAGCCAAGCTCCCTCCAGGCGGAGGCCGTCGCCACGGCGCACCGACTGCGGCTGGTTTGCGAATCCCGTGCGGTGAAGCGCTGCGAACAGCCAGTCAGCCGAGCGGTCGCCGGTGAAGATGCGCCCCGTGCGGTTGCCGCCGTGGGCGGCGGGCGCGAGACCCAGCACGTAGACGCGTGCGGCGGGATCGCCGAAGCCCGAGATGGGCCTGCCCCAGTACTCCTCGTCGCGGAAGGCGGCCCGCTTCTCGCGGGCAACGCGCTCGCGCCACTCCACCAGCCGCGGGCAGCGGCGGCAGACCTCCACCCGCCGCTCGAGCGCCGCTAGGCCTTCAGCTTGCGCCCGCTGCTGAACAGCCATTGCGCCCACAGGTAAGCTGGGACGGCCAGCGCGGCGGTGACGCCGAGCGCAAGCCAGATGCTCACGTCGCTCTCGCCGAGGAAGCCGAACCGGATGGCCTGCACGAGGTAGAAGAGGGGGTTGAAGTGGGAGATCTCCTCCCACGGCGAGGGCAGCAGATCGATCGAGTAGAAGACGCCGCCGACGAAGGCAAGCGGCAGGATCACGATGTTGGCGATGAAGGTGGTGTGGTCCCAGCTGTCGGCGAAGATGCCCACCACCGTGCCGAGCGAGGCGAACAGCACCAGCCCCAGCGATACGGCCGCGATCAGGGCGACGGGCCGCTCCACCGGCACGGCGATCAGGGCGACGGCCAGCGCGAACAGCGCCAGCCCGATCGTGAAGGCGCGATAGAGGCCTCCGATCAGGAAACCGAGGGTCATCTGCCACGGGTGCATCGGCGAGGACAGGATGTCGTTCAGGTAGCGGTCATACCGGGCCTGGAAGATCGTCGAGGCGTTGTTGGCATAGGCGGCCTGCACCATCGCCATCGTGATCAGCCCCGGCACGATGAAGACGTCGTACTCGACGGTGCCCACGTTCCTGATCCTGTCTCCAAGCGAGAGCCCGAAGACGAGGATGAAGAGGATGGACGAGACCACGGGCGCCAGGATTGTCTGGGTCCAGAGCTTCGACACGCGCAGCGTCTCGCGCCGCGCCAGCCAGAGGAGCCCGCGGTAGCCGGTCAACCCGCCATCGCCTTCACGTAGACGCCCTGAAGGGTGTCGGCGCCGAAGTGCCGGCGCAGGCCGTCGGCGGAGTCGCGCGCGATCAGCCGCCCGCCGCGGATGAGCGCTATCTCCTCGCAGAGCACCTCGGCCTCCTCGAGGTAGTGCGTGGTCAGCAGGATCGTCGTCCCGTCGGCGTGCAGCCTCCGGATGGTCGACCAAAGCTCCTGGCGCAGCTCGAAGTCGACCCCCGCGGTGGGCTCGTCGAGAATGATGAGGCGGGGCCGGTGCATGAGCGCGCGCGCCAGCAGCAGCCGGCGGCGCTGCCCGCCGGAGAGCTTCGGCGCGACCACGCCCGCCTTCGCGCCCAGCTCGAAGAGGTCGATCATCTCGTCGGCCCGCCCTTCTGCGTCGGCGCGCTCCATGCCGAAGTAGCCCCCGTGGTAGAGCAGGGTCTCGCGCACGGTGAGGAACCGGTCGAGGTTGATGTCCTGCTCGGCCAGCCCGATCCAGCGCCGCGTCCGCAGCGAGCTGGTGGGCTCGCCGAATACCAGCACCTCGCCGGCGGTGATGCGGATGAGGTTGCACACCGCGCTGATCAGCGTCGTCTTCCCCGCCCCGTTGGGCCCGAGCAGCCCGAAGAAGGCGCCGTCGGGCACCGAGAGGTCGAACCGCTCGACACCGAGCGTGCCGTCGTCGTAGCGCTTGGTCAAGCCGCGCAGCTCGAGCGCTGGAGGATCGCCGCGGAACACCTCGATGAGGCTACTCGGGGCGCCTCGCGGGCTCCGCCGGCGGAGCCCGACAGCCATTGGGGCCCCGGCTCTCAGCGTCCGAGCACGCGCCCGTATTGACGCTCGTAGTACTCGCGGTACTCCCCCGAGCGGATCGGAGCCCACCACGGCTCGTTGTCGCGGTACCACTGAACGGTACGGGTCAGTCCCTCCTCGAAGTGGACCTGCGCCTGCCAGCCGAGCTCGCGCACGCGGTCTGAGCAAAGCGAGTAGCGGCGGTCGTGGCCGGGGCGATCGGTCACGTACTCGATCAGGGACTCGTCGCGGCCCGCCAGCGCCAGCACCCGCCGGACCACGTCGATGTTCTCGCATTCGTCCGGGCCGCCGACGTTGTAGACCCGGCCCGGCTCGCCCTCCTGGAGCACGAGGTGTATTGCGCGTGCGAAGTCCTCCACGAACAGCCAGTTGCGCACCTGCCGCCCGTCGCCGTAGACCGGCAGACGGTCACCTTGCAGCGCGTTCAGGGTGATCAGCGGTATCAGCTTCTCGGGGTACTGACGCGGGCCGTAGTTGTTCGAGCCACGGCAGATCACCGCCTCGATCCCGTGCGTGTGCACGTGGGAGGACACGAGCAGGTCGCCCGCGGCCTTGGTTGCGCTGTAGGGAGATGACGGGTCTAGCGGCGAGCTCTCCGTGAAGGACCCGCTCGCGATCGACCCGTAGACCTCGTCTGTCGAGACCTGCAGGTAGCGGGCCACGCCGAGCTGGCGGGCTGCCTCGAGCAGCACTCCCGTGCCGATCACATGCGTCTCGACGAAGGGATCCTGCCCGGCGATCGAACGGTCCACGTGGGACTCTGCGGCGAAGTTGACCACCGCGTCGCAGCCCTCCATCGCCTTGCGCACGATGCCTGGGTCCGAGATGGAGCCGTGCACGAAGACGTGCTCGACCTCCTCGAGGTTCTCCCGCCGGCCCGCGTAGGTGAGCTTGTCGAGCACGGTCACATCGTGCTCGCCGGCTGCCAGCCGCGCGTAGGTCGAGCCGATGAAGCCGGCCGCGCCGGTTACGAGCAGTTTCACCGCTCCTCCAGGTGGTCCTCGAGGCCTGTCTCCCAGTCGGGCAGGTGAACGAGCGCCGGCCCCGCCGCCCGCACCACGTCCCGCGCGAGCACGCCGGCCGCGCCACATACGAGGAACTCCACCATGAGAGGGATACCAGGGTTAGGATGGGTCGGGTGCTCAGGGCTCGACTCTCACGCGCGCTCGTCGGCGCCGCGCTCGCGCTGCCCGTGCCGCTCGTGGGAGGCGAGTGGCCCGACCCGTCCGTGATCTTCGAAGCCGGCGGCGGATACACCGCCGTCACCACCAGCAACGGCTGGGCTCCCACCTTCCGGATCCTGCAGTCGAATGACCTCAGCTCCTGGCGGATCACCGGCTCGGTCTTTCGGCGCCCGCCGCGCTGGGCCAAGACGGACTTCTGGGCACCCGAGGTCACCAGGCTTCGAAACGGCTATGCCGTCTTCTACAGCGCCCTGCCTCGCCGGCGCAGAGGAAGCTGGTACTGCCTCGGGGTGGCCACCGCCCCCGCCGCCAACGGGCCCTACCGCGACAGGGGACGGCCACTGCGCTGCAACCGGTACGGGTCGATCGACCCCTTCCCCGTCCGCGACGAGAACGGAGTGCTCCACCTCCTCTGGAAGGAGGACGGCAACGAGTTTCGGCGGCCCACCCCGATCTACGCCCAGCAGCTGAGCGAGGACGGGATGCAGCTTCTCGGCCGCCCGCTCGAGCTCATCCGCAACACCGAGGAGTGGGAGCAAAGCGTGCTCGAGGCGCCCTCCGTGATACGCCGGAACAACATGTTCTACCTCTTCTACTCCGCCAACTCGTGCTGTGGTCGCCCCTGTGCGTACGCGGTCGGAGTGGCCCGGTCGCCGACCCTGATCGGGCCTTGGGAGAAGTACCCGGGCAACCCGATCCTGCGCAGCGGCAACGGCTGGCGCTGCCCGGGCCACGCGTCCATCACCCCGGACAGCGGCGGCGGCTTCAACGCCTTCTTTCACGCCTACCGGGCGGGCGAGGGCTTCCTTGCCGGGCGCCAGCTGCTCTCCGAAGGCGTGAGCTTCGGTCCCGACGGGTGGCCGAGGATCGGCGCCGGCGTTCCCCCGAGTCCGCGACCGGGGGCCCGGTCGACCGCGTTCTCCGACTCCTTCAGCGGCCGGAGGCCCGCCCCGGAATGGGAGTGGCTGAACGAGCGCGCGCCGCGCATCCGGACCGGAAGCGGCCTGCGCATGACCGCCGCCGCGCGCACCGGAAAGCGACTCGACGCCGCGGTGCTGGCCCGCCGCGTGCGCACGGCTCGCTACGCGGCCACCACGGTCGTCGACCGCAGCTCCCTGCGCGGGGACGCGCTCGCAGGAATTGCCAGCTACCGCAGCGGGTTCGCCGCCATCGGCGGAAGCGGCTTCGAGGCCCTGGGCGCGGCGGCGGGCCGCGAGCGCCTTGTGGTCTGGCGCCGCTCGCGCGGCGGCACAAGGGTTCTCGCCACGGTCAAGGCGCCCTCCGCGAGGTTCCTGCACGTGCGCATGACCTCCCGCGGGCGCACCGTGAGCTTTCAGGTCAGCCGGAACGGGCGCAGCTGGAGGACGCTCGGCCGCCCGGTCCGCACTCCGCTCGAGGAGACCGCGCGCCTGGCGCTCACCGTAGGAGGCCGGGTCGGCGCCGGCGCGCGCTTCACGCGAGCTGGGTTGACCGAGTCCTCGGTCCCGTAGCTTGGCGAGCGCCCGCCTCTCCCGTGCGCTGGTGGGTGCCGTCCTGTCCCTGCCGGTGCCGGTGCCCGTGCTCGCTGGAGACTGGCCCGATCCCTCCTTCATCCGCGACGGCGAGCGTTACGCCGCGGTCAGCACCAGCGGGGGCTGGGCGCCCAGCTTCAGGATCTTGCAGTCGAATGACCTGAGCGCCTGGCGGGTCACCGGCTCTGTCTTCCGGCGCCCGCCGCGCTGGGCAAAGGGCACCCTCTGGGCCCCGGAGCTCACGCGACTGAACGGCCGATACGCGATCTTCTACAGCGCAATGCCGCGGCGGAAGGGCTCCTGGTACTGCCTCGGCGTGGCCGCCGCGCCGGCCGCCGCGGGCCCCTACAGCGACAGCGGGCGCCCCCTGCGCTGCGGCCGGTACGGCTCGATCGACCCCTACCCGGTGCGAGACGAGCGCGGACGACTTCACCTCCTGTGGAAGGAGGACGGCAACGAGTTCCGTCGGCCCGCCCGGATCTTGGCCCAGCGCCTGAGCGAGGACGGGCGGCGGTTGCGGGGCCGGCCCCGCGAGCTCATCCGCAACCGGGCGCCTTGGGAGGGCCGCGTGGTGGAGGCGCCGACCGTGATCCGCCGCGAGGGCTTCTTCTACCTCTTCTACTCGGCCAACCTGTGCTGCACAGAGGACTGCGCCTACGCAGTTGGGGTGGCGCGCTCGCCGACGCTCTTCGGGCGGTGGAAGAGGTACCCCGGCAACCCGATCCTGCGCGGCGGAAACGGCTGGCGCTGCCCGGGCCACGCCTCCGTGGTGCTCGATCCGGCGGGCGGCTACAAGGCGCTCCTTCATGCCTACCGGGAGCGCGCCGGGCTCCTCATCGGCAGGCAGCTGCTGGCGGACGAGGTGACCTTCGGACCGGACGGGTGGCCGCGGATCGGCACCGGGGTGCCCGCCCCGCCGCTGCCCGGGGCGGCCTCGACGGCCTTCTTCGATTCGTTCACCGCATCGGCGCTCGCGACGGAGTGGGAGTGGCCCGTGGAGCGGGTGCCCGGCATCCGCGTGGGCGACGGGCTGCGCCTGAGGGGTTCCGGCAAGAGCGGTCGCCGAGTCGACGCAGGGCTGCTCTCGCGCCGTGTGGGCACCGATCGCTACTCGGCAACTGCGGTCGTCGACCTGGGGGCACTTCGGGGCCGAGCGCTCGCCGGACTGGCGTCCTTCCAAAGCCCCAGAGTGGCCATCGGCGTGGCTGTCGGCAGGCGGCGGCTGATCGTCTGGCAGCGTCGCAAGGGGCGCTACAGGGTGCTGGCGCAGACCGCCGCGCCCGCTGGCCCGCTCGCCCACCTGCGGCTCACGGCACAGCGGCGCACCCTGCGATTCGAGTACAGCACCGATGGCTCGACCTGGACCTCGATCGGCGGCGAGCGGAGAACTCCCGTCGAGGAATCGGCGCGCCTGGTGCTCACGGTGGGCGGCGAGAAGCGGGCCGCCGGGCGCTTCACAGAGGCGAGGTTGACCGAGACGGCAGGACCCTGACCCGGCCGAGCCGGGCCTCGCCTAGAGAATCGATATCTCCGAGTTGTCGCCCACCACGAAGCGGTAGGCTCGGGGCAGCGAAGGCCCCCGGCCGATGCTCACGTTACGGCCGATCAGGCTCGCCTCGATCCGGTACTCCAGGTCGCGCACGGTTGAGCCCGAGAGCACGATGGAGTACTCCAGCTCGGCCGCGGCTATCGTGACGTGCTCGCCTACGGCCGTGTACGGACCGATGTAGGCGTCGGTGATCCTCGAGCCCGCGCCCACGATTGCCGGACCGCGCACGGTGGCACGTTCGAGCCGAGCGCCTTTCTCGATCACCACGCGGCCTTCCACGCGGGAGTCGATGCACTCGCCCTCGATTCTCTCCTGGAGGTCATCGAGGATCAGGCGGTTGGCGTCGAGCATGTCCTGCACCTGGCCGGTGTCCTTCCACCAGCCGTGCACGATGTGAGGGTCAACCCGCTTGCCGGAGTCCACGAGCGACTGGATCGCATCGGTTATCTCGAGCTCCCCGCGTCCCGACGGCTCGATCGCGCGGGCGGCCTCGAAGATCGCCGGAGTGAACATGTAGACGCCCACCAGGGCCAGGTTCGTCGTGGGATTCGGGGGCTTCTCCACCAATAGCGAGACACGGCCGTCCACCAGCTCCGCCACGCCGTAGTTCTCGGGGTCGGGCACGGGAGTGAGCAGGATGAGCGCATCGGGCGCCTCGGTGGCGAAGGCCCGCCTCTCCCGTGCGCGGGTGGGCGCCTCGAGGCGATCGGCGGGCGCCGATTGGTCGGGTGGTACCGCCGCGACGGCACACCAGCGCCTCGCCAAACCACGCCGCCGGCCGCCGTAGCCTTGGCGAGCAGCCCGCGCTGATCAAACCTTCCCTGCAGCGCTACAGCTTCTTCTGCCTCACCAGCTCGGCAACCGTGTTGTTGGCGGCCAACAGCTCGTCGAACGACACGCCGACATCGATCCAATAGCCGTCGATAATCTGCCCGTAGCAGGTGCCCTCCTTGACGTAGAAGTTGTTGAGGTCCGTGATCTCAAGCTCGCCGCGTCCCGAGGGCTTCTGCCGTTTGACGAAGTCGAACACCCGCTCGTCGTACATGTAGATGCCCATCTGGGCGTATGGCGACTTCGGCCTTCGCGGCTTCTCGACGATCGAGACCACCTTGCCGTCCTTGATCTCGACGACACCGTAGTGCTGCGGCTCTTCGACTTCCTTGGCGAACGTCATCGCGCCGCGGTCGAGCTGGCTGAACTGGTCGACCGCGGGCTTGAGGCTCTGCGTGAAGATGTTGTCGCCCGCCAGCACCAAGACCTTGCTGCCGCGGGCAAATGGCTCGGCCAGGCCCACCACCTCGGCCATCCCGCCCGCCTCCTCCTGGATCTCATACGACAGGCGCAGGCCCCATCGTTGGCCGCTGCGCAGCAGATTCATGAAGTGGCCGGCGTGCTCGGGGTTGGTCACGATCAGCACCTCGGTGACGCCTGCATTCACCATCGCTTCGAGCGGATAGAAGATCAGCGGCTTGTTGTAGACCGGCAGCAGGTGCTTGTTCGTGACCTCGGTCAAGGGCCGTAGCCGCGTGGCCTTGCCGCCGGCCATGACAATGCCCTTCATTATCAAGGGAGCCCTCCCAGCTTCCGGTGGTCCCAGGTGACCGTACGCGTGGGGAGGAAGCGTAGCCCCACCCGTTTCGGTGCCTGCCTCTGCACCATCGCGCGGACCTCGGGCGCCAGGGCGTCGCCGCGGGAGTAGCGCTCGAAGAGCGCGACGCCATAGCCGGCAACTCGCTCGGTGTCCCGCTCCACCTCCACGTCGCACTCCATCATGACCCCGCGTAGCTCGTCGTACTGGATGCCATCGTCCACGCCCAACGTCGCGCGCGGATCGCGCTCGAGGTTCTTCGCCTTCTGCGAGGCGGCGTAGGTCCAGCCACGCAGCTCGAGCGTCTCATCGATCACATACCAGAGCGGCACGAGGTGCGGCCTTCCCTTCGGTCCCGCCGTGGCCACCTGCACGATCCACTGCTCGTCGAGAAAGGCCCGCAGCTCCTCCTCCGTCATCCGGATCTGGTCGCGACGCGAGCCCATCAGGGTGGGGAAGCCTAATGACATCGGCGCAGTGCCAGCCGTGAACCGCAGCTACGGAGGAGCTCCAGAGCCCGAGCTCGGGTGCGGAGCTCTCGAGTCTGCTGTGCGCACCCATGGCGCGGTGAAGCGTTTGAGACCCCGAGTTGCCCGGGTGGACAGTGGCTTGCTCCAGGGGCAACGACGGCTACGAAACGTCCCAGTCCCCGGCCGGCACCTCGCACGACCGTTGGATGCCGCCCGCTCGGCCGCGCCCCTTCCCTTCTCGTCAGCGCTTGACGGCGCCCGCGAGCGCCTCTGCCGCGTCGAGCACCGCGATGCGCGCGGCCTCCGGCTCGAGGACGGCGGCGTCACCCGCCTCCTTGAGGATCTCGCGCGCCAGGTACTCGTGCCCACCGAAGGGCAGCTCGACGATCACCGAGCCGTCCCGCAACTCCTCGACCACCCTCCGCCCCTCGCGAGCCCACCTTGCACGCTCCGGGGACACCCAGACGCGGGCGGTCTCCGAGGTGGGGACCTCACCGGTGGTGGGCCAGCCCTGAACGTCGGGCTCGACGCCCTCGCGGAACTCGAACGTCTCGTCGAGCACCCTGGCGGAGCGGATCCGGTCGAGCCTGAAGGACCGCGTCTGCCCCTTGGAGGGCTCGAAGGAGTGCACGTACCATCCCTCCGTGCCGTTCAAGAGCTGATACGGCTCGAGGGTTCGTGAGGTGAACTCGTCCTCGTCCTCTTTGTAGTGCTCGATCTCGAGCATCTTCCGCTCGGCGATCGCGCTGCTCACAACGCGGGCGATCTCCGAATCGTCGCCCTTGGCGGTGGTGATCTGCAGGCCGTCGGCCGCCGGGTCGCGCCCGAGCGCCTCCACGATCTTCTGCCGGGCGGAGGCCAGCGAGCCCTCCGGAAGATGCTCGCCTACCAGGTCGATGGCGGCCGCCAGCGCCTTCGCCTCCAGGGGCAGGAGGCGCGCGGGGCGGGCGAAGTTGTCGCCGTAGGGCTCGGGGTCCACCTCGATCTGGTCGCCCTGCACTTCGGCGTAGAGCACGTAGCTGCCGCCGCCGAAGTTCACCACGTTCAACACGTCGATGTCCTGGCGCAGCTCCTGCTCGGACATCTGAAGCGTCTCGCACAGCTGCCTCAGGTCGAGCTTGCCACCGCCCCGCGCCGTTTCGATCAGGATGCCGGCGAGCGTGACGAGGCGGGCAAAGCGCTCCGGGCGGATGCCCGTATCGCGGTTGCCGTCGTCCTCGGGCTCCTCCTCTCGCCTGCGGGTGTCCGGCGGCGCAAGCTCCATCGCGGAGGAGTGCCGTTCGGCCACCAGCCGGACCCGTTCCTCAGCCTCCTCTTGGAGCTCCGGCGGCCCGAGGATCCGCGCGCGCGGCCCGAGGCCCAGCACCCAGGACACGAGCTGCCGGGAGTCGCCGTAGGCGGTCTCGAAGACCACGCCGTCGTCGGCCTGCTCGATCGTCCCGACCTCCTCCCCGAGGTGCCGGCGGACCAGCCACTCGATCCGGTCTGAGAGCCAGATCCGCGCGGTGTCCCGCGTCTCGCCGAGTTGCCAGTCGGCGCGCGTGGCATAGGCCCGGGGGTCGAAGTCCTCCGGGCGCTGGAAGTCGTGCTCGGCCTTGGAGGAGTAGCCCACCTTGCCGCGGATTCGCGAGAGGCGAAAGACACGCACGGCATCCCGTTCGTGCGCGTATCCGACGAGGTAGAACTGACCTCCGCGAAAGAGGAGGTGGTACGGGTCGACCTTGCGCCTCTCCTCCGCGTCGCGGCCCATCGTGTAGTAGTCGAAGATGATCGTCTTGCGGCGGAAGATTGCCGTCTCGATCTTCGACAGCCGCTGGGAGAGGTCCCGCCCCCCACCGCTCGCGGTCATCGCCAGGCGCACCGACTGGTGCTCCGGCGCCGACAGCGGCGAGGGCTTTCCCCAGGAGAGCTGCTGCAGCGCCAGCCGCAGCGGCTCCGCGTAGGCGAACTCCCCGTCGAGCAGCGCCAGGGCGGTCCGGAGGGCACCGAGCTCCTGGTCTGAGAACTCGATGGCGGGCAGGTAGAAGTTCTCGGGAGGCAGCGTGTACGTCTCCGCCTCGAAGGAGCCCTCACTCGACTTCTCGACCTTCAGGTCGATGCCAAGCGACGACAGCTCCGCGCGGTCGGCGTAGAAGCGCCGGTTGAACGCCTCGTCGCTCGACATCTGCGCGTAGCCCTCCACGTCCTGGCGTATCTCGAGCGCCGAGACGGGGCGGCGCTCGGCCATCAGGAACGAGATCAGCGAGAGCTGACGGATGAGCTTCTCGGTGTCCTTGGCCATGACGGGCCAGCATACGCAGCACGGCGCGGGGGCCGCGCGGGATAACCCCGCTATTTGCGGGGCGGCCTATGCAGCTTCGCGGGCGGCGTCGCCCTCGCGAGGGGCGAAGTACGCCGACCCGGCCAGCGCACGGTCGAAGCGCGTCCAGCACTCGCCGTCGGCGAGGCCCTTCTCGAGCCGGTCGAAGCTTCCGAGCGTTCCCCCCAGGTTGTCGATCATGTGCACGAGCGTGGCCTCCCGCGTGCACGGCACGACGGGGCTTCCGTGCTCGAGCTTGCCGTGGTGGCTCAGCACGATGTGGAGCACGGCCTGGGCGGTGTCGGGCGGGAAGCCCTCGATGCCCTCCATCGCTCGCCGCACGCGGAAGTAGCCGAGAGGGATCTCGCCCTGGAGCTTGCCGGCATCCGAGAGCTCGATGGCCCCGCCCGTCTGCTCGTAGGCCTCGATCTTGCCGATGTCGTGGAGGAGCGCCCCCGTGACCGCCACGTCGCGGTCGATCCCCGGGAAGGTGGCTGCCATAGCGCTCACGCCCTGGGCCACCGACAGCGAGTGCTCGAGCAGCCCGTGGCGATATGCCTGGTGGTAGACCTTGGCGGCGGGTGCCCTGCGCCAGCGCTGACCGGTCCTCGTGTCGGTGCCAAGCAGCCGATCGAGAAGGTCGCGCAGACAACGACGCTGCACGGTCTCGATCAGCTCCTCAAGCGCCGCCACCATCTGCTCGTAGGGCAGAGGCGGCCCCTCCTGCAGCTCGGTGGGGTCGAACTCCTCGCTGCCCGCCATGCGGACGGTGCGCACTGTGATCGAGGCGCCGTAGCGCGGGTCGTTGCAGAAGCGCCCGGCCACCCGCATGGCGGCGCCGGGTCGGGCAATCGCCGCGATCTCATCGACCCCGTCCCAGACCACCGCCTCGACGGCGCCCGTCACGTCACCGAGCTGCAACTTGAGGAACGCGTCCCCGTTCTTCTTCTGGCGCCGGGTGAGCGCTCGCACCTCGAAGACGGAGTCGACGGCCTGACCGTCCACCAGGTCCCGCACGAACTCCTTCGTGCCGATCAGCGTTGGCTGCTCCATGGGCCGACTGAAAGTAGAGATGGTTTCGGACGTGATCGCACCGGGAGGAGCGCAGCCCGATCGTCGATCGGGCGAGCACCGCACCGATGCCTTCCCGGGAGGAGCGCAGCCCGCTGATGCCCTAACGTCCATGGGGATGGGGTCGCAAAGCTCCTGCACGGTCTGACATGGCGGCCGCGCTGGTGGCCGGAGGCACCGGCGCGCTCGGCCGCGCCGTGGTAGGCGAGTTGCGGGACTCGGGTTGGGCGGTGACGGTGGTCAATCGCCACGCCCGTCAGGTGGAGGGCGTCGCGGTCCTAGAGGCAGATCTCCTCGACCCCGACGCCGCCGGAATGGCCGTCGAGGGCGTGGAGGATCTCCGCGCGGTGGTGAATCTGGTCGGCGGGTTCTCGATGGGGCCAAAGGTCGAGGGCGTTCGCCTCGCCGACTTCGAGCACATGCTGCGCCTGAACCTGGTGCCCGCGTTCAACCTCGCGCGCGCCGCGATGCCGAGGCTCGCCGCCGCGGGCGGAGGGGCCTTCATCTGCGTGTCCGCCCGTGCGGCCCTGCGGCCGTTTGCCGGTGCCAGCGGCTACATCACCGCGAAGGCAGGCGTGCTAGCGCTCGTGCAGGCCCTCGACGCCGAGTATCGCGGCGCCGGAGTGCGATCGAACGCCGTGCTGCCGAGCGTGATCGACACCCCCGCGAACCGTGAGTCGATGCCGGACGCTGACCCCTCGAAGTGGGTGCCGCCCGCGGAGATCGCGCGAGTGATCCGCTTTCTCTGCTCGGAGGACTCGGCGCCCACTTCAGGCGCGGCCGTGCCCGTGTACGGCCGCGCGTGACGGGTCAGTCCCGGCCGGGCTGGGCCTAGCCGCCGTAGTAGGCGAGTGCCCGGCGCCCGAGGTCCTTGGTCGAGCCGCCGTTCTGGACCGCGCTGATCGGCGCGCCGAGCAGCGGTACGAGCCGCCCGACGCTGCGCTTGATCACGCGCTTGCCAACGAAGCGCATGAGACGCTCGGTGAGGCGGCGCTCACCGCTTCGGGACAGGCGGTTCTCCACGAGGGTCTGTGCCATCGGCTTGCCCAGGCCGTCGAGTGCCGCGCGGGCCTCGGCGGGCGTGTCATAGACCCCCCAGAGCGCCAGCAGCTCCGCGGGGCGCATCGGATGGCGCGGGTCATAGCCGTGGGCCGCCGCGATGTAGAAGACCATCCTCGCCTGGATCCAGGCGAGTCCACCGAGGTTGGCGGCGCCGGTCACGATCCCACCAAGGCCGAGCGCGAGCCCCTCCACGCGCGCAAGGCGCACGTGCTTGCGATGGGCGGTCTGCGCGAGGGAGCGGGGGGAGTGACCAGGACCGGCTATCTGCACCCACCGCTCCGCCGGCCCGGCGAAGCGCTCCGCAGCCGCCGCGGCAATCAACTCGAGCGCGCGCTCGGGCTGGGCGAGGACGCGCTTCCAGATCGGGTCGGGGACCCCCCCGACCGGCTCGAGCTCGGTTTCACTTGCCACGAAACGGCAACCATACGGGCATGGGAATACTCAGCGACGACATGACGAGCGAGCGCGAGCAGGTCATTCAGATGCTCGAGAAGGCATATTGGATGGAGATCGAGACGGTGATGAGCTACATCGCCAACTCGATCAACCCCGACGGCGTCCGTGCCCAGGAGGTGATCCACAGCCTCGAGAAGGACATCCAGGAGGAGCTCGGACACGCCCAACTGTTCGGGAAGCGCATCAAGGAGCTCTATGGCGTGGTCCCCGGCTCCGCCGACTTCCAGCCGGAGCAGACATACCTTCAGCCGCCGGCCGAGCAGGCCGACATCGTGCACGTGATCAAGGGAGTGATCGAGGCGGAGAAGGGCGCGATCGAGCACTACAACGAGCTCATCGAGCTCTGTGACGGCAAGGACCCGGTGACCGCCGACATGGTCACGACGATCCTGGCCGACGAGGAAGGCCACCGCCGCCTCTTCGAGGGGTTCCTGAAGGAGTACGAGGGCGCCCGGGCCGCCTAGGGCCGCGGCCCGAACCCCACGAGCATTCCCGCCGTCGACACGAGCACGAGCACGATCAGCGCCAGGATGGCTATGAACGGCACGCGCGGCTCCCGCTGACGTATGCAGACCGTCACGGCCACGCAGCCGAGCACCAGCACCCCGGCGGCGGGGCCGTAGCTCGCAAAGGGCGAGCCGTCGCCGGCCGCGGTGAATATGGAGGTGGCTATGGCTAGGTTCTGCATCGAACCGGATACGACTCGTGGTGGTTGGTGACGATGAGCGTGCCGAGACACATCTAACACGACCGCCGTCCGTCGCGGCAGTCAGGCTCAGGCGGCTGGGTCCTGGCTCTCAGAGGTCTCCAGCGCATCGGTGACCGCGTGCAGCAGCGCGACGAGCTTCCCTGCGCCACCGCCGGGTAGCGCGCCTGCGATCGTGCGCTCGACCTCATCGACGGAATCGGCGGCCGTTCGCCGGCGCCGCAAGCCCGCCTGGGTCAGCGTGAGCTGCGAGCGCTGCCCGAGCGTGGGGTGCGGACTGGGTGACGAGGCTCTCGTCGACGAGCGTCTTGAGCACCTGATGTGTCGCTTGGCGCGTGACGAACGCCGCGCGTGCCAGCCGCGCCCAAGGTCGACGGCGAAGCCGCGGCGCGAGCTGTGACTAGAGCAGCGTACGCTTGACCCAGTCGATGGTCTCATCGGCCCAGCCGAGGATGTCCAGACCTGGCTTGAGGTTCTGCGGCGGCTGCCTGACGAGCGAGTCACGGAGGATCAGGCGATCGAAGTCCACTGTGACCGGGTCCGAGCGAAGTGCGCCGCTGCCGTGGGTGAACTCGACGCCGGCCAGTCGCATCACGTTGATCATCTCCTGGGCGATGAGCCCGTACGCGACCGTCGTGGGGTGCACTCCGTCCAAAGAGAACAGGCCCCCGCTGGCGCGGCCACCGTTGCCGTCGCTGGTCAGGAACCTCGAGTCGGGTACCGGATCGAGCGCGTTCAGCGCCGGGGGGAGGGGGTATGGCGTCCACCAGGCCGGGCGCGCATTGGGGTCTGTGGCGAAGCGGCGTGAGGCAAGCCGGT
The DNA here is from genome assembly GCA_030448005.1 of Thermoleophilaceae bacterium. GTDB lineage: Bacteria > Actinomycetota > Thermoleophilia > Solirubrobacterales > Thermoleophilaceae > JAAYBF01. The sequence goes on from JAUJNT010000002.1 coordinate 108,286, forward strand.
CGAGGAGGCCGGCGATGTCCAGCAGGTACCAGTCCCGCCTGGTGCCGCCCGCCCCGTCCCGGGCCTGCTCGACCAGGTGCTGGATCTCCTCGTTGTACATGTCGATCGCACAGTCGACAGCGCGAGCCTCTTCCCCGGTTATGTGCTTGTCCTCGGTGGGAGAGAAATCGACGTCGTCCACCCACGGCCGGCAGTAGTAGGGGAAATAGGGCGAGCCGGGGGCGACCTTGCCCCCGATCCCTCTGGCGATCGGAACAATCGTCACGTGAGGCACCGTGCACCAGATGACGTGGCGGGCTTCGATGGTCTTCACGGCCTCCTGTATCTCGGCGAGCTCTGCCTTGAAGTGCTCGGGGCGCCATACCGTGTAGTCCTCCTTCTGCTTCAGGTCGCGGAAGCCGTCTCCACTCCAGGCGACCCGTAGGTCGGTCACCGCCTGCAACGCGTTGTTGGCGCCGAGGAACACGATGAGTGTCTCGATCCCGCAGTCGGTGGAGTCGTCGTGGTCCTTGCCGAGTTCGGCGGCGGCTTGGAAGAAGTTCATCCGCCTCGCTTCCCGCCATTGGGGGTAGACCCGCAGCGCGGCGCGATCGCCGTTGTTCTGCACGACCTGGCTGAGCAGGTCGTCGTTGGGGGCGGCGATCGCCTCCTCACAGATCGCCGCGGTCTTGCCCAGAGCATCGCGGAGGTCCCAGCCATAGACCGCCAGGCAGTGGTGGTATGCGGAAAGGAGTGGGGCCGTCTGACCCGGTCCGCGCTCCCAGTAGTCCTCGATCTCGTCCATGAGCTGCCTGGCCCGGAACAGCGACAAGGGCAGCTCCCAGGCGCTCACCTCCGATCCGAAGCGTCCCTCGAGGTCCCGTAGCAGGAACTCGATGTTGAGCGGCAGCCCCCCGTGACCGCCATAACGGGGATACCGGTACTCGTCGAACCAGCCGAGCTCCTTCGCGATGATCGCGGGATAGGAGAGATCGGTGTTGAACACAGCCCCGCTCTGAAAGCCGTGCGTCAGCGAGTCGCCGATGGCGACCAGCCGGTGCCGCGGTGTGCCCTCGGTGTCCACCGAGAAGGATCGCCCGAGCGTTGGGTCGAACACCGGGGTCCGTGGAGCATCTACGACGCGCCTCTTGACCTCCTCAGGCGTATCCGCTGGAACTAGGTCGTCGGCGCTGCCTGGCACGTGGTGCTCCCCCAAACAGGGCCGCCTCAAGTGGCGACCTAGCGCGATTATCGCTGCGCTGGCCAGATGGTGTCAATCATGGATCGGTCGCGATGCCGAGATCGATACGGGGTGCGTTGTGGCGATCGACCGCTCGGCGAAGATGATCGCGATGGCGACGAGCAGGAACCGCGAGCACATCGCGTCCGGCCGGGCGACGTTCGAGACGGCTTCTATCGAGCGTGCACGCTTCGGCTTGAGCGGCGCTTCGACAAGGTGTTCGGAGTCCACGTCGCCGCACTGTGGCGGTCGATCGACCACTCCGGCAAGCGACTCAGCGGCCGGGCGTGGCGCCCAGGCGAGCTCCGCGGTCTCGGCGCCGCGGAAGGGCGCGAGGCGGGCCGCTTCGGCGGCCACCGCGCCCTTCATGGTCTTGCTCAGCCTCCCGAGCGGCTCGACGGTGACGATGAGCTTCTTGCCCTTCTTGGTGGGGCGCCACAGGCCGGCGACTTCGCCCTCGGCGAGCACCATGCCCGGGCCACCGAGGGCGGTCCAGATCTTCTTGTGGACGGCGGGGTCGGCCACGAGCAGCTCGCGGTCGTGGCTTGCCCCCAGCGGGTCGCGGTTGGGAAACAGCCGGGCACCCTGCGCAACTGGCGGTTCGGCCAGCGCCGTCACGTCTTCGGCGAGCACCCACGCCTTGCCGCCGTCGAGCTCCACCTGAGCGAGCTCGCCGGCACGCTTCCAGAGCGCGTTGGCGTGCGAGGTCGCGATCCCGGCCCAGTCGGCGAGGAGCTTGGGACGAGCCGGTCCGTACGCGTGCAGGAAGCGCCGAGCCAGCTCCGCACCCGGATCTGCAAGCGCCTCCGCGTGCGGCGGCGCGCCGAACACCGCGCCTGCGTCCCTCGCGACCGACGATCGCCAGGACGCCGCGAATCCCTGTCGCGCGCCACAACGACGGATGCACGTGGTGACTGCCACAGCCCCGACACCACCACAGGAGCTCCCTCGGAAGCCGTTCGCGCAGCGCCTGATGGAACTCGTCGCGCGGCAGCGGCCCGCTGCTGAGGCTGTCACGCACGGCGTCGCTGACGCGGTCCAGCGCCTCCATGGCGGTCATGGTCTCCAGCGACTGCCACGCGTTGCCGACCACGACCTTTGCCGCCTCCTCGTCGGGTGGAGACAGGCCGGCGGTGAAGACGGCGAGGTCGCGACCGGCAACCGCCAGCGGCGCGCCTCGCACGCTCGGCACCAAGACCAGCTCATCCAGCGCCTCGGGCGCCACGTCGGCGCGCGCCGCGAGCGCGAGCGCCGCGGTGCCAGGCGGCGTGTCCCGCAGCCCCACCACGGCCGCCGCCTCGGCATCGCCGGCCCGCTCTCGCAGGTGGTGACGCTCGACGCGGAAGGCGAGCGCCTGCGCCCGCGTGACGCTGACTAGCGGACGCCCGGCACCGGCTCGCGATGGGACATGAATTCACCGTACCCGGGTGCCACACCCGCTTGACAAGAAGTTGTCATATCGACATCATGTTGTCTATGCCTACCGCACACATCGCCATCTACGACACCCTCGCCGATTGGGAGCCGGGTCACCTGCTCGCCGAGTTGCGCACTGGTCGCTTCACCGGCAAGCCCTTCAAGGTGGTGGCGGTCGCCAAGTCGCTCGAGCCGGTCATCACGATGGGCGCCTACGTCTCCTCCCGGACGCGCCGATCGCCGACATCGAGCCAGCCGCGAGCGACCTGCTGGTCCTGCCCGGCGCCGAGCTGTGGGACGCGGGGGCGGCGCGGCCTTCGCCGACGCCGCCGCGCGCTTTCTCACCGCCGGAGTTCCCGTCGCGGCGATCTGCGGCGCGACGGCCGGGCTAGCCCGCGCCGGACTACTCGACCAGCGGCCACACCAGCGCGGCCGCCGAGTACCTTGCCGCGACCGGGTATGCGGGCGGCGCGCGCTACGTCGAGGCACGGGTAGTCGCCGACGAGGGCCTGGTCACCGCCGGGCCCGACGCGCCCGTCCAGTTCGCACGGGCGACGCTCGGCCTTCTCGGACTCATGCCCGAGGCCGCGCTCGACGCCTACGAGGGCGTCTTCGCCCGCGGCGAAGCTGGGTGCTTCCCCGCGCTCATGGAGGCCGCCGGCTCGCGGGCGGCAGTGTGAGCGGCGACACCGCGGAGCGCGTCGCGATCCCGCCGCGCGCGGACTGGCCCGAGCCCGAAACCGCCACGCCGGCGGGAGAGGCCCTGACTGACGTCATCCTCGCCACCTTCCGCCTCAACGGGCGCCTGATGGAGGCCGCGCAGGGGATGGCGGCCGAGGGCAACCTCACCGCCGCGTGGTGGCAGGTGATCGGCGGCGTCCTGGACGAGCCGCGCACCGTCGCCGAGATCGGACGCCGGATGGGCATGACCCGCCAGGGCGTCCAGCGAACCGCCGACCTGCTCACCCAGCGCGGCCTGACGGAGTACCGCCCCAACCCCGCCCACCGCCGTGCCAAGCTGCTGGCCTGCACCGAGGCCGGCTACTGGGCCGTGCGCCGAATCTCACTCGCCCAACACCCGTGGGCAAACCGCATCGGCGCCGCCGTCGGCACCGAGGACCTGCGCGACGCGCTGGCGACGATGCAACGCCTGATCGCCGTGCTCGAGGCCGAGACCGCGTGACCAGAGCGGTTCGGTGCTCGTCCGCCGCCGCAGCGTGCTCACGGAGCAGTTCTCCTCAGCCGGTCTGGCTGACCCCACCGCGCTCGACGACCTCGACCGCCAGACTCAGGCAGTCACCGGAGCAGGGGCCGGTACGAGTCGAAGTCCGCCAGAGGTGATCACCGCCAGGGTGTCGTTCTCGACTTGTTCGGCGACCCCCGGCAGGTTGTTGGTGGCACAGATGAGCACGCGCGCTGGGACTCGGAGCGGTTGAGAGAATCTGGGGAGTCCCGGCGGGGCCGATCGGGAAGGCCACGGCCGTAAGTGAGCACCTCACCGACGACGGACTCGTCGTGGGGACACGTCGCTCTACGCGAGAACCTCCCCGAGGTGTTGACAGCTGCCGAGGCGGCGTCGCTTCTTCGAGTCGACGAAAGCCAACTCCTAGATGCAGCAGGACGGCGCGAGCTCCCGGGCCGCCTGATCGCCAACGATTGGCGGTTCTCGCGCACAGCGCTCCTATCGTGGCTGCGCGGAGATCAAGGGTCTGACTGCCGTCCGTAGTCTCCGTGCCCGTGTTCTCCGCCGAGGATCGCGAACGGCTGCGGGATGAGCTCGTCTCGGTAGCCCGGACCGATGGTCGCATCTGCGGCGCTGCGCTGACCGGGTCCGCCGCGCTCGGTCGCGAGGACCGGTGGTCGGACATCGATCTCGCCTTGTGCCTCGCCGCCGACGCCGACCGTGCGCAGGTGATCGCCGACTGGACCGAGGTGATGTATGGCGAGCATGGTGCCGTCCATCACCTGGATGTGAGCCATGCTGAGACCCTCTATCGGGTCTTCCTTCTCCTCAGCACGCTCCAGGTCGACATCTCGTTCTGGTCGCCGGCGAAGTTCGGCGCTCTCGGCCCAAGCTTCCGCTTGCTGTTTGGAACCGCCGCGAAATCGCCGGCCGCAGCTGTGCCTAATGCCGTCGAGCTGATCGGCATGGGCTGGCTGTATGCGTTGCACGCTCGCTCGAGCATCGCACGCGGGCGTGTGTGGCAGGCGGAGTACATGGTGAGCGGCGTGCGACCAGGTGCTCGCTCTTGCGTGCCTGCGCTACGGCGTGCCCGCGGTCCAGGCGCGCGGAGTGGACAGCCTTCCGCGGGAGGCGAACCGCGGGTGTCGCGAAGGCGCTGGTCCGCTCGCTCGACATTCCCGAGCTCAAGCGCGCCTTCACTGTGACCACGGAGGCCTTGCTAGTTGAGATCGAACGGAGCGATCCTGGACTGGCCGGCCGCTTGGCGGGGCCGCTCAGGGAGCTGGCCAGGTGAGCATCATCTCGTGTCACCGCGACTGCGACGAGCTCCGGCGTTCACGTAACTTCGCCGTGAGCGCTCGGCATCGGGGAGCCGGCGCGAGTCAAGTGTTACTGCCCGGCCGGCCCGGACGGGCGGGCTGTCGCTCAGCCCTCCGATCTCCTCGCACGCAGCCACGCCATCGAGCCCGTCCGATCGACCGCGGCCGAGTCCCCGAACGCTTGGCGTGCAGTGGCCGTGAGCTCGGCAAGGCTCACTGGTGGCCCCACCTCGCCCGCGCGATGCAGGACTCGCAGGTAAGCGCCGCCGAGGGCGCGGTCGCGGATGAGCATCGACGCGAAGATCCGGCCCCCGGGCGCAACCTGCCGCCACAGTGCGGCGAGCGCAGACCAGGGGTCCTCGAGGACGTGCAGCGTCGCGAAGCAGCCGACGGTCGTGAAGCTCCCAGGCGCGAAGGGCAGGTCGCTCAGGTCGGCCTGAACGAGCGCCGCTGAAGCGCCTTCGAGGCGGCCGCTCGCGCGCGTGAGCATCCCAACCGACCGGTCGACGAGCACCAGAGCCCGCGACGCCCGGCGGTAGACGCCGGCGGTGAACACAGCGCTCCCACATCCGGCGTCGAGCATCGGGCCAGTACCGCTGGCGAGCGCCTCGGACGCAAATTCGCGATAGGCCGCGGTGCTCGTGCCCCACACGGCTCGGTTGTAGGCCTGGGCGCCCACCACGCGGTCGTAGACCGCCGCCTTGCGGTCGTACGGCGCCCCCTCATCGCCTGCCGGCAGCGCGCGCTGACCACGCCGTGCACCGGGCGGAGGGTGCGCCCGGCGGCGAGAAGCGAACCAGGATCCGGGCCATCGACCACGACTCGCACCATCGCAAGCCATCGGGCCCCCGGCCCCGTCCAGGACCCAACCGGCCGGCCGGGGGAGTGCTTCGTGGCGCGGGTCGAAGGCGGTGAGAGGTAGCGGTATGGCCGCGCTCCCCGACCTTGGTGGCCGCGGACCCCGGCGTGGAACACTACGTTCGAAGGTGTGCGGGCCGTCTGTGAGCGGCGCGGTCGGGGTGAACGTCCAGCCGGCGGCTGCGGTGCCGCACGCCGAGCAGGCGACTCCGGTGGTCGATGATCCGCCGCTGTCGACCTTCGCCTCGATCCGCGCGATGACGCTCCCGAACGCCTGCGCAGTGCCGGAGTAGGTCGGAGTGGTATCGGAAGTCACGCTCCCCTCTGGAAGGCCGCTGAGCCGAAGCGCTGGCGCTGCGGAGGTAGTGCTCGGCGGCGGTGGCGCCGGCGTGGGAGGGACCCCGGCCGGCACGACGATCCGGATCCGCCGCCTCGCCGACCCGCAGTTGTTGCGCTCGCGTTGCTCTCGCACCCGGCGGGTGTCGTCTGCGCGCGCGAGGAGGGCGTAGTTGCCGGTAGGGACGCCGGCAGGGACCCTGAGCGTCCGGAGCAGCCGCGCCCGCGTGCGCGGCCTGCGCGTACCGAGCCGCGGCCGGGGCTGAAGGCGGAGGTCCCCCCTTCCCTTGCGCCGGTCGCGCGAGAGATAGAAGCCGACACTTGACGGGCGTGCCGTGCCGGCGCCGCGGTTTCGCACGGTCACTGAAGCGGTCATCCGCGAGCCGGGCGCCTCCTTGGACGACGGGCTGCTCACCGCCCGCACCTGAAGATCCGGCTTCGGCGCGACCTCGCGGCTGCCGGGAGGGCGAGGACGGTACAGACGGCGGCGATGAGAACCCGCGTTCTCATCGAAGGCGGGCAAGTGGTCATTCTCTGTAGAAACGGCTTAGCAAAGGCCTAATTCGGCTCGTCGGGTGCTGGCGGAAGCTCACCCAACGGCAGCTGTGTTGCACACTCGATATGCCGAAGGACCTGGGTGACGTAGTAGTCGGAGTGAAGACCGTCGTCCTGGCGGGACTGCTCGACGCGGATTCGACACTCCAAGAAGTCGCCTTTGTGGAACGCCTCGCCGTGCTCGACGCGAGCTAAGAACGCGTCGTCCTCGATGGTCGCCCAGAAGGTCGATTCGCCTTCGGTGAGCCGCCATTTGTTGCCCTCGATGAAGTTCGCAGCTGCGATGGCGACCACCGTTTCGCACTCCCGCGATCCAAGGTCCTCAATCGTTTCCTCCGGGAGTTCAAAGGCGGGAACGTCGTCACTGCGAACGCTCACCGTGATCTGATTCTCGCGGCGAAAGTCCAGCCGCTCGACGCCGGGTCGGCCCAGCGGTTCAACGACCGCCCGGGCCTTCTTGCGCACCTCGATCTTGCCCGAGGCACGTATCACTCCGTGTCCAGCAAGTGGCTGCCCTCCTATCTTGCGGAATTCTGCTTTCGCTACAACGAGCGCAGCAACCCCAAGCCGATGTTCGACACGCTCCTAGAGAGGGCCGGATCATGAACGACCGAAGCCAGTACGTCCGCGAGGTCCGGAAGGCGGCCAACCGCCGCCAGAAGGCCGACGACGCTCGCCGTAAGGCGACTGCGGGCCTACGTGATTGGTGCCGCCAGGCTCACGAAGCCGGCGTGTCAATCACTGAGATCGCCGGGGTGGCGGGTCTTTCTCGTCAGGGTCTTTACGACCTCTTGCGGGACCCGCGACCTTCTTAACGAGGTCTACGAACTCGCTTCGCTTCGGAACAGGGATTTCCAGACCCTTCGGCGTCCTTTGCTTTGGCTCTCGCTGATCGCTCATCCCGTCCGAAACCCACTCTACCTTGCAGCTTCGGCCGCAGGCCGCCGTCCCTGATCCCTGCAAAGAAACGGGACGACGACCCTAGGCGAAACCACTACCGGGAGGGCAAATGCCCATCCTGCGTTACAAGCCGGGGGATGAAGCCCCCGCCAGCACGACGTACGCCCTGGTCGGCCACTACGGCGAGTCCACGGACTTCGTCATGTGGCTCAACCAGGGTGAGCGGTTCCCGTTCGTGACGGTTGCCGCTGACTACGGGCCGTTCTGGTACGTCCGCGTGGACATAGCCCACGAGAGCACCAGAGCCGCCTAGACAGACCGTCCGCGGCCCTCGGCCTTCTGTCGGGGGGCGCGGACACAATCCATCCGCCGCTCGGTCGGAAACCGGGGCCGTCGCGTACCTATCCAAACGCCTAGCAAGCGGGAACGCGGCGGCTCCGGCTATTTCCGGGGTGGCGATCATCTGATTGGTGGGGTGCTGCTGGCTGACAGTGCTCGCCGCTGGTTGCCCCTCAGCGGCCAAGTGTCCGACGTCTGCCCGGACGCCGGACACCATGCTATCCGCATCGGACGGAACTAGCCGCAGCACGCCGGAGCGCGCCGCTTCAAGCCGCATAGAGCCGAACGAAGGGATCGGCCTTGGCGGGTGGTGTGGGATTGGGGCTGCTTATACATCGAATGACCACTTGCCCGAAGGCGAGAGTACGACCGATGCTGCTCCGCCCGGATGCGGCCGCCGTGGAGTCCACCATCCAGCGGGCGATGGCCAGCCCGAGACCGGTCCCGCCGTCCGATGCGTGGGCGGAGTCTGACCGGTAGAAGCGCTCGAAGACGCGGTCCTCCGCGGGGATGCCCGGTCCCTCGTCCGCCACGGTCAGCTCGACGGGTCCGTCATCGGGCGCGAACGCGCCGATGGCTACTCGCCCCCCACCGGGGCGAGTGGCGGATCGCGTTCTCGAGCTTGGTCTTGATCGACCCGACTCGGAGGGTGTGAGGTCCGGGGCGAGGGTTATGTGGAGGTTCTGTGCGGGCCGGCGGGGCCGCGTCAGGCGTTTCAAAGTGGCGCCTCGTTGCCAAACCCGCACGCCGTGGTCCACTCGCTCGCTGTCCGGAAGCGAGGCATTCGAGAGCCGAGGGTCCCGCTACGGTGGGTCGGTGCGACTAGCGACCTGGAACGTCAACTCGGTCAAGCAGCGCGTGCCGCGGCTGCTGCCGTGGCTGGATGAGCGACAGCCGGACGTGGTCTGCCTCCAGGAGACCAAGCTCACCGACGAGGCGTTCGCCGAACTGCTCGGGGCCGAGCTCGCCGATCGCGACTATGCGGTGGCAGCTCACGGGCAGGCGACGTGGAACGGGGTGGCGATCCTCTCGCGTGTGGGGCTGGACGACGTGTCGCCGGGGCTCGCCGGTGCGCCGGGGTTCCCGCATCCGGAGGCGCGCGCGGTGTCCGCCATCTGTGGCGGGATCCGGGTGGTCTCGGTGTACGTGCCGAACGGGCGCGAGCCGCGCTCCGAGCACTACGCGTACAAGCTCGCCTGGCTGGCCTCGCTGCGGGAGGCGGTCGCCGCAGACCCGGACGCCACGGTCGTATGTGGGGACATGAACATCGCGCCGAGCGACGACGACGTGTTCGATCCGGACGCCTACATCGGACAGACCCACGTCACGCCGCCCGAGCGGGCGGCTCTGGCGGAGCTTGAGGCCGTCGGCTTGCGAGACGTCGTGCGCGATCGCTGGCCGTGCGAGCGCGTGTTCACCTACTGGGACTACCGGGCTGGAATGTTCCACCGGGACCTCGGGATGCGGATCGATCTGGTGCTGGCCGGCGCGTCGGTCGCCGGCCGTGTTCGGGCGGCATGGGTGGACCGGCAGGCCCGCAAGGGCAGCGGGCCGAGCGATCACGCGCCTGTGATCGTAGATCTGGACGAGGCGCCGGACGGGGACATCGGCCCAGTCGTGCCGCCGCCCTCCGCTCCGGCGGCCAGGCGCGGCTCTCGGAAGCTGCCGCAGGCTCCGTAAAGGGTGCGTCGCAGGCAGCCGTTATTCCCGCGGGCGGTCCCGGTCGCGCGAGGGTTGAACGCGCTTTGGCTCTCCCGGCATCTTCGGGTAGTCGGGCGGATAGGGCATGTCCCCCTCTCCCTCCGAGGCATCGTTCTCGTACATGTCGAGCAGCGGCTGAAGCGAGTGCGCGGCGTCGTCGATCGCGGCGTGGCGATCGCCGACCTCGGCAAAGCGGGCGGGCATCGTCGCCACCGTGAAGTCCTCGGGCGCGACCTCGGCGAGCTCGTCCCAGGTCACCGGTGCCGACACCGGCGCGCCGGCCTTCGGGCGCACGCTGTAGGCCGAGGCGATGGTGCGGTCGCGCGCATTCTGGTTGTAGTCGACGAAGATGCGCTCGCCGCGCTCCTCCTTCCACCACTTGGTCGTCACCTGGCCCGGGAGACTCCGCTCGAGCTCGCGCCCGAAGGCGATCGCGGCGTGCCGCACGTCGGTGAACGTCCAACGGGGCTCGATCCGGACGTAGATGTGGACACCTCGGCCTCCGGAGGTCTTCGGAAAGCCGACGTAGCCGAGCTCGTCGAGAAGCACGCGCGCCTCGGCGGCGACACGCACGGCGTCGGCGAAGTCGGTGCCCGGCTGCGGGTCGAGGTCGAGGCGCAGCTCGTCGGGATGGTCGACGTCGTCGTCACGCACCGGCCACGGGTGAAACGTGATCGCACCCATCTGGGCGGCCCAGCCGACGACGGCCACCTCGGTGGGGCAGATCTCATCCGCGTGGCGACCCGACGGGAACTGGATCCGCGCGGTCTGCACGTAGTCGGGAGCGCCGCGCGGGATGCGCTTCTGAAAGAAGGCGTCGCCCCCGCCTTTCTCGCGCGTCGAGAGCGCGATGCCGGGGTGCACGCCCTTGGGCCAGCGCTCGAGCGTCGTCGGCCGCCGCTCGAGCGCGCGCATGATGCCCTCGCCGACAGCGAGGTAGTACTTGACGACGTCGAGCTTGGTGAGGGCGCCCGAGCGGCCGGTCTGGGGAAATATCACGCGATCCGGGCTCGACACGCGCAGGTCGCGCCCGCCGGCGTCGACGATGGTGGCCTCGGACGGCGGCATGCGCCCGGAGTTCTACGGCAACGCCGTCAGGGGCACCAGGCCCGACCCATGATGCCGCCCTGGCTTGGCCAGCCGGCGCTCAGCGTGGAGGCTCAGGTCAACGCGGCTCGAACCGGTGCACCTCAGGTGGCCCTCTTCGGGGGAAGAGACTGCTAGACGACCAGGGCTCCAAGCGGAAGGAGACCTGCGATCACGAGATGGCGAGGGCCGGAATCGAACCGGCGACACCACGATTTTCAGTCGTCCCCAGGGGTTCAAAGGGGGTCGCCACGAGTCCTCGTGAGTAGACGAATCCCTGCAATCCTCCGAAATCAGGTTCGTGCGCATCAGCACGTGGTAACGCGCTTGCCGGATCCCCGTGGACCTCTGGTGGCCCACGCCAGACGATGGCTGGGCGGACGCGCTGATGCTCGGAGGCGATCGAGACGAGCCACCCGTGTGTCTGCGGAGCGGGCGGCACCCGCCCAGCGAGGCGACTACTCACACCTTTGGACGTAGGGCGGGCGCGGGGAGCGGCTGGATAGCTTGAGGCGACGATCGCCGCGGTACGCGAGCGGACGCCGGCCGGGCGTCCGCGTCCGCAGCGGGCACTAGCTTCGAGGCGACGATGGCGGACGTCGTTCACGAACTGCTCGCCACCGAGGCTGCGATCGAGAAGCTCGGCGCCCGGAGCATCAACGGCAGAGGAAGCCGGACAGGTGCCGCGGAACCAACACGTCACCGTCCGCAACCCCCACGGAGGCGCACGGCCAGCTAAGCGTCGGCCCTCGGGGGTCTCACCGACGGCGTGGGGGAGCTCACGCTCGTTATCGAGCAGACGATTGACCCAACGACGTGGCTGGTCATCACCGGCTGGCACTCGACGGACACCGAGCGTAACCTGCTCTGAGAACCCATGGGCACCGATCCTTGGACAGCAGACGATCCGCAGACGGGCGACTTCGACGCCGAGCTAGTGACGATCGACTCCGCCTACGTCGATCGTCGCGACGGCGACCCCCAGGCAAAGCTGCGAATCCTCGACAGCGTGGAGGGCGACGACGCCCGTCGACTCGAGCGGATCGCCGAAGCCCGCGGCAACACTCCGCACGAAGTCGTCGCCGAGCTCCTGCGCGACGCCGACCGCCCGGCCGCCTGAATCCGGCCAGTCGCGGAACGCGACACACCCTGGCCACTCGATGAGCCGCAGCAGCGCAACCGCAAAGCCCTGACAGACCAGATGCACTGTGTGCCGCTGTCACAGTTCGCGCGAGACGGCTCCTCGGGACCCGCCAGCGGTCGGGCCGCCCGCGAAAGGCAGCGCATCGCCCGGTGTAGCCGCGGCTACCGCAACCACGCCGAAGCAGGAGCGAGAGGGGAGATCAGCCGGACGAAGCGAGAGTCCCCGATTCGTCGAAAAGCGGCAGCGCCCGACACGTGTGGTCGGACTAACCCGTCTCTGCCATCTACGTTGAGGGGCCATGAATGGGTCCGTGAACGAGAGCAGCGACGACCGTGCGCGACTAAAGCAAGCCCTCGTCGATTACCAGGCCGCACTCTTGAGTTCCCAGGCCGCACTCTTGAGCACTGCCTCGTCGTTCAACGCGCCGCCTTTCCGCCCGGTCGGCGGGGCCACCCGACCGATCGTGGCGGCGCTCCGGACTGTGCTCGACAAGAAGGGCATGGAGGCCTCGCTTCGACCGATCAGAACCGCCTCGGAAGAGGTAGTCCGGTGCTTCGCGACCGCCGCTGGCGTTGACGAGCAAACGGCCAAAGCGAACGTGCAGCCGCTGCGCAAAGAGCTAGGAGTCTTGGCTGTCGCGGGGAATAGCCCGTTCCCCGCGACCATGAGCTGGAACAGGACGGCTGACGGTGAGGCCGTCAAGCAGACTGGGGACTCGGCTGCGGAGCCGCTCGCACGGCGCTCGGAGCGACTGAACGCCGCCGCAGTGGATGCTCTGCTGCGGTTCTACCTCGAGGGTCGGCATCCTCCGCACGATGAACCGTTCGCGGAAACGCGCCGGGCATGGGATGCCTACGAGTCGGTGCGGCTACGGCGCTTTCGAAGGCGTGCGCGCGTAGCGGCTTCCGAGCGCCACCAGGCGGCATGGAAGCGCTGGGCGGCCGCCCAGCAAGTCTGACCGCCACTCCCGCCTTCGTCGAACAGCAGGAGCCGCCTTCGGCCGTGGTTGCCTGAGACCGTGAAGGCGTCGACTCAGGCGTCTGCCAACAGCTCTCTCAGGAAGCGCTCAGGGGCCTCGAGAAAGGCACGTGTGAGACGGGTTGGGTCGGCGGTTTCCCAGGTGACGAGCTCGGCGCCCGTGTCGTCGAGCTCATAGATCCGCGCCCCCGGGACTGCCAGTAGGATCGGCGAGTGCGTGGCGACGATGAACTGGGCGCCGGTGCATGCGGCGCGGTGCATCACGCCTAGAAATGCGAGCGCGCTCGTGACCGAAAAAGCCGCCTTGGGCTCGTCGAGCAGGTAGAGGCCCTCACCCCCGAATCGGTTCGCGGCAAGCGCGAGAAACGACTCCCCGTGTGACTGCTCGTGCAGTGGCGTCCCACCGTAGACCGCCTCGAGGCCCGCCGAATCGATCTCCCGGGCGGCGTTGAAGAAGCTCTCCGCCCGCAGGAAGAAGGCACGCTCGGGCTTGTGCGGGCCGAGCTCAAGTTCGAGAGTGCTTCCGAGCGGATCGTGGGCAAAGCGCTTTGGTTTCAGGAGGTCACGGCCCTCACTGCCTCCCTGAGCATCGAAGCGAAGCGCCCGCGCCAGCGCCTCGATCAGGGTTGACTTGCCGCTTCCGTTCTCCCCGATGAAGAAAGTGATTGGTGCGGCGAACTCCAGGGCCTCAAGCGCGCGTACCGCCGGCAGCTCGAAGCGGAAGTCCCTGTCATCGACGCCGGGTGCAACGCGTGCAGAGAGGATGTAGGGCCCCGGTCCGAAGGGCCGGCGATCCGGTCGCGCCATCGCAAGAGACTAGATCCGCAAGCCACCCGGGCGGAATCCGTGCCTGATTCGCCGGCCAAGCGAGCTCGACGGCCTTCGCCGGCGATCGAGGTGTGCCGCTCTCGTGGAAAAGCAGGAGCCTGTGGACAAGGCGTCCGGTGGAGGAGGGGCGGCTCCGGCGATGGAATCATCGACTCAGCCGAAGCCGGCCGCCGTGATGAGGAGCAAGCTAGACGGTTACGTTCTGCGTCCGGAAGGAGAAGACCGGATGACCCTTCTTCATTCGAATCTCGAGAGCCTTGGTCCGGTCTGCCGCTGGCAGCCAGTCGGCTGCACCCCATGTTCTTCCGTGACCTGGAAGCCGCCGCCTTCTCCCTCGGGCCTTTTGATCCAAAAGGGGATCTCGCCAGGCTCAACGTGCCGCTCCTCCACCAGGAGCGTGCCGCTGAGTTCGAGGATCGGGAGGTCGCCCACCTTCATGACGAAGTCCGTCTGTCCTCGCTCGGCTGAGAGCTCGGTCATCGCTTGGACAAACTCGGCCCAGGTCACCGCCAGAGCTTACGGCCAGCGCGCTAGCAAGAGACCGGCCTGCTGAGGGCAGCGTTTCGCAGATGCCGGTTCGTCGAGAAGGAGGAGCGACGCCGCGTTCGGACGTAGCTTTGCTTTCTGTGTCGACGAGGCCCTGGTTACTGTCTTGCCATGGATGACGTTCTTGCGGCCGAACTGGCAGGGATGGCCGCGGAGGATCGGCGGGTCCGCCAGCCGCCGGCAGGAGCTGAACGCGAGTTCGTCATTCGCGTCGATCCTCGAACCCGGATGGAGGGGCAGCGAGTCGATGTCGCGAACACCGCCGGGCTGCGCGAGATCATCTCTCAGCACGGCTGGCCGGGTCGATCGTTGGTGGGGGAAGACGGTTCCCATCACGCGTGGTTGATCGCTCAGCACGCCGACAGGCAACTTGACTTTCAACGCGAGGCGCTCGAGGCGCTCGCGGACGCGGTCAGCCGCGGCGACGCAGCTCAGCGCGACCTGGCGTACCTGACGGACCGGGTCCGCATGAACGAAGGCCCCGAACAGGTCTTTGGGACCCAGATCGCTGAAGTCAAGGACGGGAACGGAGTGCCCTGGCCAGTCGAGGACCCCGCCAAGCTCGACGCCCGCCGAGCTGCCGTCGGCCTGCCACCGTTCGAGGAGTACAGTCGTGATTGGCTCAGCCCGGGTCGGCGGGGCTAGCTGACAAGCCGCTGCGAGGCACTCCCTATGCCGGATTCAATGGCGGCGTGTCGGGCGCCATGCTTGTGGCCTAAGCAATCATGCGGTGCGCTGCGCTGGCGTGATCGCTGCAGCGCGTCCGGGGGGCGCTCAGCCGCCCTGGGTCTGACCCGCAAAGCGATAGCCGAGGGCACCGAACGCGAGCCAGCTGAGTCCGCCGGCGGTTCCGTCCGCGCCGCTGGCGACCAGGAGGACGGCGCAGGCCAGGAACGCGAGCGGCAGTATGAGTCGCGGCATGGGGGTTCTAAACGCCGACGCGCCGAGGGCGCCGCGCCGCCGAAGTGCGATCAGAGCGACGAGTGGGACGACGAAGTGCAGCACGTACAGGAAGCCGCCCGCGGCGGCGGCGAACGCAACCGAGCCGGTGGCAGCTACGACCGCTAGCAGGAGGGCGCTCAGGACGAGCGCGGCCCAAGGGGCGCCCGCACGGCTGTTGACGAGGGCGAGTGCGGTCGGCAGCAGGCGGTCGCGGGCCATCGCGAAGGAGATGCGCGAGGTGACGACGAGCACGGCGTTGGCGGTCGCCGCCGTGGTGAGCAGCGCGGTGAAGACGACGACGCCGCGCGCTTGGGCGCCGCCAAAGCGCTCGGCGGCGTCAGCCAGCGGGGCCGACGATGCTCCTAGCTCGTCGCTCGGGAGCGCGCCGAGGGCAACGAAGCAGACGAGCAGGTAGATGCCGAACACCGCGCCGAGTGTGATGAGGATCGCTCGTGGGAGATTGCGTTCGGGGTGCTCGATCTCCTCGCCGGCGGCGGCGACCATGTCGAAGCCGCCGAAGGCGAGGAAGGCGAGCAGTGACGCGAGCAGGACGCCCTCGAGCCCGCTCGGGAAGAACGGGTTCAGCCGCTGCAGGTCAACGCTTTGTAGGCCCCAGGCGGCGAACGCCAGTAACCCGGCGAGCGCGACGGCGATGACCACGGTCTGCGCCGCGCCGGTGACGCGGACGCCGAGAAGGTTGAGCGCCAGGCAGGCGGCGATGAGAGACAGCGCGCCAGCGATGGTCGGTAGTCCGGTCACGGCCTCGAGGTAGCCGCCGAAGCCGAGCGTCACATAGCCGGAGATGAACAGGTAGGCGCCCCAGAAGCCCCAGCCCATGAGAAAACCGATGTGGGGTCCGAGCACCGCGCGCGCGAAGGCGTAACCGCCGCCCGCTAGTGGGTAGCGGCAGGCAAGCTCAGCGTATGGGAGCGCGATAAGTAGCGACGCGAGAAAGGCGAGAGCGAAGGCGAGCAGGGCTCCCGGGCCCGCATCGCCGGCCGCGGCTCCTACCAGGACGTAGATGCCGCCGCCGACGGTCCCGCCGATCCCGAGCGAGACGGCGCCGCGGAGGTCGAGCTCACGCCGCAGCGCAGCCCGCTGTGTCCCCTCAGTTCCAGAAGTCACTGCCAGAGGGTGACCAGGCGGAGTCTGAAGAACGACTCCGCATTCTATGCTCGCCCGTAAGCTGTGCTCATGCTCGATAGCCGCCGGCTGCGCGTGCTGCTCGAGGTGGCGCACTCAGGTTCGTTGGCGGCGGCCGCCGACGAGCTGGGCTACACGCCCTCGGCCGTCTCCCAGCAGATCCGCGCGCTCGAGCGCGAGGTGGGGACCGTGGTGCTCGAACGGCGCGGCCGCGGCGTTGCGCTGACTGAGCCAGGCCGCGCGCTGGCCGGACACGCGCAGCGGATCGTCGACGCGCTCGCGGCCGCCGAGGCCGAGGTGGAGGCGATCGCCGGTCTGCGCGCGGGCGGCTTGCGCTTCGGCTGGTTCTCGACCGCCGGGGCGATCGTCGTCCCGCGCGCGATCGCGCGCTTCCGGGAGAGGCATCCCGAGATCGAGCTGCTGCTCGAGGAGGCCGATCCCGACGAGTGCGCGCACCGCCTAGCCGAGGGCGAGCTCGACCTCGCTGTCGTCTACGAGTTCGCGCTCGACGAGCCGCTGCCATCCGAGCTGCGGCTGATGCGGCTGCTCGAGGACCGGCTGCACATCGCACTGCCTCCCGACCATCGCCTTGCGGACCGCCGGCGGATCCAGATGGCGGAGCTCAGCGACGAGGCGTGGATCCAGGGGGTACGTCACGGCTCGACGCTCGCGACGCTGCCCGCCGCCTGCCGCGAAGCGGGATTCGAGCCCCACATCGCGTTCAAGACGGACGACCCGATGGCCTGGCAGGGGCTCGTCGCCGCCGGCGTAGGCGTCGCCGTCATCCCGCAGCTAACGCTTCCGACCGCCCGTCCGGACATCGCGGTCCGAGAGCTCGACGCCCCGAGCCTCGTGCGCAACGTCAGCGTCGCCATGCCCCGTGGGCGCTATTGCCCGCCGGCCGTGGACGCGATGGCCCTCGCGCTCCGCGAGGTCGCCGCCGAGCTCCTCTGCGAGGCCTCGCGTGCCCTCGCCCGTCCTGCCAGCAACGAGCATGACGCCGCATAAAAGCGCGCCACGGCGAGCACTCACGCGTCATACCGCTGGTGGCGGCGGCTCCGCTACTGCGACTGCTCGGGGTGATCAACTTCGACTGAGTCGCCCTAGCCGCACCCGCTAGCTCCGCTTCGTTGCGCGCGCGCTCTCCGGTGGATCCGGCGGGCTGCAAAGGGGGCTATATGGTTGATGAATGGCGCTTATCGCCCATCGCGCGCACCCGCTCGCAAAGGCCCGCTTCGCGGGCCTGCCCCCACGGACCGGCCGGCATCCGCGTGCGCTGGTCGCGGGTGGCGTCCTGGGAGTCGGCGGACTCGCCACCGCCATTCACCTTGGGCGGATCTGGCGTCGAGGATCAGCACCGAATCGGCCCCGACCGCGGCAGATACCGCTGGCGAGCAAGCAGGCGGTCGTTGAGGCCGCCATAGTCGCCCGTCGAGGCTACGAAGAGGCTCCCCGCAGGGAGCGGATTGCGCTCAACATGCTCGGGTCGTTCGGAGCAACGGTAGCCCTCAGCAGAGCCGTGACCTACGTGCAGACCCAACGTCAGCCGGTGCTGTCCGTGAAGAAGGTGCGCCAGCGGCACCACAGCAACCCTCGCGTGCACCACTATGTCCCCGGCATAGCGCTTGCGTTCACCGCAGGCGGGCTCGCGATCCTGATCGAGGAAGACAGGGCCGCGCCATGGCTCGCGCTCCCGTTCGGGGTGGGAATGGGGCTGACGCTAGATGAGACAGCTCTGCTGCTCGAGCTCCCTGTCAGCTACTGGACGCAGGAGTACCAGTCTGCCATCAAGGCCGTGCTCGCTCTGGCAGGCGCAGCAGCACTCGCCTTTCGCATCTCTCGCCACGGCGAAAAAGCAGTGCTCACCGACGAGCAACACCCCGGGTCAGACATCCACGAAAGCGGGTCGAGCGCCGACGCGTGCTGAAGCCGCGCCAGCAGTTCGAGCGGATCACCGATCGTGACCAAACAGCTCTCGCCGTGTCCGAGAGATCGTGCGCTCGCGCTGGCCGATGTGCACAAGGCGCCGCGAACGGTCACCAGCCTCCACCGGCCGGTCGGCGAGGACGGCAGCACAGAGCTCGGCGACCTGCTGCCAAGCGATGAACGGGGACCCGGGGAGGAGATCGACAGTGCCCTCCAGGGGAATGCCCTTCGATCCGCACTGGCGCGGCTCCCGGAGCGCGAGCGAGCGGTAATCGAGCTGCGGTTCGGCATCGGCGATCAAGAGCCGGCTACCCTGCGCGAGACAGGCTGGGTGGTCGGCCTCTCGTCGGAGGGTGTTAGGCGCCTGGAAGCGCGTGCGCTCAAGCGCCTGGCGGGCGAGAGCGAGCTCGAGGCGGCCGCAGTGCCGCTTGACAGCCGAGCCACGGGGCTACTTTTGTTGTCTCGTTGTCAGACGACAAGGTCGAGCGGATTAGCGGTACGCACCCGAGGGCAAGCTACGGCGCGCCCATCATGGCCCCGGCGCCGCCCATCGCCCCCCGGGTGGGCATCACAGGCGCCTGCGGCGGCTGTAGCGACATGGAGCGCTGTCCCATGCGGGCCTGCCGCTGCTGTTGGGCCATACGCTGCTGGCGCATCGACTGCTGTTGGCGAAGCTGTTCCTCAAGCGCCGCCTCCTCCCGTCGCTCCTCCCGGCGCAGCCGCACCGCTTGAGCCCTGCGAGCCCGTTGACGGCGGCGGCTCGCCCGATCCGCCCGTGCACGCTCCAGGCGAGTCTCCCGCGCAACAAGCGCCTGCTCGGCGCGCCTCTCCGTCGCCGCCTGCCGCTCGTCGCTCTGCGCCGAGTCGTTGCCACAGGCCGTCGGCGCCAAAGCGATTACCGCCGCAAGTCCCACAAACAGACCCCGCATCCGCGCGAGCCTACAGACCGCCGAGATTGCCGGCGCCAGCGCAACCCAACATCACGCAATTTGGCGCGACGGCGTCTGCGGGTGGTGGTGCCCCGTAGTGTTTCGGAGCAGGCACCGGCGCCCCGCCGTCCTTTCCGTCGAGAAGCAGCACTGGGCGGATTGAGCAGGGGCTCCCTGTGGCGATGACGAAGGTCCGTGACGCGGGGTAGCTGGTCTAGGCCATGGATGCTGCGCCTCGGCCCCGAATCGCCTGAATACCGACTATCCCGAGGGTGGCCGCAGCGGCTATCAGCACGAGCTGCTCGTCGCCCCGCTCGGAGCGCTCCGTCCGAGCCGCTCGGCAAGGCCGCAGCCGACGACGGCGTCGATGCACGTCGCGCCGACGCCGTCTCGCTCGAGCGTCCGCGAGAGCTCCGCGAGCGAGGCGCCAAACGCCGCGCTGGCGAGCGCCGCGCTCCTGCGCAGCCCGGGGAGCTCTGCTGCCTGCTCGCACGCCGCCACCAGGTCGCCCCCGTGACGCTCTTGATGCCGCGATAACGCGAGCGACGGTGATCGCCCCGACGCCGGGCTGGGCCCCGAGCGTGCGATCGAGCGGGCGTGTGTTGAGGACGTCGCCTACCGCGTGATCGCAGCGAACCAGCGTCCTGATCACTCGACGATCGCGCGCTTTCGCCGGCGCCACCAGGCCGCGCTCGCGGAGCTCTTCTCGGAGGTGCTCTGGCTCTGCGGCGAGGCGGGGCTGCTGCAGAGCGAGGTGATCGCCGTTGACTCGACGAAGCTGCACGCGAACGCGAGCCGCGACCAGACCTCAGACTACGAGCGGATCGCGAAGGAGATGCTCGCCGAGGCGGACGCGGTTGACCGAGAGGAGGATGAGCGCTATGGCGAGGCGCGTGGCGACGAGCTGCCGCCGGAGCTCTCGACCCGCCATGGCCGCCAGGGGTGGCTGCGCGATGCAAAGCGCCGGCTCGACGAGCGCCGCGCCGAACAGGCAAAGCCGATTCCCCGCTCGCGTCCTGAGCGGCTGCGGGAGGCAAGGCGCCGGCTTGACGAGGAGCTCGCGACCGAGCGCGCCGCGAACGCCGCCTATGAGGACTACCGCGCGCACGGGAGGATGAAGAACGGGCGCCGTTTGGGAGCGCCACCAAAGCCCTACAAGGCGCCTGCCATCCCGCAGGGAAAGATCAACCTGACCGACCCCGACTCGCGCTTGGTCAAGGCGATCCGCGGCTACATCCAGGGCTACAACGGACAGGCCGTCACAAACGAGCAGCAGATCGTGATCGCAGCAGAGCTCGCGCTCGAGTCGCCCGACTTCGGAAAGCTCGAGCCGATGGTCGCCACAGCACAGTCAGAGCTCGAGCGGGTCGGGGTCAGCGGCCCACCCGAGGTCGTGCTCGCAGACGCCGGCTACTGGCACCATGACCAGATCCAGGAGATCGTCAGCCGCGGCTCAACGGTGCTCGTCCCGCCCGACGCTCGCAACCGCAAGGGGCCTCGGCCGGGCTGGCTCGAAGGTCACTACGCGTTCATGCGCCGCGTGCTCGATACCGACGCAGGCAAGGCGCTCTACCGAAAACGGTCGGCGATGATCGAGCCCATATTCGGATAGACGAAGTTCAACCGGCGGATCGACCGCTTCCAACGCCGCGGAAGATCGGCGTGCCGCTCGGAATGGCGGCTAATCACCGCCACCCACAACCTCCTGAAGCTCCACCGCCACCAGATCGACCTAGCGGCCGCCTGAGCGGTCGCGGCCGACCCACCTCGCTTTCTTCGCCGAGCTGTTTCTGCTGTCGGGGCGACGACCGCACCGAGGTCAGATCCCTTTGCGCAACAGCCACGTGCAGGAGGAGGAGCGACGCCGGGCGCTCCTGCTTGCGCGAAGAAGAGCACTCCGCGTCGACGGCGGCCGACGACGCGGAGGCACGGGAAGCCGCCGGAACCCGGCGTACTAGCGACCGCTCGCTTCGCGGCCGCCCCGGAGCCCGGCCGCAGCGCCCCCATACCCATCGGTCGCCCCAACAGCAACCCATTTCCGCCCACGCGCGGTGGACCTGATCCGGCCGCTCAAGCAGGACCTCGCCGAGTACCGCCTCGCGATGGGCCGCCCGAGCTGGGGGCCGCTGTTCGCGCGCCGGGACGGCGAGCCGTGGCGGATCACCGACGTGAACAACTGGCGCCGGCGCGTCTGGCACCCCGCGCGGGAGCGCGCGGGCGTCGAGCTGCTGCCGCCCTACGACCTCCGGCACGCCTTCGCGTCGCTCCAGATTCGCGCCGGAATCTCGCTCCCCGAGCTGGCCGAGCAGATGGGTCACTCGCCGCAGATGACCCTCTTGACCTACACCCATGTGATGCGCGAACTGAAGAGTCAACCGGCGTTTCTGAGAAGCGAGCGCAGAAACGTCAGACATCCCTGCAAACAGCGACAATGGCGAGGGCCGGAATCGAACCGGCGACACCACGATTTTCAGTCGTGTGCTCTACCAACTGAGCTACCTCGCCGAGGGCGGGGGATGCTAGCGCCGAGGGCCAAAAACCTCCGCTAGACTGCCGCCGCCTATGCGCCAATTGCCTGCGAAGGTCACGGTCCTGGGCGTAGCCTGCGCCTGGCTTCTGGCGCTCGGCGGTTGCGGCGGGTCTGGCGACGACGCCGCAAGCCCGCTGGACAACGCCCTCGGCTACCTGCCCGAGGACGCGCCGCTCGTGGCCGCCATCGACACGGACGTCGAGGGTGACCAGTACGAGGCGATCGGCAAGATCGTGGACAAGTTCCCGTTCAGGGATGCCGTCAGGGATGCGGTCAGGGAGCTCGTCGAGGACGAGGGCGGGGACTACGAGGACATCAAGCCCGTGCTGGGCAACCAGTTCGTGGTGGGGGCGAGCGACACGCGAGCACTCACCGGCGGCTCCAGGGACGAGGACTTCGTCGGGGCGCTACAGGCAAAGAGCCAGGAGAAGCTCGAAGAGGCGGTGAAGGCCGACAAGTCCAAGGCGGACGGCGAGAAGAACGGCGCGAAGCTCTACAAGGACGACGACGGCGACGCCTTCGCCATCAAGGAGGACGTACTGATCGTGGCCGGCTCCAAGCGGCTCCTCGAAAAGGCGCTCGAGCAGCGCGAGGCCGATGATCGCCTGACCGAGGACGCGTTCGACAAGGCCACGGAGGAGCTTCCCAAGGACGCCCTGCTGCGGGTCTCCGGGGATCTCCGGGAGCTGCTCACCTCCGACCCGGAGACCAAGGAGGCGCGCAGGGTGAAGTGGGTGGATGCCCTGCGCACCTTCGGTGCCACGGTGTCCTTCGAGGACGACGAGGCCAACGTGGACTTTCGCCTGAGGACCGACTCGGACGAGCTCACCGAGAAGGACCTGCCGCTCGCCGCCGGCTCGCAGAGCCCCTCAATCGTGGACCGGGCCGGTGAGATCGCGGCGTCTGTCAGGGACCCCACGCAGATCGTCGACTTCGCCGAGAGGGCCGCGCAGGCGATCGACCCGAGCGGCTTCGGCGACTACGCCCAGGCCAAGCGGACGATCGAGAAGCAGCTTGATCTGAGCATCGAGAACGACCTGCTCGACCAGCTCGAGGGCGACCTGGCCGTCACCTTGCGGGTGGATGGCAAGTTCGGCGCCCGCTCGAAGGTCAAGGACCCCGGCCGGTTCGACAAGACGCTGGCCAAGCTGGGCAAGGTGCTCCCCGACGTGGCCAAGAGCGCGACGGGCGGGTCGGTCGGCTACGCCAAGCCCAAGCGGGGCGGAGACTTCTACGCCCTGGCCACCGCGGACGGGGACAGCGTGGTCTACGGGGTGGTCGACGGCGTGTTCGTGCTGGCCAACGACCCGAGGACGGCTGGGCAGCTCTCGACCGCGGACACGAAGATGGTGCCCGGCGCAGCGGGCTCGGTCGTGGTGAACGCCGACGCCGCCCAGCTGGTGCAGCAGCTTCTCGGCCAGCTCGGAGGATCAGGGCTGGCGGGCGCGGTCGTGACCGGCCCGCTCGGAGATCTGACCGGCTCGATGTCGGCGGAGACCTCGGGCCTGACCGGCAACTTCACGCTCAACTTCAAGTAGCGGGCTCCCACGCACGCAGCAGCGGCAGCGGGTCCACCGGCCGGCCGCCGCTGTACCAGCCTGCGCCCGTCCACACCTCGAAGTGCAGGTGGGCTCCCGAGGAGCGGCCGGTGTTGCCCACCTCCCCGATCCGCTGCCCCGTGTGGACGGCCTGGCCCTCGCGCACGGGGATCGAGCCGGTTCGAAGGTGCATGAAGACGTAGTCACGCTGCTCGCCGGCTCCGTCGAGCACCACGTAGTGCCCGGCGCCGGCAGCCTGATACTGCACCGCCTTCACCACCCCGCCCCGCGGCGCGAGAACCACGGTTCCCTCTTCGGCCGTGAGGTCCTGGCCCTGATGGGTGTGGCCCTTCCGCCCGGCGCCGAAGCGGGCGCCGGCGCCGCCGTAGCTGAACGGGCCGGCGAGCGGGAAGCGGTGGTGGAGCACCAACAGATCGCCGGTCGAGCTGATTCCCGCCCCGCGGCGAAGGCGCCGCCCGCGGGCGTCCCGGGCTGAGATACGAAGGCGGTAGGAGCCCTCGGGCAGGATGCCGGCCTCGCGCCCGGTCATCAGCACGGCCTCATCGCGCCCCGCCGGGCGGGGGCCGAGCCGGATCCTGCCGGCCGGCTTCCGGACGCCGCGCGGGGTGATCGTGATGCGCACGTCGGCAAGTCGCGTCCGGCTCCTGATCCGAAAGCGCACCCGGGCGGGCCGCCCATAGACATAGAGAGATGGGCGGCGGAGGCTGAATGCCGCGAGCACCGGGCCGCTCGGGCGTCGGCGCGCCGGCCGGCGCCTGGCGGGCGCCCTGCGGTCTCTGCCATTCCGTCCGCGGTCGACATACGGCGTCCCGCCCCCCTGGGCGGAGGCAGAGGCGCCGGCGGGCGCCGCCGCTCCCCCGCTGGAGGCCTCGGCAGCGGATACCGGCAGGGCGGATGCTGCCAGGACGCAGAGGGAGGCGAGCAAGTGCCGCACAGGGCAAGGGTTCGGCCGCGACCCCCGCGAGGTCAAGCGGGTGCAAGCCCGCGTGCACCCGGGTCAGCCGGCGTCCAGGCGGGTGAGCACCTCGAGCGCGCCGTTCTTGTTGAGCGGCTCGTTGAGGTTCCCGCACTTCGGCGACTGCACGCACGACGGGCACCCCGACCGGCACGGGCACTCCGAGATCAGCCGGATGGCGTCTGTGACCAGCCGCTCGAACCGCGCGAATCCGACCCGGGTGATGCCCACGCCGCCCGGGTGGCCGTCATAGATGAAGATCGTGGGCCGCCCGGTCTGGGAGTGGAAGGCGGTCGACAGCCCGCCGATGTCCCAGCGGTCGCACATGGCGATCAGTGGCAGCACGGCGATCTGTGCGTGCTCGGCCGCGTGCAGCGAGCCCTGGAGCACGTCGAGGGGGAAGTCCTCGGCGAGGGCCTGCGCGGGCAGCTCGTACCAGAGCGCCTGGGTCACGAAGCGCTCCTCGGGCAGGTCGAGCGCGATCAGGTCGAGCACCTCGTGGTCGGCCACCCGCTTGCGCTGGAAGGCGCTCACCTGCTCGGTCACCGACACCATTCCGAAGGAGAGCGGAACACCCGACACCTCGCGGGTCTCGAAGATGCGCTCGATGAAGGTGTCGATCTCCTTCTTGGGCTGGGTGTACCAGTCCCCGCTGAAAGGGGCCACCAGCGCCCGGCGGCCCCCCAGGTCCAGCTCGCTGACCTCGTAGGAGCGGCCCATGTGAAGGTAGACAGCCCCGGGATGGACCGCAGAGTGCGCGCGCGCGGTCTCCACCGTGCCGATGATCTCCCCGGCCTCGGTCTCCGCGATCGCCACGGAGTCGGGCGACGCCGAGCGCAGGGCGATCCGGGCCGCTGGGAAGCCCTCGCCGCGGGGCAGGTAGCGCCCTGCCCGTTCCCGCAGCTGGCCGAGCTTGACCAGCCTGTCCGCGGAGCGCTGCCAGCCCTCTCCGAAGAACTCTTCGTCGCCCGGCGTCAGCGGCAGCTCATAGGCGGCCGCGCACAGGTGGGCCAGGTGGATCTCCTCGGACTCGTGGTCGAGGATGGCCGACTCCACCGGCCGGCCGAGGAACTCCTCGGGATGCCGGCAGAAGAACTGATCGAGGGCGTCGGCTCCCGCCACGTAGAGGGCGAGTCCGGTGCCCCGCCGTCCGGCGCGCCCCCACATCTGGCGCAGGCTTGCCACCGTCCCGGGGAAGGTCACGCAGATCGCCGCGTCGAGCGAGCCGATGTCGATCCCGAGCTCCAGGGCGTCGGTCGCCACCACCGCGAGCAGGTCGCCGTCCACCAGGCGCCCCTCGATCTCGCGCCGCTGGCTCGGCGTGTAGCCGGCGCGGTAGGGCGAGATCCGCTCGGCCAGGTCCGCCCGGCCGCGCTCCTCGAGGCGCAGGCGCGTGAACTTCAGTATCAGCTCGATCCCGCGCCGGGACTTGAGGAAGCAGATCGTCCGCACATCGCGCTCCACGAGATCGGCAAGCAGGTCGGCGGCCTCCGCCAGCGGGGAGGCCCGTGCCCCGGTGCACTCGTCAACGAGCGGGGGGTTCCACATGGCGATCCGGCGCTCGGCCCGGGGCGCGCCGTCACGGTCGACCAGGGCGACCTCGCAGCCGGTCAGTCGCTCGGCCAGCTCGACGGGGTTCGCGATCGTCGCGCTCGTGAGCAGGAAGCGCGGCTCGGTGCCGTAGGCCAGCGCGAGCCGGCGGAGGCGGCGCAGCACGTTTGCCACGTGGGAGCCGAAGACGCCTCGGTAGACGTGGGCCTCATCGACCACGATCCAGGCCAGGTTGGCCAGCATGTCGCCCCACTTCGCGTGGTTGGGCATGATGCCCACGTGCAGCATGTCCGGGTTCGTGAGGATCAGGTTCGAACGCGCCCGCACTGCCTTCCGCTCCTCGTACGGCGTGTCCCCGTCGTAGATCGCCGGCCGCAGGTAGCGCAGCCTCAGCGCGTGCAGCGCCCTCGCCTGGTCCTGGGCCAGCGCCTTCGTGGGGTAGAGATAGAGCGCCCGTGCGGACCGGTCATGCGCGAGGGTGTCGAGCACCGGCAGGTTGAAGGCCAGTGACTTGCCGCTCGCCGTGGCAGTGGTGACGATCGTGTGGCCCTCGTAGGCCGACGCCAGGGTGTCTGCCTGGTGGGCGTACAGGGCCTCGATGCCGGCCCCGGCGAGTGCTTCGCGCAGCTCGGGGTGCAGCGTTTCGGGCAGCGGCTCGAGCAGTGCCTCCTGCGGGCGCGCGCGCGCGCGCGCCACGAGTTGCTCTCCCTCACCGCGCTCGAGCAACGGCTCCCAGGGCATCTCCTTCGGTGCGACGGCCACGCTCGCCATGGTGGCACGCGGTGAGGCCCTTCACTGGTGATCGTCGCGGTGCCACGGTCTCTCCGCCCTCGGCGCGGGAAAAACGGTTCGGCATAGTTCGGGCAGCGTGATTCGCTCCTCTGCCCACAGCGACTATCCGCCGGAGCTGGTGCTCGACCGGAAGAGCAAGGACGTGACAGTGGTGCTTCCGGCCCGCGAGGTGGCGGGCACGATCGGCCCGATCGTCGAGCGCATCCTCCGGCTCGGTGAACTGGTGGACCAGCTGCTGGTGGTGGATGCCGGATCTGCCGACGGCTCGGCGGAGGTGGCCTTGCGGGCGGGTGCGGAGGTTCGCCAGGAGGACGAGCTGGCTCCGGCGTTCGGGCCGGTGCTCGGCAAGGGGGACGCGATGTGGCGGGCGCTGACCGCGGTTCGCGGTGAGCTGGTGGTGTTCCTCGACGCCGACAGCGCGGACTTCCAAGCCCATTTCGTGACCGGCCTTCTCGGGCCGCTGGTGTGCGAGCAGGCAACGCAATTCGTGAAGGGCAGCTATGACCGGCCATTCACCGCCGGGGGCGTCGAGGTGCCCGAGGGAGGAGGTAGGGTGAGCCGCCTGACGGCGCGGCCGCTCCTCTCTGCCTTCTACCCCGAGCTGGCCGCGCTCAGGCAGCCGCTGGCCGGGGAAGTCGCAAGCACCCGCGAGGTGCTCGATCGGATCCCGTTCGCCACGGGCTACGGCGTCGAGATGGCGATGCTGCTGGACGTGCGCGAGCTCGTGGGCGCGCAGGCGGTTGCCCAGGTCGACCTCGGTCAGCGACGCAACGCCCACCAGCCGCTGGCCGCGCTTGAGCCGATGGCGGACACCGTGCTTGCGGTGGTCTGCGAGCGCCTCAGGCGAGATGGGCGCCTGCGAACCGAGCTGCCGCGGTCGGCCGTGGCCGAGCGCCCGCCCTGGGCTTCGCTACGCGCGCCGGCCTGATGGCGCTGCGCTGCGTCTACACCGACCTCGACGACACGCTGCTCGGCCCCGGCGCGTCCCTCTTTCGCAACGGGGAGGGCCGCTTCACCCTGCTGCCGGCACGCGCGCTCGAGGCCTGCCACCGGACCGGATGCGAGGTGATGCTGATGTCCGGACGACGGCGCAGTCAGGTGGCCGAAGACGCGCGCTTGATCGGGCAGACCGCTTACTCGTTCGAGATCGGGGGCGGGCTGGTGATCGACGGCGAGGAGAACTGGCTCTGCGATGACTTCAACCCGCGCGGCACCCGCAGCCCGTGGGAGCTGATCGAGGAATCCGGCGCTCCCGCGCTGCTGCTCGGCGCCTTTGCCGGCGACCTCGAGCCGCACGCCCCCTGGCACCTCGGGAGGGAGGTCTCGCACCTCTTTCGTGGCCGAGTCGACATCGACGCGGCGCACGCGCTGCTGGAGGCCGAGGGCCACCGCGGGCTCCGGCTGGTGGACAACGGAGCGATCTCCGGCGGCCGGCGCGTGTATCACTTGGTTCCCGCCGCGGCCTCGAAGCCGGCGGCGGTCAGGGCGCACATGAAGGCGCGCGGGTATGCCCCGGAGGAGTGCATCGCAATCGGTGACTCGCGCGAGGACCTGGGGGTGATCGACCTGGTGGGGCGCTTCTTCCTGGTCGCGAACGCCCCGGAGGAGGACCCGCGAGCGGAGCGAACGGAGGCCAGCTACGGCGATGGGTTCTACGAGGCGGTCATCCGCTCGCTTGCCGAGCTCCACAGCTCGTAACGATCCCCACGATTGGGGTGACCTCGGTGATCGTGGAGTCGCGGCCCTTGAAGCTGTCGCACGCCACGAGCGCGGGCCGCTCACGCCATTGCGTCCCGGAAGGCGCGCTCCGCCTCGTGGCCGTGCACCGCGAACACGACGCGCTCGAGGGATCCCGGCGCGTGCTCGCGCGCGGCGCCCACCATGATGTCCGCCGCCTGATCGAGCGAGAAGCCGCCCACGCCGGTGCCGAACGCGACCAGCGCGAGCGAGCGAGCGCCGAGCTGCTCGGCCTTGTCGAGGGTCGATCGCGTCGCGTGCTCGATGATCTGCGCCGAGGTGGGACCCCCGAGCTCCATCGTGGCCGCGTGGATGACCCAGCGCGCCGGCATGTCTCCCGCCGTGGTCTCGACCGCCTGGCCCAGACCGATGGGCGCCCGTTCGTATGACTCCTTCTGCACCGCCGGTCCACCGGCGCGGCTGATCGCCGCGGCCACTCCGCCTCCATGCACCAAGTCGGTGTTCGCCGCGTTGGCGATGGCATCGACCTCGAGCTGCGTGACGTCCGCCTGCAGGACTTCGAGCACCATCCCCATATCGTTACGGAGTTGGTAGAGCCGCGCGACCACGTGACGCTCGAGCTCGCTGGAGGCGCTGCTCGACCTCGCTGCCCGCGACGAGCCCGAGGGTCTTGGCGAGTCCCCCTGGCCCCCGCACTTCGCCAAGCAGCGAGGTGAGCCCAAGCGGGTGGAGGCCTCCAAGGCGAAGAAGAGCTAGCGTGCGCTCGAGTTGGCTTATCCACCTGACCGAGGAGTTGACATGACCGAGTCTGAAGAAAGCACGGGCCAGGCCAAAGAAGACATCGAGAGCAGCACCCCGGAGGGTCATGACCCGAACGACGAGCGCGGCGGGGGTGGAGCCGGCGGAGAGGCCGGTGCGATGCCCGGTGCCCCGGCGGAGGAGCGGACGACCGAGGAGGGCCACGAAGCGAGAGACGAGGGCAGCCGTGATCCCGAGGACGACGCCCCTGGAAGCACAGGCAGCGGGTAGGGGGAAAGCTAGCGGCGCGGGATCGCGATCTCGACGCGCCGGTTGAGAGCCCGACCCCGCGGATCGTCGCCGCCGTCCGGCGCCCGGTTGGCGGCGACGGGCTGCGACTCCCCCATGCCGGTGGCTACGAGTCGTGGCGCTGAGCGGCCGAGCGTTCGGGTGAGCGCGCGCGCCACTGCGCGCGCGCGCCGCAGCGACAGGCGCGAGTTGAAGGCCCCCGAGCCCTTGCTGTCGGTGTGGCCTTCGATGGTCACCCGGTCCGGTCGCTCGCGGCGGATCTCCCTCGCGATCTCGGCGATGCGGCCGCGGGCCTTGCCCGTCAGCCGCGCGCTGTCGAACGGAAAGACCACGTCGGCGGCCAGGGTGACACGTACGTTGGCGCGCGATTCGGATCTCCGCACGCTGCGGTCGAGCGAGGCGCTCTCCAGCCGCAGGTCGATGACGGGCAGCGTCAGATCTTGGACCTCCACCGTGGTCTCCCCGGCGGCCGGGCCGCTCGCAGCCCCGCCGGCGGCCACGAGGGCGGCAACCAGCGCGAGCGCGAGCCTACGAGATGGGGACATCCTTGAACGTGCCGAAGCGCGGGATCACCACGTCCACCGCGTCCACGTCGGCTGGCGGCGCGCCGAAGGTGGCGGAGAGAAGCAGCGGGGCGCCCGGCTTCACGAACGCGCTGCTGAGGTTTGCGTCGCAGACGCACGCTCCCCGGTCGTCGCGTCCGACGAGGTATCGCTTGCCGTTGCGGTTGTCGACCAGCGAGATGCCGTCGAGGCTGCCACCTCCCGCGATGCTCGTGCCGCCCCGGATGCGCTGGAAGATCCCGTCGTCGAAGGTCGACGCCACCTGTGCGCTGACGGTGGAGTCAGAGCCGCCTTCCTCGACGATCGCGAGCCGCAGGTTGAGCGCCGCCGTCTGGCCGCTGCGCTTCAGCTCCACTATGTCCAGCCGCACGGGGTCGTCGTCGATCTGGCCCTCGCGCGTGGCGAGCGCTCCGGCCGGGGCCTCCTTGCGCGCGCCCTCCGGCGTGGTCACCGTCTGGGACGGACCGGCTGCGGTGCGCACCGACTCGGTCTTCGCGGCGCCCGAGGACTTCTCGTCGTCTCCTGCGCAGCCCGAGGCGATCGCCGCCGCGCACACCGTCAGCAGGACCGCCAAAGAGCTCCTGAGGGTCCTGCCGCCATGCCGCCGCCTCGCCCAGGTCCCTTCCACACGGGTAAAGCTACCGCAGGTGGCTGGTTCCGCCCGAGGTGGCTGTTAGGCGCGTAGCTGGTCGATCGTGCACTCGGCCGGAGGCTTGTCCTCCCGCCACCGCAGGAGCCTTGCGCCGTGGCGGATGCGGTTCCCGGTGATGTGATCGAAGGCGATCTCGCACACCAGCTCCGGGCGCAGGCCCTCCCAGACGAGCTCCTCGTCCGATTTCCACCGGCTGGGCTCACCCGACCCGCGCTCGTGGGTGCGGTAGGGCTCGAGAAATCCCAGTAGCTCGCGCTTCTGCTTCGCGGTGAACCCGGAGGTGTGGCCCACGACGTGCAGCTCTCCCGCCGCGTCGTACATCCCGAGGATGAGCGAGCCCACCGTGTCCGTCTCCTTGCCCAGGCGAAACGCGGCCACCACGCAGTCGGCGGTCCGCACCCGCTTGATCTTCACCATTCCCTTGCGCTCGCCGGGCAGGTAGAGCGCGCCGGCCTGCTTGGCGATCACGCCCTCCGATGCCCCTGTGAGCCACTGCCCGGCCGCCTCGGGGTCGCCGGTCACGGGGCTGAGCTCGACCGGGCCGAGGTCGAGGGCAACCAGGCGCTCCCGCCGCTCGTCATAGGGACGGTCGAGCAGCGTCTCGCCGCGCTCGGCCAGCAGGTCGAAGGCGACGAAGGCCGCCGGGGTCTCCTGCGCCAGCTTCTCGACGCGGGAGGCGGCCGGGTGGATCCGCTGGCTCAGGAGATCGAACTCCTGCACCCCGTCCACCACCACGAGCATCTCGCCGTCGAGCACGAGCGCGTCGGAGGGCATCTCCTGCACCTGCCGGGCCACATCGGGGAAGTAGCGGTTCATTGGCTTGCCGCCCCGGCTCTGGAGCTGCACATCGTCGCCGTCGCGGAAGGCAATCGTGCGAAAGCCGTCCCACTTGGGCTCGTAGCGCCAGCCCTCGCCGCGCGGCAGCTCCTTCGCCGATCGCGCCAGCTGCGGCTTGATCGGCGGCTGGAGCGGAAGTGTCACCGGCTGAGATGGGTGGCTGGCTCGATTCTCACGCCGGTAGCATGCCACCCGATGTCAAACGAGCAGGCCACCGTGGCAGAGGAGGAGTACCTCCAGATCATCTTCTGGCTCCAGGAGGCCGGGCTGCCGATGACGGGAGCCAACGTGGCCCGGGCGATGCAGGTGTCGGCGCCCACCGTGCACGAGATGATCGGCCGCCTCGAGGCCGACGGCTACGTCACCCGCGACGACGATCCCAACTCACGGGGGACGGGCAAGGCGCTGGCGTTCACCGACACCGGCCGCGAGCACGCCGAGAACATCGTGCGCCGCCACCGTCTGATCGAGCGCTTCCTCACCGACGTGTTCGACATTCCCTGGGATCAGGTGCACGAGGAGGCCGAGCGACTCGAGCACTGGATGTCGCCGGTGGTGGAGGAGCGGATGCTGAAGGCCATCGGGAACGCGCAGACCTGCCCCCATGGTCACCCGATCTCGCCCGGCCGGCGGGAGTCGGCGGTGCCGCTGGCCGACGTCGAGGTGGGAGCTCGCGTCAGGGTCATCCGGTTCGAGAACGAGGCGGAGGATCTGCTGCACTACCTGATGGGGTCGGGCCTCACGCCGGGGCTCGAGGGCAAGCTGGTCGAGTCCAGCGAGGAGGAGGTGGCCGTCGAGGCCGACGGCACCCGCTTCTCGGTGACCCGCAGCGTGGCCGAGACGGTCTCCGTGTCAGCCGACCCGTCGCCACCCGCGCGGGTCGCGCTGCCCGAGCAGCTGGTGCTCGCCAAGGAGCACTGGGGCCGCTAGCGGGCTCGGGCGGGTGGGTCCTAGGTCGTGGTGCCAACCAGGTCGCCGTAGGCGGCGGCGATGCGCCCAACCCCTTCGCCGATCTGGTCGGCCGGCACCCCCGAGTAGGCGAGCCTGAGAGAGCTGTCGCCACCCTCGAGGAGGAAGTCCGTTCCCTTCACGAAGATCACGCCGCGCTCCCTAGCGAGGGCCTCCAGGTCGCTCACCTCGACGTGGTCGGGGAGATCGACCCACAGGAAGTAGCCGCCTTCCGGGACCACGAAACGGGCGTCGGGGAGGTCACGTCCGAGTGCTGCGCAGAGCACGTCCCGGCGCTCGTGAAGCGCCTTCTTCACCATCCCGATCGATCGGTTGATGGCACCCGAGCGGCAGAACTCCGCCACTATCGCCTGCGAGACCATGCCCGGCGAGATGTAGGTGCCGGTGGCGATCCTCCTGCAGTCGGCGATGATGCCCGCCGGGCCGACCAGGTAGCCCACGCGGATGCCCGGGCAGACCGTCTTCGAGAACGACGAGGCGTATACGACCTTGCCGCCGGCACCGCCGAGCTCGAGCATGGTCGGCAGCGACTCGCCCTCGAAGCGCAGCTCCACGTAGGGATCGTCCTCGAAGAGCACGAAGTCATGGCGCTCGGCAAGCTCGATCAGGCGGTGACGCTTCTCGAGCGAGAGGGTGCAGCCGGCCGGGTTGTGGAAGTTGGGGATGATGTGCGCGAGCTTCGGCCGTGCCCCGGCATCGAGCGCCTGCTCGAGCGCGTCCACGTCGATGCCGTCGGTCTGGAGCGGGATGGCAAGGAGCTCGGCCCCGAGCCCTCGCAGGGAGAGCAGCGTGCGGTCATAGCTGGGGGCCTCCACCACCACCACGTCGCCGGGCTCCACCAGCAGCTGAAACAGGAACGCGTCGGCCTGCATCGAGCCGTTGGTGGCGATCACCTGCTCCGGCTCGACGCCGTGCCTGCCGGCGATCCAGCTCACGAGCGGCCCGTACCCGGCGGAGGTGCCGTATGAGAACGCGCCGCCCGGGTCCTCGCTGAACGCGCGCTCGGCGGCAGCGCGGAGATCGTCCACCGCCACGATGTCGAGCGACGGCGCGCCGCGGGCGAAGGAGATGTTGGCTGGTGGGCTCACGGGCCGCCACGATAACCGGCGCGGTGACCTCCGGCACACTACCTTTCCCTTACCCGCCGAAAAGAGCGACGTGAAGCCAAGCCAGATTGCCATCGCCGTCCTCGCGATCCTCGCCGTCGTCGCGGTCGCCGTGCTCTCCGGCGGAGTCGGCGGGGGAGACGACGGGTCGGGCTCGGGCTCGCCCTCCGGCTCCAAGGCGCCGGAGGGCTCGGTGCGGGTGAGCTTCGCCTACTCGCCCGAGAAGGAGAGGCTCCTCAAGCCGCTGATCGCCCGCTTCAACGACGCGGGGCGCGAGGTCGATGGCAAGAAGGTCTTCGTGGCCGGCCAGGTGGCGGCATCGGGCGAGGCGCAGGCGCGGATCGCCCGCGGCTCGCTCGAGCCCGTGGCCTGGTCGCCCGCCTCCTCGCTGTGGGGACGGCTGCTCAACTTCGAGGCGGACCGCCCGCTGGCTCCCGATGACAACCCCTCGATCGTGCGCACACCGCTCGTGATCGCCATGTGGAAGCCCTTCGCGCGGGCGCTCGGCTACCCGAAGAAGAAGATCGGCTTCAAGCAGCTTACGCGCCTGGCCGTCTCAAACCAGGGCTTCGCAAGTGTCGGCAAGCCGGAGTTCGGCCGCTTCAAGCTCGTGCACACCAACCCCGACTTCTCGACCTCCGGGCTGTCGGCGGTGGTGGCCGAGTACTACGCGGCCACCGGCAAGAAGGAGGGGCTGACCGAGAGCGACGTCACGGAGTCGGCGGCGCGCAGACAGGTCAGGAACATCGAGCGCTCGATCGTCCACTACGGCGACACCACCCTCTTCATCGCCAACGAGATGCGCCGCAACGGGCCGGGCTACGCCTCAGCGGTTGCGATGGAGGAGGCAACGCTGCTCGACTTCAACCGCCGCCGTGGGGGCCAACCGCCCCTCGTGGCGCTCTATCCGCCGGAGGGCACCTTCTACTCGGACAACCCCTTCATCGTGCTCGATGCCCCCTACAACTCCAGGGCCGAGAAGGCAGGCGCCCGCGAGTTCCAGAAGTTCCTGACCGAGGAGATCGACGCCCAGGAGGCGGGCCGGGAGGGCTTCCGCCCGGCGAAGCTCGAGGAGAAGCCCGCCGGGCGTGTGAGCGCCGCCAACGGGGCAGACCCCGCCCAGCCGGCGCGGGTGCTGGGTCTTCCAGAGCCGCGTGTGCTCGACCGGATCCGGCGGACCTGGCGGGAGGACCGCAAGCCCGCGAACGTCATGCTCGTGGTGGACACCTCCGGCTCGATGAACGACGAGAACCGGCTCGCGCGAGCAAAGGACGGGTTGCGCACGTTCTTGCGTGAGGTCTCGCCGAACGACCGCATCGGCCTCACGATCTTCTCCGACAGAATCCAGCCGCTGGCCCGCATCGGGCAGCGGCGCAGGGAGCTGCCCTCGCTGGTCGGTCGGCTGATCGCCGACGGCGGCACCGCGGTCTACGACGCCGCCGCCCGCGGCGTCGAGGACGTGCGCAGGCTGAAGGACAGGGACCGCATCAACGCCGTCGTACTGCTCACCGACGGCGAGGACACGGACTCCTCGCTCGATGCGGACGAGGTGGTGCGGCGTGTCGCCGCCCAGGGCGACTCGGAGGACCAGGTGCGCGTCTTCACCATCGCCTACAGCGCGGAGGCCGGCGGGGCGGCCGATGCGCTCAGGCGGATAGCGCGAGCGTCGGGTGGCCAGGACTACACGGGCGACACCGACGACATCGAGACCGTGTATCGGAGCATCTCCAGCTTCTTCTGATGCCCGACGAGCCGCGCCCCTACAACCGGAGGGAGTACAACCGGGCGCTGATCGCCAACGCGCTGCTCGATCCCTTCGCCGTCATCCTCCTCGCGGCCATGGTGGTGGCCGGGATCCTGCTGGGATCGGCGGGGATCCTGCTGGGGATAGGGCTGCTGTTCTACGGCGCCGCGGCCGCGCGCACCTATCTCGATGAGGAAGCGGCCGCCAAGGTGCTCGAACGCGAGCGCGCGAAGCGGCGAAAGGCGCTCAGGCCCGCAGGTCCGGGCGTCGACCACGGGACGCTCGCACGTCCGATTCGCGGGCTGCTGCAGGGTGCGCTCAAGCGTCGGGCCCGGATACAGGAGGCCGTCGAGGGCGCGGAGCTCCCCTACACGGAGGTGCTCGACGAGGTCGACCGCTTCGTGCGGGCCATGGAGGGCACCGCGCGCCGCGCGCAGTTGCTCTACGGGGCGCTGGCGGAGAGCCCGCCGGCGAAGGTCGAGGCCCGACTTGCCGAGCTGACCCGCGAGAACGATCCGGGCCGGCGGGAGCTCGTGCAGGCGCTCACGGGACAGCTCGAGGTGCTGCGCAAGATGGAGCGCCAGCTGCAGGCGTTCTATGACCAGATGGAGAAGATCCTGGTGGAGCTCGACACCGTGCGGGGCAACCTGGTGTCGGCCTCCGCGTCCACGGACGCGGCCAACCAGCAGCAGCTGGCGGCGGAGGTCCGGGGGCTTCGCGAGGAGGTGGGCGCGCTCGCGGAGGGCATGAGCGAGGCCTACGAGGAGCCCGGGCCGGCGCCCGCCTGACGGCCGCGCGCCGGCTCGTCTACTCTGGCCGACCATGCGCGTCGGAATCCTCACCGGAGGCGGAGACTGTCCCGGGCTGAACGCGGTCATCCGCGCCGTGGTCCGCAAGGGGATCCGCGACGGCCACACCGTCGCGGGCTTCCGCAACGGCTGGGCGGGCGTGATGGAGGGGCACTGCTTCGAGCTCGACCTGGAGAACACCTCGGGGATCCTCCATCGCGGCGGCACGATGCTCGGCACCTCGCGCACCAACCCCTTCCGGACCGACGGCGGATCCGGGAAGGTCAAGGCGGCGCTCGAGGCGGAGGGGGTCGAAGCGCTCATCCCGATCGGCGGCGAGGACACGCTGGGGGTGGCCGGGCGCCTCTGGAAGGAGGACGGCCTGCCGGTGGTGGGTGTGCCGAAGACGATCGACAACGACCTGGGCTGCACCGACTTCACGTTCGGGTTCCAGACCGCCGTGCAGATCGTCACGGACGCGATCGACCGCCTGCACACCACGGCCGAGTCGCACAACCGCGTGATGGTGGTGGAGGTGATGGGGCGCCACGCCGGCTGGATCGCGGTGCACAGCGGCATAGCCGGAGGGGCCGATGCAATTCTCGTTCCGGAGCGCCCGTTCGACGTCGACGAGGTGTGCGACCGCCTCAGGCGCAGGCACGAGACGGGGCGTACCTTCTCCATCGTGGTCATCGCGGAGGGGGCAATGCGCCAGGGCGGGGAGGGACCGAGTGCGACCGAACAGGTCACCGATGCCTTTGGGCATGCGCGCCTGGGAGGCATCGGGGTCGAGCTCGAGCACGAGATCGAGGACCGGACCGGCTTTGAGAGCCGCGTCACGATCCTAGGGCACGTGCAGCGGGGCGGCACTCCCACCGCGTATGACCGCGTGCTGGCCACGCGCTTCGGCGTGGCGGCGGTCGACGCGGTCAACGACGGGGCGTTCGGCACGATGGTTGCGCTGCACGCCACCGAGATCCGGCAGGTGCCGCTCGAGGAGGCTCTACGTGAGCCCAAGCTGCTCGACGAGGCGCTCTACGAGACCGCCGAGGTCTTCTTCGGTTGAACCGGGCGCAGGTCCGCCGGACCAAGATCGTCGCGACGATCGGGCCCGCCTCGGGCGACAGCGAGACCCTCGCTCGGATGGTGGAGGCGGGCATGGACGTGGCGCGCCTTAACTTCTCCCACGGCAGCCCCGAGCAGCACGCGGCCACCGCCGACCGCGTCCGCGAAGCGGCCTCCCGGGCCGGCCGCCAGGTGGGCATCCTGCAGGATCTGCCGGGTCCCAAGCTGCGCATCGGGCCGCTGAGCGGCGGCGTGGCGGAGCTGAAGCCGGGCGACCGGCTCACCCTGGCCTGCGGATCAACCGAGGAGGGGGATGCCGAGCGCATGTCGGTGGCGTGGTCGGGCTTAGCGGGCGCGGTGGGTCCCGACGGCGTGGTCTACCTCGCCGACGGCTCCGTGCGCCTGTCCATCCAGGCGGTGCGCGAGGGGCCCTGTGAGCTCGACACCAAGGTGGAGATCGGCGGCACGGTCTCCTCGCGCCAGGGGATCAACGTGCCGGGCGAGCTCGCCTCGCTGCCCTCCATGCCGGATGACGACCTCGAGCTGCTGCGTTTCGGGGAGGAGATGGGGGTTGACATGGTGGCGCTCTCATTCGTACGTCGGCCCGAGGACATATCGGACGTGCGGCAGCACACGTGCACTCCGCTGATCGCAAAGATCGAGAAGCGCCGCGCCGTGGAGCATGCCGAGGCCATCGCGCACGCCGCCGACTGCGTGATGGTGGCTCGCGGCGATCTCGGCATCGAGCTGAACATCGAGGAGGTCCCGCTGGTGCAGAAGCGCGTGATCGCGCTGGCGGGGGCCCTCGCCCGGCCGGTGATCACCGCCACCCAGATGCTCGAGTCGATGGTCTTCTCCCCGCGGCCCACCCGCGCGGAGGTGACCGACGTGGCCAACGCCATCCTCGACGGCACCGACGCGCTCATGCTCTCCCAGGAGACGGCCGTGGGCGCCCACCCGGTGAAGGCGGTGGCGATGATGGCCGCGATTGCCGAGCACACCGAGACCGAGGCCCCCTACGAGCGCTGGATCGAGTCGCGTGTGCGCCGTGACGAGCGCGATCCTGCCTACACCGTGGCCCACAACGCGTGCGTGGCCGCCCACCAGCTCGGGCTCGCTGCGCTGGTCTGCCCCACCGTGTCGGGCCGCTCGGCACGGCTGATCTCGGCGCATCGCCCCGCGGTCCCGATCTACGCCCTCTGTCCGGAAGAGGAGGTCGTCCGCCGCTGCAGCATGATCTGGGGCGTCGAGGCGGCGATGATCCGCCGGCACGACGTCACGGAGGAGCTGATAGCCGACTCGGCCCGGCGGGTCGTGGAGCTCGGCTGGGTAAGGCGAGGCGAGCGGATCGGTATCACCGCCGGGCTGCCGACGGGCCGCCCGGGGACCACGAGCCTGTTCCAGATACAGGAGTGCTGAGGGCCCGTACGAAGCTGGCGCTTCACGGGCCGAATCTCCTATCTCAGGCGGTTCCTCCTGCCGGCCTTGCGCGCCACGGGTGCCGTCCTACCCTCCCAGCACCTCGACGGCGATGTCGGCGACCGCCGTGGGGGTGCGCCCGACCCGCACCCCCTCCGCCTCGAGCGCGTCGGCCTTCGCCTGGGCCGTTCCCTTCGACCCGGACACGATGGCGCCGGCGTGACCCATCGTCCTGCCCGGCGGGGCGGTGAAGCCCGCGATGTAGGCGACGACCGGCTTTGACACGTGCCGGCCGATGTACTCGGCCGCCTGCTCCTCGGAGTCGCCGCCGATCTCCCCCGAGAGCACGATCAGCTCCGTCTCGGGGTCGGCCTCGAAGAGGGCGATGATGTCGATGAAGCTCGAGCCCGGGACGGGGTCGCCGCCGATGCCGACGATGCTCGAGTTGCCAAAGCCGCGCTGGGCCAGCTCGTTTCCGATCTGGTAGGTCAGCGTGCCCGAGCGTGAGACCACCCCCACGTTGCCCTCCCGGAAGAAGGAGGCCGGGATGATCCCCACGTTGGCCTTGCCGGGCGAGAGGACGCCTGGGCAGTTCGGCCCGACGAGCCTCGAC
The DNA here is from genome assembly GCA_030448005.1 of Thermoleophilaceae bacterium. Classification (GTDB taxonomy): domain Bacteria; phylum Actinomycetota; class Thermoleophilia; order Solirubrobacterales; family Thermoleophilaceae; genus JAAYBF01. The sequence goes on from JAUJNT010000002.1 coordinate 147,522, forward strand.
GGGCCGCGCTCCAGGTGGTTGAAGACGCGCAGCTCGTCGTGGGCGGGGATGCCCTCGGTGATCGCCACGATCAGATCGACACCCGCGTCCGCGGCCTCGAGCACCGAGTCCGCTGCAAAGCGCGGCGGCACGAAGACCATCGCCGTATTGGCGCCGGTCTCGGCGACGGCCTCGTGGAAGGTGTTGAAGACCGGGATGCCCTCCACGTCTTGGCCGCCCTTGCCGGGAGTCACCCCGGCGACCACCTGGGTGCCGTAGCTGCGGTTGTTGAGCGAGTGGAAGGTTCCCTCGCGGCCGGTGATACCGGAGACGCAGAGTCGCGTGTCGGAGTCCACCAGGACAGCCATCAGCCCGCGAGCTCCACGACCTTCTCGGCGGCCCCCAGCATCGTCTCCTCGATGTGGAGGTTTGGCAGTTCTGCCTCCGCCAGCAGCGCACGCCCCTCGGGGCCGTTCGTGCCGTCGAGCCGGACGACGAAGGGCACCGTGGGCTCGACCTGCCTGAACGCCGCGATCAGGCCCTGCGCCACCTCGTCGCAGCGCGTGATGCCGCCGAAAATGTTGAGCAGCAGGGCGCTCACGCGCTCGTTGGAGAGGATCACCTCGACCGCGCTCGTGATGGCCTCGGCCTTCGAGCCGCCGGCCGCGTCCAGGAAGTTGGCGGGCTTGCCCCCGGCCTGGGCCACCACGTCGAGGGTGGACATCACGAGCCCGGCGCCGTTTCCGAGGATGCCGATGTTGCCATCGAGCGGCACGTACGTGAGCCCGCGCTCCTTGGCCAGGCGCTCCTGGGGGCTCTCGTCGGAGATGTTGCGCATCTCGGCCGTCTGGGGGTGGCGGTAGAGGGCGTTGCCGTCGATCGTGACCTTGGCGTCGAGGGCGTTCACGCTGCGGTCGGTCTTCACGACCACGGGGTTGACCTCCACGAGCGTGGCGTCCTCGGATACGAAGACCTCGTAGAGCTTTCCGAGCATCTCCCCGACCGGTCTGATCACGTCCTCGGGGATGCCCGCCTCGAAGGCCAGACGCCTGCCGTGGAAGTCCTGGAAGCCGAGCAGCGGGTCCACATGGAGCATCCGCATGGCCTCGGGGTCCTCAGCGGTGATCGCCTCCACGTCCATGCCACCCATCCTCGAGAACATCGCCATCGGCTTCTTGGCCGAGCGGTCGAAGACAAAGGCGGCGTAGTACTCATCCTCGATGTCGCTCGCCTCCTCGATCCACAGCTCCCGCACCCTCAAGCCACGGATCTCCATCCCCAGGATCGCGCCGGCGTGCTGCTCGACCGCCTCACGGTCGCCGGCGAGCTTGATGCCGCCCGCCTTCCCGCGGCCGCCGATCAAGACCTGTGCCTTGACCACCACCGGATAGCCCAGCTCGTCGGCGGCCGACACCGCTTCCTGCACGGTGGTCACGGGGCGCCCCGGAGACACGGGGACGCCGTGCTTGGCGAAGAGCTGCTTGCCCTGATACTCGAGAAGGTCCATTTTGGCTGCCGGCAGCCACCTCCAGAGGCGGAGGGTGCCCCGGCGCGCCTGGAACATACAATGCCCGGCCGTGCCGCTTCCCAAAGAAGTCAAATTCGTGACCTTCGACTGCTACGGAACCCTCATCGACTGGGAGGCCGGGGTCCACGAGGCATTCCAGAAGGAGGCGGACAGGGATGGGTTCACGATCGATCGTGACGTCCTCATTCCCCGCTTCCTCGAGATCCAGCACGAGATCCAGAGCGGCTCCTACGAGCTCTACGCGGAGGTCCTGCGCCGCACGGCGGTCAAGGTGGCCGCGGAGCTGGGGTGGTCGCTCGAATCCTCGCGCGCTCAATTCCTGCCCGACAGCGTGCCGCGCTGGACCCCGTTTCGCGAGACCAACGCCCAGCTCGAGCGCCTGGCCAAGAAGTACGAGGTTGGCATCCTCTCCAACATCGACGACAAGCTCCTGGGCGCCACCCGCCGCCACCTGCGCGGTGAGCTCGACCTCGTGGTCACCGCCCAGCAGGTCCGCTCCTACAAGCCCGACCACGCTCACTTCAAGGAGTGCGCGCGCCGGATCGAGAAGAAGAAGAAGCACTGGGTGCACGTGGCCTGCGGCTACGAGACCGACGTGGAGCCGTGCCTGAAGCAGAAGATCCCGGTCATCTGGGTAAATCGCCACGGCGCCGAGCTCGAGTCCGGTCAGAAGAAGCCCACGGAAGAGGTCAAGAGCTTCCGTGATGCCGGCAAGCTGCTGAACGCCGCCTAGCCACCTCGTGCGGGCGGTCTCCGTCCACCCCGACGCGATCGTGGTGACGAGCCTGCTGTGGCAGACCACCGCCACGGCCATCCGGTCGGGCGAAGAGGCGATGCTGGTGGACTCGCCCTACTTCCCGGAGGAGCTCGAGTTGCTTCCCACGCTCCTGGGGCAGGCCGGGTTCAGGCCAAGCGCTCTGCTGGCCACTCACGCGGACTTCGACCACCTGCTTGGACGGCTGGCGTACCCGGAGCTGTCGATGGGCGTCGGAGAGGAGACCCTGCACCGTCTTCGCTCCGAGCCCGGCAAGGCGCAGCGCGAGCTGCGCGCCGCCGACGCCGAGCACTACGTGGAGCGCCCGCGCCCCCTCGGGCTGGGACACGTGCAGCCGCTCCCCGTACCCGGGCGCCTGGGGCTGGGAGACCAGGAGCTCGAGCTTCATCCTGCTGAGGGGCACACCTCCGACGGCGTCGCCGTGCTGGCCCGCTGGTGCGGGGTGCTCGTGTGCGGCGACTACCTCTCGAGCGTCGAGATCCCCACGATCTCCCCGGCAGGCTCGCTCGAGGCCTACCGCGCCACCCTCGCGCGCCTCGCAGCGCTTCTCGAGGTAACCGAAACTGCCGTTCCGGGCCACGGGGCACCACAGCCTCGCGACGCGGCGCTTCGCATCCTGGACGAGGACCTAGCCTACCTGGACGCCCTCGAGCGGGGCGACCCGCGTGTCCCGCTGCCGGCGGGGCGCGACAGCCCGCGCCAGCGCCAGGTCCACGCCGAGAACCTCGCCCTGCTCGATCGCTGATCGACCGGCACGGGCCGCCTGCGCGGCGGCCTACACCTCGCCTGCGATGGGCAAGGGCTTCACCCGTTGCTGGTGCGGGGCAAGGTCCGGCCACGTCTGCGCCCCTCCCGGCTGGATCGCTGCTCACTCGCTGCACGGCGTCCGACGACGCCCTCAGCGGGTGGCTTCAGCGCGAAGCAGCATCGCCGCGTAGCCCTCGGCCACGACGCGGTCGTCGGTGATCCCGAGCACACTGCGGAGCTCGGCTACGAGCGCGCGCTCGGCGGTCAAGTCAGACGACGAAGACACGACTGCCTCCAACTCGACCCAGGAGCCGAGTCCGTCAACCTCGTCGAAGTGGATGCGAACGTCGCGCCAGAGGAGCACACGGCGGCGCTTGACCACGACAACGACGGTTCCCAGCGCCGCGTCCAAGGCGAGCTTGAGCTCGGCTGGGTCCTCGTCACGCACGAGGTGGTAGGAGCTGGTGCGTGCAGTCGCCGTGTCCGCCCTGCGGTACGCGATCAAGGTCGCGCCGTCTTGCTCTTCGCGGAGCTTCAGGCGCCCTGAGTTGACAGCGAAGTACGTGTCGATCTGATGCAGAACGCCGTGGTCCTCGGCTCCGTAGGCGAGCGCCGCCGCGAGTGACGTCGTCGGCTCCGGATCCCGGGCTTTCAGCTCGACATTGCGGCGCGGCAGCATCCGGCGGGCCACGGTACTGCTTGCAGGTGCCGGAGCCAGTCGACGATCGGTGAAGCGTCGGCTTGGCACCCTGGCGTGGATGGCGGCGATCGTCGCGGTCGCCATGGCCGCGGTTGAAGACTGCGTCGCTGAGCTCACCGCGATGGCGGTCCAGACCCTCGGTGGCTTCGCGCTACGCGATCAGGGTACGGAGCGATCGTGACACCGAAGCCGCCTGGGAGCGCCCGAGAAGCCGGTGGAGTCCCGCCTCTGCCGCCAAGATGGGAGCGGACCGAAACCCAGTTCGACGACTGGGTGGCGGGTGCCACCGAGCGGCTCGATCCATTGATGGCCTGGCTCGGCGTGCTGTTCGCGCTGCTCGTCGGCTATGACGTGGCGGTCGAGGTGAGTTCGACGACCTCGCTCGTCCTCGAGGTCGCGGGATGGGTGATCTGGGCTATCTTCGCGCTCGAGTTCGCGACAAAGCTATGGCTTGCGCCCCGACGGCTCAACTACCTCCGCAGGCACTGGTGGCAGCCGCTCCTGCTCCTGCTTCCGTTCCTGCGCGTTCTCAGCTTCCTGCGCCTCGCACGCGCCGGGCGAGCCCTGCCCGCCTCGAGAGTGATCTCCTCGTCGTACCGAGCAGCCGGGACGGCGCGCTACCTGCTGCGCTCTCGCCTCGGGTACCTCGGCGCGCTCAGCACGCTGAGCGCCGTCGCGATCGCGGAGCTCGCCTACCTCTTCGAGCGTGATGTTGAGGGATCGGTGTTTCCGACATTTGGCGACGCGCTGCTCTGGAGCGCCGCGACGGTCATCGCGCTTCAGGGAGATCCCTTGCCCCGCAGCGCCGGTGGGCGCGTCGTGATGATCACGGGCTTCGTGGTCGGCCTCATCCTCGTTGCCTCGCTCGCGGGGGTGATCGGCTCCTTTCTCGTCGACGAGCGGCGCGAGCGCGCGACCGGCGCAGACGGTCCTGGCGACCCCCTTGAGGGGGCGGAGGGCTAGACGCTTGGGCCCGGCGGTGGCGCTCGCCTTCCTGGCATCCCTGCATCTCATTGCGGGACGTCTCCGCTTTCTCGATGCCGTCCCACGGAGCCGCTGGCTGTCTGCCGCCGGCGGCGTCTCGGTCGCCTACGTCGTCGTCCACCTGCTCCCCGAGCTTGCGCGCGGACAGGAGTCGGTGGAAGCCAGGGGCGCGCTCGGATTCGTCGAGGACCACGTCTACATCGTCGCCCTGCTCGGGCTGGCGGTCTTCTACGGGGTAGAGCTCGCCTCGCGTCGGAACGAGTCAGGCAGCAGGTCGCCGAGCGGAGCGTTTTGGCTCAGCATGAGCTCGTTCGCCGTTTACAACGCGATCATCGGCTACCTGCTAGTGCACCGCGAGGAAGACTCGACACGGACGCTCGTCTTCTTCACGCTCGCGCTCGGGGTGCACTTCGTCGTGAACGATCACGCGCTGCGCGAGCGCCACCGCGACGCCTACCACGACCTCGGCCGTTGGCTGATCGTCTCGGCGCTCGGGGTGGGCTGGCTCGTCGGCGAACTGACGGAGATCTCAGACGCCGCGCTCGGAGTCCTCGTCGCTTTCCTCGCCGGCGGTGTGATACTGAACGTGATGAAGGAGGAGCTGCCCGAGGAGCGCCAGAGCAGCTTTGTAGCCTTCGCCGCGGCGGCAGCCGGCTACACGGTCATCCTACAGCTGGCCTGAAGCGGCGCGACACCCGGGCGCGACCACGGAGCGGACAGCCTCCGCCCGACTCGGGCGAGGGTTGACACGCTAGACCGCCGCGCCGACAGGTGCCGGCTCCCCAGCGAAGCCTCTCGTCGAAGACCACCCGGGTCCTGCAGTGAGAGCACTCCGGAAAAGGCCATGCCCGGTCAACTTCGGCGACCTTCGTCGACAAGCGCGGGCAGAAAGCAGATCCGGTGACTGCAAGAGCCGACCCCCCAGGTATGCCGAACGTCTACTGCTCGGCGCGCACCCCCGGGCATCGTCATTACAAGCGCTGACCTGGGGCTCCGACAGACGCGCGGAGCTAGCCTTACCCTAGACCGAAGTTGGATAAGGGAAAGACCAAACGGAGAAGGCTGCTCGGCGTACTGGTGGGCGCGACCCTCGTGTTGCCGGTTCTGTACGAAGTTTTGCGGCATTAGCTAACACACGGTCAGCTTGCTAGAACAGGTGAGAATGCTCCACGCGTGCTCTGCGTGGGCGTAGAGGCGGCGCGGGTCTTCTACGACGACGCCCCGCCGACGCCGGGCGTTTGTCGTAACTCCCACCGTGAGCACTCGGCATCGTGGAGCCGGCGCTAGTCACGTGTTGCCGGCCTGCCGGCCGGGAGGGACGGGCCGGTCGCTCAGGCCGCCGCGAGGAGCGCTGCTGACGGTTGAGTTAAGGCACAGATTGAAGGCCGCCGTAGCGCTCACGCGCGTAGACCAGCAGACGACGCCGCGCTGCGAGCTCGCTTGCGCGAGATCTCGCGCGAGCGGCCGCGGTGGGGCTATCGCCGCGCGCACGCGCGGCTGCTCGGGGAGGGCTGCAGCCTTAACCGCAAGCGCACCCAGAGGGTCTGGCGGGAGGAGGGGATGACCTTCCCGAACAGACCGTTCGGCTTGACCAGCACGGCCATCTGTCCGCGGTAGCCACGGCATCGTCCGGGACCCAGCCCATATGCATCACCGAGTGCACGGTCCGGTTGGCCATCTCTGCCGCCCACTCGTTGTCCGTCAGGTAGACCGAGCGCATCGGAACGGTGGGGAACTCCGGCCCGGCAGGCGCATCGCGCAGATCGGCCGGCAATCGGTCGCGCAGCGTCGGCACCCGGGAGCCGGCGCCGGAGTCGGGGTCGTCCCAGCCGAGCAGCTCCCCTAGCTTCTAGCGGATCCTGACGAGCGTGCGGGCGACCCAGGACGCGTTGTCTGACGTGTCGCCCGCGGCGAACTGCCGCACCAGTCGCGGGAAGTCGTCAGGTCCTCCCGGCGTGGGCAACGCCCACACGTCCTCGAGTCGAAGTCGGGCGCGATCTCGTGGATCGCCAGGGCCGGGAGGTGTGTACGGCGTTCGGGAGTTTCATCTCGTGGGCGATCTGGGGCGTCGACGGCAAGGAGGCGCTGCTAGACGGCATCGTTGAGCTCGCGGTCGCTTCCATGGACCTGTCACACAGCGAACAAGGCAGCTGGCAAGAACGCCTAAAAGCGCTGTTTCGCTCCTACCGCAGACTCGCTCGCAGCCATCCGGCTGTTTTTCCGCTCGTCGGGCGCCGCCCGGTCCAGACGCTCGCCGCGCTGGCCCCGGTCGATGCCGCTCTGGGGGTCCTGCGCGAAGCGGGCTTCTGCCCGCGCGAGGCACTGACCGCCTTTCGCACACTGTCGGGCTTCGCGTACGGCTACGCCCTCGCCGAGCTACGGGGACTCGCGATGGAGTCGGCTGCCGCCGAGCGCGGTCCGACGCGCTCGGTACTGAGCGCCGAAGCCGAGCGCTTCCCCCATCTCGCGGAGGTGATCCCGCACGCCGGCGCTATCGATCGTGACGTCGAGTTCGAAGCAGCACTCGACATCATCATCGCCGGACTGACAAGCACACATAGCCCACACGGCACAGCCGTGGACAGGGCTGACTAACCGCATGCATCCGACGGACGAGCACGATCGGCGTCAGCCGAGCTTCAGGCGCGAAACTGGTTCATCGCGATCGGCGCCGTCAGCGGTGACCCTATTCCCGAAGCCTAGCCGCGCACATGCTGGCCCCTCCACGCCGCATTAGATGCCCGAGCGGTCGCGCGCAGTGCGTCATAAGGGCGGTTCTGAGCCCGGGCATGCGGCGCGGCGGACTACCGCTTGCCTGCTGCTGGCATGCGGCGCGGATCGCCACCTCGTCAGACTCGCCGCCCGCCGCTCGAGTTCACCGCGAACCTCGGCGCTCGATCGCTGTTGCCACTCGCCCCACGCCATAACGTTCATCAACCCGCCCGCAGGGTTCCTTCAACACGACGGACTTGCGGCGCGGACCACTTAGCTTGCGACGGCCCTGAGCGCTACCGCTCGCGTGGCAAGCGGAACACTGCGGCTTGCGCCCCCGGATCCTCGCATGCGAGGCCGCGCTCAGCCGGCCCGAACGAGTTGCATCGGCACCAGCTCATACTTGCAGGTGCCGGTCTGGACCGCCGGGTCACCCTCGCCGATCGCTTGCGCGGCCGGCTCATCCTCAAGCTCGAGTAGCCCAAGGCCCCATGGGTCCTCGGGATGAAGCACGGGGCCGAACGCGAGCGCCACGTCGCGGTTCAACAGATCCTGCCAATAGGCGACGTGGCGCTCCATCACCTCGGCCTCGGCTGGGCTCATGTCCTGGGAGAACGTGGGACGCGGCGGAAGCAGCCGGTAGAGGAAGGCCACGCAAGGCATCCTTTCACACGAGTGGCGCCAAGCCTGGCCCTCGAGTGCCGCTTCCGCGTGATTGGAGCAGCGCCCTCTGCTCCATTCGGGGGCCTCGGTGACTAGCGCTCGAATAACCGGCAGAAGGCTGCGGCCGGCAGTTGGGGGAGCGCCAGGTGCGGGCGTGCAAGGGTGTCGCCGGTTGAGGCGGGCCACTCTCGGTGACCCGCCTCAGAGCGGTCGTACTAGCGGACCTTGGCCCAGCGCTGGTCGATCAGGAAGAGTCCCGCACCCTCGTTGATGAGGCAGAACTGAACCCAAGCGTAACCGGGGACGAGGTCGCCGTAGCCGATGGTCCCGCGAAGGGGTTTTCCTCGAGCGTGTCGATCTGGACTTCTGCGTGTGCCGCTTGCCGTCGCAGCTGAAGGTCGTCGGATGTCTCTGCAGCCATGTGGCCGCCACTCCGCCAAACCCAGCTCCCTCTCCGGTGACATCCTCACCCTTCGAACCGTCCGCGGTCTGCTTGGCTGACACCCAGAGATGCCAACCCTCCCCCTCAGGGCAGATGTAGCGGGCCTTGACGGTCGCCGTCCCGTCATCGTGGTCCTTGACCTTCCCGATGGTGGTCGCGCTGGGATCCTCCTGCGTCGCGGCGGCGGCGGCGCTGATCCCCCCGACGGGCGCGACCAAGGTAAGGGCGAACGCCATAAACGCGAGTCTCTTCCGCCCTGTGCAGCCTCCTTGACAGGGGCGGCCAACTCGCCCGCTCAACCGATGAGCCCACTGTAGGTCAAGACTTCGCCCAGCGCTACTTACAGCCCCAAGGTGCCGGGGCATTGCATGTGGTCCCGCTGATACTCGCCTCGTTTCGCTGCAGGTACGGCCGCTTGGCGATGATGTAGACGAGGTGACCCTCGTTCGGGGCGAAGCCGATTGACGTGTAGAACGGCTCCTCGGCTCGCTCGAGGATGTAGCCGCTGACGAACGTCGAGCCCAGGCGCTCCAGCTCGGTGAGGAGCGCATGGCCGAGCTGAGCGCCCACGCCGAAAGGGTCGCCCTCCATGAGCGAGCCATTCGTGTCTGGCCCACGGCCCTGCCAGCGGACGTCGAGTGAGAACTCCATGATGGCGGCGGACAACCCGTCGAAGGTCGCACGAGCCAAACCGACGAGCTCCTCACCGGCAAAGGCCGCCACCATGACGTGAGGGTGGTCGAGGATCCGTGCTGCGACTTCCTTGCCGAACCCCACTTCGCAGATGTTGTTTCGCTTGTAGAACCCAAACAACTCGTCGGCGGTCAGCTCCGGGCTAACCACGATCCGCGCTTCAGGGAGGTCCATCAAGGTCCCGCGACTCCTGTCTCGACTTCGACGTGAGAGCACAAGTACTGCCGCCTACTCCTGCCGGCGACGATCTGGGATCGAGCATGGCGTGAGCTCCTACCGCTACTAGGGACGCACCTCAACGGCACCGCAGAACGCGACGTGATCTTTGATCTTGCGGATCCAGGGAAACGGGTGTCGATATGTCCAAGCCGCGTTCACGTTCGGGCCTCCCTCAGCCTCAACGTGGTAGTAGGCGGCGACGCCCTTCCATGGACAGGCCGAGCGCATCCAGCTTCGCTTGAGCAACCGCTCGTTGACGTTTTCCGGGGGAAAGTAATGGTTTCCCTCGAGGAGGATCGTGTTGTTGCTATCGGCGATCGTGACGCCGTTGACTATCGCTCGCATGGCTATATTGAGCCTAGCTGGGCCATGGGCCCGCGGCGCGCATCGCGTGCGCTCGAGAAGCTGGCGCGGAGCTCGCCCGCCTCCAGGTTCGCACCCCTGCGGTGAGTGGGAGCAGGACGGGCCCCGCACCGGTTGGGACCCGTCACTTGATCACGGCGATTGTGTCGCCGGCGTTGATCGGCGCCCCCGCGGTCACGCTGAGCGCCTCGACGTCGCCCGAGGAGGGTGCCGCGATCTCGTTCTCCATCTTCATCGCCTCGATCACGCACACGATGGCGCCTTTCTGCACGGACGCCCCCTGCTCGACGTTCACCTTCAGCACCGTGCCCTGGAGCGGCGAGATCAGCTCGCCGGCATCGCCTCCGCCCCCGGCCTGGCCATCCCCGCGCTCGCGGCGTCGCCTGAGAGGCTTCTGGGAGGTCGCGCCGGCGTCCGGGGACTCGGGCGCGGTGCCGATCACCTTGACGTCGAACCTGCGACCGGAGACCTCGACCGCGTACTCGCGCTCGAGCTTCGGCTCATCGCCGTCTGTCGCCGGCGCCTCCTCCTCCGGCGCCGTCGCGAGCGCGGCGAGCCACTCGCCGTCCTCCACGAGGTCGCGACAGGTCTCGCCGTCGTGCCACTGCCGCGTGGCGAGCAGCGCGCTGTGGAACGGAAGCAGCGTCTTCAGGCCCCCGATCTCGTACTCGGAGAGGGCCCGCAGCATCCGCCGGGTGGCCGTCTCACGGTCCACGTCCCACACGATCAGCTTGGCGATCATCGGGTCATAGAGCGGCAGTACCTCGTAGCCCTCTCGCGCCCCGGAGTCCACGCGCACCCCGGGGCCGCCCGGCTCCCCGTAGGAGGCGATCCTGCCGGGCGCGGGGGCGAACCGCTTCGAGGCGTCCTCCGCGTTGATGCGGCACTCGATCGCGTGGCCGCGCAGCATGACCTCGTCCTGGGTGAACGAGAGCGGCTCTCCGGCGGCCACCAGTATCTGCTCGCGCACGATGTCCACGCCGGTGACCATCTCCGTCACGCAGTGCTCCACCTGCACACGGGTGTTCATCTCGAGGAAGAAGTACTCGCCGTCCTGGAGCAGCCCCTCGATCGTCCCCGCCGAGCGGTAGCCGACGGCGCGCGCCGCCTCGATACCGATCCGGCCGATCCGCTCGCGCAGCTGCGCGTCCACGGCCGAGGCGGGGCTCTCCTCGATCAGCTTCTGATGCCGGCGTTGCACCGAGCAGTCGCGCTCGAAGAGATGGACGACGTTGCCGTGCCCGTCAGCCAGCACCTGCACCTCGACGTGCCGCGGGTCGGGCAGGTAGCGCTCGAGGTAGACCGTGGCATCCGAGAAGAACCGCTCGCCCTCACGCGCCGCGCCCTCGAACGCCTCCTCGAGCTCTTCGGGCGAGAGGGCAACCCGGAAGCCCTTGCCCCCGCCCCCGCCCGCGGCCTTGACCGCCACGGGATAGCCGATCGACTCGTCGATGATCACGCTGGCCTCCTCGACCGAGCCGACGGGATCGGTCGTGCCAGGCACGATCGGCACCCCCGCGGCGTGCATTAGCTCACGTGCGCGGGTCTTCGACCCCATGGAGTCGATGGCCTCGGCCGGTGGCCCCACGAAGACGATGCCGGCCCCCTCGCATGCCCTGGCGAAGGCCGCGTTCTCGGCCAGGAACCCGTAACCGGGATGGATCGCCTGGGCGCCGGACTCCTCCGCCACCGCGAGGACCCGCTCGTTTGCGAGATAGCTCTCAGCGGGCGGGCCCGGTCCGAGCAGGTAGGCCTCGTCCGCTCGGCGCGCGTGGGGGGCGTCGCGGTCCGGCTCCGAGTACACGGCCACCGAGGCGATCCCGAGCTCCTCGAGAGTGCGCATCACGCGGATGGCGATCTCGCCGCGGTTGGCCACCAAGACCTTGGAGAACATGCGGCGCGAGGCTATCGGGGTGCGCCGGGAGGTGGCGAGCGGTTGAATAGGCCGACGGAGCTAGGTCAGCACACGAACGGGCCGATACGCTCCGGGCACCGAGTGACCACGTTCTGGCGTCGGCCGCCACCGGCCTCGTTGCTCACAAAACGCGAGTCTCCGGTGTGGGCAATCGACCGAGCAACCACTCGCAGGAGTCAGCTCCACGGGTGAAACCCTGGCTCATCTGAATGGCCACCACATCCTGAGTCGGCTTGCTCCTCCTCTCCGAGCCGCGCGCGAGCCGCGCGGGGCCTCATTTGCGTCGAGAAGGCTGGTCTACCTGCAACCAGGGGCGCGTCGGTTGCTGCTTCTTGCGGTGCGCCAACATCCCACAGCGGAAGGCAAGTCCGGCAAACGCACAAGCAACAGACGGAATGACCATGGGACCTTCTTTGAGAACGCTTAGCATCCCCACGACAAGGACAGCAAGCCCAGCTAAGAACCACATTCGGGCGTTCAAGCCGCTCAGGATATTGCGAACGATGGTCATGTCCTCGATCTTGCGTCGCCAGACGACGGCCGCTTAAGCGAGTGGTGTCTCAGCGAAGGCCCTCCTGGGCAGCTCGTCTGTCAGCTTACCAGAACCGGCGAAACGTTAGTGCGTAGTGCCACAGTCATTGTCATAGTCGCCGTCGAACCCATTTGGGAAGCAGGGCGGAAACTCCGGATCCGGAGGCAGCGGGTCCACGGGAGGTACGGGCGGGAACCTAGCTGGTCGCCGAGGCGCTCCGGCTCGGTGCACGTTCACCGGCAGCGCTCGAAAGTCTCCAGGGCGCGCTCGTCGAGCGGGTCGTCGAACCCCACGGGCACGACGAAGCGGCCGCGGTCGATCCCCAGGTGCCGCCGCCGGCTCCCGCCCGGTGCCGGTACCAGGCGGGCGACCTCTTCACCCCTTCGCGTGATCGCGATCTCCTCGCCTCCCGCCACGAGCTCGAGCAGCCGAGATAGCTGCGTCTTGCCCTCGTGGACCCCAACAGACTTAGTCATGGACTTAGTTTAAGCCCTTTGAGGAAGAGAGCCTGTGACTCCGACCTCGCAGGCTGAAGCGCTGATAACCGGTCGGGCCGCAGTCGCCATCTGAGGGCGCGGTTGCTCCATGGCCCGCCACCTACTCGGTGCGCGCCGCCGCTCGCCGACGGTCCCTGATCGTGACCGCGCCGATCAGGAGGGCCACCATCACCGGGAAGGCGCCGAGCATTGCACCCGGCACGCCCACTCCGGCCTTGGCGAGGAGTCCGAGTCCGGAGCCGAGCAGCACGATCGCCAGCGTCGTGCGCAACGCCGCGGTCGGCACCTTGAGCGACATGCTGCTCCCGATCCAGACGCCGGGCACCGAGCCGACCAGGATGTTGCCTGCCAGGGCGAAGTCCACGTTGCCCGCCACCAGGTGGGCCGCGGTGGCGGCCCAGAGCAGGATGGCGGCGTGGAAGACGTCGGTGCCCACGACGCGCGTCGGCACGAGGTGAAAGAGCAGTATCAGCCCGACCGCGATGAGGGCCCCACTTCCGGCGGAGGTCACGCCGAGCACGAATCCCACCACCACCCCCAGCCCCACCGCCGAGACCTTGCTGCGGGCGTCCATCTCGACAGTCTCTCGTTCCCGCCCGTGCAGCCGTTTCAGGAACAGGGCCCGCGCGAGCGTCATCACGCCCGTGAACAGCAGGGCGATGGCCAGCACAGTTATCAGCAGCTCGTCGAACTCGTCGCCGTGGGTTTCCTCCAGGGCCTCTAGGGCGTAGACGCCTCCGACGGCGGCGGGGACCGAGCCCAACCCCATCCACGTGGACAGCTTCATGTCCACGGTGCCCTGCCGGAAGTGTTTCCATCCACCGACCGTCTTGGTGACGGCACCGTAGGCGAGGTCCGTGCCGACGGCGGTCACCGGCTTGACGCCGAAGACCAGGATCAGCAGCGGGGTCATCAGCGACCCGCCACCGATTCCGGTCATCCCCACGAGCACCCCGACCCCGAGGCCAAAAGCGGCAATGGCGGGATCCACGCTCAGCGGTCCAGCAGCCGGAGGACCGCAACATGCGCCTCCTCGACGCCGCCCTCGGCGGGTCGTAGCTCGAGCTCAGGTCGCTCCGGCGCCTCGTATGGGGCATCGACGCCGGTGAAGTCGGCCAGCTTCCCGGCGCGCGCCTTCGCGTAGAGGCCCTTCGGGTCACGCCGCTCGCACTCCTCGAGCGGCGTGTTCACGAACACCTCGAAGAAGGGCACGCCATCGCGCTCGTGTGCCTGACGCACGCGGGTGCGGTCTACCGTGTAGGGCGAGACGAGCGACGCGATCGCCACGAGGCCGGCGTCAGCCAGCAGGCGAGCCACCTCCCCCGTGCGGCGCACGTTCTCGGCACGGTCGGCGCGCGAGAACCCGAGGTCGCTGTTGAGGCCGTGGCGAAGGTTGTCGCCGTCGAGCAGGTAGGCGGCCCGTCCGCGCTCGAGCAGGGCCGACTCGACGGCCGCGGCCAAGGTCGACTTGCCGGAGGAGGGAAGCCCGGTGAGCCACACCGTGGCCCCGCCGGCGCCCATGAGGGTCGCGCGCGTCTCCCGGGTCACGGCATGCGGATGCCAGCTCACGTTCTCGCTGCGCTCGGTCACGTTGAAGACGCTCAGTCGTCTACGCCGAGGATCATTCCTGCCGCGACCGTGTCGTTCGTGCTCTCCTCGATGAGGATGAAGCTGCCGGTCGAGCGGTTGCGGCGGTACTCGTCGATCAGGAGCGGCGCCGAGAAACGCAGCCGCACGCGGCCGATCTCGTTCAGCTCGAGCCCTTCCGCCTCCTCGTCGCGGTGCAACGTGTTCACGTCGAAGCGGTAGCGCAGCTCTTCGACCTTCGCGAGCGCGGTGCGGGTGGTGTGCTTGATGCGATAGCGAGCCGCCGGCCGGAGAGGGCGCTCGGCCATCCAGCACACCATCGCCTCGAGCTCCTTGGTCTGCCGCGGACGGTTGTGCGGTCGGCAGATCATGTCCCCGCGGGAGACGTCCACCTCGTCCTCGAGGCGCATCGTCACCGACAGGGGCGGGAAGGCCTCGGGCATCGGGCCCCCGTGGCTGTCGATCCCGGCCACTCGCGTCGTGACGCCCGAGGGCAGGACGGTGACCTCGTCCCCCGGCTTGAACGCGCCCGATGCCACCTGGCCGGCATAGCCGCGGTAGTCGTGGTGCTCGTCGCTCATCGGCCGGATCACCCACTGCACGGGAAAGCGCGGATCGATCAGGTTGCGGTCGGAGGCCACGTGCACGTGCTCGAGCTCGTACAGCAGCGAGGACCCGCCGTACCAGGGCATGTTCTCCGAGCGGTCGACCACGTTGTCGCCGTGCAGAGCCGAGATCGGGATGAACGTGATGTCGGTCACGTCGAGGCGCGCGGCCCAGTGGGTGAACTCCGCGGTGATCCGGTCGTACACCTCCTCGTCCCAATCCACGAGGTCCATCTTGTTGATGCACACCACCAGGTGAGGGATGCGCAGGAGCGACGCGATGAAGGCGTGCCTGCGCGACTGCTCGAGCACGCCCTTGCGCGCGTCGATCAGGACCAGGGCGAGGTCCGCCGTCGAGGCGCCGGTCACCATGTTCCTGGTGTACTGCTCGTGGCCCGGCGTGTCGGCGATGATGAACTTGCGCCTGGTGGTGTGGAAGTAGCGATATGCCACGTCGATCGTGATTCCCTGCTCGCGCTCGGCGCGCAGCCCGTCGGTGAGCAGGGCCAGGTTCACGTAGCCGTCGCCGCGCTCGGTCGAGACGCGCTCCACGTGCTCGAGCTGGTCCGCGAACACCTGCTTCGAGTCGAAGAGCAACCGTCCAATGAGCGTGGACTTGCCGTCGTCCACCGAGCCCGCCGTGGCCACGCGGACGAGCTCGGACGGCCGCGAGTCCACCACCGTCCCGTTGGTCGCCGCGCCGGTCACCCCATGCGGGCATCCAGCCCGCATCTCTGATTGTCAGGCTGCCATCCCGGCATCTTAAAAGTACCCCTCGCGCTTGCGGTCCTCCATCGCCGCCTCCGAGGCACGATCGTCGGCTCGGGTCTCGCCGCGCTCGGTGATGCGCGTGGCGGCGATCTCGGCCACCACGTCATCGAGCGTCGAGGCCGTGGACCGCACGGCACCCGTGCAGCTCATGTCACCCACCGTGCGGTAGCGAACGGACTCCTCGAAGGGCTCCTCGCCGGGCAGTAGCTCGACGAACGGCGAGGTCGCGTAGAGCATGCCGTCACGGGCGAACACCTCACGGGTGTGGGCGAAGTACATCGCCGGGATCTCGAGCTCCTCCTCGCGGATGTACTGCCACACGTCGAGCTCGGTCCAGTTGGAGAGGGGAAAGACGCGCATGTGCTCCCCGGGGTTCATGTGGGCGTTGTAGAGGCTCCACAGCTCGGGTCGCTGCGTCTTGGGATCCCAGCCGCCGAAGTCGTCCCGAAAGGAGAAGATCCGCTCCTTTGCGCGGGCACGCTCCTCGTCGCGGCGCGCCCCGCCGAACGCGGCCCTGAAGTCGTGCTCGGTGATGGCGTCCAGCAGGGTCACGGTTTGGAGCCGGTTGCGCGAGGCGCGCGGACCGGTCTCATCCACCACCCGACCCGAGTCGATCGAGTCCTGCACGCTGGCCACGATGAGCCGGGCGTCCAGCTCCTCCATGCGACGGTCACGGAACTCGAGCACCTCGGGAAAGTTCTGGCCGGTGTCCACGTGCATGACAGCGAAGGGGAACCTGGCGGGGTAAAAGGCCTTCTCTGCCAGGCGCAGCAGCACCACGGAGTCCTTGCCCCCGGAGAAGAGGAGCACCGCGCGCTCCACCTCCGCGGCCACCTCGCGCATGATGTGGATCGCCTCGGACTCGAGCGCCCGCAAGTGTGAGACCTCATAGCCCACTCCGCTTACGGTGGCAGCGGCGGGGCCGTCGGTCAATGCAGGCCGCACTCGGCCTTGCCGGTTCGCGCCCAGCGTCCCTCGCGGCCGGTGCCCGGCAGCGTGCAGTGCGTGCATCCGATCGATGCGTAGCCACGGTCATGCAGGTCGTTGTAGGGCACGTCGTTCTCGGCGATGTACCGCCACACGTCCTTCTCGGTCCAGTCGGCCAGGGGGCTTGCCTTCCAGCGCTCGTTCTTGTGGTCCCAGACCAGCTTGGGGGTCTTGGCGCGCGCCGGCGACTGGTCTCGCCGCAACCCGGACATCCAGGCGTCCACGTCCGCGAGCGCCTCGGTCAAGGGCTTGACCTTGCGCAGGTCGCAGCACTTGTCGGGCTCTCGATTCCACAGCTCGTCGCCGTGGAGGGCTGCCTGGCGCGCCAGGCTCGGCCCCTGGTAGACCTCGATCTCCACACCGTAGCGCTTCTCCATCTGCCGCCATACGTCGTAGGTCTCGGGGAAGAGGACGCTGGTATCGAGGGTGAAGAAGCGGGCCGTGGGCTCGATCTTCAGCAGCATGTCCATGATCACCGAGCCCTCCTTCTGGAAGGAGCAGGCCACGCTGAGGCGCGGGTGGAAGCGCTCGACCATATGGGCGAGCACCTCCTGCGCGCTCAGGTGCTCCAGGTCGGGGGGGGAGGCGACAGCCATGTTCAGCGGGGGCTCCTCCTGGACTGCCGCCCGGGAGGAGCGCAGCCCGAGCGTGCGCGGTAGGAGCACAGCCCGATCGCCGATCGGGCGAGCACCGCACCGCCGTTGTCCTCGGACGAGCACCGCAGCGCTGGTCTCATACCGCGCATTCCCCTTCGCCGCGGATCACCTGGTAGATCTCGTTGCGGCTCCAGTCCATGAAGAAGCTCATGTTCTCCACGTTGAACTCCACCGGAAGCGAGAGGTCCTTGACGAGCGCCGTGAAGCTATCGCCCCCCACCCGATCGACGAACGCGGTGAACTCCTCGCCGTCCAGGCGCTCGGCCTCGTAGTAGCGCACCCAGCGCTCGACGGCCTCGGGCACCCGCTTCGAGGGCAGTCGGGACTTGAGCCGCGTGCCGTAGACCACCTCGCCGTTCTCGTGGCGACCACCGATGAGCGGGATGTAGGCGGGGATCGTCTTGTCGCCCACCTTGATCGACGCGCCGGTGAACCCGATGTTGGCGATGTGGTGCTGTGAGCAGCCGTTCGGGCAGCCCGACATCTTCACGTGGATCCGCTTTGTCAGCTCGTCGTCGATCTCCATCGCCTCGAGCCGCTCCGCCACGGCGGCATTCAGGCCCATCGAGCTCGTGATCCCGAGCTTGCAGCTGTCGGTGCCGGGGCAGCTCACCGTGTCGATGATCGTGCGCGGGCCGGCATCGCCGAGCCCCAGCTCACTCAGCGCCTTCCACACCTCGTAAACCGCCTCGTCGCGGACCCAGCGCAGGACGATGTTCTGCTGAACGGTGGTGCGTGCGTAGCCGCCCGAGTAGTCGCGCATGATGCGGGCGAGGCCTCGGAACTGCGTGGGCGTGAGGTCGCCGCGGTACACCTTGACCTCCACGGTCGAGAAGCCGGCCTGGCGCTGGGCCTGCACGTTGTGCGTGCGGAAGTTCTCGAACTCGGAGAGGTCCCCGTTCGGGCTGGCGTAGGTGTGGGCCTGCGGCGCGTTTGCCTCCTCGTCGTGGACGAACATGAGCTCCGTGGGGTCGAAGTCCCGCTCGTCGACCCAGTCGCCCTTAAGCTCCTCCTCCACCTGCTCCCGGAACGCGTCGATGCCGATCTTGTCGATCAGCACCTTGATCCGCGCGCGCGCGCGGTTCACTCGTAGCCACTCCTGACGGTTGAAGATGCGGAACACCGCCTCGGCCACCTTGAGGTAGTCGCCGTTGTCGAGCTCCACGAACTCGTAGAGCGTGGGCGCGACGCGGGCCATGATCGACGTGCCGCCCCCCACCCGGACCTCCACTCCACGGACGCCGTCGCGCTCGCGCGCGATGTAGGCGATGTCGTGGATGCCGGCTATGGCCCGGTCCTCGTCGGTCGGCGAGAAGGAGGTCTTGATCTTCCGCGGCATGAGCTGCGTGATCGGGTGGCGCACGAAGTAGCGCACGTAGGCGCCCACGTAGGGCGTGACATCGAAGGGCTCGCCCTCGCATACGCCGGCCCAGGGGTCGCCGGTCACGTTGCGCACCGTGTTGCCACAGCCCTCGCGTGACGAGAGGCCAACGTCGGAGATCTCGCGGATGAACGCGGCGGCGTCGGGCAGCGGCACGTGGTGGGTCTGGATGTTCTGGCGCGTGGTGATGTGGGCCTTGTCGAGCGGCGCGTACTTCTCGACCACGCTCGCGAACGCCTCCATCTGCTCCGGGTTGATCCCGCCCCAGGGCAGCTTCACCCGGATCATCTGGACGTCAGCCTGGCGCTGCCCGTAGACCCCCTGCTTGAGGCGGAAGCCGATGAAGTCGACCTCCTCGGTCTTGCCGGCGAGGTACTTCTCGGCCTCGTTGTCGAAGTCGTTGAACTCGCGCTCGAGTATCGGGATGACGTGTCCCGGCACGTCCTGGAGGACCTCCGGGTTGGCGAGGGAACCCTTTCGGCCCGGGTGACTCGGAGACGGACCGACTGATTCAGCCGGCTTCGGGGGGGAGACCTCCCCATCGCCGTTCGAGTGAGTGGGGGGTGTGCCAGCGTCAGCTGCCTGTGGGGGGGCAACGCCCCCTTGTGTCGGCTCCATCCCCAGAAACTAGCAAAACCCGATCGGCGTTAAGCATTATCGTGCTCCCGGGCCGGGCGGCGAGGCCGTCCAGGGATCCCGGTCCGCGGGGTCGAGCCGGGCGCCCTCGAAGAGCCCTGCCCTGAGCCACGGGCTGATCGACGCCTGCTTCGGCTTCTCGAGGGGCGTGGTCTCGTGCAGGAACTGCTCGAGGGCCGCGGCGATCGCGGCTGCCTCTTCCGAGGAGGCGGCCGCCTGCGCGATCTCGATTCGCGGGCGCGCCGGGCTCTGCCTGCCGTTCCGGCCCATGGCGCGGGAAGGGTACCGTGCGCGGCCATGCCAGAGATACCGGTCTTCGACCACGACGCGGTGCTCGCGGCGGTGGATCCGCTCGCCGCGGTCGAACACGTCCGCCACGGCTTCGTGGAGTACGCGAGCGGCCAGTGGGTCATGCCGCCCAAGGTCTACCTCGACGCTCCTCCGGGTGGCGACTTCCGGGCGATGCCCGCCAGGGGTGCGGGGCTGGCCATTCTGAAGTGGGTCACGTCCTTCCCGGGCAACCCGGCGGTCGGGCTCCCGGTGGTGATGGGCGTCATCTGCGTCTCGAGCGCCATGGATGGCAGGCCGCTTGCGCTGGTCGATGCGCGGGCGGTTACCGCGCTGCGTACGGGCGCGGTGGCGGCCGTCGCCGCCCAGGAGCTGGCGCGCGAGGACGCGTGCACCGTGGGCATCGTCGGTTGCGGGCTCCACGGGGCGTGGGCTGCGCGCTGCCTGGCCGCGGCCGAGTTCGGGCCAGGGCTGCTGTTCGACCCTGACCCTGAGGCGGCCGGGGGGCTGGCCGGGGAGCTCGGCTGGGAGGCGGGCGCGCTATCGGAGGTCCTTGAATGCGATGTGGTCACCTGCGTGACACCGGGCGCCGAGCCGGTGGTCCGCACGGGTGACCTGCACCCGGGGATGCACCTGAACATGCTGGGCGCCGACGTCCGGGGCAAGGCCGAGGCGGAAATCGAGGCGGTGGAGCGCTGCGAGCTCTTCTGCGATGACTGGCAGCAGGCCAGCCACGGCGGCGAGTTGACCGCACCGCTCGAGGCCGGACGGATCACGCGAGAGCGCGTTACGGAGCTCGGGGCCGTGCTCACCGGGGCTGCCCCCGGGCGCAGCGGGCCGCAGGCGGTCACCCTCTTTGACTCCACCGGCCTTGCGATCCAGGACCTGGCCATCTGCCTGCCGCTGCTCGAGGCGCATGGCAACGGCTCCGTGAAGGTCTCCTCCATACGGCTCTGACAGGGACGAGCACGTCTCACCGCGAGAACCGTAGGCTCGGATACTCATGCCAGGCGAAGCACCCGCGGAGCCGAGACCGGAGGACGCGCCGATCGAGCCTCCGGTGAAGGGACCGGATGCCCCCCACGCCGAAGCCGGGTCCGAAGCCGGCCCGGTTGCCGTCGCGGGGCCCAATCGGGGGAACGGCGCCGCCGGCATGGCGGTCCTGACCCTTGGCGCGCTCGGTGTCGTCTTCGGCGACATCGGCACCAGCCCGCTCTATGCGCTGAAGGTTGTCTTCGAGGCCCACGAGCACGCCGTGAAGCCGAACCAGGCGGGCGTGTACGGCGTCATCTCGCTGGTCTTCTGGGCCATCACCATCGTCGTGTCCGTCAAGTACGTGACCTTCATCATGCGCGCCGACAACGAGGGGGAGGGCGGGATCATGGCCCTCATCGCGCTTGTTCAGGGAGCGTCGCTCAAGGGCCGGGTCGCAAAGGCCATGCTCGTGGCGCTGGGGCTGTTCGGAGCCGGGCTCTTCTACGGCGACGGCATGATCACCCCCGCGATCTCCGTGCTCTCCGCGGTCGAGGGGCTCGAGGTGGCGGCGCCGGGTCTCGACTCGCTGGTGCTGCCGATCACGCTGGCCGTGATCACGGCGTTGTTCGCTATCCAGCGGTTCGGGACCGAGGCCGTCGGCCGCCTGTTCGGCCCGGTGATGGCGCTGTGGTTCACCACTCTTGCGGTGGCCGGTCTCGCGGAGGTCATCCAGAGCCCGGCGATCCTGAGGGCGCTGTCGCCCACCTACGGGGTCGAGTTCTTTCTCGACAACGGGGGCATCGCGTTCCTGGCCCTCGGTTCGGTGGTGCTGGCGGTCACCGGGGCCGAGGCGCTCTACGCCGACATGGGCCACTTCGGCCGTCCCTCGATACGCCGGGCCTGGTTCTTCCTCGTCTTTCCCGCGCTCACCCTCAACTACATGGGACAGGGAGCCCTGATCCTAGATTCGCCGAAAGCGATCGACAACCCGTTCTTCCTGCTGATGCCCGACTGGGGGCGGGTGCCGATGGTCGTGCTCGCGACGCTCGCGACCGTGATCGCCTCGCAGGCCGTGATCTCCGGGACCTTCTCGGTCACACGTCAGGCCGTCCAGCTCGGCTTCCTGCCGCGGTTGAGGATCCGGCACACCTCCGAGGCGGAAGGCCAGATCTACGTGCCCGCCGTCAACGGATTGCTCTTCGTGGCGGTGGTCGCGCTCGTGGTCGGCTTTGGCTCCTCCGCGGGTCTTGCCTCCGCCTACGGCATAGCCGTGACCGGCACGCTGGCGATCGACACGATCCTCTTCTTCGTGGTCGTGCGGATGCTGTGGCGAAAGCCGCTCTGGCTGGCCCTGTCGGGCGCCGGCGCCTTTCTCGTCGTCGACCTCGCCTTCTTCTCGGCCAACCTGCCCAAGGTGATGGACGGCGGCTGGTTCCCGCTGTTGCTCGCGGTGGCACTCTTCACTCTGCTCCTCACCTGGCAGCGGGGGCGCGAGCTGGTCACGGCCAGGCGCGCGGAGGCGGAGGGGCTGCTCCGCGATTTCGTCGAGGAGGTGCGGACGATGGACCCACCGGTTTACCGGGCGCCTGGGACGGCCGTGTTCCTGACCGCCGGCGCCGACTCCACACCCCTCGCCCTTCGCGACAATGTCGACCACAACCGCGTGTTGCACGAGTGCGTGGTGATCGTCGTGGTGGAGACCAAGAGGGTCCCGCACGTCGACCCCTCTGAGCGGGTGGCCGTCGACGAGCTCGGCTACGAGGACGACGGCATCCTGCAGGTCACGGTCCGGTACGGCTTCCAGGATCACAAGAACGTGCCGCAGGCCTTGAGGCAGGCGGCCGCCCAGGGGCTCGAGGTGGACATCGATGTGGAGCATGCGACCTACTTCGTCTCCCACATGACGATCGTCCGCGGGAGCGCCCCCGGCATGCGCAGGTGGCGCAAGAAGCTGTTCATCGGCCTGTCGCGCGCGTCGACCAGCCCGGTGGAGTACTTCGGGCTCCCCGAGCAGCGGATCGTCACGCTGGGCTCCCACATCGAGCTATGAGGGGCGGCCTTCTCCCTCGCGGTCGGGCTAGAGCGGGATGTTGCCGTGCTTGCGCTTGGGACTCTGCACGCGCTTGGTCTGAAGCGTCTCGAGCGCGGTGATCAGCTTCGGGCGTGTCTCGTGGGGCATGATCACGTCGTCGATGTAGCCGCGCTCCGCGGCCGAGTACGGGTTCGCAAAGCGGGCCTTGTAGTCATCCATCAGCCGCTCGCGCCGCTCGTCGGGTGTGGGGGAGCTCTGGATGTCGCGCCGGTAGATGATGTTCACCGCGCCCTCCGGGCCCATCACCGCCACCTCGGCCTGGGGCCAGGCGAAGTTGAAGTCGGCGAGCATGTGCTTGGAGCTCATCACGTCGTAGGCGCCGCCGTAAGCCTTGCGCGTGACCACCGTGAGCTTCGGCACCGTGGCCTCGGTGAACGCATAGAGCAGCTTTGCGCCGTGCCGGATGATCCCGCTCCACTCCTGACTCGTGCCGGGCAGGAACCCGGGCACGTCGCAGAAGGTCAGCAGCGGGATGTTGAAGGCGTCGCAGAAGCGAACGAAACGCGCCGCCTTCTCCGAGGAGTCGATGTCGAGCACGCCCGCCATCTGGGCCGGCTGGTTCCCGACGATGCCGATGGGCCGCCCGGCGAGCCGTGAGAACCCGATGATGATGTTGGGCGCGAAGTGCTCCTGCACCTCGAAGAAGTCACCGTCGTCCACGATGTGCCCGAGCACGTCGCGCATGTCGTAGGGCTTGTTGGGGCTGTCGGGGACGATCGTGTCGAGCTCGGGATCCATCCGGTCACGCGGGTCACCGGTGTCCATCCTGGGGGGCTGCTCGAGGTTGTTCTGGGGGAGGAAGGACATGAAGTAGCGAACGTCCGCGAGGCACTCCTCCTCGTTCTCGGCCGCGAAGTGCGCGACGCCGGACTTGGTGTTGTGGGTCATCGCGCCGCCGAGCTCCTCGAAGCCGACCTCCTCACCGGTGACCGTCCTGATCACATCGGGGCCCGTGATGAACATGTGTGAGGTCCGCTTGACCATGAAGATGAAGTCGGTCATCGCCGGTGAGTACACGGCGCCTCCGGCGCACGGGCCCATGATCAGCGAGATCTGGGGGATCACCCCGGAGCTCTGCACGTTGCGCACGAAGACGTCGCCGTAGGCACCGAGCGAGACCACTCCCTCCTGGATGCGCGCGCCTCCGGAGTCATTGATGCCGATGATCGGGCAACCGATCTTGGCCGCCAGGTCCTGGACCTTCGTCATCTTCTCCGCCATCACCTCGCCGAGCGACCCGCCGAAGACGGTGAAGTCCTGGGAGAAGACGCACACCGGCCGGCCGTCGATCGTCCCATGGCCCGTGACCACGGCGTCGCCCCACGGCCGGTGCTTCTGCATGTCGAAGTCGTGAGTCCGGTGCCGGACAAACGTGTCGAGCTCCTGGAAGGAGCCCGAGTCGAGCAGTTTCTCGATGCGCTCGCGGGCGGTGAGCTTTCCCTTCCCGTGCTGCTTTTCCTCCGCCCGGGGAAGGGTGCTGACCTTCTGCTTGCGCAGCGCCTTGAGCTGGGACAGCTTTTCCTCGTAGGACTCCGGGCTTCTCTGCCGCACGCCCGCGAGTCTAGGGGGGATGGGCCCAGCGAGCCCCTCGGCCGCCCAAAGAGCGCTCGGGGAGGGCATCCGACGCAGAGAAGCAGCCCGAGCCCGCGCCAGCTACGAAGGCGGCGAGGCGGGCGTGGCGTCGACGCGGTCGCGGCCGGCGCTCTTCGCGGCGTAGAGCGCCCGATCGGCCAGTCGGAGTAAGAGGTCCCGCGATAGTCTCGGCCCATGTCGCTCACGATGGGCGCCGGCCCCTTCGGTCAGGCTCCGGCCGGCAGCTTCAACTTCGACACGCCCGACAAGGGCGCGATCTTCCTAGACGTGATCCCACGCCGCGTGCGGGGCGTCAAGGACGGCGAGACCGTCGTCGACTCGAAGCGCGTGCACATGTTGCACGAGTCCCGGATCCTCCCGGTCTGGTACTTCCCGGAGAAGGACGTGCGCATGGATCTGCTGCGCGAGACGGGGCACACGACGCACTGCCCATGGAAGGGCGACAGCCGCTACTACGCCCTCGGCGACGTCGAGAAGGCGGCCTGGACCTACCCCGAGCCGACCGCCGGCATGGAGCGGCTGAAGGGCCTCGTGGCGTTTCACTTCGACGCGCTCGACGAATGGCTCGAGGAGGACGAGCCGGTGATCGGCCACCCGCGCGACCCGTTTCACCGCATTGACGTGAATCGCAGCTCGCGTCACGTGAAGGTCAAGCTAGACGGCGAGACGCTGGCGGAGTCCGATCGCCCACTCGCGCTGTTCGAGACCGGGTTGCCCACGCGCTGGTACCTCCCGCGCGAGGACGTGAACATGGACCTGCTGCAGGCCAGCGAGACGCGCACGACCTGCGCCTACAAGGGTCACGCCTCGACATTCTCGTCAGGCGAGCGCGACGACATCGCATGGACCTACCCCGAGCCGCAGCGTGAAGTAGAGCCGATCCGCGACCGGATCGCCTTCTACAACGAGTTCGTGGACATCGAGCTGGACGGCGAGCCGCAGGAACGGCCCGCGACTCCCTTTTCGCGGCGTAGCTAGCCGAGCGCCGACGCGCCACAGGGACCCTCCCGGCCGGCTCCACGCACTGATGCTGGAGATGCGCTTCACCTCTTCGCGCGGAGGGGCAGCGCTCAACCGCCGCTGCCGACCACGCTTCAGCTCCTCATCCACTCGTCCACCCCCTTGTCATTGCACGAAAACGTGCTAATCATGTTCCAGCCAGCAACAGGATGTCGAGGCCATCTAATGCTTCGGGGAGTGCTCGCAGAGGTACGCAAGGAGGTTCCCCCGTTCACCGGGCCTGCGCTGTTGGCCGGACTGGGCGTCACCGTGCTGCTCATCGTCGTGATGCTCATCTCCCCGGCGGCCGGGGTGGCCGGCGGCCTGGGGGTTTTCAGCTTCTTCCTGCTGGCACTTGCAAGCTTTCCGGCCCGCGTCGCCTGGCAGGAGGGGACTGTCTGGCGCGATGGCGAATCGGATACAACGCAATTCGCCGTTCAGGCGCTAAATGCCGGGGTTGCACTCGCCTTCCTGATCTGTGCCGCAGCCAGCACGGTGTGGGCATTCAATGCGCATCTGGTGGCTGGCGCTGTCACGTTCACGATCTGCTTCGCGGGCTTGGCTTTCCTCGGGCGCCACTTTCGAGACGCCGATTGGTTCGAGCAGACGCGCCGCGCCTACCGTCACGTTGGGTGGGTGCCGAAGCTGGTGGCAGCAACCGTTTGGCTCATTGCGCTCGCTCCCGATGCCATCTCTGCGTACGACCATGAGGAGATCCGATCAGGTCGTGTCTGGGAGCCAGCCATCCTGACGGTGGTGGCGATCCTGCCGCTTGGCTGGCTTCTATGGGACTCCGGCATGTTGCGCACCAGCCGAGCGGAAGAGGGTCTGCCGCCCGAATCCCGTAGCTCCCACTGATCAAGCATGGGCGCCAGCGCGTCTGCTCGCCCGTTGGGCAGAGCGCAACTCCCCGCTCGCTGCCCTCGCTGCCCCTCTCGTCGACCAGGAGCGCAGCGTGGGACATGCCTGGTCAGCTGGTGGTCCGCGGTCGCGCCGCTAGGACCGGTGGCGACTGGCCACATGCGTTGGAAGAGGCAACAAGGCGCCACCTCGAACGGTCGATCGGAAGGCCAATGCCCGGCTTGTAGGGAGGGTGCCCAGCCGGTCGTCAGCGCCCTGCGCTGTGGCTGTCGCATGGTGAGCGGATGCTCAGGAGGGCGTATGGAGTGTCTGAGGTCGGGGGCACGCCTGGCCTCTACAGCGGCGGCGCAGACGCCTGCCGGCACGAGGGGCGGTCGCGTGCGGGCTCTATCCGCGGGAAAAGGGCCTGTGGTGCGCTGAGCCGAGGCTGTCGAGCGCGCCCTCGAGCACCGCCAAGACCTTGCCGTGGTCGAGCGCCGGCTCCGTTCGGGGCTCAGCATCCTCGACCTGTGGCGACTGGGGCGCGGGCTCTCCCCGCGGAACGACCACGCTCGAGGCCGGCTTAGGATGGGCTTGGAGAGGCTCAGGCGTCGCTACGGGCAGTCTGGCGGGCCCCGGTTCTGCGGTGACTTCCGGGTTTGCGCCGGGCCCAACTGCGGTCGGCTTTCCCTCCGTCTTCGGCGGGGGCGGGGGCGGGGCCGGCTCTGGCGCCGGTTGGGTCTGGGTGTGCCACGCCGGCTCCTGCCAGGCGCGAGGTGGCTGACGCTTGACAGAGGTCGGCCCCGGCGCACGCACGGCGGCCGCCTTGGAGCGAGACCGGCGCCCCAGCAGGCGGGAGAGAAAACCCCGCCGCTCCCGCGCGGGCGGCGGGGCGGTTCGCGGTGGCTCCCACCGCGCCGCCGCCGGCTCAGGGCGCGACTCGGAGACCGGCAGAGGCGGCGCCGGGTCGCTCAGCCAGGGCGCCATCGGCGCCTCGGCCTCTGTGGCCGTCGCCGCGGCCTCGGCGGCCGGCTCGGGCTCGGAGACCGTCGCCTCGGCGTCGCCCGCCGGCGTGGGCTCAGTCGCACGTTCCTCCTGAGCGATGGCGGCCTCCGCCTCCGCGCTCGGCGCCGGCTGGGAGTCCGCCTTCGCCACCGGCTCGACGTCCGCCGGCGGCTCGGCCATTGATTGCGGCTCCCGCGGCGCGCGCTCGGTCACCGCCGCGGTCAGCGTGACCTTCGTGCCCCAGCCCGAGGCCTCGATCTCTACGGTGCCGCTCGCGTGCTCGCCCTCCCAGGCGACCGTCTTCTCGGGCTCGACCTTCGTGATCCGGATGTCGCCCAACTCGCCGAGGTGACGGGCCAGGCCGTCCGCCTCGCTCAGCTCCGTCCACAACTCGGGCGGGGACTTCACAAGGGTCCGCTTGGCGGTGAGGTCGTCCATTGCATCCCGGTTTTCGCCCGGTCCTCGCGGACTCCTTCCGGCCGAATCGACTTGCCCAGTGGGCCGTTGCGCCCTCTTGGGAGCTCAGGCCTCGTTGTACTCCCCGAACTCCTCGCGCATCACGCCGCAGACCTCGCCGAGGGAGGCCCGGTCCTTGAGCGCCGCGCGGATCGGCTCGAGCAGGTTCTGCCCGCTGCCGCAGGCCGTGCGCACCTCCTCCAGGCGGGAGTCCACCGCGGCCTGGTCGCGGTCGGCCTTGAAGGCGGCCAGCCGCTCCACCTGCTGGCGCTCTGACTCCGGGTCGACCGTGAGGATCTCGACATCGTCGATCTCCTCGCTCACGTAGTCGTTCACCCCCACGACGACGTCCTGCTTCTGGCGGTAGCGCTCCTCGTAGCCCCAGGCCGATTCCTCCACCTCGGCGCGCATGAACGGGATGCACTGAACCGAGCCGCCGAGCTCATCGACCTTGTCGATCAGCGCCTGGGCGCCCTGCTCGATCTCGTCCGTCAGCGCCTCGACGAAGTAGGAGCCGGCGAACGGGTCGACGGTGTCGGTAGCGCCCGACTCGTGGGCGAGGATCTGCTGGGTGCGAAGTGCGGTGCGGGCGGCGCGCTCGGTGGGCAGCGCAAGCGCCTCGTCGAACCCGTTGGTGTGCAGTGACTGCGTGCCGCCGCACACGGCTGCAAACCCCTGCAGCGCCACCCGCACGATGTTGTTCTCCGGCTGCTGGGCGGCAAGTGTGACGCCGCCCGTCTGGGTGTGGAAGCGGATGGTCTGGGACTTGGGGTTCTCGGAGCCGAAGCGCTCACGCATGATCGACGCCCACATCCGCCGGGCGGCGCGGAACTTGGCCACCTCCTGGAAGACGTTGTTGTGCCCGTTGAAGAAGAACGCCAGCCGCGGCCCGAACTCATCGACCTCCAGGCCCGCGTCGATCGCCGCCTGCACGTAGGCGATGGCGTTGGCGAGGGTGAACCCCACCTCCTGCACCGCCGAGCAGCCCTTCTCCCGCATGTGGTAGCCGGAGATCGAGATGGTGTTCCACTTCGGCACGTTCTCGCGGCAGTAGGCGAACAGGTCCGTGGTCAGCCGCATGGCCGGCTCCGGCGGGTAGATGAAGTTGCCGCGGGCGATGTACTCCTTGAGGATGTCGTTCTGCGTGGTGCCGGTGAGCGCCTGCGACTCGACACCCTGCTCCTCGCCCACCAGTTCGTAGAGCAGCAGCAGCACGGCGGCCGGCGCGTTGATCGTCATGGAGGTGGAGACCTTGTCGAGCGGTATGCCGTCGAAGACCCGGCGCATGTCGTCGATCGTGTCGATGGCCACCCCCGTCCGGCCCACCTCGCCCTCGCAGAGCGGGTCGTCGGAGTCGCGCCCGAGCTGGGTGGGCAGGTCAAAGGCCATGGACAGCCCGGTTGACCCGTGCTTGATCAGGTAGTGGAAGCGCTCGTTGGTCTCCTTTGCGCTCGCGTAGCCCGCGTACTGGCGCATCGTCCACCGCCGCGAGCGGTACATCTCGGGATGGATGCCGCGGGTGAACGGGTACTCCCCGGGCTCCCCGAGGCGCTCTGGCAGGTCGGGGGCGACGTCGTCCTCGGTGTAGAGGTGCTTGACCTCGATGCCCGAGTCGGTGAACCGGCGCGGGTCGTCCGGGCCGACGACGGGGGCGATGGATGGCTTCTGCTCAGGTCTCGTTGCCATGGGCGAAAGGATACGGGCGCTCAGCCGGCCCGACGTGCGCCCCTCTCGCGCGGAAGCCCGAGCGGCGGGATCACCGACTCGGCCGGGAGCGGGCGTGCGAGCACGGACATGGTGAACGGGTCGGGGTGAAGCTCCTCGACGATCTCGAGGCGGGCCGTTCGAAGCATCGCCCTCAGCGCCGACGGCGTGATCCCCCACCAGTAGTTGGCGTAGCCGAGGCCGGGCGTGTCGTCGAAAGGGCTGTTCACCCCCATCGCGTCGTGCCCGGCCCCGTGTACGGAGCCATAGGCCCGCCGGCTGTCCTCGGATAGGCCGGGATAGAAGATGCACGCCTGGTCGAACCCCGGGACCTCGGGCACGATCTCCGTGCCGAGGTAGAGCAGCCCTCCGGTCAGCCGGCGCAGGTGCTCGATCAATCCGTACGGGTCAGGCGAGTGGTAGATGACCCCGCTGCACCAAACGAAGTCGTGCATGCCGATCTGCTGGAGCAGGAGCGGGTCGTGCAGGTCCCCCTGCAGGAAGCGGACCTGCGAAGCGCGGCGCGCTCGCTCCTCTGCGAACTCGGGAGTGGGATCCATCGCGTCGACGGCGGTCACGCCGGCCGCACCCGCGTCCTCGGCTACGAACGCCATCCGGCCGTGCATCTGCCACATCGCACCGATGTCCACGAATGAGCGCCCCGGTGCGTGCCGACGGATCAGTTCCTCGGTCCTGCGCTGCCACTCCTCCTTCGAGGGGGGAGGCTTCGCCTTCCGGCGCAGGCGCGCTCGGGCTCCCCAAGCTCTGACCCGCAACGGCATCGCGGGATTATCCCGTCGGCGTAGCATCCGCTGTATGGAGGTCAACGTCCGCCTGTTCGCGATGCTCCGCGAGCGCGCCGGCGCCGGCGCGGTCAAGCTCGAGCTGTCGGAGGGCGCGTGCGTGCGCGATGCCCTGGACTCACTCGGCGATCTGGCCGCGGGGATGCCCCTCGTGATGGCGGTCAACCGCGAGTACGCGCCCGAGGACCAGGTGCTGGCTCCGGGCGACGAGCTGGCGCTGATCCCCCCGGTCAGCGGCGGCGCCGATCCCCACGTGGCGGTCACGGGCGCGCCGCTCTCTCTCGACGCGCTCGTGGCGCGGGTGCGCGACACGCGCGCGGGGGCGGTGGTCACATTCCAGGGCGTCACGCGCGAGGTCGACCGCCTCGAGTACGAGTCCTACGCCGAGATGGCCGAGGAGCGCATCTCGGTCATCGCGCGCGAGGCGGTCGAGCGTCACGGCCTCTGTGCCGCGGCGGTGGAGCACCGCGTGGGCACGGTGGCGCTCTCGGAGCCCAGCGTGTGCGTGGCCACCTCCGCCGCGCACCGGGGCGAGGCCTTCGCCGGGGCGCGGGAGATCATCGACCGCGTGAAGGCCGAGGCGCCGATCTGGAAAAAGGAGGTGGAGGGTGAGCGGGAGCGCTGGGTCGAAGGCACGAGTCCCCGCTGAGGGCGACCGGCTGAGGGCGCTGCCCCCGGTCGGCGAGCTTGCCGCGCGGCTGTCCGGAGTGCCCCACGGCGCGGCCGTGCGCGCGGCTCGGGAGGCTGTCGCCGAGGCGCGCGAGCGCGTGCTGGCCGGAGGGGAGGCCGGTGACCTCGAGCGCGCGGCCCGCGACCGGCTTGCGCTGCTCCTCGAGGGAACGCTGCGGCCGGTGGTCAACGCCACCGGCGTGATCGTGCACACCAACCTCGGCCGCGCCCCGCTGGCCGAGGCGGCGCGCGAGGCGGCAGCCGAGTCGGCCTCCGGCTACGCCAACCTCGAGTACGACGTGCGGGAGGGCCGGCGCGGCTCCAGGCAGGCCCACCTGGAGCCGCTGCTCACGCGAATCACCGGCGCCGAGGCGGCGCTGGCGGTGAACAACTGCGCCGGCGCCGTGCTGCTCGCGTGCGCGGCTCTTGCGAGCGGCCGGGAGATCGTGGTCTCGCGTGGCCAGCTCGTGGAGATAGGCGGCTCGTTTCGCATCCCGGAGGTGGCGCAGCAGTCGGGCGCCCGACTGGTCGAGGTGGGCACCACCAACCGCACGAAAATCTCCGACTACGTGCGGCCGCTCGGGCCCCAGACCGGCGCAATCCTGCGCGCGCACCCATCCAACTTCCGCACGCTCGGCTTCGTGGAGGAGGTGGCGATCGAGGAGCTCTGCGCGCTCGGCCGGGAGCGCGGCGTGCCGGTGATCGACGACGTCGGCTCTGGCGTGCTGGCGGACGCCCTTCCGGAGCTGGCCGACGAGCCGGCGGTCCGCCGCTCGGTGGCGGCGGGTGCCGCGGTGGTCTGCTTCTCGGGCGACAAGCTGCTCGGTGGTCCGCAGGCGGGCCTGCTCGTGGGCGCCCGGGAGGCCATCACGGCCTGCCGCGAGCATCCCCTGGCGCGTGCCCTGCGAATCGACAAGCTGTCGCTGGCGGCGTTGGCGGCCACGCTCCGCCTATATCTCGACCCGGCGAACGCGGTGAAGGAGATACCCGTGCTTCGCATGCTCAGCGCGGTGGACTCCGACCTGCTCGCACGCGCCGAGCGGATGCGCGACCTGCTCACGCGCCGCGGGGTCGAGGCGGAGGTGCTGTGGGCTGCCGCGAAGGTCGGCGGGGGCGCGTTGCCGCTCCTCGACCTCGAGGGCCCGGTGTGCGCCGTCGACCCCGCCCCGCTCGGGCTGGACGCGCTCGCTGGCCGCCTGCGAAGCCACGAGCCGCCGGTCATCGGTCGCGCCCGCGAGGGCTGGATGCTGCTCGACCCGCGCACGCTCGACGACGCCCAGGCCGATGTGGCAGCCGGCGCGGTGGCGCGGGTCCTGGCAAGGTGAACGCGCCGCTCACCCTCGGCACCGCCGGTCACATCGACCACGGCAAGACGGCGCTGGTGGGCGCCCTCACCGGCAGGCACACCGACCGCCTGCCCGAGGAGCGCCGCCGAGGAATCTCGATCGAGCTGGGCTACGCGTCACTCGAGCTGCCCGGCGGCCGGCGCCTGTCGGTCATCGACGTGCCGGGCCACGAGCGCTTCGTTCGGACGATGGTGGCCGGGGCCACCGGCATCGACGTCTATCTCCTCTGCGTGGCGGCAGACGACGGTGTCATGCCCCAGACGCTCGAGCACTTTGCCGTCTTGCGCCATCTGGGCGTGGACCACGGCGTGGTGGCCATCACGAAGGCGGACGCCGCCGACCCCGAGCTCGCGGCGGAGGAGGCACGCGAGCTGGTGCCCGACGCGGAGATCGTGCCCGTGTCCGCGCGCGCGGGCACGGGCATCGACGAGCTGGGCGCCGCCCTCGAGCGCACCGCGGCGGGGCTGTCGCGTCCTGACGCCGGCACCGGCGAGCCGCGCCTTCACGTGGATCGCTCCTTCACGCTGCGCGGCATCGGGACGATCGTGACCGGAACGCTGTGGTCGGGCACCGTGGCCGGCGGCGACCGGATCACGGTGCTCCCTCAAGGGCTCGCCGCGCGAGTGCGCTCCGTCCAGGTGCACGACGAGCCGGTGGACCGCGCGCAGGCCGGGCAGCGGGTGGCGCTGGCGCTCACGGGCGTCGACTGGCGCGAGGTGGGCCGTGGCGACCTCGTCTGCGTGAGCGACTCGCCGATCGAGCCTAGCTACCGCGTCGACGCCACGGTGGAGTTCGAGGCCGACGCCCGTCCCCGGCGGGGCGAGCGGCTGCACGTTCACCACGGAACGCGTGAGGCGCCCGCGCGGCTGGTTTCGCTCGACGAGGGGCTGGTGCAGCTGCGCCTGGAAGCCCCGCTGATGCCGGTCCGAGGCGACCGCGTCGTCCTGCGCCGGCTGGCCCCGCCCGACACCATCGGCGGCGGCATCGTGCTCGACCCACGCCCGCGCAGGCACGGCGCCGATCCCACTGTGCTCGAGCGCTTGCGGGCGATCGAGCGGGGGGAGGATCCGCAGCCGGTGCCCGACCGTGCGCACGCCGGTGGGGGTGACGGGAGAGACGGGCCCGCGGGCCGGGCAGCCGCCGAGGCCGCACCGGCCGAACGGCCCGTTCTCGATCCGTCGGCACTGGCACTGGCGGCGATGCTGCGCGCTGACGGCGAGCGGCCACGCGCCGACGGCGACCTGGCGAGCGCCGCGGGACTCGACCCGGGGCAAGCCACGAAGCAGCTGAACGCGCTCACGAAGGCCGGGCTCGCGACCCGCGTGGGCCCCAACCTGCACTTTGACCCCGTCGCACTCGACGCGCTCGTTGCCAGGATCCTCGCGATCTGCGAGCGCGACGGCGCCGCCACGATCGGCGGTGTTCGCGACGAGCTCGGCACCACCCGCCGCTACGCCCAGGCACTTCTCGAGTACCTGGACTCCCAGCGGCTCACCCGCCGCCAGGGCGACACCCACGTGCTCCGAAAGGCTCGTCGCGCCTGAACCGCGGGTCAGACGGGCGGCTCGGCGCCCGCTGCCATGAGCGCTCCCATCAAGGTGCCCATCAGCAGATCGCGTAGCTCGTCGCGCTGCATGTCCCGGCGGTCGAGCCAGTCAAGGCACGCCCCGTCCATGAACCAGAGCCATGCCCGGACCGCGGCCTGCACCTTCGGCGGCGGGTCCGGAGGGAGGCGGTCGAGGAGGCGCTGGGCGGTGTTCTCGCGCACCTCGGCGATCAGGCTCTTGACCTCGCCGATGCTGGTGGCGCTCTGCATGAGCTTGCGGTAGGCCAGCTCGTTTTGCTCGACGTACTCCAGAAAGCCGTCGAGGCTCTTGGCGAGGGCCTCGATCGGCGGCAGGTCGGGATCCACCTCCGTCAGGACGGCCAGGTCCTCGGCGGCCTGGCGCAGGGTGGCCTCGAAGAAGTCGGCCTTGCTCGGGAAGTAGTGGTAGAGCAGCGCCTTCGAGACCCCCGCCTCGCTGGCTATCGCCGCCATCGAGAGCTCGTCGAAGGCGTGTCGGGCAAAGAGGTCGGCTCCGAGCTCGAGCAGCCGACGGCGCCGCTCGTCTACCTGCAGCCGGGTGTAGGCGGGCTCGCTCACCGAGGGCATCCTACCGACTTGTTGACTTCCGGTCAGCTAACGTCTACCCTCGCTGTCAACCGGTGGTCAGCAACCGAGGAGGGACGCATGGTGGACGAGGAGAGGGTGAAGTACCTCGAGCTGCGGATGGAGGCGCTCGTGGAGCGCGTCGACGGCTTGGAGGCGAGCATGGGGAGGCCCGCAGACGCGCTTTCGTCCAGGGTTCGCCCGGTCCAGAGCACGCCGCCCGCCGGTCCGGCGAAGGAGCGCCCCGCCGGCACGCCGCCCGCCGGTCCGGCGAAGGAGCGCCCGTCTGGCACGCCGCCCGCCACTCCAGCCTCCCCCGGCTTCCTGCCGCCGCACGCGCCGGCGTCCCCGGTCAGGGAGCCAAGCCTCCCGGAGATCCCCGCCTTCCTGCGCAGGCCCGTCCGCATCCGCCGGGGCGCGCCGCGAAGCCTCCAGGACATGCTCGGCGGGCGCGGCCTGGAAGACCTTCTCGGCGGTCGGGTGCTCGCCTGGGTCGGGGGGCTGGCCGTGCTGATCGGCATCGCCTTCCTGTTTGCGGTGGCCGTCTCCAACGGCTGGATCGGCGAGGGTGCCCGCACGCTGATCGCCGGCACCGGCTCTGCGGCGCTGCTTGCCCTCGGCATCTGGCTGCACGAGCGTCACGGGCACACCGACGCGGCGCTCGCCGCCGTGGCCACCGGCGTCTCGGCCCTGTTCGTGACGCTCACGGTCGGGGCTCAGGTGTACGAGGTGCTGCCGGCTCCGGTGGCGCTCCTCCTGGCGCTTGCGGTGGGGGGCCTCGCCACCTCGCTCGCCGTTCGGTGGGAGTCGAAGGGCATCGGGGCGCTCGGCATCCTCGGCGGGCTGGTCTCGCCGGTGCTGGCCGGAGCTCCGTCGGAGACGGGCACGATGGCGATCCTGCTGATAGCCGCCGCCTCCGCTGTGGGAGTGCTGCTTCACCAGCGGTGGGAGTGGCTCTCGTGCGGTGTGTTTCTCGTGACCGTTCCGCAGTGGGCGCTCTTCCTCGTCGAGGGGCCGTCGGCTCTCTCCACCGTCGCCGTCCTCACAGGCTTCGGGCTCCTGGGTGCCGCCGCCGCTGCCGGCCACGAGCTGCGAGTGCGGGCCCAGACGATCGGCTTCTCCTCGGCCCTCCTGCTCTGCCTGAACGCGATAGTCCTGGCGGCAGGCGGCTGGATCGCCCTCGCCGACGGCGGACACCAGACGGTGGCCATGGCCTGGCTCGCGGGCCTCGCGATCTCGCACGTGGCCATCGGGCTGTGGGGCACCCGCCCCGGGCGCACCTCCCATGCCTTCGGCCTGCTGGCCCTCGTCCTCGGCGCCGTGCTCGCCGACGTTGCCTTCGCCGCAATCGTGGATGGACCGGCTCGAGCCCTCGGTTGGGCGGGGGCGGGCGTGATGTTCGCGGCCCTCGTGCGCCGCGGCAAGCTGGCGGAGAAGGACGAGGCGCTTACCGCTCTCGGGCTCGGCGTGCACATCGCCCTCGCCCTGATGCAGGCGATCACAAGCGACGCTCCGCTCAGCCTCCTTGGCAGTGAGGGACCGGTGGGGATCGGGGCGGCGATCAGCCTCGGCTCCGTTGCGGCTGGTTGTCTTGTGTCCGCCCGTCTGGCCGAGGCCGGGCAGCGCGGCCTGCGCGTGGCCCTCGACGTGGCCGGTCTTGCCATCGCGGCATACCTGACGGTGCTCACGCTCGACGGTGCGCTTCTCACCCTCGCCTGGTCGGTGGAGGCGGTGGCGCTCGCCAAGCTCGCCTCGCGCACAGGCGACGAGGTGGCGGAGTGGGCCGCCCGCGTGCACGTGCTGCTGGCGGGAGCGCATGCGGTGAGCGTGGTCGCGCCGGTGAGCCTCCTCATGGAGGGATCGGCCCGGCTCCCAGCCGCGGTGGTGGCCCTTGTTGGGGTGACGGCGTGCGCCGCGGCGTGTGCGCGGCTCACGCGGCGGGAAGAGCCCGAGATCCGCGCCCTGCTCGAGGTGATCGCGATGGCTGCACCGGCATACCTGGTGGCGGTCACGCTCGACGGACCGGCGCTCGTGGTGGTGTTGGCGGCTGCCGCCGTGGCACTCTCCGAGGCATCACGACGCACCGGCCACGCCGTGGCGGGCTGGGGAGGCTTGGCCTACCTGGGCTCCGCGCTCCTGCACGCGCTCGGCTTCGAGGCGCCGCCTACGGCGCTCGTGACCGGGCTCGAGCAGCCCGCCGCCGCCGCTATCTCGCTCGGCGCGGTACTGCTGGGCGCCGGCTGCTGCGGGCGCTTGGGCAGGTGGCCGGGAAGCCTGCGTGCATCACTGCTCGCGGGGGCAGCGGTCACGGGGCTCTACCTCGCATCCACGATGGTCGTCACGCCGTTTCAGCCCGGCAACTCCGCCGCCGAGGCGTCGCTGCTCGAGCTCGACGTGCGCCAGCAGGGCCAGGTCCTGCTGAGCGCCCTGTGGAGCCTGGCCGGCTTCGGTGCGCTGGTCATCGGCCTGCGCCGCGACCTGCGGATGGTGCGTATCGGGGCGCTCGCGTTGTTGCTCGTCGCGGTGGCCAAGGTCTTCCTGTTTGACCTTGCCACGCTGACCTCGATCTACAGGGTGGTCTCGTTCATCGGTCTCGGCCTGTTCCTGCTCACCGCGGCATTTGTCTGGCAACGGATGCGTCCAAAGGCGCTGGCGGACATGCGCACGGTGCCGGAGGCGATCCGGTAGCCGCGACTTCGTGAGGCGTGCCGGCCCCGGGGTGCCCCGGCAGCTATTTGAGCCGTCGGACCTCGCGACTCAGTGCGGCCAGCCTGCGCTCGATGCGGACGAGCCCCTTTCCGGCATCGGCTGCGGCCTCGACCGCATCCGTCGTGTCATTCTCGACACGGCGCAGGCGCCGATCGAGCTTGGCGACGTCAGATTCCTCGCCCGCGCGACGCAGTCGCGCCTCCTGGTTGTCGATCTCGGTCCCTGTCCTTGACAGCCGTCTGTCCAGCTCAGCGGTACGCCGGTCGATCGAGCGCTCGAGCAGCACCAGGCGATCCTTGTCCGCCGCCTCGCTGTTCGACTCGTTCGCCTTGACGAGCGCATAGGCCGCCGCCCCGGCAGTGAGCACGCAGATGAAGCTGAGGAGCACCAGCCAGCGGCGCATGGAGCGGAAGTCCTCGACCGCCAGCGCGGGGGTTCTCGTAGCGGGTTCCCGAGGCGGCGGATCGCCCTGCGGACCGATTGGCGTTGACATCGCGATTGTCACCTTACGCGTCTCGCCCGTCGGACGGAGGGCCGACGCGCAATAGGGCGCCTCTCTTGATCAACGGAGGCGGCAACCCTCTACGGGCCGAACTCGCCGCCTCCACTCGACCCGCCTCCGCCTGCCGGCGCCGAGCGCACGGGCGGGGGCCGGGCGGCAGAAGGGGCGGCCGCGGGGGCGAACTCGGGCGCGGGGCTCGGAGGCGGGGCGGGCTGCGGAGGTGGAGGTGGAGGTGGGGCGGGCGGGGACGCAGGCGGGGCTGTGGGCGTGGAGGCGGGACTCGGGTTTGCGACCGGTTCTGGAGCGGCTACCGGTGGTGCGGGGGCCGGCTTCGGGGTCTCCTCCTTGACCTTCCTCACCTCCGCGGGGGGAGCTTCGGCGGTTGCCTCGTGCTCGCCCAGGTGCTCCATTGTGGCACCGCCGCCCGCGAGCGCGGCCGCCGAGGCCGCCACGGCGGCCACCTTCTGGCCCGTGGCCAGCTCGGCCGCGCTGTGCGCGCGCTCGCCGAAGGCGGCGACCTTGTCCTGGGTGGCACCGATCAGCGACTCGAACATGCCCCGCAGGTGCCCGCCTTGCCCCGCGGCAACCGCCGCCGGCGGCGCGAGTGCGGCCACGCGTGAGGGCACGGCGCGAAACTCGCGCAACCTGGCC
This sequence comes from Thermoleophilaceae bacterium, assembly GCA_030448005.1. Lineage (GTDB taxonomy): Bacteria > Actinomycetota > Thermoleophilia > Solirubrobacterales > Thermoleophilaceae > JAAYBF01. The sequence goes on from JAUJNT010000002.1 coordinate 185,675, forward strand.
CGGCAGCTCAGGCAGGTCTTGAGGTGAGGGCGCAGCGCCTCGAGATCCTCTGCGGCCGCCTCGCCGTCGGCCAGCAGCGAGAGCCGCGGCGCCAGCCGTTCGCACTCCTCACCCCTCTCGATTCCCATCACCCGCTCGAGGAAGGCGCGGCGGCCCTCTGTGAGGCACCGGTTCACCTTCGTGTAGGTGAACCCGGTCATCTCGCAGATCTCCCCGTAGCTGTATCCTTCCGCCTTCAACAGCAGGCAGCGCACCTCTTGGGGTTTGAGGCGCCCGAGCGCCTGCGCTCCGTGGTGAAGGCGCTCGAAGCGCTCCGCAAGGTCGTGGGCATCCGGCGAGCCGCCGGAGGGCTCCGGCACGCTCTCGGACTCGCCGGTTGGCACCACGCGTGCGCGATGGCGGTTGATGGCGAGTGCCTCGTGCTTCGTGGTGGTGCGCAGCCAGCGGCACAGCTCCTCCTCCGTGCCGGTCGGCCGGTGCGTGAGCAGGATCTCCGTGGCGCGCTGATAGGCGTCCTCCGCGTCGTGGGAGCTTGCCGAGTAGCGGCGCGCGGTGGCGAGCATCTGGGCTCCGAAGCGCTCGAGCAGGCTGATCGCCTCGGGGTTCGGCCCCCCTTGCCCTCCCCCGATCTTGTTGGTGTGTCCCTGCACCTGCGGCCTCGTGTCGATGATCTCGCTCACCGCTCTGTCGCGCCCTACGGAAGCCCGCAAGAAGCGGGTTTTCGTTGCGCGGAGGGGCGGATGTCACCCTTGGGAGGCGCCCGGCGCGTAATTTCGCCCCCCTCGACCGCCACGGTCGCGGGCGGCCGACCGCCGTCCTGTCCGGCCAAGCGCGCTACATTGGCCCGGTTTGGCGGTTGGGGGGCAGACGCGCGCGTACACCGCGCGGGCGACGCACCATGGACGACGGTCTCGCGAGACAGCTCCAGGAGGTAAAGCCGGCGACGCCGGCGGACCTCCCCAACCGCGATGTCCGCGCCGGCACCGTCCCACTGCTCCGCGGCATCCTGCGCCTCGAGACGCTGCGGGGCGCGTCCCGGGTCATCGGGCTCGCCACCCTGGACGTGCTCGGCATGTTCATGGCCATCTGGACGGCCCTGGCCATCAAGACCCTCGTGGTCTCGCCCGAGGTCCTTCACCGCACGTTCGGGCAGACCAAGGACGTGGCGGCGCTGGCGTGCCTGGTGATGCTGCTGCTGTTCGCGCGCTCGGGTCTCTATCGCGAGCGGGCCCAGCGGGCCGGGCTGGCCACGGTGATCTCCTCGCTCTTCCAGGTGACCGTGGTGATCGCGGTCTACGCGGTCATCGAGGGCGCCGAGTTCCAGTCCTACTACATCTTCTACGGCTCGCTCTTCTTCGCGCTCGTCTATATCTCAACGCTTCGGTGGATCTTCGAGAAGGTGAGCGGCGCCGCACTGCGCGCGGCGGGCTTCCGCCGGCGGGCGGTGCTCGTGGGCTCGGGCTCTCACATAGACGCGGTGGCCCACGCCCTCAAGGACAGCGCTCAGGTGGAGGCGTTCGGGTATGTGTCGCTCACGCCCCGCGGGAGCGACGGGCTGCGCGACTTCGGCTCGCTGGAGGCACTCGAGCGCCACTTCGACGCGGTCGACGAGGTGCTGATCGCCGACCCCGCGTTCCCCCAGGAACAGGCGGTAGAGCTGGTGGACCGCTGTCACCGGCGGGGGATCCGGGTGCGCGTTGCGCCGTCCACGATGGAGATCCTGATGGATCGGGTGGAGTTCGTGCCCGGCCAGTCATTGCCGCTTTTCGAGCTGAAGCCGCCGGTCTTCGAGGGTGTCGACTTCGTGATCAAGCGCGCCTTCGACATTGTCGGCGCGGCCCTCCTGCTACTGCTGCTCTCGCCCGTGCTGCTGGCCATCGCGCTCGCGATCAAGCTCCACTCGCACGGGCCGATGCTGTTTCACTCGATGCGCCCGGGCATCGGGGGGCGGCCGTTCGCCTGCCTCAAGTTCCGCACGATGCGCCCGGGGGCCGAGTCAATGCAGGAGGAGCTCGAGCACCAGAACCAGATGGGCGGGGCGATCTTCAAGATCCGCGAGGACCCGCGGGTGACGCGCGTGGGCGCCTTCCTGCGGCGCTGGTCCCTCGATGAGCTGCCACAGCTCTTCAACGTGCTGCGCGGCGAGATGTCGCTGGTCGGACCTCGGCCGCTTCCCCAGCGCGACTACGACCGGCTCGAGGACTGGCATCGCAAGCGCTACCTCGTGCTGCCCGGCCTGACCGGCCTGTGGCAGGTGTCGGGCCGCTCCGAGCTCGACTTCGACGAGCTCGTGCGCCTGGACTTCCTCTACCTCGAGCGGTGGTCGGTGTTCCTCGACCTGACCATCCTGCTGAAGACGGTGCCCGCCGTGATCAAGGCCAAGGGCGCCTGGTGATCAGCCCGGCGCGCCTCCTCTGACGCTCGAGCTGTAGGGCACGCAGCGGTCCTTCCCGCCTAATCTCTTTGCGGAGTGCGCCGCTACCGCTTCCTCTTCGAGCAGATGGTGCGCCGAGAGCTGCGGCAGAAGTACAAGGGGTCCGCTCTCGGGATCCTCTGGTACTTCGTGAACCCGCTGGTGCTGATGGGGGCCTACGCGCTGGTCTTCTCCGTGCTGCTCAAGGTGGCGGGCGGAATCGAGGACTATCCGCTGTTCCTGCTGGTGGGCCTGATCGTGTGGGTCTTCTTCTCGCAGGCGCTGCTGTCCGCGGCGCCGAGCATCGTCCAGCATGCCGCACTCGTGCGCAAGGTGCGCTTCCCGCGGGAGACGATCCCCGCCTCGATCGCCACCGTGCAGCTCGTGACCTTCCTCGTGATGCTGGGGGTCGTCACCCCGGTGGCGCTGGTGGTGCGCTCCTCGCTCGACCCGGCGCTGGCTCTGCTGCCGCTGATCGTGGTGCTGCTCTTCGCGATGGTGCTGGGGCTCTCCCTCGTGGTGTCGGTCCTTCACGTTCACTACCGGGACGTGGAGCCGGTGCTGGGGGCGGCGCTGCTGCCGTGGTTCTTCATCACGCCGATCTTCCTGCGCGTGGAGGACATGCCGGGGGTCCGCGAGCATCCGTGGGTGGGCGACCTGCTGCAGTGGGCAAACCCGGTCGCGCCCTTCATCGAGGCGGTGCGCGACGTGCTCTTCCTCGGCGTCGCGCCCTCGGGCGCGACGCTGCTCTACCTGCTCGGCGCCGGCGGGGGCGCGCTGCTGGCCGGGCTGTTCCTGTTCCGCCGCATGGAGCGCGACCTCGCGGTGATCGTATGAGCGGGCTGCGGCCCGGTGAGATCGTGCTCGAGCAGGCGAGTCGCTCGTTCGACCTGATGCGCGAGCGAAGGCGAACGCTCAAGGAGCTGGTGGTGCGCCGCGGGGCACCTGGCCGTGCGCGGGTGCCGGCGCTCGACTGCGTCGACCTGCGGGTGAAGCCAGGCGAGGCGGTCGGCCTGATCGGGCGAAACGGGGCCGGCAAGACCTCCACGCTGCGCTGCCTGGCGGGCATCGTGCCGCTCGACTCCGGGCGCGCGGAGTGCGGCGGCCGGGTGGTGAGTCTGCTCGAGCTGGCGGCGGGCTTCGGGGCCGACTTCACCGGTCGGGAGAACATCTACCTGAGCGGCGCCCTGCACGGCTTCGGAAAGGAGGAGATGGAGGAGCGGATCGAGCGCATCGTCGAGTTCTCTGAGCTGAGCGAGTTCATCGACGCCCCGGTGCGCGGCTACAGCTCGGGGATGAACCTGCGCCTGGGGTTCTCGATCGTCGCGCACCTCGATGCCCACGTGATGCTGATCGACGAGATCCTGGCGGTGGGCGATGAGTCCTTCCAGCGCAAGTGCCTCGCGCACATCTCCGAGCGGATGGAGGCGGGGGCGACCCTCGTCCTGGTTTCCCACGATCCAGCGGCGATCGAGCGGGTGTGCCGCCGCGTGGTGGTGCTCGAGCGCGGGCGGGTGGCCTTCGACGGCGATGTGGCCGAGGGGCTCCTCTTCTACCACCGGATGCTCGGCACGGAGACGGGCGCCTCGGAGAGCGTGCGGCCCTCGAGCGCGCGCGGTGACCTCGAGATAACCGCGCTCGAGCTGCGCGACTCCGAGGGCAGGCGCCGGCACTCCTTCCGCACGGGCGAGCGCCTGACGGCGGCGATCTTCCTCGACTGCCGGGTGCCAGCCGAGCGAGCGGTGGCAGCGCTCGAGGTGCGCGACGTACGCGGAGAGCGCTGCTTTCGCACCGACACCTCGCTCGGTGCGGTGGAGGGGCGGGTCGAGCTCTCCTTCGAGGTCCCCCGCCTCGCGCTCCTGGGAGGCGAATACGACGTCGCCGTCGGAGTGCACGAGCACGACGCGCCGGTAGGCAGCCTGCTCGACAGGGTGGCGCGCTTCTCGGTTCCCCACACCCTCGAGGGCGAGGGCACGGCGGACCTGCGCGGCACCTGGACGGTGGCGGGCCGCGCCCAGGAGCCGGTGCCGAGGTGACCGGCCGGCTGACGTGCGCATGACCGATCCGGACGAGGCCCTCGAGGTGGCCCGGCGCGCCGCGAAGGAGCGGCGGGCCGCGGGCGGGTACCAGGGCGTGGGCGGAGGCGGAGCGCTCGATGCGTCCATCCTCGACGGCGAGCCCAGCCGCGAGCTGCTGGCCGAGTGGGCGGTCATCGACCTCGACCCGGACGAGTTCGTGTACTCCACTCGCAGCGCGGGTGCGCCGGTCACCGCGCTCAAGCGCATCCTCGTGCGACTGCTGCGTCAGTACTTCGTGGAGCTCGAGGCCCGGCAGACGCGGTTCAACATCGCCGTGCTGGCCCGCCTCGACGCGCTCGAGGGGCGCGCCGCGCGCGAGCGGCCGGGCCCGCCCACCCTGAAGGATTAGGCATGGACGCCGAATCCTTCGCATCAGTCACGCATTAGGCATGGACGCCGAATCCTTCGCATCAGTCACGCATTAGGCATGGACGCCG
>JAUJNT010000002.1:190702-238672 GCA_030448005.1 Thermoleophilaceae bacterium
AATCCTTCCGCGTCGGTCACGCATTAGGCATGGACGCCGAATCCTTCGCATCGGTCACGCCCAGGGCGGTCCACCAGGTCCTCTCGAGCGCGGGGCCCTACGACGCGGTCAGCGTGCAGGCGCTCCTGTGGCGGCGCCTGCTCACCGAGCGGGGCTACGGCGGGGCCGACCATGCGGTGGCAATCGACCCGCGCGCGCGCGCCGGCTTCGCGCCGGTGAAGGCGCTGGCGCCCGCGCCCGGCGATCTGCTGGTGATCCGCTACTCGGCCTACTCCGGCCAGCTCATGCCGGCGCTCGAGCTGCCACAGCGCAAGCTGCTCGTCTACCACAACGTGACGCCGCCGCGGTACATGTGGAACCACCACGCGGGCGTGGCGGTGGCGTGCGCCCTCGGCCGTGCGCAGATGCCGCTGTTTGCCCGCGCGGCAGACGTGGCCGTGGGCGACTCGGACCACAACGCGGCCGAGCTGCGCGCCGCCGGGGCTCACCGGGCGCGGGCGCTGCCCATCCTCTTCGATCCGGCGCGGCTGGCCGAGCGCGGAAATCAGCCCGCTGGTGAGGGTCCGCTCGTGCTCGTGGTGAGTCGCCTGGCGCCCAACAAGCGCCATGACCTGGCGATCGGCGCGTTCGCCGCATGGCAGCGCGAGCACGCCCCGGATGCGCGCCTGCTGTGCGTGGGCGAGTCGCTGTCGCCCGCCTTCCGCCAGCTGATCGAGGGGGTGGCGAAGCGGTCGGGAGCAGCGGGCGTGACGATCGCCGGCGGCCTCTCGCAGGCGGATCTGAACTCCGCCTACTGCTCCGCGGACGTGCTGCTGTCCATGTCCGAGCACGAGGGGTTCTCCCTACCGCTGCTCGAGGCCTTCCACTTCGGCGTTCCCGTGGTGGCCCGACCCGCGGGGGCGATGCCCGAGGTGGGAGGCCACGCCGTCCTGTGGGACCGGGACGACGACCTGGCCGTGACGGCCGAGCTGCTGGAGCTGGCCGCGCGCAACCCGGTCTTGCGGGAGGAGCTCGCGCGCCGGGGGCGCGCGCAGCTCGCGCGGTTCTCATACGAGAAGACCGCCGCGGCGGTCATCGAGGCGGTCGAGGAGGCGCTCGGCTGAGCGAGGACTACGGCCCCGACGACCTGCTCGACCGATACTGCTGCTCGGGTGAAGGTGCAGTGGCCCCGGTGTCGACCGGTAGGACCTGCTCGAGGCGGGCTTCGAGCTCCTGGACGCGACGCATCAGGTCGCGCTCGCCGGGGCGGTGGACGATCTCGAGCTTGATGCCGTCCGGGTCGTGCAGGAAGACGGCGTAGTAGCCAGGCGTGTACTCGTACTCGAGCGGACCGCTCTCGATCTCCGCTCCCTGCTCGCGCAGCCGCGCCCCGAGCTCGTCGACACGGGCGCGGCTGCTTGCCGCGAAGGCGATGTGATGAATCCCGACCGCATAGCGGTCGTAGGGCGTGGGATGGGCCTCCGATTGGCACTCGCGAAGGCTGACCGATCCGCCACCGCCGTGGCGGCTGAGGTAGATCACACGCTCTCCGCGCTCGCCCTCGATCTCACCGACGTGGACGTAGCCCAGCGGTTCGAGCAGAGCGCGATAGAAGCTCAGGCTGCGTTGGAGCGATGTGACGACAAGGTCGAGGTGATCGATCGCCTCCATGGCGCCAATCCTAGGACCGTCCAGCCCCAAAGCACGACGGTTCGAGGCTGTCGCTAGTCATGTCCGGCGTGAGCGCCCTGGGCCAATGCAGCCTTCGTGAGCTCCATGTCGGCAATCATCCACCTATGAATTCATGGCCTGGGTTGACGGGGCGGATGCAGGGCGAGCTCGTGGTGGTCGAGCCACTGGCGCCCAGCCATGAGGCGGCGCTTTTTGCCGCCGGCCGCGACCCCGAGGTGTGGCCGTACCTCACGGCCTTTCCCAATGCGGCGGAGACCCGTGACCGCTTTCACCGCTGGATGGAGGAGGCGTTGGCGGCTTCGGAGGAAGGCGCCGAAGGTGCCTTCGCGATACTTGACCGCGCGAGCGGTACGCCGATCGGCAGCTCGCGCTACATGGCCCTCCGCCCGGAGCATCGCGGACTTGAGATCGGCTGGACCTGGCTCGGGCGGCCGTGGTGGCGGACCGGCGCCAACGTCGAGACGAAGCTTCTCCTGCTCGGCCGTGCCTTCGAGGAGCTCGACTGCGAGCGGGTCGAGTTGAAGACGAACGCGCGCAACGAGCGCTCTCGCGCCGCCATGGAGGCGCTCCCCGCGCAGTTCGAGGGGATCCATCGGAGGCACATGAAGGTGCCGGACGGCTGGCGAGACACGGCGTGGTACAGCGTGATCGCGCCCGAGTGGCCGACGGTGCGCGCCGCGTTGCGCGAGCGCCTGGCAGGTCATGGCCTCGCCGCCTACAGGTGATCGGCCAAGCGAGGCGAGCGCTTCCTTCCCCCAGGGTCACGCGCCCGCCTACTGCTCGAGCGCAGGATCGGCGTCGAGGCCGGACTCGCTACCGTGGCCGACGTCACTACGCTGGCTGCCTCCGGCCTCGGCGAGCGGTGCCTGCGCGTTCTGGTCCAGGTTGAGGAGATGATGCGCACGAGGCGGTCGCGGCGGCGGCCATCGAGGGAGAGCTCGAGCGCCTGGCGATCGACGTCCCGCAGCTCCATCACGGAGTCGGTCGGACCACCTGGGCGGTCATCGAGGCAGCCGTAACACGTGGGCGCGACATCCGTGTCGGCCTTGAGGACACGCTCGTGCTCGCCGATGGACAGCCGGCGCACGACAACGCCGAGCTCGTTGCCTCGCGGCTGCGCTTGTCTCGCTTCACGCTTAAGCGGGGCTGCTGCATGCCCGGCAGGAACCGCTCCGCAGTGCGGCTGGCCGACCCTGAGCGGCAGGGGAGCCTCGGAGCTATACGGAGCTGACGGTAAGTGGAGGATGCGCGCGCGATGACGGCGAAGTCGTCGTCCTGCGTGACCACGGGCAGGCCCGTGTTCGACGGCCGTGGCGGCGATGAGTGCATCCGTGAGCTTGACGGTGCGGTGAATGCCCGGCGCGACAGTCGTTGACGAGCCGCGCCCAGGAGACCATGACGGCTTCGCTGATCGCAGCGGATCGGCGGTTCGCGCGAGCGCGAGTGTGTCCGCCCGGCGGGCACGAGTGTCGGGGTCGGCTGTGGCGAGTACCCCGAGCTGGAGCTCGCCGATCGTAACCACGGAGACCGCGACGCGCCCTGGCAGCGTCCCGAGGGTGCGCCCACCTTCGCTTGCGATGAAGACCGACGTGTCGAGCAGTCTCGCGGCGAGGGCGCTCACAGCTCGTCGATGGTCTGACCAGCGAGCGCCGCGAGGTCGTCGGCCAAGGCCGCATCGGCTGCCCGGGCCGTGAGCTCGGTCGCAAGACGGTCGCCATCAAGCCAGCGGGTCCTGCGGCCGTGGGGGACGATGTCCGCCACAGGATGGCCGCGAACGGTAAGGGTGACGCGCCTGCCCTGACTCGACCGCGGCGATCACCGCACCGGTGTTGTTGCGCAGCTCGGGTACCCCGACCTCCACGTGCGACAGGGTAGTACCAGGGAGTTTGGTGCTTGCTCTGGCGCTACAGGGCGGATTCTTGTGACTGTCGGATGCGACGAGCAAGCCGGAGAGCCAAGCGGCCGGTCGCGATCAGCACGAGAAGGAGGATCACTGCCAAGCCCAGGTACGCCGCGAGGCCGAACGCCGTCCACAGCGTCTCATTGCGGAGCAGTGACCCATTGTCGGGGTTGAATGCCGCAGCCCCTAGGAAACCGACCACAAGGAAGAGCACGGCGGCGAGATAGGCATATGCCCACCAAGACTCGCGCGGACGGGTTCCAACTCGGTCTGCCGCGGGCTTCTTGTCCGTACGTCCCATCTTCACAAGAGGGACTCAGATCGTACTGCTCTCAGAGGCCTTGGCGCCGTTTCGCTCGTGCGCCTCGACCATCTCGACGCGGTTGCGTCCAGCCGCCTTGGCGGTGTAGAGCGCTCGGTCGGGCGCAGCGGACAAGCGCGGCAGCGTCGACGGCGTGGAGCGGCAGCGCCGCCACGCCCAGGCTCGCGCTGATCGGTCGTTGCACGGCCGGCACGGTGATCCTGCCGATGGCGGCACGGATGTTCTCGGCTGCCGTCTGCGTCCCCTCCGCATCGGTTTGGGGCAGGAGGACGAGAAACTCCTCCCCACCCCAGCGAGCGCAGAAGTCGGTCTCGTGGATGGTCGTGCGAAGCGCGACGCCGACCGCGGCGAGCACCTCGTCGCCCGCCGCGTGGCCGAACACGTCGTTGACCTGCTTGAAGTGGTCGAGGTCGAGCACGATCGCCCCGAGTGGCTGGCCTGACTTTACGGCGTCCGCGACGAGGCGCTTGACGGCATCGCCGGCCGCGCGCTGGTTGGCAAGCCCGGTCAGCTCATCGGTCCCGGCACGCTGCTCGGCGATCGCCAGGTTGCGCAGGTTCGCGAGTATCGGTGCGGCCTGCGCCACCGAGACCCGCATGGCCTCGCGCTCCTCGGCGTCGAGGGAGCGCTGAGGCAACGCGAGCACCGAGCCCATCACCTCGCCCCCGACCAGCAGCGGCTGGCATGCCGAGGGACCGAGCTTGCCACAGACCTCGCACTCGAGCAGCGGCTCGCGACCATTGCCGTGGCTTTGCTGCTCGCCGGTGCGCACCGCCATGCAGCTGCGTGGCTTCGCGTCCTGGAGCCTCGCTGCGAGCGCTTCGCCGGGAGGGGTCCGTGGCTCCAGGCGGTCGGCGCTGTTGTTGCGAGAAAGGACGGTCATCTCCGCGGCCGCGACAGAGCGCTCGAGGTGTCGCTTGAGCAGCTCATAGGCCTCGCGCTCGCTCTCGGTGATCTGCATCGCCTCGCTGAACTCGGCCTGCTGGTCGATCCGCCGCTGCTCGCTCTCGCGGTGAGAGACCATTTCGTTCAAACCGCTCCCCGAGCTCGGTCGGCTCGTCGCCCCCGTCAGGCTCGACCCGCGCCCCGGTTCTCCCTTCGGCAACCTCGGAAGCAAAGCGAGAATAGTCGCGGGCCCGCGGCACCACCCCGGGGATCAGCCAGGCGATGACCGCGAGCGTTCCCAGTAGAGCGAGCACTGAAGCGCCGAGCAGAAGGCCAAGCGTGCTGCGGTACTGCCTCTCGGCTTGATCGCGGTGCTCACGCGCCTCGGTGGCCTCTCCCCTCATGAGCCGGTCCGCCTCCCCCAGCAACCCGTCAAGCAGCGCCGTGACCCGGACGGCCAGGCGATCGTCCTCGGCTTGGAAGTCCCCGGTCAGCCGGCTCAGGTCGAATGCGTCACTGCGAAGGACTTCTTCGAAGCTTCGCCAGCCGGCCGTGAGCTTCCGGAAGTCACGCGCCTCGTCCTCCTCGGGATGGGTCAGCCGTCGATCGTAGGCCGCGCAGCGAGAGATCGACCGCCGGCAGCACCCGGCGGTGGAGGCTTGCCTTGAGCTCCTCCTGCAGGCGCAGCTGTTGGCGTGTATCAGGCGCAGCGTGGCTGTTTCCGCGGCGCCTAGGCTTCGCCTCAGCTGCGAGTAGGCCAGTGTCTGCCTGTACTGGTTCTCGTAGAGGCCTTCGATCTCGCGATTCATGCCTCGCACGCCGGTTGCGCCCACGACGCATACGGCGGCGACGAGCGGCACGACCAGCAGCACGACGATGCCAAAGCGGCGGCTGAGCGTCAGAGGGGGAAGGCGGAAGCGGTCCGACGGCGTGGACCAGTGGGCGGTGCTGGGCGCTCGGATGACTCCATTCCCCGGAATATCGGCCCATAAGGGGGTTCCCATTAGCCACCGCGAGCACCACGGCTGCCCAACAGCTCGGCGGCCAGGTCACCAGGCCTCGGCTCGCTCGCGGTGAGCCCCGCCCCAAGAACCCGCCCATCACATTCGTGGCGATGTGCGCCTCGACATTAGTCTGAACAGTATGGTATGCTTAGGATCATGTTGCTGGATGCCAACCAAGGTGGGTCTCCTCCCGAGGGGCCCGAGGCGAGCTTGCGAGTCTCCGATCGAGAGCGCGAGCGAGTAGTCGATCTGCTCTCAGGGCACGCAGCCGAGGGCCGGCTGACGCTCGAGGAGCTCGACGCTCGCATCGACGGCGCCCATGCCGCTCGCACCCGCGGCGAGCTCGCCGCGCTGACGGCGGACCTACCGGCCGATGGCAAGGGCAATCCCGGCAGGGTCGATCCCGAGACCACGGCCGCAGGCCGCGGGGCCCGGGCTCCTCTACCCCGGCTTTCGCGCGAGGTCGCGGTCTACGTCGTCGTCAATGTCGCGCTCGTGGTCGTGTGGGCGCTCAGCGGAGGCGGTTACTTCTGGCCCGCGTGGTCGATCCTCGGCTGGGGCCTCGGCCTCGTCAAGGGCGGACCGCATGCCCGCCGCCGCGCCGCCCGCTGCGCCGGCCACCGCGAGCCGGCGAGCAACCTCACGCGCACGGCCGGTTAGCGCAAACTGGGGGTTCGCCACTTATTGCCCCGCAGGGCTAGGCTCTCGCCAGGGTCCGCCATCGAGGGAGGGCAGTTGGCGTGGCTTCACGGGAGGCGACCAGGGCTGGTGCGCGCTGGCGGTCGCCGGCACACTGAGCGTGACCGGATGCGGTGGGGATGACGACGCGCTCAACAATGGTGAGCTTGTGAAGAAGGCGAACGCCTTCTGCAAGCGCCACACCCAGAAGATCGGGGCGGCCTCCGGCAAGCTGCTGGCAGGCGGACAGCTCCCAAGTCCCAGGGAGTTCGGCAAGCTGGCACAGGGGACGATCGTGCCCGAGGTGGGCGCGCAGGTGAAGGAGCTGCGCGCCCTCGAGCCGCCGGATGACATGGCGGATGATTCCCCCGGCGCCCGATCGCCGGACGGTGCGCCTGGCGGGCGAGTCGTTCGCCTTCCCGTCCCCTTTGCGTACATCGCGGGCCCTGGCTACGAGCAGATGAGCCTCCTCTAGGACACCCTGATGTGGAAGGACTCCACGGGTCGGATGCTGCCGTGGCTCGCCAGGCGCGCTCGGAGGTCCGCGAACGGACTGACCTACACGTTCGAGCTGCGCGAGGGCATCCGGTGGCAGGACGGGCGACCCCTTACCGCCAGGACGTCGCGTTCACCTTCGACTACTTCGCGCGGCAGCCGCTCGGCCCGCTCGTCGTGGCAAAGCCCTTCGGCGTTAAGGGCGCGCCATGGCGCGCGGTCGGGGGACGGTCGAGCCATCTCGAGCGGCCGGCGGTCACCTTCATCGAGTCGGTGGTGGGTGCGGTGCCGATCATCCCGCGACATGTCTGGTCTTCCATCCGCGACGCCCCAAGGCACAGGATCCGAGCGTGCTCGTCGGGTGGGGCCCTATCGCCTGCGCTCGTTCTCGCCAGGGGAGGGAGCGTTGCTCTTCACGGCCCGCAAGGGCTACTTCCTCGGCGCGCCGTGGGTGCGGCGGATCGAGCTGCGCCCGGTCGATGACGTGCTGAGTGCGCTGCGGGCCGGCGAGATCGACTCCGCGGACACCCGGCTGGAGGGAGCCGGCAACGACGTGCTGGCGGGGCTTTCGCTCAGATGGCTCCTACGGGGTGCTCGAGAGCGCCGGGAGCTTTGCCTTCCCCTTGATCTGGAACCTCGCACGGGGCGGTGCGCCGGCCGACGTGCGCTTTCGCCGGGCCTGCGGGATGGCGATCGACCGCGGCGCCATCGTGAGGCGCCTGCTGGATGGCAACGGACAGCCCGGCAACCCCGGCTTCCTTCCTCCCGGGCACCCCTTCCACGCGCCGGTTGAGCAGTACGCCTTCGATTCTCCCGCCGCTGAGCGACTGCTCGAGGAAGCTGGGTACAGGCGCCCGCGCGACGGCGGCCCCCGCCGGGGCCCCGGCGGGGAGCGCCTCAGCTTCCGCCTGCTCCCGGGCAACTCGCCGGTGCCGCCGTTCCTCGATCTGCTCGTGGGCTCGCTGCGGGCGGTGGGCGTGGAGCTTCGCCCCCAGGCGGTCGACCTGCCGACGCTGTTCGGCCGGCTGCGGAAGGGCGCGGATGACATCGCGCTCAGCCTCTACCCGGGCCCTGGCGGCAGCGCGCCCAACGCGGACCCGGACACGATGCGGACCTTCTATTCCTCACGCGTGAAGGGGCGGCTTCAGGGGGCGCAGGGGTGGGTGGACGGCGAGTTCGACCGGCTCGCCGAGCTGCACCTCGCGACCTCCGCGGTCGCCGAGCGGCGGAGGCTGTTTGCCCGCATGCAGCAGATCGTGGCCCGTGAGGTGCCGGCGCTGCCGCTGCTCTACCCGACGCTGTTCAACCTCTCTCGCAAGCAGGCCTTCGACCAGTGGTACTACACCCCAGGCGGGTTCGCCGGCGGTCTTCCGGGGGTCTTCAACAAGCAGGCGCTCGTGACGGGCCGAAAGACGGGCCTGAGCCCCCGACGCCCGGCCTGAGCGAACCGCGGACGCGGTCGTGGCGGCGATCGCCAGGGGAGATCAAGCAAATCGCCCAGTTTCCACCGTGCGCCTCCGGGAACCGTACTGCCATGCACCCGCCGCCCAAGGAGATCAGGCATGAGTAGCAAAGGAGCCATCACGGTAAACCGGCCGCGTGAGGAGGTCCAACGGCTCTGGGGGAGCTCGGAGTACCGGCCGAAGTACATCGCCGCCGTCGACGCCGCGGTTAGGTTCGTCGACGCCCCCGGTGACCGGGGGACCGAGATCCACGTCGACCTGAAGCGCAGCTCGCTGATCCGCAAGCTCAGGAGGACCGCCCAGGCGCTCGTCGGGTCGGAGCCACGGGCGAAGGTCATGGACGACCTGCGTCGCTTCAAGCAGCACGTCGAGACGGGCGTCATCGCACGCTCCGAGGCAACGCCCGAGGGCGAGCGGGCAGAGCGCAAGCTGAAGCAGCGTCCGGCGCAGCCGGTCGAGCAGTCCGAGATCGAGAAGGCGGGAGTCTGATGCGCGCGAATGTCTGGTCGGGCCGCAACACGGTGCAGGTCGAGAACGTCCCGGACCCGAAGATCCTCAACGACCGCGACGCGATCGTGAAGATCAGCTCGACGGCGATCTGCGGATCTGACCTTCACCTCTACGACGGCTATATCCCGACGATGAAGCGTGGCGACATCATCGGCCATGAGTTCATGGGCGAGATCGTGGAGACCGGGAAGGGAGTTCACAACCTGAAGGAAGGGGATCGAGTCGTGGTCCCGTTCCCGATCTCCTGTGGCGACTGCTGGTCCTGCAAGCACGAGCTCTACTCGGCGTGCGAGAACTCGAACCCGAACTCGGGGATCGCCGAGAAGATGTTCGGCCACTCCACCTGCGGCATCTTCGGCTACTCGCACATCACCGGCGGCTACGCCGGGGGCCAGGCCGAGTACGCGCGCGTGCCCTATGCCGACATCGGGCCGATCAAGGTGGAGGACGACCTGAGCGATGAGCAGGTCCTGTTCCTGTCGGACATCTTCCCGACGGGCTACTTCGGCGCGGACCTGTGCGACATCAAGGGCGGCGAGGTGATCGCCGTCTTCGGCGCCGGGCCGGTTGGCCTGTTCGCGGTCGCCAGCGCGGTCATGCTCGGTGCCGAGCGGGTCATCGCCATCGACCAGTACGACTACCGGCTGCAGATGGCCCTCAACAAGGCCGGCGCCACCGAGGTCATCGACTTCTCGAAGGACCCCGACATAGTCGAGCAGCTCAAGGAGATGACCGGCGGCCGTGGTCCCGACGCGGTGATCGACGCCGTGGGCATGGAGGCGGTGCATGGGCACGGGGCTCTACACGCCCTCGATCGGATGAAGCAGGCCACCAGAGCGGAGTCCGACCGCGGGCACGCCCTGCGCGACGCGATCCTGGCCTGTCGCCCAGGCGGCATCGTCTCCGTGATCGGCGTGTACGGCGGGCTCCTCGACAAGTTCCCGTCGGGCGCGTTCATGAACAAGGGTCTGCAGCTGCGAGCCGGCCAGGCACACGTGCAGGCCTACCTCAAGCCCTTGTACGAGCGCATCAAGAACGGCGACATAGACCCCAGCTTCGTGGTCACCCACCGCCTGGGGCTCGACATGGCACCCGAAGCCTTCGAGACCTTCAAGCACAAGCAGGACGAGTGCGTGAAGGTCGTCCTGAAGCCCTGAAAGGAGCAGCGATGCCATTCCCCCCGAGGCCGATCGACTCGACGCTCCACGGCGCCACCGACTACACCGTCGGCGCCACCCTGTTGACCGCCTTTCCCAAGCTGGCCGGGATCGACGGAACCCGATCCGCCGGCCAGATCCGGATCGCCGCTGCGATCCACACCGGCTACAGCACGGTGACCGACTACCCGCTCGGCCTGGTCAAGGCAATCCCGTTCAAGATCCACCTGGCGATCGATGCCATCGGAGCGCTCGCGCTCGCCGCCACCCCCTTCGTCACGGGCCAGTACAAGAAGAGGACCGACCAGTGGGTCCCGCACGTGGCACTGTGCCTCTTCGAGCTCGGGTCGCTCGCGATGACCGACCCGACCGGCAAGGGCGACTTCCACGGCGACGTCGAAGCCGTGCGGGAGGCAAACACGGAGGACCCACGAGCCAAGATCTACGACGGTCCGCCGGCGGTCAGGGCGGCGACCGCCTGAGCGGCCGCGCCGACGGACGACGCGGGCACGCCACTCCAGCCGCCACTCCCCGAGAGGCGAACCGTCGGAGCGCAAGCTCGACCGCGCCCCCGCCAGATGTTTGGCATACCACTTTCTGTTGTATAAATAGAACATGGGCCGTAGGCCGGCAACCGAGGAGGCGCGGCTGCACAACCGGCTGGCCGTGCTGCGGGCCGAGCGGGGCCTGAGTCGCCAGCAGCTGGCCGACGCGATCGGCGTCAACTACCAGACGATCGGCTACCTGGAGCGCGGCGACTACAGCCCGAGCCTCGAGATGGCCTTTCGGATGGCCGAGTTCTTCGAGTTGCCGATCGAGGCGATCTTCGCCCGCGAGCCATTCGCGCCCATGTCCGAGCAGGTGTACAGCAAGAGCGCGTGACAGGAGACCCGATGACAGACGCAGCGGTGGGACGGATACGCGGAGCACCCGAGGGCTCCCCGCAGTGGATCAGCTGGCGGGAGGCGATCACGCCGCTGAGCCGTGCCAGCCGCCGGCGGTGGGTCGTCTTCTACGTGCTGCTGCTGCTGGCAAGCGGCGCGCTGGCCGGCTGGGGGGAGGAGCTGGGTCTCGAGGGCTTCGGTCCGCCGATCGTCGCCGTAATCGCGTTGTTCCTCGTGTTCGGGATGTTGCGTCGAGGAACGCGGCGGCTCGCCGCGATCGACCGGCCCAGCCTGGACGAGCGCGACCGCCAGGAGCTGAGCTCCGCCTTCCGGTATGCCTACCCGCTTTTCTTGGCGGTGATGGTCGCCTCCCTCGCGGTCCTCGCGCTGACCCTGCCTGACGCGGAGCGCCAGTCTCGTGGTGACGGCTTCACCAGCATCCACACGGGGCACTTCCTTGGCGACGTTGCGCTCGTCGGCCTCCTGGTCTGGGGGTTCCTGTGGGCGGTCTTCCTACCGACCGCGGTGCTTGCCTGGCGCGAGCCGGACCCGGTGCTGGGCGACCCCGTCGACGACCAGGGCGTCCTTGACGGACCCTCCGAGGCGGCCCGAGACCTGGCCCTGGCGGCCGCGCTCGTCGCGGCGGTGGTCATCGAGGCCACCGACGGCTACGCGTATATCAGCCTGCTGCTACTTGTCGCGGCACTGGCCGCGCTAGCGGCCTGGTGGCGCCACGCCTTCGGCCAGCAAGCGGTGAGCAGCACGCTGCAGGCGGCCGGGATCTTCCTCGCGATCATGGGCGCGGCGTTGCTCATCGTGGCTGCCTTCGGCGGGGGCGCCACCACGACGGCGTGGATCAGCGCGACAGGCATGATGCTGGTCGGCGCACCGTTGGTCGCTCTCGGACGCAAGCGCGCTTGACGCGATGAGTTTCTCCTCATGCGGCGGTCTACAGGTGCAGTATCCGTTGCGGACTCCGTCCCGCCGTACGAGAGGAGCCAGTGCCATGCAGCAGAAGATCACCCCGAACCTGTGGTTCGACACCGAGGCCGAGGAGGCCGCGAGCTTCTACACCTCCGTCTTCAAGAACTCGCGAGTTGTGAACGTGGCCCGCTACACCGAGGCCGGGCCGCGACCGGCCGGGACGGTGATGACCGTGGAGTTCGAGCTTGACGGCCAGCGCTTCGTCGGCATCAACGGCGGCCCCCAGTTCACCTTCGACGAGGCCGTCTCCTTCCAGATCCACTGCGAGGACCAGGACGAGGTCGACTACTACTGGGAGCGGCTGTCCGAGGGCGGGGAGGAAGGGCCGTGCGGCTGGCTCAAGGACAGGTACGGCCTGTCCTGGCAGGTGGTGCCGACCGGGATGGGGGAGCTCTTCGCCGACCCGGACCCGAAGCGCGCCGAGCGCGCGATGCAGGCGATGCTAGGCATGCGCAAGCTCGACCTCGCCCAGCTGCGAAGCGCGGCCGACGGCGCGCCGGCGACCTGACAGGGGCGACGACCTGACAGGCGGCGACGAAGCCGCCCCACCGGCCTCACCCAAGCCTGACGGGTTCGGTGCCGGCGGGGCGCAGCCGCGCCTCCTACCCGCCCGGCCCCTTGCGCCATAGGAACATCCCCGCCCGCTCCTCACCCGTCAGGCCGAGCTGGGCCACCGCCTGGCGAACGCCGGGATATTGCTCGTCGCAGTAGTCGTGCAACGCCGCGAGGGCGCCGGGGCGGAGCCGCTCGCTCCAGAGCCGGAAGGTCGTGACCGTCTCCTCCCGCTCGTGCGATGAGTCGATGAAGAGGAAGTCGAGCGGGGGTAGCTCTGGCGGAGGACCGTCCTGGCCGTCCCGGATTGCGAGGTGGAGTCGGGAGCGCACCGTCGCCGGCACCAGGTCGAGGTACCGGGCGCGCTGCTCGTGCTCGTTGACGTCGAAGCTGTGCACGTGGCGGTCCGGCCGCGCGAGCGCCAGCACGATCGCCGTCCACCCGGTGCCCGTGCCCACCTCTGCCACCGTGGTCGACGCACGCGCTGCCCGCAGCAACTCGCCGAGGTCGCGGGGGCGCGCCGCAATCGCCAGGCTCACGGTGTCGCCGCTGCGGCGCCCAAGGCGCAGCGCTCGCAGGTAGAAGCCGATCACCGCGGGGGGAAGCGAGGCCAGCGCGAGCGCCTGGCCCGCCAGGCTCGCCAGGCGAGCCGGCACCGAGCGGGTGTCATGCGCCCCAAAGAGCGAGGCGCGCGGAGCGTCGGAGCTCACGCCCCGCCACCGCTGCCGAGCACCGGCTGGATCCGCTTTCGCGAGGAGCGGTCCTCCCCGCTGATCGGCCGCATCCTGTAGAGCCGGTAGCCCTCATTCCGGAGCAGGGGGCGCCCGCGGGCGTCTGCCGGCTTGGGGATCTCCCGCGCCACGAGCACGTAGTCGGCCTTGCGGCTGTAGGGGATCGCCGGGTAGCTCGTGCCCACCACCGGCACGAGCGAGGAGAGCGGGCGCTCGTGGAGCATGTACGAGACCCAGAGCTGCTCCCCGGTGGGCGGGATGTCCAGGCGGATGCTGGCGCGGGCCGGAAGCTCCTCGGGCCAGTCGCGCAGGGCGAAGATCTCAGGCGGCACCTGCATCGGGAACGGCTCGATCTCGTGGCGTGTGCCGGCGAGGAACGCCAGCGTGAGCACGGCGAGGCCGCCGGCGCCGATGGCCGCGAGCCTGCGGCTCGGCTCCTTGGCCAGCCGGGCGAGACCCACCACCGCGACGATCGCCACCATCGGCCCGAGGAACGCCAAAGTTTTGAAGAGGAAGTACTCGCCGAAGGTGCGCAGCTTGAAGCTGAGCGCCATCACCAGCGCGCCCACCACCATGGCGATCAGTCCCGCCCGCTCCGCGCGCCGGAGGGGCTTGAGACCTGCGGCGAAGGCGGCACCGACGGCCGCCACGCCGAGCACGCCCAGCACGGGCACGTCGGGCACGCCGAAGTAGTGGGTGAAGCGGTAGTCGGGCGAGTCGCCGCGCCAGCCCGCGAGGCTCGAGGTGGGCAGCATCGCCTGGAAGGCCTTCAGCCCCTTCTCGAGCACGCCGAGGCCGAGTATGAGGAGCAGCAGCGCCACGGGGACCGACGCGGCGATGACGAGCACCCGCCGGGCGCGCCCGCTGGGGAGCTGCGGCCGGGGAAGCCGCGGCACCGACTCCCCGGCGGCCCGGCGCCGGCGCCACTCAAAGAGGGCGGTCACCCCTATGGCCACCCCCGGGAAGGGCAGCATGAGCGGATAGGCGAAGACCCCGATCGCCGAGAACAGCACAAACAGGACCGCCCACCGCCGGCTCGGCTCGCGCAGGAGCAGGAAGCCGAAGGCGAGGATGAAGGGCAGGGCGAACGTGCCCCAGAGCTGGTTGTAATAGGGGTGCACGGTCACGTAGGTGACCACCCGGTCGAGCGGCGCCAGGCCCATCGTCGCCAGCGCCGCCACCGCCCCGGCGCCAAAGACATAGAAGGCGAGCACGAACGCCCCCACGGCGAACATCGCCATGAGGATCCCGGAGAGAACGGGGAAGACCCGGATCGGGTCGAGCCCCGAGAGCGAGGAGACCGCCGCGAGGCTGTAGAAGATCGGGTACTTCGATCTCCACAGCGGAGAGACCCGATCGATCGGCAGGCCGGGGTCCACGTGTGTCGGCGGGCCCACGCGCACCACCTCGGCGGCGCCGGTGACCAGATGGGCGTCCGGGTTCTGGCCGAGGACGGCCACGCTGCCCTCGCGAAAGGCGGGCAAAAGCGTGAGCGCCACGAGTAGCGCCGCCAGATACGCGGGCCACGCAAGGCGCAGCGCGGGCGACCCCGCCGCCTCACGATCCTGCGGGCGCGGCCGGCAGGGACCGAGCCGCAGGCGCGCCGCCACGGTGGCGGCCGCGGCGGCGGCGATCACAAGCGCGAGGCTTGCCTCGAAGGGCACCCGCGCGATGCCGAGGAAGGTGAGCGCGAGGCTCGAGGAGACGGCCCCAAGTGGCAGGACCATGAGCGCAAGGTGGGGGAGCATTCGCTCGGGCAGCGTCAGCCGCGCGACGGGATATCCCGCAATGGCGAAGAGCGCCACCGCCGGGATGCCCGCGCGTACCGTGTCCGGCACCGCCTCGAGCACGTGACCGCTGTGGGCCTCCACGCCGAGCCAGCCGGCAACGAGGAGGATGCCGGCGGCGATCGTCGGGCCGGTGGGCCGGCTCCGGGTGAGACGGACGGCCGCTGCGGTCATCCGTTGCGGCGGTGGCCCAGCAGCCGGCGGCGCTCCTCGAGCACCCGGTACAGGAACGCCGGGTTCCCCAGCAGGTAGCGCCGCCACATCCGGCGTGGCTCCACCGCCAGCCGGAAGATCCACTCGAAGCCGTTGTCGGCTATCAGGTGCGGGGCCCGGGGCGTGCGGCCCGAGAGGTAGTCGAAGAGGGCCCCGACGGTCCACACCACAGGCGCCTCGAGGCGGTCCAGGTTGTGGTCCACCCACAGCTCCTGCTGGGGGGTGCCCATGCCCACGAGCACGATGTCGGGCCGGAGCTCGGCGATGTGCTCGAGCACGCGCTCGGAGTGCTCGCTGCCGGGGTCGAAGTAGCCGTGGTGGGTGCCTAGCACTCGCAGGCGCGGGTACCAGCGCCGCAGGGCAGCGGCGGCGTCCGAGGAGGAGCCGGGATCGGAGCCCAGCAGGTAGATCGAGCGCCCCCGCTCCTGGCACAGGGCGGCGACCCCCCAGATCCAGTCCGCGCCCGTCATCCGGTGTGGGACCGGCAGGCCGATCAGCCTCGCCGCCAGGCGCACCCCGTAGCCGTCGCAGTACACGAGGTCGGAGCTCTGGAGGGCGTTGCGAAGCTCCGGGCTTGCCAGGGACTGGTTGAGCACGTGCGCGTTCACGTAGCTGACGCGGTGGCGCCCGCCCTCCTCGACGAGCCCGAGGATTCGGCGCAGCAGCTCGGCCGGCGGCGCCGTCTGGATCCCGATGTCGAAGATCTGGGTGCGTCCGTCGGGGCTCGCCGACGCGGCTTTGCCCGCCGCTGGGGCGCTCGTGGCCATGGGGGCCAGCCTAGAGAATCAGCCCCGTGGACCGCCTACCGTGGTGGGCGCGGGCGACCTCGGCATTCGCGTACAGCCACGCGCCGGGGCTCAAAGAACGAAGGTCCGGTAGCGAACGCTTCCCCGCAACAGCGCGAGCATCTCGGCGGCGTCCGCCACGGCATATCCCGGAAGCGCGGCGAGTCCCCCGGCTCCGCGGCGGTGATGGGCGACGTAGTGGCGGGCGTACGGAGCCACCAGCGCGAGCGACAGCCCATGGGTGCGGCGCGCCAGCCCCGCGCCCGCGATTGCCGCCAGCAGCAACTCATGGCTCTCCTGCCAGAAGAGGCGATGGCGGTAGGAACCGCGAAGCCCGGGGTTTCGCTTGAGCGCGAGCACCGTGTCCTCCCAGCGCGCGGCGTCGGCGATCAGCCCGGCCAGCCCCCCGGCATAGACGGCGTGCCTCACGCGCGCGGCATCCTCGTACACCGTTGGCGCACCGGCCGCCCGGGCTCGCCATGCCAGGTCGGTGTCCTCGCCCGAGGGGCGGCGAAATCCCTCGTGGAAGCCACCCAGGCGCTCGAGCAGTTCGCGCGGGTATGCGATGTTGCACGCCGGGTAGGCGGGGTCGGGGCCCGTCACCGCGCGCGTGCGACGGTAGACGCCTGCTCTTCCCAGCTCGTCTGCGTCCGGGTCGGTGCGGCCCTGGATCACCGCTGCCGGCTCGCGGCGGTGGGCGTCGAGGAGCGCCTGCGCCCAGCCGGGCTCTGCCACGACGTCGTCGTCCAGGAAGGCGACCAGGCCGCAGTGCGCCGCACTCCAGCCGGCGTTGCGGGCGGCGGCAGGGCCACGCGCCGGATCGTGGCGCAGCGCACGGAAGTCGAGCCTGTCGACGCCACGCTCGAGCAACTCGGGCGTGGAGTCCGTGGACCCGTCGTCCACAACCACCACCTCCATCCGGGGGCCCTCCTGGGCGGCGAGGCTTCGCAGCAGCGCCTCGAGGCGCTGCGCGCGGTCGCGCGTGGCGATCACGGCGCAGATCACGGGGCTGGCTCCAGTCCGAATGGCACCTCGGACCGCCCGCGCCCATGCAATTTCTCCTCCAGCAGCCGGCGCCGGCGCCTTGCCCGCGGCAGCAGCCGCATCGCCTCGCCGTACCCGCGTAGCAAGTGGCGCTCCCGAAGCAGCACGTAGCCAAGGGCGAGCACCTCGTAGGGCAGGATCCGTGGGAGGTCGCGGCGCAGGCCGGCGGGCGTGTCGTTGGTGGCCATCATCAGATAGCGGTTGCGAAACTGCACGCGCCTGTCGCGCTCGGGGACCGTCGAGCGGGTGGACGGCCCGTAGGAGCGGATGTGCCACCCGAGCGCCCGCGGCTCGTACTCCGAGCGCCAGCCGAGCACGTGTCCCCGCCAGATCAGGTCCACGTCCGAGGCCCACTTCTCGAGGGCCTCATCGAGCACCTGGCCCTCGATCGCGCAATCCTCGAGCATCTCCCGCCGCGTCAGCGCCGCCGCGCCGTCGGGGCCGAACGCCGGCCCCGGCTCGTCGTAGGCGAGCGCGGGCCTGCCGTGGCCGAGCAGCGTGTTCTTGCGCCGGCGATCCACCGACATGCCGATGCAGTCGATGGCGTCGAGGCGCTGGGCGGGCAGCGGGCCCGCCGTGCGCAGGAGCTTGGGAGTGAGAGAGCCAACGCGCTCACCGCCCAGCCGAGGCCCGGCAGTGGCCAGGAACTCTGGATGAAGGAAGCAGTCCGCGTTCAGCAGGAGGACGGCCTCCCCCTGCGTGGCCTCGATGCCGCGGTTGTTTGCCGCCGCCCAACTCTGGCGCTCCGGAAGGCGGAGGTGGCGCGCCCCGGCGTCCCTTGCGAGCTGCCCGGTGGCGTCGCTCGAGGCGTTGTCTATCACTGTCACCTCGGCACCTTCCTGAGCGAGTGCGAGGGGCAGCGAATGCTCGAGGCAGTCTGCGCGGTCGGCGCTGATCAGTAGGATCGCCGTGTCCATCGCGGCGCGGCTTCAGGCGCCGATCTCCAGCAGGCGCTCCAGCAGCGCGGGTGTGGCGGCGGCGAAGACCCGGTAGCGCACCCCCAGGTCGAGCGCCGCGTCGAGCGGGTCCTCGCCCGCCTCGGGGAACGCCACCGCCCCTCCGGCCTCGCGGACGATCAGCTGCCCCGCGGCGCAGTCCACCGAGCGGGTGTCTCCCAGGGTGAGCATGCCGTCGAAGCGGCCCGCGGCCACGTAGCAGAGCGAGAGCGCTATCGACCCGATGCCGCGCAGCCGCGAGGCGCCGGTGGCGGTGAGGGCGTCCGCGTAGCGCTCGATCAGCGTGGGATGCACCGTCTCGAGGCCTACCATCTCGAGCTGCCCCTCGCTGGCGAGCGGAGTCACGCGCTCGCCGTCGAGGAAGGCGCCCTTGCCCCGCTGTGCCCACCAGTCCTGGCGATGGCTGAAGTCGTGGATGTAGCCGAGCTCCACGTGCCCCATCGTCGGGCCGCCGGCCACGGCGATCGAGAGGGCAAACGCAGGGATGCCGCGCTTTGCGTTGCGCGAGCCGTCGATCGGGTCGATCACCACGTGCGCCGGGCCGCCGCCGGCGATCTCGACCTGGCCGCGCTCCTCCGACACCGCGGTGAGCGGCACCCGGAGCTGTTCGAGCTCGTGGAAGACGGCGTCCTCCACCTCGCGGTCGATCACGAGCGCCATGTCTCCCCCCATGCCCTGGCCGGCCGTGGCGGTCCGATCGGCGGACCCGGGGTAGCGCTCGAGCACCCGCTCGGCGCCCTGCGCGGCTCGCCGGCAGAGGGCCAGCCAGTCGACTCCGGCGAGCGGGTCGGTTGAGGTGCTCATCCCGAAGAGGATATGTGCGAGCCCTTCACAGGAGCTCGCGGTAGACGGCGGCCGTCAGCTCGGCGGTGCGGTCCCAGGACAGCCGCGCCGCCCTCACGCGGCCGCGCTCGACCAGGCCGGCGCGGCGCTCGGGGTCCTCGAGCACGCCGCGGATCGTGGCCGCCATGTCGCCCTCGTCGAGCGGGTCGAAGAGCGCCGCCGCGCCCGCTGCCGCCTCCGGGAGCGCGGTGGCGCGCGCGGCCGCCACGGGACAGCCGCGCGCCATGGCCTCCACTATCACCAGGCCGAAGCCCTCGTAGAGGCTGGGATAGACCAGCAGGTCGGCGCCGCGCATCAGCGCGTCGAGGCTGGAGTCATCCACGTAGCCCGTGAGCTCCACGGGAGCGCCCGCCGCCGCGCCGCGGATGGCTGCACCCTCTCCCGCGTCGAGCCCCGCGAGCACCAGCCGGTGCGGCAGGCCGTCGGCGCGCAGCCGTGCGAAGGCGCGGACGAGGCGCACCAGGTTCTTCTTGCGGCGCAGGTCTCCCACCGCGAGCAGGTACCGGCCTGGCGGAAGCGGCGCGTCGCCGATCTCCAGGCACGGCGCGGAATGGATCGTGCGCGTTCGCTCCGGGTCGACGCCGTATCGCTCGCAGAGGTCCCCGCGCGTGTGCTCGGACACGCAGATCACCCGCTCGGCCGAGCGGGCGCAGCGGGGCGTGAACGTGCGGTACTTCCACCCGGTGAGCCTTTCGAAGTCCTCGGGGTGCTCCTCGAAGGCCAGGTCGTGCACCGTGACAACGCCCGGGCACGGGCGGCGCAACGGCAGGAAGCAGTTGGGCGCATGGATGAGGGCGGCACCCCTGCTGCGCAGGACGCGCGGCAGGGCGAGCTGCTCCCATAGGAGCTCCGGGCCGCGCCCTCCCTCATCCAGCTCCATCAGCTCGACCTCGCCGCGGCGGCGAAGCGCCCGCACCAGCTCGAGCGTGTAGCGGCCCCACCCGCGCAGCTGTGGCCCGCGGGCGTCGCGGGCGTCGATCGCGACCGTGGGCATCGCCCCGAAGCGTAAGACTTGTGACTGCGTGGGAGAGCTGGAGCCAATCGGCCTGGACACTCAGACGGTCGGTGTGATCGTGCCGGTCCGTGGCCCGTCACCGTTCCTCGAAGAGGCGCTGGCGGCGATCCTCGCCCAGTCGCCCCCGCCCGCCGACGTGGTGGTGATCGACGACGCATCCCCGGAGCCGGTGGCTCTGCCGGAGGCGGCCCACGGCTGCCGGCTCGTGCGGCGCGAGGCCCGGGGTGGCCCCGCCGGGGCCAGGCAGACCGGCCTCGAGGCGCTTCGCACCGGGCTGGTGGCGCTCTGCGACTCCGACGACGTGTGGGAGCAGGGAAAGCTCCGCGCCCAGCTCGAGGCGCTGGCCGACCATCCCGACGCCGCCCTCTGCTTCGGGCGCGCGACGGTCATCGGCCCGGACGGGACCCAGACCGGCGAGCGGTGGGAGGAGCCGGAGCCCGGACCCCACGGGCCGGACGATCTCCTGCCGGTGATGTACGACCGCGATCCACTTCCCACCTCCAGCGTGGTCGTGCGCCGAGACGCGTTGGAGGGCGCGGGCGGCTTCGCCAGCGACGTGCCGTACGGGGTAGAGGACTGGGACCTGTGGCTGCGGCTCCTGGCCGCCGGTGCCACGTTCGTGTGCGAGCCTGCGGCCCGCGTGCGCTACCGCCGTCACGAATCCGGACTGACCGCGGACCTCGAGAACCTGGCTCGCGGCAGCCTCGAGGTCCACGAGCGTCATGCGGAGCTCGTGAGCTCCGGGGTGCGCGAGGCGGTTCGCGCACGCGACCTCACCACCCTGGCGCGCGGACGGGTCCGGCGCCGGGACTACGCCGGGGCAAGGGCCGCGCTACGGGAGGCTGCGACGCACGGAACGCTGCCACCCCGTGAGCGGGCGCTTGGGCTGCTGCTCGCCCTGCCGGGCGTGCGCGGAGCGCTGGGGCGACGCAGCCCCTACCCGGCCGGGCGGTTGTGAGCGCATGCCTTGCCCGCCCCGTTCCGTGACTGGAAGTTGCCCCGTCAGCGCGTTTCGTTTCCGGTCGGCGGGAAGGTGCGGGTCGTGAAGATCGTGGCGGTGATTGCGCCGACGCGCGTAGCGGCAAGGGTTCATCCCTGCGCGGCCCGCTCGTATACCGCCCAGGTCTCCGCCGCTACGTCGGCCCAGGTGCGCCGCGGAGGCTCGGCTCGCGTGCCCGCGAGCGACTCGGCCGCCGCCAGCAGGCCCTCCATGTCCCCCGGCTCGACCAGAGCCGCGTCGCTCCGGCCGCCGAGGGTCTCGGGCAGCGAGCCGGCCGCGTACGCGGCAACGGGCGTGCCGCACGCAAGCGCCTCGATCGGCGGCAGCCCGTAGCCCTCGTCGGCGGAGGGGAAGACGAGCGCCTCGGCGGCAGTGAGCAGGGCGGCCAGCTCCCGGTCGGGGAGCCGCCCGGCCAGCTTCACCCGGCCTGCCGCCGCGAGCGTGTGAGCGGCCGCCCCCGCACGCCCGGCCAGAACCAGCGGAAGCCCGTGTCCCGCGCGCACCGCCGCCGCCAGTGCCTCGAGCCCCTTGCGCGGGTCCGGCGGGTCGAGGCCGCCGACCCACACCAGGAAGCGCTCGGGTAGCTCGAGTCGCTCGAGCAGCGACCGCGGATCGGGGATCGGGTGGAAGGCTGGTGCCGCTGCCTCCGCGATGGTCTCGATCCGCCCGGGCACGAGCCCGAGCAGGCGTTCGGCGTCATGGGCCACCGTGCGCGACGGCACGATGACCCGCGCCGCCCGACGCACCGCCCGGTAGCGCAACCGGTGCTTGAGCCCCGTCTTCAGGTAGCGCTCGGGCTGCTTGAGCGGCACGAGGTCGTGGAGCGTCACCACGAGCGGGGCGCCGGGACGGAGGCTCACTAGGTCCACCGTCGGCGTGTGCAGGACCGCGGCGCCGGTCAGGCGCACGTCGCGCGCGAGCAGCAGGTGCTCCCAACCCTCGCGGAGGCGCTCGGGCGCGGGCGGGCGGCGCAACGCGCCCAGGGCGATCACCTGGCCGGCGTGGGCGGCCTCGAGCGCTTCGAGCAGGCACGCGGCGTAGCGCCCGATGCCGCCTCCCGCCAGCCCCGGATCGGCCAGCGCGCGGGCATCGAAGGCCACCCGCATCAGCGGGGCTCGCCCCGCGCGCGGACCGGGGCGCCGGGAGCGGCGCGACCGCGGGCGGCCAGCGCCTCCCCGAAGGCGGCCGCCACCGCCGCGCTCACCCGCTCGGAGGCAAAGGGCACGGCAGCCTCGCGGCAGGCCTCCGCGACTGTCGCCGACCGGGGCAGCAGCCCGGCGAGGGCGTCCGCCAGCGCGCCGGGGTCCCCGGGCGGCACGAGCGCTCCCACCCCTCCATCGCTCACGTACTCCTCCATCCCACCCGACCGCGTGGCCACCACCGGCGTTCCGGCCGCGAGGGCCTCTGCGGCCACGGTGCCGAAGGGCTCGGCCAGCGACGGAACCGCCAGGACGTCGAACCAAGGCATGAGACGCGCGGCCTCCGGCACGTTGCCCAGCATGAGCACCCGGTCGCCGTACCGAGCCGCCGCCGCGAGCACCTCATCCGCGTAGTCGCGCGGGCCTTCGAGCTCCGCACCTGCGACGAGAACGAGGCGCACGCCGGGAAGGCGCTCGGCCAGGGTGGGCAGCGCCCTCAGGAGGTCGAGCGGCGCCTTGCGAGGCTCGAGCCGGCCCACGAAGCCAACCGTGGGCCGGCCGTCGGCCCACGGTGGGCGCTCGACGGGCTCGACGGGGTCGACCGGGCAACCAACCACGCGAAGGGAGCTCCCGGGCGCGCCGAGCGCGCGCGAGCGATCGGCCACCGCCTGCGAGTCACACAGCACGACCGGCGCCCGCGACCAGAAGCGCTTGCTGCGCCAGGGCAGCGGAGTTCGCTCGAGCAGGTCGTGCACGTGGGGCACCAGGATCGTCCCCGCCAGCCCGGGAGCCAGGCGCTGGGCCACCGTGCCGTTGAGCCACGCCAGGGCAAAGCCGCCCTCCTTGACGAGCGCGCGGGCGCGCGGCAGCGCCGCCAGCGCTCTGGCCCACGCCCCGGCGCTCAGGGGGCCCACCGCCAGCCGGTGGGTGACGATCCCCTCCTGCCGCGCCGCCTCCTCGAGGGGGCCGGCCCCGGGAGAGGCGATCTCCACCTCGAAGCCGTGCGAGGGGAGGAGCCGCGCGATTCGCAGTAGGCCGTACTCCGCTCCGCCGAGGACGGCGGCCTGGGCCACGGCGAGCACGCGGGCCCGGTCGCTCATCGCCTGCGCGTCCGGGTTCGCCTGCGTGTCCCGGTTCGCCTGCGCGTCCGGGTGTTCGACCGCCGCCGCCCGAGCTCGCGCGTCCAGGCCACCAGCGGGTTCACGAGCGCCACCAGCGCGGCGTCCCGGTCGCGCGTCCGCACGGCGCGGGCCAGCTCCGCCGCGCCCGTTCTCAGCCCCCACATGAGGAAGCCCGGCCACCGGTGCGGCGGCGCGGCACCGGGATACTCGCGCTCGAGCCAGCCGATCCCCGCGCCGTGAACCAGCTGCTGGTCGAGCAGGCCTCGCAACGTCCGGCGGCTCGCGTGAACCACGCGCGCTCCCTCGCGGCGCTCCACTGCCCAACCGGCGGCCTCGAGCCGGTAGCAGAGGTCGGCGTCCTCGCATGCACGCAGCTCCTCTCGAAAGCCGCCCACCGCGGCGAAGGCCTCTCGGCGCACGGCGCAGTTGGCAGTCTGGGCAAACGCCCAGCGGCCGAGTCCGAGCGTGGTGTCCTGCCCCATGCTGTGGGTGAGCCGCGCCCAGCGGACGGCCGGTGGCGCACGGCGCTCGTGCGTGCCGGGGCCGTCCACGATGCCCCCTGCAAGCAGCGCGGTCCTGGGCCTCGGAGGATCGGCGAAGTAGCGGTCGAGCAGGTCCTCGGGCGCCTCCGTGTCCGCGTCGAGGAACACCAGCCACTCCGCCTCGCCGGTGGCCGCCCCCTTGTTCCGCGCGAATCCGGGGGTCTGTAGCTCCGGGGCGGGCACCACCCGCGGCTCGCCGGTAAGCGCGGGCGAAGGGGCATCGGGTCGGTTGTCCACGACGGTGACGGTGTCGCCGGGAGCCAGCCGGAGGCGGGCCACCCGGCCGGCCAGCTCAGCCAGCCCGGCCGGCGGTCCCAGATAGGGCACCACCACGTCCACCGCGGGCCGCGGCATCTCAGGCGTGTGATCTCTCGCCAGCGCGATCGCGGATGAGGCGCCCCGGCAAGCACGGGGATTCGAGGCCCGCCATGGCAGGTAGCGTAGAGCGCCGCGGATGAGCGGGTACGACGACGACATCTGGCGCCTCGTGCCGGCGCAGGCCGCCCCGCCCCCGACACACCTCGTTGGCTTCGTCAGGGGGCTCGGCCGGCCCGCGACCGCGCTCGACCTCGGATGCGGTGACGGTCGTCTGAGCACCGAGCTGCGGGCAGGCGAGCTGGTGGCGGCGGACGTGTCGCGGGTCGCTCTCGAGCGGGCACAGGCGCGGGTTCCCGCCGCGCGCACCGTGCACCTCGAGCCCGACGAGCCGCTGCCCCTGGACGACGGGGCGTTCGACCTCGTGCTCTGTGCCGAGACGCTCGAGCATGTGCGCGACGTGCAGCTCATGCTCTCCGAGGCCAGGCGCGTGCTACGCCCCGGCGGGCGCCTGGCGGTCACGACCCCTGCCCATGGGCGGCTCATCGGGGTGGACGTGGCCGTGCGCGGGTTCGAGCGCAGGTTCGATCCGCTCTCGCCGCACCTGCGCTTCTTCACGCGGCGCTCGCTCGCCACGATCCTCGACGCGCTCGGGTTCGACCCCGGCGCCATCCGAAGCGAGGCCGGCACGCTGCTTGCCGTGGCCACCCGGTGAGGGTCCTGATCGACACGAGCTATGCGCGCCGGGGCCCGTCGGGTACCGGGGTCTACGTCGAACAGATCGTGCGCGCACTGCGGGCGCGGGCCGCGGTCGAGGTGGTGGATGTTGCCCAGCCGCGGCGCGGTCGGCCGGGCGGGGGCAGCCTGGTGCGCAGCGCCGTGAACGCGCTGCTCGACCTGCACTGGCTTCACCGGGGCCTCCCAGGGGCTGCCCGCCGGTTGCGCGCAGACGTGGTGCACCACCCGCTCCCCGCCCACAGTCGGGGCCTTGGCTGCGCCCAGGTGGCCACCTTCCACGACGTGGCCTTCGAGGCGATGCCCAGCGGCTACGGCCGCATCTGGCGGGCGCTCGCTCGTCGCGCCTATCGCCGCGCGGCCTCCCGCAGCGATGCGATCGTCTGCGTGTCGGGGCACACGGCCTCGGACGTGGCCGGGGTGCTCGGTGCGGACCCTTCGAGGATCGTCGTGGCGCCGCACGGGCCGGGCCAGGTGGAGGGAGTCGCACCCCCCGCCGCCGAGCGCTCCCACCTGCTCTACGTGGGCGATGCCCAGGAGCGCAAGGACATCGCGCTGCTGCTCGAGGCCTACGCCTTCTACCGCGGCACGGCCCGCGAGCCGGTGGACCTCGTGATCGCCGGCGCGGCGGCCGGCAGCGCACAGGGGGCGCGCGGGGTGCGCGGCGTGCCGCACCCCTCACGCGAGCGCCTGCTCGGCCTCTACGGCTCCGCCATCGCGCTCGTTCACCCCGCGGCTCACGAGGGCTTCGGGCTCACGGTGCTCGAGGCGCTCTGGCTCGGCACTCCCGTGGTGGCGGTGCGCAACGCCGCGACCGAGGAGCTCGCCGCCTCCGCCGCCCTGCTGGTGGCCGACGCGGCCGGGATGGCGGCGCAGATCGGGCGGCTTGCCTCCGATCCCGGGCTGCGCGAGGAGCTGTCGCGACGGGGTCGGCAGAGCGCCGCCCGCTTCAGCTGGGACGCCTCGGCTCGGGCGCACGAGGAGGCCTATACCCTGGCCTCCCGATGAACGTTGCGATTCTCGGAACACGCGGCATTCCCGCCTCCTACAGCGGGTTCGAGACTGCCGTCGAGCAGATCACCAGCCGGTTGACCGCCCGCGGGCACCGCGTCTCCGTCTACTGCCGCCCGCACGTGGTGGATCCGAACATCCGCGAGTGGAAGGGCGCCCAGCTCGTGCACCTGCCAACGGTGCGCAACAAGTACCTCGACACGTTCGTCCACACGCTGCTCTCCAGCGTGCACGCGGCTCGGCGCACCAAGCCCGACGTGGCGCTCTTCTTCATCGCCGGCAACAGCCCCCTGTGCATGATCACCCGTCTGGCGGGGATTCCCACGGTGATCAACGTGGACGGGCTCGACTCCGATCGCCGCAAGTGGAACCGCTTCGCCAAGTCCTATCTGCGGGCCGCCGAGCGCTTGTCGCCGCGGATGGCCACGCGGGCCATCACCGACTCACACGCCGTGGCGGCGATCTACGAGCAGCGCTACGGCCGGCAGATCGGCGTGGTGCCCTACGGCGCGGAGGTGCCGCCCACCCAGGAGACAGACGTCCTCGAGCGCCTCGACCTGGAGCCGCGGCGCTACGTGCTCTTCGTCGGCCGTCTCGAGCCGGAGAACAATCCCCATCTGCTGGTGGAGGCCTGGTCGAGGATTCCGACCTCCAAGACGCGCGGCATGAAGCTCGTGGTGGTGGGCGGCGCCCCGTACGCGTCCGAGTACATCAACCGCGTGCGCCGCGCCGCGGACCCGCGGGTGCTCTTCCCCGGCTACGTCTTCGGTCCCGGCTACTGGGAGCTGCAGAAGAACGCGTACCTGTTCTGTGCCCCCACCGAGGTGGGCGGCACCCACCCGGTGATACTCGAGGCGCTGGCGGCCGGCAACTGCGTGCTCGTAAACGACTACCGGCCGAACGCGGAGACCGTCGGCGACGCCGGCGTGTACTTCTCCGGCGAGGAGGGCGTGCCGGATCTCGCGCGCCAGCTCGAGCGGCTGCTCAACCACCCTGACGTGGTGGCCGGCTATCGCGAGCGGGCCCTCGAGCGCGCGGAGCTCTACTCCTGGGACGCCGTTGCCGCGGCCTACGAGCAACTGCTGCTGGAGGTCTCCGACTCGACCGGCTACGGCCCGCTGCCGATGGACCGGCTCGACGAGCTCGAGCGGGCCACGACACCCGCGGGCCGGCCGCCCACACCCACGGCGAGTGCAGGACTGCGATGACGAGGCTGAGATGGCGCGAGCGATGACAAGCACCGACGCCAGGCTCGAGGAGGCCTTCCGGCTCGTCGCCGATCCCTCGGTCTCAGTGCTCTCGCTCGACGTCTTCGACACGCTCATCTGGCGCAAGGTGGCGGAGCCCGTCGACGCCTTCTTCCTCGTCGGTGAGCGGTTGCGCGGCGAGCAGCTGTCGGTCGACCACGTCGACCCCACGGTCTTCCTGCGGCTGCGAACCGCCGCTGAGAGCCGCGCCCGGGCGGGCGCAGGTGGAGCCGAGGTCACGCTCGCGGAGATCTACGCGGAGCTTCCCGACTGGGTGCTCGCCGCGGGAGCAGCACGTGAGCAGCTCGCGGCGGTCGAGCTCGAGGTCGAGAGAAGCCTGATCTTGCCCGACCTGGACGTGCTCGCGCTCGTGCACGCGGCCAAGGCCCAAGGCAAGCGCGTCGTGGCGGTCTCGGACACCTACCTCTCGGGGGACGAGCTTCGCCTGGTCCTGTCGCCCACTTACTCCGACGCCGGCGAGATCGAGCGGATCTTCACGTCGAGCGATCACCAGGAAGGCAAGGCCGGGGGGCTGTTCAAGATCGTGCTGAAGGACCTCCGGGTCGAGCCGGAGGCGGTCTTGCACGTCGGCGATCACCCGCAGTCCGATGTGGCGGCGCCGCGGCGCCTCGGCATTCGCACCGTCCTCTTCGAGCGCCGGCCCGAGCGCCTCGCGCACTCCCTGGCGCGGGAGCGTCGATACGTGACGGCGCCGATCGTGCCCGGGCAGGGTGACTTCGGCCTCACGGCGGCGAGGTCGAAGGTGCTCCACCGCCAGGAGCCGCGGGAGCTTCCCGAGGACCTGC
Source organism: Thermoleophilaceae bacterium (assembly GCA_030448005.1). GTDB lineage: Bacteria > Actinomycetota > Thermoleophilia > Solirubrobacterales > Thermoleophilaceae > JAAYBF01. The sequence continues at coordinate 218,498 of JAUJNT010000002.1, forward strand.
GCGGCTTCTGGGAGTACGGCGCCGCGAGCTTGGGGCCGGCCTTCACCGGGTTCGCCGAGTGGGTGGTGGAGCGCGCACAGGAGCGCACCGCCGACCGCGTCTTCTGCCTGATGCGCGAGGGCGAGCTGCTCTCACGCCTGGTGAACGTGGCGAGCTCGTACATGGGAGCCGACGTGAGCGCCGAGCCGATCTGGCTTTCGCGTCACCTCTGCTCGCGAGCGGCGATCCAGGACTGCACACCCGCCGAGCTTGCCGGTCTGCTGCGGCGCCGACAGCGCCCGACCGTGCGCGAGCTCTGCCGAACGCTCGAGGTCGATGTCGAGCTCGTTCCCGCCTTGAGGACTCGTGCCGAGCTCCGACTCACCGACCAGCGCCTCGCCGAGGATGTACTGCGAACGCTCGCGTACGAGCCCGAGCTGCGCATCCAGATCCTCGCGAGCGCCCATGCTCTGCGCGCGCGGCTGGTCGAGTACGTGCGATCGAGGATCGGGCCCGACGAGCGTCGCATCCTCGTCGTGGACCTGGGCTGGGGAGCCACGATCCAGTCGCTGCTCGCCCGCGTCCTGCACGCGGCCGAGATCGAGATCGACACCGTGGGGCTCTACCTCATCACGCAGGGCTTCGTGGCCGAGCGGATGCTCGACGGGTTCGAAACGGAGGGCTTCCTCGCCCGCCTCGGAACGCCGGCGGCCGCGACGCACGCCATCCTGCGTAGCCCGGAGATCCTCGAGCAGGTCTGCATGCCCGACTTCGGCCCGCAGAGGGGCCTGACGGCCGACCTTCAGCCGATCCTCGGCGAGGCTGTCGACGCCCACACGGTCCAGGCGGATCAGCGCCACGCGATCCAGCAGGGGATCGCCGCGTTCCAGCGCGAGTGGGGCCGCTACCGCGCCGACCAGCGCGAGCGCGTGCCGGCCCTCTCACAGGGGGCGCAGGAGCTTCTTCTCGCCTCGCTCGCGCGAGCGCTCGTCGCTCCCACGCAGTCCGAGGCTCGGATGCTCGCCGGATGGCTTCACGACGAGAACTTCGGCTCCGCGGCCGTGGAGTCGATCGTCAGCCCACACGCGGCGCGAGCCGCGCGCTACTTCGACGCAGCGACGCTGCTCGATGTGCCGATGACCGAGCTGTACTGGCTCTACGGTTTTGCGGCGCTGCAGGACGACGCCTTGGCGGAGGCGACCGAGGCTGCGGCGATGGGGCTCGTGGCCGCCGGGGCCACGTCCTCGGTGGTCGAGACCGGAAGCGTCGAGCTGCTCTGCGACTACGGCATGGGCTTCTGGCACGGATCACGCGTCTCGGTCCTGCCGCGGCGCAACCGCTTCGGGCTCACGCTGGTGCGCCGAAGGCTCGAGGGCGATGGCATCCGGCGCGTGCGGATCGACGTCGCAAAGGCCCCGACGGTGATGCGGATCGACTGGGCCGGCTTTCGCTGCCATCTCCGTGGACGCCCGGGTCCGGTGGAGGTCCGGCTCGAGCGTCCCGAGGAGCTTGAGCGGCTCACGCCACGGCGCTTCACGCAGATAAGGCCGAAGCTCTTTCTGGTGGGAGCCGGCTCACAGCTCACCTTCGACGTCGTGGGCGCCACCGAAGGCGAGGCGGTGGCGGTCGACGTCGAGCTGGCCTACGCCGCCATGCCGGTCGCGCAGCCGCGCGGAGCGGATCGCGTGGTCGCGACGCGATGGCAGGCGAAGGCGACGCTTCAGGCCTCGAAGCGGATTGTGCTGCGCATCGAGGACCAGACCGGCCTGCCGGTGGCGGATCCGCTGCGCCGTATGTGGCGGCGCCTTCGCGACCTATGAGCCAGCTTGCCCTCGACCGCCGGCACGCTCGCGCAGCCGTGCGATCTCGACGCGCAGAGTAGCCGCCTCCACCTCCGCCGAGGCGAGGCTCCGGTCGTACTCCGCGAGCAGGCGGCCCTGCCGCAGCCCCAGCTCGGAGACGGTGTCCTGCTGTTCGATCAGCTTGACGTAGAGCTCGACCCGGTTGCGCTCGAGCCGCTCCAACAGGGGGTTACGATCGAACGGGCGCAGGATCTCTTCGATCGCACCGGCGTAGGGGGCGTCGCCGGAGTAGACGATGCCCAAGCCGAAGATCGACGGCACGTGAATGAAGCGCAATTCCCCACGGGCCGCCACGAAGTCCTCGACGGCCGTGCGCACGCCGTTGCGCTCGCCGCCCTCGTGTAGGGCGATCGCGAACCCGCCGCCGCCGCGAAAGCCGCCCCGCACCGCTTCGCTTCGGCCCGGAACGGAGCCGTGTTCCCAGGAGTAGGCATGGACGGCGCCCGCGGGAAGCGCGTCCGGCGCGTAGTACAGGTCGCGCTGGCCCCAGGGCCAGGACACGTCGTGCAGGACCACAAGCGCTGAGGAGCGCGCCGCGCGGGTCCGGTCGTCGATGTGCTCGAGCTCGCGCGAGACCGTCCAGTAGTTGTGGTCGCCATCGACGATGTAGGCGTCACAGGCCTCGAGCTGCTCGAGCGCCCACGGGCTGCGGCCCGGCACCAAGTGGAAGCGGTCCTCCTCCGCATCGAGTTGCTCGAGCTCCAGCGTGGGCATGGGCTCGACGCACCACAGGTGGCCGTCCTCGTTCGCGGCGAACGCGAGCAGCTCGCGTGTGTTCGCCCCCGACTCGGATCCGATCTCGAGGATCGTCCGGGCTCCGGCCGCGCTCAGACAGGACTCGATCAGGCCGCGGAACTCGACCAGCGAGTGGAGCAGTAGGGGAGGAGCCGCCATGATGGAGAGGTCGAGCGTACCCGCGACCGGCGGAGGAGCCTGTCGCCCAGCGGCTGCGCCTCAGCACGCAGCCGGGAGCAGCTCGGAAAGAGGTAGCTCAACCGTCCGGCCGCGGCGCCGCGGTTAGCAGCGACCTCGGAGATACGCTGCAGGCGATGAGCAGCATTGCCCTGAGACACGGGCGCGCGGGCGCCCTCGCGGCGCGATTGCTCGCGCGCGCCGAGGACTGGCGCTTCGCGATCGGCGCCATCGCACTGGCCGGTCTGGCGCTGAGAGCCGGAATTGCCCTGCGCGACCTCGACGTCGTCGATCGACTGTTCGTGCCCGACGACAGCTACTACACCTTGACGATCGCGCGCTCGCTGGCCGCCGGCGAGGGCCCGACCGTCGACGGCGAGGTGCTCACGAGCGGCTTCCAGCCGCTCCTGGCCTTCCTGATGGTCCCCATCTTCGCGATCATGGAGTCCGCCGACATGCCGCTGCGCGCGGCGCTACTCCTGCTGTCCGCAGCGGACGTGGGCAGCGCGGTGGTGCTGGGACTCCTCGCGCGCCGGCTGGCGGGCTCGGCGGCAGGGCTAGCGGCCGCGGCCCTGTGGGCGCTCTCGCCGGTGGCCGTGGGCAACGCGCTGAACGGCCTCGAGACCTCGCTGGCGCTCTTCTGCCAGCTCGCGCTCGTGGCCGTCTGGTGGCACGCGCGGGACCGTGACGAGACGTGGCGGTTCGCCGCCGTGGGCGCTCTGGCAGGGCTGGCGATGCTGGCGCGGGTCGACAGCGCGTTCCTGATAGCCGCGCTGGCGGCGATCGAGCTTGGGAGCCGGCACTGGCGCCGCTTGGCCGCGGCCGCGGCGGCGGGTGCGATCGTCGTCGCCCCGTGGTGGATCTATGCCACGCTCCAGTTCGGGAGCCCGGTGCCCGAGAGCGGCGCCGCAGTGCAGGAGCTGGTGTCGGTCCACCGTGACCTGCACCTGGAGCGCACCGAGCAGCTCGGCTGGGCCGCCGGAACCCTTCTCGGTACCCCGTTCTTCGACTGGGGTGGCGCGCGCCATGCGCTGTTCGACTCTGCGCTGCTTTCGGTACTCGCATGGCTCTCGGCGGCGGGGCTCCTGATCGCCTTCGCCTGGCGCGTGGGGAGACGAGCAGTCCCGCTGGCCACGCTCGGCGTGCATGCTGTGGCGGTCTTCGGGTTCTACTCGCTCGTGGTGTCGGCGCTGTGGTTCTTTCGCCGCTATCTGGCGCCGGCGGAGGCGCTCCTCACCCTGATCGTGGCCCTCGCCGTGGCGTGGCTCTGGCGCAGGCGCCGCCGCCTCGAGCTGGCCGCCCCCGCGGGGCTCGCGGCCGTGGGGCTGATGGCGGCGCTCGGCCTCGGCACCTCGCTGAGCTACCTGCTGGCAGACCCCCCGCGCAGCCCGGACGTGGAGCTCGAGGGGGCGAAGGGATACCGCGAGGCCGCGGCCGACATCCTGGGCGCGGCTCCCGCGGGGGCGGTGATCGGGTCGCTTCAGAGCGGCGCGCTCCGCTATTACGCGCCGGCCACGGTGCGGGTGGTGAACCTCGACGGTGTCGTGGACGCTGACGCCGCGGTCGCGCTGAAGGAGGACCGCCTTGCCGCCTACGCCCGCCGCCGCGGCGTCACGCACTTCGCCGACTGGCCGTTCAACACGCGCCTGTTCCTGGCCCGCTCGGGCGATCCCGGGCTGAGCCCGCGGCGCTTGCGCCCGCTCGCCACCGCACGCGCTCAGGGGCCCCGCGAGGCGTTCTCGCTGTTTGAGATCGACTGGCCGCGGCCTGGGTAGGAGCAGGCCCCTAGTCTCGGCAGGTCCAGCCGAGGCGCGTGGCCGGACCGTCGCCCAGCATCGTGCAGTCCCTTCCTCGTGCAAGCGGTCCGGGCCGGAAGCGCCGCGCGGCCGCCGTGCAGTCGGCGATGTCCCTCACGCGCTCCATCGCGCCACGCTCGACGTTCACGAAGAAGGCCGCGTCGTAGGAGGCCGCCTGCCCCTCGCCGAAGCCGAAGCGGTTCTGCGGGTACATATCGGTGAAGTTGCAGCGGATCGCGGTCTCAGGCAGGATCGGGTGCGCCTGCACCGAGGGATCCTGCAGGCGCATCTTGGCCGCGGGGTTCAAGTCCCACACCCAGGCGTACACCGGCACCCCCGGTGCCGTGAAGCCTGGCTGGCCGAAGGCGTAGATCGTGGAGCCGGGGGGATAGGGGCCGAACCTGGCGACCGCGTCCAGCACCCGCTTCTGCTCGGTGGCGGAAGCGGCGTACGCCGCCCTGCTGTCGTCCAGCTCGACGAGGTAGCCCGCGCCGACAAGGAGCGCGAGCACGACCGGCCCGGCCGCGGCGCGGAGCGGACTCGAGCGAGCGCGGCGCGCCACCAGCAGCGCGGCTAGCATTGCCGCCGCGTAGATCAGCGCGACCCAGCCCATGGCCGCGACCATGTTCACCCTGTTCTCGATGCCGGCGGCCAGCGGCGTGCCGTAGGACGCCCGCACCATCAGCAGGTAGCCGCCGCCGATCGTCACCAGCGCGATTCCCGCCACCACGAGCCACCGCTCGAGCTCGCCGCGGAAGGCATCGCCGCGCGGCATCAGCAGCCAGGTGGCGAGCGCCGTCGCGGGAATCCACAGCACGAGGGCGGTCACGAGGATCGGATCGACGTCGGCGAACGGCACGAGCACCTGGCTCAGGAGCGTCATGGAGTCGTCGGCTATCAGCCGCGCGTGGTCCACGCGATCCTTCCACGACAGGACGCCGTCGGGCAGTGTGTGGGCGACGGCGTAGCTGAGCGTGAGGCCGGTGACCGCGATGTCGGCCGCCCACCTCACCAGAGCGCCTCGCCACGCGGTGCGACCCACGTACAGCACCGCGCCGAGAACTACCGCCCCGGCGAGCGGCTCGTAGATCAGTACCCCCGCGACGAACATCGCGAGCGCGCCGCCGTGGACGGCGACCGCGTGCGCCTGGCTGCGCTGGCGCAGGCCGTGCAGCGCCACCACGAGGCCCAGCAGCCAGAGCACGACGGAGAGCTGGTCGTAGCTCGCCATCGGCCACAGCCGGACGCTGTCGGTGAACGGGAAGATCAGTACGAGCGTGGAGATGAGACCGCTGTGCAGGCGCGCGAGGCCGAGCGTGCGCAGCAGCAGGTACAGGGCCGCGGACATGAGCACGGCGAGGCCGACGGCCAGCGCGAGGTGCGGCTCGGGGCGAGTCCCGAACAGGAAGTGGGCCGGCGGCACCACGATCGGTAGGCCCAGGTGGTGGCCGGCAGGGCCGTCATTCAGCATGCTCCTCGCCACGTTGAGATAGCCGGTGGGGCCGGCGCGCGTCACTCCGGGCCCGCAGCAGGACGCCAGGTACTCGGTTTTCGCCGCGTTGCTCCAGTCGTCCATCAGGAAGCCGCCGTTCACGACGTGCGAGCCGTAGGCGGCGCCGGCCACGAGGACCAGCAGGATGGTTGCAAGCGCGAGCTCCCGCGCCGAGGGCGCCCCGGCTTGCAGCAGCAGCCGCGCAAGTCGTCGGGCCCGCGAAGGGCCAGTGCGCTTCACCTCAGGCCTGGGCCGGCGCCGGGCTGGGCCGAACGGTCCCTCACCGGGGCCGCTGGGCCGAACCGTCCCTCACCAGCATCTGCGGCAGGATAGCGGCACTAACATGGGCCGACCGCGCGTTCCACTCGACCCCGCCGCGCCTGGTCCCGGTCCCTCTGCGGGCCGCCGTGATGCCGCCTCCGAGGCCGGCGGTCACTGCTAGCGTGCGCCGGCCACCATCCATGCCGCAGCACAGCACGCCCACATCGACCATCCGAGCAACGCGGGGGAGCTCCCCGGTCCCGGTTGCAGCGCCCGCTAGGGCCCGCCCGACCTCCGCAGCTGCTCTCCGGACCACGGACTCGCGCCTGCAGGCGGCAGTAGAGCTCGTGGCGAGCGGCAGGTGCTCGGTGCTCTCGCTCGAGCCGCTCTACACGTTGATGTGGCGCAAGGTGCCCGAGCCGGTGAGCGCGCACCTCCTCCTCGGCGCCCGGCTCGACGCCGACGGTCTGCTGGCCCCGGACACCGACGCGGGTGCCTTCGCCGCCCTTCGCGCGCGCGCCGAGGCCCGGGCGCGGCAGGCTCAGCGGGCCGGCGCTCGCGCAGCGGAGGTCACGCTGGGCGAGATCTGCGCCCGGATCCCGCACGAGGCGCTGCGGGGCATCACGCTCGGTGAGCTGGCGGACCGGGAGGTCGAGCTCGAGCGGACGATTCTCGTTCCCGACCTCGACGTCGTGGAGCTGGCTCGCTGGGCGGTCGAGCGGGGGATGCGGCTCGTGTGCGTCTGCGACACGTACTTCTCTGAGCCTCACGTCCGGTCCTTTCTCGGGGCGCCGCCCGCGGCCGCGCTGCAGGTCGAACGCGTCTTCGCCTCCTCGACCCGCGGCGTGGGGAAGGCAGACGGCCTGTGGGGGATCGTCTGCGACGAGCTGCAGGTCGACCCCCAAGAGGTGGCGCACGTGGGCGAGGGTTCGCCGACCGACGTGGCCGCGCCGGCCGGCGCCGGGGTGCGCACGGCCTGCCTCGAGCCCCGCCCTCGAACGCTCGCGCGGATAATCGACTCTGAAGACCGGCACGCCACGGCTCCGCTCAGCCCCTACCACGGCGACTACGGCCTAACCGCCCTGCGGTCGAAGGTGCTGGGTCGCCTGGAGTGCGGCGAGCAGCCCCCCGAGCTGCGCTCTCCCTGGGCCTTCGGTGCGGCATCGCTCGGCCCTCCACTGGCGGGCTTTGCGGAGTGGGTCCAGCATCGTGCAAGCCGGATGGGAGTCAGCAGGGTCTTCTGCATGATGGGCTCGGGCCGGTTGCTGGCCCAGATGGTGAACGCGGCAGCGTCGTCGGCCGACGCCCCCGTGGGGGCCGATCCCATCTGGCTCTCGCGAGGGCTGTGCGCCCGAGCCTCGATCGTGGACGGCACGGCGGCGGAGCTCCGGACGCTTCTGCGGCGCTCGACGACGTCGACCATGGGTGAGTACTGCGCCACCTTGGGGGTCGACATCGGCGAGCTGGACGGCTTCGAGGGCTCCGCGGGGACGCCGCTCGACGACCCGGCGCGGGCCAGGGCACTGGTGGAGCAGCTTACCCGCGACCCCGGAGTGATGGAGCGGATACTGGCGGGCGGCACCGAGTTGCGCGCGCGCATCGTGCGCTACCTCGAGCGGATCCGGCCGCCGGGGGAGGATCGACTGGTGCTCGTGGACCTCGGCCGGGGCGCCCCCACCCAGTCGCTCCTCGACGGGCTTCTACGGGCCTCGGGATCGAGCCTGCGCACCACCGGGCTGTACCTGATCGCCACCGACCGTGGCGCCGAGCGGATGCCGGACGGTGCCGACGTGCACGGCTTCCTCGCGTACGCCGGTCAGCCCCCCCGCCCGGTCGATGCCCTCCTGCGAGCCCCCGAGATCCTCGAGCAGATCTGCGTGGCCGGTCGCGGCGCGCAGGTCGGGCTCGACTCCGCGCTTCGGCCGGTGCTCCACGCGGTGGAGGACACTCCTGTGCAGACGGCTCAGCGCCAAGCGGTGCAGAAGGGCATTGCCTCGTTCGCGCGCGAGTGGGCCCGCTACCGCACGAGCGCGCCGGGCGCCCTCGTGCCCCTCCACGAGTACGGGCAGGAGCGGCTGCGCTCCATCCTCGTCCGCGCGCTGAGCTTCCCCACGGCCGATGAGGCGGGCCCGTTTGCGGGGTCGCCGGCTGACGAGACCTTCGGCGCCGAGCCGCTCGTGCCCGCGGCGAGACGTCGCTACCTCGAGCCGGGCGAGCTGCTCGAGAGCCAGGCCACCGAGCTGCACTGGCCCTTCGATCTGGCGGCCCTCTACGAGGAGCAGCTGGCGAGCGCCGTGAAGGCCACCGCCGCGGGGAGCGTGCTATGGAAGGATTTCCGGCCGCCCTCGGAGACGAGGGAGCTCGAGATCCACTGCGAGCGACCCTACGCGGCGGGCACCATGGTGGGTGACGTGATCCGCAGCGTGCGCATCGACCTCGCCGAAGCTCCGTGCCCCCTCCGGCTGGAATGGGTTCGCTTGCGCTCCTACCACGCTGGGAGCGGGGACCGCGTGGTGCTCGACTTCGAGCAGCCCGGGCTTCGCGAGCGGCTGGCGTTCCGAGGGATGCGCCCACGAGGCCCGGTCGCCCTCGTCGTGAGCGGGAGGGACGGAGCGGCAGTGGCCGAGCTTCGCGGGCTGGTTCGAGATGACGCTCACACGGCTCTGGCGCACCGCGGCTTTGCGGCACTGCCGCTGCCGGCGCCCCGCTTGCGCCGCCGGGTAGCGGCGGCCCGGGCTCGCGCCCACGGGATCCGGCGCAGAAGCGGCTGATCGGAATGGGCGAGCCCGCAGTGGCAGTCGACGTCGCGGATCTGAGCAAGACCTTCCAGATCCCGAGGCACCATGTGATGGCTCTCAAGGAACGGGCCCTGCACCCCCTGAGGCGCATTCCCGTGACCGAGCTCCACGCGCTGCGAAACGTGTCGCAGCAGATCCACAAGGGCGAGTTCTTCGGTGTGGTGGGGCGAAACGGCTCTGGCAAGAGCACGCTGCTCAAGTGCCTGGCCGGCATCTACAGGCCCGACGAGGGCGCCATCCGCATCGCCGGGCGCGTGGTGCCGTTCATCGAGCTCGGGGTGGGATTCAACCTCGAGATGACCGCCCTGGACAACGTGGTCATCAACGGCGTGATGATGGGGATGTCGCCCCGCGAGGCACGGCGGCGCTTTCCCGAGGTGATCGAGTTCGCCGAGCTCGAGAACTCCCTCGACCTTAAGCTGAAGAACTACTCCTCCGGGATGCAGGTGCGCCTCGCCTTCGCGCTGATGGTGCAGGCGGACGCCGACGTGCTGCTGATCGACGAGGTGCTCGCCGTCGGGGACGCCTCCTTCCAGCAGAAGTGCTTCGACGTGTTCTACGAACTGCGCCGGCGCGGGAAGACGGTGGTCCTCGTGACCCATGACATGCAGATGATCGAGCGGTTCTGCGGCCGCGCGATGCTGCTGCACCACGGCCGCGTCGATGAGGTCGGCGAGCCGGCCGCGGTGGCCCGCCGCTACCTCGACCTCAACTTCGAGGCGCAGGAGCGCGATGCGGGCCCGACCGCCGGCGGGCCCGAGGACGTGAGCCTCGGTGTCGCGATCGGCGACGTGTGGGTCGAGGCCGAGGACGGCCGGCGGGTGGGCAGCGTGAGGCAGGGGGAGCGCTTCACGATCAGGGCGGAGCTGTTGGTGAAGGAGGAGATCGAGGATCCGGAGGTGGGCATCACGATCCATAACGACGACGGCTTGGTGGTCTTCGGCACAACCACGCGCGAGCCGGGGCGCGCGGAGGCGCCGCTCGCCCCGGGAGAGGTCCTCCAGCTGCGGGTCGCGCTCCGCAACGACCTCGCGCCCGCGCGCTACTTCATCGACTGCGGGGCGCACGAGGGGGAGCACCGGATCGTGGCTTTCCGCTGGCGGGTGAGCCAATTCCTCGTGTACGGCAACCGGCGCCAGTTGGGCCTGGTGGCGCTGGATCACAGCTTGGAGCTCGAGGTCCGGCGCGCAGGCGCCGAGGCGGCGGAGTCCAGGCGGTGAGCCCTCACGCCGCGGGCAGCGCACTGCGGGACATCGGCGGCCCCTCGGCCTACGGCGGCGGGGCGCGGCGGCTGCTCTACCTCACGTGGACCATGGGGCTCACCGAGTACCGGCTCACGTACTTCGGCTCGGCGCTGGGATACCTGTGGTCGCTCATGCGCCCCCTTCTGCTGTTCGGAGTGCTGTTCGTGGTGTTCACCCAGATCGTGAAGTTCGGCGACGACATCGAGAACTATCCGGTGCTGCTGCTGCTCAACATCGTGCTGTTCAACTTCTTCGCCGACGCCACCGGCAAATCGGTGAGCTTGCTGGTGGATCGCGAGCCGATCGTGCGAAAGATGCAGTTTCCGCTGATGGTCCTCCCGCTCGCGCGGGTTCTCGCGGGCTCGTTCAACCTGGGGATCAGCCTCGTCGCGGTGTTCCTCTTCCTGCTGGTCTACGGTGTCGATCCCCGTTGGACCTGGCTGCTGCTGCCGGCCATGCTCGTCCCGCTCATGCTGCTTACCGTGGCGGTGTCGATGCTGCTGTCGGCCCTCTACGTGCGCTTCCGCGACGTGATGCCGATCTGGGCGGTCCTGTCGTCGGTCCTCTTCTACGGCTCGCCCGTGTTGTACGCGATCGAGGCGGTGCCGGAGGGCTACCGCCGCGCCGTGCTGCTTGCCAACCCCTTTGCGGACATCCTCGAGCAGACCCGCCACTGGGTCGTCGACCCGGGAGCTGCGGGCATGGTCACCGCGATCGGCGGCGCCGGCTGGGCGCTTGTGCCGGCCGCCAGCGTCGTCACGGTCTGCGCGCTCGCGGTGTGGGTCTTCAACCGGGAGGCGCCACGGATCGCCGAGCGGCTCTAGTGGCCTCCTGACGGACGCGGCCCCGTTGCGCCCCGGGCCGCGGCCCGTACACTCGGCCTGCGAGGAGCACGAAAAGATGCCCGTCCTTGACACCGAATCCCCGGCCGAGCCTCGGCTCGGCTCGCCACCCGACTCAGCCCAGGGTCGCCGGAGCCTGCCGCTGGCGATTCTCGAGACCATGCGCCCGAAGCAGTGGTCCAAGAATGCGTTCGTGCTCGCCGGCCTGCTGTTCTCCGGTGAGGTCGTCCACCTCGACGCGGTGCTGCCCGCGCTCGTCGTAGCGTTTGCCTTCTGCCTCGTCAGCGGCGCCACCTACCTGCTCAACGACGCGGTCGACGCCGAGGCCGACCGCCACAATCCACGCACCGCCTCGCGCCCGATCGCCCGTGGCGATCTCTCGCGTGGCCTCGCGATCGTGGCAGCCACCCTGGCCGCCCTGGCCGGCGCCGCCCTGGCCGCGGCGATCAACTGGGAGTCGCTCGTCGTGCTGCTCGGCTACGTGGTCTTGCAGATCGCCTACTCGAACTGGCTCAAGCACGTGCTGTTCGTGGACGTGATGGCGATCGCAGGGGGATTCGTCCTGCGAGCGCTGGCCGGCGGCGTGGCGATCGGCGTGCCGGTCTCCTCGTGGCTCCTGCTCTGCACGGGCCTGCTCGCGCTGTTCCTCGGGTTGACGAAGCGCCGCGGTGAGGCAGTCGCCCTCGGCGGCACGACGCAGCCGAAGCGCGCCGTCCTCGAGAGCTACTCGGTCGGCCTGCTCGATGAGCTGATCGCGGTCGTCACGCCAAGCACCGTGGTGGCCTACGCGCTCTACGCGGTGACCGGCGCGGCCACGGACCTCATGCTGCTGACCGTGCCGTTCGTGATGTACGGCATCTTCAGAGTGCTCTTCCTGATACATCACGGCGGCGGCGTGACCGACGAGCCGGCGGTGGTCGTCTGGCGCGACCGCCCACTTCTGCTCTGCGTCCTCATGTGGGCGATCTGCGCCGGCATCATCGTCGCTGCTACCGGCGCGGTTCCCGACCCTGCATGAGCGCCGTCGCGGTACGGGAAGCGCTCGCCGCCACCAACGGCGAGAACCAGACCGGCGGCCGCGCGGACCGCCTGCTCACGGGATGGGGCCGGACCGCCCCCTCGCGGGCCACCGTGCACCGACCCGCCGAAGCGGGCGACGTGGGGGCCGTGCTTCGCAGCGCGTCATCGCGCGGAGTGGTGGCCCGCGGACTCGGACGCAGCTACGGGGACGCAGCGCAGAACGCCGGCGGCCAGGTCATCGACATGACCGCGCTGCAGCGCGTCCACAGCGTCGACCTAGAGCGCGGGATCGTGGTCGTCGACGCCGGTGTGTCGATCGACACGCTTACGCGGCTGCTCCTGCCCTTCGGCTGGTTCGTGGCGGTCAGCCCGGGGACTCGCCACGTCACCGTGGGCGGCGCGATCGCCTCCGACATCCACGGCAAGAACCACCATCGCGACGGTTCCTTCTGCGAGCACGTGCAGGCCTTGGTCCTCGAGGCGCCGGACGGGGAGCGGCACGAGCTCACGCCGGAGGAGAGCCCGGAGGAGTTCTGGGCCACCGCCGGCGGCATGGGGCTGACGGGGGTGATCATCGAGGCCACACTGCGGCTCTCGGCCGTCGAGACGTCGCGGATGCGCGTCGACACCGAGCGCGCGACCGACCTCGACGACGCGATGGCCCGGATGGAGGTGGGTGATGACCGCTACCGCTACTCCGTGGCCTGGATCGACTGCCTCGCGCCGGGCCGCCGGCTCGGACGCTCGGTGCTCCTGCGCGGCGACCACGCCACCGTCGAAGACCTGCCTGCGGTGGATCGCTCGGGCGTCCTCGCGCGCCCTGCAGGGAGCCGGCTGGCCGCTCCACCGTGGATCCCCGGCGGGCTCGTCAACCGCCTGTCGGTGGCGGCCTTCAACGAGGCGTACTTCCGCAAAGCCCCGCGGGAGCGACACGGGGCGATCGAGCCGATCGACGCGTTCTTCTACCCCCTGGACGCCGTGCGCGGGTGGAACCGCCTCTATGGCCCCCGTGGCTTCCTGCAGTACCAGCTGGTGGTCCCCTTCGGGCAAGAGGATGCGCTTCGCGCGGCGCTCAAGCGGCTGAGCGACGCGGGCTGCGCGTCCTTCCTTGCGGTGCTCAAGCGCTTCGGCGCTCAGCGCGGGTTGCTCTCCTTTCCGATGCCAGGTTGGACGCTCGCCCTGGACATTCCCGCCGGCGTGCCCCGCCTCGGTCCTCTGCTCGACGGGCTGGACCTCCTCGTTGCGGAGGCCGGCGGCCGGGTCTACCTCGCAAAGGACTCGCGCGCGAGGCCGGACCTCCTGAAGGCCATGTACCCCCAGCTCGACGAGTGGCGGGCGATCCGTGGGCGGCTCGACCCCGACGGGGTCATGTGCTCGGACCTCGCTCGGCGCCTCGGACTGATGGTATGAGGGACGGTCTCGGCTCCGTGCAGTCGGCGCTGGTACTGGGCGGCACCTCTGAGATCGCGCTGGCCACGGTGCGGGCGCTGCTCGAGGAGCGGGCGCGCAAAGTGGTGCTTGCCGTTCGCGACCCCGAGAACTCTCAGGAGGCCGTCGACTCCCTGCGCGCAGGGGGCAGCGCCGACGTCGATGCCGTGCCCTTCGACGCCCTGAGGAGCGAAGAGCACCAGACCCTCGTCGATGACATCTTCGACCGCCACGGTGACTTCGATTTGGTGTTGCTCGCTTTCGGAGTGCTCGGCGACCACGCGGAGAGCGAGCGCGACCCGGAAAAGGCCCGGCTGGTCGTGGACACCAACTTCACCGGGGCCGTCAGCGTGGGCGTTCCCGTCGCACAGCGACTGCGCGCGCAGGGTCACGGGGCTCTCGTCGTGCTCTCCTCCGTGGCCGCGGAGCGGGCGCGTAAGGCCAACTTCGTCTACGGAGCGTCGAAGGCAGGCCTCGACGCCTTTGCCCAGGGGCTCGGGGACTCGCTCGCCGGCTCGGGCGTCCACGTGATGGTGGTCCGTCCCGGCTTCGTGCGCACGAAGATGACGGCGCACATGGACGCCGCTCCCTTCGCCACCACCCCCGAAGCCGTGGCGGAGGCGATCGTGGCGGGCCTGCGCCGCAACGCCCACACAGTGTGGGTCCCCGGGGTGCTGCGGGTGGTCATGGCGGTGCTGCGACACCTGCCGCGCGGCGTCTTCCGCCGCATCCCCGGGTAGATGGCCGGTCAGGGGCGGCGGCGGGCCACGACCGGCATGACCGCGGCGTAGGCCAGCTCGACGGCCACCTGCGCGAAGCGCACCGCGAGGGCCACGGCCAGCGCGACGGGTGCCGGCACGACGGCCGCCACGGCCACGGCCACGCCGGCCTCGCGCGCGCCGAGCGCTCCCGGAAGGACGAAGCCGATCACGCCGGCGGCGAAGCCGAGCGAGTAGGAGGCGATGAGGACGGGCGTGTCCTCGGCGGGCACCTGGTGGAGCGCTTCCGTCATGGCGAGCACCGCGACGCCCGCGACGAAAAAGGACAGCACGAAGAGCACGAAGTAGCCGACGACGCGGGAGAGGGGGAGGGACAGGGGGAGGCCCTCACGGCCGAGCCGGCGCAGGGCGGCATCGGCCAGCACGTGGAAGATCCGCGGGTGCAGTGCCAGCAGACCGGCCACCGGGATGGCCAGCACGAGCCAGCGAAGGTCATGCCCGTCGAACGCCGGCAGGGTGAGGACCAGGTAGGTGCTCACAGCCACGGCGGCCGTGAAGGTGAAGGCCACCTCATAGACCACGCTGGCCGTGGATATCCGCTTGGCCACGCCCTCGCGCCGCGAGAGCGCGATTCGGCCCACCGCCATCAGCGCGCTCGTGGGAACGTAGCGAGCGAGCAGCGTCGTGCTCCAGATCGAGCGGCCCTTCCACGGGGACAGCGCGCCTCCGAGCGAAGCCAGCATGGCGCGCCACAGCTCGATGTGAAGCCACTGGAAGGCCACGAGGGCGAGCACGGCCAGCGCGAGCCAGCCTGGCCGAAAGCGCCACT
The DNA here is from genome assembly GCA_030448005.1 of Thermoleophilaceae bacterium. Taxonomy (GTDB): domain Bacteria; phylum Actinomycetota; class Thermoleophilia; order Solirubrobacterales; family Thermoleophilaceae; genus JAAYBF01. The sequence continues at coordinate 233,680 of JAUJNT010000002.1, forward strand.
CGATCTCGGGCAGGTTCGACCACTGGCTGAGGACGGCGTAGCCGAGGGAGGCCGCGACGACCAGCACGAGGCCCACGGTGAGGGCAGTCCCGCGCCTCGAGCGCACGCGAGGCGCGCCCGGCTCGCGAGGGCCGGCCTCTGGGTCCGCCTCGGGGTCGGCCTCGGGGGAGGAGGTCTTCAGAGCCACGGCGTTAGGCACGATGGCAGTTCGAAGTCCTCGATCCCCTTCCCGCGCGCACTCGACCGTCGCCGGAGTATCCGGTTCGAGTGCTTCAGTACCGTGTGCCGATGCCCTCGGCGATCGAGAGAGCTCCGGCTGCGCTGCGCCGCGGCGGGGCGAGATTCCGGCGCGGCGCTCCGGCGACGCTGCGGGGGCGGCTGGCGCCCGTCTCACCCCCCGCACTCGCCGGTGGCGTCGCCGTCGCGGCGATGGCCGGCTTCTTCTTCTTCAACGTCAACGCTCAGCTGTGGCTGGATGAAGCGCTCAGCGTCAACATCGCTCAGCTCCCGCTGACCGAGATCCCGGGAGCCCTGCGCCAGGACAACTCCGCGCCGCTTCACTACCTGCTGCTGCACTTCTGGATGGAGCTCTTCGGCGAGGGCAACTTCGCCGCCCGCTCGCTGTCGGGGGTCGTCGTGCTCGCGAGCATCCCCGCCGTGTGGCTGGCCGGCCGGCGGATCGGCGGCGACTGGGCGGCCTGGACCGCGGCGCTGCTGGTCGCCACATCGCCGTTCGCGGGGCTCTACGCCACGCAGGCTCGCATGTACGGGCTCTTGATACTGCTGACGGCGCTCGGGTACCTGGCGCTGACGGCGGTGCTCGATCGACCGACGCCGGGGCGCGTCGTGCTGCTCGGCCTCGTCAGCGGCCTGCTGATGCTCACGCACTACTGGGCCTTCTACCTGCTGGCCGCGGTCTTCGCCGTTCTCGTGGTGTCCCTGATTCGCTCGCCCGGGTCGAGGGGCGTGCTCTCCGCGACGGCGGGCATCGCCGGCGGCGCCGTCCTGATGCTGCCCTGGCTGCCGGTGTTCCTGTTCCAGCTCACCAACACGGGCACACCATGGGGCAACCCCTCCGAGTACAGGTTCCTGCTCGACATCGGCGAGTACTTCGCCGACACCAATCGCGCCCGCTGGCACCTGACGGCCGCCGCTACTCCGGGCCGGATCCTGGCGGTGCTTCTGGTGGTCCTTGCGGCACTCGCCGCTCTGCGCACACGCTTCGCGGCCGAGCCCGAGAGCGTGGAGGCGGCGGCGTCGAGGCGCCACAGCATGTCGCTCGCGGCGGTGATCCTCGGCACCGTCGTGCTGGCCGCCACGGCCAGCAAGCTGAATCCCGTGTCGTTCGAGTCGAGGTACCTGGCTGTCGTCTTCGTCCCATTCGTCCTGCTCGTGGCCACCGGCGCCAGCCTTGTCGCGGGCAGATGGCTGCGCCTCGGGCTGACGGCGGCACTGGTCGTCCTGGGAGCGATCGGCAGTGCTGCCAACATCGACGCCGAGCGCTCCCACGCTCCGGAGATCGCTGCTGCGTTGGCGCGCTCCGCTCAGCCGGGAGACGTGGTGGCGTACTGCCCCGACCAGCTGGCGCCGCCGGTCGACCGGTTGATCGATCCCGGCCTTCGTCAGGTGACCTTCCCGGCGGAGTCCACGCCGCAGCGGGTGAACTGGGTCGACTACGCCGCTCGCATCCAGGCGGGAGACCCGGCGGCCTTCGCCCAGAAGGTCGACCGGATGGCGGGATCGGGACACGACGTCTGGCTGGTTTGGGCGGACGGGTACGGCGCCTTCGGTGACCGGTGCGGCTCGATCGCCCGAGAGCTTGGAAGCGTGCGGCCGAGGCCGGAGCAGCCGATCGTGCTGTCGCGCGCCACGAACTACTTCGAGCCGTCGAACGTGATGCGCTTCCGGCCGCGTAGCTGACGTTGCCCCGGACGACCGTTTCCGTCAACCGATGACCTTGCGGACCCGTTCCCGGTCCGACCGGCTGGTGAGGCGCCTTGTCGGCCGCGCGCGCGCTGGCGGGTGACCGGCAGGCGCTGGCGCTCGTGAGCGCGCTCGCGCTCGTGCTGGCTTTCTACGCCTTCACCGCATTCACGAGCGCGAGGACGTTTCCGACGCAGGTCGACGTCGGCGGGCGCGATTACTTCAATCTGCTGACGGACGCCTTTCTTCAGGGCCAGACTCACCTGCTGGTCGAGCCCTCGCCCCGGCTGCTGGCGCTCGAGGACCCCTACGACGCCGCGAAGAACGTCACGGCCGGCCGGCTACACGACCTCTCGCTCTACGAGGGCCGCTACTACCTGTACTGGCCGCCGACGCCCGTGCTGACGCTCTTCCTGCCCGGCCGCCTGCTGCTGCTGGGCGGCGATCTGCCAGAGCGCGTCGCGATCGTCATCTATCTGTTCGCTGGGTTCCTGATCGCGCTCGCGCTGGTGCGCTACCTCGTGCGACGCCACCTGCCAGAAACGCCGCGCTGGATGCTCGCGCTCGCGGGCCTCGCGCTCGCGGCCGCGAACGTCGCGCCGTACATCTTGCGTCGCCCGACCGTCTACGAGGTGGCGATCTCGGCCGGCTACTGCTTCACGATGGCGGCGGCCTACCTGCTGCTGCGGGGGGCGCTCGAGGAGTCAGGCAGGTGGCGTCGGCTGCTTGGCGGAAGCGTCTGCCTGGGCTTTGCGATCGGCGCGCGCGCGAATCTCGCGGTGGCGGGGATCTTCGCGATCGCCGCGCTCGTCTACCTCCTTCGCAGCGGGCGGCTTCCCACCTGGACGCTGCGGCGGCGAGCCGGGTTGGTGCTCTTCGGGCCGCCCGGGCTGGCGGTGGTCCTGCTGCTCGTCTACAACGCGGTGCGCTTCGATGACTTCACCGAGCTCGGTCTGGTCTATCAGCTAAACGACCTCGACCCCTACCCGCCTCGCGGCCTCGACCACGTGCTTCCGAGCCTCTTCTTCTATCTGCTCGCCCCCGCCCATCTCGATCTGAACTTCCCGTTCTTTCACCTTCCCCCACCGCCCGACTATCCGGGCACGGTGCCCGCCGGCTTCAACAGGGAGCCGGTCAGCGGTCTGATCCCGAACATTCCGATAATGCTGCTTGCGCTCCTCGCGCTTCCCGTGATGCTGCGCTCGTCGCTTCCAAGGCGCAGAGAGCTCGGCGCACTCACGCTCGTCGCCATCGGCGTCGGCGCCCTGATGGTGCTCGTCGTCGCCGTGCCGATCTACAGCGCGACCATGCGCTACAGCATGGACTTCACGACGCCCTTCCTGGTCTGCGGCCTGCTCGCCTGGATGCTGCTGGCCCAGACAGCGTCTAGGCGTCGCCTCGGCAGGCTGATTGCCGCGGGCGGCGCGGCGCTCATCCTCTACAGCGCGACGCTCGGCATCGCGATCAGCTTCACCGGCGAGAAGGACGGGCTGCGAGCCGGCCACCCGGGGGCCTACGCGCGCCTCGAACGTGCAGCGAGCTTCCTGCCGGTGGCCGCCACCGCCGTCGCCGGGCACCCCGTGATCACCGAGGTCACGAGTCCCGCCGGCTTTGGGCTTCACAGGCGCTGGTGGAGCGCCGGCGCGGGCGAGCTCTTCACCCTCCACATCGGACGGCGCGAGCCCGCGATGCTCAAGATCGTCTCTCCCGGCCCGCGCGAGGTCGTGCTGCGCGCGCGCGGCCTGAGAGCAAGGGGCGCGGCCGGGGCGCGCGGCGTCGTCGTGCGAAGCCGAGAGCGCCCGGAGCTCTCGACGCGGCTGCCGCTCACCGACGCCACGGCCGGCGCTCGCCTCAGGCTCGAGCGTGGCCTCAACCACCTCGAGCTCCGCGCCCTCCACCCGCCGGCGCTCGCTGCCGGCGAGAACCCCGTCTCGACCCCCGTCGTCACGCTTCAGGACGTACGACTGGCAGACCCCTAGCGGGCGGCTCGTGCCCTTGCGAGGATTCGCGGCAGCGAGCGCAGCATCGTCAGACCATCGCGCAGGAGGTCCTGTCGGGAGCGCCCGTCGAGGGCGCAGCTGACGCCTTGCCGGGTGACGGGCACCCCGAGGGCCCTCGCGATCGCAAGTGCCTCGACGTCCCAGCTGAATCCATCCTCGCCGCAGTGGGGCAGGATCCGGCGCCATACCGCCGTCGGCGCAACCTTGGCGCCACACCGGCTCCCGGACACTCCCTCCATCAGCAGAAGCCGACCGGCCGCCCCATAGGCCTCGGCGAGCGTCTCGCCGACCGAGCTCCCGCGGTGCACCATCCTCGAGCTCGCCGGTTCTGGCGATGCGACGACGAGGCCCCCGTGCCGCCGGGCGGCGTCGACGAGACGCGCGAAGTCTCCGAGCGGCGTGGCCAGGTCGACGTCGCAGAAGCCCGCCAGCGCCGAGCGCGCCTCCCCGAGCCCCGCGCGGACGGCGGCCCCCATGCCCCGCTGTGGCCGGGGGATCAGTCGGGCCGGCAGCTCCGGCCTTGCGGCGAGGAAGGCCGCGGCTGCGTCGATCGTGCCGTCCCTGCTGCCGTCATTCACGAACAGCAGCTCGCTGCCAGCGGGTTGAGCGGCCACGAACGCGGCGATCTGCTCGACGCTCGTGGGCACCCTCCCGCCCTCGTTGGAGAGCGGCACCACGAGCGTGAGCGCCGCAGGGTCCAGTGCCTCTTTGTCCAGGTCCGCGACGGCACGATGCTAGCGAGCGTCGGGATCGACGGCCTTGCGACGCGCCGGAGGGGCCGCGGCTACCCTGAAGGGACCCCGCGGATCCAACGGGGCTCGGGCGCGCCGCAACGGCGCGGGCCGGCCCGTGTTCGGAGGGTTCGACCCATGCGTCCACTCATCGCACTTGTCGTGATCACCGCCGCGCTTGCCGGCACGTGGTTTGCAATCCGCTCGGGGGCCGACGAGGACGGTCCAAGAAGGCCCGCCACCGGCACCGCGGCGCCCCCGTCGGTGCCGGAGAACGGTCGCGAAAGGCCCGCCACCGGCACCGCGGCGCCCCCGTCGGTGCCGGAGAACGGTCGCGAA
>JAUJNT010000002.1:238772-298940 GCA_030448005.1 Thermoleophilaceae bacterium
AGGCCCGCCACCGGCACCGCGGCGCCAGGCATTCGTATCGCGGGGCTGAGGGACAGCCCTCTGATCGGATTGTCGGACAACCGTCCCGAGACGATCCTGGACCCCCGTTTCGGGAAATCGGGAATCAAGCGAATCCGGGTTCAGGTGCCCTACGACGACGTCGCCCGCGGCGGGATTCGCGTGCGCTATCTGGACCACTGGTTCGACACGGCGAAGCAGCACGGCATCGAGCCCCTCGTCGCCTTCTACCGCTCCTACCGCTCGAGGCACCTGCTGCCCTCGGGTGCCACCTTCCGGCGAAACTTCCGCCTCTTCCGCAAGCGCTACCCGTGGGTGCGGCACTTCTCGACCTGGGACGAGGCCAACTTTCCGGCCGCGCAGCCGACCGGCGACGAGCCCCGCCGCACCGCCGAGTACTACCGTGCCGCGCGGCGCGAATGCTCGGGTGGCCGGTGCACCGTCCTGACGGTGGGCTTCCGAGCCGACGGCAGCGCCCACTCCGCATGGTGGCTGGCCGAGTTCAAGCGTCACATCGGCCGCGGGCCGCACACCTGGGGGCTCGTGGCGCACCCGGACGTCAACCGCTTCCAGACCCTCTACACGCGTGACTTCCTGCGAAGCATCCAAGGTCCGGTCTGGGTCACGGAGATCGGCGCAATCAACTTCTTCGGACGCGGCCTGCCGCCATCGATCTCCCGGCAGACCCGGGCGATGCGCTACATGATGAGCGACTACCCACGCGTCTCGCGCCGGATAAGGCGGATGTACATATACCACTGGCGCGCCGCCCCGGGCAACGACCTCTTCGACTCCGCCCTGCTCTCGGTCGAGGGCAAGCCGCGGCCAGCCTACCGTATCTTCTTCAAGGCGCTCGGCAGACGGGCGCCGTAGTCGATGACAAGACCGGCCGGGGGGCTGCCTCATGCCATCGTCACGCGCTTCAGCCGCTAGCGTCGCGCTCGGCGGCGCCATTGCCGCGATCGCGTTCGGGGCGTCGGGCGGTACCCAGCTGGGACGTACCACCATCGTCGAGCTCGCGATCATCGTCGTGGCTGGACTCGCGCTCGGCGTCGCGGTGCTGCGCCGCGACCGCCCGCTGCACGGCGGCGCGGCGGTGGCGCTGTTCGCGGTGCTGGCCATCGTCACGGCGCTCTCGATGTCTTGGTCGATCGCTCCTGACCTCACTCTCCAGGAAGCGGGGCGGACGCTGGCCTACCTGGCCGTGTTCGCGACGGCGGTGGCGCTCGGCGGGCTCCTGGTCGTCGCGAGCGGCACGGTTCTCGCCGGATTGCTGATCGCGGGGGTGGCGGTGTGCGGCTGGGCGCTTGCTACCCGGCTGTGGCCGGGAGCCCTGGCGGAGGAAGTCCTCGGCGCGCGGCTTGGCGCGCCCTTCGACTACTGGAACGCCCTCGGCAGCACCGCCGCGCTGACGATGCCGGCGGCGCTCTGGCTCGGTTCCCGCCGCGACGTCCACCCCCTGACGACGGCGCTTGCCTACCCGGCCCTCGGCGCGCTGATGCTGACGCTCCTGCTGACCCAGTCGCGCGGTGCGCTGGCCGCGGCGATCGTGGCGGCGCTCCTCTGGCTAGCTCTCGTGCCGCTGCGGCTGCGCAGCCTCGTGGTCCTCGGCCTGCCCGCGCTTGGCGTGGCGCCGATCGCCGGCTGGGCGCTCTCGAAGAGCGCCTTCACGGAGAGCTTCCAGCCTCTATCCGCGCGGGAGGCGGTGGCGGGTGACTTCAGGCTGATGGTGCTCGCCCTGTGCGTGGGCCTGCTCATCGCCGGTCTGACGGTCGCCGTGATATCCAGTCGCAGGCAACCGTCCCTGCAGGTTCGACGGCGTGTCGGGCTCGCGGTGGCCGTCGTGGCATGCGCCCTGCCGCTCGCCGGGCTCGCGTCAGTGACGGTGAGCGATCGCGGCCTGGCCGGCTCGGTCTCGGACCGCTTCGACGAAGTCACCAACGAAACCGCCGCCCCGCCTCGCGGCTCGGCGCGGCTCGGCTCCGTGGCCTCATCACGGGGCGAGTACTGGCGCCAGGCCCGCCGAGTCTTCGACGAGCGACCGCTCGTCGGGCAGGGAGCAAACAGCTTCGCCCTGGCCCGCCTTCCCTATCGCGAGGGCAACACGCGGGTGCGCCACGCCCACAGCTACTTGATGCAGACGCTGGCTGACCTGGGGCTAGCGGGCGGCGCGGTCGCGCTGGCGCTGCTCGCCGCGTGGCTGGCCGCGGCGGCGCGCGCCACCGCGTTCTTCCCGCGGCGCCGACCAAGCCCCGCCTGGGACGGCGAGCGGGCCGGGCTGGTGGCTTTGTCCCTGTGCGCGGTGGCCTACGGGCTGCAGTCGGCGATCGACTGGACATGGTTCGTCCCGGGCCCCACCGTGGCCGCGCTCGCCGCGGCCGGATACGTGGCTGGGCAGGGACCGCTCCGCGGGCCGGGCGACCCGCCGGCGCGCACCACCGGCCCTACCGCTGGCCGCCTCGGGGGGCTGCTTCCGGCCGCACATCCCGGCCGCGCCCGCTTGGTCGGCGCGGCGGCCGTGATGGTCACCGCGCTTCTATGCGCCTGGACCGTATGGCAACCGGAGAGGGCGGCGCGGGCCAATGACCGCTCCTTCGAACTCCTTCAGGAGAATCGGCTGCCGGAGGCGCTGCGGGAGGCAGAGCGCGCACGGGAGATCGATCCCTACTCCACCGAGCCGCTTTACAGACAGGCGGCCGTGCTGAGTGCCGAACGGCGCTTCACCGCCGCCTACCGCACGATGGAGCGGGCCGTGATGGAGCACCCTCGCGACCCGGAGTCCTGGCTCGCACTGGCTCGGTTCGAGCTCGACACCCTGGACCTGCCGGAGCGGGCGCTCGACACGCTGGGCGGCGCTCTGCGTGTCGACCCCCGCTCACCCCGCGCGGCGGCGCTCGTCGATTGGGCACGGGCGGCGCTCGGGCCGCCGCCCTCCAGCTGAGGGCCTGAACGATCAGCCGAGTCGATCGCAGTCGATCACTACCGCGAAGGGCGGCTCGGAGATATTCGGCGCAACCGGGATGCGTACCTCTCCGACGTCGCGCCGAAGCGAGGGTATGGAGCCGATGAGCGGCCGCTGCTCGCCGGGGGCTACGCCGTCGCGCTCCCGACAGAGCTTCCGCGCGGCCACGATGGTGGTGTCCCAGTTGGGGCCTCCCGAGCGCACAGCGGAGATCGAGTAGTTGGTCAACACCAGGAAGCCGAGGAACACCGTCACGGCGAGCTGCAGGTTGAACCGGCCATCGAAGGACAGGCGAGGCTGGATGCGATCGACGATCACAAGCAGCGCGGTCAGGAGGAAGAGGACCGGTAGCAGGATGTAGCGGGACCCGTTGAGGTTGAACTCCGCGCGGTCCAGGAAGTTCTCGGTGCCGCGCAGCATGAGCGGGACGGCGAGATAGATCACCGAGAGCGCGAGCGCGAGCGCGATGAACCAGCGCCCGTGGCCCCGCACCGCCCGCAGGCCGTAGGCGCAGGCGAGCGCTACGAGGACGAGGGCGGGGATGGCGAACGCGTAGCCGTAGGGCTTCCAGAGGTTGTCCAGCAACTGGTCGCCGACGAGCGCCGAGCCCGCGACTCGTAGGGCGTAGATCCCCGGTAGGTCCCCGACATGCGAGGGTGCATAGGGTGCCACCGGATCCTCGAAGACGCCGAGGAGCACCTGGATGGCCAGGCTGACAGCGAAGATCAGCGGCACCACGCGCTCGAGACCGGTCTTCGCGGTTGCCCCGCGCCACAGCGCCAGAGGCAGCAGAATCCCCGTGAGTGGATCACTGAGCACGGACACCGCGACGATGACGCCTCCGACGGCTACGGCGCCTCGCGTCCTCGGCCCTTCGATGAAGACCCAGAAGGCCGCGAAGATCAGGTACCAGTGGACGTTCGCGATGTTGGCGTTCGTCTCATAGCCGGCGGCCGGGACCAGCACGACGAGGGCGGCCAGCAGCAGCCGGGTCCATTGCGTGCGGAGCACCGCGGCGCTGGCGCTGTACACGTAGATGGAGATGAGGCCCACGACGAGCGCGGCGCTGCCCGAGAGCAAGAGCGGCGCCCACTCCAGCGGCAGTGGGGCGATCCCCGCGGCCACCAGGCGCGGGACGACGTGGAGATACGCGTTGTAGGGCTCGATGACCGAAGTGATCGGGGCCTCGAGTGCGTCGGTGAGGAAAACCCCGCCGTCCTCCTGCCAGACGCTGTTCCACGAGGGCTCGCCCGGCTGACGAAAGAGTTGCAGGGCCGTGGCGCCGGCCAGCCAGATCAGGGAGCCGGCCCACATCGCGCGGCGGCCGAGGGAGGTAGCAGACCGGCCGGCGGGCGGCGGCGCCACGGCGGTCGGCCGGGCCTGGGAGCGCTCGCTGATGGCGAAGGACGGACGTTTCACGAGCACGGGGCTCGGCGTGCTATGACGGCTGCCAGCGTCGTGCCGAGCAGTGCGCCGGCGAGCACGTCCGAGGGGTAGTGGACTCCGAGGAACACGCGCGAGGCTCCGATTGCCATCGCAGCTACGTGCAAAGGCGCCACGGGCAGGAACTGCGAGTACGCCCGGGCGGCGGCGAACGAGGAGGCGGCGTGCGCGCTCGGAAAGCTCAACCCGCTCGGCGTGCCGGCGAGTGCAGGCAGCCCGTCGAGGATGGGCCGGCGCCGGCGCACCACGCGCTTGACGGCGATGTTGGTGGCATGAGCGCTCGCTACGACAGCCGTCGCCTCGAGCCAGGGGCGACGGCGAGCGGTGTCGATCGCGGCGCCGGTCACGCCCAGCATGAGCCAGCCGCCCGCGTGCTCGCCGAACAGCGAGAGCGCGCGCGCCGCCCCGATCGCTCTAGGCCGCACGGCACGTGAACGCACCGCGCGCATGAGCGCGCGGTCGAGAAGTAAGGCCTGATGCGCGGGCACCCGGCCGGACCTTACAGGCGGATGCCTCGAGCCCCACGCAAAGCGGCGACAGTGATCTGACGCCGGCTCAGCGCCGCCGCGGGGGCACGGCTCTGACGGCCACGGCGCGCGAGCGCTGCGGTGCCCCGCCGGCCGCCTGGTCGAGCCAGGTCAGCCGCAGCGAACCCGAGCGCATGATCCGCACGCTCGTCAGCAGGCTGTTGCGGAGGCTTTGCACCGAGAGGCGGCGCACGCGCGTCCACCGGCGGGAGCCCTGGGAGCGGAACTCGACGTCGGCCGTCAGCGACGCGCCGTTGCGGGCCGGTCGAAGCTGGCCGTAGAGGGCCACCGAGCGGCCCCGGCGTATGCGCGAGTGGCTTGCATGGATGGGGCGGGCATATGAGTCGAACGACGGCTTCCTGCGTCCCTCGAGCGAGACCAGTCCCGACTGAAAGGTGCTGCCCCAATAACGTGGGTCGGCCGGCGCCACCTTGCGGTTGGGCCCGTCGTCCACGAGCAGGAACTGCGCCACGGAGCGCACGCGCCGATAGCGGTGGGCGATGTAGTCGGCCTCGTTGAGCCATGCGGCCTGGCGCGGCCAGGAGACGCCGATGATCGGGTCGGGCGGGTCGGTCTGGTAGCCGTACTCGGTGAGCCACACCGGCAGGCGGCGGTTCACGCGGTAGCCCCTGAAGATCCGGTCAAGCGCGCTGGTCAGCCGCGGCAGGACGGCCAGGGTGACCTGGTCGGGCTGGAGGTCGGGCGTGGAAGGGGACACCTCCAGGCCGTAGGGGTGGTGCGCCCAGCCGGCCGAGCGAAAGAGGCCGGGATGTTCGGAGACGAAGCGCCGCCGGCCGGCGGCGTCCACCGGGCAGCCCCGGGCGCGCGCCGCGCCGCCGGCGTAGGGCCTGTAGCGCTTGTCCAGGCAGTAGAGCTCCCGTATGAACAGCAGCGGGCGCATCGGCGTGGAGGTGCTCAGCCGTTGGGCGCCCCGCGGGGCGGTCTCGGCAAGGAGGACCTCGTTGCCACCGTGGCCGCTGGCGGCGAGCCCCGCGAAGCCGGCGTCCTGAAGGCCGCGATACACGCGCGGGGAGGCGGGGATGGTACGGCCGCCGGCCCGCTGCGCCTGCGGGCGCAGCCAGCCGGGCTGGTTGGGCTCGTTCCAGATCGACCACAGGCTCACGCGCGGGAGCGTGGCCGCGGGTGGCTGCGGGGGAGGCGGTGGCGGGCCGAGGAAGGGCAGGCCGCCCGGGGGCGGGGCAACGCTCGGGCGCTCGTCCGGGTAGGTGCCCGAGTAGCGCCGGCCGACGGCGGTCACGAACGCGCCGAAGTCGCTCGCATCGGGGTCGAGCACGGGATCCTCGCGAGCGGGATCCGAGCTCGCCCAGAAGGGGCCCGGGGCCGTGACCGAGAAGAGGAGCTCGATTCCGTTGCGCCGCGCCGCGCTCACGATCCGGTCATAGCGGTCCCACGCCGCGGCGGGATAGGCCGCAGGATCCGATGGCCCACCCGCGCCGAACGCGGGGCGCGTCCTGCTCGTGGGCGCCGGCGCGAGGAGGCGCCAGAGAACGGACACGCGCACGCGGTCGACGCCGAGGCCGCGCAAGATCGAGAAGGTGGCCTCCACCTTCTCGTCGGTGCCGAACACGATCTCGGAGTCGTCCATGAAGATCGACTCCTGGGAGGCGGATGCCGACGCCCCGGCGGGTAGCGCGAGCAGCGCCGCCGCGGCGAGGGCGATCGCGAATGCGGCGGCCAGGCGCCGCGGGGGCACGTCACAAGGAATCATCGTCACTCTCTCTCATCACTTTCGCGGGCACGGGGTTGCGGTACCGGTGGTGGGGCGCCCGCGCCAAGCTCCTGCGTGGCCCGGATCGTGAGGAGGACACCCTGTCGTGAGTAGGGATCCAGCCGGAACGCGCCCTTGACGGTCTCGAGCGCGCGCTCGGGCAGGTCGAACGTGTCGAGCTCGAAGGTGCCCAGCCGCAACCAGGTCTCCGGGTCGCGTGGGTGCTCGATCACCGCGCGCTCCAGCGTGTGGTAGGCGGCGATCTCCCTGTCGGCGGCGGCCAGCACCGATGCCTTGGCATACAGGGGCTCGGGTGAGTACCGGTTGACCTCTCTTGCGTGATCGGCCGCTCGTGCTGCCGCCCGCAGGTCTCCGGCGCTCAGCCGTTCGAGTGCGCGCTCGTTGGCGCGGGCAGAGGCCTCGGGCTGCCACACCGCCCACGCACACAGGCCGGCCCCCACGAGGACGCCGGCTGCCGCCACGATCCGCAGCGCCTCCGGGCGCCGCCCGCCAAGGGGCGCCGATGGCCGCTCCGACGCCGCCCCGACGCCCGGGAGCGGGCCGCGTCCGGCCACGAAGCCCGCTGCCACCAGCGCCATCGCGCTGGGTCCGGGCACGAACCAGGTCCAGTCGAAGGCGGATTGCACGCCGAAGGCGAGCGCACAGAGCGCGAGGGCGACGAGCGCCAGCCGTTCGTCCGACCAACCCGGACGCGGAGCCCGCCCGGGGCGGAGGTCGAAACCGGTCCCCCGTGCCGCCGCCGCCAGCCATGCCGCCGAGAGGGCAAGCACCGCCGCCAGGCCGAGCAGGCCGAGGTCGGCCATCGTCTGGACGATGAGCCCGTGCGCGTGCTGGGAGATCGACTGGTCCTTGCGATAGGGGAGGCGCGCGATTCCGAACGTGCCGGCGCCGGTGCCCAGCAAGGGTCGCTCCTCGAACACGTTCGCCGCCTGGCGCCAGTAGCCCCCGCGCGAGGAGGACACCGAGCCGAGCCTGGCGGCGCCCCTCGGCGGGGCCACCGTGGTGTCGGTGACCTCGTCGACGCGGTCGGAGAGGGTCCCCGAGAGCCCGCGGTCGCTCATCGCCACCGAGGTGAGTCCCAGGAGCGGCACGATGCAGACGGCCACCGCGGCGGCCAGGCCGAGACGGCGCCTGAGCCGCAGCGAGGTGGTGCGTCCGCTGCCCACCCTTGCCACGACCAGGCCGGCCGCCAGCAGTAGCAGGCTCATGAGCAACAAGAGCAATCCGAAGTCACCGGCCACGGCTTCCCGCGCGGACAGCGGTTGCATCGCTTCCGTGAAGGCGTCCTTGGACAGCGCCCATGCGGCCACGGGCGCGGCCAGGAGCACCGGAGGGACAAGCACCACGAGGCCGCGCAGGCGAAGCGGGACCGCCGCCATCCAGACGATCACAACGAGCACGGCCGCCGCCAGCGCGCCCCGTGACTGGGTGAGCAGGATCGTCAGGACCAGCAACCCGAGCGCGGGGAAGGCAAGCGCCCGTGAAAGGGTCCCGCCCGTCTCTCGCACACCGAGCCAGAGCGCCGGAACGACGGCGAGCGCGGCGGTGGCTCCGAGTGCGTTCCAGTAGTCGTAGGGCTCACCCAGTCTCGCGCCGAGCTCCTCTCCGGCCGGCCAGACGCGGGTCCCGAGTGCATAGGCCACCACCGCCACGGCCGCGAGCAGGATTCCGGGGACCACCACGGGAGCCGCTCGCGGTGCGACGCGCGCGCCTGCCACCGCTGCCGCGAACAAGGCCAGATAGGCGAAGCTGCGCGCCGCCTCCTCGAGCGTGTCGTCCGGCGCGATCGACCAGGTCATCGAGATGGCCGTTACCGCCGCGAAAGCTCCCAGGCATGCCAGCGCCACCGAGCCGTAGAGCGGCTCGTCGCGTTGCGCGAAGAGCAGCGCGGCCGCAACACCCAGGCCCGCGCCGAGCACCAGCGCGATCTCGATGCCGGCCATCCGCCCGACATCGTTGCCTCCTCTGGCCAGGAGCGCGACGGCGCCCAGGACGGCGCCGAGGGCGGCGCTAGCGGCGGAAGCGCGCAGGTGTGACACGGCGGACGACGCCGGCGAACCGGGGATTGCGGCGCCATAGCGCAAGCGTGCCCCCGGCAAGGGTCAGGAGAGCGAGCGCGATCACTGCGAGGATGACGGGCAGGGGCATTCCGTTGGCGGTGTTGGCGGCCTTGAAGACCCCGGCGTCGCGGGGGTCGACCGTGCGCTCGCCCAGCCTGCGCTCGCGCACCTGTCGCGCCTGCTGGCGCTGCGCCGCCCGCGCCAGCAGCTTCTTGCGCGCGGCGGCCTTGCGGGCCTCAGGTGAATTCGAGCCCTTCGAGCCGCCGCCCACCGGACCGTTCCCCGTCGAGTCCCGGTTCACCCCGGCCTTCTTGCTCCCGATCGAGCCTCCGATCACCGCGCGGCAGTCCGAGTACTCGTCCTGGTCCGCGGCGAGCTGATCGAGGGCGGCACGCTTGTCAGCATCCGAGAAGCCCTCGAGCGACTCCTCGTTCAGGCAGGCGCGCACCACCGCATTGGGGCTGGCGCCGGCGGTCGGGGCGAGGGCCAGCACCGCCAAGACGGCGACCGAAGCGATCAGGTGTCGGATGCGACTGTTCATAAGCAAAGAGACCTGTCCCTGCGGCAGGCCGCGCGGTACCCCCCACTTCGTCTGCCCTCTCCAGGCCAAGGCGAACCCCTCCACCGCGAAGTCAGCAGGCTAGCAACTGTCGCCGCCGCCACCGCGGGCCCCCGCTCCGGCTGCTGCTAGCGCTGCTCCGACGCCGGCCGCCCAGGCGGCGGGGGTCAGGCGCAGCGCGTCCTCGCGCGCATGTGCGCCCAGCTCCTCGCGAAGGTTCGAGTCGGCAGCCAGGGCGCGCAGGCGCGCGGCCAGGGCGCACTCGTCGCCCGCCGGGAACACGAGGCCGTTGCGGCCGTCGCGCACCAGGCCGCCGGCGGCGGCTCCGACGGCGTCGCTCACGATGGGTGGTGTGCGCTGGAGCATGGCTTCATTGACAACCAACCCCCAGGGCTCCCTGAAAGTTGCGGTTCGAATCGAGGGCAGGACGAGCACGTCGGCGGCGGCGTAGAGGGCGGGGAGGTCCCTCTCGTCCACATGACCCATGAGACGCGTGCCGGCGGCGCCCGCCGCGGTCGAGGCCGCGGGGCCTGCGCCTGCGAGGACCAGCAGGGCACGAGGCTCGAGTGCCGCTCGTCGCCACGCGTTAAGGAGGACCTCGACCCCCTTCTCGCGTTCGAGCCTGCCGACATAGAGCACGAGCAGCTCGCTCTGCCCGGCTCCGGCCCGCTCCCTCGCCGCCGCGCGCTCTGGCTCGGACACCGGCGCGCCGAAGTGGGTCACGTCGACGGCCTGCGGAGCCACGAACACGCGCCCACGGCCTCCTCTGTGGGACTCCACGTATCGGCTCACGTGCTCGCCGTAGGTGATGACTGCGTCAGCGGCGCGGTAGAGATGGCGAGTGGGCAGGTAGGAGAGCGCGTGGGCAGGCGTCCGCGGGTGCGCCCAGATCGTGGCCCAGAGCACGAACGGCACGCCGCGCGCCCGCGCCGCGAGGTAGCTGCCGGGGAGGGCGAGCCGTCCGCCCAGGCCGCTGATCACCGCGCGGTAGCGCCCGGAGGCCACCATGCGCACGGCGCCGGCCTGGGTGGTGCGGTGAACCACGAGGCCCCGAACCGGCGGCCCCGCCTCGGCGAAGGCGATCACCTCCACGCGTTCCGCCTCCGCCAGGAGCCGGAACGGCTCCCGGCGGTAGGGCGAGACGATCCCGGTCACGAGGCAGGCGGGGCGCGGGTCCGTCACGGCCGGCATGGTGACCCACCCTAGGTCACCTTTGCCCGCGTCCCGGACGGGATACTTGCCCGGTGCCGGAGCGGCTCGACATCGCGATCGTGTCGCTTGGCACCACGATGGGGTGGCGCCGCGCCGACGCGGCGCTGGTCGAGCAGATAAGGGCGGCGGGGGCAAGTTGCCGCGTCGTGCCGGTCGCGATGGGGCGCACCGGCTCGCTGCGACGCACGATGGCGCTCACCGACGTGGTCGAGGGGCTGGCCGCACGGCGCGCGGCCCGCGGCGTGAGCGCGCGCGCCATGATCTTCTCGAGCGTCACCGCTGCCCTGCTCCAGCGCCCCGCCGGACCGCACGCCGTCCGCTTCGACACGATCGCGGCGCTCAGCCGCCCGGGGGCCGGCGGCGCGTGGCAGCGCCGACGCGAGCGAAGCGTGCTGGCGGGCGCCGATCTGCTGCTGCCGTGGAGCGAGGCCGCCGCGGCGGCTGCCAGAGCGGCGCTGGGAGCAGTCGAAGTCGACGGCGCCTCCGGGCGCTTGCAGGGCGGCGCGGGGCGTCGCGAGGGCGGGGCCGGGCATCCCGACGAGCGCGCCGGGCGCTCCGGCGGCCCCGGCGCGCCGCGGACGGTGGTCGTTCCGCCGCCGGTCGAGCGCCCCGGCACGCCGGCGCCGGACGCGCCGGAGGCGATCGCGTACGCGGCCAACCCCGACAAGCGCGGGCTCGACCTGCTGTGCATGGCCTGGGAGGCCGCGCGGCCGGCCGGCTCGCGGCTGCTGGTGGGGGGGATCGGCCGCCCGGACGCGGTGGCTTGGCTCGGGCGCCGCGGCGTGCGCGAGCCCGAGGGGGTGGAGTGGGCGGGTGCCCTCGGGCGTGAGCGGTGGCTGTCGCTGGTGGCGGGGGCGCGGGTCTTCGTCAGCGCCGCCCGCTTCGAGGACTGGGGGTTGGCGCAGATGGAGGCGCTGGCCGCCGGGACCCCGCTCGTCACCGTGCCGACCCCCGGCCCGAACGTGGCGCTGGCGCTCGCGCGGGCGCTGGCACCGGCGCTCGTTGCCCCGGCCGCGGAGGCGGGCGCCCTGGCGGTCGCCCTGCGCGCGGGACTCGCGATGGACGAGGCGGCGCGCGCGGCCTTCGCGGCCGAGGCCGGGCGCCTGCTCGCCCCCTACCGGGAGGAGTCCTCGCGGGCGTTGGTGGCCGCGGAGGTGGTGCCCTTCCTGCTCAACAGCTCCTCGTAGAGCGCCGTCCAGCGCCGTTCGATCGCCTCGTAGCCGTAGCGCTCGGCCGCCCGGCTCGCAAGCGCCTGCCAGTCGAGCTCGCCCCGGCGGGCGAGGGAGCGTGCGATGGCCTCCGCGAGGGCGGCCGGGTCGCCCGGCTCCACGAGCTCGCCGGCCTCCGGGTCGATCAGCTCGGGCACTCCGCCGACGCGGGTGGCCACCGCGGGCAGGCCGCTCGCCTGGGCCTCGATCAGCACCACCGGCAGGTTCTCGTGAAGGCTCGAGAGTACGAACAGGTCTGCCTCGCGCATCATCTCGGCCACCTCTTCCTTCGGCCGCGGCCCGAGGAGGTACACCCGCTCTCCGAGGCCGAGCGCATCCACCCTTCGCTCGAGGTGCCCGTGCAGCTCTCCCTCGCCGACGATGGCGAGCGTCTCCCCTCCCGGCAGCATCGCGAGCGCCTCGAGCAGGTGCTCGTGGCCCTTCTTCTCGGAGAGGGTGCCCACGTTGAGCAGCCGCGGCGGCCCGGCGTGCCGCCGTGCCCCGGACGGCGGGCGGAAGGTGTCGGTGTCCACCACGTTCGGCACCGGCTCGACGCGCGCCCCGGGTGCAACCGAGCGCAGCTGCCCGGCCAGCTCCCGGCTCACGGGCGCCACCAGGTCGGCCTGCTGGAAGGAGATCCGGGCGAGGGCGCGGTCATAGCCGGAGACCAGCCCGCGCGCAAAGCCCGTGTAGTGCTCGGTGACCACCACGATCGCCCGGGACAGGCGACCGAGGATCAGCGCCGGCGGGGCGGCCTGGTAGACGTGGGCGTGCACCACGTCCGGGCGAAAGCCCTCCCGCCTCAGGCGGCGCAGCGCGGCGAGCATGCCGAGCAGCTGGAAGCCCATGGCGGCGGGACGCAGGAACGGTCGCCGGTAGCGCACGCGGATCGTGCGTATGCCGTCCTCGACCCCGCCGGTCAGCTCGTAGGCCCGGAAGGGCGGCGAGGGGGTGGCGAGCGATGCAAGCACCACCACCTCGTGGCGGTGGGCGAGCGCCCGTGCGTGCTCCCTGCAGAAGAGCCCGAAGAATGGCCGCTCGGGCCAGGGGTACCACTTGGGCACCACCAGGATCCTCAGCGGGGCGCTCAAGCGGGCACGCGCCTGTGGACGGCCATGGTGCGCCTTCCCTCGGCGGTGCTCACGTACGGGCGCTCCGCGAGAAAGCGCCGGGCCTCCTCGATCGCCGCCGCGCGCGGGTAGGTAGCGGCCACGGCGCGGCCCTCATGCCGGACGGGGAGCGAGTCCACCACGCCCATCCGCCAGCCGCGGTCGCGCACGTGGGCGGCCCAGTGCGCGTCGAGGCCCCAGCCCATCCGCAGGTCGGGGAAGGGCAGCAGCTCCGCTGCGGCGCGGCGGCTGAAGGCAGTGACGGGCCCGATCTCCACGAAGTTGGTCTCGCGGGCCACGGCGCCCGGGCGGCGGCGAAGCAGCCGCCAGGCCGCGTGGCTCATGTGGGTCTGTGCGGGCTGGGCCAGGTCGAACCCGAGCGCCTCGCAGAGCGCCAGGAAGCGCTCGAGGAACCGCGGGGCAAGCACCACGTCGTCGTCCACGACGAACGTCCAGTCCACCTCGCCGGGCGCGACCCCGGACGCCTCGATCGCCTTGTTCACGTTCTGGAGCTTGCCCCCGGTCAGCTCTCCGAGGACGGTCTCGCCCGCAACTGCCGGCTCCGGGCGGCCGGTCGAGCCAAATGCAAAGCGCACCCCGTGGCGCCCCGAGCGCAGCTCGGGCATGGCCGCTGCAATCCGGTTGGCGGGGCCCGGCACGTAGCAGCCGGTTACGAGCACAGATCGCGGCGCGGCGCGGTCGGCCAGGCGGTCCAACCTGCGTTCGGTGCGAGCCAGGGCCTGGGCCAGATCGAGTGCGAGATCGCGCGCGGTGCCGACCGCACGGGCGCGGTGGCCCGCCACCGTGCCCGACTCGCCCGAAAGGAAGGTCTCCGGGTCTGGTAGCCCGGTCACGACCGGCGCACCGCCTCGGCCAGGCGGCCAGCCGAGTGCGCTCCCATGACGATCCCCTGTGGGCAGGCGCGCCTGATCGCGTGCCAGCCGGCGCCCGCCACGTTGCGTGCCTCGCGTGCGGTGCTCGGGGCCACCCCACGGCGGGCGTCGGTGCGCCGGGCCGCGCGGCCGCGGTGATAGGCGGCGCGTGTGAGGGACCGCAGGCGCGAGTCCTCTCCCGTGCGGCGGTGGTCGAGGCCGGCGGCTGCCAGGTAGACGATACGGCCCCCCGCCGCGCGCAGCCCAAGCAGCCACTCCTCCTCGTCGCCGTGACCCGCCAGGCGCTCATCGAAGGGGCCGTGGCGCTCGAATGCCTCCCGCCTCACGGCGAAGTTGGCACCCCACACCATCGCCGCCTCCACGTCCGCCTCGCCCAGATCGAGCGTGGTGATCGGCGGCTTCTCCCGGCCGCAGGCGCGCGGGGCCGGACCATCGATACGGGCGTGGATCGGCCCCCCGAAGGCGTCGGCCTCGGGGTGGCGCGCCGCACCCTCGGCCACCGCGCTAAGCCAGCCCGGTGGCGCCCACACGTCGTCGTCCACGAAGGCGACGATCGAGCCGCGCGTCTCGCGCACGCCGATGTTGCGCGCGGCGTTGAGCCCGCCCGGAGGGCCCAGGCGGACATGTCGTGCACCGGCCCGGTGAACCACATCGGGAGTGGCGTCGGTAGAGCCATCATCCACCACGACGATCTCACTCTCCTCAGCGAGGTCCTGCGCCCGGAGGGAGGCAAGCGCCACCTCCAGGTAGCCGGCCCGGTTACGGGTCGGGACGACCACTGAGACCGTTGGCGCTCGCATGGATCGGAATAGCCTAGATCCACCGTGACCGCCACCGCCCAGCCCCGCGTGCTCGTGCTGCACAACCGCTACCGGATCGAGGGCGGCGAGGAGCGCTCGGTGGACCTGCAGCTACGGGGGCTGCGGGAGGCGGGAATCGAGCACCGGCTCTTCGAGCGCCGCTCGGGAGATGTTTCGCGCGCGCGAGCGGCGGGGGCCCTACTGCGTGGCGGCGTCGCGCCCGAGGAGGTGGCGCAGGCCGTGCGCGACCTGCGCGCCGACGTGGTGCACGCACACAACACGCTGCCGCTGATCGGTCCGCGGGCGCTGGCGGCGGCGCGCGGGGCCGGCGCGCGGGTCGTGCTCCACCTGCACAACGTCAGGCTGTTCTGCGCCACCGGCTTCGGGGAGCGCGACGGCGGTCCGTGTTACCGCTGCCATCACCGGCGGACCGTTCCGGGACTGGTGCTCGACTGCCGCCGCTCCCTGCCGGAGGCGATCACCTACGCTGCGGCGCTGTCACTGCACCAGCCCGCAATGGTCGCGGCGGTCGACCGCTTCGTGGCCCCGAGCGCCTGGGCGGCGGGCCAGGTGGCGCAGCTCGGCCTGCCGGCCGAGCGGGTGGAGGCGCTTCTCCACTACCTGCCGGACGAGGCGTTTGCCGAGCGCTCACGGGCGGGTGAGGGCGAGTACGCGCTCGTGGCCTCGCGCCTGTCCCCCGAGAAGGGAATCGACGATGCGATCCTCGCCGCCGCGGCGGCCGGGGTCCCGTTGAGGGTGGCGGGCGAGGGCCCCGAGCGCGAGCGGCTCGAGCGGCTCGCGGCGCAGGAGGGGGCCGCCGCGTGCTTTCTCGGGCGCATCGCGCCGGCGGAGGTGCGCTCCCAGCTCGAGGGCGCCGCGATGGTGCTGATGCCCTCCCACTACCACGAGTTCTCTCCCTTCTCGGCACTGGAGGCGATGGCGCAGGGCGTGCCGGTGGCGGCCACCGCGATGGGCGGGCTGCCCGAGCTGCTCGGCCACGGCGCCACCGTGCCCCGGCGTGACCCGCCGGCCCTCCTGGCGCGCGTGCGATCGCTGTGGCAGCGCCCCGAGGCGAGGGCGGCCGAGGGGGACGCGCTCATAGCCCGCGCTCGCGAGCGCCACTCGCAGGAGGGTCACCTGAGCGCCCTGACTGATCTCTACTCCCGGGTTCTCGGCGCGGGCGGCTGACACGGTTGGGGCGGGAGCCACCGAGGCGGCGGGCGCCGCACGGCTCCCCGCTCACCTCCGCGCCGCCGGCGCGGTCACCGTGCGCCGTGTCCCGCGGTGCCCTCCTCACGGCCGGGCTGCGACCGCGGCCACCGTGCCGCCCTGCCGCGCCGCGGCGGCGGCGAGCTCGAGGGCCACCGCCACCGGCGCGAGCGGCACGCCCGCCGCCAGCAGCGCCAGGTCGCGCGGGCGTGGCCGCGCGTTGCGCTTGAGCATGTGGAAGGGCAGGCCCGGGGCCATTCCGGTGCACGTGAGCAGGGCCATCCACATGCCGGCGGGGTTGTGCTCCCACACCGCGTGGTGGGTGTGCACCGGCTCAAGCCCACCCTGTCGCAGCAGCTCCTCGAGCCCGGCCGGGGTGAGGTGCACCCGGTGCCGGGGCGCGTCTAGGTGCAGCCAGCCGGCGCCGCCGATCCGCGCCTGCGCCGAGGCGATGTTGGGCACGCCCACCAGCAGGAGCCCGCCCGGTCGCAGCCAGCGTAGGACTTGCTCGAGCACGGCGCGCGGCTCCTCGAGGTGCTCGAGCACGTGCCACAGCACCACCGCGTCGAGTCCCTCGTCACGGTGGTCCTCGATGCGCTCCGGCCGCACGGCCCGTCCCGCTGCCTGCGCCAGCGCTGCGCTTCGTGCCGAGGGCTCGATGCCCTCGGCGGCGTACCCGGCGCTCGCCAGCGCCTCGACGAGGCGCCCCGCGCCCGCACCGGCGTCGAGCACGCGCGAGCCCCGTCGCATTCCGGCGCGGCGAAGCATGCGGATCGGCTGTCCGACGGTCGCGCGCTGCAGCGCCCGCACGAATGGGAGCGCCCGTGGCGGCCGAGGCGCGTAGACGCCGGTCTCGTATGCCGCCGCGTCCGGCGGCTCTCCCGCCGTGAGGGCGCTCCCGCAGCTCGCGCAACGCAGCAGCGAGAACCGCCGCGGGTCGGCGGGCTCGCCCGCCGCGACCTCTCGCCACGGCGCCAGCTCGCCGCCGCAGGCGCGGCAGGCGGGGACCGCTAGCCCAGCCGGGGAAGTCGCGCGCGCCACCAGTCGAGCGTGTCGCGCACCGTTTGCGCGAGCGGGATCTCGGGCCTCCACCCACAGGCCGCCGTGAGCCGGTCGTGCGAGCCGCGCAGCGCCGGGGGCTCGTGCGGGCGCATCCGCGCGGGGTCGTCCTCCTGGCGTACCTCCACCCTTGCCTCCTCGCCGAGCACGTCGATCAGCTCCGCGATCGCCGTGCAGCGGCCGCTGCAGACGTTGTAGGCGCCGGGCTCGAGCGATGCCGCCAGCAGGTAGGCGCGCACCACGTCACGCACGTCGGTGAAGTCGCGCTTGACCCGGACGTCGCCGGTATGCAGCACGGCCGTGCGCCCGCCGAGCTCCGCCTCGGCCACCTGGCGCGCCAGGGTGCTCACCACGTATTCGTCGGGCTGGCCCGGCCCTGCGTGGTTGAACGGCCGCAGCCGCACCACGTGCATCCCGTGAGCCCGCGCGTACTGCTGGCCGAGCATGTCGCAGGCGGCCTTCGACACCGCATACGGGTTGCCCGGCTCGAGCCGCGCGTCCTCGGTGACGGGCATCGACTCGGGCTCGCCGTAGACCTGACCCGACGCCACGATCACCACGCTTGCCCCGGGCGCCGCCGCGCGCGCCGACTCGAGCACGTTGAGCGTCATCTCGAGGTTGGTCAGAAGCGCCCGCCTCGGCTGCTCCCAGGAGTGAAGCGGCGAGCTGAAGGCCGCCAGGTGAAAGACGGCCGCCGGAGCGGCGGCCTGCAGGGCTCGCTCCACGGCCGGGCGGTCGAGCAGGTCGAGCTCGGCGCTGGACGGCGCCGCGGGCTCGTGCCCGTCGGCCCTGAGCACCTCCACGAGATGGCGCCCGGCGAAGCCGTTGCCTCCCGTTACGAAGGGAACGCCGCTCAGAGCCCCCGCACCACCGGTGCGGCCCGCGACCGTGCCCGATCGCACCGTGGCACCTTGAGACATCGGGGCAGTCTACCGGTGAGGAACGACCACCATCGCTTTCCGGCGCCGCCACCATCGGTAGCTCGGGGCTACATCGATGTCGTCCGTCGTCTATGGGGCACAACGGCTCGGCGCCGTCCTGTCGAAGGGTCGCAGTGCCACCACTGGGCAGGATGGTGGAGCGGTGCGGCGACCCTATCGGGGGCGGTGTCCCGCTTTGGGGTTGCAGAGCGACCCGAGGGCAGGACGGCGAGGGGTGCGGCGACCTATCGAGAGCGCTCGCCCGCTGTCGTTCGCCGGCCCGGCGAGCGGCTCATTCCACTCGCTCGCCACCGGCGCTGTTGCAGCCCTCGCCAGTACCGATCCGTCGAAGGTCGGGGAGGTGGTGTTCGCGGCCCCCGAACGCCCTAATCCGACGCCGCGCGCCGCTCGCGCGCGTACTGGCGCGCCGACTCGAGCATGAAGCGGGGATTGGTGTAGAGGTAGCGCGGCAGCAGCCGGCGTGGCTCCTGGGCGATCCGATAGGTCCACTCGAGCCCGCGCTCCTGCATCCAGTGTGGCGCCTGGGAGACCCGACCGGCGTGAAAGTCGAAGGCCGCGCCCACCGCGCACATCACCGGGACGTCGAGCCGGCTTCGCATCCTCACCATCCACTTCTCCTGCTTCGGCACGCCGATGCCCACCCACAGCACGTCCGGCTGCGCGCCGTTGATCTGCTCCGCGATTGCGTCGTCCTCCTCGGCGGTCAGCGATCGGAACGGCGGCGAGTAGCCGCCGACGATCCGGATGCCCGGATGCTTGCGGCGGAGGTTCAGCGCAAGCTGCACGAGCGCGCCCTGGTCGCGCCCGCCGTAGAGCCAGACCCGGTGACCACGCTCGACCGAGCGGTTGCAGTACCGGCGCATGAGCTCGGGTCCGTAGACGCGGTTTGGCAGATGCTCGCCGAGCCTGTTGGCCGCCCACACGATCGGCATGCCGTCCGGGACCGTGATCACGGAGTCGGTGAGGGCCCGCTTCATCAGCGCGTCCTCCTGGGCCACCAT
This sequence comes from Thermoleophilaceae bacterium, assembly GCA_030448005.1. Classification (GTDB taxonomy): domain Bacteria; phylum Actinomycetota; class Thermoleophilia; order Solirubrobacterales; family Thermoleophilaceae; genus JAAYBF01. The sequence continues at coordinate 257,524 of JAUJNT010000002.1, forward strand.
CACCGAGTGCACCGCCGCGGCGCACACCCACCCGCGATGGCGGTCGTCCACCATCCGGTCCATCACGTCCATCGCGCGCTCGTAGTCGATCATCGCGATCGGGATGCCGAGGATCTCGCGCCTGTGGACATCGGCGCCCGGGGCGCTGCGCGGCTGCGGGGCAGCCGCGGTCAGGTGCTTGGCGGGGGCGGGGCTCATCGGAGATCGAGGGTCAAGTCGTTGTACCCCAAATGTACTGTCCCTACCCGCTGAATCTTTCTCTGGGCTCCGGGCGCAGTACTCAAGGGAGTGTTTGCCCGGACCGCTCGAGCGCGGGCTTGGCCCCGGCCTCACCCGCCGCTTCCTCCACGCGGCGCTGGCGCTCCTCGAGCAGCGCCACTCGCTGCGCGAGCACCTTCGACTGATCGGCCAGCCTCGACACCGCTATAGAGAAGTGGAGCAGCAGCAGCATGACGAACCCGAACGCGATCAGGAACAGCGCGTTGGGCGGGTAGATGATCCCGATCGTCTCCGCGATGATCTCCAGGAAGTCGCTCCAGACCGCGAGGGCCAGCAGCGCCAGCGCGCTGAACAGCCACACGAGCGCGTAGCGCTCGAGCAGCTTGCGCTGGCGGACCAGCTCGAGGATCCCCAGCAGGAGCCCCGCGCTGGCCACGATGGCCACTATCTGTATCCGCAGCTCCATCAGATCCCGTGGGTGGCCGTCACCGGCGCCTCGTCGCCCGGCTCGACCACCGGCCGGCGGCGCACCAGTCCGATGAAGATCGCAAGCAGCACCTTGATCATGTAGTAGACCGACTTGCCCGACCGGATCGAGGACTGCCCTCCGCCCCGCTCGAGCATCCGCACGGGGACCTCGCGCATCCGCAGTCGGTGGAAGTGCACCATCAGCACGGCCTCCACCTCGGGATAGTCGTGCGGATAGTCGCGCGCGAAGAGAGCTATGCCGCGGCGGTTGTACAGGCGGAAGCCCGAGGTTGGGTCGCTCACGGGCTGGCCTACGAGGCGCGAGAGCAGGAAGGCGAAGATGTGGATGCCCGTGCGGCGGCTGATGGGAGCGGGGTAGCCGTGGTCGGTGAGGAAGCGCGAGCCGCACACCATGTCCACGTGGGGGTCCCCGTCCATCGTGTCGCACAGCGCGCCGATCTCGCCGGCCATGTGCTGGCCGTCCCCGTCCACCTGCACCATCCGGTCGTAGTCGTTCTCGAGCGCGAAGGAGAAACCCGACTGGACCGCACCCCCGATGCCGAGGTTGAACGGATGGCGCACCACGCGCGCGCCGGCCTCGCGCGCCAGCGCTCCCGTCCCGTCAGTCGAGCCGTCGTCCACGACGAGCACGTCGAAGCTCGGCACGTGCTCGCGCAGCGAGTCCAGCACTCCGAGGATCGTGGCCGACTCGTTGTAAGCCGGGACCACCGCCAGGTTTGAAGGGCTTGCGTGCATGCCTACGGAGCCCGCCGCGAAGGGTGAAGTTGCGGCCGCCGCTCATATAGTGACCGGTGCCGGGTAGCGGCGGGGTCCCGCGAGAACCCGCTTGCACGCAGGAGACCGTTCGCGCGCGCCCCACGGACGCGGATGGTACGTGCAAGACTCGCCGCGCCCGTGGCCGAGCTTCCGTCGATCAGCATCGTCACGCCGTGCCTGAGCGCCGTGCGAGTGCCGTGAAGGCCGGCGCCGGGGAGGGCCGGCGACTCGCCGTCGGCTCGCTCGTCCAGCAGGCCTCCCAGGTCACGGGGCTCCTTGCGATGCTCGCGATCATCACCGTTCTGGCGCGGGAGCTCTCGCTCGCGGAGTTGGGGGCCTATGGTCTGCTCACCTCGCTGCTCGGATACCTGTTGATCGTCCAGAACGCGGCCGCGAGCGCCGCGGTGCGCACGATCGCGGCCAGCCCGGACCGCGCCGAGGCGGGCCGCGCGTTCTCCAGTGCCGCGGCCCTCTATGCCGCTGCCGGCTTCGTCACCGCGCTGCTGCTGGCGGGCGTCGGCTGGGTGCTCGGTCCCGCGCTCGGGCTGGAGGCGGAGCTGGCGCGGCAGGTCCGGCTCGGAGGCTTCCTGCTTGCGGCCGTGACGGTGGTGGGATGGCCGCTGACCATCTACCGCGACGCGCTGCGCGCCGAGGGACTGTTCGTGCGAGCCGCCGTCACCGAGATGCTGGCGGTCGGCGCCTTCGGGGCGCTGGTAATCGGACTGGCGCTCGGGGGTGCGCAGCTGGCTCTCGTGATCGGCGCCAGCGGCACGATTCCGCTGCTGGCCGGGGTAGGATGCGCCGTGGCCGCGCGCGGGCTGGGGTTCCGCTTCCGCAGGGGCGGCGCCACGGGGAGCGCGATGCGCGAGCTGCTCGGCCTGGCCGGATACGTCTCGCTCACCGAGGTCGCGGCGGCGGGAATCTATGCGGCGGACCGCTTGATTCTGGGCGTGTTCTCCTCGGCCGCCACGGTCGCGCTGTTCGAGGGCCCGGTGCGGGCGCACAACCTGGTTCGATCGCTGAACGCCGCGGTTACCGTCACGGTGCTGCCCACCGCAACGCGCTATCACCGGGAGGGCGACGAGCGGCGGCTCCACGAGCTGCTCGTACGCGGCATGCGCTACACCCTTGCGCTGATCGTTCCGCTGGCCGTGGTCGGGATGGTGATGTCCGCGCCGCTGCTCGATGTCTGGCTCGGCGATCGCTACCGCGATGGCGCGGTCGCGATGACGATCCTGATGGCGCACTGGCTGGTCAACGGATGCAGTGGCGTCCTGGCCGCGATCCTCGTGGCCACCGGTAGGGCACGGGAGCTCGCCGGGTATGCGGCGCTGGTGGCAGCGGGCAACGTGACGCTGGCCCTGGTCCTCGCGCCGAGCCTCGGCCTGGAGGGGGTGGCGATCGCGACCACGGTCCCCTACGCACTGCTCTTTCCGATGCTGCTGCGCCGGACGCTCGCCGCGGTCCCCGTCGGGCTGGGAGAGCTCTCTCGCCGGTGCCTTGCCCCCTGCCTCGGTACAGGAGTGGCCGTGGCGGGCGCGCTGGGCCTCGCACGCGCGGCGCTCTCGCCCGGCTCGCTGCTCGCGGTCGGTGCCCTCGCGGCGGGGGCGCTCGTCGCCTACTGGGTCGGCTTCTACCTCCTGCTGATGGACGGGGACGAGCGGCGTCTGGTTCGCGGCCTCCTCGGCGCCTAGGGCCAGAGGCCGCTCACCGCAACTCTGCGTCGGCACGTTCGGCGATCACCCGGGCGATCGCCAGCGAGGAGGTGGCTGCCGGGGAGGGAGCGTTTCGCAGGTGCATCGCCCGCTCGGTTCCTTGGATCACAAAGTCATCCACGAGGCTCCCGTCCCGCGCCACCGCCTGGGCGCGCACTCCGGCGAAGGCGAACTCCACGTCCGCCGCTCCCAGCTCGGGCACGTAGGCCGCGGCGGCGGCCACGAAGGCGCGCCGGCTGGCTGCATGCGCGATCTCCCTCAGCCCTGCACGCCAGTGCCGTCCGAACATGCGCCAGGTGCCCGGCCAGCTCAGCGTGGCGAGAAGGTCGCGCGGGCGCAGCCGGGCCGGCGAGGAGGCCTCGCGCGCGAGCGCCAGGAGGGCCGTCGGGCCGATGAGCACCTCTCCACCGACGTCCCGGGTCAGGTGCACCCCGAGAAAGGGCAGACCGGGATCGGGCACCGGGTAGATCAGCGAGTTGACCAGCCCGCGCCGGTCGGGGCGCAGACGCAGGTATGCGCCGCGAAACGGAACGATGCGTGGCTCCGCCGAGGCCCCGGCCAGGACCGCGAGGCGATCGGACCACGCACCCGCGCAGAAGATCGCAAAGCGGGCCCGCAGCTCGCCGCGCGCATGGCGCAGGAAGATGCGCGAGCGCTTCAGGGTCACCCCGGTGACCCCCGCGCCGGTGGCCACCTCCACGCCCCGCTCGCCCAGCCGGCGCGCGAGCGCCCGCGCCACGGCCGCGAAATCGGCGACCCCCGTGTCGGGCGAGTGAAGCGCCGCCACGCCGCGACAGTGGGGCTCGAGATCCCTCAGCCCGGAGGCGTCCAGGCGCCGCAGGCCCTGGACGCCGTTTGCCCTCCCTCGACGCTCGAGCTCCTCCAGGCCGGGAAGCTCGGAGGCCCCCCGCGCCACGATCACCTTGCCGCAGCGCTCATGGGGCACGGCGTGCTCCTCGCAGAGCTCGTACATCCTGCGCGCACCCTCCACGCACAGCCGCGCCTTGAGCGATCCGGCGGCGTAGTAGATGCCCGCGTGGATCACCCCGCTGTTGTGAGAGGTCTGGTGAAGGCCCACCTCCTCCTCATGCTCGAGCACCGTCACCGACAGCTCCGGCCGGCGCCCGTTCACCTCAGCTGCCACCGCGAGGCCGAGGATGCCGGCCCCGACGATCGCCAGATCGCACTCTTCGGTCACCGGCGCATAAGAGTACGGGCGCGTTGCGCCCGTCTGCGACGAACCACCGGGAGGAAAAGGCAGAGGACTAGAGTGACCGCGGGCTATGGGGCGCGCCGGAGCGGATTCGACCATCGCGACTCAGGTCCAACCTGGGATCGCTGCGGTGATCGTCACCTACAGGGAGGTCGGCCTGACGCTCGAGGCGGTCACGAGCCTCAAGGCCCAGACCCGCCCGCCGGCGGAGATCGTGGTGATCGACAACGATCCCGAGGGCTCGCTCGAGGAGCCGCTGCGCTCCGCCCATCCGGACGTTCGCCTGCTCAGGGCCGACAACATCGGCTATGCGCCCGCATGCAACAAGGCAGTTGCAGCCACCACCCAGGACTGGATCTTCTTCCTGAATCCCGACGCGTGGGCAGAGCCAAGCTGCCTCGAGCGACTGGCGGAGGTGGCCATCGCGGACCCGAGGATCGCCATCGTGACTCCCCAGGTCACCTTTCCCGACGGCGCGCGGGTCAACGCGGGCGAGAACCCCATCCACCTGACTGGCATCGCATGGTGCGGGCGGTTTGAAGAGCCGGTCGAGCAGGGGCCGGAACGCCAGGCGTTCGTGACCACCGGGGCCGCCATGCTCGTACGGGCCGATGCCTACCGGCGCGTCGAGGGCTACTGCGAGCAGTTCTTTCTCTTCTATGAGGATCCGGATCTGTGTTGGCGAACGTGGTTGGCCGGCTCTGAGGTCTGGTTCGTGCCGCGAGCTCGAGTGCGCCACCACTACAGCTGGGGAGCGAGCGCCGGCAAGTGGTTTCACCTGGAGCGCAATCGGTTGCTCAGCGTGCTCACCAATTACCGCCTGTCCACGCTGGCCGTCCTCTTCCCCCTGCTGGCGGCCACCGAAGCCGCGCTGCTGGCGGTGGCCTACCGGGAGGGATGGCACAAGGAGAAGCTTGCCGCGTACCGATCGGTCTGGGGCGCGCGCGACTGGATCCGAGGACGGAGGCAGCGTTTTGCCGCGACTCGCAGCGTTCCCGACGCCGAGGTCATCGGCCGCTTCGAGGCTCGGGTCGACACCCCGCAGCTCGAGAGCGGCCTAGCCCGGCGCGTCGGCCCGCTCCTCGAGCTCTACCACCGCATCGCCGTCGCCGCCGTACGGCGGATCGGCCGCTGAGCCCAGGCGCCGGACGGCGCCGGCCACGTCGACGTCATAACGGAGCGCGTGCTCGGAGATGTAGCGCAGCGGGTCTCGAGCGTCAGCCAGGCCCGGCCACGCCTCGGGCGGGACGTTTCGAAAGACGCCGCGCCATCCGTCGTAGGCATACAGACAGGCCAGGAAGAACTGCCGCAGGCGGTGCTCGCCGAAGGCGAGAACTCGTACGGTCTGAGCGAAGGCGTAGGCAAACGCCTGACTCCCGGTCATGAGCCCGTGGCGGCGGCCGAGGAAGATGGTGTTGCGAACCCCGAAGAGGTGCTTCCACTCCGCCGCGAATGTAGTTCGCCGCACGTAGTCGCGCCAGCGCGCGAGGGACCTCGCGCTCGTGATCGGCCGCGGATCCTTGTGCAGCACGACGCTGCTTCCGACCGCCCACTGCCGCTCGCGGCCGCGCATGCGCAGCATGTACTCGATGTCCTCCAGGCGGATGAACGCCTGACGCAGCGGAAGCCCCGCCGCTCGGGCGGCGTCCGCGCGGACGAGCGGTCCGACGAACGAGCAGAACTCGATCTCGACGGCGTCCTCCTCGTAGCGCTCGGGCGCGAGCGCCACGAACGGTGCGAGAAACCAGCTCGAGCGCAGCGAGCCGCAGTTGAGCGGGAGCAGCTCGCGGTCGGCGGAGAGGACCTTGGGCGCTAGGACGGCGCAGCCCGGGTTCCTCGCGGGACCGGAGGCGAGAAGCTCGGCGAGGGCCGGCGCCTCGGGCTCGCAGTCATCGTCCATCAGCCAGATCCAGTCGGCGCGGGACTGCTCGAGCGCTGTCCGGATTCCGTAGTGAAAGCCCTCTGCACCGCCGCCGTTGCGCGCCAGGCGCAGGTAGAGAAGCGGCAGCCGGGCGCCGATACCGGAGCCCTCGAGCAGCTCTTCGGTCCCGTCTGTAGAGGCATTGTCGACCACCACCACCTCAGCGAGGGGATGCGTCTGGCGCACCAGCGCCTCGAGGCACTCGAGCAGCATCGCCTTGCGGTTGTAGGTGACCACCACGGCCACGACCCACGGAGCCCGAGGCGGTGCTTGGTCTCTGTGCGGGCCGGGCTCGGAAGACATGTACGGGCGGACGGACGGGTTCCCGCTACCCGGCGGACCACGCCCCGGGTGGGGTCTCCGCCGCGGCGGATATCGTATTCGCCTGGGCGCACCGGACCCGCCCTGAGCGCCCATGCGAGTCTGCGCCACCGTCGTCACACACAACCGAAAGGCGCTTCTGGCGGAGTGCCTCGGGGCGATTCTCGCGCAGACCAGTCCCGTCGAGCGCGTCTACGTGATCGACAACGCCTCGACGGATGGGACGCGCGAGTTCCTTGCCGACCGCGGGCTGCTTGCCCGGGAGGAGATCGTCCTTCAGCGACTTGACCAGAACGCCGGCAGCTCGGGTGGCTTCGCGCGCGGCATCGCGATCGCCCGCGAGGATGACTGCGACTGGATCTGGGTGATGGATGACGACGCCGAGCCCCGAGCCGACGCCCTCGAGCGTCTGCTCGCCTCACCGGCCGCGCAGGACCGCTCGACTGCCGTGTTGTGCTCAGCCGTCGTCAGCGCCTCCGGCGCGATCCAGCCCCTTCACCGCGGGCATGTCCGCGGTCGTCCCCGTCCCTTGCCACTGTTGGCCTACGGAGCCGGTGCGCCCACGCTCGGCTTTGCCACCTGGGTTGGAATGCTGATCCGGAAGGAGGCGGCACGGGCCATCGAGCCGCCGCGGGAGGACTTCTTCATCTGGGCCGACGACTACGAGTACTCCTACCGCCTGCTCACGCAGGGGTCCATACGGCTCGTCTCCGACAGCGTCATCGTTCACAAGGACGAGGGCTTCGGCGGCGCCTACACCAACCGGCGCAGCCGATGGTGGAACCGCCTCTTCGGCTGGGACTTCGAACCGACCCCATACTCGGGTGCGTGGCGGAACCTCTGCGGGATCCGCAACTGGGTGTGGATCAAACGGCACTACGAGGGCGAGTCCGCGGCCGGGTTCGTCGGCACGACGGCCCAGTTCGTGCTGAAGGCCCTGCTCTATGACGAGCGCCCCTTCCGCCGCATACCCTGGCTCATCCGCTTCGCCGTCGACGGGCGGCGCGGCGTGTTCCGCAATATCTCCCCCCAGGAATGGGGCAGACGAACCGGCAGCGGGGCGACCCGACTACCATGATGCGACTTCGCCGACCTCCGTGACGCTCGGCGGGGGCCAGTGCACGCTCCCATGTCTGACTCGGAACACTTCGACACCCTGATCGTCGGTGCCGGCTTCGCCGGCTCGGTCATGGCCGAGCGTCTGGCCGCGCGCCTAGGACAGCGGGTGCTCGTCGTCGACCGGCGCCCGCACATCGCCGGCAACGCCTATGACGAGGCCGACGAGCACGGGGTGCTGGTCCACCGCTACGGCCCCCACATCTTCCACACGCAGTCCGCGAAGGTCGTGGACTACCTGTCTCGCTTCACCGGGTGGCGAACCTACGAGCACCGCGTGCTCGCACAGCTCGAGGGGGGCCTGCGCGTGCCGATGCCGATCAACCGCACGACGATCAACCTCCTGTACGGGCTCGATCTGCGCACGGAGGAGGACGTCGTGGCCTTCCTCGCCGACCGCGCCGAGCCCGTGGAGTACGTGCGCACCAGCGAGGACGCGGTGGTCTCGAAGGTGGGACGCGAGCTCTACGAGACCTTCTTCCGCGGCTACACCCGCAAGCAGTGGCAGCGGGACCCCTCGGAGCTGCACGCGTCGGTGTGCGGACGCCTTCCGACTCGCACCAACACCGACGACCGCTACTTCACCGATGACTTCCAGCAGATGCCGCTGGCCGGCTACACGCGAATGTTCGAGCGCATCCTCGACCACCCGAGAATCGAGGTTCGCCTGTCGACCGACCTCGAGGACGTGCGGGGCGAGGTGGCCTACGACCACCTGGTCTACACCGGACCGATCGACGCGTTCTTCGGCTACCGGTTCGGGGCGCTCCCATACCGATCGCTCGAGTGGGAGCTCGAGACCGTCGAGACCCCCGACCGCGGTCTGGTGCAGCCGTGCGCGTCGATCAACTTTCCCTCCGAGAATGTGGCACACACCCGCATCACCGAGTACCGCTGGCTCACCGGCCAGACGCACACCGCATCGACGCTCGCGGTGGAGTACCCCCGCACGGAGGGCGATCCCTACTACCCGATTCCCAACCAAGAGACGCGCGGGCTCTACAAGCGATACGCGGCGCTGGCTGCCGAGCTGCCTGAGGTCACCTTCGTCGGGCGCCTGGCGCGCTACCAGTACCTCAACATGGACCAGGTGGTCGGGCAGGCGCTGGCGACGTTCGAGGGCCTGGTCGACTCGGGGGCCGTGGCGGAAGTGCCGGTGGCGTGACGGCGGGCGGCGCGATCGGCCGCAAGGTCTCGCTGCTGATGCCCAACCGCGACGGCGCGGCGACCCTCGACCTGGTCCTCGGCCGGCTCGCCGCCCACACGACCTACCCGAAGGCGGAGCTGATCGTGGTGGACGACGGCTCCGTCGACGACAGCCGTCCGATGCTCCGGCGCTGGCGCGACTCGGGCCGCTTCGGCGACTTCAACCTGATCGAGAAGGAAGCGAGCGGCGTGGTCGACACCCTCAACGCCGGCCTCGCGGCCGCGACGGGGGAGATCGTCGTCCAGCTGGATGCCGACGCCTCGATCGAGACGCCTGGCTGGCTCGAGACGATGCTCGCGTTCTTCCTGAGCGACGAGCGCATCGGCGTGCTCTCGCCGAAGGTCATCATCGATACGGGCGTCGTTCACGCCTACGGCGTCACGCTCGTCGATCCCGCGGGCATGCACGACCGCGGCGCCCGACCCACCGAGCCGGTCGGGCGCCGCTCGCTTCACTCGCGCGTGGAGCGCTTCCCCGAGGCGCCCGGTGACGTCGGGTCACAGGCCGCCGAGGTGGACGCGGGGATCGGGTGCTGCATGATGTACCGGCGCGAGGTAGCCCTCGCGGTCGGCGGCTACGACCCCGGTTTTCAGCCTGTCTGGTTCGACGACCTGGATCTGGCGCTGTCGATCCGCCGGGCCGGCTACAAGGCCTTCTTCGTGCCGGACGTCCGCGTGGTGCACCACCTCGGACGCCGGGCTGCAGCCGAACGGGCCGGCTCGATCAGGCAGCGCGCCATGGCCGCGGCGCGCGTTCGCGGGGGAGCGCTGCTGTCGCCCGGGGTGCGGTCGGCCGTCGTACGGCGTCTTGGCCTTGACGACCCGCCGCCCGAGCACCTCGCGCGACTACGTCATCACTACTCCTATTGGCAGACGAAGTGGGGGTGGGATCCGCTGAATCCGGACATGGAGGAGATCCGGCGCCGCTGGGGCGACACGGAGGTGTGCTGGTCGCTTGAGCCGGAGCGCCGCCAGGCGGGCGCCGAGATCGTGAGCGCCTACCACTCCGAGCGCGGCGGCACGACCACTCAGGCGGGCGATCTCGCGTATCACCGCCGCCACGGCTTCCTGCCTCCGCCCGCGTGGAGCTCACTGACGCGGTACGACCACATCCTGGACGTCATCCGCACACGCGGTCTCTGCGACCTCGACGCGGATTTCCTCGAGATCGGCGTGCTGCTGGGCGGAGGCGTCTTTCAGCTGGCCAAGCTTCTCGAGCGCGGCGCCCCGGGGCACAAGGTGATCGCCGTGGACATCTTCGAGCCCGGCGTCGACGCGACCACATGCACCACGGGGAACGACATGGCCTCGATCTACCGGTCGGTGCTGGAGGACAGGGATCAGTACGAGATCTACACGGCGGTCGTCGGCGAGCTCTCGAACGTGGAGACGGTGGTCGGAGACTCGACGCAGGTGGAGCTGCCGACCGAGCGCATCGCCTTCGCCCACATCGACGGGAACCACGATCCCGTTTACGTGCGCTCTGACTTCGAGAACGTGTGGCGCAAGCTCGTGCCGGGAGGCGTAGTGGCCTTCGACGACTATGGCTTCGACCTCCCGGAGGTCACTGAGACGGTGGACGCCCTGCGGGCCGAGCACGCCTCGGAGATCGTCGACTTCTGGGTCGCGGGGCTAAAGACGGCCTTCGTGCAGAAGGCGTCCTAGATGGCCGTGGACGACCGGGTGTGCGCGGTAGTGGTTACCTACAACCGTCGTGCTCTGCTGAGCGAGTGCCTGACGGCGGTCAGGGCGCAGACTCGGGGCGTCGACGCGCTGGTGGTAGTCGACAACGCGAGCACCGATGGGACCGCCCAGATGGTGGCCGAGGAATTCCAAGACGCGATCCTCGTGAAGCTCGCTCAAAACGAGGGCAGCGCAGGAGGCTTTCACGAGGGCATGCGCGCGGCGTTGGGTAGCGGCCTTCGCTGGCAGTGGGTAATGGATGACGACACGATGCCCAGGCCCGACGCGCTCGAGCGCCTCTTCGCCGCGCGCGAGCGCCTCGACGGCTTGCCAGAACCGGTCATGCTCTACAGCAAGGTCTTGTGGACCGACGGGCGCATGCATCCGATGAACTTCCCCGGCTTTCGGATGAGCGATCCCCACCTGTTCATCTCCGGCGTCGAGCAGGGACTGCCGCCGCTGCGCTGGGCGACCTTTCCTTCCCTGCTCCTGCGTAGCGACGCGGTAGAGCGCTACGGGCCGCCCCGCAAGGGCTACTTCCTGTGGTCGGATGACATCGACTTCACCGCGCGAATCTTGCGCTCGGAGGCCGGCTACTTCGTCCCCGACAGCGTCGCGATCCACAAGACCGCCACCGCGCACTGGCCGTGGGAAGGCGGCGACCGGTTCTACTTCGCGGTGCGCAACGGCCTCTGGACCCTGCGCGGAGACGCGCTGGCGGGTCACGAGAAGATCGGCCACGCGCTGCTGATCGCCGGGCAGATCCGCCGCTTCCTGCCCCACGAGCGATTCCGGCCCTCGGCGCTGGGAATAGCCGCGCGCGGTCTGCGGGACGGCCTGCTGCGCCGCCCGTGAGCCGGGTCCCTCCGCTCGAGGCCGGGGCCGTCTCCCCTGCCCCCGGCTTGCAGCGGATGGCCGGTGGCTTCGTGGCGCTTGGTGCCGCGACGGCCCTGACCCAGGTCCTCGGGTTCGTTCTGCTCGCCGTCGCGGCCCGACGCCTGGGGCCCGCCCACCTCGGCGCCTTCGCATTCGCCCTCAGCGTGGTGGGCTACTTCTCGATTCCGGCGAACTTCGGCGTGACGGCGTACGCTGTGCGCGACGTGGCGCGGGAGCCCGAGCGCGTCCGCGAGATCATGGGCGAGGTCGTACTCCTCCTCGGAGCGCTCGTACTCGTTCCCTTTCTCGCCGTCGTGCTGCTGGCTCCCGTGGTGGCAGCCGACGCAGTCTCGCGCTCGCTCCTGCCCATCGTAGGGCTCACGTTCGTGATCGACGCGGCGTCGCTCGCGTGGGTCCTGTATGGAACCCATCGGTTTGCCTGGGTAGCGCTCGCGCGTGTGCTCGGAAGCATCGTCAACGTCGCGCTGGTCCTCCTCCTCGTCCACGGCGGCCCGGAAGGACCGCGGACGCTGGCCTGGTGCGCCGTGGCCGGGGTCGTGATCACGACGCTCGCCACGCTCATCCCGGTTCTCCGGGTGATGGGAGCTCCGGCACTGGCGTGGAACTGGCGGCGCTCCCTCGCGCGCTTTCGAGCCGGGCTGCCGTTCGGCATCGCCGGGGTGATGATCTCGATCTACTACGCGATCGACTCCGTCATGCTCGGGTACCTCCGCGGCACCGACGAGGTCGGACAGTACGCGGTTGCCTACAAGGTTCCCCTCGCGGTCATCGCGCTCGCCGCCCTGTGGGCGTCAGTCCTCTTTCCGTACGCCAGCGCGCTCGGCCTCTCCGATCCAGGCCGCCTTCGCCACGAGGTCGGCGAGTTCGCCTCGCTCTTCGCGGTGGCGGCGCTGCCGATCGGGCTGGGATCGGCCCTGGTCGGCACCGGCCTCATGCGTGACCTGTTCGGGGATCAGTACGGGCCGGCCGGAACGCCGTTCGTCCTCCTGATGTTCGCCGCTGCCCTGGTCGTCGTGACGATCAACTACGGAACCGTCGCCCAGGCCATAGGAGAGGAACGGCACTTCGCGGTGGCCGTCACCGCCGCAGCGGCGCTCAATCTCGGGCTGAACCTGATCGTGATCCCCCCGTTCGGGATGACCGGCGCGGCGGCGGCCACGATCGCGGCCGAGGTGCTCGTCTTCGCGCTCGTCTGGATGCGCCTGCGCAGCCGGCTCGGCCCCATGCCCCTGCAATGGGCTCGACTCGTGCGTGTCGCGTGCGCCACCGCGGTCATGGCGCTCGTCATGGTGCTGCTAGGCCCGTTGCCGGCGCTCGTGAAGGTGTCGATCGGCGCAGCGGTCTACGTGGGCGCCGCCGCGGCGCTCGGGGTGGTGTCCGTGGCGGAGCTGCGAGCGCTCACGTCGGGCGCGCGGCCCAGCGGCAGCCGGATCACTTGACGCCGGGCGCCGGCTGGAAGAATGGGCGCGCGCCGTTCTGGCCGGGGCCAGACAGCGCCTGGGGAGGGACCGTGACCGGCTTCGGCGCGGCGTACTCGGTCACGGTAAGGCGTTGGATCCGGTGGGCGGCGGTCTGCACGAACGGCGGTGCGGGAGGGACGGGCGCCACCGGGTCGCCGTGCGGGACAAAGCCCCCGAGCGTGACCGTCACGATCTTCGCGACGCGCTTGGGTCGTGGCATCACGGCCATCCGCGGCATGTAGAGGGCAAGCGTCCGCGCGTGCCAGTGGGGCGAGACCTCCACGATCCGCCCCTTCCTCGCCGGCCCGAGTCGCTCGGCCACCGCGCGCCAGTCGTCGCGCTGGACCCGCTCCTCGCTGGGGACCTTGACGACGATGTACGCGAAGGCCACGCACGCGATCGCCACCGCGGCGGGGCCGATGCGCCGCAGCTGGGGCGAAGAGAGCCCAACCGCCATGACGATTGCCAGCGGCAGCCACGCCGGGAGGAGGTTGCGGTCGAGCACGTAGTCCTTGCCGACCGCCGCGGCCGCGAGCGGCAGGCCGATGGCGGCCGCAGCCAGCGCGAGCATGAGCAGGATCCCCGCTCGGGTGCGGCCGTCTGACCAGCGCAGCGCCGCGCCGATCCCAAGCAGGGCGACCAGCGCGCCCACTGCGATAACTGCGCGCGGGTGATCGGCGAGCGGGCCGGCGCCAGAGGGGCCGGCGATGAACAAGAGGACCGCGTCGCCCACCCGCGGGTACAGCGGGATCTCGCCGATCCACTCGACGCCGGTGTGCTCCTGCTGGTAGAGGAGCATCGGAGCGATCGCCACCAGCCCGGCGCCGAGGCCCGCGCTTGCGACTAGCGCGCGGCGCCGGTCGACGCCGCGCAGCACAAGCCACGCCGCCTGCGGCACGACGAAGAAGAGCGCGAAGTAGTGAGACGCCACGGCGAGCGCCGACACGAGCGCCCAGACCGCCAGGTCGCGGCGGGCGGGCTGCTCGAGCGAGCGCAGGAAGAAGAGCAGCGACAGCGCGCAGAGGAACATGAGCAGCGCGTACGCACGCGCCTCCTGCGAGTACCACACCAGCGGCGGGCTCAGCGCGGTCAGCAGCCCGGCCACGAGCGCAACGCGCCGCCCCGCGAGCCTTCGCGCAGCGGCGTAAGCGATCGGGACCGTGAGCGTGCCCAGCAGCGCCGAGAGCGAGCGCAGCCCGACCTCACCGGCGCCGAAGACCTTCGTCCACAGCCAGGCGAGGATGAAGTACGGCGGCGGCTGGGCCTCGTGGGAGAGCGCGCCGTCGATCATTGCGCCGAAGGACGCGCTGACGAGCTCGTGGGTGAGCGCCTCGTCGTACCAGAAGCTCTGCGCGTCGAGGGTGACAAAGCGGACCACCGCGCCCAGCGCGGTCACGATCACGACGGGAAGCCACGGCACGAACGCCCGGTGGCGCATGCGGTCCCACCTTGCGCTCAGACGGCCGCCGTCCACAGCTCGACGTTGTGCTCGAATATCTCCGTGAGGATCCCCTCGATGTCGTAGGAGAGCATCCAGTCCGGATAGTCGCGCCGGAACTCCGCTAGATCCGAGACCCACCAGCGGTGGTCGCCGATTCGCGGCTCCGGTCCGAGGTCCCAGTGCAGCGTCCTTCCCGTGATCTGCTCGCAGAGCCCGATGGCCTCCATCATCGAGCAGTTCGATTCCCGTCCACCGCCGATGTTGTATACGGCTCCTGCGCGGGGGCGCTCGTGGAACGCGGCGAAGGCCCGGACGAGGTCGGCGGAGTGGATGTTGTCACGCACCTGCTTGCCCCCGTAGCCGTAGACGATGTAGGGGTCTCCGGTCACCGCACAGCGCATGAGGTAGCTCAGGAAGCCGTGGAGCTTTGCCCCGGCGTGGCTCGGACCCGTCAGGCATCCGCCCCGCAAGCACACGGTCGGCATGTCAAAGTAGCGGCCGTACTCCTGCACCATCAGGTCGGCGGCCGCCTTTGATACGCCGAACAGGGAGTGAAGGCATTTGTCGATCGACATGCTCGTATCGATTCCGGGGAAGTAGCGGTGGTCCTCCGGCAGCTCGAGCCGACCCCCGAGGTCGAGAAGGGGGAGGTCGTTGGGCCGCGCGCCGTAGACCTTGTTGGTCGAGCAGAAGACGAAGGGCGCGTCGGCGGCGTGACGCCGGGTGGCCTCGAGGAGGTTCAGGGTGCCGGTCGCGTTCACGGCGAAGTCCGTGTGAGGATCGCCGGCGGCCCAGTCGTGAGAGGGCTGCGCCGCCGCGTGGACGACCAGCTCGATCCTCCCCGCATGCTGGGCGAACAGCCGATCGACCCCTTCGCCGTCGCGGATGTCCATGTCCTGTGAGCGAAAGCCAGGGACCGCTTCCAGGAGCCGATCGGTCGTGCGTGCGGTCGAGGCCGACGGTCCGAAGAAGACCGCCCGCATGTCGTTTTCGATGCCGATGACATCGAACCCGGCAGATGCGAAATGCCGGACCGACTCCGAGCCGATCAGCCCTCCCGATCCGGTGATGATGGCGATGGCCATCGTGGGAGCTTATGGCGTGGGCGCCCCGGACCGGTGACCCCCGGCCGGCGCGCCCGGGCGTGGCGAGCGTCGCGTCAGCCCGAGTCGAGCCCCCGGCGATCGGGGCGCAGGCGGGCAACCATGGCGGGACCGCGGGGGCGCTCGACGTAGTCCGCCCGGTGGTAGTCGCCCCTCGTCAGGTGGTGCTCCAGAAATACGTAGAGGACGATGAAGAGGTAGCGGCTGCCCATCTCCTGGAGCGAGAGCTTCGATTCGCCCTCACTGCGGCCACGCCACGAGATCGGGACGACCGCGTAGCTGAACCCACGGACCGTCGCCTTCAGCGGCAGCTCCACCGTGAGGTTGAAGTGGTTGGCCAGAAGGGGACGGACGTTCTCGATGACGTCGCGGTGGTAGGCCTTGAAGGCGTTGGTCGTGTCGTTGTAGCCATGCCGGAACAGCGACTGGATGCCGCGGTTGACCAGTCGGTTGAGCACGAGCTTCAGCCGCGGATAGCCGCTGACCTTGGAGCCGGGCATGAACCGGCTTCCGAACGCACAGTCATAGCCCTCGAGCAGCAGGCGGTGGTAGCTGACGAGATCCTCGGGGTCATCAGATCCGTCGGCCATGTAGATGGCGACGGCGTCTCCCTCGAAGCGGTCCAGTCCCGCGCGGACGGTAAAGCCGAAGCCCCGGCTGTAGTGCGATTGCAGGCACCGCACACGGTCGCCATGCCTGGCCGCGGCCGCCTCGACGACCCCGCTCGTCCCGTCGGTGCTTCCATCGTCGATCACGAGCACCTCGTGGTCGATCTCCTCCCGCGCCAGCACACCCGCCACCTGGAGCACGGTCTGCTCGATGGACGCGGCCTCATTGTGAGCGGGGATGACGACCGAGAGCTTCATAGAGCCTCACGAAGCGTGCCTTCGTGCCGGGAGGCCCAGGTTACGATGTCGGCCACGATGTCGCGCGGAGTGCGCGACGGGCGCCAGTCCGTGCGGGCGAAGAGCTCCGTGCAATCGGACAGGTAGATCGGCACGTCCGCGGGCCGGTCGGTGAGCTCGGCGCTCACCGGCACCTGCCGGCCGGTCAACTCCCGGCACAGCTCCGTCGTCTCGCGCAGGGACAGGCTGCCGGGGCGGCCGCCCCCGACATTGAGCACGCAGCCCGCCCACTGCGCCGGGTCAGACAGCTGTAGTTCGAGGAGATCGGCCAGATCGGCCACGTGCAGGAGGTCGCGCACCTGCCGTCCCTCCCCGCCGAATCCGATGTAGGACAGCTCACGCCCGAAGAGATGGCTGAGCACCCAGTGCGTGAAGACCCCCTGGTCCACCTTGCCCATCTGCCATGGGCCCGCGATCACCCCGCAGCGGTCGACGACGGTCTCGAGCCCGTAGGCGGCTGCGTACTCGGTGATCAAGAGCTCTGCGCTCAATTTCGTGGCCCCGTAGATCGAGCGGGCGCCCGCGAGCGGGAACCGTTCGCTGATGCCGCGCTGTGAGGCGCCCTCCACCGGCTGCTCCTCCTCCAGCTCGAAGCGGCTCTCCTCCGAGCGCAGCCGCAGCTCGAGCAGCGGGTCGATCGGGTACACGCGGCTCGTCGAGAGAAAGATGAACTGGGCATCGTCACGGCGCGCGAGCTCGAGGCAGTGGAAGGCGCCGAGGAGGTTGGTGCGCACCGCGTAGTCCGGACTCGAGCCGTATCCCGCGAGCACCGACGGCTCGGCGGAGCACTCGAGTATCGCGTCGACGGGCTCGAGCGCCCGCAGATCCTCAGGTTCGCGGACGTCCCCATGCACGAACCGCACGCCCGCCTCGCGCAGCCTCCGGAGGTTCAGCTCGGATCCACGGCGGCGGAGGCTGTCGAAGGCGATCAGCTGCCAGTCCGGCCGGCGCTCGGCGAGCGCGAGCGTGACGCTCGAGCCGACGAACCCGCATCCGCCTACGACTAGGACCCGACGCATGGGCGCTCGGCCACGAGCAGGAACTGCTTGCCGAGGAGGCGCCAGCTCGGACGAAGCCGCAGGTACATCTCCGTCATCAGCGGCGACGGCGGCAGTAGCCCCGTGAACGAGTACGGGAGGAACTGGGGCGCAGTCTCCAGTGGGGTGAAGCCCGCCGTGTAGAGGTGCTCCTCGACCGCGAGGTGCGTGAGCGCAACGATGTGATCGGCGAAGTCCCAGTACTGCTTGGCGCAGTGGCGATAGTTGGGGCCCATCACGGCTATCCGCCCGCCCGGACGCAGGCAGGCGAGCATCTTGACGAGGAAGGCGTTGACCGCCTCCTGACCGGGCAGGTGCTCGAGGAAGTTCGAGACGAAGATGCCGTCGAAGTAGTCCTGAGGCAGGTCCGCCTCGAGCGTATCCGCGACGATGATCTTGATGTTCGGGTCGGCGATGCGCTCGTCGTACTCGGCCATGTCGATGCCCCACCGCTCGCCTGACGGCACGGCGTTGAGGAACTCGCAGCGACCGGCAGCCGGGTCGAGCATCCGCTCCGGCCTTCCGAGGCGCTCGTACAGAAACGCGGCGATCGGCTTCCAGACGGCGTCGCGCGCGCTCTGATCGACGTTGCGGAAACGGTACTCGTACAGGCGCTGGTAGTCCATCGGCTGGGCATGCTCGCAGGAAGCGCGGTTGGGCGGTGGTACGTTTGATGCGTGCGCTTGCTGCCGTGGCTGGGTTCGGTTGTGGCGCTCCTCCTTGTTCTCGCGGGGCCGGCGGCGGCCGAGGTGCGCGTCGAGAGCGCCGGGCAGCCGGAATGATCTCGACCGCTCCCCAGCCGCCGCTCGTGGTGTCGGGGCGCGGGTTGTGCGCCGACATCTATGACGCTCCCGAGGCAAACGGCGAGGGCGGGACGTGCGGCTTTGGCGCCTGGCCGGGCCCGGGCGGCGACTGGCGACCCGGACTCGAGGTCGCGACCGGCGACCGGCTGCTCTTTCACTCCGGCGTGGCGGTGGAGTCGGTCGAGGTGGCCTCGACGACCAACTTCCCCCTGGGCTGAGGACGTCGGTGCCGCCGCCACCGCCGGGCGGTGCGCCTGCGCCGCCGCCGGGGCCGAACGACGGCCAGCTCGTGCGCAACGAGACGGAGTTCGGCCCGACGCTCGGCGAGCCCGCAGACGCGACGCGGATGACCCACGCGGTCACGCTCCCGCCGCTGCTTCCGCGGGCCGGAGGACCCGGGCTGGCGTTCGCGATCGTCACGACAGCAGCCGACGGGAGCCACCGCCACTACGCCTGTCGATCCGCACGCCGCGCAAGGACCGCTACGGCGACCCGTGCGGCATCGCCTGGTTGGCCCCCGACTGGCGAATCAACGGCTGCGATTTCAAGGCCCCGCCTCTGCCTCCGCGGATGATGGGGCCTGCGCCGCTCGCCGCGGCGCCGCCCGCTCCGGCGCGCACCGCGACCGCCCGGCGGGTCGGGCGTAGGCTGCGCCTGCGGGTGCGCGCCGCCCACGACGGCTCGGTGCGGGCAGTGTTCGGCGGGCGTCGGTCGGCGTGGACGGCGGTGCGGGCGGGGCGCTGGAGGGTCGTGCGGGTGCCGCTGCGTGCGGGGCGGCGGCTGCCGCGCCGGGTGACCGTGCGCGTCACCCTGCGCACGGCGACCGGCACCGTGGCGGTGCGGCGGCGTCTGGTCGTGCGCGGGGCGCGCTAACACCGACCGGTGCTCGCGGCGCGACTCGACGCCTCTAGGTTCCGTATCTCGTCGCCGGACCCGCAGTCCGCTGATAGCTGCTCCGATGCCTGCAGCGCTCGGCCTCATAGGAGCACCGAAGCCCACACCCTGGTGAGATCGAGAGCTGAGGCCTCGGTGTCGACGCGAGCTGATCGGGTCTGAGAGCGGTAAGCCCGGAATACTCCCTTGCCTAGAGGCAGAGCGACCGCAGCGGCGGAGACTACGTAGAGAAGATTTCCTGGCCAAGCACGATCTCGCCCGGGCGGAGCTTTCGTCCGGCCGGCATCTGAGAGATGGGGTGGAGACGGACCTCGGCGCGAGGGTCCGAGCAGTCCTTCATGATCAACGCCACCCAGCCGTCCAGCTCGGTATGGGGCACGGCCGGCTTCCGAACGACCGCGACAAAGCGCTCGCCCATCACAGACCCGTCCTCGGAGTCCTCCCAGCGATATACCGCTCCGACGCTCTCGCGTCTCCCGTCAGGGCGCGTGATCTCGGCCTCGATCCATTCGTCCTGCCGAGACAGTGCCTTCTCGGCAGCGCGCTGGATCTCTCCGAGCACGAGGTCGCGATACTGGATCGCGGCGGCGAGCTTTCGTTCCCCCTCGCTCGGAAGGATGCGCAGAGGATCGGTCCTGTAGTCGGACCCGTAGGCCTCGTACAGCGCCTCCTCGGAGCTGTAGTCGGAGATCCTCCGGCAGCGGCAGAGCCAGACGACGTTGTGCTCACGGTCGTGCCAGACGGCTGAGCGCCAAGCACCGGACTTGCCGTCGAAGCGTATTCGGACGATCATCTGGTCCGGCAGAGGAGTCGCGCCGCCCTTGCTCTTGGTGATCTCCGCTCGGATCTCCCGGATCGGGCTCTCGCCGCTTTGTTGCGCACCGGACTTGTAGGCATCAACGAAGTCGTCGATGACCTCGTAGTCCTTGGCCAGGGCAGCCAGATCACCGCGCTTCCCTAGGTTGATGTCCAGGTCATCGCACGCCATCTCGGTCAGACGAAGCAGGCGCCCAGGGGGCACCACCTGCTGCGCCGGCGAGCCCGCGCTCGCCCTCTGAGCGCTCAGCCTGCCGTCGGCCGGTCGGAGCCGCCGAAGCGGCGAGCGTCTTCGACGCTTACGCCAACAACGTGGGCGAGCATGGCCTCATCACCATGAGCCTGTTCGATCTCGCTCAGTTCGTCGGCGGTGTGATCAGCCGCCTCGAAGTCGATGCCGTCGTAGATCGACTGATCGACTTCGACGTACTCGGCTTCACGCTGGCGACGACGCTCGCGCAGCGGAGGTACTGATGTGGTCATGAAACGAAGGATATTCATAGTCTCAAGGGATCTGTCGGCCGTCTCCCACCGCGACCTTACCCCCGACCGCGGTTGGTAGCCAGCTTTTCGCCAAGACCCAGTATAGGGGCCAACCATCGCAAAATTCGAGGGATAGGTCGAGACCCGCCTCCGCCCTCACCGCAGCCAGTCCGAGGCCGCAGCAAGTCCTATCCCGCCGTTCTGCGCCCGCTCGACCAGGGCCTTACAACAGCCTTCGATGTCGAACGAGGCGCCCTCGTCGGTCCGCTTCATCGTGACCTTTGGTCGTTTGGCCGTGCTCGGGGCACGTGACGCTCTCGCGCTTCGTCTGCACCCTCCAGGAGGGCACCCGCGACAGCCTCCTCGTGCAGACCACCGAAGACTCCTCCCGAGACACCTTGCGGCCGCCGAGGCGATACTCGAGCGACATCAGCTCGGCTCCACAGCTCTAGGTACCGGGGGCTCGCGCGGCAGCGTTGGCTCTACGCCGCTCGGCCGCTGCCCGGGCGCAGGTGCTTGCGCCAGGGGGCCTCGTGAAGTGCCAGCTCGCTCCTGCCGCGCGGATAGGTGGTCGAGTCGTAGAAGTGGATGCGCTCGGCGTCGCGCAGGCTGGCGATACGGTGCTTCTCGCGGCGATTGCTCTTCGCGCCATGGTCCCGCAGCCCGATGGCCAGCGGGCGCTCCGGGTGCTCGTTCAGGGCCTCGATCAGGTGGCTGTCCTGATCGCGCAAGCTATGGCCGAAGACGACCAGCGGCGCCTCACGCCGTTTGAGCTGCTCCCAGCAGTAGGTCAAGTAGTCGTTCTCGGCGATCGAGCGCTTCTTCTCAGAGGCCTGCCCTTCGCTGACGATCAAGGGCCGTGCCGTCGCGTCGGCGCCACACGGGCGACCGAACTGGTCGAGGAGGGTCTGGCCGGTCGTCGTGCGCTTGCGGGTTAGGCCCGAGCCGAGGACGACCAGATGCAGGGCGCCGTGGAGGAAGCAGAGACGGGTGCAGATTGCCGCGTCGTGGAGCCAGATCGTGCTCTCGTCGAAGGCGTTGCAGTCGCGGGCCCAGAAGTAGTCCTTGAAGCCGTCGAAGGGCTGCTCGCCGCTGGCGGCCGACCAGTAGAGGAGGAGGTCGTAGGAGGTCGAGAAGACCCAGCGGTACATGCGCAGCTCCTCGCGGATCGCCGCGAAGGTTCTCTTCGGGATCTCGCCGCCGGTGCTATGGACCCCCTGGACCGCCTTGGCCAAGGCCTCTTGGATGCTGCGGTGGCGCTTGAGTTCGGTCGGGCGCTCCTGCCCGAAGGCGGCGCCGATCCGGATCGACTCGGAGAGCGAGTACAGGACCGTCTCGAAGTTCGCCACCCCGAGGGTCTTGAACAGCGCCTCGTCCTGGTT
The DNA here is from genome assembly GCA_030448005.1 of Thermoleophilaceae bacterium. GTDB lineage: Bacteria > Actinomycetota > Thermoleophilia > Solirubrobacterales > Thermoleophilaceae > JAAYBF01. Next base: position 279,384 of record JAUJNT010000002.1, read on the forward strand.
GGTGAAGAGCCCCATCCGACGCGCCTGGTCGAAGAGCGAGTCGTACCCGAAGTTCGGCCAGATGTTGATCGAGAGGCCATTCCCAATCACCAATCCCTCCCAGACCTGGGCGTCCTGGACCTCCTCCCACGAGTTCAGGTGCCCGTCGTAGGACTTGATCGGGTTCGTGCCATTGCCACATAAAGGGTACCGGCCTCCTCATCCCGCTCAGGGTCGCTCCCCGCCCCGTGCCTTGGGTCCTCCCGGGGCCATCGCGAACGACCGGTACGGGAACAGCTACTGCGTGACGTACACCCGCACCTGCAGTCCGTCGTGCTTCTTACTGAGGTCCTGCTCGAGCGCCCGGCGGTTGGTGATCCGCTTCTCGGGGTCGTAGACCAAGGCCACAAGGGCGCCGCAGTCGGGGTGCGCTTGGTAGCGCTTGATGTCGATGATCAGCTCCTCCCCTGCCTCCTTCGCACCCAGGCCCGAGCGGGTCATCTTCGTCTCGACGACGATCCGCTCGCTCTTGAGCAAGAAGTCGAGGCGAGACCGAGCGCCCGCATGCTCGGGCACATAATCCTCGGGGCGCACGTCATCGAAGAAGAGGCGCAGGAGCCCATGTACGAAGTCCTGCACGTCGTACTCGTCCTCGAGAACGATCGGATCACGGCCGCGGCTTCGGTTCGCGAGGGGCACGAGGAACTCCGAGAAGTTCCGACAGATCCGCTCGATCAGCAGGAGATCCTGACTTGCGGTCCCGGCGCCCTCCAGCTGCTGCCTGGCTTCGGTCAAGATCTGGCGCTGCTCGAGCAGAGGTCCGCGGAAGGCGATGTCGAAGGGGTTCGACCAGTAGGTGACGAGCGGGTTGTCCGGCAGATCCGGGTCGTATAGGGGGCTGACGTCTCCGGGAGCCTGGAGGAAGGCCTTGATCTTCGCGCTGAAGATGCCGCCTTCAAACTCGCCCTGGAACCGCTCCTCGTAACCCTCTGGCAGGGTGTCGAGACAGCGCGCGAACCATTCGTGGTAGCGAGAGACGAGGTCGTCGATCTGGGCATCGTCGGCCACCAGCTGCCTCTCGCCCTGGATCTGGCTGGCCAGCCGCTCCAAGTGACGACTCTCCTCGATCAGCGATCCGATGCCGCTGCTCATCCCTGTACCGTCACGCCCCGGCCGCTGCTGCTTCTTCCTCGGCAGGCTCGGACGGGGCGCCGCCGCCCTGCTCGTTCGGCGAGCCCATCTTCGAGCGCACGCTGCGCCGGATCGCATTGGCCACGTGGTAGCGCTGCATGACCGCGGCCGTCAGCGCCTCCTCGGACAGGGCCGCCTCGACCTGATCCGGCGGCCAGCGCTTCTCGCCCTGAAGCGCCTGGCAGCCAATCACCGTCTCAACCAGCGCCTGCTCGAACCACTCGTGGACGATGTCGACGACGAACTGGTTGCTGCGCTCGACGTGCTGCTCGTCGCAGAAGAAGTCGATCACGTCGGTAAAAACCCGGAAGTCGGCATTGGCGTGGATCTGGTTGACCTCGGACAGGTACTTGGCTGCGCGGTCGTCGAGGACCTCCGGGGTCCGCAGGCCGTTCTCGAGCGAGACCCACTTGACCTTCGGCAGGTCCTGCTCGGCTGGCGGGTTGGGCTCGGCCGGATCGCCTTCGTCGGCGAGCATCGCCGCGAGCAACCGGCCCGTGCGCTCCTGCTTGCGTGCCCGGCGCTCCTGCGCCTGGCTGATCTGCGGCACCCGCTCTTCTTCCGGTCGCCGCCGCCGCGGCAACACGGGGTCGGTCACGCGCATGCGCCCGTCAGGCTTCATGCGGTAGCGCGAGAGGTCGTAGAGCCGCCGGTAGCGGCGGATCCGCTCCTGGATCGCGTCGTGGTGGTCGGAGGCCTCGGCCCCGGAGATCACCGCGTCCATGTAGTCACGCAGCTCCTGCGGCATCTGCTCGCGGAAGTCCGCCGCCCAGTCGGCGTACGGCAGCGTCTGTCCGTCGATCAGCAACTGGGTCCGGGCGGTATTGGAAGTGATCTTCTTCCTGCCGTTCTTCGGCTCGATGTAGAGCACGACGCGGTCGTAGCCGAAGATCACGCCGAACTGGTGCAGGCGCGCGACGCCGGCCCGCTGCAGGCGCATCTCGTACAGCTCGCCGTCCCACAGCGTCGCGACGTGGCCGGTATTGACCAACTCCGACGCGTTGCGCCGCTTGTCGCTGTCCTCCAGCAGCCACCAGTGCACCGTGCACTCCGGAAGTTCGGCCTTGCCGGCCTGCTCACTGAACTCGGCGAGGAAGCGACCCTGACCACGGACCGTCCGCAACAGGTTGCGCTTCTCGTCAGGGGCGGCGTCCCAACCCTCGCGGGCCTTAACCTCAACCTGGTCGAAGCTCAGGTAGCGGGCGTTCAGGTAGCGCGAGAGCCAGCGCGAGGGCGTTGGGACGCCGTCCGGGGGCATGATCGTGTTGTGGTCGTCGTCCCGCCCGAGCAAGATCACCTTGGTCCCGTGCTCGCCGACCTCAGCTGGCTTGTGCTGCTCGGCAATCGGAATCCAATAATTCCAGCGGCCGTCCTTCAGCGGGAAGCGGCGCAGCCCGTACTGCTCGGTAATCGGGTCGCGCCAGAGCTGGATCATGGCGCCCTTGCCGTCCTTCCAGGACTGATAGATGAGGCCCGCGGGGTTGCGCGTCGCCGCGGCGACCTTGGCACCCACGCCGTAGTTGCCGTCGATCGCCTGCTCATGGATGGAGGAGGAGAGGCGGTTGATATACATGCGCATCTCGTCAGGCGTCATCCCGAGGCCGTTGTCGATGCAGCACAACTTCTGGACACCGTCGATCTGGAACGTCGGCCAGTCGACGTCCCAGACGATCTTCGTAGCGCCGGCCTGGAGGGCGTTCTCGGTGAGCTCGCGGATGAACTGCAAGTCGTCGCAGTCGCGGCCGAGCCGCTCGAGCATGAAGCCGATGTTGGCGACCTCCATCGGCATGGTCTCGTCAAAGCCCGTGACGGGCTCGCTGTAGGGGTCGTCCACTGAAGGAACCTCCTAGTCGGTGCGGGGCAACCCGCCTGGACAGGGCGGCCGACTTCGTCTGGTGAGGTGGCGGTGGGACGACTGAGTCGTGCGACCACCAACTCACGCGGCGAGCTGGCCTATGTGAGAAACGACGATACAGCACCCCCACGGCGGTCAGGTCCTACCGCTGCAGTAGCGTGAACGTGTGACCGCCGGTGTAGATCACAACGCACCTAGCCACTTCGCGGGTTACGTCGATGAGCTGGCCGAGCTGCTCGTCGAAGCGCGACGCGAGAGCGCTCGTGCGCGAGTTACAGCCGCTCTCGACGGCGGTGCGGCACGGGCGTTCCGGGAGCGAGTAGCGCTCGACATTCGCCGCCAGGCCGGCGCCTTCTTCACAGGTCGCCAACTCGCCGATCGTCTGCTCGCTGGCGATCTGCCCACACCGCGACCTCTGACGGATCCGGCGGCCGGCGCCGGCGATCTGCTCCTGGCCGGCGCGCGCCAGCTGCCGCTCGAGAAAAACCTCTCAGCGACTCTGCGCGCCTGGGGCAGCGTGCTGCAGGGGCGCGAGCTGGAGCCCACCCTGGTGCGGGCGACGCGCTTGCGTCTGGCGCTGCTGGCGGGCGCGCGCCTCAACAAGCCGGTCCGGATCGACGAGGCTGGGCTGGCCGAGCTGTTGCCGGAGATCACTGTCGGCGACGGGCTCCAGCTCGAGCACGAGCGGCCGATCACGCTCCTCGTGAACCCACCCTTCGGCTCGGTCACCGAGAAGCTCGAGTGGGGCGAGGGCCGCCTCGGCCGCGCAGCTGTATTCATGGCCAAGTGTCTCGAGGCCTCGCCGGTGGGGTCACCGGTGCGGGCAATTCTGCCGGACGTGTTACGCAGCGGAAGCAACTACGCCCGCTGGCGCACACACATCGAGTCGGTCGTGGCCGGCGCCACGGTCGAGCCCTACGGCCAGTTCGACGCGTGGACCGACGTCGATGTCTTCACGCTCAAAGCCACGCGCGCCGAGGGCGGCCCCGCGATCGCCTGGTGGCGCAAGGACGAGGCCGAGCGCCGTGTCGAGGACCGCTTCGAGGTCAGCGTCGGCGCGGTCGTCCCGCACCGGGATCCTGAGGAGGGCAAGGAGAGCCCCTACATCTGCGCCAGGGACCTCGCTGGCCAGGACGAACACTGGGCGGGCACGATCCGCCGACGCCACCCGGGCCGAGTCTTCCGCGCACCCTTCGTAGCGGTGCGCCGCACGTCACGGCCGGCGGCGGGTGGGCGCCGCGTCCCGGCGACGATCGTGCGCTGCAAGGACCCAGTGCTGGCGGAGAACCACCTGCTGATCTGCCGCCCGCGGGACGGGTCGCTGCGAACGTGCGCTGAACTCGTCGCCGTGCTGGCTAGCGCAGAGGCCGGCGCTTGGCTCGACGCGCGCATCCGCTGCCGCCATCTGACTGTGACTGCGCTGCGTGAGCTTCCGCTGTAGGCCGAAGCGAAGTCGCCCGTGGGCGGCGGTAACATCAACCCTTCATAGGCCTGACCGCAGCGCGAGGAGGGCAGCCCCACGTCCAAGTGGAAGTCGCGAGGCCGAAACGCCCATGCCGCACGCCGTGTAGGGCAGCAGCCTCAACGACGCCGCCCTTGAGCCACTGACAACTGGAGGGGCGGCGGGAGCCGGCCTTCGCGCGAGGGCATCCGCGGTTCAGCTATGAGCAGTCGCCACGCCCGGTGACGCTCGTTCCTAGAGCGCGGGCCCTCACGACGAAACCCGGTCCTGCGGCCCCAGGATCCGCGCATATCAGCCTGACCCCGCGTCGCGCAATATCGCCGGACCCGCCGCCCCCCGAGTCGAACGAGCCCGCCTTGCGGCGGGCCTTCAGTGGTTGCGGCTTGACAAATTGGGGTCCATATCAGCCGTAGCTCAGCCGGCCTGCTTTTGCGGCACCCCGCTCGCGAGCAGCTCGAGATCCGATTCCACCATCAGCCGCACGAGCTCCTCGAAGCTCGTCCGGGGCGCCCATCCCAGCTTCTCCTGCGCCTTCGATGCGTCGCCGATCAGATGCTCCACCTCTGCGGGGCGCAGGAACCTGGGGTCGACCCTCACGTGCTCGCGCGGGTGGAGGCCCACGTGGTCGAACGCAACATCCACCAGCTCCCGCACGCTATGGGTCTCGCCCGTGGCCACCACGAAGTCCTCCGGCTCGTCCTGCTGGAGCATCAGCCACATGGCCTCGACGTAGTCCTTTGCATAACCCCAGTCACGTTCGGCGTCGAGGTTGCCCAGAGCCAGGTCTTCTCTCAGCGCGAGCTTGATGCCGGCGGCCGCATGGGTGACCTTGCGGGTCACGAACTCGAGCCCGCGACGGGGGCTCTCGTGGTTGAAGAGGATGCCCGAGCAGGCGAAGAGGTCGTAGCTCTCGCGGTAGTTGACCGTGATGAAGTGCCCGTAGGCCTTTGCAACACCGTAGGGGCTGCGCGGATAGAACGGGGTCTTCTCCGTCTGAGGGACCTCGAGCACCTGGCCGAACATCTCCGACGACGAGGCCTGGTAGAAGCGCGCCTCCGGCACCGTGTCGCGCATCGCCTCGAGCATCCGGGTGGCTCCCACCCCGCTGAACTCCGCCGTCAGCACCGGCTGGTTCCAGGAGGCGGCCACGAACGACATCGCCGCCAGGTTGTAGATCTCGTGCGGCTGGCACTCCCGCATCACGTCACCCAGCGAGCGCTGGTCCAGCAGGTCGCCCGTGTGAAGCGTCAGGTCGTCGCGGCAGTCCTGCAGGCGCTGGAAGGTCTCCGTCGAGGAGCGCCTCACCATCCCGTGCACGTCGTAGCCCTTCCTGAGCAGAAGCTCCGCCAGGTAGCTGCCGTCCTGCCCGGTGATGCCGGTGATCAGCGCGCGCGGTCTATCAGTCACGGGCGGCCACGCTACCGCGTTCGACAGTGTCGCCGGTTTGCGGTGCGCCGCCGCCTGGCGCCAGGCAGAAGACCGCGTAGCGCTCCTCGCGGTGGCGGTCGGCCTCCACGTTGCCGAGGCCGCCTGGATGAAAGTTGAATCCCTCGGCGAAGCCCACCTCGCGGCAAAGGTCGAGAAGCGCCTCCGGGTACACCGGGCGGGGACGCTCGGGGTCTGCCGCAAGTCGCTTCGCAACCACGAGGGAGTGCGGGTTGGGGGCCTCGACCAGCAGCGCACCGCCAGGTGTGAGGGCCCGCAGAGCCGCACTCAGGAGCCGTCGCAGGCCGTCGTCGTCGAGGCGCCCGGCCACGTCTCGCAGGCGCACCGCCCCCAGCGAGCCCGCCCCCTCGCCCTCCAGGCGGGAGGCGGGGTCGGGCGTGGCCGCGTCGAGCTCGAGCAGCGGCCGGCGCACCGCGAGAAGACCTTCGGCGCGTGTCCCCTCGTCGGCGCGTGCGAGCTCCTCCCGGCGCGGGGCGGTCCCCTCCGGCTTCGCCCGGTGCGCGGCTTTCTCGTCCGCCCTGAACCCCTCCACGACGCCGGCGACGGGATGGTCGCTCAGCTCGAAGGGCTGCGCCGGCGTGAACGGCGACGCGCGAAGGTCGGCCAGCGCCCGCTCGAAGTCGACCTGCGTCGAGGCGAACGAGCGCACGGTGGTGTCGAGAGTGTGGACCGCGCGCAGCAGCTCGTGGTCGATGCGCTGCTGATGCACCGTCAAGGGCTTCAGTACCCGCAGCAACGCCGCGCGCGCCGCAATCCGCGCTCCGGCCAGGCGCGAGGGTGGCGCCGGCTGAACCGGGCCCGACCGCACGAGTTGGGCGGCGGTCGTGGTGTCGGCTATCCGGAGCGGGCCGCGCTGACCGCGCGCACCCGCGAAGGATCGGACGCGCAAGAGCCGCCGGGCCATGGCCTTCCCGGCTGCCTCCGGCGAGTGGTTGGCGAGTAGCTCCTCGCGCCCGCGCGCGGCGCGCTCAGCGGCGCTCGCCGGATCCTCGAACACCTGCCGCATGAGCCGAGCGGCATGCTCTCCGTCGGGCTCGGCCCAGTCCGCGTCGGAGGGGTAGGGAGGTGAGCCCTCCCCCACCTTCACCAGCCGGTGGTCGACGAGGAAGCTGTTGTCCGCGCTCATGAAGTCGAGGTTGCCCGAGTATCCCGTGGCCACCACCGGCTTGCCCAGCGTCATGGCCTCCGCGAGCGTGATCCCGAAGCCCTCGGACCGGTGCAGCGAGACGTAGCAGTCGCAGGCGGCGATCATCGCGTCCTTCTCCGGACGAGAGACAGGCCGCGCGATCACGTGGATGTCGGGATGACCGTCCGCAGCCTCCACTAGGCGGGCGTGCTGACCGGGATAGCGCTCATGGTTCATGCACTTGAGCACGAGGGCCGCACCCTCTCCAGGTGCGAACCCGCGCTTGAACGCCTCGACCAGAGCCAGCGGATTCTTGCGCTCGAACACGCTGTGGTAGTCGAATACGAGCAGATAGACAAAGCCGTCCGGAAGCCCGAGCTGCTCGCGCGAGCGCGGCTCGAACTTGGGCATGGCCACGGGCAAGGCGAACCTCACGACAGGCACCGGCGAGTTGGGCGTGATCGCGTCCGCCACGTGGCGCGTGCCGACCCACACCTCGTCCACGTGCTCGAAGGCCTCCTGCCACCCCTCGGGGATGCGGTTGACCTCCCACCACCACAGCCCGATCGTGTATCGGCCCTGGAAGAAGGCATGACCGAGGTCGCGCGCCAGTGGCGGGACCTGGAGGGCGTTGACGCACAGCAGGTTGATGGCATAGGGAGCGTCGCGGCGCTCGCCTACAGCCAGACCGTCTCCCACGGGGCTCTCGTCCGCCACCAACCCCACCGCGGCGATCGGCACCTGCTGCGTGGCGAGCGCGTCGACCACCTGCCGCGCCGCCTCCCCCACGCCGAGCACGGCCTGGAAGTAGCCGGCGAGGTTCACACCGGGAAGGGCGGCCAGAGGCCCGGCCGCCGGCATCAGCTCGGGCGCGATCTGTCCGCGGCCATAGACCTCGGCCCACGCGAGCAGGCGCGCTGCGTCGGCGCCGCGTGGATCGGGCATCTCGCGCCTCAGGTCCTTGCGTGTCTGGTGATAGGCGAGCAGGTAGCGCGTGACGCCCGCCTCGCCGCCCTCTCCTACCGGCTCGTTGGCCCAGGAGAGCAGCGCCTGCGCTCCCTCCTCGCTGAAGACCGGAGCGTCGAGCGCGCCTGTCCGGACCGCTTCGCGGCAGGTCCGCCGCAGCGCCTTGTCGAGCGGCACGCCCCCCGGGAGCCGCCCCCACGAGTACGGCCAGGCCCCCGCTTCGCCGAAGCCGCTTGCGCGCAGCTCGACCGAGTAGGCCTCGCACAGCTCCGCCACGGCCGGCCGGCGCTCGAGCTGGATCCGGTTCTGGTGCTTTGACAGCCGTCCCGGGATGCGCGGGTCGAACCCCGAGAAGTGGAAGAAGCGCAGGGGCTTGCCGTTCACCTCGTAGCCGCCGTCCCCGCGGCTCACGGTACGGCCGGCGAGGTTCCAGTAGGCGACGTTGTAGCCGGGATCGCGCAGAACGTGGAAGCCGTCGACAAGCCCGGGAGCGAGGTCCATCCAGCGCTGGTCCACGAACAGCGCCTCCTCCGGCGCGACGATGCAGTCGGTGCGCAGGCGCTCGGACCACCAGTCGAGCAGCCCATCTACCTCGGCACCGGCGGACATTCCGAGGAAGCCCAGGTTGTAGGCGCCCGAGCTGAGGATGTCGCGCTCGGAGGGCTTGGCGCCGTCGCGCGGCATCGGCTCGGCGAGGTGGGGCGTGACCACGATGGGGTGCTCGGCCAGCAGCGAGTCCACCTCGTCGAGCGGATCGAATAGGCGGATATCGGGGTCCAGGTAGATCACGCGCTCGACGCCGCGCTCGCGCATCAGGTGGCGCAGCAGCCAGGGCTTGACCGCGGTGGAGAGCTCCAGAACGTCGTACATCGCGGCCATGCGGTCGAAGCCCTCGATGTCGAGGGCCGCGATCTCGACCAGCTCGAACGGCTCCTCGGCCGCGTCGATGTAACCGCCGCAGTCGTCTATGACCAGCGTGAAGCAGCGGGCACCGCGTCGCTGCTCGGCCACCGAGCGGGCGAGCACCCGCGCGAACGGTACGTAGTTCTTGGCGATGATCGTGCAGACGTCCACGCGAAGCAACCCTAGTCGGGGAAGGTCCACTCGACTCAGCCGCGTCGGGTTGGGCGGCGCGCGTCGAGCGTGTACCAGTCCACGTATCGCCCGCAGGCCTCACGCAGAGGCACCAGCTCGCGCGGGGTGTCTACTCGCACCACGCTCAGCTCGTCGATCCGCAGCTTCTGAGCGGTAGCCCCGAATGGAAGTGAAGCGGCCTTCGTGGAGAGTCGCAGGCGTCCGCCCGGGTGGCGGATCTCGGCGACTCGCCAGCGGTTGCCAAATCGGTCGAGGATCGGTGCGAACGGGGCCCGGGTGCCGTGCGCGCCGAGCTCTCCGTCTCGGAGGGTCAGGTAGTCCATCGAGACCTCATAGGTTCCCGGCCCGGCATGGAGCGACCACGGCTTGGATGTGCCGGGATGGACCGACCGGCTGCCCAAGGCCCCACCTTCCGGCTGAGCGGCGATCGGCTTGGGCGCCAGCCGCGCCCAGCCGACCCGCTCCGCAAGACCACGCCCGGCCCTGGAGCCACAGTCGAGCACGGCACCGCTCGAGGAGCCCTCGTTCGGGAGGACGTACCTCGTCGGGGTCGGCCCGCTCCGGCGCCACAGCTCGTAGAAGCGCCCTCGTCGCTCCAGATGGAAGTTGGGGGGCGGCTCGCTCCGGTTCGCGGTCCTGGTGGAGATGGCGAAGTCAACCTGGTCGAGTGTGCCGGGAAGGAAGAGGTCGAAGTCGCCGGGATCGCTCGGATCCCCGCGCTTTTCGGGCCGGAGCCCGTCGGCGCTGCCCACCGCCGGGCCCTTCAGGGGCGAGCGCGGGAGCTCCCAGCGGGCGAAGTCGTCGTAGGGCAGCATGAGCACCTTGCGCCCGTCCACGATCGGCCGCAGCGACACGAGCTCGGCGCGACGCTCCTCGGGCCCCACGCGTCCGGATCGAAGGGCGACGAAGCTCGAGACCGCCGCCAGCGTCACGAAGGCGATGGCCAACGCCGCGTGCGCGAGGCGCCCGCCCTGCGTGCTGGAGCTCCATGGAGCGAGCAGCGCCCGCAGCGTGAACAGCATCGCCACCGGCGCGCCTACGGCGAGCGCCTTGGCGGCGAGGTAGGGCGACTCGCCGCGCAGCCGCACGGCCGCGTAGATCCCCGCTGCGGTCAGCGCCGCCGCGGGGATGGCCAAGTCCTCGCGCCGGCGCCACCAGAGGGCGGCGGCGGCCAGGCCCGCGAGAGCCACGGCACCGCCCATTCCAGCCTGATATGCATCGTCCGTGTGCAGGAAGTAGTAGCGAAAGTCGTCGGCCGGCCAGATTCCCAACACGGTCAGAGGCGAGACCTGACCGGGCAGGTTGCCCAGGTTCGTGACGGCGATGACCCCCGTGGCCGCGGGCGACACTCCGACGGTGCGAAAGAAGTGCACTGCGCTCCCCAGCTCCGGACCGATCAGGGCCGCGGCCAGCAGCAGGACGGCGGCCGAGCCGGCAAGCGTTCCACGCGATCGGCGGATCGCACGTACGGCGTCTCGCGCCCCCGCGATCGGGTGGGGCAAGCGATCGAGCAGCACCGCCTCGAGCGCGAGCGCGGCGATTGCCGTTCCGAGTGGCCAGAGCAGCCCGACGTAGCTGTAGTTGTGAAGAAAGCCCGCGGCGAGGACTGCGAAAAGCGCCCAGGCGCCGCGGTCCGGCGAGCGCGTGGCGAGGACCTCGCGCAGCACCGCCACGAAGACCAGCAGGAACAGAGCCTGCAGCGTCTCCTTGAATGCCCCCTGGGCGTAGTAGGCGGCCCCGAGGTAGGGCAGCGCGACCAGGACCGCGGCCAGTCCCCGGCGGGGCCCGGGAACGCCGGCCAGCAGTGACCACGCGGCCGCCACGGCCAGCATTGGGATCACGAGCGTGACGGCCGTGGCGGCGTCTGCGACGTCCACCCCGATGGCCTCGCTCACGCTCGCCATGACGGCGTGGGGACCGACTGGGTAGCCCGGCGGGATCTCGATCGGGCGCTCGGCGGGCTCGAGCTTGAGGCCATCGGCCCAGCCGAGGTGGATCGCCATGTCGTTGTTGACGCTGACTCCGGGCACGCCCACGTTTCCCGCCACGACGAAGGGGACGGCTGTGGCCAGCAGCGCTGCCACCAGCGCAAGCGCGAGGGGGCCCGCCGCCGGCGGTCTGCGAGCCCGCAGAGCCGGGACCGCGATCACCGCTCCCACGAGGGCCAGCACCGCCATCACCGCGCCACCCGTGACCGCCTTTCCGGGGAGGCCGATCGTGACCGCGGCGACCGAGATGAGCAGGGAGAACCCCACCGCGGGCCCGTAGCCGAGCCAGGGATCGCGCCGCGCCAGCCTGAGGATCCCGGCACCCACCGCAGCGGAGGCGACGATTATGAGGATCGCCGCTGCGTACGTCTGCCACACGGGGCGGGAAGTCTAGGGGGATCACCGGTCCCGGCCCGCAGGTGCCGGACGGCGGATAGATCCGAAGGATTCGAGCGATTCGGCATCCTCGCCGGATCGTTCCCGTCCCTCTGTACCGTGTCCGGGCATGTTGCCGGCGGCCCCAGACTCCGCGACGGTGGTGGTCGAGAGCGTCTCGAAGGCGTTTCGGCTCCCGCACGAGCGCGTGCACACGCTCAAGGAGCGTGCTCTGCACCCCTTCAACAGGAACCGCTACGAGGACCTGGTCGCCCTCGAGGATGTGACATTCACCGTTGAGAAGGGCGAGTTCTTCGGCATCGTCGGGCGAAACGGCAGCGGCAAGAGCACGCTGCTGAAATGCGTCGCCGGCATCTACGCCACCGACGCCGGAAGGATCTTCCTGCGCGGGCGGATGGCCACCTTCATCGAGCTGGGGGTGGGCTTCAACCCGGATCTCACGGCGCGGGACAACGTGATCATCAACGCGGTCATGCTCGGCCTCACCCCGGACGAGGCCAGGCGTCGCTACGACGCCGTGATCGACTACTCCGAGCTGCGCGAGTTCGAGGACCTGAAGCTCAAGAACTACTCGTCGGGGATGTACGTGCGCCTGGCGTTCGCCACGATGATCCAGGTTGATGCCGACATCCTGGTGATCGACGAGGTGCTAGCGGTCGGCGACGCGAGCTTCCAGGCCAAGTGCCACGAGACGCTGCGGGAGATCCGCTCCCGGGGCCGCACGATCCTGTTCGTCACCCATGACATGGCCTCGGTCGAGAACGAGTGCGACCGGGCGATGCTCATCGAGCGCGGTCAGATGGTCGAGATCGGCGATCCCGACCGCGTGGCGCGGTCCTATGACCAGCTCAACTTCGCCCGCGGCGTGGAGGCGAACAGGGAGGACAAGGACCGTCACGGCGACGGCTGCGCCACGATCGTCGACGCGTGGTTCGCCGACGAGAACGGCGAGCGCACGTCGATGATCGAACGCAACGGCGGCTGCTCGATGCACGTGGTGGTCGAGCTGCACCAGCGGGTCGAGGACCCGGTGGTCGGCCTGGCGGTCGGTGGTCAGCACGTGCGCTGGCTCTTCAACACCTCCTCGCTCGAGGCCGCCGAACGCTCGGGCATCTACGAGGCCGGCGACCGGGTGGAGCTCTCGGTGCGGTTTCGCGTCCCCTTCGCGCCCGGTCGCTACGACATGAGCCCATGGGTGGGGTACAGCACCGGCGACCGCCAGCTGATGGATCGGCGCGAGGCATTCGTGCCGGTCACGGTGGTCGGGGACCGCTACGACGCCGGCCTGGTCCAGATCGAGCACGAGGCCACCTTCGGGCGCCTGGGCTCCTCGATTGCCGAGGTAGCCGAATGAGCGCGCACGGAGCCGCCGCCTCGCGGGAGCACGCGCTGGTGGAGATGACGGGTCCGTCCGCCACGGCGGGTAGCTGGCCGCGCTTCTACCACATCACCCGCGCCCTGGCGGTGATGGACTTCAAGGTGCGCTTCTACGACTCGGCGCTCGGTTACCTGTGGACGCTGATGAAGCCCCTGCTCTCCTTCGGCGTGCTCTACGTGGTGTTCAGCGTGATCGTCCGGATCGGGGAGGGGGAGAGGTTCTACGCATCCAGCCTGATCTCGGGCATCGTCCTGTTCTTCTTCTTCGGTGATGCCACCAACAAGGGCGTTACGTGCGTGCTGGACAACGAGACCCTGGTGCGCAAGATCCACTTCCCGCGCATGGTGATCCCGCTCTCGGTCGTGCTCACCAATGGGTTCTTCCTACTGCTCAACTTCATCGCCGTCTTCGTCTTCTTCTGGATCGACGGGGTGGAAGGGGTCCGGCTCACATGGCTCGAGCTGCCGATCCTCCTGGTGCTGCTGTTCCTCTTCACCGTGGGGGTGACCATGATCCTCTCGGTGCTCTACGTGGTGGCACGGGATCTCAAGCCGATCTGGGAGGTCGTGAGCCAGGCGCTGTTCTATCTCACCCCGGTCCTCTTCCCGATCTCGCTCGTGGCAGAGCAGGACGAGCGGATCGCCCACGTCGTGATGTGCAACCCCCTGGCGGCGATCATCCAGCAGGCACGCCACGCTCTGATCGACCCCGAGCAGCCATCCGCGGCGGCTGCCATCGGCGGCGCCCCATGGCTGTTGATCCCGTTCGGCATCCTCTTCGGCACGTTCTTCTTCGGCCTCTGGCTCTTCAACCGGATGGCGCCGCGGATCGCGGAGGAGCTGTAGCCGGACGGGACGGGAGCGGCTGGGAGCTCAGCCGCATCCTGGCCCCGCCGCCCTCCGCCCGCTCGGCGGTCGCGCCCCCGCCGTGGCTCTCCGCCACCTGCCGGACGATGGCCAGCCCGAGCCCCGAGCCGGGCAGCCCGCGCGCTGAGGCCGCGCGGTAGAAGCGGTCGAACACGAACGGAAGGTCCTCGTCGGCGATGCCGGGCCCGTGGTCTCGCACCACGACCTCACCGGCTGCCACCTGCACCTCGACCGGCGCGTCCGGGGGGCTCCACTTCTGCGCGTTGTCGAGCAGGTTCCCGACCGCCCGGTCGAGCCTTGCCGGCACTCCTCGCACGGTCGTCGGCTCGGCCTCGAGCCGAAACTCACGCTCGGGGTGCCGGCGTCGCGCGCGCTCGACCACGTCCGCCACCAGCTCATCGAGGCGCAGCTCCTCCGGGGGGTCCTCATCGGCGCGGTCACGCGCGAGATCCATGAGGTCGCCCACCAGCAGGGTCATCTCCTCGAGCTGTGAGACCACGTCGCGCAGGAGGCGCTCGCGGTCGGCTGCCGGCATCCCGCCCCGCGCGGCAAGCACCTCGATGTTCGTGCGCAGGCTCGTCAGCGGAGTGCGCAGCTCGTGCGAGGCGTCGGCAACCAGCTGGCGCTGCTGTCCCATCGAGCGCTCGAGCGCGGCGAGCATGGTGTTGTAGGAGCTCGCCAGGCGCCCCAGCTCGTCGGGTGAGGACGCGTCGATCCGCCGGCTCAGGTCACGCGTCCGCGCCACGTGCTCGGCCGCGTCGCTCAGGTCGGCGACCGGCTTGAGGGCGGTGCGGGCAACCAGCGGCGCGAGGCCCGCGGCCAGGCCGATGCCTCCGAGCGCCACCGCGCCGAGCACCCACCCGAGCCGCCGCAGCACGCCGTCGAGCTCCTCGACGGGCCGCGCCACCTGCAGGGCGGCGCCGGGGCCGAGCGCCTTCGTGTACACCCGGACGTGGCCGCCGCGAACCTCGCCGTCCGAGAAGTACGCGCCGCCTCCGCGCCGGGCGAGCCGGGCGGCGCGCCCCTTTCCGGGCAGCTCGACCCTGAGCTGGGGCGAGCGGATGACCCGACCGCTCGACTGCACGAGCTGGGCAAAGCGCCTGCTGCCCGCAAGCGGAGGGGCGGGGAGCACGAGCCGCCGCTCGACGCCCGGGGCGGGCACCAGCTCCTTCGCCTTCTCGCCACCGCGAGGACGGGGGAGGGGCACGGCCGCCGGACCCGGCCCGGCCGGCGCGGCCGGCAGGCCACCTTCCACGGGCCCCTGAAGCGGTGGCCGCACCTGGCGCTCGTGCCTGCCGGGCGCCTTCGTGGGAGCCGACCGGAAGAAGACCTGGTCGCCCGCCAGTTCCCCGGCGGCCTCCTTCAGCGAGTCGTCGACCTGACCGCGCAGCTCGCCGCGGACGATCACGAAGGTGATCGCCGACGCCAGGGCGATCGCCACCGCCACCGCGGCCGAGGCCACCAGGATCAGCCGACGCCGGAAGGACAGGCCGCCGCGGATGGCGCGCGGGACCTTCATCGCCTAGTCCCGAAGCACGTAGCCGACGCCCCGCACGGTCTGAAGCAGCCGCGCCTCTCCACCCGCCTCCGTCTTGCGACGCAGGTAGCTCATGTAGACCTCGAGCGAGTTGCTGGTGGCGCCGAAGTCATACCCCCAGACGTGCTCGAAGATCGTAGACCTCGGCAGGACCTGGCGCGGGTGGCGCATGAACAGCTCGAGCAGCAGGAACTCCGTCCGGGTGAGCTCGATCCGGCGACCCCCGCGCCGCACCTCGTGCGCCGGCGGGTCCAGTGACAGGTCGCCAAAGCGCAGCTCGCCGCGCTCGTCGGGATGCGAGCGGCGCAGCAGCGCCCGCAGCCGCGCGAGCAGCTCGTCGAGGGCGAAGGGCTTGACGAGGTAGTCGTCGGCACCGGCGTCGAGGCCTCCCACGCGATCGCCGATCGCATCGCGGGCGGTCAGCATCAGGATCGGCACCCGCTCGCCCGTGCCGCGCAGGCGCCGGCACACCTGCAGCCCGTCGACCCGCGGCATGAGCACGTCCAGCACCATTGCGTCCGGCGTTCGTGCCCCCACCGCGCTCAGCGCCTCGGCGCCGTCCTTAGCCAGCTCCACCTCGTAGCTGTCGAGGTGAAGCGCGCGCTCGATGGCCTCCCGGACCGCCGGCTCGTCGTCGACAACGAGGATGCGCATTGGCTCCATGGTGGACATCCAACCTGAGAGCCACCTTAACCCGGAAGCGTCAGCGTTCCGGCATCCGCGTCAGCGTGGAGACCGATGCCCCGTAGCCCCGGGAGCCACCCTCGCCACGCGCTCACTGTTGGCATGCGCTCATCCCGGCATTCCGCCCAGCGCGTCCCGAACGACGTGCCCAATCGGCCTCGGGCACGTGCGACTGGTCACGGCTGAGGTGCGCGACCAGCGAGCGGACCCGCCGATCGACCTCGAGGGGATCCAGACGGAGGGCGCCGCTGATCTCGTGGGAAGGCACGTCGTGCATGCGCATCCCGAAGACGGACAAGTCGATTGGCTCGAGCCGCCGCCCGGCGGCGCGCACGGCAGGGATGGCCGGGCGTGGCAACGTCCGGCGACCGGCCGCGGCAAGGCGAACGATCTCGGTGAGTCGCGATGGAGGTGTGCCCGCGCCGGCGAGGCCCTCGGCGCCGGCTACCCACGCCGCCACGAGCAGCTGAGGTGTGCGGTGCGCCACATGCAGCACCACCCGCTGCCGGCGCGCGAGCTGCTTGAGCTCGTGGCATAGGAGGAAGCCCCCGGGACTGTCGACGACGATGACCTCGGGGTGCAGCTCGGTCGTAAGCAGCAGCGCGTCAGGCGGCGCACCGTCAACCACGGCGAGCGCGCCCCCGTGCGCGAGATGGCTGCCGAGCCCGGCGAGCACGACCGGCCGGTCTCCCACGAGCAGTACGCGCGTCACCTCAGACCGTCCTCAGCGCCTCGGTCGGCGACAGCCGCGCCGCACGCGCCGCGGGATAGAGGCCGGCGATCGCGCCGATCGCGATCGCGGCCACGACCCCGCCCGCGATCGCGTAGGGGGGCACGACCGCGCTCCATCCGCGGCTCGACGCGTAGATCGCGGTCACGAGCGCCCCGAGCGACGTGCCGGCGATGCCCCCGCAGGCGGCCAGCAGGAGCGACTCCGAGAGGAACTGCGTGGAGATGTGACGCCGGGTGGCGCCGAGCGCGCGCCGCAGCCCGATCTCCGAGCGTCGCTCGAGCACGGAGATCACCATCACGTTGGCGATTCCCACTCCGCCCACCAGCAGCGCCACGGCTCCGAGGCCGAGGAAGAGCGAGGTGAAGGCGCTCTTTGCCGCGGCGCGGGCGGCGAGCGCGTCGGAGGGCCTGCTGACCTGCACCTCCTCCGGATGCTCGGGATTCGCGGTGGCGCCCAGCAGCCGCCGCACGGCCTCGACCTGCTCCTCGTCGGTCCTAACGTAGACCTTGGTGGGGGAGGAGTCCGTCCCGAAGAGCTTGGATGCGATCGGGAAGCCGATCAGCGCCGCGCGGTCGAGGTCGGAGTCGAGCGTGACCGGGTCGAGGATCCCCACGACCGTGAACCACCGCCCGCCGAGGTAGACGTTCACGCCGGTGCGCGTGATGCCGAGCCGTTTGGCGGCCACCGACCCGAGCACGGTGGCGGGGTAGCGGGCGGTGGCGGCGTCGAGGAACCGGCCGGAGCTCATGCTCGCACCGAGCGTGGCACGCAGCTTCGGGCTGGCGGCAAGGACGGAGATCCCGCCGGTCTCCTCCTCGGGGATCTTGTCGGTGCGCCTGACCGTCTCCTCCGTCGTCTTGACCTGCGCCGCGCCCTGCACGGCACGCATGCGCCCGATCATCGAGGTCGCCATCGCGGGCAGCTCTGCGTCCTCACCCGTGAAGGTCTGTCCGGGGGCCACCGTCAGGAGGTTCGTGCCGAGCCGATCGAGCGTTGCCAGCAGCCCGGCCTTGCTCGACTCGGAGATTCCGAGCACCGCCACCATCGAGGCGATGCCAATGGCGATGCCAAGGCCCGACAGCGCGGCGCGCAGACGGCGCGTGCGCAGGCCGACGCTTCCCACCCGCAGGATGTCCGCCGGCAGCAGGCGGCTGGGTGCCGGCTCGGCCACGTTCAGGCGCCTCCGCTGTCGTGCACGATGGCGCCGTCTCTGATCTCGACCTGGCGCGGCAGCCCTTCGGCCATGTCGCGGTCGTGGGTGATCACGACGATCGTGTGCCCCTCGGCGTGAAGGTCGTGCAGCAGCGCCATGATCTGCTCGCTCGACTGGCTGTCGAGGTTTCCGGTGGGCTCGTCGGCGAAGACGATCGCCGGGCGGGCCACCAGGGCCCGTGCGATCGCCACCCGCTGGCGCTCGCCACCGGAGAGCTTTGCCGGCTGATGCTCCAGGCGGTGCGCGAGCCCAACTCGCTCCAGCACCTCCGCAGCCTGCGCGTGGCGCCGCGGGGCCGGGACCCCCGCGTAGAGGAGCCCGTGAGCCACGTTCTCCACCGCGCTCATCCCGTCGAGCAGGAAGAACTGCTGGAAGACGAAACCGATCGTGCGCGCCCGAACGCTCGCCAGCCGGCGGTCCGAGAGCGCTGCCGTGTCGTGGCCCGCGACCCGGACCTCGCCGGAGCTGGGGCGCTCGAGGGTGCCCATGATGTGAAGGAGAGTCGACTTGCCCGAGCCAGACGGGCCGACGATCGCGAGCAGCTCGCCACGCGGAACGCTCAGGTCGACGCCTCGCAGCACCTCGACCGGACCCGGGTAGGACTTGCGAACGTCGCACAGCTCGAGCACCGCGGGGGCGCGGGGCAGCTGACCGGTCGCGTGCGCCTGGTGCACGCTTGTCTCGGCGCGCTCGATCATGTCTCGTCCGGTACGACTACCTTGGTGCCCACGCGGATCCCCTTGCCCGAGATCTCGACCAGCCCGCTCGCGAACAGGCCGGTCTGGACGGCCACGACTCGCCGCCGCCCGCCGCGCACGACCTCCACGCCGTAGCCGCCACCGGGACGAGCCACGAGCGCAGTGACCGGCACGGCAAGCACCCTGCGCCGGGTCTCCTGCGCGATCCCGACCGTGACCGGTGCCCTATCCAGCCGGGACACTCCGCGCCGCGAGTGCAGGACGATCGACAGGTCGATCACCAGCTCGCCACCGTCCGAGCCTGATCCTCCACCCGGAGCGCCGCCCCCGCCCTGGCCGCCACCCTCGTCCTTTTCGCGCGCCACCCTGCCGACGCGCACGATCCGCCCCGTCACCGTCGTCCCGTCCGGGAGGGTCACCGTGACCTTGTCGCCGCGGTGGACGAGGCTCTGCTTGGCCACGTCGAGCTCCACGGTCACGACGCGCTTGACGGAGGTGGTCTCGAGGACCTCGGCCCCGGTGGCCAGCACGCTGCCGACCTTGGCCTTGTGGCTTCCTACCCGGCGGGCGCCCGGCAGGAAGACGACCCGGCCGAGCTCCACCTCACCGGTCTGAGGCAGGCCCAGGGAGCGCTGCCAGCGCTTGACGGCCGCCGCCGTGGCCGCGGTGAAGTGCTCGTCCACGGTCACGCCACTGCCGAAGCCGAGCGCGACGAGGTTCTGCTCCAGCTGTCGGACGTCGGGTCCATCGGTGGTCGCCGTGCTCAGCTTGCGATAGGCGGGCAGCGAGCCGTACATGAGCAGCACCGGCCGGTTGTCGAGCTCGTAGAGCTCCTCGCCGCGATCGACGATCGAGCCCTCGCGCGCCAGACGTGTCAGCGTGCCCGAGCCCTGGGATGCGCTGCGGCCGCCCCTCGAGCCGCCGCCACCGCTCGAGCGACCGCC
>JAUJNT010000002.1:299040-310099 GCA_030448005.1 Thermoleophilaceae bacterium
CCACCTCGTGAGGCTCCGCCACTGCTCGAGGCTCGGCCGCCGTTCGGGTTGCCGCCGCCGTCCGGGTTACCGCCTCGCTCGTGGCCTCCGCCGCCATTCGAGCCGCCCCCGCCTTTCGCGTCTCCGCTGCTGCCGCCGCGAGACCCGCCGTCGCCGCCACGCTTGCCGTCGCGGTCACTGCGCTTGTCGCCACCGCGCTTGCCCCCGCGATCGTCTTGCCGGCCGCTCTTGTCGTCTCCCTGGACCTCCCCGGCGTCCGTGTCGTCGCGGCTGGTGTCCGAGCCCTTTTGCGAGGCGAGGAAGGCATGGGCATCCGTCGAGGAGCCCCCTCTGCCGGAGGTCTGGCCTCCACGGGTCGAGGCGCTCTGGCTGGAGGGCGCACCGGAGTCAGATCCCGCGCTCGTGTCGGTTCGGCCCCCGCTCGAGCTGCCGCCCCCGCCGGCACCACCGCCGGAGCTGCCGCCCGCGCCGGAGCCGCCGCTACCGCCGGAGCCGCCGTTACCGCCGGCGCCGCCGGAAGGGCCGCCTCCACTCGACCCCTCATCGTCCGATCCCTCGCCGGTCGCGAGTCGGTTCACCACCGCCCGCGCGCCGGAGTAGCCGAGCGTTCCCTGGACGCTCTCGCGCTCTACGAGCGTCTGGCGCGTGACGGTCGCGGTACGGGTGCCGCGCTTGCCGGGGCCGGCCTTCCGCTCGCCACCCCCGCCGAGCTGCTGGAGCACCAGCAGCGCAACGAGGATGGTCACCACGCCCACGGCAACCAGTGCAAGTCGGCGCCGCCACCGGGGGCGGATGGCGGCGCCCAGGCTCACGGCGCCCTCGCGTCCGTCACCGTTGCGCCGCAGCCGCCGCTCGATGCGCTCCCTGGTGGTCATCAGCCGCGCAGGAGGTGTTCGCACTTCCTGGCCGCCCGCCGGAAGCTGGGATTGGTCTTGGCATCGGCAGGCACCTCGACCGCCATGCCCCCGCCCTCGCCACCGGCCCGCGGGTCCGGCACGTCCGCGCCCTGCTCGCGCATGCAGCGGGCATAGCGCAACGTGAGGTCGAGATTCCGCTGCTGCTCGCTCGCCGATGGCCTGGGAGCCGCCTCCGCGATGGCGCGCCGGTAGCGCGCACACTTGCGCTCCGCCACCCTCAACCGCCGCGCGTCGATGCCGCTCTCTCCCGCGTCGCGCTCGAAGCCCTTGCCCGGCGTGGGATCGGGGACGTCGATTCCCTGACGGCGCATGCATCTGGCCATGGCGGTCTGCGCGTCGATCATCGCCTGTCCGCCGCGGGCCTGCACGCCGTCGCTGCCGGCTGCCGGCGCACGCCCACCTTCGTCGCTTCCGCCCGCGGCGCCACAGCCTGCCAGTGCGGCCGCTGCCAGGCAGGTGGCAAGTGCGAGGGACGGGGCTCGTTTTGTCGTAGGTGTCTTCATGTCCGCCATCTAGCCAGCGGACTCTTAGAGCGTCCTGAGATCTGTCTTGGAGTTGCCTAAATGTGCCGGCGCGGCCGCTCGGGCGGCTCGTAGGGGACCGGCGAACGGCAGGAGCTCAGCGAGAGGTCCAGGCGGCTCTAACGCTTTTCCTATCCCCCTCTAAGCCGGCTCTCAGGCGGACATGGCCAAATGGCCGCCATGAGAACACAGCGACCACACAACCACCGTCTCTCGAGTGGAGCACTCACGGCCTTGGCCACGGCAGCCCTTGCCGGCCTGGTGCTCGCCGGCTGCGGCGGAGGCGAGGAGACCGCCGGCGCGGGCGGCTCGAGCGGAGGAAGCGGCGGTGATGACCGCGCCAAGCTCGAGCAAGCGGCGCTCAAGCACGCCGAGTGCATGCGCAAGCAGGGCGTGGACGTTCCCGATCCCAGACCGGGTGAGGGCGGCATCGTCCTCGCCGGCCCGCACGGCGGCGCCGACCCGGGGGCCCAGGAGCGGGCCGCGAAGCGATGCGACAAGTACCTGCGGGACGTGCCGCCGCCCAAGCTGAGCGAGGGCCAGAAGGCCACGATGCGCGACGGTGCGCTCAAGCACGCCCGCTGCATGCGAAAGCAGGGGATCGACTTCCCGGACCCGAGCTTCGACGACAAGGGTGGGATCACCGTGGAGATAGGCGACGGCCCCGATCCGGGCGACCCGCGCGTCAGGCAAGCCGAGCAGAAGTGCCAGAAGCTCCTTCCGAGGCCAGGGGCGGAGCCGCTCGGCTGAGAGTGATGATTCTGTCCCCGACCGCGAAGAGCCGCCCTTGGCGGCTCTTCGCGCTGGAGCGCTGGGGATACCCGCGGCCGGCTCGGACCGCTGTGGGGCTCACGCGGCGGCCAGGACCTCCACGAGGTCGTCGATGATGGCGAGGTCGGCGACGTCGACGGTGAGGAGCGGGATGCCGTGGACGTTGGCCGTGGCCGCGATGGCGAGGTCGATCGCTCGCCGCCGCGGCTTGCCACCTCGCGAGGCGACGGCGGATGCGAGGCGGCCCCACTCCCGAGCCACCGGGGCGTCGACGGGAAGCGGGTCGAAGGTAGCTTCGACCACGCCCAGCCGCAGTGCGCGTCGCCCCCGTTCCTCGGGGTCGCCTGCGATCAGCGTTCCGAAGTGCAGCTCGGCGAGCGAGGCGGCGCTGATTGCTCCCTCGACGAGATCGCCGGGAGCGTCGGCACTGATCAGAATCGACGTGTCGAGCAGGACTCGCCTCACGCGAACGGGTCCGCGAGCGCGGCCGGCAGGCGCTCGAGGTCGGCGCCGATCGTCTCCGGTGCCGGTGTCTCAAAGATGCCCCTCAGCGCGGGGTCGCTGACCCACTGGCGCTTGGCGGCCGGGCCGAGCTGGGCCACTGGTCTGCCCGCCACGGTGATCGTGAACCTCTCGCCCGCCTCGGCGCGCCTGAGCACCTCGGCGACGTTGTTGCGCAGCTCCTTCTGGGGGATGGTCGGCACGACCCAATGGTAGCAGAACTGCTACCTTGCCGACGCGTCTGTCTACGCAACCGGGATGGGAAGATCAACACGGTTTGAAAAGGCACCCCTAGATCCAGCGCCCGCTGACGGCCACGGCCATCCCGCGGATACAGATCGGGTAGAAGAACACCATGCCCCTCGCGCTCCTGACCGGATTTCCCGGCTTCATCGGCCGCCGCCTCGCGCGGAAGCTGCTGGACGCCGACCCCGAGGCCACGCTCGTGGCCCTGGTCGAGCCGCGCATGCTCGACGCCGGAACGGAGGCCGCCGACGAGATCGACCGCGAGCGCATCGAGGTGCTCTGCGGTGACATAACCGACCGTCGGCTGGGCCTCTCCGACGCGGATTACGAGCGCCTGGCGGCCGAGGTGAGGCGAGTCTTCCACCTGGCCGCCATCTACGACCTCTCCGTGCCGATCGAGCTGGCCCAGCGGGTCAACGTGGACGGCACCGGCAACGTGCTCGAGCTCTGTCTCACCGCGAAGGGGCTGGAGCGCCTGGCCTACGTGAGCACCGCCTACGTCGCCGGCTGGCGCACCGGAGTGGTCTACGAGCACGAGCTCGTGATGGGGCAGCAGTTCAAGAACCACTACGAGTCCACCAAGTTCCAGGCCGAGGTCTGGGTGCGGGAGGCGATGGACCGCGTGCCCACCACCATCGTGCGCCCGGCGATCGTGGTGGGGGACTCGCAGACGGGCGAGACCCAGAAGTTCGACGGCCCGTACTACCTGCTGCGGGGCATCGCCGAGGCAAACCGCGCGCGCAGGTCGATTCCCCAGTTCGGGCGCCTCCAGGCCAACTTCAACGTGGTGCCCGTGGACTACGTGGTGGAGGCCATCGCGGCGGTGGCGGTCGATCCGGAAGCTGAGGGCCAGACGGTGCACCTGGTAGATCCGGAGCCGCTCACGAGCCGGGAGATGGTGTCGCTGCTCTCGCAGCGCTACGCAGGCCGTGAGCCGCAGGGCCGGATCCCACCTCGGCTTGTCAGCGCCTCCCTGCGGATCGGCCCGGTGCGCGAGCGCTTCGGGGGCACGCCTCCGCAGTCGATCGCCTATCTGAACCACCCGGTTCGCTTCGACACCCGTCGTGCGGTCGACCTGCTGGGCGCTGCGGGCCTGGCGCCGCCGCGCTTTTCCGACTACGCCGATGCCATGGTGGAGTACTTCAAGGCCCACGAGCACGACCAGTCGCTCAAGCCCGTCCTCGCATGATGAGCGCCGCACCCGGCCTCGAGCTGCAGGAGATGACCCTGCACGGTCACCACGTGGCCTATCGGTGCGCCGGCAGCGGACCGGTGATCATGCTCGTGCACGGCATCACCTCCACCTCGGCCACCTGGGAGCGGGTGCTGCCCGCGCTTTCCCGGCGCTTCACGGTGATCGCGCCGGACCTCCTAGGGCACGGGAAGTCGGCCAAGCCGCGCGGCGACTACTCGCTCGGTGCCTACGCCAGTGGCCTGCGCGACATCCTCGTTGCCCTCGGCCACGACACGGCCACGTTCGTCGGCCACTCCCTCGGCGGCGGTGTGGCCATGCAGCTGGCCTACCAGTTCCCTGAGCGCTGCGAGCGGCTCGTCCTCGTCGGCAGCGGCGGCCTCGGCCGCGAGCTGAGCATGCTGCTTCGAGCCGCCACCCTGCCCGGCTCGGAGTGGATCCTCCCGGTGCTGGCCAACAGGGGCCTGCTGAGCGCCGGGCGCACGCTGGGTACGGCGCTCGAGCGGGTGGGGTTGCGCGCGGGCACCGACATCGCCGAGATGGCCCGGGGGCACGCCTCGCTGGCAGATCGCGAGGCGCGGGCGGCCTTCGTGCACACGCTTCGCACGATCGTCGACCCATCCGGGCAGCGAGTGCAGGCAAACGACCGCCTCTACCTGGCAGAGCACATCCCCTTTCTGCTGATCTGGGGAGAGCGCGACAGCATGATCCCGGTTGCGCACGGACGCGCCGCCCATGCGCTCGTCCCATCGAGCCGGCTCGAGGTGTTCCCGGAGGCGGGGCACTTCCCCCATCTCGACGAGCCCCAGCGCTTCATCGAGGTGCTCAGTGACTTCATGGACGAGACAGAGCCGGCCGAGGTCGCGCCGGAGCGCTGGCGCGACCTGCTGCGCGAATAGCCGCTACCTCAGGCCGGGCTGAGCTCGCCCGGCGACCCGGGCCTTCTGGCTCCGCAGGCGAGCGCCGCGGCCACCACCTCGCGCGTGATCCGCGCCTTGGAGCGGGGCCCCTTCTCGGAGGCCAGCTCGATCAGGAGCTTGTCGGGCAGGGTGATGCGCAGCCTGCGAAGCGAGCAGGCGATCGTGCTCCTCCCGGCGCCCGCTCGCCGCAGCGTCTGGGTCACGCTCTTCTCGAGCTCACGGCGTACCGAGGTGACACCGCCCCTTCGCCGCTCGCACTCGGACAGCAGCCCCAACAGCCGCACGTTTGCCTCGCGCCTCTGTCCGATCAGCGCGAGCGCCAGGCGCTTGAAGCGCTCGTCGGGCATTGCGCTCAGGCGGCCCTTGATGCAACGGCTCACGCCTGCCGGGACCTTGCGCTCGTTCTCGAGGCTCGCGGACACGCTGGAGCGCAGGAAGGCAGCCGAGAAGTCATCCGTCCGCCATTCCTTCCCGCCCTTCTTGAGCGAGAGGACGCCCTCGGCGCCGGCGGTGTCCCCTCCGATCAGCCTCGTGTGGGCGGTCGCCCGCTTGCCGGTTATCTCCACGTCCGAGACCTCGACGCGCTTGGGCGGCTCCTCGTCCTCGTCGTCGGAGGTCGCCTTCCTGCATGCGGCGGGCCCGGCGAAGATTAGCCGGAAGAGGCGAGGCGTCAGCGAGCGGTCACAGATCACGCGGGCATCGCTCGTCCTGAAGAGCCGGGTGACGGCCCGTCGGACTGCCTTGCGCTCAGCGGGGGTCCCTGCGTCCGCGGCCGGACCCTGCGCCGACGTGGTCGTTGTGCGCCGGCCCTCGCTCCGGGTGGCGCCGTCATCCCCTCCGGCACAGCCGGCGGCAGCCGGCATGAGGACCATCGCGGCCAGGATCGCCGCGGCGTGAGCAAGGCCGCGGAGAGCGTTCGGATGTCCGCCTGCGCGCATCATCCGGTAATCGATGGCTCCCCGCCCGAGCGTTTGCAGCGGTCCCGGGCGGGTACCCTGCGCCGATGGATGCAGGCACGATCATCATCGGCGTCATGGTCGGCGTTGGCGTGCTGTTGGTCCTCCTGAGTCCGGGCGGCCCGCTGCGACACCGACGCCGGCCTCTGCCGCCGAGCAGCCCCTTCATCTCCTCTAGTGACGATCCCGGCAAGCGCCGTCAGCGTCGCGGCGGAAGTGGGTGGTGGGGTGGCGCCACCGGTGGGTCCGACGGCGGATGCGGTGACGGTGGTGGAGGCGGTGGCGGTGACGGTGGCGGTGGCTGCTGAAGTGCACCGACCGAGCCTCGTCACGCCCACCTGACTCCTGACGCTTTAGAGGTGCCATCTGCAGAAGGCCAGGGAAAGTGAGTAGGGATGGCCACGGTGGGTCACTGTAGTAGCCACGAGTTGTCCATGGCTGTGGCCCGCTCTGACGGCGTCCCTGCTCCACTTTCCGAGCGGCATTGGGAAGTTCGCCAGCGCGGAAAGTGGCGGGCTCCCGCGTATCGATTCTGGCCAGCTGGGGCATTTACACGCCGCAGGCCTCGATCGGGGTGAACCTGGGAAGGGAGGACATCGTCGATTCCTTTTCCCTCCGCGTCCGCGGCGGCGGCGCCGAGGTGCTAACCCCGATCGCAGACCTGCTTGCCGCGGTGGACGCCGTGCCATCGACGGATCGACCGGTGACTTCTTTGACGCCGGCGCGTCTCGCCAATCCTGGGCGGAGTGGCAGCACTACCGTGACCGCGTGATCGGAGATGACCCCTCGAGCCAGGCACGAGTGGCTATCCACACCCGGTGTTGTTCCCGCAGCTCGAGCACGTGTAGCAGGAGCCCGTGCGCTGCATCATTCCTCCGCACTGCGCGCATGCCGGGCCCAGGTCGAGGCCCGCAAGCCTGGCCGGCGTGACGGGGGGCTCGTCGGTCATGGCCTCCGCGGCTGCACGCGTCTTGCCGGGCTGGATCTTGCTCTCGCCGGACCCGTTCGATGGGCGGCTCGACCCGTTGCCGTCGGCGTGCCCGTTGCCTGTGCCCGCAAGGGTGCCATTGCCCGTCTCCGCCGGGGCGCCGGCCGGCGCAGCTGTGTCCCCGCGCATCAGCGCATCCTGCGCCGCCTTGCGCGCGCGCACCTCGGGCGTGAGGATGCCGAGGTCCTCCTGGACGTCCACGTCGAGGAAGCGCGAGGCCAGCCAGCGCATGATGTAGTCGGGCATCGACTTGGCGAACGGGATCTCCGGGTTGGTGGTGATCCCCTCCGGGTCGAAGCGCATATAGGAGAACTTGCGCACGAGCGTCTCGAGCGGCACGCCGTACTGGAGCGCGATCGACACCGAGGTGGCGAACGCGTTCATCATGCCGCGCAGCGTCGAGCCCTCCTTGCCGATGTCGGTGAGGAAGATCTCGCCCACCGTCCCATCCTCGTACTTGCCCGCGGTGATGTAGCCCTCGTGCCCGGCGATCGAGAACTTGTGCGTGATCGACTCGCGCTCGCGCGGCATCCGCCGGCGCGTGGGCTTGGGCTCGACCACGACCTCGACCTCGCCCTTCTCCTCCTGGGCGTCGGTGCGGAGCGCCTGGGCGGTCTTCGAGCCGTCGCGATAGATGGCGAGCGCCTTGAGGCCGAGCTTCCAGCCCTGCATGTAGGTGTCGGCGATGTCCTCGACGGTGGCCTCGGCCGGCATGTTGACGGTCTTCGAGATGGCCCCGGAGATGAACGGCTGCGCGGCGGCCATCATCCCCACGTGTCCGGTGTGCGAGATCGCCCGCACGCCGACCGCCACGTCGAACACCGGCAGGTGCTCCTCCTTGAGCGACGGTGCGCCGACGATCGTGGCGTTCTGATCGACGTGCGCCACGATCTGGTCGATCTCAGCCGACGAGTAGCCGAGCGTCTCGAGCGCCAGCGGCACGGTCTTGTTGACGATCGTCATCCGCCCGCCGCCCACCAGCTCCTTGAACTTGACGAGCGAGAAGTCGGGCTCGATGCCGGTGGTGTCGCAATCCATCAAAAAACTTATGGTGCCAGTGGGCGCGATGACCACGGACTGCGCGTTGCGGTAGCCGTGGGCCTCTCCCAGCTCGACCGCCTCCTCCCACGCGCGCCTGGCGGCGGCGAGCAGCCGCCCCTCGGTGAGCGAGGCGTCGATGTCCTCGGTGGCGGCGCGGTGCTTGCGCATGACGTGTAGATGCGGGTCGCGGTTCTCGGCAAAGCGCGCGTAGGGGCCCATCGCCGCGGCCACCTCGGCCGACTTGCGGTAGGCGCGGCCTGTCATCAGCGCCGTGATGGCGCCCGCCATCGCGCGGCCCTCGTCGGAGTCGTAGGGCAGTCCGTTCGACATCAGGAGCGCGCCGAGGTTGGCGTAGCCCATGCCGAGCTGGCGGAAGTCGCGCGCGTTCTTGCCGATCAGCTCGGTCGGGTAGCTAGAGGGGCCGACCACGATCTCCTGGGCGAGGATCACCACGTCGACCACGTGCTCGAAGGCATCCACGTCGAAGGTGCCGTCCTCGCGGCGGAACTTCATCAGGTTGAGCGAGGCGAGGTTGCAGGCGGAGTCGTCGACGTGCAGGTACTCCGAGCACGGGTTGGAGGTGGAGATCCGGCCCGAGTTGGGGCAGGTGTGCCAGTCGTTGATCGTGGTGTCGTACTGGACGCCCGGGTCGGCGCACTTCCACGCGGCCTCGGCGATCTGGCGCAGGACGTCCCGCGCCCGCATGGTCTCGATCGGCTCGCCCGTGGTGCGCGCGATCGTCTGCCACTCCTCGTCGCGCTCGGCGCGCTCCATGAACTCGTCGGTCAGGCGGACGGTGTTGTTGGCGTTCTGGTACTGGATCGAGCTGAAGCCCTCGCCGTCGATCGACATGTCAAAGCCGGCGTCGCGCAGGGCGGCGGCCTTCTCCTCCTCGCGCGCCTTGCACCAGATGAAGTCGATGATGTCGGGGTGATCGACGTCGAGCACGACCATCTTGGCCGCCCGCCGGGTCTTGCCGCCCGACTTGATCGTGCCGGCCCAGCTGTCGGCGCCGCGCATGAAGGAGACGGGACCGCTGGCATAGCCGCCCTTCGAGAGCTGCTCCCTGGAGCTGCGGATCTTCGAGAGGTTGATGCCCGACCCGGAGCCGCCGCGGAAGATGAGGCCCTCCTTGGTGTTCCAGGAGAGGATCGACTCGAGTGAGTCCTCGACCGAGAGCAGGAAGCAGGCGGAGCACTGGGGGCTCTCCTCGAAGCCGACGTTGAACCAGACCGGCGAGTTGAAGGCGGCGATCTGGTGCAGCAGGATGTGGGTGAGCTCGGCCTCGAAGGCATCGCCGTCCTCGTCCGTGGCGAAGTAGCCGAGCTCGCGCCCCCAGGCGGCGATCGTGCCCGCTACCCGGCCGACCATCTGCTTGACCGAGGACTCGCGCTCGGCCGAGCCCGCCCGGCCGCGGAAGTACTTCTGGGCGACGATGTTGGTGGCGTTCTGCGACCACGTCTTGGGGAACTCGACGTCGCGCTGCTCGAAGGCGGGGGCGGCGGGGTCGCCGATGAGTGCGTCGCGGAGCTCCCACTCGACCGCCTCGAAGGGGTGACCCCCGGGCTCCGTGAAGCGCCGCTCGATCGTGACTCCCTCCGTGCTCGGGGTGCTTGCGATGCTCCCTGCGGCGGCGCTACGGCTGCTCGGCATGACCTCTCCTCTTGTTGCCTTGTCCGTGTCCCCGGACGGTGGCGCGGGGGGAGGGAATGGTGCTCCGGGTCTCGGACGGAACGCCCGCCTGGCGCTTGAGCCGCGCCACCTCTGCCTCGAGGTCGTCCAGATCCTCGAAGCGGCGGTACACGGAGGCGAACTGGATGGCCGTCACGGGGTCGAGCGACGCGAGCCCGCGCAGCGCCAGCTCGCCGATCTTCTCGGCCCCGGCTTCGGTCCCCTGACCCCTCAGCTCGGCCGCGATCGAGTCGGCGAGCCTTTCGAGCTGCTCGTCGCTCACGGGCCGCTTGTTGGCGGCCCGTCCCAGTCCTCGCAGGAGCTTCTGGCGGTCGAAGCGCTCCCTGGTCCCGTCACGCTTCAGCACGGTCACCGGCGGGATCTCGACGCGCTCGTAGGTGGTGAACCGGTTGCCACAGCCCGCGCACTGCCGGCGGCGCCGGACGGCATCGTCCGGCTCGCTCGAGCGGGAGTCCACGACGCTCGTGGACGGTGAGGCGCAGAAGGGGCAGCGCACCCCCTCATTCTACTACTTGTAGTGCTCCCGTTCGTTAAGGGGCGCTAGATATTGTGGCTCGTTGCGAAGTCAGCGTCCGAAGCGCACGACGTCGCGCAGCTGTGCGAACGCGTCGGCGGTCCGGCCACCGGCCTCGGCAAGCGAAGCCTTGAAAGGCCGCGTGAAGCGCTCGGGGCTCAAGCCGCCGAGCCGCACCGCGGCGAGCAGCAGCCCGATCAGGAAGACGCCCAGGAGCAGTGGCAGCAGCCAGTCAGGCGTCTGCGCGCCCTTCGCCGCCACGGTGGTCGACACCGTGGGAGTGTCGATGTCGGCCAGTCGCGCGCGCGCCTTCGCCTTCGGCGCCGGCGGTGCCGGGATCTTTATCTGCGGCGCAGCGGGAGCGCCTGCTGTCGGGGGCGGCGGCGCTCCGGGGCCGCCTGGCACCGGCACCGCGGCGGTCGGCTGGCCGCCGCCTCCTCCCCCTCCTCCGCCGCAGCCCTCGCGGCCTGCCCCGAGCTGGTCCGCCAGGCCCGGCGCGTACTGCTGGATGTCGGGCGGAAGGTTCTGCAGGCCCTGGCGCAGCTGTCCGTCGGAGTAGTTGCACGGGTTGATCGACCCGTTGCGGCGGAAGTCGTTGAAGGGGTCTTGAGCGTGGGCGGGCGCTGCGCCGCCAAAGGCCATCGCCGCCACGA
The DNA here is from genome assembly GCA_030448005.1 of Thermoleophilaceae bacterium. GTDB lineage: Bacteria > Actinomycetota > Thermoleophilia > Solirubrobacterales > Thermoleophilaceae > JAAYBF01. The sequence continues at coordinate 309,953 of JAUJNT010000002.1, forward strand.
TCGCCGCTGTCAGTCGTACCCCGCGCATGGAGTGGAACGGTAGCGCGCCGCAGGCAACCGATGCGCAGATTCGGAGTCGATGCCGAAATCTTGCGACCAATCCGCGCGCACATGCCCCCCGGCCCGCAACAATGAAGGCGATGGCTG
>JAUJNT010000002.1:310199-387085 GCA_030448005.1 Thermoleophilaceae bacterium
AGGCCCGCGGGCTACGCCGGCGCGCCCGCGTATGCGGGCACGCACCAGCGCGACGTAGTCCGCGAGCCTCCCGCTCCGCTCCTGCTGGCCGCCGGCCTCGCTATCGCCGTGCTCTACGCGGCATTCGCGAGCGGGGCCATCAGGATCCCGGACGAGAGCAGGCTGCAGCTGATCGTGGCGGCGATCGCGCTTCCCACCCTCGGGGCGACCCTCTTCGGCGCACTGCGATTCGAGGCCTCCGGGCGGGCGGTGGCCGGGCTGGGCCTGCTCGCCGGCTTCGCGGCCTGGTCGGCGCTCTCGATCACCTGGTCGGTTGCCCCCGACGAGACCTGGCTCGAGGCCAACCGCGCCATCGCCTACGCGCTGGTGGCCGCGCTCGGGATCGTGCTCGGCTCGAGCCTTCCCCGGGCGATCGAGCGCGTGGCCCTGGGGTACCTGGCGGTGGCCGTGGTCGTGGCCCTCTATGCGCTCGGCGGCAAGCTCGTCCCGTGGCTCGAGATTCCCGGGCTGATCGACCTCGACCACGCCAACGGCATCTCGCGGCTCAGGGCGCCGATCGAATACTGGAACGCCCTCGCGCTCTTCTGCGTGCTCGCCGTGCCCGTGGCCGTTCGCGCCGCCGCCGACCTCGGGCGCTCCTTGCCCCTTCGCGCGGGAGCGCTGGTGGGGCTGATCGTGCTGCTGACCACGTTGGCGCTCACCTACTCGCGCGGTGGCCTCCTCGTGCTCCTGGCGGCGCTGGGGCTGATCGTCGCGATGGGCCCGGACCGCGCCACGCTGGCCGCCACAGCCGGGATCGGGATCCTCGGCTGCCTGCCGGCCGTGATCGTGGGCGTGACGAGCAACGACCTCACCTCCACGAGGATCGGCGGCCTGCCGCTCAGCGCCCGGGCAGACGACGGCGCCTTCATGCTCGCCGCCCTCCTCATCGGAACGGTTGTGGCGATGGTGCTCCTGCGACGCGTGGCCCAGCACCCGGATGGCCTGACGATCCCGCCGGAGGGCCGCCGGCTCCTCAGGCGCGCCGCGCTCGCCGCGCTTGCCGGTGCGGCCGTCCTGCTGCTCGGGGCGCTGGCGCTCTCCGACCGGGGGGTGTCGGGCACGATCAGCCACCAGGTCGACTCCTTCACCGAGGCCAAGGTGGACAAGCAGAACGATCCCGCCCGCATCCTCCAGACCAACTCCGGCAACCGCTGGGTCTGGTGGCAGGAGGCCGCCGGCTCCTGGTGGGACCGCCCCTTCGTGGGGCATGGGGCCGGGTCGTTTCCCCTCGTGCACCGGGCCTACCGCCAGAACGTGATCGATGTCCGCCAGCCCCACAGCGTGCCGCTCGAGTTCCTCTCGGAGACCGGGTTGATCGGCGCGGGCCTCGCCCTCGGCGGGCTTGCCCTCCTCGGGTTCGCCGCCACGGGATCGGCGCTGGCGCGTACGCCATCGCGCGAGCGGGCCTACGGCGCGGCGCTGCTGGCCGCCTGTGCGGCGTATGGGCTCCACATGTGGGTGGACTGGGACTGGGACATCCCGGCCGTCACGCTTCCGGTGATGGTCTTCCTCGGCGTGCTGGCCGCGCGGCCGGATGGCGAGGCGGGACCCGGCGGGGTTTCCCCCAGGCGGCAGATCTCCGCGATCTCGCGTGGCCCCGCGCTCGCCGGGGGCGCGGCGCTGCTCTGCCTCGTGGCCATCTCGGCGCTCCTGCCGGCGGTCTCGAAGGACATGGCAAGCGACGCCCTCGCGCTGGCCGCCGGCGGGAACAAGGAGGAGCTGGTGGTCGCTGCCAGGAAGGCTGAGACGGCCTCCAGGCTCAACCCCTTCTCCGTGCAGCCGCTCTTCGCCGGGGCGTCGATCGCGCAGCGCAGCGGCCAGCCCGAGAAGGCCGGCGAGCTCTTCACCGAGGCCATAGAGCGCCAGCCCGAGAACGCGATCACGTGGTTTCGCCTGGCGGGCTTTCAGGTGCTCCTCGCCGACTCGCCGGCCGCGCTGCGCTCGGTTGCCACCGCCCGCTCGCTCGATCCCCAGAACGCCCTGCTCGCCTTCGTCCAGTTGAGCGCGCTCTTCGACGAGCGCCGCTCGGCCACCGCCACCGGCACCCCCCTGCCCGAGCGCCTCGACCAGCCCGGGGGGGCCTCGCCCACCCCGCCGCCGCCCGCCCGCGGGGCCCCGGCACGGCCGAGCCCGACGGCGCCCGCCGCCGCGGCGCCGGATTCCCCGGCCGCCCCCGCGCCCCGGGCGCCCGCCTCGCCCGAGCCCCGGGCGCCCGCCGTTCCGAAACCGCGGGCACCCGCGGCGCCACGCCCCGCGCCTGCTCCGGAGCCGCCCGAGGGCGAGCCGTTCAGGTTCGAGGGGTAGACCGGCCTTAGGGCGTCGCACCGAATCCGAAAGGCCCGAGGAGCGAATCAGCCCAGCGAGGTCATCGTGCGCTCCAGTCAGCGCAGCGAGGCGATCGTGCGCTCGAGTCAGCGCAGCGAGGCCATCGTGCGCTCGAGTCCCTCGTCGATGCCCACCTTCGCCTCCCAGCCCAGCTCTTCGCGGGCGCGTGAGGTGTCGAGCACGATGTGACGTACCTCGCCCGGACGCTCCGGGGCCATCTCCGGCTCGAAGGGCCGGTCGGTCAGGTCTCCCAGCGCGCTCACCAGGTCGAGCACGCTGGTGGCGACGCCCGTGCCGATGTTGAAGGGGCCGCTCGCCCTCGACCCGGCGGCCAGCAGGTTGGCCTCCACGACGTCGCTCACGTACACGTAGTCGCGGGTCTGGAGCCCGTCGCCGAAGACCGTCGGGGTGCCGTCCTCGAGCACCTTGCCGCAGAAGATCGCGATCACCCCGGCCTCGCCGAGTGGATCCTGTCGCGGGCCGAACACGTTTCCGTAGCGCAGCGAGATCGTCGAGAGGCCGTGCTGTCGCATGAAGAGCTCGCAGTAGCCCTCGGCGCAGAACTTGGACTGACCGTAGGGCGCCTCGGGGGCCACAGGATGCTCCTCGGTGGCCGGGAGGGACCTTCCCTCGCCGTAGATCGCCCCCCCCGAGGAGGTGTTCACCACCCGCGTCACCCCGGCCTGGCGCGCGGCCTCGAGCACGTTCACGGTGCCCTCCACGTTGATGCGCGCATCGGCTCCGGGGTCGGCCACCGAGCGCCGCACGTCGATCTGCGCGGCCAGGTGAAAGACCGCCGCGGGGGCCACGCGCACCATCACGTCGAGGACGGCCGCAGCGTCCCGGATGTCGAGCTCGAGCAGCTCGGCCCCCGCCGCCAGCGCTCCGTCGAGGTTGTCGCGGCGCCCGGTCGAGAGGTCGTCGATCACCGTCACCTCGTCCCCCCTCGCCAACAGGGCGTCGACGAGGTTCGAGCCGATGAAGCCCGATCCACCTGTCACGAGGGCACGCATGGCGGCGGCGCATGCTACCTGCAGGTCCCGGCCCCGCCGGTCCCCGTGCCACGGCTGAGCCCGCCCCCGCCCCTGCTAGCGTCGCCGCCGATGCGCGGCCTCTTCGTCACCTTCGAGGGCATCGACCGCTCCGGCAAGACAACGCAGGCGGCGCTTCTCTGCCGGGCGCTCGGGGACGTGGCGGTTGGGGTCCGCGAGCCGGGCGGCACGCCCGCGGGGGAGCGGATGCGAGCGATCCTGAAGGACCCCGAGCTCGAGCTCTCGCCGCAGGCCGAGGCGCTGCTCTTTGCCGCGGCGCGGGCTGAGCTGGTGCACTGGGTGATCCGTCCCGCCCTCGAGGCGGGCCGGGTGGTGGTCTCTGACCGCTTTCTGGACTCCTCCATCGCCTACCAGGGCGCCGCCCGGGGCCTGGGGGAGGAGGAGATCGAGCGGATCAACCGCGTCGCCACGGGCGGTCTCGCCCCCGATCTGACGCTGCTGTTGGAGCTCGACACCGCGGCGGCAGCGGCCCGCGGGGGAGAGGACGACCGTTTCGAGCGCGAGGGCGCGGGGCTCCAGCACCAGGTGGCAGCCGCGTATGACCGGCTGGCAGGCGCCGAGCCCGGCCGCTGGCGGCGCATCCCGGCAGACCGCGAGGCCGAGGCCGTACACGCCGAGGTGCTTGAGGCCGTCGAGACCGCGCGAAGGGCGCTGGCATGACCTCCGTCCCGCCGGCGATAGCCGGCACGGAGGACCACCCGCACGCGCGGATGTCCCTCTCGACGGCGCTCGCCACCGGCCCCTCGCACGCGTACCTCTTCCACGGGCCTGCCGGCGTGGGCAAGCGCACCACCGCGCGCGCGTTTGCCGCCGAACTGCTGGCCGAGGGCTCTCCCGAGCCCGACGGCGCTCGCCGGCGCGCGCTCGCCGGCACGCACCCCGACCTCACATGGGTGCGCCCGACCGGTGCCCACGTGATGCGCACCCAGGACGTCGACGAGCCCGTCATTGCCGCGGCGTCGCGGACCCCGTTCGAGTCCTCGCGGCGGGTGTTCGTGCTCGAGCGGGTCGACACGATGAACGACGAGGTGGCCAACCGCCTGCTGAAGACACTCGAGGAGCCCGCCTCCTTCGTCCATCTGCTGCTGATCACCGACGCCCTGGACGCTGTGCTCCCCACCGTGGTCTCCCGCTGCCAGCCCGTGCGATTCGACCGCCTGCCGGCAAAGCGGATCGCGGCCGAGCTGGAACGGGCGGGGATAGAGCCCGAGCGCGCCGCGGCGTGTGCTCGGCTCGCCCTCGGCAACGCGGCGCGGGCGCGCTACCTGGCCTCCGAGGAGGGCCAGGCGCTGCAGGCAGACGCAGACCGGATGGTCACCGCCGCGCTCGCTGGGGGAGGGCGCGGCGTCGACGACCCGGAGGCGTGGCGGGGGCTGCTCGACCGCGCCGACGAGCGCCGGGTGGCGGCGGAGGCATCGGTCGAGGAGGACCGCCGCGAGCGGCTTCAGTCAGAGCCCAAGGGCCGCGACCGGGCAGCGCTCGAGAAGTCATTCGACGAGGCCGCCAGGCGCGACGGCCGCCGCGCCCGCACCGAAGTCCTCGACCTCGGCCTCACGCTCGCCGCCCTCGGATTCAGAGACCTCGTCTGCCTCGCCGAGGGCGCCCCGGAGGCCGCGCTCGACCTCCACCGTGCCGAGGCGCTCTCCGCCTCGGTCTCCGCGCACGCGCGCGACCCCCAGCGGCTGCTCGCCGCGGCGGAGCGGTGCGAGGACGTCCGCCTCTCACTAGAGCTCAACGTGACCGAGGACCTGGCGCTCGAGGCGCTCGGCTTCCGGCTGGCGCGGCTCGTGGGCGCCGCCTAACCGGGCGGAGCGGCTTCTCCTACCCACACGTCGCGTCGTCCTGCTTTCGGGTCGGGGGAGGACCCGAGGACAGGATGGCCGGCCCAACCCACGCTTCGATTACCGGTGCCGTCCTGCTTTGCGGTCGTGGGGTCGCCCCCGGACAGGATGGCTTCGCCCAACCCGCTGTACACATCCCGAGCGCGGCGCTCGAGCACCGCTGCCGCTCCCGGGTGGCGGACGACGCGGTTCGCGGGAACCGCCACCCTGCGAGAGAGCTCGCCCCCGGCCTCATCGAGAAAGACGATGTCGAGGCAGAAGCGCATCCCGAAGGTGTGCACCGAGGAGCAGCGAGGAAGGAGCAGGGCGCAGTCCAATGGCAGGTCGGACAGGAGCGCAAGCCCCAGCAGCCGCGCCCGCGCTGACCATGCCACGAAGACGCGCAGGCCACCCCCGTCTCGGCGTTCCTCCAGCCCTCGCAGTCGACGCGCCACCATGCTTACAAGAGCCCGCAGGGCTTGACCTTCGCCCCCTCCGCGGGCGCTATCGTGCCGGACGGGATGAAGCGCCTGGGACTTCCGCTCCTCCTGTGCCTCACCCTCGTTGGCGCCACCGCAGCCGCCCAGGCGGCCACCCTCGGCCCGCGCTACCTGGGCGGGGAGAGTGTGCGCAGCAAGCCTTCGTCGATTGGCGTGGGCGCAAAGGGAGGATGGGAGCGACTTCGCTGGAGCAACTGGGGAAAGGCCGAGGCCACCGCTCGCGGGATATATGACATCGCCGGCTTCGCGGGCGAGCCGGGCACCGGCTACAGAAGCCGGATCTTCGTGAGGGTCCTGGGGCGCAAGCGCTGCCCGGGCGGAGCGGTGATCTACACGCGCGTCCGCCACCTGCGGGCGCCGCTCGCCGGGCGCCGCTTCTTCCGCGAGCGCTTCAGCACCTGCCCGAGCCCGTGATCGCAGCGATCGGCCGGGGCTAGACTCCGACGTTCCCGCCGACGTAGCTCAGCTGGTAGAGCACTTCACTCGTAATGAAGGGGTCCCCGGTTCGAATCCGGGCGTCGGCTTCGGAGAAAGGCCTGCAAAGAGATAGTTTTTCGGCCTCTCGCCTTGGGCGACTGTTCCGATCCGCCAACATTTTCGCCAACATCGCCTTCGTGGGGTCGGGCCCGCGGTTGGTCGACGGAGCGGATTCAACGGCGACGTGAGCGGCCTGATCGTCACTGAACCCGGCTGCTAGTCCTCTCCATCGGGCGCGCTCTCGACGGGGACCCGCCGCACGCGCTTGTCCAGTGTGTCGAAGTGGTTGGTGTAGAGGTTGCGCTCGGTCACGAGTCGCCGGTTCGTCACCGGGTCTGTGCGGATCTTCTTCTTCGTGATGAGCCCACTGGCCAGGTGCTTGGCCAGTCCCGTCTCGATCGTGCTCGGCGCGAAGGGCAGGACGGTGTGGCCCTTCGGGTCCATCTGGTCGTCCTTGAACCAACTGAGCTGGCGCCACCACGTTCCGGTCCCAGGCTTGGAGCGTCCGCGGCCGGCGCCGCGCGGGTGGTAATACGCGGCGATGCTCGCGGCGAAGTAGCCGGCGAGCTCGGGCGCGCCCCACGTTGCGAAGTGGCCGGAGGCGATGACACTGCCCCGGATGGTGAGGTAAAGCTCGTCCTTACCCGCGGGATCATCGAACGACCGGCCGCTGCCGTCGTCACGCAAGACCACGATCTTCGACCGGCGGCCCGGATCGGACGTAACGTCGACGAGCTTGAGCTCCGCCAGCTTGTCCAGCTGGTCTGCGACCCACTTGCGCTTGAGATGGCGCTCCTCGGCGGCGGTCCGGTCGCTGCGTTCACGGCGAAGGCGAGGCGGCGGTGCGGCGAGGTCGTACAGGTCCTCGGATGCCCAGTCGCGCAGGACGAACCCCGGCTTCCGCCTGCCGGATCTATTCGGCGGCAGGGCGATCGCTCGGAGGACAAGGTCGAGCTTCACCGCGCCGGGCGCCTTTGCGGCAATGAGAGCGCCGTAGGATCGGGTGATAAGAGTTCGCCGGATTCGGAAAAGGCCCTTGCCGGCTCCAGGGCCGTAAGCGATGCCCGGCCCGTCATTCGACGACCGCGCCGACGCAGGGGCTCTTGGCGAAGTGGTCCGTACCGACATACGGGTATGCTATCACTGGTATAAAGGTATGGTTCCCACCGGGCCGCGGGTACGTAGTGCAGAGACACTTGAGAAGAGAAACGGAGGGTGAGTACTACTCCGCCCAGTACCCGCGTTCTAGTCACAGTCGGAGTCGCGCTGGCCCGCGCGAGCGTCTACGGTCCTGTCAGGTCATGACCAGCGCCGACGCCGAGGGCCGAGCTTCCGTTGTAGGTGAAGAGGCCCGAGGTGTCACCTCGACCCCACCTGGTTTGTTTCAAGGAGGTCGAGGCGGGGGCCTAGGCTAGAAGGAGGCGGACCCGGCGCGCGCGGCCGGGTCTCGTCTGCCCATTGAGGTCGATGGCGACCAGTTGCACCCCTGCCCGCCCGTCCGACGTCCGTGAGAGGGCGGACATCCGCGACAGGTGGACCGAGGGCGCTGCCTGCGCGGTCGCTACGACACGAGCACGGCGATGGCGCACGCGACCGCGCCGATGCCGTAAAGCACCAGACCTGCTCGGACGAGCCGGTACTTGGTCATAACGATGCCGCTGATGGCCTGCAGCTGCTCGAGTGGACGCTCCCCGTCGCTGCCGGCTTGGCATCCGATCGCCTCGCGTAGGGCGTCGCGGCTGCGGTAGCCGACGACGTGCGAGAAGTACGTGACGCGACCCGACGCGTGATCGCTGTCGAGCCGCGGCCAGATGGCCGCCGACACGGCGACGAGCGCAACGGTTGCCGCGACGGCCCCGAACCACCAGACGACCTCGGCTCCAGCCGCCAGATCGGCCGGCTGCCAGTCGCCAGCAATGATGCCCGCGAGCACGGCCCCAAACCCGATGCCGAAGATCGCGAACAGCATCGCCGCCTTGCCGTCGGCGCGGTTCAGCTCCTCGCGGGTCTCCGCGAGGAGCTGCCCGGTGAGAGCGACCCCCGGTTTGTCGGAGACGTTGACCGCCATCACGCCGCCGCCTGGCCCGACACGTCGTCCCGCTTGCGATCGCCGTCAAGAATGGCGGCACAGAACTCGTCGCCGTGAACCTTGCACCAGCCAACCGGCAGCAGCTTGCACCGCGAGTGCTTGCCGAGCTTCTCGACCTCGACGTCGACCCAGAGCGGAACGGGGACGCCGTTCGGGCAGCCGCAGGAGTGCGTGACGTACTCGTTGCCGACGAACTTGTCGTAAACGTTCGCCGTGGCAATGAGCTCATGCCGGTCCGCCCTCCCGGCGCACTTCACCGCATAGTTGACGGGCTTGCCCGCCCAGACCGGCTCGTTGGTGCCGCGGACGCCGACCTTCTTGGCGACGAGCACGCCGGCCGACAGGCCCACCTTGAACCCGGTGTCCGGGAAGTTGTCGGCGAACAACTCGTCAATCAGCGGCGCCAAGCTACGGACGCTGAACGACTTGAGCGTGATGCCCGTGCAGAGCGCGCGCTCGAAGGCCCGCTCGCCGTGGAACAAGCCGAAGATGCCATCGCCCTGGATGTCCATGAACTGGGGGTCGAACTTGGCCATGAGACGCACCGCGGACCCCGTCGCCGCCTCGTAGAGGCGCGCGCTCGTCTGGGCGTACTTGTTGAAGCTCAGTGCGGTCGAGTCCTTGAGATCCGCCGAAACGGCCACGACGTTCTTGATCCGCAGCCACTTTCGCTTGTCGACCCAGAGGTCGCCGGGCTTCGGGAACGTGTCGACGTCCACGATCTCCACGGGCGCCTGCAGGTCTTTGCGCGCGCGATCGTGCTGGTCGCCAAGCAGAGCGTTTACCTTGATACTGCTGCTGGCCGCCTTGCGGAGCGCCAGCGCCTCGGTGAGGGCGAAGACATGGTCCTCGCCGAAATGATTGGCCATTGAAGGGCCTCCGATCATGGTGTTGTTATGCCTATTGCGCCGGCACCGGGCAGGAGACCAAGCCTGCACGCCGACGGCAGCAAGGAATGATCCGTTCGGGCCCGGACGGAACGGAGGCGTCAATGGGTGCACGGGCCGGGCGGGTGGTCACGTCCGCCCGGCCCGTGCGGGGTTCTTTGGCACAACAACGGCTTGCACTCTATGTCCGCCACCGGCGGAACGCTCCACACGTCGTGAGCTGGGTTGGCTGGGGTCGATCCCCGCGGAGATGCTCGGCGGGTGGTCATATGCGGTCCCACGGGCGCGCGGCGCGCACGCCACGGTCACCGCCGTCCAGGGCGGCTTGACGTACTGCACCGACTACCCCTACGCCGGGACGAAATGAAGCGCGAGCCCGAGGGAGCAGCAGTGATCCCGACGAGCGGCCTACGACGAAAGATCGTCTTAGGCCCTGCGACACTGTCGGCATGACGTCCGAGGAGATCGCCGGCCAGATTCATTCGTGGATGTCGGACACGGTGCCCTTGCCGCCCGAGTACAGGGTGGAGATCGCCGTTCACCACGACGCGGCACTCGAGACGCAATACGCAAGGCCGTTTCCAGCGCAGTTCGGCAAGACCGACCGCCGGGTGATCGCCCGGCGCTTCCGAGTCACGTTCGGCGTCTCGGTGCCGGCCAGCGCAAACGTCGACGTTGAGGAGCTGGCCGACGCGGTCGCGGGGTGGTACGACCGGCAGGCGAGTCAAGACCGTACGCTGGGCAACCGCGTTCGCGATGTCGCACTGGCCGTCGGCGAGTTCGAGCCGGTCGGGAACAGCGCTGGCGCCACGAGGACGATGCGCGCCACTGCCTACGAGGTCGAGACGCGCAACCCCAGCGGCTGACGGCCCGCGTTCAGGAGCATCCCTTGCCGCCGTTTCCCGGACGGGCCCCACTCAGCCGCAAGACTCGGGAGGACGTCGCAGCAGGTGCCGTATGGTTCCCGCCGTGGACGGCTGCTCAGGAAGACCTGACCTTAGACCAGACGCGCTGCGCGTATCACGTCCTCCGGCCGCACCCGCTCACCGCGTGCAAACTCACTGAACAGGTGCGCGTACGTGTTCAGCGTCAGGGTCGGCGAGTGCCCGAGCTCCGCGGCGAGCTCCACCGGCGAGTAGCCGGCCTGGATCATCAGGCTCGCGTACGAGTGCCGCAGGTCGTACGGCCTCGTTCGATCGAGTCCTGAGCGTTCGACGGCCGGGTCGAATCGGCGGCGCCGCCAGTTGCGGTAGTCCGTCCCGTTCCACGTGCCGCCGTCCGCTCGTTGGGCGATCGGCGCTTCGTCGTCCGGCTTGCCTGCCGCGGACCGCCAGGCGGCGAGGTCCTCCGCGAGCGGGGCGAGCATCGGGACCGTACGGATGACGCCGGTCTTCGTGCCCTTGCCCCCGCCCGTCCCGTCCCTGCTCAGCTCGACCAGCAGCGTCCGCGTCCCGACGTGCTCCCAACACAGCGCCGTCGCCTCCGCCGGCCTCAGGCCCGCGTAGGCCATCAGGCTGACGAGCGTCGCGCTCGCCATGTCATCGGCGTCGAGCACGGCCCGCCGGATTCGCTCGACGGCGACCGGCGCGAGCGGCCGGATCGCCCGCCGCCGCTTGGGCTGGACCACGCGCACCGGTTGGACGGGGTTGCGCTCGATCCGTCCGCGGAGCACGGCGTGCCGCATGACCCCGCTGAGCACCATCAGGATCCGGTGGGTCATCGCGCCGCCTACAGCACTCGCCCGGAGCTGGCCCTGTAGCGCGATCACCCGCGCCGGGTCGATGTCCCTGATCGGCGTGTCGCCCAGCCGCGGCAGCAGGTGAACGTCGAGCACGTGGGCATAGCTCTGCACGGTGTTCGGCGCGAGGTTCGGCTCGACGTGGTCGGTCCACCACGCGTCGGCGGCTTCCCGCAGCGGCTCGCGGCCGGCGTCCGCCGTCTCGATCTGATCCTGCCACTTGAGCTCGCGTAGCTCACGGTCGCGTTGCTCGGCCTGTCGGCGTGTGGGGTAGGTCTCGGCGCGCTGGCGGCCGTCCAAGTCACGCCATGTGACCTGCCAGACGGTATGACCGCTGGCGCGCTTTCGGCGGCGCACGCTCATCTGTCCAGTGATGGGTCGGGGCTCGTGCGAGTGGTCTGACGAAGCATCGTCTCCCAGTGAAAGAGGAGTGCTGAGCCGGATTCGCCCCCGGCCTGAGATCCGCGGTCGGCCGGGCGGGAGACGGACGAGGCCCCAGCCCAGCACACCCGCGTCGGCGGGCGCAAGGCACGCGCTTCGCGCCGGCATTCGCCGGTCCCTGACGGGACGCGCCTTGACGCCCGCGCCGCGGGCGCGCTCCCAGGCGGGCCATGTCCGAGACCCGCCACAACCTCCCGCGGCATCCCCGCCCTCGAAGCGCTCCGCCGCACGACGAGCACGACCTCTACGTCGAGTACGACGCCGCGCTCCGCCGCGTCCTCGCTGCCCGCGTCAAGACGACCGACGCCAACCTCGACGACGCCTGCAGCTATGCCTGGACCCAGCTGGTTGCCAAGCAGCCACGCCGAAAGGCGATCTTCGCCTGGCTCATCACTGTCGCCACCCGTGAGGCCTGGCGGCTGCACCGCCTGATGCACCGTGACGTCGGCGGCGGGGCCGACGTGGCGCTCGACGAGCTCGAGTCGCCGACCGCGGACGAGAGCGCCGAGCAGCGGCTGCGCCTCCGCGATGTGGGGGAGGCGCTTCAGAGCATCCACCCGCGCCGGCGTAAGGCCATGCTTCTCCACGCTGCCGGGTTCACCTACGAGGAGATCGCGATGGAGTACGGCGTGAGTGTCGAGCGTGCCTGGGCGCTCGTCTACCGGGCCCGGGTCCAGCTCCGGGCCCGGATGGACGCCGACTGACCGACCCGCCGGGTATCGGTCGAGAGGGCGAATCCACGGAAGCCGCTGCTTCATAACCGCATGGTGGGGATGCTGATGTTCCAGGGCCAGGCTGCCGCGTTCGTGGGGGCGACTCGCTGGTACCTCGTCCCGTGGATCGAAGACCGCCCGGCCGAGGACCCCGATCGCCGCGCCCTCACCGTGCTCTGCCGAGTGCTCGTCGACGACGCCGCCCGGATCATGCCCAACCTCGGCGACGAGCCTTCGCTCAACTGACGCCGGCGGCACAACCACAGCAACAGGCTCTCCGTGACCGGATAGCCCTGACAGACCAGATGCACTGTGTGCCACTGTCACAGTCGCCACGCCGGCTCACCGCCTCCTGCGGCGCCGCTCCTCGAGCCAGCGGGCGGTTCGCGCGAGCTCGTCGCTGAACATCAGCTCGACGCGCGGGTCAGCGTGCGTGCCGGTGTCTATCTGGTCGCGCCAGACGCTGAGCGCGGCGAGCCGCTCGGCCGCGGCACGGTCGCCCGCCTCCGGCATCACCGCGTCGCGAAGGTCGAGCGGGTATCGCTCCGAGAGCTGTGCCACCGCGACCCCACAGGCGCTTGCGGGAAGCCACGCGACGGCCCGCGGCTCGGAGCCGTTCGACGTGCTCCGTGCCGCCTGCGGGGCCGGGCCGCGGCGGCGCTTGGGTGGAGCATCGAGGCGCGCGCCGGCATCCGCGAGCCCGGCGCGCACGAGCCGCGCCGCGGTGGTCGCCTCGGGCTCGCTGCGGCGCACGGCCAGCTCCCGCAGCGCGTCGCGCTCGCCGCGGCTGAGGCTGACCGCGACGCGCTCGAGCTTGACCGCCGCCCGGGTCACAGGGCGATCTCCACCGCCGCCTTCGCAAGGGCTCGCTCGGGCTCGGGCTCGGGCGAGCGCTCTCGGTCGTCGTTGCGGCCGTCGCTTGGCGCGAGGTCGTAGGCGAGGGACGGTATCTGCGCTCCCTCGATTCGCATCCGCGCCGCGAGCTGGTCGACGCGCTCGGCGTCGTCGGCGCCCTCGAGCGCGTCGCGCGCGACGTGCCACTCGACGCCTGCGCGGGCACGCGAGGCCTCCACGTAGGCGCTCTCGCGCGAGGTCTCCCAGCCGCCGGTCACGACGACCGCTCGCTCCACCGTCGCCCCCTGCTGGCGGAAGACGTGGCCGGCGTAGCCAAGACGCAGCGCTTCTAGATCGTCTGGGCCTACGCACAGCTCGCGGCCGCTGCCGTCGAGCCGCACCCGCAGCGAGCGGTCGTGCTCGTCCACGGCGAGCGCCTCGCCGCGCACGCCGTTCTCGACGCGCGGACCGTCCGTCGTCGCCATCGAGCGCGTCCAGGCGACCCGATCGCCTGCGCGGACGGCGTGGCCGCTGTCGAGCAGCTCCACCGATTCGTCGCCGAGCTCGCCGGCCTCAAGTCGCAGCTGCTGGACGCGCAGGTTGAGCGCGTCGACCTCGGTGTTGCTCGCGTCGGTCATCAGCGCGACCGCATCCTTGTCGTGATCGGCGGCGAGGCCGACGTAGCGGCGCGCCGCACGGTCGACCGCGTCCGTGCGCGTGTCGGAGAAGCGCAGCACGCCGCGCTGGCGGTAGTGGGCCATCGCGAGGGCCGGGTCGCCTGAGCGCAGCGCCTCCCACGCCTCGCGCTCGGCCGGGTCGGGCGTGCGACGAACCTCGCTCAGCTCGGCGGCCGGCACGAACTGGTGGAGGCGTTCGAACATCCCGCCCGCACCGACCGACGGGAGCTGGCGCGGGTCGCCGATCAGCACCAGCGAGCCACCGCGCTGCTCGACGGCGTCGACCAGGCGCGCGAGCCGCTCGCTGTCGCCCATCCCCGCTTCGTCGACATATACCGTGGTCGCGGGGGAGACGTTGGCGCGGTCGTGCCTGAGCGCCGTCACGAGGCCGTCGAGCGTGCGTACCCGGCCGGCAAACGCCGGGGAGTCCTCGCCGAGCCGCTGGGCGGTGCGGCCCGCGACCGCGACGCCGATCACCTCGCGGCCGGCAGCCAGCTCCGCGCGCGCCGCGGCGTCGATCACGACGCCCTTGCCGGTGCCGGCCGGGCCGATCAGGACCGTGGCGCGTCCCGGTCCGGTGAGGGTCTCGACCGCCGCGCGCTGTTCGCCGCTCAGCTGACTCGCGATCCGCTCCTCAACCGCGCAAACACCGCGCTCCCTCGCTGCGGCTGGGATCGAGCGTGCGGAGCTTCGGCCGAGCTCCTCGACCCGCTGTTCAAGGCCCTGCTCGAGCGCTCGCATGCGACCGGTGGTTAGCCGGCCCTCGTCGAGCTCGAGCACGGCACCGTCCGCGCGCAACTGGCCGAGGCGCTCCAGCGCGTCATCGCCTTCAAGGCCTGCGCCGGCCGCGTGCTCGAGCGCGACGCAGCGCAGCTCGCGCTCGTCGAAGACCGCCCCCTTGGAGGTCGCCGCCTCAAGCACGCGCTCCGACCAGCCCTCAACCGCCGGTGCGGCGGCACGTGCCCTACTTGGCTCCGGTGGGTGCTCCATTCCCTGCTCGGCCGCAAGTGCCCGCCACGCACGATCGAGCTCGGCGCGCGTGCGCGGGAGCTTTGCCTCCCGGCTCGAGACGGAAAGCGAGCGCAGCTCACCGCGCTCGGGCTCACGGCCGTGCTCGGCACGGAACCGCTGCGCCGCGCGGTGGACCTCCTCGGTGCGCTTGCTGAACGCACGGGCGGCGTCATCGTCGACACCGGCGATCGTGAAGTAGCGCTCCTCCTTGCCGGACGGCTCTACCTTGAAGCCGAGGTTGCGCAGGCCCTCGGCGAGCCGGGCGCGGTAGTAGGCGCCGACCTCCCTTGCGGCGCCGAACGCCGGGCGCGAGCGCACCGCCCCCACCGTTCCTGTCGAGCGCTCGACGCTCGTGATCACCACATGGCTGTGCAGCTGGGGGTCAGGCACCGCGCCAGCCACCCCGCGCGCTGTCGTGTGGAGGAACTCCGCGGCGTGCAGCTCCTGCGCCGGCGCTGGCTCCCCACCCGGGCCGTGGGTGAGCGGCACGCTATCGCGCAGGTAGCCGACCGCCCCGGCGACCGCCTGCGAGTGAACCCGTTCGATCTCCGCCCGCCGCCGGGCATCTCCGAGGGCCCACACGACGCTCACCGGCTTCGGCGGCGAGAAGGTGACGTCGAGACCGCCCGCCCTGCTGCCGTCCGCGCCGGCCGGACGCAGCCAGACAGGATCCCTCCGCATCGCTCGCGGGCGAGCGACCCTCCATCAGCGCCCGCAGGTCATCCGGCTTCACCTCGCCCGCTTCGACCCCGACGCGGCTGAGTGCCTCCGGGGAGCTCAGCCATCGCCCCGGCGACTCCGCGGGGGAGCCGTCGGTGCCCAGGTAGTAGTCCCCTGCTCCGGTACGGCGGTGCGCGACTCCAGGTATTCGGCGTATCCCTGCGCCGAGGACGCCGCGATGCTCGCTGCGGTCATCATCTCGACTCCTCCCAGAACGCGGGCAGGTAGGTGACGGCCGGCAGATCACGTCCGTGGACGAGCACCGCCCGCCCCTCGCGCAGCTGCATCAGCGGCTGCGCGGAGACCTTCGGCGCCTGGCGCTCCTGGCGCGAGGAGCCGCCCGAGCCCAGCGGCGAGGAGCTCCACGAGGAAGCCGTCACCGTCTCCTCGTCGAGCAGATCGGTCAGGTAGCGGCGGGTCGACTCGTCCTGGATCGGGCCGAGGAACAGCTTGCACAGCGCGTTGCCGAGCACCGCGTCGGCCTCGCGGCCGTAGCGATGCTCGAGCTGGGAGAGGGACTGGTACACGAGACACCAACGCACACCCCAGCCCGCCGACACCGCCAGGTAGGTCGGCAGCTTTCCCAGCGGCGCCAGGTAGGCGGCCTCGTCGGCGAGAATCCGCAGCGTCGGCCCCCGGTGCTGGGGCTCCGCGGCCGCCCGCTCCTCCCATACCCGCAGCACCGAGCCGAGCAGGCCGCCGACGATCGGAGCGAGCATGTCCTGCTCGCTCTCCGGGCAGACCACGTAGAGCGTGCCACCCTCGAGCAGCTCCTCCGCCTGGAACCCGGGGGTGTCGAACGCGTCGACCGACGGGAACCGGTAGGCGTCGACGAGCTGGGCTGCGGACATCAGCAGCAACGAGCGCGGGCGCTCGTCGAGGCCCTGGATCCCCGCGATCGCATCCGCCGCCCGCTGCGCGCCGTGGCGGGCCAGGATTGAGCGCGGCTCATCGAGACCATCGATGCCCGAGCGCAGCCACTCGTGAACGAGCGCCATGTTCCGCCCGCCGAGCGCTGCGGCATGGAGGAGGGGAGGGAGCGCCACCCCGACCGCCTCGCGGTTGTAAAAGCGCGCGCCGCCCGAGTCCTGCGATCCTTGCGAGATCGTCGGATCGGCGTCGAACAGCCACCGGCCCATCCGCAGCGCGTACTCCCAGCCCTCACAGCCGGCAAGCGGCGACCACCCACAGCGGTGCGGGAGCGCGCAGGTGAACGGCGCGCAGACCCACACCGGCCCCCGCTGTTCGCGTTCCTTCACCGTGTCAAGCACGACGTCGGTCTTGTTCAACAGCACGATTGCCGGCCCAGGGTGCTCAAGCAGCGCCGGCACGACGATGCGCGTCGTCTTTCCCGAGCGCGTCGGAGCGACGGCCATCAGATGGGTCTCGGGGCCCGAGCGCAGCGGCCTGCCGCGCAGCTCGCCCAGCGACCAGCTGTCCGCCACATCACCCCGCACGGTGGCTAGCCGGCCAGTTCGCAGGTGACGCAGATCCCGTGGGCGTGCCCAGGACCGCGGCCTCACCCGGCCCCGCGGATGCCACCGCGGCAGACCGACCGTTCGAGCGCCGCGCCAGCGATCGACCCGGACAAGCGCCACCGCGATCCCCGACACCGCCGCTGCGAGGATCCCGACGTTCAACGCCGTCCAAACGCCCGGTGCCGGCATCACATCCCGATACGCCGCGAACGCCGCCAGCGTACGGGGATCACCGTCGGCGCCCGCGAACAGCCAGCGCAGCGCGCCGCCGACCGCGGAACCCCAGCCGATCACGGTCGGCTCGCCATGCACCAGCGACCATATGAAGGTCGGCACCGCGACAGGCACATACAGAAGGCCCGCGAGCATCGCCGCGAGCACCACCACGAACAGGGCAGACTCGCCAGAGCCGCCGCCGGATCGATTCATCACTTCACCTCCTGGGGGCCATCGCCCCCGGTCGTTGACGAGGGGCCGCTCGCGGCCTGCGAACGGGTCCGCGCACGAGCGCGCGTGCGGAAGTCCATGGCCTCAGCGGATGGGCGCCGCACCCCTGATTGCCCTTGCGCGGTCGGCCGAGCAGGCGCCGGTGGAGGGTCGGACGAAGCCGCGAGCCAGGCCTCGACGGACTCCGGGCGGATCCGCCAATGCGCGCCAAGGCGCTCACCGACCAGCCGCCCCGACCGCAGCGCGCGGTAGACGGTGCGCTCACAGGCCCCGACAAGGACAGCGACCTCGCTCACCCGCAGCCAAGCGACGCCCTGATGGGGTGTGGCCTCCGCCGAGAGCGCCTCGATCCGCTCGTGGACCAGCTCCTCGACATGACCCAGAAGCGCGTCGGCGAGCAGGCCGAGCAGATCGGACTCGGTGCGAGCGCGCGAAGGTGACGACACCTCTTCAGGCCCGCGCACCCGCAAAACCCCGTCGTCTGTGGCCGGTATTCGCCCTCACGTGATCCAAGGGCGATTGAGAGGCCGAAATTACCCCCGTCTTCTTGCGAAATCGGCTTTCTGGGAAAGATCTTGCAAGTGGCGCCTCATGCTCCGACACCCTCGATTGGCGACGAGCGGCCCGATTACCCCTTTTCCGGCGAAGAAATTTGGCGACATGGCCTCCGGTAGACGCAAGAGTCGGCGCCACACGTCCCGGTCCAGCGTTTAGGGCTCGGCGCGGTCTTCGTCGACGGCGTCCCAGCGCCAAACCCATCGCCGTGGTCGCGCGAGCGGCCGACGCCTGCCGCCTCTCGCCGGTCGCCCCTCGCCGGACGCGTGGGGGCGCTCAACCAATACTGAGCGGCGACCCCCTCCGATCCAAATAGACACTGCTACGATGCGTAGCAAATGTCTGATCGCACGATCCCCCAACGCGAGCTGCGTAACAACATCTCCGCCGTACTGCGCGCAGCGGAGTCCGGCGAGACCTTCACCGTCACAGTGCGCGGCCGTCCCGTCGCGCGCGTCATCCCGCCGGGCGCGGCCGGCGAGCCCAGAAAGGACGTCGACCGGGCGACACTTCGACGCATCCTTGCCGAGCCGGTCGACGACGCCCTGGCGGCGGACCTCGACGCCGCGGAGGCGCCGCTCGACGATCCCTGGCCAGCGGCGTGAGCGGCAGCCTCCTCGACACGAGCGTCCTCCTCGCGCGCGATGAAGCGGCAGCGCTCGAGCTGCCCGAGTCGGCCGCAATCTCGGTCGTCACGCTCGGAGAGTTGCGAGCCGGCGTTCTGATGGCAGTTGACGAGTCGGTCGCCCGGGACCGAAGTCGCAGGCTCGCCGCGGTCCGTGGCGCGTTCGCGCCGATACCCGTCGACGAGCCGGTAGCGGAGCGCTATGGAGACGTGTTGGCGACCGCGCGCGCGCAGCGCCGGACTGCCAAGGCGACCGATCTGCTGATCATCGCGACAGCCGCCGCTTGCTCACGCGAGCTGTATACGCTCGATGTCGCCCAGGCGCGGCTCGCTGAGGTCGCCGGAGTTCCGACGACGATGCCGTAAGGCACGTGCCTCGGCGCGAGCCGCCCGACGGCATTGCGGCTGCTGCGACGCCTCAAGCAACGCCGGGTCTTGAGCGAGAGCCAACGCGGCATCTGGGTGCAGCGGCACTAGGTGCGCGACGACGGCAGCGGGTGGCTAGTGAGGCAGAGGGCCGGCCTCGGTGAGCGACTGAGGGGCACAGTCGCCAATCGCCAGGCAAGCACGCATTGCTCGCGGGCGACACAGTGACTCCCAGCGAGTGTGCCAGGCCCCATGCTCCTCGGAGTAGTTATGCCCGTGCGGCTCGTGCGTGCAACGCCTCTTTTCGCGCACAAGAGAAACTCTCGGCACGGACGCCGTACGCCGCTCTCCGGGAGACCACCTTCTCGGAGTAGTCGCGACTGCTTTGTGGCGTGGCCGTTGCGTAATCCGCGCGATGGTCTCGCGATGTGCGTCGGCTGGATCCGCTCGCAGGTCGCTTTTGGCCGGGCCTTGTCCCGGGGTAGCCTCCCTCACCCGATGGCGAGGGCGGCCCGGTGGCGGTAGAGCTTGCTGAGGTTGTGAGTCGCGGTGATCAGTCGCCACTCCGACCGCGCGGCGGCTCTGCCGCGGCGTAAGAAGCGATCGATCCGGCGGTTGAACTTCGTGTCGGCGAAGACGGGCTCGATCATGCCCTGGCGTTTTCGATAGAGCTCGCCGCCGCGGTCGGTCTGAAGCACTCTGCGCATGAACGCGTAGGGGCCGCCATCCCACCCTGGTCGTGGTGTCTTGCGTCCGCTCGCGTCCGGCGGGACGAGCACCTGGATCCCTCGGTTGACAATCTCATGCATCTGTTCTGTGTGCCAGTAGCCGGCGTCGGCGACCACGACTTCAGGCGTCTCGGACACGCCGGCGTTCGTGAGCTCGCCGAGGGTGGCGTCGACCATCGGGCCGAGGTTGCCGAAATCGGCGGTGGAGGCATTGACCTCAGCGGCGATCACGATCTGGCGATCGTTAACTGCGGCCTGCGCGTTGTAGCCCTGCAAATAACCCTGCGGCGCCTTCAATCTGCGCGAGTCGGGATCGGAGGTGTTGATCACCCCAGCCGGCGTATCGGGTGGGGAATAGGGCTTTGGCGGCCGGCTGCTGGGCTGCTCTCCTGCCGCGCTCCTGGCCGCCCACATTTCATCTTGGCGCTCGGCCGCGCGGCACTCGACCGCGAGCTCCTCCTCAAGCCGCCGGGCGCACTCGTGTAACCGGTCGGGCCGCGACCTAGGGATCGGACGTGCCTCCTCGGCGCGGCGCTGTTCGAGGCGCTGGCGGGCCTCGCGCAACCACGCCCGCCGGCCCTTCGAGCTGCGAAAGCCCTCTGGCAACACGTCAACGCTCGATCCCGGCCCGTAGCGCTCGTCCTCCTCGCGGTCGACAGCGTCGGCCTGCTCGAGGATCTCGCTGGCGATCTGCTCGTAGTCTGTGTTCGCGTCACGGCTTGCGTTCGCGTGCAGTTTCGTGCCGTCGATCGCGACCACCCCAAGCTCGACCAGCCCCGCCTCGGCGCACAACGACAACACCTCGCCGAAGAGGTCGGCGAGCGCCGCCTCGTGGCGCTGGCGAAAGCGCGCGAGCGTTGTGTGATCGGGCGCCTTGTTGCCCGCGACGACTCGCACCGCGACGTCCTCGACGCACGCCCGCTCGATCTTGCGCGACGAGCGCTCCCCGCGCGCGTAGGCGTAGAGAAGCAGCGCCACCATCATCCCCGGATCGTGCGCAGGCCGCCCATGCCCATCGTCGCGATAGACGCCGTAGAACGCCGAGAGGTCCAGCTCCGCGACGGCGTCGACTACAAACCACGCGAAATGGCCCGCCGGCAGCCACTCCCGCAGCGACGGCGGCAAAAAAGCTCCTGATCACGATCACACGCGATGAAGTTCTGAGACATACCGGAATCGTCCCGACCACCCCGGACAGCCCCGGTTTACGCAACAGCCACTGGCCAAAGCAGTCGTGTTGCCCGGCGCCGGCGAGCTGATCGCTTCGCGCCGATACCAGTCGTCTGTGTGGGCCGTGCCAGCGCTATCCCTTCCGGCACGATCCTGCTTCAGGTACGCGGCGGCATGAGGAGCGGTGCCCGCCTTGAGTCGAATGCAGGAGCGTTCGGGTCGCTGCCGGCACGCCTCCTCCGCGGCGAAAGCGGGAGCGCCCGGCACTGCGTCGGATGGTGCTACGACTCGGGGGGCGTCCAGGTCGCCCACGACGGGTCCCATGGCGGTTGGCCGGCCTCGACGGCCGTGACGATCTCGAGGCCCACCGCGCGTATCTGGGCGGCGCGGGATGTCGAGAACAGCCCTGTCTCCTGCGCGAACTCGAACTCGGCTTCGTCCTTCCACTCCCATGTATGCAGATCGGGGGATACAAGAAGGTCGAGCAGATGGTCGATCGTCGTGAAACCGACACCAACCCGCCGCAGCGGGTCTTGGAGGTTCACGTACCAAGGTGTGCCGTCCTCGTGCATGCCGGGTGTTGCCCACACCTCGAAGGCATCGCCGGGCCGAGTGAGACGCAGCTTGCCTGGCGGACCCCACTGACGGTCGTGCAGCTCCCACTCGCCCGCGATCCATTGACGGACGGTGTGCTCGCCGTGTTGCGGTCCGGACGGGTACCGGGTGAGCGTGCCCGGCGCCAGCACAGCGCGATCTCCTCGGCGGTGTCGTTGATGACCGTCACGGGGCGTGCGATCCAGACCTTGCCATCCATGACCTCGACCACGACCACCGTGTCGCCGGGGGCGACCGGAACCGTCCGCTCGCCTAGGTCGAGCTCACACATGACCGGTGGGCGATGCGCCGTCGATCCCGGACTCGAGCAGTCGCTGTTGCAGCGCGTCCACCCAGCTTGAGGGGTTGCCGCCTCCGGGGAGCGGGACGCCCGCTTCGCTTCGCCACAGCGCGTCACCGAGCACGGTGCGGACGTGCCAGGCCATCAGCCGGTCCAGATCGAGCTCCCGCGCCGATCGCTCCCGGTAGTTGCCGACTACCGCGACGAACAGATCGGATTCGGGCGCCTGGCTTGGCAGGTAGCGGAAGTCGAACTCGCGTTCCCGTGGGCCGCTGATGTCGAAGTCCACGACCGCGTTCAGCGCCGGCGCGTGCAGGTCCCACAATTGGTTGTGCCCGTGAAGGTCACCATGGACCAAGACCTCTGGTGGTCTGGGGCTGCTGAGGATCTCATCGACCCAGTCGCACCATGCGAGCACCGTGTCGCGCCGGTCCGCGCTCACCCACCTGCCGAAGCGCTGACGGAGCGAGTGCGTGTCGGCCTGCGGCTCAGGGGGAACCAGCGGGACAAGCGGTTGGACCTGCTCGAGCACGTCGGGGTCGTGAAGTCGGGCGAGGAAGCGGGCGAGCTGTGCGGCCACCCGAGCTGACCCGGCATCGTCTAGTGCCGCGACCCCGCTGCTGGTCAGCGCCTCGCCGGGAACAATGCGGGTGACGAGCAGCACCGGGTCGGCGCTGACCGCTACCACCCCCGGTAGCTGGAGGTCGGGAGCGGCCGATTGAAGCGCTCGCAGCAGCTGGCCCTCACGGCGGATGCGGATGGCTGCCTGCTGCGACCACGCGAACTTCGCCACGAACGCGCCGCCCACCACCGCGCTACCCGAACGCCAGACCGGGTCGACCACACGCCCGGCTTCAGCGCGCAGCCGGATCGCCTCGCCGGCGAGCTCGGGCGCCACACGACGCAGACCGGCACGCAGCTCTGCCGCGGATGGCCCGGCCATGAAGGACACCGGCTCCACCCCGACATTCTCCATCCCCGGTCGAAGCCGGGCTAGCCTCAATGCGTGAGCAAGAGGCAGCGAGACCTCGGCGCCTCAGACGTCGTCGAGATATTGGAGTGGCTCGAGGATGCGCAGTTGAACGTCTGGGTGGATGGTGGCTGGGGACACGACGCCGTGCTCGATGCGCAAACCCGCAAGCACGACGACCTGGACCTGATCGCCGATCGCCACGATTCCGAACGGCTCATAGCCTCCCTAACAGACCGCGGCTTTGCCCTCACCGAGCGGGACTCACCCGATGCGTTTGTGCTTGAAGACCGGAATGGACGCCAGGTCGACGTTCACTGCATCCGCCGCGACGACGCGGGCAACGGGTCGTACCGGTTGAGAGACGGGGAGGAATGGCCCTTCCCTGCCGAGACGCTCGTAGGACGCGGGAGCATCGGCGGCAGACCGGTCCGCTGCCTCACTCCGGAGTACCAGGTCGTGTGCAAGACCGGCGATTTCGAGCCGAGCGAGACAGACTTCCAAGACGTGCGCCTGTTGCACGAACGCTTCGGGGTGGAGATTCCTCAGATGTACCAAGGCGAGCCATAACGGTTCAGGGGGGCACCGAGCGCCCACACATCTCCGACTTCTCCGGCGGCGACCGGGCCGCCTATAGCTTCCGCTGGATGCGCCACGCTACGCCATTCTTTGTTGCGTGACGACTAGCGCATGGCACGACGGTGAGCGATGGCTGGCCTTGCCGGAGGGCAGCGAATGCCCGATCTGCCTGAACGCTCGGCCGCTCGACGTCGTCGCAGAACGCGAGACGTCGTGGATAACCGCTCCAGTTGCGGCACCCCTTCCCGGTTACGCGTGCGTTGTCTCAAAGCAGCACGTCGTCGAGCCGTTCGAACTATCCCCAGCGGCCCAGGGCGCCTTCTTTCGGGACGCCATGCAGGTGGCGCGCACGTTGTCCGAACTGTTCAACCCAATCAAGATGAACTACCAAATCAACGGGAACACCCTTCCGCACCTCCACATGCACCTGTATCCGCGCCTCACCGACGACCCATTCGTGGGCGCGCCCATCGACGGGAGCGCAACCGGGTTCGTCCGGACAGCCCCTGAACTCGACGCCATCAAACGAGCTCTAAGCCCAAGCAGCGGCGCGGAGGAGATCTGAGTGTCCTCATTCGCGAAGCGAGCGACAGTGCCGCTCGTCGACGAGATTGAAAGCCAGAACTCCGTGGCGGGTCTTACCCACGCGTGTGGTCAGCAGACGGCCAACAAGCGTGTGAGCAGAAGGTCCGGGTCGTAAAGGACCCTCATCCCGTCGGAGACAACCTTCCGCGTTCCGTCGTCAAGCGCGTCGACCGCGGCCCAGGCAGGCGCCCACCCCGAACTCGACCTCCAAACCACCTGGGAGCCTGAATCGACGCTGGGTGATGGCGCCCCACGGAAGCATACGCACCAAGTGCCCGCCCTCGAGCGCGTTGAACCAATCGTCACGCTCGATGTAGTACGACGGCATGTCGGTCAGCAGTACGACGTCGACATCGGAGTCCAGGTCCGAAGCGCCGCCGGCCCAGGAGCCGACGAGGCCGAGCGCGCGCACGTCGCTGCGCTGCTCTGCCCAGCGCGAGACGCGCTGGAGGAGCGTTTCCACCTCGTCAAGTCGTGAGTCCGTCACCACAGTGGGAGCTTAGGCCCGGCCGGCGAGAACGAACGCCTCGTCCACCCCGCCGAGGTGGGTTTCGGCGCTGGCCGTGTCTTTCTCACATGGCAGTTCGGGTGCTGCCGAGCGAGAAGGTTTCAATCGGCGACCACTGGCCAGCGGTGAACGCGACCAGCCGCACTTCGCGGAGCACCGTCTCGATGGGCAGGTTTTGACCGATGTCCCGCTTGAGTTCGGCGGCGACTGCGCCGGTGATACCCATCCCCACTGTGAGGTGAGGAACCACCTCAGCGAAGGCGCCCTCGTACGGTGGAGCCTCCGGCCAGCGCCCGGCGATGCTCGCCGTGAGGCCGACCAGCGGGGCAGTTGGCTCTGGCGTGAGGTAGAGCACCTTCGGAAACGAACCGAACGCGGTGAACCGTACCGGCACGGCCTCAGCGCAAGCGAAGAGCTGGCGCAGCGCATGCAACTCCTCTGAGCCGATCCGCTCGAGCGGCAGGAATGGAAATAGGACTGTGATGTGCGCTGGCATCCCGCACCCCGCGGATGGGTCATACCGCTCGCGCCAACGCCCAACCGTGGGCTCTGCTTCAGACACGGGCAGTACAAGCGCCGTCTGACCCTCCCCGTTACCCATGAACACATCTTCCCGCCCCACCACCGTCGCGCGTCGACCTCCGCCCCTGTCACTGTCAGAGTCGTCAGGCAGCAGCCCGGAGTGGCTGCCCGCACACCCTCAGCAGCCTTCGAGAACCGCGACGTAAAGCCCGCCAGAGGAGGGGATCGTTCGCGTGAGCATCCAGCCCGTGTCTTCGATCAGGGTCTCAAGCTCGGTCGGCGAGACGAACAGGTAGTCAAACCACGGTGTGCTGTAGTGGCGGTGGCGGATCCGGATGCGTATCTGCCCCGGCAGCCGCCCGCGCTCCCGATTTCGCTCGTGGTAGGCGAGATGATCGGGATCGTTTGTCTGGGAGGGGTCGAGCACCTCCGCGACGATCCGCCTTCGACCCGAGCCGAGCGAGGCGAACCGGCGCAGCAGCCGCTTTGCCCGCGGCGCGCTCCCAAAGAGGCCGAAGTTGTTGCCCATCATCACGATCGTGTCGATCGGCCCGACCCGCTCGTCGACCTCGGCGATCGAGAGCACGCGCGCGTCGCGAACTCCCCGCCGCCGGGAGACTTCTACCGCGAGCGGTGAGAGATCGATCGCGACGACTTCCTGGTCGCGCCGCTGGAGGTGCAGCGCGACACGCCCCGCGCCGCAGCCGACGTCGAGCACGCGCCCGCGGACCAGCCGCATCGCTTTGCGCTGGTGAGCGGGCCAGCGCCGGAACGGGGCGAAGTAGTTCGCGGGAGCTCCGGCGGTGCTCGCCATCAGGAAACCATCGTCGCGTTCGACGACCTCAACCGCCGGGCGCTCCTCGAAAGCGTCCAGCAGCAGCCGGCCATACGCGTCCTGCTGATCCGTCAACGTCATCGAGCGGAACCATAGGGTCCTCCTCTCGTGGGCGATCGGAGCCTCCGAAGGCGCGTCCTCCGAGTTCGCAACACTTCGCCGATGCCAGCCGAAGAGCTCGATTCGCTGCTCAGGCGCATGCCGCGCCACCACTTGTTCGCGGAGATTCCCGCTGCGCTACGCGGCTGGCTGTTGCCGATCGAATGGGACCGCAGCCGGCTCTGGCCGCTTGAACTCCCTCGCCGCCGCCTCGCGCTCGAAGAGCTTCGGTGGCATTTCGAGCTGCCGTGGTGGCGCCGCGACGGGAACTGGTTCCAGGTGACCCCGCGTGAATTCCTAGCCCGGCCGACAGCGCACCCAGAACACGCAGACCGCGTCGCTAACGCGATCTCTCCTACCCGCTGCACGTCCTCGTACGACATCAGCGGTGGCTGATCCTGGACGGGATCCATCGCCTGGTCAAGGCCGAGATGCTCGGCCTAACAGAAATCGTCGTGTCGCCGCTCACCGCCGCGGATCTCGCAAAGATCGTGCGGCACCCGACCGTTGAACGCACCGCCCAAGCGCGCAACTCCTGATCGGCCAGCACTTCGTCTGGAGAACAGCACGGCACCGACGCTCCCTCACGGTTCGTCGTCAGGCACGCGCGATCGGAATCTCTTCGGCGTGCCCGGGTTTTGTAGTCGCGACCTTCGTTCGGTTGTGGGACGGTTGGGCTGTGAACATCCCGCCCGCGCCTGAGGACCGGCTCGTCGATTTCTACACGAGGTCCTATATGACGAGTCGGGTCGGCTGGCTCGACCCAAGAGCAGACTCGAGTTTCTGCGATCACAGGAGCTCGTGCGCAATCGCCTGCCGCCGCCGCCGGCACGCATCCTCGATATCGGGGGAGGCACGGGGGTGCACGCGGAGTGGCTGGCGGCGGCGGGCTACCACGTCGATCTCGTGGACATCGTTCCCGAGCACGTACGCGCGGCGCGCGAACTCGCGAACCGCATCGACGGCCGCGTCAGCGCGCACGTGGGTGACGCGCGGTCGCTTCAAGCCGGGGACGGCAGCGTCGACGCGTGCCTGCTGCTGGGACCCCTCTACCACCTGCCCGAACAGTCAGACCGCGCCAGGGCACTTGCGGAGGCGGTCCGGGTCACCCGTCGCGAAGGGATGGTCTGCGCGTCGGCGATCTCCCGGGACGCGTGGCCGCTCTACGCGCCCCGCGACGGCGTCGGCCTGCCCACCGACCGGGTCGCGGCGATCGAGGCGACGCTCGCCAGCGGCCGAGGAGACCCGGTCGGCTCGTTGCCCGACGCCTATTCGCACCGCCCCAGCGAGCTCGCCGGCGAGCTCGACCAGGCGGGGCTGGTGGACGTTCACGTGCTCGGCGTCGAGGGCCCCGGCTGGATCCTTTTCGGCTCCGACTTGGCCGAGGGCCGGGTAGACGACCTGCTCGACGCAGCGATCCGGACCGCAAGACTGTTCGACGGCCATCCGGACATGACCGCGGCGAGCGCCCACCTGCTCGCCTTCGGCCGACGCCCCTGACGTTAGCTCCGCCTCTCCCCTCACCGGTCGCGCGCCGCTTGCGCATCCGTCGTCAACCACGAGCGTTTGCGCGCGCGCGGCCCGCCATCCTGTGCTCGTGACCGACCGCGCGGCGGGCTTACGGATCCGTCGTTTTCAAGGCTCAGACCAAGACGCTGTCTGGGCGCTGCACCAGCACGCGCTCCACCACGCGGGCGCGCATGCGGGGTCGGGCCCCTGGGACGACGACCTACGCACGATCCATCGCGTCTACCTCGAGCAAGGCGGCGAGTTCGTGGTCGGGCTCCTGGACGACGAGCTCGTCGCGATGGGCGCCCTGCGACGCACCGACCCTCAGCGCGCGGAGATCAAACGCATGCGCGTGGCGCCAAACGTCCAGCGACGCGGATTCGGACGCCGCATCCTCGAACACCTCGAAGCCCGCGCTACCGAGCTCGGGTACACGCGCCTGCACCTCGACACAACTGCCCAGCAGCTCGCAGCCCAGGCCCTCTACCACAGCCACGGATACCGCGAGACCGCACGCGAACAGCGCGAACGCTTCGAACTGATCTTCTTCGAGAAGACCCTCATCCCCGACGATTCCGAACCTTGACCGGTTGAGCTCTCGCTTCCGCATCTATACGTGGCTCTCGCCCGTTCACGAGCGGGAGCCAGGGGCAGTGCGCTCCTCCCTTCGTACGAGGAGGCGGGGGCGTATTCCGTTTTTGCGGCGCCCCCAGCGCGGCTACTGTTTCGCCATGGATCGGCTCCTCGCAGACGAGTAGGCGCGGATGGCGTCCGAGAATCAGCGCGTCCGCCAGCCGCCGCCTGGAGCTGAACGCTAGCTGTCGTTCGCGTCGATCCTCAGACGCGCATGGGGGCGCAACGAGTCGACGTCGCGAACACAGCCCGGCTGCGTGAGATGATCTCGCAGCACGGCTGGCCCGGTCGATCGCTGGTCGGAGACGAGGGCGCCCATCACGCTTGGTTGGTCGCCCAGCACGCAGACAGGCAACTTGACTTGCAACGCGGAGCGCTCGAGCTGCTGGCGGACGCGGTCGAGCGGCGACGCGGCTCAACGGGACCTGGCCTACCTGACGGACAGGGTTCGAATGAACGAAGGCCGCGAACAGGTCTTTGGCACCAGATCGCCGACGTCAAAGACGGAAACGGGGTGCCCTGGCCGGTAGAGGATCCCGGCAACC
Source organism: Thermoleophilaceae bacterium (assembly GCA_030448005.1). Lineage (GTDB taxonomy): Bacteria > Actinomycetota > Thermoleophilia > Solirubrobacterales > Thermoleophilaceae > JAAYBF01. The sequence goes on from JAUJNT010000002.1 coordinate 338,575, forward strand.
TCGACGCCCGCAGAGCTGCCGTGGGACTCCCACCGTTCGAGGAGTATCGGCGCCGGCTGAATACTGACCCCCCTCGCCGGTGTGAGCGACGCACCCGGCGTGGTGGTCGCCGATGCCGGCTACTGGCATCAGGAGCAGATGGAGGCGGTCATCAACCGCGGGACCCAGGTGCTGATCCCGCCCGATGCCCTGAAGCGCAGAGGCGCCCGCCCCGGCTGGGACGGTGGCCTCTACGCCTTCATGCGCCGCGTGCTCGAGACCGACCACGGCGGCGGGCTCTACCGAAAACGCCAGGGGATGATCGAGCCGGTCTTCGCCGACACGAAGTTCAACCGGCGGATCGACCGTTTCTTACGCAGGGGAAGATCGGCGTGTCGCTCCGAGTGGAAACTGATCACCGCCAGTCACAACCTGCTGAAGCTCTTCCGGCGCCAAATGGCGCCCGTCGCGGCCTGAGAGGGCCGCCGCGCCACGACTCTCAACTCGCCATCTACGAACGCTGCACGCAGCCTTGCCGACTGACCCCGGCGACCGTTTACGCAACAGCCACCGCCGAAAGCGATAGCGCGACCCGGCCGCGGTCGCGTCCCTTAGTTGCTGTAACTTCGCCGCGGCTCAGGTTCCCGGTGGCGGTCAGTCTATGCGGCGCTCACCTCCTTGGGGATCGTCTCTTGGTTGCCCTCGTATCGCATCCGTTTGAGCGTGTGGCGCTCGAGCTGGGTGAACTTGATGCCGTTGGTCGCGTTCGTGATGTAGAGGTCAAGCACGGCCCAGACGAGCGTCAGGCAGCTGGTCTCGCCGGGGAAGCGGCCGATCACCTTCGTCCGTCGCTTGACCTCGCCGAGCGATCGCTCGAGCAGGTTCGTGCTTCTCCAGCGCCGGCGGTGCCGCGTCGGGTAGCGCAGGTGGACTACGAGCGCGTCGAGGTCGTTGCGAAGGCACCTCGCGGCGGCGGTATAGCCGGCCACGTCGAGCTGGTCGACGAGCGCCTCGAGCCGCTCTTTTGCTTTGCGTTCGTCGGTGGCCTCATCGAGCGCCTGCCAGTAGGCGCCGCGGACGCGCTCGCGCTCCCGCTCGGGCAGCTTTGCGAGCAGGTTGCGTAGGCGGTGAACGGCGCAGTGCTGGCGATCTGAGGCAGGCCAGCACTGCTCGACCGCCTTGATCAACCCGGGGGCGCCGTCGGCGACCACCAGCAGCGGCGCGCCGAGGCCGCGGGCGATCAGGTCGCGCCCGAGCTCAAGCCAGTCCTCGTGCGATTCGCGCATCCCGAGCATCACTGAGAGCAGCACGCGCTCGCCCTGATCGGTGAAGCCCCAGCCGACCAGCACGCCCTCCTTCGGTCCGTCGGGACGGACCGAGAGAAACACCGCGTCGAGGAACAGTGCCGCCAAGCGGACCTCGTAGAGGTCGCGGCGCTTAAACGCCTCAAAGCGCTCGCGCAGCTCGGTGCAGATCCGCGATGCGGTCGACTTCGACAGCTTTCCCAGCCCGGCCTGCTCGCACAGCGACTCGACATCGCGCATCGACAAGCCCCTGACGAACGCGCCGATCACCATCGCCCGCAGCGGCTCGGTACGAAGCAATTTCGTGCCGCGCGGGAACAGCTTCGAGACAAACGGCTCGGCCACCCTGCGCACTTGGGGGATCTCGACTGCGAGCTCGCCCTCGGCAGTCTGCAGCTTGCGCGGGCGATAGCCGTTTCGAAGGCCCCGCTGCTGAGGGTCCGGCCGGCGCTCATAGCGCGCCCTGCCAAGCCACGCGTCGAACTCCTCCTCAACCGCGCGCTGGATGATCAACCTGGCACCGAGCTTCGCGAGCTCCGACAACGACTCGCGCGGGTTCTCACCGACCCCAACAGCAAGCAGCTGGTCGATCTGCGCCTCAATCTCCGCCGACGGCGGTACGGTACGTCTCACGGCGTAGGTCCTCCTTCATCGTCTTGCTGGACTTGAGGGAACCTACGCCGTTGCCTTGACGGCTCCCGGCTATTTACAGCGGTTGGGGGACGCGACCCCGGCCGCACCATGGCTACTACTTGTCTAGGAAAGCGGTCGTCGTGTGTGCGCATGGCGAGGGTACGCACTTGGCCGGCCTCGACGTGTCCGTATAGGCCCCGCTCACCGAGAATCTTCCGGGACGGGTCCTACGGGACGCCCGCATGCGCATGGCGTCGGGGAAGCCGCTCCATGCAGGCGAAGCGCGCGCATGGGGTTCCTCCAGCGAGACCCGCGACGGTGGGGTACCCCCTGGGGTATTGCTATACTGCTGAAGCATGGCTTCGACTTCAACCGCCGAGACGCGCCGCTACAGGTGCCGTGCTCAACGTCGGGGGTCGGCAACGTGGCGTCGGTTCGTGCCCTGGCAAGGACCCGCGACTCGCGTCGACTGGGCGCTGATGGGGGCGATCCTCGGAGTCGTCGCACTCGGGTTGCTGTTGCGGCCGCTCAAGCCGTTCCTGCTCGCCTCGCACCCCGCGGCCCTGGAGTTCCTCACCGGCGACCTGACGGCGATTGGGGCCGCCGCGGCGTTCGCCCGGATCGGCGAGGTGCCGCTCTGGCTGGTCGTCATCGCGGGAGCGGCCGGCATGGTGAAGTTCGACTGGCTCACCTGGTGGGCCGGACGGCAGTGGGGCGGCGGCATCATCAAGATGTTCACCACGAGCGAGCGCGCGCAGCGCTTCGCCCGCCAGGCCGCCGAGCTGAACCCCTGGATCCTCCGGGCCGCGGTCGTCCTCGCCGTTCTGCCCGGTGTCCCCAGCGCGGTGGTGTACGCCATGGCGGGTTGGGCGAGGATGAGGCTGGTCACTTTCCTCCTCCTCGACCTCGCCGGCGCCGTGCTGATGACCAGCCTGGTCGCGGGGCTCGGCTACGGGCTCGGTCAACGCGCCGTCGACCTCGTCCTGCTGGTCGACAAGTACGCATCGCTGGTGAGCCTGACGATGATCGCCGTGGCCGTAGCGATGCGCTGATCAAGCGGCGGATCCGACCCGACACATTGACCTCGACGCTCAGCGAGTGAGGATCGCAGATCCTGTGAAGACGCACGTAGCTCGTGGGCAGCCGGATACGGCGCCGAACGTCCCGTAGAAGCATCGGCTTGCGCGCACGCCGTTCGGCCACTGGTGCGCCGACCGCTCTTCCTCGTCGGCGGCCTGACTGACCCCGCAGGTCGCCTTGCTGAGAGAGCGATGTCCTGCACTCGGGCACTGAGGGCTCCTTGGGTAGCATCGGCGTATGGCTGGCGCTCTGACCACCACCTTCGTGGGTGGTGCTGAGGGGCGTTGGCGCATCGAGCGTATGGACCCGGTGATCGGCCCGCCGCTGCAGAGCGTCGAGCGGCTTGACGTGGTGGAGGGGCCGCTGACCGATGGCTCAAGCGCCGGGGCGACATGGATGCTGCGCGGCGCGGTCAGCTTCGAGCGCTATGTCCGACGCGCGGAGCACGACGAGCTCGCCGCGCGCCAGCCGGATCTGGGTCGCCCGGAGGCGACGCGGGCCGCGCTCATCCCAGTCTCGAAGTCACCGGCGTGGTGGGCGCTGCCTCAGGATGAGCGGCGCGAGATCTTCGAGGAACGCTCGCATCACATCGCGATCGGCCTCGAGTATTTGCCAGCGATCGCGCGTCGCCTCTACCACAGCCACGACCTCGACGAGCCCTTCGACTTCCTCACCTGGTTCGAGTATGCCCCAAGCGACGCCGAAACGTTCGAGCAGCTCGTCGGACGACTGCGCCGAATCGAGCACTGGGCCTACGTTGATCGCGAGGTCGACATCCGCCTGGTCAGAACCGACGCCTGACCGGGAGGAAGCCCGCGGACCGATCGCTGGCCGGAACACCCGAGAGCGGTCGTCATGGACCCGCCAACGGACGATGGCCTTGGCTCATCGGGAAGCACGTCGCGGACTCTCAGCTACCGGCCGTACCGCCCCCTCCCTCTCGGCCGGTGGAGCGGCAAGGCGGGTTCGGCCGGCGCCGCTGCGCGCCGGCCGAACCGCTGGTGGCCTATGCCGCGGTGACGGTGCCGGACTCGGTCGGCAGGCCGGCGGCGACCCAGTCCTCCTTGCCCTCGACGTACTCGCGCACGTTGGTGTACCCGAGCCTCTCGAGCTTGGCTGCCGCGACGCCCGAGTTCTTGCAGGGCGTGTTGGCGCAGTAGGTGACGATCGCCGCGTCCTTGTCGGCCAGCAGCTTGGGCGCCTGGGCGTCGATGTCGTCGTGTGGGATGTTGATCGCGCCCGGAATGTGCTCCTGGTCGAAGTACATGGCGGGGAGGGCCTCGACGACGATGACGTCGCCGTGGTCGACGTGCTGCTTGAGCTCCTCGCGGGTGATGCTGGTGGGCATGTGTGCCTCCTGACGCTCGTGGTGGGCCGGGAAAACGGACCGTTGGTCCGGATCGCGACCCAACGTAGCACAAAATTGGACCTATGGTCCGCTTGTGGCACACTGCTGTCGTGCCCCGGACCGAGTCGATGTCCCCGATGAGCCGTGTAGAGCTGCCGGTCGTCGGCGAGCCGGCACCCGAGCGGGCCGACGCCTCGCGAAATCGTCAGAAGATCCTCGAGGCGGCGCGGCGCCTGTTCGCTCAGCGCGGTCTGGCCGAGGTGACGATGGAGACCGTCGCCCGCGAGGCCGGCGTGGGCAAGGGGACGGTCTTTCGGCGATTCGGCGACCGCGGCGCGCTACTGGAGGCGCTGCTCGACGAGCAGGAACGGGAGCTGCAGGAGCGACTCTTGCGCGGGCCACCGCCGCTCGGCCCCGGCGCGCCCACCCGCGATCGCCTGACCGCCTTCCTCGACGCGCTCCTCGACCTCTGGGAGCAGCACGGCAAGCTGGTGCTGGCGTCAGAGACCTCCGCCCCTGGAGCGCGCTACCGGACGGGCGCCTACGCCGCCTGGCATCAGCACACCATGCTCCTGCTCGCCGAATGTCGCCCCGACGCCGACGCCTCCCTCGACGCCCACCTGCTGCTCGCGGCGCTCGACGCCCAGCTGCTGACGCACCTTCGCGAAGAGGCAGCGGTCGACCGCGAGCGCCTCGCGCGCGGCCTTCGCGAGCTCGCCACAAGGCTCAGCGCGTAGACCCCCGCCGTCGGCCCAAGACGTCCGCCACCGACCGGCTGAGCCCCTCCCGCTGCGGGATCGGCAACTGGGAGACGTGTAGCTGCTGCCGTCGTGTCGCTACCGTCGAGCGCATGACGATCCAACGCATGGAGCACGTGGGCATCGTGGTCGACGACCTCGCGGCCGCGACGGCGTTCTTCGTCGAGCTCGGACTCAAGCTGCAGGGCGAGGGGCCGGTCGAGGGCGGTTGGGTGGACCGCGTGGTGGGGCTCGAGGGCGTCCGGGCGGAGATCGCGATGGTGGAGACCCCGGACGGCCACGGACGGCTCGAGCTGACGAAGTTTCACGCCCCGTCGGGCCGGGGCGGCGACCGGCACGCGCCGGCGAACACCCCGGGCATCCGCCACGTCGCGTTCGCAGTTGACGACATTGACGCCGTCGTCGCTAGCTTGCGAGCCCGCGGCGCGGAGCTCGTTGGCGAGGTGGAGCGCTACGAAGACAGCTATCGGCTCTGCTACGTCCGCGGCCCGGAGGGGATCATCGTCGAGCTGGCGGAGCAGATCGGCTGAGGGCTCCGGCCGGCCGCCAAACGCCTCGCCAGCGTCAGTGGTCGTCCCGGGGCAGGATCCGTTCCGGACACCCGCAGACCCGTCGTGCGAGCCGTTCGCCTAGGAGACCAATCCGTGCAGTGCTACAGGGTGCCCGGTCTCCGATGGACGCCATCGCGGGAAATCGGAGCGCCAGCCCCGCTACCTGCCGGTGCGGTCGCGGTGCTTGCACCCCGGCCAGCAGCAGGGCCGGCGCTGGCCTTCCTCCAGCTCCTCCTGGGTCCGGCGAATGCGGCGTTCTCGGGTCATCTCCTGCTTGGCATCCTCGACCCAGCAGATGAACTCGTTGCGCGCCAAGGGCGTGATGTCCTTCCAGGCATCGAGTGCCGTGGGGTTGGCGATCAGCGCCGTGCGCAGGTCTGCGGGTAGCTTGTGCACCACCCCACCGAGCACTCGCTGGCTGCTCACAGGGCAACGGTAGCCGGCTTGGAGGCGAGCCCGCTCCACCATCTCCGCGAAATGGCGATCAGTACGACAGGTCGCGTGCTCGGAGCACCGTCGGCTCCAAGGCGACGAAGCGCGTCGTGGGGTCGTCGAAGACGGCGCCTTGGAAGCGACGCCAGTGGCGTTCGTCGGGTCCCAGGTAGCGGCCTCCCCAGCGGCGCGCTCGGCCGGCGTCGAAGGGGTGCAGCTCGGCCCTTCCCCGCGCGGTGACCTGCAGCACCTCGCCACGATCGAGGTCGCAGGTGTCGACGACGAGCGAGACGCGGGGGTCACGCTCAAGCAGCTGTCCGAGCCTTGACCATTCCCCCGTCAGCCACCAGAAGGCTCCTCCTTCCCACAGGTACCAGAGCGGCCGCACGCTCGGCCCGGTCCGCCCGACCGTCGCCACCCGTGCCACGAGCGGCTGGCCGAGGAACCCGTCGAGGTCAAAGCCAGCGTCGATAGTCCACTTGCCGCTCGTGCCGCCGTCGTCCATGCAGCCATGTTGCCAGCGCGCGATCCCTCGCTGGCCAGTGCGTCCTATCGAGCCGTCCGAGAGCCGAACCTCTATCGGCGACCGATCGGCGCTGGGCAGTCGGCGGCTTGCGCTCGTGTCGCTTCGCGCTGGATGGCCCGGTAGACGGTGAGCGTGCGACGCCGAACAGGTCGCCGAGCTCGGCGGTGCTGTGCTCTCCCGCGTGATGCAGGGCGACGAGATGCGCTTCCTGGCGTGGGTTGAGCTTGGGCTGCTTGCCGCGCAGCCGTCCCTTGGCCTTGGCGACCTTCATGCCCTCGCGGGTGCGCAGGCGGATCAGGTCGGCTTCGAACTCCGCGACCATGGCCAGCACGTTGAAGAGCAACCGGCCGACCGGGTCGGTCGGGTCGTGCACCGACCCGCCGAGGCTGAGCTTGACCTCTCGACGGGTGAGGTCTTCAAGGATCTGGCGGGCGTCTGGCAGCGAGCGCGCCAGCCGGTCGAGCTTGTGACGACCAGCGTGTCGCCGCGGCGGCAGGCGGCGAGCGCCTCGCGTAGTCCCGGACCTCGCGGTTGGTGCCGGTGAGACCGTGATCGACGTAGATTCGCTCGGCCGTCACCCCAAGCGCCGCCAGCGCATCCCGCTGGGCGGTCAGGTCCTGTTCGTCGGTAGAGACGCGGGCGTAGCCGATGAGTAGAGCGGCCATGATGACCTCCTGAGCTGTCGGGCCGGCAGCTTCCGACTACCGGGTCAAGCCACTCACTGCGGCAGTCGCTGCCGGCGGATGTGTGCGAAACCCTCTCCCGTCGGGCACGCGCCGTCCAATCCGGACATGCCGCTACGCGGCGGCAATCTGGTGCGAGTGACCGCGGAGGAGCAGCTCCGCGACCGGATTGAGCGCCTGTCGGAAGACGAGGCGCGCCAGGCTTTGCGGGCGCTCGAGGTCAGCTTGCGAGGCGACCCCGTACGAGCGTTCTTCGACGCCGCGCCGCTCGACGATGAGCCGGTGAGCGCTGAGGAGGACGCCGCTGTCGCCGAAGCCCGCTCAGAGGCCGAGTGCGGCGCGATCGTCTCGCTCGAGCAGGCTCGCCGACAGCTGACGATTGACCGGCGGCTGGTCGGTCGAGCTGACCGCGCGAGCCCCTCGAGACCTCCGCCGTCTGGATCGGCCGATCCGCGACCGAGTGCTCGACGCGGTCGACCGGGTAACTGGTGACCCTCCCCAGGGCGATCTAGTCCGCCTGTCGGCCGCGACGAGCGGCCTCTGCGCGTGGAGACTGGCGCGTGCGCTGTGAGCTAGATGACGTGCGTCAGGTCGTCCTCGTCTTGCGAGTCCTACCCCGCGGCCGCGCGTACCGCGCTGAATCAAGTCGCCGCAGGCCGATGAGTCACTGCGCGCGACACGGTCTGAAGGACGGAACTACGAGGAGGTGGCCATGAGCAAGCTGCTGTATTCGGCCACCATGTCGCTTGACGGCTTCATCGCCGGCGTCGGTGGCGATATGTCCTGCTTGAGCAATCACCTCGTGACCTCGAGCCCCGAGATCGATGAGCTGATGGACGGCATCGGCGCTCTGCTCGTCGGGAAGCGGACCTTCACCGGCGATGACCCGAACCGAGGCACCGAGCAAGAAGGCGCCTTCGGCGGCCAGTGGCACGGTCCGTCGATCGTGCTGACGCACGAGCAGCCGCCGGTCGCCGCGGATCCGGACGTGACGTTCGTCGCTGACCTCGAGACCGCCGTCCACGCGGCGAAGCGCGCCGCAGGCGGCAAGTACGTCAACGTCCTCGGCGCCAACGTCGCCAAGCAATGCCTTAAGCCGGGATGCTCGATGAGGTCATGGTGCTCATCGCCCCGGTCCTCCTCGGGGATGGAACCCGGCTCTTCGACCACCCCGGCGGAACCAACGTCCGGCTCGAGCCGATCGACCCAAAGCGAGTCGGACCTACGAGTCTGTGTTTTCGCGTAGCTGGCTGAACGACGCCGTGTCCCACAAGCCCATTCGGGTCGCGAGACGGGCCCAGAGCCTCAACGGCGAGCGTCCTACGCCGATCGAGCGTAGTCGGCCGGCAGAGTGATGCCGGCGAGGATCCATCGCAGCCCGTGATCGAAGTGGGCGGCGTGGTCTCGGCTAGTCGGTGGGGATGACTCACCGCTCGCGAGTGGCGCCCGGGTGGCAAAGGCGGCAGAGCCGATCGTGTAGACGATGAGGACGTGAAGGGCCTCCTGTGCGCGCGACCCGGTCACACCGGCGCGCTCCAGAAGCGCGAGCATGACGTCTCCGAGGTGCTGGGCGTGGGGACCGCGGGCCCCCTGGCGGGCGAGGTAGGCCGGAATGAGGTCGGCGTGGGCGAGCAGAACCTTGTACGTCGAGGTCATGAGGGCGTGCACGCCGGCAATCGGGTCGCCTACGTCCAGGGCGGGGGCGTCCACTTCGGCGAGAACCTCGTCGAGGAGGTCGTCGACCAGGGCGGTCTTGCTCTCCACGTGGCTGTAGAGGGCGTTCGGGCTCACGCCGATGCGTTCGGCCAGCGCCCGCATGGTGAGGCCGTCCATCCCATGTTCGACCAGCAGCTCGCGTGCGACGGCGAGCACGCGGTCGCGCGTGAGGCCGGCGCGCTGTCCCGGGTTACGAAATGCAGGCACCGGCCGAACTGTACAGCGTTCAGCTAAGCTGTACGGCGTACAACACGACGAAGGAGCCACCGCATGACGTACGTCGCCCTGTTCCACTCCATCCTCGGACTACGTCCCGGCATCGAAGAGGCCGCCGAGCGTCTGAGGGCAGTCGGCCATGAGGTGCTGGTGGTCGACCAGTACGACGGCCGGGTGTTCGACGACTACGACGAGGCCGACGCGTTCGCCCAGTCGATCGGCTACCCCGAGCTCATGCGCCGGGCTGCGGCGGCCGTCGAGGCGCTGCCGGACCGGTTCGTCGCCGCAGGCTTCTCCAACGGCGGCGGCATGGCCGAATATGTGGCCACTCAGCGGCGAGTCGCCGGAGTGCTGATGCTATCCGGTGCGCTGCCGCTCGAGATGCTCGGCGCCCGCGCGTGGCCGTCGGGAGTCCCCGCGCAGATCCACTACACGCAAGCCGACCCGTTCCGCCAGCAGGAGTGGGTCGACGCGGTAGTGACGTCGGTTCGCGACGCCGGCGCGCCGCTCGAGGTCTTCGACTACCCGGGCGACGGTCACCTGTTCACCGACGCGTCCCTGCTGGCCGAGCACCAGCCCGACGACGCGGAGCTGCTGTGGGAGCGCGTGCTCGCCTTCGCGCCGCTCGCGCGGGGGGCGACGTCGTGAGTGTCGCGCGGCTGCATCACGTCGTCGAGGGCTCCGGCCCCCGCTGCTGCTACTGCACGGCTTTCCGCAGACCCACATCTGCTGGGACGCCGTGGCCGAGCGACTGCGCGACGACTTCACCGTGGTCCGTCCCGACCTGCCTGGTTACGGCGACAGCGCCACCGTCCCGAGGCATGACTCCAGCAAGCGCGCGATGGCGGGGGAAGTGCTGATGCTCATGCGTCAGCTCGGCTTCGAGCGCTTCGCCGTGGCGGGCCACGACCGCGGTGGGCTGGTCGGCCAGCGCCTGGCCCTCGAGCACCCGGAAGTCGTCACCCACCTGGCCATCCTCGACATCGTGCCGGTGCTCGACATGTGGGAGTCCGTCGGCGCTGACATGGCCCTGGGCGCTTACCACCTGTTCTTCCTCGCCCAGTCGCCCGACCTGCCCGAAACGCTGCTCGCTGGCGCATCGCAGTCCTTCATCGACTCCTTCCTAGACGGCTGGTGCGCGGTTTACGGCGCGATTCCCGACACGGCGCGTGCTTCCTACCACCGCGCCTTCGCCCGCCCGGAGGGCATCCGCGGGGTATGCGAGGACTACCGCGCTGGTGCCACAGTCGACCTCGAGCACGACCGTGCCGACCGCGCCGCCGGTGGCCGCATCATCGCACCGCTCATCGTTCTGTGGCAGGAGCCCGGCGGCAACCGGGCACCGTTTGATCCGCTCGCGATCTGGCGGCAATGGGCCGACGACGTCACGGGTCAAGGCCTCGATGCCGGACACTTCCTTCCTGAAGAGCGTCCCGATGACGGCGCCACGGCGCTGCGCGAGCTGGTCGCCGGTGGGTGAGCAACACCGCAGCTCCCGCGCGCGGGCGGTCGTCCCACTGGGCGATCGGCTTACGGGGAGCGCCTACTCGCTGGCGTCGTAGTCCACATCGGCGACCGGTGCGCCCGAGAGCTCACGCTCCAACGCCTCTCGATAGGCGAGGCATCCGCGAAGGAACTTCGGCCAGGGCGGTACAGCTACGTCGGGACGGGTCCGTTCGGGGAGCAGGTCCCAGAGCTGCGGATGGTGCCAGCACAGGTCGTGGCCCGAGCTATCTCGATGCGCTCGAACGCCAGCGCGCAGTCGCTTCGCTTCAGCAATTAGCGCATCCCGGCTCATGTTCTCGAGATCCTCGTCCATCGACATCTCCTTCCGCGCACTCGCTGGGACCAGCGTCAGCGACGGTACAGCGTCCGGGCATGAGTTCTACCCCTCGGCCACGTCTGACCGCGAAAGCTTCGTGACCGCGCCAGCACTACCGCCGACGCCATCGCCAACTGTCAAGCCGATTGGCACCCGCAATCCGTCCTGGTGCGTGATCCCCTTGCGGCATGGGCGACGCGAGGCGCTCAGCGTACGGCTTTGCGGCACGGCTGCTGGGCGAAGGCGCGGAGCCCTGCGGCACAATGGAGCGGTGCGTGATGCGTTGAGAGTCGCGGCAGTGCAGCCGGCGTGCATCGTTCGCGATGTGGTCCGCAATGCTCGGTCGCACGCCGCCGCCATCCGTTCCGCCGAGGCGAGGCTGGTCGTCTTCCCGGAGCTGTCGCTGACCGGCTACGAGCTCGCCGCCGCCGCCGTGTCGCTCGAAGACGCTGCGCTGAGTCCAATCGTCGAGGCGTGCGCGGAGGCCGGGTCTGTGGCGCTCGTCGGTGCCCCCGTCGAAGAGGGCGACGACGCCTTCATCGCGATGCTCAGAGTCGATGCGGCTGGAGTGCGGGTAGCCTACCGCAAGTGCTGGCTTGGAGGCGTCGAGTCGGATCGCTTCCGGTGCGGTGACGGACCGAGGGTTATGGACGTCGATGGGTGGCGTCTCGGGCTCGGGATCTGCAAGGACACCGGCGCCGCTCAGCACGTCGCGGGCACGGCGGCGCTCGGCGTCGACGCCTACGTCGCCAGCCTGGTGCATCGACCCGAGGAGTTGCCCGAGCAGGAGGCCCGAGCAGTGGTGATCGCTCGGACCTGCAGGGCATTTGTCGTGTTCGCCAGCTTCGCCGGCTCGACCGGCGACGAGTTCACCGAGACGGCCGGGTCATCGGCCATCTGGTCGGCTGAGGGGATCGCCATCGCCCGGACCGGGCCGGAGGTGGGCGGACTCGCCCGTGCGACCCTCTCCTGATTCACGGACGCGCTGCCGCTTCCGCCGCCGGCCGCCAGCGCTGCTGGCCCTCGACGTCTGCTCCTCCCGCAGCCGTCCGTCTACATACCCGCCCGTTATCAAGCACTCCTCGCGCAGGCCTGCGATCCGCGACCGTCCGGGGCTCATCGCGGCTTTGCGCCCGCCCTCCGCACCCTGTGGCGGTTGGTCGGGTGCTGTAGCCGGGCAGCAAGATGCGCCGAGCGGTCAGATGCTGAGCGTCGGGCGTAAACAGGACACGGGTGGCTCTCGGCGGGTTTAGGTACTCCAACGCTTGCCCCTTCCGTCGCCGCACCGGCTCCCTCAACCCAGCACTCGGCGATAGCGGGTATAGGTGGGAAACTCCATGATCGGCGTGAACCCGAGGCGCGTGAGGACGGCCGAGCTCCGTTGGTTGCCATGGGTGACGCCGGCTAGCACTTCGAGGGCCTGGAGCTCGCTTCGGGCGTACGCCAAGAGCGCAGCGATCGCTGCGGTCATGTACCCGTGTCCGCTTGCATGCTCGGACAACCAGAAGCCGAGCCCCCAGGTCGGCGGATCGCCATAGATCAGCGTCACATGACCGACCAGACCGTCGTCCTTCCAGATCCCGCACCGGACGCTCCCTTTTCCGCTCGCAGCGAACTGGCTCTCGATCTCATTCTTGGTGGCGGCCACCAGCTCCGCGTAGTCGCCGTGCCGGGTTAGGTGGTCGCGGTTGGTCTGCACCAGCTCGTAGTAGGGCGCAGCATCGGCGGCGGTGTGCTCGCGGACCAAGAGGCCAGCGACCACAGTTTGGATCTCGAGTATGGGCTGCGGGACCACGCTGCTCAGTGATTCCACCAGTCAGCGCTCGCCATCGGGCAGCGGCGGAGCGCGGCGGCCTTCTCGAGGTAGTCGGCGACGAGCGCGTCGAGCTCGGCGAGCGACTCGAGCTGGCGCTCGACGAGATGGACGCGCCCCTCCTCGCCGGCGGGGACGTCGCTGAGGGCGACGACGCCCTTGACGCGCTGTGCGACGAGCTGGCGGGTGCCCTCGTCGCAGTCGTAGCGGCCGCGGACGTTCGGCTCGCCGGTGATCTGCTTCTGGGCGGTGGTGCATCGGGGCCTCCTTCGGTCGCTGGACGCTTGCCGAGGAGGCACTGACGGCCGCTAAAGGCCAGGGGCGGAACCCGAGCCGCAGGCGAGGGCACGGCAGGGAGGCTCGCCCCGGCAGGGGCCGGCGCAGCCGGCGCGCAGCGCGAGCCTTGCAGCCCCTGGCCGCGGCCGTAGCCTGCCGAGGGCAAGTGGCCGGCGACCGTTGGGGCCCACCAGGCCCACACCGGAGTTGACGGCTAGCTGACGGAGAGGCCCTGTGGCTGTTCGCTGTGGCGTCCCGGCGAGGGGGCGGCTGGGATGTCGAGTCGGCGCAGGAACAGCCAGCGCGGCGGGGATCGCGGAGGAAGACCATCTCGGCGCTGGCGCCGGCGGTGGTGCGGGTGTCGACCATCGCGACGCGCCCGTAGAGCCTTGTGCGGTCGATCAGCAGGCGCCCGCGGGCCCGGGCGCGCGTGCGGTAGAAGCGCTCGCACGGCATGCGCATGGTCGACTCGACCCGCCGCCGGGTCTCCGGCGCGAGCAGCTTCATCCAGAGCAGCCGCGCCTCACGGCGATCGACGGCACGCCCGAAGCGGCGCGCGGCGCCTTGACGCGCTGCGTCTCGCGCTCGACCGAGCGCGTCGCTTGGGCGGGTCGCTCGCTGCGCTCTGTGCTGTCGTCCGAGAGCGCCTCAAGAAGCGCGAAGCCGATGAACGCGCAGACGGCGCCGACGACGATGGCGGTCGGTGTGTTCAGTCGCTCTCCTCTATCCGGGGCCCGTGCTGCCTATCTAAGCGCGAGCGGTCGACGCGAAGTCTCAGACTCGCCGCGGCCGGCCCAGCGTGCTGAAGCTGGCGACATGCGGATATGTGCGGCGGCGGAATAGCCCGCTGGGTCTCTGCCCCGGGCTACGGTGGAAGCGGCGCCCGAAGGGCGGTGCGAAGCACCGTAGCGACGGGCACCCAGCGGCCAGCCACATGTGCCGGTTGAAGAACCGGGCTGATCGCTTCGCGCGGTGGCTGTTGCATAAACAGTGATGATGAGCTCAGGCGGTCTGGCCCGGGTCTGACCTGCGCATAAACTGACCCAGTCGGTGTCGTTCGCGGGGACTTGTCGGCTTGGGCTCGGCCGCCGTTGATCGCCCATTTGGGCGGTCGGGTCGGGCGGCGCGTGACTTGATAGGAACCTGCTCGCGACAAGTGCCTCGTCACTGTTCTGTCCGCCCTTCCCGACCGGACCGCCCTCGGTTGTGAAAGGACGCAGGTACAGAATGAAGCACCACGAGACGCTCGTCATCGGCGGGGTCGACGCACACGCCGAGAGCCACCAGGTCGCCGCTTTGGACGAGCGCGGCGCGCTGCTCGGCTCTGAGAGCTTCCCGACGACCGCGCACGGCTACCGGGAGCTCCTTCAGTGGCTCTCGAGCTTCGGCAAGCTTGATCTGGTCGCAGTCGAGTCGACCGGCTCCTACGCCGCCGGGCTGACGCGCTACCTGCGCTCTCAGGCGGTGCGGGTGCTCGAGGTCAACCAGCCGCATGCGCACACGCGGCGGCGGCTCGGCAAGAGCGACCCGATCGATGCCGAGCTGGCCGCGCGAGCTGCGCTTGCCGGCAAGGCGAGCGCGACCCCGAAGCAGACCGACGGGATAGTCGAGTCGATCCGCCAGTTACGGGTGGCGCGCCAGGGCGCTATCAAGGCCCGCACCGCGGCCATGGCGCAGCTCAGGGACCTGATCATCACTGCTCCAGAGCCGCTGCGCGAAGGGCTCTGCGAGCCACGGACGATCCGCGCCAAGGCGAGCCGCTGCCGGCGACTGCGGCCCGCTGCGGGCGAGCTCGAGCATCCGGCTCAGGCGGCGCGCTTGCGCTGCGCTCGCTCGCACGGCGCATCGAGTCGCTCGACGAGGAGGTCACCGCACTCGACCGCGAGCTCGAGCGGCTCGTGCGCTCAGCCGCGCCGCGCACGACGGCGCTGCTTGGCATCTCGACCGGCCACGCAGGCCAGCTGCTGGTAACCGCCGGGCAGAACATCGAGCGCCTGCGCGGCGAGGCCTCGTTCGCCGCGCTCTGCGGCGCGAGCCCGATCCCAGCCTCATCCGGCAAGACGACCCGACACCGTCTCAACTACGGCGGTGATCGCGACGCCAACCGCGCGCTTCACCTGATCGCCGTCTGCCGCCTGCGCTACTGCCCCC
This sequence comes from Thermoleophilaceae bacterium, assembly GCA_030448005.1. Taxonomy (GTDB): domain Bacteria; phylum Actinomycetota; class Thermoleophilia; order Solirubrobacterales; family Thermoleophilaceae; genus JAAYBF01. The sequence goes on from JAUJNT010000002.1 coordinate 353,863, forward strand.
GCACACGTGCCTACGCGAGGCGCCGGAGCGCCGAAGGCAAGACGAAGCCCGAGATCCTCCGCTGCATCAAGCGCTACATCGCGCGCGAGACCTACAACGCGCTGGCTGCAGATCTCGCGGATTTCCGTCGCCAGCAGCGTACTCAAGGCACGACCATCTATTGCGGCGCCGGTCCGATCGGAATCACCCGCCACCGCGCTTGACATCTATAGGAACGTCCCGCGTAGCGTCCGGGCGGATCTGGACCATCCCTGCATGGCCCAGAACTTCATCGCGTGTGATCGCGATCAGGAGCTGCTGTTGCCCCCGAGCCTGCGGGAGTGGCTGCCGGAGGGGCATCTCGCGTGGTTTGTCTTGGCCGCGGTCGAGGCGATGGACTTGTCCCTCTTCTATGGTGTCTACCGCCTCGATGGCCATGGCCGTCCGGCGCACGAGCCGGCGATGATGGTCGCGCTGCTTCTCTACGCCTACGCGGGGGCAGCGTTCCTCGCGGAGGATCGAGCGCGCGTGCGTGGAGGACATTGCCTACCGCGTGATCGCGGCGAACGAGGTGCCCGATCATACGACGATCGCGCGCTTTCGCCAGCGCCACGAGGGCGCCCTCGCTGGGCTCTTCTCAGCCGTGCTCGGGCTCTGTGCCGAGGCCGGACTGGCGCAGGTGGGGCTGATCGCGATCGACGGCACGAAGGTGCAGGCGAATGCCTCGCGCCACTCCAACCGCGACTACGAGCAGATCGCGCGCGAGATCCTCGCCGAGGCGGACGCGGTCGATCGCGAGGAGGACGAGCGCTACGGCGAGGCTCGCGGCGATGAGCTGCCGCCGCATCTGTCGACCGAGCAGGGCCGGCGCGGCTGGCTTCGCGACGCAAAGCGCCGACTTGAGGAAAAGCGCGCCGAGGAGGCAGCTCCGATCCCGCGCTCGCGCCCTGAGCGGCTGCGGGAAGCGAAGCGTCGAATGGAGGAGGAGCTCGAGGTCGAGTGCCGCGCGAACGCCGCCTACGAGGCCTACCGCGCGCGTGGGGTGCGCAGCGACGGGCGCCGCTTCGGTCGCCCGCCAAAGCCCTACCAGCCGCCGGAAACTCCGGCCGGCAAGATCAACGTGACCGACCCCGACTCGCGCAACGTCAAGACCCCGCGCGGCTACGTGCAGGGCTACAACGCGCAGGCCGTCACGAACGAGCAGCAGATCGTGATCGCCGCCGAGCTGAGCGCCGACTCACCCGACTTCGGACACCTCGAGCCGATGGTCAGCGCCGCCCAATCAGAGCTCGAGCGCGTCGGCGTCACCGACACGCCCGGGGTGCTCGTCGCAGATGCCGGCTACTGGCACCAGGCACAGATGGAGACCCTCGTCGGGCGCGGGACCCAGGTGCTGATCCCGCCCGACGCGATCAAACGCAAGGGCGCCCGCCCCGGCTGGGAGGGCGGGCTCTACGCGTGCATGCGCCGCGTGCTCGAGACCGACCACGGCGGCGGGCTCTACCGAAAACGCCAGGCGATGATCGAGCCCGTCTTTGCAGATACGAAGTTCAACCGCCGGATCGACCGCTTCCAACGCCGGGGAAGATCGGCGTGTCGCTCCGAGTGGCGGCTGATCACCGCGACCCACAACCTGCTCAAGCTCTTCCGGCATCAAATGGCGCCCACGGCGGCCTGAGATAGGACGCCGCCGAGCAATCCCTCTGCAAACCGCCGCTGCCCGACCGCAGGATGCTGTCGTCGCCGAGCGGCCCTCTGGCCATTTACGCAACAGCCACCGCGATTAGCGATCACGTGTGCCGCCGATCTTGGCGCTCTGCTTCCGCTCGGGCTCTATGTCCAGACGATCGGCGCCCGGCTGGGGCCCCGGGGGCAGGAGGGTTGGAACATCCCTACGCGGCTTGCGCTCGCCTGGCTCGTCGGCGCATGGTCTTGCGGCTACGGACGTCGTGGTGTCTTCCCTCGGCCGCAGCAGTGGCGACTTGTCGAACGAGCGGGTCCGCGTCCTCGTGGGCAGCACGGAGGATCGCTTCACTGGCGCTGGCATCCCGGGCGGACAGTCGGAGAAGGATCCCGACGGCGCCGTGTCGAACCTTTGCGCTTCGATCCTGTTCGAGCACGGAGATGAGACTAGGTACGACGTCCGACACGCACAGCTCGCCCGTTCGGCATCGCTCGCACGCCAGCCCATGCAACGCAATGGCTCGCACCCGTGGGACTGGGTCTCTTAGCGCAAGGCGAAAGACGTCGGCCGATGAGTCGTTGGCGTAGTGGTCCAAGGTGTTGAGGCAATCGCCGGCGGACGCGGGGGTTCGGGTGATGCAGCGCGGCTTCCTGCATCGCGGCGATAGGAGGCGGAGGCTGGCGCCGGCGCCATTCGGGCTTCTGGAGTCCGTCGGCGGCAGCGGCGGCCCCCAGCCAGGCATTCCAATCTCGAAAATAGCCCTCGACGGCCTCCGCATCAGTCGAAGACAACGTCATCGGGCGCATTAAATCACGAGCCTCTGAATGTCTTGGGCGCTCCCGGGCGCGCTAAGGAAGCCGAGGGCTACAGAGTCGCGATCGCGGCTGTAGTGAAGGCTTCGCGTACCCGCCGCGCTCCCCACCTTCGTGGCAGACGCCTGGGTTCGGGTGGCCGCGACAATACGTTAGAAGAAGGAAGACGTCGGGCTCAAGCGCTCCTGTCGCCCAGTCACGCAGCGCTACCTGTCGCCTAAAGTCTGCGCAGACCGCCCTCGCCCGAGGCTAGCCTGTGCTCGACACCGTGCCCCTTCTCAGCGCCAGTGGGCGTTAACTGGCGACGTAGCCGTCGATCTCGCTTTTGCGGACGGCCGCGCTGCCGCCGCGGGGAGCGCGTGCGATGGCGCTGCGGTCCTCGGTTTGCTCGTAGCGGGCGCTCGGGCGCAGCCGCTTGAGGCGGTCGATCTCCTCGGCTGCCTCCGCGCGTGTGCGCGGCGGTGTGAAGGTGGTGCCGGTCTTGTTGGCGAGCGAGCGCAGGTAGCGCTGTTGCTTTGGGGTCGGGCGGTCCTCTTGGGCCATTGTCAGCTCCTTCGGGTCGGGTCTGCGGCGCGCCCCCCTTCCGCCCGCTTGCGGGCGATCATGGGGCGCTGTTTGCCGCAGACCGCGGCCCGGGCCGGGAGCTCGGACAGGGCCAGATCGCGTCGCTTAGGCGCCTACGCGCTCTCGTCCTGCTTCCGGTCTTCGTCGTCGGTCTCTGAGCGTTGCGCGACGCCAGGCCTTCCCTCAGAGATGCGTTCGCACCGCTCTGACGCGGTCTCCAACCGCTGCTGGAGCAGCCCCGGTCCGATCCTAACCAGTGCGCCGGCGACTACTCGCGCCGAGCCATCGAGTCTCATCACGAGGCGTGTGCTGTGGTGCTCGGCGTGCCAGCGGCTGTGTTCGTCAGCAGTTCTCGCGGTGACGTTCCGCCAGCATGCGGTTGCAACCTGCGCGCTGACCATCCGCCGGAGGATCTTCAGGAGTTCACGGTCATGAGCGGGCCAGAACCGCTCCACCAACTCCTGGGAAAGGAATGCCAGGTCACATTCGATGGGGGCTCGCTTGGCGCCCTCCAGGTCGATCAGGATGACGCCGGTGTCGGTAACGAGATAGTTCCGGGATTGTGGCTCACCGTGGACAACCGGGGCGCTCTGCCATGGCGGAAGGACGATGATCTCCTCGAGCGCGTGAATGATCGACGTCCGCGCCTGCTGTGGCATTGCAGCCGTTGCCACCACATTTCGTGCGAGCTCGAGCGATGATCTCGCAGTCTGTTGGACTGATCCAACCGGGACACTCGTTGAGGTCATCCGGTCGTGGAAGCACTTCAAGGCGTCGGCAAGTGCACCCGGCTCAGCGTCGTCTGCGGAAACCTCGACGAACGGCCACCAACAGATGGCGTAGCCACCCACAAACGAGGGCGGCCCAAGAGGGGCGAGCACCGGTGCCGACACCTCGACGCCGTGACGCGCAAGCTCGTACTCCCGAGACACGGCCGGATCATCGGCCCACATCACCTTGAGAACCGCCGCACCTGACCGGACCACGACGTTGTTCGACCGGTGCAAGACTTCAAACGGCTCGTCGAGAGGCACGGGTCCGTTCTTACCTTCCAGAGCCGCAAGCGCAGCGTCAAGGTCATCACCGGGCCTTCGCATGATTCCAGTATGGGGTCAAGGCCGGGGCATGTCCCCGAGCCGCCGGTCGGGCCCGGGCGCTTACGCCGCGTTCGCGCCCGGCTCGCGCTCGCGGTCCGCTGCGGCGAGCGCGTCCTCGATGCGGCGCGCGAGCGCGTCGATCGTCCCGGCGAATTCGGTGATCGCCTCGAGCTCTCCGTCCTCGCCCCCACCCGGCCACATACGGGATCGACTCGCCGCCCACCGCCAGCCCGACGCTCGAGGCCGCGACAAAGGTGACCGTGTCGAGGATCACCTCGGCCTGCGAGCGCGAGTAGCGTTCGTAGTCGACGCCCAGCGCGTGGGCGGTCTCATGGATCAGCGCGCGCAGCTTTCCATTCGCCGGCAGCGCGGCGTCTACCACGATCCGCTTCCCCTTCATGTCGCAGAAGCCGCCCGCGCTTCCGTCGATCGGCTCAAACGAAACCGAGTACCCGAGCGACTCCGCGAACACCCCCAGCGGGGCGAGGAGATGGCCGTGCGAGTCGCCCGTCAGCGGCTCGCACGGGGGATCGAGCGGGACCTGCTCGCGCGAGGGAACCGGATCCACCTGCGACCTGCAAAGACGAACACGACCTTGAACAGCGTGACCGTCTCGCCGGTCTCCTCGCCCGTGCTTCGGTCGCGCTCCTTCACCGGCAACGGCGCGAAGATCCGGATCGCCCGCTCCCCCTTGCGAACGCAATAGCCCAACCGAAGCCAGGCCTTGAACCCGGCGACAAACGTCGCCTGCGGGCAGCTCATCACGATCAACAGCTGGTTCGACAGCGTTATGTGGAGGCGTCCGGGCTCTGTCGTTGACGTCCACGGGCGGTCGCCGCGGGTGCCTCGGAGCCCGTTATCTTGAGTCCGTCACCGCTGCCGTTGCTGTCGCCCGCGGTGGACCCGGAGGGTCGCGGAGCTCGGCCGTCGCGTCGCGCCTCCGGCCGTGGTGGCCGTAAGGCGGGGCCCAAACCGGAACCGATCATCACCTCTGCGAACATTGTTCGCCTTGTCTATCAAGGGACGCCCTCACACCTGGCTGTTGGCCGCATCCGGGAGAAATCTCGCTGGCGTCCGCGCGGCGGCCGCGGAGCTCGGCCACGGGGTCAACCTCGTCGAGCGTCCTAGTGATGGCCGACCACGGCGACGGCCGGTATAACCGCTGCCGCCAAGTGGCTCGCCCGCCTGGCCTATGAACGCCCCGGCGTACGTCTCGAGGATCTCCGGTTCGGACTGACCGCGCTCGAAGCGCTGCCTTGCAAACCCGACGTAGCCAAGCGCCAACTGGCCGACACCGCTCCACGTATATGGACCACAGCCGAAAGCTGTGGAAGAACGGAAACGATCAGTTCACGATCGAGCTGGGATGAGCGCGCTCACCACCCAACGGCGGGGCGGCTTGCGGACGCGCGCTGCTCGGAGGAACGACTTCTTGATGGATGCTAACGGCGGTGAGCGTCCTCGCGAGGCCGGCGCGATCACCGTGAAGCTGCGCGCCGAGCTTCAGCGCTCCAAGGCCGAGATGGGAGCGACTGGCCTCAGCGAATCGCCGATCCACGTTTACCTGCATGGCTCGTCGCTGCGTCGACGCCATTTCTCCGTTTCAATGCGCTTAACCGACCGGAAGGGGCCCGTATGGCGCTGAACCGCACCACCGAAAACGACGTGATCAAGTCAGACACGCTCAATGCGACGACGACGGCTGGGGTCAGCGCGTTTATCGTCGGGATTGCCGGGGCCCTGCCGCCGGCCCTGAAGGCATTGGGCGTCGACGGTGTCCCGGCGAACGCGCAGTTGGGAGGCCTACTGCTAATTGGATTGGCAGCCATTGCCTGGGCCATCGCGACCGCGGGCGACGGTCTCGCTCGCGCTTACGCCACTGCGCACGTGAAGACCGACAAGAACACGCCAGCCCTCGCCGACGCAGTCCAGGCTCTAGCGGCGAACTACCAGAACGCAGCGCTCGGCCTCGAGGCTGCAGACGGCAAGGAGGCTCGCAAGCCCGCCACCGCGCAAGCGATCGAGCGACTCGCCGATGCGCAAGAGAACGCGTCGCTCGGAATCGCTAGCGACCAGCGATCCGTTCCTGACCGAATGCCAGCGCTCGCCGATGCCATCAAGGTCCTCGCGACGGCCCAAGAGCACGCGGCACTGGGAATTAGTAGCGACAAGAAAGGGGTCGACGATCAGCGACCGGCAGTAGCGACGGGTCTAGAGGCTGTTGCCGCTGCCCTCAGCCGCGTTCCGGACACCACCTCCCGCCCAACGCTCGTCCCCACGCCCGCTGGCATTAAGGTGACCGTTGATGGCCGCCGGCACCGCGTGCTCGGTGCGTTGCTCAACCACGACGACCTGCCGTCGATCCGCTTACTTCTGATCGACGATTTCGGGAGCACCAGTCTGCTACCAGACGACTAGCTTCGCCATGCGCGTGCCGCGTGAAGGAGGGTGTTCGATCATCGATCCGTCGCCGTCTTGGTGGGAGCTCGCGCGCCTCCGCTGGGAGGGCGCGTGCGCCACCCGGCGGACGTAGAGCGCTCGCAGATGTACTCACCGCCGCTCGTGCGCGTTCGGGCGCTCCTACTTGAGCCGCCAGTCGATGGGGCCGCTGCTCGAGCAGCGGCCCCATCGACCAGCCAATAGGAGGCCCTCGAGCGCACCGCCGCTGAGCAGCCAACTGCTTCACCCACGAGGTGAGCGCGTTCGTTCTTACACCACGTGCTGCGACTCGACTCAGGCGAATGGGGACCCATTGATGCCGGAGAGGACATCGAGAGCTTGCTTGCATGTATTCGCGTTCTGCTCGTGGCCGCGGGGGAAGAAAGCAATCTCGCTCTCGGAAACGACGACGGCTCGCCGAGTCGAGGCGCGGTTTCGCTCCCGAAAGGTCGCCAAGGTTTGGCTATACACAGAGGCACGCTGGGAGCGATGGCCCGTTGCGTTCAGCGCACCGCGCAACCATCCACGATTCGGGCGCGCGCGAGCGCCCGGCCTGTGACGACGGCGCCTACCGCGATGGTGCCGAGGTGCAGCGCGAGCTGCCCCTGCTCTCGACCTACCTCGGCCACGTCAAGCCCGCCTCGACCTACTGGTATCTGCAGGCGGCGCCCGAGTTGCTGCAGCTCGTCGGGCAACGGCTGGACTGCCTCTCGGGAGGCCAGTCATGAGCGCTCTGGCACCGACTCTCAAGCGTTCTTCACCGACCGGCTGCTGACTCAGCGAGACGCCAGCCCGCGCACGGTCGCCGCCTACCGCGACACGCGATGCTCCTACGGGCGCAGGACATCGACATCCTCACCATCGCTCTCTGGCTCGGGCACGAGAGCACCAGGTCGACCGAGGTCTACCTCCACGCCGACGACAGGCTCAAGCAGCAGGCGATCGAGCGGACGGCCCCGACCCGCATCCGGCCCCGTCGTTACCAGCCCCCCGACTCGCTCCTGGCATCCTCGAGGGGCTTTGAATCCAGGCCGCGGCCCCTCCGACAACCACCCAGGTCCCCGCCCGCGCACGCTCAGCCCCGTGTGCGACTTATCGTTGCAAACTCCTCGGTAAGGGACCCCCACCCCTTCCCATGACAGCCGACTTCCGCCCTGAAGACCACTACTCGGAGAGCGTCGGGCGCGTATACGAGGCCGCGGACGTGAGTCGCGGCCCCCTGTCGACCGATGTCATCTTCGACATCGCGGCGGAATGCGGGGTGAGCGACGGGTCGCTGGTCTTGGACATCGGCTGTGCGAACGGATCCAACACCCGCAAGCTGCAGGTAAGGACGGGATGCACCATCGAAGGCGTCGACTTCGTGGAGTCCCTAGTGCGGATGGGACGGGCAGAGACCAAGGCGGCAGGCCTTGAGGGCAAAGTCAACATCCGACGGGGAACCATCTTGGACATCCCCTTTCCTGACGATCATTTCGACTTTGTCTTCTGCCGCGACATGCTCAGCGACATCGAGGACTTGCCCAAGGCGGTTTCTGAGTGCGAGCGGGTGTTGAAGCCCGGCAAGTTCATGCTCGTCTACGTCACTCAGGCCACTGAGCTCTTGTCGGCGGACGAGGCAGACGAGTTCAGGCAGCGCCTCGGCTGTTTCAGCCTTGACCGGGACGTCATGGATGCCTGCCTGAGTGATGTGCTCGCGGTGGAGAGGCGAATCGTGCTGGGGAGCCAGGGCGTCCAGCACCGAGTCGAGTGCGGCGATGACGTGGCCATCCGAAACCTCGTCAAGGTCGCTCGACTGGAGACTTGGCGCGACGAGTACGTCGCGGAGTTCGGCCAGCGGAGCTACGAGATTGCCCTCGCCGACTTGAAGTGGCAGCCGTACATGCTGCTCGGCAAGCTGCAGGGCCTCATCTACGTCCTGCGCAAAGAGAGCTAACACGCTCGCTGTGCGCTGCTGAGCGTCGTCGTCAAGCCGGGCGACGTTCACCACGGGTGGCGTTTTTCGAGCCCCCGCGCCTCGCTTGGTCGACCGTCCGTTATCTGAAGCAAGTCCGCATCGAACGTCGCTGCTGCCACACGGTCTTCGCCCAATCGGGGCAAGCTTCAGATAACGCGCGCGTTCAGATAGAAGCACTTATCCGAAACCTCACATAAGTGCCTTAGCCACCCGGCGCTGCGCTCCCCGGGCGTGTAGGGGCAGCCACTTCAGTGCCGCGCGCGCAAAGCGCTCGTCGCTCGCTTCGCGGTAGAGCAGCACCAGCCGCAGCGCGTCCTCGAGCGTGAGCTCTGCGAGCTCTCCTGCCGCCGCGGTCGCGAGCGTCGGGTTGCGCGTTGACAGCGAGCGCTTGTTATCTGTAGGCCCAGGCTGTCGTCGGCGGTGGCGTCCCGGTTCCCGGGTGAAATCGCCCGCCTCACAATTCCCCCGGACGGCGGGACGGCACCTCGTCGGCACCTACCAAGCGGTTCGCCGCCTAGGATGACTGATTCCGTCTGGTCGGCTGGTTCAGTGGTCGTAGGCGGTGAGGTGTCGGCCGGGGTCACCGATGGTCCAGTTGTGCCAGATGCCGGCGGCGAGGGCGAGCAGGCGTTGGGCGATGCGGGTGATCAGGCCGGGCATCGTGATCGCGCCGTGGTGCTCGAGGGAGAGTTGGCCCTTGAGCGTGTCGAACACCGACTCGATCCATTGGCAGATCGCGCCGAGGCCGCCGAAGCGAGGCTCTTCGCCCTTGCGGTCCGGTCGCCGGAAGATCGCGCCGAACTCTGCCATCAGCGCTTCGAAGTCCTGGCCGGCAAAGCCCTTGTCGGCGATCACGGTGTAGCCGTCCAGCTCGACGCGGGCGAGCATCTCGGCGGCGACCTCTCGCTCAGGCGCGTTGGCGGCGGCCAGCTCGAAGGCGATCGGCATCCCATCCGAAGCGCAGAGCAGGTAAAGCCTGAAGCCCCAGAAGTAGCGGCTGTGGCTGGCGCAGTAGCCGTAGGCGGCGTGGCCGGCGAATTCCGAGCGCTTGGCGGTCTCACGCGACTGCCCGCACGGGACCGGGGTGGAATCCAGCAGCCTGACGTTGTCACACCACGACGGCGAGGAGATCGCGATCAGGTTCAACAGCCTGACGATCTGCGCCGCCAGCGCGCGCATCCGCTTGTTGTAGCCCGGCTGCTTGGGCAGGTAGGGAAACAAATGGCCCAGCCGGCACATCGCGAAACGCAGGAACCGCCGCTCGGACGGGATGTCGAGCAGGATCTGCGCAACCGCCAGGCAGACCAGCTCAGCGTCGCTGATCTTCGGGTTTCTCCTTGCACGCCGACGACGCGGCAGGAGATCGTCAGCCAGCACGTAAAGTGCGGTCATAAGGGTGTCGAGATCGGCGGTCACGGAGACCACCTCCTTGGGATGGTCGACGTTGGCGTAAGCAACGCCGCCCTTCGACACCCTTCCTATGTCCCCTCGCGACCCCGCTCCGCCACCCGCGGAACGGAATCACTCACCTAGGCCATGGATGCTGCGCCTCGGTCCCGAATCGCCTGAATACCGACTATCCCGAGGGTGGCCGCAGCGGCTATCAGCACGATCATCTGGCCCCATGAGATCAGGTCGAGGTTGTTATCTGCGTAGGGGTCGCTGAAGGCGCTCCAGTGCGGAGCGAGGTGGCTTGCGGCGACCGCGACGGCCGTCCACAGCCCGACCGCGGCTGCGGCAAGCGGGGCGGTGGGGTGGCGGCGGAGGGTCAGGATGAGCGGGACGAGGGCGAGCAGGAGCAAGCCCTGGCCGCCCACGATCACCTCGGTCGTGAGTCGACCGAGGCCCTGTCGGAGATGGTCCAGTCCGTGCAGGGCGTTAAGCGAGACCAGTACGCCGGACGCGATGAGGAGGGGACGCGAGAGGGGGCGCTCGCTTTTGAGGTCTCTCGTTTGCATCGTCACGGCTTTGCCCGCCGATGGGTCGCCCAAACCGCGGCGAGCGGGTCGTTTGCGCGAGAGGTCTTTGGAGCAGGCCGACCAAAGATGTTCGAAACCGGTCGCCCGGCGGGTAGCCCGCTGTCGCGATGGTGACGCTGACTGATGGTCTGTGCCCGCCGCCTGGGGGAAGGCCAGAGCTGGATGAGGGTCGGCGTGCTGGATCGTGAGGAGCGCTTGATGTTCAAGGCCGTGGGCACGGGGTCCCCGCGCGGCGAGTCGCTCGCCAGCCGCGCCGGTGATTTCCTTCGCAGGCCGTTGGTGTGGGCCGTCTTCGCGGGCGGGCTCGCGCTGACGGCCCCCCGTGGTCGGCGCGCGGCGTTGCGAGGCACGGCCTGCTCCGGAGCGGCGAGCCTGCCCCACCTGCCGGTCAAGCGCGGGCGACGTCGCCCATGGCGCGCCGCGCTATGACCCCGCGAGAGGGTCGGTCCGTACCTGGCTGCTCAGCATGGTCCGGAATAAGAGCATCGACGTTCTCCGCAACCTCGATGCCCATCGGCGTCGCCGTATCGAGATGGAGGTTTCGAGGATCGCGTTCCGACGCTCGACGAGACCGAGGCTGGCTTCGTCCGCCGCGAGCAGGCGAGGAGGGTGCAGAGCGCCCTGCGACGCTACCGCCAGATCAGCGACGTGTGTTGGAGCTCGCCTACTTCGGGGGTTGGACGCAAACGGAAATCGCGGAGCACTTCGACCTGCCGTGGGCACGGTCAAGGGCAGTACCCGGCTCGGGCTCAGGAAGCTGAGGTGTGCATTAAGACGAGATCGTGCACGGGGCGGGATGAGCTCCGACGAGTGCGGCCACTCGGCGCGCTCCCGCCCGCTGAGGCCGAACGGTTCGTAGCGCACCTCGCGGTCTGTGCCACCTGTCAGGCCGAGGTCGCCAACCTCCAAGAGGCCGCCGATGCGATGGGCGATGCCGTGCCGCCGTCGTGCCACCGGTCGACCTGAGGGGACGACTCATGGCGGCCGTCGAGCAGGAAGTCGACCTCTTCCGTGCCGCGGGTGCCTACGAGCGCGACCCAACGAAGTCCCGCCCCCGCCGCACGCCCCGATCCCTGCTCCGCAGGGCGCTGACAGTCCTTGGCGGCGGTCGTGCTGGCCGGGGGTGGCGCAGTATTCGGCGGTTTGCTCCTCAACGGTGAGGACCATGGGTCCGAACTGCGCACCATTCCCGGGGTAGTCACGAGGGCGGGCGGCGGCCCGGGCGCGCGCGCCGCGGTCCTGATCCGCAATGGCCAACCTCGACTCGTGTGACAGACCTCGACAGGCCACCGGACGGTCGGATCTATCAGACATGGCTGGTGCGCCCGCCATCGGTCCCCATCCCCACCGGCGCACTGTTCTCCGTCGGGGGGACCGGAGACACGACGATCATCCTCCCCGCCCTACGGCGACGACGCCGTGCGCGTGATCGTCACCTCAGAACCGCCGCGCGGCAGCCTGGTTCCAACACTGCCGCTGCTGGCGACCGTACGTCTACCTGTCCGTGGGCAGACCTCATGCTGACCTCCTAGGACTCAGGCGCCCCGTCGACTAATGTCTTCAGGCCTCTCCGCGACCCCTGTCCGGGGGCATCAGCGGGACCTGGCAGAAGGGCGGGATCCGCGCGTCGGGAGCCGAGGATGGCTCGCGGCAGGTCAGGCCGAAACGGCTCGGTGCCGGGCACCAGGCTCACCCCGAAGCCCTTGCTCCTGGCGTACTCGAGCTCGCGGCCGAGGTCGCCGACGCCGTTCGAGAGCGCAAGGGGCAGCACCGCGACCGTGCTCAGCACCCCGATTGCCTCCCCCGTGACGTTGATGTAACCGCTGCCGGAGTCGCCCGGCACACCCGGCGTGACGGTGTAGACGGTGCGGCTCCATCCACCACCCTCCGTGCCCACCACGAGCCCCTGCTTCGGAGCGAGCGGCCTGAGGCCACCCCGCAGCGAGGAGTTGCCCCACGAGAAGACCGTGGCGTGCCTGGCGCTCGGGCCACCCACGCCGGTCGGGCCGCCGAAGCCCGGCACGGATGGATTGACCTTGCCCACATCCACCGGGTCGAGCTTCACGAGCGCGAAGTCGTTGAAGGCACAGGCGTCAGGATCGGACTCGCCCGCCGCCTGCATCGCGATCCAGGAGCTGTAGGCCAGCGTGCCCGGCCGGCTCGCGCCGGTGACCCGCACCGGCGTTCCCAGCGGCAGGGATCGCGAGTCGCAGCCGTCGGTCTCGGTGGCGGCACCCGTGCCGGCGCAGTGGGCGGCCTGCCCGATGTAGGTGCCGCTCGCGTTGGTGAAGACGAAGTTGGCGGTGCACTGGCCACCGCCGGTGAAGGTCTGTGCGCCCGGCCTGATCGTTGCCGAGGAGGCGGGCGCCCATGCCGGCGCGCTCGTGGGCACGATGGCCGCCATGACGAGGGCGGCTGCGAGGGAAACCACGGTCCGTCGGCGCAAGGTCACTCTCCCGTCTCGCTTGTGGGAACCTGCCGGGTCCACGCGGAGGTGGCTCTCCCCGCGGGAGAAACGCTAGCGGAAGGCGCCCGTCCCCCGGCGCCAGTTTTCACGAGTCCGCGGCAGGGATGTTCAAGCGCACTAAATCGAGCCGAGCGTGATCGCGCGAGGCGCCGGGGCGAAGAGCTCGAGGAAAGCGCCCCGACTCCGTCGGGCTTTTTCGGACGCTTCACCTTCGTGCGGCGGCATCCGGGTGTGTACGGCGTTCGCCGGCAAGCGGCCGGGGCCAACCTCGGCCCGCCGCCTCCCGTTTCGCCGCGCTCAGAGCGGCCTTCGCAAGCTCCCTTGCGCTCCGTCCGGCCGCCGCGCTGGGATCACCCGCCACGGATCCCGGCGCCGCTTCCATCCCCTCGGCCGAGTACCTCGCACTGGACGTGGAGACAAACGGCCTGGGCGGCGACCGGTGCGAGCTCACGGAGATCGGCACGGTGCTCGTAGGGGGTGGCGAGTTGCACGAGACCTGGGAGTCACTGGTGCGCCCCGTGCAACCCCTCACGCGGGGAATCGAGCGCTTCACCGGCATCACGCAGGGCATGGTGGACGCGGCCCGTCCGCCCGCGGAGGTGCTGCCCGAGGTGGCGGAGCGCCTGGAGGGACGCGTGCTGGTGGCGCACAACGCGAGCTTCGACACCCGAGTGCTGCGGCAGGCGTTCGTGCGATGCGATCTCGAATGGCCCGCGCCGCCGGTGCTCTGCACGGTTGCGATGGCTCGCAGGTTCGCCCCACTCGTGGGGCAGCGCAAGCTCGCGCTGCTCGCGGACGCCCTCGGCATCGAGGTGCGGGACGTCCACCGTGCGCTACCGGACGCGATCACCTGCGCGCGCATCTTTTGCGCCCTGTTCCCCAAACTGTCCGCCAACGCGAGGAGCGTCGGTGAGGCGGTCGCACTGCTGCGCTCCCGCCGAGCACGCAGGCACCCGGCGCGCACGCGCTGATCGCTCGCCGCGCGCACCCGCTCGCGAAGGCTCGCTTTGCGAGCCTGCCTCCACAGACCTCTCGGCATCCACGCGCTGTGATCATGGGGGCCGTCCTGGGAGTGGCCGTCCTGGCCACCGCCGTTCACCTTGGGCGTATCTGGCGCCGAGGGTCGGCGCCGAATCGCCCTCGACCTTGGCAGATACCGCTGGCGGGCAAGCAGGCGGTCGTTCAGGCGGCCGCGGCCGCCCGTCGAGGCTACGAAGAGGCGCCCGCCAGGGAGCGGATCGGCCTCAATCTGCTCGGGTCCTTCGGGCGACGATTGCCCTCACCAGAGCCGTGACCTACGCGCAGACCCAACGCCAGCCGATCCTGCCAGTGAAGAAGCTGCGCCAGCTGCGCCACAGCCACGCTCGCGTGCACCACTATGTCCCGGGCATCGCCCTCGCGTTCACCTCGGGCACTCTGAGCATCCTCATCGAGGACGACAAGGCCGCGCCATGGCTCGCGTTCCCATTCGGGGTGGGAATGGGGCTGTCACTGGATGAGGCAGGGCTGCTGCTTGAACTCCCCGACAGCTACTGGACCCAGGAGTACTCGGCTGCGATCCAGGCAGTGGTCGCCCTAGCGGGCGCAGCAGCCCTCGCCTTTCGCATCTCTCGCCGGGGCGAAAGAGCCGTGCTCAACCCGGGCGAACCCGAGGAGTAGGCTGGACTCATGTCCGATCGGCCGGGTGTGGACGGACCGCCGGGTGTCCTTGACGCGTTGTTCGCACAGCTGCGGCTGCCGCGGCGAATCGTCGCGGAGATCGAGACGATCGCCCGCGCTGTGGTGTCGTTGTCTGATACCGCGGATGAGCGCTTGAAGTCGATCGACGAGCGCGCTGGCGCGCTCGTCGAAGGCCTCGGCGGGATGGGCGCCTCGCTGTCGCAGCTCGAGAGCACGGTCGAGGAGCTGACGGGCCTTGAGGCGATGATCGAGAAGCGCATGGAGGCGCTGCGCGGGGACCTCAACGAGCGCATGCTCGCCGTCGAGGGGCAGCTGCACGAGATCCAGGCGCCGATTAACCAGTTGGCGCAGGATGTCGTGGAGATCAAGGCGCTCCTGCCGGACCCGGCCGACGGTCCGATAGCCCGGCTGAAGGACCAGCTCACCAAGGACTAATCGGGAACCGCCGACCGCCACGGCGCCCAGCATCGCATCAGCAGTATCCCTGCCTTCCCCGGCAACACGGCCTCGCCATTCACGAATACAAGGCGCGCTCCGCTGAGGCGATCACCTTCCCTAAGCGAGCGGTCTTGGCTGAGTTCACTAGCTCATGCGGCCTCCCCTCCTCTGTGGATAGCGTCATGCGCGCGGTGCGCCCAGCCGTGGGGGCTGAGGTAGCCGAGCGTGGAGTGGCGGCGCGGGCGGTTGTAGAAGACCTCGATGTACTCGAACGAGGCCAAGCGAAGCGACGCCTTGTTCGGCCAGCTCTGGCGGTTGACGAGCTCCTTCTTCAGAGTGGCGAAGAAGCTCTCGGCGAACCGCGGGGCGGGGTGACCGCTTCCTGAACGTCTCGACCTGAGGCGGTCGCGGCTCTCAGCCCGCCGATTGTTGCAGCCCTGCGGGCTGCGTTCGGACGGGCATGAGCACCACGACCGCACCCTCAGGCCAGCGCTGGACGGACCTTGCCGCCGCGGACCTTGATGCGGTCGGGCGGGTTCCCAGGACCTGCGCGCAGCCGGCGGAAGACGACCCTGGCGAGGTGGCGCTTGAGCGCCCGAAGTGCTTCGCGGCGGCTCTTGCCTCCTGCTTGCCGGCGAGGCTGTCGCACAAAGCTCACTTTTCGGTCCGGTTGCAGGCGGAAGGTGGCGTATGCCTCAGAACTTCCTGGCTGTGATCGGGATCAGTCGTATTTGTTGCCGCCGGACCTGCGTGACTGGTTAGACGAGGACCACCTCGCGTGGTTTGTGATCGAGGCGGTCGAGGAGCTTGACCTCGATGCCTTCTATTGCTCCTTCACGACCGAGGCCGTCGACTTCGAGCAGCTCGCGCCGATGATCGCCGCGGCCGAGCGTGAGCTTGAAGGCGCCGGGATCGACGCTCGTCCCGGCGTGGTGTTGGCCGATGCGGGCTACTGGTCAAACGGCCACATCGACTCCCTGCGCGAGCGCGGCATGACACCGATCGTCGCCCCCGACGCCAAGCGCGACCGCCCGCGCAAGACGCGCCTCGGCGGCGCCTATGACTTCATGCGAAGAGTGATCGCCACGGAGGCTGGCGGCGAGCTCTACTCGCGAAGACAGTGGATGGTCGAACCCGTCTTTGCGCAGATCAAGTCAACGCGAAGGATCGAGCGGTTCAAACGAAAGGGGCGCGCCGCCGCACGCTCGGAATGGCGCCTGATCGCCGCGACGCACAACCTTCTGAAGCTCTACCGCCACTCGCTGCAACCCTCAACCGCCTGATCGGCCACTTCGCGGCAGAACCCGCCCTGCTTTCGGCCCCCGCCCGTCCGGTCAGAACGACGGGCCGCTCGGATTCATAACCCCTTTTGCGCGACAGGCTCACGCGAAAGCGGAAGAGTGTGTGCTTCCTCCGCGTTACGGGGCGATGCCCCTCTAAGAAGCCCTAGGTTCGTACCGCATCGCCACCGCCCCTGAGCCGAATTCCAGCCGGTCCACGAGCCTCAAGTCGACAACCTTCGACAGCCCCGCGAACAACGTCGGCCCGTGGCCCACCAGCCTGGGCTGCACCACGAACTCGTACTCATCGA
The DNA here is from genome assembly GCA_030448005.1 of Thermoleophilaceae bacterium. Classification (GTDB taxonomy): domain Bacteria; phylum Actinomycetota; class Thermoleophilia; order Solirubrobacterales; family Thermoleophilaceae; genus JAAYBF01. The sequence continues at coordinate 370,550 of JAUJNT010000002.1, forward strand.
TCAACCCCAGCTCCGCCAGCGTCAGGGGAAGCTGCACGCCTCCCACGAGCAGTCCGTTACCGGACTGCCGCTTCAGCTCCTGGACGGCTTCCCCCAGATCCCCGCGAACGAGCTCCGCGTTCCAATCGAGCGCTTCAAGGGTGCTCGACACGACGTACTTCTTCTTCGCGTCGATCGTCCGGCCGAAAGGCAGCATCCAGTCGGGCATCGCGGCCCTCTGCCCCGGCGGCCGCCAGGCTGACTCCATCATCTCGTAAGTCACCCGGCCGAAGAGGAGAGCGTCGGCCTGTTCGAGACTCTCGGTCGCGTGACGATGCATCTCTTCGTCCGGGGAAATCGAACGGTGATCGCAGCATCCGTCCAATGTGACGTTGATGGAGTATCGAAGAGGTCGCACAACGCAAACCTACTGACCAGCCCCCACTTTCTCAGCCGCTCGGCGAAGACCGACAGCGCCAGCATGCTGAGCTCCAAGCGTCGGTCCAGGTCGTTGTGGTCCCCACGCCACCGCCTGCTTTGCGCAAAGCGGAGAAGCCACCGCTCCTGGCAGCACACGGGAGAGAAGCGGCGATAGGTCGGTGTCGGCAGACCGTCCGCTCTGCGTCAGGCGAACACCCGGAGGAAGCCCAGGCAGGCGACAATCCAGCCGTGCGCGCCGACGCTAAGGCCTCCCAAGCGCTCGTGGCGATCGCCAAGGCCATTGAAGCGAGATTTAGCAAGGGTGACTGGCTCATGCTGGGCCTGATCACGGATTCCCAGGATGTGATCACCGGGCACCGCCGGCTCCTGCGTAGCCTCGAATGGGGCGACGAGGATTACTCCGGCAGTGTGCAGGTGCTGCCAAGCATCCTTGGCGCGGCGCGCGAACGCGTAGTGGCGGGCCGGGCGGCCGAGTGCTTGCCGAATCTTCGAGTGGTCGAGGAGCACATCGGGCTGGGGGCATGGCTGCGCGACAACGACTCCGCGCTTCACAAGGCGTTGTACGCCGGCCAGGGCACCGCAGTTCTGGACGAGCTCGATGAGGCGGCCGAGCGATTCGGCATCCCAGACATCGACATGCACGCAGCGCGCATCCGCCGCGGCCTGCATGACGACCCCGCTCAGGCGATCGGATCCGCAAAAGAGCTACTCGAGACCACCCTCAAGGCCGTCCTCGGGCTTCATGGCTCGGGTCCCGAGACCAGGCTCGACGTCCCCAGGCTCGTCAAGCTGGCCAACGTCAAGCTCGGTCTCGATGCCTCCGGCGTCGCAAACGACGAGCCAGGTGCCGCCCACCGGCGCAAGGTGCTTGGATCGCTCGCACAGATCGTCAATGGGACGGCTGAACTCCGAAATGCCGGATTTGGGACCGGCCACGGGCTGAGTCGCGGACCCGTGCTTGATGTGGCCACGGCCAGACTTGTGGTGTCCGCGGCAGTTGCCGTCTCGACGTTCTACGCGGAGGCATACGCGGCCCTCGAACCGCCATCGCCTATTGACCCGGACCTTCCTTTCTAGGGGCCCGGCGCGGCCTCGGCCGGGGCTGCGGCGGCCACCTCCGGCGACTCGATGGTGATTGCGATCGCGGCGGCGATCGGTCCCGACCGGCGGTTGAAGAGCCGCCACATTCGATCCTCGCGGATCGACTGGTACTCGTGCCCGTGATGGCACGCCAGCACCTCGTCGCAGATGAAGTCCTCAATGCGCCACCCGTAGGACGGCAGGCCGCTGGGGTTGGCGAGGTCCGCCAAGCTCGGGTGCACGGCCGACGCGGCGGGCAGCATCGCGTGCAGAATGCGCGAGGGGATTACCCGCACGCCGAGGGACGCGGGGCCGGCGAGCGGCGGCCCGGAGCGGCCTGTCGCGTTTCTCTCGTTTGGTGGCCCGCGAGGCGCGCGCGGGCCGTCTGTCGCCCGCGGAAGCGCGAGCGTTGAGGTGGGTGTCGCCCAGGCGCGGCGGCGCATCGAGCTTGAGGTGAGGCCGCCGGCTATGCCGGCTCCGGCGCGCTCACCGACGTCTGTGCCGCAGCCCAAGCACGAAGGCCCGAACCCGATTCTGGTCCTGCCGAGCCACCTAGCCCCGGTAAGGGCAAGGGCAAGGGCAAGGGCAAGCGGTGAAACCCCGCCCCGGGGGTGGAGCTGGCCGATGGGCGTTACCGGCTCGAGCGCCGGCTGGGCGCCGGTGGGATGGCCGCGGTGTGGCTTGCCCGCGACCAGCGCCTCGAACGGCTGGTGGCCGTGAAGGTAATCGCTGACACGCTCGCCGACGACAAGCAGTGGCTTAGGCGTTTTCGCCGTGAGGCACGTGCTTCGGCCCAACTTTCGCACCCGAACATCGTCCAGGTCTTCGACTACGGGGTGGAGGGCGGGCGCCCTTATCTGGTGATGGAGCACGTGGACGGCTCCAACCTCGCGGAACGGCTGGCGGACCCCGGTGCGCCGGCGCCCGACGCGGGGGCGCTGGCCGGCGAGCTGCTTGACGCGCTGGCCTACATGCATGCGGCCGGCATCATCCATCGGGATATCAAGCCCGCCAACGTCCTGCTCGACGCCGAAGGGCATGCGCACGTGACCGACTTCGGCATCGCCCAGCCCCAAGACGCGACGTCGCTGACACAGACCGGGATGGTCATCGGCACGCTCAAGTACCTCGCTCCCGAGGTCGCCGACGGCCAACCGGCAACTGTGGTCAGGGACCTCTACTCCGCCGGGGTCGTGCTGCGCGGTTGCAGGCGACCCCCGCCACCCGCGCTGGCAGCGCTGATCGGCGCGCTCACCGCCGTCGGCGGCCGTCGAGGCCCAGCAACGACCCAGCGACGCCGCGACCGCCCTCCAGCTGCTGCACCGATCACCGCCACAGGGTCGCGAACCATCTGGGGAAACCAGTGCAACAGGGCCCACGGCCCCGCTGCCGCCGCCCGCGACTGACACCGGGCCTCCGGCCGCGGCAACGCTCGCTCAAGCCGCCGACAGCGCGCCGCCCAACAACGCGTGGACACCGCAAAGGCTCGCGCCGGCTCGCGCCTGGCTGCGCAAACGGGGCATCTCCCCGCCGCTCGTGCTTGGCGGCGCGCTAGCGCTCCTGGCGATCATCCTCGTGGTGGCGTTGAGCAGTGGCGGCGACGAACCCTCTCAAGACGCCCTGCTAGCGCCGAAGCCGACGCCGGCAAAACCGAGCGCCCCACTCGCAGAGCAATTGCGCGCACTCGACCGCATCATCGAACGTGCCGCCGACCGGTAACAGGTCCGAAAGGCGCTCGCGTTAAGCGAGGCGATCGTCAACGGCACGAACGGGTCGACGCGACGGCCACAGACGCGCTCAGAGCCGAGGTGGTGAACTCCGCGTGCCGCGAGGCCAGCGAGTGCCACGCCATCGGGGAGATGCCCTACGCCTTTAGCCCACGGCTCGACGTTGGAGCGGCCGGGTGCGCGCCGTTCTTCTAGATCGCGCTACTCGATCGCCGCCTTGCCGCAAAGCAGTCCTGCTCCTGGACTGAGCCAACCGACCCCACCAACGATCAGACTTTCAGCACCGACGCCGTCGGATCCGCCTCCCCCTCCGTGCTGGGAGCAGCCGTTAGCGGCAGCGCGGGCTGGTGGACGGTCGTGCTGGTCGAGCCGGGACGCTCTCTCAGCTTTTCGTCCGCTTTTCGTCAGCTTCGGGCCTGGAGGGGGAGACAGCTATCCCGGGGCACGCATGTACCGAGCGGACGCTCCCAACGAAGACTGCGGTCAAAGGAGATCGGAAATGACACAGACAACCGGCATGACAGAAGCCCACGAGTGGTGCGGTCGCACACTGAAGGACCGCGATGGACACCAGCTGGGAAGGGTCGACGCGCTGTATTTCGATAAGAAGACCGACAACCTGGATTGGGCTCTCGTGAATCCGGGGCCGGTCGGCTCGAAGGCGATGTTGGTGCCGCTCGCCGGCGCCGCGGGGCGCGGCGAGCACGTGGTGGTGCAGGTCGAGGCGGCACAGGTGTGGGATGCGCCGAAGATCGACCCCGAGCAGGAGCTCTCAGAGCAGCAGGAGGTGGAGCTCTTCCGCCACTACGGCGTCGACTACACCACCGAGGGCACCGTCACGGCGACCGGGAACGGTCAGCCGGCAGGGGTCGCCAACGACGCGGCCGGCCACGACATGAGCGCCCCACATGACTACGCGATGACGCGCTCGGAAGAGGAGCTTCGGGTCGAGAGCACCCAGCGTGAGCAAGGGCCGGGGCGGCTGCGCAAGTACGTCGTTAGCGAGCAGGTCCAACAAACCGTCGCCGTGCAACGGGAAGAAGTCCGCGTCGAGCGCGAGCCCACCGGCAATGCGAGCTCGGCAGAAGCGATGGACGGACCCGCAATCTCACAGATGCAGCACGAGGTGGTGCTCCACCAGGAGGAGCTCGTGGCCGAAGAACGCTCCGTGCCCAGGGAGCGCATGCGCTAGCTGAAGTGCCCATACACGTGTAGGCCTGAAAAAAGTCCGGGCCTCTCCAGAGGCTGTGGGGTCTGCCACAGCTCACCGCCCAAGGAGGGCCCGGACATGGCGGCGCGCGACTTGTCTTCACTGCGCCTGGTTGGCCCGGCGGGGCTCCTCGGTTCGTGTAGGTCTCGTGACTCGCGCGAGCGAAAGATCGGGCCTACCTGGATAGTTCTTGATCAGGTCGGCGCGCAGCTTTGTGAGTCTGGGCGCCGCCTGGCGTAGCCGACCAGGGCCAGCGGAAGCCCGCCCGTCGGATCCGGGACCGGCACCTTGCGCTGCACCGAGCCCGGCTCGAGCGCCCCGTCGTCGAGGTCGCTGCCCCCCGAAGTCAAAGACAGCCGCCCTTCCCTTCGCGGGCGCCACCCTGATCGCCCAGGTCAGCGCGCCTGACGTGTCCCGGCAGGACCGCCAGAAACGCGCCGGAGGCGGCGTCGACTGCGAGGGTCCTGGCCACACCTCTGATCGACAGGGTGACCCTGGGGCGTCGGGGCCGACGATCCCGGCGACCACTGTACGACTGGGCGTCTGGTTTGGCGAGCGCCGGTCAGCCACGAGGCGCTCGATGCTGATCGGGACGTAGTCGCGCTCGCGGACCGAGCCACACCACGTCCGGTCCTTGGCCGAGCTTGATCTCGCCAGCGCCGCCGAACGACCGCACCAGACGCCCTCCGACCAGGCGCCCGACCTGCGGGCAGCGCTCTGCCCGGTCGGTGCTGTTTCCCTTCTAGGAGACTGCTGAGAAAGTCACGCTTCCTGTCCGGCTCGCCCGGGACCATTTCGGGCATGCTCTCGACGACGACAGGACAGGTGGGGTTCTTCGATGCGGCTGAGTTGATCGGCCCGTTGCCGGAGGGCTCTTTCTTCGCGCTGCTTGCCGAGCACGGCGGGCGGATCGTGCGCGACGAGGACTTCGCCGATTGCTATTCGGAGGGCCATGGGCGGCCTTCGGTCCCACCCTCGCAGCTAGCAAAGTTGCTCTTGCTCCAGTATCGCACCGGGGTCCCAGACGAGCAAGCGATGGAGGCAACGGCGTGGGATTTGCGCTGGAAGATCGCGCTCGGTCTGCCGGTCGACCACACGGGCTGGAGCCCGAGCACGCTGACCCGCTTTCGCGCTCGTCTGCTGCTGCACGGCAAGGAGCGCCTCGCGCTCGAGGCGACGCTCTCGCTCGCGGGTGAGCTGGGGTTGCTTGACGGCCCCGCCGAGCAGATCGTCGACTCGACGCCGATGCTCGGCGCGGCCGCCACCCAGGACACCGTGCGGCTCGTGCGGGCGGGCGTGCGCAAGCTGATCGACGCCGTCGCCGAGGGCGACGCGGATGCTGCCGCTAGCCTCAGCGACGCGCTCGAGTTTGACTACGCCAGGCCCTCCGAGAAGCCCGACTGCCGCTGGCGGGAGCGGACAGAGCGCGAGCGGATGCTGACGCGCGTTGCCGAGGACGCAGAGCGCGCCTTGCGCGCCGTCGAGCAGGCGGACGAGCTGCTCGCAGACGACGCCGTCAGGGACGCCCATGCGCTCCTGCGCGAGCTGATCGGCCAGGACTTCAACGTCGATCAGGACGGCGTGCCGCGCCTTCACCGCGGCACCCGCCAGGGTCGCATCCTGTCGGTTAACGACCGCGAGATGCGCCACGGGCGCAAGTCGCGATCGCAGCGCTTCGACGGGTTCAAGCTGCACGCCGCCGCGACCAACTCAGCGCAGCCGTTGATCACGGCGGTCGAGGTCGGGCCCGCCAACGAGCAGGACGGACCGCGGGCCGGAGCGCTCGTCGACTCCCAGCCTGAGGAGCGCCGCCCCCAGCGCGTGCTCGGCGACACCGCCTACGGAATCGGGCCGGTACGGGCAGAACTCTCAGAGCGGGAGGTCGACGTGCTCGCACCGGTGCCCGCGGCACCGGTCGCCGCGGGCCGGCTCGGCAAGCGCGACTTCGAGATCGACCTCGACGCCGGCACCGTCACCTGCCCGGCCGGTCAGCTGGCGAGGATCCGCACCGCGCCCTCCGGCCAGCGCCAGGCGACGTTCTCGCGCAAGGCCTGCCGCGACTGCCCGCTGCGCTCGCGTTGCCTTGGCCCTCACACCACCCACAAGAGCCTGCAGCTCGCGCCCGAGGAAGAGCTGTTGATCGCCGCCCGCCAAGCGCTCGAGGACCCCGAGACGGTTGAGCACCTGCGCCGCACACGCCCGCGGATCGAGCGCCTGCTCAGCCTGCTCGCCCACCGCTACGGTGCCCGAAAAGCCCGCTACCTGGGCCTCGCGAAGTCCCGACTGCAGGCGCTATGGACGGCCGCCCTCGTCAATCTCAACCCGATCGCCCGCCAACTCGCCGCCGAGACGGCATGACCGGAGCCAACCGCACCCGAATCGAACCTCTCCCGTTGCAGCCTGGGCTCAGTCGGACGAGAACCGGGGTTCTGTTCCAGCCGGGTTTTTCAGCGGTCACCGACGAGACCGCTGAAAAAGTCCTTCGGCGGCGGACGGCCCAAGCAGTCGACGCGTTGTAAGCCGTTCTAAGGCGCTCTGGCCACGCTCCGAGGGATTTCTGACCTGGCGATTTCGAGTCGGATCGACTTTTTCAGCGGTCTCCGACGGGATCGGCACTGTCAGGGCTTGATGCATGCGGATGGACAGAAGGGGCAGTGGGCTTCTGTTTGGGAGGGGCTGCGTCGCGGGCGTGTAGGTTCCGCGCGTGGCGGTGAAGGTTGCTCGGGGGACGTTGTCGCGGATCCGCGAGTCTGCTGGTGGGTTCGTGCTCCAGGTGCAGGGCGCTGCTGACGGGCCGCTTGCGGGTGTTGCGCTGGGGGAGGCTCGGGCGGAGATCTGTCGGATTGACGCTTCGGCGAAGGTGAAGGCAGCTCATGGGTTGAGTGCCGAGGATCAGCTCGGGCCGAACTACGTGGCGCCTGTCCTGCCGGCCGCGAGCGGGCCGTTCCTGTATGTCGACGCGAAGGCTGTGCCGGACAAGTTGCTCGAGACGATTCCCGACATCGTCCGTCGGCATCTCGAGCAGGCCGGCGTGCCGGACGCGGTGGTCGTGTCTCCCCCGTTGGGGGGGACGCTTGAGTATCTGTCCAGTTATCCCAATGCGGTGCTCTTGCGCCTGTATCCCTCCTGGACGTTCTCGCGCGAGCGCCGGAGGTGGCGGTTGCCGCCCGAGTGGCTGGAGGAGGTGGCGGCGTGGGTCGAGGGGGGCTTGGACGGGCACGACGAGCTCTTGGTTGCGGTGGACCAAATGGAGTTCTCGTTGGCCCTTGGTGAGCTCGCTTTCTTCCTTGAGCAGTGCCAGCACGTCGGACCAAGTGGCTGTGACGTGGTCGGTGCGGTGTCGCGCATCGCGCCCCCGGCGGTCAGGTGGGGGCGGGGTGTGCCCGAAGAGGCGGTCCGAGACGACGCGCTGAGGCGACTGGGTCCTCGGCTGCGGATGGCGAAGGCTTGTTTCGGGGTCGGCGTGCCGAATCTAGTTCTCGCCGCGGGCGGACCCGAGCTCGACGCCGAGGCGCTCGCGGACGAGCTAGAGCGACTCAAGGCGGTCGCGCGGCGTTTGGCGCCCGGTGTCGCCTACGCCTACGCCACGGCCAAGCAGCGGTTGACGTTGCAGAGCACCGAGAAGGGAGGGTGGTCACAGGCGGCGCCCCAGGCTGCTCCTGCAGGTGTCTGTGAGTTCGTGGCTTTCGACGCCTTCCCATACCAGGTACTTGGTCCCGGTCATGTCAAGCAGCTGGGCGGAGTGCCCGACAACGCCAAACCGATAGCCGGGAACAGGATCGAGCTCGAACTGACTGAGCCGATCACCGGGCCGCCTGAAGTGAAGAGGGTCGCCTGGGGCGCGCTCGGCCCATGCCTCGCGCGTGAGGGAGAGGCCGTGGCGCTCGCAGAGGCTCGCCGCGGGACGGGTGCGGTGCCCGGCGACCCGCCCGCCGGCGCATTCGGCGCAGGGGACGTGGCGAGTCGGGACGAGCCGCCTTTCGTCACGCAGGGAAGGGCGCACGCCGAGGCGATAAGCCCATGGCAATCGCGCCTCCACGAGCTGGCCCCGTCGGTCGGGCTTACGTTGTACCTGCCCCGCGGCGCCGCGCCCAATGCTCAGGCACCGAGGGCTCCGCTTTCGATGCTCGAACCCGTCTGCGATTGGGTGCTCGGCGAGGGCGAGGGCGAGCTGTGGGCCATGCTCGGCTATGCGCGCTTTCAGATCGCGCCAGGTGACGCGCCAGAGTTGCTTGCCTACGCCGACGGGACGCAGCAGTGCGTGTACATCGCGATCGACCCGGACGGCCTGCTCCGCTACGCCGCGGTCGGGCACGGTACCTTGCGCCTGATCGGCGGGATGCCCGCGGGGCGGTACCTGCTGTCCGGGCCTGATGCCTACCAGCCCGCTATCGCATTGGCTGACGGCCTCAAGCGAGTCGCGCGGGCGGCTGCCCCGTCCATCGTGTATGGCCACCTTCGTTTCGAGGTCGTGGCGGCCGGCGCGGCTGCCGACGCATGGCCGTGGGAGTCCGTGGAAGGCGCGGAGCCAGAGTGGCGCGTGGAGAAGGTGTGCGACGAACTCGTCTTCGACGGCTTCCACTACCAGGTGCTCGGCCCGGGTCATCTGGAGCGACTCGGTGGCATCCCCAAGGGGGGCACGCCCCTCCCCGGCGGCCGCGCAGAGCTCGAGGTCGGGCGACCGCACGAGTGGCTCCCGCTCACTCAAGCGCAAGGGCGGAAGGTGCTCGCAGCCTGCCTGATCACCGCGGACGAGGAGCGAAGGCTCGAGCGCAAGGCAGGGATCGCCCGCGGCCTCGCGGCCGCGGGAGCGCCCCAGCCGCTTGCAGCGCTGCCCCACGATGGCGGCCGCCTGGATGAACTTCCGCGTGTACCGCAGGCCGTCGTCGCCAGACTGCACCGCCGCCCCATCCGGCGCCGACGACTGCTCTCGGACCCCTGCATCGAAGCGGTGCTCGGCTGGCTGCTGGAGGGGATAGACGAAGAGCAGTCGGTCTTGGTGGCGGTCGACGGGGGGCTGCAGACCTCGCTTCCCGCAAAGCACGTACAGCGCCTGCTCGAGCTATCGCATAGGCGTGTGCCCGAAACGCTGCTGACGGTGTCCGGGAAGCTCGACGGGCGGCTGCGCGGAGTCAACTGGTGCCTCGGTGCCGACGAGCCGACCGTCACCGTCGGGTTCGGCGGTCCCGCCGCCACCGAACCGGAGATGCTTGCCGCGATCGGAGCGCTCAAGCTTCTCTGTCGAAGAGTCGCCCCCGAGCTTTGCTACGCGTTCGTGAGCATTGACGCGACCTTCGAGGCATTCGCGGCCCCCTACCACTTCACCGACGAGTACACCGCCTACCTCGAGGGCGACGGCCGCATCCACTGGGCCGACTCGAGATGGCACGACCACGTGCTCGACGCGTTCCACCATCAACTACTCGGACCCGCGCATCTCGAACGCCTCGAAGGGCTCCCCGAGGGGGCCGTCGCACTCGGCGAACACGCGGAACTCTCCCTCGGGGAGGCACGCGACTGGCTCATCCGGCACACCCCCGGCGCCGACCCGGATGCGGCACGGGCGGCGCGAGCGAAAGGACAGCGCCTACTAACGAACTGCCTGCTCGAGGAAGCCAAGCGCTGATACAGCCAATCGAGTAACAGCGGCTCGTCCCGCCAGGTCCTCTACACGAGGAGGAGGACGCCCCGAGCTGGATGGCGCTCCTCCTTCGCCGCATAAGCGGTAACGCCACGGTGCTCCTCTTCGACGAAAGCGGCAGCAAGCCCCTCGAGCGGTCGCGTCCTTAGTTGCTGTAACTTCGCCGCGGCTCAGGTTCCCGGTGGCGGTCAGTCTATGCGGCGCTCACCTCCTTGGGGATCGTCTCTTGGTTGCCCTCGTATCGCATCCGTTTGAGCGTGTGGCGCTCGAGCTGGGTGAACTTGATGCCGTTGGTCGCGTTCGTGATGTAGAGGTCAAGCACGGCCCAGACGAGCGTCAGGCAGCTGGTCTCGCCGGGGAAGCGGCCGATCACCTTCGTCCGTCGCTTGACCTCGCCGAGCGATCGCTCGAGCAGGTTCGTGCTTCTCCAGCGCCGGCGGTGCCGCGTCGGGTAGCGCAGGTGGACTACGAGCGCGTCGAGGTCGTTGCGAAGGCACCTCGCGGCGGCGGTATAGCCGGCCACGTCGAGCTGGTCGACGAGCGCCTCGAGCCGCTCTTTTGCTTTGCGTTCGTCGGTGGCCTCATCGAGCGCCTGCCAGTAGGCGCCGCGGACGCGCTCGCGCTCCCGCTCGGGCAGCTTTGCGAGCAGGTTGCGTAGGCGGTGAACGGCGCAGTGCTGGCGATCTGAGGCAGGCCAGCACTGCTCGACCGCCTTGATCAACCCGGGGGCGCCGTCGGCGACCACCAGCAGCGGCGCGCCGAGGCCGCGGGCGATCAGGTCGCGCCCGAGCTCAAGCCAGTCCTCGTGCGATTCGCGCATCCCGAGCATCACTGAGAGCAGCACGCGCTCGCCCTGATCGGTGAAGCCCCAGCCGACCAGCACGCCCTCCTTCGGTCCGTCGGGACGGACCGAGAGAAACACCGCGTCGAGGAACAGTGCCGCCAAGCGGACCTCGTAGAGGTCGCGGCGCTTAAACGCCTCAAAGCGCTCGCGCAGCTCGGTGCAGATCCGCGATGCGGTCGACTTCGACAGCTTTCCCAGCCCGGCCTGCTCGCACAGCGACTCGACATCGCGCATCGACAAGCCCCTGACGAACGCGCCGATCACCATCGCCCGCAGCGGCTCGGTACGAAGCAATTTCGTGCCGCGCGGGAACAGCTCGAGACAAACGGCTCGGCCACCCTGCGCACTTGGGGGATCTCGACTGCGAGCTCGCCCTCGGCAGTCTGCAGCTTGCGCGGGCGATAGCCGTTTCGAAGGCCCCGCTGCTGAGGGTCCGGCCGGCGCTCATAGCGCGCCCTGCCAAGCCACGCGTCGAACTCCTCCTCAACCGCGCGCTGGATGATCAACCTGGCACCGAGCTTCGCGAGCTCCGACAACGACTCGCGCGGGTTCTCACCGACCCCAACAGCAAGCAGCTGGTCGATCTGCGCCTCAATCTCCGCCGACGGCGGTACGGTACGTCTCACGGCGTAGGTCCTCCTTCATCGTCTTGCTGGACTTGAGGGAACCTACGCCGTTGCCTTGACGGCTCCCGGCTATTTACAGCGGTTGGGGGACGCGACCCTTCGGCTCTTCGTCGGTTGCACTAGTAGCGATGGGCGTCTTCGCGCAGACGCCTGCCTCATGGGAGGGCGGCTGCACTGTGGACGGTCGTGCTGTTGGTCGGCCGCGGCTTTCGGCGTGGGCAGAATGGCTGCGTGGCTGCCCAACTTCATACCACGTGGTCGCGGGTGGTCGCGTGGCGGATGCGGCGTCACCTCCTGGACCCGGTGGGTGAGGCCGACGTGGTGGACGTCGTCCGGCGGCTCTGCGGTGTCCAGGCCCAGGTGCCGGCGGCGGCCGCCTTGGCCGTGCGGGTGCGCCAGCAAGACTCGCCTGCCGACAGCGTGAACCGGGCCCTGGAGGAGCGCCGGCTCATGCGAACGTGGGCCATGCGCGGCACCCTCCACCTGCTGACTCCGGACGAGGCCGGTGCCTACCTCTCGCTGGTCGGAGCGGCCCGGTCGTGGGAGAAGGGCAGCTGGCAGAAGGCCTTCGGCGTGGCCCCGGACGAGATGGTCGCGCTGGTCGAGGCGGTAGGTCAGGTCCTCGACGGTCAGGTACTCAGCCGCGACGAGTTGGTCGCGGCGGTGGGCGAGGTGCTGGGTCGCCCGGAGCTGGAGGCCGAGCTGCGCTCGGGGTGGGGCACCGTGCTGAAGCCGGTGGCGTGGCAGGGCGGGTTGTGCCATGCCACCTCTGAGGGCAACCGGGTCAGCTTCGCCCGGCCCGACCAGTGGCTGCCGGAGTGGGCGGGGGTGCCCGATCCGGATGAGGCGGCCCAGGTCGTGATTCCCGCCTACCTGCGGGCCTACGGTCCGGCCTCCCCGGAGCGGTTCGACGCCTGGCTGACGCGGGGGACCTCCAAGAACGCGACGCTGCGGAGCTGGTTTGCGGCCTTGGACGGGCGGCTGGCCACGGTGGAGGTCGACGGCGAACCGGCCTTCCTGCTGGCTGAGGATGTCGACGACCTGGGCGACACCTCGCAGACGCAGACGGTTCGCCTTCTCCCCGGCTTCGACCAGTACGTGCTCGGGCCGGGCACCAAGGCCGAGGAGATCATCGCCCCCTCCCGCAGAGTCGAAGTCAGCCGGACGGCAGGCTGGATCTCGCCTGTGGTAGTCGCCGGGGGCAGGGTGGTCGGAACGTGGGAGGTCGACGGCCGGACGATACAGGTCCGGCTGTTCGAAGAAGCCGGTCCGATCCCCGGCCCTGCCCTGGATGCCGAGGTCGCCCGAGTCGAGGAGCTGCTCTGACCCAACCCAGAACACGACCTAGGCGGCTGACTCAGCGCGACCGTCGTCGAGAGTTTCGCCTTCCCATGAAGAGGAGGCGTCTCGGCGGAGACGTCCGTCGCTAAGCCGGCTTCCGGCCTGCGCTCGCCGGGAAACGAGGGGAATGAGCTATCCCGCCGACCCGCCGCGGGTCGAGGAGATCGTCGCGGTGATGCGCCAAGCAGGCAGTGGCATCCACGGCGAGCGGGCTCGCGGGCTAATCATCGTGCTCTGGCGAGCCGGGCTGCGGATCGCTGAGGCGCTCGATCTGCCGAGGTCGATCTCGAGCCAGCTCGCGGCGCGCTGCATCGCTCGGCCCGGAAGCCATGACGGAGACTGAAGCGTCTTCACTTCTGCTTTCGACGCGCCACGGCGTCAGCCTCGACATCGACGTGTCCTCCTCGCTCTTGTGGGTGGCCAGAGCGGTATCCTCGGAGGTGTCGTCAAACTCCTGCGAGGTCGACCGGCCAGGCCTCTTACGAAGGGCACGGATCAGCCCTTGGCCTCGCTGGACACCGATTCGCGATTCATCCAGCCGGCGACCAGTGGAGATGATCCGCGATGGCCATCGCCATAAGAACGTCCATCGCCTTGAACACGCAAGCGAACGCCACCACACGTAGGTTCGAGCCGCTGGCGAGTTGCGCAGCCTTTTGCCACGCCCTCAGCCGACGGCTCGGCGTCGGAGCGGCCTGGTCGCGCCCCGTTCTTCTACCTTTTCGATCGGTAGACGATGATCGGAGGTCGAAATGCGCGCCCTTGTCGCCAGTCGATCGGCTCGTGGTCATATCGCCATCGGCGAGGTCGAGGAGCCCACTCCTGCTCCCGGGGAGGCACTTGTGGAGGTGCGGGCGGTATCGCTTAACCGGGGTGAGGTGCGGCGGCTGGCGGATCAGGAGGAGGGGTCTGTCCCGGGCTGGGATCTCGCTGGTGTGGTGGCGCGGTCCGCCACCGATGGAAGCGGCCCGCCCGCCGGCGCACGCGTCGTCGGATTGGTGCGTTCAGGGGGGTGGGCACAACGGGCCTGCGCTCCGGCAGAGACGCTCGCCGAGCTTCCAGAGGGGGTGTCCTTCACGGCGGCAGCCGCGTTGCCTGTCGCCGGGCTGACCGCCTACCGGACTCTTGCCAGAGGGGGCCTCGCGCTTGGGAAGCGGGTGCTGGTCACGGGTGCCAGCGGCGGCGTCGGGCGCTTTGCCGTCCAGCTCGCCAACCGCGCCGGCGCTCACGTCACGGCGGTAGTCGGCAATCCACAACGCGGCGAGGGCCTCACCGAGCTCGGCGCCGAGGAGATCGTCGTCGGCTTCGAACCCGACGGCCCGCGCTTCGACCTCGTACTCGAGTCCGTCGGTGGAGCCTCGCTCGCCGCTGGCCTGGCGCGGATCGCCCCGGGCGGCACGATCGTCTCCTTTGGCAACTCCTCGCGCGAGCCGACGACCTTCCAGGTCAGTGACTTCTATGGGCAGGCATCGGGCGCCAGCCTGCATGCCTTCCTGATCTTTACCGATCTCGCCAAACACGGCAGCGGAGCACAGGATCTCCGCACACTCGCCGAACTCGTCGAGCACGACCGGCTGGATCCCCAGATCGCCCTGGAGACAAGCTGGAAGGGTGCTGCCGACCCGATCGAGGCGCTACTCGACCGCCGCCTCGCCGGAAAAGCAGTCCTACTCTTGGATTGAGCCAACCGAGCCCACCAACGATCAGACCGAGCACCGTCAGCGTCGGATCCGCCTCTCCTTCGCCGGCGGCGTCGCGCCACGTGACCTCGTAGGCGACGCGACCCTTGGCGCGCTTGCGTGTGTGGACGCCCAAGCCCCGAAGCCCTACTCCCCCTGTGGGGGAGAATGTTGGGCGACCGGCCTTTCTGAGACCGGCGCTAGACCCGGAGTTCCCTTTCTAGAGCCAAGCCCTCTTCCGGACTCGAACCGGAGACCCCTTCCTTACCATGGAAGTGCTCTACCAACTGAGCTAAGAGGGCGCTTGTGGCCAGCCTAACGAGTGTTCGGGGGCGGGAGCACGATCGGACCTGCGTAGGCGCAGCCAACCGTCATCACCCGAGGACGAGAACAGCGGACGCCCTGTACTTTCAGCTCAGCCGGCGGCGCTAGTGGCGGTGGCCATGGCCGTCATCCGACGGCCCCGTCTTGCCGACCATGCGATCCCTTCCGCGGCCGCCGAAGAGCCGATCCGTGCCGGAGCGGAAGAGCAGGTCGCGACCGCTCTCGCCGTAGAGACGGTCCCTGCCGTTGTCCCCGCGCAGGCGGTCGTTGCCCCGACCACCGAGCAGGCGGTCGTTGCCCGACCCGCCCGCGAGCCGATCGTTGCTCGAGCCCCCCACGAGGCGGTCGTTGTGATCGCCGCCCTTCAGCACATCGATTCCGTTGCCGCCGAGGATCCGGTCACTGCCCGAACCGCCGTCCACGCGGTCGTTGCCGGAGCCGCAGTCGATCACGTCGTTCCCGCCGCCGCCGAGCACGCGATCGTTCCCGGCGCCGCACGTGATCACGTCATCGAACGGCGTGCCCACGAGCCTGTCATTGCCTATCGTGCCGGTGATCGCCTTGCCACCGGCCGGCGGCGTCGTGCCCCCCGGGCCCGTCCCCCCCGGGACCGGCACGCCCGCCGGCGCGGTGATCTGGAATGCCGCGACCGTCGCGCTGTGGTCCTGGTGCTCACCCGCCATCGAGGCGCTCACGTAGTGGACCCCCGGAGCGGCGGATGGGATGGTAATCGGGGCAGAGAAGCTCGGTCCGGTTCCGGTGTGAAGCACTGCGCCGGTCCTCGAGCCCCATCGGATCTCTACGGTCGAGTCGGCCGGGAATCCGCTGACTTTGGCCGTGACGGTGCTACCGCCGGGCCCGCTGGTCGGCGTGAGGCTCAGTGAGCCCTGGGGCACACAGGCCCACGCAAGCGACACGGACGCCAGGACGACACCGAGCATCCCAACGATTCCGAAGACGACACGGCGTGACAACGGACTGCCCCTTTCGATCACCTGCAGATAGCCTCCTCGGCGAGTCTAGCTTGCGATCGCAATTACGTCAGGTCCCTCTGCCGGGCGCGCGCCTTATGCGAACCACGTTGCTCACGCCCCTTGAAGTCAGGCCGTCGGGCTCGGTGAGCACCACCCTCAGTCGCCGCCCGCGGCGGCGCAGACGCACCGTGAAGTGCGCCCGCGATGAGCGGTCGAGCTGCCCGCGCGCCACCGGCCACCATCCGAACCGCTCCTTGAGCCAGGCCTGCAGGACCACCTTCGATCCAGGCTGGGGAGGCAGCGCCTTCGCCGTCACTCGTACGCTCCTTCGCCCGCGCCGGCGAGCTGCCAGCGCAAGCGGGCGCCCTACGACCACGCGCACCGAGGGGCTCACGTGCGGACCCGCGACCGCACGGTAGGTCGTGCTCGCCTGTGGCCGCACGAGCACGTGGAACTTCCCGGCGGCCACGGTGGCGCCCGAAATCGTGCTGAAGCCCGAACCGCGATCCTCCTGAATCGTCACGGAGTCCACCCCGGGGATCGCGCGGCCCGCGAGCTCGAGCTGGGTTCCGCCGGCCACCGCCGCGGTGGGTCCCTTCAGCAACAGCGCGCGCACGTCCACCGTGCCCTGCATCGTCGGATGGATCCTGCAGAAGTAGGGGTACGCGCC
>JAUJNT010000002.1:387185-389628 GCA_030448005.1 Thermoleophilaceae bacterium
CGCATCATCGTCGCCGGACCCGGTAGATACCGATCATCCCGCGGGCCATGTGGTCCTCCACATGGCAGTGGTAGAACCACGTGCCGGGGGCGTCCTCCCTATAGCGCACTCTGAAGCTCTCCGCCGGTCCCAGCGTGCGGGTGTCCTCGGGTCTGCGGCCGTTGAGCCAACGGTGCCCATGGACGTGGAAGGTGTGGTGCTCGGATCCCATCGCCATGACATCCCACTGGACGAGCTCTCCCACCCGCGCCTTGAACACAGGCGTGTTGCCGACGAACGAGCGGCTGTTGATCGACTGGAGCCCGTTGCTCATCGATGGCGCGAAGACCACGACGAACTCGCGGTCTGGCAGGCGCTCCTTCTTGCCGCGGATCGAGAGCATCCCGTACATCCCACCGACGATCGATTCATGCATCGAGGTCGCATGGTCGTGGTAGGGCCAGACCCCGACCGACCTGCGCACCGCTCGCAGGCGGTAGGTCCAGCTGCGCCCCGGCCGCACGTCGCCGTCGGGTCCCGAGAAGCCGGGCAGGAAGGCGCCGTCGGAGTCAGGCCGGTACTTGACCCCGTGGAAGTGCATCGAGTGCCCGCGCCGGAAGAGGGTGTCCTTGTTCTTGAAGTGCACGAGGATTCGATCACCCACCTGCGCTCGTATGAGGGGCCCTGGTATGGCGTCGTGATCGACGTTCGCGCGCGGGGAGTTGCGCACCGGCCTGCGCCAGCCCTTGGTGTAGCGGCGGTAGACGATCGTGGGGAAGATTCGCTGCGAGTCGTCGAAGCGACCGCCCTCGACCGCGTTCCTGCCGTTGGGGATGATGTCGAAGGTGGTCGGCACCGCCGCCACCCATACGTGGCGCACCTTGCCCGAGGCAGGCGCGGCGGGGAGCAGCAGCCCAGCCGCCAATGCCAGGATCGTGAGCGCTCGTCGGAAGGGCACGGCTGTGGGACCTACCTACCGACCTCGAGCTTGCCCTGCATATGGGGATGAATAGCGCAGATGAAGCGGAGCGTGCGCCCCGGCTTGGCCGTGACCCTGGCCTTGCGCGTACCGGAGAAGGCCACAGAGTCCCCCGGCCGGTCGATGCCCTTGCGACCCCTGTTCACGACAGCGATCCTGGGCTGCCCGGTGGTGTCGTCGAAGTTGTGCCTCGCGTTGATCGCCTTGCAGATGCGGCAGTCGAGCGCTTGCAGCTGCGTGCGCGGAACCTGACGCGACGCGACGATCGAGAAGTTGTGTATCTCGTTTGGCGTATCAGGCGTCTGAGGCGTCGGGCCGCGCGTCAGGTTCCTCAGCGTCAGCGCGCCGCCGGACTTGATCCTGGTCGTGCTACGCGCCCAGCGTAGATCGTCGCGCTGGCCGAGATCGCGGTTGGGCTTGAGGTCGGGCCGGTGGACAGCCGTGACCGAGCCCCTGCTGGGGGCCTTGCGAACCGCGGCCAGCGCCGGCACGACGGCAACGATGAGCGCTGCGAGCGCTACGAGCATGCCACGGCGAATCATCCGACTGGTCACGTTGAAGTCCTTTTCAAGTCCCGGAAGGGCAAACGACGCCTAACACCGTTCTCTAGCCGATGATGCGGTTCTTGCCGCTGCCCCCGAAGAGGCGATCGGTGCCCCCGCGGAACAGCAGGTCCGCGCCGCCGTTTCCGAACAGTCGATCCCTGCCGGCATTGCCCTTGAGGGTGTCGTTGCCGGCTCCGCCGAGCAGACGGTCGCTGCCCGACCCGCCCGAGAGCTTGTCCTTGCCGGACCCACCCGAGAGCCGGTCGGCGCCCGAGCCGCCGGCGAGGCTGTCGTTGCCGGCGCCGCCGCTGACGCTGTCGTCACCGGCCCCACCGTCCACGCGGTCACGCCCGGCGCCGCAGCTGATGACGTCGTTGCCGCCTCCGCCGCTGACGCGGTCGTTACCGGCGCCGCAGTTGATCGTGTCGTTGAACGGCGTGCCCACGAGCCTGTCGTTACCTGGCGTGCCGGTGATCGTCTTGCCCCCGGGGGCCGGCACGATCGGGGCCACGGGATTCCCGAACCCATCGGAGACGGGTGAAGCGGTCGAAGGCGGGCCGGTCGAAGGAGGGGTGGTGCCCGGCGGGGTTTCACCGGGGGGCGTCGTGGAGCCTCCGGGGACCGTGAAGGCAGCCGTAGTTTGGGTGTGGATGCCGTGTTCGGGCTGTGTCGACACGGCTACGATCATGTGGGGGCCGGGAGCAGCGTCGGGAGGGATGGTGATCGGCCCAGTGAACGTCGGTCCCCCGCCCTTCGCGAGCTCAGGGCCCGTCGGGGACCCCCACGTGATCCTGACGTCGTAGCCGGGTGGGAACCCGCTCGCAGTCGCGCTGACCGTGCTACCCGCCGGCCCGCTCGCGGGGTTGAGAGTCAGGCCGCCCTGCGGGACGCAAGCCCAAGCCAAGGACACGCCTGACACCAGCACGACAAGCGCGCCGAT
>JAUJNT010000002.1:389728-466014 GCA_030448005.1 Thermoleophilaceae bacterium
GTCAACCGTCGTGTGCTGAGTGTAGCCCCGGAGCTCGGGATCGTCACAAGGGGGCAACGCGCCCTCTTGTTCCCGGTGCTCCGAGGGGGCAAACGCTGGCCTGCCCCGGAGGATCCGACGCCGCTCGACGCGGCGGGAGACCGCCGTGCGTCACGGGTGCACGGAAGGTGAGAGCGTAGCCGGGCCCTGGTCTTGGCGGCCCGCTGGCGAATGGCGGGAGCAGGATTCGAACCTGCGTAGGCTTAGCCAACCGGTTTACAGCCGGTCTCCTTTAACCACTCGGACATCCCGCCAGAGCAGGGAGCGATTGTAGACGGAGGCTACGAAGCGTCCCTCAGGCGCTGCGCCCCGGGCAGGCATTCGGGCTTCTTGAGAGTGTTGGTCTCGATCTGGCGGATCCGCTCGCGGGTCACCCCGAAGGCTCGTCCGACCTCCTCGAGGGTGCGAGCCTGATGGCCCATGAGGCCGTAGCGCATCTCCATGACCTCCCGCTCACGCTGGGGAAGGCAGCTTCCCCAGTATCGTCTGGAGGCCGATGAGCGATGTCACCGCCCAACCCCACGAGGACGTTCAGGCCCGCCGCCCCGGCTCATATTCGAGCCTCTCCCGGGTTGGGGTCACGAACGTCGAGAAGGTCGTGCGGATCCGGCCGAACGGCCCCGCGCAGCTCTTTTACGCAAAACTCGAGTGCTTCGTCGACCTCGGTCCGCTTCAGAAGGGCGCGCACATGTCGCGCTTCGAGGAGGTCATCAACGAGGCGATCGACGAGATCGTCCTCAAGGAGGCCTTCAAGGCAGAGACCCTGGCTCAGCACATCGCCGAGCGGGTGCGCGACCGACAGGACGGGCTGCGGGCGGAGGTAACGATCGCCGCGCGCTATCCCGAGCAGAAGCACGCACCGGTCTCGGGCTCCCCAACTCAGGAGATCTACACGCTGTTCGGCTCCGCGGTGGCCTCAGCAATGGGTACGCGCCGAGTGGTCGGCGTGGAGGCGCACGGCATGACCGCCTGCCCCTGCGCGCAGGAGATGGTGATCTCCAACTCGCGCGAGCGGCTCGAGGCCGAGGGCTTTGGCGAGGCGGAGATCGAGCGGATCTTCGACAGCGTTCCAGTTGCCACGCACAACCAGCGAGGCATCGGGCGCCTACACGTGGGCTGTCCCGAGGGGTGCGCCGCTGAGATCGAGGCCGAGACGCTCCTTGGCATCGTGGAGCGTTCGATGAGCTCCGAGATATACGAGTTGCTGAAGCGCCCCGACGAGGTGGACGTGGTCGAGAAGGCCCACATGCGGCCACGCTTCGTGGAGGACTGCGTCCGGGAGATGGTGCGGATGGGAGTGGATGCCTTCGGCGGGCTCGGCGATGACGCATTCCTGATGGCGCGCCAGGAGAATCTCGAGACGATTCACCGTCATAACGTCGTCGCGGAGCGCCACGGCCTGATGGGCGAGCTCAGCCGAGAGCTGCACGACGAGGTCAGCACGCGACGCCACGTCACGATGCGCGAGTGGCTCGAGGACGCGCCCCCTCCAGGCTGAGCCACCGGCGCCGCCGCGGCTAACGAGGGGCTGCTTGCCCTCGTCTTCAGCTGCTCGATGAAGGACCGCTTGGAGGCATCAGCGGGTGGCCTTTCCGGCCAGGCCGAGCTTGGTGTCTCACGAGGAGCGGGGAGGGGCCCGATACAAGCCCACCGCGATGGCACGAGGTCACAACATCCAACTCTCCCAGGATGCGGCGCTCGTGGCCGCCTTGGCCGGGACGGCCATGTCTTTCTCACATTCGGCGGAGGACCAGGCCGAGCGCTGGCTGCGCGCGCTGAGGCTGCACGGCCAGGTCGGCTGTGCGCTTCAGGCGCTCGGCGTGGGCGAAGCCCCCCTCATGACGGGCTCCGAGCCCGTGAGGGGCACGCCGGCGAGTTCCCCACCGCTCGACGACGAGGCCGTCGACAGGGTGGTCAGGCGTGCCTGCGAGTACGCGACCGAGCGTGGCGCCCCCGTGGTCTGCACCGCAGACCTGCTGTTCGCGCTGTTCGAGGTCTACGACCGGCTCATGGACCGTGCGCTGTACCTGCGGGGCGCCTCGCGAGACGAGCTCGTGGAGCGGCTGGCCGGCGCGTGCGCCGAGGTCGAGCCCTCCTAGCACCGGCCCTTCAGCGGTTCTCGCCGGCGGGCGGCGGCGCCACCTGCGTCACGCCGGCCATCTCCTCGAGCCTGCGACGGAAGTTGAGGAAGTAGTCCGCCGCGGAGACGACGGTTACGAGCACCATCGCGTAGACCAGCGCCAGGACCCACAGGGCATCCTCGTTGGGCGCGGCGATGAGGGCCAGCACGGCGGCCGACTGGACCATGGTCTTTACCTTCCCGAGCGCACTCGCCGGAATGACGACGCCCTGCTGGCCGGCGGCGATGCGAAGGCCGCTTACCGCGAACTCGCGGGCGATGATCAGCATGGCCACCCAGGCCGCCACACGGTCGAGGCTCACGAGGGCCATCAGCGCCGCGGCGATGAGGAGCTTGTCCGCAACCGGGTCCATGACCTTGCCGAAGGTGGTGATCGCCGCCCGCGACCGGCGGGCTATGTACCCGTCCAGGCCGTCGGTGAGCGCCGCCAGCACGAACACCGCCGCTGCGATCGCGGGGCCGTGCTCGATCTCCTCGGTGAGCGCCACCACGACCACCGGCACGAGCAGGATTCGCAGCAGGGTGAGGAGATTCGGCAGGTTGAGCGGGAACATGGCGGCGGCTATCCAGCGGGCGTGGCCTGGCGGCGGCGACGGCTGAGCAGCTCGATTCCCAGCGTGCTGCCGACCGGCCCGAGGGGCGAGACGGAGGCGGCCAGCAGAGGCCACGGGAAGACCCGCCGGCGACAGCCGACCGCGACAGCCACGCAAAGGAGGATCCATCCCACCCCGTGCGACCATCCGAGGACCAGCTCGGCGTGCTCGCTCCAGCCGCCGATGGCCACCGCGAGGAGCGCGGAGAAGAGGCACAGCTCGAAGATCGAGAAGAGCCGCACGGCGGTGAAGTAGGACACTCCTGCAGAGTAGGCGTGCGTGTGCCCCGGCCGCACGCTGCCGGAGGGTTCCTTCTTCTCTTCAGTCCTGCGGGGGGCCGACTACTGCGTGGCGCAGGGCATGCACGGGTCGAAGCTGCGCACCGCCCGCAGGACGTCGATGTAACTCTCGTCCCCCGGGGCGCTCAAGAGCGGCGTCCCGATCACGGCCTGCTCGATCGGTCCGGGCTGCCCGCTCCCGTCCCTCGGAGACGCGGAGAACGTGGAGTGGGTGACCACCTGGTAGCTCTCGATCTGCCCCTTGTCCATCGTCATGTGGTGGTTGACGAGGCCACGAGGCGAGCCGCCTAGGCCCATGCCCTCGCGTGAGTCCTTGGGGATCCGGAACTCAGTGGAGATGCGCCCTTCTCCCTTGCGGAGGAGGTCCAGGCACATCAGCACGAGGTCGTAGGAGATGAGAGCGGTGTGGACGAGGGAGTAGGCGTTGGCGCGGTTGCGCTCGAGGGCGCCCCAGGACTGCGGCACCCTCCACTCGAGCTCGGTGGCGGGCAGTGAGGCCTGCGGGATCGAGAACCTCATGCCGCTTCCCGTCGGCTCGCAGAACATGCGGTGCGGCGACTTGTTGGCCACGGAGGTGATCCATAGCCGCGCGTAGCCGCCGCCCTCCATGGCGTGGCGGTCCCAGCGGGCGGCCGTGCACCACGAGTACTTGGAGGAGCTGGGCGAGCCCGGAGCGGGGATCGTCTCCTTGTTCCAGGCATGGTTGGCCGAGAGCGAGGTATCGCCAGAGGCCCCGCCGCCCGACCAGTTCTCGTAGAAGGAATGGTCGACGAACTCCTCGGTGCCACCGTGCAGCCGCTGCAGGTCGGTGGTGACGAGCCTGCCGTCCACGACCGCGCCGGGTGTGGCCCACCGCGCCTCACCCCAGCGGGAGGCGTTCTCGTAGAGGGCGTCGTATGCCCACGGGTCGTCGAAATGACCGTTGTCGATCAGGTTGGGCGCTCGCGCACCGACCTCGCGGTAGCGGGGGTTGGCCTCATAGAAGAAGTCGATGATGTCGTCCCAGACGGCCGCGACCTTGCGGCCGTAGTCGAAGAACTTGACGACCCGCAGCATGTAGATGTTCATGTCCGAGGTGTCGATCAGCGAGCTGATCCCGCCCGGCACCGTGGTCTGGGGGTGCGGGTACTTCCCGCCGATGATCACGTAGCCCTCGCGTGCGATGCGGGTCATGTAGAGCGCCTCTGCGTACAGCTCACCACTGACGCGCGTGAGCCCGGTCATGATGTCCGAGATCCGCTCGTAGCCGTGCGTGGCAACACCGCGGGCGAGTGTGCCCTCGGCGCGCGCCCAGAGCTCCGGGTTCGTGGCCTTCACGACCGGCTCGGAGTAGTCCGGGCCGGCGAGCACGAACAGATGGTGCGCATGGGAGTAGAGGCACTCCGTGGCAAGCAGCAGGTTGCGTGCTGCCACAGCCATCGGCGGGGCCTGGATGTCGAACGCCATCTCGATCGCGTTGGCGGCGGTTGCGGCGTGGGAGCTGCCGCACACCCCGCAGATACGGCTCGCGATAAAGATCGCGTCGCGCGCGTCTCGGCCCTGGAGGATGGTCTCGTAGCCGCGGAACAGAGTGCCGAGCACCGAGGCGTCCACTACCTCCCCCCGGTCGTGATCGATGGTCGTGTGCAGGGCGAGCGCCCCGGCCACCCGGACGACGGGATCGAAGTTGACCTGGCGGGTGCCGCTCAGGCCGCCACCTTCCCTGGGTGTCTCAAGCCTGTACGCCATCAGATCTCCTCCCGAGGTAGGGACCGCTCTCTCAGGACGTCAACGCTCTGAGTGTGGTCGATCCCCTTCTGCGTGAGGATGTCGCGGCTCTTTGGCAGGGGCTGCTTCTTGTACCGGTTGCCGTGGTGGACGGTGCCGTTGTACTGGAGCTTCTTGTAGAAGTAGGCGGCGAACCTGTCGGTCCCCGAGCGGGGGCCGACGGCGCCCGCCCACGCGCTGGGGACCTCGTCGGCGTTGTCCCACAGGGGCTCGCGGTTGCCTGTCTTCATCGACATCCTGCGAAGCCGCCGGATCGCACCGCCGTAGACCTTGGAGATGCCGCCGGAGATGGCCGACCCTGGCGGGGGCTTGTGGAAGGGTGCGTACTTGTCGGGGAAGCCCGGCATCGTGCAACCGATGCAGGCCCCGCCCGCGACCATGCAGCCGCCCATGTGGTTGACGGCGCCGCGCTCGACGATGTTGCACTGGACGACCGGGCCCCAGCAGCCGATCTCGACGAGGCACATGTTGTCACCGGGCGCCTCGGCGAACACGCCCTCCTCGTAGTAGCCGGCCTTCGGACAGTGGCGGTGCACGGTTTCGCCGAACTGCCAAGCGGGACGGCCCAGCTCGTCGAACTCGGGTGGCGGTCCGATGCCGGCCGCCCAGTGCAGGAGGCCGGCGAGGGTCTCGGTGAAGTTGTCGCCCACGGGAGCGCAGCCCGGCACGTTGATCACCGGAATGTTCCACGACGAGCGGTAGTTGCCACCCAGGAAGTCCATCAGGCTCATTGAGCCGGTGATGTTTCCGGCGGCGGCCGGGATGCCGCCCCAGCTCGCGCAGGTGCCCATCGCCATCGTGGCAAGCGCACCAGGCGCAAGCCGATAGAGCCACTCGGTCACCCGGTCCGGCCGGTCGGACCCAGTGTGGGAGGAGATGCCGCCGGCGCCCATCGCCGAGAAGTAGCCCTCGGCGGAGGGCAGTGCCTCATCGTCGGGGACAGAGCCGTCGAGAACCACGATGTAAGGCGCCCCGAGCCTGCCGGCCGCCGCCTGGCGGTACGGCTCGGTGAAGGCGTCGCCCGAGTGCTCGGAGAACATCGGATGATGGAGGATGACCTTGGGGATGCCCGGCAGGGTTCCCCACTGGAACTGCTCCATCGCGGGATTGCTGGCGCCGGCAAAGGAGATCGAGCAGCCCTCACAGCCCATGCCGTTGAGCCAGAAGACGTGAACGTTCTCGTCGGGCGCGATGCGGTTGGGAGCTCTCTCCGGGAGGGCTATCGCACCGTTTGATCTGCCTGCGCTGCTGTTATGGGCCATCTCGCTCCGCTTCCTCCCCGCTCGGCTTTGACCTGGGACGCCAGACCTACACCTCGCACCCCTGGTGGGTCCCTGGTGCATGTTACATGCATCTAGTTAGCGCGAGGGCAACATACCCCGGATTCGGCCCGGGGGGCGCCACTCAGGTCCGATCCGGGCGCGGAACCGCTCACACCGCGGAGGGACGCCCCATGCGAACTTAGCTGCGCTCCGCCTTACGGTCGGCCTTAGCCTTGGAGGCCGCCTCGCGCAGCCGCCGGGCCTCGTCCCGTGCCGTGAGCGCCTCCTCCCTCTCCTGGAGCGCCGCCGA
The DNA here is from genome assembly GCA_030448005.1 of Thermoleophilaceae bacterium. Classification (GTDB taxonomy): domain Bacteria; phylum Actinomycetota; class Thermoleophilia; order Solirubrobacterales; family Thermoleophilaceae; genus JAAYBF01. The sequence continues at coordinate 396,139 of JAUJNT010000002.1, forward strand.
CCTCGTGCCGAGGTTCTCGAGCCTGACGCGCTTGGCGCGCTCCTCGATCGACTCCTGCCGCCGGGCGGCTGCCTTCGAGGCGGCCTCGCGCCGCTCCCGAGCTACCTCCTCCGCGCGTTTCCTCTCAGCCTCCTCGCGCTCCCGTGCCTCCGTTCGCTGCCGCTCCGCGTCCTCGGCAGCCCGGACGCGCGTGCGGTCGGCCTCCTCCTGGCCCTCCGCCGCCCGCTCTTCGGCACGCTCGGCATGGCGAGCGGCCTCTGCCCGTAGCCGCAGCGCGCGCTCGCGCTCGTCGGCGGCCTCGCGGCGGCGAACGGCGTCGTCGATCAGGACCTCGTCACCCAGCGCCTGTCCGGCCAGGCCACGCACGGTGGCCTCGGCGCGGTCGAGACCCACGGTCATCGACTCACCGCCCCTTGTGAGCTGCAGCACACCTTCGACGGGCAGCCTGATCGCTGTTAGATAGCCGCCGATCGCGGCCCTTGAGATCGTGCGAAGCATGGGTCAGTTCTCCTCTGGGTCTTTCAGGTCGGCTCTCTGTTCGGCCCTACGGGCCTCCTGCTCGAGCCGGCGGGCGGTCTCGGCCTCGGCCTCGGCTTGAGCGAGGGCCTCCTTCTCCTCTACATCGGCCGCGGACTCATCCACCCGGCGCTCGAGCTCTGCGGCGGTCTCCTGCCGTCGGGCGCGGGCTTCTGCCTCGAGCTCGACCTCGTGGCGATCGCGCTCGGCGGCTTCCTCGCGCGCCTTGGCCTCCAGCTCGTTGCGCAGGCCCTCGCGCTCGATCTCCGTCTGGGCCTTCTCGTCCTCGAGCTCGGCCTCGGCCTCGCGCTGGCTTGCCTCGGCGGCCTCTGCGTCGGCCTCCTGCTCGGCTTCCGCCTGGGCCTGCTGGAGCCGGCCCTCCCGGGCCAGGTCCTCCTTGCCGAGCGCCGATCCGGCGGCCTCCTTGGCGCGGCCCGCGAGCTTGCCCAAGGGGCCTCCCGTGGTCTGCTCCCTGTCGGGGTCCGTCATGTCTGGCCTTCCTTCGTTCTGGAAAGAGTGGGGTGCTGCGTTCTGGAAAGAATGGGGGCTGGTTACAGGCAGGTGGGCCTTGCGGCTCCTGGCGTCCCGCTCGCCGTAACGACATGCCCAATCACCCCCCGTCCGGAAACCGGTTCCGGGGACAGCGCATGAAGAGTGGCCGGGCCCGCTCGGGCTCAGAAGTCCCCGCCGCCGAAGTCGCCCCCGCCGAAGTCTCCTCCGCCGAAGTCGCCCCCGCCGAAGTCCCCGAAGTCTCCGCTCCCGGCCGTGTCGCCACCGCCGAAATCGTCAGCGAAGGCGTCGGCGGTGAGACCGCCGAAGAGCCCGAGGCCGCCGCCCAGCATCGAGCCGACGAAGAGCCCCGGGAGCAGCCCGCCGCCGAAGAAACCGCCGGCCCAGGGCATGTAGGCCGGGCCCGCGTTCCAGTAGGGCGTGGCCTGTCCGGCCACGGTGACCTGGCGCACGTCCGGATCGAGCCCGTCCTCGAGCCGCTGGGCGTCGGCGGCGCACACCGGGACCGGGCGCGGAGCGCCCCCCGCGGGCGCCCACTCGGCGTCGGTGGTAGAGGGGCCGTGGCGCGGGTCGAAGAAGCAGGGCGGGCGGCGCTCGGGCACGGGCGTTCCCTCCAGGCGTGCGCGGGCGGCCGTCATCGCGTAGCGCCCCTCCTCGAGCGCTGAGGTCACGTGCTCCATGTCCTCCGCGCGCCGGGCGCGGTCCCAGGCCTCGTCGGCGGCCGTATAGCACTCGACCGCGCGCGCGTAGTCCCTCTTGGCGGCCGGATCGACGTCCGGCATCTCCACATCGAGGTCGAGTGCGCGGATGTCATCCCCCAGCGCCACCAGATCATCGCGTGCGAACTCCTTGACTTCGGCAAGCTGTGCGCGCTCCGCGCGACGGCGGCGCATGCGGCTGACGCCGAAGATCGCCAACGGGATCCCGAGGAGCAGAAGGAGGAAGCCACCGCCTCCCCCTCCACCCCCATCGCGGCCGCCACGGCCTCCCGCCTCGCCCGCACGGCGCTCGTCGGCCACGCGCTCGACGAAGTCGGCAAGGACGGCATCGACACCCTGCGAGCGCCGCGCCTCGAAGGCCTCCGTGGCCAGCCGGCCCGCCTCCCCCTGCGGCAGGACGCCGCCGGTGGCCCCGGCGCGGAACTGCGAGCCCACGATCACCGCGTAAGTACCGGGCTCGCGCACGTCGAGCGCGATCCTCCGCAGGGCGGCACCGGCGTCGCCGCCCGCCGCGTCGAGCGCCTGCTCGGACAGCACCGCGATGCGGATCGGTCCGGCACCGGCCGCTCGGATCCTGGCACGCAGGCGATCGGCCTCTTCCGGAGAGAGGGCGTCCTCCGCCCCCGGGGCGACGAACACCGTGTCGGCGCGAAGAGCCTCCGCCGCCTGGGAGAGAGAGCTCTGGAGCGCCGCTGCCGACGCCGGCGATAGGAGGGCGAAGGCGATCCAGAGGATCGCCGCCGCGACCGGGGTTGCCATTCTCATCCCATAGGCGTACCCGGGGGACGGTTGCGGAATCAGCCGCCTGCGAGAACCGGCTCAGCGCATGTTTCCCGTGTGCCCGAGGGAGTAGCGGCCGGGCTGGGGCCAGACGAGCATCCCGTGTGCGCCCGCGGCCACCGGAATCCGGGCGCGCAGGCGACCGTTGCCCGTGTCGATCGCGTAGACCTCGGCGTGGTAACGACCGCTCAGCCACAGCAGCTTGCCGTCCGCGGAGACGCCGCCCATGTCGGGGCTGCCGCCGCCGGGCAGCCGCCAGGTCTCGGACACCTTGCCGGTGTCGAAGTCGATCACCGAGACGGTGCCGGCAAGGCGGTTGGTGGCGTACATGACGCCTGCGTCGCGGCTGGGGTAGAGGCCGTGGGTGCCGCGGCCGGTGGCGATGAAGCCCTTGACGCGGAACTTCCGGGCGTCGATCTTCCAGACGCCGTTTGCCACCTCGTCGGCAACGTAGAAGAGCTCGCCGTCTGGCGAGAGGCGCACGTCGACGGGCTTCGCGCCGGGGTGATCGAGGCTGAGGCGCTCGATGACCTTCTTGCCAGGCACGTCGACCAGGAGCAACGTGCCGTCGAACTCGCAGCTCGTGACGGCGCGGCGGCCGTCCGCGGTGAAGTCCATGTGGTCGACGCCCGCGCAGCCCGCCGGAACCGACTTCTGGAGCTTCCAGGTCTTCGGGTGGCGGAAGTCAAGCCGCTGGAGCCGCTCCGCCACCACGATCGCGGAGCGCCCACCCGGGGTGAAGTAAAGGTTGTAGGGGTCATCCACCGGGATCGGGCGGCCGTTCGGGCGCGCGGTGCGCGGGTCGATCGGAGTCAGGCTGTTCCCGCTGGTGTTGTTGACATAGAACGTCTTCATGTCATACGACGGGGTGATGTGGTGCGGCAGATCGGCCACCGGGAAGCTGTCGACCACCTTGGCCCTCCCTGGATCGATCACGCTGACGGTGTCGGCCTCGGAGTTGGGCACGTAGATGCGCTCGAGCTGACCCTTCACGGCCGGGCTCAGCATCCCCGCGCCGGTGTGGGCATAGACGCCCTCGGGCGACCCCGGTCCCCGCCCCGCTCGCCTAGCGGCGTCCGGGGAGCGGGGGGCACCGGGCCCGGCGCGCGACGCGTCCGCCTGCCGGCGAGGTGCATCCGCGTCCTCGTCTCGGTCCGAGACCCCCCAGGCGAGCGCGGTCAACACGAGCACGGCCACCGCCACGAAGGCGATCAGAGTTGGGCGAAGGCGATTCACGCGAGGATCTCCGTGGTCGTGTGAGCGCGCAAGGCGGCGGCTTGAGCACGCCGGTTCCGGTCGACAACCTCGCTCTTGCCCCGTGGATAATACCCCGACACCGCGCACAGCGAGGGCGCGGAGGCGTCGGCGACTCGTGGGCTCGGCGCTGGCAGATCGGGGACCTCGCCTAGCAGACCGGTCTCAGCGTGGGCGCGCTTCACCACTACGACGGGCTTGGCTTGCTGAAGCCCTCCGAGCGATCTAGAGCGCCATGCCGGCCTGGCCCTGCCCCCCTCGATACATCTGACGATTCGCCGGCCGCGGCGATCAGGTGAGCAGAACGATCAAGACCACGACAGCGATGACGAGGGCGATGATGGCGATCATGCGGGTGTTCATGGGCGTCTCCCGACGTTGAGGCAGGGGCGCGCCGAACGGGCACGCGAGTGGCTGAACCCTACCGGATGTATGGCGCGGCCGATCTACACTCGCTCGGTGTCGGAAGCGGGAGCCAGCCCTCCAGGAGAGGGGCACGCCCTTTCCGGAGCTTGGGAGAGGGCCGCACCGGGCTTCATCGCGTGGGCACGCGCCGATGCACGACAGCTACTGGCGCTTTCACAGGGATCAGTTCCTCGAGATCGTCCCCCCGCCCGGGCGCCTGACGCTCGACATCGGCTGCGGGGAGGGTCGGCTCTCCCGCGACCTGAAGGCGCTCGGCCACACGATCGTTGCCGTCGACTCGTCGCCGACCATGGTCGCCAACGCACGGCAGGCCGACGCCGCGATCGAGGTCCACCTCGCAGACGCGGCGAAGCTGCCGCTCGCTGACGCGGTCGCCGATCTGGCGATCGCCTTCATGTCGTTGCAGGACATGGACGACATGCCAGGCGCGGTCCGAGAAGCGGCGCGCGTGCTCGAGCCGGGCGGTCGCCTCTGTCTGGCGATCGTTCATCCGCTCAACTCCGCCGGCTCCTTCGCCGGCGAGGGAGCCGACAGCCCCTTTGTCATCTCGGGCGCCTACCTCGAGCCCTTCCACTACACCGACGAGCTCGAGCGCGACGGGCTCGCCGTGACGTTCGCCAGCCGGCACCACCCGCTCGAGGACTACTTTGAGGCGCTCGCCGCCGCGGGGTTACTGGTCGAGCGGCTGCGAGAGCACCCCATGCCCGACGCGGCGATCAGGCGGCCGCGACAGCATCGCTGGCAGCGTGTCCCGATGTTCCTTCACATCCGGGCGCTACGCGACTAGGGACGCCTCGGTCCCGCTGCCGCGCCTGGCTTCTGCGATTGCAATGGCGAGGGCGAGGTTTCGGGCTGGCGCAGGTGTCCTCCGCTCAACGAGTTAGGCTCACGGGTACGTGATGCGGATCATAAAAAGAAAGCCCTTGGGAACGGCGTTGCTCGCTATCGGCCTGCTCGCCATACTTCTGGCCTTGCTCGCCGACGAAATCGGGATCGGCGGGCAACCGGGGTTCAACTGGAAGCAGGCGATCTTGCTCGCTGTGGGCGTCGCCGTCGCGCTCTTCGGCGGCGCCATCGTGACCGGGATAGGAGGTCGGGCAGTCGAGGAGGCCACCGATCCCCCGCCGCGCAAGCTGCGTGAGGAGCGCCCGATGCCGCCTCCCGAGTAAGACGCTCCTCATGCCCGCGGCCTGCAACTTATGCGCCCGCCGCTGAGGCCCTCGACGATCGCCTCCGTGTTCCAGGCGATCGAAGCTAGGTAGGTCTCGCCGCCGGAGCCCTCGGGGCCGAGTGTGTCTGCCCACAACGCCGCTCCCACCGTGGCCCCCGACTCCCGTGAGACGGCCCGCTCGAGCTCCGGGTTGTTCGAGGACTCCGGGAAGATCGCCTTGACCTTCTCTTTGCGGATCAGGTCGACCAGCTTCGTTATGTCCTTCGACGATGACTGGGCTCGGGTCGACAACGAGGGGATCACCGCGCCGATCACCTCGAGCCCATAGCGGTCGGCGTAGTAGCCGAGCGCATCGTGGGTGGTTACGAGCTTGCGGGCAGAGCGAGGCAGCTTGCCGATGCAGCGCGCAACGGCCGTGTCGAGCTTTCGCAGCTTGACGAGGTAGGCCTCGGCGTTGCCCGCGTAGCTCGCGCGGCCACCGGGATCGGCCTCGGCGAGAGCGTCGCGGATCGCCTTCACGGCCGCCTCGGCGTTGCGCGGGTCCTGCCACCAATGTGGGTCCGCCTCGGGCTCCTTTTCGGAGCGCTTCTCCTGGCCGCTCTCGTCGGTGTGCTCATCCTCGCCCCCAGCGTGCTCTTCCTCGTGGCCCTGCTCGGCGGTGATCGTGCGCACGGAGGAGAGGATGTCCACCGTGTTGCCCGTCGCGCCGGCACTGTCGATCAGGTCGGACAGGAACTCGTCGAGGTCCCCGCCCGACCGAAGCACGACGTCTGCCCCCTCGAGGGCGCGAATGTCGCTGGGCCTCGGCTCGTAGCCGTGCGGGTCGGCGTTGGGAGCCAGGATCTGCTTCACGGCCGCTCTCTCGCCGCCCACCTGGCGGGCGAAATCGCCGAGCTGAGTGGTGGTGGCCACCACCCTGACGGACGCGTCATCGCGACCGAAGCCCGCGTCCTCCCCGCAGGCGGCGACGATGGGCACGGGCAGGGCCAGGGTGAGTATGGCCAGCGCTTTCACCCTCATGACCCGCACCTTAGCGATAACGATTCTCATTTGCGCCGGGGTGTTCGCCTGACGGCGCAGTGGGACATGAGCGCACGGCGTGGGGTCGTGGGCCTCGAAGGCGAAGGCGACCGCCGCCGCACCCGGCTCTCGGGGTGCCCAGATGCTCTCTCGCAGTGGCGTTCACGCCAAACCCGCTTGCGAGGTAGGCTCAAAGCTCAGTGCCGTGTGCGTCAACTGTGCCTCCCAGGTGTGGCAGTCGAGCGCCAGCGCGGGCGGCCCCTCTGGGGTTCAGGCTCTCCTGGCGGCAGGAGCGGCGTCGTTTGCCGCGCGCGCGGTCGGGAACTGGCTCGCCGCGCGTGGCCTGGGGTGGGTCACGCAGAGGCGGATCACCGTGGCCACCGCACTGCTCGTGATGCTGGCGGTAGTGGCCGTCGTGCTGGGCACGGCCGAGCGTGCTCTCTACTGAGAACCCTGTGCTCGAGCCGTACCAAACCCTTCAGCCGTCCTGACGCACCAAGCTAATGCTTCAGGGCTTGATCACGCCACACGCCGCGCGGTCACCGGCGTCGCCGGTGTCGAGCGTTTCCGCATCGGGACCCGCCTTCCCTTTGCTCTTATAGCGCTCGGGGATGTTCGCCTGGTTGTCACGCATGGCGTGGACCATGAGCGCGCTCCCGTCCTGGTCGCGGACGTCCGCCAGCCGCAACCGGTCCGTGACGACGGTGAGGATCGCGGTTCCGTCCTTGCGAACGAGCAGCGTCGGCAGGTCACCGGCGTGCGCGCCGTGGTCGGCTCCATCTCCGGCCAGGTGGCCCATGGCCGAGGAGAAGGGCGCGCGCTCGCCGTCCTTTCGCGCCGCTGGATCGCACACACCGGCCTCGTGGACGTGGAAGCCGTGAAAGCCCGGTTCGAGGCCGCGAACATCGGCACGAACCTCGATGCCACCTTTGGTCTCAGTTAGCGAGGCCGAGCCCCCCGATCCCCCCTCGGCGAGTTCGAGCGTTACGTTGACGCTTTGCCGCTCCTTCGCCGCGGGGCGTTCCGAGGGACTCTCGTCGTCTCCGCACCCGGCGAGCGTCCCGAGAGTCAGAGTGATCAGTGCGACCGCAAGGCACCTTCGGCGTTGCATGTGCTCACCCTAGCCAATGTCTTCGTCGGCGTACTTGGTCATTTGTGCCAGCCGCCTTCTAGTACCTCGGTCGCAGGCGAAAAGCTGACTCTGACGCTGCTGTTCCTGGCGCTTTGCGACAAAACGTTGGCCGCGTCGCGCGCCGGAGCACCGGCCACTTTATGCGTGCCCACTTCGGCACCTTGATCTTCAGGCGCCTCGCCGGTCCGCGGGTTGCGGCCGTTGCGCGCCCCGCCCTCCGTGGTTGACGCAGTCGTCGTCTGCCGGCGCGGCGAGGCGGCCGCCGTAGAAGATCGGCTTCATGCCCCTACAAGGGGCGCGCGCTCAGATCTCGCCTAGTGGCCAGCACTAGCGGCGTCGGGCTCCGGGCCCATCGCCGGCCCCGCCCTCTACCGCTTGGCGCTCCCTGCGACCCGATAGACCGATCGCTCCGGCCGTCAACCCGACGACGATCCCGGCCGCGGCAAGCGCCAGGTGCAGGAAGTTGTCCGGCGAGTCGACGGGCACGACGTTGAGGATGTCGCTGCCGTCGATGAAGCCCCACGCCGTCACGACGACGTAGAGCACGCCGAACACGAGCGCGCCCACGGCGGCGGACGCGGCCTTGAACGACATCAGCAGGAGGAACGCCCCCGTCGCGATGTGGACGATGTTGTGCCAGCCGTTCACCTCGAAGACGATGAAGTCGTCGCCCTGGACGGCCTCGCCTGTACCGAAGTCCCCGCTCGCAAACGGGAAGCCGAGGATGCCGGCGGCGATCAGCGCCAGGCCGCCGAGGAGACAGAAGGCTTGGGCGAGCGTTCGCGCGGCACCGGTTTTGGCGCCAGCGCGCCGAGCACTTTCAACCTGATCGCGGGATGCCTCCATCACGAGACCTCCTTGGTCTTGTCCGGTTTGGAGGGCGAACCTGTACCCGGGCGGCTCGCCAGCAAACGCGCGTGAGTCAAGCGGCTTCTTATGCTCCCGATCGTCGGCATGCCGTCGTCTGCGATCGCTTCGCCGACCGCGAGCGCCGTAAGGCAGCGGCCCTTCCGCTCGCCCGGCTCGAGCGGCCCCGGCTCGCCGTAGTCGTCGAAGGGTCGCCACCTGCGACTAGTCCGTTTCAACTTCGGGTAGTTCTATTAGCATGAGCGTCGTCGAAGCAGCTCACAAGGTCGAGCAGCCGACCGCGGTGAAGCTGCCGAAGCTCGCCGAGGGGGCTGTCGAGGCTGCGGAGGGAGGGATGCCGACGCTCCAGCTGCTCATCGACGGCGAGTGGCGGCCCGCCGGGAGCGGTGAGACCTTCGAGGTGCGCTCGCCGATCGACGGCAACGCGATCGCCCTGGCGCAGGCAGCGGACGAGGACGACGTGGAGGCCGCGATCGCCGCCGCCCGCTCCGCGCGCCCGCGCTTCCGCGAGATGAACGCCGCCGAGCGGATCGAGATCTGCGAGCGGGCGGCGGAGATCATCGCGGAGAACTTCGACGCGTTCGTCGAGACGATCGTCGTCGATCTCGGGAAGACGTCCGGTCAGGCGGAGTCGGAGGTCACGGCGACGCGCGAGCGCCTCGCGCTCGTGCGCGAGGAGGTGCGCAAGATCTTCGGCGAGTACCTGCCGGGCGACTGGATCCCCGACACCAAGGGGAAGTCGGGGATCGTCCTTCGCGAGCCGGTCGGGACCGTCGCGGCGATCGGGCCCTTCAACTACCCGCTCTTCCTGACCGCGTCGAAGGTGATCCCGGCGCTCGCAGCCGGCAACACGGTCGTGGCCAAGGCGCCCTCCGACGACCCGATCGTACTGACGCTCTTCGCGCGGGCGCTCGAGGAGGCGGGGCTGCCGCCGGGGGCGCTCAACCTGGTGACGGGCCGGGGCGGCGAGATCGGCGACCGCTTCGCGAGCCACGAGGACGTGTCGATGATCTCCTTCACCGGCTCGTCGAAGGTCGGTCGCAGGCTCGCCGAGCTCGCGGGGCCAAAGCCGCTTCATCTCGAGCTCGGTGGGAACGCCGCCGCGATCGTGCTCGCCGACGCCGACCTCCAGCTGGCCGTGCAGAAATCGGTCGCCGGCGCATTCAAGAACGCCGGCCAGCGCTGCGACGCCGTCAGCCGCGTGCTCGTCGAGGACGCGGTCTACGACGACTACCTGGAGCGGGCGGTCGACGCGGCGCGGGGCTATGCGCTCGGCGACCCGAGGGCGGATGGCGTGGACGTCGGTCCGCTCGTCTCAGAGCGCGCCGCGGCGAGCGTCAAGGAGCTCGTCACGGACGCGGTCGAGCGCGGCGCGCGGGTGCTGGCTGGAGGCGAGAGCGAGGGCTGCTACCACGAGCCCACCGTGCTCGCCGACGTGCCGCATGACGCTGAGATCATCTGGGAGGAGACCTTCGGCCCCGTCCTCGCGGTCGCCCGGGTGCCGGACCTCGAGGCGGCGCTCGAGCTGGCCAACGGCTCGCGCTACGGCCTCGACTCCTGCGTCTTCACTGCGAACCTCGACAGGGCGTGGGGGGCGGCGCGCGCGCTCGAGTGCGGGATGGTGACGGTCAACGACGTCCCCGCGCACGGAGTCGGCCACTTCCCGTTCGGTGGGCGCAAGCCGGATTCGGGAATCGGGCGCGAGGGACTCGGCTACTCGATCGACGAGTGCACCGCGCTGAAGACGGTGGTGCTCCCGAGCTGAGCCCGCTCGCGCCATGGCGACGGACGCAGCGCGACGCGAGCTGATCCAGAAGCTGGCGGTAGCGAACGAGAGCAAGCTATTGCTACTCGTCGCCGACGGGCTCGGCGGCGTGGCGCCCAGGCCGGGGAGCGGTACCGAGCTGGAGACCGCCCGGACGCCCAACCTCGACGACCTCGCCTCGCGCGGCACGCTGGGCCTGATGACTCCGGTCGCGCCGGGCATCACGCCCGGCAGCGGGCCGGGGCACCTCGGGCTCTTCGGCTTCGACCCGATGGAGGTCGTCGTCGGTCGTGGTGTCCTCGAGGCGTTGGGGATCGGATTCGCGCTCGAGCCGAGCGACGTCGCCGCGCGCTGCAACTTCTGCACCGTCGACGAGGAGGGCAGGATCACCGACCGTCGCGCCGGGCGGATCGCCTCCGAGGACGCGGAGAAGCTCGTTCGCAGGCTCGACGAGCTGTCGATCGACGGCGTCGAGGTCTTCGTCGAGCACGTCCGCGAGCATCGCTTCGTCCTCGTGCTCCGCGGCGAGGGACTCGAGGCGGACGTAGCCGACACCGACCCCCAGCACGAGGGATCGGCTCCGCTCGCCGCCGAGGCGCTCACCGATGCCTCCCGGGGTACGGCGGCGGTCATCGACCAGTTCGCGCGGAAGGCTCGCGAGGCGCTCGAGGGTGAGGCCGCGAACATGGTGCTCATAAGGGGGGCCAGCAAGCGGCCGGCGATCCCGTCGTTCCGCGACGCCTACCACCTGAGGAGCTTGGCGCTCGCCACGTATCCGATGTATCGCGGGCTCGCTCAGCTCGTCGGGATGGACTTCCGCGACGTCGCCACGACGGAAGACCAGGTCGCCGCCGTCGGCGAGTCGTGGAGCGACTACGACTTCTTCTTCGTCCACTACAAGCCCACCGACAGCACCGGCGAGGACAAGGACTTCGACGCGAAGGTGCAGGCGATCGAGGAGCTAGACGACGCCCTGCCGGCGCTCCTCGCGGGGGCGCCCGACGTGGTGGCCGTCACCGGCGATCACAGCACGCCGAGCCTGCTAGGGAGCCACAGCTGGCACCCGATTCCGGTCGTCTTGGCGGCGGAGTCGTGCAGGCGCGACGGGATAGCGGCCTTCGGTGAGTCTCAGTGCCGTCTCGGAGGGCTCGGCCAGTTCGAGTCGAAGCACCTGCTGGCGCTGATGCTCGCGCACGCCCACCGCCTGGGCAAGTTCGGCGCCTGAGCCGGAGCCCGCCCTACGGGGAAGCCGCGCGTGGGGACCCGGACGCCTGCTCGTAGGCGCGATCCAGCACCTGGAGGGTGTGCACGACCGGCAGCTCGCGGCCCAGCGCGCGAAGGTGGGCCTCGATCTGAGTGAGGCAGCCGATGTTGCCGGTGGCCACCGCCTCCGCGCCGGTCGCGAGCAGGGCCTCGGCCTTGCGGCGGCCGAGCTCGTCGGCGACGTCGGGCTTCTCGATGTTGTAGGTGCCCGCCGAGCCGCAGCAGAGCTCCCAGTCGTCGGGCTCGAGCAGGTTGACGTTCGGGATCGCGGCGAGCAGCGCGCGCGGCGCCGAGCGCACGCCCTGCGCGTGCGCAAGGTGGCAGGCGTCCTGGTATGCGAGCTCGAGCGGCTCGGGGAGCGGCGGCGGCGGCTTCAGCCCGAGCTCGTCGAGGAAGACGCTGACGTCGACGGTGCGCTCCGCGAGCTCCCGCGCCTGCCCCTCCTCGGCCGAGCCCTTGAAGAGGAGCCCGTACTCGCGCACCCCCGAGCCACAGCCCGCGGCGTTCGTCACGACCGCGTCCACGTCGTCCGGGAACGCCCGGAAGTTTCGGCGGGCGTGGGCCTTCGCGCGGGCAGACGCTCCGCTGTGCAGGTCAAGCGCGCCGCAGCAGCCCTGCTCGCGCGGGACCACCACCTCGACTCCGTTGCGCGCGAGCACCCTGAGCGTCGCCGAGTTGATCTCCGGCGCGAGCACCTGCTGGGCGCAACCCGCCAGCAGGGCGACGCGCGCGCGCCGCTCGCCGTCGGCGGGCTGGAGCTCTGGCAGCGGCCGGGCGCGTGGCAGCGTTTCGGGCAGCAGGTCGAGCATCGCACCGGCGCGCCCGGGTGCGAGCCGCCGCAGCGGCCGCGCTAGGCGCCCGAGCCGGGCCGCGACCCTGAAGCGGCGCGGATAGGGCAGCGTCTCTGCGATCAGCCGGCGCAGCAGGCGGTCGCGCCAGTCGCGCTCGCGGCGCTCCTCGGCGTGCGCCCGGTAGGGGACGATCAGCTCGTCGTAGCGCACGCCCGACGGGCAGGCCGTCACGCAGGCGTCGCAGCCGACGCAGCAATCGATGAAGGGAGCCGCCTCCTCCACCTCCATGTTGCCCTCGAGCACCTCCTTCATCAGGAAGATGCGCCCGCGGGGCGAGTCCATCTCCTCGCCGAGCACGACGTGCGTTGGACACGTGGGCAGGCAGAAGCCACAGTGGATGCACTGCTCGATGGCGGCCGCCATCTCCTCCGCCTGCGGCTCGTGCTGGTGGATCTTGATCTCGTGGAGCACTGGGAGGCTGACCGTGAATCGCCGGAGGACGATCGGCACCGGGAGCGACACTGCACTCTACCGGCCGCCTGAGAATCTCGGTGCGGTGAGGGCATCGGTGCGGTGCTCGCCCGATCAGCGATCGGGCTGCGCTCCTTCCGCGGGCGATCGGGCTGCGCTCCTCCCGCCGCGCCTACACGTCCGGGAACCGGCCCGAGGGATCGAGAGCCGACTTCACCCGCTGCGCGAAGGCGCCGCCGCGGTGGGTGCCGACCATCGGCTTGGGAGGCGAGCCGGTGAGAAAGACGCCGGCGAGGCCGAGCGAGCGCAGCAGCTCGTCGAGCTCCTGCGCCGGCCGCTCCCCTGGCCAGGCAAGCCACGCGATGTTGGCGCCGGCGCCGTAGCGGCGCTTCACCGCGAGCGGCTCGAGCTTCGCCTCGAGCTCCGGCACCCGCTTCGGGACGAGCGCCACCTTCACGATCGCCGCGTCCTCGGCCACCCAGGCGAAGTCGCGGACCTCGCGCCAGAGGGCGCCCTCCTCCTCGCCCTCGAGTCGCTCCCCCGACCGTTCGAGGATGCCCTCGAGGCGCTCGAGCCGCGCCGGCATCGCGTCGGCGAGGCCGGCCAGGCGCAGCCACAGCCGCCCGGGCGGCTCGAGGTCGAGCGCCTCGAGGTCGAGCGGAGCGGTCGCGAGCGCTCCCATCAGCGCGAGCGCGTCGTCGAGGCCGGCGCAGTCGACGGTCAGCGTGGCCCACGCCTGCGGCTGGGGGAAGACCTTGAACGAGAGCTCGACCATCACGCCGAGCCGCCCGGCGCTTCCCACCATCAGCTTCGAGAGGTCGAAGCCGGCCGCGTTCTTGACGACCCGCCCGCCGGCGCGCACGAGCCTGCCCTCGCCGTCGAGGAAGCGCACGCCGAGGATGAAGTCCCTGACCCCGCCGCTGCGGTAGCGCAGCGGACCCGAGGTGCCCGCCGCCACCGCGCCCCCGAGCGTCGCTCCGGCGGCGACCAGCGGCGGGTCGAACGGCAGGTACTGCCCATTCTCGGCGAGCGCCGCCTCGATCTCGCCCAGCGACGTGCCGGCGCGGGCGGTGAAGGTGAGCTCCTCCGGGTCGTACTCCTCGATCCCCGTGAGTCCCGACACGTCGAGGGTGACGGTGCCGTCGGGCGGGCTCGACAGCGCGGGCTTCGTACCGGCGCCGCGGGGCAGCACGCGCTCGTGCCCGCGGAGCGCCTCCTGGGCCTCCTCGACCGCGTCCGGTCGCAACCTCACGCTCACCGCGTGTCGCGCCGCGCCTCACCCGAAGAGGCGCCGCCCGGCGGCGGGCCGGCGGTACCGGCGACGGCCGCCGAGCTCGGCGCCGCGTCGGGATCTGCGGCCTCGTCGCGCTCCAGCTCCTCCTCGGGCAGGAACATCTTGCCGCGGTTGGCGATCTGAGCCGGGTCGACCGCCCGCCAGAGCCGGCGCATCATCTCGATGTCCTCCTCGCCGAACATCTCCGGCAGGAAGGCGCGCTTCTCCATGGCGATCCCGTGCTCGCCGGTGACCGAGCCGCCGAGCCGGATGCACATGCGCAGGATCTCGCCCGCGAGCTCCTCGGCCCGCTCGAGGGCACCCTCCTCGCTGCCCTTGAAGAGGATCAGCGGGTGCAGGTTGCCGTCGCCCGCGTGGAAGACGTTCGCGACGCGGATGCCGTGCTCCTCCGAGAGCCGCCCGATCTCGGCGAGCGCCTCGCCGAGCCGCGTGCGAGGCACGACGCCGTCCTGGACGATGTAGTCGGGCGAGAGCCAGCCGACCGCCGAGAAGGCGCTCTTTCGCCCCTCCCAGTAGAGCGCGCGCTGGGCGTCGTCGTCCGGTTCGCGCACCTCCGTCGCACCGGCGCCCTCGAGCACCTCGAGCAGCTGCTCGAACTCGCGGTCGACGGTCTCGTGGTCGCCCTCGAGCTCGACGATCATGAGCGCCTCGATGCCCTCGGGATAGCCCGGCTTGACCGAGCCCTCCGCAGCCTCGATCGCGAGCTTGTCCATGATCTCCATCGCCACCGGCAACAGCCCCGCGGCGACGACCTTGGCGGCGGCGTTGCCGGCGGCCTCGAGGCTCTCGTAGGCGGACAGCACGGTGCGGGTCCTGTCGGCGCTCGGCATCAGCCGCAGCGTGATCTCGAGCGCGATGCCGAACATGCCCTCGGAGCCCACGAACAGGCCCATCCAGTCCGGACCGACCGGCTCGATGCTCTCCCCGCCGAGCTCGACCAGCTCGCCGTCGGGCAGTACGACCTTCGCGCCCAGCACGCTGCTGCTCGTCATGCCGTGCTTGAGGCAGTGCGCACCACCGGCGTTGAAGGCGAGGTTGCCGCCGATCGAGCAGATCGACTGGCTCGACGGGTCGGGCGCATAGAAGAGGTTGTGGGGGGCGGCGGCCGCGCTCACCTGCGAGTTGATCGCCCCCGGCTCGACGACCGCGGTTCGCTGCTCGGGGTCGAGCTCGAGGATGCGGTTGAGGCGGTTGAGCGCGATCACGATGCCCTCCTCGATCGGGAGTGAGCCGCCCGAGAGGCTCGTGCCGCTGCCGCGGGCGACGTAGGGCACGCCGAGGCGGTGGCACGCGCGGACCGTCTCGACCACCTCGTCCGTGCTCTCCGCCAGCACCACCGCCCGCGGCGAGGCGCGGAAGGACGTCAGCGCGTCGCACTCGTAGGGGGCGAGCTCAGCTCGACTCGTCAGGATCCGCGCAGGAGGATAGATCGCCCCCAGCGCGGAAAGCAGCATCGCCCGCTCCGTTCCGGGTCTGCCTACTCGTCTGCGTCCCCTTGGTCTTCGTCTGTGCCCCTCGGTTCAAGGCGGCGACTCGATGCCCCCGCAAGCAAGCCTACGACGTCGCCGCCTCCGCCTCCGACACGCCGGCAAGCTCCTCGTAGAAGCGCGCGATGACCGCGTGGTCCTCGTCGCCGTGGCCCGAGGCGAGCAGGGCGTTCATCACCTCGGCGGCCTGGGCCGTAGCCAGCAGCGGCACCCCTTCCTCGCGCGCCGCCTGCAGGGCGATGGCGAGGTCCTTTCGGTGCAGCGAGAGCTTGAACCCGGGTCGAACGAGTGCTCGAGCATGCGCTCCCCGTGCATCTCGAGGATCTTGCTCTGAGCGAGGCCCCCGAGCAGCGCCTCGCGCACCTTGGCCGCGTCGACGCCTGACTTGCGCACGAGCGTCAGCGCCTCCGCGACCGCCTGGATGGTGAGCGCCACGACCACCTGGTTGGCCGCCTTGGCCACCTGGCCCGCGCCGGGCGGGCCGATGTGGGTCACGGCCTTGCCCATCACCTCGAGGATCGGCCGCGCGCGCTCGACCGCGTCGTCGCTTCCTCCGACCATGATCGCCAGGTCGCCCGACTCGGCGGCGGGCTGGCCGCCCGAGACCGGCGCGTCCACGGCCTCGACGCCCTTTTCCTCGAGCACCTCATGCACCCTGCGCGAGGTGGCCGGCGCGATGCTCGACATGTCGATGTAGAGCTTGCCCTCGCTCACTCCCGCGGCGACGCCGTCCTCGCCGAGGACCAGCTCCTCGACCTGAGGCGAGTCGGGCAGCATCGTGATCACGACGTCGCTCTTCTCGGCGACCTCGCGCGGCGAGGACGCCTTCTCGCCTCCCCCTCCGCGAACTGGTCCGCCTTCTCCTCGGTGCGGTTGTAGACGACCAGCTCGTAGTCCGCCTCCCGCAGGTTCTCAGCCATCGGCTGCCCCATGATTCCCAGCCCGATGAACCCGATCGTCTCCATGGTCCGCTCCTCCCTCAGATCTTCAGTCCGTAGCTCTCCACCCAGTCGAGCGACGCGCGCGTGTCACCGTCGGGCGCGTACTCGAGGCCCACCCAGCCCTCGTATCCGGAGCCGTCGATGTGCTCGAACACGAAGGCGTAGTCGATCTCCCCGGTGCCCGGCTGATGGCGACCGGGGTTGTCCGCGACCTGCACGTGGTCGATCCGCTCGAGCAGCTCGTCGAAGCGCTCGCAGAGGTTCCCCTCCATCTTCTGCGCGTGGTAGAAGTCGAACTGGAAGCGCAGGTTGTCGGCGTCGACCTCGTCGAGCAGCTTCACCACGTCCGCTGTGTAGGGGATGAAGAAGCCCTCCACGTCGTAGCTGTTGACCGGCTCGACGAGCAGCGTGCGTCCATCCTCCTTGAGCGCCCGCGCCGCGTGGCGGACGTTCTCGACCAACACGTCCCACTGCTCGTCGTAGGAGCGCTCGTCGAGCCTCAGCCCGGCCAGGCAGTTGAGGCGCGGGCAGTCGAGCACGCGGGCGTATTCGCGCGCCTGCTCGACGCCCTCGCGGAACTCCTCGACCCGGTCGGGGTCGGAGGCGGTGCCGCGGTCGCCGGCGTCCCAGTCGCCGGCGGGCAGGTTGAAGAGCACCTGCTCGAGCCCGGTGTCGTCGAGCCGCGCGCGGATCGCGTCCGCCTCCTCCTCGTAGGGGAACATGTACTCGACCGCGCTGAAGCCGGCGTCCTTCGCGCGCGGCGAAGCGGTCGAGCAGCGACTCCTCCTCGCCGAACATGAACGACAGGTTGGCGGCGAATCTCGGCATCTCGTCAGCTCCTTTCGGTGTGGGCGACCCTGGAAGCGACCGGCTCGCCGGCGAGCGGGGCCGCGCGCGGCTCGCCCTTCGGGAAGGCCATGGTCAGACCTCGCCCGTCGCGGCCGGTTGCTCCTCGAGGTCCTCGACCGGTTCGGGCTCCTTGATCTCGTCGATCGACGTGCCCATCGCGGCGTCGGCCTCGCGCTCGATCAGCACCTCGACGAGCGCCGGCCGGCGCTCGCGCTCCGAGGTCTCGACGGCCCACGCAAGCGCCTCCTGGATCTCCTCCGGCCGGGTGACCCGGCGGCCGAAGGCGCCCATGCCCTCCATCACCTTGACGTGGTCCATCCCGTAGGACTCGTCGTAGGAGAGGTCGACGCCGTAGTTCATCTCGAACTTGGTCTCCGCCTGCCTGATCAGGCCCATGTAGGCGTTGTTGATCATCACCAGCACGTAGGGCACGCTGTACTGGCAGGCGACGGCGACCTCCTCCATCAGAACTCGGAAGCTGTAGTCGCCGACGATGCCGACGACGGTCTGGTCGGGGCGGGCGATCTTCGCCCCCAGGCACGCCGGCACCTCCCAGCCGAGCGGTCCGGCCTGGCCGCAGATCAGGTAGTGGCGCGGCTTGTAGATCTCCTGGAATTGTCCGGACCAGATCTGGTACAGGCCGATCGCGGTGACGAACACGGTGTCCGCGTCGAAGAAGTCGTTGATCTCCTGGAAGACGCGCTGGGGCTTGATCGGCACGTCGTCGAAGTCGGTCTTGCGGCGAAGTCGCCGGCGCAGGTCGAGCGTGTGCTCGGCCCATTCCGTCGTCTCGCGCTCGTCCCGTGCGCCGCTTGGCCGCTTCGAGCAGCGCCTCGACGGTGAGCCGCGCGTCGCCCACGAGCCCGAGGTCGGGGGCGAGCGCGCGACCGATCTGGAGTCGGCTCCACGTCGGCGTGGATGAAGCGGCGCTCACCACGGTAGACCTCGGCGTCGCCCATGTGGCGCTCGGCGAATCGCGCCCCGATCGCCAGGACGAGATCCGACTCGAGGAAGGCCTGGTTGCCCGCGCGCGTCTGGGTCTGTATTCCGGCCAGCCCGACGTAGAGCGGATGGTCGACCGGGATCGAGCCCCAGCCCATCAGGGTCGGCAGCACCGGCACCGGGATCTGCAGGTGCTCGGCCAGCGCCACGAGCGCCTCGGAGGCCTCGGCGATGATCACGCCGCCGCCTGGCATGAGGAGCGGGCGCTCGGCCTCGAGCAGCATGTCGAGCGCGCGCTCGACGGCGGCCGGATGGGGCGCGGTGGGGAAGACCGGCAGCGGGGCGTCGGCCTCGGGGTCGTAGACGATCTCTCCCTGCGCCACGTCGAGCGGCAGGTCCACGTGGACCGGGCCCGGCCTGCCCTCGCGCATGGTGCGAAAGGCGTCGCGGAATACCCAAGGGAGCTGCGCGGACTCCTTGACCAGGTAGCTCTTCTTCACCACCGGCTTGACGATCTCGGCGATCTCGACCGCCTGAAAGGCCTCCTGGTGGAGCTTTGCCACCGGCGCCTGGCCGGTGATGGTGAGGATCGGAATCGAATCGGCCCAGGCGGTGTAGAGGCCGGTCACCATGTTCGTGCCGGCCGGTCCCGAGGTGCCGACGGCGACCCCGATCCCGCCGGTGGCCCGAGAGTACGCGTCGGCGGCGTGGGTGCCGCCTTCCTCGTGGCGGACGATGACGTGCTTGATCGAGCTGTGTTCGAGCGCGGCCTTGTAAAGGGGGAGCACGGCCGCTCCGGGGATGCCGAACATGACCGACGCCCTCGGACTCGAGGGGGAGCACGGCCGCCTGGGATGCCGAACATGACCTCGACGCCCTCGGACTCGAGCACGCTCACGACCGCCTGCATGGCGGGCATGCGCTCGATGGGGCTCATCGCGGGCCCTCGCCTGCTCGTCACGGGCCGGTCGCGCACGGCGACCGTGCGGACGTAGACGAGCAGGGCGAAGAATCGGGAAGATGGGGGTCACCTTGAGAACGCCGCGGAAGATATCGCCTTGGGTCGGGGCGCGCAGCACTGCGTTCTCGACGCAGCCTCCGCGGCCGGCGTCGATGAGCCGCCCGTCACTCGTCGCGCCCGACGGGTTCAAGGGGAGCTTTACGGCGGTGGAAGTCGCGGCCGCCATCGCGCGCGGCCTGCGGGCGGCCGGCCGCGAGGCGATCGAGCTGCCCGTGGCGGACGGGGGCGAGGGCACCATGGACGTGCTCCTCGAGGCCCTCGGAGGCGAGCGCCGGACGGCTACCGTCGCCGATCCGCTCGGCCGCCCGGTCGAGGCGACCTTCGGCGTGCTACCCGGCGCGCGCACCGCCATCGTCGAGGCGGCCCAGGCCAGCGGGCTGCACCACGTGGCCGAGGACGAGCGCGACGCATGGGCGGCGAGCTCACGCGGCACCGGCGAGCTCATCGCCGCCGCGGCCGAGGCGGGGGCCGAGAAGATCCTGGTGACGGTCGGTGGCTCGGCCACGACCGACGGCGGCATGGGGGCGGTCGAGGCGCTCGGCGCGACGGGCGCCGACCCCAGCATCGAGGTGCTCTGCGACGTGCGCACGCCGTTCGAGGACGCGGCGCAGGTCTTCGCTCCACAGAAGGGCGCCGATCCCGAGACCGTCGAGCGCCTGACGCGCCGTCTGCATCGGCTTGCAGAGGCCGCGCCGCGCGACCCGCGCGGAGTGCCGATGACCGGCGCGGCGGGCGGGCTGTCGGGCGGTCTGTGGGCGCACCGGGGAGCGCGGCTCGTGCCGGGCGCCGCCTACGTTCTCGACGCCGTGGGCTTCGACGATCGCCTCCGGGAAGCGGCCTTCGCCGTGACCGGCGAGGGTCGCCTGGACGGGCAGACGCTCGCGGGCAAGGTACTGGCCGAGGTCGCGACCCGCTGCCGGCAGCGGGGCGTGGCCTGCCACGCGGTCGTCGGCCAAAACGCCCTCGAGCCGTTCGAGGGGCGGATCCTCGACCTGGCGAGCGTGACCGAGGCCACCACCGTGGAAGAGCTCGAGGCCGCCGGGCGCAGCGTCGTGAGCGCGCGAGGGAGACTGACGGCCGCGCCGTCCACCCTTCGCCAGTCGTTTACTGGCCCCTCCTAGGCGTCGGACTGGGCCCCGCCGCGCTGGCCCAGCTTCGCCTGCGGCCGCAGCTCGCTAGGCAGCCCCTCGCCCAGAGCGGCGCGCGCGAGCGCGCGCCCCAGTCCCGGCGCCTGCTTGAAGAGGTTGTGGCCCGCCACGAAGAAGATCCCGTCCAGCTCCCAGACCGCGACGCCGTCGCTGCTCCAGGGCAGCTCCGTGACCCAGCAGTGGCGCGGCTCCAGGGGATCGGGGTCGAGCCCGGGCAGCGCCTCCTTCACGTAGGCGCTCGCCCGCTCCGCCAGCGATGCCAGGGCGCCGGGGTCGACGAGGCTGCCGTCCTCGCGCACCTCGACCGCCTGGCTGAGGCCGACCGCGTAGCGGCGGTTGCCGGCGACCGGAGCCGCATAGGCTCCGACTTCCCCGAACTGCCCGCTCGAGTCCTGCAGGCAGGCGAGCCTCGGGGGCGGATCGCCGCGCACCTCGAAGGCGCCCCGCACGTGCGCACCCAGCCTCACCGGCAACGAGAGCCCCATGCCGCGCGCAAGTCCGGCCGTGCCGCGCCCGGCACAGACGACGACGCTCGCGTGCTCGCAGGTGCTGCCGCCGGCGCGCACCTCGACCGTGTCGCGTCCGGTCGCCTCGAGCGAGATGACCTCGTCGGCGACCAGCGCGTCGCCGAGCTCCCCTGCGAGCGCCTCGATGGCGGCGCTGGTGCGAATCGCTCCCCCTGCTCGTCGAGCATCGCCGGCCCCTCGTACGACGCGAGCGGGGGCAGCAGCTCTCCGAGCTCCGCCGCCCCGACCATCCGGACCGGAATCTGCCCGTCGTCCTCGAGCACGCGCAACCGGTCCTTCACTGTGGGACCGAGTGCCAGCACGCCGTCGCTCGAGATCAGTTCGACGCCCAGGCGCTCCTCCCATTCGTTCCACACGGCGCGGCTGCTGCGGGTGAGGGCGACAAGGCGCGGGTCGTCATGCGCGTGCCGAAAGATGCGCGACTCGCCGCCGGATTGCCCGTTCCCCGGCACGCCGCTCTCGTAGACCCGAACGTCGGCCCCCTGCTCGGCGAGGGCATATGCGGTCGAGAGCCCGACGATGCCGGCGCCGATCACCCCGACTTGCGGTGCCTGTGCCACGCGGTCACTATCTCACCGTCGCGCCCTCCGCGTGCGATGGGTGGGGCTCGTCGATCAACGGACCGGGCACGACTCGATCTGCTCTTCCCAGCGCCGGTCTCGGCGTTCGTCGCGGTCTCGCTCACCCGCCGGTGGGTCGACGCCTGACCGGCGGCTCGATGGCGTCGCTCCTCGAGTGCTTCCGCCACTCGGCTGCATCTGCGGCCTCGAGCGCGAGCGCCGCGCGCGTCCTGCAAGCCGCGGTAGAATGGTAGGCTTTGCTGCGAAACGGCGGTGTTACGTTGGGACGGGGCTAGCGCCGAACATCGCGCTCGAGGTTCCGCTGGTCGGCGAGGGCTTGTTCCGTGCGCCGCTGGGGCGGGGGAGACCGTGCAGCTTGCAGGCGAGCTCGACGTCGTCTGCAACTTTACTAGCACCGGACGACCGTCTCGGGCACCTTCTCTAGCAACGCACAAGAAGGTCGGCTGTCGGCTCCGTCACACGCGGTCGAAGGTCGGGGATGATGCAGCCTGATGCCGTTCGCCGGCGCATCAAACAGCTTTTCGTTTGTGAGCCTGTTTCGGCTAACTGGCCCAGGCCGAGCAAGATGTCCACGTTCACTCATCTTACGTTTTTAGCGGAGCAGGATGTGACCGTAAACGGGTCCTCGACAGAATGTAAATCGCGGTGAATCGAAGCACTCCGTCGACGACTCCGAGTCGATCGCGAAATCGAAGGCGGGCTGGATCGCATCGCGCCGTTCGATCGCCGCGTAACCGTGGCAGCGCGATCTCCGGCGACGAATGCTCGACTCCGCGTCGGTCACGAGCCGCTCGCCCGCCGAGAGCGCTGACTCGAGTAGGCGCTGAGCTGGGGGAGCTATCACTGGGCTCGCCAGTCGAATCCGTTCGCCGTGCAGCTCGGCGAGAATCTCTCGACCGCCGCATGGGAGACCGCTCTTTCGGGCGCATCTGCGGACTGGACGGCCTCGAGGGTCCTCGACTCGCCAGTCGTCGTTGGAGCCACGGCAGGGCGGAAGTGCCGCCCGACGAGCGGCCGCGTCGAGGTCTGCAACGCCGCCTACGGGAACAATGGCTGGCTCGGGCTCGCGTCGGTCTGGTCGTCCGGCGGCCACATCGTCCAGGCCACCGTGAAGCTGAACGACACCTACTTCAACACCTCGTCCTACAACACGCCGGCGTGGCGCAGGTCGGTGACCTGCCAGGAGGTGGGACACACCTTCGGGCTCGACCACCAGAGCGAGGACCCGGAGGTGAACATGGGCACCTGCATGGACTACCACAAGGTCCCGAACCTATCTCCCAACCAGCACGACTACGAGCAGCTCGAGACGATCTACGGGCACCTCGACGCGACGACGACACTGGCGGCGAGCACAGCTGCGAGTGGCCGGGGCTCAAGCGCGTGAAGGACTCGCTGTTCGTCGAAGATCTCGGGCGCGGGAAGAAGCGCCTCGTGTGGGTTTTCTGAAAGGACCACGGCCCGCCCCACGCGCCACCGGTCGAGGGCTAGTTGCTGCTCGGCGAGGCGGACTACCGGGTCCGGGAGCCATAGAGTCGAGCCAGCCGGATAGCGCGGCGGCTCGTTTGAGGGGCCGCGCGGTAGGTTGTGCCGTAGGCCCAGCCGGCGCGCGGGTTGGATGACGAGTCCGCCTTGCCGTTGGTTGCGGTGGATAGGACGCGTGCGTAGGCGGCGGATCCCAAGTGCGCGGCAGGCGAGCGCGCGCACCGTCGGGCAGTGGCAGGTCCCCGTTATCGGTCGAGACGAGCTCGACCTGGATCCCGTGCGGGGGTAGACGACGACCGCCGCGGTGCAAGAAGGCGACCGCGGTGGTGGCCTTTTCACCGGCGAGCACTTCGACCTACGGAGCCTCCAGGCGCTTACACCCCTGGAGACCGCGGAACCTGGGCGGTATGGGTATGAGTCGCTGCACTGGCGATCGTGACACGGCCAACCGCTGGAGGGGCGCGGAGGCGGGGCGAAACCCCGCCTCCGGCCCAGAAACGATCAGTTGTCCGAGCCCGGCCCCGTGTAGTCGAACAGGTACAAACCGTAGTCGCGGTCGGACAACGCGATCAGGCGGTTCCCTCGGGAGGTGAACTGCTCCACGCCCCAGAAGTTGTTGCCGCCCGCGTCGATGAAGCGACCGGTCTCCCGCAGTCCGCGGTTCCCGAACCTCAGCACACGGAAACCGCCCGAGTAGTACGCGGAGTACGCCAGCCGGGAATCGGGATCGGTGGCGAGCTCGTGGATCGAAAGATCGCCAAACCCCGACGCGAAGCGCGGGTCGAGCGCTTCGGGAATTGCATAGGCGTCGACCTCGGTCATCTTGCCGGCCTCGTTGCGGTAGAGGTGCGCGTAGCCCCAGCCGTCGAACTCGGAGCTGACCGTCGCGTTGCGACCGGTTGTACCGACCGCCGGATCGGAGTTGTTCGTGATGCCGAAGACGGCAGGCAGCACGTCCTGCCGGCGGGTGAAGACGCCGGGGAGGTCACCGCCGCTGACGACGACGCCGTTCGTGAGAAGCGGGTCGCCGTCGGGGCGGTTGGCGTTGTTGTAGATGATCCAGCCGTCCCAGCCCGCGGCCTTGACGGAGTTGACCTTCTCCTCGAACGAGCAGAGCCCGCGCACGATTACAGCAAGATCGTCCGTGTTGGGATCGCGATCGTCGGCTGGTGCGGCCGGCACCGTGTCGCCTCCCGTCAACGCGCAGGCGCGGCCGACGAACGTGGTGCGCGGCCCGAGACGGCCGTCGGGCAGGTCATCGATGCGCGCCTCGGTATCCGTCGCCTCCGCGGCGTTGAAGGCACCGCCTTCGACGACGTTCACTCGCGCGCGGGTCGGGGAGAAGTCCTCGTCGGCGGCGAGGATGAACCTGTCGTCGGCAGAGAACTCCGCCTGGTGGGCGTTGCCCTCCGGCGGCTCGAGCTTGGTCAGCGGGTCGGGGCCGTCAAACGACGTGTCTCCGATGTAGCGCGGGTTGGCGGGGTCATCGACGTCGAGTGTGACGTAGCCGGCGTCCCAGTAGGAAGCGAGCAACGTCTGCGTGCCGTTGATCTCCTTCACCACCATGTCGTGGTGAAGGATCAGGTTCCCGAACGCCGAGTTGTCGACGATCTGGGGGAACTCCTCGACGAGGTCGAACTCCCCGACTGGCTTCGGGGCGCGGGGGTCGGTGATGTCAAATATGTCGACGTCGTGCAGCTCAGCGTTGTCGACGATCACGATGAAGGCCTTACGGCCGGCCTGCCACATGAACGCGCTGTGTGAGTCATTCACGCGCTCCTGGCCGACGAGCGATCCGTCATCCGGCCCGCTGTCGCCGAAACCCTGGACGAGAATCCGCGGTCGGCGCGGATTTGAGACGTCGTAGAGGTCAAAGCCGCCGCCCCGCTCCACATTGGCGCAGCGCTCGTTGTTGACGGCCAGCACATCCCCGCGGAAGTCCTCTGTGCGCAGCCGGAGGGTATGCGCGCCCTCGCCGTGGTAGTTGCCCGGAAGAGCGGGGATGAACCCGGCCTCGCGCGGCTGGGCTGGGCGGTTGATGTCAACGACGTAGGTGCCGCCCCTGGTGCAGGTGGGATCAGCCCAGGAGTTCAGATAGGCGAACCCCCCGAAGACCGACAGGTCCGCGATCTGCTCCTCGGCGATGTCGCCGAACTGGCTCGTCGGCGACAGCTTCGAGACCAGTCGCACGTTCTTGCGCGTGGGGAGCAGATGGCCCTCGTTGTCGCCGTGCTGGTGAGCCATAGCGTCAACCGGTCCCTCGAGCGCCGGATTGTCGCTCACGCCGGTGCCGAAGGCATCCCCACGCACCGCCTGACGCTGCTCCTCTAGTTTGGCGGCCTTAGCCGCCAGCCGCGTCGAGCGATCGGGTCCGGTCGGCTGCCTCGCGGCGGCTGTCGCGACCGACAGGCAGAGCAGGGCGGCGAGACTCCCGACTAGCGTCGCCCTGAGGCACCACACTCTCATGAGAACCTCCTCGGTGAAAGTCGTCGGTCCGTCCGAGTGCGCTCTCCGCAGGCCGTCCCTGCGGTTACACCAGGGCGGTATGGGTGAAGTAACCTATACCGCAAGCCAGCCTCATGTCACGTGCGTGGGCACGATCTGTCGGACCGATCGAATGGCTCCTGAGCCGCGATCTCAAGGACCAGGCGCTGCGCCACTTCCCGCCGGGGTACTACAGCGCCGACAGCGCCCCGACGGTGACCGCCTGCCTGCCCACAACCTCGGGCGCTGAACCTACCTGCTCGGCCTCACCGATCCAGCCCGCGGGCGGCCACCGGGCACTTCTGGCTGTTCTCACGCCCGTGGCGGATCACAAGGAGCGGCGCCTCACGCCCCACCTGCCCGCCCGCGGAGCCTGAAAACACCCTCTCATTCGAGGCGCTCACCCGCATCCGGGCGCTCCCGGCCGCCGTCCCAGAAGATCCGCCCAGTAGGTCGCCACTCCAGCGGAGGCGCCGCCGAAGTTCTCCTCGGTGGGGTCGGGCGTCGGTCATCGAGCCTGGCGATGTTGAGCAGGGTTCCGGCCTTGAAGTTCCCGTTCAGGATGTGGCGCGGCCGTGGAGTAGAGTCAGCTGCCCGGACCGGCAGGGCCCGAGACCGCCCACGGTACATTGCTCCAGTGCTTGCGAGCTCCGGGTTGTGGATTCTCGCAGCGAGCCTCGTGTTCTTCGCGGGTGCACTGTCAGCGCTGCCGGCGCCCGCCCGCGCTAGCCCCCTTTTCCCGATCTGCACCGATCACCCGCGGGGATATGACCCCTTCAAGGCGGCCGACGTGGTCGCCGAGGGTGTGCTGCTCTCTGGTCCATCCTTTCATGGCGCCCTGCTTTCCCCCGCGCGCTTTCATGTCGTTCGCTACCTGAAGGATCGAGGACCGCGGGTCATTCGGATCAGGACCCCTCAGCGGCAGGTTGCCACGGATACCGTCCGCTATCTAGGCGACGGCCAGTATGGCATCGTGCCCGAGTTCGCCAGGATCCCGGACAACGCCCAGACCCCTCGCGCGGGTGAGGCCTACCGGATCTTCGCGCGAACGCGCCGGCGTCACGGCAAGCGTCGTGAGGTTATGCATCGCATCGACACGTGCACTGGCGATGACCGCCGGATCTCGATCCGCCGCCTGCTTCGGCCCGTTCCCCGCACGCTTGTGAGGAGGCGCGGCGGACGCGAGCTCTGGAGCGCGTCCCTCTATCGCCGCCGCGGCCGGCCGCACTGTCTGCGCCTCTTTCACGAAGGACTCGGACCCTCACGCGTACCTTTTCGGCCCTCGCGACCATGGGGCCTGCGGGTCCCTGCGGAGGCGTCGCGCCACGCTCATCGCTGTGGACACCGGGAGTTCGGCGACTGGCGTCGCACTTGCAGGGAACGGCTTGCGCGGGTTCACCGCCTCGCGCCTGTCCGATGGGGTCAGTGTCGCCGCGACCGCGCGCGCCGGCGTCGCGCTCGCCCTTCTGCCTCGAGGGCTCGAGCGAAGGGAAATCGGCATCATCGCCCGTTATCGCGACGGCTCGACTCGCATGTTCGGGAACTCTGAGCGGCGCGTGAGCGTCGCGGATCCGCTCGGCAGCTCTCCCTGGGTTGCAGAGCACGAGCGTGCCTACCCTGGCACCGCGGCGAGGCGGGCATGCGTAGTCCTCTGGCTTGATCCACGGCTTGGCCGCTCAGGGGAATGCGGCAGCGCCTCCCCGTTCTTCTTTGTGATACGCCGCAACAGCCGATCGACCTACGACGAGGCCGGCAGACCGGTCATGACCCGGCGGCGCACGGTCGTCTTCGGAGCGATCTCGCAGACGGTGAGCGATGTAACGGTGACGGGCTCGGACGGTCCGCGGCGACCGGCGATCTCAAGGCGCGGGCGGTCGTTCATCGCCGTCTTCGCCGGTCATGTCCCCGTTTCGCAGCTGACCCTCAACTTCGTCCTGAGCGACGGCAGAACTCTCTCCTACACGGGCCGCCGCGAGCTCAACCTGGCGCCGCCTCCGCGGCGGTAGGACTTCCGCGCCGAGTCTCCTGCCGCGTCGCTCGCGATCTGACACCCCGAGAGCTCGCGCGCATCGCCTACGCCGGGCGGGCCTCGAGAGCTCGACTCTTCGAAAACGAAGATCCGCTTTTCGCGCCGGCGCACCAGGAGCCCGACGCGGGCCCGGCTTGCGATCGCCCTCTAAAGCGGAAGCCCCAGGGGGGCCTCCCTATCCTGTCCGCGTGCCAGCAGTCGCTGCCTCCGACATTGCCACGCTCCCGCTCTCAACTCCTTACGGGCACGCGAGTCCGCCCAGATTGAGACGCAGCGGCGCTCCCGGACTCTGCGGAAAGGAGTAGCCCAGCCGATTTCCGTGTGCGTGATAGTCCCGGCGCAAAGGAATAACGAAGCGGTCCGAAAACGCCCGAAGGGTTCGGGCGAGCCTCCTCCAAACTCTTCTTGCCGGCGCTCCGCGGGATCACGGGCACTCCTCGTCGTGGAGCGGAACGGCGATGCGCGGGAACGCGCACAGCCCGGCAGGAGGACGAGCAGCTCACCCGCTCTGGTCGACCGCCGGCTCGTCATCGTCTATGTGCTCTGCCCATACGCCGTATCGAGCCAGCCTAGTAGGGACGTGGTTCGGGCCACGCGCCGGGAGAGTTGACATCACCTTCGCCACTTGATAGAGGTCACCCTGATCATAAAGGGGACCTAAAGGGGGGAACATGGCTGATCTCCGACGCAGCTTGCCGGTCGCGCTCCTCGCGCTCTTAGCGCTCCTGGTGCTGGCGCCGACGGCCGCCGCTGTCCACAACGAGGACCGCCACAGCGTGAACATGGCGAACCTGTTCAATTCGCCGAACGGTTCGGGTACCGTCAACTCGGACCTGGCCTTCTGGGGCAGCCGCGCGTACGCGGGTGACTACGGCGGCTTCCGGATCTTCGACATCTCAAATCCGGCCAGTCCGTCGCAGCTCGTCAATTTCCGTTGCTGGGGGCCGCAGAACGACCCGGTCGTGTGGGACAACAGGCTGCTGTTCCTGGCGGTAGACCGGACGCTGCCGGGTCCGGAATGCAGTCCTACGCAGCCCAATCCGCTGCCGGCGCACGACGATCCCAACGGCTGGGAGGGCGTGCGGATCTTCGACGTCAGCAACCCGGCCGAGCCGCGGTTCATCAAGGGCGTCTACACCGATTGCGGTGCACACACGATCACGCTCTACCCAAAGAACCCGGCGCAGCTGCTGCTCTACGTGTCCTCGTACCCGCTGCGGCCGGGTCCGACGTGCGGCGAGGTCCGCGGGCCCGAGAGTGGCAACAGCCCGCTTCACGAGAAGATCTCCGTGATCCGGGTCCCCGTCAGCAATCCTCAGCGGGCGAGGGTGATCGCCCAGCCGCGGATCTCCTACCCGGGCGATCCGGACAACAAGTTCGACCCCGATGAGCATGCCCTGTCGGGGTTCGGCGACCTGACGGCGTGTCATGACATCGGCGTGTTCGTCGAGCTGCAGCTGGCCGCGGCGGCGTGCGCCGAGCAGGCGCAGCTCTGGCGCATCAAGCCCAACGGGATCCCCGATACGGAGAATCCGCTCTGGGTCTACGACGACAACACCGACACCGATGGTCCGGGCGGCGGCGACTCGGCGGTCGACTTCTGGCACTCCGGGACGTTCAGCTCGGACGGCAGGGTCGTCAACTTCATCGACGAGTCCTTCGGAATCGGCTGTCCGCCCGTCACACCGGGCGTGGGCGACACCGGCCGGATGTTCTTCCTCCGCACGCGCACGGGGCGCAAGCTCAGCGACTTCACGCTGCCGCGCACGGAGTCGGCCCTCGATCCACAAGGCGGCGAGACGGCCTACTGCTCGGCGCACCTGGGCAACGCCGTCCGCGCTAGCGACAGGGACCTGTTGGTCAACGCCTGGTACATGGGTGGCGTGGACGTGATCGATTTCACGGACCCGCGCAACCCAAGGGAGGTCGCCTACTACGACGCAGGGCCGTTTGGGCCGCTTGGCTCGGACAACTGGTCGGCGTACTGGTACGAGGGACCGTCCCTGCCCGGGCCCGGCAGATCGCTGACGATCTACGGGACGGACGGCGTGCACAATCCGGCAACCGGAAGAGGGTTGCAGGTCTTCCGAGCCGGACTCCGAGCGGAGGAGGAGCCTGTCGACCGCTTAAACCCGCAGACGCAGGAGCGGCTGATCGGGCGCGGCCAGGTGGAGGTGAGGGCGAGCAGGCTCAAGCAGCGCCAAAGGGGCGCGAGGCCCAGGGCGCGGGGCGCAGCCACGCTTGAGTCCCAAGCCAAAAAGAGAGCCCTGAACCGCCTCGCTCCATAGGCGAGGGGGGCTCGAAGCCGGCGTGAGCGGGGCCGCCGATGGTGGCCCCGCTGCTTTGGACGTCAGGCAATCTGCGCGACCGGCTCGGCGACGCGAAGCCGGAACCGCCGGCGGGATCAGCGCAGAGCGCCACCATGACGTGATCGCAGTTGATCGGCAGCACCAACCGGCGCTATAACGGGCGCGTGGAACGACTTCAGCCCGCGGCTCAGCGCTTTGAGACGCGCGCGCTACGGCGAACCCCCCGATCGGTCGGCCTCCGGCACGAAGCGCGCGAACAGGTCGCGGGTCCACTCGCGCTCGAAGGCCTGGGTCGAGTAGTGGACGGCGAGGGGCCCCGATCGCCGCGAGCGACAGCGCGCCAAGCGGATAGACGAAGGAGAGCACCGTGCCGCCGTTGAAAGCGAGCTGAGCCACGAGCGCATGGGCGGCCCGCTTTGCGCCTTGCTGCCGGCGCCGACGCCTCATGGGGCGGGTAATGGTAGGAGGCCACCGCGAGGTTCGTGTTCGTGTTCGGATCGCGGACCAGTCTGCCCTGCTTGACAATGTCGAGCCGACGTAAGAGACTCGAACCTGCGCAGCGAGGCAGATCGAGCCGGTTAAGGCGCTGTGCGGCTTGGTGAGCTCAGCGGGAGGTGCGGTGTCGTGACTCGGTTCAGTCGGTCCGCCTTCGTGGTCGCGGTTGCTTTGGCGATACTTGCTCTGCCGGCGGTCGCCGCCGCCGAGCACGCAACTCGGCCGGCGGAGAACATCTTCGCGAGGGGTCACAGCGCCCACCCCGCCACCTTTTTCGGCGAGCCCGACGGCGTGCGCCACGTAAGCACGGACCTCGCGTTTCGGGGGTCGCTTGCTTTTCAAGGCAACTACGACGGGTTTCGGATCGTCGACATTTCCAGCTCGGACGATCCCAGGGAGTTAATCCACCAGCGCTGCAATGGTGACCAGGGGGACGTCGTCGTGTGGGGCGACATCCTCGTGCGCTCCTGGAATTCCAAGAAGTCGAGCGATCGCACCTGCGACGGCGAGACCGTCCCCGCTGGATGGGAGGGGGTGCACGTCTTCGATGTCAGCAATTTGAGCGACCCGCAGCTCGTCGCTTCGGTCGAGCTTCCGTGCGGGTCGCATACCGTGACAGCGGCGGGCGTCTCCGGGCGCCGGCTGATCGTCTACAGCAACAACTCGAGCAGCGCAGGTTGCGGCGCCACAACCGACGTGGCGGCCCAGAACGCGGCCGGTGACTTCATGGACGTCATCGCGGTGCCGCTGAGAGACCCCGCCGGGGCGCGCCTCGCCCGCCGCGAGCCGCTCGCCGGCCCGACCACCGACGTCCGCACCGGCTGCCACGACGCCGGCGTGATCCTCGGCGCTGTCAACAAGGTCGCCTGCGCGAGCGCCGACACCATCAACGTCTGGGACGTCGGGCCCAACGACACGCCCGGTGGCAGCCTCACAAATCCAAGACTGCTGTTTACGATCACCGAGCCGGGCGTCGGCCAGGCCGGCACGAACGGTCGCTGGCACTCGGCCGCCTTCACGTGGGATGGTGAGGTTCTCGTCACCGGCTGGGAACCCGGCGGGGGCGCGGAGGCGGAGTGCGAGGCGACCGACCCTGAGGTCGACAAGAGCATGTTCTTCTACGACGCCGCCACCGGCGCGAAGCTCGGCCAGTGGGTGCTTCCGCGGCCGCAGTCCGCCGCTGAGAACTGCACGATCCACAACTACAACATCGTGCCGCTGCGCAGCGGCCGGTATGTCGCGGTGGGCGGCCACTACCAGGCCGGCACGTGGGTGACGGAGTTCACCGACCCGGCAAATCCGGTCGCGCTCGCCTGGTCTGACCCGCCGCCGGTCGGGCAGGTGACGACGCCGGCTGGCACGCTCGTCAATGAGCTCGGCGGTGCGTGGGCCTCTTACCAGTACAACAACTTCACCTACGAGTCGGACATCACCAGGGGCTTGAACGTCTTCCGCCTCGGACGCCGGCAGCTCGCCGGAGCGATCCGGCTGCCGAGCCTGAACCCGCAGACGCAGGAGTTCTCACTCCGAGTTCGGTAGCGTACGTACCGGGGCTTACTCGCGATGTCGGGCTTAGGCTTGGCACTCGACGCTTGAGCAGCAGCCCCGCTCCACCCGGCGTTGCTCGAGCCGTCGCAGCAGCCGCAATGCCGTCGGGCGGCTCACGTCGAGGCACGTGCGTCACAGCACGGTCGTTGAAACGCCGGCGACCTCGGCGAGCCGCGCCTGGGCGACATCGAGCGTATATAGCTCACGTGAGCAAGCGGCGGCTGTCGCGATGATCAGCAAATCGGTCGCCTTTGCGGTCCGTCGCTGCGCGCGCGCGGTCGCCAACACCTCTCCATAGCGCTCCGCTACCGGCTCGTCGACGGGTATCGGCGCGAACGCGCCACGCACCGCGGCGAGCCTGCGACTTCGGTCCCGGGCGACCGACTCGTCAACTGCCATCAGAACGCCGGCTCGCAACTCTCCGAGCGTGACGACCGAGATTGCGGCCGACTCGGGCAGCTCGAGCGCTGCCGCTTCATCGCGCGCGAGGAGGACGCTCGTGTCGAGGAGGCTGCCGCTCACGCCGCTGGCCAGGGATCGTCGAGCGGCGCCTCCGCGGCGTCGAGGTCCGCCGCCAGGGCGTCGTCGACCGGCTCGGCAAGGATGCGTCGAAGTGTCGCCCGGTCGACGTCCTTTCTGGGCTCGCCGGCCGCGCCCGGCGGGATGACGCGCGCGACGGGACGGCCGCGCACTGTGACGGTGAAGGTCTCGCCGGACTCCGCTGCACGCAGCACGGCCGAGATGTTGTTACGCAGCTCCCGCTGGGGAATCACACGATCAGACATTTGCTACACATCGTAGCAGTGCTTTCTCGGGTCGAGAGCTGACGCCCAGTATTGACTGAGCGCCGCGCTGGCCCCGCATCCGGCGAGAGAAACGGGCGAGGTGCCGCAGGCGTCGGTCGCTCGCGCGACGAGGCGATGAGTCTTGCGCTGGGACGCCGTCGAGGAAGACCGCCTAGACGCCAGCTTTGCAGCCCTTCTGCGAAGCCGACGCCCGGATTCGAACGGGGGACCCCTTCAATACGAGAGACTTCGGGGGTGGTTCTGGGTCTTATGTAGTCCGGCGAGTGTGGCTAGGTTTTCCCTGCTATCAGCCGGTTCGGACAAATATAAGGGGACTCGAGAGACGACGTCGACCGGCGCGTTTCGCCTCGCGGGCAGGATGGGGTACGCGCCGCATGCGAGCGCGCGCAGCGGCCAGTAGAGGACGTTGAACGAGGCGGTCCAGCCGCTGTGGCGGTCGCCGACGATGATCTCAGTCGCACGACGGCGATTGGCAGCCGCTCGCTTGCACGCCTGACGAGCCGCTCTGCCTCGCGGAAGGCACCGCGAGGACGTCGAACCACGGCATCAGCCTGCACGCGAGTGGCCGCGGCCACCGCGGAGGCCTTCGCCGAGGCACTCGGCGGCCGCTTCGACGGCCGAGGCTGAATCTGGCCCAGACCGGCTCGCCGAGCTTGAGCGGGACCGTAAGCAGTTTCTGGCGATAGCGCGGTGCCCGCCCGAGGCGGCCCTCGATGGGCGGAGAGCGCCTCGAAGGACGGGCGTGGAGCGCCCGAGGGCGGCGAAAAGAGCGCGGCCCAGCCGACGTGCATCGGCGCCTGAGGCGACTCGAGCGCGACAAAGGCCTTGTCGAGAGCGGACAGGGGGAAGAGGCTCACCGTACGCTTCCTAGCTCTCGCCCCCCGAGCCCGAGCCGCCGCTACCGGTGAGGACCTCGCGTGCCTTGTCGAGCGGCCCGCGATTCGGGTCGGGCAGCCGCTCGGTGACGCGCTCTACCTCGCCCTTCAGTCCGCCGATCGTCTTGTGTAGCTCGGTGATCTCTCCGCTGAGCCCCTCCACCTTCTCGTTCAGGGATGCCTGGTCGCGCTCGAGCGCCCGCATCGTCTCGTGCGCGCCCTCGAGCTGCTCGACTACCGCTCGCTCGAGGCCCTCGAGCGCCGGCAGTACGGTCTCGAGCGGCTCGGCCTGGCGGCTGATGCGCTCGACCGTCGCGGGCATTGGCTCGACCCGCTCCTTGATGTCCTTGGTTACCGCTGCGAGCGGCTCGGTCTGCTCACGTACTGCGCTGAGGTCTGAGCGCATCTCGGCGAGGGCGCCGGCTGCCTGGGCGAGTACGTCAAGCGCCCGCTCGGGCAGGCGCAGCGGTGCCGTCAGACCGGAAAGAAGACTCCCCTTGACGGACTCCGATGTGCCTTCTGCGCTCACGCTCTTCCCAGTGGCGAGGACCGCTCGCACGCGGCGAAAGTGCGGTCATCGCTCGCAGCGTAGCCTACGTGCGAAGGAGGCTGTCCTCCCGCGCGGCTGGTGAACCGACAGCCGTGCGCGGACGTCCTAATGACGCAACCCTTCGACTCGACCCGCTGATCCACTGCTGCTCCCAAACTTTGAACTACGCGCGCGCTAGGTAAATGCGGCGCTGTAAATGCGGCGCTGGGCCACCTTTGGATCACCGTCTGGTTTGCCCCGCCGCTCGCTGTTCAGTGACTGCCGCTAGTCAAGTCCCAGGACGTGGTGTAAGAGAGAGGCACCCACCTCGTCGGTGTGAATGGTGGCTGCTCAGGCCGTGGTGAGCTCGAGGGCCTCCTGTGCGTCTGTTTGATGGGGCCGCTGCTCGAGCAGCGGTCCGATCGGATTGGCGGCTCATGTAGGCACGGCCGACGAGCCACTCGTCGTTTGCCTCGATCGCGAGCATGCTCGTCAGGCGGATCAGTGAGCGGTCGTCGGGGAGGATCCCGACGACGTCGGTGCGCCGGCCGATCTCGCGGTTGAAGCGCTCGAGCGGATTGGTGGAGCGCAGCTTGCGCCAGGGCTCGGTTGGGAAGGCATAGAAGGCGAGGATGTCCTCCTCTGCCTCTTCGAGCAGCGCCGCGACCTTCGGTAGTGCCCGCTCGAGCTGGGCGACCGCCTCGCCCAGGCGCCCGCGCGCCTCCTCGCCTGCCTCGGCGCCGAAGATCGGGCGGATCAGCGCGCCGAGCAGGCCGTGCTGGTCCTTGCGCGCGTGACCGAGGCAATCCCTGAGGAAGTGAACGGTGCAGCGCTGCCAGGCACAACCGAGCACGGTGGCGAGCGCTGCCTTGAGTCCCGGGTGGGCGTCGGAGATCGCCAGCTGAACACCCGTCAGGCCACGCTTGACGAGGCTCCTGAGGAACTCGCGCCAGAACGCCTCGGTCTCCGCCTCGCCGACATCGAGGCCGATGATCTCCCGCCGGCCGCTCTCGTGCACGGCGTGGGCGACAACGACGCACTTGCGCTGCACACGGCCGCCGTCGCGGACCTTCTCGACCTTCGCGTCGAGGAACAGGTAGGGGTAGCGGCCCTCCAGCGGGCGCTCCCTGAAGGCCTCGACCTGCTCGTCAAGCAGCGCGCAGACACGCGAAACCTCGGACCTCGAGATCCTCAGCCCAAGCGATTCGACCAGCTGGTCCACCCGCCGCGTCGAGACCCCGCAGACATAGGCCTGCTGCACGACCGACACAAGCGCCTGCTCAGAGCGCTTGCGCGGCTTCAGGAAGCCCGGGAAGTAGCTGCCCTGGCGCAGCTTCGGGATCTGCAACTCGATCTCGCCAGCGCGCGTGTCCCACCGCCGCGCCCGATAGCCGTTGCGGTGAGTCGCGCGGTCATCGGGCCGGCGCTCCCCGAGCTCAGCGCCGACCAGCTCCGAGACCTCCGCCTCCATCAACTCGCGCACAAGCAGCCTAAGCGACTCGCGCAGCACATCTGCGTGCTCATCAAGCAGCACTTGCCTGACGACCTCCTCGACCGCCATCCTTTCCTGACCGGCCACTGTGGTGCCTCCTTTGCTGTCGAACCTTGAGAAGTCCGACGAGCATGAGCGCCGCGGTGGCCAGAACTACGTTCCGTCCGCCGCCCTCCTACACCACGCTATGGGACGTCACCCCCGTCCGATGCGCGAGGAACTGCTACTGCCGGCGCTCTCGCGTCTCACGACCGCGTTCGGTCACGTCACGCTGACTCGGAAGCTGGTTGTGATGGACGAGCGCATCGTGTTCGAAGCGGCGGTGCCCGCGGGTCTTGTGATCGTCAAAGTCGGCAGCGACGGCGACCGGTCTGCAAGAGAGCTGCCGCCCTGCGGGGCGCGGCCTGCTCTGGGCTGCCCGTGCAGCAGGTTGTGTTGGCGGAGCGAGCGGAGCCGCCGCTCATCGTTCTCCAACGACTTGCGGGACAGCCCGTGCGGCTCAGGGACCGTCGGCTCGGCTGGGCAGCGGTGGGCCGCGCTCTGCGAACCCTGCACGATACCCCTGCTCCCTCAGAGCTTCGGGCCGCGGCAGGGCACAGCGGAGGGTGGCCGCACCACTTGCACTGGGCTGACACCGAGAGGGAGCGTCACCTCGAGGTGCGGATCTTGCCCCCCGACCTCGTCCACCGCCTGCACGCGGAGGTCCTAGAGGCGTTCCACGACCTCCCCGAACCTGCTTCCTGCTTCCTGCTTCCTGCACGGAGATGCCCACGCGGATCATTTCCTTGTCGACGAGGCAACCGGTGAAAGGCTGACGGGCATCATCGATTTTGGCGATGCTGCCACCGGCGATCCGGCCTGGGATCTCAGTGTGGTGACAAAGCGTCGGCCTGACATCGTCCCGCTCATCATTAACGCCTACGGGGCGGACGCAGACATGCGGAGGTGGGTCAGCCGAGTTCTTCCGGCATATCAGGCGCTGCGCCTTCTATCTGAAGTCATCT
Organism: Thermoleophilaceae bacterium; assembly: GCA_030448005.1. Taxonomy (GTDB): domain Bacteria; phylum Actinomycetota; class Thermoleophilia; order Solirubrobacterales; family Thermoleophilaceae; genus JAAYBF01. The sequence continues at coordinate 432,670 of JAUJNT010000002.1, forward strand.
GGCTTAACGACCGGGCCCTCGACACATCTGAAGCGGCGAAAGCGCTTGTCGAGCGGCAGCGATGTCGTGATGCTTGATGGCCCAGTGGCGCGTCTCGAATTTGGGCAGCGCCTCGGCGCTGGCCCCTAACGTATCGAGTCTCACCCGGCCGTATTCCGGCTTTCCGAATATCCGTACGTCGCCAGCCAACGCTCGGTGGAAGTAGAACCGGCGGCAAAGATCGGCGTCGGAGGGACCCCGCCGAGCGGTGGGCCAACGCCGGCGACCATGCGGTCGTGCCCCGCGCTCGTCGGCACTACCACGGCTCTCGCGCCAAGCCGCTTACGAACGCCATCTCCGCCTCCAGCCCTGAGCGTGCCCGGTGCCACAAACTGCGCGCCCGGGCGCTCGCGTAGGCGCGCTCACTCAGCTCTTCGCAGGTCGCCTCTTGCCGTAGCAGCACCGCATCGATCCAGCCCTCCTGCGGCGGGGAGCCATAGGTGCGGAGGAATCGACGAGCGCGCGCGCGAGGATCGGTCACGTCGGCTGCTCCGACTTCCTGGCGTCGCTCCACCGAGTAGAGGGGCACCCAGTGCCAAAGCGCGAAGGCGAGATCCCACGAACGAGTGGCGGGTGCCGCCGAGTCCCAATCGATGAAGCCGCGCGGCCGACGACCGCTGAAGACGGTGTTCCAGGGCGCAAGATCGTTATGGCAAACGACCTTCGAGTCGGCGGGGAAAGGAGGAAGGCGCTCGATCGGGGGAGCAGTGCGCCATTCGGCCGGAGGTATGAATGTCACCGCCGCGTCGTGGAAGCGGCGAATCAAACGTGCAACGGCCACGAGCACGTCGTCGCTCCAGACCCACGACGGCGGCCTTCCTGTCGCAACCTGGCCCTCGAGGTACTCCACGACATGAAGCCCTTCCGCATCCGTGCCGAAGGAACGCGGGGCGCCGTCAAACCCCACCGCGTGGAGGTGCCTGAGAAACAGATCGAGAAACCGACTCGTCGCATGGCCAGGTCGAACCACCCGATCACCGACCCGACGGACATCTGTCTGGAAGCCGCCCTCAAGCGGTACGCCCTCACGGCCAGGCACGAGCGCATATTGGCACCCGCGTGTCGACGCGAGGTCTTCAACCCGCGCGACGGCGCGAAGCCGGCCGACTCGGCGGGCTCACAGAAGTACGCGAGCACGTCTGATCCAGCCGCTCGTCATCACGAGACCGCCCTGCATCGCGCTGGCCCGACGCCCGGCAGGGACGCTATTCCTGCGATCCAAATATCCGCACATCGCCAGGTACCGCCACCTGGGCCACCGGAGAGGGCCCTACCGGCGACCACGGAAGGGGCTGAACCGCCTTGACGAAGAAGACGCCGAAGGCGCAACCCTACCCCCGGGCTGTTCGCCACCCCGGCGCCCGAGTTTCTAAAGGGGGCGATCGGCTGGCGCCACAAGAGCGAGCACTACTCGTCCACGCGGTGGTGTCGGCGCGGGTTTCTGATCGTGTTCCCAGACGGCATCGAGGAGATCGACCCGGACGGCAACCGCATCCGCTTGTCGGCGCTCTAGGCGCCCTAGGGCGCACGACGAGGTCCAAGACCCCCTGGGCACGCTGGCGGTTCGCGCCAAGTCTTGAACGGCATCGACTGTGCGAATCAGCCAGAAGTGGTGGCGCACGCGCTCCACGGCGGCCGGCCACTTGACCTCGGCAGCCTACGGCCGCGGCGCGCGGCTGCAAGGCCAGCACTGCGTGCCGCCTGCGGCGGCCCCTGTCGGGGCGCGCCTCCCTGGCGGGCCCTCGCCCTGCGCGCTCGGGTTCCGCCGCGCCGCCTTCTAGCGGCCGTCTGGCGCCTCGCGTCAAGCGACCAACCACCGAGGAGGCAGAGGATGGCCACCAGCACCGCAGGCGAGCGCAAGGTCCTCGCCCGCTACGAGGCAGACGAGGGCGAGCGCCAGCTCGTCGCCCAGCGCATCAACGGCCACGTCGCCCTCAGCGACATCCCGGCAGGCGAGCAGGGCCGCGTACACCTCGTCGAGCGGCACATCGGCGCGCTCGCCGAGCTCGACGCGCTCGTCGAGGACTACCTCGCCAAGGCAGCCGAGTGCGGGCGCTGCCCAATGGCTCCCGGCGCCTGGTGGGGCGCGTAGCGGTTGCTGGTCGCTGCTCTGCGAGCTAGCAAGCGAGGTACGATCGTCCCATGACCGGCTTCATCTAGCGCTAGCTCCCTGGCCCGCGTGAGCGCGCCCGAGGTCCTCCGGCGGCGGCTGTCCCGACAGCCGCTGAATCAGAGGAGGACCTCATGGGCCGCAAGGGCCGCCGGCTGCGCAAGCTCACGCACGAGCTCGCGCAGCGTTTCCCGCAGCTGGAAGATCCAGAGGCAACGATCGCCGACGGGCAAGTGCTCGTCGACGGCTTTCCCAGCAGCAACCCCGCTTCGCTTATTCCCGTCGGAGTGCCGCTGGCGCTCCGCGAACCGGCGGTGCTGCGAGGCGAGGCAAAGCTCCGCCACGCGATCGAGGCGTTCGAAGTCGACATCACCGACCGAGTCGCCGTCGACATCGGAGCCGCCGCAGGCGGCTTTACCCGCGTGCTGCTCCAAGCCGGCGCGCGCCGGGTCTACGCCGTCGACGCCGGCTACGGCCAGCTGCTCGGGTCGCTGCGGCAAGACCCGCGTGTCATCAACCTTGAGCGAACGAATCTAGGAGACCTCTCCAGCGCTCTTGTCCCCGATGACGTCGGGGTGATCACAATGGATCTCTCCTACCTTGCCGTGGCGCGTGCAGCGCCGCAGCTGGCGACACTGCGCCTCGCCGGTGGGGCGGAGCTCATAGCGCTCGTTAAGCCGATCTACGAGCTCCGGGCCGGCGCCTTGCCCACCAGCGAGCGCCAATACCAGGCCGCCATCGAGCAGGCGACCGATGGGCTCGGCGCTAGCGGGTGGAAGGTGATCGCGACCGAACGCTCGCCGGTGCGCGGAGGCCGAGGGGCCGTCGAGTGGCTCGTTCATGGGCTGCGTGCTTAGTGCAGCCCGCCGGAGGTACCGTCCTGTCGGAGGTCGTCGTTGGGCGCGGCTCGGCTTTTGAGTTGCGCCATCTGCCGATCGGTCACGGCGCGTCTCCGGGAGGCTTGCGGTTCTAATGCGGCTGTGCGGTAAAGGCGCCATCGACGAGCAGGCCGGGCGCAAGCTGTCGTCGGGCCAGCGCTCGCCAGCCGCGATCACGACCGCAGGCCGCTCCGGCGTCGCGTATCCGCTCTCGCGCAGCCAGCTGGCCGTCGCGGTGAAGTTCCGCAGCGAAGCAGCGAGCACCGCCGCGTCACCGGCGGCCACCGCGATTGCCGAGCCGTTCGGCGATGGGAGGACGAGCCGTTGGTAGACGCGCGTCCGCGCCTCGATGGCAACGCTGACCGACGTAGTGAACGACAGCACGTCGACGACAACCACGCATCCGTGCGGCGCGGCCAGCTGCTCGGCGCCAACCGATCCCCAGTCGAAGCGCACCCCGAAGCACGCCTGCCGAAGGCAGCTGCTCACCCGGCAAGCCTGCCAGATTCACACCGCCGCGAGCGGGCCGTGACCGGCGGGTCGCAGCGGGCCGACGCCGAAACCGGCGAAGGCCCTCCGGAAAGAGCCTTCTGCCAGGCCCCGGACGACGGCCCATGCCGGAGCGTAAGCTCCATCCGCGCCAAACGCCGGACCGTCAAGGGAGCCAGATGAACAAGACAGAGCTGATCGATGCCATCGCAAGGGGTCCGGAGCGAGCCGGGCGCAGACGGCACGTGTGATCGAAGGTTTCACCACGGTCGTCGGTAAGGCGCTCAAGAAGGGCGACGAGGTCGCGCTCACGGGCTTCGGGAAGTTCTCCGTCGTTAAGCGCGGGGCCCGCAAAGGCCGCAACCCGCAGACCGGCGAGACGGTGAAGATGAGGGCGTCAAAGGCGCCGAAGTTCACGGCGGGTAGTGGGCTGAAGAGCACGGTGGCGGGCAAGCGCAGGTAGCCGGCAAGACACTGCTCGGACGCCTCGCGCGCGCTGATGCGCCCCGGAATGCGACACTCGCTCGCAGTGGCTCATCAGCGCTCAGCTGACGAAGCGCTCGACCAGCGCGGCCGGATCCGCCGGCGCGGCAACGTCGTTCTGCGGCCACTAGCGCCATGGAGCCCGAGCGTACTGGCGGTCCTGCGCCATCTGGAACACGAGGCCTTCCAGGGGGCGCCAGCCGTAGTCGGCGAGGGCGTCGCCGACGGCCAGCAAGCGCTCGGCTTCATCCCCGGCGAGAGCCCGCATCCGCGCGCCTGGAGTGATGAGGCGGTCGGCGAAGTCGGGGTCCTGCTCCGCGACCTCCACCGAGCAACTGCCTCCTTCGTTCCGCCGGCGGGCGCGGTCTGGCGCCCATGGTTCGGCCGCGACCTACCAGGCTCCTTACCGACCATTGGACACTGCGACACCGGGCCTTGGAACATCATCGCGCGGGACGGAGCCCCCGTCGCGTTCGCCGACTGGGAGAACTGCGGGCCGGTCGACGCGCGCTGGGAGCTTGTGCAGACGACCTGGCTCAACGCCCAGCTTCATGACGACGATGTAGCAGAACGCAACCGCCTCCCGGACGTCGCCACACGTGCCCGGCAAGTCCGGATGATCCTCGACGGATACGGGCTCCCAGCGAACGAACGTGAGGGCTTTGTGGATGCGCTGTCCAGCTCGCCGTTTGCAGCGCGGCTCAGGACGCGATCGACGGAGGCGTCACACCCGACTCGATCCTTCCCATCCAGGGACCGGGGCGCTCAGGCGGCGAGCCGCTCCTCGCCCATCTTGCATGGGGCCTCCATGGCGAACACGCTCAGCCGCGTGGATGCTCCGCAACAGGCGCATTCTCGAGCGAGCGCTCGCGTAGCGACCGGCAGAAGGCGGGATTATCGGGGCCCGGACAAACGCTAGCGCAGAGCAGTCGCCCTGGGCGGCCTCGTCGCCCGCGAGCAGTCCGTCGGGCGAGAGCCGTAATGGCAAGCATGCCCCACGGTCGGCACCGACGCGACCCACGGGCAGGTTGAGCCCTTCTCGCGAGTCAACCATCAAGGCCTACACCAGGCGTGGCTTTCAGTTGGGGCGACTGGATCTGCTCGTCTGTCGCCTCATCGGGCAAGAGCTCCGTGGTCAGTCCCAGGCGCTGGCGGAGCAACTCAACGCAATGTTCGTCGAGCTCATCTCGCGCCGGGGTACGACGACGACGCGCTCGAGGTCCTCCAGGAGAAGGAGAACGTCCGCATCTTGCGCGATGGGGAGAAGCGCTCGTGGCCGGTCTTCGACCACGAGTTCAAGCGCGTGCTCGGCGGCATCCTGGTGCAGGACCGCGACGAGGACATCGAGCCGCGCGACGAGATGACAGTGGTGACCGAGCGCAAGCCGAGTGAGCGCAAATGGGGGACCTGTCGTTCGCCTGGAAGGTGTGCAAGCACGTGCGCTCGAACGCCATCGTCCTGGCCGGCAACGTCACGACGGTAGGCATCGGCGCCGGGCAGATGAGCCGCGTCGACTCGGTTCGCATCGCGGTGGACAAGGCGCGCCTTCCGATCGAGGGCTCAGCGCTCGCCTCCGATGCCTTCTTCCCCTTCGCCGACGGCCCGAGGTCGCCGCCGAGGCCGGTGTCAAGGCGATCATCCAGCCCGGCGGCTCGCGCCGCGACCCCGAGGTCGTCGAGGCCTGCGACAAGGCTGCCCATGGCGATGGTCTCAACCTCGCGGCGACACTTCCGCCACTAGCCCGAACCCGGCCGCGCGACGGATCCGGCCACGGGAGTGGCAATGGGCCAACCTCAGGCGAGGGTGATCCGCGGAGCCGCCCCCGGCGCATGGGCCCTCGAGGGCCGTGCCCTCACTCTGCACACCAACGTAGGGAGGCCCTCTATGAAAAAACTCAGCATTCTCGTGGTCCTGGTGGCCGCGGCGATCGCGGTCCCGCTCAGCATCGGCTCGAGCCACCGCGAAGCGCCGAACATCTCGATGGACCCGTCGGCGGACAACACCGATGTCTACGCCTTCACGCCGAAGTCCGATCCGGGCTCGGTGGCGATCGTCGCCAACTGGTTCCCGAATCAGGTTCCGGCCAACGGACCGAACTTCTTCCGGTTCGACGACCGCGCGCGGTACTACGTCAACATCGACAACACCGGTGATGGCAAGGCGGATCTCCGCTACCGCTACAAGTTCAAGACGCGCACGGTGAACCGGAACTCCTTCCTGTTCGCCACCCCCCAGGTGACCTCGCTCACCGACCCGCAGCTGAACGTGCGCCAGTCGTACACGATCGTCAAGGAGCGCTACCGGAAGGGCCGGCTCCTCTCGGCGCGTCGCGTAGGCAAGAGGTTCCGGGTTGCCCCGAGCAACGTCGGGCCTAAGACGATGCCGAACTACCAGCACCTCTCCCGTCAAGCGGTTCGCAACCTCCCCGGTGGCGGGCAAGTGTTCGCCGGGCAGCGTGAGGACCCGTTCTTCGTGGACCTCGGAGCGACGTTCGACTCGATCAACTTCCGCGTTCCCACCGGGAACTCGGGGGCGGGCAAGGACGACTTCTCGGGCCTCAACACCCAGTCGATCGTCATGAAGCTCCCCGAGCGACTGGTGACCAAGAACCGGAAGTCGGTCTCCTCGGCCAAGTCGCGCAACGCCGTCGTCGGCGTGTGGTCCTCCACCGAGCGCCCGCGCCTCCAGGTCACCAACTCGAGCCGGGGTGGCAAGGGCGGTTTCCGCCAGGTCTCGCGGCTCGGCAACCCGCTCGTGAACGAGGTCGTCATTCCGCTCGGCCGCAAGGACGAATTCAACCGGACCAAGCCCCACCAGGACGCCCGCCGGTTCGGCAGGTTCGTCCTCAACCCGGAGCTCGCGCGGGTGATGAACGCGCTCTACCCGGGTGTGGTCAACGCTCCGGAGAAGAACCGCGACGACATCGTCACGGCGCTGCTCCAGGGCATCCCGGGGCTCAACCGGCAGGTGAAGGGCCCGAACGCGCCCGCGGTTGACACCCTGAAGCTGAACCTCGGCGTCGCGCCGGCCGCCGACCCGAACCGTTTCGGGGTACTGGCCGGGGACAACGCCGGCTTCCCGAACGGCCGCCGGCTCACCGACGACGTGGTCGACATCGAGCTGCGGGTGATCGCCGGGTTCCTGAAGGGGAACAAGGTGCCGCTCGGCGACGGGGTTGACCAGAACGACGCTCCGTTCTCGGACGCGTTCCCGTACGTGGCGGAGCCGGTGTCCGGATTCGACAGTGATCCGTCGAACCGGCGCGAGCCGCCGCACGCACCGACGCCCGGGCAGCCCTAGACGCCCGGACCAGGCAAGGGAGAGGAGGGGACCCGCCATGGCGGGTCCCCTCCTCGTCCCGCCCTCTACCGAATGACCCTACGCCGCCCGCATCTGCTCACCGTCCTCGTGCCGCTCGCGGTGTTCGCTGTCGCGCTCGCGCTGTTCGGTGCGGTGAACGGATCCGAGTCGTCATCTCAGCCCGGCGATGGCCGCGAGGCCGCGGCCGCCGGCGGCTCGACCGACCAGCGGCTGCGCGCTCATGAGCGGGCTATCCGCGACGGCGCGACCAGCAGCAAGAGCTATGCGGCATTCGGCAACCTGTTGCTCCAGAAGGCCCGCGAGACCGGTGACCCCAGCTTCGGCACGCGTGCGGAGCGCGCCTTTCGCACGAGCCTGCGAAGTGACCCCCGAAGCGTGGACGCGGTCGTCGGCGTGGGCACGGTCGCCCTCGCCCGCCACGATTTCCGTGCGGGGCTCGAGTACGGAAAGCGTGCTCGCCGCCTGGCCCCGTCACTCGTCCTCCCCTTCGGCGTTCTGGCCGACGCCCAGATCGAGCTCGGCCGCTATGAGCAGGCCGGCCGAACGCTCCAGCGCATGGTCGATCTCAAGCCCAACCTGGCCTCCTACTCCCGCGTCTCGTACTTTCGCGAGCTCCACGGCGACATCCCCGGCGCGATCGAGGCGATGCGGCTCGCCGCATCCGCCGGCGGCGCCCCCGAGGGGACCGCCTACGTCCAGAGTCTGCTGGGCGACCTCGAGCTGAACCGCGGTCGCGGGACCGCCGCGCGCGAGGCCTATCGCCGCGCCCTCCAGCAGGCGCCGGGGCACCTTCCCGCGACCGTGGGGCTCGCCCGCCTCGACGCCGGCAGCGGCCGATTGGACGCGTCCATCCGGCGCCTGCGACAGGTCGTCGCCCGGCTGCCTCTGCCGGAGTACACGGGCTTGCTCGGGGAGACCGAACTCGCCGCCGGGCGCCGCGCCGAGGGCCGCCGACACGTCGAGCGGGCGGTCCTGACCGAGCGCCGGGTGCTGGCCGCCCCCGGAGGGAAAGCCGACGCGGGCATGGTCCTCCTCGAGGCCGACTACGGGGATCGGCGAAGGGCCGCTCGCATGGCCCGACGCGTCTGGGCTGCCGCTCCCAGCGTCATCGCGGCCGACGCCCTCGGATGGGCGCTCACGCGCACCGGCCGCCCGGTGGCCGGGGTGAAGTGGGGCATGAGGGCGCTGCGCCTCGGCTCGCGCGACCCAATGTTCCTCTTCCACGCCGGAATGAGCGCGAAGGCGGCCGGCCGCCCTGCGCTCGCGCGTCGGCTCCTCGCCCGCGCGCTGCGCTCGAACCCGAGCTTCTCGGCCCTGCACGCGCCGCGTGCCCGACGCGCGCTGCGCAGCCTCTCTTGAGCTGACGCGCGAGGCGCCGGTACGCGCTCGGGCATTCAGGGCCCGGCCAGCCGGCCCTAGGCGCTCACCCGGAGGCCGTCGCCCACTTCCCGCCCCAGCCGCTCGACACGGACCTCGGGATGCTCGAACAGAGTGCATTTCGTCCGCACGACCCGCAGGCAGAACGCCTCGACGTCGACCGCCGCGAAGGTCTCCGGCGCCGCCGAGCGGAGGTGATCGGCTCGCACCGAAGGCGACGGGACGATCGAGGACGCCGCTTGGCGCGACCGGGAGCGTCTTGGTGCCGCTGGCCGCGAGCGAGCCGAGCTTGTATGCCTTGCTCGGGTACTCGATGAACCACCTGGCGCCCATGATCCGCCTGCGGTTGGTCCGGCGGTCAGGACCGGCCTTCGCCTGCGGGCCGTGGGCTATCTCGACGTTCGGAGGCCACTGTGCCCGACCGTTCGTCCTGAGCTCATCCACGTAGAGCTCCGCGTCCACGCCGACTTCCCAGACGCGCCGGTTCAGGTAGCTCGACAGACCCTTGATGTCGGTCTCGCTCTCGGTTCCGTCGCGGTTCGGATCGCCCAGGACGGTGTCGTCGGCCGGGCTCCCACCGAGCAGCACGATGACCGTCCCGTGGTCCTCGATCCAGTCGGGCTTGATGCTCTCCCAGTCGCAGCCGTGCTCCTCGTCGTCGTATGGCGCGTATACGGCCTCGAGCGTGCTCTCGCCGGTGTCCGGATCCTCGGCATGCTCGACCTTGAGGCCAGACTCCCCACTGTCGGAGATGCGGTGAATCCAGATCATCGACGGGTCCCCGTCGACCCACGACACGACCACCACGCCGTGCGTGTTTCAAGGCAATAGCGAGGTCTTTGCGCCGACGCCGAAGTTTTCGTGCTCGCCGCCGATGGGCTTTCCGCCACCGCCGTAGGTGTTGAAGAACTCCATCATCTGCTCGGCGTCCATGCCAGAACCGTTATCGGCGATCAGCCGACGGTATACGCCCTTGTTCGCGACCGCCTGCCATTCAATCCCGAACTCGACCCGAGTGGCGCCTGCTTCGCGGGCGTTGATGTAGGTCTCCCGCGCCCACTGGAAGGGCCCGCTCTCGCGGTAGGTGCGGTTGACGAGGTGCTGCGTCCCGGCCGTCTCCATCGGCAGGAACGCGCCATCGCGCGTGTGCAGGCCTTTTCTCGAAGCCGACGCGGGGACTCGAACCCCGGACCCCTTCATTACGAGGGACTCCGGGGGGTGTTCTGGGTCTTATGTGGTCCGGCGAGTGTGGCTGGTTTTCCCTGCTAATCAGCGGTTTGGACCGATATCAGGGGGACTCGAGAAGACCCGCTGGGACCTTGTTTGACGGCCGGATGTTGGCGAAAATGTTGGCGGATCGGCTTCTTCTTAACATTTCTCAGCCGCTGTTCTCTGCTCAGGCGCCGGCCGCCCCTAAGGAGCGGCCGTGCGGGAGGACGGGAAGCCTGGGGTGCATGCCGCTCGCTTAAGCGAAGACTCGTTTGGTCCCGATTCGGCTTGACGTGCGGGAGCGTCTCGCGCACAGAGAAGGAGCGCAATCAGCGGCCGCGCGGCGATTCCTTCGTGGCCAACTGAGTCACGCCGGCGCGCGTCGCCAGCGTGACCGCTCTCGCCAAGACCAGCTGCAGTGTGCGCCAGCCGACACCCGCTGCTCGTCCATTGCGAGCACGTCAACCGCATCCACCAAAACGCTCGCTCTCACGGAGGAGCGACACGTGGTCGATCGGGCTGTCGGACAGGCGCTACCCGCCTTCGGGGGTGATCGGGCGCTCCATCAGCACACCCGAGGTGGTGACGCCGTCCGGCATTCGGATGTCGACGCGCTCCACCTCTCGGAATCCGAAGGCGCGGTAGAGCGGTTCGCCCGGGAGCGTTGCCATCAGCACGAGGTCTTGGAACCCCTCGCTGCGCGCGGCCCGCTCGCACGCCTCGAGAATCGCCCTACCGATGCCGCGCCGCCCAGTTCCCACGGACGAACATCGCCCGAACGCGAGCGGGCTCGCTCGCCGGGTCGAGCAATCGCTCGTCATCGTCTGCTGCGCGGGAGCCGTGTACAGCTTCGCCCGCCTGCTCCATCCCCCACACGCGACAAGCTCACCGTCGGCCTCGTGCACGAAGTAGGTGCCGTCCTCGATCAGCCGCATGTCGAGATGCGCGATGTGGATCGCGCCGCTGGCGACCTGGCGGTCGTCGTAGAAGCTGGGGAAGAGGTCGAGCGCGGACTGGCGCATCAGCTCCTGAATCCGCGGAGCGTCGGCGACGACGGCGAGTCGCTGGGGCGGAGGGCCGAGCCGGCTCATCTACGCGAGTATGGGCGGAAGCGGCGACGATCACCAGTCGCCTCGTCGTACCGCTTGCGCGTGATGGAGGCGTCTCGAGCGAACCCCCACACACGCTCGGATCGGACGAGAAGCAAGCGTCTCGCTGAGGCTCGCACGGCGCCGCTGCTCTGGGCGAGAGCGGTCACGCTGGCGACGTGCGCCGGCGCGACTCAGTTGGCCACCGACCGGTCGTGTGATCGTCCTCGGTGGCCTCTCCCCGCGCCCATGCAGGGCCGAGCGCCTGGTCTTGCGGTAGGGCAGTCGCCGTTCTGATCGTTCTACCAGGAGGTTCCAGTTGTCCACGCCTGAGGCAGTCGATGTGGCGGGGCGGCGACGGTCGCCGGCGACGTTCTCCGAGTTCCAGCGCGGCCGTGCTCCGAAGAACAAAGGACTTCGCTACCCGGCGGATCCACCGCGTGTAGAGGAGATCGTGGCGGTCATGCGCCAGGCCGGCGAGGGGCTCGGCGGGCTGCGGCTTCGGGGGCTGATCGTCGTGCTGTGGCGGGCCGGCCTGCGGATCCAGGAGGCGCTCGATCTCGCCGAGGGCGATCTTGACCCCAGGCGCGGCGCGCTTCTCGTCCGCAATGGCAAGAACGGTCGCCGGCGCGAGGTCGGCATGGACGACTGGGGCTGGGAGCACCTGGCGCTGTGGAGCTCGCGGCGGCTCGAGCTCCCGCCCGGGCCGCTGTTCTGCATCATCGACGGCCCGACGTGCGGGCGAGCCTGGCCGCAGACCGGTGTGCGTGCGCAACTCCGTCGCTTCGCTGGCCAGGCTGGCGTTCGCCGGCGGTTCGCTCCTCACCAGCTCCGGCATGCACACGCGGTCGAAATGGCGCGCGAGGGGGTTCCGTTGAACGTGATCCAGCGCCAGCTCGGGCACAGCAACCTCGGCGTCACGTCCGTCTACCTCCAGGGCATCGACAGCGCCGAGGTCATCAACGCCATCCACGATCGGCGGCCGCCGATGATGCCTGCCACGGCGGGCTTGAAGCTTTGAGTCGGCTGCCACGGACCGGCCAATAGCCGGTCCGTGGCCGAAGCGGTCGCGCCGACTGGCGCGTGCTCACTTCCCGCCGTGGCTGTTGCTGGATGGTTTCGAGCTAGGTGAGCCCGGTGTGATCCAACCTTCTTGGATCGATACCAGCACCATCGCGAACTGCATTTGCCTCGCGGGCGGGCGATTTGCACAATCCCGTTACCGAGCCTCGGCGCCGATCGATGCTGCGCTAGATGCGTGGCCGAGGAGCGTGAGGTCGGACGCTGCCGCATGTCGAGGAGGCGGCACTCAGCAGGGCACAGCGCAATCAACGATCAAAAGCATTGACACTCGTCAGCACACCGGGGAGACTGCCACCTACGAAACGAGCGGTTCTCTAACTTAGCCACGCAAGGAGTCTTCTCTAGATGGCGGCTTCAAGCCCCTCTCCGCCTGCCGACCCTTCCCCCGACAGACCTCAGGGAATAGTTGGAAAGGTCGATACAGCTCCGGCTGGAAAGGTTGAGCAACTCAAGGTCATCGGGGGCCTCTTGGCGCTGGTAGCAGGTCTTATTACCCTCCTGGTGGTCCTCGCGTTCGCGAACCGCAAGGGGGTGTCCTCGAACCAATTCAGGCAGCTCGCCACTACAGTGATCGGAGTCGTCGGTTCCATAGTGGGCGCGTACTTCGGTCTTAAAATCGGCACCGACGGGACCGACAAGGCTCTTGAGGCCCAGAGGCAAGAGGCAGCACGCGCGCAGATCTTCGCCGCGCATCTCCCACCTAAGGAGGCTCTCGAGGCACTGCAGCTTGCGTTCCCTGGGGCGGGTCAGGCACCTCCACAGCCGAATCCACCGCCTCCTGCGGGTCAGCCCGCTCCTCCGGCGAATCCACGGCCTGCGGCCTGAGTGGGCGGCACCTCCCCTCCGCGAAAACCGTTGCGTACGGGTCCGACCCTCAACGCCACCTCTGGCCACTGACGGCATCCTCGTGCCCGCTCCGGCGCACAGCAATCGGCGGTCTCGTCGGCACCGACCTTATCGCTTCGTGTCGTGAGCGATACGCCAACAGTATCTTGGCGACTCATGAGTCGCACAGAGCAGTCACCCGAGCCCGTCTCGGTCAGCGACGAGTTCAGCGAGGTTTCAGGTCTCACCCCTATTAGAAGTGCCCGCGTGTTAGAAGCGAACCAGTGGCGACTCGGCTTTTGGACGGTTCTCGACGAACCAGCGGTGGAAACGGCCGTACTGTCGGTCGGTCAGCGGGCTGATGCAAACGTCGACGGACGCTGTTGGGAGGCCAAGATGGCCGGCCCGTTTAAGACGTTGGGCACTGATACGACCGATAGCGAGGCGGTCGCGTACCACGATGGATTCATCTACATCTTCGGGTCTCACTTCGGGAAAAAGAGCCTGGATCCCGACAGAGCCTTCACGGCGCGGTTCGCAGAAGACGCCTGTGTCTCCGCCGGGAGTGCGGCCGCGCTCGAGATAAGGAAGGACGAGTTTCGCCTACATCGAGCGATCAACGACGCGCTCGCCTCCGCAGGGCTCACGCTGCTACCGATCTCTCCGAGCGCTGCAGACCGCTTCATCGAAGCCACTCGTCGGCGAGGTGAGAGAATGGGTGAAGAGTGGGCAACCCGCATTCAGGCTCAAGACTGGCCCTTGAACGTCGAGGGGGCGGCGTTCCTGCCCAACGACAACCTGCTCCTCGGGTTGCGATCTCCGGTCACTGCAACCGGTCATCCGATCTTGGTGGAACTCGACATCTTTGTCTCGGCGTCCGAGTGGACTCAGAAGACACCGCGCGTCGAATCCATTTGGGTGCTAAACGACGTCGGGTCGTCCAAGCATCCTGTAGGTGTGCGCGACCTCGACGCAGGCGATGAAACAGAGCCGCTGTCCGTGATCGTCGGCAAGCTAGATGGCGAACTGCTTCGCAAGCGCGATCACGACCCCACAATTCCATTCGCGCACTGGCGCACAACGCTCCCTGCCAGCCAAAGCGACGCGCGGACGCGGTGGGAAATGGTCCGGGACTTTGAGTCTGACATCGGGCGGGTCGAGGGAGTCGCCCGGCTTCCGGACGGTCGCTTCATCTACGCGAGCGACGAAAAGCGCTTGGTGCTGAGATACGACGCGGCCAACGCGTCAGCGGCGTCGACGTAGACGACTGCTTCGGCCACCAAGGAGTCGCGCCGCCTCGCGCCGGCGACTGCTTGGGGAGCCGACGACCGGATAGTGGCCGATCCAGTCGTCTCCTTCGTAGGTGCGCGCGTACGCGCTGGCGCTCGCGCAAGGGACGCAGACCTCGTTGCCGAGGCCGCCACGGCCGCAAACCTCGACCTCCGGCTCGCCGAGGCCGTGCATGACTGGTTCGCCGACGCGGAGGCAGCCGACTGGGGCGAACGCGACTACTCCGCCATCATCGCGCGAATCCTCGGCCCTCGCTGACGAAGGATGCGGCGAAGCGCGCGTCGTGAGGTGGTCGGCTGCGAGCGCGCGTGCGCGTGTAGGAGGGAGGCTTACGCAAATGGCCAGGATGTGTCGGTCAGGGGAGATCGGTAGCGACCTCGACCAGGACCGAGACGACCGCCGCTCAGCGCTCACGCAAGCCACCGAGCAATGGCAGGCTCAACCTGCCATGGGTTGGGCTCCGCGCACCGCGCGTCAGCGATTACCGGTCCGCTCGCCGACCAGCCCGGGGAGATTCGCGGCAGGGAGATGGATCCAGCCCTCGACTGCTGCTCGCTGTCGCTCGTCGGCAGTTCGGGGCGGGATCGTCCCGCCGAGTTCGGCCGCGCGAGCCACGAGGGCACATATCAGCGCGTCCAGATGGTCGTCCTCGAGCGCTACTGCCTCGAGCAACCCATCAGCGTCTTCGAGTGGAAGCCGATCGCGGATGATCCCCAACAACGCCACGCGCTTGTCCGCCGCGTCCTTGCCCTTATAGCTCTCGCGCGCCGCCAGGCTCCCGGCCGCGCCGGCGGTCCAGTGGCGTAGCGCTGGGTCGGGGTACACCTCGCAGCACAGGCCACTCCCGTCGCGCTGCACCGCCTCGCGACCGCGATGCTGCGCGATGTCGGTCAGGAGCATCGCGCAGCGCATCGCCGGTCCCGCGATCTTGTCCGAGCTGACCGAAAGCGGCCACTTCCCGGCACGAGCATGAACGGCCTCATCTGTCCGGCGCAGGCGCAACGCCGCGATCTCGTTGTCAAGCCCGACCGGCCAAGCTGGCGCCTCGCGGTAGGCGGCGATCGCGTCCATAAACGACTCGGGCCAGCCGAACGGAGCGTCGATCCCCACCTTTGTGATCGGCCCGCCCCAGTCACCGCGGATCCCGTACGCAGTGGTCGAGAGCCACTTCGTGTGAAGGACGGTCCCGTCGCCGGCCTTACCCCGATAGAGAGCCATGACGCGCGGCGGATCGTCGCCCCAGCGGATTAGGCAGACGGCCGTCTTCGCCGGCTGCGAGGCGAGATCAACTCCCATCGTCAAGGTGCTCACTGGCCCACCCTAACCCCGAGGCGCCTCCGGAAGGGGGCCTCCGCTCGAGGACGCGGGCGATCCTCTCGGTGACGAATCCCACCGGCTACTTCCTCGCTTGCCGCGGGCGGCACCGCTGCCCGATGATTGGGCTTCGCGCCGTCGGCTCCCGCGAACGCCACCAAACGAGGAGGGGTACACGTGCTTCGTACAATCCAGATCCCGGATGAGACGATCCAGTTCGAGCGGACGCCGCAGGACAAGGGAGTCCAATGCACGCTGAGAGTCACGCGGTATGACCGCGTGTCAGGCGCCCAGTGGGCTATCAACGGAAGGCCGATCGGCACGGGGCTCGACGTCGCGTACATCGTGGCCGCCACGCTGAAGGCGATGGAGGTGGAGGGCGGTTGATAGGCGATCGGTGCGCGCGGTCGCTGCGGCGACCGGATGTCGGCTCAGGCCGCGATCCTCGGCCACGGCCGCACACCGGTCGCGGGGCGCAGCGAAACGAGGCGAAGCTCGAAGTCGCTATGCACAGGAAACGCCCCTATGACGCGCACCGAGAGGACTTCGGGCCCCCGCTCTGGCTGATTACCGCGCGCGCCGATTACGAGGTCCTCGCCGACGGTAGAGCCGTAGTTCGGACCGCGGCGGGGATGGAGTCGACGCCCCCAGGCTTCAATGGGATCCAGCTCACCGGAGGTGAAGAGATCAGCGCACTCGCTCGCCCCCCACTCGGTCAGCGAGGCGCCGGTCGCGATGTAGAGATCGTCGTACCCGTGCTCTGAGCCCAGCAGTGCCAGCTTGACGGCGTCCCAGACGCTCTCGAAGAGCTTCCCCGGCAGCGCGTACGACCACTTGAGCTCCATCAGCAGCCGTGGCTCGGCGGCGACGATGTCGACGGGTCCAAGGCCACGGAAGTGCTGCGAGTGAAGGGTTCGCGAGACCGGCCGCTTGCCGGTGTACTCCTCGAACACATCCTTCATGAACGGATCGAGGTGACGGCGCTCGCGCAACTCGGCGCCCGGCAGCTCGGTCATCGCCATGCGCTCAGCGACGCGCGCGCTTATCTCAGGGACGAGGTTCTCAGTTTCGGTCATGCGCGATGTCGCCGGTCTTCGCCACCGAGGCGGTGCTTCTCGCGCGCACACGCTCGGGTCTCGTCCTCGAGCTCCATCAGGGGCAGCAGCTGCTGCCACGAGATCGAGGCGAACCGGAAGCGCTGCGGATCGGCGTTGGCCGCGAAGGCCTCGGCGAGAATCTTCGGCCAGCCGGGCCAAGCGCCAGAGCCGCCGAAGTACGGGTTCTGCTCGTCGTAGACCAAGCCGAAGACGGCTAGCTGGCCAGGCTTGGCCAGAGCACGGGCGGCGGCAGCGTTGCGGACCGCCTGGTAGGGAAGACTGATCGGACACGGCCCCGGCGGCTCACGCGCCGGCAGGCCAAGTAGATCGGCTGCCGCCGCCCAGTAAGCCTCGCGGCCTTCGATGCGAGTCGCGCATCGGCCCTTAAGCGGATTGCCTCCATCTGCGCCGCAGGAGCAGGCCCCAAGCCCCTGCTCGGCGCGCTTGATCTCGATGCAGATCAGCGCGCTCGGGTCGTCGACGAGGACGTCGACGGCGGTCTGGCGTGGCTGCTCGCCAAGTACGTCGGCCGTCAGCGTCTGCTCGAAGTCGATCTGTGGCGAGTGGTCGCCTGCAGGCGGCAACGGCGAGAGCGCGTCCCAGAGCCAGGAGAGCGTCGGGTCGAGACGGGCCGACTGCCCGAGGAGGCCGACGGCGAGCGTTTGACTCGACTTGCCAGAGAGGTGCCACCGGTGCCACTCGCCCCCCGCAACGAGATCGCCCAGAGCCCCCCAGCTCGGCGGCAGCGCCGCGGCGAGATCCCGGGCTGAGTGCTCCTGCTCGCCACGGAGATCATCGTGCTCGCCGAAGTAGCGCTTGTAGTGCTCGGTCAGATCCTTGTCATACGCACGCCACTGACGCGCGCACTCGGCGTCGACCTCGACGCGCGACCAGCCGGCCAGGGTCCTCGAGGGCTCCGGCAACCGGAGCTCCTTGCGGATAGTGGCGACCGCCTTCTCGTGCAACTCGGCAGCCTCCTCCGCGGAGACGCCGAGCGCGTGCGCCGCCTCATCGAGGGACAGGCCCTCGTACCAGAGCAGGGTCGCCACCAGCTTCTGGGCCTCAGGCAGGGCGCCAATCATCTGCGCCAGCTGCTCCCTGTCCATACCGTCAAACCCGTCCACCGCCGTCTGCCTCCAAGTCAAGGTCGTCAGGCCGACCATATCTCTGACGAAGCGGATGCCTGCCGTGGCCGGCGCCTCGGGTACATCAGCACCCCAGCAGTCTTGCCGGCAAGCTCGGGCAGCTGGAGCGAAGGAGCCAACCGTCGTTCAAGTTCGGGTGAGCATCGTGGCCTTCACTGATGAAGGGGCCGCCACGCGCAGGCTCAACCAGCCGGCGCAGAGCAGCGCCGCGAGCGCCTGCTCAGGGGCATCCCCACGCGGCGGGGCCATGACCGCGACGAGTACCCGGCCGCTGTAGGGCGAGGGCGGCCGATCGGCAGATCGCGGGCGCTCGTGCGCGGGACGAACCCGCGCGGTTAGAAGGCCGACGTGATCTACGCCCGAGCGGCGAGAACCGCTCGCACGGATTTATGGCGACGAAGGCGATGAACAGCCTGCAAATTACGTCCCCGGCTTGCTGATGACGTTGGCCGAAGCAAGAGCGAGCGGGGCGGTCCTCGGACGATCCCTTCGCGCGCCGAATCCGATAAGGCGCTGCGCCCGAGCCGGCACCACTGCTTTGTGGCGTGGCTGTTGCGTAAACCGGGGCTGCGGGGTGGTCGGGACGATTCCGGTATGTCTCAGAACTTCGTGATCGTGATCAGGAGCTTTTGGCGCTGCGGGAGTGGCTGCCGGCGGGCCATTTCGCGTGGTTTGTAGTCGACGCCGTCGCGGGCTGGACCTCTCGGCTACGGCGTCTATCGCGACGATGGGCATGGGCGAAGCGCACGTCGCGCGCTGCTTCTCTCGCCTACGCGCGCGCGCGTCGCGCTGTCCTTTCACGCGCGGGCGGGCAGCGGGCAACTGGGCTCGCGCGTCGCCACGAGGCGGCGCTCGCCGAGCGCTTCGGCGAGGTGTTGTCGTTGTGCGCCGAGGCGGGGCTGGTCGAGCTTGGGGTGGTCGCGATCGACGGCACGAAACTGCACGCGAACGCAAGCCGTGACGCGAACACAGACTACGAGCAGATCGCCAGCGAGATCCTCGAGCAGGCCGACGCTGTCGACCGCGAGGAGGAAAAGCGTTGACGTGTTGCCAGAGGGCAGCGTGGCGTGGTTGCGCGAGGCCCGCCAGCGCCTTCAGCGCCGCGCTCGCCGGCGTCCGAGTCCTCGCCGACCGGTTGTAAAAGGAGCTCGCGGTCGAGCGCCGCGCGGCGAGCTGGTCGGCCAGGAGCGCCCATATGCATGAAGCCGGCCGAGCCCTGTGTACGCGGCTGGGGTGATCAACACCTCCGATCCCGGCGCAGATTGAAGGCGCCGCAGGGTTATTTGCAGGGCTACAACGCGCGAGGCCGCGCGTTAACGATCGCCAGATCGTGATCGCCGCTGAGGTCAATGCCTCCACCGCCGATTTCGGCAACCTCGATGGTCGACGCCACCCTCGGCGAGCTCACGAACGCCGGCGTGTCCGAGACGCCTGAAGGTGGTCGCCGACGCCGGCTACTGGCTCACAGAACAGATGCATGAGATTGTCAACCGAGGGATCCAGGTGCTCGTCCCGCCGGACGCGAGCGGACGCAACCACGACCAGGGTGGGATGGCGGCCCCTACGAGGTGCGCAGATCGACCGCGGCGGCGAGCTCTATCGAAAACGCCAGGGCATGATCGAGCCCGTCTTCGCGACACGAAGTTCAACCGCGATCGCTTCTTACGCCGCGGCAGAGCCGCCGCGCGGTCGGGCCGATCACCGCGACTCACAACCTCAGCAAGCTCTACCGCCACCGGGCCGCCCTCGCCATCGGGTGAGGGAGGCTACCCCGGGACAAGGCCCGGCCAAAAGCGACCTGCGAGCGGATCCAGCCGACGCTCGCGCATCGCGCGGATTACGCAACGGCCACTGGCCGAAGCGGTCGCGGGCATCCCGGCCAAGCTGTCCTTTCACGCGTGGGGGCAGACTGGGCTAGCCGTCGAGCTGAGCAAGCGCGTGGCCTTCTTAGGCATCGCTCCTCGTGCGGAGCCGCCGGAATTCCGCCTAGAAAAAGCGCAGCGTGGCCCGTTCTCCCGCTCGCCGGCGGAGTCCTCCCATGTAAAAACGCAGCGGGCCTGGTCAGCCACGCCCATATGCATGAAGCGTCCGTGTGCGGAGCCAGTGCAAGCTCCGGGCTGAAGCGGGAGGTTGTCGTCGGGACCCTCGGCCCGAGGCGATACCTCACCCGCCGGGCCGGTTCATCTCCGGTGTTCGAGAGGACGAGCTGCCTGACTCTCCCCTTGGAGTCTGTCCTAACGGACTGCTGCGTTCCACCCGCGGCCAGACCTCCGTGCCTCGAGACGGAGTCGCGCGTTCGGTCCCATCCGCCTCCGGCCCCGCCGTCGCCTCGGCCTGTGCCTCCGCCCGTGTCCTCAATGCTGTTACTGCAGTGGTGAGAATCGTGTCCACACGCTCACGGAGGGCGACGGCGCCCTCATACTCAAGGATTAGCGAGCTTCGCCGGACCTCATCCAGAAACGCCTCGAGGCGGCTCGCCTGATCAGCATCGAGATCGCCCGGCCGGATCGCGCGGCTACATCTCAGCACCCCGACGTAAGCCCCATGGGCGCTGGCTTCCTCGATCTCCTCAACGGTGCCGGACTCAGCTTCGCCTGTGGGAGATCCGAGGCGATGCCAGAACAGCGCGATGACGACGTCCGCATCCTCTACGAGCTGCTTGTTGAGCGACTCCTGCGGGCGGGTGCCATGCTCTGCCGCCGAATGGTGGCTCCAGTGCGTCGGTACGACGGTTGCACTCTGCTGTCGTCCATAGAGAACGTTCCACCTAGCGACGGCTTCGAAGGCTGCCCGGATGTCCTCCTCCGGAAGATCGCTCGGGGCAGAGACCAGCAACTGGTATGCCGTCGTGCTGTAAGGCACTGAGCCGAGCGTAGCCGCCGCCTGTACCGCTGGTCCAGAAGCGCTGCTTGCCGCCCAGTCCCGCTCGGCGAGATGGAAGTTCGACAGGGCTTCGCGAGAGTGGCAGAATCGCAACGGAGCGCGTGTCCAATATGGCTGATACGTGGAAGCATCTGTCGACGGCGTCGCGGCTCGCCGGTCACGTGAGGCGGCTTGAGGAGGAAATCCAGGGGGCGTGGTCACGGAGATGCTGGAGGAGCTCGGGACGGTCCTGACGACCTCAGCGCGTGACCACCTTTTGCAGGCGGCCCGAAGCAACGACCCCGAAGCTCGAATCAGATCGGCAGCTGACGGATTCCAAGAGGCCTACTTCGCGCAAGTCAGGGCTACTGAGCGCGGATCGAGCCGCACTCTTCGAATGATCACGCGCCCCACGAAGCTGCGAAGGGCGTTCAGAACCGCCGGGGAGTGCGCGGCAATGGTGGCTGTGCTCGAGCACTACCTCGGCGAGTCCCCAAAGAACATCCGTTCTTGGGTCGACCGGGTCGCGAAGCAGATTGCGGCGCAGTGGCGAAGCGAGCAAGCCGTCAACAAAGCAGCGGACAATCCGATCCTTGCTGAAATCATAGGTTTTCGGGCTACCGGGCCCGGACGCGAAATCTACTGGACTACAATCATCGACGACTATTTCAGGCTTGAGTCCCGAGTGTTGCCGCAGGCTTTCATTCGGCCGCGGCCCTTGATGCGGCGCCCAGTTCACGAAGTCCTCGAGCTTCGTGACATGGGTTTGTTGCCTGAGGGTTGGAAGCAGCGCGAGGAGAATCTGTTGCCCCCCTACGACGACGTGTGAACGTAGATACGGTCGCGCGTGGACGGGCACGACCGGATCATGGCCTAAGCAGTCGTCTGCTCAGAGCGGCGGCGGGTGATCGCTTTGCGCCGGAAGCAATCGCCGATCCTGCCGTGCGCTGGGCACTGCTTTCCGCGCCAAAGCCCAAGCCAGTACGAGGCTGCCCGACGGTCTCGAGAGTGCCGGGTTCGTCGACAAGGGGAGTGTCGACCGCCGTGCTCCTCCTCTGCAACACATCTACACGAGCGTGGCGTTGCGGCTAGGGTTACGAGAATGGCGGACATCGGCACCGTAGCTGCGTCCGTTGGCGCATCGTCGGTTGTTGCCGCCGGAGTCACAGGGGTCTGGGCCCGCCTCAACGAGCGCAAGAGGCAACTCCGAGAACAGAGCTTGATCGTGGCTGGCGACTTCGCCGGCGGGGCGATGGAGGTGCTTGCCCAACTTCGGTACTACCGGCCGACCAAGCATCGCGGCCATCGGAACGAACCGCTACACGCCGATAAGGACCTGGTTCGGGCACGGCACGAGGCGGTCAGTTCGTCGCTCGATCGACTTCGACCGATGCGGGGGCGCGTCTGGATGTTCTTCCCAGGCAGAAGCGGCCGGGAGACACTCGGCGACCTTGGTCCACAAACGACCGCCGATTGGGGCGAGGCTGTTGTGGGCCGACTACAAAGAACGCAGATTGTCTGTGAAGACTTTTGGCGTGACTGCGACACCGACGCTGAGAAACGGCGAGCGCAGGAGGGCACGGCGACGATGGCTTACCGCGCCGCGCGGGACGAAGCATGGGTGGCGATAGATCGGTTTGCCGCCACCGCGGCGAGTCGCGTCTGATCCGAGCGCGGATCGCTAAGCCCCCGAGGTGTGCTCGATAACAAGGATTACGGCGCCTCAGCGGGGTCGGCCGTCGTCAGGCAGCAGTCGGCGTGGAACGGGTAGATGCCTGCGATCGCGAGGCTGTCTCGGGCGTAGACGATCCGTGCACAGGCGCGGCAGAGGCGAAGCGCGTGGCGGCGGAAGGCCCGCTGTTCGAGCGCTATGAGCTTCGCGGTCCGCCCGCGCAGCTCTCGCTCGAGTCGCTCGGCACGGTCGGGCGGAAGGCGATGCGGTGCGGCCTCGATCTCGAGCTCCTTTCGTTTTGGTGCAACCCCGCCGGTTGGCGCTCAGTGCCCGCCTGTACGCGAGGCAGTGGCCGAAACGTATCCTTCTGCATCCAGCTCTCACGTTTCCACCGTACCGTGCTGCACCCACAGGGGGGCAGGCCCGTTGCCACGGCGCGAGGGCGGGCGCGCTGAGACTCCTCCTTCTCGACGCTTCCGGTGCTCTTGAGGCCGTCTGGCGACCGCGGCTCGCTTCGGTCCCGTGTGGAAGGAGCAGAAGACGCAGCTGGTCCTCGTATCAGCCGTTAAGCGTCCGGCTGCGGGGCGCTGGCCCCCGCCCGGCCGCGGGCTCGGCGTGGGCGAGGTCTCTGAGGTTGCGCGCAGCTCGGGCGCAGACCGCCGCGGTCATCAGGACGGCGGCGGCAAACGCGACTAGGTCGAGCGCGCTCACGCCGACGCCGAGCGCCTCGAACCGGAGCGCGCCTCCGAGTGCGAGGGCGGTGTTGATCGCGATTAGGCAGAGCCTGCCTTCGGTCGGCCCGAGCTTTCCGTACCCGATCGAGAAACGCCCGAGCGCGTGGCTCTCGAGGTAGACGTTGATCGAGAGCACGAGGTAGGCGATGACGATCAGCAGCGCTAGCGAGAGCAGCATGTAGGGCGAGAGACCGAGCCCGATCCCGATCAGGACCGTCGAGGCCGCGTCGACGAGGTGATCGAGGTAGTAGCCGTAGCGCGGGCGCCCTATCCCACGCACGCGAGCGAGCGTGCCGTCGAGCGAGTCGCCGAGCCAGTGCACGACGAGCAGGGCGCTAGCGACCCATAGCCAGGCGGGGTCGTGGTTTGAGAGCAGGTAGGCGGCGCAGATCCCGATCGCGCTGATCACCCCGAGCGCTGTGAGGTCGTCTGGCAGGACCCACCGGGGAAGCCTGCGGGCGATCGCCCGCAGGACCCTTTTTCTCCGCCCCTGCTAGCAGGAAGTTGGGCTCGCGCTCTGCCTTGACCGCCTCGCCGGTTTCCTTTGAGAGCAGATCGCGTTTGTCGGCCATCACGAGCCGTTTGCGGTGTCGGTTTGGTGCGGCCGTGAGCACGGATCGCCCGGCCGGCGGCTGATCCGCCGCGACCACAGCAGCGCCGTACGGCTCCAGACGAGCTCCGGCGCTGCAGCCCACGGCAGCCTCGCCCTCGCCGCCGACCTGCACGGATGGGCGAGCAGCTGGCTGAGGGGCGTCTCGTGGACGAGCTGACCGTCGGCTGCAAGGACGCGCGCGATCTCGCGCAGCGCCGCCTCGGGCCGGCTGACGTGGTAGCAGGTGCCGAAGTCAACGACGACGTCAAACGAGTCGTCCGAAAACGGCATCCGGCGCACGTCGGCGCAGCAGAGCTCGCCCATCACCCCGCGAGCTTTGAGGCGCCGATCGGCCTCGGTGAGCAGCTTTGGGTCGATGTCGAGTCCGGTCAGGCGACTCGGCTCACACAGCTCGGCGAGCGCGGGCAGGGCCACCCCGCGGCCGCAGCCGACCTCAAGCAGCCGCCGCCCGCGTGGCAGGTCGAGCAGCCGCACGAGCACCGGCACCTCCAGCCGTTCGTGCAGGGCGTTGCGGTGGGCGAGGTTCGGGAACTCCCGGTAGCCGGCGCGTGTGCGCGGCGAACGGCCCCTGTGCTTGGCGTCCATCGTCTCCATCCTGTTGACCAACGGTTAATAAGGCGGGGTCGGCCCTACTAACCGCGAGTCAGCACGTGGTTACGTCGCCGTGGCCCGGCCCCGGACCTGATCACTCGACACCGGCAACCGCTCAAAGCACCGGACCGGCGAGGGCGCATGGGGCGCGGCTCCTTCTTCCAGCCCGAGCCAGGGATGTTTGCGGCTTGTTGCGAGTCGCGATGTCGCGCGATATCGTAGGCGGTATCGTGCGCTCTGAGACGGAAGCCGACGAGCGAGCAACGCCGGCGCAACTGCTGCTTAAAGCGGTGCGGGGGCTTCCGGAGGCTGAGCAGGACAGCGTCCTCACACCTCTCATAGACCAGGCGCTCGGCGGGCGGGCAGAGGCCCTGCCGCATGGCTTGGAGGGCGCGGGCGAACGGCCGGCCGTAACGGAGGGTCAGTCTCGGCCCGCGCCGTGGGGTCCATCGCCGCCCGTTCCTGCGGGTGTGGTCCAGGGGCTGGGGTCGGTTGCCGCCAAGATGCTTCTGGGCGACGCCAGCGGCGTCGCTGAGGTTGCTTCGCTCTGCGCGCTCACTGAGGACGAGGTCCGCGATTGTCTGCGCGACCTAAGCTCAGGCAAGGGCGCTCCCGAGCGTGTGAAGAGCCACCTGCGGCTGCTCGCCGAAGGTAGTTCGCCTGCGCAGGCGCGCAAGAAGCTCAAGCTGACGCGGCGCGAGCTCGAGGCGCTCCGCGAGGATCCAGCGACAGTCAAGCTCGAGCTGCGCCTCGGTCGGGCGCTGCTCAACAGGAGCCAGCAACGTGAGATCCTGCGCGCGTTGACTATGCACGTTCCGATCAGCTTCGGGCCGCCGGCGAGCACCCTGTCCCCGGCGATGGCCACACCGGCCCCGCACGACATGATCCGGCGGCTGCTGCTCGCCGGGCAGGATGTCGAGCAGATCGCGCGGAGCTGCGGCATCCGGGTCGACGCGGCGCGCGCGGCGCTGAACGAGATCGCGGCCCACCCCGACGCGGGCGAGCCGCTTGCCTCGATCCTGCGCCTGATCGGCGACGGCCGCACGCGCACAGAGGCCGCGCGCGAACTCGGCCTCTCCGAGCAGGAGCTGAGCGCGGCGCTCGAGCCGCTTGGCTCCTCGCCGTTGCAGCACAAGGTCGCCCACGCGTTCTCCACGTTGGCGGCCGCCCGCCCACTCGTCGGCTCGCTCGCCGGCTCGGAGCGCACGCAGATGGTCGGCTCCGGAGCGCTCGGCTCAGGTGCGCAGCAGGTCGTGCCGGTCCGCTTCCCGGAGGCCCAACACCAGCGCCTCAAAGACTGGTGCACGACCCACGGGTTCTCGATGGCGGTCGTCGTGCGTGGCCTCGTTGAGCGCTTCCTCGACGACCAAGAACGGCGCGCAGCCTAAACCCCCAGTGCAGACGCGCTGCTCCTTTCGACGAAAGCAGCAGCGGCGGGGCGCCAGCGGGTCGCGTCCCTTAGTTGCTGTAACTTCGCCGCGGCTCAGGTTCCCGGTGGCGGTCAGTCTATGCGGCGCTCACCTCCTTGGGGATCGTCTCTTGGTTGCCCTCGTATCGCATCCGTTTGAGCGTGTGGCGCTCGAGCTGGGTGAACTTGATGCCGTTGGTCGCGTTCGTGATGTAGAGGTCAAGCACGGCCCAGACGAGCGTCAGGCAGCTGGTCTCGCCGGGGAAGCGGCCGATCACCTTCGTCCGTCGCTTGACCTCGCCGAGCGATCGCTCGAGCAGGTTCGTGCTTCTCCAGCGCCGGCGGTGCCGCGTCGGGTAGCGCAGGTGGACTACGAGCGCGTCGAGGTCGTTGCGAAGGCACCTCGCGCCGCGGCGGTATAGCCGGCCACGTCGAGCTGGTCGACGAGCGCCTCGAGCCGCTCTTTTGCTTTGCGTTCGTCGGTGGCCTCATCGAGCGCCTGCCAGTAGGCGCCGCGGACGCGCTCGCGCTCCCGCTCGGGCAGCTTTGCGAGCAGGTTGCGTAGGCGGTGAACGGCGCAGTGCTGGCGATCTGAGGCAGGCCAGCACTGCTCGACCGCCTTGATCAACCCGGGGCGCCGTCGGCGACCACCAGCAGCGGCGCGCCGAGGCCGCGGGCGATCAGGTCGCGCCCGAGCTCAAGCCAGTCCTCGTGCGATTCGCGCATCCCGAGCATCACTGAGAGCAGCACGCGCTCGCCCTGATCGGTGAAGCCCCAGCCGACCAGCACGCCCTCCTTCGGTCCGTCGGGACGGACCGAGAGAAACACCGCGTCGAGGAACAGTGCCGCCAAGCGGACCTCGTAGAGGTCGCGGCGCTTAAACGCCTCAAAGCGCTCGCGCAGCTCGGTGCAGAGTCCGCGATGCGGTCGACTTCGACAGCTTTCCCAGCCCGGCCTGCTCGCACAGCGACTCGACATCGCGCATCGACAAGCCCCTGACGAACGCGCCGATCACCATCGCCCGCAGCGGCTCGGTACGAAGCAATTTCGTGCCGCGCGGGAACAGCTTCGAGACAAACGGCTCGGCCACCCTGCGCACTTGGGGGATCTCGACTGCGAGCTCGCCCTCGGCAGTCTGCAGCTTGCGCGGGCGATAGCCGTTTCGAAGGCCCCGCTGCTGAGGGTCCGGCCGGCGCTCATAGCGCGCCCTGCCAAGCCACGCGTCGAACTCCTCCTCAACCGCGCGCTGGATGATCAACCTGGCACCGAGCTTCGCGAGCTCCGACAACGACTCGCGCGGGTTCTCACCGACCCCAACAGCAAGCAGCTGGTCGATCTGCGCCACAATCTCCGCCGACGGCGGTACAGGTACGTCTCACGGCGTAGGTCCTCCTTCATCGTCTTGCTGGACTTGAGGGAACCTACGCCGTTGCCTTGACGGCTCCCGGCTATTTACAGCGGTTGGGGGACGCGACCTCTGCTCATGTCCTGCCGTCGAAGCCTCACTCGAGCGGCTCGGCCCTGCCTGCGACGACATCAAGCAAAGACTCGCGCGACTCGTTCAGGGCGTCCGCAACCCATAGCTGATCCCACAGTCGCGCGTGTCGGTGTTCTCCGTCGTGCATGTTCCAGACGCGCTCGCCGGCGGGAATCCGGAGGTAGTGGGCTCTCCGCTGACCTTGGGGATTGTCCCCGCCGAGTAGCTCCGCGAGCTGTGGCGCAAGCCGGTCGAGGACCTCCTGCTCGGCGCGTATCGCGGATGCGCGGCCAACGACATACGGGCGTGAGGTGCCGTAGCACGCGAGCATCAGCGCGCCGTCGGGCGCGGTCCGAGCGGCTTCCAGCGAATCGAGGGTGTCCGCACAGGACGGGTAGGAGATGCCCGGTAGCTCGCGCGTCGGGGTTGCAGAGAACAAGGGCGAGATCGCCTCGCGGACGCCCCAGAGGTCGATGATTTCTTCAGGCGTCGGCCGTTCCCATCCCTCGGTGCTGTAGCTGGCAAACCACTCACGAAGCGCCTGACCTCCGAACCGACGAGCGGTACTTCGGCCGGCAGGGTGACCGTCGAGGCGCTCGGCGAGTGCATCGATGACGAGCGAGCGAACAGCGTCGTCTGTCGCGTTCAACATGAGTTCGCCAAACGCGAGCGCTCGACGCAGCAATTGGGTTCGACCTGGGACGTCGACGGCGACCGTGAGGGCGACTTCGAGCATTGTCCCGTAGGTGTCTGAGAAGACGATGTACTGGCCTGGCGGCTCTCCTCCGAAGTTGTCCCAGTCGTCGACGAAACGCTCGTAGGCAGGGCGAGCTCGGGAAACGCGGAGAGAAGATCCTCATGCACGGTCGAGAAGCGGAGCTCGCTCACGCGATCACGGTACCTGCCTGCACGATGACGCCCTCGTACGGACCACGCATGACTTCGGGAGGCGCCCCGGCCTCGACAGGCGCCCATTGTGCGTGGGGCAGAGTGCCGTCACTGTCAGAGTCGTTGCGGTCTGGGCGGTGACGTCCGACGGTTGCGGTTGGTTCTCGGGCTGGCGGCGGGCTGACTCTAGAGTGCCGTGTCGTCTGTTTGGTCTGACCGGCAAAGCTTGTGTCGCCCGTCGCCGCCCGAGGACCTCCGGCGTGACTTGATAGGAGCGTGGCATCGCCCCGAGTGACGGTTGTCCGCCGAGGTCCGCTTCGCCGGTGCTCAACCAAACGAAGGGACGGTGCAGATGATCGTGATCGGAGCGGACACCCACAAGCGCACGCACGCGCTGGCGGCTGTTGAGGAAGGAACGGGTCGCCAGCGCGGGACCCGCGAGATCAAGTCTGAGGAGGCGGGGCATCTGGCCGCGCTGCGCTGGGCACGCGAACTCGATGACGAGCGAGTGTGGGCAATCGAGGACTGTCGGCACGTCTCGCGCCGCTTTGAGCAGGCGTTGATCGCCGCCGGTGAGCGGGTCGTCAGGGTCGCTCCGCACAGGATGGGCGCCTCTAGACGTGGGGAGCGCAAGCCGGGCAAGTCAGATCAGATCGACGCGCTAGCGATCGCCCGTGCCGTGGTCAAGGACGGAGTTGAGGACTTCCCCGCCGCCCATCTGGACGAGCAGGCGCTCGAGATCCGGCTGCTCTCCGATCACCGCAAGGATCTCGTCGCCGAGCGCACCCGCGTCCAGAACCGGCTGCGGTGGCATTTGGTTGAGCTTTGCCCCGAGCTCGAGCGGTCACTCGGCCGCGGCTCGCTCGAGCAGCCACGACAGCTCGATCGGCTCGAGCGGTGCCTGCGTCGGCTGGAGCACGGCGCGCGCGTCAGGGTCGCGCGCGAACAGCTAAGACAGATCCGTGTGCTGAGCCGCCAGGTGGACGCGCTCGAACGCGAGCTGCTCGTCCGGGTCAAGGCACACCGCCCCCAGCTGCTCGCCGAGATCGGCTGCGGTGCGTTGACCGCGGCGCTGCTGATCGGCCGAACCGCCGGCGCCGAGCGATTCCCGACCGACGCGAGCTTTGCCCGCCTAACCGGCACGGCGCCGATCCCGTGCTCCTCAGGACAGCGAGACCGCCACCGGCTTGACCGCGGCGGCGACCGCCAGCTCAACCATGCGCTGCACATCGTCGCGATCACCCGCGCCCGCTATGACCCCGCAACCAAGGCATACCTGGCACGCAAAGAAGCCGAAGGCAAGACCAAGAAAGGAGCGCTCCGCTGCCTCAAACGTCACCTCGCGCGCCGCTTCCACCACCTCCTAGCGCTCCCAGCCCTCCCGCCACAACACGAACCGAGCGACCCCGACGCGACCAACCTCGGAACGGCCCCATCGCCGATGATCTGCATGACCTAAAAACCCGCTGCTAGCGGAAATCACTTGACATAGGAGCGAGCGTTTGTGCAATAGGAGCACGCTGCCCGTCAGGGCCCCGTTCCGGAAAAGCGGCAGCCAAAAGGTCTCTGCGCGTACCTGCGCTGATCTTTTACGGGACCGGCCGAGTTCCGGCGTGCCGCCGAAGTCACTTCGGCGGGCGTTCGACGTTTGGACCCGGAAGTCGGACCTGGCGCATGCTGTGCTCTTCGCCGCGATTCCGATGCTCGGGGAAAGCCGGAAACACGACCCGCGCGGACATCTCCGGCGTGCATGTCGGAGTCGATCGCGAAGAGGACGCGGGACCGGCCGACGTACGCCTGCTCGTCCGTCACCCGGCTCGAGTAGCAGTGGTATCCGGTGAGGTCGTATTCGCTTGCCGCCAGGAGGCGGTCACGTTGGTGCTCGTTCTGGCAGACGAAGATCACGAAGGGTGGCCGGTGCCTTGGTAGATGGAGTAGCGCCACCACCATGTGAGAAAGGCGTCGTAGCGCCGCAGCTTTTCGAGGTTCTTGTCCGGCCGCCCTGTGCGGTCGTATTCGATGAGGAAGGTCCTGACGCTCTCGCCGTCGGCACGCCGGGTCTCAACCACCGCGTCCGGCCGTAGAAGCCGGGGCCGAGCGTCGCGCAGGCCCTCGACGGTACCGGTGATCCCGAGCGTGAGCGGCCGCTCGGCTCGAAGCCCTGCGGCGGGTCGATCGCGCTCTCGCCCCACCAGCCGAGTAGCGACTCACCGAGAAGCCGCCGCCAAGCGATCACCCAGGCGTTGCACTGGACCTCATGGAGCACGTAGCGGTAGTCGTAGATCGCCCGGTGCTCGTAGCGCTCGCGTCGCGCGACGACACCGGCGTCCTTGAGGAGTTGCAGTCCCTCACGCTCGATCCTGTAGGTCCACGGGAACGAGCCGCGCCGCGCCACCGGACGAAAGCGGACGAGGTAGCCGGCGCGGAAGAGCTTCAGCAGGCGCCGCTGGCCGGCCCACGCCGCGCGCCCTGGCCACCACAGCTCGAGCAGCTGCGGCGTCGTCAAGTACTGGTAACGCCACACCGCATGGACCACCGCTAGGTCGCGCGGTGTGACGACGCACGGCACGAGCCGACCGGCCCGCTTGCCGCGCTCGACGACCGCTTCATCGAACCGATGGACGTCCTCATAGCTTGCAGAAAAGTGGTGCTCAGTGCAGCGCATTGTGCAGCGCACCCCGGTCTGAGACCCCGCAATCCCGCTGCAGCGCGGAAAACAGGCCCGATCCGTCCTCCTCTCGAAAACCGTTAACGGGCGTAAGCTCGTTCGAGGTCCTGTTCGGTCTTGCCGCCCGTGAATACTCGCGAGCGACCCGTTGACGGCACCGGCGGGCACTTCAAGCGCCTGGGGCGCAGCCTCCGCCAGCTGGCGACTCCGTGGCAATACGCTTGGTCGATGACGCCAAAGGAAACCGTCCGCCGCTTCATTGACGAGGCCGTCAACGGTGGCTGCCGCGAGCTTGTCGACGAGCTGTTCGCTCCCGAGCTGGCTGACTTCGCCGAGGAGTGGTTCGGCTCCTTCCGGCGCTCGTTCCCGGACATGGAGATGAAGCTCGTCGAGCTCGTCGCCGAGGGCGACACCGTAGTCGGACGCTTCGAGTGCTCGGCCACTCACCTCGGCGAGTGGAGGGGCCATCCGCCGACCGGACGGCGCTTCGAGGCGGTAGACGAGGTCTACTTTTCACCTTTTCGGGCGAGCGCATCGCGGGCGTCTGGGGCATCGAGGACACCCTCGACCGCTTCCAGCAACTCGGGCTCGATCCGCAACGGTCGACAAGTCGATGACCGGTCGCTCCGTCGCTCTCTTCGCAGCCGCGCTGGCCGAGATCGGTGACGCCTATCTGGCCTGGATCGGTCTGCGCGACGACAGAGGGCCCTCGTGGTGGCGGTTGGCGTGCTCCGCTCGGGGTTTACGGAGTCGTCGCCACCCTCCAGCCCGAGAACGAGTTCGGCCGCGTGCTCGCCGCGTACGGCGGGGTGTTCATCGTCGGCTCCATCGCCTGGGGAATGGCGTTTCGACAGCTTCCGCCCCGACCGCTACGACCTAGCGGGTGCCGCCGTCTGCCTCGTCGGAGTGGCGGTGATCATGTACGCCCCACGCTGAGGTTGCAGCATGCAGCTGACGGGGCCCTATCCCCGTCGAAGGTTCGATTGGTGTCCCGCCACCCCACCATGGCTGAGCCTCTTGGGCCGAGCACTCAACGATGTGGCAACCCGCCGAGCGGTCACCAGCCACTCGAAACGCCATATGGCGTAGCGTGATCGGCGGAAGGCGCCCTGGACGACGGCAGTGGCCCTTCTATCTGCGTCCGATGAACGCTCCGAACAAGGCTCCGCGGTGACCAGCGTCTCGCTGGCCGTCGGCGTGGGCCTTATCTGTGCGCTGCTGTCCGCGCTTGGAACGAACCTCGCCTTCCTGCTCAAGCACAGGGGGGCCGTGGCCGCTCCTGACGTCGACATGCGCCATCCGCTTCGCAGCGCGGTCGATCTCTTTCGCTCCAAGTGGTGGAGTGTCGGCTGGGCCGTGGCGGCGGTGGCGTTTGCGCTGCACGTGGCCGCGCTGACGCTCGCTCCGATCTCGATCGGCCAGGCGGTGCTCGCCGGCGGCCTCGTGTTCCTGGCGGTGCTCGCCGAGCGCTTCTTCGGCTTCGAGCTGCGCCGTCGTCAGTGGATCGGAATCGGACTGGTGGCGGTCTCGCTCAGCCTGCTCACCCTGACCGGCGGGGGGGAGGGCGAGGCCAACTCCGGCTACTCGCTCGCGGGGATGATCGTCTTCGAGGGCATCGCGGTCTGCGTCGGCATTGCGCTGGTCGCCTCCCACCTGATCGAGCGCATCCCCGTGCAGCGCGGCGTGCTGCTCGGCATCGCCGCCGGACTCGGGTTCGGGATCTCCGACGTGGCGATCAAGGCGCTGTCGGGGGACCTCGCCGGGGGGCCCGCCGGCCTCCTCAGCCCGTGGAGCGTGGTCATCGTCACGGCGGCTGTCTTCTCGTTCTATGCCTCGGCTCGCAGTCTCCAGATTGGCGACGGGGTGGCGGTGATCGCCGTCACCTCGGTCGCGGCGAACCTGTCGACCATCCTCGCCGGCCTCGTGGTCTTCGGTGACCGGCTCGGCAGCGACCCGCTAGCGGTGGGTGTGCGCGTGGCGGCGTTCGCCCTGATCCTCGTGGGGGCGGCGCTGATCCCAGCGCCCGTTCGCGCCGGCGAGGCGCTCCAGGAGTCAGCCGTGGAACCGGGGCGTGCCGGCGCGAGTCCCGCCTGAACTGTCCAGCATGTCGAGATGGAGCGGCTCGCGACGTGCCGGTCGGACTTCATCGTGAGGGCGCGGCGAGCAATACTCCTGAACCGTGGTCGGGCACACCACCACCTCATCGCCCCCCCAAGCTGAAGAGAGCGGGTCCCTACCGGTCGAAGACGACGCGGTCGATCGCGAGACGGAGCTCCTCTCCGGGCTGCTTGGCGAGGTGGTGGCAGAGCAGGAGGGCGCCGAGCTGTGGGCAGCCGTGCGCGCCCTCCACGCGGACGCAGCCGCCATCCGGGCGGGTGACGAGGAGGCCGCCGAGCGGCTGATCAGGCGACTGCGCCAGTCCTCCGACGCGGCGCTCGCCCCCTTCATCCGCGCCTGTGCCATGGAGCTAGCGCTCGCCAACATCGCCGAGGGACGCGAGCGCGTGCGCGAGCGGCGCCGCTACGACGGTGACGTGAGCGGCCAGCGCGAGTCGCTCGCCGAGGCCACCTTCAGTCTGCAAGAGGAGGATCCTGGACGGGTTGCCGAGCTGGCCTCGGCGCTCGAGGTCGAGCTCGTGCTCACCGCGCACCCCACCGAGGCCAGGCGGCGCTCCATCCTCGACC
>JAUJNT010000002.1:466114-467980 GCA_030448005.1 Thermoleophilaceae bacterium
CCTGCCCACGCTCGAGGCCCACCGGCGGGTCGCCCTGCGGTTGCTGCGCGACCGGGTGAGCGCGCTCGCGCTGAGCTACTCCCAGGGAGCCGACCATCTGCCTGCCAGCCTGCCCCTCCTCGCCTCGCTCGAGAAGGACGCGAACGAACTGCACCGCGCTGCCGAGGCCATGGGCTCGCGCTGGCGCGCGGAACCGCTGCGCCGGAAGCTCAACTTCGTCGAGTGGCGGCTGGGCAACACGCTGGAGCCCGGTGACGATCCGGGGTACGGGTCACCGGAGGAGCTGGCTGCCGACCTCGAGCTGGTGCGCGCGAGCACCGGCTCGTCCGCGGTGTCGAACGGCGCCATCACGGCGCTGCTGCGCCAGGTCGCCTGCTTCGGGTTTCATCTCGCGCGCCTCGATGCGCGTCAGTCGGCGGGTCCCCTGCGGGCCGCTGCCGCTGCGCTGCTCCCGGGCCTCGAGGGGGCTGACGAGGAGACACGCCAGCGGCTCTTGACCGAAGCGCTCCTCTCACCGGAGGCGGGCGCCGGGGCAGCACCCGGGGCGGGCCCCCAGGTCGAGCGCGTGCTGCAGACCTTCGAGGCTCTGGCGCGCGCCGGTGAGCGCTTCGGCCCGGAGGCGCTCGACACGCTCGTGGTGTCCATGGTCGAGAGCGCCTCGGACGTGCTGTGCGCGCTGTGGCTGGCGCGGCGCAGCGGCGCGCGACACCTGCGTATCACGCCGCTGCTCGAGACGGTGGACGACCTCAACGGGGCCGAGGCGATACTCGAGGCCCTGTACGCCAACCCGGCATACCGGGAGCACCTGGACGCTCGGTCCGGCGCCCAGGACGTGATGCTCGGCTACTCGGACTCGGCCAAGGACGCGAGCTTCCTCGCCAGCCAGTGGGCGCTGTATCGGGCGCAGGAGGGGCTGGCCCGCCAAGCCGACACACACGGCGTGACTCTCCGCTTCTTCCACGGCCGCGGTGGCTCGCCCTCGCGTGGGGGAGGGCTGTCCCACGCCGCCATCCTCGCGCAGCCGCCGGGGACGGTGCGCGGACGCATCCGCATCACCGTGCAGGGCGAGACGATCTCGGCCCGCTACTCGGACCGCCAGCTCGCCCTCCGCTCGCTCGAGCAGACGGTGGCCGCCGTGATGCTGGGGACCGCATCGCCACCCGCTCGCCCGGAGGACGCCCTCCGTGAGGAGATGGAGGCCATGGCCCAGCGCTCGCGCGCCGCCTACCAGGCGCTGGTGCATGCCGAGGAGGACTTCATGCCCTTCCTGACGCAGATAACTCCGCTCAACGAGTTGGCCGGCCTCAACATCGGCTCGCGGCCCGCGTACCGCGGCGGCGCCCCGGACCTGGAGGGCCTGCGCGCCATCCCCTGGGTCTTCGCCTGGACTCAGAACCGCCTCGTGCTGCCCTCCTGGTACGGAGCGGGCGTCGCGCTCGCCGAGGGCGACGTCGACCTTCACCGGCGCATGTGGCGCGATTGGTCCTTCTTCCGAAGCGTTTGCGACATGCTCGAGATGGTGCTGTTCAAGTCCGACCTCGGTGTTGCCAAGCGCTACCGCGAGCTGGTGGCCCCGGAGCTGGCCGAGCGTCTGTGGCCGGTCATAGTCGAGGAGCACGCGCGCGCTGTGGAGGGGGTGCTGGCCATCACGGGCCAGGATCGGCTCCTGGGCGGAGCGCCATCGCTACGGGCGCGCCTGGAGCACCGTAACCCGTGGATCGACCCGCTCTCGCACATCCAGGTGGAGCTCCTGCATCGCGTGCGAGCCGGCGACGAGCGCGCCCGCGAGTCCCTGCTCGCCACCGTGACGGGGATCGCGGCCGGCATGCAGAACACCGGCTGAGGAAAATCGGTGCGTGCTGGCCC
>JAUJNT010000002.1:468080-486628 GCA_030448005.1 Thermoleophilaceae bacterium
CGATCGGGCAGCGCGCCTCCCGCGCCGATCGGGCTCCGGGCCTGCCGGCCAGCAGCGTTCCAGCGTCCGCCCGATACTCGCTTGTCGCAGAGTCGTAACGCTCGTAGCTCTCCTGTGCGCTGGCAGGGGGCAAGATCGGACCTGTTGTTCGGCAACGGCCAAATAGTCCCGCTGGGAACGACAGGTCATGTGGACACGGCCATCGCGGTCCGCTCAGCCGGCCTGGACGGCGTAATGACCACGGATGAGCTCGTGGACGCGGGCCTGTCGCGCGAGGCGATTCGCAAGCGCGTGGCGCGTGGCTCGCTGCACCGGCTCTACCCGGGCGTGTACGCGGTGGGCAATCCACTGCTCGGCCTGCGGGGGAAGTGGCGCGCTGCCGTGCGTGCCTGCGGGCCCGGTGCCGTCCTGAGCCACCGCGACGCCGCGATGCTTCTGGGGCTCCTCCGAAGCTCCCGTCGCCCGATCGACGTGACGGTGGCGAGCCAGCGGGGCCGTCGCCTTGAAGGCATCGACCACCACAGGGCCGTTCTGCTCCCGCGAGACAGGATGGAGCGCGCGGGGCTTCCGTGCACCAGCCCGAGCCGCACGATGCTCGACCTCGCAGCCGTCCTCCCGCCGCGTCCGCTCGAGAAGGCCTACGAGCAGGGATGGATACTCGGTCTTCTCGACATCCACGCGCTCGAGGACGTCCTCGCGCGCGCCTCGGGCCACCGCGGGGCCCGGGCGCTCCGGGCACTGGTGAGCCGGAGCCGCGGCAATCGCACCCTCACCCGCAGCACCCTCGAGGAGCTCTTCCTCTCCCTCGTTGACCGAGCCGGCATCCCACGGCCCGAGTTCAACGTCGACATTCCAGTCCCCGGCGAGGAGGTCAACGTCGACTGCCTCTGGCCGGCGGAGCGTCTCGTCGTGGAGCTCGACAGCCGTCGTTATCACCGCGACAACCCCGGCGCCTTCACCGGCGACCGCCGCCGGGACCGCCTCCTGCGCCTCGCCGGCTATGACCCCGTCCGCTTCACCGACGAGGAGCTCGAGCATGCCGGGGGCGAGGTGATCGCCACGGTGATCGCACTCAGGACAAGCTCAAGCGCGCGCGGTTGATCGGGCAGTGCGCCGGGCTCACCCCGCATGCCGGCGTGAAAGCGGTGTGACGCGACCGCGCTGAGGGGGGACCAGCGCCCGCCTCGCCCGCGAGGGCCTGCGTCAACCTCGATCGAGGATCCGCTGCATACCCCGCTCCACGGCCTCGATGACGTGCGGCCGCAGCCGATCCGCGGGGATGATGGCGTCGATCGAACCGACGCGGAGTGCCCGCTCGACGCTGTGGACGTCGTCGAACTCATCCGCCACCTCGCCGAGCTTCTCGGAGCGCACCGCCGCCCTCACCTCCGCCAGCTCGGCCCGCAGCCGGGCGCGCTCGTCGTCGCTCACCTCGTCCAGGCGGGCCTCGAGCTCGACTACGCGTGGATCGGAGTCGGTGCGCTTGCCGATGTCGCGCGCGAAGACCGTGGCCGCGGCCGGGGCGCCGCCGATGACCGACGCGTAGGAGCCCTCGACGGCGATCACCTCCATCGTGTCGTTGAGCGTGCCCGAGAAGACGACGAAGGCTCCGCCGTGGTAGCGGGAGACGACGCAGAACACGATCGGGCCGTCGAAGTTGACCACGGCGCGCCCGATCTCGGCGCCGTACTCGAGCTGCAGCTTGCGCAGCGACTCCGGCGAGCCGTCGAAGCCCGAGAGGTTGGCCAGCACCACCAGCGGCCGGTTGCCGCTCGCGGCGTTGACGGCGCGGGCCACCTTCTTCGAGGAGCGCGGGAAGAGCGTCCCGGCCGTCCACTGGTCGGGTCCGTCGGCGGTCAGGAAGCCGCGGCGGGGGAGCGGCCTGGACTCGATGCCGAGCATGGTCACGGGATAGCCGCCGAGGTGGGCGTCGAAGACGACGGCGGTCTCCGCGTCCGCCATCGCCGCCCAGCGCTCGAGCGGAGGGTGGTCCTGGTCGGCAACGGCTCGCATCACCGTGCGGATGTCGAAGGGCTTCTTGCGCTCGGGGTTGGTCTCCTCCGAGAAGATGTCGCCGACGGTCTCGAAGTCGCTGGCCGGGGCGTGGTGGGGATGGCTGCGAACGTCGCGGTCGAGCGGGTCGGTGCTCGGTGCCCGCCGCGGAAAGCGCTCACCGGGGGCGACGTAGGTGTGCTCGTAGTGTGAGAACAGGGTGTCGCAGGCCGCCGGCAGGTCGGCGGCCCAGTACTGGGCCTGGCCGTTCGGGCCCATGATCCGGTCGTAGCCGCCGATCCCGAAGTTGTCCTCGGCCGATACGCCGCCCGAGTAGTCGAGCGCCTGCTTGCCGGTGAGCACCATGGCGCTGTCGGGTGTCATGACGAGGATGCCGCGCGTGTGCAGGAGCATCGTCGCCTCCGCGTTCCAATAGGGCTGGGCGCCGACGTTGATCCCGGCGACCACGACGTTCACCTCGCCGCGCGCCTGCGTGAAGGTGATCAGACGGCGCAGCACACGTGAGACCCAGTCCATGTTCTCCGAGCCGCTGTCCATCGAGATCTTCGCCCCGGCCGACACCGCAAGCCACTCGACGGGCACTCCCATCTCCTCCGCAAGGTCGAGCGCCCCGATGATCCGAACGCACTCGGGCTCGGCGATCGCGCCGAGCGCCTTGGTCGGATCGCCGAAGAGGGCGACGCGCGCCATTCCCTCCGGATAGCGGTCGGTGATCGTGCGTACCACCCCGACGACGATCCCGGCGCTGTTGCGCCCGAAGGGGCGCTCGACGGGCACCAGGCGGCCGTCCTCGTCGATGTCGTGCTCGGTGAACGTCCCGTCCTCACGGATGAGGAGGGGGACGAGCTCGTACGGGTACACGGTGCCCCGGCGGCGCGCCTGAAGCACCTTCTGGGCGTACTCGTCGAGGGTCGGCAGCGGCTCCGAGGGCGGCTCCTCGACGGAGAGGGTGACCCCCGCTCCCGGCTGGTAGGAGAAGCCGAGCGCCATGTTGCGCAGCTCCTCCTCGGGCGGCACCGGCACGCGCGCCTCCATCACCACCTCCTCCAGGCCGAGCCCGACGGTGAGCGGCGCGAGCGTCCCGGTGAGCGTCCGCAGCTCCTCGAGTGGCACATCGAGCGGCGGCCAGACCGAGAGGAGCACGCGGTTGCCGTTCAGCCGCCGGTTCGGTGGGCGCTTTGCCTGGAAGCGGCGGATGCCGTCGAGGCACGCGGCGAGCAGCCGCTCGGGCTCGGGCAGGGCGGTGAGCCGGCCGGAGGCGTCCCGCACCGGGGTGAGATCGCGCACCTCCGCCAGCGCGACGAGGCGCTCGTCGGAGGGGTTCTCGCGGCCGACGCAGTGGTAGAGGTAGACGTCCTCGACCGACGGCAGGCGGCTGACATCGAAGTTTGCGAGCCGCCAGAGGTCGAGTCGCTGCGCGATCATCGGGTGAAGACCGCGGGCGATGTCATCCTCGACGAGGCCTCCATCGCCCGGCAGGAAGGTGAAGTGATGCATGTCGGCGCCGCCCCGGCTGCTCACTGCGAGCGCCACCCGCCTGACCGTCGGGGGCAGCTCCACCGCCGCCAGCGCTGCACCGATCTCGGCCGCCATGGCGTCCTCCTCAGGCGGCGGCTCGCGCCAGTGAAGGTAGAAGTCGATGACCGCCTCCGCGGCGGGATCGTCGGGTACGAGCGGGGCGAGCGCCGAAGCCGCCGCGCCCAGCTCTGGGAACTCCGCCAGCGTCGTCATCAGCTGCACCTGCCGGCCCTGGTGCTCGTAGCGGGCCGTGACGAACTGCCGTCCGTCGAGGTTGAACGACCTCACGTCCTCGAGCGGGCGGGTCCTGTAGTAGCGGCGCGTGAGGAGCTCGACCATCGGCTCGTGGCCCTCCCGCGCGCCGATCCGCTCGCCCAGCAGCCGGATGATCGTATGCGGGCTCGCCACCAGCGCCTCGATCCGGTCGGCGTAGTCGGGGGCGTCTTGATGTGCCACGAGGTAGCCGAGCTCCTCCCGCACGGTTTCGAAGACGCGGTCCCGGGCCTGCTCGAGGAGGGGCTGGTCGAAGACGCGGAAGCGCACGCTGCGGGCGAGATCGCCCACCGCCGGATAGCGGAGCTGCGTCGCGACGATGAGCCGGTCGAGGGTCTCGTGGAACTCCTCGCGCAGGTGCTCGGGCAGCGCCTCGGCGTGCTGAAGGCGCTGGTCGAGAAGCGCCATCACGGCCGGGAGCTGGGACGGCGCGCGCTGGTGGGCGAGGAAGATCCGGTAGACCGCCTCCTCGAGCTCGGGGCCCCGCTCGAGGTCGTTCACGCCGTAGCGCGCGAGTGCGCGCGCGAGTCGCAAGCGAAACATCTCCGGCAGCCCCTCGCGTTCGACGTCGAGCGAGTGCAGGTAGGAGCGGAAGTGCTCACGGGGATTGCGGACGCGCTCGCCTTCCTCCTCTTCCAGTGCCTCTCCCTCGGTGGCCGGCCAGTTACGTGAGAGCTCGGCCAGGTCGGCGAAGGTCTTGAGGATCTCGAGCTCGCCGCAGAGCAGCTCGGGATCGTCGGCAGGCAGCCGGCTCCGGGCCCGCTCGAACTCGGCCACGAGCCGGCGGGCTTCCTCCACGCTCACGTCGAAGCCCATGATCAGGCTGCGCAGTGCATCCAGCTGCCCCAGCGCGCCGAGGCGGGCACCCGGCTCGTCGGAGGAGACGGGCAAGGCGAAGTCGATTCGCGGGCTGTCGGGCGCCGCCGCATCTTCGGTGGCCCTCGGCTCGACGCGCAGGAGCGGGGTGCCCGCGTCGACGTGGACGTTTCCGGCCACGAGCACCTCCCGCACCCGACCGGCGTGCGTGGCGACGATCGTCATCTCCATCTTCATCGCCTCGAGTAGCGCCACCGGCGACCCTGCCTCGACCTCGTCGCCGGCGGACACCTCCACGGCCACGACGAGCGCCGGCGCAGGGGCCCGTACGACGCCCCCCTCGTCTCGCGACACGCGATGTGCGACGCCCTCGACCTCCACCAGGTGATCGGGGCCGTGCGCCACCGATGCGGTCCTGAACTCCCGCCCGCCGATCCGAAGCCGGCTTTGGAAGCGGCGGAGGGGCTCGACGTCCACGTCGACGGTCGCGCCGGGGGCCTCGATCCTGTAGCGGCGGGGCCCCACCTGGGCGACGGCCAGCCGGTAGATCTGCCCGCGGTGGCTGAGCTCGGCCGTCCGGGCGAGCTCGTGGCTGGCCTGTGGCCTGCCGCGCGCGGCGGCGGCATAGAAGCCCCGGCGCTCGATCTCCTCCTCGGCGTCGTAGCTGTCGATCGCGGCGGCGAGCAGGGCGACGTCGGCGTGGCGCGTGGGAACGTGGCCACTCGAGGCGACCAGACGGTCGAGCCAGCCGGTGTCGACGGTGCCCGCCACCACGTCAGGACGGTCGAGCAGATCGAGCAGGAACGCCTTGTTCGTCATCCCGCCGCGAACGATCACGGTCGTCTCGCCGAGGGCACGCTGCAGTCGCGTCCTCGCCTCCGCGCGATCGCGTCCCCAGCAGATGACCTTGGCGATCATCGACTCGTACTCGGGGGCGATGACGTCACCTTCGGCAACGCCGGAGTCGACCCGCACCCCGGGGCCCGCGGGAAGCCTGAGGAGCTCGACCGTCCCCGGCGACGGGGCGAAGTCCCGTTCGGGGTCCTCGGCGTTGAGGCGGGCCTCGATCGCATGCCCGACCGCAGGCGGGGGCTCCCCCTCCAGACGCCCGCCCCGGGCCACGTGGAGCTGGAGCTTCACGAGGTCGAGCCCGGTCGTCATCTCAGTGACCGGGTGCTCCACCTGGAGACGGGGGTTGACCTCGAGAAAGGCGAAGGTCTGCTCCTCAGGCTGGTAGAGGAACTCGACGGTCCCGGCATTGCGGTAGCCGGCCGACCGGGCCAGGTTGACCGCCGCAGTCCGCAGCTCGCGCTCCTGCTCAGGGCTCAGGACCGGGGAGCCCGACTCCTCGATCACCTTCTGGCAGCGACGCTGGATGGAGCAGTCGCGCACGCCCGCTGCCCATACCGTGCCGTGGTCGTCTCCGATCACCTGAACCTCCACGTGGTGCGCCCCCGTGAGCAAGCGCTCGATGAAGATCGAGGCGTCGCCGAAGGAGCGCAGTGCCTCGCCCTGCGCGCGCTCGAATGCCGCTGCCACCTCCTCCTCGCATGCGGCGACGCGGATGCCGCGCCCGCCGCCGCCGGCCCGGGCCTTGACCATCACCGGGTACCCGATCGCCCCGGCGTGCTCGACGGCGGCGTCCACCGTCTCGACCGGGTTCCTGCTCCAGGCGGCCACCGGCACGCCCGCCTGCTCGGCAAACAGCTTGGCACCGATCTTGTCGCCCAGGCGGCGCATGACCTCGGGCGGCGGGCCGACGAAGACGACGCCGATGCGTTCGCACAGCTCGGCGAACGCGGGATCCTCGGCCACGAACCCCCATCCGACCCAGGCTGCGTCGGCGCGGCTCTCGCGCAGCGCCCGCTCGAGCTCGCCGTGGTCGAGATAGGGGCTCTCCCCACCACCGATGAGAGCGGCCTCGTCGGCCTCGAGCACGAACATCGCCCGTCGCTCGGCCTCGGTGTGGAAAGCGATCGTGCGCATTCCGTATCCGTGCTCCAAGTTGAGCTCGCGTACCGCGCGGATCAGCCGCACCGCGGCCTCCCCGCGGTTGACGATCGCTACGCGCGAGATCTCGGCTCCATCCACCGGACGCCACTCTGCCACTTCCCGTGGCGAGACCGCTGCTCCCCCGGTTCACCGTCTGTGCCTCTGAAGAACGGAAGTGGACGGCGTGGTCCGTTGCTCTTCCATGGGCGAGCGTCACTTCGAGGAGGGGGCAGAGCGCCGCCTAACGCCTGCCAACTGCGCCGACCGCCGGGCGACTCTGGCAAACTGCGGGCGATGCGGCTGCCGGCTCGGTTTCCATCCCTGCCTCCTGTCGTGCGCCGGCTCGTCCGCCGACCTCGTGTCGTGCGCCGGCTCGGCCGCCGGCCTGGTGTCGTGCCCCGGCTCGGCCGCCTGCCTCGTGTCGAGCGCCGGCTCGGCCGCCTGCCTCGTGTCGTGCGCCGGCTCGGCCGCCTGCCTCATGTCGTGCGCCTGCGCCGGCTCGGCCCCCGGCCGGTGGCCGTCGTCGTCGCGCTCGTGGGCGCCGCCACGGCCCTGGGGATGGGCGCGGACTCGTCGGATAGGGCCGCCAAGCCCCCCTCCGGGCCCACCGTGGCGGCCCAGGCGTTGTCGACGACCGCCGCCACGATGGCCGAGGGCCACGGGGACCTGCCGCGTCGCGGTGGTGCGGAGTACTACCGCCGCACTGCGCGCCACCGCGTCGCGCCGAAGGCCGCGGCCGGATTCCTGCCGCTGTACCGCGAGGCGGAACGGGTTTACGGGGTCAACTGGCGGCTGATCGCCTCGATCCACGACCAGGAGACGGCGTTCTCGACCGCGCCGAGCACGTACAAGGGGCTCAACCCGTTCGGCTGCTGCGCCGGCCCGATGCAGTTCAACGTCACCAACGGGCCCGTGAGCACCTGGAAGCTCTACCGGCAGGCGTTCCGGGCCGGGCGTCGGCCCGAGAGCTACCCGCACCGCACGCGCTCTCACCCGTCGATCTACGACGACTTCGACGCGATCATGGCCGCCGGCTCGCTGCTCAACGACTCGGGCGCCGGCCGCGCGCTGGATGGCGGCGCATGGCGGGCGGCCTACAGCTACTACGGGCACGACCTCTTCGGAGTCACCTACGCCAATCAGGTCCTTGCCCGAGCGGTCGCGTGGGAGCGCGACGGCTTCTGTCCGAACTGCGCCCTGGACGAGGGCCTCGTTACTGAGTTCGACGACGCCTACGGCTGGTCGGTCCGCCGGCAGCTGAC
Organism: Thermoleophilaceae bacterium; assembly: GCA_030448005.1. GTDB lineage: Bacteria > Actinomycetota > Thermoleophilia > Solirubrobacterales > Thermoleophilaceae > JAAYBF01. The sequence goes on from JAUJNT010000002.1 coordinate 475,955, forward strand.
CGCAGACGAGCGTCGGCTCGAGAAGCTCAAGAAGCGCAAGCGGGCCGGCGACCGCAAGGGCGACCGTCGCGACCGAAAGGGCCGCCGCAAGCGTGGCGGCTCGGACGACCGCGCCCGGCGGCGGTCGAGGCGGCCCTCGGCGAGGAAGGACCGGCCGGTCAAGCCCTCGCCGCCGCGCCCTCGACGAAGAAGGACGGCGCCTACCAAGCCCTCGCCGCCGCCCCCGATGCCGACGCAGCCCTCCACCCCGACGCCCCCCGCGCCGCCGCCGGCCGCCGAGTGCCCCCCCATCCGCAAGCTGCTCGGCTGCAAGCCCTAAGCGCGAACGCGTCGGCGTCGGCGTAGTCGTCGAGTTGCGGCCGTCGTACTGGTTGCTCAGCCCGCCTTGGCCAGGGCGGCGTCCATCTTGGCGAGCGGCTCCTCAACGACGGTCCCGTGCCCAGGGGCGAGGCGGCTCGGCTCCAGCGCGCGCAGAGCACGAGCGGTCTCGAGCGCCGCGGGCCGGTGCCAGGTGGCGAGTGCGGGGAGTGGAAAACGCGGGTTGGGCTTCGCCGTCGTGGCGACGCCTCCCAGGGTGGAGAACGCGTCCGCGCAGAGCAGCGTCCGGTCGCGCGTGTCGAGGAGCGCTATCTGGCCCGGTGTGTGCCCCGGCGCCGGGATCACTTCGAGCGAGCCGACCCGCTCGCCTGGCTCCAGCATGCGGTGCGGACGCGTCTTCGTGCCGGGGTAGCTGCCGCGCAGCTTGTCACGGGGCTCATCCGGGTCGAGTGTCTTGTCATGAGCCAGTAGCCGGGCGTCGCGTGCCGTGATCGACACCTCTGCGTCGGGCAGAGCCCTCGCCAGGGCGTCCAGCGAACCGACGTGATCGCCGTGAGCGTGGGTCAAGACGATCCGCACGATCGGACGTCCGATCTCCTCCGCCGCCGCGAGGATTCGCTTCGCGCTGCCAGGGAGCGTCGTGTCGACCAGCGTGAGGCCGTCCCCCTCGCGGACGAGGTAGCAGTTGACAAATCCAAAGCGCGAGATGCGGTCGGGCCCGGGCATGCCCCCGAAGCCTAATCACCTTCCGGAGCCTCGCAGTACAGCGTCTGAGCTCCAGTCGGGCCTGAGCTCGGTCGGGTCTGAGCTCGAGTCGGGCCTCAGCTCGAGTCCCGCGCTGAGCTCGCGTCCCGCGTCAGCCCCGGCGGCGCTGGAGCCAGGCGCTCGCAGCTGAAAGCTCGCCGCCGTGGAGCACGCCGGCTTCGAGTGCCAGCTCCACCGCGTCGCGCTGAGCTGCGGGCGACACCTTCGGAGCGCGCCCCTCGAGCACGGCCAGCGCACGCTCGCGCAGCTTGAGCGCGTTGCCGGTGAGGCTGGGCGCCGGCGGTCGCTCTGATCCCGGCCGACCCTCGCCCGGCGCGTCTCTGTCCCCCACCTCGTAGGCCACGCCGCCGCCCGGTGGGGCGATCACGGTCACGTCGTCTGCGTGCCCGGCGAAGCGGCTCACCCGCCACACACCGTCGTCGTCGAGCATGAGCAGACCGAGCTCGATCGTCGCTCCGCACCGCGGGCACCTCGTTGTGCTCTGCCGGTGAAGGTTCAGCTCGACGGTGGCGATGTCCGCCCCCAGCGCCGTGACCAGAGAGGCGCGGTTGCGATCGGAAAACTGGTGCCCGCAGCCTGCGGAGGAGCACTCGATCGTCATCTTGGCGCGGGGCGATGGCATCGGGCCCTGTCTCGATCGGAGACGGGCTCCCTACTTCGACTGGCCCTCCACGTCGTCCTCCAGCTCCCTGCCCTCCTTCTCGATCCCGTCCTTGGCCTCGCCGGCTCCCTTCTCGATCTCCTCAGATGCTCCCTTGCCGTCGTCGTCGCCGCACGCGGGCGTCGCGAAGGTGGCGGCCAGGGCCACGAGAGCCATGACCACGCGGGTGCGAAGAAAATCCATCCGATCCACCTCCCTGTCGAGCTTTGAACCGAGGCTACGACACTTTGCGCGGCCGTTGCCGCTGCACCGGGCGCTCCGTCAGGATTGGCGTGGCGCGAGGGCGCGCGGACCGTGCTCGCGCAGGATCCAGAGCGCTGGTCCGAGGACCAGCGCGGTGCCGCCGATGGCCAGCGCGGCCACTCCGAGGGCCGACAGCGCCACCCCGCCCAGGAGCGCCAGTCCCGCGCCGGTCAGCCCCGAGAGAAGGTCGTTGAAGCCGAGCAGCTTGCCGCGCTCCCTCGGCTCGGTTCGGTCGGCGAGCTCCGCCGTGGCCGCCACGAAGGACAGGTTCCAGCCCAGTCCAAGCCCGAACAGCGCAACTCCGGTGCCCAGGACGCTCTCGACCCAGAGCAGGCTGATCACCGAGCGAAGCCGACAGCAAACGGTGTTGCTTCGAACGGGGAGGCGGGGCGATGCAATCACCTCAGCGAGCGTATCCGGGTGGCTCGCGAGGCCGGCCGAAACCATCCGGGCCTTCATGCGCCCTTGCGTACCCTCAAGAGACCATGAGAGAGACCTTCCGCGCCCCGCTGAGGGCCGCCGCCATCACCGCGTTCACGGTTGGCACGGTGCTCTTCCTGGTGAACCCTCCTTCCCTCTCGGGGGCGGAGGATCTCCTGACGCTGCTGGCAGGGGCCGCCGCGCTCGTGCTGCTCACAGCGTGGGCAACCGTCGCGCTGATGGGGGACGGGCCCGACGAGCGGGAGTTCGAGCAGATCGTCCGCCGCAGCGAGGCGCTCGCGCGCATGCCGCCTCCCGATGCACCGCCCACCGAGTTCGACGTGCTGGTGGTGGATGCGATCGACCGCCTGCCGGCGGAGTTCCAGAAGCTGCTCGAGGCAACCCCGGTGGTGGTCTCCCACCGCGGGCGCGAGCACCGCGCCTACGGCCACTACTACGGCGACACCGTGGCCCGGGACGGGTACCCCGACCGCATCCTCATCTACCGGGACACTCTGGAGCGCGACTTCGGGCATGACCGCGACGTCCTGAGCGCCGAGGTCGAGCGCACGTTGCGCCACGAGGTGGCTCACCACCTCGGGTGGGGCGAGCGGGGAGTGCGCGACCTGGGGCTCTAGCTTTTCTCTAGATTGGACCACCCTCTGGAGAGGTGTCCGAGTGGCTTAAGGAGCGCGACTGGAAATCGCGTGGGCGGGTTACCCTGCCTCGTGGGTTCGAATCCCACCCTCTCCGCTAGTAGACCGCAGACCTCCGGCGGACAAGGCACGGACGAGCGCTCGGCAGGACTGCGCTGTGCCATGGTGATTGGCGCTCATGCCGTCCTGCCCCGTCCTCGGGGGTACGCCTAGGAGGACGGCTGCCTCAGGCCGCCGGTCCCCCCTACACGCTCCTGATCCCCCGACACATCAGTCCGCGGCCCGCTCGTGCGCGGGGCAGCTCGACTACGCGGTGGCCTGTCGCGCCCGGGCGGGGTCGTCCTTCGACACCAGCCCGGCGACGATGCCCAGTGCGGAGATCGCCAGGTGCAGGACGTTGTCGGCGGCGTTCACCGGGATGAGGCTGAGGACGTCGTTGCCGTCGATGAAGCCCCACAGCGTCACAGCCCCATATACGAGCCCGAACCCGAGGGCGAAGCCACGGGCGCCGGCGACGGAGCGCCACAGCGCCAAGCCGAGGAGACCGGACGCGAGGTGCACGATGTTGTGCAAGCCGTTCACCTCGAAGAAGATGAGGTTGCTTCCGTTGACGTTCGATCCTGTGTCGAAGGACGACTCGGCGACGAAGCCGAGGATCCCGACCAGAAGCAGGGTCGCGCCGAAGACGAGTGAGTAGAGCTGTGCGGGTGTGTACCGGTCGGTCATCTGTCTCCTCCTGTCAGGGGGGTGTGGCCGCGCCGCCACGATCTGGCGAGCGCCCAACCCACCGCGAGGAACGCGGGTAGGAAGACGAGCGCCTCGGCGTTGTGTCCTATGTGGGCGACCATGAGGTTTTCCTCGCCCTAACTACCTGAACGCGCGCACCGCAAACGCCGAGAGGCCTGGTTGGCGCCGACCGCCAAGCGGCCCAGTGCCTCCGTCGCTAGTCGTCGGCGGAGGGAACGATGAGCCGGATGTGGGCGCTCGCCAGCAGGAGGACCTCCGCGCTCCAGCCCTCACCCCCCTCGAGGGGAGTGAGGGCCGCGTCCTGGATGGTGAAGAACTCCTGCTCCCGGCGGTTCACGTGGTCTGAGAGCCGGCTGCGATAGCCCTCGCTCGGCAGCGTCATGTCGCCGTCGATGCGATACCGGTCGGTCTCGACCATGACCCTCTGCCTGCGCAGGTCCACGGGTTGCTCCTATCGCAAGGCGAGCGCCAGCGAGGCGGTCCAGGGGGCAGGCGGCTACTTCGAGCCGCCGCGACTGGCCCCGGAGCGCGCGCGCCCCGAGTTGCCCGAGCGCCCCGACTTCGGGGACGACGACCTGGAGGCGCTCGAACGGGTTGTGCCCTTCGCCGCGGGGCCCTTCGCCGCGGAGGAGCCCTTGGCAGCGGAGGAGGTCTTCGCCGCGGAGCTGCCCTTCGCCGCCCGCGACGAGCTCGACCGCGCGGCCGCAGCGCGCGATCGCGCGGAGCTCGAGCTGCGCGTGCGCCTTGCGCCGTTGCGCTGGCTCGCCGGGATCTCGGCCTTCACGACTTCCTTCGTCAGCTGGGGAATCGTCTTCTCGAGGAACTTGGCCATACGCTCCTCCTGGCGACGGTACTCCCGCGCCAGCTTGACGGTCTCCTTGTCGCCGAGCGCCTCTGCCAGCGTCTCGATCGCGTTGTAGTTGGCGATCTCCTCGGCCTCGTTCCAGAACTCGGTCTTGGCGTTCTTGAGCATCATCTCCTGCTCGCTCGTACCGCGGATGGCGTGCAGCGGACCCTTTGCGACGGAGACGGCCTTGCTGGCGATCGAGGTGACCGCGCCGGCGGCCTCCGCGACCACGTCGGGGCCCGGGGCAGGGGCGGCCTCTGCCTTTCCGCCGAGTGCCTTGATGCGCCGCTGGAGGCCCTTGGCCTGCTGCTTGGTCTCCTTCAGGTGGTCCTTCAGGCGCTTCTTGTAGGTCGCGCGCGTGGTCATCTGGATGTGGGCTTGAAGTGCGGTCTCAAGCTCCTTCTCCTTGCCGTACGCTTCGTTGAGGTACTGGATGAGCTTTGCGTCTCGTTCCTGAAGTTCGGCCATGGGTTCGCCTCTCGATCGGGAGCCGACGGATTTTTTACCCCGCCATGCGTTCTCCCAACCCTTGCCGTCCGGCGCGGAACCGTTGAGGCTTGCGCCGTGCGCCTTGCGGACCTGTCCCTGCCGGCGCGGCAGCTGCCGTCATGCCGCAGCGCTGCCGGCGCCGCACCCCCGACGCTCCTCGGCCGCTGAACCCGCCATGCTCCTCGGTGTGAGCGGGTCCTCGAGGAAGACACGGTACGACGGCTTCCTCGTGATATTCGCGCTCGTCTTGATCATGTGGGTGAGCGAGGCCGTGGACACGGTGGTCGGCCACCGCCTCGATGGCTATGGCATCGAGCCCCGGGACGCGGACGGGCTGAGCGGGATCATCGCGTCGCCGTTCCTGCACGGTGGCTTTGAGCACCTGATCTCCAACACGGTGCCCTTCCTGGTGATGGGCTTCGTGATCGCGTTCAAGGGAGCAGTGCGCGTCGCGACGGTCACGGCCATCGTGGCACTCGTGAGTGGCCTCGGCACGTGGCTGGTTGCTCCGGCCGACACGGTGCATATCGGCGCGAGCGGAGTCGTCTTCGGATACGCAACGTATCTCCTCAGCCGCGGGTTCTTCGACCGGCAGCTGCTCGGGCTCGCGGTCGGCTTGGCGGTCGGGGCGATATGGGGCACCGCCCTGCTCGGGGGCCTCCTGCCCGAGGAGGGCATCTCCTGGCAGGGGCATCTCTTCGGTGCGATCGGCGGGGTGGTAGCCGCTCGGGTGCTCGCGCGGCGGCGACAGGGGCAACCGGCCTGAGGGAGGAAGAGATTGTCGCTGACGAAGCAGCCGTGCCCACGTCCCGACACGCGGTGGCTAGCGCAGATAGATGGGGTTGGAGAGCAACCAGAGGCGCTCCCGGCCGCGAAACGGCAGGCGCGCCTCGACCCGGTAGGCACCGGGCATGTCGACCGGGTGCTCGAACGCCGCCGTGGTGGCGTCGGCGACCGGGGTGCCGTCGCGGACCAGGGTGACCCTCGCCGGCCGCGGCAGCGCGGCGCGCAGCGTCCACACCCCGGCCGGGCGCTGCTCCCCGAGCACGGCGACGTCGCCGGCGGACCCCTCGGCCCAGTAGCGAAACCCGCGGCCGGAGGCGATGGCATCGACCGACAGAAAGCAGCGTCCCTCTCGCAGGCAGGCGTAGACCTCCTCGAGGTCGGCCTCGCCGTCGCCGCTCGGGGGCCGGCGGCACAGCACGTAGGTGGCGAGCAAGCCGAGGTAACGCTCGTTTGGCATCGGTGAGAACAGCCGTCCGCCGATCCTGATCCCGTGCTGGTGAGCGTCGAGCCCGCCGATCGCGACTACCCGACGGCTCGCGCAGAGACGATCCCAGGCCCTCAGGTGGTGCGCGGGAGGCCCATCCAGGAATCGCTCCGGGTCGCGCATGTAGGCGATTGCCTCGAACGGGTTGCGCCAGGCCTCCGCCGCGTCGGTCGTCAGGCTCCAGAGCTCGATCCCGGCGAGCCCGTCGTCGTCCAGCGCGGTCCAGCCGTGCGGTCGGCCGAGCCGGTGCGAGATCTGCGAGCCGGCCGAGAACGGATGCGCGGCGAACCCGACGCCTCCCTGCTCGCGAACTACGACCGGGACCTCCGACTCGTCGAGGCGCTTGCGTGGGAGCTCGCGATCGACGCCAAAGGCGAGGTAGTGCCCGCCCCGCGAGGAGATCTCGACTCCGACGCCCAGTAGGACCGAACCGTGCCACCCCTCGAAGCCGGCGCGCCTTGCCGCCAGCGTGTCATGGTCGGTGAGCAGGACGGCGTCGCGCCCGGTCGCGCGCGCCGACGCGCAGAGCTCTTCGACGCTCGCCGTCCCATCCGAGAAGGTCGAGTGGATGTGGATGGCGCAGGCGAGGTCGTAGAGCCCCGGCGGGCCCGGGGTCGGCGGCGTAGCCGCCTCGAACGAGGTCGCCTCGAGCGTCGATTCGATCGGTGCCGAAGCCCTCCGCGAGGAGGCCATCAACCAAGCGGCGAGGCGGGCGGAGAGATCTGGGCCTCGACCGCGCGCGGCGCCGTCGGACGCGACCGGGTGTAGGAGATTCCGTAGGCCAGCCCGGAGACGATCGTGATCGCCACGGTGGCGGCGACGATCGCGTCGACCCAGGCGGCAGCCGGGTCGGGCGCGACGATCAGGGCGATGATCGCCACTGCCTGGATCGCCGTCTTTGCCTTGCCCAGGCGGTCGGCGCTGATCACGACGCGTTCGCGGAGAGCGAAGACGCGCAGCCCGCAGACGGCGACCTCGCGGGCGAGGATCACCGTGACGATCCAGGGATCGATCCGGTCGATCACCGCCAGGCAGACGAAGGCCCCGCCGATCAAGAGCTTGTCGGCCACCGGGTCCATCAGCTTGCCGAAGGTGGTGATCGAGTCACGCGAGCGGGCGAGGTGGCCATCGAGGGAGTCGGTGGCCAGTCCCGCCCCGAAGACGGTCAACGCCACCGCGCCCGGGGCACCCTCGAGGAGCGCGAGGACGAGGATCGGCGCCAGCACGATCCTGACCAAGGTCAGCGAATTGGGGAGGTTCATGACCGCTCCTAGGGTCTGGCTCGTGTCGGCGCAGAGCTGCGGGGTCTAGGTTACTCTCCTGGCCCGCGCGCCACCCGCGGGTGGGTCAATCCGCGACGATCGGCAGCCGCCCGGAGCGGCACCGTCATGCTCCCGCGGTCGCGGGCTAGTACGTCGCCCCCGCTCTTCTCTGAGCGAGCGTCAGGCGACCTGTCACCGGCGGCCAGCTCGCTTCTGTCAGCTTCGCCGCGGCGAAGACGGCGGAGGCACCGATCGCCAGCCCGGCGACGTCGTCGACGACGTAATGCCAGCCGAAGTAGATCGTCGCCAGCGCCGTGAGACCGAGGAACGTCCAGAGCGCAACCCGCAGTGGGCGTGCGAGCCCCAGGAGCTGGGCGATCAGGGCGGCCACGAACACGACTGCGATGTGAAGCGAGGCGAACGCGGCGATGCTCTGCACTGCGCTCGTCGCGCCGGGGTCGGCGAGCACCTCGACGCGATGCTCGAGCAGGGTCTGCTGCAGGCGCCCGACCCCCGTATCGGGCAGCTCGGAGACGAGCCGCGGAGCCACGAAGGCGGGGCCGAGGGCGGGCAGGACGTAGTAGCTGAACGCTCCCAGCAGCCAGGACAGCGACAGCGCGGTGACGTACCAGAATCCGGCCGCAAGCCGGCTCGACCAGATGAGGGCGACGCCGAGCGAGACCGGCACGAAGGCAAAGAAGGCAAGGTAGACGGAAGAAAGCGCATGCGCCGCAACACCGGTACCGAGCGCCGTTTGGACCAGCGTCGTTGGATCGTTGCCGAAGAAGAGCCAGCGCTCGAGCTCGAGCAGCCCGACGTCGTGGTTTCCCTCGCTGACGAACGGGACGTAGCTCTTCAGGTTGCGATAGGAGAGATAGGTAGCGTAGAAGCTGAGCAGGCAGCAAACGACGATCCCACCGCGCCGGCCGAGCCAGCGCTCGCGCAGCACCGCGGCGGTGGCCGCGAACGCTCCCGCCCCCACATCTCGCCGCATTCTCACGGCGCGAGGAAGGACATCGGCGATCAAGAAGCAGAGCGCGACGGCGCCTATGAGGCCCAATGGGGAGCCGACGTAGCGGGCATCCGGATCGCGCACAGGGAGATCCATCGCCGACGCGACCGCCAACATCGTGGCAAGCGAGAGCAAAGCGATCCCGACGGGCACCAAATAGGCGCGCCCCGCCGGATCGCCGGTCCCTCCCCCGGGCTTAGCGATCCCGGCCCGCGTGCGCGAGCCCTCTCTCATACGCGGAGAGTCTATCCGCGGGGTAACCGATTCCCACGGCAGTCGGCGACGGCGCGCTACATTCGCCGCTGCCGGTCGGCTTCAGGCGCTTAGCTCCACTCTAGGAACAGCAGCAACGGCTTGTCAGCCTTGCGCGCGTTGCAGCGTGCACACGCCCCCGCGTGGTTGGTCCAGCAGTGCGCCCCGCCGGGGGAGCGAGCTGGCCGGCAGCGAGGCTCGACGTGATCAAGCTTCCCCGCCGGGCCGCTGAGATCACGGTAGGCGCAGGGGTCGCCGCGCAGCAGTCGCATCCACGCGGCTCGGTGGGTCTCGCCGTCTTAGCGCAGGGGCGATCCGCCCGGGTAGCCCGCCCGAGCGGATGTCCCGGATCGCTGTCGAGCCAGCGGTTCGCCACGGCGATCACAGCCGCTCCTTCCATGAGATTGCCGCAGACGCCACCTCCGTGAGGGTCTTTCGTAGGCGGTGTCGATCGTTGTCCTTGCGCGCACGGGCGAGCTCGCCGAGAGCCTCGGCCAGCACCTTCGGACCCGCGGGCCCCTCGGCCCGCAAGTCCTCGATCTCCGTGCAAGTGAGGTGGCGATGCTCGCCTGTCACCGCGTGCGCAAGCTCGGCGTAGCGGCGCTCCGCCCGCGCGGCGCGCTCTTCGGCGTCGCCGGCCCGCCGGACGGCGTCCTCTGCCTCCTCGCGCGCACGGCCGACCGCCGCCGCCTCGGGCGCCGGCAGCCGAACAACGGTCTCGCGCCCGCGGAGATCTTGGACGCGCTCGAGCGCCACCGTCAGCTTTGCCTCTACGGCCGCCAGGCGGTCCTCGGCACGCGCACGTTCACGCACCGCGTCCTCGCGCTCGGCACGCACCTCGCGGCGCTCGGCGCGCAGCGTGGTGATCGTCGCTTCGGCGCGTTCGAGCTTGGCCGAGGCGCGCGTCGCGGCGCGCCGCGCCTCCGCGGCGTCGGCGCGTGCCTTCGCCACGTCGTCCCTGGCGGCGGCGCGGACCTTGGCCGCCCTCGCGCGAGCGCGGTCGAGCGCGGCGTCGTCGACTACGCGTTCGCGAACCAGCTTGGTCTTCGGCTTGGCCGGCGCGTGACGCGGGCGGGCCCTGGCCGCGCGCAACTCCGCCCGCAGCCCCTCGGCGCGCGCCTCGGCCTTCGCCCGCGCGCGGTCGGCCGCCTCCCGGCGGGCGCGCTCGGCGCGGTGCTCCGCCCGGGCGGCGTCGAGCGCCACCCGCACCACAGGCGCCATCTCGGTGCGCTCGAGCAGCTCCGTTGTCACCTCGCTGCGGCGCTTGGGGCCCGGCTTGTTCGGCTCGAAGCCGGCGGCCTCCAGCGCGGCGTTCAGCGACCCGCCAAAGAGCGCCTTGGCGCTGTTGAGCGACGGCCACGGCGTACCGTCCGGGCGTCCCTTGCGGTAGCGCGCGATCCGCCACGTGGCAGCAGACCAGCGGGCCGCGCTGGGGTTCCAGTCGGCGGCGCGCGGCGGCTCTCCGTAGAGCGCCGCCCACTCGGTGATCGCCTCGATGATGTCTGTGCGGGTCCAGCGCGCCGGGCGGCCGGGTCGGGCCGTCCGGGTCGCCCCCGCGCTCGTCGCGGGGGCCATTGTGATCAGGCTCCCGCTAGGAGATCTTGGGGGTCGACGGGTTTGCCTGCCGACCCTCCGCGCGCAGCAACGCGTACCCGCCGGCGGCGGGCATGAAATCGCTGCACTCGATGTGGAGCAGGCGGGTCATCCGGCTGGCGACGGTAGCGCCGATCGC
>JAUJNT010000002.1:486728-524103 GCA_030448005.1 Thermoleophilaceae bacterium
TGCACTCGATGTGGAGCAGGCGGGTCATCCGGCTGGCGACGGTAGCGCCGATCGCACCCGCCCGCAAGTCCACCGTGAGGTTTCGGAATCGAACCCGCCGACGCGAAGATTCATTGCGGGGCGCGGCGTCCTCGCGCGGGCGCGAGGCGCCGCTCCGACGGTTGCAAACCGTTCGAGGCTCGGCTATTTTCGATGTCGGGTCGCTGTTGACGGCCCGACGACATGACCAACGATCGCTTCGACAGTAAGACGGATGAGACCCTCGCCGGGGGGTTCTGCGGCTAGCCCACGCTCGCCGACAGGACCCGCACCGACGAGGGCGGCCTTGCAGGGCCGCCCTCTTTCGTTCATGCCCCCCGAGACACCGAACGCAAGACCAGGAAGGTGATGCCCAGCTTGAAGAAGACCACGACGTGACCAAGGCCCCTCCCGAGAGAGAAAGGTCACCTGGCGCGCATTCGCGCTCGGCTGGCCGGGCTCCAATACCCCTCCACGTAGGACCCCGGCCGCGCGTTGCAGACGCCGAGCACGGGGATCCAGGGCCGAAGGGTGGGAGAGAGGCACAGACAAGTCCGTTGGCCGATCGGCTGGCGACCCACACCGAGAGTGCACGATGTCTGCGACGAGCAACCGCCGGTTGCTGGGCGGAGCCATCGGCGCGTGACCGTAGCTCAGCCTGGTAGAGCGCCTGCCTGAAACGCAGGGCGGCGCAGGTTCGATCCTTGCCGGTCACATCCACGGCTTCGTAGCTCAACCGGAAGAGCAAGGCGCCTCTTAAGCCCGAGGTTGCAGGTTCGACCCCTGCCGAGGCCATCGCATCGCCCGTGCGCGGTGGAGAAACGGGATCTCGCGAGCCTCATGAGCTCGAGAAGCAGGTTCGACTCCTGCCCGCGCGACCTTCTTGGGACGTAGCTCATCGGAAACCCCTTGCCTCCGTAGTGTGAACGGCCAGCACGCGCCCTTTGTACGGCCGAAGAGCGGGTTCGAATCCTGGCGGGCCTGCTCCGAAAACACTTCCTCCCGGATGCTGCGGGCCGAAGCGATCGCCGGTTATCGGCTCCGAAGGTCGCGGGTTCGACTCCCGCCCGTCACGCCTCGCGCTGGCGGTAGCTCAGTGGAGAGCGTCGGACTCATCGGCTCGCGTCCACACGACCGCAGCAGCCTCTCATTTCACGCATTCGCCACGGGCCGGCGAGGACCGGTTATCTCTCGCCACGCGATCCGGGGATGAGCCCCCGGCCCCGCGCTCCTTGAGGACGCGGGCGCACTCGGTCCTCATCACACGACCGTGGCGAAGCCCTGCCCCTGCGGGCCGGAGCACAGCGGTTATCGGTAGAGCCGTTCCACGCGAGTGGCCGGCAAGCGGGTTCGAGCCCCGCGACGCTGCGCACCACACGACCGCAGGACTTCTTCGACAACCAACCCACACAGCCACGAAAGGAGGCTGCCATGAACTACCTGAACCGCCAGCTGCGGCGGACGACGCCGCAGTGGGCACCGATCCCGGGCGCCGGCCAGGTGCGGGGCTCCGCCGGCGGCCACGTCTGGGCGGTCGATGACTGGATGCGGCTGCGCCGCTTCCTGATTCTCGGCTCGGAGGGCGGCAGCTTCTACTCGGGTGAGTGGAACCTGACGCGCGAGAACGCCGATGCAGTCGGGCGCTGCATCGAGGCCGACGGTCCGCGGGCGGTCGCCGAGATCGTCGCTGTGAGCCGCGACGGGCGAGCGCCGAAGAACGACCCGGCGATCTTCGCCCTCGCGATGGCTGCGGGGGCCAAGGACGAGCGCACCCGGCGGGCAGCCCTCGACGCCCTCCCCGAGGTCTGCCGGACGGGATCGCACCTGTTCCGCTTCGCGGTCCTCGTCGAGGGCTTCCGCGGCTGGGGCCGCTCGCTCCGGCGCGCGGTCGGAGGCTGGTACACGGGGCGCGAGGTCGATGACCTCGCCTACCAGGCGGTGAAGTACCGCAACCGCGACGGGGTCACCCACCGTGACCTCCTGCGGCTCTCCCACCCGGCCCGAGCAGTCGGGGCGCACAACCCGACGCTCGAGTGCACCGACGAGCACGGTCGACTGTTCGACTGGCTCGTGCGTGGCGGGGACACGGACGGGCTCCCCCGCATCGTCGAGGGGTACGCCCGCGCCCAGGCCGCCGACACGGCCCTCGAGAGCGCCCGGCTGATCGGCGACTACGGCCTCCCGCGCGAGGCGATCCGCAGCGAGCACCTGCGGGCGCCCGAGGTCTGGGAGGCGCTGCTCGAGGACATGCCGATGACGGCCATGATCCGCAACCTCGCCACGATGACCCGGGTGGGGGTCATCGCCCCCGGCTCCGCCGGGGCGGGCAAGGTGATCGAGCAGCTCGCCGACAGCGAGCGGCTGCGCAAGGCGCGCGTGCACCCGATCGCGGTGCTCGCCGCGATGCGCACCTACGGTGCCGGCCGTGGTGCACGGGGGCGGCACCGCTGGGATCCGGTGACCTCGGTCATCGACGCCCTCGACGGCGCGTTCTACGCATCGTTCGGGAATGTCCAGACGACCGGGTCGCGGACGCTGCTCGCGCTCGACGTGTCGGGCTCGATGACGTGGGGAAGCGTCGCCGGCGTCCCGGGGCTCACGCCCCGAGACGCCTCGGCCGCGATGGCCCTCGTCACAGCCGCAACCGAGGCGCGCACCGAAACGGTCGGGTTTCACACCGGCCGCGGAGGTGTCCGTTTCGGTCAGCGGACCTGGACGGGCCACGAGGACGGCATCGCGCCGCTCTCGATCAGCCCGCGCCAGCGGCTCGACGACGCGATCGAGACCGTGTCAGACCTGCCATTCGGCGGCACCGACTGCGCACTGCCGATGCTCTACGCCATCGAGCGGGAGCGGGAGGTCGACACGTTCGTCATCTACACCGACTCCGAGACGTGGGCGGGTGAGGTCCACCCGGCCCAGGCGCTCCGCAGTTACCGGGAGCGCTCGGGCATCAACGCCCGTCTCGTTGTGGTCGGGATGGTGTCGAACGGATTCTCGATCGCCGACCCGGACGACCCTGGGATGCTCGACGTCGTCGGCTTCGACACCGGAACTCCGGCTGTCATCGCCGGCTTCGCGACGGGGTCGTTCTGAGAGGAGCGGTGCGCACCCGGCCGAGCCGGGTGCTTCCACAGGACACGGGGGCGCGGGCCGCAGGTCCGCCCGCGCCCCTGCCCGGCAAGCCTCGCCGCCCGCCCTCGTAGCTCAGTGGACAGAGCACCTGCGCTGCAGGGTGAGCCCTTCGGGTTCACCCCTCGCGGGGAACCAGGGGTCAGAGGTTCGACTCCTCTCGGGGGCCCTGCACCGATGACCGACAATGGAAGGAGTGACTGACATGAAGATCAAGACATTCGGTGAGGTAGACGAGCGCAGCCGCGCCCAGCTCGAGACCTGCATGAAGGCGGGCGACGCCGCGTTTGGCGTCCTGTGCGCCGACCATCACCCCGGCTACAGCCAGCCGATCGGCGGAGCGGTCGCCTACGAGGGCTTCGTGTCCCCGTCCGGCGTCGGCTACGACATCGGCTGCGGCAACAAGGCCGTGCGGACGAACCTCACGGCCACCGACGTCGACGTCGCGGGCGTAATGGGCGAGATCGAGCGGCGGATCTCCTTCGGCATGGGCGTGCCCGCGCGCGAGCGCACCGACCACGCCGTGCTCGACCGGATCCGGGAGGCCGCGTTCGAGCCCCAGCGCAAGCTGCTCGACCTCGCGGCCAACCAGCTCGGCACCGTGGGCTCCGGCAACCACTACGTGAACCTCTTCGCCGACGAAGACGACACGCTGTGGATCGGCGTCCACTTCGGCTCGCGCGGCTTCGGCCACAAGACGGCCTCCGGCTTCCTCGCGGTAGCGCATGGCATGCCGTTCGACGAGGGCGAGCGAAAGCGGCGCGGCCTCAGGGTGGTCGACGGCGAGATGGACTCGCCGCCGGTGCTGCTCGGCCTCGACACCGAGGCCGGCCAGGCCTACATCGAAGCGATGAACCTCGCCGGCGAGTACGCCTACGCGGGCCGGGACGTGGTGGTCGGCAAGGTGCTCGAGATCCTCGGCGCCGAGGCGGTGCACGAGGTGCACAACCACCACAACTTCGCCTGGCTCGAGGAGCACTTCGGCCGCAAGGTCTGGGTGGTCCGCAAGGGCTGCACCCCGGCCCGACCCGGCCAGGAGGGCTTCGTCGGCGCCAGCATGGGCGAGCAGTCGGTGATCCTCGAGGGCGCCCAGGCGCCGGAGGCCGAGGACGCCCTCTACTCGACCGTGCACGGTGCCGGCCGGGTGATGAGCCGCACGCAGGCGGCCGGCAAGGTCAAGCGCCGGAAGCGCTACGCCTGCAACGACCGCGATTGCAACCGTGTCTTCGAGATCGAAGGCGTGAGCGCACATCGCGGCGTGCCGGAGAGTGGCGTCTGCCCCGACCACCCCGACGCGCGAGTGCGCAAGGTGTGGATCGAGGAGCAGGTCCGCCCGGGCAAGGTCGACTGGCCAGCCGTGAAGGAACGGCTGCACGAGCAGGGCATCGTCCTCGTCGGCGGCGGCGCCGACGAGGCCCCGGAGGTCTACAAGCGACTTCCGGAGGTGCTGGCCGCCCACGGCGACTCGATCCGCGTGAAGCACACGCTCACGCCCCTCGGCGTCGCCATGGCCGGACGGGACGTGTTCGATCCCTACAAGGACTGAGCACCCCACGGCAAGGCCAAAGTCGTTGACCCGTACACCAGGGAGTTGGCGTGGTGGGACCTCTGGGGCGACATCCATCACCAGGGAACGATCTACGAGGCCACCGTACCGGCTGTGCCCATCCTCGCCGGCTCGCTGAGTGGGACGCCTATCCCGATCGCGCGCAGGCGATCCGGTTTGTGCGCGAGGTCGCCCTGGCCGAAGGCGTCGTCGTCTGGCGCCAGGCGGCCGACGAAGAGATCACCTACGAGGAGCTCTTGCAAGCATCGCTGGGCGAGGAGCTCGCCCAGCACCTCAAGTGCGAACCAACGCCCGGGCGGTCGGACGGTCGAGCCACTGGAGTCGTCGAGCGCCAGGAGCACGGGCGACTCGGCGGAGAGCCTCCGGAGAAGCGACACGACGGCCGTTCCGATCGTGTGCGGATCGGGAGCGGCACCTTCGGCCTCCATCCTCAGCAGCGCGGTCTCCACATCGCGCCGCTGCGGGCCCGGCAAGGTCGCGAGCGTCTCCAGGGGCTTGACACACGCACCGTCTGAAGCAGCTCACCGGGCTTACCATGCTCGCGTGGCGGCCTGGACCTCGGAACGCCGTGACCGCGCTTTCCTCGCATTCGCCGCCGTCTTCTTTGTTTTCCATCAGCTGCCCTCGATCCTGTTCACGGACAGGGTCGAGGCGGCGGTCGATGTGCTCACGCCCTTCGCGGTTGCCGCTGCGACCGTCGCGGTGATGCTCGCGCTCGGCGCTCCGCGCGGTCCGGTCCTGGCCGCGATTTTCGCGGGAGTGCTGTACGTGCACGGCCACGGGGTGCACCTGGCCGCCAACTCGATCCACAACGAGGGTGCGCAGGGGCACCTCGTCTACTTCTGGGACGAGCGCTTTTCCCACATCGAGGCCGTGCTCGGCTGGTTTGGGCTCGTGGCCGCCTTCTGCCTCGCCGAGCGGGTCGCGCCGCGCTCGCCGAGCACTTCGCCGGCGCTGCTCGCAGTGGCGGCGCTGCTCCTTGGCTGGACGTTCTTCACCAGCACGGTCGAGGGCCAGACCTGGTGGCTCGAGCTCCCCGCGACCGTCCTGTTCGGCATCGCGGCGCTGCGTGGCCCGCGGCCGCTCCTTCGCGCCGCGGCGGGCGCCTTCGCCGTGGGTGCGGCACTGATTGCCGCGTGGGCGATTTGGCACGGTGGCGTGCCCGAGTTCAGCGCCCTTTAATCAGCCCCGAGTTCAGCGCCCTTTAACCAGCCGCGGGCGGCAGATCGAGCGGAGGCGGCAGCGGCGGAAGAAGCGGCGGGTCAGATCGACGGCAAGGCGGGGGTGCGGCTACTCGCCCTGCCCGGTCTTCCCGATCCAGGTGCCCTCGGACTTTGCGGCCGCGACGCGCAGGCTGCGGTCGATCGCCATGCGAGCGAGCTTGTAGAGCGTCCCTTCGAGGACCGCCGCCCCGATCAGCGGCGCGAGGCGCACGTTCTCCTGCGCGGTGTCGGGCGCCTCGCTGTTGAACAGCTGGCTCCACAGCTTGGCGGCGACTTTCTGGCCGACGATGCCGGCGACCACGAGGAAGGGCAACTCGGCTTTGAGAAGGAGGGTCATCATCGCCGCAGCCTACCCCCGGCGAGCCGTGCCTACACATGCCGCCGGCTGGGAAGACTCTCAAGACTGGTCTCTCGGGGCGGGGTTGAACTCATTCGCCGTCGACTGGATCAAGGACGGACGGATGATGTCTCGCGGTCGTGGACACCGGCGCCGGTCCGGGGTACGCGCCCGCCCGCCGCGCTTATGGCCCAGACGCGCCAGTGTCCCGCCCGCGCGAGCGCCCGGGTCTGCACTGGGCGTCCTCCGATCGCCTGCGGTCGTGCCCGAAGGGGGGAAAGGAGGGCCAGGCAGGGCGAGGGATCGGAGACGGGGTACACGAGCACTGAGTCGCGCCGCGAAGCGCGCGACATGAGGGGCTCGGGGTGCCCGTCCTGGTCGAGGACCAGCACCGGCCCCGAGCGCGCGAGCGCGGCCGGCACGCTTGGGCTGCGGCGGACGGCGGTGACGCTCTCGAGTGACACGTCGAGCTCCCAGGCGACGGCCCCCTCGAGCCAGCCGAGGTCGGCCGGCAGGGTGTAGGCCCCGCACCGCCTCAGCGGCCGCGCGGCGGCGCGGACGGCGTCGCGCAAATCCGCCTCGAGCACCGCGCGCCGTTCGGCCACCGCCAGCTGTTCGGCACCGGTAGCGGCACGAGGGACGGCGGCGGGGGCCGACGCCAGGGTGAGGACGGAAGCCAGCGCAAGTCGGCGGATGGGAAAGTCGCCTGCGGCCTGCACGACGCGCACGGCGCCGACTCCGGCCATGACGCAGGCGCCGGCGACCGCGGGCATCAGGAACCTCGGCGCCCCCGGCCACCCAAGGCCCACCAGTCCGCACACCAGCGCCGTCCACGCCACGACGCAGGCAGACAGGCCTAGCACCGACCGGTCGCCTTGCCGCCATCCAACGATGCCGGCAAGGGCGGCAAGGAGCAGGACCGGAGCTCCGGCGAGGCCCGCGCCGGCGCCGAGCAGCTCGTGCCAGCTCAAGTTGGCATCCACCGATCGCGCCGTCTCGCTTGCGTGAAACGGATCGCCGGAGCCCAACCAGTCTGCGCCCAGCCACAAGAGCGGCACGAGCGCCAGGGCGACGATGACGAGCCGCGGGTCACGCGTGCCGTTTCGCCGCCCGCGCAACGTGTAGGCAACGAGGAGGGCCCAGGCCTCGGGGCGCGCGAGCGCCGCCACGAGCAGTAATCCCGATACCGCGCGACGGCGACCATCGAGGTGGTGCTCGACGGCCAGCAGGAGCGCCGCCGCCACCAACCCTTCCGAATACCCGTGCGCCGCGCTGCGTACCCAGCTGCCGGCCAACAGGAGCGCCACGGCGGCGACCGCGCCGGCCCAAGGTCCCGCCAGCCGGGAGGCCAACCGAAAGGCCGCCGCAACAGCTAAGAGCCCACCGGCACGTGCTACCCATAACCATAGTTCGGGTGCAGCCTCGCCGAGCAGCGAGAAGACGAGCGTGAACATCACCGGCAGCGGCTTCCAGGCGGGCGAGCCGCCCACGTCGGTGTTCAAGTCCAGATGCGCGACCTCCCGGCCCCAGACGATCCAGCCCCACGAATCAGTGGTGGGAGTGGAGGGAGCGAGCAGCGAGAGCGCCGCAAGCGCCAGGCAGGTGACGATGAGCAGCGGCACCAATGCCCGAGCCTACGACGATGTCCTCCGACTCCGCATTCTGCGCGCAGTGGCCAGCCCGGCCGGCACGAGCGACGGCCGCGCCCGGCTTCGGCCGGGCGCGGCCGTTTATCCAGTCGCGGTGTGGCTAGCGGCGCTCGGTCTTCCCGGTCTTGTCGCCGGGGTCGGTCTCGCCGCGTGTCGAGGCGCCGGTTGCGGTGTCGCCGGGCCCGTCGGTCTGGCCGCGGGTCTCGCGGCCGGTGCCCTGCGTGCGCTCGGTGGCGCCGGTGGCGTCGCCCGGATCCGTGTCGCCGACGGTGGACCTGCCGGTGTCCTGGCCGCCGACGTCGGTGTTGCCGCGGGTCTCCCGGCCGGTGTTGCGATCGGTGCGGTTGTCGGTCTGGTCGTTGTCGGTGACACCGGTGTCGGTGTTTACGCCGTTGGTGTCGTCGGACGCCGTGACGGTGTCCTTCGTGTTGGTGTCATCGTCGTCTGGACCGTCGCCGCCGCCGCCGGAGCTGTTCTCCTGGCCGCCGCCACCTCCCTTGCCCGGATTGCTCGCCGCAACGGCCGGATCGATCTTCGCACCCGAGCCCGGGACGCCGAAGGTCATGATCAGTCCATAGGCCAGCACCGCAAGGAGCGCGAAGATCGCGAACGCGCGGTGCAGTCGCGAGCGGCGCTCGTCGATCAGGTCGTCGGGACCCTCGGCCAGCCGCAGGTACATGCCGGCTGCGTTGGGATGCTCTGGGCCGTTCATCCACTTCCTCCTTGATTGGACGGTGGTTTGCCTGCCTCACCGGTGCTAACGCTCCGGAAACCGAAAGATCACGAAGTACGGCACCCGACCCCTCACGGAAGCGCGCCCCGGCGGCCCAGCCGCAGCTTCTTCGGTAGCGCCGCCACCTGGGGCTCGAGGGAGAGAGCAAGCTCCGCGGCGGTCGGCCGCTCGTCTGGCTCCTTCCGCAGGCAGGCGGATACCGACTCGGCCAGGTCGGGCGCTACGTGCGCGGGCCAAGGCCGCGGCTCCTCGGTGAGCTGCGGGAAGCGATCCTCCAGCGGTGCGTCGGCGGACTTCGACTTTGCGCGTCCGAACGGGGGCTCCCCCACGATGGCGTGGAAGAGCGTGGCTCCCAGTCCCCACACGTCGGAGGCGGGACCGATCTGACCGGCCTCGACGGGGGCACACTGCTCCGGTGGCATGTAGGCCCGCGTGCCGATCCAGCCCTTTATCCGCCGAGCCCGCTCGACCGGCTGCACGAGGCTGAAGTCGATCAGGCGCGGGGGGATCCCCATGATGATGTTCTCGGGCTTGACGTCGAGGTGAACCATGTCCTCGCCGGCGAGGTAGTGCAGGCCGGCTGCCACATGGAGCGCCAGTGGCAGCAGCTGCTGGGGCGGAAGTGGCCCGGTTCGCTTGATCAGCCGGCGCAAGGTCGGGCCCTCGAGGTGCTCCACGAGCACGTGCGGGAACTCGCCCTCGAGCGAGGCGTCGAAGCCGCGCAGCAGCACTGGATGCGAGAGGCGCGCCAGCGCCTCGGCCTCGCGGGCGAGGCCGCGCCGGGCGCGCTCGCCCTCCGCCAGGTCCGGCCGCAGGAGCTTTGCGACCATGACGGCGAAGAGCTTGTCGTCCCACACGAGGTAGACCTCGTAGAGGTGCCCCCCGCCCAGCGACTTGAGGACCGAGCGGCCAGGGGCGATCTCGTCGCCCTCCTCCAGCTCCCAGCTTTCCTTGGTGGCCATGACCCCGGAACACTTGCAGGCCGCCAGTCAGGCAGCGGTTCCCAGGCAGTTAGAGCTCGCCAGGGCGATCAGTCGTCCGCCACGGGTCCAGAAGCCTGGCCTGGCTTCGGACCGTCGCCGCCCGTCAGGATGTCCCGCACGCGCTCGATGGGCCCGCGCTCGCCACGCAGGCCGCTCATGCGCTGGATGTCGGCCTGAACGCCGTGCAGGGTCTCGTGAATGGCCCCGATCTCGCGGGCGATCCGATCGGTGGTGTCCTCGATGGCGGCCAGGCGCTGGTCTACCGGCGCGAGGGTGTCGTTCAGCGCACCCACCGTGACGCTCAGATCGCTCACCGCGCGGTTGAGATGCGACTCGTCGCTCTCGAGCGCCTGGACAATTTCACGCACGTCCTCGAGTCGCGTCCCGAGACCCGCTCTGATGTCCTCCAGTGCCGGGAGCACCTCGGCCAAGGGCTCGGTCTGCCTTCCGACACGACCGATCTCCGACCGGATCGGCCCCAGCTCGCGGACCGACTCGGCCACCACATCGAGCGAATCGAGCAGACGCTCGGGTAGGCGTAGAGGGGCGATCAGGCCGCTCACCACGCGATCGAGTGGCCGGGACATACTGCTCTATCGGGCCTCGCACCTGAACGGATCATTCGCGCGCGCCAGCGCTGCGGCTCACCGCTGACGGCGTTGACCGCCGAGAGCAGGAACCTTCTCGCGATGGGCGCGGGTGGTTTCGAACCACCGACCTCTCGCGTGTGAAGCGAGCGCTCTCCCACTGAGCTACGCGCCCGGGAGAGCGCTGATTCTAGGCGGAGGGCGGGCGGGTGGTCGGGCGCTCAGGCGGCGAGGGCCGGCTCGGGCGGCGCCTCGAGCTCGACCGCCTCGAGGCTCGAGATGGACACGATCTGCAGGCAGCAGTCGCAGTCCTCGCAGACGAGGAGCTCGAGTTGGACCAGGTGGTCGACCGCCTCGAGGGTGAGCTCGCACTCCTCATCGCTGCAGATCAGCTCGGCCAGGAACATGGGACCATGGTGAGGCCGCGGGCGGACGGACCCTCCAGGCGGTACGATCAACCATGGACCGTGCTAGGCGGGGAATTAGCGGTGCCCTGTACTCGCAATCCGCTCTAGCGGGGCTGAATCCCCGTCCGAGGGACGAGGTCTTCGGGGTCAGTACGCCAGTTGGAGGCGTCGATGGCCGGGTCCCGCGCGGTGAGCGACTGCGAACCAGGTCAGATCCGGAAGGAAGCAGCCTTAAGCGGATCCGCTCATGCGCCGCGGACCAACCTGGCCGGAGCCAAAGAGTGGCGGGCACGCCCGGAGGGCCGTCTCGACGACGGGTGCACGGTCCATAGACCCATCACCATGACCACCCGCACACCCGACCTCATGCAGGTCGCCACCGAGCGCTTCAACGCTGGTGATCTCGACGGCTTCGCCGACCTGCTCGACCCCGAAGCCGTCATCTACCCACGTTCCTGGTCCACGTGCGGGAGAGCCGCATCGCGGCGATAAAGGCCTTCTTCGACCACGCCGAGGCGCTCCGGTCCCTGGGCTGAGGGCGGCCGTCCGCACCGTGGATACGATGGCAGTCCCGATGCTCTCGCTCTACCGCCGCCACCGCCCGAGGACCTTCGAGGAGGTGGTGGGCCAGGACGGCGTGGTGCGCACGCTGCGCAACGCGATCGAACTCGGCAAGGTGCACCACGCCTACCTGTTCGTGGGCTCCCGCGGCACCGGAAAGACCAGCATGGCCAAGCTCCTGGCCTGCGCCCTGAACGCCGAGGGCGGCCCGCGCGTGGACTTCTCTCCCGACGATCCGACCTGTCGGGCGATCATGACCGGCACCTCGCTCGACGTCGTGGAGATGGACGCGGCATCGAACAACTCGGTTGACGACATCCGCGAGTTGCGCGAGAACGTCGCGCTCGCGCCGATGGGCGGGTCGCGGCGCGTGTACATCCTCGACGAGGCGCACATGCTCACCCAGGCCGCCTGGAACGCCTTTCTCAAGACGCTCGAGGAGCCCCCCGCCCACGTGGTGTTCGTGCTCGCCACGACCGAGGCGCACAAGGTGCCCGCCACGATCATCGACCGCTGTCATCGCTTCGACTTCGCACGCCCCTCGCTCAAGCAGATAGCCGGAGTGCTGGCCCGCGTGGCCGGCGAGGAAGGCATCGAGGTGCCCGACGCCGCGCTCGGCCTGATCGCGCGCAAGGCAACCGGCAGCTTCCGCGACGCGCTCGGCACCCTCGAGCAGCTCGTGACCTACGGCGGCAATGAGATCCGCCTCGAGGACGTGCTCGAGAACCTCGGCGTGGCCGACGCCGAGCTGATCCTCGACACCGCGGAGACCCTGGTCCAAAGGGACCCGAAGGGGGCGCTGCTGGCGGTCAAGAAGCTCTCGGAGTCCGGCCGTGACGAGACCCAGTTCATGCGCGACCTCGCCGCCCACCTGCGCCACCTCTTCGTGGTGCAGACGCTCGGCGAGGTGCCGGACTCCTTCGCCGTTACCGCCGAGCACACCGATCGCCTGGCCACTCAGGCGGAGCGCTTCTCGCAGGCCGAGATCATCCGGGCCATCGAGCTGCTGGCGGCGGCGATAGCCGCCGTCAAGGACGGCTCGGAGCCCCACCTGCAGCTGGAGGTCGCCCTCCTCAAGGTCACCCAGCCCCAGGCCGACCGGTCGCTTCAGGCGCTCATGTTCCGGATCGATCGGCTCGAGGCGCGCCTGGCAGCGGCCTCGGCCCCCGGGGCTACTTCCCAAGATGCCCCGGAGGATGGAGCACTCTCGCCTCCGAATGCGCCGGGCCGCGCGGGAGCACAGGGTGGCGAGCAGTCCCCTCGGCAGCCTGGCGACGCCGGCCAGTACGCCGCCTCGGCCGGCGGACCCGCCGCCAACGTACGGCGGCCACCGGATCCCGCCGGGGGGCCCGCGCAAGGCGGCGTCACGATGGAGGCGGCGACCGCGGGCCAAGGGGGTGCCTCGGGCTTCGCCGCCGCGGCGGTGGCGGTCGTCGAGGACTCCCGCGCCGACCCGGCCGAGTCCCAGGCGCCGGGCGCCCATCGCCTCGCGGAACCGTCGATCGGCGACCCCGCCGACGTCGACCTCGAGCGGGTCAAGGGCCTCTGGGGGGCGGTCGGGGACGCGATCGCCGAGCAGAACGCCATGGTCGCGGCGCTCCTTGCAGAGGCGGTTCCGGTCGCGCTCGAGGGCGATCGCCTGACCGTGAGCTTCCCGGAGGCGGCGGCCTTCTCGAGGAAGAAGGCCGAGGCAAATCGCGACCTGCTGCTGACCGCGCTGCGCAGCCTCACCGGCCGCGGTCTCACCGTGACCTTCGAGCTGACCGGTGGGCGGGCGCGGCCCGGCCCCGCCACACTGGGAGCAGAGGAGCTGCTCGAGCGCCTGAAGCGCGACTTCGGCGCGGAGGAGATCTTCGAGAGAGACGACGACGATCCCGACAGCGAGGACTGACCGACCGTGCCCAAGCAGCCCGACATGAATCAGATGATGCGCCAGGTCCAGCAGATGCAGGAGGAGATGGCGAAGGCCCAGGAGTCGCTGAAGGACGAAGTGGTCGAGGCCAGCGCCGGTGGCGGAATGGTCACCGTGAAGGTCAACGGCGAGATGGAGGTGCTCGACCTGCGGATCGATCCCGAGGCCGTGGACCCCGAAGACGTGGAGCTGCTCCAGGACATGGTCCAGGCGGCGGTGAACGAGGCCCTCCGCGCCGCCCAGGAGCTGGCTGCCAGCAAGCTCGGGGCAGTCACCGGAGGGCTCGGCGGGATGGGCCTTCCCGGCATGTAGGGCTCGGACCTGTTCGCAGCACCCGTCAACCGCCTGATCACCGAGCTCGCTCGGCTGCCCGGGATCGGCCAGCGCACCGCCCAGCGGCTGGCCTTCCACATCCTGCGCGTCTCCGACGAGCAGGCGCTGGCGCTCGCGGACGCGATCCGCGAGGTCAAGGCCACCGTCGGGCAGTGCGAGCTCTGCTTCAACCTGGCCACGGAGGCCACCTGCAGGATCTGCCAGGACCAGCGTCGGGAGACCGGAGTGATCTGCGTGGTGGAGGAGCCGAGCGACGTCATCCCGATCGAGCGCACCAACGAGTTCGGCGGCCGCTACCACGTGCTTGGCGGCGCGCTCTCGCCGATCGACGGCGTGGACCCGGAGGACCTGCACATCGATGAGCTGCTCAAGCGCGCCTCCTCGAACGGCGTGCGGGAGGTGGTGGTTGCCACCAACGCGACCACTACGGGAGAGGCCACGGCGCTCTACATCGCGGACGCCCTGCGCGACCGGGCACCCCGCGTCACGGTGACCCGGCTCGCAAGCGGCCTGCCGGTGGGATCGGACCTCGAGTACGCCGACGAGATCACCCTAGGGCGAGCCCTGCGGGCCCGGCGCGAGTTGTAGCCAGGTCAGGGCCTCAGCGGATCAGGCCATAGTCGCGCTTGACGGTGAGGATCCGCAGGAGCGCGTCGTCGAGGCGCTTGCCCTCGACCTCTCCCTTGCGCACCGCCCGCAGCACCGCCACGTAGGCGGCCTGCTGGTCGCCGGCGGGGCCTGAGATGTAGAGCATGTCCGCACCCGCGTTGACCGCCTCCACCGCGGCGTCCGGCACCGATCCGAGTGCTGTGATCGGCGGGTCCGCGAGGTCATCCGTGATGGCGATCCCCTTGAACCCCAGCTCGCGCTTGAGCAGGCCCGTGGCCACGTTCTCCGAGAGGGAGCCGGGCGTCACGAAGTCGTCCGCCGCGTAGAGGCCGTGGCTAAGCAGGACTCCCGGTGCTCCGGCGTCGATGGCGGCCTTGAACGGCACCAGGTCCCGCTTGCGCAGCTCGGCCAGCGACTGGCCCACGTTGGCGGGGCCCTCCTCGGTGGACTGCGACGCGGAGCCCAGCCCGGGAAAGTGCTTGACCGCGGCGAACAGGCGCTTGCGGCGGTAGGCTCCGACGACGCCACGAGCGTAGTCGGCCACCTTCGCCGGCTCGTCGGAGTAGGCGCGCGGACCCACGGCCGGGTCCTCGGCCAGGCCCACGTCGATCACCGGAGCGAGGACCCCGCTGATGCCGAGCGGCTTGAGAGTGGCGCCGGCCTCCTCTGCTTCCTTCACCGCCGCCGCGACCGACGGCAGGTCGGAGGCCGCGCTGGCCGGTGGCAGGTCGGGGAAGACGTTGAAGGCCCCGCCCTCCTGCGAGGCAAGCACCCACGGCGGCACGTGCTTCTCCTGCTTGGCGATTACGGTGGCCTCGCCGGCCAGCGAGCCCAGCTGCTGGGGGTCGCTGTAGTTGGCGGCGTCGATCACCACTCCGCCGAGGTCTAGTCGGCGCAGCTGGCGAAAGACCGCGGCGTTCAGGTCCTTGCCCTGAAAGCCGAACAGGAACAGCTGCGCCACCTTTCGCTCCGCGGGCAGGCGCTTGATGAGATCGGAGACGCTGCGGGGCACGCCGCCACCGGCCGCGCGCCGGCGCCCCGGAGGAGGGGGGATGAGGCGGGTGAGGAACGAGGTGCGGCGCTCGGCTGTGCGCTGAGCACCGGCCTCCGGCACGGGGGGACCGTCGTCGTCGCCGCCTCGCGAAATCAGCAGGACCACCACGGCCAGCAGAACCACCACGCCGATCGCCACAGCGCGCCATGGCAGCTCATCTGGCAGGCGGTCCCGCATCGGGTGAACGCTAACCTGCGCGGCCCGTGAACAGCGCACCGCCCGTCGAGTTCGAGACCGTAGTGATGAAGTTCGGGGGCACTTCGGTAGCGGACGCCGAGGGGATCAAGCGCGCCGCCGGGCGCATCGTCCAGGCCGCCGAGGCGGGCAGCCGGGTGGTGGCGGTGCTGTCGGCCCGCGGGAAGACGACCGATGATCTGATGGCAATGGCCCACGAGGTCTCCCTGCGCCCGCACCCGCGCGAGATGGACATGCTGCTCTCGACCGGCGAGCGCATCTCATGCGCGCTGGCGGCGATGGTGATCAACGACCTGGGCCACGAGGCGATCTCCCTCACCGGCTCACAGGCGGGCATCGTGACCGACACCTCGCACACCAAGGCGCGCATCCTCGACGTCCGCGCCGACCGGATCCGCTCCGCCCTCGACGGAGGGAAGATCGTGCTCGTGGCGGGCTTTCAGGGCGTGTCCACCACGGCCGACGTGACCACGCTCGGCCGCGGTGGGTCGGACACCACCGCCGTGGCGCTGGCCGCCGCGCTCGCCGCCGACGTCTGTGAGATCTACACGGACGTCGCCGGAGTCTTCAGCGCGGACCCGAGGATCGTGCCCGACGCCCGCATGCTGGCGGTGGTCTCCTTCGAGGAGATGCTCGAGATGTCGGCATCCGGCGCGGGCGTCCTGCAGTTGCGCGCTGTCGAGTACGCGCGCAACAACGGCATCCCGATCCACTGTCGTTCGAGCTTCGACGATGGACCCGGTACCTTCGTCGTGGACGAGCACACCACCATGGAAAGACCACTTGTCACAGCCGTGACCCACTCGATCGATGAGGCGCGGGTGACCCTCACCGGCCTCCCGGACCGGCCCGGCATCGCGGGTCGGGTGCTCACCGTACTAGCGGCCGCCATGGTGAACGTGGACATGATCATCCAGAACGAGCCGCAGTCCGAAGATCATCGCGCCGACATGTCGGTCACCGTGCCGCGCGCCGACCTGCTGGCGGCCACGGAGGCTCTTACGCCGCTGAAAGCGGAGCTGGGAGTAGGCGAGATCGCCACCGACGAGGCGATGGGCAAGGTGTCGCTCGTCGGGGCGGGGATGCGAAGCCACCCCGGCGTGGCGGCCAAGGCGCTGACGGTGCTGGGGGACGCCGGAGTGAACATCGAGATGATCTCCACCTCGCCGATCAAGATCTCCTGCGTGATTCGCGAGGAGCACGTCAAGGATGCGGTGCGCGAGCTGCACACTGCCTTCGGTCTCGGCAAGGGAGCGGTTCGGCACGAGGACGTGGCCGGCGATCACCGGCCGATCATCGAGCCCGAGGGGGGCGACGAGCCCGGCGAGGAGGACGACCCGGGTGAGGCCCCATGATGCGCGTTGCCGTGGTAGGTGCCACGGGCGCCGTGGGCTCGACGATCCTCAGGGTGATGCGCGAGCGCAGCTTTCCCGCCGGCGAGATCGTGCCGTTCGCCTCCGAGCGCTCCGCGGGGCGCAAGATCCACTTCGGCGATGATCGCCTCGAGGTGGTCGCGCTCTCAGACGAGGCGATCAAGGGCTTCGACGTGGCGCTCTTCTCCGCCGGCTCGGGCGTGAGCGAGGAGTGGGCCCCCCGGTTTGCCGAGGCGGGCGCCGTGGTGGTGGACAACTCCTCCTTCTGGCGGATGCACGAGGCGGTGCCCCTCGTGGTGTCGGAGGTCAATCCCGAGGCGCTCGACGGGCACCGCGGGCTCGTGGCCAACCCCAACTGCTCGACGATGCAGATGGTGGTGGCGCTCAAGCCCATCCTCGACGTCGCGGGGATCGAGCGGCTGGTGGTGTCCACCTACCAGTCTGTGTCCGGGACAGGCCAGCGTGCCGTCGAGGAACTGCACGACCAGGCGCTCGCGGTGCTCGAGGCCAAGGAACTGCCGCCACCGGTGGTCTACCCGCACCAGATCGCGTTCAACGCCGTGCCGCAGGTGGAGAGCTTCAAGGAGAGCGACGACTACACCACCGAGGAGCGCAAGATGATGGCCGAGACCCGCAAGATACTCGCCACCGACGCGATCGGCATCTCGACCACCTGCGTGCGGATTCCCGTCTACACGGGGCACTCCGAGTCGATCAACGTGCAGACCCGCGACGAGCTCTCACCGGAAGAGTGCCGTGAGCTGCTTGCCTCGGCACCCGGCGTCATCGTCATCGACGATCCGGCGAGCGGCCTCTACCCGCTCGCGATCGACGCCGCGGGCCAGGACGCGGTGCTCGTCGGCCGCGTCCGGCGGGACCCTTCACACGAGCGCTGCCTCAACCTCTGGGTGGTAGGCGACAATCTCCGCAAGGGGGCCGCCACCAACGCGGTCCAGCTGGCCGAGCTGCTGAACGTGCGCGGCCTGCTCCGCTCCGCGGGGACCGGGTAGGCTCGGGCCCTAGTCGCGCGCCTCCGCAAGCGCCGCTGCCCCGGCCAGCCGCGCGAGGTCCCGGCGCGAGGAGACACCCAGCTTGCGATAGATGTTGCGCGCGTGCGTGCGCACCGTCTCAAGGCCGATCGACAGTGCCTGGGCGATCTGTGCGTTCGTCGCCCCTTCCTGGAGCAGCTCGAGCACATCCGCCTCCCGCGGGGTCAGGAGGTCCGAGCCCTCGAGCTGGGATCCGTCCAAGCTTCCGCCCCCCGCCGCCGAGCGGGGCAGCACGTGCATCCCGCGCGAGGCCAGGTGGACCGCGTTCACCACGTCGCGGCCCTGGGTCTCCTTGGAGAGGCAGGCCGTCGCTCCGAACGACAGCATCTGGTTGCACTCGGCCGCCGTGGGGCGATTGGCCAGCACCACGAGTCGAGTCTCGGGAAAGCTCTGGTGAAGCTGAAAGACCTGCGCCGGACTGGTCAGCGATCCGAAGTTGAGCACTGCCACGGCGGGCCGGTGATCCCCGATCGCCGCCTCGATGCCCGACGGCGGTATGCCGTTGGCCACCAGCTCGAGGTGTGGATCTTCCTCCAGCAGGTGCGTGAGGCCAATGGCCACGAGATCCTCGAACTTCGACATCACCACGGTGACGGGAGAAGCCACTGCGCCAGTCTACGGGTGAGAGATGGGGGAGGCAAACCCCAGCCGTTCTACCCCTATGCCTCCCCCCAAGATCACTCTACGTAGGGTATGTCGGACGGGTCGAGCTTACGGCACCATTCCGGGCGCGGCGAAGATTTGGAAGGGCGGGTGGGGTACGCCACACCGGAGGAAACCCGCCGGCCACTGGCCGGTTTCTCTCTTTTCCGGGCCCGCCCGAGCTGGGCGGCCGGCCCGTCGCGCTGGGCGGCCGGCCCGTGGCGCTGGGCGGCCGGCCTCGCTGCTGGGTGGCCGGCGTCGCTGCTAGGCGGCCGCCAGCTCGGCGACCTTGCGCTGGACGTCGCTCGTCTTCACGACGTGCTTGTCCATCCCGAGCTCCTTGGGCTCGAAGCCCAGCGCCAGGCCGACCATCTGCGGGAGGTGCAGCACCGGCACGTCCAGGTCTCGCTCCACGAACTTGGCGGCGTCCGGCTGCTGCATGTCCAGGTTGAGATGGCAGAGCGGGCAGGGCGTGACAAGGCAGTCGGCGCCCGCGTCGAGGGCGTCGGCGAGGTGCCGGCCCGCCTGTCGCAGCGAGGTGGCCCGGTTCATCGTGATCACGGGGAACCCGCAGCACTTGTGGCTTCCCGCGTACTCGACCGATTCCGCCCCCAGGATCTCGATCACGAAGTCGAGGTACTTGTCGCGGTTGGGATGACCTTCGTAGCCGAGCCGCTTGGTGGGGCGCACGATGTAGCAGCCGTAGAAGGGGGCGATCCGCAGCCCCTCGAGCGGGCGCACCACCTTCTCGCTCAGCTTGTCGAGTCCGATCTCCTCCACGAGCAGCCAGAGGAAGTTCTTGTTCCACCACTCGCCGTCGCGCTCGTAGGAGAGCCCCTCCTCCGAGAGGTGGGAGTTCACGTGCTCGCGGTACCCGGAGTCGGCATCGAGGCGCTCCTGGCACTCGGACTGCGCTCCTTGGCAGGTCGAGCAGATGTTCATCATCCCGGCCGCGCCGTCGACCTTCTGCGCGAGTGCGAAGGTGCGCGCATTGAGGGTGTCCGCCATCTCCTGGTTGTGCTCTGCGATAACACCGGCGCCGCAGCAGTTCGCGCGGTCGAGCTCGACCAGCTCGAGGCCGAGCTTTGGCGCCACGAGATGCATTGAGCCGTGCAGCTCCGGGGTGAAGCCGCGGGAGACGCAGCCGGGCCAGTACGCCAGTTTCACAGTTCCTGACTCCCTTCGGCCATGGCCCCCTGCTCCTCGCCGGAGTTATCGCCGACGATGTAGAGGTTGAGCTCGAGGCGCGGTTTGGACTCGATGGTGTGCATGACCTTGCGGACCCGGGCCTGATCCGGCAGCTTCGGGTGGACGATGACCTTCTTCGGGGTGACCTTGCCGGATCTCAGCCCTCGCAGAGCCGTCGGTAGCGTCTCGGCCAGCTGCTTCACCGCAGAGGGCTTGACCTGTCCCTTGACGAACGAGCCCTCGCCGAACGAGCGTGGCAGGACCTGC
The DNA here is from genome assembly GCA_030448005.1 of Thermoleophilaceae bacterium. Classification (GTDB taxonomy): domain Bacteria; phylum Actinomycetota; class Thermoleophilia; order Solirubrobacterales; family Thermoleophilaceae; genus JAAYBF01. Next base: position 506,548 of record JAUJNT010000002.1, read on the forward strand.
GCCTCGTGCAGTGTGCCCCACCGCTCGATGATGTTCACGAAGCCGCGCTCGTGTCCGTAGCCGTTGTTCGAGTCCTTGATCTCGAAGTCCCCGGTGGCACGGCGGCGAAGCCGCATGATCTGGCTCATCGGCGCCACGTCCTTGGGGCAGACCTCGATGCAAGCGAAGCAGTGGGTGCAGTCATAGATCCCGTGGGGATCCTCGGCCAGATCACGCAGGCGCTCTTCGGTCTGTCCGTCTCTCGGGTCGCCGACGAAGCGGTAGGCCTTGGCGAGCGCCGCGGGACCGACGAACTGCGGGTCGACCTCGAGCGAGAGGCATGCGCTCACGCAGACCCCGCACTGGATGCAGGCCATGGACTGGGTGACGTCGATCATCGCCTCCGCCGGCACGGTGTACTCCCGCTCCGGCGGCTCGCCCGCCGGCAGGAGCCACGGGACCACGCGCATGATCTTCTTCCAGTGGACGGCGTCCATGTCCACGATGAGGTCCTTGAGCACGGGCATGTTGCCCATCGGCTCGACCACGATCGGCTTCCCCGGCCCCGCCCTCCTCGCGGCGTCGGAGATGCGTGTGTTGCAGGCAAGGGCGCTCTTGCCGTTGATGCGCACGCCGCAGGAGCCGCAGATCGCAGCACGGCAGGAGCAGCGGATCGCAAGCGAGGCGTCCTCGCGGTCCTTGATCTGGAGGATGCCGTCGAGCACGGAGCGCTCGGGAGGGAGATCGACCGGGTACTCGTGCCAGAACGCCGGCTCCCCCGACTCGGGGTCGTAGCGTCGGATCTTCAGAGTGAAGTCACTCATGGGTCGCCATCAGTATTTCCTCTCCTCGGGCTGCCATTGGGTCATGGTGACCTCCGAGAAGCTCACGGCCGGCACGTCCCCGTTGGCGGTCAGGTTGATGTGCTTGAGCCACTCGCCGTCGTTGCGCTCGGGGAAGTCCGTGCGGAACTGAGCGCCCCGGCTCTCCCTGCGCTCGAGCGCCCCAACCAGGGTGCACTCCGCGTTGTCGAGCATGAACTGCAGCTCGAGCACGCCGAGCACGTCCTGGTTGAACACCGAGCCCTTGTCGTCCACCGCCACCGTCGTCACCTCTTCCTGGAGGCGCTTGATCACCTCGAGCGCCCCCTGCAACCGGCCTTCGTCGCGGAAGACCGAGCAGTCCTTGTCCATGACAGCTCCCATCTCGGCCTTCAGCTCCGACACCCGGCGACCGCTGCGCTCGCGCGAGACGATGGAGTCGATCATCTCACGCTCGGCCGCCAGTTCCGCCTTGGCCGGCTCGGGGACCGGCAGCCCCCTGCCCGAGGCCGCGGCGTGCTGGCCGGAGCGCCGGCCGAAGATCAGCGTGTCGAGCAGCGAGTTCGCGCCCAGTCGGTTGCCGCCGTGCACCGAGATGCAGGCGCACTCGCCGGCGGCGTAGAGGCCCGGCACGCCGGTCTGCCCGTTGATGTCGGTCTTGACCCCTCCCATCACGTAGTGGTTGCCGGGCTTGATGTGGATCGGCTCACGTGTGATGTCCACCCCGGCGAAGTCGCGGCCCACGTTGACGATCTCGCGCAGCGCCTCATGGATGCGCTTGCGGGGCACGACCGTGATGTCGAGCGCCACCGTGCCGTCGGGGAAGCCGCGTCCCTCGTCGATCTCGGTCTGCTCGGCGCGCGAGACCACGTCCCGTGACGCCAGCTCCATCTTGTTCGGCGCGTACTTCTCCATGAAGCGCTCGCCCTGGGCGTTGTAGAGGTGAGCGCCCTCGCCGCGCGCGCCCTCCGTGATGAGAAGGCCGAGTCCCGCGAGCGTCGTGGGGTGGTACTGCACCATCTCCATGTCCATCAACGGAGCGCCGGCGCGGTAGGCCATCGCGATGCCGTCCCCGGTACAGATCAGCGCGTTGGTAGTGGGGCTGAAGAGCTGGCCGTTGCCTCCGGTCGCCACTATCACGGCCCTCGCGGAGAAGAGCTCGAGCGACCCGTCGCGGATGTTGCGCGTAACCGCCCCGGCGATGCGCCCTGCGTCGTCCTTGACGAGCGCGGTGGTGAACCACTCCTCGAAGCGCTCGACCTCCTCGTGCTTCATCAGCTGCTCGTAGAGCACGTGGAGGATGGCCTGTCCCGTGATGTCGGCCACGTAGTAGGTGCGCGCGGCGGAGGCGCCGCCGAAGGCGCGGGTGCCGAGCTGTCCCTCCTCGTTGCGATGGAAGGTCACCCCGAGATGCTCGAGGTGGAGGATCTCCTCGGGCGCCTCGCGACACATGATCTCGATGGCGTCCTGGTCTCCGAGGAAGTCCGAGCCCTTCACGGTGTCGTAGGCGTGGGACTCCCACGAGTCCTCTGGCTGAAGCGCCGCGTTTATGCCCCCCTGCGCGGCGTTGGAGTGCGAGCGCACGGGGTGGACCTTGGAGATGATGCCCACGGATGCTCCCGCCTCTGCGGCGGCGAGGGCTGCGCGCTGGCCGGCGAGGCCGGCTCCTATGACGAGGACATCGTGTCTGGGCAAGGTCTGCTCTCGTGCTGGCCCAGTCCCAGCCTGCCGGGCTAGGCGGGATGGTTGGGTCGGGCGCGGCGATTCTATGCGAACCCTCCGGTCCGCCGGGCGCGGCTCCCTCCTACTGTTGGACCGCTGCCTCGGGCGCGAGCGCCTGTCGGACCTGGTCCATCGTGACGATTCCGCGCAAGCGGCCTTCGGGGTCGACGGCCATGATCGCCCCCAGGCGCGAGAGGCCGTCCAGCCCCAGCAGGGCTTCGAGGGGCTCCTCGACCCCTACGCGGAGCCCGCTGCGGTCGGTACCGAGGTCTGCCGCCATCACCGAGGCCACGGTGCGGCTCGCGCGCGCGGCCTCGGGGACCCCCTCCACGGCCTCCCGCACGACCAGTCCCACCAGCGCTTCGAGGGCATCGACCACGGGAAACCACGGGGAGCGGTGGCGCAGGAAGAACTCTTCGAGGGCGCGATCGAGGGGCAGCTCAGCGGGGATCGCCACCGGCTCGGCGTCCATGACGTCGGACACCCGCAGACCGTCGATGCGGCTGGTCAGCTCGGACTGGCGCTCGGCGGAGCGGGCGGCCCCGCCCAGGAAGACCCCGATGACGGCAAGCCAGATGCCGCTGAAGACCTCGTCCTGGATCACCAGGAAGAGTCCGATCCCGACCATCAGGAACGAGAAGCCGCGGCCGAGCCGGGCGGCGATGCGGGTGGCGCGCGTGCGGTCGCCCGTGAGCTTCCAGGCGATCGAGCGGGCGATGCGCCCCCCGTCCAGCGGAAACGCCGGGATGAGGTTGAACACCAGCAGCAGCACGTTGATTGAAGTGAGGTAGCCGAGCACGGCCAGCAGCTCGTCGTTGTTTGCGAGGTCAAACAGGCCGGCGTCGACCGCCCGGTCAGTCCCGGCCACGAGCGTGCCGACGCCGAAGCATGCGGTCGCGATCAGCAGCGTTACGAGGGGCCCCGCCACGGCCACACGTAACTCGACGCCGGGGGAGTCGGTGTCGCGCTCGAGCGTCGCGACTCCCCCGAACATCCACAGGTCTATCCCCTTGATGCCGATGCCATTGCGCAGTGCAACCACGGCGTGGCCCAACTCGTGCAGCAGCACCGATACGAAGAAGAGCACCGCCGAAAGAGCCGCAAGGGCGTAAGCCGTGCCATCGTCGAAGAGCGTGCGGAAGTCGTTCGCGAGGAGGTAGATAACGAGGAACAGGACGACGAACCAGCTTGGCTCCACGCCGATCCGAATGCCGAACACTCGGGCAATCTGAATCGATCCGCCACCAAACACGCGAGCGCATGGTGGCAGAACCCGCGGCTTCGCCACCGAGGGGGCAAGACTGGCCCCGACTCCCCGCCGAGCCAGAGCCAATTCGCACGCGTTTGGGAACGGACCCTTGGGGCAAGATGGTGATGATCGCCGCTCTCGCCGCGGAGGCAAGCCAGCACGATAGGACAGGCCCCGGGGCTCATTCGATTCGGTCGTCGAAAGGTTCTCGCGATGCGAAAAAGCCGGATGGTTGTTCTGGTCGCCTGCCTAGGACTTAGCGCCTCGGCGCTCACGGCACCTCCAGCACAGGCCGCATGCAAATCGGGTCTTGTGAATAGCTTCAGCCGGTCCTGGGGCTCGGGAAAGGTTGTGACCGCCTGGTGCTACAGCCACGGCCGTGTGACAAGCCGGCGCCAGGCGGGCAGCAAGGACAGCGCTTGGTACCGGCTGATGACCGCCAGATTCACGTACAGCGCCTGCGGTGGTAGCCCCCACAGTTGCCTGACTCGAGCGCAGTTCACGTCATACGCGTCCATCTTCGGCGGTGCCCTGATTGCGAAGGATCGGGTGTGCGTCCACACTCGGGTATTCGGCAACGGCGGTCACAGCAGAGCGGTCACGAACGGGGGGTGCCCGTAGCGCCCTGACTCGATTCACGCCTCGGCGATCCGTATCGCGAAAGAACGCAACTTCAACGATCCTCCGCCGCCGAACACCGTGCGCGGGATGGTGGCAGACTGCCGCACTTCAATCGCGCGGTGAGAGGAGCAAGGTGCCCCACACAGTGACCTTCATCCCGGGCGACGGCACCGGGCCGGAGCTCGCCCACGCCACCCGGCGCGTGCTCGAGGCCACCGGGGTCGAGTTCGACTGGGACGAGCACTCCGCGGGCGTCGACGTCTATGAGGAGGAGGGCACGCCGTTTCCAGACCGCACGCTGGCGTCGGTGAGGAGCAACGGTGTGGGCATCAAGGGCCCGACAACTACGCCGGTCGGCTCTGGCTTCCGCTCGGTGAACGTTCTGCTGCGCAAGGAGCTCGACCTCTACGCATGCATTCGTCCGTGCAAGGCCTACGAGGGAGTGCGCACGCGCTTCCCCGAGACCGACATCGTGATCGTGCGCGAGAACACCGAGGACCTCTACGCGGGCATCGAGTTCGAGATGGGGACCGAGGAGAGCGCGCAGCTGCGAGGCGCTCTGGCGGACCTCGGCAGACCGGTGCGAGATGACTCGGGGATCTCGATCAAGCCGATCTCGGTGTTCGGCTCGGAGCGGATCGTCGAGGCGGCCTTCGAGTACGCCAAGGCCAACGGCCGCCGGAAGGTCACCGCGGCGCATAAGGCCAACATCATGAAGTTCTCCGACGGCCTCTTTCTCGACACCGCCCGCAAGGTGGCCGAGCGTCACCCCGAGATCGAGTTCGAGGACCGCATCATCGACAACCTCTGCAACCAGCTCGTCTCGCGCCCGGAGGAGTACGACGTGATCGTGCTGCCCAACCTGTACGGCGACATCGTCTCCGACCTGGGCGCCGGCCTCATCGGCGGGTTGGGCGTTGCGCCGGGGGCGAACATCGGCACCCAGGCCGCGATGTTCGAGGCCACCCACGGTTCATCACCCAAGTACAAGGGGCAGAACAAGGTAAACCCGACGGCGCTGATGCTCTCGGGCGTCCTGATGCTCCGGCATCTGAGGGAGAAAGACGCCGCGGACCGGATGGAGAGTGCGATTGCAGCGGTGATCAAGAGCGGCGAGAAGGTGACCTATGACCTCAAGCCCAGCCGAGACGACCCCACCGCCGTCGGTACCTCCGAGTACGCGGACGCCGTCATAGAGGAGATGAATGCCCATGCCTGAGTCCCCCGTGCGAGTTGCGATCACCGGCGCCGCCGGCAACATCGGCTACGCGCTGCTCTTCCGGATCGCCAGCGGCCAGCTGCTCGGCTCCGACACGCCGGTGCACCTGAGTCTGCTCGAGATACCCGATGCCGTAAAAGCCGCGGAGGGCACGGCGATGGAGCTCGACGACTGCGCGTTTCCGTTGCTGGCGGGGATCGACATCCATGACGATGCGGGACAGGCCTTCGACGGGGCGGGCATCTGCCTCCTCGTCGGTGCGCGGCCACGCTCGAAGGGGATGGAGCGAGCCGACCTCCTGGAGGCAAACGGCGGGATCTTCAAGCCCCAGGGTGAGGCGATCGCCGCCGGGGCCGCAGACGACGTGAAGGTGCTTGTGGTGGGCAACCCGGCGAACACCAACGCGCTGATAGCGATGTCAAACGCCGACGGGGTTCCGCGTGAGCGGTTCACCGCCATGACCCGGCTCGATCACAACCGCGCCATCGCCCAGCTGGCGAAGAAGGCGGGGGTGGAGGTGAGCGCCATCTCGAACATGACCGTTTGGGGCAACCACTCCCCGACCCAGTACCCCGACCTCTTCCACGCCAAGGTGGACGGGGAGGGAGCCGCGCAGGTGGTGGACGACCGCGACTGGCTCGAGAACGAGTTCATCCCTACGGTGGCCAAGCGCGGCACCGCGATCATCGAGGCGCGTGGGGCCTCGAGCGCCGCGTCGGCGGCCAACGCGGCGATCGATCATGTTCGCGACTGGGTGCTCGGCACCCGCGAGGGCGATTGGGTCTCGATGTCGGTGCCCTCGGACGGCAGCTACGGCGTGCCGGAGGGCCTGATCTCGGGCTCTCCCTGCACGTGCTCCGACGGGGAATGGTCGGTGGTCGAGGGCCTCGAGATCGACGACTTCTCGCGCTCGAAGATCGACGCGTCGGCCGCCGAGCTTGCCGAGGAGCGCGACTCGGTGCGCGAGCTCGGCTTCATCTGAGGCCGCCCGAGGTGATCAGGCGGGGTGCCAGCCCTTGCCTTCCTTGCGGATCTTCCCCTCACCCTGCAGTGTCGGCATCACCCGGTACAGGTAGTTGGCCTGGATTCCCATCGCGTCGGCCAGCTCGGGAATGGTGATCCCGGGGCTGGCGGCCACGAGCTCCTGGGCCTGGAGGGCTCGCTTGCCGCTTCCGCGCGGCCGACCGCGGGGGGCACTCCCCGCCTTTCGCCGACGCCCGCTGCTCGGGCGGCTCGAGGAGCGTGCGCTCCCGTTGCCCACACCGGCCAGGGCGGCGGCTGCCTTCTCGAGCCGGTGGAACTCATCCACCAGCGGCCCCAGCTCGCGAAGCCGGCTGTCAATCTCCTTGCGTTTCTCGTCCAGAAAGTCAGTCACCGGGCGCCCCTCCATTTCCGTTACTCACACAGTGTCGTATGCAGTGTGGCAGAAAGCCGATCCTCCTGTGAGGCGCTACTCCACGAGCTTGCGTAGCTTCTCGAGCGAGGCCTCCATCTCCCCCCGCGTGGCGCGCGCCACCATGGGGCCGGCCATCCTCCCGAGTGGGCCGCCCGGCAAGCCGAACTCGTTGGCATAAGAGAATCGGGTACCGCTCCCGTCGGGCTCGAGGTCATAGATCACGCTTGCCTTCGAGTGCACCGGCCCCCTGCCCTCCCATACCACCCTGCGGGGCCGGTCGCTCTCCACGACGGTCCAGCGAACGGTGAAGCAGCGTCCGGCGAGCTTCAGCTTCTGGGTCAGCTTCGAGCCCTCCTTCAGGGAGCCGGACGGCGCCTCGACCAGCTCTTCGTGAATGGTCACCCAGTCCTTCAGCCGGCTGGCGTTTGTGACCACGTCATAGAGATCCTCGGGCGGGGCGGCGATGTTCAGGACGCGCTCCACCCTCATCGCGCACCGAGCTTCTCGGCGACCTCCCATCGGGCAAGCGCGCGCTCGACGGCACGGTCGAACGGAAGTGACCGGATGCCGTACATGAGCGGCGCCTCCGAAGCGTCGCGAGGCAGCAGCTCGTGCTCGAGGCTCTCCATCAACGGCCGTACGAGCTCGAGCGGCTGCTCTGTCACGGCGCTCACGAGCGCGCTCGCCGCCGGGGTCAGTGAGGCGCCGAGCGAGACGGGGGTGCGTCCGACGCCCATCAGCTCGGCTATCTGCTCGACCATCGCGCCGTAGGTGATCACGTCGGGCCCGGCGATGTCGAGCGACCGCCCGGCAGCGGCGGCCACGGCGGGGGTCCGGGCGAGGAACTCGATCGCGTCGCGCTCGGCGATCGGCTGCGTGCGGTTCGTGCGCCACGCGGGCAGCGGCAACAGCCGTAGGCGCTCCACCAGGCGAACGAGCATCCGAAAGGACGAGGATCCCGCGCCGATCAGGATCGAGGCACGCAGGGCGGTCGCCTGCGGTGCCGACTCGAGCAGTATCCGCTCGACCTCCAGCCGTGAGGCCAGATGGGGAGAGGGCGGGGCCTCAGCCGGCGCGATTCCCCCGAGGTAGACCACCCGCCGCACGCCCGCCTCGCGTGCGTCGGAAGCGAAGTTCTCGGCCGCCCGCCGGTCACGTGTCGAGAAGTCCTCACCGGGACCCGCCGCCTCCATCGAGTGCACGAGGTAGTAGGCCACCTCGCATCCGTCGAGGGCGGCTCGCACCCCCTCGCCGCTCAAGACGTCGCCGCGCATGGTCTCGACGCCCTCCCGCGGCTCGAGCAGGTCCGGGTTGCGTGCCATCGCGCGCACTCCGCGGCTCTCCGCGAGCAGCCGCTCGATGAGCTTTCCGCCGACGTACCCGGTCGCGCCGGTCACGAGCTCCATGGACCGCAGGTTATTCGCCCCCCTGGAAACCCCCGCAAGGAGCGGGACGAATGACGGACACCCAGCAAATACCGGGAAAACGAAAAATCAGGCATTTGCGAGATGCCGGCTGGCGGGCGGGCGGCAGGTCGTGCAGGATGCCCGAGGCCCCGCAACTGAAACCAGGAGGACGAGCACCCAGATGGCCCACGGCAAGGTGAAGCGCGCAAAGTGCGAGGATTGCTTCTTTCAGCAGAACATGCTCTGCGCGCTCAAGCTCAGCGAGGCCTGTACCACCTTCCGGCCCGCCGAGCGCAACCTGGCCCCTGAACGCCAACTGGCCTTCACCTTCCGCACAGACCGCGCCCGCGCGGCCTACGCATTCCCCCAGCCGAACTGAGGCGGAAGTTCCCGGTCCGCGAACAGCAGTGGGCGCTTCGGGCGACCCACGGCCCCGGCGGGGCCGGAGGTCGCAAGCCGTCGCCGGGGGCCTAGCCAGCCGGGACCCGCCACCGGAGTCGTAGGGCAAGAGCGGCGGGGGGCTCCGGGGGCGCGAGCCCCCGGTTAAATTCACCGCCCATGCGCCTGACGGTCCTCGGCAAGTCGCCCTCCTGGCAGGACGTCGACGGCGCGTGCTCCGGCTATCTGCTCGAGGAGGACGACACCACGGTGCTGCTCGACTGCGGCAACGGCGTCTTCGCCAAGATGCGCCGCTTCGTGGACTACGCGGAGGTGGACGCGGTGGTGCTCTCCCACCTGCACGCCGACCACTTCCTCGACCTCGTCCCCTTCTCCTACGCGCTCACCAACGCGCCGCGCCGCCGGCCGGTGCCGGTCGACCGCTGCGCCGGCGCGGACGCGCCTGCGTGCCCGCGGCTGATCTCCCCACCCGGCGGCGGGGAGGTATTCCGCCGGGTCGTGGGCGCGTGGGGCAGCGAGGACCTCGTGGAGAAGGCGTTCCGGCTCGAGGAGTACGAGGGAGGGTCGGTCGTCGAGGTCGGCCCGCTTCGGATGTCGTTCTGCCCGGTGCCGCACTTCATCGACACCTACGGGATCTCGGTGCAGAGCGCAAACGGCGGCGGCCGGCTTGCCTACGGCGCCGACTCGCGCCCCGCCGCGGAGCTAGTGGAGTTCGCCCGCGCCGCGGACCTCTTCCTCGTCGAGGCAACGCTGCAGCGTCCCGAGCGAACCGGCGTCCGCGGCCACCTGACCCCTGAGGAGGCCGGCGAGCACGCTCGGGACGCAGGCGTCGGACGGGTCGTGATGACCCACATCTCCGACGAGATCGACCAAGAGGACGCCCGCCGGCGGGCGTCCAGGGCGTTCGGGGGCACCGTGGAGGTGGCACGCGAGGGAGCCACCTACGAGATCTGAGCGTGGCTTTCGGCTGCCTGGGTACGCTTGCACCCCGTGAGTCACGACCGCGACCTCTTCGCGAACTTCGAGCGCATGCGCAGGGAGATCGATCAGCTCTTCGGGGACGTCTTCGAGCGCACGGGCTTCCGGGGCGCCGGATTCGCGCCGGCGGTTGACGTCCTCTACACGGATGACCCGCCCCGCGCGATCGTCCGGGCGGACCTGGCGGGAGTCCTGATCGACGACGTGGATCTGGAGATCCGCGGGCGGCAGCTGATCATCACGGGCGAGCGGCGCGTCGAGCAGGGCGAGGGCTGCCTCTACCAGCAGATCGAGATCGAGCACGGGCCGTTCCGGCGTGCCGTGGAGCTGGGGGCCGACGTGGTAGCGGAGGAGGCCAAGGCCGGCTACGAGGACGGGATGCTGGTGGTCGAGGTGCCGCTGGCCCGGCGCGATCAGAGCGTGCGGCGCGTACCGATCGAGGAGGGGGAGCAGGGGTGATCCAGATCCCTCATGGCGAGGGAGAGGCCCAGGAGGTGGCCGTCCAGACCCGCCTGCCCGAGGCGCTTCCGGTGCTGCCCCTGAAGGACAGCGTCCCGTTTCCCGACACGCTCACGCCGCTGGCGGTCGGCCAGGAGCGCTCCGTCAAGCTCGTCAACGACGTTCTCGCCGGCAATCGGATGCTCGTGATGGTGGCCTCGCGCGACGGCGAGATCGAGAGTCCCGAGCCCGAGGATCTCTACGAGGTGGGCGTGGCGGGCACCGTGGCCCGCATGGTCAAGGTGCCTGACGGGACGCTGCGGATCCTCGTTCACGGCGCCCAGCGGGTCCGCCTGCTCGACTTCGTCCAGCGCCAGCCCTATCTCGTCTCTCGCATCGAGGAGGCGCCGGACGAGGTCGCGCCCTCCGCCGAGCTCGAGGGCCTCTTCCGCAGCGTTCAGAACACGTTCGTGCGCATCATCGAAGAGGTTCCGTACCTGCCCGAGGAGCTCCAGATCGCGGTCACGAACCTCGAGGACCCGGCCGAGCTCGCGCACATGATCGCCGGCGCTCTCAGGATCAAGACCGAGGAGCGCCAGGAGCTCCTCGAGGAGCTGAGCGTGGCCAAGCGCCTGCGCCGCCTCTCCGAGCTGCTGGCCCGCGAGCTCGAGCTGATCTCGATCGGCTCCAAGATCCAGTCCCAGGTCGCCTCGGAGATGGAGAAGGGCCAGCGTGAGTTCTTCCTTCGTCAGCAGCTCAAGGCGATCCAGGACGAGCTGGGGGACGTGGATGACCAGGAGGCCGACGCGGCGGAGCTGCGCGAGCAGGTGGAGCAGGCAAACCTGCCCGAGCACGCCCGAAAGCAGGCCGAGCGCGAGCTGCAGCGCTTCGAACGGCTGCCTCCGCAGTCGGCCGAGCACGGCGTGATCCGCACCTATCTCGAATGGATCGTCTCCCTTCCGTGGTCGCAGTCAACCGAGGACCACCTCGACCTGAAGGAGGCGAGAAAGACCCTCGACCGCGACCACTACGACATGGAGAAGGTGAAGGACCGCATCCTCGAGTTCCTCGCCGTACGCAAGCTCAAGCCCGACGCGCGCAGCTCCATCCTGTGCTTCGTGGGACCGCCCGGGGTCGGCAAGACCTCGCTCGGCAAGTCGATCGCCGCCTCGATGGGCCGGCAGTTCGAGCGCATCTCGGTGGGGGGAGTCAGGGACGAGTCGGAGATACGCGGTCACCGCCGCACCTACATAGGCGCGATGCCCGGCACGATCATCCGCGCGCTCCGCGACGCCGGCTCGAGCAACCCGATCGTCATGATCGACGAGATCGACAAGATGGGCGCCGACTTCCGTGGCGACCCCTCGAGCGCGATGCTCGAGGTGCTCGACCCCGAGCAGAACTCGACCTTCCGCGACCACTACCTCGACCTGCCCTTCGACCTCTCGAAGGTGCTGTTCATCACCACGGCAAACCAGCTGGAGCCGATCCCCGCGCCCCTCCGTGACCGCATGGAGGTGATCCAGCTCGCGGGCTATACCGAGCAGGAGAAGCTCGAGATCGCCAAGCGGTACCTCGTGCCGCGCCAGGTCGGGCACAACGGCCTCGTCCCGTCGAAGATCGAGTTCACCGACGAGGCGCTCAAGCTGCTGATCGAGGGCTATACGCGCGAGGCGGGCGTGCGCAACCTCGAGCGCGAGATCGGCGCGGTGTGCCGCAAGGTGGCGCGGGAGTATGCGGAGGGCCGCAGGAGGTCCAAGCGCACGGTGCGACCGAAGCAGGTGACGGAGCTGCTGGGCAAGCGGATCTTCCAGCCCGAGGTCGGGCGACGCACCGGTGAGCCTGGCGTGGCCACGGGCCTCGCGTGGACTCCCGCGGGCGGGGACGTGCTCTTCGTGGAGGCGACCGCCTTCCCGGGCGACGGCAAGCTCCAGATCACCGGCCAGCTCGGCGACGTGATGAAGGAGTCCGCCGCCGCGGCGCTCTCCTACATCAAGAGGAACGTGTCCGCGCTCGGCGAGGAGGTGGCCGAGGACTTCTTCAGGGTGAACGACGTGCATCTGCACGTGCCCGCCGGCGCGATCCCCAAGGACGGGCCGAGCGCGGGCATCACGATGGCCACGGCCCTCGCGTCGCTTGTCAGCCGGCGCCCGGTGCGCTCGGACACCGCGATGACCGGCGAGGTTACGCTCACTGGCCTCGTCCTGCCGATCGGCGGGCTGAAGGAGAAGTCGCTGGCGGCCCAGCGTGCCGAAATCAAGCGCGTGATCGCGCCGCGCCGGAACGAGGACGATTTCGAGGACTTCCCGCCGAACCTCCTGAAGGAGATGGAGTTCGTCTTCGTGGACACCGTCGACGAGGTCTTCGCGAACGCTCTCGAGCCCGAGGGTGGGCTGTCCTCGCGGCGGCGCAAGGGAACCGCGAAGGGGCGGGGACGCGTGGCCGCCATAGCTTCTGGTGTTGGAGGGCCCTCCCCGGGGTAGTGTTCAGCGGTACCCCCGAAGGGCACAGGCACCCGCGGGGCACAGGCACCCGCGGGGCACAAGCACCCGCGGGGCACAAGCACCCGGAACTCGAGGAGAGCCATGGCAGCGAAGAAGAAAGCCGCAAAGGCGGGAGCCGGAGCGATGTCAGCGGGCGCAGCGGCCCGTGAGAACCAGTACGTGCAGCGCCTGCTCGAGGATCCCGAGCTGCGCGAGAACCTGCGCACGGCGTACGAGTCCGCGCGCAAGGCCTACGGCCGGATGAACGGCAAGGGGCCGTCAAAGGCGCTCGACGACAAGAAGGTCCAGCGCGACCTCAAGCGGGCGGCCGTGTCGCTGCGCGGTGCGGTGGAGGGGCTGCGGGAGAAGCCGAAGAAGAAGAAGCGGCGTGGGCGCCTGCTGCTCATAATGATCGTCGGCGCCGGCGTCGCGGTCGGCGTGAACGAGGGCCTGCGAAAGAAGGTGCTCGACGCGCTGTTCGGAGCGGAGGAGGAGTTCGAGTACAGCTCCACCACCACTCCCGAGGCAAAGCCCGGCTGGGAGCCGGCGGCGAAGACGTAGGGCACTCCCGCCAGAGAGGGCTCACGTCCTGGAGGTTGCGAGGAGGCGCCCCGCGGGGCGTCTCTCTCGTTGCGAGGCTGCCGCCCCGCAGAGCCCCCGCCCCGGCGGGCTCGCCTCGGGCTGCTCGTCCGGCTCGGCTAGGTTAGGGGCCGGTGGAGGCCTCGGCCCTCGAAACACGCAAGCTCGACGGCGACAAGGCACAGCGCATAGTCGCGGCCATGCGGGCGAGCGTCGGCGCCCGGGGGGCGGCCGGATCCACGTTCGACCTGGTTGCCCGCGAGGCCGGGGTGTCGCGCGGTCTCCTTCACTACTACTTCGGCTCGAAGGAGCGGCTGCTGGTGGAGGTGGTCCGCAGGGACTGCGACGAGCGGATAGCGGCGCTCGAGCACGCGCTCGCACGAGCGCGCTCGGTGGACGAGATCGTCCAGGCGCTCGTGGCGTCCCTCGAGGCGTTCGTGCAGGGCGAGCCGGGCGCCCAGGCCGTGCTCTACGAGATGGTGAGCGCCTCGCGTCACAGCGAGGAGATCCGGGTCGAGCTCGCCGAGCTCTATCGGCGCTGGCGGGCGCTGCTGGCCGGCGCGCTGCGCGAGAAGGAGCGCGAGGGAATCGTGAGGCTCGACGCCGACGCCGACTCGGTGGCATCGATCCTGTTTGCGCTGGGTGACGGCCTCGGGCTGCAGCTGAGCTCTGACCCCGACTGGGTCAGCCAAGGCTCGCTCGAGGTGGGCATGCGCACCGCCCGGCGGCTGCTCGGCGCCGGCATCTAGCGCTGTGTGACCGAACTCACACATATGTCATCTAGGTATGTAGCATCACAACGGCATGGCAAGCAGGCGCAACCCGCGCTCGCTGGCCCCTGCGTGAGGCGCTACCTAGGAGGCATATGCGTGACGTGGTCACGCAATGTGCCCGGGTGAGCGGGAGCTACAGGAAGCGCCCGAGCGGGAGCGCGACCTTGTATCGCAGGTAGTTCCGGATCCCCCGCAGCGTTGGGACAACTGGCTGATTCCCGAGTGGCGTAGCTTGGCCGAACGCTACGCCTCGGGTGAAGTGGAAATCCACGTCCGGTTCGGCGGCTCCTTCGGAGGTCACCCAGTAAGTGAGTTCCTTGCCGTCGTGCACAGGCCCGCCAACGCCTATAGCGGCCTCATCGACGGCTGGGAAGTGTCCGCTGAAAAGCTGGTCGGGCGGCGCGGCGATGACGGCGAGGTCGATCCTGTGCTTGTCCACTCGGCTCAGTTCGTGGATGGCCCAGAGGGGGTCTTGCCGGAACTTGTCCCCACGCTGGTACGGCTGCAACTTCTCAACGACGATCTTCGCACCGGGGGGCATATGCCGGTAGGTATGGACGGCGGATCGGAAGCTGGCCTCGCCGTCCGTTGGCTCGCCTCGCTGGTTGACGTTTCCGAAGATCGGGAACGCGGAAGCGGCCTCGTCTTTGGCGGGGAGCGCGGCCCCCTTATGTGCGTCGGCATAGCCCTTCGCGTTGAGGGCAAAGGCCAAGTGGTCGAGGGCGCTGCGGAGTCCGTGGACGGCGTCCCCGACCAAATCGGGCCAGTCATCCGGAACGCGGTCGATCCGGGCGACGTATGCGGTCCGCCGTGTCTCCGCATCTCGCTCTTTGACAATGCGGTAGGCGTCGCTGTTGAGCCAGCGCTTGATGTCGCGGTCCAGGGCATTTAATGTGGTCGAGCGCCCGGTTGAACCGTCGCCAGTGGCTTTCTAGGGGCACGGGGGTCTAGGCTCCTAACGATGACCGATAAGCGCGAGCCTACGCAGAAGACTCAGCCCAAGAAGGGCAAGCCGGTAGAGATCCCGGTGCCGAAGCGTGGGGACTTTGAGCGGCTGGTCAGGGGAGCCACGAAAGACGTACCGGCCCAGGACCGCAAGCCCCGCTAGGCGTCGTTGTCCATGTGTCCGTGGCGCTTGACGTTGCGACGGGCCTCGTTGAGGCTCATATGGTTCGGGCCGCTGGGGGCGTCGGGACCATCCCACTCCACAGCTGGGTCGTCTTCCCACCGGCAAATCGGGCAAATGTCGTACTGACCTCGCCTTTTCAGCGTCTTGCGACCACAACACGGGCAGGGGAACTGCTCGGCCACGGTTTTAGGTGTGTGCGGTCCGAAGGAGTAGCTGCTCGAACATCGAGTGGCGCTGGTAGCGAGCGTTGTACCGCCACGCATACTCGTTCAGGTACGACTGGAGGTAGGCAGGCGACACCTTCTTGTAGGCCCCGCGCATCCCGGTCTTCATGTTGCCGAAGAACCCTTCAATCGTGTTCGTGTGAACGTCCCCGTCCACGTAGAGGCCGGCTGAGTGGTTGATGACCCGATGGTCGATGAAGCCGCGCTTGAGCGGCCTGTACGGGCGCCAGTCGTCCGTGTAGAGGATGGTGCTGGGGTTGACGTTCGCCTTCACCGCTCTACTAAGCGGGACACCGCGACGGGAAGCGATCACGCGGGCACGGACTCGCCCACCACGTTCAACCATCCCCAGCACGGTCGGCTTGGCCTCACGGAACGCGGCAGCCTCAGCGCGGGTCCGGTGAGTGCTGCGGGGCTTCCCGCCCCACGAAGTCTCGTCAACCTCAACATCGCCCGACAGAGGTTCATCGCCCTCATCGGTCATTAGCTCTGTCCGAATCTTCTTCATCATCCGGTGCGCGGTCTTGTACGTCACGCCTAGCTCGCGCTCTAGCTGCTTGGCAGAGATGCCGCAGCGAGTGCTGGCCATGAGGTACATGGCGTAGAACCAAAGCTGTAGAGAGGTCGTGGACTTCTCGAAGATCGTCCCCTTCATCGGGTGGACGTGAAGGCCGCAGGAGTCGCAGGTGTACGAGGCCCGCGTCTTGGTGCGGTGGAACTTGCGCTCGCGCTCGCAGCGCGGGCATTGAGCGTGGTGGCCGTCCGGTGCGTACCGCTCGCGCCACAGCCGATCAAGGCAGGCCGAATCGTCTGGATAGGTCTGCATGAACTCGACAAGGGAGAAGTCCGATGCCGAAGATGCTTTGCGAGTTGGATCGTTCCGGTTCGCGGCCATGAACACATTATACATACTCTGATGACATATGTGTGACCGAACTCACAGTGCGCCCGCGGGCGGGCGGGGCAAGAATGGCCCAGTGTTTGGCTGGCTGGCCAAATGATTCTGTAGCCGTCCCGAGGGGAGACACATGCAGACAGCGATGGACGCCCTCACCGCCTTCCTCAAGCGCCGAAAGTGGCTGATCGTAGGCGCCTGGGTGGCGCTCTTGGTCGCCGCCCTCCCGTCCGCGATGCGCCAGACCGAGCACCTCACGAGCGGCGGCTTCTCCTCTCCGGGGTCCGGCTCTGCGGCGGTCAACCGCGCGCTCGCGGACTTCGAGAACGTGCAGAGCGACTCACTCGCACTCGTCGTGGCCCGGCGAGACGGAGCGCGGGACTCCGACATCCGAGCCGCCATCGACCACGCCGACCGGGTCGCCGTGCGCCTTCCGCACGTGGAGCTCTCCGACCGGGCGAAGGCGGCGGCCAACGCCGACGTCGGCCGCTCACCCATCGCCGTCGCCGTGTTCGACGTCTCCGGCGACCTCGACGAGACCGCCGACCTCGCCACCGACCTGCGCGCGGAGGTCGGCGCCGGCGAGGGGCCGAAGGACGGCGTTGAGACCTACCTCGTGGGCCAGCAGGCGCTGTGGGCGGGCATGCAGGACCTGAGCAAGGAGGACCTCGCGGCGGCCGAGGCCACGGGCTTTCCGATCGTCGCTGATCCTGCTCGCGGTGTTCGGCTCGCTCGCGGCGGCGGCTCTGCCGCTGGTGCTCGGCGCGGTGAGCGTCCTGATCACCGGCGCGGTCATCTTCTTCCTCTCCCAGGCGATGGACATGTCGGTCTTCGTGACCAACGTGGCGTCGATGATCGGTATCGGCGTGGCAGTCGACTACTCGCTGTTCATCCTGGCGCGCTACCGCGAGGAGATCCGCGCGGGCGCCGACCCCGGCACGGCACGCCGGATCGCCCTGCGCACCTCTGGGCTCGCCGTCCTCTTCTCGGGCGTCACCGTGATGGTGTCCCTGGCCGGGCTCTTTCTCGTCAACTCCACGACGATCAAGTCGATGGCGCTCGGGGCGATCGTCGTGGTGGCCGTATCGATCCTGGCGGCGGTCACCTTCCTGCCGGTCACGATGAGGCTCTTCGGGCACCGCGCCTACACGCGCGGGCGCCTCAGCTCGATGCTCGCTCGCGTGGCGGCTTCGCTACGACGGCGCGGCCGGAGCGAAGTCGGAGTTGACTCGGAGAAGGGCGAGC
>JAUJNT010000002.1:524203-552281 GCA_030448005.1 Thermoleophilaceae bacterium
TCGCTACGACGGCGCGGCCGGAGCGAAGTCGGAGTTGACTCGGAGAAGGGCGAGCGGTGGTGGAGGTCTCTCGTCCCCAGCCCTCGCGTGACGGGCGCGCCGCGCTGCTGAGCGTGGTGCCCCGCCACGACCCCGAGAGCCCCGAGGCGAGGGCGATGGTGGGACGCTTCCGAGACGCCGTCGAGAGCGGCGCCCTCGCCGGGATTGCCGAAGTGGACGTCGGCGGAGCGACCGCCACCGTCGAGGACTTCAAGAACCTGGTGGCGGGCTCCATGTGGAAGATCGTGCTCTTCGTGCTCGCTCTCAGCTACCTCGTGCTCTTCCTGCTCCTGCGCTCCCTGCTGCTGCCGCTGAAGGCGGTGCTCATGAACCTGCTGTCGGTGGGCGCCGCGTACGGCGTGCTCGTCGCGATCTTCCAGTACGGCTGGATCGACGGCTTCCTCGGCTTCCAGTCGCTCGGGTACATCAACACGATGACCCCGCCACTGCTGCTCGCGATCGTGTTCGGGCTCTCGATGGACTACGAGGTCTTTCTCCTCAGCCGCATCCGCGAGCGCTACGACGCCACCGGCGACAACCGCGCCGCCGTGGCCCAGGGACTGGCTCGCAGCGCGGCCACGATCTCAAGTGCCGCGCTGATCATGGTGGCCGTGTTCGCGGTCTTCGCCGGCACCGGAGTCCCTGCCGTCAAGGAGATCGGAGCGGGGCTGGCCGTTGCCATCGCACTCGACGCAACGCTCGTTCGCCTCGTGCTCGTGCCGGCCACGATGGAGCTGATGGGCCGCTGGAACTGGTGGCTGCCGAGGCCGCTTGCGCGCATCCTGCCCGATCCGAGCTTCGAGGCCTCGGGTGATGGCGCCGTGGCGGCGCGGCCGTAGCTCAGGTCCGGACCGGGGGCCACCGGGGCAGGTCATACTGATGGCATGACTTCCAGGGTCGGCGCGAAGGGCCAGGTGATCATCCCGAAGCCCATCCGCGACGAGCTCCAGATCCGGCCAGGCGACCGGGTCGTGATCGACAAGGACGGTCACGAGATCCGCATAGCAAAGGCAGTGACGGCAGAGGGTCTACGCGGCTCCCTGCCACCGTCCGAAGTCGATCCGCTTGTCGTACTAATGGACGAGCGAGGGCGCGATTCGGGAGCGTGAGAGCCGCATCGTCTCCAACGTTGGACTGCATCCCATGGCAGTCGTCTCGTCAGGAAAGCGATTCCGGTTCTCACCAAGGTCACCGGCGCCCTTATTGCGAGCAACGCTCGTGTCGTCCCACGGAGGTGCCAGTGAACTCTGAGTCTGGGCGACCACCCCAGCGTCGCGAACTGTGGAGGTCACACCGTTCCGAAGCGAGCGCTGGCCCGAAGCGCGGATCCCTGCCCCTCAAGGTGCTGTTGCGGGTAGACGACGCCCTCCGGCTCTCGCTTGGACTGAGCGAGTAGCTGTTGGAGCGGAAACTGCGCCGGTCCGGTGACGAACCAGGGGTAGGCTGGTGCAGGTGGTAAATGGCAAGTACAGGTACCGGACGGCACTTCGGGAGCGCCTCCCAGAGCAGCTCGCTCCCCTGATCGCGAAAGGCCGCAATGACTGCGGTGACCACGAGTGGTACAAGGGCGCCGAGCACACTTGGCGTTGCTATCACTGCGAGCCCGGCGTCACGGACACCGTTCCGTGGGATGACCGGGAGATCGCGGCGCGTCAGCTGGAGGCCAACGCGATGAAGGTGCGGGCGGGCCTTCAGCGTCCGAGTCGCCAGCCGGTCTCACGTACCTGACTACCTCCACCACTGGGGGGAGCGGCACTTTGAGTCCCCACACGAGCGCCCGGTCCGCCAGCGACATCCCGCGAGCATCGCCGCGCCCTACCATCGCCCGGATGCCGAGCGCCTCAGGTTGGATCCGGCAGGTCGGGCCGCGCGTGCGGGCAGTGCGTGGCGGCCTGCATCCGGTGTCGGCGCTCAAGATCGCGGCCGGGGCGCCACCACGACGTACGCCTGCGGGGCGTGCGGTTGAGCGGCTCGCGGCCGCGCGGGGTGGCCAACACGGCCGTCGAGGTAGCAGCGGGGAGTACGCCGCGCCGGGCTTCGAGATCGCCCCGGGCGAGCGCTGGTGGACGCGGGCGCGAACGTGGGTGCTTTTCGGTGCCATGGGCGGGAGAGGCACACGCGCTCGCGGGGCGGCTTGCTCGCATCGGCTTTCAGACGCGCATGGAGCCGAGGGCCGCCGGCCTCTCGCTGCTGCTGTTCGCCGTGCGGTGACGGCTCGGGTCAGACCGCCCTTCAGGGCTTCGGGCTCCTCCACGGTGCCGCCAGGCGGCGCTCGAGCTCCGCGCCCAGATCGTCGATCGCCAGCCGCGTCTGCTCGAGTGAGTCGCGGTCCCGGAGCGTGACGGTGCGGTCCGCCATCGTCTGGTGGTCCACGGTGACGCCCCAGGGAGTGCCTATCTCGTCCTGGCGGCGGTAGCGCTTGCCGATCGATCCTCCGGCGTCGAAGTCGGCCGGCATGCGCTTGCGCAGATCCTCGTAGACCTCGCGCGCAAGCTCCGGCTGGCCCTCCTTGTTCAGGAGCGGCAGCACCGCCACCTTCACCGGCGCCATGCGGGGGTGCAGGCGCAGGACCACGCGCTCGCGGCCCTCCACCTCCTCCTCGTCGTAGGCGTCCACCATGAACGCGAGCGTGGCGCGGTCGGCACCTGCTGAGGGCTCGATCACGTGCGGCACATAGCGCTCACCGGTGGAAGGGTCCACGTAGTCGAGCTTCTGACCGGAGTACTCGGCGTGCTGGGTGAGGTCGAAGTCGCCGCGGTTTGCTATTCCCTCGAGCTCGGACCAGCCCATCGGAAACAGGTACTCCACATCGGAGGTGGCGCTCGAGTAGTGCGAGAGCTCATCCGGGCCGTGCTCACGCAGCTGGAGGTGGTCGGACCGGATGCCGAGGTCGGTGTACCAGCGCATCCTGTCCTCCATCCAGCGCTCGTGCCATTCGGCGGCCTCGGCAGGCGGCACGAAGAACTCGATCTCCATCTGCTCGAACTCGCGCGTGCGGAAGATGAAGTTGCCCGGAGTGATCTCATTGCGAAAGGACTTGCCGACCTGCGCGATCCCGAAGGGGGGCCGCTTGCGGGCGAACTGCATGACGTTCTTGAAGTTGACGAAGATGCCCTGGGCGGTCTCCGGGCGCAGGTACACGGTTGCGCCCTCGTCCTTGACCGGTCCCATCGTGGTCTGGAACATCAGGTTGAAGTCGCGAGCGTCGGTGAGGTCGCAGTCCGGTCCCTCCCCGGGGTGCTTCGAGGGCTTCTGCCCGCACTGGAGGTCACCCAGGTGATCGGCGCGGAACCGCTGCTTGCAGGTGCGGCAATCCACGAGCGGGTCGGTGAAGCCCGCGAGGTGACCCGAGGCCTCCCATGTCCGCGGGTGCATGAGGATTGCGGCGTCGAGGGCCACCACGTCGTCGCGCTCCTGAACCACGGCGCGCCACCACTCGGCCTTGACGTTTGACTTCAGCATCACCCCGTAGTGGCCGTAGTCGTAGGTCGAGGCCAGGCCGCCGTAGATCTCGGAGGACTGGAAGATGAACCCGCGCCGCTTGCACAGCGCCACGATCTTCTCCATTGTGACGGCGTCCGCGGGCATCGCGCCGCCAACCCTAGACGGTGGCGTGGCCGCCCCCCGCCCGCCGCAGAGGCGCCCGTTGGCACTCGTATACTCGAAGTGCCATGCCGATCTACGAATATCGCTGCAAGAACGGTCACACGCTCGAGGTGATGCACCGCATGAGCGACGACCCGCTCGCCAACTGCACCACCTGTCAGGCTCCCGTTCAGCGGGTCTTTCATCCTGTGGCGGTGCACTTCAAGGGCTCCGGCTTCTACAACACCGACTACGGCAAGCAGGGCAAGAGCGCCGACGAGGCCAAGGCCAAGAGCCGCGATGAGGGCAGCTCCAAGGACGGCGGCGACTCCTCGCAGAGCTCATCCGACGCCTCTTCCTCCAACAAGGACGGCTCCTCCTCGAGCAAGGACGGCTCCTCCTCGAGCTCGTCGGACGCGGGCGGCAAGAAGGCCGAGGCCAAGGCCGCCTCGGAGTCGAAGTAGCCCAACGGCTCACGGTCCTCCGAGGGGCCGCGCTGAGCGCCGCCTGAGCCCGAGTCGGCTCAGCGCCCGAGCAGCTTCTCCACGGCGGCGCGCTTCTCCGAATCCGCCACGAGGGCCGCCCCGGCCGGCCCGCAGCCTCCACAGGAGAACTGCAGGACGTTCGAGTCGTTCGTGTTTCCGGTCACGAGGTCGGTGAAGAGCCCGAAGAGGCCGGCGCTTCCCATGTCGGTCTCGATCGTCTTGGGCGCCTGCCAGCTCACCCAGGGCAGCCGCACGAACGTGGTCGGGGAGAGCAGCCTGTCGCGGATGCCGGTGAGCACCTCCTGCTGGCGCGCCGCGCGGTCGCGGTCGTCCTCGGCGGGGGCGCATCGGTTCTTGCGCACGCGCGCGAAGCCGAGTGCGCGCTCGCCGTCGAGCTTCCGCTCGCCCTTGCGCAGGCGGAAGCCCTTGTAGAAGTTGTCAAAGGGGGGCGAGCAGATCCGCGACTTGTTGTTCACGGTGATGCCGCCGAGGGCGTCGATCAACTCGGGGAAGTCGGCGAAGTCCACCTCCACCACGTGGTTGATCTCGAGGCCGTTGCCGAGGAAGCCCTCGACGGTGTCGATCATGAGGCCGGCTCCACCTAGCGCGTAGGCGGCGTTGATCTTCTGCGCGCCGTGACCCGGGATCTCCGCGGCGGAGTCGCGCGGGATCGAGAGCTTGCGCACGCTTCCGAACGCCGCGTGAAGGACGAGGATGCTGTCGGCGCGCGCGGGACCGGTCTGGCTCTCGTCGATCGAGTCCCCCGCACGACGGTCCGAGCCGAGCACGAGCACGTTGCTGCCGGTGATCATGTTGCCCCCGGAGGCAAGGGCGGAGTCCGCGCCGTCGTCCACGCCCTTCTGTACCTGGGCGCTCGCGATGAAAAGGACGAGGGAGAGCAAGCACCAGCCAAGTGCGGCCAAGGCCAGCCACTTGAGGACCCTGCCAGGGGTGAGCGCCGCCGGCCCCCCGGGTCCCCGGCTTAGCGGGTCACGCCGCCGGCGCCCGCGTTCGCGGAGACCTTCGAGCCCCCCGGCCGGCCCCAGGGAGCCGAACCGCCGGCGCCGCGCGCGATACACCTTGTAGTCCGGCTTGCGCGGGTGCTCGGGATCGCTCACAGGGCGCTGTATATCGTCCGGCCATGCCGCCACGCCGGGTCATCGGAATCGATGCAGGCGGCACGAAGCTGCTCGGAGGCGTCGTGGACGATGGCCTGGCGGTCCACCACCGCGTGCACCGCTTCTGGCGCGGAGCCGACCGCCGGGAGACGCTCGACATCGTGGCCGAGGCCGTCGAGGAGGTCCGCGCAGCGGCCCCGGACATAGAGGCGGTGGGCTTCGGCATCCCCGCGCTCGTGGATTGGGAGCGGGGGATATCGGTGTGGTCCAACCACCTGCCGATCGGCGATGTCCCGTTCCGGGACCTCATGAGCGAGCGGCTCGGGCTGCCCGTGTACGTGGACAACGACACCAACACGGCGGCGATGGTGGAGCACCGTCACGGAGCTGCACAGGGGGCTGACCACGTGGTGATGGTGGCGCTCGGCACCGGGATAGGCAGCGGGCTTGTGCTCGACGGCCGGCTCTACCGGGGAGCGCGTGGCTTCGCGGCGGAGCTCGGGCACCTCGTGGTCGACCACGACGGAGAGGACTGTCCCGGTGCCTGCCCCGGAGTTGGATGCCTCGAGACGCTCGCCTCCGGGAAAGCGATCGGCAGGGCGGCCGAGCACGCCGCCGAGGCCGAGCCCCGATCCACCTTCGGACGCCTGCGGGCGCAGGGAAGGGAGATAGGCGGCGGCCTGGTCACCGAGTTGGCCCATGATGGCGACGCGCAGGCCAGGGGCATCCTCGCCGGGGTGGGCCGCCGGCTGGGTGCGGGGCTGACCGGGATCGTCAACGCCCTCAACCCGGAGGTCGTGGTGATCGGCGGGGGAGCGGTGGCTGCCGGGGAGCTTCTGATCGAGCCGGCACGGGCGGTGGTCAGGGAGCGCGCCCTTCCTCCTTGCGCGGAGCTGGTGCGCATCGTGCCCGCCCGGTTCGGCGAGGAGTCTGGAATGCTCGGTGCCGCGGCGCTGGCGCTCGACGGGGGGAGGGCGTGAGGCTCGTGGTCTGCCCCACGCCGATCGGCAACCTGGAGGACATCACCCTCCGCGTTCTCTCGGCGCTGCGCGAGGCCGACGTGGTGGCCTGCGAGGACACCCGGCGCACGCGCACCCTGCTCGAGCGCTACGGGGTCACGGCCACGCTCGTGAGCTATCACGAGCACAACGAAGCCGCGCGCGCCGCCGAGTTGGTTGAGCGGATGCGGGGCGGCGACACCGTTGCGCTGGTATCCGACGCCGGGATGCCGCTCGTGTCCGACCCCGGTTACGTTCTCGTCCAGGCATGCATAGCGGCCGGGTTGCCGGTGGAGGTGCTGCCGGGGCCGAGCGCCGCGGTAGCCGCCCTCGTGGCATCGGGCCTGCCGGCCGATCAATGGCGGTTCGCCGGGTTCCTTCCCCGCAAGCGAGGCGAGCTGCGCCGCGCGTTTGCCGACACGGGGGTCACGCTCGTGGCCTTCGAGTCTCCCAAGCGCGTCCCGGCCACGCTCTCCGTGCTCGAGGAGATCGACCCTGGGCGGCAGGTCGCGGTCTGCCGCGAGCTCACCAAGCTGCACGAGGAGGTCGTGCGGGGGACGGCTGCAGAGCTCGCACGGCGGTATGAGGGCTCGGCCCCGAAGGGCGAGGTCGTGCTCGTCGTGGGACCGGCAGCGCCCATGGAGGCCGACCCCGACGCCGCGCCGGCCGGGCTCGACCAGCTGCGCAGGCTGGTGGAGGCCGGTGCCAAGCCGCGTCCTGCGGCCCAGGCGGTGGCCGAGCTAACTGGCGCGAGTGCGAACGCGCTCTACCGGGCGCTCACTTCGTAACGACTCAGCACGGCCCGTCACACGACGGTCACGGCGTGTGACGCTTCGACACCCACAGGGAGGCCGTTGGCTGCCGCCCGCCTACGGTGGCCTGCATGACCGAACGGGTCCGCCACCTTGCCGCCGTGAAGGCCCTCCTCGTCCTGACTATGGCGTTGGGCGCCGCTCTTGCCCAACCCGGTGCCGCGCAGGCTGACGCAGGCTGGACCTGGCCGGTCGCGGGGGAGGTCATCACGCCCTTTCACAACGTCCCGGACGCATATGCCGGGGGTCAGCACCGCGGGATCGACGTAGCTGCGCCAAGTGGCACGCCGGTCTTTGCGGCGGTGGAGGGTGTCGTGCGCTTCGCGGGCACAGCGGGATCGTCGGGGCTCACGCTCTCCGTGCGTACGGGTGATGGGCGCTTCGACACCTCCTACCTGCACCTCTCCTCCACCGCGGTTCGCGAGGGCGATCGGATCCGGCTCGGGCAGCGGATCGCGGCCGTGGGCACCAGCGGCCGGCGCTCGGCCACGCCCCCGCACCTGCATTTCGGGGTGAGGGAGGCCGGCACCCGGCACGCCTATCTGGATCCGCTCGGTCTGCTGCCTCCGCCTGGCACGCCGCCCGTCCGGGAGGCACCCCGCGGAATCCCGCTCCCCGTTGGCGCGCCGGTGGGTCTCAGTCCGGCGCCCGCGCCCGTCCGCTCTCCCGCACCGTCGCCGTTGCGCCGCCCGATGCCCGCGCGACCGCGTGTAAGGGTTCCGGCGGGCAGGCGCATCCGGGTACCTGCGGGCCGGCGCATCCGCGTACCGGCGGGCGGTCGGGTGCCCCTCCCGCGTCTGGGTCCGACGCCGATGCCGGGCCCGGTCCCCTTGACGGCGCCACGCCCGGCGGTGCGCCGGGCGCCCCATCCGGGCCGCGCTCCTTCGAGCGGCCCGGCTTCGGCGCCGGATGCAACGCCTCTGGGGGTACCCGAACCTGCCTCGCCGGAGCGCCCGCGCCCCTCGCCGCGGGCAACCGGAGGACCCGACCTCGGATGGGCGCTCGCCTGCGCGGGTCTGCTGCTCGCGGCCGCGTGTCTCGGTCGCCCCGGGGGCCGCAGCGATGGCGCGCGCCGCCGGGCCTCCATGGGGGCGCTACTTCGCCCACTGCTCGGGCGTCGCTAGCGCCAAGCGCGCTGGCGGAACGATCCACGGCCGCGCTCATGCGGTGTCCGGGATCGTCACCGCTAACTCCCGTTCGTCGGACGAAGGCGACGGTCGGCTTGTCCTCGTCCATAGGGTCCTTGACGGTGAGTATCTGCGGCTTGGCATGTGTGGCGCTGGCGTCGGGTCGATCACGACCGTCCAGGTCGTTCGGTTCTCGACGCGAGGGAGGCGTACCATGGCCATCGTCGTTGGCTTCCATTGGCGACCGTCCACTGCATGTGGCGGTCCTCGGGGGCAGCACAGGCCCTACCCACAGGAGTGATATGTCAGTGCGTGCCGCCTGGGCGATCCGGGCCGTGGCAGTCGTGGTCGCCGCGGCGGTCTCCTACGTCGTGCTTGTGGCAATCGACAGCCGCTCGCCATGGGTGGTCACTGCCGCCCTAGCTGGGGGGGTACTCCTTGGGGAAGTCGTTCGTCGGCTCACCGGGCCGCCCACGCCCGTTGAGGAGCAGCCAGCTCAGCCCCAGGAGTCCCAATAAAAAGCGACCGAGCGCGATCTTGGTCAATAGCATCTGCGAGTAGCTGCACACCCGGCTCGCGCCCTCCCTACCGACGCCTACTTCAAGCGCCTGGCCACCAGCGTGCTCTGCCATAGGACGTTCGTTTCAGGCGAAGCGGCGTCGACCCGGCGCCCGTGACCTAAAGCGTCGCCCTGGTGCCACACCGATGAGGACCTTGTGGCTCCGAGCGCCCCAACGCTCCCGTCCTGAGCGGGCGGATCCCGGGGTGCTTTTCCCCTGGGCTAACGCGGGCTGGGAGCCGCGTCCGCGCTCAAGCGACGCGCTGCCCACACGGCGAAGGCCAGCACCGCTACCCCACAGGCGATGTCCGCGACGACGTGGGCATGGCGCCACCAGGGCATCGCGCTTGCCCCTGCGACGGCGTAGTGCCCGAGGCCGATGAGGCCGCTGGCCGAGTAGAGCGCCAGGCCCGCGGCGGCGGCGGCCACGCGGCCGCGACGGAAGAGCACGAGCCCAGGCACCCCGGCTGCGGTGAACGCAAACCACGCGAGGGCGATGACGGTGGCCGACGGCGCCGGGCCCGAGCTTGGCTGCGGATAGTCCTCGAAGTTCACGACGTTGTCGCTGTAGTGCACGACCGAAACGACGATGGCGACCATCAGAAGCGCGGTGAGCGGCGCGACCGCTCGCTCGCGTGTCAGCGCCAGTCGAGGGCCAGTTTCGACCTCACCACCACTATCCGCACTCAAGGGGTGCACCCCGGCCCTCGCGCCACTGCACGGACGTCATCATGACGCGGCGCTCTACGTTCCGCTGCTTCTCGGCGGGAGGAGACTGCGAAACGACAGCGCTCACGCAGGTTCAGTACCGCCTCCGGCGAGAAGGGCGAGCGCACCGTGCTCGGCCTGTCGCCACGGGTGGTCTCGTTGTCGGGTCCTACGGTCCGAGTCGCGACCCTGTTGAAGTGGCGTGATCCGCGATCAGGCGCCCGACTGCCAACGAACCACATAGTGCCGAGAGCGACTCGAGTGGCAGCGAGTGTCGGCCTCTTCGTAGCCTGTCTGGCTCGAGCGGCATCTGAACGTCCCAACGCGCGATCTGCACCCATTGCTGCTCGTGTTGCAGCGTTGGTTGACCCGACCAAAGTAATGGCCTTTCACGATTCTCAGCGCCGTCCTGCAACTGACGAGCCGGGTCGTAACGTTGTAGATGCCGGCACCGTCAACTGGCCCAAAGTCACTTCCTCCACCGTAGTCGCCGCACTCCCTGATCGGGTGGCCGTGGGCCGCTCCCGGAGCTACTACGAAGAGCGCCAGAGCCAACAGCCCCGCTGCAAGGTGTTTCCTTGGGGACCGACGCACTACTGCAGCCTACACGCGTCTTACGCGCGTGTGTGCCGCCCGTCGTGGTTCGCCACGGATCGGCGCCTTCCGCTCCTGCAACGCCACCATGCGAGCTGAAAATGTGGCCTCCGTACCCGTCAGGGCCCGCAGAAGCGCCTCGGCGCTGGTGCTCTCGGAGCGGGACTCCGAGCGCTGAACCTCTACCTCGCCCGAGCGCACTGGTCGAGCGCTACGTCGCCCAGGCCGGCAGTAACCTCGTCCACGAAGCCACGGGCTGGTTCAAGTGCCGCGCGTCGACCAACCGCTCGCCGACCACGCCGCCGTATTGCGGTCGATCGGGGTCTTCGCAGCCTCGACTCGCTGCACCTCGCCCCAGCGCTCGTGCTCCCCGGACAGGACCTCGTGTTCGCCACCTGGGATCGACGGCTTCGCGCCGCCGCGGGCGGCGAGGGACTCCGGCTGCTCTCAGAAACGCTCGACTGACCACGGTCAGCGGCGCTCCCGTCGGGCGCAGGGACGGTGCAACGCCTCATGACGCTGGTGATTCGGTCGGCGTCGAAGGCGAAGACACGGAGAGGCTCCAACGCAGTCCCGGGCCCCATCGCGCCAGTAGCATCGACGGGCGATGTCCTACTACATCACCACGCCGATCTACTACGTGAACGGCGAGCCGCATCTGGGTCACGTCTACACCACCGTGGCGGCCGACGTGCTCGCGCGCCACATGCGCCAGCGGGGTGAGGATGTCTTCTTCCTGACAGGCACCGACGAGCACGGTGAGCCGGTGGCGCAGGCCGCCGAGCGCGAGGGCGTAACGCCGCGCGACCTCGCGGACCGCAACGCCGAGCGGTTCAAGGCGGTGGCGACGCGCGTCAACGCCACCAACGACTTCTTCATCCGCACGAGCGACCCGGAGCACCACGCGGTCGTGTCCGAGATCGTGACGAGGCTGAAGGCGGGCGGCCACGTCTACGAGGGCACCTACGAGGGCTTCTACTGTCCGCGCTGCGCGGACTTCAAGACCGACTCCGAGCTCGTGGACGGGAGCAAGTGCCCGATCCACCTCATCGAGCTCGAGCGCGAGAAGGAGGACAACTGGTTTTTTCGTCTCTCGGCCTTCCAGGAGCCCCTCGAGCGCCTCTACGCCGACCACCCGGAGTGGGTGCTCCCGTCCAACCGCTACAACGAGGCGCTCTCGTTCATCAAGGGGGGGCTGCGGGACTTCTCGCTCAGCCGCGCCCGGATCAGTTGGGGAGTGCAGATCCCCTGGGACCCCGATCAGGTCGTCTACGTCTGGGTCGACGCGTTGTTCAACTACTACTCGGCGCTCGCGTACGCCCGGCAGGGGGAGGACCTCACCGACAGGTTCTGGCCCGCGACGGTGCACGTGATCGCCAAGGACATCCTCAAGTTCCACGCGGTGTTCTGGCCCGCGCTGTTGATGGCCGCGGAGATCGAGCTGCCAAAGCGGGTGTTCATCCACGGCTACCTGCTGATGGACGACCACAAGATGTCGAAGTCACTCGGAAACGTGCTCGACCCCTTTCATGTGATGGACGTCTACGGCACCGACGCCCTGCGCTACTACCTGTTGCGCGAGGTGGCCTTCGGGCAGGACGGCTCCGTGTCCCCCGAGGGCTTCGAGAACCGTTACAACACCGAGCTTGCCAACGAGTACGGCAACCTGGCGCGCCGGGTCCTCTCGATGATCGCGAGCTACCGCGACGGGCTAGTCCCCGAGGCCGATCCGCCGGCCGAGCTTGCCCGCGAGCTCGCGGGGCTGGTCGAGGAGGTGCAGCGCTGCCTCGACCGGGTCGAGGTCAGCGGCGCGCTCGACGCGATCTGGAACAGGGTCCGGGCGCTCAACCGCTTCGTCCAGGAGAGCGAGCCCTGGAAGGCCGCCAAGGATCCCGAGCGCGCCGGCGAGCTCGACGCCGTGCTCCTCGGAGCGGCCGAGGGCCTGCGGGTCGTGTCCGTGCTGCTCTATCCCTACATCCCCGAGACCGCGGTCAAGCTCCTCACCGCCCTGGGCCGGGAAGACCGCTCCCTCGATGCCGCGCGCTTTGGCGCCGCCGGCGGCGGCGCCCGCATCGGCGAGCTCGGGCAGCTCTTCCCGAAGGTCGAGGCCGCCGAGCCCTCGACCGCCTAGAGGAGCGCTGCGCGGTGGTCGACACCCACTGCCACCTCGACTCCTGCAAGCCGCCGGACGGGGAACTGGTGGCCCGGGCGCGTCAGGCCGGGGTGAGCCGGCTCGCCACCGTTGGGATGGACGGCGACTCGATAGAGCGCGCTCTGGCGGCCGCGCGTGGGCACAAAGGGGTGGTGGCGATCGTCGGGCGCCACCCGCACCACGTGGAGGGGTTTGGCGAGGCGGACCTCGACGCGATCGAGCGGGCCGCCGACGACCCGCTGGCCCGCGCGGTGGGTGAGACGGGGCTCGACTACTACCGCGACCGCGCGCCGCGGGCAGACCAGCGGCGCGCGTTCGAGGCACAGCTCGAGCTGGCGGGGAGGGTCGGGCTGCCGGCGGTGATCCACACCCGCGCCGCGGAGGAGGACACATTTGCCATGCTCGCCGAGCACGCCGGCAGCGTCACGGTGATCCTGCACTGCTTCTCTGCGCCCGACCGGCTGGAGGAAGCGGTGGAGCGGGGCTACCTCTGCTCCTTTGCCGGCAACGTCACCTACAAGAACAACGAGGCACTCCAGGTTGCCGCGCGCGAGCTCCCCGAGGAGCTGCTGCTGGTGGAGACCGACTCGCCCTACCTGGCGCCCCATCCGCTCAGGGGCAAGCCCAACGAGCCCGCCAATGTGCAGCTCACCGCCGAGTTCGTGGCAGATCTCCGCGGGGTCGGCTACGGCGAGCTGGATGCCGCGGTCGAGCGAAACGCGGCTCGGGTCTTCCGCTGGTGAGCGAGGTGGCGGCTGCGCGCCTGCCCCGGCAGGCAAGCCTCAACCGCCTCAAGCGGTTCGAGATCCGGCCCAACAGGGAGCTCGGCCAGAACTTCCTGATCGACGACAACATCCTCGAGGTGATCGGTCGCGCCGCGGAGCTGGACGCGGCAGACGCGGTGCTCGAGGTGGGGGGAGGCCTTGGGGTGCTGTCCGAGTACCTGGCCGCGCGGGTCGGTCACCTGCATGTGGTGGAGGTCGACCCGGGCCTGCGGCCCGCGCTCGAGGAAGCGCTTGCCCCGTTCCCGGGCGCGCAGCTGCATGTGGCCGACGCCGTGCGGCTGGAGCTCGCGGACCTCGACCCGCCTCCCGGCAAGGTGGTGGCCAACCTCCCCTATGGAGTTGCGGCCACTGTGCTGCTCAAGTCGCTGGCGGAGCTGCCCGCGGCCAGGCTGTGGGTCGCGATGGTCCAGCGCGAGGTCGGCGAGCGCATGTCCGCCCAGCCGGGCGGCAAGACCTACGGGACCACCTCGGTGCTCGCCCAGATCGCATGTGAGGTGAAGCTGCTCCGCAAGGTGGCGCGCAGCGTCTTCCACCCCGAGCCCAACGTGGACTCGGCGCTGCTCTTGCTGCGCCGCCGGGCGCCCTTCCCTCCCGATCCGGTGGTGGCGCTCGTGCACGCGGCGTTCGCTCATCGCCGCAAGGCGCTGGCGGGCTCCCTCGGGCTTGCCTCCGGGGCTCCCGACGGGATGCGCGAGCGGACACGCGAGGCGCTCGAGCGGCTGGGGCACCCCGCCGACGCGCGTGCCGAGCGGCTGTCCCCGGACGCTTTCGCCGATCTCGCGGAGGCCATCGGCCACGCAGAGCTCGCGGGCCTGCGCCCGAGTGGCACCCCATACCCGAAGGGCACAGGGCAGGGGCGAGGCGCACATCGGTGAGCATCACCGAGCACGCCTACGCCAAGGTGAACCTGGTCCTGCGCGTGGGCGCCCCGCGCGGGGACGGCCTGCATCCGCTCTGCTCGATCTTCGCGTCGGTGGATCTGGCAGATCGCGTGACCTTGGAGCGGGCAGCCGAGGACCAGGTGGTGTGCGCGGGCATCGAGGGCCCGAACCTGGCCGCCGCGGCCGTGAGCGCCTTCCGTGCCGAGGTGCCGGAGCTTCCGCCGGTCAGGGTGACAATCGAGAAGCGCATCCCGGTGGCGGCGGGCCTCGCCGGAGGGAGCGCGGACGCCGCCGCCGTCTTGCGCGCGGCCGAGAAGCTGAGCGAGGCGGGCCTATGCCCGGAGCGTCTGCGCCGGCTGGCCGCCGGCATCGGCTCGGACGTGCCGAGCCAGGTGGAGCCCCGCCATGCGCTCGTGTCGGGGGTGGGAGAGAGGGTCGAGCCGATCGAGCTGCCGCGGATGAGCCTCGTGCTCCTTCCCAGCGAGGAGGGCCTCTCGACGGCCGCGGTCTTCGACGAGCTCGACCGGCTGCGAGGCGGCTCGCCCGCTTCCCTTCTCGACCCGCGGGCGCTGCGCGGCCTGGCCGGGTCGCCGCTATCGGAGCTCGCGGCCGCGGTCGAGAACGACCTCGCGCCGGCCGCCACCTCCTTGCGACCCGAGCTCGCCGAAGCGGTGGAGAGCCTACTCTCCAGCGGGGCGCTGGCGGCCCAGGTCACGGGCTCCGGGCCGACGACCTTCGGCATCTTCGGTGACCGCTCGGGCGCGGTGGCGGCGGCGTCGCAGCTCGACAAGGCCATCGTCACGGAGGCGCGCCGCCCATGAAGCACAAGAAGAAGATCCTGCTGGCAGCCACGCTGGCGACGCTCGTGGCGCTCTACGCCGCGGGCCTGTTTCCCGACCTGCCCGACGCCCAGAAGGTGATCGCGGGCCTCGCCGGTGGCCTCGGCAAGTGGACCTATCTCCTGGTCGGCCTGCTGGCCTTCCTCGAGACGGGCGCCTTCGTCGGGCTCGTGGTCCCTGGGGAGGCGACCGTGATCGTGGGCGGTGTGATCGCCGGCCAGGGCGAGATCTCGCTCCTCCTGCTGATCGGCCTCGTGTGGCTGTGCTGCGTGCTGGGGGACACCGTCAGCTTCTTCATCGGCCGCCGCCTGGGCCGCGAGTTCCTCCTCCGGCACGGGCCCAGGATCAGGATCGATGAGGACCGCGTCGAGCAGGTGGAGTCCTACTTCGAGCGTCACGGCGGCAAGACGATCCTGATCGGGCGCTTCATCGGGCTCGTGCGGGCGCTTTCCCCGTTCGTTGCCGGATCCTCGGGCCTGCCCTACCGGCGGTTCATTCCGTTCAGCATCATCGGCTGCGGGCTCTGGACCACCACCTTCTGCGTCCTCGGGTATGTGTTCTACCGCTCCTTCGACCGGGTGACGGCGATCGCCGGCAAGGCCACCCTGGCCTTCGGCATCACGGTCGCGGTGATCGCCGGGGCCGTCTACCTGTGGCGCAAGCTGCGCGTCGCGGAGAACCGGCAGGCGCTGGCGGCGTGGATCGGGCGACAAGGCAGGCGGCGCGCGCTGCGGCCGCTCGTGGCACTGCTCGACCCGGTCTGGCGGCGGGTGCTCGAGCCCGCCGCAGGCTTCGCGGCTCCGCGCCTTCGCTTCGTGCTCGACCGGCTGACCCCGGGGCAGCTCGGGCTCGAGCTCACCTCGGCGCTCGCCGTCGCGGGTGTGGGCCTCTATGTGTTCACCGTCTATGCGGTGGTCCTCTCGGGCGATCCCGGCACCACGCCGGCTGACCTCGAGCTGCTCGAGCTGGCTGATGACCTACACCGCACAGAGGCCGTGGACGTGGTGAAGGTGATCACGGAGCTCGGCTCGCTCGTCACGGTGTCGACCGTCCTGTTGGGGGTCGCCCTGCTCCTGCTCGCGCGCCGGCACATCAGCCAGGCCGTCACGCTCGTTGCCGGGACCATGCTCCTATACGTGGCGGTCCGGCTCGCCAAGGAGGGCATCGACCGCGCCCGCCCGGCCCGGCCCCTCGCGACCGGCGAAGGAGCGAGCTTCCCAAGTGGGCACGCCGCGTACTCGACGGTCTGGGTGGGGATCGCGCTCGCTATGGCCTGGGCCATTCCCGGTATGGCCCGCGGTGCCGCGCTCGTGGGGCTCGCTATCGGGGTGGCGGTGGCGGTTGGCCTGTCGCGAATCTACCTCCGGGTGCACTACTGGTCGGACGTGGCCGCCGGCTGGGGACTGGGTGCGGGCATCCTCGGCGCCTGCGCGGCCACGGCCCTGGCCGTCGGGTACATCAGGCAGAATGAGCACCGAGGCGCCCCACCGGACCCGAGCCGATGACGACATGACCACAACCGAGCTCGCAATCACCCTGGCGGCGGGAATAGTGGCAGCGGGCTACATCTGGTTCATCCTCATGCCGGCGGTGTCGGCCTACGGCCGGTTCTGGGAGAAGGTCGGGGCCGGCTTTCTCAGCCTCTTCATACTGGGCACGCTGGTTGGGATTGGGGCAGGCCTCGGTCTTGCCATCGTCTGGTCCTACGACCGCTACGCATAGCCAAGGCTCGGCCGCGGCGCCCCGAGGGTCGCCGGCCGTAGGGCCATCGCCCTTAGAATCGGGCGGTGGCTTCCGCGCAGAGACTTGTGAACGGCGCCTCCGAGACGTCCTTTCTCGAGGCGATCGGGGGGGTGTCCGAGGCCGTGGAGGCAGGCGCCGGCCTGCCCACGGTGGTCAGGGCGGCAGCCCACGCGCTGAACGCGAGCGTGGTGGTCATGGACCCCGCGGGCGGCGTGCTGGCGGTGGCCTGCCTTTCCCCGGAGGACGAGCGCGCGGTGGTCGCAGGTGAGAGCGGAAGCGAGCGGATCGAGCTGCGGGTGGCCGACCAGCCCGGCGGCGAGCTGAGGTTCAGGGCTCGTGCCGCGCCGCCTCCCGCGGCGCTCGTGCGCATGATCGGCACGCTGATCGCGCTCGAAGCAGAGCGCGCCCGCGCACCAGAGCGCGCCACCGAGGCGGCCGTGGGGGACTTTCTCGGCGATCTGCTCTCGCGAAAGGTCAGCGAGCGCCACGACATCCTCGCCCGCGCCGAGGAGCTGAATTGCGATCTGCGCGACGGCGCGTGCGTGATCGTGGTCCGAGCACGCCCCCAGCATCCCGAGGAGGGGGACTGGCGGGCCCGCGTCCTTACGATCGCAGAGCGCGGAGCGCGCTCGGTCGAGCGCACCTCCCTTGCCGCCGGGATCGAGCTCGGGCTCCCTCGATCGCGCCCCCGGGAGACGGGTGGGGAGCCGCGCCGCCACCGGGCCGAGCGCGACCCCGTGTTGCTCGTGCCCGGCCACGGAGCCGAGCTTGCACGGCGCGCCGCAGCCGCGGTCTGCAAGGAGCTCGAGGCGGGGCTCCACGGGTTCGCCGTCGTCGTCGGCCTGAGCCGCCCCACCCCTGATCCCTCCGATCTGCATCGTGCGGGAGCAGAGGCCCTCCTGGCGGCAAACGTGGCAGACGCACAGGGCGTCAGCTGCCTGCCCTTCGACGAGACGGGCACCTACCGCCTCCTACTGCCCGCCATGAGCGAGGACTCCGCCGAGCTGCGCCGCTTCCAGGAGGAGACCGTGGCCCCTCTCGTCGCATACGACGAGCAGTATGAGACAGAACTGGTGCGCACGCTCGAGTCCTTCCTCGAGGCCGACGGAAACATTGCGAAGACCGCTGAGAAGCTCTTCGCGCACCGCCACACGATCCGCTACCGCCTCGATCGCGTGCGCGAGCTGAGCGGCCTCGACGTGGCCTCGAGCGAGGGCCGCGAGCGCCTCGGCCTGGGGCTCAAGGCGATGCGGGTGCTCGGCATATCGCCGCCCGGGGGCCCAGCGAGGGAGGCGGGCACCGAGGGCGGCCGCGTCCCGAGCGCCGATAAAGATCGCTGAGACATCCCGCCGATCTCCGATCCCCCTGATCAGGGGTGCGGTACCTTCGCTGGAGCCCTTGGGGAGTGATGTAACGGCAGCATGGGGGCCTTTGGAGCCTCTCGTCCCGGTTCAAATCCGGGCTCCCCAGCTCGCATCCGTCCGAGTCCTTCACAAGAGATCGCAGTCAGGTCAGGCCTGGCAGCCTGCCTCACCGGGGCGGGCTGTCCCCATGGGTGCCTCCGGGCAGCCGGGCGCACGGCACGGGCGCCCGGCAGTACCCTGCCCGTCCGATGACCGAGCGGTTCACCGTGCTCGTGATGGCCGCCGGGCGCGGCACTCGCATGCGCTCCTCGATGCCCAAGGTGCTCCACCCCATCTGCGGCAAGCCGATGGTGCGGTGGGTGATCGATGCCGCGCGCGCGGCGGGGGCGGCCGAGGTGGTGTGCGTGACGCGGCCGGGCGACGGTGTGGCGGAGGGCCTCCCCGAGGGCGTGACGGTGGCAGAGCAGCGCGAGGGCGAGGGCACGGGCGCGGCCGCGCTAGCCGCTCGTCAGGCAACCGGCACCACGGGCGCCGTGGTGGTGCTCTCGGGCGATCACCCGCTCATCTCGGTGGAGCTGATCGCCGAGCTGATCGCAACCCACCGTGAACACGGCGCCGCGGGCACCATCCTCACCACCGAGGAGCTCGATCCCGCCGGGTACGGGCGGATCGTGCGCGGCGCCGGCGGTGCCGTCGACCGGATCGTCGAGACCAAGTACACGGAGGGGCTGAGCCAGGTCGAGCTGGCCATCCGGGAGGTCAACCTCGGCACCTACGTTTTCGAGGCCGGCGCGCTCTGGGAAGCACTCGACGCGGTCGGCGAGGAGCACGGAGAGCGCTACCTGACCGGCGTCTTCCCCCTGTTACGCGGTAGCGGCAAGCAGGTGGTCTCCCATCTGACCCGCGACATCTCGAGCGCCATCGGAGTTAACGACCGCGTCGGGCTGATGGACGCCGAGCGCCTTGCCCAGCGGCGGCTGCTCGAGCATCACGCGCGGGGCGGGGTGAGCTTCCTCGCGCCCGAGTCGGTCCGTGTCGAGGCAGACGTCCAGATCGGCCAGGACACCGCCGTCGGCCCGGGGGTCACCCTCCGCGGAGCGACGCGCGTCGGGGAGGGCTGCACCCTGGGCCCCGCCGCCACGATCACCGACAGCACGCTCGGAGGCCACGTGACGGTCACCCACTCCTTTCTCGTGCAGGCGGTGGTCGAGGACCGGGTCTCGCTGGGGCCGTTCGCGTACCTTCGGCCCGGCGCCCACATCGGCGAGGCCGCCAGGATCGGCACCTTCGTGGAGGTCAAGAACTCGGAGATCGGGGCGGGTGCGAAAGTGCCCCACCTGTCCTACCTCGGTGACACTGACGTGGGCGAGGGGGCCAACGTCGCGGCCGGCAACATCACCGCCAACTACGACGGGTTCGCCAAGCACCGGACGACGATCGGGAAGGGTGCGAAGACAGGGGTGAACGCCTCCTACGTCGCGCCGGTCACCGTCGGGGAGGGTGCGTATATTGCAGCCGGATCCGTGATCACCAAGGATGTCCCGGACGGGGCCCTCGGAATCTCGCGGCCCGATCAGAAGAACGTCGAGGGATACGCAGAGCGCGCCGAGAGGAAACGCGGATGACCAGCATCGACTCGCAGAACGGAGACATGGGCGCCTCCGACCAGCCGGCGGTCGGGACGTTCATCCCGGCGTCCTACGACAAGCGCCTGATGATCGCCGCCGGGCGGGCGAGCCTCGACCAGGGCGCCAAGATAGCCGAGCGGCTGGGGGTGGACCTCACCGAGGCCGGGCTGAAGACGTTCTCCGACGGCGAGGTCTACTGCCGTTACCGGGACTCGATCCGTGGCGCGGATCTCTTCATCGTCCAGTCCACGTGCGGTTCGGAGCGGGAGGGGCTGACGGTGAACGACGCGCTCATGGAGTTGATGGTCATGATCCATGCCGCAAAGCACGCCTCCGCGCATCGGATCATCGCCGTCACCCCCTGGTACGGCTATTCGCGACAGGACAAGAAGTCGGCTCCCCGCGAGCCCATCTCTGCGCGCCTCGTCGCAGAGCTGCTGGAGACGGCGGGCATCGACCGTCTGGTCACGATGGATCTCCACGCGGGCCAGCTCCAGGGCTTCTTCTCGAGGCCGGTGGACCACATGACGGCGCGGCCGATCCTGACTCAGCACGTGCAAGACCACCTCGGCGGCGAGGACATCATGATCGTCGCCCCCGACGCCGGTCGCGCGAAGCTCGTCAAGAAGTTCGCCCAGAAGGTCGGCGCACCCTACGCCCTGCTCGACAAGGAGCGCCCCGCACACGAGACCGCCGAGATCGGCTACGTGATCGGCGACGTGAAGGACAAGGTCGCCGTGATCGTCGACGACATCATCGACACCGGGGGCACGCTGAGCGCCGCGGCCCAAACGGTGATCGATGAGGGCGCCAGGGAGGTCTACGCGGTTGCCACGCACGGCGTCTTCTCGGGGCAGGCGTTCGAGACGCTGGCGGCCTCACCGCTCTCGGGGATCGTGGTAACCGACACCGTCCCGCTTTGCGACGGAGCTCCCGCGATGATCCGGGTGCTCCCGGTCGCCGACATCCTCACGGAGTCGGTCCGCAAGATCTTCACCGACGACTCGGTGTCTGAGATCTTCCAAGGCGAGAACCAGCTCTTCTAGCTCCAGCCGCGGGCTAGCCCTCGCGTGCGGAGAACCGGCGCACGCGCCGCTCGCCGCGCGACTCGAAGTAAGCGCGCTCCTGATGACCCAGCTCGGTGGCGGGCTCGTCCGCGAACCACCACTCGCGGCCGATCGCGTACCAGTTGCGCGTGGCGGAGAGCTGCCCCAGCACGGCCAGCACGCCGACCTCCATCCGGCGGCCCATCAGCTCGTTGGCCGGCACGTTCTCGCGTCGCAGCACGTCGAAGAACTCGGATCGCGGGTCCGAGACGGCGGCGATCGACTCCATCACCAGGGACGAGTCGATCGTGATCTCGCGATCCTGCATGTACCAGCCGCCCACGGCCAGCACGTGCGCCATCAGCTTCTCCGCGTCCACCTTCCTCGGATTGTTCAGGAAGCCCAGGTCGTGCAGCGCCACCCGCAGGCGCTCGGGGTCGGCGGCGAACACGGCCTCGAGCGCCGCGATCTCGAGCTCGATCTGCTCCTTGTCCAGGTGCTTTGTCATTCCGAAGTCGAGAAAGGCCACCTTGCCGTCCTCCATGAGGACGTAGTTGCCCGGGTGCGCGTCGGCGTTGAAGTGCTGGAGGTGGTAGATCGAGCCGAAGCAGAAGCGAAAGACGATCTCCGCGAAGCGGTCCCTCTTGGACTGGGGGAGCGCCTTGACCTCGTCGAAGCCGACGCCGTCGATCCACTCGGTGACCAGCACGCGGCCACGGGACAGGCGGGTGATCACGTCGGGCACGTGGATGAACGGGTGGCCGCGATAGCCCCGCGCGAAGGCGCGTTGGTTCTGGGCCTCGTACTCGTAGTCGAGCTCCTCGAGCACCCGCTCCTTGAGCTCGGCGGCCGCCGCTTTGGCGTCGAGGCCCGGCGCGATGGCCTTGGCCAGGCGCATGAGCATCATGGCGTTCTGCATGTCGGCCCGCAGCGCCTCAGCCACTCCCGGGTATTGGATCTTCACGGCCACGGCCCGCCCGTCCGGAAGCGTCGCCCGGTGCACCTGGCCGATCGAGGCGGCCGCCGCGGCGTGGTGCTCGAAGTCCTCGAAGAGCTCCTCGACGGGGTCCTCCCACTCCTCCTCGAGCACCCCCTTGACCTGCTGCCAGGACATCGGCGGCGCGGAGGTGCGCAGGTCGGCAAGCTTGTCCTGGTAGAGCTCCCTGTACTCCTCCGGCAGGAAGTCCGTGTCGATGAAGGAGGCGAGCTGGCCGATCTTCATCGCCGCACCCTTCATCGTCCCTAGGGTGTCCACCATCCGCTCGGCGGCCTCGAGGTGACGCTTGTCGAGTTGCGCGGCGGCGTGCTCCTTCGAGCGAGCCACGTTGGCCGCCCGCGTCCCGGCGTAGCGGGCGCCCTGCCCTCCGATCACCGAGCCCACCTGGGCGGTGCGGCGGACCCTCCCTTTCGGGATCTCACGATCGTCGGAGGTCATGGGGACCAACAGGGTAGAGCGCGCCCCCGCTACACTGGCCGACCTCCATGGCCGACAACGATCGCCCATCCCTCAACGTCCAAGAGCGCTCCGAGCGGGGCTCCCGGCAGACCCGGCGACTTCGCCGGGAGGGCCAGATCCCCGGCATCCTGTACGGGGGCAGTCACGACGAGACCGTGACCTTCAAGGTCAACCATCGCGAGCTGCGCAGCGTGCTGGTGGACGGCTCGGCGCTGATCGATGTGAGGATCGGCCAGGAGAAGCCGGTGCCCGCGATCCTCAAGGACCAGCAGGTCCACCCGGTCCGAGGTGAGGTCATGCACGTCGACTTCCTCGAGGTTCGCCTCGACGAGAAGATCCACGCCACGGTGGCGGTCGAGCTCGAGGGCGTCGAGGACTCTCCCGGGGTCAAGGAGGGCGGTGTGCTCGACCAGGTGACGCGCGAGCTCAACATCGAGGCGCTGCCCACCGACATCCCGGAGCGGATCGTGGTCGACGTCTCGCACATGGACATCGGCGCGACCTTGAACCTCTCGGAGGTGAAGAGCGAGGCGGGAGTGGAGTTCCTGGATGACCCGGAGGAGACCACGATCGCAACGCTGGTCCCGCCGACCGTCGAGGAGGAGCCGGACATCGAGGAGGAGACCGGGGTCGTGGGCGAGGACGGCGAGGCCGGCGCCGAGGCAGAGGCTGCCGCCGGCGGCGACGAAGGCGCGGGCGACTCCGGCGGCGACGAGTAGCGCCCCACCATGGGGGTGTTCCGCCGTGAGGCGGCGCAGGCCAAGGAGGCCAGGCAGGGCGGCGGCCGTGGCAGCGGCGGCAAGGTCGATTGGTTGATCGTGGGTCTCGGCAACCCCGGCGGCGAATACGCCCGCACGCGGCACAACGTGGGCTTCGAAGTTGCCGCCCTCGCCGCCGAGCGGTGGGGGTTGCCCCGCGCAAAGAAGCGGTACGCAGGCCTCTACACCGATGGGCGCACCGGCCCGGCAGGACCGCGCGTGGGCGTTCTCCTTCCTCAGACCTACATGAACGACTCGGGGAGATCGGCCGGTCCCGCGCGGGGGGCGCTCGGCGTCGACCTCGACCGGGTGGTGGCCATCCACGACGAGATCGACCTGCCCTTCGGCCGCGTGGAGGCCCGCCTCGGAGGAGGTCTCGCCGGGCACAACGGGCTCAAGTCGCTCAAGCGCGAGCTGGGCAGTGCCGACTTCCACCGGATCCGCGTGGGCGTCGGCCGCCCCGACTCGACCGACCCGGAGATCGTCTCGGCCCACGTGCTTGGCCGCTTCCGCGAGTCGGGGGACGAGGTGGGCGCCCTCGTGGAGGGCGCCGCAGACGAGCTCGAGCGGCTGATCGGCGCGGCGCCCGCTCTCTAGAATCGTCGTCCGGCCCCGACACCGGGGGGTTACGCGCCGCGCGGCTTTGTCGGGCGGCCGCTCTGCGTGCCCATGTCCCTGCGCCAGCTTCTCACATACGCCCATGAGGACCCTGCCGTCGACGCCCTCAGCGCAGCGGCGCGGGAGGGGCCCCAGCGCGCTTTCGTGTCGGCCAGCCTTCTCCCGTACCTGCTGGCCTCGCTGCTCGACTTCGAGGCGGGCCGGCCGGCGCTCGTGGTGGCGGGAGACGACCGGGCCGCGCGTGACCTGGCGGCAGACCTCAAGCAGTTCCTCAGTCCCCGGCCGGTGCACCTCTACCCCTCCCGGGGGGTTCAGTACGAGTCACACCTTGCGCCGCCCCCGCACCTGGTCGGCCTGCGGATCGCGGCGCTCGACGCGCTGCTCGAACCGCCGGTGAGCGTCGGAGAGGGTGCGGCGGTCGTGGTGGTCAGCGCCGTGGCCCTTGCCGAGAAGGTGCCCGCCCCGGAGCTGCGCCCCCACGGCTTCCGAATAGAGAAGGGCGGGCTGCTCGACCTGGAGGAGACCGCCGCCCAGCTCGTGGCCTGCGGCTACGAGCGCGCCGACCAGGTTGAGGAGCGCGGCCAGTTCGCGCTACGTGGTGACATCCTCGACGTCTATCCCGCCACCGAGGAGCGAGCGGTGCGTTGCGAGCTCTTCGACGTCGAGGTGGAGCGGCTCACATTCTTCTCCACCTTCACCCAGCGCTCGCTCGAGGAGGTGGAGCACGTGGCCATCGAGCCCGCGGCCGAGCTTGGCCCGGAGCACCGCGAGCTGGCCGAGATGGCTGCCGAGAGCGAGGCCGAGGACCGCCCCGACATAGCGGAGCTGCTGCCGGTGGAGCGCTTCGGCGAGCTGCTCGAACTGCTGCCCCGCGAGAGCCTCGTGGCCGTGGCGGCCGAGGAGGAGCTCGCGCCGGCGCTGCGGGACTACTGGGAGGACGTGACCACGAGCTTCCATGACGCCGATGCCCACCACCTCTACGTGTCGCCCGAGCGCCTGCGGCAGACCCTTCACGCGCGCGCCTCGCTGCTCCTGTCGAGCATCTCCGGGGATCAGCCGCACGCCTTTCGCGCCCAGGCGGCCGACACGGCGGCCAGGTCGCTGCGGGCCGCCGAGCCCGAGCTCGAGAAGCTCGTGCGCTCGGGCTATCGCACCGTGGTTGCGTGGGCTCGCCGCGGGGAGGCCGAGCGCGCGGCCTACAACCTCGATCGCGTGCGAGCCGCCCTGCTGGACGGCAGGCCTGCGCCGCACGAGCCGGGCGTGTCGTTCGCCGCGGCCTCCCTGCGGGAAGGCTTTCTCTCCCCTCAGCTGAAGCTGGCGATCCTCCCCGAGCACCGCCTGCTCCGGCGGCGGGCCGAGCCCCCGGCCGGGCCGCGCACCGGAGCCGGCGCGCTCGCGTCCTTCACCGAGCTGCGCGCCGGGTCGCCGGTGGTGCATGAGGACCACGGGATAGCGCTCTTCGCCGGCTTCGAGACCAAGACCGTGGGCGGGGTCACGCGCGACTACCTCGAGCTCGAGTTCAGGGACGGCGACCGGGTCTTCGTGCCGTCGGACCAGCTCCACAAAATCAGCCGCTACGTGGGCGCGGAGGCGGGCAACCCGCCGCTCTCGAAGCTCGGCGGCAAGCAGTGGGAGCAGCAGAAGCTGCGTGCCCGCCGTGCCGCCGAGGCACTGGCCGGCGAGCTGATCAACCTCTACGCCGAGCGCAAGCGGCGGGCGGGTTACGCGTTCCCCGCGGACGGCGAGTGGCAGGTGGAGTTCGAGGGCGCGTTTCCCTTCAAGGAGACGCCCGACCAGCTCGAGGCGATCGAGGCCGTGCGCGCCGACATGGAGGAGGCGCGCCCGATGGACCGGCTGATCTGCGGCGACGTGGGCTACGGCAAGACCGAGGTGGCGCTTCGTGGCGCCTTCAAGGCGGCGGCGGACTCCAAGCAGGTCATGTTCCTCGTGCCCACCACCGTCCTTGCCCAGCAGCACTTCGGCACCTTCACCGAACGTCTGCGCGACTACCCGTTTCGCGTCGAGGTGGTCTCTCGCTTCCGCTCCCCGAAGGAGACGCGCGCAGCGCTCAAGGCCTACGAGGAGGGCAAGGTGGACATCATGATCGGCACCCACCGGCTGCTCTCGCGTGATGTGCGGCCGAAGGACCTCGGCCTCCTGATCGTGGACGAGGAGCAGCGCTTCGGCGTAAAGCAGAAGGAGCTGCTGCGCCAGCTCAAGTTGCGCGTGGACGTGCTGTCGCTCAGTGCCACGCCGATCCCGCGCACATTGCAGATGTCGCTGGCCGGGTTGCGCGACATCTCGGTGATCGAGACCCCTCCCGAGGGCCGCCGGCCGGTGAAGACCTACGTGGGTGAGTACGACGAGGAGCTCGTGCGCCGGGCGCTCGAGCGCGAGCTGGAGCGCAAGGGGCAGGCCTTCTTCCTGCACAACCGGGTGGACACGATCGATGAGACGGCCGAGCGCGTGCGCGCGATGTGCCCCGAGGCGGAGGTCGCGGTTGCCCACGGGCAGATGGAGGAGAAGCAGCTCGAGCGGGTCATGCTCCAGTTCCTGCGCGGAGAGGCAGACGTGCTCGTGTGCACCACGATCGTCGAGTCAGGGCTCGACATCTCGACGGCCAACACGCTGATCGTCGAGCGCGCCGAGGACCTCGGGCTGGCCCAGCTCTACCAGATCAGGGGCAGGGTCGGGCGCTCGAAGGAGCGAGCCTACGCCTACCTGCTCTACCCGGCCGCCGCCGCGCTCAGCCAGGATGCGGCCGCGCGCCTGGCCACTCTGTCCGACTACACGGAGCTCGGCTCTGGCTTCAAGATCGCCATGCGCGACCTCGAGATCCGTGGCGCGGGCAACCTCCTCGGCGACGAGCAGTCGGGTCATGTGGCAGCCGTGGGGTTCGAGCTCTACGTGGCGATGCTCGACGACGCGGTGAACGCCATCGGCGGTGACTCCGCCGAGGAGTCGCCCGAGCCCGTTCGCATCGACGTTCCGGTGGACGCCTACGTGCCGGGCGACTACGTGCCATACGAAGCGGCCAAGATAGAGATCCACCGGCGCGTGTCCGGCGCGAGGGAGATCGCGGACCTTCACATGCTCCGGGACGAGCTCGAGGACCGCTTCGGGCCCGTGCCGGCTCCCCTCTCCAACCTGCTCGAGATGCAGAACGCGCGGATCAAGCTGGGCCGCGCGGGCGCCCGCACCGTCGACTTCCTCGGCGGGCGTCTGGCAGTGGCTCCGATCGACCTCGACTCTCGCCGGGTAAAGCTCCTGCGGGAGCGGGTTCCCGAGGCCGTCTACG
Organism: Thermoleophilaceae bacterium; assembly: GCA_030448005.1. GTDB lineage: Bacteria > Actinomycetota > Thermoleophilia > Solirubrobacterales > Thermoleophilaceae > JAAYBF01. Next base: position 550,797 of record JAUJNT010000002.1, read on the forward strand.
AGTCGGGGCGCAGCACGGTACGGGTACGCGTCCCCGACGACCCGGCGGCGCGCTTCCCGGCCGTCGTGGCCGCTGCCGAGGCCATACTGGAAGCGGCATCGGCGCCCTCGGAGGAGTAGTTTCGATCCGGTGCGAACGGGGATCGGTCACCACGGCCACTGGCCGGCGGCCGGGGGCGATCCTCACCCCGGCACCGGAGTCCACGCCCGAGTAGGGTGGCGGCCCGCAGGCTCGCCTTCGCTACCATGCGCCGCTGCCGCACCGGGCCCCGCGCCGCAGACCATCAATACGGCGCCTTTCCTTAGGTGCGCTTGAGACTCCGAACGTACATACCCATTCATATGACTTCCAGACTCGCCAGGCCCACACGCGCCCTTTTCTCCTTCGCCGCCCTCGCGGCCGTTGCGCTCGTGTCGGGCTGCGGCAACGACGTGCCCGCCAACGGCGTCGCCAAGGTCGGCGACGCGGTGATCACCAAGAAGGAGTTCGATCGCTGGTTCAAGAACGCCGCGAAGGGACAGGGCCAGGGCGGCGCATCCGCCGTTCCAGAGCCGCCCGACTTCGAGAAGTGCGTGGCGGCCTTGAAGAAGCAGCCCCAGCCCCAGGGCGGCGCCAAGCCCAACGACGCTGCGCTCAAGAAGCAGTGCAAGCAGCAGTACGAGCAGCTCAGGCAGGAGGTCATGCAGTTCCTGATCCAGGCGCAGTGGGTCCAGCAGGAGGCCGAGAAGCGCGGCGTCAACGTAAGCGACGCCGAGGTCCGGAAGTCCTTCGAGGACAAGAAGAAGCAGGCCTTCCCCAAGGAGGCCGACTACAAGAAGTTCCTCGCGGAGTCCGGCATGTCGGAGGAGGACATCCTCTTCCGCGTCAAGCTCGACACGCTGCAGCCCAAGCTGACCCAGAAGGTCACCGAGGGCAAGACAAAGGTCACCGACGAGGAGATCGCGGCGTACTACAAGAAGAACAAGAAGCGCTTTGCACAGCCCGAGCGCCGTGACCTGAGCCTCGTGCTCACGAAGTCGAAGGCCAAGGCCCAGCAGGCCAGGCGTCAGCTTCAGGCGGGCAAGAGCTTCAAGGCCGTCGCCAAGAAGTTCTCGATCGACCAGGCGTCGAAGGCCCAGGGCGGCAAGCTGCCAGACGTCACGCGAAACCAGCAGGACAAGGCGGTCGACAAGGCCGCGTTCTCCGCGAAGAAGGGCCAGCTGGTCGGACCGGTCAAGGGCCAGTTCGGCTACGCCGTCCTGAAGGTCACGAAGATCAAGCCCGCCTCCCAGCAGTCGCTGGCCCAGGCCAAGGAGACCATCCGCAACCTGCTGCGCGGCCAGAAGGAGCAGAAGGCGCTCAACAAGTTCATCAAGGAGTTCCGGGAGTCCTACAAGGAGAAGACCAACTGCGCCGAGGACTTCCGGGTGGCAGAGTGCAAGAACGCACCGAAGGAGAAGACGGATACCGGGCCGGCCTCGGGCGGCGCACCGGGCGGTGCGCCCG
>JAUJNT010000002.1:552381-579355 GCA_030448005.1 Thermoleophilaceae bacterium
AAGGAGAAGACGGATACCGGGCCGGCCTCGGGCGGCGCACCGGGCGGTGCGCCCGGCGCTCCCCAGGGCGGCGCTCCTCCCCAGCAGGGCGCTCCGCCGCAGGGCGCTCCGCCGCAGTCAGGCGCTCCGCCGCAGGGCGCTCCGCCGCAGCAGGGCCCTCCGCCGAGCGGCGGGGCAGACCCCACGGCCCCCCCACCCCAGAGCCCACCCCAGCCCTGACGGGTCCACGGTGCCCGAGGGTCTCGCCGGCGCTCTGACGCGCCTCGAGGAGATCACGCGCCGACTGCGGGCGGAGTGTCCGTGGGACCGGGAGCAGGACGAGCGCTCGATCGTCCCTCATACCGTGGAGGAGGCATACGAGCTGGCCGATGCCGCCCACTCCGGCGACGACGCCAAGCTGCTGGACGAGCTGGGGGACGTGCTGTTCCAGGTGCTCTTCCTCTCGCTGCTGCTCGAGGAGCGGGGAAAGGGTGACCTGGCGGCGGTGGCCGACGGTTGCCGCGAGAAGCTGATCAGGCGACACCCTCACGTGTTCGGGGACCGGGCGGCAAAGACCGCGGGCGATGTCGTGCGCAACTGGAACGAGATCAAGCGAGACGACGAGCGCGGCGGCGACATATTCGGCGAGCTGCCCGAGAACCTGCCCGCCACCCTCTACGCGCGCAAGCTGCAGAAGCGCGCCGAGAGCGCGGGGCACGGCGGCAAGGCCGCGGACGAGGCGCTCGCGGAGGTCGCTCGCAGCTGCCAGCGGCTGCTCTCCCCGGCGGGGAGCGACTCCCGAGAGGTGCGTTTTGCGGAGGTAGGGCGCCTCCTGTTCGCGGCCGTGGAGGCGGCCGGCGCGCTCGAAGTGGATCCGGAGGTCACACTGCGCCGTCACGCCACGCAGTTTCGAGCGCAGATCGAGGAGGCAGAGCCCCGTTGAGCGAGATAGAGCAGGTCCACGCCCGCCAAATCCTGGACAGCCGCGGCAACCCAACGGTCGAGGTGGAGGTCACGCTGGTCACGGACGCGCGTGGTCGCGCGGCGGTTCCCTCGGGCGCCTCGACGGGGGAGTTCGAGGCAGTTGAGCTGCGCGACGGCGGCTTGCAGTTCGGCGGCCTGAGCGTGAGCAAGGCGGTGGCCAACGCAAACGTTGAGCTGGCGGCGGCGGTCAGGGGGCGCGACGCTTCCGATCAGGAAGGCCTCGACCGCGCGATGATCGAGCTCGACGGGACTCCCAACAAGGGCCGGCTCGGGGCCAACGCCATCCTCGGCATATCGCTCGCCGCCGCCAAGGCAGCGGCTGCCGACGCCGGGGATCCGCTCTGGCGCCACCTCGGCGGCGAGGAGGCGTGCACCCTTCCGGTGCCGATGTTGAACGTGCTGAACGGCGGCGCGCACTCGGACAACAGGGTCGACTTCCAGGAGTTCATGGTGGTGCCGGTGGGCGCCGCGTCCTACTCCGAGGGCCTGCGGATGGGCACCGAGGTGTTCCACTCGCTCAAGCGCACCTTGAAGGGCCGGGGGCTCGGGACCGCCACTGGCGACGAGGGCGGCTTCGCGCCCGACCTCGACTCCAACGAATCCGCGTTGCGCCTACTGATGGAGGGAATCGAGGCCGCCGGGTACACGCCCGGGGACGACATCGGGATCGCGCTGGACCCGGCCACGAGCGAGTTCCACGCGGGCGGCGTCTACCGGCTCGAGCACGAGGGCCGCGACCTCTCCCCGGACGAACTGGTCTCCTATTGGGAGGAGATGGCCGGGCGTTACCCCATCCTCTCGATCGAGGACGGGATGGACGAGGAGGACTGGGAGGGCTGGCAAACGCTCACCGAGCGGCTGGGCGACCGGGTCCAGCTCGTGGGCGACGACCTCTTCGTGACCAACGCCAAGCGCCTGGGACGCGGCATCGAGCTGGGCGTCGGCAACTCGATCCTGATCAAGGTGAACCAGATCGGAACGCTCACCGAGACCCTCGACGCGGTCCGCACGGCCGCCGCGGCCGGCTACACCGCGGTCATGTCCCACCGCTCGGGGGAGACCGAGGACGTCACGATCGCGGACCTCGCCGTGGCCACCGGCTGCGGACAGATCAAGACGGGCGCCCCCTCCCGCTCCGATCGCGTGGCCAAGTACAACCAGCTTCTCCGCATCGAGGAGGCGTTGGGACAGCGCGCCGAGTATCCGGGCCGCAGCGTCTTTCGCAGCTAGGAGGAAGCTCTCCCCGGAGGGCGAAGGACCGGCCGATGGACGCCGCAGCGATCGCACGGACGCGCCGCTCCGCTGAGCGCATGGCCGCCCGCCCGGCCGCCCGCGGCAGGATCCGGTGGGACCGGCTCAGCCGACTCGCTCTGCTGGTGATGCTCGGCGTGATCCTGCTCCTGTACATCTCGCCCACCAAGCACTGGTTCGAGCAGTCGGGCACGAGGGAGGCGCAGCGGGAGGAGCTCGCGCGACTCAACGCCGAGAATGCCCAACTGAAGGGCAAGGTCAGGCGGCTCAGCAATCCCGGCTCGCTCGAGCAGGAGGCGCGCCGCCTCGGGATGGTCAGGCAGGGGGAGCGCTCCTACGTGATCGAGAACCCCCCCAGGCGTTAGAGCGCGCCGGACCGGGTAGCTTGCGAGGGCGTGTCCTACGCCCTCGAGAACGCGGTGTCGCAATGGGAGGAAGGCGAGCGCCGCGTGGGCCACGAGCGCTCGCTCGACCGGGCCGTGGGAGCGGTCGTCGAAGAGCTGAGGCGCCGTCTGGGCTCGGTATTCGAGATCGCGGAGCTGGCCGAGCTCTACTCCGCAGGCACCGACTGGGCCTCGGAGCTGGCGCGCACGAAATCGGCGGGAGCCGACGCGGTGTTCGCCGTCGATGCCGCGTTTGGCCGCTACGCGCGCGAGGCCGCCGACTACGGCGGCGGCAGGGTTCGTCGCAGGATCGGGCGCTAGGGTCTATCCCGCTTATCGGGATAGACCCTTAGCCGGCTTCTCGGTCGCCGGCCTCGCCGGCCTCGCCCGCACGGGTGATCACGATGCGGTCGGCCTCGATCGAGACCGTCACGGGCCGGTGCCCGGCCCAGTGCTCGGCGTACACGGGGTTGTCCAGCACGGCGGGGTCGAGCCAGAGGCCGTAGCCCTCCTCGCCGTGGTCGAAGGTGCCCTCGAGCGGCTTTTCCGCCCGCCCCCCTCTCGAGCCGGCCCGGCCGCGGCCGCCGCGGCGTCCACGGCGACGCCGGCGAGGCCTGCCGTCGCCGTCGCCGCCCTCACCGGAGGACGCGCCTTGCTCGCCTTCCTCCGGGGTTTCCAGCTCGGCCTCGAGGGCGGCGGCCACGAGCTCCTCGTCCTCCGCGCGCAGGTCGGGCTCCTCCTCGTGCACGGTCGGCCCGAAGAGGTCGGACTCTCCGCCGACTGCCTCACCGGCCTCCAGCGCGTGCTCCTGCTTGAAGCCCGAGATGTCCTTGACCGACACGTCCAGCTGGTGGGCGATCCAGGCGTCGGTGCGTCCTTGGCGGACCCATGTCCGAATCTGATTGAGCTGCGGTTTCAGCGAACGACGTGCCAAAGGAGCGGGGACACTAGCAACACCTGTGCTCTTGTCACCGCCGGCTGGGCCGCGCCTGGCGGAAGCTCAGCCGGTTGCCATGCGGGTCTCAACCTGCTTATGTAGGAGGCGCAAGGGCGACACGGACGTGCAAGCCATGCAGACCGGGGGAGGCGCAGTTGCTGGTTCTCACGCGCAAAGGCAACCAGAGCATCATGATCGGGGATGAGATCGAGATCACGGTCCTGGCGATCATGGGGGAGAAGGTCCGTATCGGCATCGAGGCGCCACGCTCGATTGCGGTCTTCCGCAAGGAGGTCTACATCGAGATCCAGCGCGATCGGGCGGCGGCCGAGGACCCCACGGCAGTCGACGAGGCGCTCGAGCGCCTCAAGAGCTCCGACTGAGCTGAGGCCGCTATCAGCCCGCCAACAGGGCGAGGGCCTGGAACATCACCACCGTGACGATCAGGGTGGTGGCGAGGATGGCCAGGCAGAGCCCGATGAACCGCAGCGTGCCCTGCTTGTGCACCCGCTGGACGCGTCGCACCCGGGACCGGGTGACCGCCTGACGGCGCAGTTCCTCGCGGCGCTGCACGGATTCGGCGGCCTCCTCGCGGAAGGCCGCCTCGTACTGGGCGAGCGACTGACGCATCCTCATAGGCTCGATCAGACTACCAGCGCGTAACGCGTGGAAACCCGGCCGCGAGTGGGCGTTTCCCCCCCAGGGAAGGCGCCCGTCACCCGCTTCAAGGGGGGCGGGACCGCCGCGATTGGCACGGCTAGGATGCGGCGCGTGGAACACGCGTTCACCGGCCCCTCGTACACCTTGGGGGTAGAAGAGGAGCTGATGATCGTCGACTCCGAGACCCTCGACCTGACGAACTCGATCGAGGGTCTGCTCGAGGACCTGGTCGACGCCGGCACCGAGGGCGAGGTCAAGCCGGAGCTGATGGAGTCGGTGTGCGAGATCGCCACCACCCCCTGCCACACGGCCGCGGAAGCAGGCGCTCAGCTGGAGGCGCTGCGGCGCACCGTCGCATCCGTTGCCGAGGCGCGCGGGCTGTCCCTCGGCGCCGCCGGCACGCATCCCTTCGCGCTCTGGGAGGACCAGCGCATCGTCTCGCGCCCGCGCTACCGGGACCTGATCGCGGGCCTTCAGTTCGTGGCCCGGCAGGAGCTGATCTTCGGAATCCACGTGCATGTGGGCATGGACGATCCGGACAAGGCCATCCACGTGGTCAACGGGATGCGGGTCCACCTCCCGCTGCTGCTCGCGCTGTCGGCCAACTCGCCGTTCTGGCGAGGGGACAGCACGGGCCTCCTGTCCACGCGCACCCCGATCTTCAGGGCGTTCCCTCGCGTGGGCATCCCTCCCCGCTATGACGACTTCGGCGACTGGAGCCGCCGGATCGAGTTCATGGTGGCCAGCAAGTCGATCGTGGACTACACCTACCTCTGGTACGACGTGCGCCCCCATCCCAAGTTCGGCACCGTCGAGGTGAGGGTGATGGACTCGCAGACCAGGGTGGAGCACACGGTGGCACTGGCCGCGCTGGTGCAGGCGATGGTCAAGGAGCTTGCCGAGCACTTCGAGTCCGGGCAGGAGCTTTCGCGCTATCCCTACGAGATGCTCGACGAGAACAAGTGGGTGGCCGCGCGCCACGGCCTCGGCGGGGAGCTGGTCGACCTGCCAACCCGCGAACGGGTGCGCACGAGCGACCTGGCCCGGCGCCTGGTCGACCGTCTCACGGGACACGCCGAGGACCTCGGCTCGGCCGCGGAGCTGGGCGGGATCGAGGACCTCTTGGAGAACGGCAACGGCGGCGCGCGCCAGCTGGTGGTCTACGAGGCCAACCACGACCTGCGGGAGGTCGTCGGGGAGATCGTGGACAAGACCGTGCCCGCCGCGAGCGACCCGGCCGGCTGAGCGCGGCGGGTACTCTCAAAGTCGTGAGCCAGCCCGACCTCTTCGTCGTGTGCAAGAACTGCGGGAACGAGGTCAGCCCGTACGTCACGGAGTGCCCGTACTGCGGTCAGCGGGTGCGCAAGCGTGCACCCAAGCTGGAGCGCGGAGGAGAGGAGGCCGAGCCCCGCGTCAAGCGCCGCCGTCCGCGGCTTTCCGGTCTGCGCCCCGACGAGATCGAGGGCATCGCGCCCGACAAGCGGCCCGTCGTGACCTTCGGTCTCATCGCCCTCTCGCTGCTGGTCACGCTGGTGCTCTCAGCGCGCGGCCTGGGCCTCGAGGACGTGGGCGGGATCGGCCCCGTCGACCAGGAGGCGTGGCGTTACCTCACCGCCCCGTTCGTGCACGACAGCCTCGCCTACCAGTTCGTGACCCTCGTGGCGGTCGGCGTCTTCGGCTCTATGATCGAGCGCCGCTTTGGCTGGCCGGCCGTACTGCTCGTCTTCTTGGCGGCCGGCGCCGCCGGCTCTGCGGCCGCCGTGGCAGCCGACATCGCACCCCCCTTCGATGACTCGGGCGTCTTCTGGGTGCTTGGAGCAAACGGCGCGGCGCTCGGGCTGCTGTCCGCCTGGCTCGTCGAGGACCGCCGAGCCGCCGCCCGTGGAGACGACCGCGAGAACGACCTCATCGGGGTGCGGGTGTTCCTCGCGGTGCTGCTGCTCCTCCCGCTCGCCATCGAGGAGGCCAACGCGGTGGCCGGGATCACCGGGGCGGCGGCCGGCGCGCTGCTGGGCTTGCTCTTGCCGGTCTTCAGGCGACGCTGATCCGGCCGGCGGGCGCGCCGGTCACACGGCCGATCCGCGCCCCCGGCAGGTCCGAGCCGGGTGGGGCGGCCACCAGGAGGCCGCCCGAGGTCATGGCGTCGCAGAGCAGCCAGCGGTGCTCCTCGGGCACGGCGGGGCCCCAGTCGACCACCTCTTCTGCCCACGTGCGGTTTCGTCGCGTGCCGCCGGCGACCGGTGGCTCGTCGCCGAGCAGAAGGTCGAGGACCCCCTCTATCGCCGGCACAGCGCCTGCCTCGACCTCGGCTCCCACCCCGGCCGCGGTCACCATCTCACGCAGATGGCCGAGCAGGCCGAAGCCCGTCACGTCGGTCATCGCGCTCGCACCGGCAGCCACCGCGGCCACTGAGGCCTCGCGGTTCAGGGTGGTCATCACCCGCACCTGCTCGGCCACGAGAGCCTTGGGTGCGAGGCCGCGCTTGGCGGCGGTGGAGACGACGCCACCCCCGATCGGCTTCGTCAGGAAGAGGTCGTGCCCGGCGCGGGCGGTCGAGTTGCGTACGAGCCTGTCGGGGTGCACGGTGCCGGTCACCGCCAGCCCGTACTTCGGCTCGGCGTCGTCGATCGAGTGGCCGCCTACGATCGACACGCCCGCCTCTGCGGCCACGGCAGCGCCTCCGCCCAAGATCTCGCGGAGAATCTCGCCCCCCAGCCGGTCGAGCGGATAGGCCACGAGGTTGAGGGCGGTGATGGGGGTCCCGCCCATGGCGTATACGTCCGAGAGCGCGTTGGTGGCGGCGATGCGCCCGAAGTCGGCGGGGTCGTCCACGATCGGGGTGAAGAAGTCCACGGTGGTCACGATCGCCAGCGCGTCCGAGACGCGGTAGACGGCGGCGTCGTCGGCGGTGTCGTTTCCCACGAGCAGCGCGGGGTCGTTGTTGGAAGGCAGGGCGCCCAGCAGCGGGTGCAGCTCGGCCGCCGGCAGCTTGCAGGCGCATCCAGCCCCGTGTGACAACTCGGTGAGCCTGGGCGAGGTCACGCACATATCATCACAGCCCACATGGCCGAGGGCGCGTTCACCGATCAGGATCTCGACCGGGCGGTAGAGGCCCTGAGCGATCCGGAGCGCTTTCGCAAGGCCGAGCAGCGCGTCAGCCGGGTGGCCCCGCAGCTGCAGCGGATCCTCAACGACGCTCTGCACGCCGGCGGCTGGTTCGGCCAGGCGCAGGAGTCCCAGGTGCGTCAGGCGGCGAGCGCCGAGGACCAGAACGAGCGGGTCATGGCCCTACGCACGCTGCTCGCCGAGGAGACCCGCCTGGGAATGCTCGTGGGGGTGGCCATCGGGTGGGAGTTGGCCCGGGAGCTGGAACTGAGGCCGGCCCCCGGCGAATAGCTATCCTCGCCCCGCCCGCTTGGACCCCGCGAGACAAGGAGAGGCTGCATGCCCGACATAGAGTTCGAGGCCAACGGCGGCAGCGCGCCCGGCTACCTCGCCGCGCCCGACTCGGGTAGCGGCCCCGGAGTGGTCGTCCTACAGGAATGGTGGGGACTCGACGCGCACATCAGGGACGTCTGCGACCGGTTTGCAAAGGAGGGCTTCTTCGCGCTCGCGCCCGACCTTTACCGGGGCGAGACCACCGACCAGCCCGACGAGGCCCAGCAGAAGATGATGGCTCTTTCGATGGATCAGGCCGAGCTCGACATGCGCGGCGCCGTGGAGTTCCTCGTCTCCCAGGACGGCGTCGAGGGGCCCGGCGTGGGGGCGGTCGGGTTCTGTCTCGGCGGCGGGCTCTCGGTGTGGGCGGCCACCCTGAACGACAAGGTCAAGGCCGTGGTCACCTACTACTACATCATGCCCCACGGAAGGCCGGACTTCAGCGAGATAAAGGGCCCAGTGCTCGGCCACTTCGGCACCGAGGACGAGTTCATCCTCGTCGGGCACGCCAGGAACCTCGAGCGCGAGCTGTCCAGCTCCTCGGGCCAGCACGTGGTCTTTCACTTCTATGAGGGCGCCGGACACGCCTTCTTCAACGACACGGACCGGCTGGGCACCTACGACGAGGGGGCGGCCGCCCTCTCGTGGCGGCGCACGATCGAGTTCCTGCGGGGAAAGCTCGCCTGATCGAGTCCTGGATGAGCCCCAGCGCACCTTCGGAGCGCAGCCGTGGTCGTGCCGTCGCGGCGGCCATGATGGCCGTGTCACTGCTGGTCGCGGGCTGCGGAGGAGACGACCAGGGCGAGGTCGGCGGGCAGACCACCACCTCGGCGCCGCCGCCCACCCGGACCGTCACGGTTCCGCCGCGCACCACTCCCGAGAAGGAGCGCACCGAGACCGCTTCCCCCAAGGAGGACACCGAGCGGCGCCCGGCCTCTCCGGAGGATCAGTCGGGGGGCGCCGGAGACGAGGAGGCCGCCAGGTCGGAGGTCATCCTGACCGGACGCGGGGGGAGGATCGGGCCGCTCGTGGTCAAGGTGCCACCGTTCATCGCGATTCGCGTGGTGCTGCGCTCCGGGGATGGGAAGCCCTACGTCCTGCGGGTGGGAAACCGGGTGATCAGGGCGGGCCTCAAGGGGTCGTCTTCGTCTGCCACCTTCGATGGCCTGCGCCCCGGCAAGCGGCTCTTGGGCTCGGCGGTGTCCGGCAAGGTGGTAATCGAGGCCTCGGCCGAACCGGGTCCCTAGCTGCTTTGCCCGCCCTCTCTCTCAGGCCGAGCCCTCTCTCAGAAGATCCGGCCGCCGAGCGGAACCTCGCCGTCGGGGCGCAGCAGGATGGTGCGCTCCTCCTCGTCCGGGACACCGAGCACCAGCACCTCGGAGCGCACCGGACCGATCTGGCGCGGCGGGAAGTTCACGACCGCGACCACCAGGCGTCCCGCCAGATCCTCGGGCGCGTAGTTGGTGATCTGGGCAGACGAGCGCTTCGTGCCGATCTCGGGTCCGAAGTCGATCAGCAGCTTCCAGGCCGGCTTGCGGGCCTCCGCCAGCTCCTCCACCGACCGCACCCGCCCGACCCGCATGTCGAGCCGGTCGAAGTCCTCGATCGTCGCCAAGGCGGAGCGGCTAGGGAACGGGCGGCGGGAGCGGCGGCTGTGGGACCACTGGCTTCGGCTCGCTGACGGGCGGGGCGGGGGAAGGCGGGGCGGGCGGAGGCGTGCCGGTCGTGTCGGCGGGTTGCGTGGGGGGAGCGGCGCCTTCCGGAGCGAGGGCGACCGGCGGCGCGGTCCGGGGCGGGAGGACTGTGGTGGACTCTTCTTCCTGAACCGCGTCAGCTACAGGCGCCGGTGCTGGGACCGGCGGGCTCACGGGTGCAGTGGCCGGTGCCGGTGGCGCGACCGCCTTCACCGGAAGAGGCTTTGCCTTCACGGGAAGGGGCTTTGGCTTGGCCTTGACCGCCGCCGCCTTCGTCCGGACGGGCGCCGCCTTGTGCTTGACCGGGCTCGGCAGGGGCACCCTGATGGGGGCGGGCGCCACCCCGCTCACCACCGGAGCAGGGGCGCGATCTGGCTTGGCCACGTGCTTAACCTCGACGGCTCCGGCCGTGACGATCACGGCCGCCGCCATGCCGGCCGCCGCCTTGGAGGCGATGGTGCCGAGGCCGGCGCCGAGGGCGCCCGTGGCCGCTCCGCCGGCCGCCGTGGCGGCGCCTCCGGCGGCGATGCCGGCCGAGCCGGCAAGGCCCGTTCCCGAGGCGGCGGCACTGCCCGCCGCGGCTCCACCGCCGAGACCGAGCTTGGCCAGGCCGAGCTTCTTGAGGATCACGAGCGGCCCGATCGGATAGACCGCCGCAAGCGCCTTGGTGGAGCTGCGCAGCTCGGAGCGGAAGATGCGGCAGCGCTCGCAGGTCTTCAGGTGACGGCGCACCGAGGAGGTGCTCTTCGTGAGGCCCTCGGCCACCTGACCCAGCTCGAGCCGTGCCTCCCCGCAGGTGAGCAGGCGCGCCTCGGCCGCCTCGGCCAGGCTCACACGCGCGCGCACGAGAAGCGACTTGACGCTCGGGATCGTGGTGTCCATCGCCTCGGCGATCTGGTCATAGGACAGCGCGTCGATCTCTCGCAGCAACAGCGCCGTCTTCTGGGTCTCCGGCAGCTCTCCCACGTCGCTCACGATCTGGCGGAACTCCTCGCGGCCGTGGACCGTCTCCGCAGTCGTGGCGCCGTTGTCGCGCTCGAAGATGTCCATCGAGTCCTGACCGGCGGCGCGGGGCTTGCGCAGATGGTTCAGGCAGCGGTTGCGCGCGATCCGGTAGAGCCACGGGCGCGCGTTGATCGGCCGACTGTCGGCGAGCATGGCGTTGTAGGAGGCGGTGAACACCTCCTGAAGGACATCCTCCGCATCCTCCTGTGAGCTGAGCATGTGCCGGCAAAAGGCCAACAGCCGCGGCTGATACCGCTGAACGAGCGCCTCGAACGCTCCGTTGTGGCCCCGCCGTACGAGCGCCACGAGCTTCTCGTCACTCTGCAGCCGAAGCAGCGGCGAGCGCCCCGCGAGTGCGGGAAGCGAGGCCTGATGTAGAGCAGAGGCTTCCACGAGGGCTCCTGGGCCGCCTGCAGGGCCCACTGAGGGAAAACGCTAGCAGCGGTCAAGTTGCGGTTGGGAAAACCTCGTGGCTGCCGACCGCGGCCCGCGCCCAGTGCCCGGGGCGGGACTCGAACCCGCACGCTCTGTCGAGCAGCGTCTTTTAAGGACGCGGCCTCTGCCAATTGGGCTACCCGGGCTCCGCTCCGGAGGATAGTCCCGGCCGCGCGGGGCTCCGGGGGCGGGAGCCCCCGGGGGCTCTCCCCCCGGGACTCTCCCCTCCCGGACTATCCTGATTGCCGTGGCCTCATGGGACGACGACGACTGGGTCGGCGAGCCCCCCGAAGGGCGCCATTCCCGGGATCGGGCGAAGCCCGGCTTCTGGGCCTCTCAGAGACCGCTGGGTCTCACCGCCGGCGCCATCGGGATCGTCCTCCTGGTCCTCTTGGCCGTGTGGCTCGCGTCCTGAGGCATATGTACGGCCCTATCTGGGTGACGCCAACGGATGGCTGGGGGACACAGAAAACCCTTAAGACGGGGTTAACAAAGCACCGCCGGGACCCAACACGAAGTGCGGCCCGGCCGGGTTCACTCCAGTAGATTGGCTTTGCCGTTGCCCGAAGCCGGCATGGAGCCGGAGCTCGGCCGAACGGGAGGAGATGCAGAGGCAAGGATGGCATCTGTGAGCGGGTTGGGCCGAGTGGCAGCACTCGCCGCTGTGATCGCGGCCGTGACGCTCAGCGCGATCGTTCTTTTCGGCGGCGGCGGCGGTGGCTACGAGGTCACCGCGAAGTTCATCAACGCCGGCCAGATCGTGAAGGGCAATCCCGTCCAGACCGGGGGGACGGCGATCGGGACGGTGAAGGACATCGCGATCACCGACGACGGCCAGGCGGAGATCAAGCTCGAGGTCGACGACGAGTACACGCCGCTTCGCGAGGGCACGCGCGCGGCCATCAAGCAGCTCTCGCAGTCCGGCATAGCCAACCGTTACGTCGACCTCAGCTTCCCACCGAACGGCGGAAAGGAGATCCCCGACGGCGGGCGCATCGAGATCGACAAGACGCGAACGGCCGTCGATCTCGACCAGCTCTTCAACACCCTCGATCCCGAGACCCGCAAGGCGCTGCAGGGTTTCGTGAAAGGCAACGCGCGCCAGTTCCGTGGAACGGGAGCGCAGGCGAATGAGGCCTTCGAGTACCTGAACCCGGCGCTGGCCACCTCGAGCCGCCTCTTCAATGAGCTCAATAGGGACAAGCCCGTCCTAGAGCGCTTCCTCGTGGACAGCTCCCGGCTGGTGACCGCTCTGGCCGAGCGGCGTGACGAACTCTCGGGACTGATCGGCAACCTCAACCAGACCACCCGCGCGCTCGGCAACCGGAAGGGCGCCCTGGCCGACTCGATCGAGCGCCTGCCGCCGTTCATGAGGCGGGCCAACACGACGTTCGTGAACCTGCGGGCGGCCCTCGACGACGTCGATCCGCTCGTGGACGCCGCAGAGCCGGTGGCTGAGCGCCTCAATCCGTTCCTGGGACAGGCCAGGCGGTTCGCCGCCGATGCCGAGCCCACGGTGGCCGACCTGCGCGCCGCCGTGAGAAGGCCTGGCAAGGACAACGACCTCATCGGCCTCCTGAACACCGTGCCTGCGCTCACCGACATCGCGGTCGAGGACAAGCAGCGCAACGGCAAGGTACGCCCCGGCGCCTTCCCGCAGTCGGCCGGCGCGTTCAAGGACGCGGCGCCGATCATCGGCGAGGCGCGGCCCTACACCACCGACTTCCTCGGCTGGCTCGACGACTTCTCAACGACGGGCGGCGGCTTCGACGCGCTCGGGGCCTACGCCCGCGCCTTCATCGGCTTCGGTGAGAACCTGAGAGGGCCGGCCAAGTCGAAGCAATTCAAGCGCTGTCCGGGGCACGCGGAGGAGGCCGCCCCCGACGGCTCCAACCTGCTCTCTGAGGAGGAGAGGCGCCGGCTCGACTGCGAGGAGTCGGCGCGCGCAACGGGGAACGTGCCGTGAGGCGGCTGCTCTCCATCGGCCTCGTCCTCTTGGTGTGCGCGGGCGCCGCGGTGCTCGCCGGCGCAGGCGAGGACGAGAACGGGAAGGGCAAGACCTACAAGATCGTCTTCGACAACGCCTTCGGGCTCACCGAAGGCGGTGACCTCCGCGTGGGTGGCGTGAACGCCGGGCAGACAACGGACTTCGAGGCGACCAAGGACACGCCGCCGAAGGCCGAGGTCACCGCCAAGGTGACCCAGCCGGGGTTCGGCGACCTCCGTAGTGACGCCACCTGCGCGATCAAGCCCCAGTCGCTGATCGGCGAGTACTTCGTGGACTGCCAGCCCGGCAGCTCCCCGAGGAAGCTCGAGGACGGCGACCGAATCCCGGTCAGGCAGACCTCCTCCACGATCCCGCTCGACCTCGTGAGCAACGTACTGCGCCGGCCCTACCGTGAGCGGCTGCGGCTGATCATCAACGAGCTGGGCACAGGTCTTGCGGGCAGGCCCGAGGATCTTCAGCAGGTCGTCAGGAGGGCCCATCCGGGGCTTCGCGAGACGAGCCAGGTGCTCCAGATCCTCGGGCGCCAGAACCGGGTGATCGAGAACTTCCTGCGCGACGCCGACACCGTCGTAGGGCAGCTCGAGGCGCGCAAGCAGGACGTGTCGCGATTCATCGTCGAGGCCGGCGAGACCGCCGAGATCACCGCCACACGCCGCCAGGAGCTGCGCGAGACCTTCCGCAGGCTGCCGGGCTTCCTCGGTGAGCTCCGGCCCACGATGGCGCGGCTCGAGGACCTGGCCGACGAGCAGATCCCGCTCTTGACCGACGTGCAACGCGCGGCGCCCTCGCTGGACCGCTTCCTCGCGCGCCTCGGGCCCTTCGCCGAGGCAGGGCGTCCGGCGATCCGCTCGCTCGGCGAGGCCTCGGAGGTCGGAACGCGCGCCTTCGATGAGGGCTCGAACGAGGTGCGGGAGCTGAGGGCGCTCGCCGCGGACGCCCCAGCGGCCGCCAAGCCGCTGCGCCAGTTCCTCGAGTCGCTCGATGACCGCCGCCGGGCGATCGACACCGACCCTCGCGGCAAGGTGGGCGCCCCGCCGGAATCAGACGTCTCGAACAAGGGCCAGCCCAACAACGGAGGCTTCACCGGGCTCGAGAGTCTCTGGAACTTCTTCTACTGGTCCGGCATGTCCCTGAACGGTTTCGACGACGTCAGCCACTTCCTGAGGGTGGGCGTGACGGTGAACAAGTGCTCGCCGTACGAGAACCGAACGCTGCAGTCGAATCCCGAGCTGAAGAAGTTCTTCGAGGACTGCAACCAGTGGACCGGCCCCAACCAGCCGGGAATCACCACGCCGGACTTCACGCGCGGTGCGCAGGCCGCTGCGCTGCGCCGCAAGGCAGGCCGCCCGGCAGCCAAGGTGGGAGAGCGCCGCAGCCCCGGACAGCCCGACGCCGGGCCGCTTCCCGGGCAGAAGGACATATCGAAGCCGCAGGTGGTGCTGCCGCCCGCCGTGCAGAAGCTGCTGGGCGAGCTGCCGAAGCTGCCGAAGACAGGGCGCCGCGGGGTCGATGACCTGCTCCCGGGCGCGCCCCCCCGCACCCCCGAGCGCAGGCAGCCGAACGCGAACCAGCTCCTCGACTACCTGCTGGCGCCATGAGCCGCCGATCGGGATCTCGGGAACGATCTGGCAAGGAGGCCGGATCGTTCGCATCCCTATCCGGATCCCTGGTGGCGAGCCCGGTGCTCGTGGGCTCGGTAACCGTGCTCGTGTCGATCATCGCCGTGTTCATCGCCTACAACGCGAACCAGGGGCTGCCCTTCGTGCCCACCTACGACGTGAAGGCAGAGCTTCCGTCCGGCAACAAGCTGGTGGCGGGCAACGAGGTGCGCGTGGGCGGCTTCCGGGTCGGCGTGGTGGAGAAGCTGAAGCCGAAGATCGTCGAGGTGAAGGGCAGGGACAAGGCGGTCGCCGAGATCTCGATGAAGCTCGACAAGACCGTGGAGCCGCTGGCGAGGGACACCACGATCCAGGTCCGGCCCCGCTCCGCGCTCGGGCTGAAGTACGTGGAGCTCACGCCCGGTCGCTCGAAGAGGTCCTACAAAGCGGGCGACACGCTTCCGCTGAAGAGCGCAAGCGAGCCGCTCGAGCTCGAGGACGTGCTCGCCACGTTCGACGACCGCACGCGCGTGCGGGGCCGCGAGGCGATCGAGGGGTTCGGCGACGCCTTCGCCGGGCGCGGCGCCTCGCTGAACTCCGCCATCGGGGCCCTCAACCCGTTCTTCAGGAGCCTCGAGCCGGTCATGCGCACGCTGAGCGACCCGGAGACCGGGCTCGATCAGTTCTTCGTCCAGCTCGGCCGCACGGTCGGCCAGGTGGCGCCGGTGGCGCGCGAGCAAGGTGAGCTGTTCGCAAACATGGCCACCACCTTCGGGGCGCTCAGCCGCGACCCGGCCGCCCTGCGAGCCACGATCGAGAAGTCCGCGGGCACGCTCGACACCGGCACGCGGTCGCTGCGGGCACAGCGGCCGTTCCTCACCGACTTCGCCGACCTCTCGCGCCGGCTGGTGCCGGCCGTGAACGAGCTGCCCCGCTCGCTGCCCGCTATCAACCGCGCGTTCGAGGCCGGGATCCCGGTGCTTCCGCGCACCGTGGGGTTCAACCGGCGCGTGGAGGGCGCCCTCGGAGAGCTCGGGGACCTGTTCGAGAACCCCAACACGCTGCTCACGATCCGTGACCTGCGCGCCACGTTGCGAGTGACCCGCCCGGCGCTCGAGTTCGTCGCGCCCTACCAGACGGTGTGCAGCTACTGGAACTACTTCATCCACGCGCTCGGGGAGCACTGGTCCCAGACATCGCCGACGGGGGGAACGGTCCAGAACCAGGGCCTCAAGCTCGTCAACCCAGTGCAGCCGAACACCCTCGCCAACACCGAGTCCTCGCGCCCGTGGGACGTGCCGCCGGGGGTCGACCCCGTCGGGGCGAGGGCCGGAGGCCTGCCGCTCGGGCGCCTCTACCCGACGTTCTACCGAACGGCGATAGACGCTCAGGGCAATGCGGATTGCGAGACGGGCCAGGTCGGCTACATCAAGGGCCCGTTCGATCTCAAGAACCGCTACGGGCCCGGGACGCTTCCCAACGGCACTCCCACGGGCGGCAACTTCTCGGTCACGGGGTCTGACTTCCCGATCCTCTCGGGCGGCACCTACAAGTCGCGTGAGCTCGGCCTCAACAACCTCAAGGATGTGGACAAGCTGCGGTGAGGCGCACGCGCAGGCATCCACAGCACGGGGGCATGTCCCGCTTCACGGCGGGCCTGATCGCGATCGTGGTGATCGCCGTTGCCTCCTTCTTCGGCTTCACCAAGGCCAATCCGTTCGCCAGCCCGTACGAGCTGCAGGCGGTCTTCAAGGACGCCAACAACCTCAAGCCGGGCTCGCCGGTCCGGATCGCGGGCGTCGAGGTCGGCAAGGTCAAGGGGGTCGAGGCCAACCGCAACGGCACGGCCACCGTGAAGATGGAGGTCAAGGACGAGGGGCTACCGATCCACGACGACGCGACGCTCAAGGTGCGACCGCGGATCTTCCTCGAGGGCAACTTCTTCGTCGACCTGCACCCAGGGTCGCCATCTGCGCCGATCCTTGAGGAGGGCGAGCCGATCGGCCCGACCCAGACCGCCGCACCGGTGCAGTTCGGCGACCTCCTCGCCGCCCTGCAGAGCGACACCCGCTCTGACCTGCAGGTTTTCCTCAAGGAGTACGCCAAGGGGCTCGAGGGCAGGGGCGCGGCCGGGTTCAACGAGGCCCTGCGCAGCGGCGGGGATGCCTTCCGGAACCTCGCGATCGTCAACCAGGCGGCGCTCGGAAACGAGCCCACCAAGGACGTGCAGCGGCTCCTGCAGGGCCAGGGCAGGCTCTCGCGGGCGCTGGCGGCGGACGAGGGCGCACTCAAGGGCCTGGTGAGCAACCTCAACGTCACCGCGGCCGCCTTCGCGCGCGAGGACGTGGCGCTCGAAGCCTCGATCCCCGCCCTGCGGGACACCCTCCGCGTGGGGCGCCCGGCACTGGGCTCGCTGAACTCGGCGCTGCCATCGCTGCGCGCGTTCGCCGTCGATGCCCTGCCCGGCGTCCGTTCCTCGGGTCCGACCCTGAGGGAGGCGCTGCCCTTCATGCGCCAGGCCCGCGGGCTCTTCAGTCGCGAGGAGCTGCGCGGCACGGCGCGCGAGCTGCGCCTGCAGATACCGCCCCTCGCGTTGCTCAACCGCCGGCTCGTGCCGTTCCTGGGGGAGGCACGCACGCTCTCCTCCTGCACGAGCAACGTGCTGACGCCGTGGGCCAGGTCACCGATCCCCAACCCCGATGAGCCGGGCAACGACAACGAGCTCGTCTACCGCCAGTTCAACCGCGGCCTGGTCGGCCTGGCCGGCGAGAGCCGCCTCTCCGATGGCAACTCGTCCTACTTCCACACGAGCGCCGTGCCGGGCATCAACAGGCGCGAGGGAAGCATCACCGTGCGCCCCGCCGCTCCGGCGGACCTCGGCAATCAGCCGCCGCCCCGCCGCCCCGACGTGCCCTGTGAGACCCAGGAGCCGCCGAACATGAACGCCCCGGGCGGTCCGCTCGCGAGGTTTACGAGCGCGCGGGACAGCAGGAAGCTGCCCAAGCTCCCGAGCAAGGCCACCCAGCGCTCGGCGCTCGTAAAGGCGGCCAAGGGCTTCCGCACGTTCGAGCGCACCACGCTCGCCGGCAAGAAGAAGCGCCTGGAGCGAGACCTCAAGAAGCTGGCGGCGGGGGCACGCAAGTGAGGCGCGTCATCCGCAAGCATCTGACCGACTTCCTGCTGATCGCAGGGATGTTCGTGGTCGGGCTGGGCGTGGCCGGCTACATCCTCTCCAACCAGCGGCTGCGCTTCCCGCTGGTTGAGGAGAAGCCGTTCAATCTCAAGGTCGAGCTGCCCGACGCCCAGGCCGTACAACCGGGCCAGGGCCAGAGCGTGCGCACCGCCGGCGTCAAGATCGGTCAGATCGGCAAGGTCAAGCTCGAGGACGGCAAGGCGGTGGTCACGCTCGAGCTCGAGAAGAGGTACGAGGGATACATAAAGCAGAACGCAACGGTGCTCCTGCGCACCAAGACCGGCCTGAAGGACATGTTCGTCGAGGTGGACCCGGGCACCGGGCAGCCGCTACCCGAGAACGGTCGCATCCCCGTGCACAACACCGCGCCCGACGTCGATCCCGACGAGGTGCTCGCGGCCCTCGACACGGACACGCGCGACTACCTCAAGCTGCTGATCTCCGGCGCCGGGAAGGGTCTGAAGGGCCGTGGCTCTGACCTGAGGGAGACCTTCGCGCGGCTCGGCCCGCTCAACCGGGACCTCAACAGGGTGACCTCATTGGTCGCGCGCCGGCGCAAGAACCTGTCGAACCTCGTGAACAAGTACGGCCTGCTCACCAAGGAGCTGGCCACAAAGGACAAGGAGATAGTGCGGCTCGTGAGCTCCTCGAACGCGGTCTTCGAGGCGCTCGCATCCCAGGACCTCCAGATCTCGCAAGCCGTGAGGGGGCTGCCGCCGGCTCTGCGCCAGACGGAATCGACCCTGGCCAAGGTGGACACGCTCGGCGGGAAGCTCGGACCCGCCCTCGAATCGCTGCGGCCGCCGATCCGCCGGCTCGCCACCGCCAACCGCGAGGTGCTGCCACTGGTACGTGAGGCAACGCCGCAGATCAAGAACCAGATCCGGCCGTTCGCGCGTGCCGCCAGGCCCTTCACCCGCGACCTCGGGACGGCGGGGGGCGGCCTTGCCAAGGCCTCCCCGGACCTCACGATCTCCTTCGACAAGCTGAACCGACTGTTCAACATCGGCGCCTTCAATCCCGGCGGGGCTGAACGGCTCACCGGGAACCCCAAGGCCGACCGGGACCGCCAGGAGGGATACCTCTACTGGCTTGGCTGGCTGGGGCAGAACACCACCTCGCTCTTCAGCACGGCCGATGCCCAGGGCCCCGTTCGAAGGATCTCCCTCGGCGGGGTCAACTGCAGCATCTTCACGGCCGCCGGGCTGCCCCCTGCACTCGCCAACGGCCTCGGCGCCGCGGGACTATGCACACCCTGATCGGACCGCTCGAACATGGTTAAAGACACCCCGACCCCTTTCAAGCTCGCCGCGATGGTCGTCTTTGCGATGTCCTGCTTCGGCCTGCTGCTGTTCCTGTGGGTGGCTTTTGGCGGGTCGATCCCGTTGAAGCCTGAGGGGTTTCGGGTGATGGCTTCGTTTCCGGAGGCGGCGACGCTTGCCGAGGAGGCGGATGTGCGGCTGGCCGGGGTGAATGTGGGCAAGGTGAAGTCCAAGCAGTTGGAGAGGCGGGGGAGGGCTCCGGCGGCGCGGACGTTGGTGGAGCTCGAGCTGGACGAGAAGTTCGCCCCGATTGCCCGCGATTCGCACGCGGTGCTGAGGCAGAAGACGTTGCTGGGGGAGACCTATGTGGAGCTGACCCCCGGTTCTCCGGGAGCTCCGAGGTTGCGGGATGGGGGGAGGCTCGCGGATTCGCGGGTGGAGCCGACGGTGGAGCTCGACGAGATCTTCTCGGCGTTCGACGCGCCGACGCGGCGTGCCTTTCAGGATTGGGTCGGCGAGCTCTCGCGGGCGGTGGATGGGCGTTCGCAAGATCTGAATTCGGCGTTCGGGAACCTCGAGGGGTTTGCCGTGGACGGCGCGGGCCTGCTCTCCGAGCTCGATCAGCAGGAGATCGCGGTGCGGCGGTTGGTTAAGAACACGGGGCAGGTGTTCGGGGCAATCAACGAGCGGGAGGGGGCGTTGCGGGGGTTGATCGCTAATTCGAACGAGGCGTTTGGGGCGACGGCCTCGAGGGACGAGGCATTGGCGGAGACGTTGCGGGTGTTCCCGACGTTCTTGGACGAGACGAAGTCGACGTTGTCGCGGTTGGAGCGTTTTGCGGGGGACACGCGACCGTTGGTGAATCGGTTGAAGCCCTCGGCGGACGATCTGGGTCCGACGGTGCGGGACCTGGGCGATCTGGCGCCGGATCTGGAGGGGTTGTTCCGCGACCTCGACCCGTTGACCAGGGCGGGGCGTGGGGGGCTGCCGGACTTGGAGCGGGTGTTGCGTGGCGGGGAGCCGTTGTTCGAGGCAGCACACGTGTTCCTGCCGGAGCTCAACCCGATCCTCTCAGAGCTCAACTTCCACCAGAACACGGTCGCCGGGTTCATCTCAAACGCCTCGGCTGACCTGATTGGGGACTTCGGGGGCCAGCGCTACCAGACCCAGGTCGGCATCATCGAGTTCCCCAAGTCCTTCGTCGGGTTCCCCGAGCACGAACGACCACCCAACGAGAACGGCAACGCCTACGTCCTCCCCAACGGCGAGCGACGGGGCCGTGCGCTCGGGGTCTACCAGGAGAGCTTCGACTGCAAGCCCGCGGGCGGCGAGCGCAAGAACCCCGTCGACGCCGTGCTGCCCACCGACAAGCTCCCACCGTGCCTCGTGGCGCCGAAGCAGCTCTACGACGACAAGCAGTTCATCTTGCCCCAGCGCGGAGAGGCGCCACTGAGGCCGGGGCCGCAGGGGCTCGAGGGAAACCTGCCGGCTGACATCGACAAGCGCTAGCGAGGCCGCTGGACGGACGTCCGAGGGCCCGGAGGTGCGGCTTGCCCCGCTCCTCGTACGGTGCGACACTGGAGGTGTGCCCCCGCTGCGGTCCTCCCCGCGTGCGTTCGCCTCCCGATGGCCCGCCGGCGGTGGCGGCCGGCTTGCCCTCTGCGGCTTCCTGACCGCCGTCCTCCTGGCTTCTGGATACGGGCCTCGCCTCGGGGGCGCCGTGTCGGTCGCCCACGCAAAGCGCCAAGCGGCGACGGCAAAGCCCCTGTCCGCCAGGCGGGAAGTGGCGGCCAACGCGCACCGTGGGGCGGCCACGGCAAAGCGCGGGGCCGCCCCGGCAAAGCGCCAGACGGCTCCGGCGCAGAGTAAGCAAGGAACGCCCGGATCCGCCAAGCCGCGCAATCGGGGTAAGCCGGGCAATCCGGGTAGGCCGGGCAATGCGGGTAGGCCGGGCAAGCCCAAGGCCGGGAAGCAGTCCTCCGGGCGGCTGTCGCCCACCCGATCGGCGGCTGCGCCGAGCGCCCCGGCCCCCGTGGCGCGGACAGCTTCATCCTCTCCGGCAACTACGCCGTCCGCCGCCGCTGCGGCCTCCAGCGCGCAGCCGGTCGCAAGCGCGGCACCGCAGCGCGGCACTGCTGGGCGGGCGGCGCCACGTAGGCGCTCCGCGCGAGGCCGATCATCCCCGGCTCGCGCCTCGCGAGGCCGTGCCGGGGCGCGCGCGGCCACCGCTCGCGGGTCGAGCCGCCAGTTCCTGTTCGCGGGCACGGGATCTCCCGTAGCCCCGCTCATCGCCGAGGCAGGGGGGCGCGCACCCGCTCGGCGCTCGAGCGGCGAGGCTCGCGGCTCCGACGGCGAGGACTCGCCCTCGACCGTCACCCGAACCGTCCATGACATCGTGGAGGTGGTGCCAGGACCGCTCAAGGCGGCGCTCGCCGGGCTCGTACTGCTGTCCGCCGTGCTCGCGGCGGGCTACCTGCTCTCCGCGCTGCGCGCGCGCCGGCTGGCCCGCCAGCGCGCAGATCTCCTCCAGGACGTGGGCCTACTTCAAACCGCGCTGCTTCCGCCGGTGCCCGCGGTGGTCGGCGCGCTGCGGACCTCGGTGGCCTACCGGCCCTCTGAGGGCCCCGGGGCGGGAGGCGACTTCTACGACGCGCTCACCCTGCCGGGCGGCAGGGCGGCCTTCCTCCTGGGAGACGTGTGCGGTCACGGCCGGCAGGCGCTGGCGCGCACCGCCTTCGTGCGCTACACCCTGCGCGCCTACATCGAGGCGGGCCTCGAGCCGAGCCGGGCGCTGCGGGTGGCTGGACCTGTGATCGACCAGCACCTCGGCGGTAGCTTCGCCACGGCGATCCTCGCGGTGCACGACCCGGCCGGCGGCTCCCTGACCTATGCGTGCGCCGGGCACCCCCCGCCCATCCTGGTCGGGCCGAGCCTGGTCGAGCCGGTGATGGTGGCATCCTCGCCCCCGCTGGGTCTCTCGCTTCCCACCGGGATGCGCCAGACCACGGTGCCGCTTGCGCCCGGGTCGGTGGCATGCCTCTACACCGACGGCCTCGCCGAGGCTCGCACCGAGGGGGGCATCCTGGGGCGGCCACGACTGGAGGGCATCCTTCAGGAGCTTGGCCGGGACGCCACCGCAGATGCGGTGGTAGATCGGGTGGCAGGCGAGGCGCGCCTGGTCACCGACGACATGTCCACCGTCGTGCTCAGCCCCACCGCCGGTGTGACCGCCGGTGGCTTCCGCGAGGAGCGGCTCGAGGTGGATCGCGCCGAGGTGCTCGACGGTCTGGCGGATGAGTTCCTCGAAGCGTGCGGAGTCGAGGGCCCAGCCCGTGCCGCCGCGGTGGCCGAGGCAGAGAGATGGGCCACCTCCCACGCGGAGGCGGTGCTTCATGTGCGCTTCGGGACCAGCGGCCCGACGGTCGAGGTGCTCTCCCGCAACGGGGAAGGCCTGGCTGCGGCGCCGCGGAAGCAAGCGCTGGCTTAGGCGAGCATCAGATCCTCAAACCGGACCAGGCTTGAGGCGCCCCCGATGGCCGAGGGGCCCGCTCGCGCGGCCGACGAACATCTACGCCAGGCATACGCCCGGCCGCTGCTACCTACCATCGCACGGCTTGCCCACGGCGCCCGTCGCCTCACCACCGGGTGAGCGTCGGGGCAGCTAACACGAACACGGAGGCCGCGTGGGACGGGCGCGCAGGACGGTATCCCGCGCAGGAATGGCTCGAGGCCCGCGCGATCTCGGCGGCGCTGCGAATCGCCGATCCCGGTCCCGAGGACCGGCTCGTGGACCTGGCGACCGGCACCGGCGCCGTTCTCCGCGCGCTTGCGAGGCGCCCGCGACGACCGGCGACGGCGGTGGGCGTCGACCACTCCACGAGGATGCTGTCGAGGGTCGGCCCGCTCCCCGAGAGCTGGCGAACCGTGCAGGGCGACGCGCGTCACGTGCCGCTGCCGGACGGCGAGACCGACGTGGTGACGTGCTCCTATCTGCTCCAGCTGCTCGCGCCGGATGAGCGGGGGCGGGTGCTCCGAGAGACGCGCCGCCTGCTTGGACTCACACCGCGCGCGAGGCTGGTCGTGGTGACCCCGTGGGCAGATCGGGGAACGCCGGGCGGGCGGCTGGTGCACGGCGCGCTGCGCGGGCTGGCACGGGCTCGCCCCGGGAGCTGGGGCGGACTCATGCCGCTGGACCCGACGGCGGAGCTCGAGGCAGCCGGCATGGTCCCGACACACCGAATCCTCTTGCCACGCGGCGGCTATCCGTCGCTCGTGATTCGCGCTCGCCCCGCCTGACCGCCCAGCGCCCGTACCGCCAGCGCCACGCGCTGGCCGACGGTGAAGAGAACCATCGCCGCGAAGATCCACGCGATACTCCCGGCGTGCGCCGGCAGCAGGCAGATCGCTGTATAGGCGATGACCGTCTCCGTGCCCTCGGTCAGTCCCGTGGTGAAGCGCAGCGACCGCTCGTCACCGAGCGCCAGCCGCCGTTTCTCGATCAGTGAGGCAAAGCTCAGGAGGGCTACATTGTTGAGCAGATAGGCGGCGAGCAGAACCGTGCAGGCGACGCGCGCGTCCGGGACCGCGATCGACACGCCAACCACGAATCCGCCATAGACGACGAAGTCAGCCAGGAAGTCGAGCATCCCGCCGAGGTCGGTCGGCTGGGCGCGCCGCGCGACGGCGCCGTCGAGCCCGTCGAGCGTGCGGTTGACCAGCCACAGCAGCAGGGCGAGCGGCCAGTGCTGCAGGGCGACCGCGATACACGTCGCGACGCCCGCCGCCAGACCGGCGGCGGTGACCGCGGACGCGCTGATGCCGATCCCGGCCACCCGCTCGGCCAGCCGGTCGATGCCGGGCCTGTAAAGGGCGCGCGCTCGTGCGTCGAGCATCAGGGCGCATCCCGCATCGCGGCGGAGGGCCGCGTCGACGAGCCCGTCCGGGTCACGTTCCGCTCTGGTGGGGGCTGTCGCGCGTGCCGCGATCCCGTCCAGGGCATGGGTGAGCGCACGTGCTCAGGCAACTCCGAGCAGCGCCGCGTCGGTATCGGACGGCCGGGACGCAGGAGCCGTGCCTGGGAGGATCCCAATCGCGGTCCCGATCACGTGTGTGCGCCGCTCGACCGTGGACAGGCCGGGGGCGTAGTTGAGTGAACCCTCTGAGCCCGCGCCTCATCGAAGCCGCATCCTACGTGGCAACGCGGGCAAGGACCGCCTGTTCGGTGGCAGCGGCCGTGACCGGCTCTACCGTCTCAGCCGCGCGGTACGGGCTGACAATGCCGAGCACGTGGGCGGTTCAGGCGAATCGTTACGGCGGCCGGCGGGTCCCAGTGGGCATGACGAGCTGGCGGATGCTCCGCGAACACCGGTTCTCACAGCGGCATCTGCCGGCGATGCTCGACGACGAGCTCACCTCGCGGCAACGCCTGCGCCTCCAGGCGCACGCCGATCTCTGCCCGGAGTGTGGGCCGGTGTTGCGCGACCTTCTGCATCTTCGCCGGCTTCTGCTCGGGGCGGGTGGCAGCGGCCGCGCGGAGAGCTCTCGGGCCGATGGGGTCTTGCAGTACCTGAGCACGGCGAGGTGACGGACGTCCGGCGTCCAGGGAGTGCGCCGTAGCCGCACCTGCAGCCGCGGCCGGCCCTCGCTCTGGCGGGCACGTCGCTCGTATGATCGGGCACGGCATGATGCGGTAAACGATGGCTACCGAGAGCCCTGACGATGCGCTGGTCGCCCGGGCCCAGCAGGGCGACGCGGGTGCGTTCGAGGAGCTCGTGCGCCGTCACGCGGACAGGTTGCACGCCGTCGTCCGCCGGCTCGTCAACGACGACCCCGAGGCGCAGGAGATCACGCAGGAGACATTCCTGCGAGCCTGGCGTGGGGTCAGTGGATTCAAAGGGGATGCGCAGTTCTTTACCTGGCTGTACCGGATCGGGGTCAACGAGGCCAACCGACGCCTCAAACGGACCGCGAACGCCGCCTCGCAACGCTCACTCGAGGGTTTGACCCAAGAGCCACGGGATCCCGCAGCGGGACCGGAAGGGCGTAGCGAGCAGCGCGATCTGCAAACCGCCCTGGAGGCGGCCGTCCGCGCTCTGCATCCCGACTACCGTACGGCTCTGGTCTTGCGAGACATCGAAGGGCTTTCAACCGACGAAGCCGCGGCGATCATGGGCCTGAAACCAGCCGCCTTCAAGAGCCGCCTGCACCGGGCACGCATGAGCGTCCGCGACGCCGTGGCGAAGTACCTTTGATCGGACATGTGGCGCGCGATGCGACACCCGATCCGTTTTGGCCGCGACCACCGGTTCACGGTGAGGCACGCGTCGGGCTACCTCGACGGGGAGCTCGAGGCCGATGCGGCACGGAGAGTGCGCGACCACACCCACTTGTGTCCCAAGTGCCGGGAGATGCTCGACTCGCTTCGGCGGACGATCAGCAGCCTGGCGGGTCTGCGCGGCTCCAGACGAGCAAGCGTGGTGCCCGACGTGCTCGACGCGCTGCGGTCGGACGAGCATCGGACGTCCTGAACCGGTCCGTCGAGCGGCGGGTCTCGGGGGCATGCGCTTGAGAGGCACGCCCCCCTATGACCTGGTGGTTCTCGGCGGCGGGACGGGTGGCCTGGTGTCGGCCCAGGTGGCGGCGGGCGCCGGCGCGCGCGTGGCTCTGGTGGAGCGCGAGCGACCCGGGGGAGACTGCCTGTGGACGGGGTGCGTGCCCTCCAAGAGCCTGATCGCCGCCGCGGACCTCGCCCATGGTGTTCGATGCGCGCAGGATTACGGGCTCGGGGCGCGGCTCGATTCCGTCGACCTAGGCCGGGTGATGGGGCGGGTGCAGAGGGTGATCGCCGAGATCGAGCCGCAGGATTCACCGCAGCGCCTGCGCGAGGCGGGGGTCGATGTGATCGAGGGTTCGGGCGCGTTCACCGATTCCCACACGATGACCGTGGACGCTCTCCAGGTGCGCTTCCGGTCTGCCATCGTGGCCACGGGAGCCGCTCCCGTCGTACCGGCGATCCCCGGGATGGAGGGCGCCAACGCCCTGACCTCCGACACGATCTGGGAGCTCCGCGAACTCCCGAAGCGACTGGTGGTGCTCGGCGGTGGACCCATCGGGTGCGAGCTCGGACAGGCCTTCGGGAGGCTCGCGGCGCAAGTCACGATCGTGGATGTCGCCGACCGGCTGCTGCCCAAGGACGAGCCTGAGGCCGCCACGACCGTCGCCGAGCAGCTTGCGGTCGAGGGCATTGCGCTTCGCCTCCGCACGCGTGCCGTCGAGGTGCGTCGCGACGAGAACGGCCGGGGCCGCCTCGTGGTCGAGGGACCTGGCGGCCGAGCGGTCCTACCGTTCGACGCGCTCCTCCTAGCCGTCGGACGGCGCGCGCGTACGGGGGGCATCGGTCTCGACACGCTCGGGGTCAGGGCCGACGAGCGCGGCGATATTCCAGTCGCGGGCGACCTGCGCACCAGCGCGCGCCACGTGTTCGCCGTCGGGGACGTCACCGGCAGGATGCCCTTCACCCACGTCGCCGCACACCACGCGCGGGTTGCGACGGTCAATGCCCTGTTCGGGACCCGGCGCCGCGCCGACCCGGTGCTTCCCTGGGTGACCTTCACCCGCCCGGAGGTGGCACACGTCGGGCTCACGCTCGCGGAAGCTCGCGAGCGCCACGGCGACGCTGTCAGGGTCGCGCGAAGCGATCTCGCCGTCCTTGACCGCGCCGTCACGGACGGCCGCCCGGTCGGCTTCTGCCTGCTCGTCGGGGACCGCCGCAGCCGTCTGGTCGGCGCCACCGTCGTTGGCCGCGCCGCCGGCGAGGTCATCGCCGAGCTCACCGCGCGCGTGAAGCACGGCGATCGGATCGATGCCGTATCGACGACAGTCCACGCGTATCCCACGATGGCAGAGGGACCCGCTCGCGCGGCCGACGAGTATCTGCGCCAGAAGTACGCTCAGCCCCTGCCGCGCACCCTCGCCCGGCTCGCCCTCGGAGCCCGTCGCCTCACGACACCGACACGCTGAGACTCAAAGGAGACCCATGCTCAACGGCGATCATCCTGCTCACAGCGCAGCAGTTGCGCGAGCCGGAGGTTCTCTACAGGGTCGAGGACCGAGTGCTGGACGCACGCCGGGACGATCCGGTCCTCTTC
>JAUJNT010000002.1:579455-628824 GCA_030448005.1 Thermoleophilaceae bacterium
CTACAGGGTCGAGGACCGAGTGCTGGACGCACGCCGGGACGATCCGGTCCTCTTCCGGGTGAGCCATTGCATAGGAGCAAGCCTGCAGGCGCTCCTGGGCGGCCCGCACTTCGGGATCGTCGGCCGTCTCACCGCGTTCCATTGCCTCCCATGCGGGCTGCACGAGCGCCGCGTCGATGAAGGCGTGCACGACGAAGGTGAACGCGCGTGGTCTGCCGATGAGCAGCCGGCGAGCCCCGACTCGCCGTACGAACCTCAATGCCCAGGCGGCCGCTGTCCCTGCGACTTGCGGACGGCGGACGAGCACGCGGGTCAGGGCCAGTGCCAGCGTGGCGCGCGGGCGGTCGAAGTCCATCCCGCCGAAGGCGGCTAGGAAGCGGTCACGGGTTTGCAGGTCACGTGTGTCCCTGTCATCGAGCCATGCGAACCATCGCCCCCTGGCGATCAGCCCGTAGGCCGCGCGGTTGCAACGCGCGTCGCCCATCTGCAGATGCCGCCAGGGAAGGCGAGTCCCCGCGCCGGTCTCGAGCTGCGCCCATATGTCGTCAAGACTCAGCGAGCGGTAGTCCTCCCGCCAGCGCCTGGGGTTGCCTACGTGAGCGGCGGGCTGGAAGGAGGCCATCCCGAACCCGAGCCTCATGACCGTCCGGGCCACCTCCGCGACCTCGGCCAGGTTCGATGGCGTCACGGTCATGTTGTGGGCGAGGTCGAACCGCACCCCGTGCTCGTCACGCAGGCGCTCGAACATCGCGACGATGCGTCGGCGCTCCTCGTGCAGTTCCGCCTCGCACCCGGGGCGCGGAACGGCGCGCCGGCCGAGCATGAGCGCGTCCACGTGGGCGGCCATACGCAGCTGAGTGAATCGCGGATGGCCGTCGGGATCGAGCGCCAGACTCCGGAGGTAGTCGTAGTCGAAGTCGCCGTGGGTCATGCTCATCGGCTTGCGGCCGCGTCGCTGCATGGCCTGCAGCGCCCGGGCGTGGTCACCTGGGCTGAGCAGGCTGACCTCACCGCCTATGAGCTGCGCGTGCTGCCCGGTGCCGCGAATTGTGCGCATGAAAGCCATCTGGCGGGTCACCTCGGCCACCGTGTGCCCGCCGTCGGTACGTACCCGCTGAGCCTCCTTGGCGTGATAGCAGGGTGTGCAGGCGAGGTTGCAACGTGGGAACACCCCATGCGTCCCCTCACAGCCGACGGTGCGGCGCCCGAGGAGCTGGGCGTCCGAGCGCACGTGCCGGGGCAACTCTGACCAGCGCCGGGCGAGCGCCACCTCTGTATCGGGATGGCTGGGACGCGACTCCTGCCAGAGCCGGCTCATCCGCGACAGGAGGCCCGCGACCGCCGCCGGGACACGAGCCGACGCGGTCACGTCCTCGAGGGCGGCGGCGAGGCTGTACGCGCGCGAAGCGTCGAGACGGCGCTGAGCAGGAGGGCCGCGGCGAGCGATGCGAGGAACGCGGTGGAGCCCGGATCGGCGATCGAGCTGCCGAGCGCCACAAAGGCAACCGTGCCGGGAACGATCCCGATCCCGGTCCCGATCACGTGGTTGCGCCGCTCGACCGTGGACAGGCCGAAAGCGTAGTTGAGGACGTTGAACGGCACGACCGGAACCAGACGCAGCGTGACGACGCCCAGCAAGCCACGGCTTCTCACCCAGCGATCCACTGTGTCGGTACGGTGACCCAGCCGCGCTCGCAATCGCTCGCGTCCGAGGGCGCGAGCGACCTCGGCTCCGGAACGGTTCGGCTGCCGATGGTCAAACCTGAACCCTTTCGGCCGGTGCTGGGTCTCATGCCGGGGACGCCGTAGGCTGGGGTCCTCCTTACCGCCTGCGAGTCATGAGAGGGCATGTCGCTTCGCTTCCTTGCTTCGGTCACCGCCGTGACGCTGGTTGGTGTGGCCCTTGCCGCTTGCGGCGGGGGCGACTCGGACGTGGGTACGGGTCGGGCGGCGGGCAAGCCGACGGCGGCGGGGTTCGCCCCCACGCTCGCGGCCGCCCGCGGTCAGACCGTTCGCTGGTGGATGTACGGGGGTGATGACAAGGTGAACGCCTACGTGGACGACACGGTGGCCCCGGCGGCCCGCAAGTTGGGCGTCAGGGTCGAGCGGGTGCCTGTCGTCGATACCGCGGACGCCGTCCAGCGCGTGGTCGCCGAGCGCCGCGCGGGGAAGACCAGCAACGGCAGCGTCGACCTCATCTGGATCAACGGCGAGAACTTCGCCGGCGGCAAGAAGGCAGGCCTGTGGCTGAAGAGCTGGGCGAAGGGCTTGCCCAACTCGCGCTATCTCGACCCCAAGGACCCGACGATCCGCACCGACTTCCAGGTGCCCGTTGAGGGCCAGGAGTCGCCATGGCAGCGCGCGGCGTTCGTCTTCGCCCACGACAGCGATCGTGTGCGCACCCCGCCGCGCGACCTCGATGGGCTGCTCGCCTTCGCAAGGGAGCACCCCGGGCGTGTCACCTACCCGGCTCCCCCGGACTTCACCGGGTCGGCGTTCGTGCGCCAGGTCGTCGCGGCCAAGGGCGAGGACGCTGCCTTTGCCTACCTGAGGGAGCTGCGCTCGGTCTCCTACCGCCGCGGCGAGACCTACCCGAAGTCCGAGGCGGAGCTAAGCCGGCTGTTCGGCGACGGGCAGGTCGACTTCGCGATGTCCTACGACCCGGCGTTCGTGAACTCGGGGGTCCGCAAGGGGCAGTTCCCGCGGACGGCCCGGCCATTCAGCCTCGCCGACGGCTCGCTGCAGAACACGTCGTTCGTGACGATCCCCGCCAACGCCGCCCACCGTGAGGGTGCCCAGGTGATCGCTGACCTGCTCCTCACCCCCCGGCTCCAGGCGGCCAAGGCGGACCCCGACTCGATCGGGAACCCCACGGTCCTCGACCTCGATCGCCTGGCCGGCCGGCGAGGGCTGTTCGCTGAGACAGAAGACAGCAAGTACCTCCTCTCCGACTACGGGCGCACCCTCGCCGAGCTACCGGCCAACCGCGTCGAGGACCTCGAGAAGCGCTGGACGCTCGAGGTGCTGCGGCAGTCGCCGTGACGGGGACGCGATGGCGTGCCGGGGCGCGATGGCGTGCCGGGGCGCGAGATGCGGCCCTCCTGGCTCCGTCGCTGGCTGCGCTGGCGCTGCTATTCGGCGGAGCGATCATCGGCGCCGCGCGAGTCAGCCTCGTACCCCTGGGACAGGGTCCCACCCTCGAGGCCTGGCGCGACCTATTCGACGATCCCTTGTTCGCCGACGCCGTCCTGTTCACCGTGCGCACCGCGCTCCTCAGCACGGCCCTGGCGGCCCTGGTCGCGCTCGGGCTCGCGCTGGCGGTGCGGCGCCGCGGAGCGCTGGTCCGCATCCTGCTCGCCCTGCCGGTGCCCGTGCCGCATCTGCTCGTGGCCACGGTCGCCGTGGTGTGGCTGGCTCCGGGCGGCCTTGCCGATCGGGCTCTTGGCGGGCTGCCGGTCACTCCCGTGCGCGACCCGGCCGGGATGGGCATCGTGCTGGTCTACGTCTACAAGGAGGCGCCGTTCCTCCTCCTGCTGGTGCTCGCCGCACTCGGCCGCGGTCACCAGGAATCCGACGAGGCGGCCGCCGCGCTGGGCCTCACACCATTCCAGCGCCTCCGCTGGGTCACGTGGCCGACGGTGCGCTCGCCGCTGGTGGTTGGGTCGATCGTGGTGTTGGCGTTCGCGCTCGGCGCCTTCGAGGTGCCGCTGGCGGTGGGGCCCTCCAACCCGCCCACCATCGCCGAGTACGCACGCGAGGCCACCCAGGGCGACCTGGTCTCCGGCCAGAGCACCGCAGCCGCCGCGCTCCTGCTCTCAGCGGTGGCGTCGATCGCCCTCGCCGCGATCGCCGTGCGCGCCGCCCGGGACCCCCAAGGTGGCTGACCGCCTCTCAGGGCGAGCGGCCGGGGTGGCCGCCCTCCTGGCGAGCGCCCCACTGCTGGCGCTCGTCGTGCGCGCCTTCGCCGACGAGTGGCGAGCGCCGGCGCTGGTTCCTCAGCAGCTCGGCCTGCGGGGGGTGCAGATCGCGTTCTCGGGTTCGAGCGCGGAGGCGTTCGGCAACTCGCTGCTCGTCGCCGTGGCGACGGCGATGGTGGCGCTCGTGCTCGCCTGGCCGGCCGCGCGAGTGCTCGGCGAGCGCCGCCTACGTCACCCCGCGCCGGTCTTCCTGCTGCTGGCGATGCCGCTGCTCGTACCCAGCTACGCGGTCGGTACCGGGCTGACCGAGTGGTTCATCCGTCTTGGGCTCGATGGCACCCTGCCCGCGCTGGTGGCCGGCCACCTGACGTTCGTGCTGCCTTACGTGGTCTTGGTGCTCCTGTCGGGGTTCGGTCCGCGGCTCACCGCGCTCGAGGAGGTCGCCCGGGTCAACGGCCTCTCACCCTTCCGGCGGCTGCTGTGGGTAACGCTGCCCGCGGCCGCGCCGACCGTCGGCGCTTCCGCCCTGATCGGCTTTCTCGTTTCCTGGAGCGACTACGGCACGAGCCTGGCCCTCGGTGGCGGCCGCCCGATGCTGCCGGTCGTGTTGCTGCCGTTCGTCGGCGCCGACCCGCAGGTGGCCGCCACGCTGGCCCTGCTCTTCCTCGCCCCCGCCGTCGGCGTGCTCGCCGCTGCGACCCGCGCTGGGAGGATGCCCCTGTGAGCGGTCACGAGCTTGACTGTCGTGATCTGTCGGTCTCCCCGGGCGACAGCCCGGTTCTGCGCGGGCTGTCGCTGACGGTCCCCGCCGGGTCTCGTACCGCGCTCGTCGGTCCTTCCGGAGCGGGGAAGACGACGCTGCTGCGGGCGATAAGCGGCCTGCAGGACATCGACGCCGGCGAGGTCCGCCTTGGCGGCGAGCCGATCCACGCTCGCGCCGTGCACCGGCGCGGAATCGCGGTGGTCTTCCAGGAACCGCGCCTGCTGCCCCACATCGACGTCCAGGACAACGTCGCGCTGGCGCTGCGGGCCGCCGGGGTCGGCCGGCGCGAGCGTCGCCGGACCGCAGCGGCCCAGCTCGAGGAAGTCGGCCTCGGCGGTCTGGCCGACCGCCGCGTGCAGGGCCTATCGGGCGGAGAGCAGCAGCGCGTCGCGCTCGCGCGGGCCCTGTGCGCAA
Organism: Thermoleophilaceae bacterium; assembly: GCA_030448005.1. Taxonomy (GTDB): domain Bacteria; phylum Actinomycetota; class Thermoleophilia; order Solirubrobacterales; family Thermoleophilaceae; genus JAAYBF01. Next base: position 584,550 of record JAUJNT010000002.1, read on the forward strand.
ACCCGCGACTGCTGCTGCTCGACGAGCCTCTGACCGCGCTCGATCCCAGTCGCCGCGCCGCCCTGCGCCGGGTGATCGTCGAGCTGCAGCAGCAGCGCCGGCTCACCACGGTCATCGTCACCCACGACCGCTCCGAGGCGGCGGAGCTCGGCCAGCGGATAGCACTGATGCTCGAAGGGCTGATCGTGCAACACGGTGAGCCACGCACGCTTTTCGAGCGCCCTGTCAGCGCGGCGGTCGCCCGCTTCTTCGGCGTGTCGAACCTCATCCCAAGCGGCGCGGAGACACTGGCGATCCGCCCTGAGCACGTTCGCCTGGAGCGCGAGGGCGGTCGGCGCGGCATCGTGGTCGAGGCCGTGTACGCCGGCGATCACGTACGGGTCGTCGTCGAGTGTGGAGGACAGCGCCTGCGAGCGCACGTGCCCCCGCCGGACGCTCCTCGCGTCGGGGAGCAGATCGGGGTCATCCTGCCAAGCGAGCACGTCTGGCCCCTGCCGGCAGCTACGAGCCGGCCCGAGGTCACCGGATCGAGCGCCGCACCACGAGTCACCCTGTGAGGACCGTCGGCTAGATCCGGGCCGCCGTGCGCAGGGAAGGTGCGCGTTGTGGCTGGTCAGCCCATGGGCGGGGGCGGACGGCCTGGCGTTACCCTGCCGGCGATGAACTACAGACACCTCGGCGCGACCGGCCTGCGGGTGTCGGAGATCGCCCTCGGCTCCTGGCTCACCTACGGCGGCACGGTCGAGGACGAGGCGGCGGTGGCGTGCATCCACCGGGCCTATGAGCTCGGGTGCAACTTCTTCGACACCGCCAACATCTACCGCCACGGTGAGGCCGAGCAGGTGGTGGGGCGCGCGCTCAGGGGCATCGACCGCGACGAATACGTGCTCGCCACCAAGGTGTACTTCGCGATGGGCACGGGCCCGAACGACCGGGGCCTCTCGCGCAAGCACATCTTCGAGCAGTGCGAGCGCTCGCTCGCCAGGCTCGGCGTGGACTACGTCGACCTCTACCAGTGCCACCGCCCCGATCCCGAGACGCCGCTCGAGGAGACCCTGCGCGCACTCGACGATCTCGTCCGCCAGGGCAAGGTCCTGTACGTGGGCGTGTCCGAGTGGCCGGCAGAGCTCCTCGACGAGGCGCGGCGGATCCAGGCCGAGCGTGGGTTTGACCCGATCGTGTCGAACCAGCCGCAGTACTCGATGCTCTACCGCGTGATAGAGAGCGAGGTCGTGCCGCTCTCGAAGCAGCTCGGGATCGGGCAGATCGTCTGGGCACCGCTCGCGCAGGGCGTGCTGACGGGCAAGTACAGGCCGGGCGAGGCACCCCCTGAGGGCAGCCGCGCCACCGGGCCCGACGCCGGCTTCATGAGGTGGTTGATGCGCGACGACGTGCTCGAGGCGGTGCAGCGGCTGCGCCCGATCGCCGAGGGCCTGGGCGTGAGCATGGCCCAGCTCGCGATCGCCTGGGTCCTGCGCGAGCAGAACGTATCCAGCGCGATCGTGGGCGCGTCGCGGCCCGCGCAGGTGGAGGAGAACTTCGCCGCGGTAGGCCTCGAGCTGAGCGAGGAGATCTTGCGCGCAATCGACCAAGCGCTCGGACAGATGGTGATCCGCTAGCCATGGCCGCGGGGCAGCAGGCCACCACCTCGCTGCATGGCGCCGCTACATCGACGGCCTGCTCGGCCAGCTGCGGGTTGACGTCGACGGCCACAGCGCGCTCGGCCCGAAGGCCTCGGCGCTGGAGCTCGAGCAGCTCGATCGGTCGCGCGCTCGTGATTGCCGGCGAGCTTCCGCCCGCGATCGCCCCGCGTCAGCGCCGCAAACGCTCCCGTTCACGTCGCTCGATGATCGCTCCGAGCAGCCTTAGGACAGGTCTAAGGCGGCTAGGAGCAACAACCTCATCTGCGCGTACCGTTCGCCCCTCATGTCGGATCTCGTTGTGAAGCAGGTCGTAGCCCCGTGTGTCGGAGTCAGAATTTGCTCGGAGCTGATCGAAGCGCGCATTCCTCAAAGAGGAACGTAAACGACGAAGCGTAGACGCTGGAAGGCGGAAAACCTGTCTGGTGAGCCGCCTAGTGGTGAGCGTGGCCCGCCCGGTGCGGTGCACCACAAGGTGATCCATTCGCCCGGCAAGGCCGCCCTCCTGGCGATAGTCGACGAGCACTCGCGTTGCGGCCTCGTCTGCACCGGCACACCCTGGTAACAAGGTACCCAGCGGGGCAGTGACAATCCAAGTAGTTCGTCGCATGGCTTTTAGCGGAGTGACGTTGTATCTCCTGGGTCCGGGTCTCTGGAGCCTCCCGACGACTCGCCAAGGCGACGGTTCGCCTCCGTCCACGCCTGATCGAGCGACATCCCCGCCAATGGCAAGAGTCGACCTTAGGCGTTTCTACTCGAATCGCGCCGGCGAGCGCGCCGCCACCGCTTCTGTCATCAGCCGCAGCTAGGCTGTAGAGGAAGTCATTGGCCCGTTGAGCCAATTCCGGTGAGAACGTCGCTGCCGCACCCGTGCCGTCGATCAGCGCCTGGAACTTGCGGCGCCATGTCCTGCAGCAGATCGGCCGCTTCTGCTCGAAGAGCGGCGTCGCTCAGCAGCATAGATCGCTGGCGCGATCGCTGTGGTCGCCATGCGGCCTTCCGTCTTGGAGCGGCCGGACCAACATCCATTTCCCGACGCCCAGAAGGTGCTCGACGACCTGGCGCTTCCTGAGGAGTGATGGGAGGTCCCAGCGACTTCGTAACGCGGCAGCTACCGGGCCGGGACGACGAGCCTCCTACGAGAATCGAAATGGCGAAGGTGCTCGAGCGTGACGCCGTGGTGATCGTCGACGGCGGGGACTTCGTCTCCTATGCCGGCAGGGTCATCGACACCTACCGGCCCGGCTGCTGGATGGACCCTGGCCGTTCGGCTGTCTCGGGACGGGCCCGGGCTATCCGCGGCGCTCGAACCTGGCCTGAGGGAACCGCTGCCACAAACAGAAACCGCCCGCTTGCGCGGGCGGTTTCGTGACGGCCCCATCAGGACGGGCAGGGGTACGTGCCTTGAAGGGCCTTGTGGTCCGGGCGGCGGGAGGCGCCGTAAAAACGGCTATCGCCCAAACCTATGTGCTGGGCAAATGGAGGGCCGGCGGGTTGACCGCGCGACTTCTTCGTACCCAGCGATTCCTACTATAGCTACCCGAGGGGGGATGCGCACTAAAACCTTCGGCTAACCCGTCTCCCCCCGAGCCCCTAACCCTCGGTCTCGCGCTTCCAGGGCCACTCCGTGGAGGATGTCGGCCTCGCTTGCCTCCATCGACTCAAGTCCGAAAGCGCGCATCGACTCCACGATGATGACCGCGCCCGCGACGATCGTGGGAGCGCGATCGGGGTGAAGCCCGGGCACCTCGCGGCGCTCAGGCAACGAGACCGCGGCCAGGCGCTCGAGCATGGCCTCACACCTCGCCAGCCTCAGTCGGTAGCCGTGGGTCCGGGATGGCACGTAGGAGTCGAGCCCCTGGTCGATCGCGGCGAGCGTAGTGGCGGTGCCCGCCACGGCGATGCCCTCGTTGACGGCGGCACGGACCTCCGCCGGGTTGTCGGCGGCCACGATCTCGCCGGCCGCGCGGGCCAGCGCCTCGACCTCTTCGGGCGTGGGCGGATCGCTCGAGATGTGGCGCTCTGTCTGCCTGACCGAACCGAGGCGCGTGGACACGTGGAACTCCGGCGCCTCACCCGGCCGGCCCACCACGTACTCCGTGCTTCCCCCGCCGATGTCCACGATGAGCGTGGGCTCGGCGCCGTCCCTGGCGGCCGTAGCCCCGAGGAAGGTGAGGCGCGCTTCCTCCTCGCCGCTGATCGCCCGGATGTCGAAACCGGAGCGCTCGCGCAGCTCTCGCTCGAACTCCCGGCCGTTGTCGGCGTCACGGACGGCACTGGTGGCCACCCCGACCATGCGTTCGGCGCCGTGCTCCTCGGCGATGTCGCGATAGCGAGCCAGCGTGGCGAAGACTCGCTCCATCGCCTCCTCGGCAAGCCTGCCCGTGGCATCGACCCGATCGCCCAGCCGCGTCACCTGCGTTTGGCGGGTGACCTCTTCCAGCGCACCACTCGGGCCGGCGTCGGCCACCAACAGGCGTGTCGAGTTGGTGCCGAGGTCGGCCACCGCGATCCGTTGCCCCTGTCCCATGCGGGCCAACGCTACCCTCGTAGCGTGTTCGGCATCGCCAAGACGCGACAGGAGGTGCAGCCGCCCACCGATGCCAGGGCGCTCGAGGACATCGTCCTGCGTGACTGGTGCGGCCGGGACGTACGGCTCGGAGACGTGTGGTCGGAGAACCCGGCCCTGCTCGTCTTTCTTCGCCACTACGGCTGAACGTTCTGCCGGGACCACGCGGTCCAGTTGAACCGCGACCGTGAGAGCTTCGCCGCGGCCGGCGCGCTGCTGGCCGTCATCGGCCAGGGCACTCCGGCCAACGCCGCCTGGTTTCGCCGGGAGTTCGAGCTCGACATCGACCTGCTGGTGGACACCGACCGGCGCGCGTACGAGGCAGCCGGGACGAAGGTGGCCACGGTCGGCGAGCTCGTCGGCCCGAGGATGCTGGCGCGAGGCCTCAAGCGCGCTCTTGGGTCCGGGGTGATCCAGGGCAAGATCGTGGGTCACCCGGCCCAGCTCGGCGGGCTGATGCTCGTGACGCCCGGAGGGGGCTCATAACCCGAAGGTCGCGGGTTCGAATCCCGCCCCCGCTACCTAACGAAGGGCCCGCTCAGGCGGGCCCTTCGTCGTTGTGGCGCTCGCTGCAGGGCCAGCGGGGCTGGAACCCCTACTGGAAGCAGACCTGGCCGTGTCACGTTTGTAGCGACGCTCAGATAGTCCAGCGATATCAGCTCGTGGCGTAGTGCGACATCCGTGCGCGCTCCGCACGATCTCGGACTCTCGATGCGTGGTTTGCGTTGGACGCGGTCGCGCGGGTCTGCTTCGCTTGGAGGGTGCGGAGGCCGGCATGGCACCTCGGAGCGCTCGTGGCGGCGGTGGCCGTGGTCGGCGCGCTGGGCGCACACTCACCCCGTGCGCAGGCGCATGATCTGCCCGCGGCGTTCACGCCGCTCACTGCCGGGCCAAGTAGCGCGCCGGGTCTTGCGTTGAGGCTGTCGACCGCCACCGGCCCGCCGGGCCGGCGGGTGAGGCTGCGGGCACGGCGCCTGGGCTCGCGGGTTAGGGCGCGGATCACGTTCGGCGGCCGGCGGCTGCGAGTGGTGCGTACCCGCCGTGACGGTAGTCTGCGGTCTTGGTTTCGTGTGCCGGCGCGCGAGCCCGGCGTCTACACGGTTGCGGTGAGGGCGGGGCGCCGGGTGGCGAGAGTGCGCTTTCGGATCTCGCCCGCGCCCGCTCGCCCGGCGCCCCCGGCCTTCCCGCCTGCGCCCGCTGGGGAGGCGCCTCCGGCGCCAGCGGCCCCTCCGCTGTCGAGCGCCCCACCGCCGCCGACGAGGCTGGTCGCCGCCGGCGACATCGCCTGCCGGCCCACCGATGTGTTCAACGAGCCGCTGAAATGTCGGCACGGGCCGGTCTCCGACCGGGTGCTTGCGCTCGACCCCGATGCCGTAGCGACCTTGGGCGACGGCCAGTATGAGATCGCGACGTTGTCCGACTACCTCGCGTCGTATGACCCGACCTGGGGCCGCTTCAAGTCGATCACCCGCCCCGCGACGGGCAATCACGAGTACCTCGCCTCGCCGAACCGCACGGAGGCAGCCGGCCACTTCCAGTACTTCGGCGCGCTCGCGGGCGACCCCGCCAAGGGGTACTACAGCTACAGCGTCGGAAGTTGGCTCGCGATCGTCATCAACACCGGTGCGCTCGAGTACACCCGGCGCAGCGACAACGCCCTCGAGGACGACTGCTACCCGGTCTCGTGCAAGCTCGGCAGCGAGCAGGAGGTCTGGTTGCGGGCGCTGCTCGCTTCCCAGCCGCCCGACCGGTGCGTGCTCGCCTACTGGCACCACCCGCGCTACGCATCTGCCTTCCCGGGCTCGCATCCCGAGTTGCGCGCCGTCTACGACGCCCTGCACGACGGCGGCGCTGAGCTCGTGCTGGCCGGCCATTCGCACGCCTACGAGCGCTTCGCTCCGATCGACGCCGAGGGCGGCGTGGATCCGGAGTTCGGCGTGCGCGAGTTCGTGGTGGGCACGGGTGGCAAGGACCGCCGCTTCGCTGACCCGGTGTCCCCGTTCGCGACCGGGAGCGAGTTCAGACTGCCGAACGCGGCGGGCTTCGGGGTGCTCGAGCTGGAGCTTGCCCCAGCCGGCTACGAGGCCCGCTTTGTCGGAGAGAACGGCACGGTGCTGGACCAGGCAAACGGCAGCTGCCACGGGCGCCCGCCGGCGTAGGCCGCCGTTCGCCGGAGGTTCCGTCTTTGACGTGCTACTTGCGCAGTTCGATCGACGTACGTTGCGTCGCGGTTCGACCGAAGATGTCGCGGAATCTGATTACCAGAGCGACCTTCGCGAGTCGGTCGCCGAGAAGCAAGCGCTTACCGCGGCGGGTCAGCTTCACTCTCAAGGCGTAGCGGCCGGCCCGAGAGACCGAGCGCGAGCCCTTCGCGAGGACTACCCTCAGTGCCCCTCCGGGCCTGCGCCGTGCACCGGTCAGAGTCGCGGAGAACGTGCCTGCTAGCAGTGCGTCGAGTGCTCGCGCCATGAAGCCTCGCCGCCGAACCAGGTTCCCGATCCCTAGTCGGCGTAGATGCCGAGCGATCACCGTGAGGTCGGCTGCCAGCGCGGCGTTGATCTGATCGGGCGTCGGGCGTGTAGTGAGTGGCGTCGGAGCGAGCTGCGGCGGGGGAGCAGCCGGGGTGTCAACCGCCTGGGTGCTGCTCGGCTGCGGCCCGGTGGTTGGCCCCGCGACCGTGACAGACCCATCGCTCTGCCAGAGGAGCGGATCGATCCGAAGCGTGCGCGGAGCCGTATAGCTGCCGGCGCGCCCGTGGTAGACCATCCAGTCGCCGCCCCCCGGACCCTTGGTCACCGAGCCCCCACCGGGGCTCAGGACATCCGCGGTCTGGCGCAGGATCGGATTGGTGGGCGCCCTGGCAAACGGGCCGGTGGGAGAGGACGCCGTCGCATAGCCCATGCCGTAGGCGCCGCGGTAGTCGCCGCCAGAGTAGAACAGGTAGTAGGTCGAGCCCCGCTTCTCGGTCCAGGGATTCTCGACCTTTGGCGGCTGTCCGGATTCGTGCTCCCAGGTGCCGGCAGTGCCGGCGAGCAAGGGCGTTCGCGGCGCCACCGACCGCATGAGGTCTCCCGTGAGGGGAACGACGGAAATGGTGGGTGCCAGCGGGCAGTCCGCTGTCGTCGGCGTGTCGCAGCGGCGATTCGCGGTCAGGTAGAGATAGCTGTCGCCGTTTGAATCGACGAACGGTGCCGGGTCGATGTTGCTGTAGCCGGCATCGTCGCCGCAGCCCGCGGGCCGGCCGCTTCCGTCGACCGTCCCACCGGCCGCCTGGATCGGCCCTAGATCGTTGAACGGGCCGGCCGGCGTTGGCGACCATGCCACCGCCACGCAGTGGGTCGCCGGACTGTGCAGGCCGCTGAGACCGGTGTAGTAGAGGAGATAGCAGCCGGGCGACTGAGTCCCAGGACAGGCGCTCGGCGAGCGGAGAACGCTCGGTGCCCAGGGGTGGGAGTCGCCAGTCGGCACGACCCAGGAGGGACGGGTGGGGAGCGCTTCGCCGAGCGACTCCCAGTGGACGAGGTCCGTCGAGTGGAGCACCGGGAAGCCGCTACCCGTGGCGTAGGCGTAGTAGTCGCTCGCACCGCTCTGGAGCACGCCCGGATCGGGGAAGGAGAAGTCGTAGACGGGGTTCTGGTAGGTGACGGGCGGCGGCTGCCCGAGAGAGCGGGCGCTCGAGAAACGGACGCGATCGCACGCGGCCGCGTGGCTCCTGCGCTCTGTGGCCGAGCCCTGCCGGGTCGCGTAGTCGCAGGAGCGCTGCTCCTCCCTATCGGAGATACGCGTCACGCCACCGACCCCGGCGGCCGACACCGACGCCGGCAGCGCCGGCAGGCCGAGACAGACGCTCGCGCACAGGGCAAACGTCGCTCGGGGCATCAGGCGCGCTCGCTGCCGATCCATCGCGGCAGCAGTGGATCGAAGCACCGCCGCCATCGCGGGTCGTAGGTCCTGTTGCGCATCAGATGCCATGGAGTGCCCGCCGCGCTGTTCGCCGCGCCGGTGCCCGAGTGGACGAGCGCGCCGTCGATGTAGAAGGCCACGTCGCCGCCGTTCTTGTCAGCACCACGTGATGCCAGCCGCCGATCATCAGGGTTTGGCGCAGCGGGAGCCGGAGCCATACTAGTACGCTCTGTTTGCGGCTTCGACGATCTCGAGCACTTCGGGTAAGCGGGCAAGAGACCATACCGTTCAACCGTTAGGGCCACGTGAGCACTCCGGCTCGGCTTCGTGGGCTGCGGCCCGCTCGACACGCTTTGCGAGGGCCACAATCGTGGGCCCGTCCTGAATGCGTCACGCAAGTCGGTTTGCGCAGCCCTTAGCCGGAGACCGTGGTGGTAATCGAGAGGAAGAGGAAACGATGGTCAACGACACCCTTGCCCAAACCACCCGCGCAGCTCACGACTGGGGCCTTGCCAGCTATCTCGGCGGGACCATGTACGGCAAGTTTGCGCTCAACCCCGCCGTGCGAACGATCCCGAGCAAAGCTGATCGCGGCAAGGTGGCGAACACCGCCTGGAACTCCTACAACCTGATCAACGCGATCTCATTGGCGGCTGTCGGACTCGGCTGGGGAGCTGCCCGCGCGACCGAGGCGCGTCCCGACCGCCTCTCTGAGCGCGAGCGGTCGCTGGCCCGGATCAAGGACGGCTTTGTGGCCTCGACCATCCTGCTTGGCGCGGTGAGCGGCATCCTGGGCGGGCGACTGGCTCGTCAGGCTCCCGATGGCGCGGTCCCCGTGGAGAGTGGCGTGAAGCCAGCCGAGGAGACCCCCCGTAGTGCTGCCCGGATCCAGCGAAGCCTCGGGGTGCTCGGTAACGCCAGCATCCTGTCCGGTGTCGGACTTGTTGTGACCAACGCCGTGCTCGCCCAAACCAACCACAGCCGGCCGACCAAGAGGCGAGCGCTGCTGCGCCGGAACCGCTGACATTCTCAGCTCGTAACGCACGGCCGGCCAAGACTCGGGCACGCGCGGGCGACACGGGGAATCGGCGTTGTGTACCTGCCGCCTCCTCGGGCACAGGGCGCTGGTGAGTGATGGGCAGGAACCGGGTCGGGAGGGCCGCCGACATCCCCAGAGAAGGGCGCTTGACGCTCGAGGCCGCCAACAGCGCGACGGCACGATCGTGCCCGTCGAGCTGAGCGGCGGGGATCGCTGAGGTAGGGGAGCGGGGGTGGGTATTGGGCTCGACGCAGCGCTGATCATCGTCGGGGCGTCGCTTCTGGTGCTCGGTCTGCTCTCGCGAGTGATCAAGCGCCTGTTTCTGTCGAGCGTGCTGCTCGCGCTTCTGATCGGGGTTGCCGTGGGCCCGGAGGGGCTCGCGATCATCGACCCCGCCGGTACGCGCGAGGAGCGCCGGGCGATGGAGCAGCTCGCGCGGCTCACGCTGGCGATCGCGCTGATGGGCGCGGGGCTTCAGATCACCAGAGCCGACCTGCGTGAGACCGCGCGTTCTTGCGTTTCCCTTCTGACCGTCGGGATGGTGGGGATGTGGCTCGTGACCGGCCTCGGGGCCTGGCTTCTGTTGGACCTGCCGTTCTGGGCTGGCTTCCTGCTCGGCGCGGTCCTGACGCCCACAGATCCCGTTGTCGCGTCGACCCTCGTCACCGGGCCGCTTGCCGAGGCGAACCTCCCGCGCGGCCTACGTCGCACGCTTCAGATCGAATCGGGCGCAAACGACGGTCTCGCGCTTCCCTTCGTCTTGCTGGGCGCCTTGATGCTGACAATGCCAGATGGCGAAGCGGTGAGCGAGTGGGCGCTCGAAGTGGTGAAGCAGGTGGGGCTCGCTGTCGCGGCCGGTTTCCTCCTGGGGTACGCGGCCGGGAAGCTCGCCGAGCTCAGCTTGCGAGCGTCGGACCTGGAGCAGCCCAACCTGCTCGGAATCGGGCTGGCGCTGGCGCTACTGACGTTGGGCTTGGTCTACGAGCTGGGTGGGAGCGGGATCCTGGCGGTCTTCGTTGCCGCGCTGGCGTTCTCCGCTGTGCTGGAGGAGGAGGTGCGTGAACGAGTCGGGGAGACGCAGGACACGGTGACCAAGTTCTTCATCCTGCCTGCATTCGTCTTCTTCGGAGCGATTCTTCCCTGGAGCGGTTGGGTGGCGCTCGGGGTCCCGGGCCTGGCGTTCGTCGCCTGGGTCCTGTTGCTTCGCCGGCCGCCCGTCGTTGCGCTTTCTCTCGGCATGGGCAAGCGCGACCGACGGTCAACCGCGTTCCTGGCCTGGTTCGGGCCGCTGGGTGTGGCGGCGATCTACTACGCGACGTTCATCGAGCGTTATCCGATCGCCGAGAGCGAGACGATCTTCGCTGCCGCTTCGCTGGCGATCTTCGGCTCCATCGTCGTTCACTCGATCACCGCCACGCCGGGAGTGCGTCTCCTGGCCAGACGCTCGCCGCTGGCGACACTCACCGACCCGCTCCACCCAGAGTCAGAGACTGCTCCATGAGTGCCGGGCGGGCTGGTTAGCGAGGGGAAGCCGGAGCGGCTCAGACCTCGGCGAGCCGCCGCTCAAGGAAGCGACGCTCGGGCCCGGTCCGCGCCAGCTCGAGCGCGCGCCGGTAGGCAGTGCGTGCCTCATCGACGCGCCCGAGCCGGCGCAGCAGCTCAGCGCGGGTCGAGTGCAGGTACTGGTAGTCGTCGAGGGCCAGCCGGTCGACGATCTGGAGCGCCGCCTCGGGGCCCTGGGCCTCCGCCACCGCCACGGCGCGGTTGAGCTCCGCGACCGGCGACCCGGTGAGCCGGACGAGCTCGCCGTAGAGTGCTGCGATCTGCGGCCAGTCGACCCGCTCGTCGACCTGGAGCGACGCGATCGCCGCCTGCAAGACGTGGGGGCCGCGCCCACGGAGAGCGAGCGCCCGGTCGAGCGCGGCGCGACCTTGCTCGATCTGGGTCGCGTCCCAGAGCGAGCGATCCTGGTCCTCAAGCAGCACGAGGTCCTCACCGGAGAACCTCGCCTGGCGCCGCGCGTCGTGCAGGAGCATCAACGCCAGCAGCCCGTGCACCTCGGGCTCGTCGGGCATCAGCACCGCCAGGACGCGTCCGAGTCGGATGGCCTCAGCCGCCAGGTCGACGCGTCCGCCGTAGCCCTCGTTGAAGATCAGGTAGACCACCGCGAGCACCGCCGCCAGGCGCTCGGGCAGCAGGTGGTCGGGCGGAACGCTGAAGGGGATGCCGGCCGCCTTGATCTTGGCCTTGGCTCGTGACAACCGCCGCTTCATCGTCTCCGGAGAGACGAGGAAGGCGCGTGCGATCTCGTCGGTGGACAGGCCACCGAGCGTGCGGAGCGTGAGCGCCACCTGCGCCTCGGTGGCGAGCGCCGGATGGCAGCAGGTGAAGACGAGCTCGAGCCGCTCGTCGGGGATCGTGGTCTCGTCCAACTCCTGCTCCACCGCCTCGGGCACGTCGAGCAAGCGGGTCTTGGCGGCAAGGGTGCGATCTCGGCGCAGGCGGTCGATCGCCCGGTTGCGCGCGGTCGTCACGAGCCAGCCGCCGGGATTGGCCGGCGGGCCGTCGCGCGCCCAGCGCTCCGCCGCGGTCGCGAACGCCTCCTGGGCGGCGTCCTCGGCGAGATCGAAGTCGCCGAGGAAGCCGACCAGGTAGGCGAGGACCCGGCCCCACTCCTCGTGGAAGACCTGCTCGATCAGCGCTACCGCTCCACCACCGGGCGGACCTCCACCGACCCACCCAGGCGCGCCGCCGGGATCCGTGACGCCATCTCGATCGCCGCGTCGAGGTCATCGGCCTCGAGCAGGTAGTAGCCGCCGAAGAACTCCTTGGTGTCGGCAAACGGGCCGTCGGTCGTGAGCGTCTGTTCGTCCTGGACGCGGACGGTGGTCGCCGTCTCGACCGGCTGCAGCTGCTCGCCGCCGACGACGCCAGGCGCCTCCGCGATGGCGAAGTACTCGCCGAAGACAGCTTCCCGCTCGTCGTCGCTCAGCGCCTCGTAGGTGCCGGGACGGTCGTAGATCAACAGTGCGTACTTCATGTAGTCCTCCTTCTGGAGCTTGCTTTCATTTCCATGACGAACGAGAACCGGGCTTCGGGACAGGCCTGCGCGACTCCCCGACGATTCTCGATCAGTGGGCGGCGGGACGCGGGCGACGAGCCTTTCCGCGATGGTGTCTGCATGGGTCCGGATGAGTCTCCGGCGCTGGGTGCCGACCCGGTACACGACGCACTCGCTGCTATCGAACGACACGACCGGGAGCGGTTGAGGCCCTCCTGCATCCCTACATCCACTGGACGAGCAAGGATGGGGAAACGCTCCGCGGGCGCAAGAAGGCGATGGCCCGGCTGGTCGACGCCCGGCCGTCGGCTCCTCCTTCCTCCTGTGAGCTCCGCGACGGGCAGATCTACCGCTGGACTGAGGGATCCGCTTGAGCATCGCGCCCTCGACCCGGTGCAGACTGCCTCGGCGGCTCAACGCGCCCCTTCCGATGAGTTCTGATGCGCCCGGCGGTCTCAAGGGTAGGTTGCAAACACGAGGCGCCGGGCGACACGGGCGCCGGATAGGAGACAGCATGGGACAGCCGGTTATTCACTTCGAGATCCTCGGAAAGGACGCCGACAAGACGCAGGGCTACTACTCGGAGCTCTTCGGGTGGGAGATCGAAGCCCTCCCCTTCGAGAACCCGACGCAGTACGGGCTCGTCGAGCGCGACGGGAACACCAACGCAGAGGGCATTGGGATCGGCGGCGGCGTCGGGGGCGCGCCGGAGGGCCACCCCGGCCACTCCGGGCTGAAGGCCTCCGAGTACAGCGCCCCGGTCCTAAGGGCCCTGGAGTGGCAACCGGTTCACCGCTGCGATTCGACGTGGGGACCCGGGCGGGGGGCAAGCTCCAAGAGCGGGGCGCTCCCGAAAGCCGAGACGTACTCGTAGGCCTTGGCGTCGTCCAATTGCTGTTCCGCCACCTTGAGGCTGGAGAGATCCAACGCGACCGTCTGGCGTTGGATGTCAGCGAGGATGCTCTCCAGCGTTCTTGACCAGCCCTGATAGCTCATCGCTCGTAGCGCCCCAAGGTAGTCGCTCCGCGTCCTGGTGGTGACGATGATGCGCTCGAGGCCGGCCGCGGTCAACTCGCTGTTCATCAGTATTCGCGCGATGCGTCCGTTGCCGTCGTTGAACGGGTGCACCTCGGAGACCACGAAGAGGGCGTACAGGGCTCGGGCGAAGCCAGGTGGTAGCGCCTTGTAGAAACCGAACCCTTCGCGCAGCGTGCCCTCGACCTGGCCAGGGTCGACGAAGTAGTACCCGCCGGAATGGTTTGGCTTGCTCTTGAACTTGCCCGGCGACACCTCCGGGCGGGCTTCCAGCATGCGCTTGTGCTGGTCAGTCAGGATGTCGATGAGCTCGTCGGCGCTCTGCGGCACCCTGGCCCGTTGCGAATCTCGGACGACGAGTTCATAGGTGCCGACTACGTCCCGCGCGTCCTTGGGACGCATGGACGGGATAGCGCCCTCGAACACGATCTCCTGGGCCTCCTTCACGTCGAACTCGGTTCCCTCGATGTAGTTGGAGAAGTACGCCTCGAAGAAAGCAAAGGCCTCTCGGTCGTTGCCCTCGCGTTCCAGGACCCGTATGGGGCCTGCGCTGTTGAGGTAACCGGCGAGCTCCTCGAACCTTGCAACCCGCGCGGGGTCGAACGGGGTCCCGCGGCTTCGCGCGCGGCCGCGCGCCGTGAGGAGTGGACCTGGCCGCGTCCCGAGCAGGCGGCCAATCAGGTTGTCCAGTGCCGCGAACTCCTTCGCCGCGTCCAGCGCGGGCACGAGCTCGCGCGCCTGCTCACGAAGCCTGGTCAGCTCCTCGGGGTCGTTGCGCGCATACTCATCGAGAGCTTCTTCCATCTCGGCGCGCGAGAGCGTGCGGCTCACCAGCCGTGCCCGACCGCGCGTGTCGCGCATGTTGTCCAGGAACGCGCGCGCCCGTGAACTCAGGCGCAAGTCTGTCCCGAACTGGCCCGTGGAGTCACCGGGGACGTCGATGGGCCCCACCCGTGTTCGCAGCCGTAGCCCTGCCACGTTGACGTCCTCCCGTCTACGGTCAACTGCGAGCGTGATCGAGCCGTCAGCGGCCGGTCTGAACTCGATGGCGGTGCGGTCCACGACTACCGCGCCGGGGAAGTAGCCCGCTGCGATCTTCCAGAGGTTGCGACGAGCCACGTCCTCCAGCGGGTCATCCAGGTTGGTCGTGTAGAGCCGTGGGCCTAGCTTGCGCAGCCGACCTCGGCCGACCTGGTAGCTGACGGCTCTCGTAAGCTCGGAGGTCGAAAAGAAGACTTCCGGTTGCTCGTCCGGGACAAATGGCGTTTTAGTGGCGTTCATCGATGGCTCTTTGGGAGCTTCTCCGCCGGAAGCGTACAAAGAGTCGGAGTTTTGCCGGTATAACGGTTGTGGAGCGACAGACGCCGCCCGCCCGCACCTGGGAGGGATCCCGTTGAGACAGGGTTCGAAGCAGCGCCAGTTCGGTGTTTCTCCCGATATAGGACTGGGTCACCTCCGGACTTTCCCGCTGTACCAAGAGCCGTGGAACTCTCGGAAGAGGTCTCTCGTCCCATGTTGCTCGAGGCCCCGCAGGAGCGACAGCTCGCGGCCGGCCACGTTCCATGACAGAAGACGGATCGCCGCCTACTCGCCGGCCGGCGTGCCGGGGGCGCGCCCTGGCTCCTTCTCCGCCGCGGCGGACTTGATGGTCTGGCCGTTTCGCTTGCGATCGGTCACCTGCGCAGCCGCTCCGGTAGCGCGTCAGGGAGTCTGCGCTTCGGTGTAGGAGAGGACATAACGGAGAATCCCGTTGACGTGCCATGGCGCGAGTGCGACTCCGTCTCTGTCCGCCGCTCGGTACTGGATGTATGCGCTTCCGTCACTTTTCTTGACTGCCGCGATGGCGAGCACCGCGGTCAGCTCAGCTTCAGGACCGTACTTGTGGTCCATGTCTTCCAAGAGGGCGCCCGCCAGTTGCTGGAGACGCTTCTGCTCAATCGCCACTTCGGTTCCTTTCGGTCGGAGGGTCTCGCGCCATGGGGTTCCCCGGTCGAGATGGACGCGCATCGCCCCGCTCTGACCCACATGGCTCACGCTGTGCCGATGATCTGAGCAACAGCGGCGCGTAGTGTGGTCGGGTCGTGCCCGCCGCGGACCAGCGCGTCGAGGACGAGCCCGTCAAGTGCTGCGACGACCGTCGGCGCCGCCGCGGCGCCGACCCGCTCGGCCGCTGCCGCGACGAACCGGTTTCGGGCACGAACGAGTGGTTCGCGGAGCGTGGAATCGCGAGCGGCCATCAGGAAAAGCTCGTAGCGCGCAAGCGTCAAAGACCGACCTGGTCCGAGCCAGTGCTCAAGTGCTTCCGCGGCGCCCTTGCGCTCTGATACGCCCTCGCGCTCGGCAAGACGGTCGAAGAGCGCCGCCACCAGCCCGGGCCGGCCGCCGAAGTGGTGGCGCACCGAGCCATGTGGCAGTCCGGCGGCGTCCTCCGTGGCGCGCACCGAAAGGCTGGCGGCACCAGACCTACCGAGAAGCTCCAAGGCCGCATCGAGCATTCGAACACGAGAACTATTCTCCACGAGGAGAAGAGTACGTGCTACCGTCTTCTCCATCTGGAGAATAGAGTCTGAGCTCGATGGCCACGCCGGGGCGCCATATGACCGGCGGGCCGCCGTCTACGACCGTCTCGTGCGGTCACCCGTGTACAACCGGATGGCCTGGAGCGCCGCGCCGGCTGACTACGCCCGGTTCGCCGCCGCCGCGTTCGCCTCGAGCGATGGGCCGCTGCTGGAGGCCGCGGCCGGGTCGGCCGCGGCAACCGCGGGGCTCCACGCGACCTCGCAACGCCCGACGGTTCTCGTTGACCTCTCGCGTTCGATGCTCGAACGTGCGGCGCGGCACATCGCCGCCGCTCGCGACGGTGGCGACTGGTCCGACCTCCCCGCCCGCATCCGGCTCGTCCAAGCCGACCTCTCAGAGCTGCCCTTTCCCCCTCACGGGTTCACCACCGTTTTAGGACTCGGTCTCCTCCACCTCTTCGAGGATGTCCCCGCCCTTGCGGGCAAGTTACGTGCGCAGCTTGCGCCTCACGGCCGGCTATACCTCGCCGGGCTCGTCGCCGAGACCCGCCGGGCCCGGTGGTTCCTCAGGGCCCTGCACCGTGGCGGCGAGGTCGCCGCGCCCAAGACCGGCCAGGAGCTCTACGCCGAGCTGGGCCGTCCCGCGCGCTTCGCCACCACTGGCTGCATGGCCTACGCCACACTCCCTGCTGCCTGACTCCGCGCGCGACGACGCTTGTGTGCCGGCTTGCCCGTGGGGTATCACTCCTTGCTAGCAAGGACGATCGAGCGATGCCGAAGCTGCGGGAATACGAGAAGAAGCGCGACTTCGCCAAGACGCCCGAGCCGGCGGGCGGCGATGCCGCCCAGCCGGGCGGGGCGCGCTTTGTCGTGCAGGAGCACAGCGCCACACGGCTTCACTGGGACCTGAGGCTCGAGCACGAGGGAGCGCTGGCTTCATGGGCGATTCCCAACGGCATCCCCCAGGACCCCGATGAGAACCGCAAAGCGGTCCACACCGAGGACCACCCGCTCGAGTACCTCGACTTCCACGGCGAGATACCGGAGGGCCAGTACGGCGCGGGCACCATGACGATCTGGGACCGCGGCACCTACGAGTGCCATAAGTGGGAGCCCCGCAAGGTGGTGGTCACCTTCCACGGCGAGCACCTGAAGGGCCGCTATGCGTTGTTCCAGGCGGGGAGCGGCGGCAAGGACTGGATGATCCACCGGATGGATCCGGCGCAGGCCGGGCGCGAGCCGATGCCCGAGCAGCTCGTTCCAATGCTGGCACGGGTGGGCAAGCTTCCCTCCGACGAGACGGGTTGGGCCTACGAGATCAAGTGGGACGGGGTGCGGGCACTCGCCTACTGCCAACCCGGCCGGCTGCGCCTCGAGAGCCGCAACCTGAACGACATCACGGCGCAGTACCCGGAGCTGCGCGGGCTCGTGCGAGCGCTCGGCGCGCACGACGCGGTGCTCGACGGGGAGATCGTGGCCTTCGACGACGAGGGGCGCCCGAGCTTCGGGCGCCTGCAGCAGCGGATGCACCAGGGCTCGGAGTCGGTGATCCGCCGGCGGATGAGCACCCATCCCGTGACCTATGTGATCTTCGACCTCCTGCATCTCGATGGGCGCTCACTCATGGAAGAGCCCTACAGCGAGCGTCGCCGGCTGCTCGAGGGGCTGGGGCTGCACGGGCGCCACTGGCAGACGCCGGCCTACGCGGTGGGTAACGGCGAGGACCTGCTGGCCGCGAGTGCCGAGAAGGGGATCGAGGGCCTGGTGGCCAAGCGGCTCGACAGCCGCTACGAGCCGGGCAGGCGCGGCGGTGGTTGGCTGAAGGTGAAGAACACCAACCGCCAGGAGCTGGTCATCGGCGGCTGGCTGCCCGGCGAGGGAAGGCGAAGGGAGCAGCTGGGCGCGCTGCTCGTGGGGTTCAACGACCCGGAGGCGGGCGGGGGTCGATCGCTGCGCTACGCCGGGCGGGTGGGCAGCGGCTTCAGCGAGCAGGTCCTGACCGGGCTGATGGCACGGCTGCGGCCGCTCGAGCAGGAGAGCTCGCCGTTCACCGGGCGCCAGCCCCCGAAAGCGGCCGTCTTCGTGCGGCCCGAGCTGGTGGCCGAGGTGGAGTTCAGCGAGTGGACCTCACAGCGGATGCTGCGCCACCCCACGTTCAAGGGGCTGCGCGACGACAAGCGGGCGGACGAGGTGGTCCTCGAGAAGGCCGATGCAGAGGGCGCTGAGGCGACCCCTTCGATCCGCGCAGACTCCCGGGATGGCGGCGGCGCGGACGCTGACAAGGCCCCTCCGTTGTCCGCCACGGCACGCGCGCTCGCCGGGGGAAAGGCAGAGGTGGAGCTCGAGGGCCGGACGCTGCGGCTCTCGAACCTCGACAAGGTGCTCTACCCGAAGACGGGCTTCACCAAGGGCAGGCTGATCGACTACTACGCCCGCGTGGCCCCCGTGCTGCTGCCCCACCTGCACGACCGGCCGCTGACGCTCAAGCGCTATCCCGACGGCGTCGAGGGCCAGCACTTCTACGAGAAGCGCTGCCCTGCCCATCGGCCCGAGTGGGTGACCACGGCGCCGATCTGGAGTGAGCGCCACAAGCGCGAGATCGACTACTGCGTGGTGAACGAGCTGCCGACGCTCGTGTGGGCGGCCAATCTGGCAGACATCGAGCTGCACACCTCGCTCTCGCGCGCGGAGCGGATGGACCAGCCCGACACGCTCGTGTTCGACCTCGACCCAGGGGAGGGCGCCGACATCCTCGACTGCTGCCAGGTCGGGCTGTGGATCCGCGGGATGCTCGCCGAGCTCGGGCTCTCGTGCTACGCGAAGACCTCCGGCTCGAAGGGCCTGCAGCTCTACCTGCCCCTCGGCGGTGAGCAGACCTACGACGAGACGAAGCCGTTCGCCCGCGCCGTGGCGGAGACACTCGAGCGCCAGTTCCCCGAGCTCGTGGTCTCGCGAATGACGAAGTCGCTGCGGCCCGGGAAGGTGCTGGTGGACTGGAGCCAGAACGACCCGCACAAGACCACGGTGTGCGTCTACTCCCTGCGCGCCAAGGAGCGACCGACCCTCTCGACCCCGGTTTCTTGGGAGGAGGTCGAGCAGGCGCTCGAGGACCGGGCGCCGGGGCAGCTCGTCTTCGACGCCGAGGACGTGCTCGCGCGCATCGACCGGCACGGAGACCTCTTTGCGCCGCTGCTGAGCGAGCGTCAGGAGCTGCCGGCCACCGCGGCCGGCCGTGGGGCGGCCTGAGGCTGGGCGGGCGCTCACGCGCGGGGCCTCAGCAGCTGATCTGTGACATGTCGCTTACCGATCTGGCCACGGAGACCCTGGAAGCGGCGTTGCCCTCACGGGCCATTCGTAGCTACGAGGCGGTCGTGTCCACCGCCTCGGCCGCCCACGGGTGGGCCAACGAGGGCGCGCCGCACGGCGCGGTGGTGGTGGCCGACCATCAACTGTCTCCGCGCGGGCATGCCGGCCGTCCGTGGCGGGCGCCGCCCGGCCAGGGGCTCGGCTTCTCGGTCGTCCTGCGCCCGGCCCTCCCGCGCGAGCGGGAGGGGTGGCTCTACAACCTCCTGCTCGTGGCACTGGCCGATGTCTGCGGTGAGGGAGCCGCGATCGAATGGCCAGATCAGGTCCTTCGGGACGGGACGGTGGCGGCCGCCGTGGCGGTTAACACCAGGATCGAGGGCGGCGGCATCAGGTGGGCGATCGCCGACGTGCTGCTTCCGGGTGCCGAGCCGCCGCGCGCGGGGCTCCTGCGGCGGGCGCTCGAGGCGATCGAGGGCCGCGGTGAGGGCTCGACCTCCTCGATCCTGCGGGATTACGACCGGCAGTGCACGACGCTGGGCAAGCGGGTTCGCGCCCGCTTTCGGGCGGGTACCGGGCCGAGGATCGAAGGGAGGGCGATCTCGACTCTCGAGGACGGTGCGATCAGGCTCGAGGCCATGGACGGGCGCGCGGTGCCGGTGCGGCCTCAGGACGTCCGCGGGCTCGAGGAGATGTGACGCGCCGGGCGCACCTGTGCGCCGAGATGCGGGGTTGGCATCCAAGTTGGGTTCCCCCGGGCTCTACCGGCGCGTTTCATCGCACGCGTTCCGCGGTAGGTAGACCCCATGGGCGAAGCGACAGGCCTGGACGACCGCCTACCGATTCGCGCCGTGCGAAAGGTGGAGCACGCCGAGGCCCTCGACGAGGCCGGTGCTGCGATCGGCAAGGCCGTGCGAGACCGCATTGCCCCCGGAGCGCTGAAGGACGCGCTCAGCGGCACGTGGCTCGGTCACGCACTGCACCCGTTGATGACCGACTTGGTGATCGCCTCCTTCCTCAGCGCCACCACGCTCGATCTGCTCGGTGGCGACAGGGACGGCAAGGCCGCTGAGCGGCTCATCGCCGTTGGCCTCGCGTCCTATCCGGCGACCGCGCTCACCGGCGCGAACGACTGGGCCGACACCGAGGTCGTGGACCCTCGCATCCGCCGGGTGGGGCTCGCCCACGCGGCGGCCAACTCCGCCGCCCTCATCCTCTACGCGGCCTCACTCGCGGCGCGACGCCGGGGCAGGAGGGGCCGCGGAAAGCTCCTCGGGTACACCGGCGTGGCCGCCCTGGCCGTGGGCGGCTACCTCGGTGCGCACATGTCCTTCGTGCAGGGGGTGGGACCCAACCAGACCGCCTTCGACTTGGGCCCCGTGGAGTGGTCGGACGCCCTCGAGGCCACGCGGCTGACGCCGGGCGAGCCACGGAGCGTGGTCGTGGATGACACGCCCGTGCTGCTCCTGCGCCACGGCGATGCCCTGCACGCGATGCACGACCGCTGCTCTCACCGTGGATGCTCGCTCAGCGACGGTGAGATCGATGGCGAGCTGGTGGTGTGCGGCTGCCACGGATCGCGTTTTCGCCTGGCGGACGGCTCGGTGGAGCGCGGCCCGGCGACCGCGCCGCAGCCCGTTTTCGAGACGCGCGAGAGTGAGGGCACGATCCAGGTGCGGCGCAGTCAGCCCTCCGGCTGAGCGGGCGGCTCGGCTCTCACCGAGGTGTCTCATGGCGTCTCCCTGAGACCCGGTCCGGTGAGCCTGCGCGTGCCCCCTGAGGGCTTGCGTACGAACACCTGCCAGCTGTAATAGGCATAGAAGGCGCGCGGGTCGCGGCGGATCCGGCGGGCGTACGCCAGCACCGCCCCCACGTAGAGGGACGAGTGGTTGTAGGCGTACAGCGCGCGGCTGTAGTTGCGCGGGGCACCCGATGCATGCAGGTAGTTCGCGGCTCCGAGGATGGCGTCGTGGGGATCGTCTATGTCCCCGCCACGCCCATAGGCGCGCCAGGTGGAGGGGATGAACTGCATCGGCCCCTGCGCCCCCGCGGTGCTGTTGCTGCGCAGGCGGTTGAACCCCGTCTCGACGAAGTTGACAGCCGCCAGGACCTGCCACGCCACGCCGTAGCGACGCTGGGCCTTGCGGTAGAGGTCGAGCAGGACGCCCGCCGGGAGGGCCCGTCCCGTCTTGAACCTCCTCTTCCGGGGAACGACAGGGCCCGCGAGCCGGGTGAGCTTGCGGTGCGCGCCGAGGGTGTCGCGCGCCTCGGCTAGCACGGTGCCCCGCAGGCGGGCGAGTGTACGGGCGGCGAGCTTTGGCCTGCCCGTGAGCACGAGGTACATCCGTTGCTGATGGAGGGCCAGGAGGGTGACATCGCGCGGCGGGCCGCCGCGCCGCGGGACGCCGCGCGACACCCAGCGCTCGATGGCCTCTCGCAGTGCACGCGTGGTCGACGTGAGCGAGCGAGCAAGTCGAACCGGCTCGCGCGAGATCGGCTGCTCGGGAGCGGGGAGGGGAGGCGGAGCGGCCCGGGCGGCGGCGGAGCGGGTGTCAGGGCCGCTCGAGCACGCGGCGATCGAGAGGACCGCGATCAGGGCCGGCGCGGCAAGCAGCATCCGTATGCGCCGCCGGGAGAGCAGCGTTCGCAGCATAAGCACGCAGTATTGCGTGGCCGGCGCTCGGGTCCTACGGGGCGCGCCTGCCGATCGCCTTGAAGAAGATGTAGTACGCCGGGCGCCGCTTGCCGCTCACCGAGAGCAGGGCGGAGTCCCACAGCCGGTCGCCCCTGGCTGCGCGCCAGTGGTAGACGTACATGCGGTCGATGCGATGGGAGACGCGGGGGTACTGGTACATCATGAACCGCATCGCCCTGGTCTGGCGCGCGATGTTGGGGCGGAAGCCGCGCCCGAAGAAGTTGACGGCGCCGATCTCGGTGACCCACACCGAGCCGCGGGTGTTCTTGAGGAACCAGCGCGTTCGGGCGGTCGAGTGGCGGTTCACGTCCGGATGGGAGACCAGACCCCAACGGTGTGGGCCGCGACCCATGTGCCGCTTGAAGATCTTCAGCCACCAAGCCGAGTGGCGGCTGCCGTCGGCCCGGAAGTCGACCGTGAGCACGTTGCAGCCCCGGCATTCCTGCTTGGCGATCTTGTAGAACTGCGCGGTGCGCTCGGGGTACCGGCCGGTCGGCTGGGCGTCGGGGAAGTTGGCCTCGTTCCAGGTCGAGAAGTTACGCACCCACGGATAGCGCTGACGGAAGCGCCGGAAGTGGTAGCGGTACTGCGCCGGCGTCGGCAGCAGCCTCTTGGAGCGGTAGGAGCGGTAGAAGGAGACAAGCGGCTCGATCCCGTTGGCCTGAGCGGTGTGAAACCACGCGTCCTGGACCTGGCGGCGTACGCCACCCCTGGCGACGTCGTCGAAGGGCACGAGCACCCGGATCCGCTTGATCCCCGACTTGCGGAAGCGCCGGTCGGTGATCGTCTCCGGCCGGTTGTCGGACATGCCGATGATGGGACCGCCACGCAGCCCGGATAGAAAGGTGGATGGAGGTGATGCCGCCTCCGCCTCGGGCACGCCTGTGAGGCCCATGGTGGTCGAGCCGACCGGGCCGAGGGCGGCGAAGGTGCAGAGGATCGCGGCGAGTGAGAGGCAGAGACGCATGGAGATGGACCAGTTCATAGTTGGGGGCCGATGGCGCGAATGCTCTAACACCTCTTATCGGCCGTAAGTTGCGCTGCCTTGAGAGGGCTCGCCTACCGGGGCCGTCGATTCGGGAACCTTGGCGCGTTGGAGCTTGCGGAGGCCCGTCAGGCGCCGGGCACGTTCCTGACGAGCACCGCCCGGGCGGCCCGCCCCCGCAGCGAGCGCCCCGTGCGCAGCTCCTTCGCGCCGACCCTGATGACGTGGCGACCGCCGGATCGTGGCCGCCAGCCAAAGGAGCGAGAGCCGCGGTGGAAGGTGGCGATCCGCCTGAAGGCAAGCCGGCGCCCTTTGAAGACCTTGAGCTCCACCACCGAGAGCTTCGAGAGCGTGAAGCGCACGCGGGCAGGCCTTCCCTCCACACCCTCCGCGGGGCCGGCGAGGCGGATCGCCGGCGGCTCGGTCTGGTAGCCGCGATAGCGGATCGCGTAGTCGCAGTAGAGGCCTCCCAGCCGGCGTCCCATGCCCTGGAGCACTTCGCGCAGCAGCTCGTGATATTCGGCTGTGGATGCTCGTCCCCGGAAGGAGTAGCGCGACCAGTCGCCCACGTCGCTTGCGGGCACCTCGCGCCGTGCCTCGGGCTCGGCCCTCTGGAACTGCGCCGTGGCGCGGGGGTCTCGCGCCAGCCTGCCGTAGTCGTGCAGGCCGATCAGCGACTGCATGAACGCGTTGAAGATGTACAGGCGCGGCGCGAAGGAGTACTGGAGGTAGTGCACCCCACCGAACGGTCCCCGGGTGCTGACCCCGATCGGCGCGCGCGCGTCGAAGGCGCCGAGCGCTGCCTGGGCCGTGAGGTTGAAGTCGGGCCGGTTGAGCAGCCGGGCCCCCCTGCCGAGTGCCGCGACCGCCGTTGCCTGGGCCATGCCGCTCATCCACGGCGGTGAGCCGCCGCCGAAGTCGAAGTTGTACTCCCATGCGATGAATCCGCGGCCGCGCCGGACGGCCACGGCTGACAGCTCCTCGAGCAGCCGGCGCAGCCGGCCTGGGCGGCACGGTGCGCCGCGTCTCGGGCCCGGAGGCCGCGCGCCGCAGACCGGCTGCCCGCCGCCACCGCGCCCGCACGCGCCGTGAAGGAGGTTCGCCTTCTTGAAGTTGGCAAGCGGGTGGAGCTGCAGACCACGGCCGGGGAAGTACTGGAGCACGAGCTCCGATCCCCGGAAGGTCACCTGGTCGCCGGCCGCGGGGAAGGGCTTCGAGCTCCAGTAGGCGGCGTTCCGGCGCAGTTGGAGGAACACTCCACGCATCCGCGACGGCGTAAGTCGCCCGGCCAAAGCCACCCGCTCCAGCGAGCGGATGACATACCCGAGCTCGCTCTTGCGTGCCCCGTCGAGGCGACGCCACGTGGACCGGGCCTGCCGGTAGGCGCGTACATGCCGGTCGTGATCGGCGCCGGTGATGTTGCGTTCCGCTCGGGCGCGCCCGAGGGCACGGGCGACCGCGCGCGGGCCATGACCGGAGGTGTGGGCCTCGATTCGCGCCATGCCTCCCGTCGGCGGAAGGTCGATCTCGGCGCGCGATGGGGCGAACGGGTCCTCGACCCGCTGCACGCGGTCGCCGTCGACACGGACCACCTGCTCCGCCTGCGCCGGGGCGCCTGCCGCCACGGCCGCCACCAGGGCGATGGCGGCTGCCAATCCGACGCGGTGGGATATCACGATCCGAGTGCCGCCTGCCACTCGCGGAGGTTCGGGCTCGATCCACTGGGTACGATCTTCGACCAGCACCACGCCCCGGTCCCGGAAACGAGAGAGCGATCGCGATGGGTATTGAGGACAAGTCCAGTCATACGTGGGTTCGCCTCGGTCCGGTCTATGGCGCGGTGGTGGAGAACAGACTCGCGGCCATCGTCTACCACGCGGAGGCCAAGCGCGGCCTCACGGGGGGCCCCGGAGGCAACGGGACGGTATCGGATCCCGCCTGGTACCTGGTCTGGGTGCATGAGCCCCACCGCCACTTCCAGCTCTCCTCGCCGCCTCGCAAACCGGACATGACCTCCGAGCAGCTCGAGGATGCTGCCTTCGTGGCCCTCGCCGAGGCCGGCAAGATCATCGACGAGCAGGTCTCCCGGGGCAAGAGCTGAGCGCTCGGCGCCCCACCCTCGCGCTCGTCGAGTTTCCCGCGGACGACCCCGAGCGGGCGCGGCGGTTCTGGGCCGGCATCCTCGGGTCTTCGCTCGAGGCTCGGGAGCAGGGTGAGGGGGAGGGCTGGCAGACGCGCTCCGTGGCGCCGGTGGTGGGCGTGCACGCTCGCGGCCGGGGCCCCGGCGACTCCTTCTCGCTGCCGTACTTCGCCGTCGGAGACCTCGCTGAAGCGCTCGAGAGGGTCGAGGCGCTCGGTGGCAGCGTGGTGCACCCGGGCACGCTGTCGGCCGTTTGCAAGGACTCGGAGGGCAGCCCCTTCGGATTGGCGCTCAGCTCCGACGCATGAGGCGCCCGACGGCGCCCATCAGCTCCGTGGTGCGGTCGCTCTGCTCGTCCTCCTTGCCGCCGATGATGCAGTGCCGCGCGTGATCGTCGATCAGCCCGAGGGCCACCTTGTCGAGCGCGGCCTGGACGGCGCTGATCTGGGTGATCACGTCGATGCAGTAGCGATCGTCCTCGACCATCCGCTGGATGCCGCGAACCTGGCCCTCGATGCGTGAGAGGCGGGTCTGGAGCTGTTCCTTCGTGGCTGAGTAGCCGCGTGTGGGGGTGTCCTTGGAGGCCGTGATCGAGGGTGTCATGGTCAGAATCCTACCAATACCCCGGAGGGGTGTGGGGAGTGAGGGGCGTGAGGATCAGTGACCCTGCGCGGACTGCGGTCGAGAGCGTCGAGATGGCCGCCGGGTCCCCCACTGGTTTAGCGGTTTGCGCCCCGGGCAGGTCGGTGCGCGAACGGCAACCTGACCATTGGAGGTACAGACGTGCGCAAGCTATTGGCAGCAGGACTCACCGGAGGCGCCCTCCTGGCGGCCTCAGTCGCGCCGCCCGCGGTGGCGGCACCGAACGCGAAGGCCTGCCACGAGCGCCCGAACGGGGCCTCCCACGGGACGGTGCACGCCCACCACACCGTGCCGCACAGGAACCACCAGGCGCATAGCAGCATCCCGAAGTTCTGCAGCTACCCCGAGTAAAGGGCACTGCCGGGCGCCCCGGGCAGCGGTCCATAAGCCGCTGCCCGGCGCTCGCGACGCGCCCCGGCGAGCGCCGGGTCCGCCGCATACGCCGCCACGGCGCGCGCCATGTGCGATTGATACCCCCGGGGGGTGCCTGCTAAGCTAGCCGGGCACGTGATACCCCCGGACCGTATGAGGAGCGCAGGCGAGCGGGCATGACCGAAACGAGCCACCTGGAGCATCTCGAGCTGCCGATCACCGGGATGACCTGCGCCTCCTGCGCCACCCGAGTCGAGAAGCGGCTCAACGAGCTGGAGGGCGTCAGGGCCGGGGTGAACTACGCGACCGAGAAGGCGACGGTCGACTACGACCCCGAGGCGGTCGACACGGGCGCGCTCGTGGGGGCTGTCGAGGCGGCGGGTTACGCGGCCACGCTGCCAAGCGAGCAGGTCGACGAGCCCTCGGCGCGTCCCGAGGCCGACGACGCCGCGCCCCTGCGGCGGCGGCTGGTGATCAGCGCGGCCCTGTCGCTGCCGGTGCTGCTCCTCTCGATGGTCCCGGCGCTGCAGTTCGACAACTGGCAGTGGCTTGCGCTTCAGCTGGCCACGCCGGTCGTGGTCTGGGGCGCCTGGCCGTTCCACGTGGCCGCTTGGAGCAACCTGAGGCACGCCACCGCCACGATGGACACCCTGATCTCGGTCGGCACGCTCGCCGCCTGGCTGTGGTCGCTCTACGCGCTGTTCCTCGGCGAGGCCGGGATGACCGGCATGACGATGGCCTTCGACCTCCTCCCGGAACCGGGGGAGGGCGCACATGACATCTACCTCGAGGTGGCATCGGTGGTCACCACCTTCATCCTCGCCGGTCGCTACTTCGAGGCGCGGGCCAAGCGCCAGGCGGGCGCGGCGCTGACGGCGCTGCTCGAGCTCGGCGCCAAGGACGTGGCTGTGCTCGGCGACGACGGCGCCGAATCGCGCATTCCGGTCGAGCGCCTTCAGGTCGGTCAGCGCTTCGTTGTCCGGCCGGGGGAGAAGATCGCCACCGACGGCACCGTCGAGGAGGGCGCAAGCGCGGTTGACAGGTCCCTGCTGACCGGTGAGTCGGTCCCCGTGGAGGTGGGGCCCGGCAGCGAGGTGGCCGGGGCGACGGTCAACGCGGGAGGGCGGCTCGTCGTGCGGGCGACCCGAGTGGGCGCCGACACCGCACTCAGCCAGATCGCGCGCCTCGTCACCGAGGCGCAGTCGGGCAAGGCGCCCGTGCAGCGCCTGGCCGACCGCGTGGCCGCGGTGTTCGTGCCGATCGTGATCGCGATCGCGTTCGCCACGCTCGGCTTCTGGCTTGCCGCGGGGGAGGGCACCTCCTACGCCTTCACCGCCGCCGTTGCGGTCCTGATCATCGCCTGCCCGTGTGCGCTTGGGCTGGCCACTCCCACAGCGCTGCTGGTGGGAACCGGCCGCGGAGCCCAGCTCGGCCTGCTGATCAGGGGACCGGAGGTGCTCGAGTCCACTCGCCGCGTGGACACCGTGGTGCTCGACAAGACCGGCACGGTCACCACCGGCAAGATGAGCGTGGTCGAGGTGGGCGTCGGCGACGGAGTCGATCACCAGGAGGCCCTGCGCCTGGTGGGTGCGGTGGAGGACGGCTCCGAGCATCCGATCGCCCGCGCCATCGCCGACGCCGCGCGGCAGGAGGTGGGGCACCTTCCGCCGCTTGCGAGCTTCTCCAACCGCGAGGGGCTCGGCGTCGAGGGAGTGGTCGACGGGGATCGCGCCATCGTGGTGGGTGGCCGGAGGCTGCTTACGGGCCAGGGCTCCGAGATCCCGCGCGACCTCGATGAGACGGCCCGTGCCGCGGAGGCTCGCGGCAGAACCGTCGTGCTGGCTGCCTGGGAGGACAGGGTCCGCGTTGTGCTGGCGGTGGCCGACACCGTCAAGCCATCCAGTGCGGAGGCGGTCGAGCAGCTGAAGGCCCTCGGCCTGCGCCCCGTGCTCCTGACCGGTGACAACGAGACCACTGCCCGTGCGGTGGCCCAGGAGGTGGGGATCGAAGAGGTGATCGCCGAGGTGCTGCCCTCGGACAAGGCCGCGGTGGTCAAGCGCCTACAAGGAGAGGGCCGGGTGGTGGCCATGGTCGGCGACGGGGTAAACGACGCCCCCGCCCTGGCGCAGGCCGATCTCGGGCTGTCGATCGGCACGGGCACCGACGTGGCGATCGAGGCCTCCGACCTCACGCTCGTGAGCGGCGACCTGCGCGCGGCTGCCGACGCCATCCGGCTCTCGCGCGCCACGCTGCGTACGATCAAGCAGAACCTCGGCTGGGCGTTCGGCTACAACCTCGCCGCGCTGCCGCTGGCCGCCGCCGGGCTGCTCAACCCGTTGATCGCCGGGGCGGCGATGGCCTTCTCGAGCGTGTCCGTGGTGGCCAACGCGCTGCGGTTGCGCGGGTTCCGGGGCGGGCGTGCGGACACCGGAGGGGCGCCACCTGGCAAACCCCCCGGGGGTATAGATACACTGGCGCCAGCGGACGCACCCGATCCGAGGAAGGACAAGATGGAAGCAAGCGCCCACAGCCACCACCACGAGATGCCGACCTCTGGCAGCGCGCTCAACGCCGTTGCCTTCAGCGCCACCCTCCACTGCCTGACCGGTTGCGCCATCGGGGAGGTGCTCGGCATGGTGATCGGTACCGCGCTCGGCTTCTCGGACCTCGGGACGATCGCCCTCGCGGTGGCCCTCGCGTTCCTCTTCGGCTACAGCCTTACCAGCCTGCCGCTGCTGCGCGCCGGCCTGACGCTTGCCGCGGTGGTGCCGATCGCGCTCGCCACCGACACGTTCAGCATCGCGGTGATGGAGATCGTCGACAACGCCATCATGCTGGCGATTCCGGGCGCGATGGAGGCGGGCGCGGGCAACGTGCTCTTCTGGGCCGCGCTCTCGGTGGCGCTCGTGATCGCGGGGGTCGTGGCCTTCCCTGTCAACCGCTGGCTGATCACCCGCGGCAAGGGCCACGCGGTGCTGCACGAGACCGGGATCCACGGCGGGCCGCCGACCAGGCTGGTAGCGGCGATCGCCGCGGTCGCGTTCGTGTTCGGCAGCGTGGTGCTCATCGCCGAGGCGGGCGACTCCGAGGGAGGCGGGCACGGCGGCGCTCAGGCAGGTGCGGGCGACTCCCAGGGGGGTGCGCACGGTGGTGCGAAGGCCGGCTCGGACGGCGAGCGGCAGGCTTCCGGAGAGCATTCCGGCGAGGGCGGGGACAAGCAGGACCCGGTACGCGGGCTCTCCGTGAGCGAGGACGGGATGAAGCTCGAGCTCGCGCGGACGGAGCTTCCGCGCGGCCGCCGCAGCCGGCTGGGCTTCCAGGTGGTGGACGCGGAGGGCAAGCCGGTGCGCGACTTCGAGGTCGAGCACGAGAAGAGGATGCACCTGATCGTGGCTCGACGCGACATGGCGGGCTTCCAGCACCTGCATCCCAAGCTCGGGTCAGACGGGACCTGGAGCACTGCGCTCACGCTGCCGCGGGCCGGGAGCTACCGCGTCTTCGCCGACTTCAAGCGGGGCGGGCGCAGTCACACGCTGGCCGCCGACCTGGCCGTGGACGGCCCGGTTGACTGGCAGCCGATCCCCGCGCCGCGGGCCGGCGCCAGGACCGCCGCCGGCTACGAGGTGCGCATCGAGGGCGGGGGAGCGCGCGCCGGACGAGAGTCCGAGCTGCCCTTCAGCGTCGAGCGCGGCGGCGAGCCCGTGCAAGTCCAGCCATACCTGGGGGCCCGCGGGCACCTGGTGGCGCTGCGCGAGGGCGACATGGCCTACCTACACGTGCATCCCACCGAGGGCGCCGGGGGCGCCGAGGGCGAAGGCGAGCACGGGGGCGCCGAGGGCGAAGGCGAGCACGGCGGCGCCGCACACGGGGACGGGGACGGCGGCGGGAAGCAGGCGATCGCATTCGCCACCCAGTTCCCAACCGAGGGGCGCTACCGCCTGTTCCTGCAGTTCAGGCACGAGGACCGGGTGCACACCGCGGCGTTCACGCGGGAGGTGGCGCGATGAGCCCCCCGCCGCCCGCTCGCGGGCAAACGCCGGCGGTGCGCTAGCCGGGGTGCTCGCCTCCGTGGTCCTGCTCCCCCGCGGGCGCCCCGTGCCCTGAGGGCTTGCCGTGACCGGCGCCCGCGGGCACCGGGCCCCCGAACTCCTTCGTGCGGAAGTCGTTCATCTCCTCGATCTCGCGCTTCTGGGTCGCGATGATCTCCTCGGCCAGCTCCCGAAGCGAGGCATCGTCGGTCTTCTTCAGCACGACGTTTGCCATCTTGATCGCGCCTCTGTGGTGGGGAACCATCTCGTCCACGAAGGCGCGGTCGAATGGATCCGCCGAGCGAAGCTTCACGTTGGTATCGGCTGAGTGGGTCATCCCGGCCTCCGCGGCCGTCAGTCCGAGGCCGTCATGGCCGCCCGGGTCGGGCTTCAGCGGACCGCCGAAGCGCCGGGTGTAGATGTCCTTCATCTCCGCGATCTCCCTGGCCTGGGTGGAGCCGATGTCCTTGGCGAGCTCGGTGATGAAGGGGTCCTTGCCCTGCTGCTCGGCGATCTTCGCCATCTCGAGCGCCGACTCGTGGTGGGAGACCATGGCAGTCAAGAAGGCCTTCTCCGCACCCTCGTTCTTCTTGTCGGCCGCGGCAGAGTCGCCGCCCTCCTCATCACCGCCACAGCCCGCGCCGGCCACGGCGAGCAGTAGGGCCGCCAGCACGGCGGCGAGGACGTTGAGGGTCAGACGGCAGCGGGGGAGCACTCCCTCTCCTTCGATCGAGAACCGGGGCGGTTGTCGCATGTTAGAGAGCGCGAACCCCCTGGCCTCCGACGCGCCCTGGCGGGAGGCCGTAGGGCGAGCGTGGCGCGGGGAATCCCGGGGGCGCGAGCCACTCGGCCTACTCTCACTATGAGAAGGAGCGCAGGAGGCGGGCGATGCGCTTCTTGTCGGCGGTCAGCCGCAGGTCTGCCAGGCCGAGCTCGACGACCCTCCCGCGGCGCACCTTCACCACGATGCGCGATCCCCGCGCGGCGGTGAGGTACCAGTCGTTGCCGTTCACGCGGTAGCGGCTCTCACCGCGAAGGCGCCTGCGCACGGTGGCCGCGCGCGATCCCTTGCGGATGCCCTTCAAGCGGTGCGAAGCGCTCGAGGTCAGGGCGAGCACGGCACGGCCGCGTATGCGCCGGCGCTCCTGCCGGCTGAGGTCCTTCTGGATCGCGGCGGTCGGATAGCCGACGCGCGCGTAGCCGCCGCCGACCAGGCAGAAGCGGTCCAGCGTGGATGTCTTGCGGTTGAGGCTGCGCGGGGGATAGACCTGCCGGTTGGCCCGCCGCAGGCCACCGAGCCGGGCGCGGTCGACCCGTCTGCCGCCGATGCGGCGGGTGGGCATAGCGCACAGGCCCGCCCCCCGGCCGGCGCGCGGGTTGCTCACGATCAGCTCCACGTTGGCGTCGCGTGGGCGCCCGCCTGCCGCCTTGCTCTGCTTGGGGTCGTTGTAGGCGAAGACCCGCGCCAGCGAGGCCAGCTGGTCCTCGTTGAAGCCGGCGGCGCTGCCCGGAGGGGGAAGCCCCACCTGCGCTCCGTGATCGACGGGGGTGCCCAGGATCGAGAGGGTGCCGTCGCCGTTGTCCATGATCTCCAGGAGCCGGTGCTGCTGCGGCCAGTCGTTGGTAGCTGTGGTGTTGATCTCCCACCAGTTGCCCCGGGCCCCGCAGAAGCTGCCGCACGGCACCACCCGGTTCGAGTGGCTGTGCCCCGCGAGGTAGGCCACAACGTTCCGGTGTGCCGACAGGAGGCTCGCCAGCTCGCCACCCAGGTGGGTAGGCGACGAGCCGCGCGGGTCGAGGTCACACCCGGGGTTGCGGTCGTGGCCGTGGGAGTCCTGCGTGCCGTAGTACGGGCCCTCGACGCTCGCGTAGCGCCCGGTGCAGGACGGGGCGGCCTCGTCGGGGGTCGCGGAGGTCATCGTCCGGATCGCGTGGTGTCCGAAGACCACCACGATCTTGCGGGCCGCACTTGCCCGGGCGAGCTCGCCGCGCAACCACTGGAACTGGGGGTCGTCGATGTTGCCCTGCGCCGAGCCGACCGTGGCCCCACCCTCAGAGACGGTCTCCAGCGAGATGAACCGCAGCCCGGGCTTGGGGTCCCACGCGTAGTAGCCGGCGGTGAAGCCCGAGGCGGCGTTCTGGGCGGGGTCCACGAAGTCGAAGCCGTGGGCGTCGGCCTGGCTGCCCGCACCGTAGATGCGCTTGGCCTGCACCCGATCGACGAACCGGCGCCGCTCGTCGGGCGGAACGGAAAAGCCCGTTGGGAGGGCGAAGGTGGAGCTCGCGTTCAGAGCCCGCGGGGGGTTGGTCGCGAACGGCTTGAAGCAGCCCGTGGCCACCCGCTCGGAGTTGGCGACGGCCGAGGCGTTTCCCTGGACGAGCCCGTCGTGGTTTCCGTTGGCCACGTAGGTCGGCACCGGTGTGGACCCCCTGCGCAGGCCCATCGCCACGAACGGTCGCTGGGCCCGGTCCATCAGCCCTTCGTAGCCGGGCCAGCTCGTGAAGACAGGGCCCGCGGGCCGGTTGGGGTCATAGAAGTTGGGGTCTCCCGATCCTCCGTTGTAGTCCGAGTAGTCCTGCACCCCGGTGTAGCGCCGCGCCTCGTCGTCTGGTAGGCGGTTCAGAGCCGCCTTGTCGAAGAGGCTGCAACCGGAGTAGTCGGAGGTGCCGCTGTTGGGATCGATGGTCTGCCCGCCCTCGATCAGCTGGCGGACCCACGTCATCTCGTTCTCCTGCTGGTTGTCCGACTGGTCGCCGGTGAGGATCGCGAAGTCCATCGCCGCCCGCCGGCCCTTGGCGCCGCGGTCCGGGCTGGCGGTGGTGAAGTGGTTGAGCTGGCGCATCGAGTAGTCGATGACCGCCGGTATGAGCGCCTCCTGGGGCCGCCAGCTGCTCGAGCCTCGCACCAGGGGCGAGTTCAGCTCCTGCCTTGCCGGGGACTCCTCGTCGGCCAACTGGAAGTCGGTGAGCTGTGCGAAGTAGGCGAGCGAGCGGCGTCGCCCCTCGCGGCGCGACTGCGCCTTGGCCCGCGGCAGCTCGCGCAGCACACGCGCGGCCGGCGGTCCACCGGCGAGCGTGAGGAAGTCGGGCTTCGCCGGGTCGGGCGGCGGACCCGGCACGACGGTGCCCTCCGCGGTGGTGTGCCCCATCGTCTGGGCGAACGAGCTGCCGGCGGCCAGCGCGGCGCACAGCGCCACCAGCACGGTGGCGACCGCAAGCGTGCGGCGTGTTGTCGAGAGACGAGCCAGAGGCATGTAGGCCGCGCTGGAGGGGCGGGCAACCTGAACGTAGCGAACGTCCGCGAGGGCGATCCCCACACGGGGGCGGTCCCGCACCCACGCCGGGAGCGGTCCCGCGCACCTGCGCCGCCGCTACCGGGCCGGCCCGTCTCGAACCAGTCGAAGCTGCTCGCTGCCCACTTCGATGAGGTCCCCAGGGTGAAGCTGCCTGCCCCGGCGGGCCTCGGGCTCGCCGTTCACGAGGATGCGCTCGGCTGTCAGGAACTCCTTGAGGTCACCGCCGCCCCCAACGGCTCCGGTGAGCTTCAGGAGCTGGCCCAGGCGGATCATCTCGCCTCTAATCGAAACCTCTTGAGCCACGCGGGTGAGCCTAGCCGGGACACCGGTCTCCGCGGACTCCAGCGGCAAGGTGCTCGGTCTCGAGCCGGAGCGACGGGTTGACTCCGAAACTTCGGGGCCCGGGTGACGTTTACAAGGTAAAGCCAGCGACGTCGAGGAAAAGGATTTCCGTTGAAACGCAAAGGACTTGCAATTGCGGCCATGGCTCTGGCCATCGCCGCCCTGCCTGTGGCGGCCGACGCCACCCACAAGCCGGGTCACCAGCCGGGCGCGGGCGGAGCCGACCTGACGATCGGAGCCAACCCGACCACCACCGTGTTCCAGAACGCGACCGTGATCTCCGGTCGGCTGAAGGGCCCGAACAACAGCGGCCAGACGATCACGTTGCGAGAGGATGCGCATCCGTTCAACATCGGCGACAAGGCCGTGGCCACCACCCAGACGAACCAGCAGGGTGTCTACAGCTTCACCCGACGGCCGGCCGAGAACACCACCTATCAGGTCACCCTCGGCACCGTGCGCAGTGAGCGGGTGTTGGTGAACGTGCGCATCAGGATGAGCCTGAAGGCCAGCGACTACACCCCGCGCGTCGGCCAGCTCGTCCGCCTGAGCGGCAGGGCCTGCCCCGCCCACGACGGCATCACCGTGCGGATCCAGCGCCGGACGAGCACCGGTGCCTTCAAGACGGTGCGGCGCACGAGCCTGAGGGCCGCCACCCGCTGCTCGATCTACAGCCGGCGCCTTCGCATCTATCGCGACGGCACCTACCGCGTCACCGCGGACGACGCCAACCACGCCACCGGGATCAGCCGCACCCGCTTCCTGAACGCTCACCGCTAGACGAGGATCGCGGGGGCGCGCGCTCCGGCGCGTCCCCGCGCCTCTTTTGAGGAGATGGAGTCGGGTGGCTTAGGAAACGGAGTCGGCGGTGGCCTTGGCGCGCCGCGCGCGCTTGACGCGCGCGCCCTTCTCGAGCTCCACCTTGCGCAGCCTCACGGCGGCCGGGGTGACCTCCACGCACTCGTCCTCTCGGAGGAACTCGAGCGCCTGGTCTAGCGAGAGCTTACGTGCGGGCACCAGCCTGATGAGCAGGTCGGAGGTGGAGGAGCGGATGTTGGTCAGGTGCTTCTCCTTGACCGCGTTCACGTCGAGGTCGTCGGGACGGGCGTTCTCGCCCACGATCATCCCCTCGTAGACCTCCTCCCCGGGACCGACGAAGAGGGTGCCGCGCTCCTGCAGCCCGAACAGCGCAAAGCTCGCGGTCTGGCCGATGCGGTCCGCCACCAGGGCCCCCGTCGGGCGGGTGCGGAGCTCCCCCGCCCACGGCTCCCACCCCTCGAAGACGTGGTGAAGGATGCCGGTGCCGCGCGTCTCGGTGAGGAACTCGGTACGGAAGCCGATCAGGGCGCGGGCCGGCACCAGGTACTCCATCCGCACCCAACCCGTGCCGTGGGAAGGATTTGGCACGGATGCCGAATGCTTCGCGCCGCCGGAAGTTTTCGGCACGGACGGCGAATACTTCGCACCGCCGGAAGGATTTGGCACGGATGCCGAATACTTCGCACCACTATTCACCATCTGCTCGAGGCGGCCCTTGCGAAGCGCCAGCAGCTGGGTGATCACACCCACGTAGTCCTCGGGGACGTCGATCGACAGGCGCTCGACCGGCTCGTGCACCTTCCCGTCGATCTCGCGGGTGACCACCTGCGGCTGGCCCACGGTGAGCTCGAAGCCCTCGCGGCGCATGATCTCCACCAGCACCGCGAGCTGCAGCTCCCCGCGGCCCTGCACCTCCCACGCGTCGGGGCGCTCGGTGTCGAGCACGCGAATCGACACGTTGCCGACCAGCTCCTGATCGAGGCGCGCCCGCACCTGGCGGGCGGTGAGCTTCGAGCCGTCACGGCCCGCAAGCGGTGAGGTGTTGGTGCCGATAACCACCGAGAGGGACGGCTCGTCCACCGTGATCACCGGCAGCGGGCGCGGGTCCTCCGGATCGGCCAGCGTCTCTCCGATCGTCACGTCGAGAAGCCCCGCCACGGCGATCAGCTCGCCCGGCCCCGCCTCCTCGGCCTCCACCCGGTCGAGCGCGTCTGTCACATACAGCTCGCTTACGGTGGCGCGGTCGACGCGTCCGTCGGCGCGACACCAGGCGATCTGCTGGCCGTTTCTGATCGTGCCGTTGCGAACACGGCACAGCGCCAGACGGCCGACGTAGGGGGATGCGTCGAGGTTTGTCACGTGGGCCTGCAGCGGGTGATCGGGATCGTGCTCGGGGGCGGGAATGCGCTCCAGCAGGAGGTCCATCAGCGGCGCGAGGTCGGCGCCCTCGACTCCCTCCTCGAGGGAGGCCCAGCCCGCCCTTGCGTTGGTGTAGACGATCGGGAACTCGATCTGCTCCTCGTCCGCGTCGAGGTCGAGGAACAGCTGATAGACGTCGTCCACCACCTCGCCGATCCGCGCGTCGGCGCGGTCAACCTTGTTGATCACGAGGATCACCGGCAGGCGGGATTGGAGCGCCTTGCGGAGCACGAAGCGCGTCTGTGGCAGCGGGCCCTCCGAGGCGTCCACGAGCAGCAGCACGCCGTCGACCATCGTGAGGCCGCGCTCGACCTCTCCGCCAAAGTCCGAGTGGCCGGGCGTGTCAACGATGTTGAGCTTTGCGCCGTCGTAGCGCACGGCGGTGTTCTTGGCGAGGATCGTGATGCCCTTCTCGCGCTCGAGGTCCATCGAGTCCATCACGCGCTCGTTCACGTCCTGGCCGGTGCGGAAGGCACCGGACTGCCACAGCATCGCGTCCACGAGCGTCGTCTTGCCGTGGTCAACGTGCGCGACGATCGCGACGTTGCGGATGTCATCTCGGCGGGCCATGCGCTGGGGGATGGTAGGGAGCCGGGCACACCGGCCGCCTCCGGCCCCCGCGCCAAAGCCTGGCCGACGCCCGGCTTCGGGAGCCCTGCGGCCCCCGCGCCGACCCCTAGCCGATTCCCGGTTTCGGCAGCCTGGTCACGCGCGGCGACTCCCCCGCGGGGGCCGTGCTCTGCGACCCGAGGGCCACCCCGTCCTGCGGGCCGGGGGCCACCCCATCGGCCTCCTCTCCGCGGCCGATCGCCCCGAGCAACCTCTCGCGCTTCATCAGCGCCACGGCTCCCGCACCTGCACCCGCGATCGTGAGGGCCGCCAGCGTGGGGCCCTTCCTCGAGCTTCGCCGTTTCCTGAGCGTCATCGCCAGCTCCTCTCGTATCGAACGCCACCTACTCATCCGGAATACCCAGGTCCCGGTGGCAGGTAACGGACCGCCGCCCCCTGCTACGGTCCCGGGGTCGGGTGGCGATCGCGTCGCCCGAGAGGTTCCGTTCCTAGTTGCGCTCCTAGCGCGTCCGGGGTCGCTGGATCTCCCCGTCGCAAAACACAGGAGTCGCATACATGTCCTCGCAATCCTTCGCCGATCTCGGCGTTTCAAAGCCGGTCGTGGCCGCTCTCGGCGCCCGCGGCTTCCACCGTCCCTTCGCCGTCCAGAAGCTCGTCATCGCCGACGTGCTGGCCGGGCGCGACGTGCTCGCGCAGTCCCCGACCGGCTCCGGCAAGACGCTGGCGTTCGGTGTGCCGATCGCCGATCTCGTCTCCGCAGAGGCCAGGCGCCCTGCCGCGCTCATCCTTGCGCCCACCCGCGAGCTCGCCGGCCAGATAGTCGACGAGCTCCAGTCGGTGGCCAACGCCCGGGCGCTCTCGGTGGCCGTCGTGCACGGCGGAGTGGGCCTTCAGCGCCAGGCCAAGCTGGCCGCGAGGTCGCACATCGTGGTCGCGACGCCGGGCCGTCTCGAGGATCTCCTGCAACGAGGGGACCTGACGCTCAGGCACATCAAGGTGCTCGTGCTCGACGAGGCCGACCGCATGCTCGACATGGGCTTCAAGCCCGCGGTCGACCGCATCGTGGGCAAGTGCCCGAAGGACCGCCAGACGCTCTTCTTCTCCGCCACGCTCGAAGGCGCCGCCGGCCAGCTCGCCAAGTCCTACACGCGCAACGCGGTCAAGCACGTGCACAAGCCCAACGGCCAGAGCCACGTGGACGTCGAGCACCGCTTCGTGCATCTCACCCACGAGGCCAAGCTCGGCGCGCTGGTGCGCGAGCTGCGCGACGAGGGTCGTGGACGCACGCTGGTCTTCGTGCGCACCAAGCGCGGGGCGGACCGCCTGGTCAAGCGCCTCGGCAGCCAGAGCGTGAGCGCCGTCGCCATGCACGGCAACAAGACCCAATCTCAGCGCCAGAAAGCGCTCGCGCGCTTTGAGTCGGGTGCTGTTGACACGCTCGTGGCCACCGACGTGGCCGCCCGCGGGATCGACGTTGCCGAAATCACCCACGTGATCAACTTCGACGCCCCCGAGGATCGGGACGCCTACGTGCACCGCATCGGGCGCACCGCGCGAGCGGGGGCCTCCGGGGCCGGCATCAGCTTCGTCATGGCCGACCAGACCCACGACATGGGCCGGATCGCCGCCGATCTGGGCCTGAGCGCCCAGTTCGACGACGAGCGTCCCGCCGGTGGCCGGGCCACACCCGCCGCCGGCGGCTCACCCCACAAGGGCCGCCGTCACGCCCCTTCGCGGGCGCCCTCGCGGCCCGCGCGTCGCTGACGCGTTTTCCACCCGCGTACGCGGGTACCGCTCGCACGGCAGCCCCCGAGACGAGCGCGATGCGAGGAGCACGATGACCGACGCCACCGACGGCCGTCCCACGCAGTACTGGTTCGGCGCGTCCGCCGAGGAGTTCCGCCCCTCCGAGATGCTGGAGCAGGCCCGGGCCGCCGAGACGGCCGGCTTCGACGGCCTCGGCGCGTCCGACCACTTCGCGCCCTGGTTCCCGGACGGCCAGGCCTCACAGGCGTGGGTGTACCTGGGCGCGCTCGGGCAGGTCACCTCGAAGCCGATCGGCACGGGCGTGACACCCGTCATCCACCACTACCACCCCGGTCTGATCGCGCAGGCGTTCATGTCCCTCGAGGAGATGTACCCGGGGCGAGTGTGGCTCGGCGTCGGCTCCGGCGAGGCGCTGAACGAGATACCGCTCGGCCTGGACTGGCCCGAGCCGCGGGAGAAGCTCGAGCGCTTCGACCAGGGCCTCGAGGCGATCGAGCGCCTGTGGGAAGGCGAGACCGTCACGATGGACGCCGGCTGGTTCAGCCTGAAGGAGGCAAGGCTCTACACGCGCGCCTCCTCGAAGCCGAGGATGTACGTCTCCGCGTTCGGACCACAGGCGGCGGCGATAGCGGGCCGTCACGGCCAGGGGCTGTGGACGCTCGGCGACCCCGAGTCCGCCCCGGAGATCATCGACGCCTACCGCGAGGCCTGCGCCAAGAGCGGCAAGGAGGAGGGCGAGATCATCCTGCAGTCCGGGATGGCCTGGGCTGAGAGCGAGGCCGACGCGATCGCCGGCGCGCGCAAGTGGCGGCCCACCCAGATCGACGCCGTCTACCTCGAGGACATCCACGACCCGGGCGAGATGCAGCGGATGGCAGACGAGCAGGTGAGCGACCACGAGTTCGCGAAGGAGGGCTTCATCGTCGGGTCCGACCCGGACGAGGCGGTGGAGCGCATCAGGCAGATGCAGGGCGTGGGCGCCAGCGTGATCTGCCTGCAGCTGATCGGCGACGCCGACCCGCTCGGCACGATCCGGACCTACGGGGAGAAGGTGCTGCCCGCGCTGCGAGGCGCGGCGGTGAGCTGAGCGCGGGGGGGGCTGGCTGGACGCACGGCCCCGGCCTCGCCTGCGCAAGCCGCGACTCGTTGGCAGAACCCGGCCGCGCTCGATGCGTTCTTGCGATGTCGCCGAGCGGGGCCGATAGCGCCGCGGGGCAAGGGCGGGGTTTCTCGACCCGGGCGGGGGGTAGTCGCAAAGGCATGGACGATCTTCCCGGCACCCCCGCCTCGCTCTGGGCGGAGACAGCTCCGCCCACCGACTATCCGGCGCTCGACCGTGACATCACCGTGGACGTGGCCGTCCTCGGCGGCGGCATCGCGGGCCTGACCACGGCGCTGCTGCTGGCCCGCTCCGGCACGAGCGTGGTGGTGCTCGACGCCGGCCGCGTCGGGCGAGGGGTCAGCGGCTACTCGACGGCCAAGGTGACCTCGCTTCACAGCCTGACCTACGCCGATCTCGTGTCAGGCCGCGGCGAGCAGCACGCGCGCGTCTATGGAGAGGCAAACGAGGCCGGCCTGGCCACGATCGCGCGGTACACGCGGGAGCTCGCGATCGACTGCGACTTCCGCCGGCGACCGAACTTCACCTACACCGAGGAAGAGCAGAAGGTGGACCAGGTTCGTGAGGAGGCCGAGGCGGCGGCCGGCGTCGGCCTGCCCTCGTCGTTCGTGCAGGGCCAGATCGGATTGCCGTGGGAGGTGAATGGCGCGGTGCGCTTCGAGGAGCAGGCGGAGTTTCACCCCACCAAGTACCTCGTGGGCATAGCCCAGGCCGTCCGCGGGGCGGGTGGCCAGATCTACGAGGGCACCCGCGCGGTGGCCGTGGACGACGGAGAGCAGTGCAAGGTGCGCGCCGAGAACGGGCGCGAGGTGAGGGCGGGCCACGTGATCGTGGCAACGCACTTCCCCTTCCTCGATCGGTCTGGCTTCTTCGCCCGGATCCATGCCGAGCGCTCCTACGTGCTCGCAGTACGGATCCGCGGCCAGGTCCCGCAGGGCATGTACATCGACACCGCGGGCCACTCCCTGCGCTCCCAGCCCGCGCCGGGGGGAGGCGAACTGCTGCTGGTGGGAGGCGCAAGCCACAAGGTCGGCCAGGCCGACGAGGCCGAGCACTACCGCCATCTCGAGCGCTACGCGCGCGAGCGGTTCGACGTCGAGAGCATCGACTACCGCTGGTCGACCCAGGACAACATCCCGCTCGACAAGGTCCCCTATGTGGGCAAGCTGGCGCCCTTCTCCAAGCGCGTGCTGGTGGCCACGGGCTTCCGCAAGTGGGGTTATGCCAACGGGACGGCAGCCGCGATCATCCTGGCCGACGCGGTCAAGGGAAGCGAGCATCCGTGGGCCTCGACCTTCGATTCCAGTCGTCTCGGCCCGCCATCGGCTGCCGCCTCCTTCGTCAAGGAGAACGCCAACGTGGGCAGGCGGTTCGTGCAGGACCGCCTGAAACGGGGCTCCGCCTCGGCGGTGCCGCCGGGAGAGGGCGCGATCGTGCGGGAGGGGCTGCACCAGGCGGCGGTCCACCGCGATGACAACGGTGATCTGCACGCCCTCTCCGCACGCTGCACCCACATGGGGTGCATCGTGCAGTGGAACACCGCCGAGCGCTCGTGGGACTGTCCCTGTCACGGCTCGCGGTTCGCGACTGACGGCCGTGTGCTCCAGGGCCCCGCGGTCGCGCCACTCGAGCCCCGCAAGCTCCGGGGCCCGGACTCCGAGCCGGTCCCGGAGTGAGCACGGGCCACGCGTCCTCGCCCGAGGTCTGCATCACCGAGTTCACCGATCCAGGCTGCCCGTGGGCGTACTCGGCCGAGCCCTTTCGTCGCCGGCTCGAGTGGCTCTATGGCGACCAGATCGATTGGCGGATCTGTGTGGTCGGCCTCTCAGAGACGCCGGAGGACTACCTCGCGAAGGGCTTCACGCCGGAGAAGCAGGCGGGGGCGTTCACCCGCATCGCCAAGGACCACGGAATGCCCATCGACACCGCCGAGCGGCCCCGGATGGCGGCAACCGTGCCGGCGTGTCGCGCGATCGTGGCCTCCCGCCTCCACGCGCCGCAGCACGAGCGGATGCTGCTGCGGCGGCTGCACGTGAGGACGTTCTCCGGCGAACTGCTCGACGAGCCCGACACGATCGCCGGGGCGGCGCGGGACGCCGGCCTCGAGCCCTCCGAGCTCGACGCCTGGTGCGCCGAGGAGGAGGTCGACGCGCTTCTGCGCGAGGACATGGAGCGTGCGCGGCGCCCGATACCCGCGGCGCGCGTGCTCGATGACAAGCTCGCCAACTGGTCGGGCGGGCGGCGCTACACGTGTCCCTCCTACGAGGTGGTGCGCGCCTCGGACGGGGTGCGCATCGCCGTACCGGGCTTTCAGCCGTTCAACGTCTACGACGTCTTGCTGGCCAACCTCGTGCCGGATGTCGAGCGCCGGGAGCCGGCTGCGAGCGCGCAGGAGGTGCTCGAGTGGACGGGCACCCCGCTTGCCACCAAGGAGGTCGCGGTGGTGCGCGACATCGAGTTCGAGCGCGCGCGCGAGGAACTCGGGCACGTGGCAAATGAGTGCCACGTGGGCTTCGACGGGTTCTGGTCGCTCCCGCGGGCCTGAGGGCCCGGGAAGCCCACGACTGGTGAGGGCGGCTCGGCCGGCCGTCCGGCGCAGCGGTGGATCAGCTCCCGAGTCGAGCGGCTCGGCCGGGCGGCCGGCGCACCCCGGTGGATCACCCTTCCGAGTCGAGCCGCTCGGCCAGCCCGCTCATCCCCAGCTCGCGCGCGGCGGCCGCCCCGCGAGGCCGGTCGGTGGCTGCGTCAGGCGGCCGGTCGAGCTCGATCGGCCGCAGCGTCGCGATCTCGCGGTAGACCTCGAGCTCCGCGCGCGCGCCCGCGAGGATGTTGCGATCGCGGCCGTCGCGCTCGGCGGCGTCCAGGGCGGCGGCCAGCGAGCCGTGGCGGCGCAGGATGTCCGCCGCGCGCTTCTCGCCGATGCCCTTCATGCCCGGCAGTCCGTCGGAGGGATCGCCGCGCAGGGCGATGAAGTCGGGCACGAGCGCCGGCGCCACCCCGTAGCGTCGCTCGATCTCCGCCGCGCCCATCCGCTCGGCCCCGCGCTTTCCCCTTCCCCCGAGCAGCAAGACCGCAACCCGGTCCCCCGCGCACTGGAACATGTCGCGGTCCCCCGTGAGGATGAGCGCCTCACCGCCCGCCTCGGCCTCCACCCGGGCGAGGGAGCCGAGCAGGTCGTCGGCCTCCAGGCTGTCGTGGTCCATCACGCTCCAGCCGAGCGCCGCGTAGAGCCTTGGCGCCAGCGCCCACTGGTGGGCAAGGTCATCGGGCATCGGCGGGCGATGCGCGTGGTAGCCGGGGTAGAGCTCCACCCGGTAGGCGGCGGCATCCGGTCCGAAGCAGGCCACCACCGCGCGGGCCGCCTGCTCCTCGGCCACGGCCAGAATCGTGTTGGTGCTGCCCAGCAGCGCGTTCACAGGGCGGCCGTCGGAGCCCTTGATCGAGCCCGGCAACGCGTAGAACGCCCGATACAGGAGGTAGGGAGCGTCCACGAGCAGTAGGGGACCGGCCATTGACGCCGTCACCCTACGTGCTAGCGTCCCGCGGGTAAGGTCGAGCCAAGGAAGCTCGGCGAAGAAGTGCAGGCGCTCGCAGTCGTTGCTCTCAGCATCCTCCGCGTACGCAGCACAACACAAGAAGATCGTGGAGGTACTCCATGCCTAACGGAACCGTGAAGTGGTTCAGCGACGAGAAGGGCTTCGGCTTCATCACCCCTGACGACGGGGGCAAGGACCTTTTCGTCCACCACACCGGTATCAACGGTGACGGCTTCAAGTCGCTCACCGAAGGCGCCAAGGTGTCATACGACGCCGAGTCTGGCGACAAGGGCCCGAAGGCCGTCAACGTCCAGATGAGCTGAGCCGGCTCTCGCCGGACTCGCTCGCTTCACACGGCTGAGATCCGATCCGCGCTGCCTCGTGCATGCCGGATCGAGGTCTCAGCCGTGTCGAGCGCCTGACGGCCTTGGGCCGGGCGGGCCCTGAAGGGCCGCACCAGGCGCTGCTCCACCGAATCACTCCCTGAGCACGGTCGGCTGCCGTGGCAGCAAGCCGGGCCCAAAGCGGCCGATCAGCTCCACCGCCGTCACCGGCTCGCCGGGCTCCGCCAGGCCGACACTCGCCGCCATCCAGCTCAACATCTCCGGCGCGCCGTGACCAATCTTCCTCCGGTCTGCCAGCGTGAGCGCGCCGTGGCGCTTGGCCAGCCGCCTCCCGTCGGGGCCGAGCACGAGCGGCACATGGGCGTAGCGGGGCGCCGGCTGCTCGAGCAGTGAGCCCACCAGGAGCTGGCGGGGGGTCGAGTAGAGCAGGTCATCTCCCCGCACGACCTCGCCGATTCCCTGCTCGGCGTCGTCCACGACGACCGCCAGGTTGTAGGAGAAGGTGTCGTCCCACCGCTTGAGCAGCAGGTCGTCGACCACACCACGCACGCGCCCGTGCAGACGGTCTTCGAGCTCCACGGCCTCGCCCGGGCGTCCAGGCGCAGCGACGGTGGTCTGCCGGCGGCCCGCTTCCGCTCTGCGCGCCCTTTCGAGGTGAGCCGCCTGCAGGTGCCGGGGTAGACGCCCCCGGGCGCCCGTGCGTGGGGGGCCTGGGCGGCCGCCAGGATGTCGGCCCGCGTGCACCAGCACGGGTACACCCTGCCCCGGGCCCATAGCGCCCCCACCGCCTCGCCGTAAAGCTCGGAGCGCTCTGACTGGCGCACCGGTTCCTCGTCCCAGTCGATGCCGATCGCGCGCAGGTCGGAGAGCTGGCCCCGTTCATGCTCTCGGCGGGAGCGCTGCGGGTCGAGGTCCTCGATCCGCAAGAGAAAGCGCCCACCGGACGAGCGTGCGAAGAGCCACGCCAGCAGCGCGGTCCGGAGGTTTCCGAGGTGCAGCGGGCCGCTGGGGCTCGGTGCGTAACGGCCGGCGGGCATTGCGCCGGAAGTTAGCCGGGGAGCTCGCGGGATCTAACTCGCCCTGCGAACGCCAGTTCAGAGGCGAAGGCATGGTATCCCGGTTCAGGAAACG
>JAUJNT010000002.1:628924-679450 GCA_030448005.1 Thermoleophilaceae bacterium
CGCCCTGCGAACGCCAGTTCAGAGGCGAAGGCATGGTATCCCGGTTCAGGAAACGACGAGGGGCCCCGTGTCCGTACGGGGCCCCTCGGTCCATCCGGCGCGTGAGCGCCGTGCTGCTACTCCGCTTCGGTCAGTC
The DNA here is from genome assembly GCA_030448005.1 of Thermoleophilaceae bacterium. GTDB lineage: Bacteria > Actinomycetota > Thermoleophilia > Solirubrobacterales > Thermoleophilaceae > JAAYBF01. The sequence goes on from JAUJNT010000002.1 coordinate 629,061, forward strand.
GGCGTCCGTGATCTTGACCTTGCGGATGTTGACCGCGCCGTAGCGCTCGGCCACGCTCTGCCCTGCCGCGGCGCACTTCTTGCGCGTCACGGCGACCTTGCCGACGATGCGGACCCGATCGCCCGCGGTGGGGCTCTCGCCTGTCCCGTAGTCGGACAGCTGCACCCTGAACGGATCGTTCGTGCCGGCCGTCGGGGTGCCGTCAGCCGTGAACGAGCCGCCGTCGACCTGTACTCCGGGCGTGGTTGCGTCCTTGTCGGCGAGCTCGCCGGAGACCCTGGCGTGGCGGTTGGCTCCGGTCACGGTGATGACCACGTTGGCCTCGTTGGCGTTCGGCGTGTCCGGATTGTCGGCCGTGTAGCTCACGAGCGTGCCGCGCACCACGAAGCCCTTGTTCACGGTCGGCTTCTTCGCGCAGCTCCTGCCCTGGCCCTTGCTCTTCCCGTGGCCCTTGGCCTTGGCCTTGCCCTCGGCCTTTGCGCCCGGCTGGTGGCTGTCCTTGTGATTGGCGTGGCCAACCGCGGGTACAGCGAGCAGAGCGCCGGCAGCTACGAGTAATGCAAGGGACTGAGTTCGCTTGATCAAGATCTTCCTCCTGAGGCGTGGTGGGTTCACAGCCTCTAACGCGGCACGGGCCGGAAGGTTCGTCGGAGGCGCGGCGTCTGAGGCACCCCTCGGCGTTGAGTTCCAGCGAACCTTTGACGACCGGGCGCGTTCAAAGGTTCGATGCGGTTGGCACGGACTCGTCCACAGGGCACAATAGAGCTATGGCCCACGGGATCAGCGTTCCATCCGGTGGCCGAGCGATCTCGCGCGGCCCGAAGCGCTTGCTCGCCCTCCGGGGCGACGAGCACCTGGTCGAGCGCCTCCGGCGCGGAGACGAGACGGCCTTCGAGGTCATCTACGAGCGGCATGTCCACGGCCTGCTCTCCTTCTGCCGGCACATGCTCGGATCACGGGAGGAGGCCGAGGACGCCGTCCAGCAGGCCTTCACCGCCGCCCACCGCGATCTGCTGCGTGACGACCGCGAGATCCGGCTCAAGGCCTGGCTCTACACGATCGCCCGCAACCGCTGCCTGTCCATGCTCCGCGCGAGACGGGAGCAGCCCGAAGAGCGCATCGAGGCGAGCACGGAGGGCCTCGCCGATCAGGTCGAGCAGCGTGCCGACCTACGTGAGCTCCTCGCGGATCTGCACGATCTACCCGAGGACCAGCGCGCCGCGCTCGTCCTGTCGGAGATGCGCGATCTCTCCCACGCCGAGGTGGCTGAGGTGCTGGGCTGTCGGGTTGCGAACGTGAAGGGCCTGGTCTTTCGTGCGCGGTCCGGGCTCAGCGAGCGCCGCGAGGCGCGCGAGGCCGCGTGCGAGTCGATCCGCCAGGAGCTGGCCACCGCGCAGGGTGGAACCCTGCGACGAGGCAGGCTTCGCCACCACCTGCGCGCCTGCACCGGGTGCTCCGGCTACCTCGAGGAGGTACGCAGGCAGCGGCAGATGATCGCGATGATCCTCCCCGTCGCTCCGTCGCTCGGGCTGAAGTCGGGGGTCCTCGCCGCGGTTGGCATAGGCGGCGGCGCAGCCGGGGGCGGCGGCGCGGCGGCGGGCGGTGGCCTCCTGGCGGCGCTCTTGCCAGGGAGCGGCGCGACCGTGGCCAAGGTGGCGGTCGTGGGCGCCCTCGTTGCAGGCGGGGGTGGCGTGGCGGGCCAGGTCGCGCTGGACTTGGACGGTTCGCCGCCCGATGCGCGGCCCGCGATGGCGCCGCAGAGCGCCTCCGGCCAGCCAGCGAACTCCCCCTTCGACGTGGCCGAGCTGCCCAAGGCAGCGAGGCCTGAGGGGACTGGGTCACCGCGCGAGACAGCCGACGATGCGCGGCAGGCCAAGAAGAAGGGGAAGGGCAAGGAGAGCGGGAAGGCAAAGAAGAGGGGAAAGGGCACGAAGAGCCCGTTCGGCGCACGCCCGGACCGGGGAACCGCCGGCCGCGGCCCGAAGGTGCGCGCCGAAAAACCCGTACGCAACCTTGCGCCCCGCGGCGTCCCAAAGCTCGACCGGACCCCTCGGCGCCCGGACGTCCAGGCGGCCCCGCCCACCGAGCCGAGGCTCAAGAAGAACGCGCCGAAGAAGAACGGCGGCGCCGTCGGCAAGAAGACGCCGCCGGCGCCGATCGCGCCCGACGGTTGATCCGCGCGCTGCCGGAGGCCAATCTCCGCCCCGCCGCCGGACTGAGAGGTACCAGTACGGAGCAGCCGGCCGCTTGCCTTCACATCTCGAAGTCGCGTACCTCGTCGAGGGCCACCGTGCCGCCTATCTCAACCAGGCCGTCCGCACGCGGGTGGACCGCGATCCGCGAGCCGCGCCCCTGTCGGATCTCTACGTCGCGCTCGAGTAGCGCCCCCAGCAGCACCGCAGCGGCGCCGGTGGCCTCATCCTCCTCGATCCCGAGCCGGGGCGGGAAGACGCGCGCCCTGACGACGCCCTCTCCTTCCCACGCGTAGGCGCCGGCCAGGTCGTGGCCCTCCGGCGGTCCCTCGAGGGCGTCCACCTCGTCCGGCGAGCCGAGCTGGAACCACCTGAAGGGAGGCGCCCACTGCGGACGACCGGCTACGGAGGCCCTATCGCCCTCCGCGCTCGCGGGCACCTCGCCCGCGGGGGGCCGCAGGACCTCCACCGCCTTGCGCTCCTGCGCGAGGAGCCATGCGGCACCCACGAGCGGGTGTCCCGCGAAGGGCAGCTCGACCGCGGGGGTGAAGATCCGAACCGCTCCCGACGCCGCGTCGTCCACGAAGACGGTCTCACTGAACCCGATCACGGCGGCCGCGGCCTGGCGCCGTTCAGGTGGCACGGCGGCCCCGTCGAGGAACACGCCGAGCGGATTTCCCCCGCTTCCGTCCTCCCCGGTGAAGACACGCAGGATGTGCAGAGCCGGCACGGCCCAGGCCAGCTTGCGCGAGGGGCGCCTGCCAGAGAGCCTAGGTGCTGGCGGCGTCGCGTTCCAGCAGCTCGATCCTGTAGTCGTCCGGGTCGCGCACGAAGCAGAGCCGCGACCCTCCCTCCCGGACCGTGTAGGGCGGCTTCTCGGGCTCGATGCCCTCGGCCGCGAGCCGTTCGAGCACCCCGTCGAGGTCGTCCACGCTCAACGCGATGTGTCCGTAGCCCGTACCGAGGTCGTAGCGCTCATCGTGACCGTGGTTGTAGGTGAGCTCGAGGCGCGCGCCGTCGCCGGGCAGGCCCATGAACACGTTGGTGGCCTCGTCGCGGATGGGCATCCGCGCCTTCTCCTCGAAGCCGAGCTTTTCGTAGAAGGCGACCGAGCGGTCGATGTTCGTGATCCGGTAGCAGGTGTGGATGAGCTCGCTCATACCCGGCAAGATAGCCTCCCTCGAGTGGATCCCGCTGCTCTTCGGAACCGGCTGGTCGTGGCGACCGGCCTCTGGCGCGAGACCACCGACGAGCCGCTCCCCCGGATGCCGCCGGGGGATCCCCTCGAGCAACTGCAGGGCTTCGAATTGAAGGTGGTCGAGCTGGTCTTCGCCCAGGCCAGCGCGGAGACCGCCCGGCAGGTCGCTGAGAAGACATGGGACATCGTGCACGACCGCCCAGACGACGATCCGGTGAAGCAGCGGGTGGTCAAGGGACACGAGGACCTGGCCCGGCTGGCCGCGGGGGGAGCAGCTGAAAGGGGGCCGGAGCCCCCGGCCTGATCAATGCCGGGCGATGAAGTCCAGAACGAGGTCGTTGAACTCCTGCGCGCGCTCGAGCTGCATCCCGTGCGCTGCGCGCTCCATCACCGTCAGCTTGGCACCGGGGATCAGCTCCGCCAGCTCGGCGGACTTCCACACCGGGATGAGTATGTCGTGCTCCGCCCCGATCACGTGCACCGGCATCGCCAGGGTCTCGAGGCGCTCGCTCGCGTCGAATCGGCTACTTGCCTCGAGCTGGCGCCGGAAGGCCTCGGGCGGTTGCGGGTTGGGGTTCTGAAGCGTCATCCTGCGGACGAAGTCCACGGCTCCGACGGTCTCGAAGAAGCCCTCGGACAGGGTGAGCAGCAGCAACTCGTCCACCCGTTCCTCTCGTGTCAGCTTCATCGCCCGGGCGCCCCAGTTCTCCGCCAGCGCCCGCGCGTAGGCCCCGCCGCCTGCGAAGCTGACCGCCAGGGTGAGCGTGCGCACCCGCTCCGGCGAGCGCAGAGCGACCTCCTGGGCGATCGCCCCTCCCATCGAGACGCCCAGCAGGTGGAAGCTCTCGAGTGACAGCGCGTCGGCCAGGGCCAGGGCGTCCCCTGCCATGTCGGCGATCTCGTAGGACCCCTCGACCTGCGAGGACCGACCGACGTCCCGGTTGTCGAAGATGATCGTGCGGTGCCTCTCGCTGAAGGCCGGCACCTGGAGGGTCCATGCGAGCGTGTCGGCCGCAAGGCCCATGATGCAGAGGAGCGGCTCCCCGGCGCCATGCTCCTCGTAGTAGAGGGTCGTTCCGCCGAGGTCGAGCGTGGCCACGAAGGCGAGCCTAACCGGCCGACCGCCGGCACCCGGACTCATCCAATCGCGAGCCTCTGTACGAATCACCTCCCGTGGTCCTGCTGATCCTCTTTGCCGTCGTGGCCGGAGCCGGTACGGCGCTGACACCCTGTGTCCTTCCGGTACTTCCGGCGCTGCTCTCCGCGAGCGCCACCGGCGGGCGGCGCCGGCCGCTCGGGATCGTGCTCGGCCTGGTGATCACGCACACGATCGCGATCGTCGCCCTCGCCAAGATCATCGACGGTGTCGGGCTGGCCGACGATGCCGTGCGCACGTTTGCGATCGCCGTACTGGCCGTGTTCGGAATCGCCCTGCTCTGGCCCGCCCTCGGCGACCGGATCGAGCAGCCGCTCTCGCGGCTCGCCCGCTTCGGCCCGAAGGGCGCGGGCGACGGCTTCTGGTCGGGACTGGCGGCCGGGGGAGCTTTGGGCTTCGTGTACGCACCGTGTGCCGGCCCGATCCTCGCGGCGGTGGTGTCGGTGGGCGCCACACGGGGCACCTCCGGGGAAATCGTGGCGGTGGCGCTTGCCTACGGCCTTGGATCCGGAGTCGTCCTGCTGCTGATCGCCCACGGCGGCCGTCGTGCCCTCGAGCGCGTGCGCCGGCTCGGTCGCGGCCCCTCCCTGCAGCGGGCGATGGGCGGCGTGATGGTGCTCACGGCGGTGGCCATGGCCGCCCAACTCGACGTGCGCTTCCAGACCGCCCTCGCCAACGACTTTCCCGACCTCCTCACCAACCCGACCGGCGCGCTCGAGCGCTCGGGCGCTGTCGAGGGCCGCCTGGCCGATCTGCGCGGCCGGTCGCGCTTCGACTCCTCCGCGAAGGTCTCCGCGGAGCCGGACGGCCGGGAGGCCGCCGCCCCCGTCCCCTCCCGCTACCCGAACCTGGGCAGGGCTCCGGAGTTCAAGGACAACGAGCGCTGGTTCAACAGCCGCCCTCTCTCGCTCCGCGGCCTGAGAGGCCGCGTCGTGCTCGTCGACTTCTGGACCTACACGTGCATCAACTGCATCCGCACGCTGCCCGCGCTGAAGGCCTGGGATGCCCGCTACCGCGGCAAGGGCCTCACGATAGTCGGCGTGCACACCCCCGAGTTCGCCTTCGAGCGCAGGGCCGGCAACGTGGATCGCGCCATCGCACAGAACCGGCTGCGCTACCCCGTGGCCCAGGACAACGGCTACGGCACCTGGAACGCGTGGGGCAACCAGTACTGGCCCGCCAAGTACCTGATCGACGCGCGCGGGCGGGTGCGCTACACGCACTTCGGCGAGGGCGACTACGCGGAGACCGAGGAGGCGGTCCGCGCCCTGCTCGCCGAGGCGGGCCGTGCGAAAGGGCTCGGCCGGCCGACCCGGGCGCGCACGGAGGCGGCCGACGCCGGCGTGATGACGGGCGAGACCTATCTCGGCTCCGAGAGGGCGCGGGGGTTCCTGCCGGCCCCGCCCGCGGATGGCACCCACCGCTACCCCGACGCCCCGCGGCTGCCGTCGAGCAGCTTCGCCCTGGAGGGCACCTGGCGGACCGGGCCCGAGCGGTCCACCGCCGTCCGAGGGGCGTCTTTGGAGGCACGCTTCACCGCCAAGAAGGTCTTTCTCGTGATGAGCTCCCGAGGCCGGCGCCCACGAAGGGTCAGGGTGCTCATCGACGGCAGGCCGGTGCGAGCAGCCCACGCCGGCGAGGATGTGACGAGCGCCCGGGCCACCGTGAGAGATGAGCGCCTGTACAGGCTGATCAGCCTGCCGAGGGCGGGCGAGCACCGTCTGACGCTCCGCTTCGAGTCGGGCGTTACCGGGTACGCCTTCACCTTCGGCTAGCCGTCCGCGGTCAGGCGGTCTGGGATGCGTGGCCGGGCATGACAAGCTTCATCGGGCAATCGAGGAGAACAGGACGTTGGCCGAGACCACAGTGAAGAGCCCCATCCCCTTCGCCGCGAACGGCGAGGCGGCCGAGCAGATCGAGGTGGAGAACCCGGCCACGGGAAAGCTCGTGGGCACGGTGCCCAGGATGAGCCCCACCGATGTGCGCGAGATCGCCTCGCGGGCACGGGCCGCGCAGCCGGGCTGGGAGGCCATGGGCTACGAGGGCCGCGCACAGGTGTTGCTCCGCGCCCAGAAGTGGTTGCTTACCAACTCCCGTCGCGTGATCGACACGATCGTCTCCGAGACGGGCAAGACCCACGAGGACGCCCAGATCGCCGAGATCGGCTACGCCGCGCCGGCGTTCGGGTTCTGGGCCCGGAATGCGCCGAGGTTCCTGGCCGACGAGCGCGTGAGCATCCGCTCTCCGATGCTCAAGGGGAAGAGGGTCGTGATGCGCCACCGCCCGCTGGGCGTGGTGGGGGTGATCGGCCCGTGGAACTACCCGCTGACGAACTCCTTCGGGGACTGCATCCCGGCGCTCGCCGCCGGCAACGCGGTGATCATGAAGCCGTCGGAGATCACCCCTTTGACGTCCCTGCTGATGGGGGAGATGCTCGCGGAGTGTGGGCTCCCGGCCGACGTCTATCAGGTGGCCACGGGCCTCGGAGACGTGGGCGCCGAGCTGATCGACCACGTCGACTTCGTCATGTTCACCGGGTCGATCGAGACGGGCAAGAGGGTGGCCGAGCGCGCGGCGCGCACGCTCACGCCGGTGAGCCTCGAGCTGGGCGGCAAGGACCCAATGATCGTGCTGCGGGATGCCGACCTCGAGAAGGCCGCCAACGCGGCAACGTGGTACTCGATGCAGAACGGCGGCCAGACCTGCATCTCGGTCGAGCGCGTATACGTGGAGGAGCCGATCTACGACGAGTTCGTGAAGCTCGTGAGCGAAAAGGTCGGCAAGCTCCGGCAGGGCGTCCCGGCCGGGCCGGGCAGCGTGGACGTGGGAGCCGTCACGTTCGGGCCGCAGGCGGAGATCGTGGACTCCCACGTTAAGGATGCCGTTGCCAAAGGGGCGAGGGTGGCGGTGGGCGGCCGCCTGAAGGATGGCCCCGGCCGCTTCTACGAGCCTACGGTGCTGCTCGACGTGGACCACACGATGCGCTGCATGACCGAGGAGACCTTCGGTCCCACCCTTCCGATCATGAAGGTGCCCGACGCAGACGAGGCCGTGCGGCTGGCAAACGACTCCGACTACGGGCTCCAGGCCTCTGTCTGGACCAGGGACGTTATCCGTGGCGAGGAGATCGCCGCTCGCATGGAGGCGGGCGTGGCCAGCGTGAACGAGCACCAGATCAACTACTTCGCCCTCGAGGCGCCCATGGGCGGGTGGAAGCAGTCCGGCCTCGGCTCACGTCACGGACCGGACGGCATCCGCAAGTACACCCGCCGGCAGGTGTCGGTGATCTCCCGCATCGGGCTCAGGCGGGAGCTGTTCATGTTCCCCTACTCCAAGTGCAGCTCCAAGCTGCTCGGGACCGCGCTCAAGCTGCTTCACGGCCGCGGGAAGCGGTGACCGGCATCGTGGCTTCCAACGAGCTATCGCCAAGTAACCGGATCCGCATCGTGGTCGACCGTGGCCTCTGCATCGGGTCCGGCGACTGCGTGGAGACCGCCCCCGAGGTCTTCGAGCTCGACGCTGAGGACAAGGCGCGCGTGATCGACGCCGACGGGGCGCCCACGGACGTCGTGATCGAGGCTGCGGGCAACTGCCCGGTCACCGCGATCTTCGTCCTCGGCGAGGACGGCGAGCTGTACCCGTAGCGCGCCTCAGCGTCTGCGGGCGCGGCGCACGAGCATCAGGAGGAGGACCGCCACGGCGGCGCTCGGAATGAGCGAGCGGGGATCGAAGCCGTCCGAGTCCGTGCCGGTTCCCCCGCCCGTGGGCATGGCGAACTCCTCGGCGGCCAGCACGTCGTGGGGCTCCTCGATGCCGGTGGGATCGGGCGGGATGTCCCCCGCGGAGCGGCTCGGCATCGCGAACTCCTCGGCGGCCAGCACGTCGTGGGGCTCCTCGATGCCGGTCGGGTCCTCGGGCAGGTGCGCCTCCGGGCGATCGTTCATGGACCTGATACTGGCAAAGGAAGCGACGCGGCCGCTCCACCGCTAACGTAGCGCCCATGGACGAGAAGACCCGCACCGAGGCGGAGGCGGCCGCTTTTCGCCGCCTGAGCGAGCATCTCAGGGAGCGCAGTGACGTGCAGAATCTCGACCTCATGGACCTGGCGGGGTTCTGCCGCAACTGCCTGTCGCGGTGGTATCAGGAGGCGGCCGAGGAGCGGGGCGCCTCGCTCTCGAAGGAAGAGGCGCGCGAGATCGTCTACGGCATGCCCTACGAGGAGTGGAAGGAACGCCACCAGACCGAGCGAGCCGAGCGGGCCACGTCGTGAGCCGGCGCTTTACAGGCGGCCCGCCGGTGAAGGGCCGCCGAGCTGCCGTCGTGGGGCTCGCAGTGGCGGTGCTCGCCGGCGGCGGGATCGTCGCCGCGGTGAGCGGCGGCGGGGAGGCCGCGCCGGCCACCGCCGAGCGCTCCCAGGACCTGGTGCTCACCCCGGATGCCGTGGATCGCGACGGGGCGCGGGGCGACGTGTCACGCGACCCGAGATCGCACCCGCGGGTGGTCGAGCTGCGCGGTGCGGGCTCGAAGCCCAAGTTCGACGAGGAGGACGCCCGCGCCGACGGCCTGAGCCCAGGCGCGCCCTCGGACGCCGCCGTGAAGGCCGATTTGCGCGAGGCGCGCTCGGAGCTGAAGAAGTTCAAGCGCTATCTGGGCACCACCGCCTTACTGCAGACCGGGCCCCAGGCCAAGGTGCTGCCCGATGGAACGGCGGTCGCGCCCGACGACGCTCCCGAGCCCGTCAAGAAGATCATCCAGGCGGGCAACGCGATCGCCAAGTTCCCCTACAAGTGGGGAGGCGGCCACGGCGCCTGGCGCGACGACGGCTACGACTGCTCGGGCTCGGTGTCCTTCGCACTCGCAGCCGCGGGCCTGCTGAAGGCGCCCCTGGCCTCCGGCGGGTTCCTCGACTGGGGCGAGAAGGGCCCCGGCGAGTGGGTCACCATCTACACCAATCCCGGCCACATGTTCATGATGGTCGCGGGCCTGCGGTTCGACACGAGCGGCCGCGGCCGCGCCGGTACGCGCTGGCAAGAAGCGTCGCGCAGCACCAACGGGCTGGTTGCCCGGCATCACCCCGGGCTGTAGCCGGTCCTCTGCTGGACCGAATTGGGTGGGCCCTCCGCGACCGGCACCGGTTGCTCCTCTGTCAAGGGCGGCACTACAACACGGGAGCGCTACATTGGCAGATATCGAATTAAGCTCTATCAATGTAAGCAGCATGATCGTCCGCACTCGGGAAGGGACAACCTATGACTGAAGCCACCAACGAAAGCTGCTGCGCGCCGACCGAGCAGGAGAGCTGTTGCGAGCCCGGCGTGAAGGCTGAATGCTGCGGAAGCGACCAGACAGGGGGTGGCTGCGGCTGCTCGACCGGCAAGCAGAAGAGCGAGCCCGCTGAGGCCGACGTGCGCGAGAGCGTGCGCGAGCGCTACGCAGCCGCGGCCACGGCGGTCGCCGCGGCAGACCCGGCGGGGTGCGGCTGCGGCCCGGCTGACGTCGCCCTGACCGACCGCGCGGGCAACGCCGTCTTCGGCGGTGCGCTCTACGGATCAGAGGACGCCGCCGAGGCTCCGCAAAACGCGGTCGCCGCCTCACTGGGGTGCGGAGTCCCGACCGCCGTCGCCGAGCTGCACGAGGGCGAGACGGTGCTCGATCTCGGCTCCGGCGCCGGTGCCGACGTCCTGATCAGCGCCAGGCGCGTCGGATCCACCGGCAAGGCGGTCGGGCTCGACATGACCGATGAGATGCTGGCCCTCGCGCGTGCAAACGCGGCCGAAGCCGGCGTCGCGAACGTCGAGTTCGTCAAGGGCTACATCGAGGAGATGCCGCTGCCCGACGCGAGCGTCGACGTCGTGATCTCCAACTGCGTGATCAATCTCTCGGGCGACAAGGCGAAGGTGATGCGCGAGGTCGCGCGCGTGCTGCGGCCCGGCGGGCGGTTTGCCGTCTCGGACGTGATCGCCGACGCGGATATGGACGAGGCGACGAAGGCCGACATGCGCGAGTGGACTGGATGCATCGCCGGTGCCCTCACCCGCGAGGAGTTCGAGCGGGCGCTCGCCGAGGCCGGGCTCGAGCAGATCGAGATCCGGGAGACCCACCGCGTCCACGACCAGGCCGCCTCAGCGGTCGTGCGCGCGCGGAAGCCGACTAGCGCCTGAACCGCTAGGAGAGCCAGCCGGCGAGCTCGTCGAGCGCCCCGGGGACGACGAAGTAATAGACCCAGAGTCCGCGCTTCTCTGAGGCGACGAGCCCGGCCTGGCGCAGCACCTTCAGGTGGTGGGAGATCGTCGGCTGGGAGAGCTCGAAGAGCGGGATCAGCTCGCAGACGCAGACCTTGCCGGCGTGCTTTCTGAGCACGTCGACGAGCTGCAGCCGCACCGGATCGGCGATCGCCTTGGCGATCGAGGCCATCCGCTCGGCCTCCTGGCGCTCGACGTCGGGATAGACGACCGGCTCGCAGCAGCGCTCACCGGCCGGGCGCTTCTGCTTTGGCGTCAGCTCCAGATCGACAGGCATCTATTTGAGTTTATCGATGCAATCGGCTTTGCTGCAACCACCCACAGAACCCCTTAGCGGAGGTCGCGATGAAGTACGTGCTTTTCGTCTGCACCCACAACGCCGGGCGCTCGCAGATGGCCGAGGCCTTCTTTGAGCGCCACGCGCCCGCGGACATCCGCGCCGAGTCCGCCGGCCAAGAGCCCGCCGCACGTGTCTGGCCCGAGGTGATCGAGGCGATGGCGGAGGTCGGCATCGACCTGTCCGCCCGTCGGCCGAAGAGGCTGACGATCGAGATGCAGCTGCACGCCGACTGGGCCATCACGCTCGCCTGCGGCGCGCAGTGCCCGTTCGTTCCGACGACGGTCGAGGACTGGGATGTCCCAGACCCGGCGGGCAAATCGCTCGCGCAAGTCCGGGCGATCCGGGACGGGCTCGAGCAGCGCGTGAAGGAGCTGATCGAGCAGCGAGGCGACGCGATCCGCGCCGACCGCAGCGCCCATCAGCTGCGCCTCGAGCGCCTGCTGCCCGACCTCGCCAAGGAGTTCGAGGGCCGGCACTCGGAGGCGGAGATCCGCGCCTGCGCCGACGCGATCCTGACTGGCTACGACGACGCGCCCGTGCGCAGCTTCGTGATGAGCCTCGCCCACCGCCGCTCGCGCGAGTGCCTCGCCCAAGCCCAGTGCGACGCGCTCGCGTCGGCGTGATGCGATGCGGGCGCAGCTCGGCAGCGCCGTCGAGTGGGGCCAGCTGCGCGACGTCGTCCTGCTCGGCCTGGCGGCTGGCGTCGGGTTGCCGGCCGTGTTTGCCGTCACCGTGCTCGGGAGCATCCACTTGAGGGACAGACGCGCGCAGGGACGGTGCGCGAGCGCCCTCGACTATGCGGCGCTGGCGGTCATCGGGGCGGCGGTCTGCGCGGCTGGCATCATCGCCGGGATCCTCTTGCGATGACAGACAAGCGATGACGAGCGCGACGGCCCCAGCCGCGACACAGGATCGTGCCGCTGCGAATGCGGCGGTCAGCGCCCCGCCAGCACCGACCTCGCCCGGCGGGCGGGCGCGGAGGGACTCGCCGCGTCCGCGCTCGTCTTCGCCGGTTGCGGCGCAGCCGTGACGAACGCGGAGTACGAGGGCGCGCTCGGAGCCGTCGGGGTCAGCCTCGTCTTCGGGCTGATCATCATGGTGATGATCTATGCGACCGGGCACCTCTCGGGTGCCCACATCAACCCCGCCGTGACGATCGCCTTCACGCTCTCGCGCCACTTCCCGCCCGCGACGCCGCCGTCTACGTCGCAGCGCAGCTGCTCGGAGCGCTCGCCGGCGCGCTGCTGCTGCTCGCGGTTTGGCCAGACCAGCCCGCCGAGCTCGGAGCAACGGTCCCGAGCGTCGGCGTCTGCAGCGCATTCGTCTACGAGCTCGTGCTGACCGCCTTTCTGATGTTCGTGATCATGGCCGTCGCGACCGACACACGCGCGGTCGGCGCCGCGGCCGCGATCGCGATCGGCGGTACCGTCGCGCTCGACGCCCTCTTCGGCGGCCCGGTCACGGGCGCTTCGATGAACCCGGCCCGCTCGTTCGGGCCGGCGCTCGCTGCGGGGCGAGTGGACGGACTTCTGGGTCTACCTCGCGGGCCGCTGCTCGGCGCGGCCGCCGGCGCGTTCGCCTACCAGCTCGTCCGCGGCGACGCTCCCGGCGCTCCCACGACGCACGAGGGCCGCAGCGATGTCTGAAGGCCCCGTCGCCGTCATCACCGACATCCACGCCAACCTCCCGGCGCTCGAGGCGGCGCTCGCGCGGATCGAGGAGCTCGGACTCGAGCGCACTACTGCGGCGGCGACCTCGTCGGCTACGGCCCGCACCCAAACGAGGTCTGCCGCCTGATCGAGCGGCTTGCGATCCCGACGATCTACGGCAACTACGACTACGCGATCGCGCGCGACGTCGAGGACTGCGGCTGCGCCTACGTCACCCAGCACGACCGCGAGCTCGGCCAGCGCTCGGTCGACTGGACGCTCGAGCACACCGACCAGCACGCCAAAGACTTCATGCGCGACCTGCCGTTTGACCTGCGCTTCGACCTCGGCGGCAAGCGGGCGGGAGGGTCGCGGTCGAGGCGGTCGTGGTCCTCAGCCCGCCGATCTTTGCAGCCCTGCGGGCTGCGGTCGGGCGGGCATGAGCACGACGACCGCAGCCTCAAGCGAGCGCCGGCGCCCGGACCTTGCCGCCGCGCACCTTGATGCTCCGCGGCCGCTCGCCGGGATCGCGCCGCAGCAAGCGGAAGACCACCCGTGCGAGGTGGCGCTTGAGCGCGCGGAGCGCTTCGAGGCGACTCTTGCCGGCGGCCTGCTTTCGCTCCAGATAGGCGCGGGCGCGCTTGCGATCGAGAGCGCCCGCCGGGACACGGAGTTCGGGGCTCGAGTGCGTGCAGGAGCCAGCGCAGCCGGTCCTGAGTCTCGCTTCGCTGGCGCACGAGGCTCTCGCGATGGCTCACCAGCAGTTGGAGATCCCGGGCCCTCAAATCGTCCTCGGCCGCGGGGAGATCAGGATGGGCAAGAGCCGCACGAGCAATCGCCAGCGCGTCAATCGAGTCGCACTTCCCATAGGCGCGGGCGCTCTTCCTGGCTCCCGCCATCAGCTTCGGGGGGACGCGCACGACTCGCTCGCCATGAGAGAGCAGAGCCACGCTTCTCTCAGGTCAAGCTGGAGATCTCGGACGGCGACGGACGACAGAACTGGTGCCAGTCAGCCCATAGCGGGCGACAGCGGGACCAAGAGCCAGTCCGCCGCCTGCCGGAGGACCTAACCGTCGGCCCCGGACGCCACCGCGTCCAAACATCGGGCCGGCCTCTATCCGATAAACCCGGCCGCGCCTCAAACGATGACATTGAGGCGGTGCCCGCAGGCTCGGTCCGGCAGGATTCCCGTCACACGCGGGGGAAAAGGGTCCCCAACTGCTACCTTCGCCCCACCCGTGGACGATCAGCCCACCAGACGTCTCGACCGCGCCAGGGATCCCCGCCCCCCCGAGGACGACTCGGTCTACCTGCGCCGCCGGCTGGTGGCGGCCCTTGCCGCCGCGGTCTTCCTCATCGTCGTGATCGCGGTCGTGGCCGGCGCTGGAGACGACGAGCCCTCGGAGGAGCCCGACGCCGGGGTCACCACGCCGCGGCTCGACAACACCGACGAACCCGACACCGAGACCACCACGACCGAGGAGACCGACACGCAGACCACGCCCGCGCCGACCGCGCCGCCGGCCGCCGGTGGCGCTGGGGGTGGCAGCGGCGGCGGTGGCGGTGGCACGAGCGCCGGGGGCGGCACCGGGACCCCCGGCGGCAGCACGGGCGGAGGAGCCGACGCGCCGGCCCAGACGCCCGCGCCTCGCGCGCCTGCACAGCCGCCGCCGGCATCGGGCGGCGGTGGGGCCGTGGCCCCGCCATCCGGCGACGGGCGTAGGTAGGCTCTCTCCGGCCGCGGCGGCGCTGTCGCCGGCCACCGTGAGATCGGGCCGGGCTACCAGTCGCCCGCCGACGGCCCGCGGCGTCGGCGCTTCGTCTCGCCGCGGTGGCGCTTGGCGCCGAGGCGCTTCTCCCGTGCCGCGCGCGTGGGAGCGGTGCGCCGGCGCGGCCGCTGCACGGCGAGCGCGGCGGCCAGACGCGCCCTCAGGCGCTCGAGTGCCAGCGAGCGGTTGCGGGCCTGGCTACGGGTGTCCTGGGCCACGGCGGTCAGCCGTGCCCCTACGCGGGCGCGGGCGCGGCGGCGCTGTTCCTCGGTCAGCGAGGGCGAGCCGGCCACGTCGAAGACGGCCTCCACCCTCGAGGCGGTCACGTTGGCGTGCTGCCCGCCCGGGCCCGACGAGCGGCTCACGCGCAGCTCGATCTCGGACAGCGGGATGGCCACGTCCCGGTTGATTCGGAGCGAGTCCTCCACCCCCTGAAGGTAGCCGCCGGCTCGCGCGGGACCGGTGCCCATGTGAGACTGCCGGTCATGCGCGTCGCCGTGGTGGGTCATGTGGAGTGGATAGAGTTCGCGCGGGTGGAGCGCGTTCCCGCGCCGGGCGAGATCGTCCACGCGCTCGAGGTGTGGGAGGAGCCGGGGGGCGGAGGAGCGGTCGCCGCCGGCCAGATGGCCCGGCTGGCCGGTGAGGCGGTCTTCTTCACCGCGCTTGGCGACGACGCCCTGGGCCACCGCGCCCGCGACGCGCTCACGGAGCTCGGCATCCGCGTGGAGGCGGCGTGGCGCCACGAGCCACAGCGTCGGGGGTTCGTCTTCGTGGACGACGCCGGCGAGCGCACGATCACTGTGATCGGCGACCGCTCCGGTCCGAGCGGTCACGATCCCCTGCCGTGGGAGCAGCTCGCCGAGATGGATGCCGTGTACTTCACCGCGGGCGACCCCGCGGCGGTCAGGGCCACCCGCGCCGCCCGCACGATGGTGGCCACCCCGCGCGGGCTCGAGACGCTGGTCGAGGCGGGCGTGCAGCTCGACGCCCTGGTCGCCAGCGGCAACGATCCGGGCGAGCGCTACGCCCGCGGTGACCTGCGCCCGGAGCCTAAGCTCGTGGTTCGCACCGCCGGGGCGGGAGGCGGGGAGTGGGGGCGCGAGGACGGCGAGACGGGTCGCTACACCGCCAGCCCGCCGACCGGGCCGATCGCCGACGCGTACGGCTGCGGCGACTCGTTTGCCGCCGGGCTCGCGGTCGGTCTCGGCAAGGGGATGGAAGTGGGTGAGGCGCTCAAGCTGGCGGCCAGATGCGGAGCCGCCTGCCTTACCGGCCACGGGCCGTACGCCGGCCAGCTGACCGCGGCCGACGTGGGGGCGTCCTTCTCCTGAGGGAGTGCTCCACTGCACGGCTTGATGTGCCCTGGCACACCGAACCGTTCACTCGACCGGGGGCATCGGGCTCTCGCGGGCGGCGGCGAGTTCGATTGCACGGTTCGGGGCGCTCTGGCACACCGAACCGTTCACTCGAGAGAGCGGCCTCGGGGCAGGACAGCGTGGAGGGTAAGGGCGATTCGGAGGTTGGCGTGCCGAGGGGTCACTCTGTCGCCCCGGGCAGAACGCGCGAGGGCGAGGGCGTCGCGTCGACGTGCTGGCGAGGTTCGCTGCGAGCCGAAGCTCAGTGGTCGGCCACCGAGCCGTCGTCGGGCTCGAGTGGCAGGCCCTGTGCGTCCCAGGCCAGCAGTCCCCCCGTCATGTTGAAGGCCTGGAAGCCGCTCGCCCGGAAGGCCTGGGTGGCCACCGCCGACCGTCCCCCCAAGCGGCAGTAGAACACGAGCGGGCGTTGCGAGTCGAAGCTGGGCGCCTCCTCTGTGAGCTTGGCCAACTCCACGTGCCGGGCCCCGGCGATGCGCCCCGCCTCATACTCGTAGGGCTCCCGGACGTCCACGAGGTCAACCTCCCCGCGCTGGTGCAGTGCGGCGACCTGCTCGGGCGTCAGGTCCTCCTGAAGGTCCGCCAGCCGGCTCATGCCTTCCAGCCTAGTCCGAACGAAGTTCGCATGGTCCGAACTCTGGCCTAGTGGCTGGGATGGGCCCGCTCCGTTCCCGCCCGTGCCTCGCGCATGGGGGGCGCAGGGGCGCGCCACCATATCGGGGGACCCGGGGGAAGGGCGTTAGGTTTCACGCCGTGAGTGACCGGCGCCGGGTGTCCTCGGGCTCCCCCTACGAGCTCCGCTACGGCTACTGCCGCGCCGTGAGGGCCGGCGATCGGATCGTGGTGTCCGGCACCGTCGCGATCTGGCCCGACGGGTCTTGCGATCCCGACCCGGGCGTTCAGGCAGGTCGCTGTCTCGAGATCATCGAGCGGGCCATCCACGATCTGGGCGGGACGCTCTCCGACGTGATCCGCACCCGGATGATGATCGTGGACCGCGAGGACCAGGATGCCGTGGGCAGGGCCCACCAGGCAGCCTTCGGCGAGGCGCCTCCCGCCTCCACGATGGTCGTGGTGGCAGGCCTGCTCCACGAGCGCTGGAAGGTCGAGATCGAGGCGGAAGCCCGGCTGGGCTAGCGCTCACAGCTCCTTGACGGCCGAGAGCACCTCGCCGACCGAGGCCTTCGCGTCGCCGAAGAGAAGCGCTGTGTTCTCGTTGTAGAAGAGAGGGTTGTCGATGCCGGCAAAGCCCGTGTTCATCGAGCGCTTGAGCACGACCACCTGCTCGGACTTGTCGACGTCGAGGATCGGCATCCCGTAGATCGGGCTGCCCTCGTTCTCGCGCGCCGCCGGGTTGGTCACGTCGTTGGCGCCGATCACGAGCGTCACGTCGACCTCAGGGAAGCTCGGGTTTATCTCGTCCATCTCCTTCAGCGCCTCGTAGGGCACGTCGGCCTCGGCGAGCAGCACGTTCATGTGCCCGGGCATCCGGCCCGCCACCGGATGGATGGCGTACTCCACCTCCACCCCGCGCTTCTCGAGCTCGTCACCCAGCTCGCGCACCGTGTGCTGGGCCTGCGCCACCGCCATGCCGTACCCCGGCGCCACGACCACCCTGTCGGCGTAGGAGAGCTGCGTGGCCACCGAGAGCGCGTCCGTGGACCTCACGGGCTTCTCCTCGCCGTCCTCCGTGGCGCCCGGCGCCGTGCCCCCGCCACCGAAGCCCCCCGCGACGATGTTGGGGATCGAGCGGTTCATCGCCTTCGCCATCAGGTTGGTGAGGATCGTGCCCGAGGCGCCCACGATCATCCCGCCGACGATCAGTGCGGTGTTGTCGAGCGCCATCCCGGCCGCCGCGGCCGACAGGCCGGTCAGCGCGTTGAGCAGCGAGATCACGACCGGCATGTCGGCGCCGCCGATCGGCAGCACCATCATGTTGCCGAGCAGGGCCGCCGCCACCAGGATGGCGATGAAGAGCCCCTCCGATTCCGTGCCGGAGGCGATCAGCACGGCGGAGACCAGCGCCACCAGCAGCACTCCCAGGTTCAGGAACTGCTGTCCCGGCAGCTGGATCGGCTTGCCGGGCAGGATTCCCTGGAGCTTGCCGAACGCGATGTTCGAGCCCCAGAACGAGACCGATCCGATGATGGCCGCGAAGAGGATCGGGATCAGCGTCTCGAGCTCGGGATTCCCGCCGAGGTGCAGCGCCTCGCGGTACTCCGCCCACGAGATCAGCGCCACCGCCCCGCCGCCGACGCCGTTGAAGAGCGCCACCATCTGCGGCATTGCGGTCATCTTGACCTGACGCGCGGCCGGGACGCCGATGACGGTGCCGAGTGCGATTCCGAGCGCGATCAGGCCGTAGTCGCCGACATCCTCGGTGAGCAGGGTGGCAGCCACCGCGATCGCCATCCCCACCGCCGCGACGATGTTGCCGCGGCGGGCGGTGCTCGGATGGGTGAGGAGCCTGATCCCGAGGATGAAGAGGACGAACGCGACGATGTACGCCACGTTGATGAAGTCGGGGTCCTGCAGGACGCTCGCGAGCGGGAGCGTCACTCGGGCGCCTCTTCGCTCTTCGGCTTCCTCGGCTTGAACATCTCGAGCATCCGGTCGGTAACGAGGAAGCCGCCGATCACGTTGATCGTGCCGAAGGCGATCGCTATCACGAGGACGAGCTCGTTGAGGAAGCCGCCCGCCTCGCCGATCACCAGGATGCCGCCGAGGAGGACGATCCCGTGGATCGCGTTGGTCGCCGACATCAGCGGGGTGTGCAGGGTGTTCGGCACCTTCGAGATCACCTCGAAGCCGACGAAGGCGGCAAGGACGAGGATCGTGAGCTCGGTCAGCAGGTCCATCAGCCGCCCGCCTCCGTCGTGACGCCGGCCGCCTTCTTCGCGCCCTCGTGCACGATCTCCCCGTCGCGGGTGATGCAGGCGCCGGCGATGATCTCGTCGTCGAAGTCCAGATGCAGTTGCCCCTCATCGCCCACCATCAGACCCAGCAGCGACTGGACGTTCCTCGCGTAGAGCTGTGAGGCGTGGTCGGGCATGGACGACGGCAGGTTCTCCGGCCCGACGATCTTCACGTCGTGCTTGACGACGGTCCTGCCAGCCTCCGTGAGCTCGCAGTTGCCGCCGGTCTCGGCCGCCAGGTCCACTATCACCGAGCCAGGCTTCATCCGCTTCACGGCGTCCTCGATGATCAGCAGCGGAGCACGCCGGCCCGGCACGGCGGCGGTCGAGATCACGCCGTCCATCCCCGCGATCACATCGGCGAGCGCCTCGCGCTGGCGCTGCTGCTCCTCGTCGGTGAGCGCGCGCGCGTAGCCGCCGGCGCTCTCCGCATCCTCGAGCCCGATGTCGAGCTCCACGAACTTGGCCCCCAGTGACGCGATCTGCTCCTTGACCGCCGACCGTACGTCGAAGGCCGACAGCACGGCTCCCAGCCTTCGCGCGGTGGCGATGGCCTGGAGGCCGGCCACGCCGGCGCCCAGCACGAGCACCTTCGCCGGGCGGATCGTGCCCGCGGCGGTGGTGAGCATCGGAAAGAAGCGACCCAGCTCCTGGGCGGTGATGAGCGCGGCGCGGTAGCCCCCGACGGTGGCCTGGCTCGACAGGGCGTCCATCGACTGCGCCCGCGTGATGCGGGGGATGGCCTCCATGGCGAAGGAGGTGACGCCCGCATCGGCCAGTGCCCTGGCCGTCTCGCCGTCGGTGAGGGGTTGCAGGAAGCCGATCAGCACCGAGCCCTCCGAGAGCCGGCCGATCTCCTCGGCGCTCGGAGGCTGCACCTTGGCCACCACCTCGCCGGAGAACCCCCCGCCTGCCTCCACCTTGGCGCCCGCCTCGGAGAACGCGCCGTCCGGAAGATGTGCCTCCTCGCCCGCACCGGAGTCGACGATGATCTCGACGCCGTCGGCCGAGAGCTTCTTGACCGCTTCGGGCACGGTGGCCACCCTGCGCTCGCCCGCGGCGGTTTCCTTTGGAACAGAGAGCTTCATCAGAGGCCGGGGGAGCGTAATGGAGCGCGAGGGCGAGCGCTTACCGCCGTCCCCCCGTATCCGCGATCCTCAACGACCTGGGCGGTCGCGCAGCTCGTGCCGGTGGGGGGTGGACCTCCGTCTTGGAGATGCTCGCTTCAGCTCGTTGCGGCGCGCGGGCATGCCGGCCGACAGGGGCTCGGGCATTCCGCCCCCCGCTGACACCGCCCCGCCTCGCCTGCGCCACCTGACCGCGGCCGGCGGGAGCGTGAGCAATGCCTGCCACGTGGAGCCGTCCACGATCCCCGTGGCGGCCAGGCCGCGCTCGGTCTGGAAGGCGGCGATCGCGGCGCGGGTGGCGGTGGTCATCGTGCCGGTGACCCGCAGGCGCTTGCCCGCGGAGAGGAGGTGCTGCTGGGCCCAGACCACCAGGTCGCCCCGGGCTCGGCGACCAAGCACCGGCCAGCCGTCGTCTGCCCTCGGCGCCACCGGCTTCACCTGTGCTCCCACGGCGCGGAAGTCGCGCTCCGCGGCGGCCTGCCAGCTCCACCAGCTCACGCCGGTGGCCCCGCGGCCGGCCGCGAGGGCCCTGAAGCGGCGGATCTCACGCGCGGGCGGGTGCTCGTAGGCCTGACCCAGCGGGAAGATGGGCCGCTCGTAGACCCGGTTGTGGCGGTATGTCACGCCAAACACGCGGTTGACGCTCGTGCCGATAGCACGCCAGTACATCTGCGGGACGTTGAACTGCGCGCCGCCCGGTCCGAGGAAGACGGAGTAGGGGAAGGCCGGGTGGTAGTGAACGTAGGGAAAGCTCGTGAGGCCCACCGGGTAGTCGGGGCCGATCCGGGCGCGCAGCTCGCGCAGGTAGGCCTGGGCGGACACGTAGCGGCCCTCGTAGGTGGTCTCGGCATCGAGCATCAGGCAGTCGACGGTCCGCGCGAGCCGCGCCCCCACCCGTGCCTCGGTGAGCGGTCGCCGCCCGTGGATGAACTGGTACGCGCACACCCGCAGCCCGCGCGCATGCAGCGCGCGCACGAGGGCGGGCGAGACCTGTCGCCAGCGCGTGGTTCCTTCGGCTCCCTTGAGCACGACGAACTCGATCCCGTGCCGCCTCGCTCGCGCCGCGATGCGGTTGGGACTCCCGCCACTCGAGCGTCCGAGCATCCAGATCCACATCGCGTCGCCCTCGAAGGCGCGGATGGACGGAGGCGTCGAGGGAGCAGGAGGGAGCAGCGGTCGCGGGGCCGGGGGGGCGGGGAAGAGCGGCAGTCGGCCCGACTGGGCGGCGGCGGGCCCGCAGATCGC
This sequence comes from Thermoleophilaceae bacterium, assembly GCA_030448005.1. Taxonomy (GTDB): domain Bacteria; phylum Actinomycetota; class Thermoleophilia; order Solirubrobacterales; family Thermoleophilaceae; genus JAAYBF01. The sequence continues at coordinate 650,267 of JAUJNT010000002.1, forward strand.
GAGGAGGGCGGCACATGCAGCGCCCGCCAGGAACAGGGATCGGCTGCCGGTCAAGCCGCTCAGTGTGGCAGTTTGCAGGCCAAAGGCAACCGGCTCCGTACGGTTGGCGCAAGCGACCGGGGCCCGAGTACCCCGAAGCCGTCCTGCCCCGGGGTACTCGCGCCGCCTGGGTCGACCGGTCGGCTACTGGGTGAAGCCCGCCTCCTTGAGGTAGTCGGCAGCCACCTTCTCCGGCTCCTGCTTGTCTAGATCCACGCGGGAGTTCAGCTCGCGCATGACCTTCTCGGTGAGCGGCGCCTGCACCTGCTCGATCACCTTCTGGCCCTCGGGGCCCATCTTCTCCAGCGTGTCGTCCTTCACCAGCAACGAGACGTTGTACGGCGGGAAGAGCCCCTTGTCGTCTTCGAGGATCACGTACTTGCCGGTGGTCAGCTCGCCGTCGGTGGTGAATCCGAAGATCACGTCGGCCGACTTGTTGTTGAGCACGTCGTACTTCTGCTCGCTGGCAACGAACTTCTTGAACTTCATTCCGTAGGCCTTCTGGACGCCCAGCAGGCAGTCGATCCGCTGCTTGCACTCGGGGAATCCGGAGATCCGAAGATCCTTCGCCTTGCCCTTCAGCTCGGACATGGTCTTCGGGCTGCCGATCGACTTCCACTTGTCCTTGGCCATCACCAGCCGGTACGTGTTCTCGAACGGGGTCTGCGGGAGCGCGGTGATCTGCTGGCCCGCGAGCTTCGACTTGACTTGGTCGTAGACCTCGTTCTTGTCCTTCGGGATCTTGTTCACGGGCACCTCGAAGAACGCGCTGAGCGCGGTCCCGGTGTACTCCGGGTAGGTGTTCACCTCGCCCTGCCGGAGGGCCTTGTAGGCCACCACCTCGGAGCCCAGGTCAAGCGACTTCTTGACCTTGAAGCCCGCGGCCTTGAGGGCGTCGGCGTAGATGTTGCCGAGGATGTACTGCTCGGTGAAGTTCTTGGACCCCACCTTGATCGTGCCGGCCTCGGCCGCGCCGGACACCTTCTGGATCTGCTTGCCGTCGGCGCCTCCACCGCCTCCGACGGAGCCGCTATTCTCGTCGTCGTCGCTGCCACAGGCGGTGGCGCCCAGCGCCAGCATCAGGCAGGCCAGGAAGGCCAAGGTTGTCTTTTTTTTGGGACTCATGGAGTGGCTTCTGCTCTCCTTCTTAGTGGTGTCAGGAGGCGGTGGCGTCGCGACCGGGTCGGCGCGAGCTTCAGGCCCCTGGGGGTCACGGCTCTCTGCAGTGCTGCGAGGCCCGCCGAGAGGGCGAGCGTAAGAACGGTCACGGCGATGGCCGCGCCGAGACGGCCGTCGCGGCCGTAGACGTTGGCCGCGATGATCGGCGTGCCGAGCGAGTCCACCGAGCCAAGCGGTGCGATCGTGGCCGTGGCGACCACGTTGATGCCGGCCACGCGCACGCCGGCGAAGATGATCGGGAGCGCGAGCGGCAGCTCCACCCGGCTGATCAGCTGGGCGTCGGTCATGCCCATGCCGCGTGCCGCGTCCACCGAGTCGCGCTCCACCTGACGCGTGCCTACGTAGGTGTTGGTGAGGATCGGTGGGAGGGCGAGCAGCGCCAACGAGAGCATGATCGGCACGAAGCCGATCCCGAGGTAGGCCACGAACACGGCCAGCAGCACCAGCGTGGGGATCGCGCGGCCCACGTTGGACGCGTTGATCGCGGCGAACTCGCCCTTCCCGTAGTGGCCCAGAACGAGCCCCAGCGGTACGGCTATGAGCGCCGCCAGTCCCACCGACGCCGCGGAGAGCGCCAGGTGGTTGCCCGTCAGGTGGAACAGCTCACTGCCGCCGATCTCGGTCTGCCCCGAAACCGACTCGCGCTCGTGAAAGAGGAAGTCCAGGGCGTCGGCGAACTCGCCCACGAAGCTCGCCAGCTGCAGGGTGGCGCTCAGGGGGTGGCCCTCCGCCACGGGGTGAGCATCCGCTGCGCGTGGAGAATCGCCAGGTCGAGCACAGCGGCCAGGAGCACGCACAGCCCTCCGGCCACGGCCACATTGGACTTGAATCCGATGTCGCGGTAGATCGGCTCGCCGAGCCCGCCCGCGCCCGCGAAGAACGCCAGCGCGGCGAGGCCCACGGTGGTGGTGGTGGCAATGCGCAGGCCGGCGAAGATCTCGGGTAGGGCCAGCGGCACCTCGACCCGCCAGAGCAGCTGGTTCTCGGTCAGGCCCATCCCGCGGGCGGCGTCGATGGAGTCCTCGGGCACGCCGTCCAGGCCGGTCGACACGTTCACGAACACGAAGACGAGGGTGTAGGACACCAGCGCGATCAGGGCCGTGGTGTTGCCACGCCCGGTGGCCGGGAGCAGCAGCAGGAAGAGGGCCACGCTCGGAATCCCATAGAGCACCTGCGAGGTCACCGAGATCGGCGGGATCAGCCAGCGCTTTCGATGCGCCAGCAGGGCCAGCGCGAACGCGATGACGAATCCGAGCACCACCGCGGTCACGGTGAGGAAGACGTGCTGCCAGAACGGGTCGACGTAGCGCTCGAAGTTGTCGCCGATCCAGCTGGGGCAGAAGCCGTTCTCGGACTCGCACGTGTCGCCCTTGCGCTGCTCGAACTGGATCTGGGCGAGCAGCATGGCGGCTCAGTGGGCCGGGGCGGCGTCGGCACCGGAGGGCACCTGATCGGGAGGGATCTGCAGCGCGTGCGCGAGGACCTCCAGCGACAGGACGCCCTGCACACGGCCGTGCTCGTCCACCACCGGCCCGTACTGCGCCTCGCTCTCGAGCAGGTCTGAGAGCGCGTCGCGCAGTATGTCGTCCAGCTCCACGACCGGGTGCGCGGGGGAGCGCAGGTCCTTCGTGACCCGCTCGCCGCTCATCGCCCGCTTGCTCAGCCATCCCTGGGGGCGCCCGGCGTCGTCGACGAGCAGCGGGATGTCGATGTCGGCATCGGAGATCTTTGCGCGGAGGCCCTGCACCGGCTCGCCCTCGCGTGCGAGCGGCGCCTTCCACAGGTCGACGTCGCGCACCCGCTGCAGGGCCAGGCGCTTGAGCGCGCGATCGGCGCCAACGAAGTCCTCCACGAACTTCCCCTTCGGGTAGGCGAGCAGCTCGGCCGGGGACGCGAACTGCGCGAGCGTGCCGCCCTTCTGGAGGACCGCGATCTTGTCGCCCATCTTGATCGCCTCGTCGATGTCGTGGGTCACGAACACCACGGTCTTGCGTATCTCCTGCTGGAGGCGCAGGAACTCGTTCTGGAGGCGCTCGCGGTTGATCGGGTCGATGGCGCCGAAGGGCTCGTCCATCAGCATCAGCGGCGGGTCGACCGCCAGCGCCCGCGCCACGCCCACACGCTGGCGCTGCCCCCCCGAGAGCTGGGCGGGATACCGGCTGCGGGTCTCGTGCGGGTCGAGCGAGACCAGCTCGAGCAGCTCGTCCACCCGCGAGTCGATCCGGTCCTTGGGCCAGCCGAGCAGCTTCGGGACCGTGGCGATGTTGTCGGCGATCGTGAGGTGGGGGAACAGGCCGATCTGCTGGATCGCGTAGCCGATCTGGCGGCGAAGCTCCGCGGGCCGGCGCTCGCGCACGCTCGTGCCGTCGAGCAGGATGTCGCCCTCGGTGATGTCGATCATGCGGTTGACCATGCGCATGGCCGTGGTCTTGCCACATCCCGACGGACCCACGAAGACGCAGATCTCGCCCGCGGGCACCTCGAGCGAGAGGTGGTCGACGGCGGGCTCGTCCTGCCCGGGGTAGCGCTTGGTGGCCTCGCGGAACTCGAGCGTGGCGGCAACGTTACCGCCGCTGACAGAGCCTTCTTCTGAATCGGTGTTTGGAGGTGACACGCGAATGGCCTCTCCAGCTCGAGGCGATCCTAACCTGGCTCCAGCTCGAGGCGATCCTAACCTGGTCCGGGGGGAGGCGATTCCCCAGCCGGCTCGCGGGCTGCCCCGCGGGATGCCTTGATGTCCCCCGACGCCAGCCGGTCGAGCTCGCGCTTGAGGTCCTTCCGCAGCTCGTGCACCTCGATCTCCGGCAGTTCGGGGTCCGCCTCCGCGGAGGCCAGAAGCGCCTCCGCCAGGCTGCGGTTGACGGCGTGGAGGTCTTGCCCGGCGCTTTCCGGGTCACTCGTGCCGCGTAGCTCGAGCGCCCGGCCCTTGGCGTCCTCGGCCAGTGGCTCGAGCCGCTCGCGGTCAGCCGGCGCGAGCCTGCGCCAGCGGCTGTAGAGGGTGTGGGCGAGGCGGATGCCCAGCACGCCCGCGGCGCCAGCCGTGTCGAGGAGCCCCTTCGGGGAGGTCATGCCCGCCATCGTCCTTCGCGGGGTGGACGGAATCGAAGGTGTAGGCGCTACGGCGGCTTGACGGATGGGCGTAGACGGCGGCGTCGCCTCGCGCGGGGATGGAGTGTCACGGGCGGCGCCGCCTCGCAGAGGAAGGCGCCGCGCCTGCCAAAGTCCTCGCCTGGCTCTAACCTTCCGGCCCGATGCGTGCGGTCACCATCCGGGATGGCGCTCTGAGCGTCGAGGAGCACCCCGATCCAGAGCCCGGCCCGGGCGAGATCCTCGTTGCCATTCGTGCGGCCGGCCTGAACGGCGCCGACATGCTCCAGCGCAAGGGCGCCTATCCGGCGCCTCCGGGATCGCCCGCCGACATCCCCGGCCTCGAGCTCGCGGGTGAGGTGAGCGCTCGCGGCCCCGGCGCGGAGCGCTTCGAGCCCGGCGACCGCGTGATGGCCGTGGTAGGGGGCGGGGGGCAGGCCGAGCTGGCGGTGGTGCACGAGCGCGCCGCGATGCCGGTCCCCGAGACGCTCGAGTTTCCCCAGGCCGGAGGTACCCCCGAGGTCTTCGTGACCGCCCACGACGCGCTCTTCTCGCAGGGCGGGCTGCGACCGGGCGAGCGGCTGCTCGTTCACGGCGGGGCCGGCGGGGTTGGCACCGCGGCGGTGCAGCTCGGGAGGGCGGCCGGTGCCCGTGTGACGGCAACGGTGCGAAACGAGGGGCTTCGGGCGGACGTGGCGGGCCTCGGCGCAACGGCGATCGGCCCCGAGGAGTACGTGGAGGCGGGGCCCTTCGACGTGATCCTCGAGCTCGTTGGTGCCCCGAACATGGGCGGGAACGTCAAGGCGCTCGCAAGCGGCGGTCGCGTCGTGGTGATCGGAGTGGGCGCCGGCTTCAAGGCGGAGGTCAACCTCGTCGCGCTGATGGGAAAGCGGGGAACGATCCGCGCATCGACCCTGCGTGCCCGGCCGCTCGAGGAGAAGGCCGCCGCCTCCCGCCTGGTGGAGAAGGAGGTGCTGCCCCTGTTCGAGGCGGGCGTCCTGACGGTCCCCGTGGCTGAGACCTTCCCACTCGACGAGGTGGAGGCGGCCTACGAGCGCTTCGCCAAGGGCGGCAAGTTCGGCAAGGTAGTGCTCCTCACCGGCTAGGCCCTCAGAGCAGGTCGACTGCCTTGACCACTCCCGTGACGAGCGACGCGGGCAGCGGGACGGCCAGAGCCCGGTCGAGCCGCGCCGGCCTGCGCTCCTCGGGTGCCTCTCCGACCATCAGGTGGGCCCCGGCGGCCAGGGCGCGCACCTCGTGGTCCATCAGCACGAGCCCGGGCGGCGAGGGCTCGGGCCGGACCCGGAGCGCCACGTGCTCGCCGGACCGCGCCGCGCAGAGGCCGAAGGCCTCCTCGGCCGAGCCCGCGTCGCACAGGCCGGCGAGCGTGCCGAAGCCGTCCTCGTCGAGGAACACGATCACGTCGTCCATGTCGGAGCGCGCCGAGGCCACTCCGACGGGGACCTGCGCGCCGCCGAACAGCCGCGGGCCGACCTGCAGCCAGTCGCCTGGGGACACGTGCTCCACCTCGAGGCCCCCGGCGCCGGTCGAGCGGGCAACGGCCACGGCGTCGGCCGGGTGCGGGAACACGATTGTGGCTACCGGCATGTCCTAGATGATCGCCTTCACAGCTCGAATCCTCCAGGGGCAACCGGTCGGAACCGGGCCGCCCGGTCGTCCAGAGGGCGAGCCGTCAGCGCACCGGCCCCTGCCGGGGCGGGTTGTATGAGAGGGTGAAGGGGCTGGGTAAGGAGTGGAGGCGGGCCCGAGCGGCCGCGATCTTCGTGCACCGTCCTGCCCTGGTGCTGAAGCCGCCGACCCCTATCCAGGACGGCACCCGAGGCACCCGGCCAAACTCACCTCGACGCAAACGCCGGGGCAGCCGGAGCCCTGAACCACGGGACCCGCCACCGGAGCCGTAGGGCGAGAGCGGCGGGGGGTTCCGGGGGCGGGAGCCCCCGGCTACATCCCCCGGTCACATCCGCTCCACGATCATCGCCTCGCCCTGCCCGCCGGCCACGCACATCGTCTCGAGCCCTATCTGCCCGTCGTCTGACTCGAGGGCGTTGAGGAGCGTGGTCATGATGCGCACCCCGGTCATGCCGAAAGGGTGCCCGAGGGCGATGGCGCCGCCGTGGGGGTTCATCTTCTCGAGCGGGATGTCGCACTCCGCCATGATCGGGATGACCTGGGCGGCGAAGGCCTCGTTCAGCTCGACGGTGTCCACGTCGGCCATCGTCATGCCGGCCCTCTCGAGCGCCTTGCGGATCGCTCCGATCGGGGCGACCCCCATGTACTCCGGCTCGTTTGCCGACGTGGCCGCCGTGATTATGCGCGCCCGCGGCCTCAGCCCCAGCTCCCTCGCCCGGTCCTCCGACATCACGATCGCCGCGGCGGCGCCGTCGTTGAGCGGGCAGGAGTTGCCGGCCGTGATGCCGCCGCCTCCCTCGAATGCCTCGGGCAGCTCCGCCAGCTTCTCGAGCGTCGAGCTTGGGCGGGGGCCGTCGTCCTTGGCCACGACGGCTCCGTCCGGACGGGTCACCGGGACGATCTCCCGGTCGAAGAAGCCGTCCTCCTGGGAGCGCACCGCCAGCTCCTGGGAGCGCTGGGCGTACCTGTCCATCTCCGGGCGGCTCACCTCGTAGCGCTTGGCCACGTTGACGGCCGTGTCGCCCATCTGTATGTACACGTCGGGCTGGCCCGGTTCCTTTCCCTGGAGCCTCTCGTGCCGGTCGGCGGGGTCCGCCACCTCATGGCGCTCGTTGTACTGCGAGACCCATTCCACGCCGGCGGCGATGTACGTGTCGCCCTGGCCCGCCACCACGGAGTTGGCGGCCGAGCGGATCGCGTCGAGCCCCGAGGCGCAGTAGCGGGACACGGTGTGGCCGTTCACCTCCTGGGTCAGCCGCTCCGAGAGGAGGGTGATGATCCGCCCGATGTTGAACGCGTGCTTGCCCTGCGGCATGCCGCAGCCCGCGATGACCTCCTCGACCGACGCGGGGTCCACCCCGGGGTTTCGCTCGAGGAGCTGGTCGACGATGAACGCGCCCATGTCGTCGGGGCGAAGCTGTGCGAGCGAGCCCTTGAAGGCGCGCCCGATGGGGGTGCGTACGGCGTCGACGATCACTGCCTGAGGCATGGGTGGTTGAAGCTCCTATCGCGGGTTTCAGAGGTGTGCTCTGAGTGTATTTCGTGCCCCTTGGGCCCCCGCGGGGCATCGGGGGAGCTACGGAAGCGAGGCCGAGGCCAGGCCGAAGAGGCCGCCCGCGTCGGTGTGGAAGTCGTCCAGCAGCAGGCCGGCGCCGGCGAGCTCCGACTCGACGCTCTCGCGCGTGAACTTGGCGCTTATCTCCGTGCGCAGCTCCTCGCCGTCCTCGAAGGTCACCTCGAGCTCGGCGCCCTCTATCCGCACCGTCTGTGCCCGCTTCGAGCGCAGCCGCATCTCGATCCACGCGCTGGCCTCGTCGAAGAACGCCACGTGCTCGAACGCCTCCGGGAGGAAGTCGGCTCCGAGGCCGTGGTTGACCACCCGCAGCACGTTGCGGTTGAACTCCGCGGTCACCCCCTCAGGGTCGTTGTACGCCGCCTCGAGCACCCGCCGGTCCTTGACGAGGTCCGTGCCGATCAACAGCCGGTCGGTCGGTCCCATCAACCGGCGCACGCGGGCAAGGAAGGCGGCCCGCTCGGCCGGGTAGAGGTTCCCGATCGTGCCCCCGAGAAAGGCGAAGAGGCGCTGCCTGCCCTCGGGTATGTGCCCGAGGTCACGCTGGAAGTCGCCCACCACCCCGTGCACGGCGAGTCCGGGGTAGAGGCCCACCAGCTCCGCGGCGCACTGCTCGACCACCGACGCGTCCACGTCGAAGGGCACGTAGCGGCGCAACGTTCCGGCACCCGCCATCGCGTAGAGCAGCGCGCGGGTCTTCGAGGCCGTCCCCGACCCCAGCTCCACGAGCTCGCCTGCCGCGCACTCCGCCACGATCTCCGGCGCGCGCCGGTTGAGGATCTCTCGCTCGGCCCGCGCCGGGTAGTAGTCGGGAAGCGTGGTGATCCGGTCGTACAGGTCCGAGCCGCGGGCGTCGTAGAAGAGCTTCGGCGGAAGCTCCTTGAGCTCTCGCGTCAGCCCCTCTCGCACTTCCCGCGCCAGGCCGGCGTCCCCGGGCTCGCCCCGCACGCGGTCTATGCGGATGTCGGGCCCGACGGCGACGCTCATCGCGCTAGGCATCCCTCGCGCAGCGGAAGCCGGCGAAGATCTGCCGCCGCTCCGGCAGGTCCCAGTTGCGGAAGCTGTTGCGGGCCACGCTCGGCCGCGTGGCCCACGAGCCGCCGCGCAAGACGCGGTACTCTCCACCGAAGAAGACCTCGGAGTACTCGCGATAGGGGAAGGCCGCAAAGCCCGGATAGCCGGTGAAGGGGCTCGCTGTCCACTCCCAGCAGTCACCCAGCATCGCGAGCACGCCGTCCGGGGTGGCGCCCTCGAGGGCGCCCACGGGCACCGGTCCGAAGGCGAGCTGGTCGAGGTTCGCGCGATCGGGGCTCGGGCGCTCCTCTCCCCAGGGGTAGCGGCGGGCGCGTCCCGCCTCGGCGTCCCAGGACGCCGCCTTCTCCCACTCGGCCTCCGTGGGAAGCCGCCTGCCCGCCCAGCGGGCGTAGGCGTCCGCCTCGTGCCACGAGACGTGCATGACGGGCATGGCCGGGTCGATCGCCGTCAGTCGGTCGAACCGGCGCTCGCGCCCGTCGCTCGTCCAGTAGAGCGGCCGCTCGACTCGCTCGCGCTCCCGCCAAGCCCAGCCCGCGTCGCTCCACAGCTCGGGCATCCGATAGCCGCCGTCCTCGACGAAGTCGCCGAACTGGCCGTTGGTCACCGGCGTCCGGTCGATCTCGAACGCCGCGAGCACCCGCTCGTGGGACGGGCGCTCGTTGTCGTAGGCGAAGCCCCGCCCGGCATCGCCCATCCCGAAGGCGCCACCCGGTATCCGGATCGTCTCGGGGCCCTCGCGTGGATCTGCCACCTGCGTCCCGGGCTGGTTCGGCGGCACGTAGACACCAGCCTCTGCCAGCTGCAGGGTCTGCAACATCGTCTCGTTGTGCTGGTGCTCGTGCTGGACCACCATCTCCCAGACGAAGCCGTGGGCGTTCAGCCGGTCGCCTTCCGGTGAGATGTCCGCCCGGTCGAGCACTTCGAGCGCCCGCTCTCGCACCTGCTGCATGAACTCGAGCGCGTCGTCCAGGCGCAGGTAGGGGATGTCACCCCGCCCGACGCGCGGTGTCTCCGCAGCGTCGTAGACCCGCGCGAGCTCGGGCCGAAGGGGCGCGAGCCCGCCCGCGCGCTGGCACAGCCAGAGGTCCTCGCACGCGGCGATGTGGCCGAGGTCCCACAGAAGCGGGCTCATCAGGGGGCTGTGCACCCGCTCGAGGTCCTGCGCGGCCACCGGCGCCACGAGCCAGAGCGTCCGCTCCCTCGCCTCGGCGAGCGCTTCCCGGAGCTGGCCGTGTGCGGTCTCACGGCAGGGGCGGACCCCGGTGGGACGCCGCTTTGCGTGCGCGGTGCCACGACGCTCGGCGGGCAGCGGGTCAGCCCCTCCAGGGGGCAGTGTCTGAGTTCGGTGAGGTCGCACGGGGGCGGGCTGCTCTGCTCACCTTACCTCCCCACTTGCCGGCACGCGACGCTTTGGCGCCCCCACACCCGGTCTGCAGGAACGCCCTCCACGCACCACAACGGCCGGTGGTAGCTTTGGCGCGTGGAGGCTTTAAGGGTGCAGGGTCGCGGCGGCTACCTCGACCTCGGTCGCCTCACGCCCGCCGAGTACGCGGGCTGGGCGGCTTCCCTGGTGCTCGTCGGCTCCCTCTTCCTGCCGTGGTTCGGCACGAGCGACTCGAACGGGAACTCCGTGCTGGCCGGAGCCCGCGGGGGCGAGACCGCGAACGCGTGGCAGACCTTCGGCCTGCTCGACATCTTGCTCGCGGTGACGGCCAGCGCCCCGTTCATCCTGGCCTGGATCATCGCGCGCGGCCACGAGCTCACCTGGAAGCCCGGGGAGGTGACGATGGTGGCGGGCATCACCGCGTTCGTGCTCGTGCTGTGCAACGGGATCATCCTCGGCCGGCCAAAGGACGAGGCAACCGACACGGCGATCGAGATATCGATACAGATCGGGTACTTAGTGGCGCTGCTGGGCTGTGCGGGAATGGCAGCCAGTGGCTACCTGCGTCAGTCGCGTTACAAGGAGGGCCGAAAGCCCCCGGGGGTTATCTGATGACGAACACCGCCGCAACGGAAGCCCGTCCCGACCGCAACCTCGCACTAGAGCTGGTGCGCACCACCGAGTACGCGGCTCTCGCCGCCGCGCGCTGGATCGGCCGCGGCGAGAAGGAGTCCGCCGACGGAGCGGCGGTCGATGCCATGCGCCTCATGCTCGACACCGTCCACATGGACGGCACGGTGGTGATCGGGGAGGGAGAAAAGGACGAGGCTCCGATGCTCTACAACGGCGAGAAGATCGGCGACGGCTCGCCACCCGAGGTGGACATCGCAGTCGATCCGCTCGAGGGCACCGACCTGGCCGCCAAGGGCTTCCCCAACTCGCTGGCCGTCATCGCCCTGGCGGATCGCGGCACGATGTTCGATCCGGGCCCGTGCTTCTACATGGAGAAGATGGCCGCCTCGAAGGACATCGCGCACCTGCTCGACCTGGACCGTCCGCTGAGCGAGACGCTGGAGCTGATCGCAAAGGAGAAGGGCACCCCGGTGAGCGACGTGGTGGTGATCATGCTCGATCGCGAGCGCCATGACGACACGGTGAAGGAGATCCGCGAGGCGGGCGCGCGCATCCGCTTCATCCCGCACGGCGACGTCGCCGCCTCGCTGATCGCGGTCACGTCGGGATCGTCCGTCGACCTGCTGTGTGGGATCGGGGGCACGCCCGAGGGAGTGCTCTCGGCCTCGGCGATCAAGTGCATCGGAGGCAACATCATCGGACGGCTGTGGCCGCGAAGCGACGAGGAGCGCAAGGCCGCCCTCGAGGCCGGCTACGACCTGGAGGAGGTGCTCGACACCGACCGGCTGGTGTCCGGCGAGAACATCTTCTTCTCGGCCACGGGAGTCACGGGCGGCGACATGCTCGCTGGCGTGCACTTCGAGGGTCCCGAGGGCGCCACCACCGAGTCGCTCGTGATGCGCTCACGATCGGGCACGGTCCGGAAGGTGCACGCGCGCCACGACCGCGCGAAGCTGCGCGAGATCACCGGCGAGCGAGTCGGCTAGCCGCGGCGCGCTCCTCCGAGGCCTCCCTCTCCGGCGCGAAGGTCCCCACCCGGGATCGCACCAGGTCGAGCCGGGCGAGGCTTCGCAGGAAGGCGTGGGTCACGATCACGTGGATCCGCAGCTGGGTGACGCGGTAGATGTGGCGCCCGATCCTCGAGAACCAGCCCCATCCCGCCACCAGCGGATAGAAGTTGGCCACCTCCGAGGTGACGATGCCGGTAGCCTGGCCGCCGCCGTTGCCGTCCTGTCCCTCGGGGCGCCTGACCGAGATCCGCAGGTAGCCCTTGCCGCGGCCGGCGGGCTGCACGAGGACCCCCTTGTCTATCCGCCACGTGACGGTGCCGGAGCTCTCCGACATCTCGTACTCGGGGGCAAGGAAGCGCAGCAGCACGAACGGCCTGCCGATCAGCACGATCTCACGGGAGGATTCGGTGTAGAGCACCCGCAGCAGCCCCAGCGAGATGCGGGTCAGAAAGCGCCAGTACGTGGCCGCCAGCCGCTCGAGGTACTCGGCGTTCCAGATCCTGTCGAGCTCCGAGCGCGGAAGCGTGACCTCGGCTGCCTGCAGCGTCGTGACGCTGCCGTCGGGCGGCGCCTCGGACTCGGGCAGGTCGATGATGCGCACGCGGGCGCGCGCCTGCCTGCGGCGGCCGATCGCCCGCCTCGCATCGCGGCTCCTCATCGTCGGAAAGCTAGACGGTCGACCGTCTAGACCCCGTGGTCGAGCAGCTCGAGCCGCACGCGCTCACCGGCGGCCAGGTCCCCCTCGCCTGCCGGCACTATCGCGAGCGCATCGGCACCCAACATCGAGGTCATCACGTGCGAGCCCTGGGGGCCGGTGGACACCACGTGCCAGCCGTCGTGCTCGGCGCTCAGCCTGCAGCGGACCGCCTGGTCGCGGCGGGCGTTGCGGCGCAGCGGCTGATCGAGCACCGCCGATGCGGCGCGCGGCCGCGGCTCGGCGCCCTGCAAGGCGCGCAGCGCCGGCCGCGCGAACAGCTGGAAGGTGACCATCGCGGACACCGGATTCCCAGGCAGCCCGAACACGAGCACGCGCCCGCCCGGGCGCTCGGCCACACCGAACCACGTCGGCTTCCCGGGCTGGAGCGCCACACCCCAGAACCGCTCGCGCACCCCGAGCTCCGCGAGCGCTCCCTTCACGTGGTCGTGGGCGCCCACCGACACGCCGCCCGAGACGCACACCACGTCGGCCAGGCAGAGGGCCCGCTCGATGGCCTCGCGCGTCGCGCCGGGGTCGTCGGGCACCGTGCCCGTCTCGACGACCTGCCCTCCGGCGCTCGCGGTCTGCCCCGCGAGGGCCACCGGGTTGGAGCTCCAGATCCGCCCGGGGCCGAGCTGGCCGCCGGGTTCCACCAACTCGTCCCCGGTGGCGCTGAGCGCCACGCGCGGCTTTCGGGAGCAGAGGGGTGCCGCCGTGCCGACGCCTGCCAGCACGCCGAGCGCCGCCGGATCCAGATCGCAGCCGGCTCTCATCACGGGTGTGCCGGCACGGACGTCCTCGCCTGCCCGGCGCACGTTGGCGTTCTCGCGCACGGCTTCCACCCGCACGGACGCTCCGGAGGCGGCTGTGCGCTCGACCGGCACGACCGCCACGGTGCCCTCAGGGATTGCGGCTCCGGTGGAGACGGCCACGGCGGTGCCCTCTCGGACGGCGACGGGACAGGGGTGGCCGGCGCGGGACTCTCCCACGACCTCGAGGTGGCCCGCCTCGACCGAGGCGACGGCGAACCCGTCCATCGCCGAGGTGTCGAAGGGGGGCACGTCGACCCGGCTCGCAACGTCGGCTCCGAGCACCCGCCCGAGCGCCTGCTCGAGCGGCACGGCCTCCGCCTCCAGCGGGCGGACCTCGGCGAGCACGCGGCGGCGAGCCTCATCGATGCTGATCAGATCTGCCACGCCGAAATCCTCGCATCAGCTGGCCAGGGTCCGGGGCGGGACCCCCCGGCGGCTACTCGATTAGGCCGTAGCGGATGCCGATGGCGACCGCCTGCGTGCGAGTCGACGCCTCGAGCTTCGCCAGGATGCGCTTGGTGTGGGTGCGCACGGTCTCCGTGGAGAGCCCCAGCTGCCCGGCGACGGCATCGGTGGCCATGCCGTCGGCGAGCATCTGCAGGATCTCCCGCTGGCGGGTGCTCAGCGTGCGGTCGCCCTCCTCCAGCACGATCGTCGAGGACAACCCGGGATCCACGTAGAACTCTCCCTCGCGCGCCGCCTCGATCGCCCGGATGAGGTCGCTGGAGGGGGAGTCCTTGCGTACGTAGCCCTTCACGCCTGCCTTGAGCGCCTCGCTGAGCAGCCGCGCTCCTCCGTCGGCGGTGAATACCACGATCGGGGCCCCCACGTCCTTGTCGAGCCGCTTGACAAGCTCCCCGATGTCGGCACCGGCGCGCCACGGGTCCACGATCACCACATCGGGCTTCGTGCCGTTGCCCGCCTCGAGCGCTGAGTCGACGTTCTCGGCGTCCGCGACGTCTGCCGCGGGCCATGTCGATGCCAGCAGCGCGACCACTCCCTGGCGTACCACCGGGTGCTCATCGATGATCAGGCAACGGGGGGCTCCGCGCGACTTCTGGACCATATGCGAAAAGCATACACCTCCCCCCCAACGGTCCTGCGCTATGTCACCTGATCAGGTGGCGGAGCGATTGCCCCCGAGCTCCCCGGTGTCGTGTATCTCGAACCGCATCGCGTTGAGCGTTGCTCCCCCGAGGATGATCATCGCTAGGGCGTAGAACCAGAGGAGGACGATCAGGACGAAGACGAAGGTGGTCCCGAAGCGCGCGATCGTGGAGATGCTGGAGAGGTACGCCGGGAAGGCGTAGTCGACCACCCCGATGGCGAGGGTGGCGCCGAGCGCCCCCGGCCAGATCGCGCGCCACGGAATGAGGCGATTCGGCACCGTCCAGTAGATGACGCAGAGGATCACGAAGAGCAGCAGGAGCCCGGCGATGAGCGTGAGCGCATAGACCAGCCCCGGGATGCCGGACAGGCCGAGCGGGAGGTCGTCCGCTCCGGCTACGAGCAGGCTCTGCAGCGTGGGCACGGCCACCGTGGCCGCCATGAACAGCAGGACGACCACGAGCATCGCCAGCGCGAAGCGCTTCTGCTCGACCCAGCTGCGGCAGCGCACGTGGTAGATCCGGCAGAACGCGGTGTCGATAGCTCCCCAGAACGAGGAGCCGATGTAGACGCTCGCCAGGAGCGCGACCACGCCGAAGCCCGTCGAGGAGCCCCGCACCCGGTCGAGTGCCTGGGTGAGCGTGCTGTCGGTGGCGGTGGGAAAGAGGCGTCGAAGATCCTCGAGGACGCTGGTCTCGAGGTCGCCGCTCTCGAGCACGCGGCCCGCTATGAAGAGCGCGAGCAGGGCCAAGGGGAAGACCGACAGGAGCATGTTGTAGGCGACCATGCCGGAGAGCCCGGTCAGGTTGTCCTCGTAGGCCTTGCGGTAGAGGTCCTTGGCCGTCCGCCACGGCGTGCGATGCCTCGTCCCGGCCGGGACGGGCATCAGATACGCGCGTTCGGATCAGCCATCGGAAGGCGTCCCCGGCTCTTCTCGACTCATCCGCGGCGAGTCTAGTAGCGGAGCGGGCATCCAAAACCCTGCTTCTGGGTAGGAGAAGGCCGTGAGGGTTGCGGCTGAGGCGGCTCTGGGCGGCTCCCACCTAGCTTGACTTCATAAAATGTAGCTCTATGCTTAGGACGTCTGTTTGAATGGCCTAGGTTCGCGCCAAGGCCCTCTTTTTCCGAGGTAAACAATGTCAGTCGGGGAACTTCAAGAGCTGGAAGAGGTCAAGTCGCTTCTCACCCGGGGGCGCCAGGCCGGAGTGCTCACCTACGGTGAGGTCGCCACGGCCCTCGCTGAGGTCGAGTTGGATGAGGGCGACATCGAGGATCTGCACGCGCACCTCGAGAAGTCCGAGATCGAGCTGGTCGAGGAGATCGACCCCGCGCTCACGGCCTCCACCCAGGTGGAGCGCGCCCCCGACAAGCGCGGCCGCCGCAAGAAGGCCACGATCGACCTCAAGCCGGACATGACCACGGACAGCCTGCAGCTGTTCCTGAAGGACATCGGCAAGGTCCGCCTGCTCACCGCCCAGGAGGAGGTAGATCTCGCGAAGCGCATCGAGCGCGGCGACCTAGACGCCAAGCAGAAGATGGTGGAGTCCAACCTCCGCCTCGTGGTCTCGATCGCGAAGAACTACCGCAACCAGGGGCTGCCGTTCCTGGACCTGATCCAGGAGGGCACGCTCGGCCTCGTCCGCGCCGCCGAGAAGTTCGACTACCGCAAGGGTTTCAAGTTCTCGACCTACGCCACCTGGTGGATCCGTCAGGCGATCGCCCGCGCGCTGGCCGACAAGGCGCGCACGATCCGCATCCCCGTGCACGTGGTCGAGAAGCTGAACAAGATCGGTCGCGCCGAGCGCAAGCTCGTCACCGAGCTCGGCCGCGAGCCCACCCCCGAGGAGATCGCCGAGGTCACGGGCATCGAGCCCGAGGAGGTCGACTCGATCAAGCGCTCGGCGCAGGCGCCGGTGTCGCTCGAGAAGCCGGTCGGCGACGAGGAGGAGTCCGAGTTCGGTCAGTTCATCGCCGACGAGCGGGCGGAGTCCCCCTACGAGCGCGCGGCCGAGATCCTCACCAAGGAGGCGCTCCGCGAGGCGCTCGAGAACCTCTCCTACAGGGAGCGGCGCGTGCTCGAGCTGCGCTACGGGCTCGGCGGGGAGCATCCGCGGACGCTCGACGAGGTGGGTCGCACCTTCAACGTCACGCGCGAGCGGATCCGGCAGATCGAGAATCAGTCCCTCAAGAAGCTGCAGTCACTCGCGGAGGCTCAGAAGCTAAGAGACGTGGCATAGGACTCGGCGACGCCGATAAGCGTCGCCTGGCTGCGTCCTCGGTCGGCCGTGTGCAGAGCACTCTGTCGGGCCTCGCGCAGCGGGAAGGGGCCCCCGGCTCTGCATTCTTTGTCGCGACGGTGATCGGGGTCGTCAGCTTCGATGGCTTCAGTGGTGGCTCCACGTTCGGTTCGGTGATACCGATATCTCCGACGTCTTCGAGTCGCTCGGCGTCGGCCGAGTTCGCGCGCTCGGCTTCCTGCTCTGGCTCGGGCTGACCACACTCCGCGAACGACGCACAAACGACGAACAGTCAGGAGCATCCGACGATGACCCCTCGCCAAACAACCGTTGAGTAGCGGGCACGGGCCGCGTCGCTACCGTGCGGGGGATGTTGCTCTGCCGCCCCCCTGTCGTCCTGCTCCTCGCCGCGCTCGGGCTCACCGGTTGCGGTGGTCAAAACGACGACGCCAAGAGCACTCAGAGGAAGGACTCGCCCGGGGTCACCTTCAACGCCGCGATCCGCGACGCGCAGGCCGTCAAGGCGGGCGACTTTCCAAAGCCTGAGGGACGGACGCTGCAGCAGATCGCAAAAACGCTGCCGGCGGTCAACGTCGGTCTTGCCACATCGGTCTACACGCCTGGCAAGAATCGCCTGGCGTTCGGGGTGATCGACGAGGAGCAGCGGTTCGTCTACGGCAAGACAGCGGTCTACCTGGCCCGTGGGCCAGACGAGACGGCGCTCGGACCGTTTCCCGCTCCCGCCGACCCGCTCGTCGTCGCCCCGGCGTTTCGCAGCCAGGCAGCCGCCACGGAGAGCGACGAGATCGCCGCGATCTACGAGACTCAAGTGGACCTCCCGAAGCCCGGCAGGTGGCACGTGCTGGCGATGAGCAAGGCCCAGGGCAAGACCTTTGGCGCCGCGACGACGCTCGAGGTCACGCGATCCAGCTCGATCCCCGCCAAGGGAGACAGGGCGCCGAGAACCGCGACGGACGCCCTCACCTCCGCCGCCGGTGACATCAAGGCAATCGACACGCGCGTGCCACCCGACGACATGCACGAACGCAGCTTTAAGGATGTGGTCGGTCGCAAGCCGGTCGCGCTGCTCTTCGCCACGCCGCAGCTGTGCCAGAGCCGCGTCTGCGGCCCGGTGGTCGACATCGCCGCGCAGCTCAAGGAGCAGTACGGCGATCGGGTTGAGTTCATCCACCAGGAGGTCTTCGTCGACAACGAGGTGAACAAGGGTCTGCGCCCGCCGCTGCGACGCTTCGGCCTGAAGACAGAGCCGTGGTTGTTCACGGTCGACCGGCAAGGGCGGGTCGCGGCGAGGCTCGAGGGATCGTTCGGCAACCAGGCCTTCAAACGGGCGATCGAGGCCGCGCTCTGAGGCCCGACCGGATACAACGAGCGGCTTGGCGGCGCGTTAGGTCAGCGCTGGCGCTCACATCGGTTCTCATCGCCGGCTGCGGCGGGGCCGACAGCAACCCCAAAGAGGAGGCGGCGCCGGCGAACGGTGCGAAAAAGGTGGAGGATCCAGGTCCTGTTCACGTTCACGGTCTGGGCCTCAACCCGGCCGATGGGTCGCTCTTCATCGCCACCCACACCGGACTGTTCCGGGCGGCAAGAGGCGACCAGCGGGCGACGCGGGTCGCCAACCGCTTTCAGGACACCATGGGCTTTACCGTCGTTGGCCCAGACGACTTCCTCGGATCCGGTCACCCCGATGGCCGCGACAAGCTGCCGCCGTTCCTCGGGCTGATCCGCTCCCGGGACGCAGGAAAGCGGTGGCGGCCGATCTCGCTGCTGGGAGAACGCGACTTCCATGTGCTCGAAGCGGCCGGCAAGAGGGTCTATGGATATGGCTCTGACTTCAAGAGTCGCGAGCAGGGCTTCCTCGTCAGCGTGAACGGCGGCCGCAGCTGGGAGGAGCGCGACGTGCCGGAGCCTCTGATCGCGCTGGCGCTTGACCCTTCGGACCCGAAGCGGCTCATGGCCTCCGGGGAACGTGCGCTCTATCTCTCCCAGGACGCAGGCCGCCGGTGGCGGAGGCTCGAGGGTCCGGCCGGGCTCGTCGCCTGGAGCGACGAGGTGACGGTGGTCGACAGCGACGGTGGTGTCCACAGCGCCCAGGAGCCGAACCGGCGCGTCCGCCCGATCGGAAGCGTCGGCGGCCCGCCGGCGGCACTGGAGAGCGAACCGGAAGGTGACCTCTACGTCGCTCTCCACGACGGAACGATCAAGCGCTCGAGCGATGGGGGACGCAGCTGGAGCCTCCGATCGAGGCCCTGAGGGTAGCCCGTGAGGCTTCGCCCACGTACGGTCGCACTCGGAGCGGGCGGCGCGATCGCCGTCGCGGCGCTGTGGTGGCGCAAGCACCCGTCCGCTTGCCCGTACGGCCAGCGCTTCTGGGTCCAGCCACCACACCCACTGATAACGCGCGCACGGCTTCGCGAGGTGTTGGCACCCCAACCCGATGAGCGCGTACTGGAGGCCGGTCCCGGCACCGGCTACTACACGCTCGAGACGGCCGAGTGGGTTGGTGCCAATGGAACCGTCGAGATCTTCGACCTGCGGCAGGAGATGCTCGACCACACTATGCGCCGCGCGCGCGAGCGCGGCATTTACCAACGTCACGCCCACCCAGGGCGACGCCCGCGAGCTGCCCTACCCGGAGGCAAGCTTTCGACGCCGCCTATCTTGTCGCTGTGCTCGGGGAGATACCCGACCAGGGCGCCGCGTTACGCGAGCTCACACGTGTCCTCAGACCCGGCGGACGCCTGGTGGTGGGTGAGCTCTTCGGCGACCCGCATTGGATCCGTCCCAAGCGGCTGAGCGAGCGTGCCAGTCGAGCCGGTCTCACCTTCGCCCGGCGCTCTGGCAGCCCGCTCGGGTACTTCGCGCGTTTCGAGCGCTGAGGCCCAGAGGCGCACTCCGCTTCGTCCGGCACGTCCAAGTCGCCCCCCAACCCCCTAAAGGCCCCGCGGCGGGGTGCCGATGCTGCGGACATGTTCGATCTTGAGCGGGCGCTGCGACGGGTGATCGAGACGGATGGCTCCGATCTGCACCTGAAGGTGCCGGCGCATCCCATCATCCGGCGCCGCGGCAAGCTCGAGCCGATCCCGGACACGGAGCCGCTGACCTCGCAGGACACCGAGCAGATCTTCCACTCGATGCTCGCCGATCCCGGCAAGCTGAAGGAGTTCGAGGCCGAGAACGAGGTGGACTACGCCTTCGCCGTGCCGGGGCTGGCGCGCTTTCGCGTGAACGCCTTCCGGCAGCGCGGCTCGATCTCGATCGTCTGCCGCGCGATCCCGTTCGAGATCAAGAGCGTCGCCGACCTTCTCCTGCCCCCAGTGATCAACGACCTCGCGGATGAGGAGCGGGGCATCATCCTCCTTACCGGCACCACGGGCTCGGGCAAGTCCACCACCCTCGCGGCGATGATCGACCGCATCAACAGCAACATGGCCAAGCACATCGTGACGATCGAGGACCCGGTGGAGTTCCTCCACAAGGACAAGCTGTCGATCATCAACCAGCGCGAGGTCGGCGAGGACACGGGCTCCTTCAAGCGGGCCCTTCGGCGCGTCCTTCGCCAGGACCCCGACGTGATTCTCGTGGGCGAGATGCGCGACGAGGAGACGGTGCGTACCGCGCTCTCGGCTGCGGAGACCGGCCACCTCGTGCTGTCCACGGTCCACACGATCGACGCCGCGGAGACCGTGAACCGGATCATCGACTTCTTTCCACCGACCGAGCAGCGCCAGGCGCGCGCGATGCTGGCGGGCACCCTGAAGGGCGTGATCTCCCAGCGCCTCGTGCCCACCCCGGACGGCCGGGGACGCGTGGCCACCTGCGAGGTCCTGCGCATGACCGGGCGCGTCCGCGACATGATCATGAACCCCGACGAGACCGGCAAGCTCCCGGAGGTGATCTCAGAAGGCGCCTATTACGGGATGCAGACCTTCGATCAGGCGCTGCTGACCCACGTCCAGGGGGGCCGCGTGTCGATGGACGACGCTTTGAAGGCGGCCACCCACCCGCACGACTTCAAGCTGCTCGTCGCCTCTGACGGTCAGCGGTCGACCTCGGTGGACCAGGTGTTCGCCCCGGACGGCGCGCCTGGCTGAGGTCGCTCCGGCGCGGCACCCGCAGCGAAAGACCCTCCCAATCGCTCCGGCCAGGATGCAGGGCCGTCCCTATGCTGCCTCGGAGGACACGGGAACGACAAAGGAGGAGCCGGTGCAGAGCACCCTAGGAGAGTTCCAGGAGACCCAGTCGGGGGAGGCCTTCGCGCTTCAGAACTTGAAGCTGCTGAAGGTGAGCCTCGACCAGATCACCATTCAGGCCAAGCTCGGGTCGATGGTGGCCTACCAGGGAGAGGTCAGCTTCGAGCATGCCGGCGCGGGCGGCATGAGCCGGATGCTCAAGAAGGCGGTGACCGGCGAGGGAACCCAGCTGATGAAGATGAGCGGCACCGGCGAGGTCTTCCTGGCAGACTCCGCCCAGGAGATCCATCTCATCAAGCTCGAGAACGACGCGATCACCTGCAACGGCGCCAACGTCCTCGCGTTTGACGCCGGCATTGACTGGGACATCCAGAAGGTACAGGGCGGTGCATCGAGCATGATGGCGGGCGGTCTTTTCAACATGGCGCTGACCGGCAGCGGCTGGGTGGCGATCATCTCCGACGGCCCGCCGGTCCTGCTGAACACCGGCGACGCCCCGACGTTCGCCGATCCTCAGGCGGCGATCACGTGGTCGAGCGGCGTCTCGACGAGCATCAAGACCGACGTCAAGCTGAAGAACTTCATCGGGCGCGGCTCCGGCGAGTCGATCCAGATGGCCTTCCAGGGAGCCGGCTGGGTGCTGGTGCAGCCGAGCGAGGGACGTATCGTCGCCCCGACCGGCGGCGGAGGCGGAGGCCTGCTCGGGAATCTGGGCAGCTAAGACGCAGGAGGCCTGGGCGCCGCGGCGTCCGGGCCTCCTTGCTTCAGTTCCTGAAGTGTCGCGCTAGACTGGGCGTGATGGCCGCCATGAGCACGCGCCTGGAGGAAGAGACCTGCCCCGTCTGCGCCACCGCGGAGATCGTCTGCGGAAAGTGGACGATCCTCGTGATCCGCGATCTGGCCGACGGGCGCACCCGGTTCTGCGAGCTCGAGCGCTCGCTGGCCGGCATCTCTCCGCGCACGCTGTCGCTGCGGCTCCGTGCGCTGGAGGAGGAGGGCATCCTCGAGCGCCACACCTTCCCGGAGGTGCCCCCGCGCGTGGAGTACTCCCTCACCGAGAAGGGCCGCGCGCTGCTGCCGCTCATCGAGGACATGCGCTCCTACGGGCGCGAGTGGCTCGGCGCCTGCAGTGGCAGCGCCAGGGTGGCGGCCTAGCCCCGAGCAAGGCAGGAGGTCTCGCGGCCCCGGCGAAGTCGCGCCCATGCGCAACCGTGACCTCCACGATGCGCTCCGGGGCTTCGCGCTCGAGGCCGCTCTCCTGCTGCGCGACGAGCAGAGCACCGGGGCGGAGCTGGAGTTCGACCTCGAGGAGGGAAGTGGCCGCGGCGGGCCGACGCTCTACCACTACCGCCCGCTGACCGGCAAGTTCATCGCCGAGCGCTGGTCGCGCCTGCGGGCGCTGCCCTCATGTGGCGCCGCGGGCGACGCGCTCGGCGCCGGGGCGGCCGCGTACCTACGTGTGAACGG
Source organism: Thermoleophilaceae bacterium (assembly GCA_030448005.1). Classification (GTDB taxonomy): domain Bacteria; phylum Actinomycetota; class Thermoleophilia; order Solirubrobacterales; family Thermoleophilaceae; genus JAAYBF01. The sequence goes on from JAUJNT010000002.1 coordinate 672,388, forward strand.
CCTGCGCGGGGCCGAGTCCGAGCCCGCGCTGCAGGCGATGCTCGAGCGCCTCTACGAGGACGCCACGGACTTCTCCTTTCCCGAGGAGCGCTTCGAGCGCGTCTACGCCCACGTGGAGCGCACGCTGTTCGAGCGAAGCCAGCCGGCCACGGTGCTCGTGGCGGTGCACGGCCTCGAGCTGGAGGTTGAGCACGTGGACCTGGGCCACGGCCTGGCCCTGAGGCGCGGTGAGCTGAGCGATGCCCCGGACGAAGCCGTGTGGGGGGACCCGGCTGCCCTCGCGCCCGAGGACGCTGGCCGGCTACCGAACGCCCTCCTCACGCTCACCCGGGAGGTCACGCCCGAGCAGCCTCTCCCGGTGAGCGAGGCAGGCGAGGCCTTCCGCGAAGTGCTCACGGGGCTTCGCCTGTGGAAGGCGGGCGGGGTGGCGCTTGCCCCCGTCGCGTGGCGGCGTACGGGCGATGGGCACTGGCAGCCGTTCGAGATCGAGTCGACCGGGGTCGCACGCGGCGAACCGTGGATCCTGTTCGAGGGTGAAGACCAAGAGCTCCAGGAGTTCCTGGACGCCATTCGGGGGGCCGCCCGCACGAGCTCGGTGGCGTGGGCGCTCGCGCGCCTCGAGATGGGGCTCGGCCGCAGGCTCGAGGCGGAGGCGCTCTCGGACTACCTGCTCGGGCTGCGGGCGCTCCTCGACTCCGGTACCGATGGAAGCCGCTCGGGCCTCGGCCTGCGCGTGGCGGTGCTGTGCGCGGAGGAGCACGAGCGAAAGCGCACCCAGCGCCGCGTCCAGCTGGCTCTCGCCCTCGAGCACTTCGTGATGGGAGATGGCGCGGACGACGACTACTTCGAGGCCGTGGGCTCTGACTCCCCACGCACCCTCGTGACCGAGGTGGAGCGCCACCTGCGCGCACTCCTGCGCGACCTGATCTGCGGCTATCTGCAGCCGGACCTGCGCGCGCTGGCCGACGACCTCCTGCTCGACCAGCCGGAGCCGCTCGAGGTCCGGGCCCGGGGGCTGCGAGACGGTCCGTCCACGGTCGCAGCGCGACCGCCTGCCTTCGAGGAGCCCGAGCCGCCGGACATGGTGTTCGAGATCGAGGCGCTGGAGGAGGAGCACGGCGAAGTTGAGGTCCATCAGGCCGGGGAGGACGCGGCGCCTCTTCGGGAGGAGGAGGCAGCGGCGCCTCGCCGGACGGAGGCGGCCTCACCGCCCGGTGGGCTCGATTGGGACGATCCGGAGGGCTACTCGGCGCCGGTCTAGCCCCCGGCGAAGAGATAGGCGTTCATCGCCGCCAACCCCGCGATGTCGTGGACGTCGCCCGGCAGCTCGGGCACCTCGATCATCGGGCGGCGACCCAGCTCCTTCCTGAGCAGTGCCGTGTTGCGCGCGTCGCGGTCGGCCATGCGCAGGTGATCCTCGAGGTTGTGCACCACCTTCCTCGCGAGCTGCTCCTGAAGGAGCCCGGCGAGCTCGGCTTCGAGCTTGGGGCCGGGCCGTGCCTTCACCTGGTCGCGCATGCGGTTGACCACGACGCCGCCGAAGGGGAGGTCGGCGTCTCGCAGCTTGCGGCTGAAGTAGGAGGCCTCCGCGATCGAGGCGGCGCGCGGGGAGGTCACGAGCAGGAAGGTCGTGCGGCTCTCGCCGAGCAGCGCGTCCACCCGCTTGGCCCGCTCGCGGAATCCGTCGGTCATGTCGCCCAAGGCGTTGAAGAAGCCGGCGACGTCCTCGAGGAGGTCCACGCCGGTGGCGCGCTTCATCACGTAGAACAGCGCGGCGCTGCCCTTGCCGAGCAGGCCGAGCCCGGCCCGCGAGCCGGCGCGGAAGAACTGCAGCGAGCGCGAGTCGATGAACCGCGACAGGCGGGCGGGCGCGTCCAGGAAGTCGAGCGCGTTGCGGGTGGGTGGTGTGTCCAGCACGAGCAGGTCGTAGTGGCCGTCCTGGTGGAGCTCGTGGAGCTTTTCCATGGCCATGTAGTCCTGCGATCCCGCCACGGCGTTCGAGAGCTCCCGGTAGATCGGGTTCGAAAGCACCGCGTCGCGCGCCTGGGCGTCGGGGGCGTGGGCGTCCACCAGGTCGTCGAAGGTGCGCTTGGCGTCGAGCGTCATGGCCCACAGCTGCCCGGGCCCCCCGAGCCCCGCGGCCCTCAGTCGGGCGGGATCGACCTGGCGCTCCTCGTTGCCGAGCTCGGGTAGCCCCAGGGAGTCCGCCAGCCGCCTGGCCGGGTCGATGGTGAGGACGGCCACCTTCTTACCCCGCTGGGCCATGCCGGCGGCGATCGCCGCCGAGGTTGTGGTCTTGCCAACGCCCCCCGAGCCCGCGCAGATCACCACCTCTTTTCGCTCGATCAGCCGCTCGACGCTCACAGCTTGCGCTCGATCTCTCGTGACAGCGCCTCCAGGCCCTCCAGCTCGAGCTCGGGGGTCACGATGAACGGAAGGGTGGCCACCCGCGCGCCGACGCGACGGCGCAGGCGGGCCACCTGGGAGCGCTGGTGGCGGGCGCGCGCCTCGGCCGAGAGCGCCACCGTGAGGGCCTCCCTCGCCGGGGGGGAGCCCGCGCCGTCCACGGCTTCGATCTCCTTCACCTCCGCGGCGCTCAGGCGCCCCGGCAGCACGCCGTTCACCAGCACCTGCGTCAGCTCCCTGCCGAGCTCCTCCGAGAGACGGCGCTCCAGGTCGATCGTCTCGTTCACGGGCATCTCCTCCGGGAGCGCCACCGCCACAACCGCCGTGGAGGCCGGGTCGCTGAGAAATGCGTCGATCACCCCGGCGTGCCTCCCGATCGGCCCGACCCTGGCGATCTGCGAGTAGGTGCGCGGCGCCCTCAGCAGCGCCATTCCGTTGCCGGTGGCCGGGGCGTCGACGATCGTGAGGTCATACGGCGACGCCCCGGAGGTACGGCGCTCGAGCTGGGCGAGCTCCCACACCTTGCCGATCGTGACCACCTCCGTCAGGCCGGGCGCCGCCGCGGTGAGGTACTGATACACGTGGCTTGCCCCCAGCAGTCCGGTCAGAGCGCCCGAGCGAAGCTGGCGCCGAAGCCACTCCTCCTTCGCGTCCTCCGGATTGATCGAGAACGCGTGAAGGCGCGGGGCGACCTCCGTCTCACGGAAGCCGGCGGGCGGGCGCCCGAACGTCTGGGTGATGCGCTCCTGCTCGGCCACCTCGCAGATCACGGTGCGCTTCCCGGCCCGTGCGGCGGCGAGTCCCATCGCCGCCGCGACGGTGGTCTTGCCCACGCCGCCCTTGCCCGTGATCACCACGAGCCGCTGGTCGAGCACCGCCTTCACCCCTCGGAGGGTAGGTGTCGGAAGGATTCCCCCCAGCTCCTCCGAATAGCACTGCGTATGGCAGAGCCCGCTCACCCGTCCGCAGAACCGGAGGCATCCGTGACGCCACAGGCGAAGGTCATCGCGTTCACCAACCAGAAGGGCGGCGTTGCGAAGACCACCACCACGCTGAACCTCGCGGCGGCGTTCGTGGAGTCCGGGCACCGCTGTCTCTGCATCGACCTGGACCCCCAGGGGAACCTGACGATGAGCCAGGGCATCGACCCGGACTCGCTCGAGGTCTCTATGTACGACGTGCTCGTGCACGACACCTCGATCCGCGAGGTCATCCGCAAGCGCGAGGTCGACGTGGCCTGTGCCTCGATCGACCTCGCCGGAGCCGAGATCGCCATGTCCACCAAGATCGGCCGCGAGCGCTCGCTCGAGAAGGCGATCCGGCCCGTCAAGGAGGATTACGACTTCATCTGCATCGACACTCCGCCGAGCCTCGGATTGCTCACGATCAACGCCCTCGCGGCGGCAGACAAGGTAATCGTCCCCGTGCAATGCGAGTATCTGTCCATGCGGGGCCTCGTTCAGCTGCAGAACACCCTGTCGATGATCCGGGAGGACCTCAATCCGGACATCGAGATTGAGGGAATCCTTCCCACGCTCGTGGACAGCCGCACCGTCCACGCCAAGGAGGCGATCGAGATCCTGGAGGAGAACTTCGGGGACCGGGTCTTCGCCTCGCGCATCAACAAGACCGTGCGCTTCGCCGAGGCGCCGGTGAAGGGAATGTCCGTGCTCAAGTACGACCCTGACGGCAAGGCCGCGTTCGCCTACCGCCAACTCGCCAAGGAGGTCCTCTCGAATGGAAAGCGGTAAGCGGGCCAGCATGCGGGAGGGGCCGCTGGCGGCGCTCTTCCGCCAGACCGACGAGGAAGGCGCCTCCCAGGCAGAGGTGCGTGCCGAGCGCGCGCCCGAGTCCAAGCAGTCGGTGGAGCCCCCCGTCAGGCGCGAGGCCACGCCTGCCCCGCCGTCCACACCCGCGCGAGAGGAGCCCCCCGCGCGAGAGGAGCGCCCGGCTCGGGTGGAGCGCCCGGCTCGGGTGGAGCGCCCGGTCGAGGCAGAGCGGCGCCCGGCGAGCTCGCGCTATGAGGGCGTGCCCTCGGCCGAGGAGCGCCTTCGTACGGTGTTCTCCTCAGACATCCCGGAAAACATCATGGACCGGCCCGAGCCGCTCGCTCCCGCGCGCGTAGAAGAGCGGGAGCCGATCCATCAGCCTGCATCACCCTTGGCCCACGACCCGGTGCTGCGCGTGATAGGAGTCGGCGGAGCCGGGGTGAACGCGGTCAACCGCATGATCGAGGCGCAGGTCGGCGGCGTCGAGTTCCTCGCGGTCAACACGGACCTGCAGTCCCTCGAGCAGTCACAGGCCCCCACGCGCGTCCACATCGGCAGTGAGTCCACGCGGGGCCTCGGCTCGGGAGCAGACCCCGAGCTCGGGCGCCAGGCAGCAATCGAGCAGTACGACGAGCTGAAGGGCCTCCTGAAGGGCTCGGACATGGTGTTCATCACCGCCGGCGCAGGGGGAGGCACCGGCACCGGAGCGGCGCCCGTGGTGGCGCGGGTCTCACGCGAGGTCGGCGCCCTGACGGTGGGTATCGTGACCAAGCCGTTCGCCTTCGAGGGGGTGCGCCGCGGCGCGCAGGCCGACGTGGGCGTGGAGGAGCTTGCCTCCGAGGTCGACACGCTCATCACCATCCCGAACTCGCGGCTGCTCACGGTGCTCAACAAGAAGACCTCGATGGTGGAGGCCTTCCGGGTGGCCGACGACGTCCTGCGCCAGGGCGTGCAGGGCATCTCCGACCTGATCACGCTTCCCGGCCTAATCAACCTCGACTTCGCCGACGTGCGCACGATCATGTCCGAGGCGGGCAGCGCGCTGCTCGGCATCGGCATGGGAACGGGCGACGGCCGCGCCCTCGAGGCGGCCGAGCGCGCGGTCGAGTCGCCGCTGCTCGAGACCTCGGTCGACGGAGCCCACTCGATCCTGCTGTCGATCACGGGCGGACGGGACCTCTCGCTGTGGGAGGTCAACGAGGCCGCGCGAGCGGTGTCCGACGCCGCCCACCCCGACGCCAACATCATCTTCGGCGCTATGGTCGACGAGCGGCTCGAGGACGAGGTGTGGATCACGGTGGTGGCCACCGGCTACGACGACGTCGCGGCCCCCCGGCGCGAGCGCCGTCCGGTCGAGGCGCCAGAGAAGGCAGAGCGCGAGGCCCCCCCGCCCCCACACCTCCCGGCCCCGCACCGCCCGGCCCCGCCCCGGTCGGCCCCGGCGCGGCCGCTGCGACCACAGCCCCCCAGCTCGAACGGAAACATCGGCCATATCGACGTCCCGGAGTTCTTCCCGCGTCGCTGAGCGCCGGTAGGAGGGCCTGCTCGGGGCCCTACCAGTGAGCGAGATCTCCGAGCAGCTCCGCGCCGGCGGCGGGATCTCGAGGTGACTCGCTCGGTCGATGGATGTGCACCCGTGCATCCTTCGGTGAGCTGAGGCGTTTGGTCCACGCCGTTGCCTCTGGCGCAGCATGACGCGACCGCCCGCCCAGCGGGCACACAACTGGCCGGTCCCGCGTGTGAAGCGGATGCGCTCAAGGGCCCGAAGTCGGACTGGTGGGCGCCCGAGATGTCTCGTGACGGGTTTCGCTTGAGCTATGTGAGGGGTGCTGGACGGGTACGGGTCGAGTCCGATGTTGTGGCGGTCGAAGGACTCGTACAGGGCGCCCCCTCGTGGACTGCTTAGCAAGGTGTCGGACATCCGGTCCGCCCCACGTGATCCGTCGAGAGGAACCGCCTCATGTCAGAGCTTCGCCGCCGCGCTTCGCTTGTACCTCGCGGGCTGTTTCGGTATCGGTGGGTTGCGGCCGGGCTCGTCGTGGTGGTGGTGGCGGCGGCGGCGGTGCCTGCCGTTCGGGCGGCCGACTCGGGCGCTCCTGGCCAGCGCGAGAATGCGATCGAGCTCTCGGACGAACTCAAGAGGAACCCGCCAAGTGCCTCCGCGCGGGGCCGCGAGCAGTTGACCGCCGCCGCGGAGGAGAAGAAGCGCGACGAGGAGCGGCGCAAGGCTGACCTCGCGAGCCCCGAGGCGCGCGACGCACGCCGAGAATCGCAGACGGCGTTTGAGGAGACCTCGGGCCCAGCGGCGCGTGACCTGTTCCGCAAGCACTTCGGTGAGCAGGTCGCCGCCGTGAGTGTCGACGCCGCAGACCTCGCCCGCGGCGGGCGGATGGTCGGATTCCTCGATGACTTCACGATGCGCGTCGACCACGGCGGGGAGCGCGGTCGCGAGCTCGTCTTCTCACCTAACGCGCTGCGCATCCGCGACGATGACAGCGGCAAGAGCGAGCCGACCGACCTCACGCTCGAGCCAAAGGGCGGCGCGCTCGAGCCTGCCAACGGCGCCGCCGACGTCGCCCTACCCGTGAGGCTTGAGCAGGGGGCCAAGGTCGGCGAGGTGCGTATCTATCCCGAGGTGGGCGTGCGCGGTGCCGCCGAGGCGCAGGCGCTCTCAGGGGCCGCGCGTTTTACGCCGACGCGGTGACCGACACAGGCACCTCGCTTGCTGCCACCGCCGACGAGATCGAGTCCTTCGACCAGCTGCGCTCGCGCCGCTCGCCGGAGATCCGCCGTTTCAGGCTGGTGCTGCCGGCGGGCGCCGAGCTGCGCCCCGAGCCCCACAGCGGCGGCGCCGCGGTCGTGAAGGGAAGCGATCGGCTGATGTCGAT
>JAUJNT010000002.1:679550-680261 GCA_030448005.1 Thermoleophilaceae bacterium
AGCCCCACAGCGGCGGCGCCGCGGTCGTGAAGGGAAGCGATCGGCTGATGTCGATCACTGCGCCGGTCGCAGCCGATGCTGCGGGCACCGAGGTGCCGACGTCGCTGCGCGTCGAGGGCGACACCGTCGAGGTGATCACGCGCCACCGCGACGGGGACTTTCAGTACCCGATCAACTCCGACCCAGCCTTCATCGATGACCACGTTATGCGACTTCGTGACCTGCTCGCCGCGCTCGGCGAGGGCAGCGCGTCGGTCGACGTGAGCGACGAGGCGCTTGCGGTCTCCCACCGCGACGGCCGCCGCGGGAGCGATCGCGGAGAGCGCAGCTGACGTGGCGGGCGCTGACCATCTCCGCCGAGGCTGAGCGTGGCTCCAACGATGATCACCGCGCTGCTACTGCTCGTGGCCTTCGTCCTGCCGGGCTTCATCACGCTCGTCATCAACGAGCGCACCCACGCCGTCCCGAGGCCGATGACGCCGTTCGAGCGGCTCCTGCGCTCGCTCTACTACAGCGTGGTCATCTACGCCGTGCTCGCGCCTGTCGGGTGGCTCGCCGGCATCGACCGAGACGACGTGGAGCACTTCCTAACCAAGGAGCAAAGCCTCGTCGAGCTCGCCGGCGGGGCGGCGCTCGCCCTCTCGTCGTGCCGACGAGGCGGCGCTCGCCCTCTCGTCGTGCCGACGAGGCGGCGCTCGCCCTCTCGTCGTG
>JAUJNT010000002.1:680361-686658 GCA_030448005.1 Thermoleophilaceae bacterium
CCGACGATCATCTCCACCACGACCCGGCTGTGGGAGATCGGACGGCCGCGCGCCTGGCTGCTCCGGCGGCTTCGAATCAGCCCGACGCACCGCACGCCGACGGCCTGGGACCACTTCTACTCCAGACGCCACCCCACCCTTGTCTGGCTCACGCTCGACGACGGGCGCGTCGTCGGTGGCAAAAAACTCGAACAAGCGCGGCAGCGCGCGGGCACCGCGCGGCCTCGAAAAGCGCGGCGGCTGGAATGCCATCGCCAACGGCCCACCCCCGACGTCGCCTCCCCGAAAGCCACGCGATGCCGCCACCAGCGCGACGCCGCCGCGCGGGAACAGCAAATGAGCGGCGACGATCGCCACGTCGACCTCGTCGACGACGCGCCGCGCGATTCGCGCCTCGACCTCGGGCACCCACCTCCTGAGGCAGCCCGACCCGCCGAGGATCGATCACTTACGGAGGGACACCAACAGCCCGTCGCCAAGGCGGAGCCCGCGGGGGCACCGCCAAAGCCCAAGGACTGACAGGCCAGCGCCAGCCCGCCGAAGCAGTAGCCGCATCTCACGAGTCGAGCCACCGCGAGATGCGCGGTGGCAACGCTCGGGGCGCTCGGCCATGAACTGCTCGATCCGCTCGGGAGTCAGCACCCTTTCGACGCCATGTTGCTCGGGCGGCGCGCTCATCTTGTCGCCAAATGCGAACGCCCGCACCGGGGACATCGCTGCCCACCTGCCGGGCCGCTACGGAGGCCTCTGCCCGGCGGACGCGGCCGTCCGCCGGGCAGAAGAATCAGGGAGTCGGCGTCTCCGGTGTGGCGCGCTTTGATCCTGACCCTGGTTGCGGGTCACCGGCTTGGAGCCCGATGACGTTAACCACTATCAGCACCAGGACCGCGACGACCACGACCACGATGATTACCTGCAGCCGCGACATCGTCATTTCGCCACCAGCCACGCCCTGCCGCAGTTCCCCGGGTAATGCCGGTGCAGATAGTGCGTCCTCGCGGCCGGGAACCCCTTGAACATCGCGCTCACCGTCCCATCGTGGGTGGCATACATGCTCCGGTAGGTGCCGTTGCCCACGAAGCCGAGCCTATCGGTGCTGATCGAGTAGCCATTGGACTTGGTGCCGTACTTGTTTACCCAACCGGAGCGGTAGGCGCGGGTATCGCCCCAGGCGATGTGCCCGTTACACCACGCATGCGAGTTGAGTTGCATCTCCCATGCGCCGCATCCGTAGATGCTGCAGATGTGGTCGTCGACTATTTTCCAATACGCATAGTAGGCGGCGGCCCGGGCGAGGCGTTTTGTGCGCGGTCGGGGCCGTTTGGTGCGGCGGACGCGTATGTGGCGGACCGTGGCGCCGTTGAGGGCGGTGAACTTCCGCCGGGCTGCCCTCCGCCGGGCTGCCCTCCGCCGGGCTGAGGAGTTACGGGATGTGGTGGACTCCATCTCTGGATCGGATGAATCTTCTGTATCGAAAGTCGTGGGCTCACCGGAGGCTTGGACGGTGTAGGCGCAATTATCCGGATCCTCGCAGTCCCCGGGGGTGACCTCAGCGGTGAGCGTCTGGCCCGGATCGGGCACGATCACCACGTCGGCCGTCATCGCCTCTTCTGGCGTCAGCTCGACGCCGGGTGGGAGCTCCTCGCCTGGCGAGAGCACCCCTCCGTGCACCCCTCCGTCCACCCCGTCGGACTGCCCAGAGGCCCCCCCGGCGAACGCACATACCGTCCCTGCGACCAGCACAAACGTCCCAACAGAGACCTTCGCTCGCCGCGAGGCGCACCGCAGTGTTGTACTACCAGTTAAGGGCATACTTCTCCCGTCTATTGGAGGATTGCGTTCCCTGCGACCGAACGGTTCGCACTACCCTAGGGGGGGATCCCGTATTACGCAAATTGGTTCTCCAAGCAACGTTGTCTGTTCAAGTCGGCCGACCGCGATCCCCTACCACGAGGCGGAGCTGCGCGCCCACAGACTGGCGGAGGCGACGGTGCGCAAGCACCGCTCTGGGATCAATCTCTGGGTTCGCCACCTCGACGAGTTCGGCCACCTCGACCCGGAACGCGCCCGCCTCGTACTGGCCCGGCGGCTGCCTCCTGGACCGATCGGCGAGCGCGAGCGCCCGTCGTCGTACTGACCGGACCCCGTTCATCGGTCCACCCCTTCTGAGAGCTGGGGGTTGACTGATCCGTTCATATCTCCGATTCGCCGCCGGCTGGCGGCGAATCGGCGCGACGACATCATGCCAAGCGCCGAGTGGGGATGGTCGGCGTTGTAGGCGGCTCGCCACTCGGCAGCCAGGAACCGGGCCTCGGCCAGGTTGGAGAGCTCCTCGACGTCGAGGACCTCGTCGCGCAAGCGGGCGTTGAGCGACTCCACCCAGGCGTTTTGCCAGGAGGCGCCGGGATCGATGTATGTGGGGTCGGTATGAGCGGTCTGGCACCACTCGGGCAGCACGCGCCCGGTGAGTTGGGGACCGTTGTCGCTGTTGCGTCAGCGCAACGGCGTTCTCTCACCGACAAGCCGCTGTCCCAGACACCCCAGCCCTTCAGAACCTCGAACCCGATCCCTCCCTGCCACGCCGCCGATGGAGCATCTAGGCTGCCTCCAACGTGAAAGGGGTCGTCGCAGCCGGGCATCCGGTCACCGCACGAGCCGGCGCCGAGGTTCTGCGGGAGGGCGGGAATGCGGTCGATGCGGCCGTTGCCGCGGTGCTCATGTCCTTCGCCGCGGAGTCGCCCCTCACCGGGCCGGGGGCCGGGGGGTTCATGCTGGTGCACGAGGCGGGGGAGGGAAGTCATCTGCTCGACTTCTTCGTGGCCGCTCCCGGGAAGGAGCTATCGCACCCCGACCCCGCGCCGCTGCTGCCGATCGACGTTGCGTTCGCCGCCGACGCCGTGCAGGTGTTCAACGTGGGCGCCTCCTCGTGTGGGGTGCCGGGGACCGTGGCGGGCCTGTGCGAGGCGCTCGAGCGCTTCGGGACCCTAGAGCTGGGAGATCTGACCGGCGCTCCCGCGCGGGCCGCACGGGAGGGGGTGGAGGTCACCCCGATCCAGGCCTACGTCTTGGAGATCCTGACCCCGATCTTCCGGTCGACTCCCGAGGCGACGGCGCTCTACGAGCCTCAGGGCCGGCCCGTAGGCGCGGGCGAGCGCCTCCGCCTGCCCGAGCTCGGCGACCTGCTCGACCGGCTGGGCGAGGAGGGGGCAGCGTTCCTCTACACGGGGGACGTGGCCGGGGCGATGAGCGACTGGGTGCTCGAGCGCGGCGGGCTGCTCACGCGGGAGGACCTGGCTTCATATGGGGTGGTCGAGCGCGCGCCCACGGTCGCCTCCTTTCGCGGTCGCGAGGTTCTGACCAACCCCCCGCCGTCCTCCGGGGGCATCCTGATCGCCGACGCGCTGGAGTTGCTCGAGCGGATCGATCGGCCGGGTGACACGAAGGCGCTGGCCGAGGTGATCGCCGCCACGAACCGCGCGCGCGACGACGAGTTCCTGCAGGGTCTCTCGAGCGAGCACTACGCCGAGCGCTTCCTCGCAGAGGACGCGCTCGACAGCGTGGCCGGGGAGATCGCCTCGCGCCTGGGCTCGACCACTCACATCTCCGTCATGGACGCCGACGGGGGGTGTGCCACCGTGACCTGCTCGAACGGAGCCTGCTCTGGGGTCGTGGTACCCGGGACGGGCGTTCACCTGAACAACATGCTCGGCGAGGAGGACCTCAACCCGCGAGGCTACCATCGCCATGCGGCCGGTGTGCGGGTGCCGAGCATGATGAGCCCGACCGTGGCGCTCCTCGACGGCCGGCCGGAGGTTGCCCTCGGCTCCGCGGGCTCGAACCGCATCCGCTCGGCGATCGTGCAGACGGTGGCCGGGGTGATCGACGGCGGGCTGGCGGCCCAGGCCGCGGTGGACTCACCGCGCATCCACGTGGAGGGGAACCTCGTGGACGCCGAGCCGGGGGTGGACACGGGGGCCCTCCGCGAGCTCGAGAGGACCGGCTGGCGCCTGCGGTTATGGGAGGACAGGAACCTCTACTTCGGGGGGGTGCAGGCGGTGGCTCGCGACCCCCTCACCGGCGAGATCTCGGGCGGTGGCGATCCCCGGCGGGGAGGGGCCGCCGTCACGGTCGACTGATCCGCTCCGCTACCGGGAGGACCCCTTGTGCAGGAGGAACTCGGTCCAGCCCCCGGCGGCGCGTTCGCGCAAGGCGTGGCCCTCGTCGGCCGCCCACGCGGCCAGGTCGATCGCCGCCTCGGGGTCGGTGGCCATCACGAGCAACCCGTCTCCGGGGGACAGGGCCTCCATTGCGAGCTTTGCCTTCACGAGCGGCATCGGACACCTCAGCCCGCGCGCGTCGACGGTGCCCGCGGTGCCTTCCTCGCCGCTCCTCACCCCACCAGTTTCCCCGGTCGGGCCTACGGCGGTAGAGTCAGAGCTCATATGAACCTCGCGATCGTGGGAAAGGGCGGCTCCGGCAAGACCTCCATCTCCGGAACGATGGCGCGGCTGCTGTCGCGACGAGGACACCGGGTGCTCGCCATCGACGGCGACCCCAACCCGAACCTTGCGCTCACGCTGGGTGTGCCCGCGGAGCGAATCGACACCCTGCCCACCCTGCCCCGCGACCTCCTCGAGCGCACGCCCGAAGGCACGCGGTTCACGAAGACCGTCGACGAGGTGTGCGCCTCCTGCGCCGTGGAGGGCAAGGATGGGGTCACGCTGATCGTGATGGCAAACCCCAAGAAGGCGGGCACCGGCTGACTGGGCAGCATGCACGCGGCGGTCGCCGGCGTGAGCCAGATGGTCGGGGAGGCCGGAGACGGGGTCTGCATCGTCGACACCGACGCCACGGTGGAGCAGTTCCTGCGTGTGGCCACGATCCGGGCCGACGCGATCCTCGTAGTGGTCGAGCCCTTTTTCACCTCACTCGAGACGGGCCTGCGGATGACGCGGCTCGGCAAGCTGCAGGGCTACGAGCGCGTCGCCCTTCTGGCGAACAAGGTGCGCAGCGAGCAGGAGGGTGAGACGGTGAACGAGTTCGCCGAGGAGCATGGGCTCGAGGTGGCGGGGCTGGTGCCCTTCGACCTGCGGATGCCCGATGCCGAGTGGGCCCAGAGCGCGCCGCTCGACTTCGACCCGGACGCTCCGTCGATCGCAGCGATCGACGAGCTTGCCGGGCGCCTGGCCGAGGAGTACATCCCGGACGGCGCGGGCCACACGGGCGAGGGGCGCTGAGCGCCCAGCCTCCTGGGCGGCTGAGCCCGCGGCGAGTCGCGCTCAGTGGCGCACCTTGCCGTTGCTCTTGGCCTGCTCCGAGGCCCGCTCGCTGAACTCGTAGCGCTTGCGGGCCTCCGCCAGCAGCGAGCTCAGGCGGTGCAGGCGGGCCGGCTCGGAGCGCAGCTCGAGCAGCTCTTGCTTTGCCTCGAGCTCGAGCGCTATCGTCGCGGCCATTCCGTAGGAGTCGAGCTCTGACAGGTCTGACTCGCTGGGCCGCGAATCGGTCACGCGCTCCACCAGGTCGGCGTAGCTCTGGCGGGCGGCGGGCCCGGCGTCTTCGTCCTGGGCCGGGTCCTCGTCCAAGAGCTCGATGTCCCCGGCCGGATAGTCCATGTGGTCGATGCGGCGTTCGAGCCGGAAGGGGCGCGCTCCCTGGATGAGGATGTTCATGCGCCCATCGTCCATGCGATCGAGGAGCTGGGTTATCTCCGCGGTGCAGCCCACCTCGCGTAGACCCGTGTCGGCCCTCCACAGCATCCCGAACTCGGACTCGGTCTCGAGGCACTCGTCGACCATCTGCTTGTAGCGATCCTCGAAGATGTGAAGCGGTACGACCTCGCGCGGCAGCAGCACCATCCCCAGTGGGAAGAGCGGGAAGCGTTCGATCGTCTCGCCCACGCCTCTAGGCTAGCCCCATGCCGCTTCGTGATGCCCTCGCCAGAGTGGATCCATACCGCCCGCAGCCGCCCATGGGGGTGCTGCAGGCCCAGCTCGGCCTCGAGCGCATCGTGAAGCTGGCCTCGAACGAGGGCGCGTTCGGCCCGTTACCCGAGGCTGTGGCGGCATACGGGGACGTGGCCCGGGAGCTTCACCGCTACCCCGACGGCGGGGGCGAGCGGCTGCGCGCCGCGCTCGCAGAGCTCCACGACCTTCCCGTGCAGCAGGTGGTGCTCGGAAACGGCGCCGACGAGCTGATTCGCCTGTGCGGGGCCGCCACCCTCGACGCGGGCGACGCCGCCGTGTTCCCGTGGCCGTCCTTTCCCAGCTACCTGTCGGCCGCGGCCTGTCACGGCGCGGA
>JAUJNT010000002.1:686758-734351 GCA_030448005.1 Thermoleophilaceae bacterium
GGGCCCGCCCTGCTGCGAGAGGGCCGCCCGCGACTGTGCGTCCTGCGCACTTTCAGCAAGGTCTACGGGCTGGCCGGCCTGAGGGTGGGCTACGCGCTCGCCTCCCCGGAGGTGGCCGACGCGCTCGGGCGCGTGCGGCCGATCTTCAACGTCAACGCAGCGGCACAGGCCGCCGCGCTGGCGTCCCTGGCGGGACGCGACGCCCTCGAAGCCCGGGTGGCGCACACGCGGGCGGCCCGCATGGACCTGCGCGACACGCTCGCGGAGGCGGGGCTGGCGCCCGTGTCCTCGCAGGCGAACTTCGTGTACGCCGACGTGCCGGGAGGAGATGCAGCGGGGCTGGCCGAGCAACTGCTGCAGGCGGGTTTCATCGTCCGGGCGCTCGAGGGGTTCGGCGCCCCTGGGGCGATTCGCGTGACCTGCGGGACAGACGAGGAGAACGCCGCCTTCGCGCAGGGGCTGAAAGGGGTGCTCGAGCGCCAGGGGGCCCGCCCGGATGCAGCCGAGCGCCACGACGGCTGACGAGACGGAGGTCGCGGGCCCGGCCCACGTGGCCACCGTTTCCTTCTTGGCCTCGCGGGCGGTTCCCAGCGGCGGGTTCTTCGTGGCCCTCGCGGGTGGCATGGCGCTGGCCCGGGTGGCACACAGGCGCGGCGCCCGCCAGGGCTACGGTGCCAGTGCGGCGGCCGTGCTCGAGACCGTGGCCATCATGGGCCCCGCCCGGTTCAGCGTGCCGTTTACACAGGCGGTCACCGCGCCGATGCTCGGCCGGCTTGAGGCGCGCTCGGTGGCGGCACTCGCCCAGGTGGTGGCCTGCACCGGGCTCAGGGTGATCCTCAACGCCATCGGCGTGGGCTTCTTCATCTGGGTGGTGGGGGGCCTCGAGACCTATGCGGGCAGCTACGACGCCATCGCTGAGCGGTTCGGCTTCAACGTGAGCGAGCGCGACACGGTGCTGGTCACCCTCGCGGGGCTGCTCATCTGGGGCGTGTTCGCGAGCGTGGTGCAGGTGTGGGTGTATCGCCGCGGGCTGCGCGAGTGGGGCACACCCACCGATGAGTCGCAGGAGCCCCCGGCGGCGGCTGGCCCGCACGACGGCCGCTTCGATCCGCGGGCGGTGGCCCTGGCCGCCGTGATCGGCTTCGGGGTGCTTCTCGCCAGCACCGAGTGGATCGTGCTGGCAGCCGTCGCCGGATGGGTGGGCCTGGCCTGGGCGCTCTCGCGCCCGGACTCGAGCGCCGCGCCGACCGGGCTCGTGCTGGCGTCGGTGCTCGCCGTGAGCGCGCTGGTCTTCACCCTCCTGGGCGGGCTGGGACTCGACCTGGCGCTTCGGCGCGCTGCGCGTGCGGGGCTGCTCGTGATCGTGGCGACCTGGCTGCGCGCCGCCGCGGGGGCGGACGGGCTGAGGGAGGTCTTCCGACGGGTGCTCGGCAGGCTCGGGTGGCTGCCCGGGGCCCGCGAGACCGCCGGCGTGCTCGACAGGATCGGCGCCGAGGGGCGGCTGTTGGCCGCGGGCCGGTCGCTCACGGCCTCGCTCGACGGGGTGCCCACCAGCCCCAAGCCGGTGCTCGATGCGGTGCTCGCGTGGGTGGCGAGCGAGGCCGGTCGCTTCCGTGCCGGACTGACCCCGCCCCGCCTGACGCTGCGGTCGGGTCTCCCGGACGTGGCGCTGCTGCTGGTGGTGCTCGCCTCCGCGGGGACGCTGGCCGCCTGACCGCGGTCAGGCGGTGGCGAAGCGGCCGACCGTGTGCTCCGGTCTCACGCCGGGCAGGTGCTCGCGAAAGATCCGGAAGTAGGCAAGCTCCTCGCGCGTCCTGAGCGGCGGGTACACCGCCCCCCGCTCGCTTTCGAGCTCCGCCTCGGTGACCGTCTCCTCCATCACCGCGGTCAGCACCTCCGCCGCCCCGCTGCCGTCGCCGAACTGCGACTTCTCGCGCCACAGGAGCTCGTCGGGCAGCCACCCCGTGAAGGCCTCCCGCAGCAGCTGCTTCTCGGGATGGCCCGGGCCGGAGAGCTTGCTCTCCGGTGGCAACCGGAGGGCGAAGGCGATCACCTCGCGGTCGAGGAACGGCACGCGCGCCTCGAGCCCGTGGGCCATCGTCACCCGGTCGCAGCGCTGGAGGTTCAGGTTGTGCAGCCCCTCCACGGTTCGCACGATCTCGTCGTGCAGCTGCTCGGGGTGGCTGAAGTCACGCAGGTACTGATAGCCGGCGAACAGCTCATCGGCACCCTCGCCGGTCAGTACCACCTTCACATGGCGGGCTGTCATCTCGGCCAGGAGGTAGTTGGGCACCGCGCTTCGCACGAGGGAAGGATCGAAGTGCTCGATGGTGCGTACCGACACCGGGACCGCCCGAAGCGCCTCCTCGGCGGTGTAGACCCGCTCGTGGTGATCGGTGCCGAGGTACTCGGCGGCCGCGCGGGCGGCCAGCAGGTCGGCGCTTCCCTCGGTGCCCACGGCGAAGGTCTTGAGCCGCTCGCCCTCCCGCGCGAGGCGGCGTGCCGCAATTGCCGCGACGAGCGTGGAATCGAGCCCACCCGACAGAAAGACCCCAACGGGCACGTCACCCATCATCTGGCGCTCGACGGAGGCGATGAGCACCTCGCGCGTCTCCTCCCGCTCGGACTGCTCGCCCCCTCCGCCGGCTTCGCTCTCGGTCTGCGGGACCGCGGCGGCGAAGCGCTCGAGACCCGCCTGCGGGGTCCAGTAGCAGCCCGGCGGGAAGACCTCGACACGGTCCTGGAGCTGCTCCTCGAAGGCCGCCATCTCAGAGGCGAAATGCACGCGGCGGTCTCCTTGTGCCCAGTAGAGCGGCTTGATGCCCACGGGATCCCGGGCCGCGACGAAGCTGCCGTCGGGGCCGGCCGCAAGCAAGGCGAACATGCCCTCGAGCTCACCGAGCGCGCCCGGCCCCCGCTTTGCCAGCAGCCGCAGCGCAACCTCGTTGTCCGAGCGGGTGGAGTACTCGGCCGGGCCGAGCGTCGAGCGGACCTCCTCGTGGTTGTAGATCTCTCCGTTGCCCACGAGCCACAGCTCCTCCTCGGGGGTCGCCAGCGGCTGACGCCCGCTCTCGAGGTCGACGATCGACAGCCGCCGGTGCCCGAGCCAGCTGCGCTCGAGTCGCACCTCTCCCTCGTCGTCGGGCCCGCGGTGCTCGAGGCGCCTGAGCATCCGGCGGCCCTCCTCGGGCCGGGGCCTGCCGTACTCGCCCGCGATCCCGCACATGCGCTAGATGACCTGGGCGGCCGGGGGGCCGAGGCCGTACGCGAATGGACGCCTGTCGGCGAGGTGCGAGAGCTGGCTACGAGCCGCGTCCACCGCGCCGCGCGGATCCACCCGGGCGAGCGCGATGCCGGGCCGCGAGCCCGTGTGCGCCAGCACGCGGCCGTCCGGGTCGACCACCTTGGCCTGCCCGGGGAACCGCAGCCGACCGAGCCTGCCGCTCTGGTTGGCGGAGACCCACACCACCTGGTTCTCGAGTGCCCTGGCCTGGTCGAGCAGGTTGAAGTGGCGCACCTCGCGGTCGTGGCGCGTCCATGCGGAGGGCTGGGTCCTGCAGGTCGGCCAGGCCGCGAGCGAGGCGATGATCCCTGCTCCGTCGAGGGCCAGCTCCCGTGCAGCCTCGGGGAAGATCTTGTCGTAGCAGATCAGCATGCCCATGCGCCCGAGCGGGGTGTCGAAAGCGGCGAACTCCCCGCCTGCCGTGAACGTAGCGCGTTCGCAGGCCGGCAGGTGCACCTTGCGGTGGTGGCCCAATACCCCGTCTCCGCTCACGCACACCGCACTCGAGTAGGGCCCTCCCTCACCGGACTCGGTGTAGCCGACGCAGACCACTGCGGGCCCTGCCGCCCTCGCTAGCCGCGCGATCTCCTCGCCGTCCGGCCTGAGGGCGGGCGGTGGCGCCACCGGTGGGCGCAGCACCGGCAGGCTCGTCTCGAACAGGTACCCCCCGAGGGCGGACTCGGGAAAGACGACCAGCTCCGCCCCCGTGCCCGGGCTCGCCGAATCGAGCGCTCGACCTGTCGCAGACCGGCCTCGAGGTCGCGCCCGAAGCACCCGGCCACCGCCGCCACCGCGGGCATCCTGCTGACGCTGCGCCTGCGAATCATGTGCCCAGTCTCGAGGCTGCAGGCGCCTCGGTGTAGCCCCCGTGGTCCAAAGATCGCGGTCACCGGTTAGACAGCCGGTCCAGCCTCAGGGGCCTGGCGTGCGCGCGGAGAGCAGCAGGTTGTAGAAGACCGCCGCCGGCAGGCGCGGCTCGAGCAGCACGCGGTCGAGCGCCTGCAGCCCGAGGTAGCCCCGGTAGGCGTACTGGTACCAGAGCCACGGCAGCTGGGCGGGCTCGGCGGTGGCCTCGAGCGCCCGGTTGGCCCAGCCGAACAGGCTGGCCGCGAGCTCCTCGCCGCTCACCCTGACCTGCTCGAATCCCGCCCCGCGTGCGGGGCGCGCGAGGGCGGCGGGTGTGAAGGAGTGCACGTCCACCAGGCGCTCGAGCCGCTGTTCCTCGTGTGCCTGGTGGTGCCCGTTGCGCGACGCTGCGCGGGCGCCCACGAGGGCGCGCCAGGCGGGGGCCACCGCGTGAGCCGCTCGCTTGGGGATCGCGGCGATCCGGTCGCCGTGGCGCGACGGCTCGCCGCAGAAGGCGATCGCCCCGTCGGGCCGCAGCACCCGCATGAACTCGCGGAAGCAGGCGTCGAGGTCGGGCAGGTGGTGGAGCACGGCGTGTCCGAAGACCAAGTCGAAGCTGTGGTCGGGGAACGGCAGCTGCGCCGCCTCGCACGAGCGGGTCTCGATGTCGGCCCCGAGCCGAGCTGCGCTGGCGTCCAGCACCTCGAGCATGCCGGGCGAGATGTCGGAGGCGGTGTACTCGTCGAGCACACCGGCCTTCAAGAGGTTGAGCCCGAAGTAACCGGTCCCCGCTCCGATCTCGAGCCCGTGCTCGAACCGCTCCGGCCGGCCGAGCGCCTTCCAGAGCTTGACGACTACCTGGCGCCGGCCTCGCGCGCCGTAGTCGATTCCCCATTTGGCGTCGTAGTGCGCGGCGGCGAGGTCGTGGTAGCGGGCGTTTGCCTCGTGTATCTCGTTCGTGGTCGTCGGCGCGCCCATCCGGCGCGGAAGGCTAGGGAAGTGAGGGGGGTGTGGTCTTTCAGTACGCGAGGAGTCAACAAATCAGCCACACCCCATGGGCGGGCCCCGCGCTCCCTAGACTCCGCGCCGCGTTGAGCGAGCCGGCCGAGTACCTGCAGCGCGACCAGCCGGAGGGCGTGCCGCCGCTCGCCCTGACGGGCGAGCGCACGCTGCCCGACGTGCCCGAGGAGAACTACTGGTATCGCCGGCACCTGGTGGTGTACGAGTGGATCGCGCGCCGCTGCGCCGGGCTCAGGGTGGTGGACATGGCCTGCGGGGAGGGCTACGGCACCGCGGTGCTCGCGCGGCGGGCACCGTGGGTCACGGGCGTCGATGCCAACCCCGAGGCCCACGAGCACGCGCGCATCAAGTACTCCCAGCCCGGCGTTCGCTTCGTGCGCGACCTGGTGGACCGCTATGCCGAGGAGTGCGACGCCGTGGTCTTCCTCCAGACGATCGAGCACGTCGAGGACCCGGAGACGGTGCTCGGCCACCTGCGCGGCATGTTGCGCCCGGGAGGCACCGCCTACATGAGCACGCCGAACGTGCTCACGCTGGCGCCCGCGGGCGAGGAGAGGTCCGGAAACCCGTGGCACGTGCGCGAGTACCGGCACGGCGAGCTGCTCGAGCTATGTGAGAGCTGCTTCGAGGAGGTGGAGCTCCTCGGCCTCTTCCACGCACGCAAGCTGCGCGTCCACGACCTTGCTCTCAGGCTCGGCTGGGATGCCCTCCACAGCCGGCTGGGCCTGACGCGCGCGTTCTATGACCGCTTCAACCCGGCCATCGCGGCCGGCGACTTCAAGCTGCGCCCCGGGCCGCTCGACCGGGCGCTCGACTTCCTGGCGATCCTGCGATGAGCCACCGCGGCGCGCTCGCGCTCGTCCTTCACTCCCACATGCCCTACGTCGAGGGGTTCGGCACGTGGCCTTTCGGCGAGGAGTGGCTCTGGGAGGCGGTGGCCACGGTCTACCTACCCCTGCTGAGCCTCCTCGAGGAGGCTGAGGCGCCCGTGACGCTGGGGCTCACGCCGGTCCTCTGCGACCAGCTCGAGACGCTCCCGGGGGACGCGGGCGACCGCCTGGCGGACTTCCTCGGCGAGACCCGCCGCGCCGTGCACGAGGAGGATCGCAAGGGCCTCGTGCAGGGCGGCCGGCACGAGCTGGCCGCGGAGCTGCGCCGTGCCGGTGGGGACTACGAGCGGGCCCTGGAGGACCTCGGGATGCGCGGGGGCAGGCTGCTCGAGGCCTTCGCCCGGCTGGGTGCGGACGGGCCGATCGAGCTCTGGAGCTCGGCGGCCACGCACGCCGTGCTGCCGATGCTGGCGACGGGCGCGGGCACCGCCCTTCAGATCGCCACGGGAACAGCTGCCCACGAGCGTCGCTTCGGCGGCTTCGCCGGCGGCTTCTGGCTGCCGGAGTGCGCGTACGAGCCGGGGCTCGAGCGGGATCTGGCCGATCGGGGGGTGCGCGCGTTCTGCGTCGACCAGACGGGGGTGCACGGCGAAGGCGCGGCGGAGGCGCTCGAGCCGGTGATGACCCCGGCCGGCGCGGCCGCGGTGCCGATCGACTGGCTGACCGTGGAGCTCGTCTGGAACGCCACGACCGGGTATCCGGCCGACCCCGGCTATCGCGACTACCACCGCCGCACCCTCCACGACCTGCGGCCGTGGAGCAACGCCGGCGACCCATATCGGCCGGCGCAGGCCCGCGCTCTCGCGCGCGGGCACGCGCGCGACTTCGTGCACCGCTGCATCGAGCGGCTCGACCGCCATGCCATGGAGCGCGACCGGCCCGGCCTGCTCTGCTGTGCGCTCGACACGGAGCTGCTCGGTCACTGGTGGTACGAGGGGCAGGTGTGGCTGCGGGAGGTGTTCGAGGCGGCGCGCTCGCTGGAGCTCGAGCTCGTGACCGTCTCGGAGGGGCTCGAGCGTGTGCCGCTCGTGGAACGGGAGCTTGCCCCGTCCACGTGGGGAACCGGCAAGGACCTCCGCACCTGGGACTCCCCGCGGGTGGCAGAGCTTGCCTTCGCGGCCCGGGCGGCGGAGCTGCGGACAGTGGCGGGCGCGGCGCGGGGAGCGGAGCCCGCCGCCGCACTCATGCGCGCCGCGCGCGAGCTGCTCGCGATGCAGGCGGGCGACTGGGCCTTTCAGGTGACCCGCGACCTGGCGGGCGACTACCCGCTCGAGCGGGTGGCCGCGCACGCCGCCGCCCACGACGCGGCGCTTGGCGCTCTGGCAGACTCAGGTCCCGTGCCGGAGCCCGCGTTGCGCAACCTGGCGCCCTATCTCGAGCTGGCGCCGCTGCTGGCTCCGTGACCGACTCCGCATGCGTGTCCTGATCCTCTCCTGGGAGTACCCGCCCCTGATCGAGGGCGGCCTGGCGCGACACGTGCGAAAGCTGGCGGAGAACCTGGCGGCACAGGACGTGGATGTGCATGTGCTCGCGCGTGGGCTCGAGGAGTCACCCGCGGAGGAGGAGTGCGAGGGCGTGCTCGTTCACAGGGTGCGAGAGCCCGAGCGCCCGCGCGAGCTCGGAGAGTTCGTGACCTGGGTCGAGCACATGAACGCGGACATGCTCGCCGCGGGCGTGGACGTGGGTGACCGCTACGACTTCGACATCGTCCACGGGCACGACTGGCTCGTGGCCGGTGCGGGAGACCATCTGGCCAAGCGCTTCCGCTGCCCGCTGGTGGTCACCATCCACGCCACCGAGTACGGCCGCCACCAGGGCTGGGTGGAAAAGCACCCGCAGTCCTACATCCACGGGGTCGAGCGCTGGATGTCCAATCGCGCGGAGCGCGTGATCACCTGCTCCGCCTACATGCGCGAGCACGTGGCCGACATCTACGGCCTCGAGGAGCGGCGGATCGCGGTGATCTCGAATGGCATCGACCCCTCCGAGCTCGTGCCCGTGGACGACCTCGGCACGCTCCGGGGGCGGTTCGCGGCGCCCGAGGAGCGACTCGTGCTGCTGGTGGGCCGGCTGGTCTACGAGAAGGGATTCCAGCTCGCGCTCGAGGCGCTGCCCGGCCTGATAGAGCGGGTGGGCAACGTGCGCTTCATCGTGGCCGGCTCCGGCACGGCCGAGGCGGAGCTACGCGAGCAGGCCACGGAGCTCGGACTTGACGCCCACGGCGCCTTCCTCGGTTGGATCGGTGACGACGTGCTGCACTCGCTCTACCGGATCGCCGACCTCACCGTGGTTCCCTCGATCTACGAGCCCTTCGGGCTCGTGGCGCTCGAGGCGATGGCCTCCGGCTGCCCATGCCTCGTGGCGGACACGGGCGGCCTGCGCGAGGTGGTCCCCAACGACGACGTCGGACTGCGCTTTCGCTCACGCGACCCGCACTCGCTGGGGCAGATGGCAGAGCGGTTGCTGACCGACGCGGTCCTGCGCGACCGCCTGGTCGCCGAGGCCTCAGAGCACGTGCTCGCCTTCGACTGGACCGACGTGGCCCGGCAGGCGGCACACCTCTACGGCGAGGTGGCGGCGACCCCGTCTCGGGCGTGAGCGGCGGGGAGCTTCTCAGCTTCTTCGGCGTGGCAGCCGTGCTCGTGATCACGCCGGGGGCCGACATGGCGCTCGTCACCCGTAACGCGCTGCGAGGTGGCAGGCTGGAGGGACTCGAGACCATCGCCGGGATCATGCTCGGCCTCTCCGTCTGGGTCACGCTGTCCGCGGCGGGGGTCGCCGCCCTGCTCACGGCTTCCACCACCGCCTTCACGGTCCTCAAGGTGGCCGGAGCCGCCTACCTGGGATTCCTCGGAGTCCAGGCCCTGTGGGCGGCGATCAGGGGAGACGCGATCGACGAGAGCGCCGGTAGGCGGGCGCACTCTCCGTTCACGGAGGGACTGCTCACCAACCTGCTGAACCCGAAGATCGCCGCGTTCTTCACGAGCTTCCTGCCGCAGTTCGTGGATCCCGGCGAGCCGGTCTTCGGCGCGTCGCTCGCCCTCGGAGGCGCCTTCATGCTGATGGGCCTCGTGTGGCTCGTCGCGCTCGCCTCCACCGTCGCCTCGGCCAGGGGCCTCATGTCGCGCCCTCGCGTGGCCAGAGCATGGAACGCGGTGGCGGGCACGGCACTCATCGGGCTCTCCGTGCGGCTGGCGGTGGCTGAGAGGTAGCGGGCGGGCGGTCAGCCCGCCAGCAAGAGTCCCATCCCGCGCAACTGCCCATCTGCCTCCGGCGGCCAGTCGGCCGGGTCGGGGGGCCACCAGACGTGGGCGTCGTGCTCGGCGTCCATCTCGACCCGTGCGCCGCCGGGCGCGAGCGTCGCCAGGCCGACCAGCAGGATGAGGCCCGAGGGCACGCGCACGAGCGCCTCTACGCTCAGTAGCCGCGGGCGCACGCCCCACTCCTCGTGGAGCTCTCGGACGAGGGTGTCCGCGGGGTTCTCGCCCACCTCGACCGCGCCGCCCGCCCCGAGCGCCCACCGTCCCGGCCAGGTGGCCACCCAGGGTGCCCGGCGTCCCGCGAGCCAGCGGCCCTCGGCATCTCGCACCACGCACAGGGCCGAGATCGACGCGCCCGCGTCCCGGCCGAGGCGCAGAGACCAGCGGGCCGGCTCGAGCTCGAGGCGCAGGTGCCGGGCCGAGGAGTCGAACTCCACCATGCGGGCGCTCATCCCGTCGTGGGTCGGCGAGCCCCGCCGCCGCAGCTCGGCCACCGCGGCATCGGCCGCGGCGGTGGCGGGAGCGTCGGGCACGAACGGCTGGTCTCGCCAGCGCGCCTCCACCTGGGAGGCATCCCAGGGCCCGCGGGCCAGTAGAGCCGGCGCGCCGTTGGCCACGCCTAGCTCCAGCGCATCCGGCGTGGCTCTGCGCGCATGCGGATCACCCGCGCCGGCACACCCCCCACGACGGCGTTTGCCGGCACGTCGGCGGTGACCACCGCGCCCGTTCCGATGATGGCGTTGTCGCCAACCGTCACGCCGCGCAGGATGCAGGCCCCGTAGCCCACCCACACGTTGTGGCCCACGCGCACGTCGCGTTTGTAGATACCCTGCCGGCGGATCGGTCGGTCCACGTCGACCACGCCGTGGTCGAAGTCGATCACCATCACGCGGTCGGCGATCACGCACTCGCGCCCGATCGAGACGTGCTGGAAGGCCGAGATGGTGCACTCCTGCCCCAGCACCGTCTTGGCCCCGACGGAGACCAGCCCCTCATGGCAGCGGATCTTCGTGCCGTGTCCCAGCCACGACCAGCGCCCGAGCTCGACGCGCCCCTGCGGCCCGATCTCGAGCACCACCTCAGAGCCGATGAAGGCGATGCCGTCGGTACGCAGGCGGCGGCCGTAGGAGGTGAGGTAGCGGCGGCGAAAGAGAGCGGCCAGGAGCCTCGCGTAGCGAGCGTTCAGCATGCGGTTGCGGCGCATGAACCGCAGGAGCGTTATCGGGCCGCCCGCGAGCGGCGCCGGCGGGCCGCGACGCTCGGGAGGCTCGCCGTCGGGTGGCGCGACCTCCGGCTTCACTTGGGACGTTGCGGGCTCCATCGCCTGCCCGGATCATAGGTGGGGGCCGCGGTGAGAAGCCGGATAGTGGCGCTTCAGAGGGGCTTGTGCCAGAGTGGCCGCGATGGGGGCGGGCACGCCGGGAGACCGCGAGAGGCAGCACGAGGCGATCGTGGCCGCGCGTGAGCTGCACCGGCGATTCGGCGAGGGCGAGGCGGCCGTGGACGCCCTCGACGGCGTGTCGGTGACCTTCGAGCGGGGGGCCTTTGCGGCGATCATGGGTCCCTCCGGATCGGGAAAGTCGACGCTCATGCACGTGCTCGCGGGCCTTGACAAGCCCACGGGTGGCTCCGTCGTCATCGACGGCACCGAGCTCGCGGGCCTCGACGACGACCGCCTCACCTCGCTGCGCCGCGACAAGCTCGGCTTCGTCTTCCAGTTCTTCAACCTGCTGCCGGTGCTCACCGCCGAGGAGAACATCGTGCTGCCGCTGACGATCGCCGGCCGCGAGCCCGACAAGGAGTGGGTCGAGCGGCTGATCGAGATCGTGGGGCTCGAGGACCGCCGCACCCACCGCCCCTCAGAGCTCTCGGGCGGCCAGCAGCAGCGCGTGGCCGTGGCAAGGGCGCTGGCCTCGAAACCCGCCGTGGTGTTCGCCGACGAGCCCACCGGCAACCTCGACTCAAAAGCCTCCGACGAGGTGCTCGAGCTGCTGAGCCGGGCCGTGAGCGACTTCGGCCAGTCGGTGATCATGGTCACCCACGAGGCGCACGCGGCGTCGTTCGCCGACCGGCTGGTGGTGCTCAGGGACGGCAAGGTGGCTCACGAGGGCGTGGCGGGCGAGGAGGAAGAGGTGCTCGAGCTGATGAAGGCCGTGGCCTAGCCCTCGTGCTGACGGTGGCCCTCAAGGGCATCGCCGCACGCAAGATGCGTGCCGCCGGCACCGTCTTCGCCGTCTTCCTCGGGGTGGCGCTCATCGCCGGCACCTACATCCTCACCGACACGATCAACCGGTCGTTCGACGACATATTCACCACCGCCCTCGAAGGCACGGACGTCGTCGTGTCGCCCAAGGTGATCGTGGAGCAGGAGTCCAGCGAGCCGCCGGCGTTCCCGGCATCCGTGCTCGAGACGGTCAGGCAGGTGGAGGGCGTCGAGAAGGCCGAGGGCGGGATCTTCTCGGTCGTGAGGATCACCAACTCCAACGGAGACACCCTCGGCTCGGAGTTCGCCCCCCAGTTCGTGGCCTCAGTGTTGCCCGAGCCGTTCGACGTCTTCACATACGAAGAGGGTCGCGCGCCTCGCACGGATCGGGAGGCGGCTATCGACCAGGCCAATGCCGAGCGGGAGGACATCGGTATCGGCGACTCGGTCGGCGTGGCAGGCGAGGGACGGTTGAGGCGCTACCGGGTGGTGGGGATCAACAAGCTCGGCGACACCGCCAGCGGCGGGTCGGCCAGGGTGACCCTCGTCCGCCCGGAGGCCCAGGAGGTGGCGGGAAAGCGAGAGGAGCTCGATCAGATCTCGGTTGCCGCGTCCTCCGGTACCTCCCCGATCGACCTCGAGCGCAGGATCGCGCGGGTGGTGCCCTCCTCCGTCAGAGTGGAGCTTGCCTCCGAGAGCGCGGAGCGCCGCACGAAGGACATCGGTGACGACCTCGGCTTCATCAAGGTCGCGCTGCTGGTGTTCTCAGGGGTGGCGCTCGTGGTCGGCGGCTTTCTCATCTTCAACACCTTCTCGATCACCGTGGCCCAGCGCATCCGCGAGTTCGGCCTCCTGCGAACGCTCGGCGCCTCACGCGGCCAGCTCCTCCGCAGCGTGCTGGCGGAGGCGCTGCTGATCGGCGTGCTCGGGTCCGTGCTCGGGCTGCTGGCCGGCGTGGGCTTTGCCAACGGCATCAACTCGCTGTTCAAGTCGTTCGGAATCGACCTGCCCAACACGGGAACGGTGATCGTGGGGCGCACGATCGTCGTGGCGCTCACGATCGGCATCCTCACCACGGTCGTCGCGTCGATGACACCCGCGCTGCGCGCCACGCGCGTCTCGCCGATGGATGCCCTGCGCGAGGCGGCGCTGCCCGAGTCGCGCCGCCGGGGGCGGGTCACCGCCGTGGTGGCCGCGCTGCTTGGGGCCCTCGGGCTCGGGATGCTGCTGATCGGCCTGTTCGGCGGGCTCGAGTCCTCGAGCTCGGCGGCCAGCCTGATGGGGGGCGGCGCGGCCGCCGTGCTGTTCGCCGTCTCGCTCTACAGCCCCCAGCTCGTGCGGCCGCTGGCCGCCGCGGCCGGCAGGCCGATCGAGGCCCTGCGCGGCCTCACCGGCCGCCTCGCCCGCGAGAACGCGATGCGCAAGCCGGGTCGCACGGCGGTGACCGCGGCGGCGCTGATGATCGGGCTGGCGCTCGTGGTCTTCGTGACGGTGTTCGCGGCCGGCATCAACGAGTCGATCGCCTCGGCCATCGACCGCAACTTCAAGGGCGATCTCACGATCCAGAACATCGACGGCTTCTCTCCCGTCCCGCGGTCGATCGAGCGGGACGTGCAGCAGATCGAGGGCATCGCGGCGGTATCGGCCATCCGGTTCAGCGAAGGCAAGGTGGAGGGTCAAAAGGCCACCCAGCGCGTGGCGGCCGTTGACCCGCCGAACATCGGCAGTGTCTTCGACTTCGAGTTCACCGAGGGCGACAAGTCCTCGCTGGAGCAGCTGGGAGACAACGAGGCGATCCTCGACGAGTCCTATGGCAAGTCGAACAACGTGGACGTGGGAGACGACCTCGAGGTGCTCACGCCCACCGGCCGGCGGCTGTCATACCGCGTGGTGGCGGCGGTGAAGGACCGCACCGACTTCCTCGGCAGCTTCGTGGTCAGCCACGCGGCACTCGCTCAGGACTTCGGCGAGACCCGCGACAACTACATATTCGCCGCCTTCGCCCCTGGGGCTGACGTCGGCCAGATCCAGAAGCGCGTCGAGCGGCTGGTCAAGGAGCGGTATCCCTCGGCCGAGGCACTCGACCAGGAGCAGCTGAAGAAGTCCCAGAAGGAGCAGATCGGGCAGCTCCTGGGGCTCGTGTACGCGCTGCTCTCGCTGGCGGTGGTGGTGTCGATCTTCGGGATCGTGAACACGCTCGCGCTCTCGATCCACGAGCGCACGCGCGAGCTCGGGATGCTGCGGGCGGTGGGTATGTCGCGCCGTCAGGTCAGGCGGATCGTGCGCTACGAGGCGGTGATCACCGCCCTGATCGGCGCCATCCTGGGAACCGTCCTGGGAGTTCTCTTCGCTGCGCTGATCTCGCGGCCGCTCGCCGACGAGGGATTCGAGCTGGCCTATCCGGTGGGCACGCTCCTTTTCCTGCTGGTGCTTGCCGCGCTGGCGGGGGTCCTGGCGGCGATCGGGCCCGCCCGCCGGGCCTCGCGGCTTAATGTGCTCGACGCGCTGGCCTACGAATAGCTCATGTTCCGGGCACGGAATCCGATGAAGGTCCTTGTGCCTCCGCTCGCGCTGGCTCTCCTCATGCTGCTCACGCTGGCAACGCCGGCGTCTGCGGCCACCGTTTCGGTGGACAGCGGCGGCACTCTGCGGGTAAACGCGACACCCGGAGAGCAGAACGCGATCACGGTGGCCCCCGAAGGGCTCACGGGCTTTGCGCCGGTACTCGCCCTTTCAGACGCGGGGGCCGCCCCGACGCCCGGCGCCGGATGCCTGCCCGCTCTCACGCCCGATCGCGTGACCTGTGGCTCGGCAGCGATAACTCGCATCGAGATGGACCTCGGAGACGGCGATGACTCGGTGCTGGTGTTGGCGCCGCTGCCCTCCCGCCTGCGCGGCGGCGAGGGCGACGACGAGCTCACCACGAGCGCCGGCCGAGACCGTCTCGACGGCGGGAACGGGAGCGACTACGCCGACGCGGGCGAAGGGGATGACACCGTGCTGATGCGAGACCGGCGGGTGGACAGCGTGCTGTGCGGTGAGGGACGGGACCGCGTGCGGGCCGAGGTGCTCGACACCCTCGAGTTCTCTTGTGAATCCGTGAACTACGGGCCGCCCGGCCGTGCCGGCAGGCTGCTGCTGAAGAGCGGCGGTGGGCGTTTCGTGCCGGTCCCCGGTCAGCGCGGCGCGCGCGTGGACCGCCGCATCCTGCCGGGAGTGCTCTACATCATCCGCCGCTACCGCGTGTCGATCGGCGACGGTTACTCGCTGTCTGGCAACCACGCGCCGCGAGGTGAGCACCCCCTCGGACTGGCGGTTGACGTCTATCCCGGTGCTGGGGGAGGCTGGCGCCAGGTCAGCCGCCTTGCTCGCTGGGCCGAGCCGCGCCAGAACCGGCCACGGCCGCCGTTCAGATGGGTCGGCTACCGAGGCGATCACAACCACGGCCCCGGAAACCACCTGCACCTCTCGTGGCAGCACTCGCCGGGGCGCCGCGGCCGGCCGGTGCGACAAGTGTGGGTGTTCGCGGTGAAGCGGGCGCGGGCGGCCTCGGCGGCCGTGTCGCTCGGGGCGCCCACCGCTTCGACGCGCCGGCTGGCGCAGCCTGACAACTAGTTGCGCTGCGGCCGCGGGCCGTAGGATGCGCGGCCATGGCCCGGGCCGGAACGCAGAACGCAGATCTGGCCGAGCGGTTGCTGGCCGGCGACAAGCGCGCGCTCGCGAGGGCCATATCGCTGGTGGAGGACGACGATCCTCAGGGCTGGGCGCTCGTGCGCGAGGTCTACCCGCACACCGGCAAGGCGGCGATCGTGGGTTTCACGGGGCCTCCCGGCGTCGGCAAGTCGACTCTGATCGGCGCGCTCACCGCTCACGCGCGCCAGGCCGATCGAGGGGTCGCCGTGCTGTCCATAGACCCGTCGTCCCCGTTCACCAAGGGCGCGCTGCTCGGCGACCGCATCCGGCTCACCGACCACTTCCTCGACTCGGGGGTCTTCATCCGGTCGATGGCCACCCGCGGCTCGCTCGGCGGCCTATCGGAGGCCACCCTCCAGGCCGCGTTGCTGATGGACGCCTCCGGCAAGGACGATGTCTTTCTCGAGACTGTGGGAGTCGGGCAGGCCGAGGTGGACATCATCGACCATGCGGACACCGTCGTGCTGGTGCTGATGCCGGGATCCGGCGACTCGATCCAGGCGCTCAAGGCGGGCGTCATGGAGATCCCAGACGTGATCGCGGTAAACAAGTCCGACCATCCGCTCACCGACACGATGATCAGGGAGATCCGCGGGGTGCTCTCGCTGGGCCCGCCCGAGGAATGGCAGGTGCCGATCGTGAAGACGGAGGCCTCGCGTGCGGAGGGGGTGGAGGAGCTTCAGCAGCAGATTGCCGCCCACCGTGAGCACATCGAGTCCAAGGGGTCGCTCGTCGAGCGCCGGCGGCGCAATCTGATGAACGAGGTGGTGGCGCTCGCCGCGGGACGTCTGCGCCGGCGCCTCGAGCGATCGATCCAGGAGGACTCCGGCGTGCAGGAGCTGCTCGACGAGGTGGTTGCGCGCCGGCTCGACCCGGCCAGTGCCGCCAGCCAGCTGCTCGAGCGAGACCTGTAGGCCGGGCGCGATGTCGCTGCTCAGCTACTTGATCGCGCTGGCCGTGACCGGGCTGATCGTGGGCGCCCTCGCCCGGCTCGCCCTTCCGGGCCGGGACCCGATGTCGATCCCCATGACGATCGGCGTCGGCCTGCTCGGGTCCTTTGGCGCCGGGCTGCTCTCGCTCCTGCTATTCGACAGCGAAGGCGCGGGAATCACGCTCTCGATCCTCGGGGCCACGTCAGTCATGTACCTCGTCCGCCGCTCGCGCGGTGGTGGCCTGCTCGATCCGGGAACGCCGCCGGACGCCCGCTGATAAGCCCCGTGTTAGGGTCCCCTAACTCATGGGGGAGGGCCACATCCGAGCGCAGGGCACCGCCGGAGCGCTCGAAGTCTGGGCGGCGCGCGCCTGGAACCTCTTCAACGAGGGCAAGCCCTTCTCGATCGTCTTCCCGGTCATGGTCCTGCTCGCCGCCGCGCTCGTGGGTCTCGCCCCTGATGGCAACCTCGCCGTGGCGCTCGCGGGCACCGCGGGGCTCGCTTCCGTGCTCTCGCGCTTCGCATTTCCGCTGCGGGGGAGGGCGCTGCTCTGGCTCGCTGGCGCCGCATCGGTGCCGCTGCTCGAGCCGTGGCGGGCGCCGGCGTTGCTGCTGGGAGCCCTCGCCGGCTATGCGTTCTTCACCGTCCTCTTCTGGGGCACGCTCTACTACCGCCTGAGGACTGGGGCTCCCTGGACGAACTTCACGCGCTTCTGGCGCCTCGTGCTCACCAACTCGGACCCCACGAGCGGCAACGCGTTGGAGCAGGTGCCAAAGCTCCTTATGAGCCTCGCCGCCGGCGTGCTCCTGGCCGAGCAGCCCACGCCATCGACTGGCCTGCGCATTGCCGTGGCCGCGCTGCTCGCGAGCGCCCTCGGCGCGCTGGCCTGGCGCCGCTTTGCCCGTGGTCGCCTGCCGGCGTACCCGAGCCGCCCCAGCGGCCGAACGGCTCCGCCCGCCGCTCGGGCCGGGCGGGTGTATGTGATCGTGGTCGATGGCTGCAACCGCAGCCGGCTGTGGCAGGCCGACACGCCGGTGATTGACCGCCTGGCCCGGGAGGGCACGGAGTACCTGGCGGTCGAGCCCGCCTACCCGGCCCGCACCGTCGTCTGCTTCTCCTCGATGCTCACCGGCGCAGCGCCGCAGGAGCACGGCATGCGCTCCAACTTCGCGCCCCGCCTCGGCGTGCGGTGCGAGTCGGTCTTCGATGTGCTCGAGCGCCACGGCAAGCGCGGCCGGCTCGTGGGCATCGCCCATCTGCTCGACCCGTTTGGCGAGGAGGTGGTGCGCTCGGTCACCTCGGTGCAGCCCACCGCCCAGATCGACCTGTCGCTGGCCGCCGCGGGACGCCGTGTGGTGGAGGAGGAGGATCCGGATCTGCTCGTCTTGCAGCTGCTGGCCGCGGACCAGCTCGGCCACGTACGCGGTGTACGCAATCCGGAGTACCTCGACCAGCTCGCGGAGACAGACCGGCGGATCGGCGACTTCCTCGCCTTTCTCGCCGAGCGTGGCAAGCTCGATACCAAGGGGGGCGCAGGCGATGCCACGGTGATCCTGATGGCCGACCACGGCCAGGGGCGCGGGATCGGCGGCCACGGCCATCTCGACTGGGGCGAGCGCCCCGTGCCGTTCGTGGTGTGGGGAAAGGGAGCGGTGCCCGGAGCCACGAGCCACGAGCCGCGCTCTGTGTGCGAGCTGGCCGCCACGGTGTCGGAGCTGCTGGGAGTCGAGGCCCCGGCGGGCGCCCGCGGCCGTGCGCTCGTGCCCGTCACGGACTCGGGGGTCACCGCAGCTCCCGCGCGCGGGCGCTGCCTCGCGATCGTGGTGGCCAGGGACGAGGAGCCTCGCCTCGGTCCGGTGCTCGAGCGGCTGCCCGGGCAGGCGTGTGGCATGCCGGTCGACGTGGTGGTGGTGGACGACGGCTCGCGTGACCGGACGGTAGATGTTGCGCTGACGGCGGGGGCGGAGGTGGTCTCACACGGCTCATCACGCGGGCTTGGCGCGGCCCTCCGGAGCGGGCTCGACCATGCCCGCCGGCGGGATTACGCCGCCGCCGTGTACCTCGACGGCGACGGCGAGTACGACTCGGCGGAGCTGGCGACGGTGCTGGAGCCGATCGCCCGCAGACGGGCGCACTATGTCCTGGGGTCCCGCTTTCTCGGTGCGCGTGAGGGGATGCGCTGGCACCGCACCCTCGCCAACCGCCTTACCTCGGCGCTGCTCGGCACGCTCATGGGCGCCGTCATGAGCGACGGGCAGACCGGCTACCGCGCCTTCTCGCGCCACGCGATTCACGTGGCCCGGATCCGGCACGACTACAACTACGCCCAGGTGCTGACGCTCTCGCTGTGGGGCGCCGGCATCGAGCCGGTGGAGGTCCCCATCTCCTACCGCCGCCGGGCCGGTGGCCGCTCCTTCGTGCGCTACCCGGAGTACCTGGTTCGCGTGGCACCGGCCCTCTGGCGCCAGTGGCGCGACTCGAGGAGCGCCAGGAGGAGCAGCGCGCACCCGAGCGCTCCGGCGGCCACGTACGGCCAGGGCGAGTCCCCGAAGAACGGGAATGCGCCGGTCAGCGGTCCGAAGGGGGCGTCGGGTCGCGGGGTGACGAGCCCGCCGGCTCCCAGCCGGACGTCCCCGTAGAGCCAGACCGACGCGGCCACGGTGATCGCCGCCAGCACGCTTCCGGTGCGCGGCAGGTGGCGCAGTCCCCACGCCGCCAGGGGCACGGCCATGGGAAGGGCCGCCAAGAGGTGGCGCGGTGGAAACCAGAAGCCGAACATGGTGGGCGCCAGGAATGCGGCCACGAGCATCTGGGCGCCGAGCACGCCCGCGCAGATCAGGCCGACTCGCTCCCGCGAGCGCAGATCGGGCACCGCGCGGGCCAGGCCCTCGCGGCGTGAGCGGTAGAGCAGCCAGAGGCCG
Organism: Thermoleophilaceae bacterium; assembly: GCA_030448005.1. GTDB lineage: Bacteria > Actinomycetota > Thermoleophilia > Solirubrobacterales > Thermoleophilaceae > JAAYBF01. The sequence continues at coordinate 705,807 of JAUJNT010000002.1, forward strand.
GCCAGGGCCAACAGCGTGAAGGGGGCCCAGCGCAGGAGCCCGTAATCGTGGTCGATCATCAGGGCGACGAGGCGGTAGGAGCGCTCGAGGTAGCCGCCCGGGAAGTCGGCGTCCGTGGCGGTCTGACCGGCCACGTCGGCGGCGTAGGGCGTCGGCCCGCCGTAGAGCGCCTCGTTGACTCCCACGTACAGCGCGAGGCTGAACCCGGCAAGCTCGGCCGAGCCGAGCGCGAGCGTGCGCCGCTGCGCGCGCAGCAACGAGCGGAGCGCAAAGGCGCCCACCACGACCCCCGCCGGCACGAACTTCGTGCCAAGCCAGGGGAGGGTGCCGAGCAGCGCGAAGCAGGCGAACGCATCGCGCCGGGACACCCGCTCGTCCAGGCGGATCGCAAGCAGCGCGGCCCCCGCGAGCGCGGCAGCTGCGGTCAGCTCGGGGTAGACCGCGCTGCCGTACGCGAGAAAGGGAGGCGAGAGCCCGAAGGCCAGGGCCGCCCCGAGCGCCCAGGGATCGGGCACGGCCCGTAGTGCCAATAGGTACCCGAGAGCGCAGGCCAGCGCCCCGATCGCGGCGAGCAGCAACTCGACCGCGCGCGCACCGCCGAGGGCGTAGGCCGGGGCGATCAGCAGCGGGAAGCCCGCGCCGTGGGGCTCGTGGAGCCGGCCCTCCGTCTCGACGCCGTGCCGGTCGAGCTCGTACGGGTAGTAGGCCTCGTAGCTGCGCTCGGCGTACTGGTTCTCCACGTCCAGGTCGCCGTCCTCGACGATCGACCGGGCGCTCAGCAGGTAGTGGGGCTCGTCGCCGCCGTAGTCCGAATCGCCGAAGGCATCGAGGCCGAGGGTGGCCGAGTAGACGGCGACGAGGACCAGCCAGAGCAGGAAGGCCCGCCTCACCGCGGTCTCTCAGCAGCCGAGGTAGCGGGCGATCACCAGCTGCTGCACCTCGTCGGTGCCCTCACCGCCGTAATCCCAGTCGAAGTGCATCCCCATGAACCGGAGCTCGCCAAGCTTGGCCACGATCTCGTACGGAAAGCGGCCCTCGCGATCGAGCTCGCCCGCCCATCGGCCTGTCTCCCCGTCGGCGAACTCCCGCGCCACGCGGCGGATCGCCCGCTGCTCGTCGCTCAGCTGGAAGTCCATGCGGGGTCAGTCGACGCGGCGCTTGAAGACGATCACATGACCGTCCTTCTCGCGATGCAGGTTGACGTCGAGGAAGACGGTGGCGAGCTCCCACCCCTCGGCCCCCAGCCGCGAGAGCTCCTCCTGGAACTTCGTGCGGTCGAGCTCGTCGCTCTGGCGTCCCATGAAGCCGTGCGTGATCACTGTGGTGGTGTAGTCCCAGGTCGTCATACGACCGGACCCTACTTGCAGCCACCGGCGGCGAAGCGGGCGACGACTCCGACGAAGAGCAGTGGCCGCGTCCGAATCGTTAGGCGGCTGTGAGTGCAGGTTCGGCAGCGGGAAGAGGCCTGTGAAGCGTCCAAGGCGGCGGCGCTTCCCTAGCTCTGAACGTTCGGACATCATCGATGACGAAGGCGTAACTTCCCTCGGGATCGCGCAGGCGCGCGCCGGCCAGGGGCGAGGGTCGCTCGGCTGATCACTCCCTGCGCATGAGATGGGGATGCTTAGCGGTCAGCGACCCGAGGCAACTTCGCCCCGCACCGGGCGTCGGACTGCCGGCGCGCGTGTTCCGAAGCAGCCAGCCCGAGTTCGTGCCGGACGTGAGGATCGACAAGAACTTCGCGCGCGTGCCCGCCGCGGTCGAGGTCGGCCTCTCCGCCGCAGTTGCGCTTCCTCTGTGTGACGGAGACGAAGTCCGCGGGGTGATCGAGTTTCTCAGCCGCGGCGCACGCTACCCCGAACCGGAGATAATGGAGATGATGGAGACGCTCACCGCACTGATCGGCCGGTTCTTCCCGATCGTCACAGAGCGCGAAGAGCTACGCGGAAAACTCGAGGGCTTTGCCCTGACGGATGAGCTCACCACGCTTGCAAACCGGCGCGCGTGGGAGCAAGGGCTGCAGCGCTAGCTCTCCCGCGCCGAACGCACGGGCCAGGGCCTGTGCGTAGCGCTCGTCGACCTCGACGACTTCAAGGGCTACAACGACGAACACGGTCACCCGGCGGTGACGCCCTGCTGCGTGACACGGCCGCCGCCTGGACCGCGTGCCTGCGACCAAGCGACCTGCTGGCCCGCCTCGGGGGAGATGAGTTCGCCGTCGCTCTTCCGGCTCAAACACTCGAGAGCGCGCGTTCAATGGTCGAGCGCCTCAGAACGGCCGCACCTCACCCGATGACCTGCTCGGCCGGTCTGACGACCTTGCGGCGGCCGGGAGAGACCGCCCGCCAAGTGATCTCGAGCACAGACAGAGCCCTCTATGAAGCCAAACGGACAGGGCGCGACAAGACCTTGGTCGCCGACGACCTGGCCGCTCTCCCGGCCGGCCCCACATAGGCAGGCAAAACTACCGGCGAGGTCGCACAACCGTCACGTTCGGAACTCTCCTGAGGGCCTGACCGCTCTAGCGTCGTTCCCGTGAGATGCGAGCGCGGGCAGGCGACGGTCGAGTGGGTCGGGCTGGTGCTGGTGGCCGCCCTGATCCTCGGAGGCGCGGCGGCGCTCGCGGGCCCCGACGTCGATGGCCGGTCGTTCGGCGGCTTCCTCGCTCACCGGATCGTGTGTGCCACGCGCGGAGGTTGCGACGATGGTGACACGGTGCTCGCAAAGGCCTACGGCCCGCGCGATGCAGATCTGCTGCGCCGCCACGCGCCGAACGTCGTCTACGAGCCGGGCGAGCGGCAGCTCCCGGTCGACTGGAAGGAGTGCCGTCAGCGCAGCTGCGCAGACGCCCCCGATGACCGGGATCTCGACTCTCACCGTACGAACGCCGGGCGCCGCGCCACGGTCTACACACGGGTGGTGCGCCGTGGTCGGCGCACCTACCTTCAGTACTGGTTCTACTACCCGGACTCGAACTCCACCTTCGCCGGCTCCGACAAGCTTTGGAAGGGAAGCGTCCTGGCTCAGCTCGCGGGGCGGGCGGTGCGGGGAAGCTCACGTTATCCGGGCTTTCACCGCGACGACTGGGAGGGGTATCACGTGAGGATCGACCGGCGGGGGAGGGTCGCGGTGCGCTCCACCTCCCATGGCCATTACCAGTGGTGCAAGCACAAGCGCTGCCGCAACCGTTGGGGACCGCCTACCGGCTGGACGCGCGTGTCGAGCGGGAGCCATGCCGGGCACATCCCGCTCGACCGGCGCTCCCGTCCCCGTCTGCCAGGCCGCGACCTGCGCGAGCGCACGAGCACCTCTGACGGCCTACGTCTGCGACCGCTCGAGTCGGCCGGCAACCGTCGCGGCTACCGGCCACTCGAGAAGGGGATCAAGCCGCCGTGGCGCAAGGGGGCCTACCGCCATCCAGAGGACGACGAGTCTTGAGCGCGCTCGGCAGATCGAGGTGCAGATCCACTGGTTCCGGATTCTCGCAGGGATTGGTACTTCTGCTCAGACCTATAGCGGCGTAGTGTGCGTCTCGTCATGGCTACGGCACCATCGGAGCGCACCCGCGTGCGCCGCGCGCCCGCGCGCGGTGCATACGACCGTGGCACGATCGACGCGATCCTCGACGAGGGCCTCGTCGCCCACCTCGCCTTCGCGGTCGACGGCCAGCCGTACGTCATTCCCACGCTGCACGCGCGCGTCGGCGACACGGTCTACTTCCACGGCTCGGCCGCGAGCCGCATGATCCGCACGCTGACGGCGAGCGGACCCGCCTGCCTCACGGTCACGCTGCTCGACGCGATGGTGCTTGCGAGGTCGGCGTTTCACCACTCCATGAACTATCGCTCGGTGGTCGTGCTCGGACAGGCGCGCGCGGTGGCCGACCCGGCCGAGCTGCTGGTCGCGCTGGAGGCATTCACCGAGAAGCTCGTCCCCGGCCGCTGGGACGAGGTCCGCCGGCCGAACACCAAGGAGCTGAAGGGCACCCGCGCGCTCGCCATGTCGCTCGACGAGGCCTCGGCCAAGGCGCGCAGCGGCCCGCCGGTCGATGACGAGGAGGATCTCGAGCTCGACGTGTGGGCGGGCCTCATCCCGCTGGGCCTCGCCGCCGGCGACCCCGTCGCCGACCCGAAGCTCCCGTACGGCATCACGCCGTCCGCGGTCGTGACCGGCTGGAAGCCCGGCGGTCGCTAGGTGTGTTGTTCACCCGTCAGCTGACAGTGTCGTGCGACTCGCACAGCTGACCGCGGCTTCCGCGACCGCGGCCATGCTCGCCGTCCACGCCGAGCCCCCGGCACGCAGTCACGTTGTGGCCGCGGCGGCGGCTGCACTGCGATGACCCTGCGAGCCGCTCGCCCAGCCCGCATCGCCCCCGAAACCGGCGCCAAGCGCTGATCGTCGCCGGCGACAGGCCGGAGTGCGAGATGTCAGCTCGCCCGCGGAGGAGCGGTAGGGCAGGCTTGCCAGCGTACTCCAGCTCCCGATCGAGATGATAACGAGATCCCGGTGTATCCGTCCCTCCTCGGACTCACCATGGAAACGGCGTAGCCGATGACTGATGGCTCGCTTCAGCCGACGAACGATTTGCCGCTGCTCACCACTCTCGGCTGCACGCGCGTGTCGCGCGGGCGCCATGCCGCAAGGGCGCCTACCGCCATCCAGAGGACGACGACCCCTGGACGCACTTGACGCGGCCCGCCTCGCTGAGCCCGCCCCGCCCACTCGCCGCACTGATCCGGCAACGCGAATCCGCCCCGATGGGTCCCCCGTTGTGGGTAGGGTGGAGCGAGACGGCGTCTACAGCGAAAGGACCCGCAGCATGGCCAGGACGGTGCGCGAGCAGCAGGACAAGCGGCGAGAGGAGAAGCTTAAGCAGGTGCAGGAGCAGGTCGACGAGGGTTCGCTCGTCATCCGCAAGATGACCAAGAAGGAGCGCAAGGACAACCCGGCCAAGCCTCGCCCGAAGGACAAGCGCAGGAAGCGCTAGCGGCCGCGGAGGTGGGACGCGACCTCTTCGGATCGGTCGTGCACAACCTCGCCGGCCTGAAGGTGCTGATCGACGCGGGCGTCATACGTCCGATCAGGCCGGACAAGCTGGCGCAGGTGGCCGTGACGACGGCGCGCTGGGGGATGGGCCCCGCCGCGGGCTACATCGCGTCGGCCATCATCTCGCCGGACTCGCCCGCGATCATCGACGAGCTCGGCACCCTCACCTTCGCGCAGGTCCACTCCCGCACCAACCGGCTGGCGCACGCCCTGTCACACGCGGGCGTGAAGGAGGACGACGGCGTGGGCATCATGTGCCGCAACCACCGCGGCTTCGTCGAGTCCACCGTGGCACTCGCAAAACTCGGCGCTCACGCCCTCTACCTGAACACCGCCTTCGCCGGCCCGCAGCTCACCGAGGTCGTGAAGCGCGAGAAGCCGGTCGCCATCATCTACGACGAGGAGTTCGCCGACCTCCTCGAGGAGGCGGGCAGGCGCCGCAAGCGCTTCGTGGCCTGGTGCGAGGGAGACAAGACGAAGGACCCGAGGATCGGCGACCTGGTCGAGACGGGCCTTGAGGAGGCCCCGGTGCCGCCCGACTCGGCCAGCCGGGCGATCATCCTCACCTCCGGCACCACGGGCTCGCCGAAGGGCGCCAACCGCTCATCGCCCGAGTCACTCGACCCGGCGGTGGCGCTCCTCTCGAAGATCCCGTTGCGCTCGCAGGGGGTGGTCCACATCGCGGCGCCGCTCTTTCACTCGTGGGGGTTTGCGCACTTCACGCTCGGGATGCTGCTGGGCTCCGCGCTCTCCCTGAACCGCAAGTTCGACCCCGAGAGCTGCCTGGCCGAGATCGAGCGCAGGCGTGCCGAGTCGCTCGTGGTGGTGCCGGTGATGATGGAGCGGATCCTCGAGCTCCCGGAGGAGGTCCGGCGAAGCTATGACACCTCCTCCCTGCGCGTGGTGGCGGCGAGCGGCTCGGCGCTGCCGGGCGCCCTGGCCGCGCGATGGATGGATGCGTTCGGCGACACCCTCTACAACCTCTACGGCTCGACGGAGGTGGCGTGGGCCACGATCGCCACGCCCGCCGACATGCGAGCGGCGCCCGGAACCGCCGGGCGCGCGCCGAGGGGAACGGTGGTGGCGCTCTACGACGAGAGAGGGAGGCAGGTGCCTCCAGGGGAGACCGGCCGCATCTTCGTGGGCAACGACATGCTCTTCGAGGGCTACACCGGCGGGGGCTCCAAGGACGTGATGGGCGGCCTGATGGCCACCGGTGACGTGGGACGGATGGACGACACGGGCCGCCTCTTCGTGGAGGGACGCGACGACGAGATGATCGTCTCCGGTGGGGAGAACCTGTTCCCCCGGGAGGTCGAGGACCTGCTCGCATGCCACGAGGGTGTGGCGGAGGTGGCCGCGGTCGGGGTGGAGGACGAGAGGTTCGGCCAGCGGCTACGAGCTTTCGTCGTACCGGCCAAAGGGCAGAAGCCGAGCGAGGACGAGCTGAAGAGCCACGTGAAGTCGAACCTCGCGAGCTTCAAGGTGCCGCGCGAAGTCTGGTTCATGGACGAGCTGCCGCGTACCGCAACCGGCAAGGTGCTCAAGCGCGAGCTGAAGGAGATGGAGCAGGCCCCGAAGGGCCGACGGGCCTAGACCGACGCCGGCGAGAGGTCGCGGTAGGGGTCGATGTCCCAACGGGACCCGACCGCAGCGAGCTCCTCGGTGAGCGGCCAGCGGTCGGGCCGCTCGGCGCCCTCGTGGTCAGGCACCCCGCCCTTCAGAGTCATGCTGCCGCTGTTGTCGCCGATCAGCCGGATCTCCTCGACCTCTTGCGCTGAGAGGACCGTCTCGGCGGGCGTCGCGGCCAGGTCCGCGCGCTTGTCCTCCACCGGCCTGGCATCGTGCCCCGCCTCCTGGATCAGCGTCGGCACGCAGCAGGCCACGGTGTGGTGGGCGAGGTTCCACTGACAGGCCAGCCCGAGCGGAGACAGGCCGTGCCGCTGTGCGATCGGAAGCATCCGCTCGAGGCGCTCGAGCCCGCGCTCCACCCACCCGTCCGGCCGGAAGCGCCGATGGTCTCCCTTCGCGAACTCGTGGCCGGCATGGATGTCCCCGTGAAACAGCCCGCCGTAGTCCACCACCCGGGTGAGTACGCGCACCCCCGACGCGGCGGCGGCGGGGAGCACGAGCTCGCCCGGCCATGGCTCCAGCGGGTTCAGGATCACCATCGCCCAGTCGATCAGGGCGCCGAAGCGCTCCAGGCAGTCGATGATGTCGAGGGTGAACCCGTTGGCCGGCCCCGGCGCGACGCCGATCGCGGTAGCCAGGCCGTCCGCGCGCAGGGCGTCCATCGCCTGCCACACGGCCTGGCTGGTGTAGCCGGTGCGGTCCGGGTTGTGCAGCAGAAGCAGGTCGAAGGCGTCCACCCCGCAGCGCTCCAGGCTGCGCTCCGTGGCCATCCGCAGGTAGTCGGCGTAGGCATCGGGACCCCGAAGGCCGGGGTCGGTGAAGCGCGGAAAGCCGCGCGGGCCGTCGCGCTCGCCCTCGTAGAAGTCGTGGCCCACGGCACCGACCAGCGAGTAGCTCTCCCGCGGGACGCCGGCGATCGCCCGCCCTACGAGCGTGTCGGCCTCGCCCTGGCCGTACACATCGGCGGTCACCACCGTGTCGATCCCCACCCCCGGCCGCAGCAGCTCGATCAGGCGCCTGTCATCAATGGGCTCGCCGAAGTGCATGAAGCGACCTCCGCTCCACGCCCCCACCGCCACATGCCCGGGCTCGTGCATGTTCCAATGCTAGACCGGTTCACAGCTCGTCCCGCGCGGCCGCCAGGCGCCTGCCCAGCGAGGGCCAGATGCCCTTCACGTCGCGCTCTGCCTCGCGCAGATAGGCCTCCGCGCTTCGCCCCACCACCGGGATCTCCGTCTCCTTGCCGGCGTCGGCCTCCTCGAGGGTCTGGACCATCAGGTTCACCTGCCTGCTCGCCGGACCCAGCAGCGCCTTGGCCGCGTCGCGCTCGGCGAAGCGCAGAAAGGCCTCGGTGCTGCGCCGGTCGAGCGCTCGCATGTCGCCGTCGGCGTCGAGGATCACGAGCGAGGGCACCACCTCCCGCAGCTGCCCCAGCCTCGCTATGCCGAACTCGTCGAGCTTCCGGCTCTCGAAGCTCCCGTCGGATACGAGCTCCCGCACCCGCGCCCGCAGCCGGCGCGCCTCGGCCCTCGAGGTGCGCAGCGTCTCCTCGGTGTCGATCGCGTCATCGAGGTGCTCGCGCGCCCCGGCCAGGGTGCGGCCCTGCTCCTCGGAGAGCTTCTCCGGAGGCCCGCAGCCGACGAGGGCTGCCACGGCGACCGCCGCCAGCGCCAGCGCGCGGCGCACGAGCGCTAGTGGACCTCCCGTGACACTAGATCGAGCTCCCCGCTCGCCGGGCCAGCTCGATCAGCGACCTCACGCCGAAGCCCGACGCGCCCTTTCCGGCATACGGGCGGCCGAGGCCCCACGCGCTGCCCGCGATGTCCATGTGCACCCACGGGACCTCGCCCACGAAGTTGTGCAAGAACTCCGCCGCCGTGATCGACGACGCCTTGCGGACTTCCGGCGCGTTGTCGAGGTCGGCGTACTTGCCCTTGATCAGGTCGGCGTACTCCGGGTGAAGCGGCAGGCGCCAGCCGATCTCGCCGGTGGCGGCGCAGGCGGCGTTCACCGCGGCGAACCAGTCGTCGTCGTTTGAGAACAGACCGACATGGGTGCTGCCGAGCGCGACGATGATGGCCCCTGTGAGCGTCGCCAGGTCGACGACCCGCTCGACCCCCTGCTCGAGCGCGTAGGCCAGCGCGTCGGCCAGGATGAGCCGCCCCTCTGCGTCGGTGTTGTTGACCTCGATGGTCTTGCCGTTCATAGCGGTCACGATGTCCCCCGGCTTGACCGAGCGCCCGCTCGGCATGTTCTCGGTGGCGGGCACCACCGCCGTGATCGTCACGGGAAGCCCCAGCTCGGCGATCGCGCCGATCGACTCGAGCACCGCGGCGCCGCCCGACATGTCGAACTTCATCTCGCTCATCTTGCCCCCGGGCTTGAGCGAGATGCCGCCGGTATCGAAGGTCACTGCCTTTCCCACGAAGCCCAGGTGCGGACCCTCGGTGCCGCCGCTGTAGCGCAGCACGATCAGGCGTGGCTCGGCGTAGGTGCCCTGGGCCACGGCGGCGAATGCGCCCATGCCCTTCGCGATGATCCCCTCGCGGTCGAGCGTCTCGACCTCGAGCGAGTGCTCGTCGGCTATCTCCCTGGCCCGATCGGCCAGGAAGGTAGGCGTAGCCACGTTCGAGGGCAGGTTCTGCAGGTCGCGCGCCCTGTTGGCGGCCCTGGCCGCCACCTCGGCCCGGCGCAGGTTGTCCTCGGAGATGTCGGCGCCGGCGATCTCGAGCGACTCCAGCGCGCCGCCGTTGCCGGTCTCCTCGTCTTCGCTCTCCCCCTTCGACTTGAAGCGGTCGAACTTGTAGAGCGTGAGGATCGTTCCCTCCACGAGCCCAATCTCGGCGTTGTCGTCGGGAAGCGCCCACGACAGGGAGACGGCGCCGAGCTCCTTGGCTCGCGTGGCCGCGGCCGAGGCCGCCACCCTCGCCTTCTCGGGGTCGAAGTCCTCCCGCTTTCCCAGGCCGGCGATCAGCACCCGCCGCCTGCCACCGCCCGGAGCGTCCTCGTGGGCCACGGCCACCTTGCGAAGCCCCGGCCTTGCCTCACCGAGCTCCACGAGCTGCTGGAGCTCCGGCTCGGCCAGCCGCTCCCCCTCGAAGAGGCCCAGCACACGGGTGTCGGCGGCGGTCTCCTGGGGGGCGCCCTCTCGGGCGCTGATGGCGATCTCTGGCATGGCGCGGCAGTCTAGCCCGCGCATGGCGCGCGCCCCTGCCGGTCCGGGGGGAGGGCTTCGCTATCGTCTCGACCCCCTTCTTCGCAGCCAAGGAGATCGACGAAGACGATGCCCAAGACCGTGATCCTGGGGACCGCCCGCACCCCCTTCGGGAAGATGGGCGGGGCCCTCGCTCCGCTGGACGCCACCGATCTCGGCGCCCATGCCATGAAGCACGCGCTCGACCGCGCCGACGTGGCCCCCGAGCAGGTCCAGCACGTGATAGTCGGTCAGGTGCTCCAGGCGGGCCAGGGGCAGATCCCCTCCCGCCAGGCCCAGATCAAGGCGGGGATTCCCAAGGAGGTCCCCTCCGAGACGATCAACAAGGTGTGCGCATCGGGCATCCGCGCCGCCGGGATCATCGACCAGCAGGTGCGAGCGGGCGACGTGGAGGTGGCCGTCGCGGGCGGCATGGAGTCCATGTCGGGCGCTCCCTACCTGCTCAAGCAGGCCCGCTTCGGATACCGCATGGGCGACGCCAAGGCGCTCGACGCGATGGTGCACGACGGCCTCACCAACCCCTTCACCGGAAAGCAGATGTACGTGGAGGCCACCGAGGTCGGGGACGAGCTCGAGATAACCCGGCCCGACATGGACAGGTTCGCGCTCCGCAGCCACGAGTTGGCGATCGAGGCCACCGACGAGGGCAGGCTCGCCGAGGAGATCGCGCCCGTGACCATCGAGTCGAGGAAGGGCAGGGCGGTGGTCGAGGTGGACGAGGCGCCGCGCCGCGGGAGCTCGCTCGAGGCGCTGGCACGCCTCCCCGGGCTGACCGGCAAGGAAGGCTCCCACACCGCGGGCAACGCCCCGGGAGTCAACGACGGCGCCGGGGCGCTCGTGCTCGCAAGCGACGAGTGGGCGAGGCGCAACTCCAGACAGCCGCTGGCCACGATCGTCTCCCAGGCGGCGGTGGCCGACGACTTTCCCCTCCTGGCTCGCACCCCCGCCAACGCCACCAAGGCGGCTCTGGAGAAGGCGGGGCTCGAGCTCGAGGACATCGACCTGTTCGAGATCAACGAGGCGTTTGCCTCCGTGGCCATCAACTCCTTCCGGATGCTCGGCGTGGACGAGTCGAAGGTCAACGTGAACGGCGGCGCGATCGCCCTCGGCCATCCGATCGGCGCCTCGGGCGCCCGCATCCTCGGCGCGCTCGTGCACGAGCTGCGGCGAAGGGGCGGCGGCCTCGGTTGTGCGGCCATCTGCTCGGGAGGGGGCCAGGGGGACGCGGTGATCCTCGAGGTAGGCGGCGGCTGAGTGGGGCTGACCCGACGGCGCTCTCGCCGAGGGCCAAAGACCTGACCGGCGCCGCCTTCTTCGATCTCGACAAGACCCTGATCGAAGGGTCCTCCGGGATCTTCTTCGCGCGTGCGGCCTACCGCTCGGGCCTGATCGGGCGCCGTCAGCTGCTCGTCGATCTCTGGGCCAACGTCAAGTTTCGGCTGCGCGGCTCGAGCGACGCGGCCAGCGAGGAGATCAGGCAGCGCGTCCTCGACGCCATCGCCGGAACGCCGGTCAAGGACCTTCAGCGGCTCGGGCCGGAGATCCTCGCGGGGGTCCTGCCGCGGATCTACCCCGACGTCCTGAAGGCCGCGCACGAGCACCAGGACGCGGGTCGGCTTGCATTCATCGTCACCGCGGTCTCCCAGGAGATGGCCGAGCTGATGGCGCACGTGCTGGTGCTGGACGGAGGCATCGGCACGCGTTCGGAGATCAAGGACGGCATCTACACCGGCCGCCCCGACGGCCCATTCACATACCGCAGCGGGAAGGCCGAGGCCATCCGCATGGTGGCCGAGGAGCACGGAATCGATCTGAGCGCCTCCTATGCCTACTCGGACTCGGAGTCGGACCTGCCGATGCTGAGCGCCGTCGGCCACCCGGTGGCCGTCAACCCCGACGCAGAGCTCGAGCGGATCGCCCGCGAGGAGGGCTGGCGCATCATGCGCTTCGACAGGCTCGGCCGACGGCTTCGCATCGCCGGGGCCCTCGGCGCGATCACGCTCGTTGGCGGGGGCGGCGGGTACGTGGCGGGCCGGATCCGTAGGCGCCCCAGTCGCCTCGCCGTCCTGCTTCGCCGGTGAGGGCCGCTAGCCGGGAGCCCGAGTGAGCTCGGCGATACCACTGCCCAGCCGGCGGGGTGTGCCGACCCTGACCTCCTGGGAGACGCGCGTGAGGCGATCGCCCGCCAGCCAGATGGCCCGGTAGGTCTCACCGGGGCGAAACGGCAGCCGTCGCAGGAAGAAGCCGTCCGGGTCGGTGGCGAAGCCGGTACGCGGCGGCGCGCCGGGGGCCAGCAGCCCGAGGCTCGCCTCGACGATCCACCTGCCAAGGGCCCCCCGGCGCTGGATCACCACGTTCTGGGCGCCCGGGCGGGGGCGCACCTGTCCGAAGGCCACCGTGTGGGTGTCGCCGGCCGGCTCCTGGACGGTCTCGACGAAGAACGGCAGGCGGAACCCCTGCACCACCGAGCGCTTGGGAGGGCCGTCATGGTGAAAGAGGCCGGTCTGGTAGTCCGCCCAGCGCCCCGCACTCCCCGCCGGTTTGGACATCTCGGGGCCGATGTCCTCGAGCAGGAACTGGGCGAACATCTTGACCTCGGGCCGGCGCCAGGCGAGGTAGGTGGCCTGGCCGAGGTAGCGCGCGTGGTCCTCCGGGGTGTGCCCGCGGGGGTCCGGTGGGTTCGTCTCGTAGCCGTACTCGGTGATGTAGAGCGGCAGCGGCCTGGCCAGCCGGCCGCGCGCGTGCAGGCTTGCGAGTAGGCCGGTCAGGCGGTCGAGCTCGCCGATCTGCACGCGGTCCCTCGTGAGATCGCGTGCGTCGGGCGTCGTGGTCCTAGAGTAGGGGTGGTGGGCGAAGCCGTCCGCTCGCAGCGGGCGGAAGCGGCGGCACTCGCGGCGGCGCAGCGGGCGCAGGGAAGAGTCGACGCACGCCAGCTCGCGCGTGAAGCGCAGCGGGCCGATGCCCCGCCGGGCGCCACGGCCAGGCTCGGCCTCGGCGGCAAGGCCGCCGATCAGCACCTCGTTGCCGGGGCTCACCTCCTTGACCTGGTCGTACGCGGCGTCGTGCATGCGGCGGTAGAGGTGCGGGGAGGCCGGCCGCCAGGCCGCCATGGCCGCGCCCGAGCCACGGCGCCGGCCGGCGCGGCCCGGCAGGTCCGGCCGGCGCATCGGCACGCGCTCCCACTGCGGTCGCAGGAAGACGGGATGGTTGGGCTCGTTCCACGTGGTCCACAACCGCACCCCCGGGAGCCTCGCGTCGCGGTCTCCCGGGTCGGCGAAGCGGCCGCTGTAGCGCTCGGCCACCGCGCGCGCGAAGAGGCCGAACTCGCGAGCCGACGGTCGCCACGCGTGGCGGCGATCGATCGGGTTGCCACTCGCGACCGCCCAGCGCGGCGCGAAGAACGCCAGATCGATCATCACCTCCATGCCCGCCCTGCGCGCCTCCTTTACCGCGCGGTCGAGCCGGGCGAACGGCTCCCGCGGGTACTCGCCTGAGTCGGCGGCATCGAATCGGGGCTTGCGCCGGTCCTCGGTGCCGGGCGCGAGCGCCCCCCAGCTCGCGGTCAGCCTGACGCGGTCCGCACCGAGGTTCGCCATCCGCTGCGCGGTTCGCCTGACCTCTGCGGCCGGGCGGTGAAGCAGGAGGGCGTCGTCCTGGATCACCGTCTCCATCGTGTGCGGTGGCCGCTCCGGCTGCGCTGAGCCGCCCCCCAGCGCCGCGCCGGAGCCACACGCCAGCAGCGTCGCAAGCGTCACCGCCAGACCGCACCTAAGAGCCATTCGTCTCCTTGCCTCGGCCGCTTGCCCGGTGAGCGGATGCTGTCACACCGGACGATCCTCTCGCTTTACGTAGTCCATAGCGCGGCGTCGTTCGTACACCGCGTGTGGACAGCCCCCCGCAGCGGGCCGTTTGACACCGGCGGCAGACAGGTATCCCCGCGATGTGCGGCTCGGCTTCGCGGTCAAGGTGCTCGGCGAAGGCGGGCTCCCCTCCCATGACGCGCGCCGCTGGCAGTCGGGGCCGCATCTGCGGACTTCGCTCGAGTACCTGAACGAGATCCTTCGCTACCTCGACCGCCATGACATCCGCATGTACAGGATGGCCACCGCGCTGGCACCCTACGCGAGCCACCCCGATCTGCCCCGGTTCCATCGTCAGGTGGAGGAGTGCGCCGACGAGCTGGCGGCCACGGGCGCGCGCGCACGCGGTCTTCGCGTCCGGCTCTCGAGTCACCCCGGCCAGTACACGGTGCTGAACTCCGAGGACGAGTCCGTCCGGCGCGCCGCAATGGCCGAGCTCGAGGTTCAGGCGGCGGTCTTGGACGCGATGGGCCTGCCCCCGGAGGCAGTCGTGGTCGTGCACATTGGCGGCGCGACGGGCGGAAAGGATGCCGGCGCGGATCGCTTCATGGCCGGCTTCGAGGCGCTCTCGGCTCGCGCGCAGGCTCGGCTCGTAGTCGAGAACGACGACCGCTCCTACGGTGTGGCCGACGCCGTGGCGGTAGGACGGAGGGCCGGAGTCCCCGTGGTCTTCGACTTGCTCCACCACAACTGCAACGACCCGGCTGGGATCCCCGACCGGGAGGCGCTCCAGATGGCGCTCTCCACCTGGCCCGAGGGAGTGAGGCCGAAGGTGCACTACTCCTCGCCGCGGCTCGAGATCGGGGTGCGAAAGCGCCAGAACGGCCGGCGTGTGGAGCGCGTGCCGGTGATACCTGACATGCGGCTGCACGCCGACCTCATCGATCCGCTGGCCTTCGAGCCCTTCCTGGCGGACACCGTGGCCGGCCTCGAGCTCGACGTGATGCTCGAGGCAAAGGGCAAGGATCTCGCGCTCCTGCGGCTGCGTGAGCAGCTCTCGGGGCGCCAATCGGCGTTAGAGAACGCGCCGGATGGGTAACCCGGTGTCGTGCTCAATTTGATCATCACGCTGTTGCCCGTAGCCGAGGGCCGGAGCCAGAACCCCAGCGATGGCGGCGGCATTCTCGTGATCCTCGGGGTCATCGCGGTGATGGTGATCGTGATCCTCACCGTCTGGACTCTGATAGCGCGCGCCAGCAGCCGGCGCCGCGGCCGGGCATCCGGCACCGGCGGCTGATCCCGACGCGAGCAGACCTGCGCGGTCTCCCTGCGCAGGTGGCGTACCCTGAGGCGATGGCCACACCCCCAGGCAGCTGACCGGCGACGGCCGGCGGGCCGCCGGCGAGGAGCGCGACGCCACCTTCACCACGATCTCCGGCGAGCCCGTGGAGCCGCTCTACACCGATGCGGACCTGCCCGAGGACGCCGAGTCGGCGATCGGGGTCCCGGGCGAGTTCCCGTACACCCGCGGCGTCTACCCGACGATGTACCGGGGACGGCTGTGGACGATGCGCCAGTTCGCTGGCTTCGGCACCGCGGAGGAGACCAACGAGCGCTTCCACTACCTGCTCGATCACGGTCAGGGCGGCCTGTCCACCGCCTTCGACATGCCCTCTCTGATGGGGCATGACTCCGACCACCGGCTGGCCGACGGAGAGTGGGGCGCGAGGGTGTGGCCATCGACACCCTCGACGACATGGAGACTCTCTTCGCGGGGATCCCGCTGGCAGAGGTCTCCACCTCCATGACGATCAACGCCCCCGCGGCGGTGATGCTCGCCTTCTACGTGGTGGCCGCGGAGCGCCAGGGGTGGCCCCGGAGCGGCTCGCGGGCACCATCCAGACGGACATCCTCAAGGAGTACATCGCCCAGAAGGAGTGGTGCTTCCCGATCGAGCCGGCGATGCGGCTGGTCACCGACATGGTCGAGTACTGCACGGAGCGGATGCCGCGCTGGCATCCGATATCGATCTCGGGCTACCACATCAGGGAGGCCGGCTCGACCGCCCAGCAGGAGCTCGCCTTCACCCTCAAGGACGGCTTCACCTACGTCGAGCGGGCGATCGAGCGCGGGCTCGACGTGGACGACTTCGCCCCGCGCCTCTCGTTCTTCTTCAACGCCCATATCGACTTCTTCGAGGAGATCGCCAAGTATCGCGCCGCGCGGCGCATCTGGGCGCGCGAGCTGCGAGACACCTATGGGGCAAAGAGCGAGCGCTCATTGCTCATGCGCTGTCACGCCCAGACCGCCGGCGTATCCCTGACCGCCCAGCAGCCCTACAACAACGTGGTGCGCACGGCCATCGAGGCCCTCGCGGCGGTGCTGGGGGAACCCAGTCGCTGCACACCAACTCCTACGACGAGGCGCTCGCGCTCCCCACGCAAGACGCCGTGCGGCTTGCTCTGCGCACCCAGCAGGTGATCGCCCATGAGACCGGTGTGCCGAACACGGCCGACCCGCTGGGCGGCTCCTACTTCATCGAGGCGCTCACCGACCGCATGGAGGAGGCTGCCTACGAGTACTTCCGGAAGATCGACGAGCTGGGTGGCATGGTGGCGGCGATCGAGCGCAGCTACCCCCAGCGTGAGATCGCCGATGCCTCCTTCCGCTATCAGCTCGAGGTGGACTCGGGCAAGCGCATCGTCGTGGGCGTCAACCAGTTCACCGAGGGAGACGACGAGTCGATTCCGACGCTGAGGATCGATGCGGCCTTCGAGCCCAAGCAGCTCGGGCGTCTCCAGGCCGTCCGCGGGCGCCGCAATGCGGGCGAGGTGGAGGAATCGCTCGCGCGGCTGCGGGAAGCCGCCGCCGGGGACGCCAACCTGATGGGCCCCCTTCTCGACTGCGCTCGCGCTCACGCCAGCGAGGGCGAGATCGTCGAGTCGCTCCAGCGCGTGTTCGGGAGCTACACCGAGACGCCGGTCTTCTGATTGCATCGGGGGCTCCCGCCCCCGGAGCCCCCGGGCCCGCGCCGCCCGACCCGGCCCGGAGAGCAGCCATTAGACTCGCGGCGAGCCATGTCAGCTGACGCCGAGGCACCAGAGAAGGACCGCTCCACGGGCAGGAAGATCCGCGTGGTGGTGGCAAAGCCCGGGCTCGACGGCCATGACCGCGGGGCCAAGATCATCGCCCGGGCGCTGCGTGACGCCGGCATGGAGGTCATCTACACGGGCCTTCACCAGACCCCGGAGCAGATCGTCGAGACCGCACTGCAGGAGGACGCCCACGCCGTGGGCCTCTCGATCCTCTCCGGTGCGCACATGACACTCGTGCCGAAGATCGCCCGGCTGCTCAAGGACGAGGGCGCCGATGACGTCGTGCTCGTGGTGGGCGGCACGATCCCGAAGGACGACGTCGCGGAGCTGAAGGAGCTCGGCGTGGCCGAGATCTTCACGCCCGGGTCCTCAGTCCAGGAGATCATCGACTTCATCGAGAAGTCCGTCTCCTCCTAGCCGCGACCGCGAGGACTCGCCATGCGCCGGGGCGGCCTCTGGCTCGTGCGGCAGGGAGAAATGAGGTGGCCGGACAGGGAGGCGAGGCCGTGCCCCAGCGGGCCGCGCGGTAGAGCGGTTTGGCGGCGCGCCGACGGGTATGCCGAGGCGACTGACTCGTCAGTCAACCAGCCGGATACACTTAGAAAAGGCCCGAACAGGTGCCTCGCGAGGGACGGTGCGCCACCCTCCAGCAGCAGCGAAAACGTTAAGGAGAACCCTTGAAAATCTGTGTCCTCGTAAAAGAGGTACCCGACGCTGCGGTCGAGAAGCAGATCGACACCGCCACCAAGCGGCTGGATCGCAGCGGCGAGAAGAACCTGAACCCTTTCGACACCCACGCCATCGAAGCTGCCATGCAGCTGAAGGAGGGTGGCGCGCTCGAGGTCGAAGAGGTCGTGGCCGTGACGATGGGCCCCGGCAGCGCCGTGCGCGCTCTGCACAAGGCCGTGTCGCTCGGCGCCGACCGCTCGGTTCACCTGAGCGACGATGCGCTGGCCAACTCCGACGTGTGCGCAACGGGCTATGCGCTGTCCAAGGTGCTCGAGGCGGAGAGCCCCGACCTGGTGCTGCTCGGACAGCAGTCCGATGACGGCGAGTGCTACACGATCGGCGCGGTCCTGGCCGACCATCTGAAGATGCCATCGCTGACGCAGGTGATCAACATGGAGGTCAACGACGGCAAGCTGCGCTGCGAGCGCCAGGCCGAGTACGGCTACGACACCGTGGACGTGGAGCTACCGGCGGTCATCTCCGTCGGTGACGCGATCAACGAGCCTCGCTACCCGTCGCTGAAGGCGATCATGGGAGCGAAGAAGAGGCCGCTCGAGACCAAGTCGATCTCCGATGCCGGCATCGAAGCCGGCCGTGTCGGCTCCGCGGGCTCGCGCACGTCGGTCCTCGCGATCAACCCGCCGCCGGCGAAGCAGCCGGGCGAGGTCATCGAAGACGATGACACCGACGAGACCGTCGAGAAGATCGTCGGGTGGCTCGAGGAAAGGAAGCTCTTGGCATGAGCGGGATCCTCACCTACGCCCTGCACCACGAGGGCGCTTTCAACAAGAACTCGCTCGGCGCCGTCTCCGAGGGCGCACGGCTCGCCGAGGAGATCGGCGGCCAGGCCGCGGCGATGGTCGTGGGAGGCGATGACCTCACCGATGACCTGTGCGCGTCCCTGGGAAATTACGGGGCCACGAAGGTCTACCGCGCACGGGCGCCGGAGGGCCTCGCTCAGCCGGTGGTCGACGCCATGGCCAAGGTCATCAAGGACGACGGCTACGGCTACGCCCTCTTCGGGGGCGGTCTGCTCGGCTTCGAGATCGGGGCGGGCCTCACCGCCCGCCTGAGCGCGGGCGTGACCATGGAGGTCACAGCGGTGAAGGCCCAAGATGGAAGGCTCGTGGCCGAGCGGCCCATCCTGCAGGACACCGCGATCGTGGACGTGGAGTACGTCGGCGACACGGGGATCATCATCGGCCGCCTGAATGCCTTCGACGTCGCGGCGCCGGGTGACGGGACGGCCGAGGTCGTGGACGTGGACGTCCAGCTCGAGGAGCACTCCACCCGGGCGGTGATGGTCAAGCGCGGCGAGCAGCGCGGCGCCGACGTGAACATCGAGGACGCCGAGCTGTTGGTGGCGGGCGGGCGCGGCCTGGGCAAGTCCGAGGGATTCGACCTGTGCGAGGACCTCGCGGGCGCCCTCGGCGGCGCCGTGGCGGCCACGCGCGCGGTCGTCGACGCGGGCTGGTACCCCTACGCCGCGCAGATCGGGCAGACGGGCAAGACCGTCGCGCCCAAGCTCTACCTGGCGGCGGGCATCTCCGGCGCCATTCAGCACAAGGTCGGGATGCAGAGCTCGGAGAACATCGTGGCGATCAACAAGGATCCCAACGCCCCGATCTTCGAGTACTCCGATCTCGGCGTGGTGGGCGACCTGAACAAGATCCTGCCGAAACTCACCGAGGCAGTGAAGGCCAAGCGAGGCGGCTGATGCCCACCGCGCCGGTCGACTTCGCGCCGCGCGTGGACTCCGCCAAGGAGTTCGTCGGGCGTCCCACCGATCCCGAGGACGAGCGGATCGAGGTGGGCATCGTGATCGTCGGGGGCGGGCCGGCGGGGCTCGCCTGCGCGATCCGGCTCAGCCAGCTGCTCGAGGAGGAGCCCGAGCTGGCCGAGTCGCTCGGCGAGGTGCCGGTGGCGCTGGTGGAGAAGGGAAAGGGCCCCGGCTCGCACCTGCTCTCCGGCGCCATGATGCGCCCTTCGGCCATGCGCGAGCTCTTCCCCGACCTTCCCGAGGAGGAGTGGCCCACCTATGGAACGGTCGCGCGGGACCGGGTCTACTTCATGACCAAGCGCAGGGCGGTGCCGCTCGTGCCCACGCCGCCTCCCTTCCGCAACCACGGCAACCACATGACCTCGGTGGCCCAGCTGGGGCGCTTCCTCAGCCAGAAGGCAGAGGAGGCGGGTGTCTACATCCTCGGCGAAACCGTGGCGGCCAAGCTGCTCGTCGAGGACGGCGTGACCGTGGGGGTCAGGACCGGGGACAAGGGCCGCGGCCGGTCGGGCGAGGAGCTCGGCAACTTCGAGCCCGGCTCGGACCTGATCGGCAAGGCCACGGTGCTAGCCGAGGGAACCCAGGGGCATCTCGCGGGTGCCGCCATCCGTCACTTCGGCATCGGCTCCGGGGACCCGATGCAGTGGGAGCTCGGCGTGAAGGAGGTGTGGGAGGTGGCCAGGCCGCTCGACCGCATCATCCACACCCTCGGCTGGCCGCTCAAGTTCGGCGCCAGGTACCGCGAGTTCGGCGGGAGCTGGCTCTACCCGATGGGCGAGGACAAGGTGTCCTTGGGCCTGGTGGCCGGGCTCGACTACCGCGACGCCCGCTTCTCGGTCCACGACACGCTGCAGCTCTTCAAGCAGCACCCGATGATCAAGGACATCCTCGAGGGCGGCAAGCGCGTGGCCTGGGGCGCCAAGACGATCCCCTCGGGTGGTTACTGGGCGATGCCCGAGAAGCTGTCCGCTCCCGGGCTCTGCATCACCGGGGACTCCGCCGGCATGGTCAACGTGCCCCAGCTGAAGGGCATCCACTACGCCATGCACGCGGGGATGTTCGCGGCCGAGGCGATCGTCGACGCGCTGAAGAAGGGCGACACCCGTGACCTCTCCGGGTACGAGCAGCGCGTCCGGGAGTCGGAGATCGCGAGCGAAATCTACCGCTCGCGCAACATGCGCCAGCCCTTTGCCAAGGGCTTCTTCTTCGGCGGCGCGGTGGCCAACGCGATGGAGATGTCCGGCGGCCGCTTCCCCGGGGGCCACTGGAAGACCCACGACGACGCCACGGTCGACGTGTTCATCGGCAAGGAGCGGGGGTACCCGAAGCCCGACGGCAAGCTCACCTTCGACCGGCTCTCGAGCGTGTTTGCCACCGGCAACGCGACCCGCGACGACGCTCCCAACCACATCCGCCTGCGCGAGAAGGTGCCGCTCGAGCTCGCGCTGATGTGGGAGAACATGTGCCCCGCACAGGTGTACGAGGTTCCCGAGGAGGAGCTAGAAGCCGCCTCCGAGGGCAACGGGAAGCTTGATGGCAAGCACCTGGTGAAGCTCCAGGTCACCCCCTCCAACTGCGTGCAGTGCGGGGCCATCACCGCCAAGGGCGGGCGCCTGACGCCGCCCGAGGGCGGCGACGGACCGAATTACCAGCTCACCTGAGGGCCGCACATGGCTGTCGCCGCGGAGTCGCTCACTGTCCCGGGAACGTCCCGAGAATCCGATCCACTCAAACGCTCGAAGCGCGGCGCCATCCCGGGCCGTGAGCATGTGCACGTCCGGGAAAGGGCATTCCCGGAGGGTTCTAACGAAGCGGCCTACCGCTTCTCGCGCGCGAAGGAGGAGCGCATGAACTCGCTGCTCCTCCTGAACGAGGCTGTCGGATAAAGCCGGCGCGAAAACGGTGCTGCGCGCTCGCTCAGATAGGCACCAGAGCCGCCGTGCGGGGCGACGCGATGAGCGGCATAGATCGTCTGGCGGACGCGGTGGCCGATTGCAGGACCCGCCCTTAGAACCGATCCAGCGAGGCTGTCGGGAAAAGCGGTCCGGCCAGACTGGCGGCGTGGTTTCGGGGCGGCGATCGCGCCTCGGTCGGCGCGCCGAGGGCCGTTTAGGCCCCGGCGGCGGCTGTGCGGTGGGTGTGGAGCTTGAGGAGGTTGTGGCTTGCTCCGAATAGCCGCCATTCCGATCTGCATGCGGCCCTGCCCCTGCGTTGGAAGCGATCGAAGCGGCGGTTGAACTTCATCTGCCCGAACACCGGCTCGACTGTCACCTTGCGTTTTCGGTAGAGCGCCTTCGCCTGGTCTGTTTGCAGCACCCGGCGCATGAACGCGTAGAGGCCGCCGTCCAAGCCCGGACGCGGATTCTTTCGCAGCGCGGCGTCCGGAGGGATCAGCACCTGGATCCCGCGGCTGACGACCGCCTCCATCTGGCGCTTGTGCCAGTAGCCAGCGTCGGCGACAACGACATCCGGTGAGCCGGCGCCGATCGCTGCGAGATCCCGTTCGGCGGCGTCGACCATCGGCTCGAGGTGGCCGAAGTCGGGCGAGTCGACGGTGACCTCCGCGGCGATCAGAATCTGGTGCTCGTTGACAGCCGCCTGCGCGTTGTAGGCCTGCACCGCCTGCTTGCCGAGCGACTTCATCAGCCGCGAGTCGGGATCGGTCGTGTTGACCTCGCCGTGTGGCAGCTCGGGCGGGCGGTAGGGCTTCGGGGGCGCTCCGAGGCGGCGGCCGTTCCTCATCACCCCACGCGCGCGGTAGGCCTCATAGGCGGCGTTTGCCTGGTGCTCTGCCTGTAGCTCCTGCTCGAGCCGGCGCGCTGACTCAAGGAGGCGCTCCGAGCGAGAGCGCGCGACCGGCCGCGCCTCGCGCTCACGCTGCTGATCGAGCGCGCGGCGGCCCTCGCGAAGCCAGGCGCGGCGGCCCTCGGCGCGGGTGACAAAGCGCGCCGGGTCGAGCTCGATCGCGACGGCCGCGTCCTCTCGCTCGGGCGTCTTTGCCTCTGCGGTGCCTGGCTCTCCGTCGGTCCTGCGCTCCTCATCGAGCCGCTCCTTTGCCGCACGTAGCGCCGCCTTGCGGCCCGCGCTCGTGCGCAGCTGCTTGGGAAGCTCATCACCACGCGCATCGCCGTAGAGCTCGTCCTCGCGCTGGTCTGTCTCTGCCGCCTCGGCGAGGATCTCGCGTGCGATCGCCTCGTAGCCGCTGTTGGCATCGCGCGAGGCGTTGGCATGGACCTTCGTGCCGTCGATCGCGACGACGCCGACAGAGGCGAGCCCGGCCTTGCTGCACAGGCCGAGCACGGCGGTGAAGAGCTCGGCGAGCGCGGCCTCGTGGCGGACGCGGAAGTCGGCGATCGTCGAGTGATCGGGGACGAGGTTGCCGGCGACGACGCGGTAGGCGAGGTCCTCGACGCAGGCGCGCTCGATCTGCCGCGAGGAGCGGTTCCCGCGCGCGTAGGCGTAGAGCAGCAGCGCCACCATCATCGACGGCTCGTAGGCGGGGCGGCCGTGGCCGTCTGAGCGGTAGCTCACATAGAAGGCGGAGAGATCCACCTCCGCGACGGCGTCGAGCACCGTCCAGACGAGGTGGTCCTCGGGCACCCAGTCCCGCAAAGACGGCGGCATCAAAAACGCCTGCTCACGGTCACAACCGATGAAGTTCATAGCCATAACCGAAGGGTCCTGGCGCGGCCGGACGGCACCCCCCTTTCCCGACAGCCACCGACGAGGGGGGGAGCGGCGGGCACCTTGAGCGGTCCGCAGCTACGGAATGGGGCGCTCTGCCGTCCCTTCGGCAATGAGGACTTCAGCTAGTCGTTTCTGAAGCGTGAGTCGCTCACCTGTTCCACGCAGAATCGGCCGGCAATGATCATCCTGCTCGATGTAAGCGCCGTCCGTGATGACGACATCGACCTGATCCTCGGCTGCTCGCATGGCGCGGAGGAGCTTCTGCGCGCCGGGACTGTTTGGGTCGAAAGGTGGGCGTTTCCTGGCTGGCATGCCGGTCATCGTAGGCACGATTCACTAGCTCTGCGCGCGCCCTTTGTCAATCCTTGCGAGGAGGACGCGTCGCTCGAAGGAAACGGCTTGCTCCCTCGAGGTGAGTCGCTCGATCAGCTGCTTTAGCTCCTCATCCGAGAGGGCGCCGAGGTGGGAGCCTCGCCCGTTGCACGGCTGCGGCGCGAGGACCGGTCCGATCTATGCCTCCCCTTGGCCTGGCCACCGGAGCGCTGGCGCCCGCCGGGCCTGGATTAACGTCCTCGAGCAGGGCAACCGCCTCGTGCAGTTCTGGTACTGCACGCCGAAGTCGAGCAACCTAAGCAGCCGGGACGCCGGCGCTTGCCCTCTCTGCGAGTGTCGCCCTGATCGTCGACGGCCGCAGTCAGGCTAGTCGCGCCGAAGGCGGTCCACTCGCTGGCGCCACACCTCGACGGTCCGGCGGGCCTGCGAGACCCTCTGGTCCACCGCGCTCACCTCCTCCTCCGAGCTCCGAAGCATGTCTTTGGCCGTCGTGGCAATGGCGTCAGCCTGCCGGGCACGGCTATCGGCGCGGTCTACCGCCTCGCGCAAGCGCGTGACGCGCTCCGTGGGTCGAGCGGTCGGATCGGGTTCTGCGAGCCGCGCCAGTGCTGCGGTCTTCGGGGGCACACGCGGCTCGACCGGCTTCCCTTCCGCGAGCGCGATGAGCCCAGTCCCGACCCCCGTCACGAGGGTCAGGACCACCGCCATGCCAGGACCCAGGCGGCGGTCCGTCAGGGACGCCGGGACGCCCGCAGCGTCACCTTTGACCTGGGTCGACCGCCACGCGGTCAACCCCAGCAGCATCACGATCGCTGCAATCACCGGGAACGCCATGGGTGCCAGCACGCCGGCCAACGCCGGGGAGAGCGCCGACGCCACAGCCGCTCCACCGGCCACCGTGGCGGCCGCCACAGCAACGGCTCTGGCGTAGACGGCTCGGTCGAGGCCCCGGGCGCGCCGGAGCGCCAACAAGGCAAGCAGCGGTCGCCAGCCGGCGGCCAGGGAAGCCATGAGCAACAGCCATACCGCCAGGGCGAGAGTCCTGGCCCTGTTTCCAAACCAGTTGAGGAGCTCCGCGTTGTAGGACGCTCGCCGAGCGTGCACCTGCTCCAAGGCGTTCCGGCGCTCATCGACCATCTGTTTCTCGGCGACGCTCGCGCGTCTCTGCGCGGCGGCTGCGCGACGACGAAGCAGGCTCGCTCGCTCGCGGCGCAGGCCGGTCACCTGCAGGAGTCGCAGCCGTCGGCCGCGGGCGACTGCTTGATCGCTCTCGGCGTGCCTGAGCCGGCGGCGGGCGTCCTCCAGCCTCCCCTCAGCACGCCTGCTGGACCTGTCGAGCTGCTCTTGGAGCGGGATTGCCGGCTCATCGCGCGGCTGCAGCAGGCCCGGTGGGTCCGGAAGATCCGGCGGATCCGAGAGAGACTCTCCAAGCGGGGGGTCACTCGGGTGGGCGCACGGAGGTCCCGAATCACCGCAGATATGTGTCGCTGACCGTGAGGCGTGCTGCGCCTCCGCCGTCGGGGCGCTACTGAACAGCGCAGCCAGGCACCAGCCCATCAGGAACGAGACGAGGAGCCACCGCATCATCACCCGGAATGATTGCGGGCGCACCACGTGCGCGGCGCTGCTTGTGCGGACGATGCACGGATGCCTCTGGGGGACGCGGCTCCCATCTGCGGACCGTGAGCAGGTACGGCCCGGAGGACGGCGAAGCGAGTCCCGTGACTCGCAATCGGGGTCCGCAAGGGCCTTGGCCCCCTATGCGATCACACTGCGCTCTCCGACGAAGGCGGCAGCGCCCCCTCTCGGTGTTCGGTAGAGGAAGCGGCGGCGAGAACTTCTGTCGAGGCGCGTCCGTGACGCGGCAACGCACTGCGCGGGATGGACCGCTCTGGCCCCCGGCGCTCCTATTCTCTGCCACATGCGGCACCACCGGCGACCGCGGTTGCGCCCGTCCGCCCAAAGGGGCCGGTCGCAGCGCGCCCCGCTCTGGCGGCGATTCGTTGCCGCGATGGTGGATGGGGCGCTTGAGATCGTCGGCCAGATCGCCTGTCGCATGCTTGGTAGTTGGGCGGCCTCACCGGAGACCGCTTCAAGCACGGCCGAGCGGGTGCGTGCCGCGCTCCGAGGACTGCTGGAGCCCTCCCCGCCGGGCCACGAGACCGCCGGGGTCGCATAAACAGTGATGATGAGCTCAGGCGGTCTGGCCCGGGTCTGACCTGCGCATAAACTGACCCAGTCGGTGTCGTTCGCGGGGACTTGTCGGCTTGGGCTCGGCCGCCGTTGATCGCCCATTTGGGCGGTCGGGTCGGGCGGCGCGTGACTTGATAGGAACCTGCTCGCGACAAGTGCCTCGTCACTGTTCTGTCCGCCCTTCCCGACCGGACCGCCCTCGGTTGTGAAAGGACGCAGGTACAGAATGAAGCACCACGAGACGCTCGTCATCGGCGGGGTCGACGCACACGCCGAGAGCCACCAGGTCGCCGCTTTGGACGAGCGCGGCGCGCTGCTCGGCTCTGAGAGCTTCCCGACGACCGCGCACGGCTACCGGGAGCTCCTTCAGTGGCTCTCGAGCTTCGGCAAGCTTGATCTGGTCGCAGTCGAGTCGACCGGCTCCTACGCCGCCGGGCTGACGCGCTACCTGCGCTCTCAGGCGGTGCGGGTGCTCGAGGTCAACCAGCCGCATGCGCACACGCGGCGGCGGCTCGGCAAGAGCGACCCGATCGATGCCGAGCTGGCCGCGCGAGCTGCGCTTGCCGGCAAGGCGAGCGCGACCCCGAAGCAGACCGACGGGATAGTCGAGTCGATCCGCCAGTTACGGGTGGCGCGCCAGGGCGCTATCAAGGCCCGCACCGCGGCCATGGCGCAGCTCAGGGACCTGATCATCACTGCTCCAGAGCCGCTGCGCGAAGGGCTCTGCGAGCCACGGACGATCCGCGCCAAGGCGAGCCGCTGCCGGCGACTGCGGCCCGCTGCGGGCGAGCTCGAGCATCCGGCTCAGGCGGCGCGCTTTGCGCTGCGCTCGCTCGCACGGCGCATCGAGTCGCTCGACGAGGAGGTCACCGCACTCGACCGCGAGCTCGAGCGGCTCGTGCGCTCAGCCGCGCCGCGCACGACGGCGCTGCTTGGCATCTCGACCGGCCACGCAGGCCAGCTGCTGGTAACCGCCGGGCAGAACATCGAGCGCCTGCGCGGCGAGGCCTCGTTCGCCGCGCTCTGCGGCGCGAGCCCGATCCCAGCCTCATCCGGCAAGACGACCCGACACCGTCTCAACTACGGCGGTGATCGCGACGCCAACCGCGCGCTTCACCTGATCGCCGTCTGCCGCCTGCGCTACTGCCCCCGCACACGTGCCTACGCGAGGCGCCGGAGCGCCGAAGGCAAGACGAAGCCCGAGATCCTCCGCTGCATCAAGCGCTACATCGCGCGCGAGACCTACAACGCGCTGGCTGCAGATCTCGCGGATTTCCGTCGCCAGCAGCGTACTCAAGGCACGACCATCTATTGCGGCGCCGGTCCGATCGGAATCACCCGCCACCGCGCTTGACATCTATAGGAACGTCCCCGGACGAGCTCGGCGAAGGGCTCCCTGGCCTGTTGCTCGAGAGGCTCGGCAGAGGCAACTACTGGACCGCCGAGAAAGCAGTGATTGAGTTGGCGCCGAGACTCGGCTTGAGAACGGGCCCGACGATCTTGACTGGCGGCCAGACCCCGGGTCAAGTGCTCCTCGGCGTTCGTGTCGTGAGCTTGGACCGGCAGCCGATCACCGCCCGGCAGGCGTTCGTGCGGGATTTCGGTTACACGGCCGTGATCGCTTCGCTCGACCTCTGGCGGCTGCCACCGGCTGCCCGTGCGTCCGCGAAGCTCGCGCTGGTGACCTTCGCCCTTGGCGTGCGGTTCCTCGACGCTGATCGGCGATCGATTGGTGATGCACTCGCTGGTACCCAAGTCATTCGGGTCGCGTAGCTGCGCATTGCGACCAGCGACGAGACTGCTGGTCCTCGACGAATCCGGTACTCGCAACATTTTTCCGTCATGACGCCCATCCGAGTCGTGCGGGACGATGTGCGGGTGACCCGCATCGATGAGAAGGGGCCGCTGATCGCTGTGGGCGACGCCGCTCGCGCGCGGCTAGCTGCGGCATTCGAGCGGGACGGGGTCGTGGCCGCGATGCTCTTCGGCTCGCAGGCGCTCGGCACGGCGGGCCCGCTCTCGGACGTCGACATCGCGGTGTGGGCGGACCCGGGGCTTGACCGCGCCGAGCGATTCGACCTCCGACTGGAGCTGATCGCCGCGGCAACGGCTGCCCTTGGGACCGAAGAGGTGGACCTCGTCGTGCTCAACCACGCTCCACCGTTGCTTCGGCACCGCGCGCTTCGTGACTCCGTCAGGCTCGTGGACCGCGACCCGCGCTCCCGTGTCCGGTTGGAAACGTGGGCAATCCTCGACTACCTGGACACCAAGCCCCTGCGCGAGTTGCTCGGCGCGGCGGCGCTGAGCCGCCTGTCCGAGGGTCGCTTTGGTCGACCGTGAGCGCGTGCTCGCGCGCATCCAGCGCGTGGAGGAGCTGCTCGCGGTGCTCGAGGAAATCCGCGGCGGCGGGAAGGAACGGCTGCTTACGGATCGCCACGTGCAGCTCGAGACCGAGCGCGCTCTGCAGGTTGCGATCCAGGCCTGCATCGACATGGGTGCCCAACTCGTGGCGGAGCTGGCGCTGCGGGCACCGGACGATTACCGTGGGATCTTCGAGCGGCTCGAGGAGGCCGGCACGCTCGACCCGCGGCTGGCACGAAAGCTCGGTGACGCCGCCGGCCTGAGGAACGTGCTCGTTCACGGCTATCTCGACGTCGATCGTGAGCGATTGTGGTCCGCGCTCGGTGAGCTCGACGACCTCCGCGCTTTCTGCGCCGCCGCCGCGCGACTGCTCGAGAGCGGTGCCTGAGGTGGGCGCCCGCGAAGCAGCCGCGGGAGATCATACGTGCGTTCGCCGCGCGTCAGGGGCCGGTAGCCGGAGGCTCGCCGGCTCCGCGGAGACCCAGGTACTCTGCCCGGGCGCGGAACGTGTCCCTCATCTCGCCCGTGATCTCGTCGAGGAACTCCTCGCGGTAGATGGAGTCGGTCAGCACGGCGATGGCGTAATAGAGGCCCGAGAACGCGGCTATGCCGCTCGAGACCCGCAGGAGCTCCTCGGTGATCTGGACGCGCTCGCCCAGGAAGGGGATCGTCAGCAGC
>JAUJNT010000002.1:734451-764717 GCA_030448005.1 Thermoleophilaceae bacterium
GTGGGGGAGAGCCCGACCACGTCGGCCAGGATCTCCTCGGTGTGCTCGCCGAGCAGCGGCGCGCGGCGCACCGGCAGCCGCTCGAGTCCACCGAACCCGAGCGGGGAGCCCGGCATCAGGTACGTGCCGATGCCCGGCTGCTCGATCTCCTCGAACATCGGATTGGCGGTCGAGCAGCGCGGGTCCTGCTCGACCAGCTCCATGAACGTCTGGTAGGGCCCCCAGGAAACGTCGTGCGCGTCGAAGATCTCGCCGATCTCCTCGAGCGTGCGGGCGATCGTCCACGGCTTGAGCATCGCCCCGATCACCTCGCGCGCCGCGAAGCGGTCGCCCTCCTTTGTCAGGTCGACCTCCATCATCTTCTCGAGTGTCTCGAACCCCTCGTGCAGCCCCGTGGCCTTGACGAGGTTCTTCCACTGCCGCAGGGTGAGCGCCACGACCATTATGCGGCGGCCGTCCTTGGTGATGAAGTCGCGGCCAAAGGCGCCGTAGAGGTAGTTGCCGTCCTTCTGGCGCTCGTGCTTTGAGATCTGGGCCTCGGCGATCTTGCCGAGGTTGCCCACCATCGCCATCGCCACGTCGGACAGCGCGACCTGGACGAGCTGCCCCTCGCCGGTGTTACGGCGATGGCGCTCGGCGGCGAGCAGTCCCGTGGTGGCGAGCGTCCCGGTGATCGCGTCCCAGGCGGGAAGCAGGTGGTTGAACGGCACAGACACGTGGCGCGGGCCGGTCGCCCAGGGAAAGCCCGTGGCCGGGTTGACGGTGTAGTCCACTGCGGAGCTGCCGTCGTGGTGGCCCACGATGTTCACCATCACGAGGTCGCTCCGTACCTCCGAGAGCTTGTCGTACCCGAGCCAGCCACGCGCGGGAAAGTTGGTCAGGAAGAGGCCCGCCTCGGGACCGGGCGCGCCGATGAGCCCAGCCAGCAGCTCCTGGCCGCGCGGGGAGCGCAGGTCCACCTGAATCGAGCGCTTGCCCTTGTTGAGGCCGGCCCAGAAGAGGCTCACGCCTTCCTCGGTGACCGGCCAGCGGGTCATATCGAGACCGCCGCCGATCGGGTCGAAGCGGATCACGTCGGCGCCGAGCTGGGCGAGCGTCATCCCGCCGAGGGGCGCGGCCACGAAGGCCGAGCCCTCGATCACTCGCATCCCGTCGAGGATGCCGCGTGGCTCGCTCACGCCATCAGCCCCAAAAAGCGCCAGTCGAGCACAGGTGTGCGCTCGCCCTTGCCGTCTCGCTCGGCGGCGGTCACCGCGCGGAGGTCCACGAATCCGCCCGCCTCGAGCGGGTGAACCGCCTCCACGGTCAGCTCCGTCGAGAGCACGTCGCCCTCGAAGACGGGGCCGGTGTGATCGCACGAGCGCCACGCCACGATCGTCATGAGGTTGGGGAGCGCTCGAACCGCCTGCGCGGCCGCCACGGCGATCGTGTGCCCGCCGTAGGCCAGGCGCCGGCCGTGGGCGCTCGCGCCGGCGTCGGTGTGGGTCATCGCCACGTTCAAGGTCAGCCTCGCCAGCTCGGGCGCGGCGGTCACCGTGTCGCGCCCCTCGATCTCGTAGACGGTGCCGGGGCTCACATCGGAGAAGTGCTCGCCCGGCACGAGCTCGCGGTAGCGGTCAAGGCCCCAGCCGGCGGGTACGGCCGCCCCGACCTCCTCCACGTCAAGCTCCTTGGGGATCTCTTCGAAGCTGCCGGCGTGGCCGGTCACGGCCTCAGGATCGCGCAGCGGGATCATCGGAGCGCGCCAGAAGTCGAGCACGGGCTCGCCGCGCTGGTTCTCGGTGCGCATGCGCAGGGCCACCAGGCCCGTGCCCGATCCGGGCCGGTTCTGCTTGAGGCCCACAACCTCCGTGGAGGTGCGCAGCGTGTCGCCGATGTGTACCGGCCTGAGTAGGACGAGCCCGCGGTAGAAGAGGTTGCCGCGCACCCGCTGGGTGGGGCCCGTTGTCTGGCCGATGGCGACGTCGCAGACGAGGTTGGGATGGGCCAGCGGCTCGTCGCGGCCGGTGACCTCGCGGCTCAGCTCCGCGTCCAGCGGCAGCCGCAGTCGATCACCGAGGAGCGCCTGATGAAGGGCCGCATGGCCCGCGGTCAACGTGAGCGCCGGAGCGTCGTTCACCGCCTGACCCACCTCGAAGTCCTCGAAGTGAGGGCCGCCCACCACGATGCGCTCGCCCGTCTGCACGACGGGCAGGGTAATAGAACCGGCGCAGTATGTTGGGGCACGTGACGAGGCCCCGCCGCTCATGCCTGTCGGTCCCGGGGTCCTCCGAGCGGATGCTCGTCAAGGCAAGGACGCTGCCGGCCGACGAGGTGGTGATCGACCTGGAGGACGCCGTCGCGCCCGCCCAGAAGGAGATGGCGCGAGCGGCCACTGTGGCCGCCCTGAGCGAGACCGGGTGGCAGGCGCCGTCGGTCGCCGTGCGCGTGAATGGCACCACGACGCCTTGGTTCGAGGGCGATGTTCGCGCGCTCGCCGAGGTTGCCGGCGGTGTCCTCGGCTCGCTCGTGGTCCCGAAGGTAGAGGCGGCCGGTGATCTCGAACCGCTCGAGCACCTGCTCGAGCCCTCGAACTCCGGCCGCGAACGCCCGCTCGGCGCGCAGGCTCTCATCGAGACCGCCGCCGGGCTCGCCCACGTGACCGAGATCGCGGCGTCGGGCCCGCGGCTCGAGGCCCTCATCATCGGCTACGCGGACCTCGCGGCCTCGCTCGGCCGGCCGCCGAGCGCCCGCCACGATCCGGATCGGTGGGCCTTCGCTCTCGACGCCGTGCTGGTGGCCGCGCGCGCGTCCGGCATCCAGGCGATCGACGGCCCCCATCTCCAGATCGACGATCTCGAGGGGCTGGGCCTGGCGGCGTCGTGGGCGAGGGACCTCGGCTATGACGGCAAGTGGGCCCTTCACCCCGGCCAGATCGGGCCGATCAACGAGATCTTCACCCCCACCGCAGAGGAGCTCGCCCGAGCCGAGGACATCCTTGTCGCACTCGAGCAGGCGGAGGGCGGGGGAGGGGCGGGGGCGGCCCTGCTCGACGGGGAGATGGTGGACGAGGCCAGCCGCAAGCTGGCCCTGCACGTCCTGGCGCGGGCGCCCGAGCCGCGCTAGCCGAGCGGAGCGGCTTCGCGCGGGGCGATAGCGTGCCCGCGCATCAGCCCGAAACTGCGCTATCCAGGTCAGCACCCCCGCCGAGCGACGGTGGTCGGCGCCGGCTCGTTCGGAACGGCGGTAGCGCTGCTGCTCGAGCGGGCGGGACTGCGCGCGACGCTGCTCTGTCGCACGACCGAGCAGGCGGAGAGGCTGACCGCGGAGACCGAGAACAAGCACTACCTTCCCGGCGTCGAGCTGCCGCACACGCTCAAGGTGCGGGCCTTTACTGCTCGCGATGACCAGTTCGACCGGCCGGACCTCGTGTTCCTCGCGGTGCCGTCGAAGGGCCTCGGCGAGGCGTTGGCGGAGATCGAGCGGCTGGGAGTGGCACGGACCGCCGGCGTCGTCTCGCTCGCCAAGGGCCTCGTGTGGCCCGACGGGACTCCTCCCACGGTTGCCCTCGAGCGTGTATTCGGGGCTGAGCGCACCGCGTGCGTCGGCGGACCCGCCCACGCACGTGAGATGGTCGAGACCGGTGCGGGGCTCGTGTGCGCCTCCCGCTCCGAGCCGCTGGCGCACCGGGTTGCCGAGACCTTCCAGCGCTCGGGGGTGGTGTGCGAGGTCTCCGACGACCCTGTCGGTGTCGAGCTGGCCGGCGTGGCCAAGAACGCTGCAGCGGTGGCAGTCGGAGCCACCCAGTCCCAAGGGCTGAACGCCGCCGGGATGGCGGCCGCCGACATCTTCCTCGAGGTCCTCTCCCTGGCCGAGCTCTCGGGGGGCAAGCCACGCACGTTCGTGGGGCGCAGCGGGACCGGAGACCTGGTGGCCACCGCTCTCGCTCCCACCTCGCGCAATCGCAGCGCGGGGGAGCTGCTGGCCCACGGCGTCCCGGCCGCCGACATCCCGGCCCGCCTCGGCCAGGCCGTGGAGGCGCTCGAGACGGTGCCACTCCTGGCGCGCTCGATCGAGCGCGCCGGCCTGGCGGCGCCTGTCACGTCGGCGCTCGCAAGCCTCATCGACGGCACGCTGGCGCTCGATCGCTGGATCGAGCTGGTACGGGCCAAGCAGCCGCCACCCGCGGGATTTGCCCACCCGGGCACGTGGTGGGTCCGCGCCAGGGAATCGCTCGGCGGGCGCTTCCGGCGCGGCGCGGAGCGCTGAGACGGGGCTAGTAGACTCCTTGTCGTGAAGCAGGCAATCCACCCCGACTACAAAGAGGCCCACGTCCGCTGTACGTGTGGCAACGAGTTCACCACCCGCTCGACCGAGTCCAATCTGCACGTGGAGATCTGCTCGAACTGCCATCCCTTCTACACCGGCAAGCAGAAGCTGGTGGACACCGGTGGGCGCGTGGAGCGCTTCAGAAGGCGCGCCGCCAGGCGCTCAGCCGCCGGCTGAGTCGCCGCAACTAGCCGGGCGCGGCGCTGTTCCAGTGAGGGCATGTCTCGCGCATCCCTCATAGCGGTGGCGGCCTTGACCGCGCTGCCGATCGCCGGTAGGCCGGCTTCGGCCGAGCCCAGGGAGGGCCTCGCGAAGCAGGCCGGCTCCCTCGCCTCGGTGCGCGTGGTGGAGTGCGCCCGCGGCCCTGCCGCGGAGAACCGGCTCGCCGTGTTCCGCGGGGGCATGCGCAGGGTGGCGGGCAGCGAGCGCATGTGGATGCGCTTCAAGCTTCAGGAGCGCGTCGGGGAGAGCAGCTTCCGCACCGTGGAGGCCCCGGGGCTCGGCGTCTGGCGCAAGTCGCGTGCAGGCGTGGGGAGCTTCGCGTACCGCCAGCGCGTCCTGGCGCTTGCCGAGGGCGCGGCCTACAGGACCGTGGTGGCCTTTCGCTGGTACGGCAGCGACGGGAAGGTCATCCGCCGTGCCAAGCGCCTCTCCCGGGCGTGCACGCAGCCGGGCCCGGTGGCCAACCTGCGCGTCAGGCGCATCGGGGGCGGCTCGCCGGTCGAGGGCGCGCCCGGCGTCTACCGCTACGCGGTGTACCTGGTCAACAACGGGCGGGCGCCGGCGGAGGGCTTCGGCGTGAGCGTGTCGGTGGACGGCGGCACCGCGGACACGAAGGCCGTTGGCCTCCTGCAGCCCGGCGAGGTGCGCGGGCTGTTCTTCTTCGGCGCCGCCTGCCAGGGCACCGTGACCGCG
Organism: Thermoleophilaceae bacterium; assembly: GCA_030448005.1. GTDB lineage: Bacteria > Actinomycetota > Thermoleophilia > Solirubrobacterales > Thermoleophilaceae > JAAYBF01. The sequence continues at coordinate 739,675 of JAUJNT010000002.1, forward strand.
GTGGCGGACCCCGCGGACACGGTGCGAGAGGCCTTCGAGAAGGACAACTCGCTCACGTCGCCCTGCCCGTCCGCGCCCTAGTGCCCTCCTGCGACTCGCGAACCGGCAGGCCGCCGCCGATACGATGGGTGCGATGAGCGCTCCCACCAAGCCGTCCGCCGCCGACGCCGACCCCGCGGCCACAGCAAGCCTCGAGGCGCCGCGCGACCTTCCCGTCGGCGGTCAGGCGGTGCTCGAGGGAGTGATGATGCGCGGGGTCTCCACCTGGGCGGTGGCCGTCCGCAAGCCAACCGCCGAGGAGCTCGAGGGCGGTGAGATCGACCCCACGAAGGGCGCACACGGGGAGATCGAGGTCACCTCCGAGCCGCTCGTGTCCATCGTCAAGCGCCACAAGCTGCTGCGACTGCCGGTGATCCGCGGCGTGGTGGCCCTCGGCGAGTCGCTCAAGATCGGGTTCAGGGCGCTCGGCATATCGGCGAACGCACAGCTGCCGGCCGACGACGATGGCAAGGAGCAGGAGATCGGCGGTGGGACCTGGGCGGGCACCGTGGTCTTCGCGATGCTCTTCGCGATCGGCCTCTTCTTCCTGCTTCCGGCGGGCTTGACCAACATCTTCAAGGACGACATCCCGAACTCGTTCGTCTTCCTGGTGATCGAGAAGGCCATCCGGATCGCGATCTTCCTGGCCTACATCTGGCTCATCTCGAGGATGCGCGACCTGCAGCGGGTGTTCGAGTACCACGGGGCCGAGCACAAGACGATCTCCTGCTACGAGGCCGGCCTCGATCTGACTCCCGAGAACGCACAGGGCTTCTCGCGGCTCCATCCCCGCTGCGGAACAAGCTTCCTCCTGATCGTCATGATCGTCGCGATCTTCGTGTTCGCCCCACTCGGCAAGCTCGACCTGCACTGGCTGCTGATATCGCGTGTGGTGGGCATTCCGCTGGTCGCGGGGCTGGCCTTCGAGGTGATCAAGCTCTTCGGCCGCAACCGGACAAAGCGCTGGGCGCGCATCCTGATGTGGCCGGGCCTGCAGCTCCAGCGCCTGACCACCCGTGAGCCTGACCTGTCTCAGCTCGCGGTTGCCATTGCGGCACTCGATGCCGTACTCGCCGTGGAGAACCCGGCCGATGCCACGGACGAGGACAAGATCGGCATGGAGGTCGTGGCGTAGGGGGCTTCGCCCCCTGATGTCCCGGGAGGGGGTATGGGAGATTGGTCCGTCGCCGCTCCCCCCATGGTGCGCGCGAGTGCCCGCGTACCCTGTGAGGTGTGATCGAGAAGCTCGTCGAGCAGATCGAGAGCCGCTTCGGCGAGCTCTCGGAGCAGATGTCCGATCCCGTCGTGATCGCGGATCGCGAGCGCTACGCAGAGGTCGGCAGGGCCTACCACGCGCTCGAGGCCGCGCACGAGCTTGCGCGCGAGTGGCGGACCGCTGCCTCCGATGCGGCCGGGGCGCGGGAGATGCTCAGCGAGGACGGCGACGACCCGGAGATCCGCGAGATGCTCGAGACCTCGTCCGCCCGCCTCGAGGAGCTGAACGAGGAGATCAGGCTCGCGATGGTCGAGCCCGATCCGCACGACGACAAGAACGTGATCGTCGAGGTTCGCGCGGGCACCGGAGGGGAGGAGGCGGGGTTGTTCGCGGGCGACCTCTACCGGATGCTGCTCCGCTACGCCGAGCGCCGCGGGCTCTCGACCGAGCCCCTGTCGGTGTCGGACGGCGACTACACCTTCGCCGTCAAGGGTCGGGGCGCCTTCAGCGTGTTCAAGCACGAAGGTGGCACGCACCGCGTCCAGCGCGTCCCGGAGACCGAGTCGCAGGGGCGCATCCACACCTCGACCGCCACCGTGGCGGTGCTGCCTGAGGCCGAGGACGTGGAGGTGCAGGTGGACGAGAGCGACCTGCAGATCGACGTCTACCGCTCCTCGGGGCCCGGCGGGCAGTCCGTGAACACCACCGACTCCGCGGTGCGGGTAACCCACAAGCCCACCGGACTCGTGGTGTCGATGCAGGACGAGAAGTCCCAGCTTCAGAATCGCGACAAGGCGATGCGGGTCCTGCGGGCGCGCCTGTATGAACGTGAACTGGCCGCCCAGCAGGAGGAGATGGCCGAGGACCGCCGTTCCCAGGTTGGCAGCGGTCAGCGCTCGGAGAAGATCCGCACCTACAACTTCCCTCAGGACAGGATCACCGACCACCGCGTGAAGCTGACCAAGGGCGAGGTACAGCGGGTGCTTGCGGGGGAGCTCGAGGATTTCACGGCCGCCCTCGAGGCCGAGGAGAAGCGGCGCAAGCTCGAAGCCGCCTCGCCGGGGAAGGACTGAGCGAAGCGGGACGCGGGCGCGGGAGCCCTGAACCGATGACGGTGGTCTCCAGCGTGAAAGAGGCGCTGAGCGCCGCGGTGCCCGCGCTCGAGGCCGCCGGCTGCGAGTCCGCGCGCCTGGATGCCGAGCTGCTCATGGCCGACGCGCTGAACGTGGACCGCTCGGTGCTCGTGGCCCATCCAGGGATGGCCGTTTCCCCGGCTTCCGCCCGCGTGATCGGCGAGCGGGTGCGTCGGCGGGTGGCCCGCGAGCCGGTTGCCTACATCCTCGGGCGAAAGGGCTTTCGCCATATCGACCTCCTCGTGGACAGCCGCGTGCTGATTCCCCGCCCCGAGACCGAGCTGCTGGTGGAGATCGCGCTCGAGCTGCCCGCGGGCGCGTCGGTGCACGACGTGGGGACCGGCAGCGGCGCGGTCGCGCTGGCGCTCCTGCACGAGCGGCCCGACCTGCGCGTGAGTGCCAGTGACGCCTCGCCCTCCGCGATCGAGGTGGCCCGCGCAAATGCCGCACGCCTCGGGCTGGTGCTCGAGCTCGAGATCCTCAGCGGGCTGCCGCAGCGCTCCTTCGACCTTGTGCTTGCCAACCTGCCCTACGTGGCCGACCACGAGCTGCCGGCGCTTGTGCGCGAGATCAGCCGCTACGAGCCGCGCCAGGCGCTGCTGGGCGGCGCCGACGGCCTGGATCCCATCCGCGACCTGGTGGCCCAGGCCGCGCTCGGCGCGCGACTGGCCCTCGAGCACTCCCCCCATCAGGCCGCGGCGGTGCGTGCGCTGCTTGCAGCCCCCGTCACGCGCCGTGATCTCTCTGGCCGGGAGCGGGTGACCGTGGGGAGCGCGCGGTGACAGCCGATGAGGTGAAGGCCTTCCGTGACTGCGTGGCGGCTGGCGGCGTGGCGCTCTTTCCGTCGGACACGGTCTACGGCCTGGCCGCGGCGCCCGAGCGGGAGTCGGCGGTGCGCCGCCTGTATGAGATCAAGGGGCGTAGCCCCGAGCGGCCCGCCGCGGTCATGTTCTTCGACCTCGAGCGCGCCCTGGCCACGCTCGGCTGGCTTGGCCCTCCCACCCGTGCGGCGATCAAGCGGTTGCTGCCGGGCCCACTCACCCTGGTGGTCCCCAACCCCGGACACCGCTACCCGCTTGCCTGTGGTCCCTCTCCCGAGCGCCTTGGGGTCCGGGTGCCCCTGCTCACGGGCGCGCTCCAGCCACTCGGCGGGCTGGAGATGCCGGTGCTCCAGTCGAGCGCCAACCGGTCCGGAGGCGTGGAGGCGCACCGGCTCGAGGAGGTGGACAGGAGGGTGCGGGCAGGAGTCGACCTGGAGTTCGACGCCGGCGAGCTGCCCGGCACGCCTTCAACCGTGGTGGACCTGTCCGCCTACGACGAGGGCCGTCGGTACGAGGTGCTGCGCGAGGGAGCCGTGCCAACCGCGCGGCTTGCGGCCGAGCTCTGAGAACCGATCGATGCAGGTCGCGTGCTGCGACCGCCCGTCACTCGATCGTGCTTTTCTCGTACTCCTCGAGCTCGGACTCGAAGGGCTCACCAAGGGACAGCAGGAACTCGCGCGTGGCGCGCGCCTCCTCCTCGTCCACCTTCGACATCGCAAAGCCGACGTGGATCAGCACCCAGTCCCCGACGCCGACGGCGTCCGGACCGTCGGCAAGGAGGCCGACGTTGACGTGTCGCCGCACCCCCGAGACCTCTGCCTTGGCGATGTGGAGCTCTTCGTCGACCATCTCGACGATCTGACCTGGGATTGCTAGACACATGCCATAGAAGGTACCGCATGCGGTGCACCGGCCCACCACCTGGCGCGCGCGGGTAGCGCGACCGGCAGTGAGCCCGGCCGGCGCCGCCCCGGGACGGCCGGAGCCCTCCGCATCCGTTGCCGGCTCTACGGCGTCAGGCGGGCAAGGGCGCGCCGGCCAGCCGGTCGGCCAGCTTGATGATCGCTGCCACGCCCGGAGATTCCGGATCGAGGTCGATCGGCGCGACCCCGTCTCGGTCTGCGGCTGCGATCACCGGGTCCTCCGGGATCACGATCAGCTCGTGGTCACCCACCACGTCCGTGATCGCCTTCAGGTCCTCATCGCTGCGCACGCGGTTGGCCAGCACGACCACCTCGGCCACGTCCTGGGCGATCTCGATCGCTCGGCGGGCAACCTCGAGCGCCTTGGCGGTGGGGTTGGCCACGACCACCACGACGTCCGCGTTGCCCGCGGCCATGCGCGAGACCGTGCCGATCCCGGCCTCGAGGTCGCAGATCACCACGCGGTACTCGTGCTCGAGCTCGCGCAGGATCTGATCGGGGGAGACCCCGCAGCACTGGCAGCCGGGGCTGTCGTTGTCGATCCTCGAAGCCACGACCAGCCGCACCCCGTCCGGGGCGTCCGTGCCGAAGTTCTCGACCATGCCCTCCACCGTGGGCTCGTGCTCGACATCGCCGGCGTCGAGCGCCTGGCGCACCGAGTTCAGCATGTCGGTCTTCTCGAACCCGACGCCGAGCGAGACGCCCAGCATCGGATTGGCATCTGCATCGAGCGCCAGCACCGGGTTCCCCGCGCGTGCGAGCGCACGCGCGATCGTCCCCGACACGGTCGTCTTGCCAGCCCCGCCCTTTCCGGCCACCACGATCTTCATCGGCTGCTCACCCCATCCCGGTCTCGACTGATCCGCATCCGGGCGGAACCGGCCTCGCGGCTGATCCCGCATCTGTGCCGAGTCGGCCCGGAGGGCTTCATCGGCTGCTATTGCCACCAAGCCTAGCGAGGGCCGCAACCATCTCCTCGATCCCGGCGATCGTCGGCGAGTCCGGGACGTGGTCGATGGGGGCGATCCCCAGCCGTTCGGCCTCGGCCACGCCCTCGTCGGCGGGCAGGGACCAGAACACCGGCTCGCCGATCAGGCGCTCGACGTGGGCCACGTCCTCCTTGTCCTTTACCCGGTTTGCCACGAACCGCACCTCGGCTCCACCTCGCATGCGCACGATCTTGGCCACCCGCCGCCCGGTGAGGGCCGATTGCGCCCCGGGCTGGACCACCACGAGGTACTCCCGCGCAAACGGCGCGTAGTCGAAGGCCAGCTGACGGGGGCCGGCCGGCATGTCCGCCACCATCGCCCAGTCGGCGAAGGTCCGCGCATCGCCCAGGCGGTGGATCAGCTTGTAGTAGGCGTTCACAGCGCCCATGATCGGCTGGATGCCGTCCTTCCCGCCCTTGCCGATCTGCATCAGGCGGATGCCGTCCGGGCCCTCAGTGGTGTAGCGCTTGACCGCGCTCACCACGCTGACGCCCTTCCGCAGCCGCCAGCGGCCGTTCTCGTTCTTCTCGGCCGCCTGGTTGAGGGGTGGGTCCACCGGGTCGGGCCCGCTGCCGAGGCTGATGGAGAGGCCGGGAAGGAGGTCCGAGTCGAGCGCCAGCACACGGTAGCCCCGACGCGCCAGCAGCCGGGCCGTCGTGCCGGCGATCACCGACTTGCCGGCCCCGCCCTTTCCGACCACCGCGATCCTCATCGGCGCGGACGTTATCCGCTATCGGCGCCGATCTCCGGCGCGCACGGCCATCGGCGCGGGCGGGGCGCGGCGCGCCTCAGGCGGCGGTGGGCACGAGACGCTCGGCCAGCTCCTTGATCGCGAGAACGCCGGGTGCGCCGGCGCCGGCATCGATCGGCGCCTCGCCGTCCCGGTCGGCCCCTGCGATCACGGGGTCCTCGGGCACGATGATCTCGGGGTCGCGCCCGAGCGCCGAGCGAATGGACTCGACGTCCTCCGGGCCGCTCACGCGGTTTGCCACCAGCAGTACCGCCGCCTTCGACTCGGCGATGGCGAGAGCGCGGCGGGCGACGTCGATCGACTTGGCCGTGGGGTTGGCAACCACAACCACGAGGTCGGCCTGCCCCTCCTCGAGCCGCATCAGGGTGCCGACACCGGCCTCCAGATCACACACCACCACGCGCCCGTCGGTCTCGAACTCGCGCAGGAGCTGATCGGGGGTGACCCCGCAGCAGAGGCAGCCGGAGTCGAAGCGGTCGATTCGCGTGGCCACGACCAGCCGCACCCCATCCGGCGCGTCGGCGCCGAAGGTCTCGGCCATGCCCTCGGCGGTCGGCTCGTGCTCCACCTCGCCGTCCTGGAGGGCCTGTCGAACGGCCACGAGGAGGTCGGTGGTCTCGGGCCCCACGCCCAAAGACACTCCCAGCATCGGGTTGGTGTCGGTGTCAAGGGCAAGCACCTCGTGTCCCGATCGCGCGAGAGAACGCGCGAGCGTCCCCGCGATCGTGGTCTTGCCCACTCCACCCTTGCCCGCCACCGCGATTTTCATCGGCTCCTCACTCGATCGACCAGCGCAAGCTTACGCCTCGCCCGGTCGATCGCAAAATCTGCCTTCGGTTGCCAAGGCCGCGGAGATCCGTTTCAATCGCCCGGTGGCAAGAGCATCCGGGGAAGCGCATCCCAGGGCGATGGTGCACTTCGTGGGGGGCGGCCCCGGCGCCCCCGACCTGGTGACGCTGCGCGCCGCCGGCATCATCACCGCGGCCGACGTGGTGATCTGGGGGCGCAACCTGCTGATGGAGGAGGTGGTCACCAGTCACGCGCGCGAAGGAGCCGAGATCCTGCCGTGGCCGCCCGCCACGATGAAGGACCTTCACGCGGTCTACGACCGCGCCGCCGCGGAGGGCCTCAAGGTGGCCCGGCTCTACGCGGGGGATCCCACGATCTTCGCGCGCATCCATGAGGAGATCGGCGACGTGACCGAGCGCGGGCTTCCCTACGCGGTCGTGCCTGGCGTGAGCGCCGTGGCCGCCGCCGCCGCTGCGCTCGTCCTGGACCCCACCGGCGCGCGGGAGCAGACGCGGCCGCTGGTGCTCACGACCCGCGACAGCGGGGTCCCAGAGCCAGGCAGCACGACCGCGGTGTTCATGGCCGGTCGCGAGCCCGAGGCCCTCCAAGAGGCGCTGGTCGGCGCCGGGTACGCCCCCGATACCCGCTGCGCGATCGCACATCGCGTCTCCTGGCCCGACGAGCGGTTGATCACCTGCCGGCTACTCGAGCTCGCCGAGCGCCTGAGCGAGAACGAGCCAGGGCCACATACCCTGGTGCTCGTGAATGCGGGGCCAGCGCTCTCGGATTCCTGCTGACCACCTAGACTGAGCCGGCGCTGCCAGGGGAGGATCACATGTGCGGTCGTTCGCGCCGGAAGCGGGTGTTGGCCCTCGTCGGGGCGATCGCCGCCGGCACCGTGATCGCGGCGTGCGGCAGCGACCACGCCGAGAAGAGAAGCGCCAGGTTGGTGCCGGCTGGAGCGAAGCTCAACCGGCTCGACATCTCGGTCACCGAGCCTCGCCCGGGTCGCTTCCGCTACCGCGCCCCGAGGGCGGTCCGCGGAGGGCTCGTGGAGATCCGCTTCAAGAACTCCGGCAGGTCGCCACGCAAGGCCCAGCTCTGGCGGGTCGGCCCCGGGCACTCCGTAGCGCAGGCGCTCCGCGCGCGGAGGCCCCTGCCTCGTTGGCTCGAGTGGGCCGGAGGAGTGGGGCTCACCGGGCCGGGCAGGACCGGGGTTGCGGTACAGCGCCTCTCTGCGGGCACCTACTACGTGACCGGCATCGGCAGCGAGCGCCGGGGCATCGCCCCGCTGCGGGTCACCGCGGGCGGGTCGGGAGCCGGACTGGTATCCGCGGCGGACGCGGGGGTCACCGCGGTGGACTACGGGTACAGGGTGTCGGGACTCGAGCCCGGGCCTGCCTCCGTCGAGTTCCGCAACACGGGCAAGGAGCCCCACCACGCCTTCTTTGCACCGCTGCGCGATGGCAGGACCCTCCGGGAGGCGCGGGACTTCTTCGCCGGAAAGCTGCCCGGCCCGCCACCAGTGGACCCGGAGGCCACCCGGGAGACCGTTGTGCTGGAGAGAGGAGGCAGGCAGGTCACCCGCCTGAATCTCGAGTCAGGCCGGTACGCGCTCCTGTGCTTCGTCCGCGACCGCGCCGGTGGTCCCCCACATACGGAGAAGGGCATGGTGGCGGAGGTAGAGGTGCCCTAGCCCGGGCGAGCTAACCCGGCGCCGCGGTGCCGAGCGGCGGCGCGCCGCGGGCAATTCCGGCCGGGGGAGGCCCGGCGATCTCATCCACCTCGTCGAGCATCAGCGTCTCGCGTTCGAGCAGCGCCTCCGCCACGCGGTCCAGGCCCTCTCGCCACTGGGTGAGCACGTCGCCGGCGAGCGCCTCGGCCTCCTTGACGAGCCGCCGCGCCTCGGAGTCGATCAGGCGCGAGGTCTCCTCCGAGTAGAGGGCGGAGCCGTTCAGCCACTCCTCGTCGACGTAGTTGATCGCGCCGACGGTGTCGCTCATTCCAAGCCGCGCCACCATCCGGCGCGCTATCGCGCCCACGTGCAGCAGATCGCTCGACGCGCCGTCGCCGAGCTCGCCGAACACGATCTCCTCGGCCACCCGGCCACCGAGGAGGGTTGCCATGCGCTCGATGAGAAGCGATCGGGAGTGAAGCAGCCGGTCATCGGATTCCGGCAACCAGGTCACGCCGAGGCGCCGGCCGCGCGAGACGATCGAGAGCTTGTGCAGGACCCGCCCGCCCGGCAGCACACGTGCCACGAGCCCGTGGCCGGCCTCGTGGTAGGCCACGGCGCGGCGGTCCTCCTCTGAGAGCACCCGCCCGCCGGCGATCCCGCCCGTCACCCGCTCGAGCGCCTCCTCGACCACCTCCGTGGGTATGGCGTTCAGCTCGCGGCGAGCCGCGAGCAGAGCGGCCTCGTTCATGACGCCGGCAAGGTCCGCTCCCGACAGGCCGCTCGTCAGCCTCGACAGCGCCTCGAGCTCGACGTCGGGGCCAAGCCGCTTTCCCTTAGCGTGCACCTCGAGGATGGCCAGCCGGGCAGTTTGGTCCGGAAGATCGAGCTCGATCGTGCGGTCGAAGCGCCCTGGCCGGGTGAGGGCGGGGTCGAGGATGTCGGGGCGGTTGGTGGCTGCCATCACGATCACGCCGGAGCGCCCGCCGAAGCCGTCGAGCTCCACGAGCAGCTGGTTGAGCGTCTGAGCGCGCTCCTGGTGATCGGCCGCGGCTCCGCGCCTTCCGCCGATAGCGTCGATCTCGTCGATGAACACCACCGCCGGCGCCGAGGCCCGCGCCGTGGCGAACAGGTCGCGTATGCGCGCCGCTCCCTCACCCACAAAGACCTCCACAAACTCGGTGCCCGCGGCCGCGACGAAGCCGGCGTTGGACTCTCCCGCCACGGCGCGCGCGAGCAGTGTCTTGCCCGAGCCGGGCGGTCCTGAGAGCAGATAGCCGGTTGGGATCTTGGCCCCCATGTACTCGAACCGGGCGGGATCGGCCAGGTACTCCCGTACCTCGGCCAGCTCCTCCACGGCGTCGTCGAGCCCGGCCACGTCGGCAAAGGTGTGGCGCTCGGCGCCCAGCAGCGTCTGGCCGATGCTGCGGTCGCGTACCGCCAGGCGGCGCTGGCGCTCAGGCGCCTCGCGGATCCGCGCCAGGGCGGCCTCCAGGTCCTCTTCTTCGATGGCCGGGCGCCGGGCGCGCGCGGCCAGCAGCGCCGCCTCGTTCATCACGCTTGCCAGATCCGCCCCGTTCATCCCCACCGCCTCGTGGGCGATGCGATCGAGGTCCACGCCGGCGGCCACCGGCTTGGATCGCGCGTGGACCGCGAGGATCGCGCTCCGGCCCTGCTCGTCCGGTAGCTCGAGCCCCACCGCGCGGTCGAAGCGGCCCGGGCGAAGGAGCGCCGGGTCGAGCACGTCGGGCCGGTTGGTTGCCCCTACGAGGATCACGCCCTGCGCGGGAGAGAAGCCGTCGATCTCCGCGAGCAACTGGTTCAGCGCCTGTCCCTGCTCTTCGCCGGATCCACCCACCCCTGCCGAAGTCGAGCCGGCCGTGCGGCGCCGTCCGACCGAGTCAAGCTCGTCGATGAACACGATCGCGGGCGCGTTGAGGCGGGCCTCTTTGAAGAGATTGCGCACCCGCGCGGCGCCGACCCCCACGTACATCTCAACGAAGTCCGACCCCGAGATCGAGTAGAAGGCCGCGCCGGCCTCACCGGCCAGCGCGCGCGCCAGGAGCGTCTTGCCACAACCCGGGGGGCCGAACAGGAGGATTCCGCGCGGGATCTGCGCGCCGAGCTCCGCGAAGCGCTCGGTCTCCGATAGGAACTCGGATACCTCCTTGAGTTCGGCCACCGCTGCGTCCTGGCCCGCCACGTCGGCGAACGTGACGCTCGCGTCCTCCTCGCTTGACATCCGGGCGCCGCTACGCGTGCCGAATGGGCCGGACCCCTGCCTGAAGGAGATGACGAAGTACATGAAGACCGTGATCAGGATCAGCGACGGCAGCAGGAAGGAGAGGGGGGTGATCAGGCTCTTGGCGAACTGCTGGTTGATGCGCGAAGGGATCTTGTTGTCGATGAGGAGCTGGACGAGGCGGTCGCGCTGGGTCTCGCTCTTGAAATACGGCACGTTGTATCGCGCCACCGCGCCGTCGCCGCGCACGTAGCGCCCGACTATGAACCCGTCCTCATCGAGGATCTCGACGCTACGGATGCGGTTGCCGTCGGCGAGGGAGAAGAACCCGTCGACCCGCAATCGGTCGCCGTCCACGACGGGGCGTGAGGCGAACAGCATCCCGGCGTAGAGGACCAGGAGAAGACCAACGATCGTGGCGCACCAGAACCCGGCGGATCTGCCCAACCACAGGCCGCCGGACAGATCCTTCCTCTTCGGCCTCTTGGCGCGCTTGGACTCCACGATCTGAGAAGGCTAGCGACGCGACCTGCGAGAGCCGGCCACGATTCCGCCTGCCACGATCGCAAGCAGCAGCCCTCCCCCGCCAACCAGCCACGGCAGCGTCGAGCCTCCTCCGTCCGCTGCCCTGTCCACCGGGTCGCCTATCGGGCCGTTCGCCGCGCGCTCTCCTGCGTCCCGGCCGCGGGCCGCGCTGGCCGCCGCCCGCCGGCTCACGAACGAGCGCTTCTCGAATATCCCGCTTCCCTCCACGAACGTCCAACCCTGGTAGGCCGCCGGGCGATACGCGAAGGAGCCGGGTGGGAAGGCGAGCGGAATGACGGGCAGGTCGCGGGCCAGCAGCCGAAGCTCGGCGGCCACCGCGCGGCGGCGCGTGGCCGTGGTGGGTGCGGCGGCCACGCGGTCCGCCAGGCGCTCGAACTCGGCGCTGCGGTAGCCGCTGTAGTTGAGCCGCGACGTCTGCGGATCTCCGAAGACAGCGCGCAGGAAGGTGGGGTCGTAGGAGGCCAGCGGCTGTGCACTCCAGATGGCTGCCGCGAAGGTAGGTCTCGAGCCGTCCTGGCCGACCGCACGCTCGAGCTGACGTTGTGAGACCTCCACGAGCCGCGTGGGCACGCCCACGCTCTGGAGGGCGCTCTCCACCTGCCGCCCGATGTCCATGCGAATGGGATCGTTTCGCGGCACGAGCAGCGGAAACGGCGGCAGTGCCTGCTCGGCCACCTCGATCCGGGCGGCCGCCGGGTCGTAGCGGTGCAGCGTCTGCGCCGGCGCCCAGCGGGAGGAGGGATGGATGTAGCCGTGATCGGCGGGCAGCGTCGCTCCGCGCGGGGGAGCACCGCCGGCCGACCTCGCGATCCGCTTCAGGTCGAGCGCGCGCGCGAAGGCCCGCCGGACCGCCGGGCGGTTGAACGGCGTCCCGCGGACGTTGAGCATGAGGACCACGCCCTGGTATGAGGTGCCCTCTGCCAGCCTCACGCCGAGGCCGGCGAGCCCCGCGGTGGATCCACCCGGGAGGCTTACCGGGATCGCATCGACCTCCCGCCGGCGCAGCGCTTCGAAGGTCCGGTCGGCGCGGCGGATGATTGGTACCTCGATCTCATCGACCGCCAACCTCCCGCGGAAGTAGCTCCGGTTCGCCTTGAAGCGATAGCTCTCGCCCCTCCGATGCTCGACGAGCCGGTAGGGCCCGCTGCCCACCGGATCGCCGCGCGGGGCCAGTTGGTTGCGAGGGAGCCCTCTCCAGATGTGGGCCGGGAGGATCGGCAGGTCCGCGAGCGGCTGGTCGAGGAAGCCGAGCGCCGGCCGCCGCAGCGTGACGACCACGGAGTGGCTCCCCGTGGCCTCCACGCGCTCCACGTCGCGCACCTGGGGCGAGAAGCGCGGATGGGGGCGAGATGCCACGTGATCGAAGGTGAAGACCACGTCCTCGGCGGTGACTGGACGGCCGTCCTGCCAGCGTGCCCCCCTGCGGAGGTCGATCTTGACCCTGAGCCCGTTGCGGCGCACCGAGCGGGCAAGCCATGGGCGGGGAGTGCCACCCGCATCTCGGAGCATGAGCGTGTCGTACACCAGGCTTACGAGCGGGTACCCGAGCCGGAACGTGTACGGGGTGAGGCTCCCGTCATCGCGCGGGAAGGGAATCCGGACGGTGGCTCCGCGCTCCTGCGATAGGCCCACGGCCGGGCTCAGCAGGCTCGCCCCCGCTACCAGCCAGGTGAGTGCCGCCAGGCGGCGGAGGCTACCCATCGAACCCACCATAGTGGGGACAAAGGAGCCCTCAGCGGTGCGGGTGAGTCGTATTTGGCATCCCGGCTTGCCAAAGATCGTGACGCGAGACCCAAAGATCGTGACGCGACACTATAGTTGTCACGTGCACATACCTATTGAGAGGGGAGTCCCTGTGCTTCGCAGAGCTAAGGCAGGATCTGCAGAGGGCGCGCGACGCAAGCGAGTCGGCGCCGGAATTCTTGTAGCGGTGATGGTCGTGGCACCAGCCGCGATCGCCTGGGCCTGCAACCCGCAGGCGAGCATTTCAACCGACCAGACCTCGTACTCGCCCGGCCAGTCGGTCACCGTGTACGGCTCGTATTTCCCGGGCAACGCCAGCATCACGGTCACCGGCCCCGGTGGCTCGCGGGGCGTCACCACGTCTTCGTCAGGTGCTTTCTCGACGACCTTTACGGCTCCGAGCAGCGCCGGCTCGTACGTGATCAGCGCGACACGTCCGACCGGTGGGGCGGCCTCGACGGGGTTCCGTGTCGCGGCTCCGGCCGCACAGCAGGCTCCGGCCCCGGGGCAAACCCAGGCTCCGAGCGGGGCTGCACCCCGGGTTCCCTCGTTCGACAGCCCGTCGGTTGTCCGAAGCGAGCGTCAGCGCTCGACCTCCGGCAGCGGTGGCAGCGATGGCGGCGGACCCGGTGCCAAGACCTCCCCGGGTAACACCGGTTCGGGCTCTGGCGGCGGCGTCGTGGTGACCCCGAGCGGGGCCCCCGTGTTCGCGGGCTCGGCTCCGGCCGCGTCAACGGGATCTGCACCCACAGGGGTACAGCCCACGTTCGGTACGGTCCCCGCGCCGGCCGCGGCACCAGGCGGCAAGGCAGCCAGGCAGTCCTCGGCCACTCCGTCCGATCAGGCGGCCACGGGCTATGTCTGGAGCGGCTTCGCTCCCGGCAAGACCCCCTCGCTCTCCACGGCCGGCGACATGGTGTCCGAAGGCGACAGCGGCTCGGGCCTCGGCTTGGGCATCGGTCTCCTTGCCTTCGGCCTCCTGGCCCTCGTGGCCGGACTCACGGCCGCAGAGGTCAGCAGGCGCCGGGCGGCCGCGTAGCGGTTCGACCGACCAGGCAGTACGCAGATCCTGAGCGGGGGTCGCCGAGAGGCGGCCCCCGTTTTCTTCCTGCGCCAGGAGGAGTCCTCCGGCTGTCATCCGGGTTAGGGGGCGGCTATATGTCCGGGACACGTATTGCGCGGCGTCTGCGGACATGCGTTAGGGTGCTGCGTCGAAAGCAGCGGGAGAAGCTACGAGGCATGGGGAGACGGCACGGATGATCCGCAGGTGCAAGCAGCTTCGGATGGCCCCTGTCTTGCGACTGGCAGTGGTCGCCTGCCTGGCCTTGGCCGTTGGCAGCGCGTCCGCCGTGGCCCAGGGCCCCGGCCTGCCTCGTACCTACAAGCCGTCGATCATCGACAGCCCGAACCCGCTGGGCAGCGGTTCGTTCGGCTGGGGCGTCTCGAGTGCCGACCTCACGGGTGACGGAGAGCTCGACCTGCTGGTGGCCCAGGCGCAGACCGGGCGCGGGCAGGTCTTCATCTTCGACGGTGTCAGCGGTCAGCTCGTGGACACGATCGATCCCCCGGAGGCGAACCCGCCATCGACTCCCCCCACCCTCGAGGTGCTCGGGTTCGTCTACGTCGAGACGATGCCCGACATCGGAAGCTGCCCCGGCGGCGACGGACCCGATGACGACAGGATCTGCGACCTCCCGGCCATCGCGGCGGGCGACGGCATCCCCGAGATCATCGTCGGCGCGCGCAACCTGCGGGTCAACACGACCAACGGCGCGACGCCCCCCGCCGCCTCGGACCCCAATGTGGGGCGTGGCTATGTCTTCGACGGCCGCACGCGGGCGGTCCTCAAGCGGATCGACATGCCCCCCGGTGAGCGTGCGACCGGCGGACCGGACCTGCAGCGTGGGGCACAGTTCGGGCGCGTGATGATGAACCCCTCAGGCCTTCCCCCGTGCAAGGGCCTGAGGTCGGAGAACAACAACTTCGGCGTTGCGGATTGCCCGGAGCGGCCTCTGGCCGAGCGCATCGGGGACGTTGACGGCGGCGGCGAGCCGGACATCGTGATCACCGCCCGGGGCTACCGCCAGCCGCAGTCCACCGCCTTCCGGGGCAGCCTCTGCGCCGCCGCGCCGACGGGAACGGTTTGCGAAGGTGCCGGAAAGGCGTGGGTCTATTCCGGGGAGGCGATCGCCGGGTCCGACCCGAAGGCGATTCTCGAGACCGCGACCCAGGAGCTTCCGAATCCCAGAGCGGGGGAGACGACCGGTGGCGGCGAGTACGGCGGCAACATGTGGCGGGTCGGCGACGTCACGGGCGACGGCCTTCCGGAGTTCGTGATCCCGGCGCGCAACCTCAGCTACCCGCTCAACAACCCGGATACGGCCGGGCTGCCCAACATAGGCGCGAGCTTCATGTGGAGCACCAAGGAGAGGTTCATGAACGTGAGGGGCGTCCCCACCCGCCTCCCCTGTTCGGGGTCGGACTGCATGCTGCGAGTCCAGCCACACCCCGAGCCACAGCCGCGGGTGCAGTTCCCGAACAACTTCAACAGCGGCCGGCCGACGGGCAACCTCGGGGCCACGGACACGCCCGACTTCCTCCAGCCCTCCCCGCTGCAGAACGTCAAGTTCGCCGACGAGGGGCGCGTCTACGTGTTCAACGGCGACCTGGTGGCCGGTGGCGGCGCCGAGCAGAGCTTCCAGTTCGCCCAGTTCGACGACCCGACGCCCCGGGAGGGCGGTACCTTCGGCGGCTCCACCACGGGCGTCGGCGACCTCGTGGAGGGAATCGACAACCCTGCGAACGAGGTGCTGGTCGGCGAGTTCCGCTTCGACAACTTCAGCGAGACGGCCAACAGCGTTCCCGGCGACCTTCACTTCATGAACGCCGGCACCGGAAAGAACCTCCAGACGATCCCGCACCCGACCCAGACGCCTGGTGACGGCTTCGGCATCGGCCTCACCCCCATGGGAGACCTGAATGACGACGGCTTCCTCGACTTCGCCGCCTCGTCGTATCTGGCAAATGTCGGCACCACGGGCGGGGCCGGCCGCGCCTTCATCTTCAAGAGCGACAACTCACCCGCGCCCCCCCTGCCGACCGAGCCGGGAGCGGAGGTGTCAAGGCCGAGGGTGTTCGCCGCGGGCGCTTGCGCCAACGACACCCTCGGCACGGATCGAAGCGAGACGCTCAACGGCACCATCGCCGGTGACCGGATGGCGGGATACGGCGGCGACGACATCATCAGGGGCCTCAACGACGACGACTGCATCCACGGCGGCTCGGGCGCAGATCGGCTGGCGGGTGGGCCCGACCAGGACAGATTGCTGGGCTCGAGCGGCAACGACCGCCTCGACGGCGGGACCGATCGTGACACCCTCTTCGGGCAAAGCGGACGCGACCGCCTGGTCGGCGGCTTCGGCCGCGATCGGCTCTACGGTGGCAGCAACAACGACCGCCTCAGTGGAGGTGGCCACGGCGACCGCTTGTTCGGCGAGCGCGGCAACGACCGCATTCACGCCGGCGGTGCGGGTGATGGACCCAACCGCGTGGACGCCGGTCCCGGCAACGACGTGATCAACGTGCGCAACAAGCACCGCGACCATGTCCTGTGCGGCGCCGGAAGGGACCGGGTGGTGGCTGACCGCAGCGATCGCCTCAACGGCTGCGAGCGCGTCTCCCGCCGTAGATGACGCCGGTTCCACCCACCGGCACGGAAGCCCCGAGAACAGCAGGAACCCACTCATCGGACAGCGGCCGGCGACGGCGCCCGCTGCTGCCCGGCATCGCGATAGCGATCGCGCTCGTGCTGGCCGGCATCGGCGCGCTTTTGATCTCCAACGCCTACGACGACCCCCGCCAGGCGCAGGCGATCGGGCGCAACCTCCCGGTGAACGAGGGCGCGCGGAACCCGCTGGACCTCAGCTCCAACAACTCGCCCGCGGTGGTGCGCAATCCCCAGGCCGAGGAGAACCTGGTTCTCGCCAACCGGGTCGACGCCCCCACCTACTCGTGCTCGGTCTCCACGTCCGTCGATGGGGGCGCAAGCTGGAACCCCACAGTGATCCCGGCGCCATCTCGCAAGTCGGGCAAGTGCTACGCACCCGACGTGGCCTTCTCCCCCGACGGCACCCTCTACCTCACGTTCGTGACGCTCAAGGGCAGAGCTAACTCGCCCGCCGCGGCGTGGATCGCCACGTCGGGCGACGGCGGCAAGACCCTGTCCCGGCCGATCAGGACTCCACTCGGCAAGCGCGCCTTTCAGGTTCGCGTGACCGCCGATCCGCGCAACTCCCGCCGCATCTACCTCACATGGCTCGCCGCCTCGGAGCTCGGCCTCTACAAGTTCACCGAGCCCGGAAATCCGATTCAGGCGGTCCGCTCGGAGGACGGCGGTCGCACCTGGACCGACCCGGTGGAGGTCAACGACTCTAAGCGCGTACGCGCAGTGGCGCCCTCACCTGCCGTCGGCCCCGACGGCGAGCTCTACGTCCTCTATCTGGACCTCGGCGAGGACCGGCTCGACTACGAGGGCGCCCACCGCGGGCGCGGCGGGCCGCCCTACGACGGCAAATGGCAGCTGGTGCTGGCGCGCTCGACCGACCGCGGTGCCAGCTGGAAGGAGTCGGTGGTCGAGGACTCGCTGGTTCCGACGGAGCGCTTCATCGCCTTTACCCCGCCCTTCCCGACGATCGCGGTCGACGGAGAACGGGTCTACGCGGCCTTCCAGAACGGGCGGCTGGGAGACGCGGACGTGGATCTGTGGTCCTTGCCACCCGGCGAGTCGAGCTGGAAGGGCCCCGTGCGGGTGAACGACACACGCCGGAGGGACGGCACCTCCCAGTACCTCCCCAAGCTAGGGGTGGCGCCGGACGGCCGGCTGGATGTCGTGTACTTCGACCGGCGGGATGACCGCTCCGACTTGCTCAACGACGTCTCGCTGCAGTCCTCCTTCGACGAGGGCGACAGCTTCCGCAAGCGGATCAAGCTCACCGATCAGGCGTTCAGCTCGCGGATCGGGTTCGGCAGCGAGCGGGGGATGGCGGATCTCGGCAGCCGCCTCGGACTCGTCTCGACCAACACCGTGGCCTACGCCGTCTGGCCCGATACACGCGCAGGCACCCGGCGCTCGGGCAAGCAGGACATCGCGCGGGGAGTCGTCGGCGTGACCAATCCCGAGCGTCTCCCGGGATGGCTCGAGTCGCTGCTGCGCTACGGCGGGATCGCGTTGATACTGCTCGGCGCGGCGGTGTTGGCGCTCACGGTGGTTCGCTCTCGCAGCCCAGCCTGAGGCGCGTGGGAGCCCCAGGCTTGCACTCATGGCCGCCGCAGCAGAGCCTACGCCGTATCCGAGCCTCTGGAAGACCGTCGGCCTCGCCGGGGAGCGCGGGCGCCCTTCTACGCACGAGTCTCAATCCTCTCGACGATCTGCTCGATCACCTTGGCTCCGCGGGAGGCGGGCGCGTGGTCGATCAGCGGCACCCCCAGCCGCTCCGCCTGCTTGATCTCCTCGTCGAAGGGAATCGTTGCCACCACCGGCTCCCCGAGTCGGTCCTCCAGCACCTTCCGGTCGCCCGCCTGGCGCACCTTGTTCGCCACCGGGAGCACGCGCGCCTCGCGCATCCGCGCCAGCTTCGCGGCGCGCCGAGCGGTCAGCACCGACGGCCAGGTGGGCTCGACCACCAGCAGATACGTGTCGGCATAGGGCGAGAAGTCGGCGGCTATCTGGCGCGGGCCCGCCGGCGTGTCGCCGATGAAGGTCCAGCTCTCCAGGCTGCGCGCCTCCTCGAGCCGGTGAACCAGTTGCCAGTAGGCCTGCACCGCGGCGAGGAAGGCGGGGTGGTCCTCGAGCGTGATCTTGCCGATCTGGAGCAGGAGCACGCCGTCCGGTGCCTCACGCGCGTAGCGGCGGATGGCGGTCACGGGGCCGATACCGCGCTTGAGGAGCCAGGGCCCACGTTCCTTGCGCTCGACGGCGTCTGCCAGCAGGGGCTCGCTGGTGTCCACGGTCCCGAGCGAGCGCGCAAGGCCGGGCATCGGGTCGCCGTCCAGGGCGAGCACCCGTTCGCCGCGCTGGGCCACCATGCGCGCGATCGTGCCGGCGACCATGGACTTCCCGGCCCCTCCCTTTCCGACCACGGCAACTCGCATCTGGCGCGAACCTATCGACAATCTCGCAATTGGGTGTGTTCTAGATGTTTTGCGCCTATACCCTGATATTGGCTGGTATCGCCCGCGAGTGTGGAACACTGGAACTGTATGCGACCCGAGGAACCAAGCTCAATGCAGTGCGAGCCCGAGCACGGGTGCATCACCTGTGGTGACGAAGCCGTCGAGTTGCGGGTGCTGAAGATCGATGAAGCCCGCGGCCTCGCCCTGTGCGAGAGTGCCGAGGGCGCCCGGGAGACCGTTGAGACGGCACTGGTGCTTCCCGTATCCCTTGGCGACCGCCTGCTCGTTCACGCGGGTACCGCGATTGCCCGACTTGAGGAGGACGCCGCGTGAAGTACGTCGACGAATATCGGGACCCCGAGCTGGCTCGCGCACTGTCCGAGGACATCCGCTCGCTCGTAGAGCCCGGGCACCACTACAAGTTCATGGAGGTCTGTGGGGGCCACACCCACTCGATCTACAAGTTCGGGATCGACGATCTGCTGCCCGAGAACGTGGAGCTGGTGCACGGTCCGGGCTGCCCCGTCTGCGTGATCCCTATGGGGCGCGTCGACGACGGCATCGCCCTCGCCCACGAGCCGGACGTGATCTTCACGTGCTTCGGCGACATGCTGCGCATCCCCGGATCCGACGGGTCCCTGCTGGACGCAAAGGCCGACGGCGCCGATATCCGCATGGTCTACTCGCCCCTGGACGCCCTGAGGATCGCCAAGCAGAACCCGGACAGGCAGGTGGTGTTCTTCGCCATCGGCTTCGAGACCACCGCTCCGTCCACCGCGCTCACCCTCAAGCGAGCGAAGGCCGAGGGCGTGACCAACTTCTCGTGCATGTGCAGCCACGTCACGATCGTGCCGCCGCTGCGCGCGCTGCTGGACTCCCCTGACATGCGCCTGGACGGCTTCATCGGCCCGGGTCACGTGTCAACCGTCGTCGGCGCTCGCCCGTTCGAGTTCATCCCCACCGACTACGGCAAGCCGATCGTGGTGGCCGGCTTCGAGCCGCTCGACGTGCTGCAGTCGATCCGGATGATCCTCCAGCAGCTCGACGAGGGGCGCTGCGAGGTCGAGAACCAGTACAAGCGGGTCGTGCACTACGACGGCAACCCCGCCGCCCTGCAGGCGCTGTCGGAGGTCTTCGAGCTGAGGCCCCACTTCGAGTGGCGGGGGCTCGGGTTCATCTCGCAGTCCGCCTTGCGGATCTCCGACGCCTACTCGGACCTCGACGCCGAGATCCGCTTCGCGGTGCCCGGGGTGCGTGTGGCGGACCCGAAGGCCTGCCAGTGCGGCGAGGTGCTCAAGGGCGTCATCAAGCCGTGGGAGTGCAAGGTGTTCGGCACCGCCTGCACCCCCGAGCGCCCGATCGGCACCTGCATGGTCTCGCCTGAGGGGGCGTGCGCGGCCTACTACAACTACGGTCGCTTCGCGCGCGAGCGGGAATTGGTGTGACCCCGCTTAACGGCGACGCGGGAGGGTCGCCCGATCGCGAGGAGCGCATTCTCGGGATCATCGAGAAGACGCGTTCCAAGCCGGGCAAGTTCAAGGACACCCAGATCACGATGTCCCACGGGGCGGGGGGCAAGGCCACGCAGAGCCTGATCGAGGGCCTGCTCCTGCCGGCCTTCCTGAACGAGGGCCTGGCGCAGCTCGGCGATGCCGGCGCCTTCCAGGCAAACGGCACCGGCCTTGCGATGACGTCGGACAGCTTCGTGGTCAGCCCGCTGCGCTTCCCGGGCGGCTCGATCGGGGAGCTGGCGGTCAACGGCACAGTCAATGACCTGGCGGTGTCAGGCGCCAAGCCGCTCGCGCTGACCCTGGGGCTGATCCTGGAGGAGGGCCTCGACACCGCGATCCTGCGCCAGGAGGTGGAGGCAATAGCGGCGGCCGCCGAGGCCGCCGGCGTCCAGATCATCGGCGGCGACACCAAGGTCGTGGAGCGCGGGCTGGCGGATTCGATGTACATGTGCACCGCCGGGGTGGGCCTGCGGGACCCGCGCGCAGAGCTCTCCACGACCTCGCTGCAGCCCGGCGATCACGTGCTCGTCTCCGGCAGCATCGGCGAGCACGGCACCACGATCATGCTCGCCCGCGGCGAGTTCGAGCTGGAGGCCTCGATCGAGTCGGACACCTGCTCGCTGTGGCCGGTTGCGGACGCGCTGCTCGAGGAGGTCGGCCCTGGAATTCGCTGCATGCGCGACGCCACCCGCGGCGGAGTCGCCTCCGCGGTGAACGAGCTGGCGCGGGCCTCAAAGGTGGCGATGACGATCCGGGAGAAGGACGTTCCGGTGGAACCGGCGGTGGCCGGGGCCTCGGACATCCTCGGGATTGACCCGATGTACGTGGCCAACGAGGGCAAGCTCGTCGCGTTCGTGGCTCCCGAGGTTGCCGATCGCGCGGTCGAGGTCATGCGCTCCCTGCCCGGCTGCGAGCGCGCGGCCGACATAGGTGACGTCAAGGGAAGCCCCGCCGGGATGGTGCTCATGGAGACCCCGTTCGGCAGCTCCCGGACGATGGACCTGCTGGTCGGGGACCCCCTCCCACGGATCTGCTGACCATGGCCGAGCTGCTGCGTCCCTCGTGGCCGGACTCGAACGCCGAGGCGATGGTCGATCTGCGCGGAGAGGCAGGAGCAGCCTTCTTTGCCGCGGAGGCCGGTCGTCTGGCGGAGCTGTGCCACCTGATGGCGGAGCGATTTGCGCGCTCCGGGCGCCTGCTCGCGCTGGGGGCCTCGCCGCAGGCGCGCTCCGACGCCCGCCACGTGGCCGTCGAGTTCGTGCACCCCGTGATCGTGGGAAAAAAGGCGTTGCCGGCCATCGGCCTTACCGGCGAGGGCGGCTCACTGCTTCGCCAGGTCGATCTCCTCGCTGAGCCGGGCGACATCGTGATCGGCTTTGGTGACGACGCCTCGTTTTTCATTCCGGACGGCGGCGGCGACTCCGACGGGGTGGCGCAGGGACTGGCGCTTGCCCGGAACCGCGGCTGCCTCACGCTGGGCTTCGAGCCCGGGGCGGCCGAGTGGGTCTTCGAGCCGGACGTCGAGGATCCGTTCGTGCGCCAGGAGCTCGTCGAGACCGCCTACCACCTGTTGTGGGAGCTGGTGCACGTGTTCTTCGATCACCGCGGTCTGCTGAAGGGCCGCACACAGCGCGCGGTGCATGACACCGGCAACTCGAGCTTTCTCTATCCGTTCCTGGGCGAGCAGGAGGACGACCTCGACGCGGTGCTCGCAGACGTAAGGACCTCTGTGCTGCTCAAGGCCGAGGAAATCGGCCAGTTGCGCGCGCAGACGCTGGTGGACGGCTGGGACGAGATTACGGCGGCCGCGGACGCGCTGCGCTCGGCACTCGATGCCGGTGGGCGCATGCTCGTGCTGGGAAATGGCGGGTCGGCCACCGATGCGATGGACGCCGCAGCGGACATGCGCTGCCCCCCGCACGGATGGCCCGCGCGGGCGGCGCTCGATCTCACGGAGGACACCTCGATCATCACCGCGATCGCCAACGACATCGGCATCGAGTCGATCTTCGCCCGTCAGGTGATCGCCCACGCCAGAGAAGGGGACGTGCTGCTGGCGATGTCCACCAGCGGCAACTCCACCAACGTGATCGCCGCGCTCGCCGAGGCGCGCAGGCGTTCGGTGACCACGATCGCGATGGTGGGCTACGACGGCGGCCAGGTGGCCTCCGACCGGCTCGCCGACCACGTGGTGGTCACCGGCTCGGAGCACATCCCCCGGATCCAAGAGGCGCAGGCCAGCGCCTGGCACGCGCTGCGGCAACTGATCGAGACGAGTTGAGCGCCCCGGACGCCGGTGCGCCGCAGCACTCCGAGCCCCCCGCGGAAGCCCCCGGGATTTCCGGGGACATCGCGCACGGCGCCCTCCGTGGTGTGATCGCTGCGATGTCGATGACCGGCATGCGGTCGTTCACGGTGAGTACCGGTCTCGTGGACGAGCCTCCGCCGCGGGCCATCCTGCGACAGAAGTCGAAGGGTCTATTTCGCGTGATGCCCAAGCGGTTCCGGAGAGCCGGTCAGGAGCTGTTTCACTGGGGTTACGGCGCGGTGGGCGGCGCCGCGTTCGCCATTCTTCCCGACAAGGTACGCATGCAGGCATGGTCGGGGCCCGCATACGGCCTGCTCATCTGGGTCGGGTTCGAGGTCGCGGCCGCGCCGGCCCTCGGCCTCGCGCAGGCCAAGAAGCCGCGACCGGTCGACCGTGTCGCGCTGGCCGTGGACCACCTGCTCTACGGCCTGGTGCTCTCGGAGACTCGCAGCCGGCCGCGCGAGTAAGCGGTCCCGGGGTTTGGCCGGCCACGACCACGCGCAGGAGGGCGCGCGACGGGTTCGCGTGCGGGTGGTCGGCACGGTGCAGGGCGTGGGCTTTCGCCCCTACGTGCACCGCCTTGCCGGTGTGCTCGGCCTGGCCGGGTATGTCCTGAACGACGACCGAGGTGTGCTGCTCGAGGTCGAGGGCGTAGGCCCCGCGGTGGCGAGCTTCCTCGAGCGCCTGCCGGCTGATGCGCCTCCGCTTGCCACCGTCGAGCGGATCGCCACCGACGACGTGCCGCCTACCGGAGAGGCCGGCTTCACCATCGCGGCCAGCAGGCAGAGCGGCAAGCCGCTGGCGCTCGTGTCGCCCGACGTGGCCACCTGCGACGCCTGCCTGCGCGAGCTCCTCGACCCCGCCGACCGCCGTCACCGCTACCCATTCATCAACTGCACGGACTGCGGCCCCCGCTTCACGATCGTGCGCGGGGTGCCCTACGACCGGCCGCTCACCACGATGGCGGGCTTTCAGATGTGCCACCGGTGCCTGCGGGAGTACCACGACCCGGCCGACCGCCGGTTCCACGCACAGCCAAACGCCTGCCCCGACTGCGGCCCTTCGCTACGGCTTCACGACGCCGACGGAGCCCCGCTCGCCGTCCCGGACCCCCTCGCGTCGATCGGCGAGGCCTGGGAGCAGGGCCTGGTGGTGGCGATCAAGGGCCTCGGTGGCTTCCATCTGGCGTGTCGGGCAGACCACGAGCAAGCGGTGGCCGCGCTGCGCTCGCGCAAGCACCGCGAGGACAAGCCCTTCGCGCTGATGGTCCCGAGCCTCGAGGCCGCCAGGGCCATCGTGGAGCTCACGCCGCGCGAGGAGAAGTTGCTCCTGGGTCGCGAGCGCCCGATCCTGATCGCCCGCCGCCGACCCGGGACGGACGTGGTCGGCTCGGTGGCTCCCGGCTCGCCCGAGCTGGGGGTGATGCTTCCCTACACGCCGCTTCACCACCTGCTCCTCGGGGACGCGCAGACCACGCTCGTGATGACAAGCGGCAACATGTCAGACGAGCCGATCGCCTACGGCGACGAGGACGCCCTCGAGCGCCTGCGAGGGATCGCCGACCTCTTCCTGCTCCACGACCGGCCGATCCAGACGCGCACCGACGACTCCGTGGTGCGCTCGCTCGGTGACGCGCGCGAGCGGCCGCTCATCTTCCGCCGCGCGCGAGGCTACG
Source organism: Thermoleophilaceae bacterium (assembly GCA_030448005.1). Taxonomy (GTDB): domain Bacteria; phylum Actinomycetota; class Thermoleophilia; order Solirubrobacterales; family Thermoleophilaceae; genus JAAYBF01. Next base: position 764,207 of record JAUJNT010000002.1, read on the forward strand.
TGCCCGCGAGCGTGCCGCTGCCGGTGTCATCGCCCCGAGCGCTGCTGGCGTGCGGGGCGGAGCTCAAGAGCACGTTCTGCCTGGCCAAGGGCGATCGGGCGTGGGTCAGCCACCACATCGGTGACCTGAAGAACTTCGAGACCCTGCGCTCCTTTGGCGAGGGCATCGAGCATTTCGAGCGACTGTTCGCGATCAAGCCGGAGGTCCTGGCTCATGACCTGCATCCCGACTACCTCTCGACGGGCTACGCGCGCGATCGGGAGGGCGTGGAGCTGATCGGCGTCCAGCACCATCACGCCCACATGGCCGCCTGCCTCGCCGAGCACGGCGAAGAGGGCCCGGCCGTTGGGGCGATCTTCGATGGGACGGGCTACGGGCTCGACGACACCGTCTGGGGGGGCGAGCTGCTGGTCGGAGACCTGGCCGAGTTCAACCGGGCCGGGCGCCTCTTCCCCGTGCCGATGCCGGGGGGAGAGGCCGCCGTGCGCCAGCCGTGGCGGATGGCCTGCTC
>JAUJNT010000002.1:764817-824539 GCA_030448005.1 Thermoleophilaceae bacterium
TGCCGATGCCGGGGGGAGAGGCCGCCGTGCGCCAGCCGTGGCGGATGGCCTGCTCGTGGTTGCTGGCCGCGGGCCAGGGTGACGGCGACGGTCCCCCGGCCACGATGGAAGGGAGAGTGGCGCCGGAGAAGTGGCGCGCCGTGGCGGGCCTCGCCCGCAACGGCCTGGCATCACCTGACACGTCGAGCATGGGCAGGCTGTTCGACGCCGTGGCCGCGTTCTGTGGGTTGCGCTTCGAGGTCACCTATGAGGGGCAGGCGGCGATCGAGCTCGAGGCGGTGAGCGACCGTGCTGAACAGGGCATCTACCCGCTGCCGCTGCTCGAGTCGCCCGACGGCGTGGAGCTGGACGCGCGCCCCACCGTGGCCGCGGTCATGGCCGACCTGTCCAAGGGCGTCCCTGTGCCGGTCGTGGCGGCGCGGTTTCACGGGGGCGTCGCGCGGGGCACGGCACGGGCATGCGCGCAGCTGGCCGAGCAGCACGGGCTCGACACGGTCGCACTGTCGGGTGGCGTGTTTCAGAACCGGCTGCTGCTCGAGCGGACCCTTCCGGCCCTCGCGGCCGCGGGGCTGAAGGCGCTCGTGCCCTCCCTCCTGCCCCCGGGTGATGGAGGCATCTCCTATGGCCAGGCCGCGGTTGCCGCCGCCCGGCTGAAGAGCGTGATGGGCGAGGATGGCGCGAGCTGACCGCCCGCCGCGGAGCTGAGCGCCGCCGGGGTTTGCACGCTGGGGGCGCTGGTACGGTGGCCGGGTGACCGACCTCTCCGCCGACTACTTCGCAAGCCCGGTCGCCGAGGTCGATCCGGAGATCGCGCAGGTCCTCGGCGACGAGCGCCGCCGCCAGGAGGCGACCCTCGAGATGATCGCCTCGGAGAACTTCGTGCCGCAGGCGGTGCTCGACTGCCAGGGCTCGGTTCTGACCAACAAGTACGCCGAGGGCTACCCAGGCCGGCGCTACTACGGCGGCTGCGAGCACGTCGACGTCGCCGAGACGCTTGCGATCGATCGCGCCAAGGAGCTCTTCGGCGCCGAGCACGCCAACGTCCAGCCGCATGCGGGGGCCCAGGCAAACGCCGCCGCCTACCACGCGCTGCTTGAGCCCGGTGACCGGATCCTCGGGATGAAGCTCGACCACGGCGGCCATCTGACCCACGGGATGAAGCTCAACTTCTCCGGGCGCCTCTACGACGTCGTGGCCTACGGCGTGAGCGAGCATGACTCGCGCCTGGACATGGATGCGCTCCAGCGCCTGGCCGAGGAGTTCAGGCCGAAGCTGGTCCTCGCCGGCTGGTCTGCCTATCCGCGGCAGCTCGACTTCGCCCGCTTCAGGGAGGTGGCGGACTCGATCGACGCCCTCCTGATGGTGGACATGGCGCATTTCGCGGGGCTCGTGGCCGCCCGCGAGCACCCGAGCCCGGTGCCGTACGCCGACGTAGTGACCACCACCATCCACAAGACCATCGGCGGGGCCCGGGGCGGCATGATCCTCTGCCGCGAGCAGCACGCCAAGAAGATCGACTCGGCGCTCTTTCCCGGTCAGCAGGGTGGGCCCCTCATGCACGTCGTCGCGGGCAAGGCGGTGTCGCTCAAGGTGGCGGCGTCGGAGCTCTTTCGCGAGCGACAGCGACGCACGCGCGCCGGCGCGGCGGCGCTCGCCGAGCAGTTGATGGCGGCTGGCGTGAACGTGCTCACCGGCGGGACGGACGTTCATCTCGTGCTGGTGGACCTGCGCGACTCCGATCTCGACGGTCGGCAGGCCGAGGACCGCCTGGCCGCCATAGGCATCACCGTCAACCGCAACGCCGTCCCGTTCGACCCGCGGCCCCCCGCCGTTTCCTCCGGTCTGAGGGTGGGCACACCCGCGCTCGCCACGCGCGGCTTCGGCGAGGAGGACTTCCGCGAGATCGGCAGCGTCGTGGCCGCGGCCCTGACGGGCGATTTCTCCGACGGGGCGCAGGCCGAGCTGTCAGAGCGGACGCGCGCCCTCGCCGAGCGCCATCCCCTGTATCCCCAGCTCCCGTAGCGCCGGTAGCCGTGGCGCCCGGCCTGTTCACCCTCGAGCAGGTCACGGCCTCGCGCGGCGGGCAGCCCGTGCTCGACGGGCTCGAGCTCGAGATCGGGGAGGGGGTCACAGCCCTGCTGGGCCCCTCGGGATCTGGAAAGTCGACGCTCCTGCGGTTGCTGAACCGGCTGGCCGAGCCCGAGCGCGGGAGCGTTCGCTTTCGCGGCGAGGACGTGCGTTCCCTCGATCCCCACGACCTGCGCCGGCGCGCGTGCCTGGTGCCCCAGCTGCCGGCGCTCCTGCCGGGGACCGTGGCCCACAACGTGTCCTACGGGCCGAGCCTCCGCGCGCGCGACGCGGACGTGGCTCGCTGCCTCGAGCTTGCCGGGTTGAGCGCCGCGTATGCCGACCGTGAGGGCGAGCGCCTCTCCGTCGGGGAGCAGCAGCGGGTGATGCTCGCGCGCGCGCTCGCGCTCGAGCCCGAGGTGATGCTGCTCGACGAGCCCACCTCCGCGCTCGACGAGCGCACGCAGGCCGGCGTTGAGGCCACGCTCGCGCGACTGGTCAGCGAGCTCGGTGTGTCGGCGGTGATCGTGACCCACGACAGGGGCCAGGCCCAGCGGCTCGCGCGCCGCACGGTGCGGCTCTCAGACGGGCGGGTGGCAGCGTGAGCGTGGACGTGACACTCGCCGAGGTCGCGGCCTCGCTCGTGCTCGTGGCGATTGCGGCCGGGGTGTCGCTGTGGCGGCGCGCCGACCTCGAGTCCGACCTCGGGCTGGCCGTGCTGCGCTCCTTTCTGCAGCTCACCGCTATCGGATACGTGATCCAGGCCATCTTCGACTCCGACAGTCTGTGGCTCGTGGGGCTGCTGTTGGCGGTGATGGTGGGCTTCGGCGCCGCCACCGCCCGCAACCGGGCCCGTGCCGTGCCCGGCGCGCTCGTGCCGATCGTGCTCGCCCTGTCGAGTGCCGCGGGGATCACGCTCGGGCTCGTGCTGGTGCTCGGGGTCTTCGAGGCCCAGCCCCGCTACCTCGTGCCGGTGGGAGGCATGGTTATCGGCAACTCGATGACGGCCGCCGCCGTGGCCCTCAACCGCCTGGCCGACGAGGTATCGGGCCAGGCGCGCCAGATCGAGGCGACGTTGGCGCTCGGCGCGACCGCGGGGCAGGCGGCCACGGGTCTCGTGAGCCGCAGCTTGCGCTCCGGGCTGATCCCGCTGATCGACTCGACCAAGACCACGGGCGTCGTCTTCTTCCCCGGCACCATGGTCGGGATGCTGGTGGCGGGCGCCGAGCCGCTCGACGCCGTGCGGTTGCAGCTGATCCTGCTGTGGGTGCTGCTCGGAAGCGTCTCGCTCGCCGCGCTCATCGCTACGTCCCTGGGGTACCGCGGCTTCTTCACCGACGCCGATCAGTTGCGGGAGCCGCCGGCGCCGCGATAGACGGGGTCGACCCTTGCACGATCGACTTGCGAGAGCCGGCAAGCCGAGCGACAGCGTACGTGTCGGTCGCCGGATCAGCGGCGGCCGACGTGACCGGCGCGTCGGGCAAACGTCGACGCGGTCTATTCTCCCGTCCGTGCCGGGGGCAGCTCGCTCACCCGTTCAAGAGTCGCCGCTTGCGGTGAAGCCGCGGCTGCGCGGAGTCTCACATCAATGGGCCTTCTTCGTTTCGATCGCCCTGGGGGCTGCCCTCGTCCTGACCGCGCCATCCAGACGTGCCATGGCCGCAGCGCTCGTGTATGCCCTCTGCGTGGTGGTCCTGTTCGGCTCGAGCGCCCTCTATCACCGCGTGAACTGGCGCTCGGCGGCAGCCCGTCGCTGGATGCGGCGGCTCGATCACTCGGCCATCTTCCTGCTGATCGCGGGGTCCTACACGCCGTTCGCGCTGCTCGTGATCGACGGGACGCTCGGCGACGTGATCCTTGCGGTGGTCTGGGCGGGTGCGGCGGGGGGCATCGTCCTGAAGCTCGTCTGGATCGACGCCCCCCAGTGGCTGATCACCGCGATCTACGTGGCCCTCGGTTGGGTGGTGGTGGTCGCGGCGCCGCAGCTGTTCCGCGACCTGGGAGTCATCCCCGCCGGCATGGTCGCCACGGGAGGGGTCCTCTACACGACCGGCGCGCTCGTCTACACGCTGCGGCGCCCGGACCCCGTGCCGGCGGTCTTCGGCTACCACGAGGTGTTCCACGTGCTGGTGGTGGTGGCTGCCGGGCTTCAGTACGCGGTGGTGGCGTTCTGGGTACTGCCACCGGCGTGACCATGGCGGGCCGCGAGACCATCGACGAGATGCTCGGACGGGCGCGCGCCGGCCTCGAGCGCATGACGCCTGAGGAGGCCCGGGAGGCCCTGGCGGCCGGAGGGCTCATCGTGGACATCCGCTCCGAGGCTCAGCGTGCCCGCGACGGCGTGGTCGCCGGGGCGGCCTACTTCCCGAGGAACGTGCTCGAATGGCGTGCGGACCCATCCTCCCCGGCCCACGACTCACGCTTCGCGGACTTCGGTCGCCAGGTGATCGTCATGTGCGACGAGGGATACCAGTCGAGCCTCGCCGCCGCCAGCCTCCAGCGGCTCGGCTTCGAGTCGGCCACCGATCTGGTCGGCGGTTTCCAGGCCTGGCGAGCCGCCGGGCTCCCGACCGGGAGCTGCGGCGAGTGACCTTCCGCCACCGGGCCGCTCTCAGGCGCCACGGCTAGGCCGCGGCGCCTCGTCGCCGGCGTCTTCAGGATCCGATTTGGGCAGCCTGCCGCGGCGGTAAGGTGCGGCCGGGATGGAGTATCTCGATGCGCTCTGGGCGTTCCTGGTCGCGGCGCTCGTCGGGCTTCTCGCCACTCCGCTCGCGGGCCGGCTGGCGCACCGGGTGGGGGCGATCGATCGCCCCGGGGGACGAAGTCTCCACCTGAGCCCGACACCGAGGCTGGGGGGGCTGGCGATCCTGGCGGGCGTCCTGCTGGCGGGCGTCCTCTTCCTGCCCTGGAGCCGGGAGACGCGGGCCATTCTCGGCGGCGGCGCCCTCATCGCGCTAGTCGGCGCGGTGGACGACGCCAAGGAGGACGGGCTCTCGCCGGTGGTCAAGCTCGCGGGGCAGTTCGTTGCGGCGCTCGCGCCCGTGCTGGCCGACGTGCGCGTTGAGAACATCACGCTGCCCTTCCTCGAGCCGCTGGACTTCGGCCAATGGGGCATCCCGCTGACCCTGCTCGGGATGGTGGCGGTGATGAACGTCGTGAACTTCACCGACGGGGTGGACGGCCTGGCCGCAGGCGTGTGCACGATCGCGGCCGCCACGTTCGCGGTCATAGCGCTGTCCCTCGATCGAGTGGACGCGGGCGTGCTGGCGGCGGCCACCGCGGGGGCCTCCGTGGGCTTCCTTCGCCATAACTTTCACCCTGCCTCGGTCTTCATGGGGGACTCGGGCTCCAACCTGCTCGGGTTCCTGCTCGCGGTGATCGCCGTCCAGGGGGTGCTGAAGACCGCCGCCGTGGTGGCCCTCTTCTTCCCGCTCGTGATCCTGGCCGTCCCCGCTCTCGATGCGGGCTTTGTCGTGGCCAAGCGAATCAAGCACCGCCGCCCCGTCTACTCCGCCGACCGATGGCACTTCCACCACCGCTTCGCGAACATCGGCTTCTCCCAGCGTCGCACCGTGCTCTACCTCTACGCATGGACGATCTCCCTCGCGGCCCTCGCGCTCGCCCTGCGGTTCGTGCCCTACTCCGAGGACGACGGCACGTTGAACACCGGCTGGGCCGCGGTCATGGCGGGGTTCGGAGTGCTGGCTCTGGCGGCGAGCCTCTACCTGGTCGTGGTACTCGAGATCCTCAAGTTCCGTCGCTTCCGTGAGCGTCAGCTGCGAAGGCAGGAGCTGAGCGAACAGGAGATCGAGGAGGAGATCGCCCGCGAGGTGGAGACGGGCGAGTTCGAGCCGGTCGAGCCCTAGGCTGGGGACTCAGGCAGCCGACCTCAGAACAGGGACGGCTGCTCCGGAGGACCATGGCTGCTGCCGCCTCCCTGCCCAAGTCCCGGTGAGCGCTCGGCGGCACCGACGTCGCGTCCGGACCGGATGTACCTTCGTGCCTTCAGCCCGGGCCTTTGCGCGAGCCGCGCGAGCCGCTCCTTCTCCTGGCGCGGAACATAGGCGCCCCGGGCATAGAGGCGCTCGTATCGCTCGATCAGGTCGGGGCGGTGCTCGCGCAGCCAGGCAAAGAAGATCTCCCTCACCTCACCGCGCAGGTGCAGGGCGATGCCACCCACCTCGACGGCGCCCGCCTCCGCCGCAAGCGCGAGGATCTGCTCGACCTGGCGCGGGTGGTCGTTGACGCCAGGCATCAGCGGGGCGATGAGGATCCCGCAGGGGATGCCGGCGCGGTTGAGCTCCGCGACGGCCTCGAGGCGCTTCCGGGGGTGGGGCGTGTGCGGCTCGGTGGCACGCCACGCCTTCTCGTCGAGGGTAGGCACCGAGAGGTTGGCGCTGATCCCCGGCACCTGCTTCATGAGCTCGATATCACGGAGCAACAGCGGCGACTTCGTGAGGATCGACCCCGGGGTGCCCGAGTCGCGCAGCGCCTCCCAGATGCCCGGCATCAGCCTGTATCGCCCCTCGACCCATTGGTAGGGGTCGGTGTTGGTCCCCATGGCCACGTGCTCGCGCTTCCACGAGGGTCGCGCGAGCTCTGCGCGCACCAGCTCGGGCGCGTTCACCTTCACCACGATCTCGCGCTCGAAGTCGCGGCCCGGATCGAGGTCAAGGTACTTGTGGGTGGGCCTGGCGAAGCAAAAAACGCAGGCATGGCTACATCCCCGGTAGGGATTCACCGTCCACCGGAACGGCATCGCCGAGCGCTCGGGCACCCGGTTGAGCGCCGACCTGGCCCTTACCTCATAGAAGCGGGTGTCGAGCGCCTCGGGGGCGTCGAAGGTACGAACGGCCGCCGGGTCACGGTAACCGGGCAGGGAGCGGCGCTCCTCCTCCGCGAGCTTCAGCTCATCCCATCGCACGAACACATGTTCGCAGATCCGGTGGATGGCGGCGCGGCCTACTCGCCGGTGAGCGTCACCACCAGCGACCTCGCCCCGCCCGAGTCGCGGTGCTCACACAGGTAGACGCCCTGCCAGGTGCCGAGCCTGAGGCGCCCGTCGCCTACCGGCAGGGTGAGCGACGGCCCGAGCAGCGAGGCCTTGATGTGCGCGGGCATGTCGTCGGGGCCCTCGAGCGTGTGCGTCCAGAAGGGCGCGTCTGCGGGCACCGCATGGTTGAACCACGACTCGAAGTCGCGCCGCACGTCGGGGCTCGCATTCTCGTTGAGGGTCAGGGACGCGGAGGTGTGGAGGATGTGAAGGTGTGCCAGCCCGACCCGGAGGTCGGCGATCTCGGGGATTGCCCCGACCACCTCGTTGGTCACGAGGTGAAAGCCGCGAGGCCGGGGCGCAAGCTCGATCTGTCGCTGAAACCACATCGGCGAGGTCGCTCATCCAGACCTATATCCGATGAGCCGTGGCGATGCACGGGAGGCAAGTTGGACGGGCGCGTAGTGCGTGCGCTCGCGACCCGTCGTCCGAGCGCCCCAAAGGAGCCATCGGGCACGAGCGGACACGGTACCCATGCCTCATATAGAGTCACTGGCCCGCAGGGGAACCACCACCTTTGTCAGCGCACGCCCTGGATACGACCCAAGAGCCAAATGAGGCCGGAATTGGCCTCACCGTCCTGCGCTATCTCGACCTCGTCGTCCTCGCACTCGCCCTGCCGCTGTTCGTGTTCGCCGGACTGCCGATGCTCGGCTACGCCGTCGCGGCCGCCGCCTGGCTCCTCCAGCGCGGCATCGACGCGCTCGCAACCGCCAAGGCCAAGAAGACCGAGGATCCGCGCACGGTCGTCGGCGTCCTGGCGGGCAGCATGATAGGCCGGGGCTGGCTCGTCGCGGGGTCGATCTTCGCGGTGGGGCTCGCCGGCTCGCGCGAGGACGGGTTGGCCGCGGCGCTTCTCTGCATATCGCTGTTCACCATCTACTTCGCGGCTCAGATGGTGGTACGGCCCTTCGACATGCCGAGGCCGCCACGATGAAGGAGCGCTTCATGGCGCTGGGGCGGGGCAAGAAGATCCTCCTCGTCTTCGGCAGCCTCGTCGCCCTGGCCATCCTCGTCAACTTCATCGCCCCGAGTGAGGGCCAGAACGAGGAGTTTCAGCCCCAGAACGAGTTCAAGCTCGAGAACTGGGTCGATCTGAAGTTCGGCCCGCTCGACATGAGCATCAACAAGGCGGTGCTCTACCTGCTCATCGCATGCGCGCTGACCACCGCGGTGATGCTCTACATCGCCAAGCGCATGGAGGACCGCCCCAACCGCGTCCAGACGGCGGTGGAGGCCACCTACGACCTGGCTCGCAATCAGATCACCCGCGGCAACATGGACGACAAGATGGCGTTGAAGTGGTTTCCGTTCATCGGCACCCTCTTCTTCTTCATCCTCATCTCCAACCTGATCGGGTACATACCGCTGCCGACGAACACCGAGCACACGGTGAGCATCTTCGGCCTTGCCGTGCCGTCATTCGCGATCTACGCCGCCACCGCCAACCTGTCGGTGCCGCTCGTGCTCACGCTCATGGTCTGGTTTGCCTACCACATCGAGGGCATCCGGACCCACGGGTTCCGGGGCTACCTCAAGACCTGGGTGCCCGCCGGGGTCAAGGGGCCCGCAGCGATACCGATCTTCGCGATCGAGTCCATCTCCCACTTCGTCCGGATCATCTCGCTCTCGGTGCGACTGTTCGCCAACATCCTGGCCGGCCACCTGTTGATCCTGTTCATGGGCGGTGGGCTCGTGGTCCTGCTGGGATTCGCGGCGCTCGGCGTCTTCACGCTGCCGATCGCGATCACCTTCTTCATGTTCGAGGTCGTCCTGATCGCCGGGCTTCAGGCCTTCATCTTCGCAACCCTCACATCCATCTACCTCGGCTCGGCCACCGCCGCCGAGGGCCACTAAGGAGGAACGACCATGATCGACATGGTGGACATCGGAGCGCTAACCGAAATGGCCGCGGCGAAGAAGACGACGGCGGATGGCCTCAAGTCCATCGCGCTCGGCGTGGGCGCCGGCCTGGGAACGATCGGGCCGGGCATCGGAGTCGGCTACATCTTCGGCAAGGTGATCGAATCGGTCACGCGCCAGCCGGAGATGCGTGAGGAGATCACGAGCATCCAGTGGCTCGGGTTCGCCCTCACGGAGGCGATCGTCTTCTACGCCTTCATCTTCGGCCTGATCGCGTTCTTCCTCTAGGGACATGGGAGCCTTTCCCGACATGGGACTGACCCTGCTGCTCGCGGCGGCCAAGAAGGAGGAGGGCGGCAGCTTCCTCGTCACGCCGGGCCTCGGCCTGATGCTCTGGACGCTGATCGCCTTCGGCGTCACCTATTACGTGCTCAGCAAGCTGGCGTTCCCGCGAATCGCCACCGCGCTCGACAAGCGTCGGAAGGCCATCGACGAGTCGATCGACTCGGCCCTGAAGACCAAGGAGGAGGCCGACAACCTGCTCGAGGAGTACCGCGCACGGCTGAAGGAGGCCCGCGAGCAGGCCGACGACATCGTGGCCCGCGCGAAGAGAGCCGCCGAGGCCCACCAGGACGAGGCGAAGGTATCGGCCAAGCAGTACCGCGACGAGCTCATGGAGTCCACCAGGAAGGACATCGCCAACGAGACGCGCCGGGCGCTTGACGAGATCCGCAAGGAGGTGGCAGGCCTCACGCTCATCGCCACGGAGAAGGTGACCCGCAAGTCGCTCGACGACGAGGACCACCGGCGTCTCATCGAGGAGGCCCTGGGAGAGGTCGACTTCTCCGCCCTCGCGGGGGAGAAGCAGAACGGGCAGGCAAACGGCAGCGCGGAGAGCAAGTAGTGGCCCGGAGAGACCACTGATGGAAGAGATCGCCGAGGTCTACTCACGCTCGCTGTTCGATGTCGCCAAGGAGCAGGGCGACCTCGACCGCGTGCACGACGAGCTCGGCGAGTTCGCCGATGCCCTGAACGACTCGAACGACCTGCGTGTCTTCTTCTTCTCGCCCTACTTCTCCGCACAGGAGAAGAAGGAGGGGATCGCGAAGCTGGTCGAGGACGCCGACGACAACTTCATGCGCTTCCTGGAGCTGCTGGCCGAGCGGCACCGGCTGCCGGCGATTTTCAGGATCAGGCGCGCCTTCGACGACCTCTGGCGCGAGGAGAACAAGCTGCTGCCCGTCACGGTCACCAGTGCGGTAGAGCTCGACCGAGAGCTGGTGGAGGGCATCGGCAAGCGCATCGAGGATCAGACCGGCCAACGTGTCGAGCTGTCGAGCACGGTCGATCGCGACGTGCTCGGCGGACTCGTGCTCCAAGTGGGCAACATGGTGCTGGACGCCAGCGTGCGCAACCGGCTCGAGCAACTGAGAAAGAGCGTCGCCGCGGCGGCGTAGAAAGGTCCGAGAACCATGCAGATCAAGCCAGACGAGATCACCAGCATCCTCAAGAGCCGCATCGAGGGCCTCGACGACGGGGAGGCCAACCTCTCCGAGGTGGGCACCGTGCTGTCGATCGCCGACGGCATCTCGCGCGTCCACGGGCTCGACAACTGCATGTCGCTCGAGATGCTCGACCTGCCCCACGACGTCACCGGCCTCGCGCTCAACCTCGAGTCCGACAACGTCGGCCTCGTGCTGTTCGGCGACTGGGACAAGATCGAGGAGGGCGACACGGTCAAGCGCACCGGCAAGCTGCTCGAGATCCCGGTCGGGGATGAGCTGCTGGGGCGCATCGTGGACCCGTTGGGCACTCCGCTCGACGGCAAGGGGGACGTGAACGCCTCCGCGATGCGGCCCGCGGAGCACAAGGCGCCGGGCGTCGTCCAGCGCCAGCCGGTGATCGATCCGATGCAGACGGGCATCAAGGCGATCGACTCGATGACGGCCATCGGCCGCGGCCAGCGCGAGCTGATCATCGGAGACCGCCAGACCGGCAAGACCCAGCTCGCGATCGACACGATCATCAACAACCGCGACTCCGACCTCATCTGCATCTACGTGGCGATCGGCCAGCGGATGTCCACGGTGGTCGAGGTGGCCGAGACCCTCGCCGACCACAACGCGATGGACAACACGATCATCATCGCGGCGTCGGCCGACCAGGCCGCGCCGATCAAGTTCATGGCCCCCTATGCGGGCTGCGCGATCGGGGAGCACTTCCTCCACGAGGGCCGGCACGCGCTATGCATCTACGACGACTTGACCAAGCACGCGTACGCATACCGCCAGATGTCGCTGCTCCTGCGCCGCCCGCCGGGGCGCGAGGCCTACCCGGGTGACGTGTTCTACCTGCACTCCCGCCTGCTGGAGCGCGCGGTGAAGCTGAACGACGATCTCGGCGGCGGCTCGCTCACCGCGCTACCGATCATCGAGACGCAGGCTGGTGACGTGGCGGCTTACATCCCCACGAACGTCATCTCCATCACCGACGGCCAGATCTTCCTCGAGGGCGACCTGTTCCGCTCGGGCGTGCGGCCGGCCATCAACGTGGGCCTGTCCGTCTCGCGCGTGGGCGGCGCCGCCCAGCCCAAGGCCATGAAGAAGGTGGCCGGCAAGCTGCGCCTCGAGCTGTCCCAGTTCCGCGAGCTGGAGGCCTTCGCTCAGTTCGGCTCGGAGCTCGACGCCGATACCCAGGCCACGCTGTCGCGCGGCGAGCGCCTGGTCGAGACCCTGAACCAGGCCGAGCTGAAGCCGTGGAAGGCCGCCGACCAGGTCGCGGCCATCTACTCCGGCACGGGCGGCTATCTCGACCGCATCAAGGTCGAGCGGATCCAGGAGTTCCACGAGGCGCTCCTCCAGCGGTTGCACGCCGAGAACTCCGATCTGATGGAGGACCTCGCGGACGGTGAGTGGGAGGATGACATCGAGAAGGAGCTCGGGGACGCGATCGCCGAGGCGATCGACGACTTCGGCCCCGACTTCGACGAGGAGGGCAACCCGATCGAGGAGGGCGAGTCTGACCGCGTGCACTCGGAGGAGGAGCGCGGCAAGGAGGGCCGAACGAGCGGCGACGACGGCGCGGCCGACGACGACGCGGACCAGGCGGGCGAGGAGGAAGAGGAAGAGGCGGCGGCGCCGGCCTGATGCCGGCCGCCTCTCAGCGCAACTGAACCATGGCCTCGCAAAAGGACGTCAAGAGCCGGATCTCCTCGGTGAAGAACATCCAGAAGATCACCCGCGCGATGGAGATGGTGGCTGCGGCGCGGCTGCGCCGGGCCGAGCAGAGAATCGAGGCGCTGAGACCCTATGCCCGGGCCGTGCGCCGGATGACCCGCCGGACGGTCGAGGCCGTGGAGAGCATCCCGAACCTGCCGCTGCTCGAGGAGCACGACGAGGTGAAGCGCGTCGGGCTCCTGCTGATCACCGGCGACCGCGGGTTGGCCGGCGCGTTCAACTCGCAGATAGTGCGCGCCGGCAACCGCCGCGCCGCCGAGTTGAAGGCAGAAGGCAAGGAGGTCGTCTGGTACGCGTCGGGCAAGCGCGGGGTCTCGTCGCTCGAGTTCCGTGGCTTCGACGTCGCCGTGGCCCACCAGGGCTTCACCGACCGGCCCGCATTTGCGAACGCGCGCGACATCGCGGGTGACGTCGCCACCCAGTACGTGGACGGGAAGGTCGACCGCGTGGAGATTATCTTCAACCACTACGAGTCACCGCTTACGCAGACGGTGCGGGAGAACGTCCTGCTGCCACTTCAGGAGATGGCGCAGGTCCTGGCCGAGGCCGAGGGCGAGGTCGATGAGGAGGATGCATCGGACCACGATGGGTCCGAGGTCGATCATCACCGCTCGCTCTGGATCTACGAGCCCGAGCCCGAGGAGATCCTTCAGCGGCTCGTGCCGGACTTCATCGAGATCACGATCTTCAGGGCCCTACTGGAGTCGACCGCATCGGAGCATGGGGCACGCATGAGCGCGATGCGCAGCGCGCAGGAGAACGCGGGCGAGATGATCGATGATCTGACGCTCGAGATGAACCGCCAGCGCCAAGCCGAGATCACCCAAGAGATCATGGAAGTGGTTGCCGGGGCCGAGGGCCTCTCCTGATGCCCGGGTCTCCGTCCCCAATCCCACCAGTCATCAGCTAGGAGTCACCGTGGAAGCTGCAGCTAAGCCAACCGAGGAAGCTACTTCGACCGAGGAAGCTACGTCGACCGACGAAGCTACGTCGGAGGATGTGAAGATCGGCAGGGTCGAGGAGATCACCGGTGTGGTGCTCGAGGCCGTGTTCGAGGACCACCTGCCCGACATCTACAACGCGCTCGAGACCGAGATCCCGGCCGCGGACGACGGTGGCGAGCCCGTCCGGCTCGTGCTCGAGGTACAGCAGCACATCGGCGACAACCGCGTCCGGGCGGTGGCGATGGACGCCACCGACGGCCTCAGCCGCGGCGCCGAGATCCGCGACACCGGCGGGCCGATCACCGTCCCGGTGGGCAAGGGCACGCTCGGGCGTATCTTCAACCTGCTCGGCGACTCGATCGACGAGGCGGGCGACGTGGAGTACGACGATCGCTGGCCGATCCACCGTGGGGCGCCGACCGTCGAGAACCTCACCCCGACGCGCGAGATCTTCGAGACCGGCATCAAGGTGGTGGACCTGCTGGCGCCCTACGCGAAGGGCGGCAAGGTCGGGCTCTTCGGCGGAGCGGGCGTGGGCAAGACCGTGCTGATCCAGGAGTTGATCAACAACCTCGCCAAGGAGCACGGTGGCCTGTCGGCCTTCTGCGGCGTGGGCGAGCGCTCGCGCGAGGGCAATGACCTCTGGCTCGAGATGAAAGAGTCGGGCGTGATCGACAAGACGATGCTCGTCTTCGGCCAGATGAACGAGCCGCCCGGGGCGCGCATGCGGGTCGCCCTGTCGGGCCTGACGATGGCGGAGTACTTCCGCGACGAGGAAGGGCAGGACGTGCTGCTCTTCATCGACAACATCTTCCGCTTCGTGCAGGCTGGCTCGGAGGTCTCGGCGCTGCTGGGCCGCATGCCCTCGCAGGTGGGCTACCAGCCCACGCTCGAGACCGAGATGGGTGAGCTCCAGGAGCGGATCACCTCCACCCAGCAGGGCTCGGTGACCTCCGTCCAGGCCGTCTACGTGCCGGCCGACGACCTCACCGACCCCGCTCCCGCCTCGGTGTTCGCCCACCTGAACGCGACGACGGTGCTCTCCCGCTCGATCTCGGAGAAGGGCATCTACCCGGCGGTCGACCCGCTCGACTCGACCTCCACGATCCTCAAGCCGGACATCGTGGGCAAGGAGCACTACGAGGTGGCCACGGAGGTCAAGGAGATCCTGCAGCGCTACAAGGAGCTCCAGGACATCATCGCGATCCTCGGCATCGATGAGCTGTCGGACGAGGACAAGATCGTGGTCCAGCGCGCGCGCAAGGTGGAGCGCTTCCTGTCCCAGCCCTTCTTCGTGGCCGAGGCATTCACCGGCTCGCCGGGCAAGTACGTCAAGATCGAGGACACGGTCCGCTCCTTCAAGGAGATCGTGGCCGGCGAGTACGACGACCTGCCTGAGAAGGCCTTCTACATGAAGGGCTCGATCGACGAGGTGAAGGACGAGGACGGCGGCAAGGGCGCCAAGGCCGGCAGCGACGACGATGAGGGTGACACCGACGAAGAGAGCACGGAGGCGAAGGGCGACGCCGATGAGGAGAGCACGGAGGCGAAGGGCGACGACGGCGACAAGCCGAGCGCGGAAGCCGGGGACGACTCCGACGACGCCGAGGGCGACAAGGACTGATGGCCCGGTCCTCGTACCCCGCCGAGGTCCTGACCCCGGAAGGTCAGGTCTACCAAGGCGAGGTGGAGATGATCTCCACCCGCACCGCGACCGGCTCGCTGGGCGTGCTGGCCAACCACGCCCCGCTGATGGCGATGCTCGAGCCCACCGAGCTCAAGCTCTACAAGAGCGGCTCCGAAAATCCGGGGTCCGCGGAGGTCGATCGGTTCGCGCAGGGTGAGGGCTACCTGCAGGTGGTGGACAACTCCGCGCTACTGATCGTGGAGGATGCCCTGCGAGTGGACGAGATAGACCGTCCCGCGCTCGAGTCTCGCCTCGAGGAGGCGCGTCAGGGGCTCGAGAACGCCGAGGAGGGCAGCGAGGAGCAGGACCGCCGCCGCCGCGAGATCAAGCGGGCCGAGGCCTTCCTCGCGATCGGGGGCGAAGGCTCCTAGCTACTTCTTCTCGTTGCGGCGATCGCCGAGGTCCGCGGGGTACTCCCGGACGCCCGACTTGGCAAACCCGCGACCGATCGAGTAGGCACCCGTCAGGATCGCCACATAGAGCCATGCCTGACGTGCGATGAACTCATCGCCACCGGAGTCCCCGCCCTTGATCATGAAGGCGCTGATCAGGATGAGGAGTATGACCACGACCGTGAGCCTGAACTCGGTGGTCTTCTTTGCATCCTTCGACTCGGCCGTCAGATGACGCTCGAATCCCGTTCCCTCGGCCATGCGGCACCCCTTGCGATTGGATTCGAGAGGACTACCCCGCTGGCGCGAAGGGAAACTAATCCCCCTGGCGGTTCCTCGGGATCCCGTGGCGGTCGAGGAGTCAGAACTCGGCGCAGTCGCGCAAGCCGACAGCCCTCGCCCGCTCAGCCTCGACCCCGAACTCCTTGCTTCCCTCCCGCTCGACCTTGCGGAGCTCCGCTCGGTCCTTGTCCTCGGCGGCCTTCTCGACCGCCAGGGCACGTTCGTGACGCGTCTCGAGATCCTTGAAGGTCTCGTTGGCACCGCCGGCGATGTCCGTGGGCGGGGCCAGCTCGCCGAGCTGGGTGAGGGCGTCCTCGCGGATGGCGATCTCCCGCTTGGCGACGTCCGCCAGCCGAGCGAGGGAGCGCGGCCTCTTGGTCTCACCGAGGCGCTTGTCCGCGGCGGCGCAGATCGTGTTGGCCTCGCGGAGGTACTCCTTCTTGTCCGCGGATCCGCATCCCGTGAGGGCCAGAACGCCGACAAGAGCTCCCAAGCCGGTCATGCTCCATCGCATCGCCGCCCGACTCTACATCCGAGCCGGAACCGGACGCAACGCGCCCTGCTCCGTGCTTAACCGCGGGCCAACCCGGAGGCAGCTGCGGCGCTTCGCGAGGCCCCCCTATTGCGAGCCTCAGCGGCTCAGGTCGAGCGCGCCGAGCAGGTTCGAGTAGTCGTCGGTCCATGGGGCGCTGCCGGGGGAGCGCCGGCAGTCTTGCCAGCGGGGATCGGAGGCCACCGCCCGCAGGTCCCGCGTGTGCCTTGCCATCACCACCCAGTCCGAGGCGTCCGTCTCGGCCACCCCGTCCTTGCCGCTCCGTCCGTCCTCCTGAGCGACGCAGGCCATCCGCGCGTCACGGGCGAGGTTTCCGAGGACGGGCTCCAGGGCCACGTAGCTGTTCGACACGTTGAAGGCGAGGATTCCGTCCTCGCGCAGCTTCGAGCGGTAGAGCGCCAGCGCCTCGCGGGTGATGAGGTGGATGGGAACCGCGTCCGAGCTGAACGCATCGGCCATTATCAATCCGTAGCCCCGACTGGCGGCGGCCGGCAGCCTTAGCCGGGCGTCGCCGAGGACCACGTCGAACTCCCCCGGGCAGACGCGCAGGTAGGTGAAGAAGCGCGGGTCGCGGGCGATGCGCTCGACGGTCGGATCTATCTCGTAGAAGGTCCATCGCTCGCCCGGCTTGCTGTAGCAGGCCACGGAACCGGTGCCGAGGCCGATGATCGCGGCCCGCGTCGTCACGCTCGGGGGCATGACGCTGAGCACTTGGCCGATCGGAGAGCGGCGGTGGTAGTAGCTGATCGGCGTGCGCTCGCGTCCGGGAGAGAAGTCCTGGGCACCGTGGGTGGTGGTGCCGTGAACGAGCCGGTGCAGATCGCCGCCCTCTGCTGTCGTTACGCGGTAAACGCCGAAGAAGCTCCGCTCGCGGTGCAGCTCCCGCTCGTCCGGGGCCGCGGCCAGCGCGACCGCCAGCACGATCGCTCCCACCGACAGTCCGAAGCGGAGCGGGCGGCGGATGAAGTTGACGGCCACCCCCGCCGCCATGCCGAAGGCGAACATCTTGCCGTACTGCTGCGCGTCTGCCTCGGCGAGCTCGCTGAGCGAGACCATCAGCGCGACCATCGTCCCGAGGGCCAGCGGCAGCCCTAGGTCCAGCCAGCGCGCATAGGGGCCCGGCGGGATGCGCGGCGGGCGCGCCGGCAGGCAGAGCGCTGCGAGCACGAGCGCGATCGGGTACTCCGCAAGGGAGTGGAACAGCGCCGGCGCCACGATCGCGTTGAACACGCCGCCGAGCGCCCCACCGAGGGAGATCAGGAGGTAGAACTCGGTCAGCCACCGCGGCGGCGGGCGGTCCTGCGCCAGCTCCCCGTGGCACACCACGGCCACGACGAAGAAGCCCGCCAGGTGGATCGGCACCATGATCCAGAGCGGGCCACGCACTCCCAGCAGCAGCAGCACGGAGATCAGCAGCACGACGCCGGGCAACGCCAGCACCATCGCCCGGTGGAGCCTGTCCGCCCGCGCGCCCGGCGCGAAGACGAGGATGAACGAGAAGAGATAGAGCGAGAGAGGCAGCGACCACAGCAGCGGGATCGGCGCGATGTCGGTGGTGATCGTTGCGGTCACGCCGAGCATCAAGCTCGACGGGACGAAGGCAAGCCCGACCCAGCGAAGGCGCCGGGTGAGCGTTGGCCGGGCGGCGGAGCCCGCGGGCTCCGCCGTCGCGCCGAGCGGGTCTTCGCGCCCCCCGGCGACCTCCACGCTCCGCGAGCGCCAAACGACGACCGCGCACGCCAGCACCGTCAGCACGAGCAGCCCATAGCCCGCCGACCACAGCCGTCCCTGCTCGGCCAGGCGCAGGGAGGGCTCGACGGCCAGCGGATAGCCGAGCAGGCCGAGCACGCTCCCGAGGTTGCTCGCCCGGTAGAGGAAGTAGGGGTCTGCGGCCGCGGGATGATCGGTGGCGGCGAGCCACCGCTGAAGCAGCGGCGCGGTGGTCGACACCACGAAGAAGGGAAGCCCGACCGCTACCGCCAGCAGGCCGAGCAGCCACGGCACCGGATCGCTGTCGCCGGCAGGGATCCAGCCGTCGGGAACGCCGATCGGCAACACCAACAGCGGCACGAGCAGGATCCCGAGGTGCAGCGCCGCCTGGCGGCGCACCCCGAGGCGGCGGGTGGTCTCGTGGGCGTAGAGATAGCCGGCGAGGAGCGTCGTCTGGAAGAACAGCATCGAGGTGTTCCACACGGCGGGCGTGCTGCCGAACAGAGGCAGCACGAACTTCGCGAACATGGGCTGGACGAGGAAGGTGAGACCCGCGCTGAGGAAGAGCGTGGCCGAGAAGAGCGCGACCACCCCGGTCCCACGCCCCCGCGCGCGGGGGCCGGCACTCCCGCGCCTCCGCGCGCGCGGGCCCGCTGAGGATGCGGGCACCGTCTTGGGGCGAGAGGCCATGAGGCGGGACTTTGACAGGAAGAACGCCTCTGATCAGGCAACGGATGCGCCGATTTCGGCGACCCCCCGAACGGGGGGTATGAGCTGCCCAGCCGTTACCTCGGGGGCCTGGTGGGGATGAGAGTGATGGCATGCGCTCTGGTCAACCACTCAGCGCGGGCGCTCTGCTGCCCGCCAACGGCTCTCCTGCCCCCGTCCGCACGGCCGGCATCGCCGGCCTCGGCATGGCCGTGCCCGAGCAGGTCGTTACCAACGAGCCGATCTCCCGGCGCCTGGATGTCGCCGATGGATGGATCGAGACTCGCACCGGCATTCGCGAGCGTCATCACGCCGCGCCGGATGCCACGCTCTCCGCGCTTGCCGCAGAAGCGGCCCGAGAGGCACTCGAGAGCGCGGACATGGAGGCCACCGAGCTCGACCTGGTGCTGGTGGCCACGACGACCCAGGACGAGATGCTGCCCAACGCCGCTCCCCGGGTGGCCGCCGAGCTGGGAGCGGGGCAGATCGGCGCGATCGACATCGGCGCCGCCTGCACGGGCTTCGTGTCCGCGCTGGCGCTCGCAGCCGGGCAGGTCGAGTCGGGCCGCGCCGAGCGCGTGCTCGTCGTGGGGGCGGAGATCATGAGCCGTGTCGTCGACCCCGACGACCGGCCCACCGCCGGCCTGTTCGGCGACGGCGCCGGCGCCGCCATCGTGACGGCCGGCGGACCGGCACGCCTGGGCCCCGCCGTGCAGAGCTCCGACGGCGTCGACGGCCCCGAGCTGATCTACGCCACCCACCACGAGCGCGTGATCCACATGGCGGGCCAGGACACCTTCAAGAACGCGGTGCTACGGCTCAGCGAGTCCACCGTGGAGGCCGTCGAGGCTGCCGAGCTCACGCTCGACGAGATCGACGTCTTCGTCTACCACCAGGCAAACGGCCGCATCCTGCGTGCCGTGGGCGAGCGGCTCAATTTGCCCTCCGAGCGAGTGGTGGACTGCATCGGGAGCTACGCCAACACCTCGGCCGCCACGATTCCGATCGCGCTCGTCGAGGCCCAGCGGGCAGGAATGCTCGTGCCGGGCGCCAAGGTGCTGATCTCCGCCTTCGGAGCAGGCTTCACCTGGGGCGCGATGACGATCGAATGGGGTGTCGAGGATGCGTGAGGGCTGCGCGCTCGTCACCGGAGGCTCGCGCGGCATCGGCGCTGCCACCGCCATCGCACTCGCCCGCGAGGGCTGGCCCGTGGGCGTGAACTACCACAGCAATGGGGACGCGGCCGCCGAGGTGGTCGAGCAGATCCAGGCGGCGGGCGGCAAGGCCGTGGCGCTGCAGGCAGACATCTCCGATCCCGACGGCCCCGATGCCCTGCTCGCAGAGCTCCAGGAGCGGTTCGGGACCGTGCTCGTGCTCGTGAACAATGCCGGCACGAGCGCCGACGCCCTCTTGACCCAGATCGACGACGAGGCGTGGGCGCAAACGCTCGACACAAACCTCTCGGGCTCATTCAGGCTCATCCGCCGGGCCATCGGCCCGATGATGCGGGCACGCCACGGCCGCGTGATCAGCATCGCCTCGGTGGTTGGCATACGCGCCAATCCCGGGCAGGCAAACTACGCCGCCTCCAAGGCCGGCCTGATCGGACTGACTCGCACAGTCGCCGCAGAGGTCGCGCGTCGCAAGGTGACCGTGAACGCGGTGGCCCCTGGGCTCATCCAGACCGAGATGACGGACAACATCTCGAACGGGCTTCTCGAGGCGGTGCCGGCGCGGCGCGCCGGAACGCCCGAGGAGGTGGCCGCATGCGTGCGCTTCCTCGCCTCCGAGGAGGCGTCGTACGTGACCGGAACGACTTTGACCGTAGACGGCGGAATGACCGCCTGACTCAACGAAGGAGGAGAGGCAAATGGCAGCAACAGTTACCAGGGAGCAGATTCAGGAGCGCGTGACGGAAGCTCTCGTCGAGCTTGGCGCGGAGAAGGACGACATCAAGCCGGAGGCCGAGTTCGAGGCCCTCGACCTGGACTCCCTCGATCTCGTGGAGCTCGCGCAGATCGTCGAGGAGGAGTGGGGCGTCGAGATCACCGCGAAGGACATGGAGAGCATGAAGACCGTCGGCCAGGCGCTTGACCTGATCGAGCAGCGGGCCTCATGAGCAGGCGCGTCGTAGTCACCGGAGTCGGGGCAGTGACCCCGCTGGGCGTGGGAGCGCCCGCCCTCATCGATCGCTGGACCGCGGGTGAGAGCGGGATCGAGGACGGCCTCGGGCGCTGCGACGCTTTCGACCCGAGCGAGCGACTCACGCGCAAGGAGACCAAGCGGGCCGACCGCTTCACGCAGCTCGCGCAGGTGGCCGCGCTCGAGGCGCTCGAGCAGGCGGGCTGGGAGGACGCGGGCATCGAGCCCGAGCGGACCGGCTGCATCATCGGCACGGGCATCGGCGGCATCGGCACGATCGAGAGCCAGCACGATGTGCTGCGCGACGATGGTGCCAAGAAGATCTCGGCGCTCGCGATCCCGATGTTGATGGCCAACGCCGCCAGCGGCTCGGTGGCGATGCGCCACAACCTGAAGGGCCAGTGCTACGGCACGGTCTCGGCCTGTGCGGCCGGAGCGCACGCCATCGGCGCCGGGCTGCGGATGGTGCAGTACGGCGACGCCGACGCATGCCTGGTCGGCGGCTCCGAGTCCGCGCTCACGCCGCTCACGAACGCCGCCTTCACGGTGATGGCGGCTCTGTCTCCCACCGGGATCTCTCGGCCGTTCGACGCGCGGCGCGACGGGTTCGTGATGGGCGAGGGCGCCGGGATGCTCGTGATCGAGGCGGAGGAGGTCGCGCTCGCGCGCGGCGCCGTGCCGCTCGGCTATCTCACGGGCTACGGCGCAACCGCCGACGCCCACCACCTGACGGCTCCCGAGCCCTCGGGCGAGGGTGCCGCGCGGGCGATCCGGGCGGCTCTCGGCGACGCCGGCGTCGAGCCGGAGGAAGTCGCCTACGTCAACGCGCACGGCACCTCCACGCCGATGAACGACCGCGCGGAGACCGAGGCGATCAAGGCCGCTCTCGGCGACCATGCCGCGCACGTGCCGGTGTCATCGACCAAGTCCGCCATCGGCCACCTGCTGGGTGCCGCCGGAGCAGTCGAGGCGGTCGCCACGTTGCTAGCGCTGCGAGCCGGCCTGGCCCCGCCGACGATCGGCTGGGAGGAGCGCGAAGAAGGCATGGACCTCGACTACGTCCCTGACACCGCAAAGCCGATCGCCGAGCGAAGTGGCGACCGTGAGCTTGCCTCCGTGGGAGCTTCCGGACCGGCGGTGGCCAACGGCGCATCCGGCTCTCTACCCGACGTGCCCGCCGGGCGCGTCGGGATCTCCAACTCGTTCGGCTTTGGCGGACACAACGCGGTCATCTGCTTGGAGGCTTCATGAAGCTCGCGGTACTACCCGAGGTCGCTGCAGGTGCCCCCGAGGTCGAGGAGGAGCCTGAGCGCCTGCCGGCGCTGGCGCGGCTCGAACGGCTCTGTGACCCGGGCACGCTGCACCTGTTCCGTACGCAGGTGGCCTCGCGCTCGAAGCGAAGCGCTCCCGGCGACGGCGTCGTGGTGGGCGCCGGCGAGGTCAACGGCAAGCCGGTCTTCTGCTACGCGCAGGACGGCTCGTTCGTCGGCGGCTCCCTCGGTGCGGCGCACGGCGAGTCCATCGTCCGCCTGCTGAAGATGGCCCGCGACGCGCGCGCGCCGGTGGTGTCGTTCGTCGAGTCCGCGGGAGCGCGGATGGACGAGGGCATCGCCGCGCTCGACGGCTACGGCAAGATCTTCCGCGAGCAGGTGTTCCTCTCGGGGCGGGTGCCGCAGATCGCCGTGATCACCGGCCCGGCGGCGGGTGGCGGGGCATACTCGCCGGCGCTCGGGGACTTCGTGGTGATGACCAAGGCCGCCAGCATGTTCCTCACCGGCCCCGGGGTCGTGAAGGAGGTCACCGGCGAGGACGTCACGGGCGCAGAGCTCGGCGGCCCGTGGGTGCAGGGACGCAACGGCGTCTGCCACCTCGAGGCCGAGGACGACGCGGACGCGGTGTCGATGGCCCGAGATCTCTTGAGGTACCTGCCGAGCGCGTCGGGGGAGGCGTGCGCCGGCGATCCGGCCTGCGAGCCGGTGATAAAGGATCCGGGAGCCCACGTTCCCACCGAGGCACGCAAGGTGTACGACGTGAAGGACGTGATCCGCGGCCTCTCCGACGGGTCGGAGATGCTCGAGCTGGCTCCCAAGTTCGCGCGCAACCTCGTGACCGCCTTCGGGCGGATCGACGGACAGCCGGTGGGCTTCGTGGCCAGCCAGCCGCGCTGGCTTGGCGGAGTGCTCGATGCGGCCTCGGCCCAGAAGGGCGCGCGCTTCGTGCGCACGTGCAACGCGTTCGGCCTGCCGCTCGTGGTGCTCGTGGACACCCCGGGCTTCCTGCCCGGCACAGGCCAGGAGGCCGCGGGGGTGCTGCGCCATGGCGCCAAGCTCCTGCACGCCTTCGCCGAGGCGCGGGTGCCCAAGATCACGGTCATCCTGCGCAAGGCCTACGGAGGCGGCTTCATCACCATGAACTCGAAGTCGCTTGGCGCCGACCTGGTGCTGGCCTGGCAGGGGGCCGAGATCGGCGTGGTCGGGGCCAAGCAGGCGGTTGCCATCGTGAACCGCCGCGACATCGCCGCCGCAGACGATCCGGTGGCCGAGCGCGACCGCCTGGCCGCGGAGTACACCGACGAACGGCTGAAGGCCGAGATCGCCGTGGCCGAAGGTCATGTGGATGAGCTTGTCACCCCGCAAGAGACGCGCGGCCGGCTGCAGTGGGCGCTGCGGGTGTTCGACGGCGATCACCGTCACGGCTTCGGGCGGGGGAATGTCCCGCTGTGAGCCCCTCTCCTGAGCGGTACGTCGCCCTCGGCGACAGCTTCAGCGCGGGCACGGCCACGGGCGGGGACCATGTCCCCTGGCCCGAGTTGACCGCGCGTGGGCTGAGCGCGCGCGGCGAGCCCGTCGAGCTGCACAACTTCGCCGTCGTCGGCGCAAGCTGCGCCGAGGTCGTCGCGGACCAGCTCGCTCCTGCGCTCGAGCTACGGCCCGGGCTCGTGTCGCTCGTGTGCGGAGCCAACGACGTGCTGCTCTCCGTGCGCCCCGACATCGAGGCGTTCGAGGCTTGCTTCGACTCGCTGCTGGCTCGCCTGCGCGGCGAGCTCCCCGGCGCCACGCTCATCACGGCCACCTATCCCGACCCCGGGAAGTTCGCGGATCTCGGCCCGCGTACGCGCAAGCGGGTGGTGGACGGTATCACCGGCGTGAACCTCGCGATCCGGGCTGCCGCTGAGAGGCAGGGAGCGCTCTGCCTCGAGCTGAGCGAGCATCCCGGGGTGGCCGACCCCACCAACGTCGGCAAGGACGGCTTTCACCCCTCCGCCATCGGTCACCGCCGCGCAGCCGCGGCCGTGCTCGAGGCCATCGCCCACCACGGTGGGCGCGAGAAGGAATGCGCGTGACCCGTTCATGATGCTCGAGGGCAAGCGCATCGTGGTGACCGGCGTGATCACCCGCCGGAGCATCGCGTTCTCCGTGGCCGAGCGCGCGCAGCAGATGGGCGCCGAGGTCCTGCTCACCGGCTTCGGCCGCGGCCGGCGAATGACCGAGCGGGCCGCCGCAAAGCTTCCGAGTCCCCCGGACGTACTCGAGCTCGACGTGAACAACCCCGAGGACCTCGAGGCACTCACCGCGGAGCTGGGCTCCCGCTGGGGCGGGGTCGACGGCGCCCTTCATGCGATTGCCTTCGCCCCCGAGGACGCGCTCGGGGGAAACTTCCTCGGCGCCCCGGCAAGCAGCGCCGCCGCGGCCTTCCAGACGAGCGCCTACTCCTTCAAGGCGCTGGCCGCGGCGCTACAGCCACTGATGCAGGGCGGCGGGGGCCTGGTGGCTCTCGACTTCGATGCATCCGTGGCATGGCCGGCATACGACTGGATGGGAGTGTCAAAGGCGGCACTCGAGGCGGTGGGGCGCTACCTGGCGCGGGACCTAGGAGTGGCCGGGGTGCGCGTGAACCTGGTGTCGGCGGGGCCGCTCGACACGCCGGCCGCAGGGGGCATCCCCGGCTTCAAGGAGCTGTCGGCGGCGTGGCAGAGGCAGGCGCCGCTCGGCTGGGACGTCCGTGATCCCGAGCCGGTTGCGGACGCGGTCTGCTTCCTGCTCTCCGATCTGGCCCGCGGAATCACCGGGGAGATCGTCCACGTGGACGGCGGCTTCCACGCGATCGGCGCCTCCGTCGAGGCGGCCGTCGGCGAGGGCGCCGTCAACGGCTCGGGCGAGGACCAGCCGGCCGCCTCCGAGCAATCCGCGTAGGACCCGCAGCGGCGCGAGCCTACAAGTCGGCAAGGATCTCCTTCTGCCGTTGTCCTCGGCGCGTTGAAGAGTTCGGTGCGCTGTGGGCCTGTCGACGCTGCACTCGGTGCCAACGCCCTCGACGCTCTAGCTTCCCGCGGATGACTGGACCTGGGCTCCCCGAAAGGAGAGAGGGGACGTGATCAGGCGAGATCTTTCGCCGGCCGAGGTCCGCGTGCTCGGCTGCCTGATCGAGAAGGCCCGCACGACCCCCGAGCAATACCCCCTCACGCGCAACGCCGTGCGACTGGCGGCAAATCAGGCGACCAACCGCGACCCGGTGGTCGACTATGACGAGGGCACCGTGCGCGCAGCCCTCGAGCGTCTTGGCCGCAACGGGCTCGTTCGCTTCACAAGCACCCGGGGCAGCCGCGCCGCCAAGTACCGGCACCTGGCAGGCGACGCGCTTGGCGTTGCCGAGGCCGACCTCGCGGTGCTCGCCCTGCTGATGCTCCGCGGACCTCAGACCCCGGGCGAGCTGAGAGGACGCGCCGAGCGGCTGCACCGCTTCACCGAGGCGAGCGAGGTGGAGGAGACCCTCTCGCGGCTCACCGAGAAGGGGCTCGCCGTGCGCTTCGAGCGGCGCCCCGGCCAGAAGGAACCGCGCTTCGCGCATCTGCTCTCCGACGACCTCGACGACCAGGCGGACGCTCCACCCGCGCAGCGGTCACAGGACGTGGGTAGGAGGGAGGCACAGGAGGCGGCACCGCCATCCACGTCCCCGCTGGAGACACGCGTGGCCGCGCTCGAGGCCGAGCTGCGGACGCTGCGCGAGCAGTTGTCCGATCTGCTCGATGACTAGCTCTCGAGGCCGTTGCGTCGAATGACATCCAGCTTGCTCGGAGCCGCGAGTCGGCCGGGCCCTGCGTCCGCCACCCTCCCCGTTATCCTCCGTTCCCGTGGATGAACGCGCTCTCACCGAGCGCCTGATCACCTACGACACCGCTTCCCTCGAGGGGATGCAGTCCGCCGCCGCGTTCATCAAGGGCTGGCTCGAGGCGCGCGATGTCGAGGTGAAGGGCGAGACGTACAACGGCCGCCCGGTGCTGACCGCCACCGTGGGCCCGCAGACGGGGCCCACGGTGGTCTTTCACGGACACCTTGACGTGGTGCCCGCGCTCCCCGAGCAGTTCACGCCCTGGGTGTCTGGCGACCGACTCTTCGGGCGCGGGGCCTATGACATGAAGGGCGGCCTCGCGGCGATGATGTGCGCGGTCACCGACCTGGCCGCCCAGGACAGGGTGCGGGTGCACTTCGCGTGCGTCTCCGACGAGGAGTCAGACGAGCAGACCGAGCGCGGCACCGACTGGGTGGTCGAGCAGGGGATAACCGGACACTTCGCGATCACCGGCGAGCCCACCAACCTCCACATCGGCGTTCAGGCCAAGGGAGTGCTCGTGGTGCGCGTCCACGTGAGCGGGCGCTCCGCCCATGGCTCGACGCCGTGGCTAGGCGACAACGCCGTGCTGAAGGCGGTCGACGTCTTCCGCGGGATCGAGTCGCTGCCCTTCACGCGCGAGTCCTCGGAGCTGTTCGACCGCCCGTCGATCAGCCTCGGCCGGATAGTCGGCGGCGACGCCGTGAACCGCGTGCCCGACACGTGCGCGATCGACCTCGACGTCCGCTACCTGCCCGGCCAGGATCCCGATCAGATCCTGGCGGCGATGAGCGAGCAGGGGGACTCGCAGGTCAGCAAGGTCTTCCACCGCGAGCCGATCGTGGTGTCGCGAGAGGAGCCCTACGTCCAGATATTGGCGGAGGCGGTCTGCAGCGTCACGCCGATATGCGAGAGCATCGCGGTGGGCCGGGACGGGACCTCCGACGTGATCTCGTTCCTCAACGCCGGCACGCCGGGAGTGGAGTTCGGCCCCTCGGGGGACGGTCACCACGGCCCGGAGGAGTGGGTGTCGATCGAGTCGCTCGCCCAGTACCGGCGGACGCTCGTGGAGTTCGTGAACCTCATCCCTCAGCGCTCCAGCAGGCCCGCGCTCAAGATCGCCTGACATGAACCCCAGGTTCGAGGACATTCCGCGACCGTCCCTGTGGAAGCGCTTCCTTCTAGGCGGTCTCCTGGTGGTCTTCGCCACGGCATCGGCCACCGCGGTGGCGGCCTTCCGCGAGGTGGACCGGGTGGTGGACGCCATCAAGCCCGGCCCCGATCTGAAGCTCGACCCCGACCAGATAGCCAAGGTCCCTCCGGGAAAGCCCCAGACGATCCTGCTGCTCGGATCCGACAAACGGCCCGACAACGCCACGGACGGCGGCGCGGGCACCGGTGCGCGCTCGGACACGATCATCCTCGTGCGACTCGATCCCGAGAAGGAGGCCACGGCCATGATGTCGCTACCCCGCGACCTCAAGGTGCGGATCCCCGGCCACGGCACGGACAAGCTCAACGCCGCCTACGAGCAGGGCGGGGCCAAGCTCACGCTCGACACCGTCAAGCAGCTCACGCGCCTCCCGATCAACCACGTGATCAACGTGGACTTCAAGGGGTTCAAGAGGGCGGTCGACGCCATCGGCTGCCTCTACCTGGACATCGATCGCCGCTACTACAACGACAGCCCGGGATTCGCCTACATCGACGTGAACCGGGGCTATCAGAAACTGTGTGGCGAGGAGGCGCTCGAGTACGCGCGGTTCCGCCACGAGGACACCGATCTGGTTCGCGGCGCCCGTCAGCAGGACCTGCTTCGCGAGGCCAAGCAGCAGATTGGCGTGGGCAACCTGATCAAGGACCGCGAGCGGTTGATCAGGATCTTCGGCAAGTACACCAGCTCGGACAGGCAGCTCAAGAGCCGAGAGGGGATCCTCGGCCTCCTCAAGCTCGCGGTGTACTCGGTGGGGCAACCGATCCGCGAGGTGCACTTCGAGGGCCGCGTCAGCGACGGCAGCGAGCTCACCAATACCCCGAGCTACGTGGAGGCCAGCGACGCCACAGTGCAGAAGCTCGTCCAGCAGTTCCTCGGCGTCGAGGAGACGGAGGGGCCGCGTGGAGAGGCTCAACCGCGCAAGCGGCGAGACCGGGGCGACGGCGGCCTCGAGCGAGCTCCCGGCCCCGGCATGGAGCAGGCGGTGCAGGCCATCCAGAGGGGCGCAGGGGGCCGGCTTCCCGTCTACTTCCCGCGCGTGCGGCTGAAAGGCTCCGTGTTCGTCGACTCCCCGCGCGTGTACCGGATCCAGGATCTCGACGGCAAGTGGCGCAAGAGCTACCGGATGGTGATCAAGCGGGGTCCGCCCGGCGAGTACTACGGGATCCAGGGCACCACCTGGCGGGACCCGCCGATCCTCGCGAGCGCCTCCGAGAGCCGCACGGTCGGCAAGCGCAAGTTCGAGCTGCACTACGACGGTGACCGCCTGCGCATCGTGGCGTGGCGCACCCGCAAGGCCGTCTACTGGGTGTCCAACACCTTGCTCCAGTCGCTGAGCGAGCGCCAGATGATGGCGATCGCCCGGTCTACGCGGCTTCCCTAGCCGTCTGTAGCCTCCTCCGCTCCTGATGTCCCAAAAGGAACCAGTAGGCGTGATCGGCGTGGGGTGGGTCGGCCTCTGCACGGCCGCCTGCTTTGCGGAGCTCGGCCACGAGGTCTACGCGCGCGACATCCTCGCGGACAAGGTGGAGTCGCTCACGCGCGGCGAGGTGCCCATGCACGAGCCCGGGCTGCCGGAGCTCGTGGAGCGCAACGCCGGGCGACTGACCTTCACCACCGACATGGGCGAGGTACTCGAGCGAGCGGAGCTGCTCTTCTGTTGCGTGGACACGCCGCCCACCTACTCAGGGGATGCCGACCTCTCCCGCGTCGAGGCGGTGCTCGGCGCGCTCGGCGACTCCACGCACCATGCGATCGTCATGAAGAGCACGGTGCCCGTCGGCACCGGAATTTCGATCGGGCGCCGGCGGGAGGGGCTCGGGTACGTGGCCAACCCGGAGTTCCTCAAGGAGGGGACGGCGGTCGAGGACTTCATGAACCCCGACCGGGTGGTGGTGGGAGCAAACGACGGCTCGGGCGCATTCGCGGACCGGGTGGCCGCCCTCTACGAGCCGCTCGGGGCGCCCATCGTGCGCACCGACGTAGCCAGCGCCGAGATGATCAAGCTCGCCTCGAACGCCTTCCTCGCCACCAAGATCTCCTTCATCAACGAGATCGCGAACGTGTCCGAGGAGCTGGGCGCCGATGTGAAGGAGGTGGCCCGCGGGATGGGGCTCGACGAGCGGATAGGCGGCAAGTTCCTGCAGGCGGGGATCGGCTACGGCGGCTCCTGCTTTCCCAAGGACGTGTCGGCCCTCAAGCAGCTCGCCGGTAACTCCGGATACCACTTTCAGCTGCTCACCGCCGTCATCGAGGTCAACGAGCTGCAGAAGCGCCGGACCATCGGAAAGCTCCAGAAGCATCTCGGGCCGCTCGTGAACCGAGAGGTGGCGCTGCTCGGCGTGGCCTTCAAGCCCGATACCGACGACGTGCGCGAGGCTGCCAGCCTCGTCCTGGCGGCACGGCTTCAGGGCGAGGGCGCGAACGTGCGGGTCTACGACCCCGTCGCCGCCACCAATGCCAGCGAGATGCTGGGGGGCGCACGGATCTGTGGCTCGGCGCTCGAGGCCCTCGACGGTGCCCACGCGGCGGTGCTCGTGACGGAATGGCCCGAGTTCGCCGAGCTGGACTGGGCGGGCGAGGTGGGGGCGCGGATGGCAACGCCGGTCGTGGTGGACGGCCGCAACTTCCTGGACCGGGATGCCCTGCGGGCCGCCGGGTTCGCCTACGAGGGCATCGGTCGCTGATGCGGCCGGCCGGCCTCACATGCAGGCGCTAGTCCTCGCGGGCGGCGCGGGCACCCGGCTGAGGCCGCTCACGCAGACCGTGCCCAAGCCCGTGATGCCGCTTGCCGGCCGGCCCTTCCTCTCGTTCATGCTCGACTGGCTGCGCGCCCACGGCGTGACGGAGACGATCCTCTCCTGCGGGTTTCTCTCCGACCGCGTGCGCGGCGTGCTCGGCGACATCTACCACGGCATGCGACTGCGCTACGTCATCGAGGATGAGCCGCTGGGCACGGCGGGGCCCGTGCGACTTGCCCTCGACGGCGGCTTCCTCGAGGAGCGGCTGCTCGTGCTGAACGGCGACGTCCTCACCGACATGGACCTCACCGCCCAGCTCGAGCAGCACCGGCAGACCGGCGCTCGCGCGACGCTTGCGTTGATCGCCGTGGAGGACGTCTCGAGCTACGGCGTGGTGCCCATCGATGCCGAGCGCCGGGTGGAGGCGTTCCTCGAGAAGTCGGACCGCCCCGCGCCGACCGACAGGATCAACGCCGGGGCGTACGCTATCGAGCGGGAGGTGGTGGAGTCGAGCATCGCCCCGGGCAGGGCCGTCTCCTTCGAGCGGGAGGTCTTTCCCGCGCTCGTGGGACGGGGGCTCTACGGCTACGAGACATCCGGCTACTGGATCGACATCGGCACGCCGGCGCGCTATCTTGAGGCCACCTACGACCTCCTGAGCGGACGGCCCGAGTCCTCGCTTCCGGCACGCGACGTCACCGGATCGCTGATCGGCGCGGGGTGCCTCACAAATGGCGCGCACATCGGCCCACAGGCGGTACTGGGAAGTCACTGCTCGGTCGGCACCGACTCGACGGTCGAGCGCTCGGTGCTCCACGATCACGTGCTCGTGGGGGCGGACTGCATCGTGCGCGACAGCGTGCTGGCCGACCGCGTCAGGGTCGGGGACCGCGCGCGCATCGAGCCGGGCGCCCTGCTCGGCACCGGGGCGCGCGTTGAGCCCGGGGTGGTCGTGGCCGCCGATTCGCGCGTGCAGCCCGGCGCCGTGGTGGAGGTGGGCTCGTGATCGAGGACGTGCTCTCCCAGCCGCACCAGCTCGGCGACGCCCTCTGGCGCGTCGAGGCGGCCGGCATCCCGGGCCGCGAGCGCGCGGGCGGCCTGGTCGTCTGTGGGATGGGAGGCTCGGCAGCCGGCGGAGACCTGGCGGTTGCCGCCATCGGAGCGCGCGCCACCCGCCCCGTCCGCACGGTGCGCGGCTACTCGCCGGAGCCCTGGCTCACGCCCGACACGCTGGTTCTGTGTGCCAGCTACTCCGGCCGCACGGAGGAGACGCTCGCCTGCTTCGAGGCCGCCGGCAAGGTCGGTGCCCAGAGGGTGGCGCTCACCACCGGTGGCCCGCTGGCCGACCGGGCACGTGAGGAGGGCGTCCCCGTAATCGGCGTGCCCTCGGGGATGCAACCGCGGGCGTCGGTGATCTACATGACCGTGGCTGCGCTCGAGTGTGCCGCCCTGTGCGGCGCCGCGCCGGCGCTCCGGGAGGAGATCGAGGCGGCGGGCGCGACGCTCGAGGACCTCGGCGTCCACTCCGAGCCGGACGACATCGCCAGGGCGCTGCAGGACACCCTGCCCGTGGTGCACGGCGCCGAGGCCACCACGGCACCGGCGCGGCGGTGGAAGAACCAGTTGAACGAGAACTCCAAGGTGGCCGCCTTCGCGAGCGAGCTACCGGAGGCAAACCACAACGAGATCGAGGGGTGGAGGTGGGGTCACGACCACGCGCCCCTCTCCGCCGTCTTCTTGACCGCCGACGCCCAGCATCCCCGTGTGAAGAGGCGGATCGAGCTCACCGCGGGCCTGCTCGAAGGCCAGGGGGTACCCGTCGTGCGGGCCGGGGCGCGCGGCGAGAGCGCCGTGGCGCAGGTGCTCTCGCTCGTGATGCTGGGGGACCTGGTGAGCGTCCGGCTGGCCGAGCTGGCCGGCGCCGCCCCGGAGCCGGTGGTGTATATCGAAGGGTTCAAGGACGCACTCGGCAGCCCCTGAAGCGGCAAACCTTGACACAGTCGTGGTAAGGTTGGCCGTTGAATGGACGGCCTCACGATCCAGGAGGCGGCCGAGACGACCGGCTGGTCTTCCCGCATGCTCCGCTACATCGAACGCGAGGGGCTCATCGCCCCCAGCCGCTCGAGTTCGGGCTACCGCCTCTACGGACCGGAGGAACTGCAGCGGCTGCGCACCCTGCGCGAGTTGTTGCGGGATCACGACATGAGCCTTGGCGACGCGGGTTTCGCGCTTCGCCTGAGCCGCGAGAAGCACCTGAAGGAGGCGGTTGAGGCGTGGCTCGAGGCCAGCCCGTCCAAGCCGGATGAAGTGCCCGTCTCGGACTGGCTGCGCTGGGAGCAGGACAAGCACCAGCGCCTGCTGGCCGAGGCCACTACGCCAGGTTGTCGTTGAAGGATTTGGCACGGATGCCGAATCCTTCGCATCGCTATGACGGATTTGGCACGGATGCCGAATCCTTCGCATCGCTATCTACGAGAGGACATATGAGCGCCACCGACACCACTACGGAGCAGGACTACAAGGTCGCGGACATCGGCCTGGCAGAGTTCGGCCGCAAGGAGATCCGCCTGGCCGAGCACGAGATGCCCGGCCTGATGCGCACCCGCCAGGAGTTCGCCGACTCGCAGCCGCTCAAGGGAGCGAAGATCATGGGCTCGCTGCACATGACCGTGCAGACCGCGGTGCTGATCGAGACCCTCACCTCCCTCGGCGCCGAGGTGCGCTGGGTGTCCTGCAACATCTTCTCGACCCAGGACCACGCCGCCGCCGCCATCGCAGCCACCGGCGTGCCGGTCTTCGCCTGGAAGGGCGAGACGCTCGAGGAGTACTGGTGGTGCACCGAGCAGGCGCTCGCATGGCCGGGCGGCGAGGGTCCCAACATGATCCTCGACGACGGCGGCGACGCCACGCTGCTCGTGCATAAGGGCGCGGAGTTCGAGAGGGCCGGCGCGGTGCCCGACCCCGAGTCAGCCGACTCCGAGGAGTTCAAGATCATCCTGCGCACCCTCGAGCGTTCGCTCGCCGAGGACCCGCAGCGGTGGACCACGATCGCCGAGAACATCCAGGGCGTGACCGAGGAGACCACCACCGGCGTGCATCGCCTCTATCAGTTCGCAGAGACCGGTGACCTGCTGTTCCCGGCGATCAACGTGAACGACTCGGTCACCAAGTCGAAGTTCGACAACCTCTACGGCTGCCGCCACTCGCTCGTGGACGGCATCAACCGGGGCACTGACGTGATGATCGCCGGCAAGGTGGCCGTGATCCTCGGCTTCGGCGATGTCGGCAAGGGATGTGCGGCCTCGCTGCGCGGCCAGGGCGCTCGCGTGATCGTCACCGAGATCGACCCCATCTGCGCGCTGCAGGCCGCGATGGAGGGCTACGAGGTGAAGACCCTCGAGGACGTGATCGACACGGCGGACATCTTCATCACCGCCACCGGCAACAAGGACATCATCACGGCCGCCGACATGGCCCGCATGAAGCACCAGGCGATCGTGGGCAACATCGGACACTTCGACAATGAGATCGACATGGCCGGGCTCGAGCGCACCGAGGGCATCGAGAGGATCAACATCAAGCCGCAGGTGGACGAGTGGGTGTTCTCCGACGGGCACTCCATCCTCGTGCTCTCGGAGGGGCGGCTGCTCAACCTCGGCAACGCCACTGGACACCCGAGCTTCGTGATGTCGAACTCCTTCACGAACCAGACGATCGCCCAGATCGAGCTGTTCACGAAGAACGACGAGTACGAGAAGCGGGTGTACGTGCTCCCGAAGCACCTCGACGAGAAGGTGGCGCGGCTGCATCTCGACGCCCTCGGGGTGAAGCTCACCGAGCTCTCCGAGGATCAGGCCGCCTACATCGGCGTGCCGGTGGAAGGCCCTTACAAGCCCGACCACTACCGGTACTAAGCCGGAACGCCCCGGGCCGAGGCCCTGGAGCCCGCCCCCCGCCATGCCCCCGGGACACATAGCCGATCCGGGTCTCGCCCCCCAAGGTGAGGCCCGGATCAGGTGGGCTGCGGGCCAGATGCCGGTGCTCGGCCGGATCCGCGAGCGCTTCACGGCGGAGCGGCCACTCGAGGGCTGCCGGGTGGCGGTCTGCCTGCACGTCACGGCGGAGACTGCCAACCTCATGCGCTGCCTCATCGACGGCGGGGGCCAGGCGGCGCTGTGTGCCGCCAATCCGCTTTCCACGCAGGACGACGTGGCGGCGGCGCTCGCGCGGCAGATCGAGGTGCACGCCCTGGTCGGGGAGGATCTCGCCACCTATGCACGACACGTGGGCACGCTCGTGGCGGGGCGCCCGCAGGTCACGATCGACGACGGCGCGGACCTGCTGACCGTGATGCATGCGGCCGGTGCCGAGGCGCTCGACGGGGTCATCGGAGGAACCGAGGAGACCACCACCGGCCTGTTGCGGCTGCGTGCCCTCGAGACGCAGGGGGATCTGCGCTGTCCCGTGATGGCGGTGAACGAGTCGCGCACCGAGCGCACCTTCAACGACCGTTACGGCACCGGCCAGTCGACGCTCGACGGCATCCTGCGGGCCACCAATCTCCTGCTGGCGGGACACACGCTCGTGCTCGTCGGGTATGGCATGACCGGCAAGGGAATAGCTCAGCGTGCGAGGGGCGCCGGAGCAGCGGTGATCGTGTGCGAGGTCGATCCGATGCGGGCGCTCGAGGCTCGTATGGAGGGCTATGAGGTGATGCCATCACTGCAGGCGGCCGAGCGCGGCGACCTGTTCGTCACCGTGACCGGCTCCGAGAGCGTCCTGCGGGGCGAGCACTTCGAGCGCATGAAGGACGGCGCCGTCCTGGCAAACGCAGGGCACTTCGACGTCGAGATCGACCTTGGCGAGCTCGGCGCAGCCGCGCACGGCGATCCCGAGGAAGTGCTGCCGCTCGTCCGGCAGTACGACCTCGGCGGGCGCAGGCTGAACCTCCTGGCAGGCGGGCGGGTGGTGAACCTCGCGGCGGGCGAGGGACACCCGGCGGCCGTCATGGACATGAGCTTCGCCACCCAGGCGCTCGCCGTCGAGCACCTCGTGCGCCATGGAGCGGAGCTCGAGCCGCGCGTGCTCGACGTGCCCGGCGAGATCGACGCGGAGATCGCGCGCCTCAAGCTAGCGGCGCTCGGGGTGGAGCTCGACGAGCTCACCGATGAGCAGCGCGGCTACCTCCACAGCTGGGGCTGACTTGAGTGGGCTGGCTCCGGTGATATCGGCCGGATGGACACGCCCCTTGAACCCGGTCCGGTAGCGTGCCCGGCGGATGAAGGCCATGGTGCTCGCGGCGGGACTCGGTACACGGCTCAAGCCGATCACCTTTGAGCTCCCCAAACCGATGGTGCCGGTGCTCGATCGACCCGTTATGGCGCACATCGTCGGGATGCTCGGGCGGCAGGGCTTCGACCAGCTCATCACCAACGTCCACCATTACCCGGACACCATCCGCGGGTACTTCGGGGATCGCCTGGAGTATCGGCACGAGGACGAGCTGCTCGGGACGGCCGGCGGAGTGCGCAACGTGGCGGACTTCTTCGGCGACGATCCCGTGGTCATCATCTCCGGGGACGCCCTCACCGACATCGACTTGAATGCGCTCGTGGAACGCCACCGGGCCACGGGGGGAGTCGCCACCCTCACCGTCAAGAAGGTCACCGAGACAAGCGAGTACGGCGTGGTCATCCATGATGAGGACGGGCGCATCCAGGGCTTCCAGGAGAAGCCCCCCGCCGAGGAGGCGCTGTCCGAGCTCGCCAACTGCGGCATCTACTGCTTCACATCCGAGATCTTCGACTACTTCCCCGACGAGCCCTTCGCGGACTGGGCCGATGACGTCTTCCCCGTGCTGCTCGACAACGACGTCCCGTTCTACGTCCACGAGATCGACGACTACTGGAACGACGTGGGCTCCCTCGACGAGCTGCGGCAGGGCACCTGGGACGCGCTGCACGGAAAGCTCCGGATCGAGGTCACGGGCGCGGCGGTCGGCGAGGATGCCGTCGTGGGCGATGGGTCGAGTCTCGATGAGGTCGAGGTGGTGTCCGGCCCGGTCTGGGTCGGCGCCCAGGTGTCATTCGGCCCGGGCGTGCGCCTGATGGGCCCGGTGGCGATCGGAGACGGCTGTGAGATCGGCGAGGGCGCCTCCCTGAGGGAGTCGATCGTCTTCCCGGGCACGGAGGTGGCGGCCGGCGAGATCCTGATCGGAGCCATTCACGGGGGCACGGGCATCGTCGACCGGATGCGGGCGCTCGACGCGCTGTGATCTGGGCGAAGTGCCGCGACCGCGGAAGGGACTCGATCACCACGGTGGAGTGACTCACCGCGACGTGGGGTGACTCGATCCTGCTGAGGGACGGTGGGACCTCTCGTAGCGGTTGTTGCGCCACCGGCAAGTGACTTGCTGTCTGCGACATCTTTGTGTCTCAAAGCGCTCACCGCTCGAGGGAGAGTCGATGCAGGCACGGAGCGACACCTTTCGAGCCCCGTGATCCGAGGGCATCCTCCAGTCCTGAACCGGTCCCGGTCCTTCAAGCTCGAGGCGCTCCAGATCGAGAGCCGGGGTGAATGTTGGACGGCAAGGCCTATCCCCAGGGTGAGGGTCCCTCTTTCATTCACCGCCGTCGATGATCCTGGCATCGCCTGGGACGGGCGCTACAGGTGTGAGTGGGGGCAGGTCGTGGGCCGCCGTGTCCGCACGTTGCGTCAAAACGCAGGTCTGAAGATCTTCGAGGTGGCCACAGACATCCGCAGGGCTGACGGCCGGCCCTACAGCACGAGCTTCGTATCGCGGCTGGAGCGGGGCTGGGCCAGCCCGCCCCTGTACGTGTACTGCCTTCTCGCTGCTCGCTTCGAGGTGGCGCCGGGGGAGCTCCTGGGCAGCGAGGGCGTCGAGCGCCCGATCAGTGATGCGGAGCTGAAGCTGGTACGGGTAGTGCGTCGCCTGGGGCTGTCACCCGAGGATGCGATCGCCGTGCTCGCGGCAGGCTCTTCGGCGGTGCCTCGAAAAGAGTGAATCCCGCAGGTCGGCCGCTCCGGTCGGCTGCTCGCCTGAAATCCGGCTCAGCCCTTCGCCGCCGCGGCATCCTCCAGGCGCTCGCGTCTCAACTCGTCGGTTTCGGACTGCCTCAGCAGACCGGCGAAGAGCACCACGAGCGCGATGACAAACGTGAGTGACTGCTCGACCATCATGATCGCCCCGCCGGCGTTCTGGTCCGCTACCGGGTCGAGGCCCCAGATGCGCGGCAGCTGCTCGTAGTAGTCGTAGAGCACGTGGCCCGACCAGGTGAGGTAAAGGCCGAGGGCGGCGAGCCCGAACTTGGCGGCACCTATGTAGGCCACGGTCCAAAGCCCGGTTAGCCTCCGCCGCATCGGCACGGGTTGGATCAGTGGCCACCAGACGGCCATGCCGGCGGTGAAGAAGCAGGCGTGCTCCAGCAGGTGGACGAATGGGTTGGTGATCGCCGCCTCGTAGAGGGCGGGCACGTGCCAGAGGTACATCATGAAGAGCCAGAGGGCGATGCCCGTCACGGGGCTCGCCAATGGCCCGAGCGCGCTCTCCAGGCTCATCAGGCGCCGGGTGACCGGCCGCAGCAGCACCCGGGAGAGGGAAAGCAGCAGCAGGACGGGGGCGATGTCTCCGAGCAGGACGTGCTGGAGCATGTGAGCCGAGAACAGGTAGTCCTCGCCAAGCGCGTCCAGCGGGGAGGCGAGGGCAAGGAGCAACGCCAGCACTGCACCTGCGAAGGCGGCGGCCTGGGGGCTACCCGCGCCACGCGCCCGGCCGTTGCTCTTGGCGGCCTCGCGGCGCACGGCGCGGAAGCGGCGCACGTAGACGGCTACCAGGAGCAGGATCGGCGCCAGTACGAACGGATCCGGCAGCCAGTGGATCTCGGGCCTGCCCGCGCCCGCGAGCGTTACAGCTCCGTAACCGAGCATGCGCTCGATTGTCGCACCGAGCGCCCCTCGGGCTCGCCCCCGTCGGTGACGCTTCATTCATGTCCCCACCCCGGCCGGGCGAGGGCCTCCCGTGGCGCTTCTGAACCGAGCCCTCACCTTGATCGCCCCACCGTTCTGCTGGGCTTGCGGCGACGTTGCG
This sequence comes from Thermoleophilaceae bacterium, assembly GCA_030448005.1. Taxonomy (GTDB): domain Bacteria; phylum Actinomycetota; class Thermoleophilia; order Solirubrobacterales; family Thermoleophilaceae; genus JAAYBF01. The sequence goes on from JAUJNT010000002.1 coordinate 802,625, forward strand.
CCCAACGACGAACCGCTGTGCCGTTCCTGCCGCTCGGGGCTGCGCTGGCTGGATGGGGCACCGGTCGAGCTGGCGGGCCTCGAGACGTGGGCGCCGGTCTACTACGAGGGGCCGGCGCGGGCACTCGTGGGAGCGCTCAAGTTCCGGGGCGCCGTGGGGCTGGCCGCTCCGATGGCGGCGCAGATCGTGGCCGGCGCGCCTGCGGGCTTTCTCAGAGGCGGAACGGCGCTCGTGCCCGTGCCGCTCCTGCGCGCCCGGGCCCGCCGGCGCGGCTTCAACCAGGCCGAGCGGCTGGCCGCGGCGATTGGCCGGCGCGCCGAGGCGCGGTTGGCGGACTGCCTGGTCCGCCGCGGACCGGCAAGTGGCAGGCAGGTAGGTAGGGGCCGCGCTGAGCGCCTTACCGGCATCGCGGGGGCCGTCGACCTGCGGGAGGGGAGCCGGTGCCCGGCCGACGTGGTTCTCGTGGACGACGTGGTCACCACCGGAGCCACCCTCGCGGCGTGTGCGGCGGCGCTGAGGGCGGCGGGCGCCCGCCGGGTGGCGGCGCTTGCCTACGCCCGGACGCCGGGACGGTGACCGGGCGTTTGGATCCGACGTCCCTGATCACTACCATCGCCGCACACGCGCAACACGCGACAAGACCCAGGAGGACTGCATGCGGATCAGTGTGAAGGGCCGCAACGTCACGGTCGGCGACGAGCTCAGGGAGCGGGTGGACAAGAAGTTCGCCAAGGTCTCGAGGCAGGTGTCATCGCTCGCGGAGATGGAGGTCGAGCTGATCGAGGAGCGCAACCCTTCCATCGCCGACAAGCAGATCGCCGAGGTCACCCTCCACCTCAAGGGCGTCACGCTGCGCGCCCGAGAGGCCTCGGGCGACATGGTCCACTCCATCAACCTCGCCGCAGAGGATCTTGCGCGGCAGGTCAAGCGCCACAGGGACAAGCGGCGCAAGCGCCGCGAGGCCCACCAGGCCTCGCCCCGCGCGGTGTAGCGCCCCCAAAGGGGCACGCCGAGCCTGCCCAACGGGGGGTCAACGGGGGCTGTGCCTCCCCTTTGCATTGCTACTCTCGCCTTATGCCGCTCTTCGACCGCGCCCTCCGCATCGGGGAGGGCAAGAAGTTCAAGCAGTTCGAGAAGCACGTCGAGCGGATCAACGACTTCGAGCCCGAGCTGGAGCTCGAGTCAGACGAGGAGCTCCGCGAGCGCTACGAGCGCCTGCGCGAGCGCGCGGCGGACGGGGAGCCGCTCGAGGATCTGCTCTTCGAGTCCTTCGCGGTCACCCGGGAGGCGGCCAAGCGGACCCTGGGGCAGCGCCACTTCGACGTTCAGCTGATCGGCGGCATGGTCCTGCACGACGGCTCGATCGCGGAGATGAAGACCGGTGAGGGAAAGACGCTCACCTCAACGCTGCCGATCTGCCTGAACGCCCTCGCCTCGCGTGACGCGGAGGGCAGGCCGATCAAGGGCCGGGGAGTGCATCTGGTCACGGTGAACGACTACCTGGCCCGGCGCGACGCCCTCTGGATGAAGCCGATCTACGACCTGCTGGGCGTGACCGTGGGCATCCTGCAGTCAGAAGAGCGCCATCCCGACGAGAAGAAGGCCGCCTACGAGGCGGACGTCACCTACGGCACGAACTCCGAGTTCGGCTTTGACTACCTGCGCGACAACCTCGCCTCGGACATCGAGGAGAAGTCCCAACGCGGGCACGGCTTCGCGATCGTCGACGAGGTCGACAACATCCTGATCGACGAGGCCCGTACGCCTCTGATCATCTCCGGGCAGCCGGAGCAGGCAGCCGACTTCTACTACAAGTTCGCCGCCCTGGCGCCGAAGATGCAGGCCGGCAAGAAGCCCGAGGGCATCGAGGCCAAGTCGAAGACCTTCGTGGCCGACTTCGACTTCGAGCCCGACGAGAAGCACAAGACGGTGGCCGTCACGGAGCGTGGCGTCGAGAAGGCCGAGCGCTTCATGGGAATCGACAACCTCTACCGCGCCGAGAACGGTCACCTCGTGAACCATCTCCAGCAGGCGCTCAAGGCGGAGTCCCTCTACAAGCGCGGCGTTGACTACGAGGTGATCGACGGCGAGGTCAAGATCATCGACGAGTTCACCGGCCGCATCCTCGAGGGGCGCCGGTGGTCAGAGGGCCTCCACCAGGCGATCGAGGCCAAGGAGGGCGTGGCGATCCAGGAGGAGAACCAGACGGTCGCCACGATCACCTACCAAAACTACTTCCGGCGCTACGACAAGCTCGCCGGCATGACCGGAACGGCGATCACCGAGGCCACCGAGTTCATGAAGATCTACAAGCTGCAGGTGGTTGAGATCCCCACCAACCGGCCGATGGTCCGCGACGACAAGAACGACCAGATCTACAAGACCAAGGACGGCAAGTGGTCCGCCGTCGCCAGGCAGATCCAGGAGCGCCACGACGCCGGACAGCCGGTGCTCGTCGGAACGATCTCGGTCGAGGTCTCCGAGCTGCTCTCCGGAGAGCTGGCAAAGCGGGGCATCAAGCACACGGTCCTGAACGCAAAGCCCGAGCACGCCGAGCGGGAGGGCGAGATCATCGCCGACGCCGGCCGGCCCGGCGCGGTCACGATCGCGACCAACATGGCGGGGCGCGGCGTGGACATCAAGCTGGGGGGCAATCCCGAGCACCTCACCGAGGTGGAGCTGCGGGGCAAGCACGAGCCGGGAACGCCCGAGTACGACGCGGCGTGGGACGAGACGCTCCCCAGCTTCGAGGCCCAGGTGGAGCGTGACCGGGATCTCGTGACGGAGGCCGGTGGGCTCTACATCCTCGGCACCGAGCGCCACGAGTCGCGGCGGATCGACAACCAGCTGCGCGGCCGTTCGGGCCGCCAGGGCGACCCGGGCGAATCCCGCTTCTTCCTGTCCGCCGAGGACGACCTCGTGCGCCTCTTCGCCGGGGACCGCATCTACCGGATCCTCGACAAGATGGGCCCGGTCGACCAGGAGGGCGAGGAGGAGCCGATCGAGGCCAAGATCCTCTCGAAGCAGATCGAGAACGCCCAGAAGAAGGTGGAGGAGCAGAACTTCCTCATCCGCAAGCGCGTGCTCGAGTACGACGACGTGATGAACCAGCAGCGGGAGATCATCTACGAGTACCGCGACCGGATCCTCGAGGGCGACGACATGTCCGATACCGCGCGGGAGCAGCTCGCGAACGTGGTGGAGCGGCTCGCCAGCGAGCCACCCAACGCCTATCTGGAGGGCGAGTTCCCCGAGAACTGGGATCTGCACGGGCTCTACACCCAGCTCGAGCAGATGTACCCGGTCGGAATCGACCTCGAGGACCTGGATCTCGAGAGCGTCAACCGCGAGACCCTCGTCCAGGATCTGCGTGAGGACATCGTCGAGGCCTACGGCGACCGCGAGGAGGAGCTCGGAAGCGAGGCGATGCGTTGGCTCGAGCGCTTCATCCTCCTCCAGATCATCGACGAGCGCTGGCGCGAGCACCTGCACGACATGGACTACCTGCGTGAGGGAATCCACCTCCGCGGGTTCGCCCAGATAGATCCCCTGGTGGCCTACAAGAACGAGGGCTTTGACATGTTCACGGGCCTCATGAACGCCATCTGGGATGAGTTCGCCCGTCACATCTACGTGGTGGAGATCGAGACCGAGCCGACCAATGGCGGCGCCCCACCACAGCGAGGGTGGGGCTCGGGCGCCAACACCAGCTCCACGTCGTCCTTCTCCTACTTGGGCGGCACCGCGGCCGACCAGCCGAGCGCGCTCACGGCCGCCCGTGCAGGTGGCCCGCCCGAAGGTGCAGAGGCCGGGGGATACGCCTACGACGAGGTCGAGGTTCCCGTGCAGGTGGAGACGCGAGTGGTCGACGAGAAGGAGCGCGTCGGGCGCAACGACCCGTGCTGGTGCGGGTCGGGCAAGAAATATAAGAAGTGTCATGGTGCCTAGCGTCCCCATGACGGGACTCATTACGTCAGGCCATGGCGCCTAGCGGGCGCGACCTCCGCGAGCAGCTCACGTTGCTTGCGGACTACCTTTGACCCGGCTGGGTTAGCGGAGCGTGCCACCGCCCTCGAGCGGGAGATGGGCGAGGAGGGGTTCTGGGACGATCAGGAGCGGGCCGCGAAGGTCTCCTCCGAGCATTCGCGGATCCAGCGGCGGCTGGAGGTGTTCCGGTCGCTCGAGGCAGACGTCGGCGATCTGGAGCAGCTCGAGGAGATGGCCGCCGAGGACGAGTCGATCGCAGCAGAGGTGGAGGAGCAGCGAGCCTCGATAGCGGATCGGCTGGCAGAGCTCGAGGAGGCCCGGCTGTTCGCCGGCACGTACGACGGTGGCGATGCCGTGGTCACCGTGAACGCCGGCGCGGGCGGCACCGACTCCCAGGACTGGGCGGAGATGCTGCTTCGCACGGAGATGCGCTGGGCTGAGCGGCGCGGGATGAAGGTGGAGCTCAAGGAGGCATCCGCCGGGGAGGAGGCCGGGATCAAGTCCGCGACGTTCCTCGCCAAGGGCGACAACGCCTACGGGCTCTTCTCCGCGGAGAAGGGCGTGCACCGGCTCGTCCGCATCTCCCCCTTTGACTCCGCCTCGCGCCGGCACACGGCGTTCGCCGGCGTCGAGGTGGCGCCCTTCGTGGAGCGAGCCGTGGACATCGAGATCGAGCCGGACGACCTGCAGATCGACACCTATCGGGCCTCGGGAGCGGGCGGCCAGCACGTAAACAAGACCGACTCGGCGGTGCGCATCACCCACAGGCCGACGGGCACCGTGGTGCAGTGCCAGAACGAGCGCTCGCAGGGGGCCAACAAGGCGACCGCGATGGCCATGCTCACCTCCAAGCTGATCGAGCTCGAGGAGCAGCGCCGCCGCGACGAGATGGCCAAGGAGAAGGGGGAAGCCCAGGACGTGGGCTGGGGCTCGCAGATCCGCTCCTATGTCCTTCACCCCTACACGATGGTCAAGGACCATCGCACCGACGTCGAGGTGGGCAATGCCCAGGGAGTGCTCGACGGCGATCTCGACGAGTTCGTGCGTGCGGAGTTGCTGCGCCGCGCGGGCAACGGCGCTTCCTAGGCCCGCACCTTGCCGCCGGGCGCCGGCCCGCGGGCCGTGCCGCCTACAGTTAGCGGGATGGCTGACGAGCGCCCCACCCCCACGCCGCAGGCCGAGCGCCCCGGCAAGCCTCCAGGCTGGCGCGTGGACCCGGCGCCCGACGGCCGCGGCGCACCGAAGCAGAAGCCGCCGATGATCCCGTTCAGCCTGCGGCGCTTTCTCGGGATCATTGCGGTGCTGCTCGTCCTCAACTATGTCTTCGTGGCCGTGTTCGCGCCGCCGGAGGAGCGCAAGCGGGTGCCCTACACCCCCACGTTCATCGAGCAGGTGCGCGCCGGCAACGTGAAGGAGATCTCCTCTCGAGGAGAGACGCTCCAGGGGGATTTCCGCAAGGAGTACAAGGGGGCCGAGCGCTTCAAGACAGAGGTGCCCACGTTCGCCAACACGGACCAGCTCTCGAAGCTGCTGCAGGAGAAGGACGTCACGGTGAACGCCAAGCCGCCGTCGGAGCGCTCGTTCCTGCAGACGCTGATCTTCTCCTTCGGGCCGACCCTGCTGCTGGTGGGCATCTTCGTCTTCCTCTTTCGCCGCGCGGCCCAGCAGTCCGGCGGAGGCGGGATGCTCGGCCAGTTCGGCCGCTCGAAGGCGCGCCTGGCAGAGGCCTCCGAGCAGCGGGTGACCTTCGAGGACGTGGCGGGCATCGACGAGGCAAAGAGCGAGCTCACGGAGATCGTGGCGTTCCTGACCGAGCCCGAGCGCTTCATGAAGCTCGGGGCGAGGATGCCGCGGGGCGTGCTGCTGTCGGGACCGCCCGGGACCGGCAAGACGCTCCTGGCCAAGGCGATCGCGGGCGAGGCGGGCGTGCCGTTCTTCTCCATCTCGGCCTCCGAGTTCATCGAGGCCATCGTGGGCGTGGGCGCATCGCGCGTGCGCGACCTCTTCCAGCAGGCCAAGGACGCCGCCCCGGCCATCATCTTCGTGGACGAGCTCGACGCCATCGGGCGCTCACGGTCGGGCGGGGGCGGGTTCAGCAGCGGCGGGCACGACGAGCGCGAGCAGACGCTCAACCAGATCCTGACGGAGATGGACGGCTTCGACACCACCGACGGCGTCGTGGTGCTGGCCGCCACCAACCGCCCGGAGATCCTCGACCCTGCGCTGCTGCGCCCGGGTCGCTTCGACCGCCGGGTGGTCGTGCAGCCACCCGACAAGGTCGGGCGGCGCAAGATCCTCGAGGTGCACACCCGCTCGGTGCCGCTCGACGAAGAGGTCGACCTCGGGGCCCTTGCGGCCACGACCGTCGGCATGGTGGGCGCAGACCTGGCAAACATCGTGAACGAGGCCGCGTTGCTCGCCGCCCTGCGCGAGCACTCGGCCGTGAAGATGGAGGACTTCACCGACGCGATCGAGAAGATCGTGCTGGGCGCCGCGCGCAAGGTTGTGCAGACCGCGGAGGACCGCAAGCGGATCGCCTACCACGAGTCGGGCCATGCGATCGTCGGAATGCTCACGCCCGGTGCGGACCCTGTACGCAAGGTGTCGATCATCCCGCGCGGCCAGGCGCTCGGGGTGACGGTTTCCGCACCCGAGCTCGACCGCTTCAACTACGACGAGCGCTACCTGCTCGGCAAGATCAAGGTGGCCTGTGGCGGTCGAGTGGCGGAGGAGGTGGTGTTCGGAGACGTCACCACCGGCGCCGAGTCCGACATCCAGCAGGTCACCCAGATCGCCCGGGGGATGGTGGCGCGGTGGGGGATGAGCGAGGAGATCGGCTTCGTGGCCGTACAACCGGCCGAGGGTCAGGGGCCCCTCCTGCCCGGGGTGTCCGAGACCTCGCAGGCCACCCACGAGCTGGTGGACCGGGAGGTGCGCCGGATCGCCGAGGAGGCGCTCGAGGACGTGCGCCACATGCTCGAGCGCGAGCGGTGGCGCCTCGACTCCCTGGTCGAGGCGCTCCTGCGCGAGGAGACGCTCGACGAGGTCGACGCCTACGCCGCCGCGGGGATCGACCGGACGCCCGCGCCGGTTTGACCCCTGCCTCCCGATGCGGGACCTGATCGACCGGGCGCTCGCCGAGGACCTCGGCGCTGGGGACCTCACGTCACAGGCGGTAGTGCCGCCGGGCTCGAGGGCGCACGGATCGATCGTTCAGAAGGCGCCGGGCGTGATCGCGGGCCTGGCGGTGGCCGGAGCGGTGTTCGGGCGCGTGGACACGGCGGTGAGCTTCGAGGCCGTCGTGCCGGAGGGGCGCTGGCGGGAGGGTGGCACGGTGGCGGAGCTCTCCGGCCCGACCGCCAGCATCCTGGCGGGGGAGCGCACGGCGATCAACTTCCTGGGGCTGCTCTCCGGCGTGGCCACCCTGACGGCCCGCTACGTGTCGGCGGTGAAGGGCACGGGTACCACCATCCTCGACACGCGCAAGACGATCCCCGGGCTGCGGCGCCTTCAGAAGGAGGCCGTGGTCACCGGCGGCGGAGGCTCCCACCGCGCGGGGCTGCACGACGCGATCCTCGTGAAGGAGAACCACGCGCACGCCGCCGGGGGCGTGGGGGAGGCGGCGCGACTTGCCCTCGCGGCGGCCGCCGATGGCGTGATGGTCGAGGTGGAGGTGGAGACCCTCGGCGAGCTCGACGAGGCGCTCGCCGCCGGCATCACGCGCGTGCTGCTCGACAACATGAGCCTCTCCGACCAGCGCGCCGCGGTCGCGCGCGCCGGTGGGCGCGCCCGGCTCGAGGCGTCGGGCGGAATCACGCTCGACACCGTTCGGGAGGTGGCGGCAACGGGGGTGGACTTCATCTCCATCGGCGCGCTCACGCATTCCGCCCCGGCGCTCGACCTTTCCCTCGTGATCGAAGTGGGCTAGCGCAGCGCTACAATTTATGAAGCGCTCGTCCGTTCCTCACGCGGCGGGCCTCATTTCGACACCGAGAGAGGTTCGAAACATGCCGGTCCAGACCACGCCCCAGGCGGGGCACGCGCCAGCACACCTCGAGCTGGAGAACATCCCTGCCCTGAAGCGAGAGGTACGCGAGCTCGCCGAGCAGCGCGACGCGGTGATCCTCGCCCACAACTACCAGGTGCCGGAGATCCAGGACGTGGCCCACTTCGTGGGCGACTCGCTGGCTCTCTCCCGCCAGGCGGCGGCGGCAGGCGCTCAGACGATCGCCTTCTGCGGCGTGCACTTCATGGCGGAGACAGCATCCATCCTCTGCCCGGACAAGAGCGTGCTGCTGCCCGACCTGGACGCCGGCTGCTCACTTGCCGATTCGATCACCGCGGACGAGCTGCGCGCCTGGAAGGCAGCCAATCCCGGGGCGATCGTGGTGATGTACGTGAACACGACCGCCGAGGTCAAGGCGGAGACCGACTACTGCTGCACCTCCTCGAACGCGGTCCAGGTGGTCGAGCACATCTGGCGCGAGCACGGGGAGGACACCCAGATCCTCTTCGGCCCCGACATGTTCCTCGGCGCATACGTGGAGAAGGTGACCGGCCGCCGGATGAGGGTGTGGACGGGCGAGTGCCACGTGCACGCGGGCATCCGGCCACGGGACATCACGGGGGTCCGCGAAGCCAACCCCGGCGCCGAGTTCCTCATCCACCCGGAGTGCGGCTGCTCCACGTCGGTGATGGAGTACGTGGCCGCCGGAGACGTCGACGCAGAGAACACCCACATGCTCTCCACGGGCGGCATGCTCAGACACGCTCGGCAATCGGAGGCCGACACGTTCATCGTGGCCACCGAGACCGGCATGCTCTACCCGCTCGAGCAGGAGAACCCCGGCAAGCGCTTCGTGCCGGCCAACCGGGCGGCGGTCTGCCAGTACATGAAGATGATCACCCTCCCGAAGCTCCGTGACTGCCTGCGCGACATGGGCCCGGTGGTCAAGGTCAGCCCGGAGATCGCCGAGCGCGCCCGCGTGCCGATCGAGCGGATGGTGGCGATCACGCCGTAGAGCGGCGCGGTGGAGCCCCCGAGTGAACTCTTTAGGGGCCTATGGCACCCACAACCGTCCACTCGGCGGAGGGATCAGCGAAGCGTCAGCACCAGCTTGCCGGTGGCCCGGCGCTCGTCGAGGTCCCGCAGCGCCTGAGGACCTTCCTCGAGCGGGTAGGTGGCTCCCACCGTCGGGCGCACGAAGCCCTCGTCGGCGAGCCGCTCGAGGTCCCTGGCGATCTCGGCCACGAGCTCTGGCCTGTCGCCCACGAAGCCGCCCCAGCCGACACCCACCACCGACACGTTGCGAAGCAACAGCCGGTTGGCGGCCACGCTGGGGATCTGGCCCTCGGCGAAGCCGACCACGAGCAGCCGCCCCTCGGGCGCCAGCGAGCGCACGCTGTCGGTGAAGCGATCTCCGCCCACGGGGTCGTAGACCACGTCGACGCCGCGCCCGCCGGTGAGCTCGCGCACGGCGCCGAGCCAGTCGCCGTCGCTTCGCAGCACCTCGTCCGCGCCCGCCTCCCGTGCCACGCGCTCCTTGTCCTCGCTCGAGACCACCGCGATCGTCCGCGCTGCCGAGCCACGCGCGATCTGGATCGCGGCGGTGCCCACCCCGCCGGCGGCGCCGTGCACGAGCACCGTCTCCCCCTCCCGAAGCTGCCCGCGGCGGTGAAGGGCGAAGTGGGAGGTGTGGTAGTTCGTCACGAACCCGGCGCCCTGCTCCATCGAGAACGACTCCGGCAGGGGAAACGTCATCGCGGGCTTGGCCACAGCGCGGTCGGCAAGGCCCCCGAAGGTGATGGCCATCACCTCCTGGCCCACCTCGAAGCCGGCGCCGGCGGCCGCGGCCGCCACCGTGCCGGCAACCTCCGTGCCGAGGGTGAAGGGCACCTCCGGCTTGACCTGATACTCGCCACGGCTCAGCAGCAGGTCCGCGAACGCCACACCGCCGGCATGCACGTCGATCAGGACACCCGCGCCCATGTCGGGCTCGGGCGCGTCGCGGGCGACCACCACGCCGTCCGGGCCGGTGAGCTCGGTGACCTGCAGGGCTCGCATGACCGCGAAACGCTACCGGTTAGCCTCATCGCCGTGGAGCTGCAGCGCCTCTATCCGCGCCCGGGCACGACGACGCCGGCGGAGCTGATCTCGCGGCTCGACCTGGGCTCGCGAGCCCCGGCCGGCAGGCCGTACCTGGTGCTGAACATGGTCAGCACGCTGGATGGCAAGGCGGCCCTCCAGGGACACACCCGCGACCTCGGCGGAGAGGCCGACCGCCAGCTCTTTCACAACCTCCGCACGCAGGCCGACGCGCTGATGGTGGGGGCGGGCACCGTGCGGGCCGAGCGCTACGGGCGCGCCATCAAGAGCGAGGAGCTGCGGGAGAAGCGCACCGAGGATGGGCTCGACCCCGACCCGCTGATGGTGATCGTGAGCGGCCGCCTCGACCTGCCCGCGGACCTGCCCGTCCTCCAGGATCCCGACTCGCGCGTCGTGATCGCAACGGCGGCAGGTCACGAGCTGGGGGGCACACGCGCGCAGATCGAGTATCTGCGCACCGGGGATGACCTTCCCCTCCTGCTCGCGCGCCTGCGGGAGGAGAAGGGGGTGCGGTCCGTGCTGTGCGAGGGGGGCCCGACGCTCAACGCGCACCTGCTCGCGGCAAACCTCGTCGACGAGCTGTTCATGAGCGTCTCGCCCAAGCTGGTGGGCGGCAAGGACGCGCTTACGATCGTGGCGGGCAGGCCCCTTCTCGACCCGGCGGAGGCGGAGCTGCTGTGGCTCCTGAAGGGCGATGGCGACCTCTTCTCGCGCTGGCGGATCCACGGCGTCTGAGCGTGCAGCTTCCCTTGCACCGTTAGGCCGAACGCCGCCGATCCGCTATCAACTGTCGCCGATGGCGTCCACCCGTACGCGACATGTCCCTGCGCGCCCGGCTCGTCCTGCGCCCAGCACCCGCACCCCGGTGGTGGAGCTGCGTGAGGTCTCCAAGGTCTACGACAGCGGCACCGTGGGGCTCGACCGCGCCTCGCTCGAGATCGGCCGCGGGGAGTTCGTGTTCCTGGTGGGCCCGACGGGTTGTGGCAAGTCCACCTGCATCCGCCTCCTGCTCAAGGAGCTCGAGGCATCGGCCGGGGACATCCTGATCGCCGGCAAGAAGCTGAACGACATTCCCCGCCAGAGGGTGCCCTACCTGCGCCGCAACATCGGCGTGGTCTTCCAGGACTACAAGCTGCTGCCAAACCGCACGGTGTACGACAACGTGGCCTACTCGCTCGAGGTGATCGGCGAGAGCCGGCAGGCCATCCGCCGCAAGGTGCCCGACATCCTGCGCCTGGTGGGGCTCTCGACAAAGCTGCACAACTTCCCCGACGAGCTGTCGGGCGGCGAGCAGCAGCGGGTTTCGGTGGCCCGTGCGTTCGTCAACCACCCGCCGCTCCTGCTCGCGGACGAGCCCACCGGCAACCTCGATCCCGAGACCTCCATCGGGATCATGCAGCTGATCTACAGGATCAACCGCACGGGCACGACCGTCGTGGTGGCCACCCACGACAGCGAAATGGTGGACAAGATGCGCCGGCGCGTGATCGAGCTGCGCGAGGGCCGCATCATCCGCGACGAGCTCTCCGGGCTCTACCGCCCGGACGAGTCCACCACGGAGTTTGCGGTTCGCCTGCGGGGCGAGATGGGCGTGGGCCCCGAGGGCCACCCCAACTGATGCGGCTGGGCTTCTTCTTAAAGGAGGCGCTGCGCGGCCTCTCGCGCAACTCCGCACCGGCGCTCGCCGCGCTGCTCACCGTGATGCTCACGGCGCTCGTGCTCGGGGTCTTCATCCCGATAGTGCAGGCCACCACCGGCACCGCCAACGAGGTGCGAAATCGCGTGGTGGTGGACGTCTACGTGAAGAACGACGCCACCGCGGGCGAGAGGAAGGAGCTGCGCTCTGCACTCGAGGACACGGCCAACGTTCGCTCGGTGGACTTCATCTCGAAGGCGGAGGGACTCGCGCAGGCCCGCAAGAAGAACCCAGCCGCGTTCAAGAACGGCGCCGAGCTGCTGGGGGACAACCCTCTGCCCGACACCTATCGCGTGACTCCTGAGGATCCCGGCAAGGTGGGCCTGATCGTCGACCGGCTGGCTCCGAAGGAGGCCGACGGGTTGCGGGTGCCATCGCTGGCGGGGATCGACGAGGTGCGCAACAAGGAGGAGGACACCGAGAAGATCCTTTCGGCCACCGGTCTCGTCAAGATCCTGACGGCCGGCCTGGCGGCGCTGCTGATCTTCGCGTCCATTGCGCTCATCGCCAACACGCTGCGGCTGTCGATCTTCGCCCGCCGTAGGGAGGTGGAGGTGATGAAGCTCGTTGGCGCCACCAACTGGTTCATCCGCTGGCCGTTCGTGATCGAGGGCATCTTCGTCGGCTTCATGGGCGGCGTGCTCGCCGTGCTGCTGCTCACGATCGCCAAGGAGACCTTCATCGACCCGCTGGCCGACCGCTTCGCGCTGCTGGCGGCTCCCGACACGATCCACTTCCCGCTGCTGGTTGTCGTGCTCCTGCTGGCGTGCATCGCGGTCTCCGCCGCCGGTAGCGCGCTCACGCTTCGCCGCTTCCTGCGGGTCTAGTGCTCCGCGCCCCGGGCGCGGAGCTCCAGCGGGCCGGGCGCGGCGCCCGGCTACCCTTCTGCGTCGGGACTCCTCTGGCATGACGTCTCTCGGCAAGGTATCGATCGCGCTCTGGTGCGCCCTGCTGCTCCTCGTGGGAGGCGTCTGGCTGGGCGGTCATCCGGAGACCATCCCGAGGCCGATGCGCGACGCGCTGGTGGACGACGACCGTGCGCTGCGGGCCGAGGTCGCCGATCTGATCAAGGACAACTTCTACAAGCCCGTGAAGGACTCGCAGATCGACCAGAGCTCGCTCAAGGGGATCGTCAACGGGCTGGACGACCGGTTCTCGAACTACCTCACGCCGGAGGAGGCAAAGCAGTTCGACGACTCCGTCCGGGGCTCCTTCGAAGGGGTCGGGCTGGGTGTGGGCGAGGATCGTCGCGGGCTGCGGGTGCTCAACGTCTTCGACCGCTCGCCCGCCAAGCGCGCCGGCATCCACGAGGGCGTCTTCATCACCGCGGTGAACGGCAGGTCGATCGCCGGGCTCTCGAGCGAGGTGGCCACAGCGCGGATCAAGGGCCCCGCCGGCAGCACGGTGCGTCTTGAGGTGGTGGACCCCGACACCCGAAAGCGGCGGACGGTCCGCCTGCGGCGTGCGCGGGTCGACGTTCCCGTAGTGGAGGGGAAGATCCGCGAGAGCGGGGGCAGGAAGCTCGGTGTGGTCGAGCTCTCGACGTTCATCAAGTCGGGCGCCCACGGCCTGCTGCGCCAGGAGATCGACAAGCTGCTGAAACAGGGCGCCGAGGGCCTGGTGCTCGACCTTCGTGGAAACGGAGGAGGGCTGCTGCAGGAGGCCGTGCTCGTCTCGTCGATCTTCATCGAGGACGGCCTAATCACGTTCACCAAGGGCCGGACCAAGCCGCGCCGCGAGTACCGGGCCGATGACGACACGAAGGCGATCGCCGGCGACATCCCCGTTGTGGTGCTGGTGGACCGCGGGAGCGCGTCGGCCTCGGAGATCACGGCTGGAGCGCTGCGCGACCGCAAGCGCGCCACGGTGGTCGGTCAGCGCACGTTCGGGAAGGGCGTCTTCCAGGACGTGGAGCGGCTCTCCAACGGGGGAGTGCTGGGCATCACCGCGGGCCAGTACTTCCTACCGAGCGGGGAGAACATCGGCAAGAAGGGCATCGCCCCGGCGGTGAAGGCCAAGGACAACCCGAAGACCCCTCGCGACGAGGCGCTGCCGGTGGCGCTTCGCACCCTGGCAGAGAAGGTCTCCGACCGCTGAGCGTGCGCTCGACGTGGCGGGGCGTGTGACTCGACCCGCTCGCTCAAACGGAGCTCCGTGAGCCGCCAGGTGAGCTCCCGAGCCCGCACTCGCTCAGCTTCGCGACCAACCGAGCCCGTTGTGGGAGTGCTGGCGCGCCGGGGGCGCTTCCTGGTGGCGGAGCCCCTGTTCGGAGCGCGCGGCTCGCGCGTGTCGGTGGACCCTCCCTCGCGGGCGGCAGGCGGCAAGGGCGCCTCCGAGGGCGACCTCGTGCTGGTCGGCCAGGGAAAGCGCGGCGCCCGGGTGCTGCGACGGCTCGGCAAGCCCTGGATCGCGCGCGACGTGCTGGAGGGCCTGATGCTCGACCGTGGCCTGTGGCGCAGCTTCCCGCGCGCGGCCGAGGCCGAGGCGGCCGAGGCGGCCGAGGCGCCGTTTGCGGAGAGCTCGCGCCTCGACCTGCGCGGACTGGCCACCTTCACGATCGACCCGGACGACGCCAGGGACTTCGACGACGCGGTGTCCGCCGAGCACCTCGACGAGGGGAGGATCCGCCTGTGGGTGCATATCGCAGACGTGTCGGCGTACGTGCGGCCGGGTGGGGCGCTTGACCGGGAAGCCTTCAGGCGCGGCACGAGCGTCTACGTGCCGGGCGCGGTCGAGGCGATGCTCCCCGAGCGGCTATCGAACGACGCGTGCTCGCTGCGCCCCGGCGAGGACAGGCCGGCGGTCACCGTGGAGATGGACATGGTCGGCACGGACGTGCGGCGGGTGCAGTTCCACCGTTCGCTGATCCGCTCGGATGCCAGGCTCACCTATGGACAGGTGGACCACGTCTTCGCCGGGCACTCGCGGTCCTCCGAGCCGTGGGGCCGGCCGCTGGCGGCGGCGCGCGAGGTGGCGCGCGCTCTGCGTGAGCGGCGGGAGGGGCGGGGCGCCATCGAGGTCAACTCGCTCGAGCCGAGCTTCGACTTCGACCGCGAGGGCCAGGTGGCAGGCTTGCGCTACGAGCCGCAGTCCGAGTCGCACATGCTGATCGAGGAGCTGATGATCCTCGCCAACGAGCAGGTGGCCGGCTACCTGGCGGATCGCAAGCTACCGACCCTCTACCGGGTGCACGAGAAGCCCGACCCGGAAAGGGTCGAGTTCCTGGTCGGGCAGTTGGCCTCGCTCGAGATCCCGACGCCCGCCCTGCCGCGGCACATGAGCCCCCAGCAGGCTGCCGAGATCGCGGCTGAGTGCTCGCGACTCGCGGCCGCGGAGGCGCGGCGCTCCGGCCGCGGGCTGAGGTCCTTCGGGTCGCTCGTCCTGCGCTCGCTCAAGCAGGCCTACTACACCCCCGGGAACGTCGGTCACGCCGGCCTCGCGTCATCGCGTTACTGCCACTTCACCTCGCCCATCCGCCGCTATCCCGACCTCATCGTTCATCGCGCGCTGCTCTCGGGCCTGGGGCTCGATGCCGTCGCCCCGCGGGCGGCCGAGCTCGACGAGGCGGGGGTGGAGGCCAGCGCCCGAGAGCGCGAGGCGATGAAGGTGGAGCGCTCGGCCGACGATGTCTGCCTGGCGTTTCTGCTCGAGCGGCTGCTCTCAGAAGCCGGGGGAGGAGACCCGCCTGGCTTCGAGGGAGAGATCGTCGGCGTGATCGCCAAGGGCGCGTTCATCCGCTTCGGCGATCAGGGCTTCGAGGGCTTCCTGCCCGCCAGGGCGCTGCGCGACTGGTACGACCTGAACGAGGAGGCCACCGCGCTGGTCGGCCGGGACTCCGGCCGCGCCCTGCGGATCGGCGACCCTATCCCGGTGATCGTGGACCGGGTGGACGCGCCGCGCGGGCGCGTTGACCTGCAGCCCGGCGTGTAGCGCGCGCGCTCGCGTAGGCTCAGGCGGCGATGGGAAAGAAGAAAGGCGCGAAGAGAAAGGCGGCTGCCGGGGACGTTGCCACCAACCGGCAGGCCTCCTACCGCTACAACCTGCTGGAGCGCTTCGAGTGCGGCATGCAGCTACAGGGCTCCGAGGTCAAGTCGATCCGCAACGGCGGCGTGCAGATCAAGGACGCCTACGCCACCCTCAGCGACGAGGAGGTGTGGCTGCACAACATGCACATCGCCCCCTACGAGCCGGCCTCGCGCGCAAACCACGAGCCCGAGCGGCCGCGCAAGCTGCTGCTGCGCCGCAAGGAGATCGAGCACCTGATCGGCTCGACGAAGGAGAAGGGGCTCACGCTCGTGCCTACACGCATCTACTTCAACGGGCCGCGGGCCAAGGTGGAGATAGCGCTGGCACGCGGCAAGGCCCACGTGGACAAGCGCCGCGACCTGAAGGCAAAGGACCAGCAGCGCGAGATCCAACGGGCGCTTGCCGAGCGCGGCTGACCGCCTGAAACCAGCTGCGGCGCCATCGGCCGCCGGGGGGCCCCCGCTCAGACGTCGGAGAAGTCCTTCTCGATGAAGGTGGCGTCCATCCCGAAGGTCAGCAGCACGGCCAGCCCGATGTAGACGGCGGCCACCGCCAAGCGGGTGCGTGGCCGCACGCGGTGGTACTCGCGGGACTCAGGGTCCTTACGCTGCTTCCAGCGCCGCCAGGTCTCGAAGCCGCCCAGCAGGACCACCAGGAACAGGACCGGATTCGGCCACACGAACATCAGCGCGATCAGGCCCGCGTAGCCGACGATCCACATCGCCGGGGTCAGCGCCGACATCGCGCGGCCACCGTCGAGGGGCAGCACCGGAAGCAGGTTGAATAGGTTCAGGAAGAAGCCGACGAAGGCGAGCGCCTTGAACATCTCCTCGCCCGTCAGGCCGTAGATAGCGAGCGGGAGCAGCGCCCCGAAGGAGCCCAGCACCGGGCCCGCGAGGCCCACGCGCGCCTCGGCCGCGGCGTCCTTTGGCATCTCCTTCATCGCCACGAGTGCACCGAGGAAGGGGATGAACATCGGCGCGCTCGCCTTGATTCCCTCGCGGCGCAGCTGCAGCACGTGGCCTATCTCGTGGATGAAGAGCAGGATCACGAAGCCGAGCGCGAACCTCCACCCCCAGATCAGCGAGTAGGCCCCGATCGACACGAGCATCGACGCCGAGGTGGTGAGCACCTTCAGCTTCGGCAGCAGCAGCAGAAGGCCCTTGAGCTTGGCGCCGAACTTCAGGAGCAGCAGCCCGATTGCCGCCAGCAGTCCCGCCGCGCGACGCCAGAGCGGCTTCTGCTCGGTCGGCTCGGGCTCGTAGCCGGGCGGGTAGTGGGCCGGCGGCTCCCGCGGCAGATAGTCGTGCCCGTGGGAGGCAGGTGGCTCCACTGACGGCTCGCGGCCGGCGCCGGGCGGCCGGTATGCGGGTGTGCCGGTGTGCGGATCCATCATCTCCAAGTGTGGCAGGAGCGTTGCGGCTATCCTCCATGGGGCTTCCGGGGACGACAGGCTTCGACGTGGACGTTCGTGGAGGCAGTTGCGAGTCGAGGTTGCCGGTCGGCCTCGTAAAACAACCGGCAAAAAACCAATTGCGGATGAGAACCACTCGTTCGCGCTCGCTGCCTAGCAAAAGCTAGCCAGTGATGCTCTCGGCCTTCCCTCGGCCCGTGGGGGAGATGTTCGGGATCAACAACGGGCTTGCCCTCAGCGCGCGCCTCTGGCGCTGAGGGGACACAACTCAGAGGCTGGTTCCGGGCAACCCCGCCGGCCAGGCGACCCCGGGACGAGATAAGAGGGCCGGCTACGCTCGTAGAAGCTGTCTCAAACGCGGCCGCGGACGTGGGTTCGATTCCCACCGTCTCCATACCTGGGGTCGAGGGCTCCCTTCGGTGGGGGAGCCCTTGTTACCCAGTGAAGCACGGCGGGTCAGGGCCGCTCCCAGGGTTTGCCCTGAAATCGCTTGCCGAACAGCCCGGCAAGCCGTCACGGTCATGTCAACAACGCGTCCGCACCTCGCGCTCGGGCGGATGGTCAAGACGGACCCGGGAGGCCCGCTAGCCAGGGATCACTCCACGCCGGTTGGCGGCAACAGCAGCGGATCCTAGGGCGAAGGCGGGAGAGCTTCAGCCTGACCGGCAGTTCCTATCGCCGAACATTGGGTAGCTCGCTGCTAACCGAAGCCGGGAGGCGAAATGGATCCGAAGGATCGAGTCGAGACGGTGGCAAAGACAAAGGCTGGAGCACGCGCGGAGAAGGCATCGCCAGGCGATGCGTCGGCTCCCGGCGCCGAGCACAGCGTCACGCAGGGCGAGGTGGACGCCATCATCGAGAACTGGCCGCCCGCCCCGAAGAAGATGGCGCAGGACATGGTCATGCAGTACGGCCTTCCCAACGAGGCGACGCCGACGCTGCTGATCTGGCACGACAGCGGGCAGTGGAAGCGCACGATCGTGACAAGCGATGAGACGGCGCACGAGTTCCCGACGCCCCACACCGACTTCATCTCCCAGACGATCAGCTACGACGTGCCGGTCGAGAAGCTGCCGGAGCTCGCGAAATTCGATGGAAGCCTGCTGGTCAACCGCACCGCTGGGCAGGTCACCGCCTCCTGTGACAACGAGGGGGCGAACTACCTGGCGGTGAACCTCATGCACGACATCGTCGAGGGCAAGCTGACCGCCGAGGAAGCCCGCAGGGAGCTTGGCGAGCAGCAGGCCGCATGGTTGATGAACCGCGAGGCCCCTTACACAGAGGGCATCCGGTTCGCGCAACCGGCGGAGTCGGAGACCGGCTACCTCGACGAGCCGGTGATGAAGGCGCCGACCGTTCGCCAGACCGTCGGGAAGGTCAAGGACGTGCTCGGCGGCGGGGATCGACCGTAGGTCACCACGAGCCACAGGCGGGTGTCTGCTAGGGCGTCCACTGCGAGCAGTCCTTGAGCTCGCCCTTGGCTGCGACGAGTCGCTCCTGTCGCCGTCCTATATTCGCGAGCTGTCGACCGTAGCCAGCGATAAGGGCCGAGCGGTCCCCCTTCTTCAGCGCTACCTGAGGCTTCCGGCTCAGCTCCGCCTCCAGCAGGCGGAGCACGTCGAGCTCCGCCCGAACGTTTCCTAGGTATCGCGCGAAGAACGCCTGCTCACTCAGTGGCGGACGCAACGCAGTAATTTGGCTCACCAGTGCCTCGATGAAGCGCACGTACGCAGACGTCCGCGCCCGGGCTCGCCTTAATCCGGCACCCCCTCGAAGTAGCGGTCCAGCGTCCTGTTCGTGCGGTTGACGAACCGGACTTCACCTTTCACCTCCCGCAGGCACTGCGTGCCGAGGCGCTCGTAGAACTTCCGCCGCGTGACCGTCGCCGATTCTCATCGCCATTTTCGCTACCGGGTAAGGGATTCCTCTAGGGCGCGCGCCTCCCGAGCGCCTTGAAGAATATGAAGTAGGCGGGACGCTTCTGGCCGTTTGCCGAGAGCAGGGCGGAGTCCCACAGCCGGTCGCCCTTGGCCGCGCGCCAGTGGTAGATGTACATGCGGTCGATCCGGTTTGAGACACGCGGGTAGCGGGTCATCATGTACCGCATCGCCCTGGTCTGGCGCGCGATGTTGGGGCGGAAGCCGCGCCCGAAGAAGTTGACGGCGCCGATCTCGGTGACCCACACCGAGCCGCGGGTGTTCTTGAGGAACCAGCGCGTTCGGGCCGTCGAGAAGCGGTTCACGTCGGGATGGGAGACAAGGCCCCAGCGGTGTGGGCCGCGCCCGATGTGCCGCTTGAAGATCTTCAGCCACCGAGCCGAGTGGCGGCTGCCGTCGGCCCGGAAGTCGACCGTGAGCACGTTGCAGCCCCGGCATTCCTGCTTGGCGATCTTGTAGAACTGCGCGGTGCGCTCGGGGTACCGGCCGGTCGGCTGGGCGTCGGGGAAGTTGGCCTCGTTCCAGGTCGAGAAGTTACGCACCCACGGATAGCGCTCGCGGAAGCGCCGGAAGTGGTAGCGGTACTGCGCCGGCGTCGGCAGCAGCCTCTTGGAGCGGTAGGAGCGGTAGAAGGAGACAAGCGGCTCGATCCCGTTATCCCGAGCGGTGTGAAACCACGCGTCCTGGACCTGGCGGCGTACGCCACCCCTGGCGACGTCGTCGAAGGGCACGAGCACCCTGATCCGCTTGATGCCTGAGGCCCGGAACCGCGGGTCGGTGATCGTCTCCGGGCGGTTGTCGGACATCCCCACAAGCGCCCCACCCGGCAGCGCGGCGATGCGCGCGGGGGGCGAGGCGGCCTCGGCACTTGCGGACGGGCTGACCGAGGTAGCGACACCAACGCTGAAGGTCGCGAAGGCAGTGAGGAGCAGGACGAGGGACAGGCGAAGGCGCATGGGCGGGCGGTGACTCTCTCTTCGGGATAGATCGACGAGCTGCTCTCTTCCATCGGCAGCAACCGAGCCGACCCTTAGCACCTGGCGGACGGGAAGCCGACCGCTTGCGCAAACGTGTCGACCCAGTACGTCGCTCTGGGCGCAAGCCGCGGCGGGGGCGCCGGCCTGGGGTCGGTCCCGGCGGGCGGCGCGCGGGCAATGCGCAGGCGTTGGCGCTCCTGACCACGGGGACTTGCGGCCCTCTCCAGTCTGTAGGGCCTGCCCTGTACTAAGCAGCGCTCCCTGGCGGAGCCACTGGCCCTTCCGCACCCGGATGCTTCGCATCCTGCGGTTGGATCCTTCGGGCTTCACTGAAGGGTTCGGTGGGCCCGGGCGCCACCCAACCCTGCACTCGGCCGCCGCGGCTACGCCCCCGGCGGCGACCCGCACGGTTCGAGGCCCCAGGACCCCATCAACCCTGCACTCGGCCGGCGCGCGGCTACGCCCCCGGCCGCGACTGCACGGTTCGAGGCCCCAGGGCCCCGTCAACCCTTCACTCGACCGCGCGCGGGCGTGTCCGGCGTGCACCTAGTGAACGTGAGAATGTGAGTCCGGAGTTGCTTCCGCGACGCCTTCCCTGGATGCGAGCGCGGTGGCGATCACGGTCGTGAGCGGGACCGCCGCGATGAGCCCGATCGATCCCACCAAGGTGCCGATGATCTGCACGCTGACCGCCTCGCGGTTGATCGCATCGGCAAACGGCGTGTCCCCCACGCTGAAGATCAGAAGGATCGGAAGCGAAGCTCCCACGTAGGCCAAGACCAGGGTGTTCACCGTTGCTGCCACGTGATCCCGGCCGATCCCGACCCCCGCCCGATAGAGCTCTCGCAGGGGTCCCGTCGGGTTGGCCCGACGCAGAGCGAGTACTGCCGATGCCTGGCTGATCGTGAGGTCGTCCAGCACACCGAGCGCCGCGATCACCATTCCCGCGAGCACGAGCCCTTCCAGCGAGAGATCTCCGCCGGTCCCCTGCAGGAACGTCGCCTCCTCCGAGGAGAAGCCGGTGATGTTGGCAAGCTCGGTGAACAGCACCGCGAGGGCGGCGGTCAGCAGGAGGCTCGCCGTTGTGCCGAGCGCTGCGGCGACGCTCTTGGGACCGACGCCGTGCGCCAGTCCCATGGTGGCGAACATGACAGCCATGGAGCCGACGATCGCGACGGCGAGCGGCGACCGGCCGTCGAGGATCGCCGGCACGATGAACGCCGCTATCACCGCGATGCTCACCCCCAGCCCGACGAGCGAGAGTATCCCTCGCAGGCGCCCTGCGAGGGTGACCACTACGGAGAACCCCAGCAGCAGCCAGATCATTGGGAGCCGCCGGTCATAGTCGGAGAACGTGTACGGATCGACCCCGGGCGGGGACTCCGCGAGCACCTCGTTCTTTGCCAGGCGCACTCGGTCCCCCGCTGCGAACTCCGGGTCGGCAGTCGACTCGCCGCTCGAGAAGCCGACCACGCGTCCCTTGTCCGGTCCGTCGGAGAGCTTGGCTTCGACCCGCTTGCAATCTTCGGCCTGTGGGCTCTTGCAGCGCACCGGCTGCACTCGAACGATCTCGGCGTCGAACGTCGGCGGGCGCAGCGACGTGTCGAGCTTGGCGTCGCTCGAGCCGTCTGGCCACAGGACGACCATTCCCCCGATCGTCGCGAGGACGAGGCAGGCGACGAGCGCGAGTACGCCTCGCGGAAGTGAGCGGAGCCCAGCCACCCGGAACTACTACTCGCCACGGCGAGGGTTTCCTCTCCCGGCTTGGCGCG
>JAUJNT010000002.1:824639-853283 GCA_030448005.1 Thermoleophilaceae bacterium
GCCACCCGGAACTACTACTCGCCACGGCGAGGGTTTCCTCTCCCGGCTTGGCGCGGGGGTCGCCTACTGCGCTTGGGCTGCCGGCCGATGCCGAGCGCCGTTATGGCGAGCCGATCGCGTTGGCCGGCACCGTTGCCCTGCGCTAGGCCACGACCTCCTGCACCGCTGCCCGCTAGACCTCCTGCACGGCTGCCCGCTAGGGCACGCCCTCCTGCCACTCCACCTTCACGCGTTTGCCCCGCGCTAGGGCACGAGCTCCTGCCACTCCACCCTGACGCGCTGCGGGTTTGCCCGGTCCACGGTGACAGGAAGCGTCATGCCCGGGGAGGGCCAGTACCTCAGGTGCACGAGGCCCGAGTGCTCGATGGCCTTGGCGGGCACACCCTCTCCCCTCACCATCAGCTGCATGCGGCAGCTCTGCCTCACGCCGTGGCCGCGGTGATCCGTGCAGGACACGACCTGCGCCGTGCCCCGGACGGGGTCCCTCATGCGGCGCCCGCCGAACATGTCGCCGAGCAAGCCCATCGATTTTGATGCTAACCCAATCGGCGTGCCCGGAAAAGCGCGGCGGGCGCCGCCCTACGCTCCCGTGACTACGAGGCGGTCTCGAGCTCCTTCACGCGGCGGTCAAGCTCCTCGATGCTGACCTGCACTTCCTCCTTGGTCAGCTCGCGCTCCTGGGCCTCGGCGCCCTCCTGGGGAGCCGGGGTGTCACAGCATCCACACTGACAGGCCATTGGCTTCACCTTTCTCTCTCTGGTTGGTTCATGCGGTAACGGTTGTCTGGGAGACGTCGTCGAGGCAGCCGCAGAAGGCGCCCGGCTGCCGGCATCCACAGCCGGATCCCTTGCCGGCGGCGTAGCCGAGGAGGCGCTCGCGGAAGGCGGACAGCTCGGCGATCTTTGTGTCGAGCTCCTCCACCTTCTTCTGCAGCAGGCGCTCCACCTCGGGCACCACCTCGTCGCAGCAGCCCCGCTCGGCGGCCTCCATCAGCCCGCGGATGTCCTCCAGGGAGAAGCCGAGCGCCTTCGCCCGCCGGACGAAGCGCAGCTTGCCCTCCTCCTGGGGGCTGTACAGACGGTATCCCGCGGCGGTCCGCTCGTCGGCGGAGACCAGCCCGATCCGGTCGTAGTAGCGAATCGTGCGGCTCGGCAGACCGACGCTGTCGGCCACCTCCTTGACCGTCAATCCCATGAGGAGAAGGATAGACGTGACATCTGGGTGTCAGGTCAAGTGCAACGCCGCCCGTGCCTATGATGGTCGAGGCTCTCAGCTGCCCCATACAGAGCCCACCGCTACCGCATGTCGAACCCTGCGAGCAGCAGTAGCACGAGCGAGCCGCCGCACGGGCGGACCGGGCTCGGCATGGTCGCCGGGCTGGCCGTGGCCGCCGCGATCGTCGCAATGGACATAGCGGCCGGCGCGCACACCACCATCACCACCGCCCTCGTCCTGGCGCCCTTCGTGACGGCGCTGCTGGGGTCCACGCGCGACACGGTCATCGTGGCGATCGTGGCGACGGTCATCGCCGGGCTCAGCGGCATCTGGAACGACAACCTCTGGCAGCCGAACTACTTCCTGCGCATGGGCATCGTGGCCGCCGGCGGCGCGGTCGGTGTGGCGGCCGCGCGCGAACGGGCGCGGGCGAAGGCCGCCGGCGGGCGGTTCCGCGTGCTGATGGACGCCGCGCGGGTGGTGGACGACCCCCTCACGCTCGACCAGACGATCGAGCGGCTGAGCAACATCGTCGTGCCCGCCGTGGCGGACGTGTGCATCTTCGACGTAGGCCGCGGGGAGGACCTCCAGCGCCTGAAGGTCCGCGCGAGCGGCCCGCGCGCCGGCGAGATCGAGAGCTTCCTGCTCGAGTACGGACCGGCTTGCGACGAGAGTGGGGCCGCGGACGGGCTGGGTGCGATGGTGGTGAGGGGCCAGACTCAGCTGGTCGTGAGCGTGACCGAGGAGCACCTGCGGATGCTCGCGCGCGAGGAGAGCGACCTCGAGCGGCTCCACGAGCTCGGCGTCTGCTCTGGGATCGCCGCTCCGCTGCGGGCGCGGGGACACACGCTCGGCACGCTCATCCTGGCGGTGACGAAGGAGTCGGGTCGCCGTTACGGACCCGGCGACCTCGAGTTCGCCGAGCTGCTGGCCGGCCGCGCGGGCCTCGCACTCGACAACGCCGGCCTCTTCACGGAGCTGACAGTCGCGGAGGCGCAGCTCACGGCTGTGGTGGGCAGCCTGGCCGAGGCGGTAATCGTGCAGTCGGCCGAGGGACGGCTCGTCTACGCCAACCCGGCCGCCGCCGAGGCGCTCGGGTTCGAGTCCGTCGAGCAGCTGCTCTGGACGCCCGCGAGCCAGATCGTCGATCGCTTCGAGTCCTACCACGAGGACGGCTCGCCACTCAGGCTGGAGGAGCTGCCGGGCCGTCGCGTGCTGGCGGGGGAGGACGCCCCTCCGGTGGTGACCCGAGCGATCGACAAGATGACCGGCCAGGAGCGCTGGCGCCTCATGAAGGCCACCGCCGTGCGCGACCCACACGGCCAGGTGCAGCTCGCGGTGAACGTCATCGAGGACATCACCGAGGTCAAGCGCGCAGAGCTGGCGCAGGCGCTGCTGGCCCAGGTCGGCGAGGTGCTGGCCTCCTCGCTCGACTACGAGCGCACGCTCCAACGGGTGGCGGAGCTGGCGGTGCCCGAGCTGGCCGACTGGTGCGGGGTGTCGATGCCCGACGCCGACGGCTTGATCCGTCAGGTGGCCGTGGCCCACGTGGACCCGGAGAAGGTGGAGTTCGCCCAGAGGCTGGCCGAGCGCTACCCCGTTCGGGCGGACGAGCCGACCGGAGCCCCGGCCGTGATCCGCGCCGGTAAGACGCAGACCTTCAACCACATCCCCGACGAGCTGCTCGTGCAGGTCGCGAAGGACGCGGAGCGCCTCGCCCTGCTCAGCGAGCTCGGGATGCGCGCGGCCACCGTGGTCCCCATGACCGGGCCGTCCGGCACGACCGGCGCGCTCACCCTCGTGAGGGCGGAGTCCGGGCGGACCTTCACCCACGCCGACGTGGATCTGGCGGAGGAGATCGGGCGCCGGGCGGGTGCGGCGGTGGAGAGCGCCCGCCTCTACACCGAGCGCTCCCACATCGCGCGCACGCTCCAGCGCGGTCTTCTGCCGCCCCAGCTCCCGGAGATGCCCGGATGGGCGGCAGCCGCTCTCTACCGCCCGGCGGGCAAGGAGAACCAGGTGGGCGGGGACTTCTACGACGCCTTCCCGGTAAAGGGCGGCTGGATGGTGGTCGTGGGGGACGTGGTCGGGCACGGGCCCGAGGCGGCCGCCCTGACCGCCGAGGCGCGCTACACGCTGCGCGCCGTTGCCACCCTGTCGGGCTCGGCCCTGGTGGCGCTCGACCAGCTCAACCGGGAGCTGTTCGTGCGCGACCCCGGGCTGGCGCTCTGCACAGCGGTCTGCGTCACGCTGAGCGAGGTCGGAGGCAGGCCCACCGCCGAGGTGGTGTGTGCCGGCCACCCGGCGCCGCTGCTCGTGCACCACCGGGACGGCCGGGTGGAGGCCCTCGGGCGGGCTGGGCCGTTGCTGGGGGCGTGGGAGGAGAAGACCTGGACTCCCGTGGCCGTTTCGCTCGACCCGGGCGACGTCCTGGTGCTCTACACCGACGGCGTGGTGGACAGCCAGGGCGCCGCTGACCGCTTCGGGGATACGCGGCTGAGGGAAGCGCTGGCCGGCGCCGGCGGCGCGAGCGACGCGGTGGCCCGCATCGATCGGCAGCTCACCGCCTTCGAGGTCGGTGGGCAGTCAGACGACACGGCGGTGCTCGCCGTCAGCCGCTCTCTTCCATCGGCAGCAACCGAGCCGACCCTTAGCACCTGGCGGACGGGAAGCCGACCGCTTGCGCAAACGTGTCGACCCAGTACGTCGCTCTGGGCGCAAGCCGCGGCGGGGGCGCCGGCCTGGGGTCGGTCCCGGCGGGCGGCGCGCGGGCAATGCGCAGGCGTTGGCGCTCCTGACCACGGGGACTTGCGGCCCTCTCCAGTCTGTAGGGCCTGCCCTGTACTAAGCAGCGCTCCCTGGCGGAGCCACTGGCCCTTCCGCCTTCGCATCCTGCGGTTGGATCCTTCGGGCTTCACTGAAGGGTTCGGTGGGCCCGGGCGCCACCCAACCCTGCACTCGGCCGCCGCGGCTACGCCCCCGGCGGCGACCCGCACGGTTCGAGGCCCCAGGACCCCATCAACCCTGCACTCGGCCGGCGCGCGGCTACGCCCCCGGCCGCGACTGCACGGTTCGAGGCCCCAGGGCCCCGTCAACCCTTCACTCGACCGCGCGCGGGCGTGTCCGGCGTGCACCTAGTGAACGTGAGAATGTGAGTCCGGAGTTGCTTCCGCGACGCCTTCCCTGGATGCGAGCGCGGTGGCGATCACGGTCGTGAGCGGGACCGCCGCGATGAGCCCAATCGATCCCACCAAGGTGCCGATGATCTGCACGCTGACCGCCTCGCGGTTGATCGCATCGGCAAACGGCGTGTCCCCCACGCTGAAGATCAGAAGGATCGGAAGCGAAGCTCCCACGTAGGCCAAGACCAGGGTGTTCACCGTTGCTGCCACGTGATCCCGGCCGATCCCGACCCCCGCCCGATAGAGCTCTCGCAGGGGTCCCGTCGGGTTGGCCCGACGCAGAGCGAGTACTGCCGATGCCTGACTGATCGTGAGGTCGTCCAGCACACCGAGCGCCGCGATCACCATTCCCGCGAGCACGAGCCCTTCCAGCGAGAGATCTCCGCCGGTCCCCTGCAGGAACGTCGCCTCCTCCGAGGAGAAGCCGGTGATGTTGGCAAGCTCGGTGAACAGCACCGCGAGGGCGGCGGTCAGCAGGAGGCTCGCCGTTGTGCCGAGCGCTGCGGCGACGCTCTTGGGACCGACGCCGTGCGCCAGTCCCATGGTGGCGAACATGACAGCCATGGAGCCGACGATCGCGACGGCGAGCGGCGACCGGCCGTCGAGGATCGCCGGCACGATGAACGCCGCTATCACCGCGATGCTCACCCCCAGCCCGACGAGCGAGAGTATCCCTCGCAGGCGCCCTGCGAGGGTGACCACTACGGAGAACCCCAGCAGCAGCCAGATCATTGGGAGCCGCCGGTCATAGTCGGAGAACGTGTACGGATCGACCCCGGGCGGGGACTCCGCGAGCACCTCGTTCTTTGCCAGGGCACTCGGTCCCCCGCTGCGAACTCCGGGTCGGCAGTCGACTCGCCGCTCGAGAAGCCGACCACGCGTCCCTTGTCCGGTCCGTCGGAGAGCTTGGCTTCGACCCGCTTGCAATCTTCGGCCTGTGGGCTCTTGCAGCGCACCGGCTGCACTCGAACGATCTCGGCGTCGAACGTCGGCGGGCGCAGCGACGTGTCGAGCTTGGCGTCGCTCGAGCCGTCTGGCCACAGGACGACCAATCCCCCGATCGTCGCGAGGACGAGGCAGGCGACGAGCGCGAGTACGCCTCGCGGAAGTGAGCGGAGCCCAGCCACCCGGAACTACTACTCGCCACGGCGAGGGTTTCCTCTCCCGGCTTGGCGCGGGGGTCGCCTACTGCGCTTGGGCTGCCGGCCGATGCCGAGCGCCGTTATGGCGAGCCGATCGCGTTGGCCGGCACCGTTGCCCTGCGCTAGGCCACGACCTCCTGCACCGCTGCCCGCTAGACCTCCTGCACGGCTGCCCGCTAGGGCACGCCCTCCTGCCACTCCACCTTCACGCGTTTGCCCCGCGCTAGGGCACGAGCTCCTGCCACTCCACCCTGACGCGCTGCGGGTTTGCCCGGTCCACGGTGACAGGAAGCGTCATGCCCGGGGAGGGCCAGTACCTCAGGTGCACGAGGCCCGAGTGCTCGATGGCCTTGGCGGGCACACCCTCTCCCCTCACCATCAGCTGCATGCGGCAGCTCTGCCTCACGCCGTGGCCGCGGTGATCCGTGCAGGACACGACCTGCGCCGTGCCCCGGACGGGGTCCCTCATGCGGCGCCCGCCGAACATGTCGCCGAGCAAGCCCATCGATTTTGATGCTAACCCAATCGGCGTGCCCGGAAAAGCGCGGCGGGCGCCGCCCTACGCTCCCGTGACTACGAGGCGGTCTCGAGCTCCTTCACGCGGCGGTCAAGCTCCTCGATGCTGACCTGCACTTCCTCCTTGGTCAGCTCGCGCTCCTGGGCCTCGGCGCCCTCCTGGGGAGCCGGGGTGTCACAGCATCCACACTGACAGGCCATTGGCTTCACCTTTCTCTCTCTGGTTGGTTCATGCGGTAACGGTTGTCTGGGAGACGTCGTCGAGGCAGCCGCAGAAGGCGCCCGGC
This sequence comes from Thermoleophilaceae bacterium, assembly GCA_030448005.1. GTDB lineage: Bacteria > Actinomycetota > Thermoleophilia > Solirubrobacterales > Thermoleophilaceae > JAAYBF01. Next base: position 830,982 of record JAUJNT010000002.1, read on the forward strand.
TGCCGGCATCCACAGCCGGATCCCTTGCCGGCGGCGTAGCCGAGGAGGCGCTCGCGGAAGGCGGACAGCTCGGCGATCTTTGTGTCGAGCTCCTCCACCTTCTTCTCCAGCAGGCGCTCCACCTCGGGCACCACCTCGTCGCAGCAGCCCCGCTCGGCGGCCTCCATCAGCCCGCGGATGTCCTCCAGGGAGAAGCCGAGCGCCTTCGCCCGCCGGACGAAGCGCAGCTTGCCCTCCTCCTGGGGGCTGTACAGACGGTATCCCGCGGCGGTCCGCTCGTCGGCGGAGACCAGCCCGATCCGGTCGTAGTAGCGAATCGTGCGGCTCGGCAGACCGACGCTGTCGGCCACCTCCTTGACCGTCAATCCCATGAGGAGAAGGATAGACGTGACATCTGGGTGTCAGGTCAAGTGCAACGCCGCCCGTGCCTATGATGGTCGAGGCTCTCAGCTGCCCCATACAGAGCCCACCGCTACCGCATGTCGAACCCTGCGAGCAGCAGTAGCACGAGCGAGCCGCCGCACGGGCGGACCCGGGCTCGGCATGGTCGCCGGGCTGGCCGTGGCCGCCGCGATCGTCGCAATGGACATAGCGGCCGGCGCGCACACCACCATCACCACCGCCCTCGTCCTGGCGCCCTTCGTGACGGCGCTGCTGGGGTCCACGCGCGACACGGTCATCGTGGCGATCGTGGCGACGGTCATCGCCGGGCTCAGCGGCATCTGGAACGACAACCTCTGGCAGCCGAACTACTTCCTGCGCATGGGGATCGTGGCCGCCGGCGGCGCGGTCGGTGTGGCGGCCGCGCGCGAACGGGCGCGGGCGAAGGCCGCCGGCGGGCGGTTCCGCGTGCTGATGGACGCCGCGCGGGTGGTGGACGACCCCCTCACGCTCGACCAGACGATCGAGCGGCTGAGCAACATCGTCGTGCCCGCCGTGGCGGACGTGTGCATCTTCGACGTAGGCCGCGGGGAGGACCTCCAGCGCCTGAAGGTCCGCGCGAGCGGCCCGCGCGCCGGCGAGATCGAGAGCTTCCTGCTCGAGTACGGACCGGCTTGCGACGAGAGTGGGGCCGCGGACGGGCTGGGTGCGATGGTGGTGAGGGGCCAGACTCAGCTGGTCGTGAGCGTGACCGAGGAGCACCTGCGGATGCTCGCGCGCGAGGAGAGCGACCTCGAGCGGCTCCACGAGCTCGGCGTCTGCTCTGGGATCGCCGCTCCGCTGCGGGCGCGGGGACACACGCTCGGCACGCTCATCCTGGCGGTGACGAAGGAGTCGGGTCGCCGTTACGGACCCGGCGACCTCGAGTTCGCCGAGCTGCTGGCCGGCCGCGCGGGCCTCGCACTCGACAACGCCGGCCTCTTCACGGAGCTGACAGTCGCGGAGGCGCAGCTCACGGCTGTGGTGGGCAGCCTGGCCGAGGCGGTAATCGTGCAGTCGGCCGAGGGACGGCTCGTCTACGCCAACTCCGCCGCCGCTGAGACGCTCGGGTTCGAGTCAGTCCAGCAGCTGCTCTCGACGCCCGCGAGCCAGATCGTCGATCGCTTCGAGTCCTACCACGAGGACGGCTCGCCACTCAGGCTGGAGGAGCTGCCGGGCCGTCGCGTGCTGGCGGGGAGGACGCCCCTCCGGTGGTGACCCGAGCGATCGACAAGACGACGGGCCAGGAGCGCTGGCGCCTCACGAAGGCCACCGCCGTGCGCGACCCCGAGGCCAGGTGCAGCTCGCGGTGAACGTCATCGAGGACATCACCGAGGTCAAGCGCGCAGAGCTGGCGCAGGCGCTGCTGGCCCAGGTCGGCGAGGTGCTGGCCTCCTCGCTCGACTACGAGCGCACGCTCCAACGGGTGGCGGAGCTGGCGGTGCCCGAGCTGGCCGACTGGTGCGGGGTGTCGATGCCCGACGCCGACGGCTTGATCCGTCAGGTGGCCGTGGCCCACGTGGACCCGGAGAAGGTGGAGTTCGCCCAGAGGCTGGCCGAGCGCTACCCCGTTCGGGCGGACGAGCCGACCGGAGCCCCGGCCGTGATCCGCGCCGGTAAGACGCAGACCTTCAACCACATCCCCGACGAGCTGCTCGTGCAGGTCGCGAAGGACGCGGAGCGCCTCGCCCTGCTCAGCGAGCTCGGGATGCGCGCGGCCACCGTGGTCCCCATGACCGGGCCGTCCGGCACGACCGGCGCGCTCACCCTCGTGAGGGCGGAGTCCGGGCGGACCTTCACCCACGCCGACGTGGATCTGGCGGAGGAGATCGGGCGCCGGGCGGGTGCGGCGGTGGAGAGCGCCCGCCTCTACACCGAGCGCTCCCACATCGCGCGCACGCTCCAGCGCGGTCTTCTGCCGCCCCAGCTCCCGGAGATGCCCGGATGGGCGGCAGCCGCTCTCTACCGCCCGGCGGGCAAGGAGAACCAGGTGGGCGGGGACTTCTACGACGCCTTCCCGGTAAAGGGCGGCTGGATGGTGGTCGTGGGCGACGTGGTCGGGCACGGGCCCGAGGCGGCCGCCCTGACCGCCGAGGCGCGCTACACGCTGCGCGCCGTCGCCACCCTGTCGGGCTCGGCCCTGGTGGCGCTCGACCAGCTCAACCGGGAGCTGTTCGTGCGCGACCCCGGGCTGGCGCTCTGCACAGCGGTCTGCGTCACGCTGAGCGAGGTCGCAGGCAGGCCCACCGCCGAGGTGGTGTGTGCCGGCCACCCGGCGCCGCTCCTCGTGCACGACCGGGACGGCCGGGTGGAGGCCGTCGGGCGGGACGGTCCGTTGCTGGGGGCGTGGGAGGACAAGACCTGGACCCCCGTGGCCGTTTCACTCGACCCGGGCGACGTCCTCGTGCTCTACACAGATGGCGTGGTGGACAGCCAGGGCGCCTCCGAGCGCTTCGGGGATACGCGGCTGATGGAAGCGCTCGCCGGAGCCGGTGACGCACGGGACGCCGTGGCGCGCATCGAGCGGCAGCTCAGCGCCTTCGAGGTCGGTGAGCAGTCAGACGACACGGCGGTGCTCGCCGTCAGCCGCGTGAAGGTGCCCCAGCCGGTGCAGACCGCCGACGCCGCGGCCCGCTCGCGCTAGGACTCTTCCCGGCCCTCCTCCTCAGGGGTGCCGAGCAGCAGGAACCCGAGCGATGCCCCGGCGAGCATCGCCGCCACCCCCGCGCCGCGCAGCCAGCCCTCCGCGAAGAACGTGACCGCCGCGCCGATACCCGCGAGCGCCGCCACGGCCGCCGGCGGGATCGACGGGCGCTCCGCGCGCGAGATCTCGCGCTCGGGCTCTGGTTTCTCGCCCTCCTCATCGAAGCGCCCGCTCAGCTGTAGCCGGAAGAGCAGCCACAGCGAGGGCACGAGGATCAGCATGCCGATCGCGACCGAGATCGCCATCGCCACGAGGGTGGAGTCGCCGGCCGCCGCCTCCTCCACGGTCAGGCCGGGCAGGAAGATGGGATCCTGGGCGAGCCCCCACCCGGCGATGATGGCCGCGATCGCGATCCCCGACACGTAGCGCGCGGGCTCGTAGCGCTCGCGGTAGACCAGCAGCAGGGTGAGCACGCCGGCCGCACCGGACACGAACCCGGCCGCCAGCCCGGCGCCGCTCGAGAGGCCGTCGAAGAGCGGCCGTGCGTCCTCGTGGAGCACCAGCGGCCCGGCGATCGTGGCCGCGCCGAGCACCGCGCCGGACACCAGCGCGCGCTTGCGAAACGGGAGCACGAGGTCGGTCAGCCCCGCGCGCTTGGCATCGCCCGCCAGGTAGACGGCCGCCACGAAGGCGGCGGCAAGCACGGCCAGCATGCCCACCAGCAGCGAGGTGGGGTTGAGCCAGCTGCTCCACGGGTCGCCGCCCGCGTTTCCCACCGGCACGCGGCCGGAGGCGATCGCCCCCGCGCAGGCGCCGAGCGCAAACGGCGTGAGCACAGAGGACAGCGCCAGCGTGATGCTGAGCGCACTCTCCTCCCGCTCCGTGGGGCTCCCCGAGCGCAGCGCGTAGCTCGTGCCGCGCAGGATGATGCCCACGCCGGCGATGAACAAAGGGATCGTGAGCGTCGAGAAGATCGAGGCGAACGCGGTTGGGTAGGCGGTCCAGCAGACCACCAGCACGAGCACCAGCCAGACGTGGTTTGCCTCCCACACGGGCGCCATCGCATGGTGGGTGTGCTCGCGCACCTCGGCGTTCTTCGGTCCGCGGGCGGCCAGCTCCCACAGCCCGGCGCCGAAGTCCGCGCCGCCGAGCACCGCATAGGCGGCCAGCCCGGCGAGGATCAGGACCATCGGGAACTCAGCCATCGCTCGCCACCCCGGCCGGGATCAGGACCATCGGCAACTCAGCCATCGCCCGCCACGGTGGGTGGAGCTGCCTTTGCCTCCTCGAGCGGCACCGCTGCCAGACGGCGCAGGATCCAGATGGTGGCCGCCACGAGCAGGACGTATACAACCGCCAGCACGGCGTAGCCAACGGGGATCCCGCCGGCGCCCGTGACCGCCTCCTCGGTCCTCATCACCTTGTAGACCACCCACGGCTGGCGGCCGACCTCCGTGCTCACCCAGCCGGCTATCAGCGCCACGAGCGACAGCGGCCCGGACGCCACCACGGCGCGCCAGAACCACACCGACTCGGGCAGCCGCCGCCGCAGGCGATGCCACAGGAAGAAGACGGACAGCGCCGCCAGCAGCGTGCCGATCCCGACCATGGTCGAGAAGGAGATCCGGGTGATCGCCACCGGCGGGCGGTCCTCCTCGGGCACCGAGTCCAGGCCGGTCACCTTCGCGTTCGGGTCGTGGAAGGCAAACAGCGAGAGCAGCTTGGGGATCTCAACGCCGCCCTTCACCCGCTGCTCGGACTCGCTGTAGATCCCGCCGATGTTGAGCGGCGCGGCGCGCGTGGTCTCCTGAAGGCCCTCGAAGGCGGCCAGCTTCACGGGCTGGTGGGTCGCCACCTCGCGCGCCGCCCAATCGCCCACGATCACCTGCACCGGCGCGGCCACGCACGCGGCGGTGAGTGCCACGGTGAGCGCCACCCGGTGGTAGCGCCCGCGCTCGCCCTTCATCCAACCCCACGCGTACACGCCCGCCACGAGGAACCCGGTCACGATGTAGCCGGCCACGTACATGTGCACCAGCTCGTGCCAGAAGTAGTCGTTGCCAAAGAGCGCCTTCCAGGGCTTCACGTCCACCGCCTTGCCGTCCTCCAGGCGAAAGCCGGTCGGGTTGTTCATCCAGGCGTTCACCGTGATCACCGTGAGCGAGCCGGTCAGGCCCGAGATCACCACCGGGATGCCCGACAGGAAGTGCATCTTCGGCGCCATCCGGTCCCACCCGTAGAGGTAGATCGCGATGAAGATCGCCTCCGTGAAGAACGAGAACCCCTCGAGCGTGAACCCCAGGCCGAACACCTCGCCGAAGGTGGACATGAAGTTGGGCCACAGGATCCCGAGCTCGAAGGAGAGGATCGTGCCCGTGACCACCCCCACGGCGAACAGCGCCAGCATCACCTTCGACCACCGCTTGGCCAGCTGGCGGTACACCGGGTCGCCCGTGCGCAGGTACATCCACTCCACGAACATCACGATCGCCGGGAACGAGATGCCAAAGCACACGATCGGGATGTGCACGGCAAAGGACATCGCCTGCATCTGCCGCGCCTGCAGCAGGTAGTCCTGCTGGACGGGGTTGAGGGCTTCGGCTAGGAGGTCGAAGGGCATGGGGCGCGTCGCGGCGCCCACCCCCAGCGGGCGAGGGCGCCGGCCCGCCGAGCGTACTCCGAAGCGCCGCCGCCCGGCGCCCGCTCGCTCACGAGTCGAGCAGGCGGCGCTCGGCCGCCCGCGCCCGCGTGGGTCAGGGATCGAGCAGCCGCGTGGGTCAGGGATCGAGCAGCCGGCGCTCGGCCGCCCAGCGCGACAGCTCGTGGCGGCTCGAGAGCTGGAGCTTTCGCAGCACCGAGGACACGTGCCTCCACCGTCTTTGCGGAGATGGAGAGCGTGTGGGCGATCTCCTTGTACATGTAGCCGCGGGCGATGTGCTGGAGCACCTCGCGCTCGCGCGGGGTCAGCTGGTCGAGCTCGGGGTCGGCCCCACCCGCAGCCGGGGCCCGCTGGGGCGTGCCTGCGAAGGCGTCCAGCACGAACCCCGCAAGGCGCGGGGAGAACACGGCATCGCCGCCGTGCACCCGGCGCACGGCGTCCGCCAGGTCCTCGCCGGAGATCGTCTTTGTCACGTACCCGCGCGCGCCCGCGCGGATCACCGCGATCACGTCCTCGGCGGCGTCCGACACCGACAGCGCCAGGAAGCGCACGTCGGGCTGCTCGGGCGCCACCCGGCGGATCACCTCAACGCCGCCGCCGTCCGGCATGTGCACGTCCAGCAGCACCACGTCGGGCTCGCTCGAGCGGATCAGCTCCACGGCGTCGGCCACCGTGGCGGCGTCGCCCGCGATCTCCACCAGCTCCTCGAGGCCCGACCGCACGCCCGCGCGGAAGAGCTGGTGGTCGTCCACGATCACCACGCGGGGCTCTGTCATCGTCCCGCCGCCTCCACGCGGGGCGCGCTCATCGCCCTGGTCCCTCCATCAGCAGCTCCACCTCGGTGCCGGCGCCCGGGGAGCTCGTGATCGTGGCCTTGCCGCCGTGGCGCTCCATCCGCCCGACGATCGACTCGCGCACGCCGCGCCTGTCGCCCGGCAGGTCGGACGGGTCAAAGCCCGGTCCGCGGTCGCGCACGAAGGCGTGCACGCGCTCGGGCGATGCCTCGGCGTAGACCGCCACCGGCGAGCCCGCGCCGAACTTGGCGGCGTTCACCATCGCCTCCCGCGCCGCCGCCACCAGCGCCTCGCGCGCCGGGTCGAGCTGGCAGTCGCCCACCACCACGACCTCCACGTTCACGCGGTGGTCGCGCTCCACCTCCTCGGCGGCCTGCTCGAGCGCGGCGGCCACCCGTCCGGGCGCCTCGCCCGTGCGCGGCCTGCCCGAGAGCCAGGAGCGCAGCTCGCGCTCCTGCTGGCGGGCGAGCGTGGACACCTGGCGCGGGTCGCCGGCCTGCTGCTGCACGAGCGCGAGGGTCTGCAAGACGGAGTCGTGCAGGTGGGCCGCCACCTCGGCGCGCTCCTGGGAGCGGATCCGCTCGGCGCGCTCGGCCGCGAGCGAGCGCGCCAGCCGCACGATCCACGGGGCGAAGATCACTCCCAGCACCACGGCCACCACCAGCGCCGCCAGCAGCACGTCGCGCGCGGCGCTGAGCGCGCCGGTGGCCTGCAGGAACGCCAGGCCGGCGGCGATCACGAGCGCTATCCCGAGGCCGGTGCGCGACACCACGCCGGCGCGCTGCCTGACCTCCTCGGCGGTGGGGCGGGGGGAGGGGCCGGCTCCACCGCCGCGGCCCCCTGCTTCGAGGAAATCCACGCGCCCTCGATCGCTTCGGGTCCAGGCCGGACGGGCGCCTCCGCCTGCCCGGTGCTCGCCGGTCCGCCCAGCGACTGGCGCCACAGCAGAGCCCCGCCGCTCGCCACGAGCACGAGCGGCCACACCAGCGCGTCCGAGAACCAGAGGCCGAGCGCGCGGAAGCCGAGCAGCACGCTCAGCAGCAGAAAGCCCACGCCGAGCGCCACCTCCACCGATCCGCGGCCGCTCCGCGACCGGCCGGCGTGCGCGCCGGGTGCGTTCTCGTCGGCCGGAATCGCCACCCAGCCGAGCGCGTAGAGCGCGATGCCCAGGCCGCCGGCCAGCGCCGCGCCACGAAGGCCACCCGCACCACCAGCGGGTCGACGCCCAGCTGCCGCGCCAGCCCCGCGCAGACCCCGCCGAGCACGCGCGCGCCCGGGTCCCGGCGCAGCGGTCGCCGGGCCGGGGCGTTCGGCGCGGCGGGGCTCGTGGCCATGGGGTCCATCCTCGCAGCGCTCACCTGCCCCGGGCTCAGCCCGAGGGCCAGCAGGATCGCCCCGAGCACCGCGCACACCGCCGGGGCAAGCGTGGCGAAGCGCAGCTCGAGGGCGCCGCCCTGGTCTGCCAGGAGCAGCGCCCCGAGTGCGCTCACAGCGATTCCCGCCACCAGCGACGGCACGTCCGGGCTACCGCGCCGCACGCGTCTCCCGGCAGCCCGCGTTTCCGACCTCGTCCTCGAAGTCGCGATCGCGGTCAAAGCGCGGGCCGCCGCCGAAGCGGGGGCCGTCGCCGAACTCGTCCGAGCGGTCATGGCGCACCACGAGCGCCCCGACGCCCACGTCGGCGCTCACCACCACCCGGCTCCTGCCGGTGGCGGCCCTGGGCCGGTCGTCCCAGTCCACGTCGATGCCGCCGTTGTCGCGGCCGAACACGTCCACGCCGCCGATCCCGATGTCCGCGGCGCTTGCCACGCACACGTCCTCGGGCACGATCAGCCGCGCCTCGCCGATCCCGACGTCCAGGTTCACGCGCGTGTCGCCCGAGGGCAGCTCGAGGTCGCGCAGGTCCACCACCAGCTCTCCCATCCCGAGCCGGTAGCCCTCGCGCAGCTCGTTCGCCGACGCCGGCCGGTAGTCGCGCTCACCGACGCCGCCGTCGAAGTCGATCCCCGCCGCGGCAACGAACCCCACGGCCAGCGCCAGCGACAGCGCGGGCGGGATCAGCCAGCGCACGCCGCCCACGAAGGCCCCGGCGATCAGCATCACCCCGGCGGCGATCACGAGCGCCGCCACGACGGTGCCGCTGCCGAGCCCGGCCGCCAGCCCGCCTCCCACCGCTATCGCGCCACAGAGCAGGAGCACGCCGATGCCAAGAGCGGCGCGTCTTGCCACGTCGCGCCCGCTGCCGCCCGGCCCCTCCCCGGACACCAGCCACCACACCAGCAGACCGGCCAGGGCCAGCATCGCGAGCGGCACGGCCAGGCCGGCGGCGAGGAACCCGCCGCCGAGGATCAACGGCCAGGACACCAGCAGCAGCAGGCTCACGGCGACGATCGTGAGCGCGCGGTTGCCGCTCTCCGCGCCGACCGTCTGCGAATCGTTTGGCACGAGCAGCAGCGCGGCCACGTAGAGGAGCGCCCCGAGGCCGCCGAACAGCGTCAGCACGACGGCGGCGATGCGAACGATCGTCGAGTCGACCCCGAGGTAGCGGGCGACCCCGCCGCAGACGCCGCCGATCATGCGGTCGCCCGAGGAGCGGGTCAGGCGGCGGGGGCCGTCGGTGGCAGGGGGTAGCGCGCCGGCGCCTGCCCCGGTGCCGCGTGGCGGGATCGAGCCGCCCCCCGCCTGGGCCCGTGCCGCTGGCGCCTTCCCCTGTGGCGCCCGCGCCTCCGCCGGTAGCGCCGGAATCGGCGCCCCGCGTCTGGGACTGCGGTCCGCCCGGGTGCTCTGGTCCCGGCGACTGGGGGCTACTTGACCCGCCTTCAGGGCCCGTCCCCTGCGGTTCCGTGGCGTGATCGCCCTCTCTTCGGTGCTCGGGATCGGTGGGGTTGTTGTCGGCTGTGTGGTCCATCGTTGCCTCCGTTCGGCCAGCTTGCAGAGTCGACGTCGAGCTTGCCGGTGGAGACCGTCTTTGCCTATTGGGGATTGTCCCTAGGGAGGTCAGCGTGGAGTGTCAGGGTCCACGGGCAGGCGGCAAGCCTCAATTGCTCAAAAGTGCTAAACGGGGGGGCGAGAAAACGAGCATCGGGACTTACCCGGTCAACGGTCCGCCTCGAGCGGCGCCTGACATGTCCGAGCAAGACGCGGGGAGGTGGGTGTGGAGCAGTTTCGTAGGGCCGCCATGGTGGTAGCCATGTTCGCGGCTTTGGCCGGGGCCGACGGTGCCAGCGCGGGTGAGTATCCGGTCAAGGTCTGTGGCGCCGCTCTGGAAGAAGGCCTACGCAGCGACGCTCTGGCGCTCTACCGTTCAAACGGCGACATGTGGGTAGAACGCGACTGCAGCCCGTTCGGCCGCGGCGACGGAGGCGTGATCACCCGCAACCGCATCTCTAACGGCAAGGCCCCCTACAAGAGCACCGCCTACGCGATCTTCGAAGCGCCGCCCGGCACCGTCATCAAGGGTCTCGTGTGGTCGGGTCGATACCAGCGCGTCGACTGCGACTGGAGCGCTCAGCTTGCGGCGGTCGGCCCCGGGTTCACCCGTGTGCTGAAGGGCGTTCGCGCCGGCGAGCGGTGTCCCCGACACGCCGGTACGGCAGAGGTGGCGCGCTACAGCGCTCCCAAGCCTCTGCCGGCGTCGGGCGCAACCCGGCTCGTCCAGCAGGTGACATGCGGGGATCACCGCGGATGCGCCACGTCGACCACCAGGATCGGCGCCCGCGCGGACTTCCGGACCTTCTTCGCACGGATCGAGCTGGCCGATGTCCAGGGGCCGAGCGTTTCGGTGGAGCGGTCGGGGCTCTTCAGTGGGGAGTGGGTGAGGGGTCTTCAGCCGGTGCGATTGAACTCGATGGACAATGTCGGGATTGCGTGGGACAAGGTTCTCGGTGATGGCGGCCAGCTTGCGTTCAACAAGCGCCCATGCATCTATGCGCAGAGGGTTCCCTGCCCGAACGGATCCGCTGAGCTCCGAGTAGACACGACCTCGGGCGTCGGCGACGGGTCCCGGACCCTCACGGTGCAGGTGGCGGACGGCGGAGGTAACCTCACCAGCGTCCCCGCGGTCGCCAAGATCGACAACACGCCTCCGAGCCGCGTGCGGCCGGTGGTTGAAGGGGGAGAAGGTTGGCGGAATCGAACGGGCTTCGCCCTCGCCTGGCAGAACGACGCAGAGATCGACCGCGCTCCGATCGTGGGCGCCGTCTACCGGCTCCGCCCCGCGGGCGCACCGACCTGGGGAGCCCGGCAGGTTCAAACCGGGGTAGGGATCGCCGGCCTGACGGGGCTAGACGTGCCACCGGGGGACTGGGAGCTCGCGATGTGGCGACAGGACGGTGCCGGCAACGAGAGCGAGGCGCTCGCGTCGGATCCGGTTCACCTTCGCTATGACCCGGAGCCACCCCAGGTCTCGTTCGAGCGCCAGCGCGCGGCTGATCCAGCGCGTGTCGCCGCCGACGTCGCCGACCGGGTTTCGGGGCTCGCTGCCGGGGAGATCGAGCTCCGCCGGGAAGGCGAGAATGTGTGGCGCACCCTGGCAACCCAACGCGAAGGCTCGCAGCTGGTGGCACGGGTGGATGACGCCAACCTCCCCGCCGGTCTATATGCATTGCGCGCCCGCGCGACGGATCAGGCCGGCAACCACGGCTTCGCCGACCGTCTGGCAGACGGCTTCCCTGCTGTGATGCGGCTGCCCGCCCGCGCTGGTTTACGACTCAGGGCCGGAATTGTTGCCAGGCGTACGGTGCGCCGGCGCGTGCGAAGCCACGGCCGGCGCCGACTGGAGCGTCGGCGGGTCAAGCGCCTGCTCGATCGAGCCCGGGTCCGTTATCGCAGGCGGGCCGTCCTGGCCGGGCAACTCGCCGGGCCAACAGGGGGTCCGCGTGCCGGCGATGAGGTGCGGATCCTCGCCCGCGCTCCGGGCGCCCCGGAGTACCCGCTGGCACGTGTTCGCACGGACTCCCGTGGGCGTTTCCGTCATGCGATCACCGTGGGCACGAGCCAGATCGTTCGCGTTGCATTCGATGGTTCGAATACCACTCTTCCCGCGCAGCAGGAGGTGGTCCTGCAGGTGCCGGCAAGCGGTAGCTTGCGGGCCTCCCGCCGACGGTTGCGGAACGGTCGGAGCGTCGTCTTCTCGGGACGGGTACGAACCCATCCCCTGCCCCAGGCGGGCAAGCTGGTGGAGTTGCAGGCACACTTCCGTGGTCGTTGGCGGACCTTTCAGACTCTTCGCACCGATCCGGTCGGCCGCTGGCGCTTCCGCTACCGCTTCGGGGGAACGGTGGGGCGGGTGAAGTACGGCTTCCGAGCACGATTCCCAGAGGAATCCGGCTACCCATACGAGGCGGGGGTCTCCCGCAAGGTCGCAGTGACGGTGAAAGGCCGCTGACGCGCAACCCTGGAGAATGTGAGCTGTTATCGAACTAGCGCACGTCCATGAGGACTGAGAGGTAGATGATGCTGCGTATATTTGCTAGCCGCCTGAGCTACGCCAACGTGATGTCAACTCTTGCGGTCTTCATCGCCCTCGGGGGCTCGTCGTATGCGCTGGTCCGCGTTGACGGGAAGCAGCTGAAGAACCGCAGCGTCTCCGGCAAGAAGCTCAAGCGCAATACGCTCGGTGGCGCCACCGTCAAGGAGTCGAGCCTCGGTACCGTGCCCCGTGCAAGCCGGGCGGGCCGCGCCGAGACGCTGCAGGGCTTCGTTCCCGGTCAGTTCAAGCTCAATTGCCCTGCCGACACGAAGTATGTGTCCGGCGTCTGTATCGAGCGTAATCCGCGAGCCGCCGCCCCTTACGGGGTCGCCCGAGTGGTCTGTGAGTCGCGCGACCGACGGCTACCCGCCTATCAGGAGCTCGCCGGTATCGTCAGTGATTCCGACGTTCCCTTCGGCGCCGGTGGCGAGCTGGCTGCGGAGGTATATCCCCCGCCTCCAGGGAACCCGTCGCCTGATGGGGAAATCCCCAACGCACTGGTGGTCGTCAACCAGTTTGGACGCGTCGGTGTGACACCCAACACCCTCGCCGGGGAGAAGGCGTTCCGCTGCGTGGCCTACCCCTCGAACTGAGCATCCAAGGGACCAGGTCCGCGATGTGGAGCTACCCCTGAATGCTCTGCCGCCCGACCGGAGCAGGCACTCCACTACCCGGTGGCGCACAGGTCCAGACCGCCTCGCCGACGCGCTGAGAACCAAGATCTCTCGGTAGCTATCTACGCCTTGTCGAATAGGAGCTCTGCCTCAACGGGCGCGTGATCGCTCAGCTTACGAGTGAGCCAGTCAGCGAGATAGGCACAGCCCACTGTCTCCAGCTGCGGCGAGGCGTAGATGTGGTCGTACCGGTGCGGCGTGCCGCGCGTGTACTTCGAAACCGGAAAGCGGGTCCCGGGCTCGTGCCGCTCGCGGTAGACGTCTCAGATCGGGGTGCTCCAGGATCGAGCGCTCGGCGGCCTCCCACTCCTCGTTGTACTTAGCGTGAGTGCCCGCCCATGTCGTGACGCCGTTCTCGTCCTCGCTGCGCGGCGTCATGAAGTCCCCACACAGGACCAGCGGCCGATCGGGTGACTCGTCCACGCGCCGGCGGATCGCCTGCAGCGCATGCACCTTGATGAGCCCGAGCGTCTCCGATGGCGGCACGTCGGCGCTGTGCACCTCGACCGGCACTCCGTCAACCAGCACGCGCGCCGCCAAATACTTCTCCGGGAAGGCGACGGCGAGCTGCTCGGGGTCCTCGAACCTGAGCCCCTTCAGCGGCGCGATCGGCCGCCGGGTGGCCGTCAGGTTGAAGTAGCGGCGCCGGATCGGCGGCGCCATCTCGGGGTAGGGCACGCCAACGAGGTCGATCGCGCTCACGATCGAGTAGCCCGCGCCCATCAGGCTCTCGCACCAGTCGCCGTAGTTGCCCGTGGAGATCTCCTGCAGTGCCAGGACGTCCGGCCCGCGCTCGAGCACCGCGTCGATCTGGCGCTGCGCGAGGGCGCCAAGCTGGCCAGAGACTTTCCAGGAGAGGATCTTCATTGGCGTGCCCGTAGCGGCCGCGGGGACAATACGGCCCGGGCGGGCATGGCAACCCGCCGCCGGTCAGGAGCCGGTCAGCCGCTCGGAGAGCTCCCACAGCCGTTTCAGCGCTTCCGGCTCGTATGCCTGCGGGTGCGCGTGGGACTCGCGCAGGCCCTCGAAGTAGCGGCCGGTCACCCCGTCGAGGTCCGGGTCGGTCACCAGCCTCAGCGTCGCTTCGGTGCCCTCCTCCACGGAGGTCCGCGGCCTGCCGGAGTAGTCGCGCACCATCTTCGTGTCCATCAGTGTCGCGGGGTGCAGCGCGTTCACGGTCACGCCGGTGTCGCCAAGGCGCTCGGCCAGCTCGAAGGTGAAGCTGATCTGGGCGAGCTTGCTCTGCGAGTAGGCCCGCATCGGGTCATAGCCGCGCTCGAGCATCGGGTCGTCGAAGTCGATCGGGGCCTGGCCTATCGACGCCACGTTCACGATCCGTGCGGGCGCCGAGCGCTCGAGCAGCGGCAGCAGCTCGTTCGTGAGCAGGAAGTGCGAGAGGTAGTTGACCGCGAAGTGCAGCTCGTGGCCGTCCTCGGTCTCCGTGCGCGCCGGACCGGCGATGCCCGCATTGTTGACGAGCGCGTGGAGAACGTCGGTGCTCTCCCCGATCTGCCGTGCGAGGTCGCGCACCTGCGCGAGCGAGGAGAGGTCGGCCACCAGCACGTCGATCCGCTGGTTGCCGGTCTCCTCGCCGATCGCCTGTCGCACGCCCTCTCCCTTGTCGCGGTCGCGCCCGTGCAGCAGCACCCGCGCTCTCCTCTCCGCCAGCTCGCGGGCCACCTCGCGGCCGAGCCCGTCGGTGGCGCCGGTCACGAGGACGGTCTGCTCCTCCACCGGGCGCATGCCCGCCTTATAGCGGCTCGAGAAACCCGTCGGGTGGCGGCTTAAGTCTGCGGCGCCGGGGTCCGGCCACCGCGCGATCGTGCGCCACGGCTTGAGCAGCCTTACTACGCGCCGGCCAGCAGCTCGGCGAGTCGCGAGTTGCGCCGGAAGGCATCGGCGCGGCGCAGTGCGCGTGTGATGGCCTCGGCCTGTCCGACCAGCACGCACGCTCTGCGCGCGCGGGTGACCGCGGTGTAGAGGAGGTTGCGCGAGAGCAGCACCGTGTGCGAGGTGTGCACCGGCACGATCACCACCGGCATCTCGCAGCCCTGGGACTTGTGCACCGAGATGGCGTAGGCGGGGCGCAGCGAGTGCGCCCGCTCGGCGGGCACCGCCACGCGCTCGCCCGCGTCGGTCTCTACGAGCAGCTCCTCGCCGTCCTCGTCCTCACCGAGCGCGATCACGATCTGTCCGTTCATCAGGCCGGTGGAGTAGTCGTTGCGGGTCTGGATCAGCTTGTCGCCGGCGCGCAGCGGGCCGTCGAGGCAGCGAGCGCCCTCCGGGTTGAGCCGCGCCCTCAGCCGCTCGTTGAGCGCGTCGACACCCACCGCGCCGCGGTAGATCGGCGCGAGCACCTGGACGTCGCGGATCGGGTCGGCGTCGTAGTGGCGTGGCAGGCGCTCGGTGGCGAGCGCGACGATCTCGTCGGCGGCGTCGGAGTCGCCTGCCTTCTCGATGAAGAAGAAGTCGCGCACCTCCGTGTCCGTGGCCTGCGTGCGCGGCGGCTCGCCGCGGTTGATCGCGTGGGCCGCCTGCACGATCAGCGAGCGGGCGGCCTGGCGGAACACGTGGGTGAGCCGTGCCACCGGCGCCTGCACCGACTCGATCAGGTCGGCGAACGGCTTGCCGGCGCCCACGGGCGGGAGCTGGTCGGCATCCCCGATCAGCACGACGTGCGTGTCGTCGTCGAGGGCGTTCAGCAGCAGTGCCGCCACGTCGAGGCTCAGCATGCTCGACTCGTCCACTACCAGGAGGTCGCACTCGACCGGGTAGCCGGGACCTCTGAGCGGTCCCTCGCCCGGCTGCCACTCCACAAGGCGGTGGATCGTGGTGGCGGGTTGGCCGGTTGCCTCCTCGAGCCGCCGCGCCGCGCGCCCGGTGGGGGCGCAGAGGGCGATCTCGGCCTTTGTGGACTTGGCCCGCTCGACGATCGCCTCCACGAGGGTCGTCTTGCCGGTGCCCGGCCCGCCCGTGACCACGGAGAGCCGGCGGGTGAAGGCGGCCTCGACCGCTGCGTCCTGCTCTTGGCTGAGGTCCTGTCCGCCGGCGGATCGCGCCGGTCGCTTCAGGGTGGGCTCGGCCCGCGCGAGGCGGGCGAGCTTCGCCGCCGTGGCGCGCTCTGTCTCGAAGGTGGCGGCCAGGGCGATCGTGTCCCCCTCGCGCGCGACCACGCGGTCGGCCGCCAGTGCGTCGAGCAGCTCGTCCGGCAGCTCACCGGCGAGCTCCCGGGTACGGGCACGCAGGTCGTCGTGCGCCAGGTAGGTGTGGCCCTGGCGCTCGCCCTCCCGCAGCAAGTGGACGGTGGCGGCCCTCGCGCGCGCCGGCGAGTCGGCGGCCACGCCGTTTGCCCGCGCGATGGCGTCGGCCGTGGCAAAGCCCACCCCGTGCTCCTCGGTGAGGAGATAGGGCTGCCGGCGCACGAGCGGCGCCGCCTCGTTGCCGTGGGTGGCGCGCAGCTGGGCGGCGAGCCAGCCGGCGCCGTGGGGGGCCAGCAGGATGTAGAGGTCGCGCAGGACGCGCCGCTCGCGCCAGGACTCGGCCGCGCGGGCGGCGGCCTTGGCGCCGAGCCCGTCGAGTGCCCGGAACGCCGCCTCGGGATCGCGGTCGATCTCCTCGAAGACCGCGTCGCCGTAGCGGTCGATCAGCGCCCGCGCGCGCGACTTGCCGATGTGGCGGATCGTTTGCAGGTACTTGCGGGTGCCCGAAGCGTCGTCGGGGTCGAGCTCGTAGCCCAGCTCTGCCTGCACCTGGTGGCCGTACTTGGGGTGCTCGGCCCAGTGGCCCGCGATCCGCGCGCGGGTGCCGCGCGTGAGGTGGGCGAGCGGTCCGGCGGCTGCGATGGTGTCGCCGTCGGGGGCCTGGACCAGCACGACGGCGAAGCTCTCGTCGGGCGTCTTGAAGAGCGTGTGCTGGACCCGCACCTCGGCGTCGAAGGGCTCGGCGGTGGATGCCGGCGACGGCATGGTGAGACGTTACCGGCGTGATTCTCCGGGTGCGCACCGCGTTGCGACGCCTTGGTTACAGTGACTCGGCTTGCCCGCGACGGTCCTGCGACGCTTCGAGCTCCTCCAGGGTTCGCGCGGTCTCCGGATGTCCGCGCTGCCCCGCGAGCGCGCCTGGGGTGTGAGCATCCTCGGTGCGTCGAGTGGGGTCTGCCCCCGCTTCGATCAGCAGTCTTACGAGGTTGTCGTTTCCATTGGCTGCGGCTGAGTGGAGCGGCGTGTACCCGCCGCGCTGGACACCCTCAGGGGGCAGGCCGCATCCACATCGACGCCTCGTTCGAGGAGAAGGGCCACGATGTCGTTGCTCCCGGCGGCGGCGGCTGTTGATCGGCCGCAGCCCCGTCTCGTTGGCGGCCAGAGCGTCCGGATCGGTGCCCGCGTCGAGCAGCATCCGTGCGGATCGCGCATCACCGCTGAAGAAGGCGGCGAGGTGAAGCTCGGTGAAACCGTCATCGGTCGTGGCGCTCGCCAGGTCGGCGACTCGGCGAGCGCCTCTTCGACGCGCGAGCTTCGTCCAAGGGCGGCGGCCTCGAAGATGTCGAGCGGGCGGCCCTCCGAGAGCGCCTCGGCCGCGTCCCGGTCGCCGCGGTAGAGGGCGGAGAGGATGGGTGAGGAGGTGGTCCTCACGGGGCAAGCCTATCGGGGGCGACGCCGCCCTCAATCGGGGAGGAGCGGTACCGAGATGCCCGGGTCGCGGCCGACGAGCACCGCTCGGGTGATCGCGGTGGATCCGAACCTGTCGCGGACGTCGTCGAGCACCTCATCGAGCACTGCGGCCTGCTCGCCGTCGAGCGGAAGCGCCAGCTGGATGCCCCCTCGTCCTCGAGACTGCCGAGGGCGACTCCGATCAGCGTGAGCCCCTGGACCTCGATGGTGGGCATGGCCGCAGCGAGCAGTTCCCTGGCTGTGGCGAGGATCACCTGAGTCTTGGCCGTGGCCTCGAGCAACGTGTGCGAGCGCGTGGCGCGCGTGAAGTCCCGGAAGCGCAGCCTGATGACGACGGTGCGACAGACCCGCCGGGCTGCCCGCAGGCGCCGGGCGAGCCGGTCGACGAGCGCGACGACGATCGTGTCGAGCTCCTCGGGTGATCTCGAACCCCGGCCGAGGGCGCGCTGCGCGCCCATCGAGCGCCGGCGCCGGCCCGCCCGCACCCGCCGCGGGTCGCGGTTGTGGGCGAGCGCGTGGAGGTGGCGCCCGGAGGCGCGGCCCAGGATTTCCATTAGCTCTGTCTCCGGGATTCGCGCGACCTCGGCCACCGTGGCGATCCCCAGCCTGTGGAGCTTCCTGGCCGTAACGGGACCCACGCCCCAGAGTCGCTCGACCGCGAGCGGATGGAGAAAGGCGAGCTCGCCCTCGGGCGGCACCATCAGCAGGCCGTCGGGCTTGGCCACGCCGCTCGCCACCTTGGCGAGGAACTTCGTGCGGGCGACTCCGACCGTGATGGGAAGGCCAACCTGCTCACGGATCCGGGTACGCAGTCGCACCGCTATCTCCATCGGCGTGCCCGAGATGCGCTCGAGACCGCGGACGTCGAGGAAGGCCTCGTCGATCGAGAGCCCTTCGACGAGCGGGTGGTGTCGTCGAACACCTCGAAGACGGCCTTGCTCGCCTCGGAGTAGGCGGGCATCCGCGGCGCGACGACCACCGCGTGCGGGCAGAGCCGGCGCGCTTGGCCACCACCCATCGCGGTGCGGACGCCGCGCGCCCTGGCCTCGTAGCTGGCCGCGAGCACGACGCCCGCGCCGACGATGACGGGTCGGCCGCGCAGGCTCGGATCGTCCCGCTGCTCCACGGAGGCATAGAACGCGTCGAGGTCGGCGTGCATGATCGTCGGTTCGACTGGCACGAACGCACGTTCGCACTCGCGGAGGACGGATTGTCTGACAGGCCCTGCGCCCTGGCGTTCGAAGCGAACGCTCGAGCGCTTCGCTTGGCGAGGGCGCGCCTGGAATGTGCTCAGGGCGGTCGAGCGGCGTCCCGTCGAATGAGCCACCCGCGGGGCGGAGCCCAGCCGGTCAGCGCTCGAGCTGTTGCTCCAGCGCCCGACGGATCTGGTCGTCGTCGATGCCGAGCCGGCGGGCCTGGTCGACGAAGTGGCGTGCAACGGTGGCGAGGTGCTCGTCGGTTGCCTGCGGTCCTGCGGAATGCGAGCGGTTGTCGGACACGATCACCCCACGACGCGCTCGGGAGCGAACCAGGCCGGCGGCCTGCAACTCGGCGTAGGCGCGCTGCACGGTGCCGGGCGCAAGCGCCAGGTCGCCGGCCAGCTGGCGCACGGGGTAGCCGCGCCCCGGCGGGTAGTTCACCGACAGCGATCAGCCGCGCGATGGCCGCGCGCAGTTGCTCGAACGGCGCGACAGATGAGGTGGTGTCGGCCGCGATGCCTGTCCGACCGGTGGCGAGAAGCCAGCGCTACGCCCGCGAGCATCCCCGCCAGCTGTGCCCGAGGCCGTGCCGATCGGCACCGCCCGACCGCCGCCCACCGCGCGCACGACGGCCACGCAGCGATCACCGTGCAGCCAGGACGGGCCGCTGGGTGGTAACAGGTGGTAACACATGGTCACAAGCAGATGACACGTGGTAACATGTGGTCACATGGCGCCGCGCATCGGGATACGCGAGCTGCGCGACACCCTCACCGCCTCGATCCGCCGCGTGAGCAATGGGGAGACCCTCGAGGTCACCAACGGCGGCGTGCCCGTCGCGATCCTCGCGCCCGTCCCCCATGACCGAATCCTGCGGCTCGTAGCCGGCGGAGACGTGACGCCTCCGGCGACGCCGTGGCAGCCGCTGCGAAGGTATCCGGTGACCGGGGAGCTCAGTGCCGGCCAGGCGATCGAGGAAGACCGCGCTGAGCACTGACCAGCGGCTCCTCTACTTCGACTCCTCGGCGCTGGTGAAGCTCCTGATCGAGGAGCCTCAGAGCGACGAGCTCGAACGCTACGTTGCAGACGAAGTCGTGCTGGCCACCAGCAGGGTCGCGCTTGTCGAGGTTCCGCGCGCGACGGCGCTCGCGAACCCCGCCGAGGAGGTCCAGATCGAGACCGGACGGCTGCTCGCATCCTGCCTTCTGGTAGCCGTCGGGAACCGGGTCCTCAGCAGCGCGGCGGAGCTGACTTCACGTGAGGTGAGGACTCTAGACGCGATCCATCTCGCGACGGCCCTCTACATCGATGCGGACGAGCTGGTGGCCTACGACCGTCGCCTGCTTGCGGCGGCAGCCACCCACCGAGTGCCGGTCGCCTCGCCGGGTCTTGAGTGAGAGGTCACCGCTTGGCCTTGGGCGCTGTACGCCGACTAGGGCGACGAGCTCGTCGCTCAGCTGGACCAGGGTCTGAGCGCGGAGCGACGACCGTATGGTGCCCGATGGTCTCTCCCGCGTGGGGCCAAGACTCCGGTGGCATGGCACGCTCGAGTGCCCGCCTCGGCAAGCGCACCGCGCCGTATGTGTCGGAGCGCCGGCCGGTGCCGCGCCTCAGGGCCGCCGTGCACTCGCCACGAGCATCCGCTCGGGCAACGAGAGGCCGCCGCCCTCTTGCTCATACGGCTTTGCGGCATCGCGCAGGCCCTGCTCGATCGCCGCGCGATCGCCCGGCTCGATGTCTGCGAGCAGCGTCCGAAGGGGACCGGCGAGGCGGGTCGTCATCTCGAGCCAGTGCTCGAAGGACTCGTACTCGAGGACCTTGTCGAGCAGCTCGATTCGGATCGAGTCGAGCCCGGCGTCCTCGAGCAGGCGCTGAAGGCGAGCGGTGTCCGCGAGCGACCACAGCCCGGGAGCGTCCGGTGGCGGGGGTGGCGCGCCGAGGTGGCCCAGCACCGTCTTCATCGGGAGCGCCGCCCACGGGTTCGAGTCGGCGTCGGACCAGACGGTGAGCGCAAGCCGGCCGCCCGGGGCCAGCACTCGCGCGCTCTCGCGCAGCGCAAGCGCTGGGTCTGCCATGAGCATGTAGCCCATCCGGCAGAGGACGGCGTCGACGGCGCCGTCCGGCAGGTCGATCGCCTCCGCGTCTATCACGCGGCACTCGATCGCGGTGTCACCCTCGACGGCCAGCCGGTCACGTGCGACCTCGACCATGGGCGCGGCGAAGTCGCTGTAGATGACGTGTCCGTCGGGTCCCACGGCTCGTGCTGCCCTCAGGCTCAGCGTCCCGGGGCCGCCGGCGAGCTCGAGCACGCGCTCACCCGGTTTCAGCGCGACGGCTTCGATCATCCAGCCGGCGGCTGGAGCCAGCTGCTCGTCGACCCAGGCGGTGAGCTCACCCCAGTCGGGTGCGACGGTGGACCAACTCTCAAGCGAGGCGGCGCGGAAGTCGTCCATGCGGGGATGTTAGGTGCGCCGGAGCGCAAGACCAGTGGGCGTCTGCCCCCCTGACCGGTGCCGCGGGCGCTTCGACGGCGTGAGTCACTGCGCGCACCGCGGGGCGCGTGCGAGCACAGCACGGGCGCTTGACCGCATCTCGATGCGCCGTCGGTGGTTATAGCCTGCGGCGGGCTGAGGTAGACCGCCCCGGAAGGTGTCTGGGTGAACGACGGGAGGATTCACTGTGCAGCTTCGCCATGCCCTGACAGCAACCTCAGCGGGGATTGTGCTCGGCCTCGCCGCCTGCGGCGGCGGCGACTCCGCCGAGGAGGACATTCGCAGCGTCGTGAAGCGGAGCGTGCTCAGCAAGGACGTGAAGGTGAAATGCGAGGAAGTGAGCACGAAGGGCTTCATCAAGCGCGTCTACGGAGATGTCGCGCAGTGCCGCAGGGCGGAGAGGACACCCGACCTCATCGACGAGCCCCCCACAGAGGTCCGGGTGTCGAACGTGAAGGTGGATGGCGATCAGGCCACCGCCACGGTTATCCACGAAGGCGGTGACACTCCCGGCGCCACGGGCACTTTCGAGTTCCGCAAGGAGGACGACGAGTGGCGGATCGACGACCTCGGTGTGGACTTCCTGCGCTCTCAGGCGCAGAAGGGCCTGGAGAGTGACGAGCAGGAAGTGGCCGCTCTGCAGGACGAGAACGTGCGCGCGTGTGCCCGCAAGGCGTTCGCCAAGCTCTCCGACGATCAAGTGAAGCGCGTGGCATACGCGGCGATCTCCGAACGGCCCGGCTCCCAGGGCGAAGTGTCCCGGGTGTTTGCCCCATGCATCCTGCCGGGAAGCGGCACCGGCTCGCAAACCGGTCTTCTGCGTGAGCAGTTCGTGCGGGGCATCACCTCCCGCCTCCGCAGGGGTGGGGTGTCGCAGGCGGACATCGACTGCATCGAGCGGAGGCTGCGTTCCTCGATCAGTGCAACAGAGATCCTGCAGTCGGGCACGGGCGACGCGCAGGCAGCCCGGGACCTCACGCGCAAGGGCACCCGCGTGATCAGGGCCTGTCGAGGCAGGTAGGGGCCGGTCGGCCCATTCTGAACCGGGCTCCACCTCTTGGCGGCGACTGCGGCGACCGTCATCGCGCCTGTGCTTCCCTTCGGGAGTGACCCGTGAGCGGCAGGACAGAGGTCAGTGGGCGCGCGACTGGCTCCGGACGCTGTGGGTGGCATTCACGTTCTTCCCCTTCGGGTGGGGCGCGGGCTTTGGCTTCCTCTACGCCGGCCTGCGGGCCAAGCGCCGCGCCTGGACCCTCGCGGGGCTGATCTACCTTCTCACC
>JAUJNT010000002.1:853383-856989 GCA_030448005.1 Thermoleophilaceae bacterium
CCGTGTGCCTCCCGCGCTGACGCGCCAGGATCGAATCTGGCGATCGCAGCGCGCCTCCCTTAACCTGACGGCATGGCTCAGGCGGTACAGGTAGACGGCGCCTCACGCTTTCGGGTGGTAGCCGCCTCGGAGCGCTCGCAGGCGGCGGAGATGGCTCTGCCGGCGGGCGGGTCGACCGGTGGACCCGACAACCGTCACGACGGAAGCGACCAGTGGGTGCTCGTGCTGTCGGGGAGTGGTACGGCGATCGTGGACGGCAGCGAGTTCGAGCTCGCGCGCGGCACCCTGCTCCTGATCGAGGCGGGCGAGGCACACGAGCTCAGAAGCGCTCCGGAGGAACAGCTCGCCACGCTCAACATCTACGCGCCGCCTGAGTACTAGCCACACCGGCGCGAGCGTCACCCTCGCCGTCGCTCGCGAAGCTCGTTTGCCATGGCCCTCAGATCAGCCCCTGGCGGCCGTTTGCCACCCAGCGGCCCAGCAGCGGATCCGTGAAGCGGACGAGCTCGCCGTCAGCCACGACATGGCCGGCGCGTTCGAGGCGGGCCAGCGCGTCGCGGCCCGTCGCCCGCGGAAGGCCGAGCGGCTCGAGCGTCTCCTTGCGCAAGGGGCCGGCTGGGTTGGCCGCCACCGCGGCGATCGCGCGGCGCTCGCTGTCGTCGAACGCTCCCCACAGCGACGCGAGCTGATCGGCGACCTCTTCGTGCACGGCTTCGATGGCGGCCGCGAAGGTCCCCTCGTCCGCGGTCTCGCCGGGGTCTGTGTGCTCCCAGAGGTGGTGAGCGATCAGCATGGCTCGCTGCG
Organism: Thermoleophilaceae bacterium; assembly: GCA_030448005.1. Classification (GTDB taxonomy): domain Bacteria; phylum Actinomycetota; class Thermoleophilia; order Solirubrobacterales; family Thermoleophilaceae; genus JAAYBF01. The sequence goes on from JAUJNT010000002.1 coordinate 854,188, forward strand.
GGTGCCCGGCGGCGAAGTCGAGCAGGAGGCCGAGGGCCTCATCCACTTCCCTGCCGGTCTCCGAGAATCGCCTGCTCAGATAGTCAGCGAGGTCGTCGTCAGGGAGCGGGTTGAGCGGCACCGGCCGGGCCTGTCCGTAGAAGGGCCGCTCCCGATCCTCGAACAGCGTGTGCATCATCCCCGGATGCGATCCGGCGAACACGTAGGAGGCTTCCTTGGCGTGCTGCTCGATCACGCTTCGCATCACGCCGTCGAGCTGCGGGCGCGCCTGGAGGACGGTCTGGAACTCGTCGTAGATCACGAGCGCGCGCTGCCCGGTGCGTTTGAACATCCGCACGGGCAGGTCGAGCAGCGCGGTCAGCTGCTGACTCGTGGCGAGGTCGAGCGTCGGCTCGATGCTGACCCCGGTCCCGGGGATCGAGGCCTTCGGCCTCAGCGTGCGCAGCACACCGGCGACCCAGTTCGACAGGGGTCCGCGGAGCCCGCGGTAGCCCCGCTCGATCCGCTGGGCGGCGTCCTCGGCGGAGAGGATGCCATAGAAGTTCACATACACCGATGCCATCCCGATTCCCTCAGCATCGGCCCTCACTTTCCCGAGCAGCGAGGTCTTCCCGTAGCGTCGCGGAGCCGAGAGACGGCTGTGGTGGCCGCCTTCGGCGAGCGCCACGACGCGGGCGGCCTCTTCCTGGCGATCGATCAGCTCCTCCGGCTCGACGGGTCGCGAGTAGACGAAGGGGTTGGTGGCCACGACGGCACAGGCTACCACCGGGCGATGGAAATTCCACCATCTATGTGGTGGTACTACCACCGAATGAAGCGTGGTGCAACCGTTCCACAGTCCCTTGGGCATGGCGGACGCCGCCCCACCACATCGGTCTGCCGGTCACGCCCCGGCGCCGACCTTCGTCAGCGCGTCTACGGGCCCCGGGCGCCAGGTCATGCGGGTCCGTTCTAGCTAAGTGCGTGCTATCGTGCGACGGTCGTGGTCCGCGTCGGGATGCATGAAGCCAAGAGCCAGCTGTCGCGGCTGGTTGAGCTTGCCGAGGGCGGCGAGGAGGTCATCATCCAGCGCTCCGGACGCCCCGTCGCCCAACTGGTTCCCGTGCAGCGCCGCCGCCCCGTCGCGGAGGCGTTCGGCGCGCTGCGCGGCAAGATCGAGCTGGCCGACGACTTCGACGAGCTTCCCGCCGAGCTCGCCGACCACTTTCGCTGAGCCTCTTGCTCGACACCCACGCGCTCCTGTGGCTGCTCGCCGGGGATGCACGCGTGTCAGCCGCCCGTGCCGCCATCGAAGACGCGCGCACGCCGGTGCTGGTTAGCGCGGTCAGCGTCTGGGAGGCGGCCATAAAGAGCGCGCTCGGCAAGCTGCGCGTCCCAGACGACCTACCCGAGCGCCTGGACGAGTTCGCGTTCGAGCGCTTGCCGGTAACCGACGTGCACGCGTGGGCGACACGTGCCCTCCCGCCCGTCCACAACGATCCCTTTGACCGGCTGCTCGCGGCCCAGGCGCTCTCCGAGCGCGCCACCATCGTGTCCGCCGACACGGTTTTCGACGCGTACAGCGTCACGCGCATCTGGTAGCCCCCGGTCGCGAGTACGCGCCGCAGTCGTGGTGCTGGACGTGAGTTCCTGGTGCCAATCTCGGCACCAGATCAGCTCCCGAGCGGTGAATCCGTCCATCTTGGAGTGGACGTGGGTTTGGGCGGGCCGACGGGGAACTCGGCCGCCCGGCGGCGGTCCAGTCGTCGATCTGGGCATGGAGATTCCCGTCTCCGTGGATCATGGGCAGCCGGTCCGTGGATCATGGGCAGCCGGCCGGTTGCCCGCTGTCCTCACTGCACCCAGCGGCCTGCCGAGCCGATCGACCGTACGCTGTGACCATGCCGGCCCTCGCACAGGCACGCCTCAGCGGCGAAGAGCGGCGCGTGATCGAGCGGTGGATCGAGCGACTCCGTGTCGAGCTCGATCTCGAGTCGGTGTGGCTCTTCGGATCGCGCGCGCGTGGAGAAGCGGGGACCGACGACTCCGACGTCGACCTGCTCGTGATCACACGGGGCGACCCTGAGCACGATCGGCGCCTATCGTGGGCCCTGGTTGACGAAGTGGCACGCGACCTCGGTACCGACCCCACCGTTTACGTCCCCCACACACGGGATCGCCGCTGGCTCGAGGATCGCCGCCAGATCCGCTCGTTCTTCATTCAAGAGGTTGACCGGGACAGAGTGGTGCTGTACGGGGAGCAGTGAGTCCGCGATCGGAGGAGTTCATGGCGGAGGCGCGACAGCGGCTGCAGGCAGCCCGCGCGCTCATGGATCAGCAGCTGCTCAGCTCCGCCGTCAGCGACGCCTACTACGCGATCCTCTACGCGACAAGAGCCGCTTTGAGCGAGCGAGAGCGCAACGCCAAGACGCACCGCGGCACTTGGAGTCTCTTCCACGACGAGTTCGTGGCCGGCGGAGGCTTCGACGCAGGCCTGGCGCGCGAGGCCAGGGCTACGCAGGAGGTGCGCGAAGGGGTCGACTATGCGGCAGCGCGCGTCTCGCCGGAGGAGACCGAGCGGATCGTCGATGTGGCCGAGCGTTTCGTCTCGGCCATCGCCTCGCTCATTGACGCCTAGCCGAAAAGCGCTGCGATGACTGCATCCGGGATGCCGCACAGTCCTAAGAGCAGGAGCCCCAGTTCACGGCTGCAGTCGCGCCTGGGGGTCGGTCGTTTGGCACTGACAAGGCGGCTGCAGCTGGGCCGCGGTGGCCGCGATGCGCGAGCTTGCCGCCCGCGCGCCGAGCACCGGCTTGCACCAAT
>JAUJNT010000005.1:0-117608 GCA_030448005.1 Thermoleophilaceae bacterium
CAGCCGACGCACATCGCGAGACCATCGCGCGGATTACGCAACGGCCACGCCACAAAGCAGTCACGCCATCGGCTGAGGTGTTGGGTGGCTTTGCGGCACCGCTGCTTGCTGCACGTCCGAGAATGTCCCTTCCCGGAGGAGCGCGTGCCCGCTGACCCGCCCGCAGCGCGGTTCAACCCTCAGCCTCCGCGACCCTATGCCGCGGCCCGCCCGCCCGCGCTCCGGCGTGCGCGCGGCGCGGGTGCCGGTTCGACGAACTCGGGCGGGGCAATCCCCAGGTAGTGGCCGAAGGACCAGTCGACCAGTTGTCGGTGCCGCATCGCGCCAACCACTCCGTGTAACACTCGAGGCCAGATCCGAGGCACTGCCCGCTGGGCGCGAAGGATCCAGTGGTACTTCCACTCGTGGGAGGCGCTGAAGGCCCCGTAGCGCTGCAGCGCCTGGTCGCGGGTGACACCGCCCGCCACCACCTGTCGAAGCTCGCGCCCGCACGCGATTCCGAAGTAGAGGGCGGTGCGGATGCCCTCGGCGGTCAACGGGAGGCAGTGCCCGGCGGAGTCGCCGGCGAAGAACACTCCGTCCTCCACGGCTGGGCGAAGCTTGTGGGGAATCCAGTTGCCCTGGTATCGCACCGCCTCCGAGCCGAGGTCCTGCGCCAGCTTCACGGTGTTGTCCTTGACGTGGAAGCGAGGGTCGAAGGAGCCGACGCCAATGCGCAACTCCTCACCTGCTGGAAAGCTCCAGCCGTAGCCGGCCGGCACGATCTCGCGGTCGATCCAGATGGCGAGGTCGTCGCCCGAACCGCCTGGGTGCACCTCGAGCCCGCGGGAGAGCGGGGCGTCGGGGGGCTGAAAGGCGCCGGCCTTCCGGGCCAGCATGCGCCGCCACCCGAGCGCGTCCACGATCAGCGGCGCGGAGAGGTCCCCGCGGTCGGTGTGCACGGTGTCCCCGGTGCGGCCCTCCACCTTGGCCGTCTCGAACTCGCAGTCGCTCTGTGCGAAGAGCAGCGCGCACAGCTCCGGGTAGTCGAAGGTCGAGAACGTCCAGGGCAGCGGCCACCTGACCGTGCCGTACGGGGTGGTCACCACGAGCTCGTCGAACGTCTGCCGGTGCGAGCCCATCAGGTCGAGCGCTTCGAGCCAGCCAGTCGGAATGCCGCAGGCGGAGGTCTGGCGCTCCCCGATCTCGTACCGGTCGAGCATCAGCACGCGCGCCGGCGAGCCGTCCACCCGGTCCGCGCCGGCCAGCTCCCTCGCCACCGCGAGGCCCGCGAAGCTCGCGCCGCAGATGAGCACGTCGTAGCTACCGGAGAGGTCGGTGCGCAGCTCACCGCGCTTTGTCCGTCGGGTCGGCATAGGAGCCGCAGGGTACCTGGCGGCCCTTTGCCGCTACCCTGTGCGGACGCCGTGCCCGACTCCATGACGCTTACACCGCCCCGGCCGGTCGAGGGGTCCGATGGCCTCCTGATCGAGGTCGACGGACAGATCGTTCCCAACTACGACGCCACGATGGTGCCCTTCGAGGAGGGCGACGTCGTGACCGGCAAGGTCGTGCGCATCGACCAGGACGAGGTGCTGGTCGACATCGGCTACAAGAGCGAGGGGGTCATCCTCTCCGGCGAGCTGTCGATCCGCAAGTCCGTCGACCCGGCCGACGAGGTCGACCTCGGCGAGGAGGTCGACGCCCTCGTCCTCACCAAGGAGGACCAGGACGGCCGGCTGCTGCTCTCGAAGAAGCGTGCCCGCTTCGAGAAGGCGTGGCGCCGCATCGAGGCCGCCGCCGAGTCCGGCGAGCCGGTCGAGGGCACCGTCATCGAGGTGGTCAAGGGCGGTCTGATCATCGACCTCGGGGTCCGCGGCTTCCTGCCCGCATCGCTCGTGGACATCCGACGGGTGCAGAACCTGGACGAGTTCCTCGCGCAGAAGATCGAGTGCAAGGTCATCGAGCTCAACCGCTCCCGTAACAATGTCGTTCTCTCGCGCCGCGCGGTGCTCGAGGAGGAGCGCAAGGAGGTCCGCCAGCAGATCCTGGACCGCCTGCAGCCGGGCCAGGTGGTCGAGGGCGCGATCTCCAACATCGTCGACTTCGGCGCCTTCGTGGACCTGGACGGCATCGACGGGCTCATCCACATCTCCGAGCTCTCCTGGAGCCACGTGAACCACCCGTCGGAGATCCTCTCGATCGGGGACACCGTTCCGGTCAAGGTGCTCGACATCGACCGCGACAGGCAGCGCATCTCGCTCGGCCTCAAGCAGACCCAGGAGGACCCGTGGCAACGGGTGGTGGACACCTACAGCCTCGGCGACGAGCTCGAGGGCAAGGTCACCAAGGTCGTCACCTTCGGCGCCTTCGTCGAGATCATGGACGGCGTCGAGGGCCTCGTGCACATCTCCGAGCTGGCTCACCACCACGTGGAGAACCCGCGCGAGGTGGTCGAGCCCGGCGGAGACGTCAAGGTGAAGATCCTCGAGGTCGACTCCGAGCGCCGACGCCTCTCGCTCAGCGTGAAGCGGGTGGCAGGCAACGAGCCGCCCCCTCGCGCCGAAGGCGCGACCGCCGCTCCGGCCGCGGATGCCCCGGACCTCGGCGAGGTCCGCGACCTCGGTCTCTCGGACGACGTCTTCGCGGGACCGGAGGTGACCGGCGTAGGGGACCTGCGCGCGGCGGTAGCCCAGGCTCAGGCCGCCGAGCTGGCCGCCGCGGAAGAAGCTGCACCAGCCGAGGCGAGCGCCCCGGCCGAGGCGACCACCCCGGCCGAGGCGACCACCCCGGCCGACGCGAGTCCCCCGGTCGACGCGAGCGTCCCGGCCGACGCCGCCCCGGACGCCTCCGCCATGGCTGACGCACTTGAGCCCGCGCTCGAGGTCGCCACCGAGCAGGCTCCCGTGCCGGAGCAGGCGGACGCCGCAACGGAGGAGCCCGCCCCCGAGGCGGCTGAAGAGGCTTCCGCCGGAAGCGTAGAGACGGCCGCCGAAGAGGGCGATGTGCCCGAGGCGTCGGCCGCTGACGCCGGCGACGGCGAGCAGACAGAGCCCGACACCGCCGGCTAGGTGGGCGGGCCCGCCGAGCGGGTTCCGTTCGTCGGGCTGACCGGGGGCCTCGGCGCCGGCAAGTCCACCGCCCTGGCGCTGGCCGCGGACCTCGGCGCCGCGACGCTCTCCACCGACGAGGTCGTGCACGAGCTGCTCTCGACTCAGGAGGTGCGCGACCTACTGGTCGAAAGGCTGGGGCCCGACGTAGCGCCCGAGGGCGCGATCGATCGTGGGGCCGTGGCGGCCAGGGTCTTCGAGCATACGGAGGACCGACAGTGGCTCGAGGGGGTCCTCTGGCCGCGCGTGGGACGCCGGCTCGCGGAGTGGCGGACATGGGTCGAGGCCACGGAGAGCCCTCCGGCGGTGGCCGTGGTGGAGACCCCCCTCCTGTTCGAGGCCGGGATGGAGGACTTCTACGACTTCACGATTGCCGTGGTGGCCGACGAGTCGCTGCGCTCCGAGCGCGCCGGCACACGCGGTCACCAGGCGGTGGGAGAGCGGGCGGGACGGCAGCTCTCGCAGGAGGAGAAGTCGCAGCGTGCGACGTTCACGATCCACAACGACGGATCTCGAGACGAGTTGAAGGCAGAGTTGGCAAGAACGCTTTCAACGATCGGGATGGACTCTTCAGACTGAAGCCGTGGCCCAATCAGCCCCCACCCGTGACCGGCAGGGCCGAGGCGCGCCCCGCAGCCGTACCCGACGGCGGGGGAGAGGCGCGCGTGCGCGGCGCATAGCCGCGGTGATGGTGGCGGCGGTGCTGGGCGCCGGCGCGGCCTCCGCGATCACCGGTCTCGGCCCCCTGGGCGATGCCGTGCGCGCGATCACGCTGCCGCTCGATCACGAGGACATCATCCGGCAGCAGGCAGCGCAGAAGGGCATCGATCCCGCTTTGATCGCGGCGGTCATCTACGAGGAGTCGAAGTTTCGCGACCAGACCTCCCACGCCGGTGCGCGCGGGCTGATGCAGATCACCCCGTCGACCGCCGAGTTCATCGCGAGAGACTCGGGAGGCACGAGGTTCACCCAGGCCGACCTTGCCACGCCGCAGGTCAACATCTCCTACGGCGCTTACTACCTGCGCTACCTGCTGCGCCGCTACGGCGGCGACGAGGCGCTCGCCGTCGCCGCCTACAACGCGGGCGAGACAAACGTGAGTCGCTGGGTGGAGCGGGCCGGGGGGAGGGAGGGCTTCGATGTGCAGGACGACATACCGTTTCCGGAGACCCGGAAGTACGTGGAGGGCGTGCTCCACCACCGCGGGCAGTACCGCGAGCACTACGGCGACGAGCTGGGGCTCTGAGGCTGGGCCCCTCCAGGGGAGGGCGCTCCGATTCCCCTGCTAGCTTCGAGTCCCGTGCCTGCGTTCGAGCTCAACGCCGCCTACGAGCCGGTCGCCGATCAACCAAAGGCGCGCGACTACCTGTCCACGGGGATCGAGGCGGGCGACCGGTTTCAGACGCTGCTCGGCGTCACCGGCTCGGGCAAGACGGCGACCATGGCCTTCACTATCGAGCAGATCCAGCGGCCGACGCTCGTGATCGCCCACAACAAGACGCTGGCGGCACAGCTCTGCAACGAGTTCCGCGAGTTCTTCCCGCAGAACGCGGTGGAGTACTTCGTCTCCTACTACGACTACTACCAGCCCGAGGCCTACGTCCCCGCCCAGGACCTCTACATCGAGAAGGACTCGGCGATCAACGAGGAGATCGACCGCCTACGCCATGCGGCCACGGCCGCGCTGTTCGCCCGCCGGGACGTCGTGGTCGTGGCCAGCGTCTCCTGCATCTACGGAATGGGGTCACCTCAGAAGTACAACGAGCAGATGCTGCTGATCAAGCCGGGCGAAATGATCGACCGCGACGCCACCCTGCGCAAGCTCGTGGACATGCAGTACTCGCGCAACGACCAGGTGCTCGGCCGCGGTGCGTTCCGGGTGCGGGGCGAGACACTCGAGGTGTTCCCCTCCTACGCGGAGACCGCTTACCGGGCGGTTCTGTTCGGTGACGAGGTGGAGCAGGTCCAGGAGTTCGACCCGCTGACAGGCGAGGTGCTCAAGGATCTCGCCCACGCCGCCATCTGGCCCGCCACCCACTACGCCACCGATCGCCAGACCGTCGAGCGCGCGGTGGGCGAGATACGTGACGAGCTCGAAGTGCGCTGTGCCGAGCTCGAGGCACAGGGCAAGCCACTCGAGTCGCATCGGCTACGCCAGCGCACGCAGTTCGACATGGAGATGCTGCGCGAGCTCGGTTTCTGCAACGGCATCGAGAACTACTCGAGGATCCTCGACGGGCGGGCGCCCGGAGCGCGGCCGTACTGCCTGATCGACTTCTTCCCCGACGACTTCGTCTGCTTCATCGACGAGTCGCACCAGACCGTGCCCCAGCTCGGCGGCATGTACGAAGGCGACCGCTCGCGCAAGCAGACGCTCGTGGAGCACGGCTTCCGGCTGCCAAGCGCGATGGACAACCGCCCCCAGACCTTCGACGAGTTCCTGGCGATCACCCCCCAGGTGGTCTTCGTCTCGGCCACGCCGGGCAACTACGAGCGCTCGCACTCCGCGCGGGTGGTAGAGCAGATCGCCCGCCCGACGGGCGTGGTCGACCCGGAGATCGACGTGCGCGAGACCAAGAACCAGATCGACGACCTGATGAACGAGATCCGCGTCCGCACCGAGGCGGGCGAGCGCACGCTCGTGACCACCCTGACCAAGAAGATGTCCGAGGACCTCACCGACTACCTGCTCGAGTACGGCGTGCGGGTGCGCTACCTGCACTCCGAGGTGGACACCCTCGAGCGGATCCAGATCATCCGTGAGCTGCGCCTCGGCGAGTTCGACGTCCTCGTGGGCGTGAACCTGTTGCGCGAGGGCCTCGACCTGCCGGAGGTATCGCTCGTGGCGATCCTCGACGCGGACAAGGAGGGCTTCCTGCGCGGGGAGACATCGCTGATCCAGACGATCGGCCGGGCGGCCCGGAACATCAGGGGCAAGGTGATCATGTACGCGGACAAGGAGACCGACGCCATGCGGACGGCCATCTCCGAGACCGACCGCCGGCGGGCGATCCAGGTGGCATACAACGAGGAAAATGGCATCACGCCCGAGTCGATCAGCAAGGGCGTGTCCGACATCGCGGCCTTCCTCTCGGGCGCGGAATCGAAACTGCCGCAGCGTAGGGGGCGGCGCCGGGTGCGGGAGGAGGGGATGTCCGCGGAGGAGATTGCCCGGACGATGGTCGAGCTCGAGGAGGAGATGCTGGCCGCGGCGGAGGACCTGCGCTTCGAGTACGCCGCCAAGCTGCGCGACGAGATCAAGGCGCTGCGGCGGGAGCTCGAGGAGATCGAGGCCGGCGCCTGAGGCCGTCGGCGCGCCGGGCGTCGAGGCCCGCGTCGGGTTGGCCCTCGGTGGCCTGCTATGGGCTAGGCTGACCGCCACCACGCGAGCTACAGGAGCGGGCAAATGGAACTGGACAAGCAGTTCATCGTGCGGACGGACTTCGCGTCGGCCCGCAGGGGATATGACCAGGAGGAGGTCGAGCGGCACCTCCAGGAGATCGCGACTGCCGTAGACGAGCTCAAGCGCGAGAGCAGGCCGGCGCAAGGAAGCGAGTCGAGCTCCACCGGCTCGATAGCGGGGGCCGCGGCGGAGCAGGTGCGGACCATAGTCGAGGCTGCCGAGCGCAGCGCAACCGAGATCGAGGCGAGCGCCACCGAGGAGGCCGACCGTGTCACCGGAGAGGCCACCCGACAGGCCGAGGAGGAGCGCAACGAGGCCCGCGGCGAGGCGGAGCGGGTGCGAGGCGAGGCGGAGGCTGCGGCGCGGGAGATTCGAGAGCGTGCCGAGGCCGAGGCCGCCCAGCACGTGGAGGGAGTGCGCGGCGCCACCTCCGCCATGCGCGAGCGTGCCGACAGGGTGGAATCGGATCTCGGCGGGCTGGTCGACCAGCTGCGCACCACGGTCGAGTCGGTTGTGGAGAGCGTGCGCACCAGCGCGGGATCGCTCGAGTCGGAGCTCCAGGGCATCCACGCCGACCTCGCGCAGGTCCGCGAGGCTGCGCCCGCCGAGGAGGACACGGCCGCCGGATCGGAGTTCGATGTCGAGGCGGGCCACGTGACCGAGGACGGCGCCACCGTCGAGTCCGATGAGCCCGCCTTCGCGAACGAGGTCGACTCGGTCGCGGACGAGGCCGTGGCCGCCGAGGAACCACCCTTGGACGAAGAGGAGGTGGAGGCGGACGAGGCAGAGCTGGCCGAGGCCGACCTCGAGGCCGAGGGCGACGTGGCCGATGAAGAAGGGACCGAGGCCGCCGGGGGGGAGTCGGCCGAGGGAGCCCGGCTCATCGCCCTCAACATGGCCCTCAACGGCACCCCGCGCGAGGAGACGGCGCGCTACCTGGAGGAGAACTTCGACCTCCGCGACCAGGACACGATCCTTGACGAGGTCTACGCCCGCGTAGGAGGCTGACCGACTCTGGCTCTCTGCAGACCTTCGCCTGGGCGGTCATCACCCCTTCGGGGCACAGGCGCTCGCTCGCGTGCGGGGCACGCGTCGCTCCCTGCTTCCCCGCTCATGCCCGGTTTTCGCGGCCAGCGCCGGCCGGCAAGCTGAGCCCCGGAGTCGAACTCCGCTGTTCGCGACCTTTCCATTCCTTGCGAACGGGCGTTCGCCTGGGCGGTCCGTAGAATCAGTTATGTGAAGGCGCAGGGCGAGCTCGTCATCTCGGGGGCGCGGGAGCACAACCTGAGGGATCTGCACCTCAGGCTGCCGCGGAACTCGCTGATCGTGATCACCGGTCTGTCGGGATCCGGCAAGTCGAGCCTCGCCTTCGACACGATCTACGCCGAGGGGCAGCGTCGGTACGTGGAGTCGCTGTCGGCCTACGCGCGCCAGTTCCTCGGGCAGATGGACAAGCCCGATGTCGACTCGATCGAGGGGTTGTCGCCGGCGATCTCCATCGACCAGAAGACCACCTCGCGCAACCCGCGCTCGACCGTGGGCACGGTCACGGAGATCTACGACTACCTGCGGCTCCTGTGGGCCAGGATCGGTCGTCCCCACTGCTACAACTGCGGCGAGCCGATCGCCGCCCAGTCCGCGGAGCAGATCGTTGATCAGGTGATGATGTTCGACGAGGGAACGCGGTTCATGGTGCTCGCGCCGGTGGTGCGGGGCCGCAAGGGCGAGTACGGCAGGCTTTTCGCGGAGCTGCGAGCGGAGGGCTTCACCCGGGTCAAGGTGAACGGGGAGCTGCGGCGGCTCGAGGAGGAGATCGAGCTCGACAAGAAGTTCAAGCACGACATCTCCGTGGTCGTCGATCGGCTCGTGATGAGGCCGGACCTGCGAAAGCGCCTGGCGGACTCCGTGGAGACCGCGGTGGCGCACGCGGAGGGGATGGTGGACATCGAGATGGTCGACTCCGACCAGGTCAAGACGTTCTCCGAGCGGTTCGCGTGCCTCAACTGCGGCACGTCGATGCCCGAGCTCGAGCCGCGGATGTTCTCCTTCAACTCGCCGCACGGGGCGTGTGAGCGCTGCACCGGGCTCGGCTCTCAGATGGAGATCGACCCCGACCTGATCGTCCCGGACCCGTCGCTCTCGCTGAGCGAGGGCGCGATCCTGCCGTGGTCCACCAGCGCCTCGAACTACTACGAGCAGATGACCCAGGCCATCGCCGAGAAGTGGGAGGTGGACATGGACGTCGCGTGGGAGGATCTCTCTCAAGAGGTACGCGACACGTTCCTGCACGGCACCAACGGCGACCGTATCTACGTCTCCTACCGCAACCGCTACGGCCGCAAGCGGTCCTACATGACCCGCTTCGAGGGCATCGTGCACAACCTGGAGCGCCGCTACCGGGAGACCGACTCGGAGTGGTCGCGCGAGAAGATCGAGGAGTACATGTCGGTGCGGCCATGTCCTGACTGCCACGGTGCCCGGTTGCGGCCCGAGAGCCTGGCGGTCAAGGTGGGCGGGCTCGGGATCCACGAGCTCACCGCACTGTCGGCGCGCAGGGCGATCGAGTGGTTCTCCGAGGTCGAGCTGACGGGCACCGAGCGGCAGATCGCCCGGCTGATCCTGCGCGAGATCGACGAGCGCCTGCGCTTCCTCGACAACGTCGGGGTCGGTTATCTCTCGCTCGAGCGGGCGGCCGCCACGCTGTCCGGGGGCGAGGCCCAGCGGATCCGCCTCGCCACCCAGATCGGCTCGAGCCTCGTGGGGGTGCTCTACATCCTCGACGAGCCGTCGATCGGGCTCCACCAGCGCGACAACGAGCGGCTGATCGCCACCCTCGAGCGCCTGCGTGACCTCGGCAACACCGTCATCGTGGTCGAGCACGACGAGGGCACGATGCGCGCCGCCGACCACATCGTCGACCTCGGGCCCGGCGCGGGCGAGCACGGCGGGTGGCTGGTGGCGGAGGGGCCGGTCGAGGAGGTCATGCAGGTCGAGGAGTCGGCCACCGGCCAGTTCCTCTCGGGCGCCCGCGAGATCCCGATTCCGCGCAAGCGCCGCAGGCCGGCGGGCTACCTCGCGATCGAGGGCGCCTCCCAGCACAACCTGCGCGGCGTCAACGTGAAGGTGCCGCTCGGCACCTTCTGCTGCGTGACCGGGGTGTCCGGCTCGGGCAAGTCCACTCTGGTCAACGAGGTGCTCCACAAGGCGGTGGCCAACCGCCTGCACCGCGCCAAGCAGCGGCCGGGGGCCCACCGGCGGATCACGGGCCTCGACCAGATCGACAAGATCATCAACATCGACCAGTCGCCGATCGGGCGCACGCCGCGCTCGAACCCGGCCACCTACATCGGCCTCTTCGACCAGATCCGGGATCTCTTCTCGCGGACCCAGGAGGCCCGCGCGCGCGGCTACAGGCCGGGGCGCTTCTCCTTCAACGTGAAGGGCGGTCGCTGCGAGGTGTGCCGCGGCGATGGCCAGATCAAGATCGAGATGCACTTCCTGCCGGACGTCTACGTGCCCTGCGAGCAGTGCGACGGCAAGCGCTACAACCGTGAGACGCTCGAGGTGCGCTTCAAGGGAAAGACGATCGCGGACGTGCTCGGGATGACGGTGGAGGAGGCGCTCGACTTCTTCCAGCACGTGCCGAAGATCAAGCGCCGCCTGCAGGCACTGCACGACGTGGGCCTCGACTACGTGCGCCTCGGCCAGCCGGCCACCACTCTGTCGGGCGGCGAGGCCCAGCGCGTGAAGCTCGCCAGCGAGCTCTGCAAGGTAGCCACCGGCAAGACCCTCTACATCCTCGACGAGCCCACCACCGGCCTGCACTTCGCCGACGTCCAGCGGCTGCTCGAGATGCTCGACCGCCTGGTGGATGCGGGGAACACGGTGGTGGTCATCGAGCACAACCTCGACGTGATCAAGACGGCCGACCGCATCATCGACCTCGGGCCCGAGGGTGGCGAGGAGGGCGGCCTCGTGGTCGCGCAAGGGACGCCGGAGCAGGTGGCGGCGGTGACGGGCTCCTACACGGGGCGGTTCCTGACCGACATCGTCGAGCCCGCCCGGCGGCGTCAGCGCCGCCCGGCCGCCGCGGCGGCATGAGCTCGCCAGAAGCTCAGGCACGTCTCCGCAGGTAGTCGTCTGCCTTCTGCTTGACAGGGGCCGGGAGGAGACGCCCGAGCTCGGAGCGATGATCGGCGACCCAGCGGTACGCCTTCCTCGCCGCACCGGGGAAGCGACGCGCGACCGCGGAGGGGGCATCGCCCCGGGGAAGATGGTCGAAGAGAACCTCAAGCGCGTCACCGGCGGAGCGCGCGTTCCCGTCGGCGCCCACTAGATGCCATGAAGCCATCCGCTCCTGCGGCGTGAGGTCAGCGAGCAGCTGCTCTGCCTCGGGGTCCTGCAGGGCCACCGGCCGCAGCCGCTCGTTCCTGTCCCACGCGAGTATCAGCGCCAGGCTGGAACGGCAGAAGCCGCAGTCCCGGTCGTAGAGGATGATTGCCTTGTCCATCCTGCCCACGCTATCGCGAGCGGCGGGGACGGGCGAAGTAGGGGGTTCTGACAAGCTCCCCTCGTGGAGGAGACACTTGCGCAAGCGCGACTTTGGGTCCAGAAGTGGCGCTGGTACGAGCGCAACGCGATGCCATGGAACAGGCTTGCGATCCACCGGGAGATGGCGCGCCGCGGCGCATTCGCCAGGTGGCCGATCCAGGGCAACGTGCTCGAGGCGCTGCGCGAAGGGCGCCTCGAGGTGGGCGCGGGCACCCTCTTCGAACCCCAGGTCTGGCTGACCGCTCCGGCCGACGCCCGCATCCGCATCGGGGAAGGCTGCTTTCTCAACATCGGCGTGATGGTGGCCGCCGTCGACCTGGTCGAGATCGGCGACCACTGCATGTTCGCCAACGGCTGCTTCATCACCGACGGCTCGCATCGCTTCGACGACCCCCAGAAGCCGGTGCCGTGGCAAGGCTTCGACACGAAGGGGCCGACCAGGGTCGGCGACAACGTCTGGTGTGGCGCCAACGTCGTTCTCACGAGCGGGGTCACCGTGGGTGAGCGCTGCGTGATCGGCGCCAACAGCGTCGTCGCGCGGGACCTACCGCCGCGATCGATCGCGGCGGGAGCCCCGGCGAAGGTGCTACGCGAGGTGGAGTACCGCGCGCGCCTCTAGCACCTGACCAGCAGGTGAAACGTCGTGCATGCTCGTACCTTCCCAACCCGGGATAGAGCGGAAAACCAGCTAGCCGAGGACCTGCACGGTCACGGTCCGGTCTCGCGGACGGTCGTCGAAGTCCACGAGCACGATCTGCTGCCAGGTGCCGGTCGCGAGCCGGCCGCCGGTCACGGGCACCGTCTCCGACGGGCCCAGGATCGCCGCGCGGATGTGGGCGTGGGAGTTCGAGTCGTGGTTCAGCCGGTTGTGCTCGTAGTCGCCCTCACTGGGCACGAGCCGCTCGAGCGCCTCGCGGAGGTCGTGCACGCCGCCCGGCTCGAACTCCATCGCGGTGACGGCCGCGGTAGCTCCCGGCACGAATACCGAGACGGTGCCCTGCTGGATCCCGGAGCTGCGGAGCACCTCCTCGATCCGAGCGGTGAGGTCGACCACGTCGCCATCGCCGCCCGTTGAGAAGCGCAGTTCGCCGGTGTGGACGCTCACGGCGCGCTAGACCTCGAAGTCGAGGGCGCTTGCGCCCTCCATGCGACGGGTCTGAAGTAGCTCCCGCAGCCGTTCGCGCTCGTCGGGCGCCATCGTGTAGCCGTGCTCGGGCTGGGGATAGCGTCTGGCACGCACGTCCTCGGCGAACGCGTGCAGCCCGGCGACCATCTGCTTCCGGATGTTGGCGTAGCGCTTGACGAAGCGGGCGGCGTGGCCGTCGTACATCCCAAGCAGGTCGTGTAGGACCAGCACCTGGCCGTCAGTGGCCGGGCCGGCGCCTATGCCGATCACGGGAAGCCGCAGAAGCGGCATGAGCTCGTCCGTCAGGTCCGACGGGATAGCCTCGAAGACGATCGAGAAGCAGCCGGCCTCCTCGAGGGCCAACGCATCCCCCGCCACTTCGAGCGCCCGCTCGGCCGTGCGGCCTTGCGAGCGGTAGCCGCCGAGGGCGGTAGCGGTCTGCGGTGTGAGACCGACGTGGCCCATCACAGGGATGCCGGCCTGCACGATCGCGCGGGCGCGGTCGATGGAGCTTCCCCCGCGCTCGAGCTTCACGGCGTCGCAGCCGGCCTCCTTGACGAACCGCTGGGCGGTGGCCACCGCCTGTTCGTTCGAAACCTCGTAGGAGCCGAACGGGAGGTCCCCGACCAGCAGGGGCGTTGTCAGCCCGCGCCGAACCGCGGCGGCCAGCATCAGCATCTCCTCGAGCGACACCGGCACGGTGCTCGGGTAGCCGAGCACGGTCATCGCCGCGGAATCGCCTACGAGGACCACGTCGACGCCCGACTCCTCGGCCACCTGAGCGCTTGGATGGTCGTAGGCGGTGACCATGACGATCGGCTCGCCGAGCGCCTTCCTCTCGGCCAGGCTCGAGAGCGTGATGGGCTTGCCCTTGGCGCCCGGCGCGGCCGCAACGCGCGGACGGGGGCTCATGGGAGCAGCTCCGCCATGGATGCCGAATGCGTAAGCATCTCGTTGCGGGCGTCGACGTGCACGACACGCGGCTTGTAGGACTCGAGCTCGACCTCGTCGTAGGAGGCGTAGGAGAGCACGATCACCGTGTCGCCGGTGTGCACGAGCCGGGCGGCGGCGCCGTTCACCTTCATCTCGCCGGAGCCGCGGGCGCCGGCGATCGTGTACGTCTCGAAGCGGGCGCCGTTGTCCACGTCGAGCACGTGCACCAGCTCGTGCTCGAGGATGTCGGCGGCGTCCAGCAGGTCCGCGTCCACGGTGATCGAGCCGACGTAGTTCAGGTCGCTGCCCGTCAACGTGGCTCGGTGGATCTTCGACTTGAGCATGTTGCGTCTCAACCTGGGCCTCCTCTCGGGTGGTCCGTGGGCGCCGTAGCGCCCGCGTGTGACACCAGGACCGTGTTGTCGATCAGCCGGGCACGCCCTACGTGGGCGGCCACCGCCAGCAATGTCGAGCCGTTCACGCGCTCGACGGGGGAAAGGTCTTCGGCAGATCGAAGCTCGAGGTACTCGGGCTCGACCCCGGCCCGATCGAGCTCTGCCCTGGCGGCGGCCAGGACGGGGCGGGCGTCGAGCTCCCCCTTCTCCACAGCCTCGTCGGCGGCTCGTAGGGCCCGGCTGAGCGCAAGGGCGCGCTCCCGCTCGCCCCCCGTGAGGTAGGAGTTGCGAGAGCTCAGCGCCAGCCCGTCCGGGTCTCGCACGGTTGGGCACACCTCCACGCCTACCGGGATGTCGAGGTCCCGAGCCAGGCGGCGGATCACGAGCGCCTGCTGGGCGTCCTTCTGGCCGAAGTAGGCAACGTCGGGACCCACGATGTTGAGGAGCTTCGTCACGACCGTGGCCACCCCGTCGAAGTGCCGGTGGCCACGGCGCCCGGCGTCCCCGCAGAGGACGTCTGTGAGGCCGCCCACTCTGACCACGGTGTCGAAGCCGGCCGGGTAAACCTGCTCCGCCGAGGGGACAAAGAGGAGGTCTACGCCTTCCCTATCCGCCAGCGAGGCGTCCCTGCGCTCGTCGCGCGGATAGGAGGCGAGATCCTCCCCGTCGCGGAACTGGGTGGGGTTGACGAACAGCGACACCACCACCACGTCGGTGTCCTCCCGCGCGCGGCGCATGAGCGACAGATGCCCTTCGTGGAAGTGGCCCATGGTCGGCACGAGGCCGATCCTCTGCCCGCCGCGGCGCTCGGGGGCAAGGCGCCTGCGCAGCTCGGCGACGGTGCGCACCGTTCTCATGCGAGGACCTTCCGCGCGGCCAGGGCGCGCGTCTGCTCTGCGAGGGAGTCGAAGGGCGCCAGCAGGTGGGGAACTGCCTCCGCAAGGGCGGCGCGCTGGGCCGCGACGGTGTCCTCGTCACCCCGGGCAAGCGGGCCGGTGAGCGCTCGCTCGGGCCCGAGCGCGACCCAGTTCTCGACGGTGCTGCGGACAAGTGGCGCAAGCAGCGCCCGCGCCTCGTCCGGATCGATGCCGGCCACGGCCGCCGCATCCTCCGCTGCCGACATGAGAGCCACCAGGAAGTTCGAGGCGATCGAAGCCGCGGCGTGGTATGCCGGCCGCAGCTCATCCGTGATCGGGAACGGGCGCATCCCGAGCGCCCCGGCGAGCGTTGTGGCGAGGGCGAGAGCGGCGGGTGTGTCACCGGCCACCGCGCAGCCCGCTCCCTGAAAGCGCTCCGGGGGCTCGCCGCCGGCGAACGTCTGCAGCGGATGCAGACCGAAGCGCGTGCCCTCCCGACCGCCGAGGGCCGAGAGCGGGGTGGCCCCGCTCGTATGTCCCACGAAGGGCGCCCGTCCGGAGGCCGCTTCGGCCGCCGCCGCGATCTCGGCGTCCGGCACGCAGAGCAGCACCGCGTCGGCGGGCGCGGCGAGCTCGTCCCGGCCGGACGGCCCGGAGACCTCGATGCCGGCGACCTCAAGGGCCACGGCCAGGGCGCTGCCCAGCCGGCCTTCACCGACTACGGAGACGCGTGCGGGGACGCGGTGTGTGTCCATGTGATCGATTTCCACTCCGGTTCACGGCCCTCGGCGGCGAGGCCCGGTCGGTCTGGCCGGTCCACTCCCCGGCGGGGTAGCGGCCGACGCGAACAAGGATACCGCTCGCCGCGAGCCTTCCAGCTCGCGGTCCCGCCGCCGCAGGACTTACGCTTCCTGGAATGTCGCACCCCGCCGCCGCGCGCCGCGAGGATCTGGTCGCCCTCTACCGCGAGGCCAGGGGCTGCACGGCCTGCCCGTTGTCGGCAAGCCGGACCCAGGTCGTCTTCGGCAACGGCGACGCGGACGCCGACCTCATCTTCGTGGGGGAGGCGCCCGGCTTCCACGAGGACCGGCAGGGCGTGCCGTTCGTCGGACGGGCCGGCCAGCTCCTGAACGAGCTGCTCATGGAGAACGGCATGTCGCGGGAGAGCGTCTTCGTCCTGAATGTCCTCAAGTGCCGGCCACCCGAGAACCGCGATCCCCAACCGGACGAGATCGCCACCTGCAGGCCCTACCTCGACGCCCAGGTCGAGCTGATCGAGCCGCGGGTGATCTGCACCCTCGGCAACTTCGCCACGAAGCTCCTCACGCGGTCCTCGGCGGGGATCACGCGGGCACACGGACAGCCGCAGCTCCACTCGATCGGAGGGCGAAGCGTCCGGATCTACCCGCTCTTCCACCCCGCGGCGGCCCTGCGCACACCGCGGGTCAAGGAGCAGCTGCGCGAAGACTTCTCGCGCCTGCCGGGGTTGCTGGCGCAGGCCTGCGAGCCACCACCCGACCCCCCTGCCACGGGGCCCGCGGAGCAGGAGTCGCGGCCGGCGGCCGATCAGCTCGGCCTCTTCGGCTGAGACCGCCAGACTCCGGCGGGTGACCAGAGAGACCTCGAGCCCCGAGGAGACCGCCGCGGTCGGGGCCGAGCTGGCAGCCCGGCTCGAGCCCGGCGACGTCGTCCTCGTCAGCGGTGAGCTCGGCAGCGGGAAGACGACCTTCGTGCGCGGGGCCTGCCGGGCGCTTGGCTACGACGGCCCGGTCACGAGCCCGACCTTCTCGATCGGGCACGTGCTGCCGGGGCGCGTCGAGATCGCGCACCTGGACCTCTACCGGCTCGGCTCCCTCTCCGAGGAGGATCCTTCGCTGCTCGAGGACTACCTGACGCCAGAGCGCATCTGCTTCGTCGAGTGGCCCGAGCTCGGCGAGCGGGCCCTCGGGCGGCCGCTGGCCCGGGTGCGGCTGGAGCACCGGGGCGAGGGCCGCCGCAGGATCGTGGTCGGTTGAACGTCCTTGGCTTCGACACCTCGACGGCCGTGAGCGCGGCCTGCGTGCTGCGCACGGATGGCGAGGCGTTCGAGGTCTTCCCCGCCCCTGGGCGGCTGACCGCGCCACCCGGTCACGCCCGCGAGCTCATGCCCGCCCTCGCCCGCTGCTTGAAGCAGGCCGGGGTCGGCTTCCCCGACCTGGACGCGATCGCCGTCGGGGTCGGCCCCGGCGCCTTCACCGGTCTCCGGATCGGGGTGAGCACCGCGCGGGCGCTCGCCCACGCGAACGCCACCGAGCTGCTACCGGTGTCATCGCTTGCCGCGCTGGCGGCGGGGTCTGGAGAGCGACTCTCGCTGCCCTTGATCGACGCCAAGCGGGGCCAGGTCTTCGCCGCGCTGTATGACGGCGCGCAGGCGCGGTGGGAGCCCTTCGCGGCCGCCCCCGAGGTCCTGGCGGCGCGACTGCGCGCGGCCGCCGTGGACCCGCTGGCGCTCGGGGACGGCTCGGTACGATTCAGGGAGGTCCTCGAAGCGGCCGGCGTGCGCGTCGCGTCCGCCGAATCGGGTACCCACGTCGTACGCGGGCTTTCGGTCTGCCGGCTTGCGGCAGCCGCGGCACCCGCTCCGCCGGACACGGTGCTACCCGACTACCTTCGACCCCCCGACGCGAAGCCAAGATGACCCCACCGCCGGAGATACGGCGCCTCACATATGCGGACCTGCCGCAGGTGATCGCCGTCGAGCGGCGCGCCTTCAGCACGCCGTGGTCGCTCGCGATGTTCGTGCTCGAGCTGTCGAAGCCCTCGGGCATCTGCCTTGCGGCGCTACGGGGCGAGCGGATCGTCGGCTACCTCGTGTGCTCGCGCTACGACACGGTGTGGCATCTGATGAACGTGGCGGTGGACGACCGGCTGCGCCGTCAGGGGATCGCCGAGGCGCTGATGGACCGCTTGTTCGAGATGGCCGACGCGCCGGGCGAGCAGTACACGCTGGAGGTGAGGATGTCCAACGTGTCGGCGATCAAGCTCTACGAGAAGCGCGGGTTTCGGGCCGCCGGCCGCCGCAGGGGCTACTACCACGACAATCGTGAGGACGCCGTGATCATGTGGCGCACCGCCCCGGACGAAACCCGAAGCGACCGCGTCCTCGATGCGGACGGTGCGCTGAGCCAGGCGGCGGCGAGGCAACTCAAGGCATGACCGGGCCGGCCGGGGATGCACCGGGCCGGCCCGGATCGCGGACGGGGGGTCCCCGGGGGGCGCAGCCCCCCGGGTGCATTCTGGCCATCGAGACGAGCTGTGACGACACCTGCGCCGCCGTCGTCACGGCGGAGGGCGAGCTGCTCTCGAACCGGATCGCCTCGCAGGGCCTGCTGCACTCCCGCTACGGAGGCGTGGTGCCGGAGGTGGCCTCGCGCCGGCATCTGGAGGTTCTCGATGCGGTCCGTGCCGACGCCCTGGAGACTGCAGGGGTCACGCTGTCCGACATCCAGACGGTTGCCGTCACGCGCGGGCCGGGACTGATCGGCGCGCTGCTCGTGGGGCTCTCCTCGGCAAAGGCGCTGGCCGCGGCGCGCGCGCTGCCGCTGGTGGCCGTCGACCACCTGCACGGCCACGTGGTAGCCGGCACGCTCGGCCCCGACGCGCTCGAGGCTCCCTACCTGTGCCTCGTGGCAAGCGGAGGGCACACCTTCATCGCGCGCGTGGACGACCCGGCGCGGTACACCGTGCTCGGATCCACGCTCGACGACGCCGCCGGGGAGGCCTTCGACAAGGGCGCGCGGCTCCTGGGCCTTCCCTACCCCGGCGGGCCGGCGCTGGACCGGCTCGCACGAGGCGGGAACGGCGAGGCGTTCCGGTTCCCGCGCTCTGCGCCAGCCACGACGGGGGGCCGCGACCTCGACTTCAGCTTCAGCGGCCTGAAGACGGCGCTGCTCTACAAGATCCGCGACCTGGGCGAGGCCGAGACAGAGCGCCGGCGCGCGGACCTGGCGGCCTCCTACCAGCGAGCGATCGTGGAGGCCCTGGCCGCACGCGTGAGGCAGGCGATCGAGCGGGAGCGGCTGCCGCGGCTGGCGATCGGGGGTGGCGTGGCGGCCAACTCGGAGCTGCGCGAGCGCCTGAGGACGGTGTGCGAGGAGGCCGGCGTGCTCATCTCCGTTCCTCCCGTCGAGCTCTGCACCGACAATGCGGCGATGATCGGGGCTGCGGCGCGCTTCACGCCGGCCATCCCCTACCCCGAGTATCTCGACCTCGACGCGGCCGCGCGGCTCCCGTGAGGCGGGTGACCCTCTACGGCAAGCCGGGCTGCTGCCTCTGCCAGGAGGCAAGGCAAGTCGTGGCCGAGGTGCGGAGAAGACTGCCCTTCGAGCTCGAGGAGATCGACGTGTCCCTCGACCCATCGCTTCACCGGCTCTACGGCGAGCGGATTCCCGTGCTCGCGGTGGACGGCGAGGACGCGCTCGAGCTGCGGGTCGACGCGGCGGCGCTCGAAGAGCTGCTCGGTAGAGTGGACGCGTGAGCTTCAGCCAGCCACGGGCCCCGCAGGGCGAGGCAGAGGAACTCGCGCCCGAGCGGTTGTCGCTCGGCGTGGCGGCGCGCCTCTCCCAATATCTCCAGGTCCTGACCCAGGCCGGGAAGATGGGCAAGGACACGATCTCCTCCCAGGAGCTGGCCGACTACACCCACGTCAACCCGACGCAGATCCGGCGCGACCTCTCGGGCTTCGGCAAGTTCGGAAAGCGGGGGGTGGGCTACAACGTGGACTCGCTGGTCTCCCAGATCCGCAAGATCCTCAGGACGAGCGGTCAGCACAACATCGCGCTTTCCGGGGCGGGCCGCCTGGGCCAGGCGATCGCCGGGTCGGAGATCTTCGCCGACCACGGCTTTCGGGTGGTCGCCCTGTTCGACATCGATCCCCGGAAGATCGGAAAGCGGGTCAACGAACAGCTCGTGGTGCGCCCGTCGAGCGACCTCATGCAGGTCGTCCAGGAGGACGACATCGTCGTCGGTGTGCTTGCCGTGCCCAACGAGGCGGCTCAGGAGGTGGCCGACGAGCTCGTGAAGGCCGGCGTGAAGATCATCTTCAACTACTCCGAGACGCTGCTCCACGTCCCGCCCGAGGTCACCGTGCATACATCGAGCCCGGCCGTGGACCTTCTCTGCGCGCTCTACTTCTACCTGACCTGATGCTGGACATGATCCGCGCCCGGGAGGTCTTCGAGGCCTCGCAGGACTTCACCGTGGGGGTCGAGGAGGAGTTCGCCATCCTCGACGCCCGCACCCGGTCGCTCGAGCAGCGCTTCGAGGAACTGAAGGACGCCGCGCAGGGCGACGAGGTGCTGCGGGACGCGGTGGCCGGCGAGCTGATCGAGTCAGAGATCGAGATCCGGTCCGGCCGGGGGGAGAGCCTGGGCGAGGCCTGTGCGCGCCAGCGCGAGGCCCGCGCGCGGCTGTTCGGCCTCGCCGAGAGCCGCGGGCTGGCGCTGGGCGCCACGGGAACGCACCCGTGGAGCACCTGGCAGGAGCAGCGCATCATCGACACCGACCACTACCGTCGCGTGGAGGAGGGCCTCCAGTACGTGGCCCGGCGCAACAACACGTTCAGCCTGCATGTGCACGTGGGGGTGCGCGGCGCCGACCGCGCCGTCGCCGTCTGTGACCGACTGCGGCCCGTGCTGCCCTACCTGCTGGCGATATCCGCGAACTCGGTGTTCCTCGACGGCCGCGACTCCGGGCTTCACTCCGCGCGCACCCAGATCTTCACCAAGAGCTTCCCCCGCTGTGGCATCCCCGACGCCTTCGAGGGCTTTGACGCCTACGCCGACTATGTGGACTTCCTCGTGCGTACCAACTCCATCGTGGAGCACACCCAGCTCTGGTGGAGCGTGCGGCCTCACCATTCCTTCGGAACGGTGGAGATCCGGATCTGCGACGCCCAATCGAACGGCGACGATTCGATCGCGCTGGCCGGCCTCATCGTGGCGTGTGCCGCCCAGGCCGCCATCGATCACGACGATGACGTGGCGTTCGATCACCCCCCGGGGAGGCTCGTGGAGGAGAACCTCTGGCGCGCGCTGCGGTACGGCCTCGACGGGAGGCTCATCGATCTCGAGCGCGGCGAGGAGTTCCCGGCGGCGGCCGCCTGCGACCGCCTTCTGACCTGGACCGCTCCCGCGCGCACGGCACTCGGCATCGAGCCCGCCCTGCCCGTTCTGAACGGCGCGCAGCGACAGCGGCGCGCTTTGGCCGAGGGTGTGGCGATGGAGGAGATATTCGCCGCGGAGGTGGGGGAGACCCAACGCACATATGCCCGAGCCGAGGTGAGGAGCTGACCATGCACGACGAGTTGCGAGAGCCAGGGGAGGAGGAGCTGCGCGCGGCCTTCGAGGAGCAGTTGCGCCAGGTCAGCGTGGAGGACGTGATCCTCCAGACGGTGGCCACCCTGGTGAACCTGGGGGCGCGTAGGCTCGGCCTGGTTCCAGAGCCCGGCGACGACCCGGCCGCGGCGCGCGACGTTCCTCAGGCCCGGCTTGCCATAGAGGGCGCCCGGGCCCTCGCCCCTCTGTGCCCCGAGGACCACCAGGACTCGATTCGCCAGGCGCTCTCCCAGCTCCAGATCGCCTTTGCGCGTGAGGCCCAGGCGGCCCGAGGATCGGGTGCCGAGCGCGAGCCGCCCGCCCCTCCGGCTGACGCTCCGCGAGACCCCGCCGCTCCACCGTCGCCGGGCGGGCAGACGGAGGCCGAGCGAGCCAAGGCACGCTCGAAGATCTGGACCCCGCCAGGAACGTGACCCTCGGTACCTTCGAGGGGTTGCGCTCCTACATCGTGCATCGCGCCATTTGAGGTAGGCGTAAGGGTTCTCTCCGAGAACCTCGATAGACTTCGCGCGCTCCTGTTCCGGGCGGTGCCGATAAGCAGGCCCCAGCCAGACGACCTCCGCGCTTCGGCACTGTCGAGCGCGATCGTCCGCTAGCACCCCGGGCCCCGCCCCCGAGGACCCCCCGGCCCTCTCAGACCGAACCCCATCCGGAGGACATTTCCCCCTTGACCGAATTTCTGACCGACTATGGGATCATCGTGGCCCTGGCGTGCGCCGGCGCCGCGGTGCTCTACGGGCTCCTGACCACGCGCTGGCTGCTGGCGAAGTCTCCGGGCAACGAGCGCATGCAGGAGATCTCCGCGGCGGTGCAGGAGGGCGCCGGCGCCTACCTGACCCGCCAGTACCAGATAATCGGCATCGTGGCCGTGGTGCTCGCGATAGTCCTCGCGATCGGCCTGGACATCGAGACCGCCATCGGCTTCGCGATCGGCGGTGCCTTCTCGGGAGCAGCGGGATTCATCGGCATGAACGTGTCGGTTCGCGCCAACACGCGCGTGGCCGAGTCCGCCCGCGGAGGGGTTGGTGCGGCGCTCGACGTGGCCTTCAAGGGCGGAGCCATCACCGGCCTGCTCGTGGCGGGGCTGGCCCTGCTTGGCGTCGCGGGCTACTACGGCGTGCTGCTGCTCGCGGGGGTCGAGGAGAAGGACGCTATCGACGCCCTCGTGGGCCTCGGCTTCGGCGGCTCGCTGATCTCCGTGTTCGCGAGGCTCGGCGGCGGCATCTTCACGAAGGCCGCCGACGTGGGTGCGGACATCGTTGGGAAGATCGAGGCCGGCATCCCCGAGGACGATCCCCGCAACCCCGCGGTGATCGCCGACAACGTGGGCGACAACGTGGGCGACTGCGCCGGCATGGCCGCGGACCTCTTCGAGACCTACGCGGTCACCGCCGTGGCAGTGATGCTGCTCGGCGTTCTGACCTTCAACCAGATTGGCGCCGCGTCGGTGTACCCCCTCGTGATCGGCGGCGTTTCGATCATCGCCTCGATCATCGGGACCTTCGCCGTCAGGAGCGCCGCGGGCAACGTCGAGCGAGCGCTCTACCAGGGCCTGATCGTGTCGGGAGTGCTCGCGGCGCTCGCCTTCCTGCCGGTGACCCTCTGGCTGATGGACGACCTGTCCTTCGGAAAGGACGTCTCCCCGCTCCTCACCGGCGGCGGCGGAGTGCCCTCCGGTCTCGACTTCTACCTGTGCACGCTCATCGGCATCGGCATCACGGCGGCGCTCTTCGTGATCACCGACTACTACACCTCCACGCGCTTCCGCCCCGTGCGCACCACGGCGCAGGCCTCACAGACCGGTCACGCCACAAACATCATCCAGGGCCTCGCCCAGGGCTTCCAGTCCACGGCGGCGCCGGCGATCGTGCTCGCACTCGGGATACTCGCCGCCAACGAGCTTGCCGGCATCTACGGCATCGGCGTCGCGGTGATGGCGCAACTCTCGCTCACCGGGCTGATCGTGGCCCTGGACGCGTTCGGGCCGATCACCGACAACGCCGGCGGCATCGCCGAGATGGCGGAGCTGCCCCAGGACGTGCGCGACGTGACCGATCCGCTCGACGCGGTGGGCAACACCACCAAGGCGGTGACGAAGGGGTACGCGATCGGCTCGGCCGTGCTTGCCGCCCTGGTGCTCTTCGCCGCCTTCATCGAGGAGCTCCGCGAGGAGGCACGCGCCGAAGGCAAGCTGGGCGAGCTCACCGCGGGCATCTTCGACATCTCCAATCCCGAGGTGCTGATCGGTCTGCTCGTCGGCGGGATGATGGTCTACCTCTTCTCGGCGCTCTCGATCGAGTCGGTCGGCCGCGCCGCCGGAGGCGTGGTGGATGAGGTCCGGCGCCAGTTCAAGGAGAAGCCGGGGATCATGAAGGGCACCGAGAAGCCGGACTACAAGCAGTGCGTGTCGATCGTGACCACGGCGGCCCAGAAGCAGATGATCGCCCCGGCGTTGATCCCGATCGTCATCCCGGTCGTGGTGGGGCTGCTCTCCTTCCAGGCACTCGGCGGCCTGCTGATCGGGGTCATCGTGGTGGGCTTCTTCGCGGCCGTCTCGATGACCTCGGGCGGCGGCGCGTGGGACAACGCCAAGAAGCTGATCGAGGATGGCGAGTACGGCGGCAAGGGCTCGAGCGCCCACGAGGCCTCCGTCACCGGGGACACCGTCGGCGACCCGTACAAGGACACGGCCGGCCCCGCGATCAACCCGATGATCAAGGTGGCCAACATCGTCGCGATCTTGATCATCCCCTTCCTCGTGTAGCCGCGGGCGGTGCCCTCGTCTGTGGCGGCGGAGCCAGGGTTCTCCGCCGCGGATCCGTATGCGGTCGGGCTGCTGTTCCTCGGCATCGCCGTGTTCACGGCCGTCGGGGCGCTCTCCCACCAGCACGAGCGCGCGTTCTCGGCGAGCCTGGTGTACCTCGGCCTCGGCCTGCTCGCCGCCGTCGGCATCGAGCTGCTCGGTGTGCCCTGGGTCGACCCGGTCCGCGACAGCAAGCTCATCGAGCGCGCGAGCGAGATGGCGGTGGTCATTGCCCTCTTCGCCACCGGCCTGAAGCTCGACCGTGAGCTCTCCGCCGTCGGCTGGAGGCATGTCGGGCGGCTGCTGCTCGTGGCCATGCCCCTCACGATCGCCACGGTGGCCCTCTTCGGCACGCTGGTCATGGGGCTCTCGCTCGGAGCGGCGATCGTGCTTGGGGCGGTCCTCGCTCCCACCGATCCGGTGCTGGCCGGCGACGTCGGAGTGGGACCCCCCGGAGAGGAGGATGAGAGCGAGCCGAACTTCGCGGTCACCGGTGAGGCGGGCCTGAACGACGGGCTTGCCTTCCCGTTCGTCTTTCTCGGCCTGTTCGTGGCCCAGGAGGGGGGCACCGACTGGCTGAGCGAGTGGCTGGGGGCCGACGTGCTCTACGCCGTGGCGGTGGGGGTCGGAATCGGTGTGGTTTCCGGGTACTCGATCGCCGCTGGGGCGGTGTGGTTGCGTGACCGCGACCTGCTCGCCCCCGACCTCGACGGGTGGCTTGCGATCGCGGCGGTGCTCACGATCTACGGCCTCACGGAGGTAGCGGGCGCCTATGGGTTCCTCGCCGCGTTCGCGGGCGGCCTGGCGTTCCGCCGCTATGAGCACGACCACGAGTACAACCGGCGCGTGCACGACGGCGCCGAGATAGTGGAGAAGTTCTCAGAGCTCGCCCTCATCCTCCTGCTCGGCAGCATGGTCACCGTCACCGCGCTGGACGAGCCGGGCGTGGCTGGCTGGCTCCTCGTGCCCTTCCTGCTGTTGCTCGTGCGCCCCCTGTCGGTCTCAGCGGCCCTGCTCGGCAGTGGCATGGCGCGGTCAGAGCGATCCTTCCTGCGCTGGTTCGGCGTGCGGGGTATCGGCTCCCTCTACTACGCGGCGGTCGTGGTGACCGCGGGAGTGCTCCGGCCGGAGGAGTCCTCGACCATCTTCTGGACGACCGCCGCGTGCGTGATCGCCTCGGTGGTCATCCACGGCGTGACCGCCGATCCTCTCGCGCGGCGGTGGCTGGCGCCGGTCTACGAGGGCGCCGACGGCAGGGAAACCTGAGCCAGTCGTAGGTCCGTTGGCGCAGGCCGAGGTGCCGACACGCCGGAAGCTCTAACGCGCTCCGCCTCACACCAGCCCCACGACGGCGCCGGGGCGCCCCGGTCGCCGCCTCTTTCCGCGCTAGCGCGTTCCTCCTCGGTGGAGGGCCTTGTCAAGTCGCGGTCAGGCGGCCGCGGCGCCCGCCTGGTCGGGGTCCGTTCGCACAAGCCGCCGTAGCAGCGGCGGCGCGGCCAGCGTAGTGAGGATCGACATCCCCACGATGACCGCGAAGAGCTCGTCGTCGATCACTCCGGCGGTTCGCCCGATCCCGGCGACGATGATCCCCACCTCCCCCCGCGGGACCATGCCGACTCCCACCACGAGCGCTTCCCTGCGGCCGAGCGCGCGAGCTCCGAGCCAGGCCCCCAGGAACTTCGTCATCGCCGCCAGTACCGTGACGGCTGCCAGCAGGAGGAGCGCATCGGCGTCTGCGAGAGCACCGAGGTCGACCTCGGTGCCGATGAACACGAAGAAGAACGGCGGGAAGAACGCGTAGAGCGGGGCGATCTCCTCCTCGATCGGATGCTGCTCCTTGGTCTCGGCCACCATCATCCCGGCCAGAAAGGCGCCGATGATGGCGGCAAGGCCGATCTGGGCGGCGAAGGCGGCGAGCCCGAGGCAGATGATCACCGCCGGCAGGAGAGGGGACTCCGAGAAGCGAGGCGCGTGCAGGATCTGGGGCCGGCGCTCCATGAGCTTGGTGCCGCCGACCGCGAAGAACCCCACGAAGGCGAGCGCAAGCGCGATCACCCCCGCGATCCCCGCGACGTCAACGCCTCCACCGGCGGCGAGCCCTACGGCCACCGCCAGCAGGATCATGGCGAGGATGTCGTCCACCACGGCGGCCCCCAGGACGGTGCGGGCCGCCCGCGTGCGCAGCACGTCGAGCTCTATCAGGACCGCGGAGGTGATGCCCACGCTCGTGGCCACCAGCGCCGCCGCGATGAAGATGCTCGTGGCGGGCTCGTCACCGCGCAGCGCGCCGAGGGCATAGCCGCCGGCGAAAGGCAGGATCACGCCGAGCACCCCCACCGTCAGCGCCGAGCGGCCGACCTCGCGCAGCTCGCTGATGCGGGTCTCCAAGCCGACCCAGAAGAGCAGGAACACCACACCGAGCTCGGCAAACACCTCGAGCACCTCCCCCGGCTCCACGATTCCGAGGGCGGACGGACCCACGATAACCCCGGCCAGGATCTCTCCCACGATCGCCGGCTGCCCGATCCGCTTGAAGAGCTCGTCGCCGAGCTTGGCGGCGAGCAGCACCACGAAGAGGTCGGTGAGCACTCCGGCCACCTCGACGGAGGCGGCTATCGGCAGCGCATCGGTCAAGGGGCTGCGTCGAGAACGAGCTCGGCCAGGCGCCGGAAGAAGTCATGACGGGTGATCACGCCGACCACCCTGCCGTCCTCGCAGACGGGTAGCACGAGGCTTCGGTGATGAAGGAAGGTCTCGGCGATCTGGCTGTCGGAGGCGTCGCTGGGCACTTCCACGTGCTCGGTGAACATGTGGCGGGATATGGGCTCGGACGCGCAGCCCGCCCGCTTCTCGAGCGCCTCGTCGAGGCTCTTGCGCACGAAGCTCGCCGAGCGCAGCTGACCGAAGTAGCCCGGAAAGAGCGCCTCCATGAACTCTCCCTCGCCGAACACTCCGGCCAGCCCGCCGTCGTGCTTGACCACGGGCACGGCGGGCAGCCCGCTGTCGGCCATCGCCTGCACGGCCGCTCGGATCGGATCGTCGACGTGTACCTGCGGGGCATCCCGGACCAGCGATTGCGTGATGCTTCGTGGGCTCAAGGGGTCGCTTTCGGGGAGAGATTTGGCAAGGATGCCGAATCTCTCGCATCATCTACGGAAGATTTGGCAAGGATGCCGAATCTCTCGCATCGTCTCGGATTCAGCATGGATGTCCTTAGAGGTAGCGCAGCGCGATGTAGGCGGTGGCGAGGGTCATCGAGATCAGGGTGGCCGGCACGCCCGCCCTCAGGAAGGTCATGAACGTGATCGGGGTGCCGGCCTTGGAGGCCATGCCGGCCGCGGCCACGTTTGCCGCCGCCGCGATCAGCGTGAAGTTGCCGCCGAAGCAGGCTCCGAGTGCCAGCGCCCACCAGTAGGCGTCGTCGCCCGCATTGCCCGCCTGAAGCTCCCGGACCACCGGCACCATCGTGGCGGTGAAGGGGATGTTGTCCACCACCCCCGAACCGATCGCCGCGATCCAGGTGATCCCGAGCAGCTCGGCGGTACGGTCGCCGTCGGTGAGGTTTCCGATCCCGTGGGCCACCTCCTCGATCGCGCCCGTCTCCTCGAGCGCACCGACCATCACGAACAGGCCGAGGAAGAAGAAGAGCGTCGGCCACTCGATGCCCGACAACGTCTCCTCGAGCTGCTGGCGGCTCACCATCAGCATCACGGTGGCGCCCGCGAGCGCCACCGTGGCGGGCTCGAGCCCGACGGCCTTGTGGACGAAGAAGAGCAGGATCGTGCCCACGAGGATCGGCACCGTGCGGCGCAGCTCGTCGTGATCCTCGATGGCGCCGGCGGCGTCGAGCTCCATAACGCGCTGCCTAGCCTCGGGCGCGACCTGCAGTTTCGAGCGGTAGGCCAGGTAGAGCACCGCGGTGACGACGGCGAACGCCACGGCGGCGATCGGGCCCAGGTTCGTGATGAACGCCATGAACGAGAGGTCGGTGGCGCCGGCGATGATGATGTTGGGCGGATCGCCGATGAGCGTGGCGGTGCCACCGATGTTGGACACGATGATCTCGATGATCACGAGCGGGATCGGGTCGATGTCGAGGGCGTCGGCGAGCAGGAAGGTGATCGGCACCACGAGCAGCACCGTCGTGAGGTTGTCGAGGAACGCCGACAGGACTGCCGTCGTCCCCGCCAGGGACATCACCACCGCGAGCGGCCGCCCGCGGGACAGCTGGCCGGCCCGGATCGCCAGATAGGTGTAGACACCGGTCGTTTCGGTCAGCTTGACCATCAGCATCATCCCGGCCAGCAGGCCGATCGTGTTGAAGTCGATCGCCTCGATCGCCTGTTCCTGCTCGATCGTCTGGCTGACCACCACGAGGCCGGCGCCCAGCAGTGCGATCTTCGTGCGGTGCACCCACTCCGTGGCGATCAGCACGAGTGCCACCGCGAAGATCCCGACCGCGAGTGCCATCAGGGGCAGTGGATGTCGGAGGGGCCCTGAGCGATGGCCCGCACGGTAGCCACCCAGCGCGTGGAGGGGCCGGCACGGATCCTAGGCCGGCCGCCGCCGCGAGATTCCGACCGGGCTGGGCTGCGCGCCCGCGGCCCTCTGTAGCTTTGCGCCCCCATGGCCGAACGCCGCCCCAAGGACGCCGGGCTCGAACGGGTACTCGGCACCGGCGCCCTGTTCGCCACGGCCTACGGCAACGTGGGCAGCTCGATCTACTACGCGCTCGGCCTGGTGGCGGTGTTCGCGCTCGGCATGACGCCCGTGGTGTTCCTGATCGCGGGCGTGATCTTCATCTGCACGGCCGCGACCTACACCGAGGCCACCACGATGTTCCCCGAGGCCGGGGGCTCTTCCTCGTTTGCCCGCCGTGCATTCAACGAGCTGTGGTCGGCGCTGACCGCCTGGGGGCAGATGCTCAACTACATCATCACCGTCGCGATATCGGCGTTCTTCCTGCCCCACTACCTCGGGATCATCTGGGAGCCGCTGCTCCACGCGCCCGGAGACATCCTGGTCGGAATCGGGGTGGTGGTCTTCCTCGCCGTCATCAACGTGTTCGGCGCCAAGGAGGCGGCCGGCCTGAACGTGTTCCTGGCTGTCGCCGACTTCGTCACGCAGGTGCTGCTGGTGCTGCTCGGCTTCCTGCTCGTGCTCTCGCCGGAGACGCTCGTGCAGAACGTGGACTTCGGGGTGGCCCCGAGGGTCACCGACTTCCTCATCGCCATCCCCGTGGGCATGGTGGCCTTCACGGGCATCGACACGATCTCCAACATGGCCGAGGAGGCGCGCGACTACGGCGAGACGATCCCGCGCGCCATGAACGGGGTCGTCGTGGCGGTCATGACGATCTCGCTCACCCTGCCGGCGGTTGCGCTCTCGGCCATGCCTGTCGAGGATGGGCGGACCCTGCTCGCGCTGGGCCCGGAGGAGGGGGGCTTCGCTGACAACCCGATCCTGGGGATCGTGAAGAACCTGGGTCTCGGCGGCTTCCAGCCGGTGCTCGAGGTCTACGTCGGCCTGCTGGCGGCCACGATCCTGCTGGTGGCAACGAACGCGGGCCTGATCGGCCTCTCGAGACTGAGCTATTCGATGGGCCAGTACCGCCAGCTTCCCACGCGTCTGCGCCAGCTGCACCCGCGCTATCGCACCCCCTACGTGGCGATCATCGTGTTCGGGTTCATCGCATGCCTGACCATGCTCCCCGGGCAGGCACAGTTCCTCGGCACCATTTATGCGTTCGGAGCGATGCTCGCGTTCACCGTCGCGCACGCCTCGGTGATCGCCCTGCGGATCAAGGAGCCCGAACGGGAGCGCCCGTACCGCGGTCGAGGCAACGTGACCGTGCGAGGAGTCGAGCTTCCGTCGACAGCGGTGGTGGGGGGCCTCGGCACCGGCTCCGCCTTCATCGCAGTGACGGTGCTCAACCTCGAGACGCTGATTGCCGGCACGGTGTGGCTACTGATGGGAATGGGGACGTATGTCGTCTACCGGCGGCGCCAGGGCCTGAGCCTCACCGAGACGCGCAAGATCGTCGCGCCCGCACCGATCGTCGAGCACGAGGTGGAATACGAGTCCGTGCTGGTGGCGTTCGAGGACGGGCGCTACTCCGCGGAGGCGGTGAACACCGCTGTCAAGCTCGCCGCCCGCAGGCGGCGTGGCATCCACGTGCTCGTGACGATCACGGTGCCGGCAAACGCGCCCATCGATGCGGTCATGCCGGGAGCGGAGGCCAAGGCACAGGCGGCGA
Source organism: Thermoleophilaceae bacterium (assembly GCA_030448005.1). Classification (GTDB taxonomy): domain Bacteria; phylum Actinomycetota; class Thermoleophilia; order Solirubrobacterales; family Thermoleophilaceae; genus JAAYBF01. The sequence continues at coordinate 29,788 of JAUJNT010000005.1, forward strand.
TCGACTTGGCGCGGTTGAGGGGCAGGCGGAGCGTGAGCGGCCACTTCGAAAAGGTGCGTGCAGGCGAGGCCGGTCGTCGAATCGTGCTCGAGGCGCAGGAGATCCAGGCCGCAGCAGTGGTGATGGCACTGCCTCCGCGCCGTACCGGGTCCTCGGTTTTTGGCAGGACGCTGGAGACGGTGCTCTCCGAGCGCCCCTGCAGGGTGATAATCGACTCGTCCCGGGACCTGCAGGAGGCTTGAGCGGCAAGGGTTGCGGTCGCGGCGCCGCACTAGGATCGTCGTCGTGGAACGTGCCTACCTCGCCGGCTCGCGAGCGCTCAGCATGGTCCTGTGCGTGGTCGGAGCGTTGCTAGTGGTGGTGACGCTTCTGCGCGGCGGGGGGCCGCTGGCTCTCGGCGTCGTCGTGGGCGTCCTCTTCGGCGCGCTCGGGTTGGCGCGCCTGCGCTTGGCGCGCCAGCTGTCCCCGGACCGGCGCGCGTGAGCCGGCGCAAGGACCCCGGTGGAGGGAGGGTGCGCGGAACGCTGCGACGCGGTGGCGTCGAGGCCGAGGCCCGCATCGCGCGCTCTCTCGGTGAACCGGCCCTGTTCGCCGTTGGCCTCAGCGCCGCCGGGGCATCGATCTACTTTGCGCTGGGCGTTGTTGCTGACAGGGCGCTCGGACTCACGCCGCTGGTGTTCCTCATCGCCGCGGTCTTCTTCGTGGTCACCATGCTCACCTACGTCGAGGGGAACTCGCTGCACCCAGAGCGTGGCGGCGCCTCGGTGTTCGCCCGCTACGCCTTCAACGAGCTGTGGAGCTTCATCGCCGGCTGGGCGATCCTGCTCGACTACCTGATCGTGATGGCGGTAGGGGCCTTCGCCGTCTCGCACTACCTGGCGGCGTTCTGGGGGGAGGCCGGCGAGCCGGGGATGGAGATAGCGATCGCGGGCCTGACGATCGCCTACGTCGCCTGGGTCAACATCCGCGGGATCACGGCGGAGCGCTATCCGTTCCTCCTGCGCCTGTCGGTCGTGAGCGTCGCGTTGTTCGCGGCCATCCTCGCGGTGGGGAGCGTGCAGCTGTTCGACGTCTCGCTCCTGACCGATTCCATCGAGCTCGGCCAGGCGCCGCGGTGGGACGACATGATCTTCGCCACGGTGATCGCCGGGGTCGCCCTCACCGGCATCGAGGCCGCGTCGGGGCTCGCGGGCGACCTGCGCGTCGGGCGCCGGGGGCTGCGGCGGGTGGTCAGGCTCTCGGGCGCGGGGGTGCTCGTCCTCTTCGTCGGATTGTCGGCGGTCGCCCTGATGGCGGTGCCCGTCCAGAACGGCTCGACTGAGCTGGGCGGCAGGCTGATCGAGGCACCGGTGCTCGGCGTGGTCTCGGCCTTCGAGCCGGGGTGGCTGGCGGAGGCCTTCCGCTACGTCGTCGGGGCCGTCGGCGCGCTGGTCCTCGTTCAGGCAGTCAGCGGGCAGATGCTCGGGTTGGGCCGGCTCACGTACTCCCTCGGGGTCAACCGCCAGATACCCAGCGGCCTGTCGCGCCTGCACGAGGAGCGCTCGACGCCGTACGTCACGATCACGATCGCAGCCGTCCTGGCCTTCGCCCTCGCCTGGGCCGGCGACGTCAAGTTCCTGACCGGCCTGTTCGCCTTCGGCGCGATGCTGGCGTTCACGATCGCGCACCTGGCGGTGATCGTCCTGCGCTTTCGCGAGCCCGAGGGGCCACGTACCTTCACGATCCCGCTCAGCGTGCGCGTCGGAAGTGGCTCGGTGCCCCTACCGGCGGCACTGGGCGCGGCCCTCGGCGCGACCGCTTGGATAAGTGTCGTGATCCTCCACGAGGGCGCCCGGCTGGCGGGTGGCGCCTGGATGCTGTTGGGGATCGCTCTGTACGTGGGGTATCGAGCCGGACAGGGCAGGTCGCTCACCAAGCGTTTCACGATCCCGGCCGAGGCGCTGAAGGAGCCCAAGGAAACCGAGTACGGCAGCATCCTCGTGCCGGTCTCCGGGGACGTGCTCGATGACGACATCGTGGGCACGGCGGGCCGCCTGGCGGCTGAAGAGGCGAAGGAAGGCGAGGGTGGCACGGTGCTCGAGGTGCTCTACGTGTTCGAGGTGCCGCTGTCGCTGCCCCTGGACGCCCGGGTGCAGCCCGAGCGTGTGGCCGAGGCCAGGCGGGTGCTGGCGCGCGCAAAGGAGGTGGGGGAGGAGTACGAGGGCGTGGAGGTGGCCACGGCGATGGTGCGCGGCCGCACGGTCGGCGCCGCAATCGTGTCGGAGGCACGCAGGCGGGGAGTGGAGGCAATCGTGCTCGCCGCCGAGGAGCCGAGCCGCGTCCGGGGCGGACCCGTCCTCGGGGGCTTGACGAGAGGGCGCGACCGGTTTGCGGGGGATACCACCCGCTATGTGATCGAGAAGGCCCCATGCAAGGTCATCCTGACGGCGCCTCCCGCGGGGCAGACCACGCGGGACGGCCACACGGACGTGCCGGCCCCGGTGGGCTGAGCGCCCCGCCAGGCCACCACCCGTCGCTATTGTGCGCTCGTCATGTTCGTCCTGATCGTCGGTAGCGGCAGAGTGGGCTCGGCGGTCGCCAAGTCGATGCTCAGCGACGGGCACGAGGTATCCGTGCTCGACGAGAACCCTGAAGCGATCGCGCTGCTCAACCGCGGGCAGGATGAGAGCTGGGAGGACCTCGGCGGTTCCTTCACCGTGGGAACCGCGCTCGAGATCGACGCGCTGCTGGAGGCGGGCATCGACCGCGCCGACGCCTTCGTGGCCTCAACGAACGGGGACAACACCAATCTGGTGATCGCCCAGATAGCCCAACGGCGGTTCGAGGTCGACTGCGTGGTGGTGCGGGTGCTCGACCCGGGACGTGCAAGGTGGTATGCCGAGCAGGGCCTGCAGACGGTCTGCCCGACCCAGACGGCCATCGAATTGCTGGAAGCGGCAGTACGCGGCCACCTCGACGGCGACGGGATGGTGAGCTAGTTGTACGTGTTGATCGTCGGTGCCGGGAAGGTGGGCTGGAACCTCGCGCGCGAGCTGGTGGAGAAGGAGAACGAGGTCACCGTGATCGAGAGCAATCGCCGCCGCTACGAGGTGGTGGAGGAGGAGCTCGAGCACTCGATCCAGTACGGCGACGGCACGGAGCTGTGGGTGCTCGAGCGGGCGGGCATCGAGCGCGCCGACCTCGTGATCGCCGTGACGGGGGACGACGAGGACAACATCCTCATCTGCCAGATGGCCAGCGAGAAGTACGGCGTCGAACGTGTGGTCGCCCGCTGCAACAACCCGCGCAACCTCCAGCACTTCGAGCTGCTGGGGGTCAAGCCGGCGGTGTCGGCCACGGACCTCATCCTGCGGCTGATCGAGCACGAGGTGCCCAAGTACGGCCTGGTCCATCTGCTCGACCTGAAGGAGGAGCGGCTCGAGATCATCGAGATGGACGTCGGTGAGGGCGCCGCGGCCGACGGCGCGAAGGTCAAGGACCTCGGTCTCCCCAACGGGTCGCTCGTGATCTCGATCCTCAGGGACCGCGGCGGGTTCGTGCCCACCGGGGAGTCGGTCATGCGCGCGGGCGACGAGGTGCTGCTGGTGCTGGACATCGGCCTCGAGGAGACCGTCACCCGGAGCTTCATCTCGCCCGTCAACGCGTGATCGTGGCGCCCCGAGCGGTCGACCACCTGCTGATCGGAGGCGGCCTGGCCACCGCCGCGTGTGCGCAGACCCTGCGTGAGGAAGGGGCCCCCGGGTCCGTGCTCGTCGTGGGTCGCGAGCTCGACCCGCCCTACCATCGCCCACCCCTCTCCAAGGGCTACCTGCAGGGAAGGGAGGATCGCGGCTCGGCCCTGGTCCACCCGCCCGAGTGGTGGGACGAGCAGGCCGTCGAGTTGCTCACCCGCACGAGCGTGATGAAGCTCGATCCGGCCGAGCGGATGGCAACGCTCTCGAACAAGGAGAAGGTGCGCTTCGGGACCGCCCTCATCGCCACGGGCGCCATCGTGCGCAGGCTGCGGGCCGCGGGAGGGGACCTCGACGGCATCCACTACCTCCGCGCCTTCGGCAACGCGGATGCCATCCGCGCGGACGCCGAGCAGGCCTCCCGCGTGGTGCTGATCGGAGGGAGCTACATCGGTTGTGAGGTGGCGGCCTCGCTCGTCGCCGCCTTTGGATGCGAGTGCACGATCCTCATGCAGGAGGAGATCACCTTCGAGCGTCAGTTCGGCCGTGAGGTCGGGGGTTTCTTCGCTCGGGTGCTGGCGGAGCACGGGGTGAAGGTGCACGGTTGCGACGAACTCGAGCGCTTCGAGGGCGCGGAGGGCCGGGTGGGGCGGGTGGTCACGAAGGGCGGGCTCAAGCTCGACTGCGACTGCGTGGTGATCGGCGCGGGGGTGATGCCCGACGTGATGCTCGCCCGCGCCGCGGGGCTCGAGCTCGGCGAACGTGGGGGCGTGAAGTGCTCCTCACGGCTCGAGACCTCCGCCGCCGGCATCTACGCCGCCGGCGACATGTGCGAGTACGCCAGCCCGCTTCATGGACGCCACCTGCGAGCGGAGCACTGGGACGTGGCCAAGGAGCACGGCAGGACGGCTGCGCTGAACATGATGGGGCGCGACATGCCCCACGACGCGCTGCCCTACTTCTTCGCCGATCTCGCCGACTGGGCCTCGATGGAGTACGTGGGCTCCGGGTCGGGCGAGCCCGTGATCCGCGGCTCCCTCGGGGGGGGCGAGTTCACGGCGTTCTACCTCGAGGAGGGCAAGGTCACGGCGGCGCTCACGGTGGGGCGGTCCGAGGACCTCGAGCACGCTCGCCGCCTGATCGCCACGGGGAGCACACCGGACCCCGGCGAGCTGGCCGATCCCGAAGTGGCGCTCGCCCCGGTTCTCTGAGCTCCCCGGCACCGCTATCCTCCCCTCACGCACGCCCGGTGCGGGGTCGAATAATCGGCAATTCGCACGGCTCTGGACCGTGAAATCGGGGTTCAAGTCCCTGCCCCGCAGCTTCTCCTTGAAGTCACGTGGCCCCTCGCCTTCCACACTCCCCGCGATCCGCGGACACGTGACCCGGATGACCATTAGCCTGCGCGGCATGCGCACCCGTCGCCTCCCACTGGTGTGTTTCGTCGTTGCGCTCGCCGCGGCAATGGCCGCCTGCGGCGAGGATCGGGAGGGAAGCGTCGAGCAGAGCGGAGACTCGACCGGCACCACCGGCACCACCGGCACCAGCGGCACCACCGGTACCACCGGTACGGCCGGCACCACCGGCACGACGTCTACGAGTGCTACGCCCGCCCCGAGGGGAGCCGCGAGCTCGACCGTCAAGATCAAGGAGAGCGAGTACGAGATCGATCCCGCGAATCCGCGTATCCCCAAGCCCGGCGTGGTGAGCTTCAAGGTGCAGAACGCCGGCAAGGTGACCCATGCACTCGAGATCGAGGGGCCCGCAGGAGAGGTCGAGACCGAGGGCATCGCGCCGGGCAAGAGCGCCAGCCTCAAGGCCGACCTGTCGCGCCCTGGAACGTACAAGTGGTACTGCCCGATAGCGGATCACGAGGAGCGGGGCATGACCGGCAAGGTCACCGTCGCGGGCCGCGGGTCTGGTACCGGCACCGATGGCTCAGGAGCCGATGAGGACTCTCGTGCCGGCGGCCTCGGGTCGAGGAAGGGATCCGAGAAGAGCGGGGGCTCCGGCAGGCGGCCGGGCGCCGGCGGTGGCCACAGCGGCGGGGTCCACTGACCCACGCCGGGCGCGGCTCAGGCCGCCGCCTGCTCGGCCCAGTCCCGGTAGAGCCGTGCGTATGCGCCGCCGGCCGCCAGCAGCTCCGCGTGGGTGCCCTGCTCGGCGATCCGGCCGTTGTCGAGCACCACGATCCTGCCGGCGTCGCGGATGGTGGAAAGGCGGTGTGCGATCACGATCGCGGTCCGGCCGGCCAGCAGGCGCCGCAGCCCCTGCTCGATGCGGGCCTCGGTGTGCACGTCCACGTTCGAGGTGGCCTCGTCGAGGATCAGGATGCGAGGATCGGCCGCGGCCGCGCGGGCGAATGCCACGAGCTGGCGCTGACCGGCGGAGAGGTGACCGCCCCGCTCACCCACTTCCGCGTCATAGCCACCGGGCAGCGCTTCGATGAACTCGTGGGCGCCCACGGCTCCGGCTACCGCCTCGATCTGCTCGGTCGAGGCATCCGGCCGGCCGAAGGCGATGTTGTCGCGGATCGTGCCCGAGAACAGATAGCCCTCCTGCGGAACGATCCCGAGCTGGGAGCGCAGGGAGTGCTCGGTCACCTGGCGTAGGTCGTGCCCGTTCACGAGGACCCGGCCCCGGGTGGGGTCGTAGAACCGGGCCACGAGCTTGGCGAGGGTGGACTTGCCCGCACCCGTGGAGCCCACGAGCGCCACCGTCTGGCCGGGCGGGATCACGAGCGAGATATCCGACAGCGCAAGCACGTCCTCCCGCGCGGGCGGGCCCTCTCCCTCCTCGGACGCCGGAGCCCCGTAGGAGAAGTCGACGCCCTCGAAGCGGATCTCACCGCGCCCACGCGGCAGCTCGATCGCGTCCGGGGCGTCCCGGATGTCGGGCTCCTCGTCCAGGAGCTGGAAGATCTTGTCGAGGGCCGCCATGCCGCTCTGGTAGGTGGTGTAGAGCTGTGAGAGCTGCTGGATCGGGTCGAAGAAGCTCTGCAGGTAGAAGACGAACGAAGCGAGCACACCCACCGTGACCGCGCCCTCGATCACCTGGTTTCCCCCGTAGAGCAGGATGCCCGCGGTGGCCACCGCCGAGAGGAGCTCTACGGACGGGAAGTAGGCGGAGTTGAGGACGACGGTCCGCATGTTGGCCTCGCGGTTCACCTCGTTCAGCTCTGCGAAGCGGCGCTCGTGGCGGCCCTCCTGGCCGAATCCGCGCACGATTCGGATTCCCGAGAGGGCCTCCTGGAGGTATGCGGTCACCGCCGCGATCCGCTCGCGGGTGAGGCGGTAGGCGCCGGCCGAGGCGATCCGGAAAGCCAGGCTTCCGAGCAGCAGGACGGGGAAGACCGCGAACGTCACGAGGGCGAGCTGGGGGTCGAGCGCAACGAGGATCCCTGCGGTGCCGACCAGGGTCAGCGTGGACGCGAAGAGGGTCACGATGCCGTCGTTGACCAGGTGGTCGAGGGCCTGGACGTCGTTTGTCATCCGCGAGATCAGAACTCCGGCCTTGCTGCGGGAGTAGAAGCCGATCGACAGCGACTGCAGGTGCTCGAAGATGCGCGAGCGGAGATCCTGTAGCGCGCGCTGGCCGACCCAGCTCGTCAGATAGGTCTGGGCATAGCTCGCGCCCCAGTTGAGCACCGCGGCGCCGAGGAAGAGCGCCGTGATCACCGTCAGTGCGTCCAGGTCTCTGCCGCGGATGCCGTCATCGATCGCCCTTCCCGCGAGGTACGGGGGCGCCAGTGAGGCTGCGGTCGCGGTCACGAGCGCCATCAGCATCAGCACGACCCGCCAGCGGTAGGGGCGAAGCAGCGCCGTCAGCTTGCGGACCTTGCGGGTCCGCCCGCGCTCGCCCCGCAGGGCGCCCCACGTGCGCGCGACCCGGCCGGTCACAGCCCCGCCATCGAGCGGCCGAGCGCCCCTGCGTGGGGACCTGGATCGGCGGGCTTGCGGGTGAGGAAGACCTGATCGGGCAGCCCGCGCTCGGCGATCTCGCGGTAGAGCGCGCTGACCTCGAGCAGCTCCTCGTGGGAGCCGAGCGCCACGATGCGACCGCGTTCGAGCACCACGATCCGGTCGGCCAAAGCGATCGTTGAGAGCCGGTGTGCGATCACGAAGGTGGTGCGCCCGCGCATGACCGCACGCATCGCCTCCTTGATCCGCCCCTCGGTGGTGGCATCGACGCTCGAGGTGGCGTCGTCGAGGATCAGGACGCGCGGCTCTGCCACGAGTGCCCTGGCTATCGCCACGCGCTGGCGCTGGCCACCCGACAGCGACACCCCGCGCTCGCCCACCTGCGTCTCGTAGCCGTCCGGCAGGGACACCGCGAAGTCGTCGAGCCCGGCGCGTCGCGCGGCCTGCCGGATCTCCTCATCCGATGCGTCCGGCCGGGCATACGCGATGTTCTCTCGCAGCGATGCCGAGAAGAGGAAGGCGTCGTCGGAGACGACGGCTATCTCACTGCGCAGGGAGGCCACGTCCACGTCGCGCACATCGACGCCGTCCACGAGGAGGGCGCCCTCCCGCACGTCGTAGAGGCGCGGGATCAGGTTGACGAGGGTGGTCTTGCCCGACCCGGTGGCGCCCACGATCGCCACCGTGCTTCCCGCCTCCACCTCGAGGTCGACCTCATGCAGCACCGGCTCGCCGTCGCCGTAGCCAAAGCTCACGCCGCGCAGCTCGACCCGGCCTCCGCCGGCCGGGAGCGCCGGCGCGTCCGGCGGCGAGGTCAGTCGCGGCTCGCGGTCGAGGATCTCGAAGACCCGCGCTCCCGAGGCTGTCGCGCGCTGGGCCATGCCGAGCGCCATGCCGAGCGTTCGCATCGGGGAGGTGAGCATGACCACGTACCCGTAGAAGGCCACGAACTGGCCGACCGTGATCGTGCCGTTCGCCGCCTGACGGCCCCCCACGAGGATGATCGCCGCCAGGCCGAGCTGGGGCAGGAAGCCGATGAACGGCGTGTAGAAGGCCCGCAGCCGCGTGGAGACCATCGACTGGTCGAAGACGCGGCGCACCGATTGGTTGAACCGCCGGAGCTGGCGCTCCTCCTGTGCGAACGCCTTGACCACCCGGACGCCGGACACGTTCTCCTCGGCCGCCGCGGTCAGCTCGGCGATCCGCTGCTGCACCTCCTGGGAGGCCGGCCGGTTCTGCCGGCCGTAGCGGAAGGCGACCCAGATGGCCGCCGGCATGGGGGCCATCGCCACGAGGGCCAGTATCGGGTTGACCGCCACCATCACTCCGGCGGCGATCAGGATCGTGAGAATCGACTGCATCATGAAGATCAGCCCGTAGCCGAGGAAGAACCGGATCGACCCGAGGTCCACGGTCGAGCGCGACATGAGCTGCCCGGTCTGCTGGCCGTCGAAGAAGCCAAGCTCGAGCGTCTGCAGGTGGTGGTACATCCGGTTGCGCAGGTCGAACTCCACTCCCAGCGAGACGCGGCCCGCCACCAGGCGGCGGGGCACGCTCGATGCCAGCCGGAAGACCCCCGCGGCCGCCACGGCGCCCGCCAGCGGCAACAGGTTGCCGCCGCCCTCACGGATGTCGTCCACGGTCCGCCCGATGAAGTACGGGATCAGGACACCGGCTCCCATCGCGGCCGCCGCCAGGGCCAGGGAGGCGATCACCCCGCGCCTGTATGGCGCGAGGAAGCCGAGCAGGCGCGCGAAGACCCGCAGGCCCCCGTCCGTCGGGGTGGTTCGAGTGATTCGGCGCCCCTGTCTGAGTCCTTCCCGCTTGCTCTTCGGCTCTTCCACCTGCCGTTACTTTACTTAGTGAAGCTACGCGCCCGGCGGCTGCACCCGGGCTTCGCCGGCCAGCACGCGGGCGACGGCGTCGCGGCGGAAGTCGAAGATCGCAGCCAGGTCGCGGCGTGCGAGGGGGGCGGCGAGCTCCCCGAGCGGCCACAGGGGAAGTGCGTAGCGGACGACGTCGCGCATGAGCGTGCCGCCGCTGCGCTCCTCGAAGCTGTGCGTGTGGTGCCACAGGCGGTAGGGCCCGACCAGCTGGATGTCCACGAACGAGACCCCCGGCTCCCATGCCTCGATCATCGTCAGCCAGTCGAGCGGGAGGCCGCGGATCCGGAGCCGGTACTGGATGAGAGCGCCCACCCCCATCTCCGCCGGATCGGCGTCGACCACCCGGAATTGCAGCAGCGGCGGAGTGATTGACTCGAGATTGTGGGCGTCCGCGAAGAACCGGAAAACCTCCGCGGGAGGTCGCTCGAGGAGCTGCTCGCGGGTGAGCACGTGCACCTTCATCGAGCGTTCATACGGATCACCGGTCCTCCGAGGGCATGCGTTACGGCATTATCCGTCGCGGTGAACGTCGCCGAGCTCATCTGCCAGAACTGCGGCGCGGTCAGCTACAGCCGCCTCCCCGCCCACCGGACCGACACCATGCCCCTGTGCAAGTGCGGAGGGCGTCGTCAGGTGGTGCGCGTGCGGGCCGAGCGTCGGAAGGAGAGCCACCCCGTCGTCGAGGAGCGCCGCAGCGGCCCATGACCGTCCATTGCAAGCCCTTTCCCAGCGGTTGCCAACGGGAAGGAGAAGCTGAAGTCTCCTCGAATGCGCAGCGCGAGAGACGCCGACCCGCCGCTGGCGCGTCTCGGCCGCTGCCCCGACTAGGCGCCGGTCAGGCTCCACCGCATGCGGAGCCTCGTGAGGCCCGGCTCAGTCCCGCAGCCTGAGCCGCATGCCGGGCTTCAGCACGTCGAGGTCGTACTGGGGGTTCAGCGAGCGAAGCCGGTCGGCATCGACCCGGGTCTTCTGGGCGATGCCGAGCAGACCGTCCCCGGGCTTGACCACGTACCGGCGCGGGACTTGCCGGCGCGGGTCTGCGGCCGGGTCGCGGCGGGGCCCGGGCGCGACCTTCAGCTTGAGCCGCTGGCCGGGTACGAGGGACAGCGGATCGAGGGTGGGGTTGAGCTGCTCGATCCTTTCTAGTGAGACTCCGGTCCTCTGGGAGATGGTCGAGAGGCTGTCACCCTCCTTCACTACGTACGTGGGCGGCGTGGACTCCGGAACGGAGGCGCTCGGCGTCTCTAGCGTGATCAGCCTGATCGCGAAGATGACGGCCACCAGCAGCACCAGCGCGATGAGGGCCAGTACGACGTAGCCGAAGATGAGGCGGTATGACATCCGACCCCTCGGATCATACGCCGACTCTTGGCCGAGTGGGCCGTCTTGGCGCGGCGCGGCGCGGGCCGTCTACGCCTGAGTGTTGGCCGAGGCCCTCTGGGTATGGGGAACTTGAGGAGGGCCGGTGGTGAGTCGCCGGCCCAGGTCAAACACGAGGAGGAGAGGAAAATGAGCCACCCCGACGATGAGTCGCCCGAGAAAGACGCCGACCCCACCGGGGGAGAGTACGGAGAGGGCGGGGCCTACCCGGAAGGCGACCCAGACGCCGGCCCCAGCGTAGAGCCCGGCGCCGGCGGCTACGCCGGTCGTGACCCGGCCACCGACATGCCCGCCATGCCGTCGGCGCCCGAGACCCAGGGGGAGCCCGACCGCCACGACGCGGATCCGGATGACCCGAAGCCTCGCCAGGCCAGCGACTGACCGAGGCCCAGGCCGGCCCGAGCGACCTGACGCTCGCCCGGGCCGGCCACCCACCATCGGCGTTCCTCGCCATGGGTGCCGCAACGGATCGCCTCGACACGGGTTGGGGTGAGAATGCCGTACTTGAGAACATGCTCCCGGCGCCCGCCCGTCGGCGCTCGCCCCGGGGCCGCGCTCGTCATGGCGGCCGCCGTCCTCAACCTAGGGTGGCCGGCCGCGGCCGCGCCCGCCCAGGTCAAGAACGGGGCGATCGCATTCTCCGCCAAGCGGGCGGGTGATCGCGCTCTCTACACGCGCGCCCCGAACGGATCCCAGCTGCGCCTCATCCCTACCGGGGGGCGCGCCGACCACGCCGCCTTCTCGCCGGGCGGGAGGAGGCTTGCCTTCACCAAGTACGGTCCGCTCGGGGCCCAGGTCTGGGTGAGCTACCTCGACGGCACGGGCATCAGGCAGCTCACCACCGGCCCGTCGGACACCATGGCCGCTTGGTCTCCTACCGGAGCGGACCTCGTGTTCGCCCGCGGCGTAAACGGCTCGCGAGACCTCTACCGGATCAGGGCGGACGGCGCGGGCCTGCGGCGGCTGACCGTCAGCGCCCGCAACGACGATTCACCAAGCTGGTCGATCCAGGATCAGCTGGCCTTCGTGCGGGCGGGCGCGAGGGATGACGACATCTACGTGATCGGAGCGGGCGGCGGCTCCGCGCGGCGGCTCACCCGCAGCCGCCAGCACGACGCCTCACCCGCCTGGTCTCCGACCGGTCGCACGCTCGTGTTCTCCAGGGGCCGTCCGGGCCGTCGCGACCTGTACGTGATCGGCAGCGACGGACGGCGCGTGCGGCGCCTGACCGAGGTGCCCGGAGACGAGGGCGAGCCGGCCTTCTCGCCCGATGGGAGTCGGATCGTCTTCACCCACCGCCGCGGGCGCTCGCAACGGCTGTACGTGATGAAGCTCAAGGGGGACGCGGTGCGCAGCCTGCCCTCGCGCAGCCTGCGCGTGCGCAGGATCACCTCGGGCCGATCGGCCGCCCGCCAGGCGGGCTGGCAGCACACGGGCCTCGATCCGGTCGTGGCGGCGGCGGGCGACATCGCGTGCGATCCCGCCAGCCCGAACTTCAACGGTGGCGCTGGCCTTCCCGGAGTCTGTCGCCAGAAGCTCACCTCGGACCTGCTCCTTCGCATGGATCTCACAGGCATCCTCATCCCGGGCGACCTCCAGTACGAGACCGGCAAGCTCGAGGCCTTCGCCCAGTCCTTTGCCCCCACCTGGGGCCGGTTGAAGCCGCTGATCCGGCCCGTGCCCGGCAACCACGAGTACGGGGACCCGGGCGCCGCCGGCTACTTCGACTACTTCAACGGCCCCGGCCGGCAGAGCGGCCCGGCGGGCAACCGGGGGCAGGGCTTCTACAGCTTCGACATCGGGAGCTGGCACGTGATCGCCCTGAACTCCGAGTGCGAGCAGGCCGGCGGCTGCTCCCCGGGCTCACCCCAGCTCCGCTGGCTGCGGGCCGACCTGGCCGCCCATCCCGTGCCCTGCACGCTTGCCTTCTTCCACGGTCCGCGCTTCACCTCGGGCCGCTACGGCGAACAGAGCGAGAAGGTGCGGCCCTTCTGGGATGCGCTCTACGCGGCCGGGGCCGACCTCGTGCTGAGCGGGCACGAGCACTTCTACGAGCGGTTCGGCCCGCAGACCCCGGACGGAGGTGCGGACGCGGCACGGGGCCTTCGCCAGCTCACCGTGGGCATGGGCGGCAAGAGTCGCCACGGCTTCATCACCGCGGCGGCCAACAGCGAGGTGCGCGACAACCTCACGGTCGGCGTCCTTGAGCTCACCCTTCGCGAGGGAACCTACGACTGGAAGCTCGTGGGCGCCCCCAGCGGGAACGTGGCCGATGCCGGCACGGGCGCCTGCCACTGAGGCCGGAGCGTCCCTTTGCCAGCGGCCCGGGGCCGCTTAGGGTGCGTGCATGCGGCGGCTGTGGTGAAGGACCGCGGACCTTCCGGGCGCGCTCCCTGAGCGCCTTCACCCTCGCCGCCTTCCTGGCCATGCGTCCGGCGGGTGGGGGGACGGCGAGGCGAGCTGCCGCGCCGCCATCGAGGCGGGGGATACCCATACGAGCGTCCAGACCCGCGCGCGGGCGGTGCGGCAATCCGGCTTTGCCATGGCCCTCAAGCTTCGGGCGCGGCGCCGCGCCGAGTGAGCTTCATCGGCCGACCGCGCGGAGGTTTGGCTGACGAGAGCGTTCGCTCTACGCCCGCACGAGCTTCTTGTAGGCGATGCGATGCGGCCGGTCGGCCTCGGCGCCCAGGCGCTCACGGCGGTGCTCCTCGTAGGCCTCGAAGTTGCCCTCGAACCAGCGCACCTGAGAGTCCCCCTCGAAGGCCAGCACGTGCGTGGCCACGCGGTCGAGGAACCAGCGGTCGTGCGAGATCACCACGGCGCAGCCCGCAAAGGACAGGAGCGCCTCCTCCAGGGCACGCAGCGTATCCACGTCGAGGTCGTTGGTCGGCTCGTCGAGCAGCAGCAGGTTCCCGCCGGTACGCAGCAGCTTCGCCAGGTGCACGCGGTTGCGCTCGCCTCCCGACAGCGCACCCACCTTGCGCTGCTGGGCTGACCCCTTGAAGTTGAACCCGCCCACGTAGGCGCGTGAGTTCATCTCGCGGTCGCCGACCTTGATCGAGTCCATGCCGCCGGAGATCTCCTCCCACACGTTCTTGGAGGGGTCGAGCGCGTCGCGCGACTGATCGACGTAGGCGAGCTCGACGGTCTCCCCGACGCGGAGGGCTCCGGCGTCCGGTGCCTCATCGCCGACGATCATGCGGAACAGCGTGGTCTTGCCGGCGCCGTTCGGCCCGATCACGCCCACGATGCCCGCGGGCGGAAGGGAGAAAGAGAGGTCCTCGATCAGGAGCCTGTCGCCAAAGCCCTTGCGCAGGTTCTCGGCCTCGATCACCACGTCTCCCAGGCGCGCGCCCGCGGGGATGTGGATCTGGACGTCGCCGAGCTTCACGTTGCGGTCCTCGGCCAGCAGGGCGTCGTAGCGCGCAAGCCGCGCCTTGCTCTTCTTGCGCCGCCCTTTGGGGTTCTCGCGCACCCAATCGAGCTCCGCCGCGATGGTGCGCTGGCGAGCGGTCTCCTTGCGCTCCTCCTGTGCCAGACGCTCCGCCTTCTGCTCGAGCCACGACGAGTAGTTGCCCTTGAAGGGCAGCCCGTGGCCGCGGTCGAGCTCGAGGATCCACCCGGCCACGTTGTCGAGGAAGTAGCGGTCGTGGGTGACCGCCACGACGGTGCCCCTGTACTCCTCCAGATGGCGCTCGAGCCACGCCACCGACTCTGCGTCGAGGTGGTTGGTGGGCTCGTCGAGCAGCAGGAGATCCGGCGCTCTCAGCAGCAGCCGGCACAGTGCAACGCGCCGGCGCTCGCCGCCTGAGAGCTTGGTCACGTCGGCGTCACCGGGCGGCAGGCGCAGCGCGTCCATGGCGGTCTCGAGCATCGTGTCGAGGTTCCATGCGTCGGCGGCGTCGATGCGGTCCTGCAGGCGGGCGAACTCGTCGGCGGTCTCCTCGGAGTAGTTGGCGGACAGCTCGTTGAAGCGGTCGAGCAGGTCCTTGACCTTGCGGACGCCGTCCTCCACGTTACCCCGCACGTCCTTGGAGTCGTCGAGCTGAGGCTCCTGCTCGAGCATGCCCACTGTGGCGTTCGGATGAAGCTCGGCGTCGCCGCGGTAGTCCTTGTCGACTCCGGCCATGATCCGCAACAGGGTCGACTTGCCGGCGCCGTTGTAGCCCAGCACCCCGATCTTGGCGCCCGGCAGGAAGCTCAAGGAGACGTCGGTGAGCACCTGCTGGTCGGGCGGATGGGTCCGCGAGACCTTGTACATCGTGAAGATGAATTCCGAGGACATAGAGCGATCACCATAGAGAGGACCGCCGCGGGCGAGGCATCAGGTGGCTGCCTCGCACCCTCCCCCCGCAAGGATGTGAGCTGCCGAGCGCCCTGCTGTCAGCGGGGTAATCGCCGATCCGCGGTGCGGGGCTAAAGAAGAGCACTCCGCTTGCCGAATATGGGTGCAGGCAAGTAGAAGGGAGTGGTAACCAAATGCCCCAGCCGGTTGGACTTGATACCCGCCACCAGCGGCTCGACCGCGAACGGCTGGAGGAAGACGCGCTGTTCAGGGCCTCTTGGTGGGCAGCATCGACCGCGTTCGCCGCGGTGACGTGGCTTTTTCTGATCACGCTGCTCTTCTAGCCGCTCTCGCCCGACCAGGGCCACTAGAGAAGACGCCGGCAACGCGGTTTCTGACGAGCGCCGTTGGCGGAGTGTCCGGCTCGCCCGTCCGAACCTCCCCATCGCCCGCTCGCTACGCGGTGCCGTCCTACGGACGACGCTCGCTGCGCTGTGCCGCTACGGACGACCCCAGAGAGGACGCTGCCTCAGACGCCAGTCCCCCCTCCCCGCCACCCGCTTCGGACGCTCCCCAATTTTCATCAGCCCGCGACCGCCCGCACCATGGGCAGCTCAACTAGCCGCCAATACTGGGGCGGTAGTCGACGACCTCGTAGTGCGAGATCTCGGGCGGCTCCGCCACTGCCCCGCTGTCCACCATCGCCTGCCGCGCCTGCTGAATCTCGGGATCTTGGAACGCCTGCTCCGAACCTTCATCGCTCTCCCAGAGATTGAGAACGAGCATGCCTTCCGGCGTCCGCGCTGCCACATGAAGGAGGTTTCCGTAGTCCGGTGCCTTCCGTTCCATCACCGGATCTATGTGCTCGCGCTTAGCGGCGAGCAACTTCTCCGGGTCGCCGGAGCTGCGAATGATGGTGAGCCGTTGCATATTGGCCTCCCCGTGAGTTGAGGGGCCGACCATAACGAGCGCAGCTATGGCGGTCAACCGTCCGAAGCGATGTCCGGACGACTTGGTCAGAAGCTGGTCCAATGCCGCGACTTCGCACCTAAAGGACGCTCGGGTTCTCCGCCCCCATCCCGGCCCTCCTCCGCGGGGGAAGGGTGCAGTCATCTTGTCCTCTTGCTCGGGGTGACGGCCGTGCTGGTGGAGGTGGCGCCAGTAGCTCCGCCTGGATTTGAACCAGGGACCTCACCATTATGAGTTGACCCTGGGAGTTGCGGACGTTTGCGGTTAGCCCGTTCAATCCCGCGCTGAGACTGGCGATACCGCACTAGCTGGCCTTCTCCATCGGCTCGGCGTTTGCGGCTGTCCCCGGGTGTCCTGTTGCCCATCTGTTGCCCACCTTGACCGCTTCATCGAGGAAGGCCGCATCGCCCACGCCGTCGTCCATCAGGTGGATGTACGTCCTGAGCGTGAAAGCCGGGTCAGCGTGCCCGAGCCAAGCCGATACCTGCTTCACGTCGCGGCCCGCCTCGAACAGCAGGGAGGCGCACGTGTGCCTGAGCGTATGGAAGGTCGCCCACGGCACACCTGCCTGGTCGGTCGCCGGGTTGAACACTCGGCGGCGCAGGTTGGAGTCCGAAAGCGGCGTCCCTGCATCGGTCGTGAACACCCGGTCTGTCGGTTG
This sequence comes from Thermoleophilaceae bacterium, assembly GCA_030448005.1. Classification (GTDB taxonomy): domain Bacteria; phylum Actinomycetota; class Thermoleophilia; order Solirubrobacterales; family Thermoleophilaceae; genus JAAYBF01. The sequence goes on from JAUJNT010000005.1 coordinate 46,560, forward strand.
CCTCCCGGCACTTAGCGTCCAGAGCCGGCGAGCCATCGCGGGGGAGAGGGGAACGTCTCGGCGGGAGCCGTCCGACTTGAGCTGCCCCACCTCCCCCCGACAGTCCTGGCGGCGGATCAGCAGCCTGGGGTGGTTGCCGAACTCCACGTCGCCCCACTCGAGCCCGATCGCCTCCGAGATCCTGAGCCCGCTGTGGGCGAGCAGCTCGAAGAACAGCCGCCAGTCCTCGGGTAGCGCCTCGAGCAGGCGTCCCAGCTCGGCGCGGGTGAGCGCCTTGGCGTCGGGCTCGTGGTCGGCTTCGTGGCGCTGCCCGCCGATCCTCACCTCCCTGGCCGGGTTGATTCTCAGCGCCCCGTCCTCCACTGCGGTGGCGAACATGGCCCGCAACGGGGCGAGCACCCGGCGAACAGTTCCGGGGCGAAGGCCCTTCGCCTCGAGCGTCGTCACGAAAGCCCGCACGTCCGGGGCCTCAACCTCAGACAGCTTGAGCCGCCCGAGGTGCGGATAGACCCACCGTTCTAGGTCTGCCCTGTACGAGCGCCTGGTGCGCTCTGAGAGCCCTCTGGCGGTGCGTCCGCGGTAGCCGTCGACCCATCGGCGGCAGTAGTCCTCGAGCGGCTCTCTGGAGGTTGGCCGGCGTTCGCCAGCGTCCCTCTGTCCCTTGGCCTCGCGGGCCTCATCGAGCGTGCGGTGAAACGACTTGTGCTGCTTCCCGCGGTGCCGCCAGACAACGACGTAACGACCACCCCGGCGATAGATGCCGGGGTGGCGGGTCTTTTCCATCTTGGCGGCCATCAGGCCTGCCCTCCCGCGGGCGCCACAACCGGGCGCCCGGCGGCCTGCGCGGCGTACCGGTGACAGACGAGGAGATCCTCGCGATCCCCGGGAGGCAGGCCCGGGACCTTCAGGGCCTCGCCGAACGCATCCATCACGAGCCCCCACGCGCGTGAGGCGGCCGCGTCATCGACTGCGAGCGCCGGCACCACTGTGAGCGGCGCCATCAGCTCGCCACCTTCTGTCCCTGCATGTGCCCATGGAACGCGAGCATGGATCGCCCCTCGCGCTCGTCGCGTTCCGGGTCGGCGAGAAACTTTCGATCGGGCTTCGCCCGCTGCGAGTGGACGTCGGACATCAGCTCGTTACCCGCCTCCCAGGCGTGCTCGAGGAACGCAGCCAGCAGGTCGTCGGGCATTGAAACCTCGCCCGACCACGATCCGACTATCGGGTTGATCGGCAACGACTCTTCGATGCCCAGCAGCACGCGGAGCTGGCCGGCGTCCTCCGCTTCGCACGCCATCTCGAAGTGGCGTTGGTACAGGTAGCGCAGCCCGTCGACGTGCTCGGGGTGAATGGTGATCGTCGCCATCAGGCCACCTCCCTTTCCATCCACGCTTCCTCAAGGAGCCCCTTACCTGCGATCACCGCGTCGATCTTCTCCACCGTCTTGTTCCCGACGCCTTCCATCGCGGCCACCTCGTGGCGCGGCCAGCGCCGAACAAGCTCCTCGACCGTCTGAATGTCCTGCCCGGTGCAATGCTGGGAGCTAAGGCGGTCAAGGGTTTCGCCCTTGATGCCAACGTCGTGTAGGGGCGTCCCTCCCTTCTCGCGGCGGATCCCCGACTGCACGCGGGCTTCCAGCTCCCACAGGAGTGCCTTGTCCTTCCCCACCAAGTACATGAGGACGGCTTCGGTTATGTAGCGAACGTCCCTCAGCTCGCGGCGTAGGTGCTCAACTTCACTCGGCATTGCTGCTCCCTTCGGTTGGGCTCCGAAGGGACCGGCTGGCGACGGGCTGCGCGGATAGTCTGCGCGGCGTCATCGGAGCTAGGACCTCCGGTGGCCACGGGGCGGGCCGTTCACGCGGCGCCGCCCCACTTGTATGGACGGGGCCCACCCTACGCCTCCTCGGCCCCGGCTGCAAGAGCGGTGTCGCATGCGACAGTGCGGCCGAGCCTCATGCGGCCATGAACCCCGTTTTGAGTCAGGGGCGTCCGGGCATATTTGCTTCTGAGTTCGACTTCGGCGGGTCCGCTCCACGGTGGGGGCACGGAACTCAGGCCCGTCCCCTTGACGGACTTCGGCCGTGCAGGACGGTCCGGAGGACAGGAACGGAGACCTAACGGTGCCCCACCCCACTGCACTGGGTGCCCTCCAGCAACGACCCGCCCGGGAGCCGAAGGCGAGGCCGCTCTTCGTGGTCTCCTCGTGGGCGGCAATGATCGCGTTCTCGGCGGCGACGTGGCTCTTGCTCATCACGCTGCTCTTGTAGCCTGCCGCGCCGTCAGCGGTCATCGTCACTCCTCGTCTGTCAGCGCCGAGCGCCACCGCTCGAGCTCGAGCGCTGCCGCGGGGAACGCCCCGCGTCCGAGTGCTGCTCCTCGTCATCTATGGACACGGCGCGGCCGGCAACCCTTTGGGATTGCGCTCGCTGGGTCCGCTGCTTCGGCGCTTCCGCCTCGTCAGTCAAGACGACGTAGGCGCGGCCGGGACATCTGGGCATTCCTAACACTTGCTACTCCTTCCGATCGAAGCTAAGTCCGTACTCGATTTGGGATAGCTGCCAGGTGGGGAGCCGCATACCGGGGGGAAGCTGGGGCTTGAGGCTCACCGCCGGGTCGAAGACAATCCGTTCGTATGAGAGGACGATGCAGTGGTCGAGGAAGGGGTTGTCGGCGTTCCCCATCTCCACGCCGACAGCGGCCATAGCGGCCTCATCGACGCGCCCCCCGATAACGCCCACCCATCGGTCGCGATCGACTGGTACGGCGTCGTGGATCACGAGCCGCAAGCCGCGGCCACTCAGCCACTGCTCGATTCTCGCCCAGGAGTCGCGGGAGATCTCCTCCGGATCCTCGCCAGCACGTACGCGCTGATCTAGATGCAGATCGGGCACCTGGTCCACCGGGATCTGTGTTGCCGTGGCGAGGGCCACCCGGAGACAACCATCCGGGCGGGTCGGATGCATGCAGTAGCCGACCCCGTCGTCCCCCAGCTGCACGACCGGGTGTTGGGGCTGCGACGCCCAAATCTCGCGAGCGTGCGCGCCCGGTGTGTGGGCAAGTGCGCCGGGGGCAGTGAGCGGGTGGCTCGGTTTCGCACCTGCCGCACTTTGGCTGCAACGCTCGGCCTGGCGGCGCTCAGCCTTGCGCCGCTCACGGCGCTCAGCCTTACGGCGCTCAGCCTCGCGGCGGTCGGCCTTACTGCCCTTCTTGCGGGAGTGGCGGCTCACCACTCCCGACTCCAAACTCGCGGGGGGCACACGTCGCTGCCGGGGGATGTCCGGGGCGAGCGCCGGCCGGAAGTTGCCCTGTTGCAGCCGGAGTGCTCTGGCCCCGTATATCGGGAGCGGTCGCGGTCATCGTGGCCGAGGTCCCACCGCTCGCCGGGGAGGATCGGCAGACCGCACCGTGCGCACCGGGCCTTTCCCGCAGCGACTAGCGGCTCAAGCCGCTTCCGTAGCTGCTGGTGGCGGCTGCCGTAGCCCCTCTTTGCCGTATCGCCGGCCATCTAGCGGACCTTTCCGCGGCGGGGAGAGAGATCCCTGACGGGGCGGGGGTCAACGCGGAGGTGCCCTTCGAGGCCCCCGGACCCCCCCTCCCGCAAACTGCGACTCTGCTCGCGGCTCATGCTTCCGTCGCCCCGTGGATGGCGTCGGCCAGCTCGCTCACCACTCGCTCGTACAGGTCGCCGGTCGTGGGGTCGCCGTCCAGGGCTCGCTCGAGCACGGCGGGAAGCTCGGCACGGTTAAGCCCGTGGGCTATTGCGGCTTCGACGGCCGGACGCAACAGATCCTTGACCTTTGCGAAAAGTGCGAAGCGCTCCTCTAGCGTCCACTGCTCGAGGGGGTGGCGTTGCTTCACCTGCACCGGGGAGAACCGCACGCGGGCCGGCGCGGGGAAGCCACCTCCTCTGCGGTTCATAGTCGCCACGTCGGGCACCTCCCCGATCCGCGGTCGCCGAGGTCCCATGGCTTGCGGGCGGGCGCCATACGACGTGTGCCGGTGTCGGGTCGGCTTCGGGCCCGGGCGACCATCAGCCTCATCTCGGACGCGGTGAGCTTGTCTTGTGGGTCGGCGTTCGTGAAGAGCTCGGGCCGCTGACGGACCGCGGGGTGATCGGGTGCAAAGCGGTCGCGCCTCGGGTGCAGACGCTCGCGCCGGCCATCGACCGTGACCGTGACCGGGGCTTTCGGGGTGACCATTCCCTCACCCTGCAGCGTGCGCCGCCTCTTGCGGCTGGGAGCGGGCGTGGCCGGGGGTTGAGGGTTTGTCGGTAGGTGAGCCGCGGCTATCTCGACACGGCCCCTCATCGCTTCACCGTCGCCCTCGGATCCACGAATGCGTCGGGTGCGAGCCGCACCAGCTCGGCGTCCCGCGGCACGACCGTACCCACGGGAAGCTGCGTAAGGCGCTTGGCCCCGGCCTCCCACACTCGGAGCGGCTTACGGGTCACGAGGGCATCGAGGGTTCTCAGTGCCTCGTAGACGACCGCGTCGACTTCGGTTGCAACCTCGTCCTGGCCGGCGGGTCAGCTGCGCCGGCCTGATCGGCGTGCCGTCCGGGACCCAGTGCTCGAAGTGCTCGCGCACGAGCGGGTCATCGCCGCGACGGCGCTCGCCAGCGCGGAGCGTGGTTTGGAGGTCGAAGCTAATCGAGTCGCGGCACTGGTACACGGCGTTCGGGTCGGGCTTGCTCTTGGTCTTGGTTGGCATCTTCACTTCTCCTTTGGGTTCAGGCTTGCGGTCGAAGCCTCGACCACGGCTTGAGGGTTTGTCGGTATCTGAGCGTCACGGCCTCGGCTCGAGTTCTCACGGTCGCTTCGCCCCTCCGCTCGCCACGTACTGGCGCAACTCGGCAGGGTCGAAAATCAAGCGGGAGCCGTCGCGGTGGACGGGGATCCGGCCTGCGGACACGAGGCTGTAGATCCTGGAGGTGGGGCATGAGAGAAACTCGGCAGCGCCGGCCACGTCGAGGTAGCCGGCGGGCTCGGCCTGGTGGTCGGCCAAGCGCTCGAGCACACGGTTTGCGACGGCGTCCACGAGCGCGTCGGGGAGGTCGATCCAAAGTCCCTGGCTCACGCGACCACCTCGGCGGCAAGAGGGCGTCGGCAGGTCTGGCAGAAGTCCGGGCCTTCGGCTCGAGGGGAGCGGGCAGGCACTCGGCAGGTGCAGTGGTCAAGGTCGCCACCAGCCCCTATCCCTTTGGCGGTGGCGGCCTTGGCGGCCTTGGCGGTGTTGTTGGCGGAGTTAAAAGGCTCTACAGAGGGAAGACCGACAAGACCGCCAACCGCAGAGCTAGAGGAGGGGGAGGCGGGCTTGAGTTCCCACTGCCGACCGCTCGAGGTCTTAGATGCCTTGGCTCCGACCCGCGACTTGGCACGCTCCACTGTCCGCCACGAGAGGCCGGCGTCAGCCGCCGCGGTCTTCAACCTGGGCGTCGGGATCGGCCCGTCTGCAAGCTCGGCCCGTAGGAAGTCGGCTGCCTCATCTCGGGCGGTGCGCTCCTCGGAGTTCGCCGGCTGCTCGAGTAGGTCGCGGGCGGTCTGCTGGGTTTCATCGAGCAGGATCACCCGGCTGGTCGCGAGGGTCTGGCCGTCGTCGCTCAGGACTCGGCGCGGCTCGATGCGGGCGCGGAGGGATGGGGCGAGCGGACCGACGTTGCACTTGGCGTGGGCGAGCACCCTGTAGGGGCCGCTCTCGCCCTCTGGGTCCTCTGGGTCGCGGGCGAACGCGAGCACGCTGCGGGCCGATGCGGTGAACCCAACCGACCCGCTGACCCGTGAGAGAACATCGGTTGTGTCTCCCTTGTTGAGGTGCATGACGCCGAGCACCGCGATGTTGTGGTCACTCGCCAGCCGTGCGAGTGGCGCGAGAACGCGCCGCACGTCCTGGTCGCGGTGGGCGTTCACGTCGCCGCCGAGGTAGCCCACCAGTGGGTCGAGCACTAGCCATCGGGCATCAGCTTTGACAACGGCGTCGGCGAGCTTGGGGAGGTCTTCGGGCAGGGTGAGCATTCCGGGGACCCGTTCGCCCTCGAGCCGGTCCACAACCTCGAGGATGGACACACGCTCAAGGTCGGCCCCCGCGGCCATTAGGCGCGGCAGGAGGGTGGTGTGCGGCGAGTCCTCCCCGCTGGCGATAACGACGCGCGCGTGTGTGCCCTCGAGGTCGCCGGCAAGCTCGCCGCGGGTCGCCTGGGCGAGCAGCTCAATCGTCAGGCTCGACTTGCCGAGCCCCTCCTTGCCGGCGAGGATCGTGACCAATCCTTGTGGCACCCGATCCTTGAACACCCAGCTTGGTGAACACGGCTCGATCGAGGACGCCGCCCGCAGCACAACCTCTCGCCCGCCATCCGCCTGCGAGGCAACCGGGGCGGTTTCAGGTGCGGCACCGTTCACTGAGAGGGCAGCCTTGGCTCGGTGCAGCGCTTCGAGCGGCTTCGCCTCGGCGATCAGCGCCTCGAGCGCTGCAGCGGGCGCATCGGCAGCGCGCGCCGGGTCGCTTGCTGCGACAACGAGTACGTCGGCAAGATCCTGGCCGTCCGGTATCGGCAGGATCAGCGGCCGGATGCCGGCGGCCTCGAGCGCCTCGGAGAACTTGGCGGCGGCCTTGCGTCCAGGCTCGTCGCCATCCATCGCCAGCAGCGCTGCCATCGTGCCGGTGTCGGCCAGCGCGGCGGCCAGCCTCGCGGGCGGGTAGCCCGTGCCGGGTACGGCGGCTATCCCATAGGCGCGCAGTGCGGCTATCTCCGCGGTCGCCGGCAGGTGTGTCGCTGCGGCGACCGCGTCGGGCTCCCCTTCGCAGACGAGCACCGTCGGGTCATTCTGCGGCTCGACAACCCACCAGAGCGCGAGCGGCGAGCCGGCGGGTTGAAGCGTTCGGCTCCCCTCGAGCGGCCGGCGGCGGCCCCCGGGGTAGGTCAGCGTGCCCGGCGGCTGTTCGCTCACGCCGAGGGCCGCCGCTATCTCCGGGTCGATCGCGTGGCTGGCGAAGTAGTCGAGCGCCGCGGTAGAGAACTTGGTCTGCGTCGCGCTCACGTCGTGGCCCCCTTGGCGCGCTCGCGCAGGAAGATGGCCAGCTCGCGCAGGGCCGCACGGCGGCCGGCGAGAGGCTTGGCAGCGAGCACGTCGAGCTGGTCGGCAAGCTCGAGCCACGGGTCGCGTCGTGGTGGCGGGCTAGGATTCGTCACGTCGCCCCGTCCCGGGCGAAGTTGTGACGAGGCCCGGAGTGGTGTCCGGGTCTCTGTCGTCTATGGAGCGATCTAGGAAGGCCTCCACGTCCGCCGGCCGAAACCGTGCGAGCCGGCCGATGTGAAGGACAGGGAGCTCGCCGCGGGTGACGAGTCGTGCCACCGTGCGAGGGGACACCCCGAGCAGCTCGGCGACTTGTTCGCTTGTCAGGACTAGCCGATCCCGACCGTAGACTGCCTGGGCGTGCCTCATGCAGCCAGTGTGGTCAGACAGGCCCCGCCCGACAACGAGCGGTTTGACCCTAAAACGCTCACCCACCTAGTCGCCGCTGCGGCCGAGCAGGGCCGCCCGGCGTGGAGTTTGCCGGCCCCGGTGCGGCGACTTCCGGACGGGTTGTTGGTTCCCCAACTGGATCGGGTTGTGGCTCGCCTGGGCAATGGCCCGCTCGTGTTGACTTCGCCCGACAAGGTGACTCCGGCGCCTATGAGGCAGAAGCCAAAAGACGAAACCGTTCTCGCGCTCGGCACCAACTGGGAGCCAGCGATCAAGCTCGCGTGGGACGCCGCCGTCAAAAAGTCACATGTACGAACCGAGCTCTGCGGCCTCTACGCAGCGGCGGCCTATGACCTGGCCGGCGTCACCATCGAAGAGCTAACAGAGGATCTCTCTTACGCCAGTCGCACGATCCAGGACGTGGTAAGCCGTGGTCGCACGCTCTGGGCCGGATTAGCCGCTTGGCCGTGGTGGTACTTCGCCCGCTTCGGTGGCCAAGACCCTCCCGGACGGCCGTTTCGCGGCTGGCGCACCGACGAGCGCATGCACCTCACCTTCGCGGCTTGGGAATCGGGGATTGTGCCGAACTACGCAGCGACCCGCCGCCCGTGAGCGGCGCGCGGGGTGTCGCATGCGACAGTTCAGTCATACCGTCGCAGCGCGCGGCCCCGCTGACCGGGCTTGAGGCTTATGCCGCCGCCCGCCATGCGGCCGCCGTGTCCTCGAGCGCCTCGAGCCACTCCCGCTTTTCGTCCGGCGGGAGCGCCGCGAGGGCCGCGGTCCATGCGGCAGCGAAGTCCACGCCAGCTTGCCGTTGCTGCTCAAGCTGGTGGCGCACCTTCACAGTCGAACGCACGGCCGGAATGTTGCCCGGGTTCACGGACAGGTTCGACCTGCCTAGTCGGCCTCGAGGGGTTTCAACTGAACCCACCCCAACTCGCACCTTCGCTCCGGTTCGTGGATTCGGAAGAAGACTCGTATCTCCCACCCGTCGAGACGATCGATCGTGCGGACGATTCGCTGCCGCTCATCCACCGATGGATACGAGACGCCCAGCGGGTTCCTGGCGAGCGCTTTTTCGATAGCGGCCATATGAGCCTCAGGCCGCGTGAGCGCCTCCTGCGCCTTCGCCCACGTCTTCTTGAACTCATCGCGCCGATCGAGCGTCCACAGCCGGCGCTCGTCCGGCACCCACACGGGGGCTTACCAGCCGAGCTGCTGCCCGACCTCGCGCCCCATATCGATTGCGTCCCGCGGTGGCGGCTGCATCGAGATCAACGCTGTCTCGTATGGGATCTCTTCCCCGAGTTCGGTCAGGTTCCAGCCGGCCGAAACCTGATGCGATATCTCGCTGATCGTGGTTGCATCGAAGCGTCGATACAGCTCGAGCACCTCGTCAACAATCTCGAGTTCCTCCGGAGTGAAGACGCCGAGGTCAGGAGGGCGCTGCGCCACCGTCACCTTCTGGGTGTAGATCATCCTCTCGCGACGCTCGACGTTCACCGCGCCCTCATGCTGAAGGGCATCCTGTACAGGCAGGAGCCGCTTGGGGGCAGGGCCCTTCTCGAGGTTCTGATAGGCCGCACCCGTGATCGGCTCACCCAGAACCGCGTAGGCGTGGAAGTCGCAGAAGAACAGCAGCTTGTTTAGCTTGGTCGCACCGAAGGTCGGATCGCTGGCTGAGCGATCCGCGAGCAGAATCAACAGCTCCCGAAACTTGCCTTCGTCGTACCGAATCCCCTCCATAGCTCCTCCCAGGGTACGCCGTCCGCAAAGAAGACCCTCCAACCAGGAGCGTAGTCGTCGCCTCGGCCAGCGCCCTGACAAGCGCCCTTGAGTTCGGGCAGTTGCCCAATCGGTTGCCCTCAGGCGCAGCGGCGGAGGGGCTAAAGACCACGATTTCGCTCTAGCCCCAGTAGCTCCGCCTGGATTTGAACCAGGGACCTCACCATTATGAGTGGTGCGCTCTAACCGCTGAGCTACGGAGCCGCAGGTCCCGAGGATATCTGGAGCTGGAGCGAGATCCGGCGCGCTTATGGCCGGTGGGGCCGCTCCCTTTCCGGGGGCCCCCGCCAGGTCGCACTCGGTTCTGGGTCGGCACGCCGGAGATGCCGCCACCGCGGCTCGCGACTTTGCAGATCCTGCGGTTTCATCGCGAGCCGCAGGGCGGTAGGTCCCCCGGGACCACATTGCACGGGCATGCCCGTTATGTGACACGATGCGCGGTGGGCCGGGTGAGCCGGCGTTCCCCCGAGCGAAGGAATCGAGATGGAGTCTCGCGAAGAGCGCCCGCCGCACGATCCGAACGACCCGCGCGGCGGCGGTGGAACCGGTGGAGGTCCGGGTCCCGACGCACAAAGCAAGCATAAGGAGTGGGCAGAGTCTAAGAAGGCCGAACGGGGAGGCGAGCCCGCGGAGCCTGAGCCCGAGTCGGGCGCATCCGCGGGGGACTCCGCCGCTAGCTGAGCCCGGGCGCTCGCCCGATCGGCCTGAGCCGGGCCCCGCTACCCGTCGCCCTCCGTCTCCTCGGGTCCGCCGCGGATCCGGATCGGAGAGCACGGTGAACGCCAGAATGTCCCCGCAGGCGATTTGGTGTCCCTCCGCAAGCACCACCGTGCCTAGTGGGCCCACGACGGTGGTGGGCTGGTCGAGGTGGCCGACCACGTCATCGGATCCGCTGAGCTCGAAGCGGATCGGGAGGTGGCCCAGCCCTTCCCGGCGGACCTGGGACAGGGCCGTCAGGTACCAGGAGGCGCCGGCGTCCTCGGGGCGCTGGATGCGCTCGTCCTTGCGCAAGGTCACCTGCCGAGCCCCGCGGCCACTTCGAACGCGCCGGTCGCCCGGAAGCGCTCGTGTCGGCGCGCCACGATGTGTACGTTCTCCCGGAACATGCTCCGTACCGCCGTGGCGGGTGTACCGGCCTCGACCTAGTCCTCGACGATCACGGTGAACGCCTGGACGTCGTCGCAGGAGATCTTCTCGCCGTCCGCGAGTGCGATGGTGCCGCGCGTGCCCAACACGGTCGAGACGCGGTCGAGGTGGCCGAAGACGTCCCCTTGCCCGGCCGTCTCGATATGGATGGCGATGTCGCCCATCTGCTCGCGCCGGAGCTTGGTGAGAGCCGGCACGCACCACGCGGGACCGCCACCGGGCGGGCGCTCCACGCGCTCTCCCTCCTCGAAGTTCACGGGAGGAGCGTACCCATGCCGGGGTCGGGATGATGGCCTCCTCGTCGCGCGGTCCGGTTCGGTGATACTTCCTCCGATGGCGAGTGCCGCCCCATGAGGTGCGACCCCCTGCTCGTGGCCGTCCCGAACATCAGCGAGGGGCGCGACGCGAGCACGATCGAGCGGGTCGAGAAAGGGTTCTCTCCGGCGCGCTTCCTCGACCTCCATGCCGACCCGGACCACGGGCGCTCGGTGCTCACGCTGGCGGCCCACCAGGGCGAGCTCTCCGACGGCCTGGTGTCCGGCGCGGCAACGGTGCTCGAGGCGATCGACCTCACCCGGCACGAGGGGTTGCACCCGTTCGTGGGCGCCCTCGATGTGATGCCGGTCGTCTACCTGGACGAGGCACAGCGCGGCCCGGCGTGCGCTGAGGCGCTCACAGCCGCCGCGCGTATCGGCGCAGAGCTCGGCGTGCCGGTGTTCCTGTACGGAGAGCTAGCCGCGAGGCCCGAGCACCGCGAGCGCGCGGGGCTGCGCCAGGGCGGCTGGCGCCGGTTGGCACAGCGTGTCGAGAGCGGCGAGCTGCAGCCGGACTTCGGACCGCCGCGCGCTCACCCGACGGCGGGGGCCGTGCTGGCCACGGCGCGCCCCCCGCTCGTGGCCTTCAACGTCGACCTCGTGTCCTCCAACCCCGAGCTTGCGCGAGCGATTGCCGCGGAGCTGCGGGAGGCGGGCGGAGGTCTTCCCGGGGTGCGCGCTATCGGCCTCTTCCTCGAGGAGCGCGGTCGGGCGCAGGTGTCCACGAACGTGCACGACCCCGGGTCCACTCCGCTGCGGATGGTGGTCGAGGCCGTGCGCAGCCGCGCCGAGGTGGCCGAGGCAGAGCTCGTGGGCCTGGCGCCGGCCGCGGCCCTGGAGCGGTTTCCCGAAGACGTGCCGCTGCGTGGCTTCTTCCCGGAGCGGCACTTGCTCGAGAACGCGTTACGCTCGCTCGGCTGAGCTCCCGCCATGGCCCAGACCAAGAAGAAACGCAAGCGCAAGCACCGGGGTACACCCGCCGGCACGGTCGAGCGGGCGGGGCGCACGAGCCGAGCCGGGACGCGCGAGGACGCCAAGGCGATCGCCAAGCAGCGGCGTGCAGAGCGGCTCAACCGGGCGCCGACCTGGCGGGGAGCCGCCAACCGCGCTGCGATCGCGGCGGCGGTCTTCGGCCTGCTCCTGGTGATCGTGTTCGGAAGGGACATCGCTCAAGGCCTGACGCTCGCGGTCTTCATGTTCCTGCTCTACATCCCGCTGGGATACGCCACGGACTCCGCGCTCTACCGCTTCCGGCAGCGAAAGCGCGGGTAGTCTGCGGACCGATGGACGTCCGCATGTTCACGGTCGGCCCGGTCCAGGAGAACTGCTTCCTCGTCCGGCGGGAGGGCTCCGAGCGCGCCCTGATCATCGATCCTGGAGAGGAGGCGCCGAAGCTCCTCGCCGCCATCGCGGAGCTCGGCCTCACCCTCGACGCGATCCTGCTGACGCACACGCACTTCGACCACGTCGGGGCGGTGGCGCCGGTTGCGAGGGCAACGGGGGCGGAGGTGTGGGTGCCCGAGATTGAGAAGTTGGTGCTAGCCGACATCAACAAGTGGGTGCCCGGGGCGGCATTCGGCCCCTTCGAGAGCTGGGAGGCCGAGCACACCGTGGCGGGCGGGGAGAGGCTCGAGCTGGCCGGGTTCGAGATCGACGTGATCTTCACGCCGGGTCACAGCCCCGGCCACGTGAGCTTCTCGATCCCCGACGAGGAGGCGCTCTTCTCGGGCGACGTCCTCTTTCAGGGCTCGGTGGGGCGCACCGACCTTCCGGGCGGGGACTGGCCGACCCTGCTCGAGTCGATCCGCACCCTGCTCGAGACGCTGCCCGGCGACACCGCCGTGTACCCGGGCCACATGGGCCTCACCAACCTCGGAGACGAGCGCGCCTCCAATCCGTTCCTGGCCGAGCTCGCAAGGTAGTGGGCACGGGAGAGCTCAAGGTGCCGCGGGGCACGTTCGACGTGTTGCCGGAGGACGCGCTCAAGCGCCGCGAGCTGCAGCGGCGCACGTGGGCGGTGCTCGGGCGGGGAGGCTACCGCCCGTTCGAGTCGCCGGCGTTCGAGGACACGGAGCTGTTCGAGCGCGGGGTGGGCGAGTCCACCGACATCGTGCGCAAGGAGATGTTCACCTTCGAGGACCAGGGTGGCCGGTCGCTCACCCTCCGGCCGGAGGGCACCGCCCCGGTGTGCCGTGCCTACGTGGAGCACGGCATGCACAAGCTCCCGCAGCCGGTGAAGCTCTGGTACTGGGGGCCCTTCTTCCGCCACGAGCGCGCGCAGGCGGGCCGCTATCGCCAGTTCTCCCAGATCGGCTGTGAGGCGCTCGGCTCCGACGAGCCCTCCCTCGATGCCGAGTCGGTGTTGCTGTTGGCGGAGCTGCTGGAGGCGGCGGGGGTGCGCGGCGCCACCCTCAAGATCGCGAGCCTCGGCACGCGGGAGGGGCGCGAGGCCTACCTGGAGGAGCTGCGGGGCTACCTGCATGACCACGAAGCGGATCTCTCCCAGGACGTTCGTGATCGCATCGCAAGCAACCCGCTGCGTGCGTTCGACGCCGGTCACGAGGGCACCCGCACGGTGATGGCGGGGGCTCCGCGGCTGCTCGACCGCCTCGCCCCGGAGGACGCCGAGCACTTCGCGGAGGTGCGCGCGTTGCTCGACGACGCGGGCCTCGCCTACGTGGTGGACCCCACGCTGGTGCGTGGCCTCGACTACTACACCCGCACCGTGTTCGAGTTCGAGAGCGACAAGCTAGGGGCTCAGAGCGGCGTGGGCGGGGGTGGTCGCTACGACGGGCTCGTGGAGGAGCTCGGCGGCCCTCGGACTCCGGGAGTGGGGTGGGCCGCCGGCATCGAGCGGATCCTGCTGGCATCGGAGACCAGGTGGCCCGCAGCGCCACGCCCGGTGTTCGTGGCGATCGACGATGGGGGCAACCGGCGAGAGGCCTTCCGGCTCGTGACCCTCCTTCGAGAGGCGGGAGTACGGTCGGAGATGGAGCAGGCCGGGCGCTCCCTCAAGGGCCAGATGAAGCACGCGAGTCGGGCCGAGGCGCGGGCGGTGGCCATCGTGGGACAGGAAATGCATTGGCGGGACATGGACACGGGCGAGCAGCGACCGGTCACGGGGATCCAGGAGGCCGTGCGGATCGCGGTGGGGCTGGCCACGTGAGCGTCCCGCCGCGCGAGAACCGGTACCGAACCGCATGGGCCGGTCTCCTTCGCAAGGAGCACGCCGGCGGCGAGCAGCGGGTCGCGGGCTGGGTGCACCGCCGTCGCGACCACGGCGGGCTGATCTTCATCGACCTCCGTGATCGGGAGGGCATCCTGCAGCTGGTCTTCCATCCCGATGGGGCGGCGCAGGCCCATGAGGCGGCGCACCGGCTGCGCGCCGAAGACGTGGTGTCCGCCACCGGCACGCTGGTCGAACGCGACCCGGAGGCGGTCAACCCGGAGCTGCCCTCCGGCGAGGTCGAGCTGCGCGTGAGCTCCTTCGACCTGCTCGCGGACGCGGAGACCCCGCCCTTCCAGATCGACGAGGACGAGCCCGTCGGCGAGGAGCTGCGGCTGCGCTTCCGCTACCTCGACCTGCGCAAGCCGCAGATGACCGAGGCCATCAGGCTGCGCCACCGAGTGGTCTCCGCCATCAGGGGCCACCTGGAGGCGCGGGGGTTCCTCGACATCGAGACGCCCATCCTCACCCGCTCGACACCCGAGGGGGCGCGGGACTACCTCGTGCCGAGCAGGACACAGCCGGGATCCTGCTACGCCCTGCCCCAGTCCCCGCAGCTCTTCAAGCAGCTCCTGATGATGAGTGGCTTCGAGCGCTACTACCAGATCGCACGTTGCTTCCGGGACGAGGACCTGCGCGCCGACCGCCAGCCCGAGTTCACCCAGCTCGACATGGAGCTCTCCTTCGTGGAGGAGGAGGACGTGATCCACACCTGCGATCGCCTGATGCGCGATGTGCTCGGCGTAGGTGGCTTCGACGTGCCGGAGGAGATCGAGCGTCTCACCTACGATGACGCGTTGCTCCGCTATGGCTCGGACCGGCCCGACCGTCGCATCCCGATCGAGATAGCAGACCTCGGCGAGGTATTCGGGGCCTCGGAGTTCAAGGTGTTCAGCGGCGCACTCGCGAGCGGGGGCGTGGTCCGCGGGCTGAGCGCCCCCGGCGAGTTCCCACGCAGCAGGTTCGATGCCCTGACAGAGCGAGCGCAGGGGCTCGGCGCCAAGGGGCTCGTGTGGGGGGTGGTGGAGTCCGGCACCCCACAGGGGGGCACAGGCGGCTGGCGCTCGCCGGTGGCCAAGTTCCTCTCCGAGGAGGAGATCGCCGGGATGATCACCGCGACCGGGGCCGAGGAGGGGGATGCGATCCTCGTGGTGGCCGACGCGGCGGAGACGGCGGCCAAGGTGCTCGGGGAGCTGCGGCTTCAGATCGGGGAGCCCACCGGGGGCCACGACCTCGTCTGGATCGTCGAGTTTCCGATGTTCGAGTGGAACGAGGAGGCCCGCCGCTGGGACGCGCTGCACCATCCCTTCACGGCTCCGAGCGGCGACCTCGACGCCGATCCCGGCACCTGGCGCAGCCGCGCCTACGACCTCGTGATGGACGGCTCGGAGATCGGTGGCGGCTCGATCCGCATCAACACCCCGGAGGTGCAGGGGAAGGTGTTCGAGGCGCTCGGGATGTCACCGGCGCAGGCCGCCGAGCGCTTTGGATTCCTGCTCGACGCGCTGCGGTACGGCGCGCCTCCACACGGGGGCATCGCGTTCGGCCTCGATCGCATCGTGGCGCTGCTGGGCGAGCGGGACTCGATTCGAGACGTGATCGCCTTTCCGAAGACCGCGAGCGGTGCCGACCCGCTCACCGGGGCCCCCGCTCCGGTCGACGCGCGCCAGCTGCGCGAGCTCGGGCTACGGCGCAATTGACCGTGGGGAGCGGGCCGGGGGCTCCCGCCCCCGGAGCCCCCGGCCGCTCTTGCCCTACGGCCTCCCGTGGCAGGTCCGCTTGCCCGGGCCCTGGCGAGGGTGACCCACGGCTCTCTAAAGCCCGCCGCGAACGCTCGGTTGCCTGCTAGCGTTCGCTCCAAGCTCTAGCTTGTACGCCAGCCGGCCCATCACGTTGAGCCAACACCACCGGGATGGGAGTCCGACTCGAGGCGTGCCAGGCGTTCGCCGCCAGGTCACGCTTCGGAGGACACCCACGCTTGCTACACGCAGGCCCAACTCCCGAGTCGGCAGCGGCAAGCTGGAGCTGATACTCCGTAAGGTGGTCGCATGACGGCTCGCACCGCGCCACCCGGCGACGTTCTGCTCCGGGACCACCTCGAGAATCCCCGCGGCCTCGGCGCGCTCGAGCGCTCGCCCCACATCGGGGCAGCGGGCGGCGCCGCATGCGGTGACGTCATCTCGGTCTCCGTGCACGTCGCGGACGGCCACGTGGTAGACGCGGGCTTTCGGGCCCACGGCTGCGCCGCCGCCCGCGCCGCGGGTAGTGCAGCCGTGGAGCTGCTGCGCGGTGCCCGGCTGCTCGACGCAGCGCTTATCACGGCCAACGCGCTGGACGGCGAGCTGGGCGGCCTGGGCCCCTCGGCTCGCCATGCCTCGGAGCTTGCCGCCGACGCGCTGCACCGTGCGCTCGGTATGGCGGCGCGCGAGGGTGCGGCACGCCTCTCCCGCGTGGCGCACCGCACGCTCGTGGCCATGAGCGGCGGCGTGGACAGCGCCGCGGCCGCCCAACTTGCCCTCGACGCGGGCGAGGAGGTGGTGGCGGTCACGCTCGAGCTGTGGTCAGACCCGGCCACCGACGGCGAGCGCAGCTGCTGCTCTCCGCAGGCGGTCATCGGTGCGCGGCGCCTCGCACACCGGATGGGCATCCCCCACTTCACGATCGACCTGCGCGACGACTTCCGCGCGGAGGTCGTGGGCGAATTCCTCGACGGGTACGCGGAAGGGCGGACGCCCAACCCCTGCGTGGGCTGCAACGGGTCCGTGCGGTTTGACTCGATGCTGGGGCTGGCCGATCGCCTCGGGGCCCGGCGACTGGCCACCGGGCACTACGCGCGGATCGCCGATGACGGGCGCGGCCCGCTGATCCGGGCGGCGGTCGACCCTGCCAAGGACCAGAGCTACGTGCTGGCCCGGCTGCGCGGCCACGATGTCGCGCGACTGCGCTTTCCGCTGGGAGAGCTCGAGAAGCCGCGGGTGCGGGAGCTGGCCCGCGCCGCCGGGCTCGAGGTGGCCGACAAGCCCGAGAGCCAGGACCTGTGCTTCCTGGCCGGGGGGGATACCCGGTCGTTCATGCGCCGCCACGGCGGCGCCTCGTTGCGCGCGTCGTCCTCTGGTGGGGAGATCGTGGACCGCGAGGGAGCTGTGCTCGGCCGTCACGGCGGTCACCACACGTTCACGGTCGGCCAGCGCCGCGGGCTGGGCGTGGCGGCCGCCGAGCCGCTGTATGTCCTGGGAAAGGACGCCCGGCGCAACCGGGTGGTGGTGGGGCCCCGCGCGGCGCTGCTCTCCGACCGGGTCAGGCTCGCCCCGATCGAGCTGCACCGCCCCGCGAGCGAGGTGCAGGCCGTGCGCCTTCGCTACCACGCGCCTCCGGTGCCCTGCCGGATGGACGCCGGCCTTCCCGCCGGACGGCACGAGCACGTCGGTCTCCGGCTCGACCGAGAGGTCCCCGCCGCGGCGCCAGGACAGACCGGCTGCCTGCTGGCGGGGGACCTCGTGGTTGGCTGGGGCGCGATCGCGGATCCGGCAGTCGATGCCGCCGGTTGACCGCATCTCATTCGAGGCGCCGCTCGCGGGGGCGTTTCGCCCCATGGTGCGGCTGATCGTGGGCGGGGTCGCCGAAAGGGCGGACTTCGGCTTCGAGGCCATGGACGACCTGCAGCTCGCGGTCGAGAGGCTGCTCGTGGAGGCGGGCTCGGACGGGCAGGTGGTGCTCTCCTTCGAGCTGAGGGGCGATGCCATCCGGACGCGCGTGGGCCCGCTCAAGGAGCGCGGCCTCGCGAAGGCGCTGCAGGACCCTGAGGGTCCACCCGGCACCCTGTCCCTCGGGCGGATCCTCAGCACGGTTGTCGACTCCTACGGGGTCGAGGAGGTCAGCGGCGGTGACATCGTCGTGCGGCTCGAGAAGGTGGGTGGGGGAAGCTCGTGAGTCCCGCAAAGGGGACCGGAGACACTGGGCATCGTGCCGAGTCCTTCCCGGAGGCGGGGAGACCTGCGCTGCGAGACGAGGATCGCGAGCTGCTGCGCCGCTACCACGAGGGCGGCGACCCGAGCGCCCGGGAGGCCCTCGTCGAGCGCCACCTTCCGCTCGTGCGCTCGCTGGCCCGTCGCTACGCCGGTCGCGGCGAGCCGATCGACGACATCGAGCAGGTCGGCGCGATCGGCCTGATCAAGGCCATCGATCGCTTCGAGCTCGAGCGAGAGGTGTCGCTGGCCACCTACGCCACGCCGAACGTGGTGGGCGAGATCAAGCGCCACTTCCGCGACAAGGGCTGGGCAATCCGTGTGCCGCGCGCACTCCAGGAGCTCAACGCCAAGATGTCCTCCACGATCGACCACCTGACATCGAGGCTGGGGCGGTCGCCGAGCATCGCCGAGATCGCGGAGAGCCTCAGCACGACGCCCGAGGAGGTGCTCGAGGCCATCGAGGTGGGATCGGCCTACACCACGCTCTCGCTCTCCGCCCCGGTCGGCGAGGACGCCGCCGACCCACTCGAGGCGATCGGGGACGAGGACGCGGGCTTCGAGCGCACCGAGAACCGCGCTGCCCTGGCCCCGGCGCTGGCCCGGCTGCCCCAGCGCGAGCGGGACATCCTGCGGATGCGCTTCGAGGAAGGGCTGCCCCAGACCCAGATCGCAGAGCGAGTGGGCCTGTCGCAGATGCACGTCTCACGGCTGATTCGCCGGTCGCTGGCCGCGATGCGCGACGATCTCGGCTGAGCTCGCTATCGCAGGGTGTGGCGCGTATGGCGCGCTGGTGCATATGGTTCGCCGCGGCATGCCGTTGCGCCAAAAATCGATCGCTTTCGCCACAGCGGCGGTGGCGTCGCTCTGCCTCACCCTCGGTGCGTGCGCCGGAGACGGCGACGGCGGCCCCGGTGGCGACGCCCGCAAGGGCGGCTCGATCACGGTCGGCGCCACGGTTGAGCCCGATTCGCTCGATCCGGCCGTGGCGAGATCGCCGCAGGCACGTCAGGCGCTCTGGCTCGTCTACACCTCGCCGCTCACGTACAGGCGCGCGGGGGGCAAAAGCGGCGCGGAGTTGATCCCAGCCCTCGCCGAGGCCCTGCCCGAGATCTCGGAGGACGGCACCACCTACACCTTCCGGATCCGCGAGGGCCTGCGCTACTCCAACCGCAGGCCGGTGCGAGCGAGTGACTTCGAGCACACCATCAAGCGGGTGCTCAGGCTGAAGGCCGGGAGCTCCTTCTACACGGGCATCGACGGCGCCGAGGAGTACATGAGGGGCTCCGCGAAGACAGCGGACATCGCCGGGATCGAGGCCGACGACCGCCGACGCGAGGTCACCGTGCGCCTCACCGAGCGCGACACCACCTTCCTCCACAAGCTCGCGATCGGCTTCGCGGGCATGGTGCCGGTCGGGACCCCCTTCACCGACCTCACGCGAGATCCCCCGCCGGGGGTTGGCCCGTACGCGATCGGGAGGGTCACGCCGGGGCGGGGCTTCGTAATGACCCAGACCCGCGGCTTCCGCCTCGAGGACGTGCCCGAAGGCAACGTGCAGCGGATCACCACGCGCCTGGTGAGGGACGAGGCTGTGCAGACGCGGCGGGTGATCCAGGGACGGCTCGACTACATGCAGGGATCGCCGCCCGTCGCGCGGCTCGCCGACATCCGCTCGAAGTACAAGGATCGCTACTCCGAGCACGCCACGCTAACCACCTTGTGGTTCTTCCTCAACGAGCGCACGCCGCCGTTCGACAACCGGAAGGTCCGCAGGGCGGTGAACTTCGCGCTCGACAAGCAGGCTCTGATGCGACTCTCCGCAGGCCGCCTCAAGCCGACCTGCAACTTCCTTCCCAGGGGGATCCCGGGCTTCAGCCGCATCGACCCATGCCCGTACGGCGACCCTAATCTCAACGGCGACCCCGAGCGAGCGCGGCAGCTGATCGAGGACTCGGGGGAGAAGGGCAAGCCGGTCACCGTGGTCACCGACGGCGATCCCGACCACCGCAGGGTGGCCCGGTACTACTCCGGGCTACTCGACAAGATCGGGCTGAAGGCCAAGGTACGGAGGGTGGGCCGGTTGCGTGGCGCTCGGCGGGGGCGCGCCCAGACCGGCCTTGCCGCCTACGCGCCCGCGTTCCCGCACGCGGCGCCCTTCATGGAGCGGCTCGACGGCGACGTGCTCGAGCCGAAGGTGGAGGAGAAAATCGAGGAGCTTGCCGGGGAGCCCGATCCCGAGAGCGCGGCTGACGGCTACGCGGAGGTCGACCGGACGATCGTGGAGAACGCCTACCTCGCGCCCTACGGCGTCGAGCGGCAGAGCACCTTCCTGTCCGAGCGCATGGACGCCGAGAACTGTGCCCGCTTCCACCCGGTCTACGGGGCCGACTACTCGAGCTTCTGCCTCAAGTGAGCGGAGCGTCAGGTGTCACGAGCTCGGGCGGGGCGGTCACGGTTGTGCTGTCCTGCCGAGGGGCGTCCTGTCGCCTCGCAGCAGGAGGGCTTGCAGCGGAGGGGACGGTCGGGAGTTGCCGTCCTGCCGAGCGTTCGTCCAGTCCTCTGCGGACCGGGGCTGGGTAAGGAACGGCCGTTCGGCGAGCCCCGTCCTGCCTCGGGGCGCCGGGTCACCCGAGGGCAGACTTCAGCGGAGGAGAAACCCTGGTTGAGGTCGCCGTCCTGGCTCAGGTCGCCGGATCACGAGACAGACGACGCGGAGGTGGGAGCGGGGCGCCTGCCCCGCCGTCCTGCTCTGCGGTCGCAGCACGACCCCTAGCCAGGACCGCGCCGCGATCCGCGCGCTGCTCGTGCCCCGGCCGTCCTGTCTTGTGGTCGCAGCACCACCACCAGGCGGCACAGCCGACCCCGGATCCGAGCCCGTCCCCGGCCCGCGCCCTCGCCCGCGACTCCAACCCCACGCTTCCGGCACTGTTGGCCACCGCGGGGCGCCACCTAGACTGGACCTCATGCAGACGGCCGAGATCCGAGAGCGCTTTCTCGCCTTCTTCGAGGAGCGGGGCCACAGGCGGATGCCCTCCGCGCCGCTGGTGCCTGCCTCCTACGACCCGAGCGTGCTGCTCACGACCGCGGGCATGCAGCCGTTCAAGCCCTTCTTCCGAGGCGAGGAGGCGCCGCCCGCGCCGCGCTTGACCTCCGCCCAGAAGTGCTTCCGGACGACAGACATCGAGAACGTGGGCATGACCGCCAGGCACCTCACCTTCTTCGAGATGCTCGGCAACTTCTCGGTGGGCGACTACTTCAAGCAGGGCGCCGTGGAGCAGGCGTGGGAGCTCTCGACGCAGGGTTTCGGGTTCGACCCGGAGCGCATCTGGATCACGGTCTTCGGCGGAGACGAGGAGCTGAGCCTCGGCCCGGACGAGGAGGCGATCGCCTGCTGGCGGGCGATCGGGGTGCCCGAGGAGCGGATCGTGCGGCTCGGGCGGGAAGACAACTTCTGGCAGTTGGGCCCCGCGGGTCCCTGCGGGCCGTGCTCGGAGCTCTACCTCGACCGCGGGACCGGCTTCGGCGCGGAGGAAGATCGACCGGGCGATGACTCCGAGCGCCACCTCGAGTACTGGAACCTCGTCTTCATGCAGTACGAGCTCCATTCGGACGGCTCGCTGACCGACCTTCCCTTGCAGAACATCGACACCGGCCTGGGTCTCGAGCGCATGGCGGCGATCCTGCAGGACGTGCCGTCCGTCTATGAGACCGATGCCTTTCGCCCGCTGATCGCGTTCGGCGAGGAGCGCTCGGGGCGCCGGTACGGCCAGGACTTCCCCACCACCCGCGCCCTGCGGGTGCTGGCCGATCACGGCCGCGCCGCGGCGTTCCTGCTGGCCGACGGAGTCGTGCCCTCGAACGAGGATCGCGGCTACATCTTGCGACGGATCCTTCGCCGGGCGATCCGGCAGGGCCGGGTGCTGGGGCTCGAAGAGGGCTTCCTGCCCGCCCTCTGCGACGTGGTCGTGGAGATGATGGGCGACGTCTACCCGGAGTTGCGCGCCGAGCGCGGGACGCTCGAGCGCTGGACCGCGGCGGAGGAGGAGAGCTTTGGTCGCACCCTCGCCCAAGGGGAGCGGCTGCTCGGCGTCCTCGTGCGAGACGCGAAGGGCGTCGGGGCGGATGAGGTCGCGGCCGCCGATGCCTTTCGCCTGCACGACACCTTCGGCTTTCCCTTCGAGATGACCAGGGAACTGCTGGCCGAGGAGCGGTTGAGGGTCGACGAGGACGCCTTCACCGCACTGATGGACGACGCGCGCGAGACCGCCAGGGCGGGCGCCCGCGACACGAGCGCGGGCTCCGAGGCGGCCGAGCGCGTGGCCCGGTTCGCGCGGGCTGCGGGCTTCGAGACCAACTTCGTGGGCTACGAGTCGGTCGACGCGGACACGATCGTCCGGGCGGTGGAGGCCGAGAACGGCCGGGTGCTCGCCAAGCTCGAGGACAGCCCGTTCTATCCGGAGGGGGGCGGGCAGATCTCCGATGCTGGGCTTGTCGAGACGGGCTCGGCGCGGGCGCTCGTGGCAGATGTCTACCGCGTGGGAGCCGACCAGGTCCTGGCACTCGAGCCGGTGGAGGGCACGATCACCCAGGGCGAGCAGGTACGGGCGGTCGTAGAGCGCGACACGCGGCTGGCCACGATGCGAAACCACACCGCCACCCACCTCCTGCACGCGGCGCTGCGCGAGCGCCTCGGCCCGCATGTGCGCCAGGCTGGCTCCTACGTGGGGCCCGACAAACTTCGCTTCGACTTCACGCACGGGGAGCGGCTCACCGCCGATGAGCTGGCGGACGTGGAGGCCAGGGTGAACGAGTGGGTCGCCGCCGCCCTGTCGGTGCGCGCGCTCGAGACCACCCTCGACGAGGCGCGCTCGCTCGGCGCGATGGCGCTCTTCGGCGAGAAGTACGGCGACTGGGTGCGCATGGTGGAGGTGGACGAGGTCTCCCGCGAGCTCTGCGGCGGCACGCACGTGCACTCCACCGCCGAGGTCGGGCTCTTCCACGTGACGACGGAGACCTCGAGCGCTTCCAACGTGCGGCGGATCGAGGCGGTCACCGGCCCGGTGGCCACGCGTCTCTTCGAGGATCGCACGAGGCGGTTGCGTGAGCTGTCGACCCTGCTGAAGGCACCTGAGGCAGAGCTCGTGCGCACGGTGGAGAAGCTGGCCGAGCGAGCCCGCGAGGCCGGGAAGCGAGGCGCCGCGGCGGGTGACGATGGCGCCGCGGCCAGGCGGCTGGTCGAGGCCGCGACGGAGGTCGGCGGCGTGAAGGTTCTCGTTCATCGGGCGGAGGCACAGGACGCCAAGGCGCTGCTCGCCCTGTCCGACCGCGTCAGGCAGAGCCTCGGCTTCGCCGCCGTGGCGCTCGGCTGCGTGGTGGACGGTCGCGTACACCTCGTGGCCAACGTGGCTCCCGCGGTGGTCGAGCGGGGGGTCAGGGCCGGCGACATCGTGCGGGCCGCGGCTGAGGTGGTCGGCGGCGGAGGGGGCGGGCGCGACACGATGGCGCAGGCCGGCGGGCGCGATCCCGAGAAGCTCGACGACGCCCTGGCCACCGCCCGCGCGACGATCGAGCACGCGCTCTCATAAGGTCAGGGCATGCGCATCCTCGCGCTCGACCCCGGTGAGGCCCGCTGCGGCTGTGCCGTCTCCGACCCATCCGGCACGCTTGCGACGCCGCTCCAGGCGGTTGAGCGGCCTGGCACCAGGCGCGGCCTCGCGCGCCTGGCCGCGCTTGCCACCGAGCTCGAGGCCGACATGGTGCTCGTCGGCCTCCCGCTGACGCTGGCGGGGCGGGAGGGCGCCCAGGCGGCGCGGGCGAAGGAGTTCGCGGAGCGGCTCGAGTCCCGCCTGAGGGTGCCCGTGGAGCTCCACGACGAGCGGCTTACAACGCGGATGGCCGAGGCCCACGGCGGCAAGAGCGACGCCGACTCGCGCGCCGCCGCCCATCTGCTCGAGAGCTATCTGGCGGCCCGCCACGCCGCTCTGGCCGGGTGAGCCGGCGAGAGCGCACACCACAGGAACGCGAGCGCGACCGCCTCGAGCGAGAGGCCCGTAGGGCAGCTCGCGAGGGCCGCCCGCCACCCACGGCCCTCCCGCCGGACGAGGTTCCGCCGCCCCCGACGCCGGAGCCCCCGGTGCAGCGCGTACCCCCCGAGCCGGCCCCGCGGTGGGAGGACCGCAAGGAGGTCTCCGCGCCCGAGCCGCATCGGGAGGCCCCGGACGAGGACGAGGAGGCCTACCCGCCCGAGCCGCATTGGGAGGCACCGGAGGAGGAAGAGGACCTGGAGGTCTCCACGCCCGAGCTGCATCGGCAAGCGTCGGAGGAGGAAGAGGAGGATGTGGAGGCCTACGCGCTCGAGCCCCGTTGGCGGGCGCCGGAGGAGGAAGTGGAGGAGGAGATCTCCGCGCCCGATGCGCAGTGGGAACACGCGGAGGAGACGGAGCTCTCCGCGCCCGAGCCGCTTCCGCTCACCGATGCGGACGTGGTGGATGACGGGCCCACGCAGGAGGTCGGGTCGGTGGATGAGCGCCACGAGCATCTGCGGCCAGGGCACCTCCACGAGCCGGAGCCCCCGCAACCGAACGGATCGGGGGCCGGCACGCCGTGGTCCTCCGCGGCAGAAGATCCCCCGGGCTCCAACCCGCCGACTCCGCCGCGCCCCCGCATGCCGGCGCCCTTCGAGCAGGGCGACCGCGCGCAACCGGCGCAACCTCCGCCCGAGCACGTGAGTGACAGGTCCGCCGGCCGGACGGCGGCGGCCCAGGCCGTGCTCCAGCGCCGCCGCCAGGCGCTGACCGAGGGCCGGAGAAGAGGTGGCAGGCGCTGGATCATCCCCCTCCTCCTTGCCATCGGCCTCATCGGGGCGGTTGGGTTGTGGTTGGTCTTCTCGCTGTTCCAGCCGTTCGCCGGAGAGGGCGAGGGCCAGGTCCGCGTCGTCATTCCGCAGGGTGTGGGGGTGGGTCAGATCGCCGACCTGCTGGCCGAGAGGGAGGTGATCTCGAGCCCGTTCTTCTTCACGGCGCGCGCCAGGGTCTCCGGGCGCGCCGGCGACCTCAAGCCCGGGACCTTCCGCCTTCGCAAGGGCATGAGCCACGTGGCCGCCCTGGATGCGCTTTCGGAGGGACCGCCACCGGACGTCGTCCGGGTCACGATCCCGGAGGGGCGGGCGCGACGGGAGGTGAAGCAGCTTCTGGGGAACCAGCTCAAGGGCGACTACCTGGCGCTCACCAGACGCTCGCCTCTGCTCGACCCCCGGCGCTACGGAGCCAAGCGGGCCACGAGCCTCGAGGGGTTCCTCTTTCCAGCCACCTACGAGCTGAAGCGCAAGCGCCCCATGGCCGACCTGGTGGCGCTGCAGCTGCGGGCGTTCAAGCGCGAGCTGGCCAAGGTGGACCTGCGAGCCGCGCGGCGCAAGAACCTCACGCCCTACGACGTGCTTACGATCGCCTCGATGGTCGACCGCGAGGCCCAGATACCGAGGGAACGGCGGCTGGTCGCGTCGGTGATCTACAACCGCCTCCGCGAGGGCATCCCGCTCGGCATCGACGCCACGATCCGGTTTGCGACCAACAACTGGACCAGGCCCCTCACCCAGTCCCAGCTCGCGATCGACTCTCCCTACAACACCCGCTCCCGCAAGGGGCTCCCGCCGGGGCCGATCGGGAGTCCCGGGCTGGCGGCCATCCGGGCCGCCGCGCGTCCGGCCGGCACCGGCTTCCTCTTCTATGTGGTCAAGCCCGGCACATGCGGCGAGCACGCCTTCTCGAAGACCGACGCGGAGTTCCAGCGAGACGTGAGCCGCTACAACACCGAGCGCACCCGCCGCGGTGGCAAGTCGCCCACCAATTGCTAGCCGGTGACACGCACGCTGCTCGGGGTGGCCGGGTTCCCCGTGGCCCACACCCGCTCGCCGGCCATGCACAACGTCGCGCTGGCCGAGCTCGGCCTCGACTGGTTGTACGTGCCATTGCCTCTGCCGCCAGAGCGCTTCGAGCAGACGGTGCGCGCTCTTCCGGCGTCGGGCTTCCGCGGGCTCAACGTGACGGTGCCCCACAAGCTGGCGGCCCACCTCCTCGCGGACGTTCACACGGCGCCTGCAGCGGCGATCGGGGCGGTAAACACCCTCACCTTCGGTAGCGACGGGGGCATCGAGGGCCACAACACCGACGCCGGGGGCTTCCTGGACGCGCTCGGCTTCCCGGTGGGCGGGTCGAGAGCGCTCGTGCTCGGTGCCGGCGGCTCCGCCCGCGCCGTGGTCTGGGCACTCCGCGAGGCGGGCGCCGCCGAGGTGTCGGTCTGGAACCGCACCCCCGAGCGCGCCGCCGCCCTGGCGCGCGAGCTCGGGGTTCGCCACGCCGAGCGCCCAGGACCGGCAGACCTCCTGGTCAACTGCAGCTCCGTCGGCCTCGACCCCGCCACGACGGAGCGGGAGGCGCTCGAGGCGCTCGCACTGGCGGGCTCAGAACCCGCGGCCACGGTGGTGGACCTCGTCTACGCCAGTGGGCAGACCCCGCTTCTCAGGTGGGCCTCCCGGGCCGGCTCCCGGGTGGTCGAGGGCCTCGAGGTGCTGGTGGCCCAGGGAGCCCGCAGCCTCGAGGGATGGACCGGCAGGAGCCCTCCGGTCGACGCGATGAGGGCGGCCGCGAAGGGGCGGTAATGAAACGCGGCGCCGCTGCCGATAGCGAACGAGATGGCAGTCTCCCGTCCAGTCTTGCTCGCGCTTGTCGGCGCCGTTCTGGTAGCCGCCCTCTTTCTCGCGACGGTGGGCGGGCGCGCGACGAGCGACGATTCTCGCCAGCCGGCCGGGACCGGCGCCGCCGAGAAGGGCCCCGAGGCTCCGGGGCAGGCCGCTACGGCCAAGAGCCGGGCGCCCGCCGCGAGCCCAGCGACCCAGGCCGGCGAGAAGCGCAAGGTGGCCGCGCCCGCCGGGGTGCCCGCCGGAGTCCGCAGGGCGCTCGCGCGGAAGCGCACCGTCGTGCTCTTCTTCCGTCAGCGCGGCTCGGCGGACGACGACGCCACCGCGCGGGCCGTCGCGTCGCTGAGCGGCCGCCGGGGGCTGGCGGTCTTCGCCGCGCCGATATCGCGCCTGGCCGACTACCGTGCGATCACCGACCAGGCCGGCGTGTCGCAGGCGCCTGCGGTCGTCGTGGTGGGCCGCAGCGGCAGAGCGCGCCTGATCGAGGGCTTCGTCGATCGCGAGAGCCTGGCCCAGGAAGTCGCAGACGCGCGATGAGTGAGGGCTCCGGCCCTCCGCGTCTCCGACCGGTCGGTGGCGAAGTGGCCGGCACGGCGCCGGAAATGCACCCGCCAGGGGACGGTCTGACCCAACCGCTTCAGCGAGGGCGCCGCGCGCGCTTCATCTCGGACGTGATCGTGGATCTGGGGTTCCTGCCGCGCGAGCGCGTGAGCGGCGCCGTCGAGGAGGGCCGCGCGTCCGGGCGGACCCCTGAGCAGGTGTTACTCGAATCCGGAGCGCTCACGAGCGATCAGCTCGCCCGCGCCATCGCGGAGCGGTTCGGGCTCCCGCACGCCGACCTCAACGTCTACAAGGCGGATCTCTCGGCGCTCAACCTGATCTCCCCCCAGGCGGCCCGGCGGTTCAACGCCGCGCCGATCGGATTCGACGGCGAAGGAGCGCTCCTCGTGGCCATGGGCGATCCGTCGAACGTGCTCGCGTTGGACGACATGAAGCTGATGACCGGACACGAGGTCCGTCCGGTGGTCTCCTCCCCGGATGACATCGCCGGCCTGATCGGTCGCATGAGCCGGCTGGATGACGCCGTGGCGGCGGCCGTGGAGGAGGAAGAGGAGGAGCAGGGCGCGAGCATCACCGACATCCGCGAGTCGGCCGATGACGCGCCGACCATCAGGCTCGTGAACTCGGTGATTGCCCAGGCGGTCGAGCAAGGCGCCTCGGATATCCACTTCGAGCCCGCCGGACGGGAGATGCGAGTGCGCTTCCGCGTCGACGGAGTGCTCAGCGAGACGACCTCCATTCCGCGCCGGATGATCGCGGGGCTGGTCTCGCGTGTGAAGATCATGGGCGACCTCGACATCGCGGAGCGCCGCGTCCCGCAGGACGGCCGCGTGGGGCTGACCGTGGAGGGGCACTCGGTGGACATCCGGATCGTCACGATGCCCTCGGTGCACGGCGAGGGCATCGTCATGCGCCTGCTCGACAAGGAGCAGGCGCTCCTCAGCCTGGACGCCCTGGGGATGTCCGGGGCACCGCGGGAGCGCTTCGAGTCCGCCTTCCATCAGGCCTACGGCGCGGTGCTCGCCACCGGGCCGACCGGCTCCGGAAAGTCGACGACCCTCTACGCGGCACTGAACGCGATCAACTCGGTCGACAAGAACATCATCACGATCGAGGATCCGGTCGAGTACCAGTTGCCCGGGGTCAACCAGGTGCAGGTGAACGGCAAGGCGGGTCTCACCTTCGCGCGCGGCCTGCGCTCGATGCTCCGTGCCGACCCGGACGTGATCATGGTCGGCGAGATCCGCGACGCGGAGACCGCGCGGATCGCGGTCGAGTCGGCGCTCACGGGCCACCTCGTGCTCTCTACGTTGCACACAAACGACGCGCCGTCGGCCATCACGCGGCTCACCGAGATGGGGATCGAGCCGTTCCTGACCGCCTCTGCACTCGACTGCGTGGTGGCGCAGCGGCTCGTGCGGACCCTCTGCACCTCCTGCAAGCGGCGCACGCTCCTGAGCGTCGACGCCCTCAGGGACTCGGGCATCGGCGCGGCCTTCGACGTCGAGGCCTACGAGCCTGTGGGGTGCGGCCGCTGCGGCGGTAGCGGCTTCAAGGGCCGCATCGGGCTCTACGAGGTCATGCCCCTCAGCGACGAGATCCGCTCGCTGGCGATCAAGCGGGACTCGGCCGACGAGATCATGAAGGTCGCCGTCGAGCAGGGCATGCGCCGGTTGCGAGACGACGGCTTCGACAAGGTCAAGCAGGGAGTCACCTCGATCGCGGAGGTCGCGCGGGTCACCTGAGCGGGGAATGCCTCGCCTCGGTGCGCACCCGGCCGAGCCGGGTGCTTCCGCAGGCCCCGATGCGCACCCGGCCGAGCCCGGTGCTTCCGCAGGCCCCGGTGCGCACCCGGCCGAGCCGGTGCTTGCGGTCGCTGCTCGACCCACCGCGGATTGGGTCGTTGCCAGAGCTGCCGACCATGCGGTCCTCACCGAGCCCGCCGAGCATCAGGTCGTCTCCGAGGCCGCCCTGGGCGCGGTCGGTTCCCGGTCCGAGGTCGATGCAGTCGTCGCCCGAGAGGCCGTCGACGATGTCGTTGCCCGTTCCGCCGAAGATTCGGTCCCCGCGGGACGGTGCCGGTCAGCCTGCCGCCTGCGCGCTGTCGCGGATTACGTTTGCGCTCAGCAGCGGGCAGCCTGCGAAGGCGGCGGCCGCGGGTTGGGGGGCGGAGGCGCGGGGGTGCCGCCACCGATGCCCGGGCCCGGGGCCGCCTGACGGGCGAGTGGCTGCCAGCTTGGCTGGATATCGGGTACACGCGGAACCACCAGCGCCGCGAGTCGCCTGGCTCGACTTTCGAGCACGGCCGAGGCGTACTCAACTGAAGCTGCGAGTAGGGTGCCAAGCCCGCGAGAAGTGCTCGATAACAGACGATATGTGAACCTGGAGTCGTCGGTCGCGAGGGGGCTGGTCTAGGTCGATACGGCCAGCGTCGCCGAGTTGCTAGGCGCTGCGCCGAACGGCTCCGCTATCGCGGCTGCCGCTGGCGACGCAGCGGTGGTTGCTGCTTCGCTGCGGAACTTCACCGCGACGGCCAGCTGGCTCTGCACTAACGGATTCGCGACGGCGGAACGGCCCGCCGTCGTGATCGCCGCTGGCGAGCGCTGGCCCGACGACAGCTTGCGCCCGGCCGTGGAGGACATGCTCGGCGCCGGCGCGGTCATCTCCGCGTTACGACGCCTGGGAGCAGGCCCTTTGTCGGCAGAAGCCGAAGCGGCGCTTGCTTGCTTCGAGGGCACCACCGACATCACCGCGGCGGTTACGGCGTGCGCGTCCGGCGTGGAGCTCACCTTACGGCGTGCGCGTCCAGCGCGGAGCTGACCACCGCGGGCTTCTCCGACGACGTCGCGATCGCGACGGAACTCGACGAATGCGACATGGCGGCTGTGCTTGTAGATGCCGCGTTTAGCGCACAGCGGCATCCCCGCGCACGTCCTCTCCATCGCCTCCCGGCTCGCCGCCGTTGGGTGGAGCACCGGGCAAGGTAGAGAAGTCAAGCGCTGAGCTCCCGCTCCAGCGGGGTCCGGAAGCGCGGGATGAAGCGCACGTCTGCGAGCCACGCGTGCAGCCGGTCCGCCTGGTGGTCGATGGCTGCACGGGCGTCTGACCCCACGTCCTCGAGGAGTCCCAGCGCGATCTCGCCGTCCTTGCGCTGTGTCCAGCCTCCCACGACCCGCCCGTCCCACCAGACCGTGGGCCCGGCGTTGCCGTTGCGATCGAACAGCCGGGTGCGGTGCGCCCCGAGGTACCAGTCGCGCTCTTTCCAGCCCATCACGGTCGAGTCCAGGCTCGGGAGCAGGCAGGCCCACGCCTCGGGCTGCTTCACGGGTTCCCCGTCGTCTGCGAGCAGGTAGCCCACGTGCCCGCCGAGGTCGACCTCTGCGGGCTGGACCTCGGCGAGCGCCTCCCTGAGCTGCCCGGCTGTCCATCCGGTCCACCACTTGAGGTCGGCAAAGGTGCCCGGCCCGAACGCGTAAAGCCAGCTCCGGGCGAGTTGCGCGCGGGCCGTCCCGACCGGCAGGCGCGGCATCTCCGCCCCGAGCCAGGACCGCATCGGCGCCCACCGGTAGAGGGTGCTCGTCCATGAGCCGAGTGGCCGGCCGCGCACGATGTGCCCCTCTGCGGCCAACAGGAAGAGCACCCGGGTCGAGACGCCCTGGGTGCTCTCGTACCTCTTGCCCTGGGCGACGGGGATCCGCACGCGGAGTGCCGGGACGTCCGCGGAGAGCTCTGTGGCCGTGGCCTCCCCCCGGGCGATCAGCGCCTCCAGAGCGTCCCCCTCGGCCTTGCGCAGCCATGCCTCGCAGTCCTCGGCCACCCCGACGCCCTCGAGCATCTTGACCACCTTGCGCCGCTCGCCGGGCACGAGCGGCTGGCTGCACGCCGCCTGCACTACCGGCATGAGCGCGGTCGGAACCGCGAACACCGTGCGCCGCATGCCGAGCACGCGCGCCACCGTGCGCTCGCCATACATGGAATGCTCGATCGCCTCGATCTCCGGCGCCCCCATCCTCGACCGCGCGGCCAGCATCATCGACGCCGGATCGGTGGCGTGAAGTCCCACGACGGCGCCCGCGGCCTCCGCCAACGCGGTGGTGCGTGCCTCATCGGCCAGCCGGTGGCGGATGCCGAGCCGCGCCCGCCGTTCGGCGCTCGTGACCTTTCTCACCCGACCACCCTGTCGCCAGCCTAGTCGGGTCGCTCGCGCTCGCGGAGGGCGTGCCGCACCGTAGGCTCTCTCCCCCCTTGGAGCACATCGAACTACTGGTCTTCGGGCTTCTCGTAGCCATCTCCGGGCTCGCGGCCCTGGCCCGGGTGGTCCAGGTCCCCTACCCGATCCTGCTTGTGATCGGCGGCCTCGTGATCGGCTTCGTGCCTGGCGTGCCGGAGGTCGAGCTCGACCCGGATCTCGTCCTGCTGATCTTCCTCCCCCCGCTCCTGTACGCGGCGGCGTTCTTCTCGAACCTGCGTGAGCTGCGAGCGAACGCTCCCGTCATCGGCGTTCTGTCGATCGGTCTCGTGATTGCTACCACCGTCGCGGTGGCCGCCGCATCGCACGCGGTTATCGGCCTCGACTGGCCGGTGGCGTTCGTGCTCGGCGCCGTGGTCTCACCCTCCGACGCAGTGGCCCCGGCCAGCATCCTGAGACGTCTGCGCGCGCCCCGGCGGGTGGTGACGATCGTGGAGGGCGAGAACCTCACGAACGACTGGACGGCGCTCGTCACCTACAAGTTCGCGGTGGCGGCTGTGACCACCGGTACCTTCTCGCTTGCCGACGCGGCTCCCAGATTCATGCTAACCGGGCTCGGCGGCGTGGCCGTGGGAGTCGCCGCCGGTGTGGTCATATCGGCCGTCAGACGGCGGCTGGACGATCCGCTCGCCGAGATCACGATCTCCCTGCTCACCGCCTATGCCGCCTACCTCCCCGCCGAGGAGCTTGGCCTGTCGGGCGTCATGGCGGCCGTGACGGTGGGAGTCGTGCTCGGCTGGCAGGCATCCGAGCTCACCACCCCCACCACCCGCATCCAGCTCTACGCGATATGGGAGAGCCTGCAGTTTCTCCTGAACGCAGTGCTGTTCATCCTCGTGGGGCTGCAGCTGCCGGTGGTGCTCGAGAGCATCGAGGGCCGCTCGGCCGGCGAGCTGGCGGGTTACGGCGGTCTGGTAGCGGCGCTCGTCGTGATCGTCAGGTTGGTCTTCGTGGCGCTCTTTGCGTCCATGCCGCGGTGGTTACGCGGGGCCCGGGCGCGGAGTCCGCTGCCGGCTGCGAGCTCCGTGGCCCTGGTGGCCTGGAGCGGCATGCGAGGGGCGGTTTGCCTGGCGGCGGCCCTCGCCATCCCACTCCAGACGGAGGCCGGCGCGACGTTCCCGGAGCGCGACCTCCTGATCTTCCTGGCCTTCTGCGTCATCCTCGTGACGCTCGTGGGCCAGGGGCTCACCCTGCCGGTCCTGATCCGCGCCGTCGGTATCGAGGAGGACCGCCTCGATGCCGACGAGGAGCTTGCCGCTCGGGTCGAGACCGCCTTTGCGGCGCTCGATCGCATCGAGCAGGTGGCCGCGGAGGACTGGGTTCACCCGGACACCGCCCGGCGCGTGCGCGGGATCTACGAGCACCGCCGCCGGCGCTTCAGCTCGCGCATCGACGGCCGCAACCGCGACGGGGACGACGACGTGGACTACGAGGGCCGCGCATCAGCGTACTCGCGGCTGATGCGCCAGGTGATCGGCGCGCAGCGGGCCAAGCTGCGCGAGCTGCGCGATGGAGGGGCGATCACCGACGAGGTGCGGCGCAAGGTGGAGTACGACCTGGACCTCGAGGAGGCCCGCCTCGAGGAGTAGGTTCTCCTACCTGGGGCGCACCAGCAAGCTCTGGGTTGCCCGCCCGATCATGCCGCGCTCATCCAGAAGCGCCGTGTCGGAGAGGCCCACGCCGTCGGACTCGGCGTAGGTGACCGCGTCCAGGCACACCCACTCTCCTGTCGGGAGTCGGCGCAGCGCCACGGACAGGTCGGCGTTGATGAAGAGATACCGCCGGTAATCGAGCGGAGCGCTCACCCCGTTGCCCGAGTCTGCTGCCACCAGCACCCGATCGAGCGCCGAGGGCTCCTCGCCCTCCACCAGTGGGACGCGCATGCGCATCCACGCACGAGCGGGTCCGGCCTCGGTGTAGCCACCCGAGAGGAAGCGCACCTCCATCGCGGTGTGGTAGCCGGCGTCCCACTCGACGGGGAAGAAGTGGCGTGCCCGAGACTGTTCGGGCCCGGGAGGTGGGTCCTCCGGAGGCGGCTGCCCCTCGAGCGCGACCGTCTCCGTGCGGATGCGCCAGGCGCGGGCGCGGATCAGGTCGACGCCCTCGCTCGAGAGGGCGCCCTCGATCAGCTCGACGCTGCGCCCGGGGCGCACCACCTCGGCCGCGCAGGTGAGCTTGGCGATCGGCACCGGCCTCAGGATCTCGAAGGTGACGCGCGCCATCCGCGCCCCCTCCAGGGCCCCGGCACGGTCGACGGCGCGCCCCAGGAGGGCACACGGCGGTCCCGCGTGCTGGCTTTCG
The DNA here is from genome assembly GCA_030448005.1 of Thermoleophilaceae bacterium. GTDB lineage: Bacteria > Actinomycetota > Thermoleophilia > Solirubrobacterales > Thermoleophilaceae > JAAYBF01. The sequence goes on from JAUJNT010000005.1 coordinate 80,266, forward strand.
AGGTCCCACGGTCCGCGGGTCAGCTCCGTGGCGTCGAACGCCCCGCCCTCGCGACGGTAGAAGGCCAGGGCGCTAGACCGCCTCGAGGGAACGGGCGGGCTCGGCGGGAGTGGCCCGACCGGTCACGGCTCTCGCCATCCGGCGTGCCTCCCACGACATCTCCCAGAACATCCCGCTCATCGGATTGCGGTAGCCCACGAAGTGGAGCCCCGGGGCATTTGGGTGCTCCTCCCCACCCATCCTGAGCGGGCGCCCGCTGGGCTCGTCGAGCACGCCGAGATGTCCCACGAGCGGCTCGAGCCCCCGCCGGTAGCCGGTTGCCGCGACCACTGCGTCGGGCTCGATCTCGCTGCCGTCGACCAAGCGGACGCGCGATCCGTGGAAGGACTCGACGGCCGCCACCGGCTCGACCCTCCCATCCTTGACGAGCCTGACGAGGCCGACGTCGAGGATCGGGATGCTGTCCCGCTCGCGGAAGTCCGTGAACGCCCCGTTCTGCGGGGTCGGCAGGCCGAACCGGCTCAGGTCACCGACCGTGAGGCGACGCGTCACGCTGAAGAGGCGATCGGTGATGGCGCTGGGAAGCCGGTGAAGCAGGATCGCGGTTGCCTGAGCGGGCACGCCTCCCGCGGAGCGCAGCGTCACATGGGGCGGTGTGCGAAACGCCAGCCGGATCCGCGCGGCCCCTCCCTCCGCAAGGTCTACGCACAGCTCGGCGCCCGTGTTGCCGGTTCCGGCCACGAGCACGTCCTTGCCGCGGTAGGGCTCGGCGTCGCGGTAGTCCGAGGCGTGAATGAGCTCCCCGGTGAACCCTTCCTGACCGGGCCAGTGGGGAAGCACCGGCGTGTGGTTGTAGCCCGTGGCCACCACCACCACCACCGGCGCCTCGAGGACCCCTACAGGCGTATCGACCCGCCACCCTCGCCCGCCGGCGGCGCGGTCGATGCGCCGCGCCTGGGTGCCGACGCGGACGTTCAGGCGGTGGTGGCGGACGTAGTTCTCCAGATAGCCCACCACGCCCTCACGCGACACCCATGGGCCGCGGCGGGAGGAGATCCGCAGGCCCGGCAGGCAGGAGAGCGGCCTCCACGTATGCAGGTGCAGGCGGTGGTAGTGGCGGCGCCAGCTCGCCCCCACCTGGTCGCGTTCCAGGACGACGGTCTCGCGGGCCGCCTCGGAGAGCATGGCGGCCGCGGCAAGCCCCCCGGGGCCCGCCCCGATCACGACCGCCTCGTGACGCTCGACAGCATCCGGCACAGCAGGCATCGTACGCTCCAGGGGTAGCCTCCCCCGGTGAGATCCGCGTCAGAGCGCGGCCGCGGTCAGCCACCACCGAGGTCGTCGGTGAGCGCGCGGGCGCGGTGGTGATGCGTGTGACGGCTCGAGTAGGAGGTCTGCCAGACTGCCGTGCCGTGGCAAAGCAGAAGCAGATCAAGATGCAGATGCAGGTCGGCGCCCTGGGAGCGATCCAGCAGCTCGAGGGACGCACCGACGAGCAGCTACAGGGGGAGTCCAAGCACCGGGTGGCAGCCAAGGCGCTGCTCGGAGCCCGCGCGGCTGAGCGCTACGACGTAAAGGCCGCGAGGGCCTACTTCAACGAGGCGCTCGCGGGATGCCACCCCCAGGAGCGACCCGCGCTGCGGCAGATGATGAAGGCCTCGATGGCCCTTGCCGAGCGCCGGCCGGACGACCTCAAGGAGGCTGTGCAGAAGCTCGGGCAGGCACCGCCCTCGAGCCGCCAGCTCTTCCTGCTGCGGATGATGGGCCTCGTCTCCCCGCCACCCGGCGCAAGCGTCGCGCTCCGTGTCCGCGGCATGCTGATCCTGCTCCTGATCGTGCTGGCGCTCGTGGCCATCGGGTACGGGCTGGCCGAGCTGGTCGCGCTGCCCTTCGGCGGCGTGGGAGTGATCGGCGGGATCCTGCTCGGCCTGTTGATCGTGGTGGCCGTGCTGGGGGTGCTCACGTTGCTCGGGCGACGCCGGCAGGCGCGGATGAAAGCCGAGCGCGGCGCCCCCCCGGGCGGCGGCTAGCCCTCTTTCGGCTACGGGCGCTTGCGCACCGTGGCCTTCTCGATCACCACCGGCCGCGTGGGCGTGCCGGAGCCCCCACTGGCCGGGTCGCCCAACTCGCCGATCTGCTGGGTGACCTCGATGCCGCTGACCACCTTGCCGAGCACGGCGTACTCGGGCGGGAGCCTGGCATCCTCGCCCGTCACCACGTAGAACTGGCTCCCCGAGGTGCCGGGAGCCTCCTGCGCGGTCTTGGCCATGGCGACCACCCCGGTGGTGTAGGCCACGTCCGCGGGCGGACGGTCGACCGTCGAGTAGCCCGGGCCGCCGGTGCCCGTGCCAGTGGGATCGCCGCCCTGGATCACGAAGCCGGGCACGATGCGGTGAAAGACGGTGTTGTCGAAGAACCCCTTCTTCGCGAGTGAGAAGAAGGACGCGGCGGTGGCCGGCGAGGCCTTCACGTCCAGGCGGATGGTGAAGGGCCCACAGCTCGTCTCGAGGCGGACCTCGTAGGTCTTTGCCGGGTCGAGCTTCTCCTTCGGCCTCTTCTGCCCCCCGTCGGCCTTCGGGCGGGGCGCATCCACCTCGCGGCACTTCCCGGGCGCGGCCTCCTCGGCGGTGGCCTGCGTGCGCGTCTTCGCTGCCGGCCTGTCCCCTGAGCTCTCGTCCTCGCCGCCACAGCCGGCCGCCGTCACCGCGAGCGCCGCGATTACCGGGAGCAGGGCTCGACGTGGACGCACGGCGGGGAGAGTAGCCGCCTCTACGATTGACCGGCCCATGCCCCTCTCCCCCCTCGTCGAGGGCTATGACCAGGTGATCCTCGACCTCGACGGCTGCGTGTGGGTCGGGGACCAGCCGGTGGAGGGCTCCGTCGGCGCGGTAGCCGCCCTGCGCACGGCGGGGAAGCGGGTGGCCTTCGCCACCAACAACTCGTGGCATTCGGGCGAGGACCAGGTGGCGAAGCTGTGGAGCCTCGGGATCCAGGCGTCGCTGGCGGACGTGGTGACGGTCGGGGGCGCCGTCCAGCACCTGCTGGCCGAGACACGGTCGGGGCGCACGGCCTTCGTGATCGGCAGGGAGACCCTGTGCCGTCACGTTGCAGACGCCGGGCTCAAGGTGCTGAACGGCACCGAGCTCGCATCCCGCGTCGACGTGGTGGTGGTGGGCGGCACGGACGACATGCACTATCGCGACCTGCGAGACGCGTCGCTCGCGGTGCGTCGCGGCGCCGAGCTGCTGGCCACCGGTCGCGACCCCACCCTGCCGATGCCAGAGGGCTTCTGGCCGGGCGCCGGGGCCATCCTCGCCGCGGTTGAGACCGCGGCCGAGACCACCGCCCTCATCGTGGGAAAGCCCCAGCCCCAGCTCCTGCTGACCGCGCTCGACCGGTTGGGCGAGGGCAGCACGCTGGTGGTGGGCGACCGGCTCGACTCGGACGTGGCGGCGGCCGGTGCCGCCGGGCTCGACGCCGCACTCGTCTTGAGCGGGGGGGCCACGACCGAAGCTGCGGCAGCCGCCCCCGACCCCGGCCCCGTGGCCGTGGCGCGAACCCTGGCCGACCTCGTTTGCGACTCCCTCTGACATGGCCCGCAAGACCCACCACAAGCACTCCTCGAAGAAGGGCTACCGCAAGCTGCTCGACGCGCTGGCAGGCCTCGAAGGGGTCCACAGCGTGGCCACCGGGCGGGTGAAGCCGCGGATGGGCTCGGGGCGTCCGGTGGCGCAGATCTCGAAGGTGAGGCACACGGAGTCCGGTCTCTCCATCACGATCAACACCGAGGGCGCGATCGTGGACGCCTACGTGATCACCGATCGCCCCGCCGACGTGGAGGCGGCGATGGGCGCGATGGGCTGGACCGGCCCGTAGTCCACGCCGAGCAGGGCGCAGGCCTCGGGCGTGACCGTCAGCCCGGCCGCCGCTGCCTGCGCAAGGCCGGCCGCGGGTTCGATGCGCCTTTCCTGGTGAAGGTGGGCGGCGCACAGCGCCGCGACGAAGTCCGTGTGGCGGTTGCCGTGCACCGCGACCGCTCCGCGTCCGCGAAGCTCACGGCGCAGCAGGGGCAGCAGCTCCTCGAGCGCGTCGGCTCCTTCCGCGGCGCACACCACCGGCACGTGGTGCCACGCCAGGCCCACGCGCTCGTACTCGTCCAGGTTATGCCGGGTGCTCATCGTGGAGATCACCGTGCGCACGCCGTTCTCGCGCAGGTAGGCGATATCCGCCGCCCTCCTGTCCGGGCGGTGACTCCTACCACCCCCTCCCGGGCGCTCGAGCGCGCAGAGCTTGCGGGGCCGCGCCCACCAGATTCGCTTCGGCATGTGCATCGCTCCTCCCTGTGACTGGCTTCCTCCTCCCGTTGAGGTGCCCGCGAGGAGTCTTCGCCCCCTTGATCCTGATAATCAATCCGTTCCTGCATGGACCAACTGACGGTCTACGAAAAGCCCACCTGCACCACCTGCCGTCGCCTCGTGGCGCTGCTCGAAGAGCGCGGCGTCGATTTCGAGCGCGTCGACTACCACGTCGAAGGGCTGCCCGAGCCGCAGTTGCGCAGGCTGTTCGAGAAGGCGGGCCTCCGCCCGCGCGACGTGTTGCGGCGCAAGGAGCAGCTGGTGCGGGAGCTGGGCCTCGAGCGGCCCGAACGCACCGACGACGAGCTGATCGCGGCCATGGCCGAGCATCCGCGGCTCGTGGAGCGCCCGATCGTGGAGAGTGGTGACCGGGCGGTCCTCGCGCGGCCTCCGGAGCGCGTGCTGGAGCTCCTGGAGTGAGGGCACCGGCCGTGCCGCGTGGCGCGCAGCCGGCTGAGGCTCTCTCCTCCGGCCATGGACGCGGCTTCCCTGATCGCGGTTATGCTGGCCGGCCTGCTCACCGGAAGCGAGCTGACCTCGCGCGCCATCGTGCACCCCACGCTGTGGAAGCTCGAGCACCGGGAGCAGGTGAGGGCCGAAGATGATGGTTTGCTATGCTAATTAGACAGGCTAATCATGGTGCAGAGCGTCCATACCGAAACCGATCTCGCGACCAGGCTGCGGCTCGCCGTGACCCGTACCGCGCGTCGGCTGCGACAGCAGGCGGGCACCGACCTGACGCCTTCGCTCGCGGCGGCCCTGGCCACCGTCGAGGTGCGGGGACCGCTCACCCCCAGCGAGCTGGCCGAGATCGAGGGGGTCAAGCGGCCCACGGCCACCCGGATCGTGGCCAAGCTGGCCGCCTCCGGACTGGTTGAACGCACGGGAGATCCAAACGACGGACGGGTATCGCTGGTCTCGATCAGCTCCGACGGGAGCGCGCTTCTGCACAAGATGCGAAAGCGCAAGAACGCCTACCTCGCGCGCCGTCTGCGCGAGCTTCCACCGGACGACATCGCCGCGCTCGAGCGCGCGGCGGACGTGCTCGAGCGCCTGCTCGAGGACGGTCGCCGGTGAGCGCCGCCCTGCGCCGTCCCTTCAGCTCCCTGCAGGTGCCGAACTACAGGCGGTACTTCACCGGCCAGGTCGTCTCGCTGAGCGGCAACTGGATGCAGATCGTGGCCGAGATCTGGCTCGTGCTGGAGCTTACCGGCAGCGGCGTGGCCGTCGGGCTCACCACCGCGAGCCAGTTCCTTCCTATCCTCCTCTTCGGCGCCTACGGTGGCCTGCTCGCCGATCGCTTCGACAAGCGCCGCCTGCTCATGTTGACGCAGGCTGCAATGGCAATTCCGGCGCTCGCCCTGTTTACCCTCGCCGTGACCGGCCTCGCGGAGGCGTGGATGGTGATCGCGCTCGCCTTCGTGCGGGGCACGGTCAACTCGCTCGACAACCCGGCACGACAGAGCTTCGTGATCGAGATGGTGGGCAGCGAACGGGTGGTGAACGCGGTGAGCCTGAACAGCGTCATCGTGCACTGTGCCCGGATGGCGGGGCCGGCGGTGGCCGGTGTGCTGATCGCCTCCGTAGGCGTCGAGGCCTGCTTTCTGTTGAATGCGGTCTCCTTCGCCGCGATGCTCGCGGCGCTCGGCCTGATGTCGCCCGCCGAGCTGAGCACGCCGCCTCGCGTCCCACGTGAGCGCGGCGCGCTGCGCGCCGCGCTGCGCTATGCGATGGCGACGCCGGCGCTCGCGGTGCCGCTGGCCATGATGGCGCTGGTCGGCACGCTCAGCTTCAACTTCCAGGTCCTGCTGCCGTTGCTTGCCCGCTTCACCTTCCACGGGGGTCCGCAGACATACGCGCTGCTTGTGACGGCCATGGGCGTCGGCTCGGTGGCCGGCGCGCTGGTGGCGGGCGCGCGCGGGCGTGTGACACCGGGGCTGCTCGTGGCGGCGAGCGCCGCCTTCGGTGGGTTCACGGTGCTGGCGGCCGCGGCGCCGACGCTGGCGCTGACGGCCGTGGCGCTGGTGCTGATCGGGGCTGCGAGCGTGACCTTTGCGGCCGGGGTCAACTCGAGCCTGCAACTGGCCGTCGAGCCCGCGATGCGGGGGCGCGTGATGGCGCTCTACTCGGTCGTCTTCCTCGGCTCGACTCCGATCGGCGCTCCCATCGCAGGGGCGCTCTCGCAGGCGGCGGGACCGCGCGCGGGGCTGCTGCTGAGCGCCGCAGCCGCGCTGACCGCCGCGTCCGTGGCCTACGCCGTGCTGCGCAGGCGCGGACAGTCGCTTGCCATCCGGCCGGCTGCCCCGGCGCCGGCGTGCGAGGCGCCCCGCCGGCCCACGCGCGCTACCCGACCGGGACGAGCGTGCCCGGAAGCGGCGGGGCCTCGAGCAGCCGAGCCACGCGACGCGCCTGTCCGAGCGAGCTGAAACCGCCGATCTGGGCGCCGGTCCGCCCGTCGAGGCCCTGCGGGTTCTCGCGGGAGTCCACGCTTGCCAGCGCGACGATCCGGTCGTCCAGCGTGATCGCGAAGCGCTGAAGCGCTGCGTCCGGGTCGCCAGCGGGCGCCCCCGATCCGCGCTCGGCGACCCGCCGCGTGAGCGCTGCGAAGGACCCCCGCCCCGCATCGGTGAAGTCAAAGACCACGACGGGCTCCGCGGTCTGCCGGTCGGCCTGAGCCTTCGGCCGGGCGATGCCCGAGCGCGAGAGCTCGACATCGTCCTCGAGGACGAAGAATCGCTCGACGCCCCGCCGCTCCCCCGGGGGGCGCTCCGCCTGAACGATGGTGATGCCCTGAGGGACCGTGAGCGTGCGGCTGCCAGGCGCCTTCGCGCCGCCCGCGCCGGCCAGCGTGCCTCGATTCGTGGCCGGTCCGGCGATCACCCGCCGGTCGGCCCCGAAGAGGTAGTAGCGCGGTCCCGAGCTGTCGTTCAGCCGGTCCGCCTTCGCTGGAGAGGTCCCTCCCGGGGCGCCCGGCCGGATGTCGGTGCTCTCGGCTCGTGGAGACATACGGGAGGCCGTCTGCACTGCCTGAAATAGCGCGGTCGAACCGGAGAACGGCACATCGACTACACGTCGCCCGACCGCGTTCGGCTCCCAGTCATAGAAGCGCAGCTCGCCCGGCATCGTCGCCAGCTCCACGCCCTCCTCGAGCCGGCGAGGCGCACGGACCACCAGTTCGGGGCCGGCCTGGCGCACCTGCACGGCGGGCAGGCGCAGCTTGTCGAGGCGGGCGCAAAGGGCGGACTTCGTCTCCTCGAAGGAGCCGGCCGTGGTGGGCGCGCTCTCCACGCGGTAGCGCAGCTTCACCGCCGGCGCCTCGGGCGCGGGCCGCGAGCATGCGCTCCGCGCGCGGTCGTCGGCTCGCTTCTTTTCCTCCTCGTCGCCGCCCGAGTTGCAAGCCGTCAACCAGATGCAGCAAACCAGGGCAAGTACGCCGAATCGGCGGTTCGAAGGCACAGCGGGATCCTAGAGGCACCCGCCCAGGCTCCGCCCAGGCTCAAGGACGAGGGCGCCGGGACCGCCTGGCGCGAGCACGCGCCACCGCCATGCAGGACCGACCGCTCGGACATAGACTGGGGCCAATGTGCCGCGTCTTCGGCTGTGTGGCCGCGGAGCCAGTGTCCATCCGCGAGGAGCTCGTCGAGGGGGAGAATCCGCTCGTGCGCCAGGCGGAGGTGCACGACTCCGGCTGGGGCATGGCGGCCTATCCCACCACCGACGGCGGCCAGCCGACCCTCGTTCGCTTCCCGGAGGCCGCCCGGGCCGGGGCCGAGCTCGAGCGCGCGACCGCCCTGCGCGGGCGCATCTTCAACGTGCACGTCCGGCGGGCCACGCTCGGCGGCCTCACCCTCGCCAACACCCATCCGTTCCTGCTCGGCAACTACAGCTTCGGGCACAACGGGACGGTGATCGCCTACCCGCGCCTGCTCGAGCCGGGGGTGGCGCCCCCCGCGGGCGAGACCGACTCCGAGGCGATCTTCAACTACCTGATGCGCTACTTCGATCCGGGGGAGGTACCCGGCTCGCTGAGGCGCGCCATGTCGGCCGTGGTTGCGCGGTCTGCCTTCTCGGGGCTCAACTTCCTGTTCTCCGACGGCGAGCGCCTGTACGCCTACCGCTTCGGGGTCTTCGGCCTGCACTGGCTGGCGCGTCCCGGGCGGCTGCTCGTGTCATCGGAGAAGCTCACCGACGAGCAGTGGCACACCGTCCAACAGGATGTGCTGCTCACCCTCGACCCCGCCAGGCTCGACGAGCCCCACGCCGAGCGGCTGCTGGGCGACGAGCTGGTCAAGCGGGCCCATGTGGAGCGCTTCGAGGAGCAGGCGCACCTTCGCGGTGCAGAGCGCGGCGCCTTCGCCGCCGAACGCGCGGCGCGCGTGGCCGCGGCGATGGCCGAGTGAGCAGACGCTTCCTGGTCCTCGTGAACCCGTCGGCGGGTGGAGGCAGGGCACTGCGGCGCCTGCCCCTGGCGCTCGCCGAGCTCGAGCGCCTGGGTGCGCCCCACCGCGTGGTGCAGACGCGCAGCATCGAGCATGCGCGGCAGCAGGCCGAGGGAGCAGTGGAGGCGGGAGAGACAGTGGCGAGCCTCGGCGGCGACGGGTTGCTGCGACCGATCGCCGGAGCGCTGCGCCACACCGGGTCCGCACTGGCGATTCTGCAGGGGGGGCGGGGAAACGACCTGGCCCGCGTGCTCGGCATACCCACCGAGCCCACCCTCGCCGCGCGGCTGGCGGTGGAGGGCGAGGAGAAGAAGCTCGACGTGGCGCAGGTGGAGGGCACCCCTTACCTGTCCGTCGCCAGCTTCGGATTCGACTCCGACGCAAACCGGATAGCCAACGAGGCGCATCTGATCCGCGGCAACCTGGTCTACCTGTACGCCGCCCTTCGAGCCCTGGCGGGGTGGCGCCCGGCGCGATTCACCGTCGTGGTCGACGGCGCCCCCATCGAGTTCACGGGTTACTCCGTGGCGGTGGCAAATTCGCGCGCTTACGGCGGCGGGATGTTCATCGCCCCGAACGCAGAGCTCGACGATGGACGGCTCGACGTCGTGATGACCGGCAAGCGGCCCAAGCTCCGCGCCCTGAGCTCGCTGCCGAAGCTCTTCAAGGGCACGCACACCTCCGATCCGAATGTCCGGGTGCTGCGTGGATCGGTGGTCGAGGTGGCGGCCGACCGGCCGTTCGACATCTACGCGGACGGTGATCCGGTCGGCGCCCTGCCGGCCACGCTGCGCGTGGAGCCCCGCTGCCTGCGCGTCATCGTGCCCCGCTGATGCTCCGTGCATGGCAGGCAATGGCCCGGGGCGTGCGGCGCCTCTCGCGCGCGGCCGGTAGGGGCGGAGGGACCACGCTGCCCGGGCGGATGCTCCTCCGCGCGCAGCCACGGGCGCTTGAGCGGATGGCGCGAGAGCTCGACCGAGGATCGGTGCTGATCTCCGCCACCAACGGCAAGACCACGATGGCGGCCATGGTGGCGGCCGTCCTGCGGGAGGCCGGCCAGCCGGTGGTGCACAACCGTGCCGGCTCGAACATGGCCTGGGGGGTGGCCACCGCGCTGCTCGACGCAAAGAGGGGAAGCGACCAGCTGGGCCTGTTCGAGGTCGACGAGGCCTGGCTGCCCGCGGTGGCTCGTGCCGTGCGGCCGCGGACCTACCTGCTGGCAAACCTCTTCCGCGACCAGCTCGACCGGTACGGCGAGCTCGAGCTGATCGCCGACCGCTGGGCCGAGCTCGTGGCAGAGGACGCAGGCCGCGCCAGGTTCGTGCTGAACGCAGACGATCCGCTGGTGGCAGACCTCGGACGCGGCCAGGACGGAGTCGTTTACTTCGGGATCGACGACGACTCGCAGGCGCTCGCGGAGCTCGGCCACGCGGCCGACTCCAAGCGCTGCCGCAACTGCGGCACCCCGTACGTCTATCGGACGATCCTGCTCGGGCACATGGGCCACTACCGCTGCCCGGGCTGCGGGCGCGAGCGACCCCCACCCGAGGTGGCGGCGAGGGCGGTGGAGCTGAAGGGCATGTCGGGCGCCCGCTTCACGATCTGCACGCCCCAGGGCGAGCTCGAGGCAGAGCTTCCGGTGCCCGGCCTCTACAACGTCTACAACGCGGTGGCAGCGACGGCGCTGGCGCTCGAGCTGGGGGTCTCCCTCGAGGACGTCCGCGCGGGCCTGTCGGGCTTCGGCGGTGCGTTCGGGCGGGTGGAGACGATCGAGGTTGGCTCGCGCCCGGTGTCGATCCTGCTCGTCAAGAACCCCGCCGGCGCCAACGAGGTGCTGAGAACGCTCACCCTGGAGGACGGGCAGCTCGATCTGTGGATCGCCCTGAACGACGGGATCGCTGACGGGCGCGACGTGTCGTGGATCTGGGATGTCGACTTCGAGGTGCTCGCCGGACACGTGCGGCGCGTGAGCTGCTCGGGCACGCGCGCCGAGGAGATGGCGCTCAGGCTCAAGTACGCAGGAATCGAGGCTCAGCCGCAGGTCGACCGGGACCTTGCCCGCTCCCTCGACGCGGCGGTCGCGGCGGGCGCAGACGGCGCCGGCACCCTCTATGCCCTGCCCACCTACACGGCGCTGATCGAGCTGCGCGAGCTGCTCGCGCGGCGCGGGCTGGCTGGCCGGTGGGCGGACTGACACACAACCCCGCTATGGCGCCCGAGGCCTTTCCCGCTCACGCGGGCATAGCTGCGGCAGTTGGGATTCCTTCGGGGGCCTGTCGCGGTTATGTTCGCTATCCGGGCATAGCTGCCGCAGCTCCGATCCCGCCCGCCACCTATCGAGGTTATGCTCGCTATCCGGTCAGGGGCGCCGCAGCTGCCACCACCTCCTGTCCCGCCAAGGTCGTTGCCAGCCCCAGCCATCCCGCGCGTAGGGTTCTTAACGCCCGAGCGTCGAGTTGGAGAAGGCGTTGGAGTTAGACCACGTCTTCGGCTACGCCTCGCTCGTCACCGACGGCGGGCCGGGAGCAGCGCTCACGCGCCTCCACGGCGTGCGGCGAGCCTGGGGCGTGGCCACCGACAACTCCCGCGGGATCCCGGGCTACAAGATGTACCTGCGCCGGTCAGACGGCTCCCGCCCGCTGGTCTTCGTGGCGTTCCTCGACCTGCTGCCCGAGCCCGCCGGCTCGGTGAGCGGCGTCTGCCGGCCGGTCGCGCCCGGCGAGCTCGAGCGCCTCGACCGGCGCGAGCGCAACTACGATCGCGTGGACGTGACCGCCTCCATCGAGTCCCCACCGGGACGCGTCTGGGCCTATGTGGGCTCCGCCGAGGGGCGCGAGCGCCTGCGCAGGGCGCGCGCGGAGGGAACCGCGGTGGTCTCGCGCGACTATGAGCGCAAGGTCCACGCCGGCTTCCGCGCGCTCGGCCAGGCGGAGTATGAGTCGTTCCTCGCCTCCTACTCGCTCGAGGGGCTCCCGATCTGGGACCTTGAGCGAATCGACCTCCCGGGGGCGCCGCCCGGGGAGGAGGGGGCGCCGTGATCGCCGGCTGGGCGGCGGCCTGGCATGACGTGGAATGCGCCTCCTACCACGCCGATCTGCCGCTGTGGCGCGAGCTCGCCGAGGAGCGCGGCGGCCCCGTTCTGGACGTGGGCTGTGGCACCGGCCGCGTGGCGCTCGACCTGGCCGCCCGCGGGTCGGAGGTGGTAGGCGTCGACGCCGAGCCCGAGCTGGTGGCGGTGCTGAACGAGCGCGCACGCGAGCGCTCGCTGCCTGCCGATGCGATGACCGCGGACGCGCGCTCGCTTGACCTCGGCACCCGCCACGAGCTGGTGATCCTCCCCATGCAGGTGGCACAGCTCCTGGGCGGAGCGCCCGGGCGGGCCTCGATGCTCTCCGCGATGCGCCGGCACCTCGTGCCCGGCGGCCTGCTGGCGATCGCGCTGGCGGATCCATTCGACGCGGTGCCCGCCGAGGAGGCGCTGCCACCGCTCCCTGACATCCTCGAGGAGGGCGGCTGGGTGCTCTCCTCGACGCCCGTCGGCGTGCGCCCCGAGAACGGAGGGGTGGCGATCGACCGCCACCGCCAGGCCGTGTCTCCCGAGGGGGAGCTGACACAGGAGCTGACGACGATCGTGCTCGACTCCATCGCCCCCGATGCCCTAGAGGCGGAAGGGCTGGCGGCCGGATTCCGGGTGCGCCCCCTGCGCTCCGTGCCTGCCACGCGCGACTACGTGGGAAGCGCCGTGGTCATGCTGGAAGCCGGATGAGCGCCACGTTGCGCGTATGTGCGCTCTACCCCGAGCTCATGAATATCTACGCCGATCGCGGGAACATCGCCGTGCTGCGCGCGCGCTGTGAATGGCGCGGCCTGGGCTTCGAGCTCGGCGCCTCGAGCCTCGGCGAGGCACTCGACTCATGTGCCCACGACCTCTTCTACATGGGCGGGGGCCAGGATCGTGACCAGGCCGCGGTGGCCAAGGACATGGTGGCCACCAAGCGCGACGCACTTCACCGGGCTAATGAGCGCGGTGCCGTGGTGCTGGGGGTATGCGGCGGGTATCAGCTACTGGGGCACAACTACCGCGCCGGAGATGACGAGATCCCCGGGGTCGGGCTGGTGGACCTGCACACCGTGCGTGGGGAGGGTGAGCGCCTGATCGGCAACTGCGCCATCGAGACCGACCTCGGCACCGGCCCGCGGGTGATCGCCGGCTTCGAGAACCACGGCGGGCGCACATACCTGGGAGCCGGCGAGCGGCCGCTGGGAAGGGTGCTCAGCGGCCATGGCAACAACGGAGACGACGGCTTCGAGGGCGTCCTCCGGGGGAACGTGATCGGGACCTACCTCCACGGTCCCCTCCTGCCAAAGAACGTGTGGCTGGCCGACCGGTTGATCGAGCTGGCCCTGGAGGTGGAGCTGCGACCGCTCGACGACCGCATGGAAGAGGCCGCCCACGCCTCGGCGCGCCGAGCGGCGGGGGTGTAGGGCATGACGCCCGCCGAGCACTGGGGTGCGGACGACACCGTACGCCGGGACTCGGGGGCGAGCGCCGGGTTCTCTGGCGCGCGTCACGCTCCGGTGGAGCCGAACCCTCCGGTGGAGCCGAACCCTGCGGTGCCCCGCGCGGTCGCGTCCAGCGAGGCCACCTCCTCGAGCTCCGGGGCCTCATGACGAACTATCACGAGCTGGGCGATGCGGTCGCCCGGCGAGACCTCGAAGCGCGCCTCGGGGTCCGTGTTGAGCAGCAGGACCCGTAGCTCGCCGCGGTAGCCGGGGTCGATCAGGCCGGGCGCGTTCACCACCGAGATCCCGTGGCGCGCGGCGAGCCCCGAGCGCGGGAGGACAAGTCCCGCCTGTCCCTCGCGGATCGCAACGGCGATCCCCGTGCCCACGCTGGCCCGCTCGCCGGGCTCGAGCGAGGCGGACTCGGCGGCGTGCAGGTCGAAGCCGGCGTCGCTGCCGTGCGCACGCGCAGGAGCGAGCGCGGCCTCCGACAGCCGGACGTACCGCAGCGTCATCCGCCGTTTGCCGGGGTGTCTTCCGCGGTCGTATCGTCCTGCCCGTCTGCCGAGGTGCCGTCCGCAGTTGCGTCGTCCTGCCCGTCTGCCGAGGTGCCGTCCGCACCAGCGCCTCGCCGTCCGTTCGCGCCGGTCCCGTCCACCGCAAAGCGCTCGAAGCGCGCAGCCGCGAAGGACGGAACCCGCACCCTCACCTTCACGCCCTCGGGCGTGTGCTCGCGCTCCATCTCGCCGGCCACCTCGTGCAGCTCGGACATGCGCCCGCCTTCGTCGTAGGGCATGAGCAGCTCCATGGGCCTGAGGGTTGCGAGGAAGCGCGACCCGATCGCCTCGCGCAGTGCCTCGAGGCCCTCCCCCGTCTCGGCGGAGACCTGCAGGGCCCGCGGGAAGCGAAACGACAGCTCCCGTCGGCGTTCGGGGTCGATCAGGTCGATCTTGTTGAGCGCCAGCAGGCGCGGGCGGTCGGCGGCGCCGATCTCGGCCAGCACCTCCTCGACGGCCTCGAGCATCTCCGTGAGGTCCTCCTCGGGCGCGGAGGCGTCCGCCACGTGCAGCAGGAGGTCGGCCTCGAGCGCCTCCTCGAGCGTCGCGCCGAAGGCCTCCACGAGCTGGTGGGGCAGCTTGCGGATGAAGCCCACCGTGTCGGTCATCAGGTAGCTGCGCCCGTCGATCTCGAACGAGCGGGTGGTGGGGTCGAGCGTGTGGAACAGGCGGTCCCTCACCCCCACCTCGGCGCCGGTCAGCGCGTTGAGGAGCGTCGACTTACCCGCGTTGGTGTACCCGGCCAGGGCCACGGTGGGCAGACCGGCGCGCTCGCGCTCCGAGCGCATCACCCGGCGCGTGCCCTTGGTGTCCTCGAGGCGGCGGCGAAGCGCCGCGATGCGGTCGCGCGCCAGGCGGCGGTCGGTCTCGATCTGGCTCTCGCCCGGTCCCCTCGTGCCGATCCCGGCGCCGAGGCGCTCGAGGTGGGTCCACAACCCGCGCATCCGGGCGAGGTAGTACTCCAGCTGTGCCAGCTCGACCTGCAGCTTTCCTTCCGCGGAGCCGGCGTGGTCGGCGAAGATGTCGAGGATCACAGCGGTCCGGTCGATCACCGGGAGTCCCACCGCCTGCTCGAGGTTGCGCTCCTGGCGTGGAAGCAGCTCGTCGTCGCAGGCCACGAGGTTGGCATCGCTCTCCTCGATTGCCCGCTTGAGCTCGGCCAGCTTTCCCTTGCCGAAGTAGCGGTCGGGGTCCGGAGCGGGGCGCCGCTGGGTCATCTCTCCCACCACGGCAACCCCGGCCGTGCGCAGAAGCTCCCGCAGCTCGGACAGGTGCGGCTCCTCCGGGCCGGCGGCGATGCAGAACGCGCGCTGGCGCGCCCGTGGCTTGGGCGCCTGCCCCGCGTGGCGAGTCTCGAGGTTTCGCCCGTTGCGTCCGCGATCCATCCGTCACCAGTCTAGGCGCGCCCGGCCGAGGCGACCTCTCCTCGACCGAGGCCACCCGCCTCGACGCCTCCCAAGCCGCAGGCTGGGGAGGGCGTGTCCCTCGACGGCATAAGGCGCGCCCTCACGCGCGTCCTCAACTCGTCCCAGCGTCGAGCGCGCGCTTCGTCTCGGCCCGCACCCGGCCCGGGTCGGCCCCGAGGTCGCGCAGGACGCGAGCGGCCAGGCCGGAAGACTCCCTCACGAGGCCGAGGAGGATGTGTTCTGTCCCGATGTAGTCGTGCTGCAAGGCGAGCGCTTCACGCAGCGAAAGCTCGAGCACCTTCTTGGCTCGCGGGGTGAACGGCGGCTGCCTTCCCGTCGGCACCGCATCGCCGCACCCGACGGCACGCACGATCTCGTCTCGAGCCGCGGAGCGCTCGACGCCGAGCCCCTTGAGGATTCGCGCGGCCGTCTCGTCCTCGGCGCCCAGGAGCCCCAAGAGCACGTGCTCGGTGCCGACCTTCCCATGACCCAAGTCCCGGGCTTCTTCTTGCGCGCGCTCGACGACGGCCCGAGCGTCCTTGGTGAAACGCGTGAATCCACCCCAGTCGCGGACCCGATCCTTGATGTGCTCCAGCAACACGATGCCCTTCCCTTTCCGACCGGCGCCCCCCGGCGTGTCGACGATCTGATGAACGCGCTGGTGGCTGAGCGCGAAGTGCTCGGCGATCTCGCGCAGCGACCCCCCCGCCGCGTGCAAGCGGCGGAGGCCGTGGTGAAAGTCCACGCGTGCCCGCTCGGCCTCGTGCTCGAGGTCGAGTAGCCGTGCTCGAGCCCTCTCGGTTGAGCGCAACGATGCTTCGTCTAGGGCCATTGGCGTCTACTATACTAGACCCGACGCCAAAGTCTAGTGGCCTAGACGCATTCGTGGGGGCAAGCGGCCCCGGCAAGCCGGCCCCGAGACCAGGCGAGCGGTCGGCCTTGGGGGCGGCGGTCCGAGGTCAAAGCCTGTAGATCCCCGCTGGCTACTCTGCGCGGATGCCAACGGTCGCTGAAGGCGTCGGTGCCGGCCGCTTCGTCTCCTTTGAGCTGTGGCCGCCCCGCTCCCCCGACTCCGCCGCAGCGCTGGAGGCGGCACTCGACGAGCTGGCGGGGTTGGGGCCAGCGTTCGTCGCCATAACGTACGGTGCCGGCGGTTCGACCCGGGAGCGCACACACGACCTGGTCGTGCGACTTGTGGACTGACCCCTGCCGCCGCTCGCGCACCTGACCTGCGCGGCGCACCCCAGGGCAGAGCTCGTCGAGCTCATGGAGCGCTATCGCCGGGCGGGAGTGGACAACCTGCTCGCCCTCCACGGCGACCCGCCGCTGTCGGCGACCGACGCGCTGCCAGGAGGCGCACCTCGATACGCGGTCGAGCTGGTCCGGCTCGCGCGGGAACTGGGCTTCCCGGGCGTCGGGGTGGCGCTCCATCCCGAAGGTCACCCGGCGGCGCCGTCGCGTGAGGCCGATTGGCAACACCAGGCCGCCAAGCTGCGGGAGGCCGACTTCGGCCTCACTCAGTTCTTTCACCGAGCGGAGGACTACTTCGCGTTGGTGGACGAGATGCGCGCGCGCGGCGCCGAGGCCCCTGTCCTGCCGGGCGTCATGCCCATCACCAACGTCCGTCAGGTCGAGCGCATGGCGGCGATGTCCGGCGCCAGCATGCCCCAGGAGCTAGCCGAGAAGCTGCTCGCCGTCGCCGACCGGCCGGACGAGGTGCGTCGAGCGCACGGGGCTCAGGCAGCCCCTTGCGGCCAGTTTGCTAGCCCTCGGCCCGCTGGTGGGCGCGCTCGCGCGCGTTTGCCTTCTCCTCGAGCGGCATCGTTCCCGGATGGCCCTCGCCGGGCCACGGCGCCAGGAAGAGCAGCAGCCGGCAGTCAGACCGGGCGGTGAGCTCGTGTGGCTCCTTCGGGTCGAACTCGGCCAGCAGACCGGGGCCGCCCACGGCGGGCTCCCCGTCGCTCGCGGTGATCTCAACCTCTCCGGCGACCACGATCGCCCACGCCCGCTCGTGCACCTTGTGCTCCTGGAGCTGCTCGCCCTCGGGCAGGTGCAGCGCGATCACGCGAGCGGCGTCGCCCGATGACAGGATCTCCGGCTTGTGCGCCTCGACGTCGAGGCCGCTCACGTCCCATGTCTTCATGGGCCGGAGCCTACCCGGAGCCCCTCGCGCAAACGCCCCATCGCCTCCGTGAGGCGCTCATCGGCCACGGTGAGCGATATACGGAAGAAGCCCTCCCCATTGGGTCCGTAGGCCCCGCCGGGCGACACCGCCACCCCCGACTCCTCGAGCACGAGCTCGCAGTAGGAGGCCGATGTGTGCCCTTCCGGGACGGGCGCCCAAACGTATATCGTGGCCTTCGGCGAGGCCACCTCGACGCCGATCTCCCGCAGTGCGCCGACCACCAGGTCGCGGCGGCGCTCGTAGACCCGGCTCATCTGGCGAGGCACCTCATCGCCACCGTCGAGCGCGGACGCCGCGGCCAGCTGGACCGCCTCGAACATGCCCGAGTCGACGTTGGTCTTGAGTCGTCTATAGGCCTCCACCGCTTCGGGGCTGCCCACCACCGCCGCCGTCCGCCAGCCAGTCATGTTGTAGCCCTTGGACAGCGAGAACACCTCGATGCCGACCTCCTTCGCGCCCGGCGTCTCGAGGAAGCTCGGGGCCACGTAGCCGTCGAAGGTGGTCTCGGTGTAGGCGGCGTCGTGCACCACGAGGAAGTCGTGGTCCTGCGCGAAGGCCACCACCTCCTGGAAGAACCCGGACGGCGCCACCGCGCCGGTCGGGTTGTTCGGGTAGTTGAGGTACATGAGCCGGGCGCGGGAGAGCACCTCGGCGGGTATCGCCAGCAAATCTGGCGTGAAGCCGCGTTCCGGAAGGAGCGGCATCAGCTCGACCTCCCCGCCGGCCAGCAGTGGTCCGCCCGTGTAGACGGGGTAGCCCGGATCGGCCGCCAGCGCCGCCGTGCCGGGGTCGAGGAAGGCCAGGTTGAGGTTGAAGATGGCCTCCTTGGCGCCAAGCGCGGGCACGACCTGCGTCTCCGGGTCGAGCTCGACGCCGAAGCGCCGGGCATAGAAGCGGGCGACCGCCTCGCGCAGCTCCGGGCGACCGCGATTGGACGGGTACCGGTGGGTGCCGGGGTCGGCCGCGGCGCTCGCGAGCGCGTCGACGGTGTTCTCGGGAGTGGGTGTGTCGGGGTCTCCGATGCCGAGGCTGATCACGTCGACGCCCGCCGCGCGCTTGGCGGCGATCTTGCGCTCGAGCTCGGCGAACAGGTACGGGGGCAGGCGGTCGAGCCGCTCACTAGTCCTCATATGACCTTCAGGGCCTCCAGAAATTCGTCGCTGAGCTCGCCACGGTAGACGGGCAGCGCCCAACCGGTCAGGTTCACGTGCAGGTCCTCCCCCACCTCCACCTCGAGCTCGCCGCCGTCGAGGTGGACGGTGACCTTGCCGTCGAGGCCGCGCAGGACGGCGGCGATGGCCGCCCCGGTGGCCCCGGTGCCCGAGGACATGGTCTCCCCCACCCCGCGCTCGAAGATGCGCGCCGTGATGGCGGAGTCGGAGTCCCGGCGCCAGAAGGACACGTTCGTGCGGTTCGGGAAGAGCTCGTGTGCCTCGATCGGGGGCCCGAGCTGACGGAGGTCGAGCCTTTCAAGCTCCTCGCCGACCTCGATCGCGCACTGGGGGTTGCCGATCGAGACGTGCTGGAAGGACAGCTCGCGTCCGGCGGCCTCGAGCGTGCCGGTGCCGTCGTCCGGTCCCGACGGGAAGTCCTTCGAGCGGAGGCTGGCGCGTCCCATGTCCACCGTGCAGGTGGTCGGGCCGGTGATACGCGGGCGGACCTCGCCGGCGGCCGTGGAGAGGGAGAAGATGTCGTCGCCGGTCCAGCCCGAGCGGCGCAGGTACATCACCGCTTCGCGGACGCCGTTGCCCGAGAGCTCGGCCTCAGAGCCGTCGGGGTTGAAGATCCGCAGCGCCGCCACGAAGCCCCGCTCCGCGCTCTCTGAGAGCAGCAGGACGCCGTCGGCTCCCACGCCGGTGTGGGCGGCGCAGAACGCGCGGACGCGCTCCGGGGTGAGCTCGAAGGGCAGCTCCCGCTCCTCGATCACGGCGTAGTCGTTTCCGAGCGCCTGCCACTTCTCGAACCGCACGGCCCGGGACTCTATGGCAGCCGGGCGGCGATCTCGTCCGCCGCCTCGGAGGGCTTTCTATCGGTCACGTCGATCGTGTGCACCCCCGGCATCTTTCGCATCCAGGCGAGCTGGCGCCTGGCGTAGTTGCGGGTCCGGAGCTTCAGCCCGTCCACGTCCCCGCTCAGCAGGTGATCGAAGCCGAGGGCCTTGCGGGAGGTCCTCGACGTGCCGGCGGCAGCCGCGGCTCGCACCTCGGCCTCGGCGCCCGCCGCCACGATGGCCTCCACCCGCGTCTCGATTCGCTCGTAGAGCGTGGGCCGGTCCATCACGAGTCCGAAGATCAGCGAGGGGTGACGGGTCGTACCCGACCACAGCTCCGAGCTCTCTCCGGGGGGTACCTTCTCGAGCGACAGGTCCGCCAGCGCGGCGCGCAGGTAGAGGCCGGTGCCCCCGACCACGATCGGGCGCCGGCCCTCCGCGAGCAGCGCGTCGATCTCGGCATGCGCGAGGCGCATGTAGCTCCCCACATTGAAGGGCTTGCTGGGCGACACGAAGGCGATCAGGCGGTGCTCGAGCTGCTCGCGCTCGGAGGCGGTGGCCGCACCGGTGAGCACCTCGAGCCCCTCGTAGACCTGCAGGGCGTCCGCGGAGATCGCCACCGGATCCTCACCACGCGCCTTCAGGATCTGCCCGAGGGCCACCGCCACCGCGGTCTTCCCGACGCCCGTGGGTCCGAAGATGGCCACCACCACGGGCGGCGACGGGTCAGGCAACGGCGGATGGATCCGCTCGCATGGACGCGGAATCCTTCGCATCCGTTGAAGGATTCCGCATGGACGCGGAATCCTTCGCATCCGTTTCCATGCGCTCGCGCTGCTTGCCCGCCAGCGTGGTGCTCGTGGCGGAGGCGATCGGCACGTCCACCAGCCGGCCCGGCTCGGCGGAGCGGGCGACGTCCCGCGCGAAGTTCACCGTCTTGTTGTGCCGGATGCGGCCGCGCAGGCGCTCCGGGTCGGTGCGGGACGGTCCCTCCACGAGCACCTCCATCGTGCGCCCGACGAAGCGCTGGGAGCGCTCGGCTGCGATTCGCTGCACGGCATCGACCAGCCGCTCCATTCGCGGGCGCTTGACCGCGTGCGGAAGCTGTTCGGGGAGCTCGGCCGCGGCGGTGCCCCGGCGCGGGGAGAACACGAACGTGAAGGCCGAGTCGTAGCGGACCTCCTCCACGACCTCGAGCGTCGCCTCGAACTCGTGCTCGGTCTCCCCCGGGAAGCCGACGATGATGTCCGTGGTGATCGAGCAGTCGGGCACGATGTCGCGGATCATCCGGACGCGGTCGAGGTAGCGCTCGCGGTCATAGGTGCGCCGCATGGCCTTGAGCACCCGGCTCGAGCCCGACTGCAGCGGCAGGTGGATGTGCTCGCAGAGGGAGGGAAGCTCCGCGTGGGCGCGGATCACGTCCTCCCTCATGTCCTTCGGGTGGGGACTCGTGTAGCGCAGGCGCTCGATGCCCTCGACGGCGTCCACCTTTGCCAACAGCTCCGCGAAGGTTGCCTTGTGGCCCTTGGGCAGGTCGCGACCGTAGGAGTTCACGTTCTGTCCCAGCAGCGTGACCTCCCGCACCCCGTCGGCCGCCAGGCGCTCCACCTCGGCAACCAGCTCGTCCGCCGGCCGGGAGACCTCGCGCCCGCGCGTGGAGGGCACGATGCAGTAGGAGCAGACGCAATTGCAGCCGACGGAGATCTGCACCCAGGCCTGGAACTCACGGGCCCGTCTCATCGGCAGGTGCCCGGTGAAGCCCTCGAACTCGAAGTAGCCCTGGGCGGTGATGCTGTCGCTGGTCAGGAACTCCGCCAGCCTGTTTACCTGTCCCGGTCCGAACGCAACGTCGACGAAGGGAAACTGATCGAAGACCCGCTCCTTCATCGACTGCGACCAGCAGCCGCCCACCCCCACGACGCGGGAGGGGTCCTCGCTCTTCAGCCGCTTTGCCTCCCCGAGGTGGCCGATGAAGCGCGAGTCCGCCGACTCCCTGATCGAGCAGGTGTTGAACAGGATGAGGTTGGCCTCTTCGCGGGAGCCGGCCTCGTGGTAGCCGAGCGACTCGAGCATGCCCTTCATCCGCTCGGAGTCGTGCTCGTTCATCTGGCACCCGAAGGTGGTCAGGTGGTAGCTCTTCATCGCCTGGGAACGATAGTGGCGCGGGGACCGGCGCCCCGAAAGCGCTACTCGCGCGTGGCGCCCTCGAACGTGGCCGGCTCGCTCGCGGCCTCGAGCTCGGCGTCGCGCGCAGCCTCGAGGTCGGCCTCGAAGGGCTCGATCCGGCCGTCGGGCTGGATCAGGTAGACCGTCTTGTCGTGCAGGAACGCCTCCTCGGCCTCCGAGCCGAGCGCGGCCGCCGCCATCAGCGTGCCGCCGATGCGGTAGACGTCGCGCACCACGCCGATCGCGAACAGCGAGCGGGTCTCGTTGACCACCTCGCCGCGCCCCGCGCGCAGGATGGTGCGGATGTCGCTGCGCATCCCGAGCGCGGCCACGACGATCGAGATGTTCTCCACCTCGTCGGAGGTCACCGCGGCCAGGGCGCGGGCGCGCCTCAGGCATAGCCGCCGCAGCAGGAAGCGGCTGCCGCCACGGCCTATGACCACCGGGATGCTGTAGTCCTTGGCCCGGTCGACGTGGTAGCTCCCCGGGTCGGACTCCACCGCCAGCACAGGTACGCCCAGCTCCTGGAGGAGCAGGCACAGCCGCAGCCCCACCTGACCGAGCCCGACCACCACGATGTGGTCGCGACGGGGCACCGAGCGCCGGCCGACGATCGCGGTCAGGCGGCGGCTCAGCAGCCGGTCCACCACCCCGGCGGTGAAGATGGCGGTGAAGCCGAGGGCGGCCAGCATCGCCACGGCCGAGAAGACCTTGAGCCAGCTCGGAGCGTCATCGACGAGCGGGTTCGGGCCGACCGTGACGATCGTCTTCGTGGCCGAGTAGAAGGCCTCGACGAGCGACTCGTCGAGCGCGATCGCCAAGACGGCCATGTCGAGCACGAGAATGAGGAGAAAGCCGAGCAGGCCCGCCAGCAGAATGCGCGCGCTCAACTCGAAGGGGCTGAGCAGCGCGCCGAGGTTGGCCACCAGCCGCTGTCTCAGCGAGGCCCTGTAGGGCTCGATCGGGACGAGGTCTGGACCATCGTCGCGCATCATCACCCCCATGAGGCCCTCAGGCCTGCGGCTGACAGACAGCAACCGGTTGTCGAAGCATGGACCGGCGAGCGAGGGCACCACGATGTCGGCCATCGACACCACCCGGGCGCTGGGAACGGCGCGCTGCAGCTGGGAGGCCACGATGCGCCCGAAGACCGTGACCACGAGCGGAACACCGGGGCGGGCGTTCTCGATGATCAGCGCCAGGCGCAGCGAGACGTGATCGTCCTGGGAGAGCACGACCACCGAGTCGATCTCCGGGGTGAGCGCCTTGCGTACCGCACGGTCGTTGGGATTGCGCAGGTGCATGACCTGGGCGCCGGCCGCGGTCAGGGCGCGGTCGGTCACCTCCGTCAGCTCGTCGTACCCGATGAGAAGGATGTGGCGCCCGGCGTACCCGTCGGATGTGGATTTGTCGTGTGGCGAGGCCTCGGTCACGAGGGCGATTATCGCGCTCGGCGGGCGCTGGGCTCGGCCCGTGGAAGATCACCGCCGCCGAGGCGAGCGGAGCTGTATGGTCCGCTTGACCCGGTTGAACGGAGGCCTATGGCTGTTCAGAGCAGTGCGATCACCCGTTGGGAAGGGGACTTGGCCCACGGGGCCGGACAGAGTACGCCAGACAGCGGAGCGTTTCCCGCCGTGGAGGTGAGCTGGGCCTCGCGCACCGCGCGAGCCGCGGACAAGACAAGCCCCGAGGAGCTGCTGGCGGCGGCGCACTCGTCGTGCTTCTGCATGGCGCTCTCCCACGAGCTGGCGGAGGCCGGCACGCCGCCCGAGCGGCTCGAGGCCACCGCGAGCGTGGAGTTCGACCCCGACGAGGGCGTCAGGCACTCGCACATCGCGGTTCGAGGCCGCGTGCCCGGCATCGACCAGGATGCGTTTTCGGAGGCGGCGCGCGCGGCGGGTGAGGGCTGCCCGATCTCCGGCGCGCTCAAGGGCAACATCGACATCGCCGTGGAGGCGACGCTCGAGTCCTAGCGCCCGGGGTCCCGGTCAGCGCGCGTAGTCGGTCGCGCGGCTCTCCCTTATCACCGTGACCTTGATCTGGCCGGGGTACTCCACCTCTTTCTCGACCGCGCGGGCGATGTCGTGCGAGAGGAGCGTGGCGGTGTCGTCGTCCACGTCTTCGGGGCGCACGATCACCCGGATCTCCCGCCCGGCATGCATCGCGTAGACCTTCTCGACGCCCTTGTGGCGGCCGGCGATCTCCTCCAGGTCGCGCAGGCGGGTGACGTAGTGCTCGAGTGACTCGCCGCGGGCACCGGGGCGTGCACCCGAGGCCGCGTCGGCAACTTGCACGATCATCGCCTCCACGGTCTTCATCTCCACCTCGTCGTGGTGAGCCTCCATGGCGTGGGCCACCGCCTCGGACTCCTTGTAGCGGCGGGCAAGCTGCCCTCCCACGAGCGCGTGGGGGCCCTCGACCTCATGCGAGACCGCCTTGCCGAGGTCGTGCAGCAACGCGGCACGCGCGGCCGTCTTCGGGCTGGCTCCCAGCTCCGCGGCGAGCAACGACGCCAGGCGAGAGCACTCGATCGAGTGGTGGAGCACGTTCTGCCCGTAGCTCGTGCGGTAGTGAAGCCGCCCGAGCAGCTTCGAAAGCTCCGGGTGAAGCGTGCCGACGTTGGCCTCGAATGCGGCCCGCTCACCGACCTCGGCGACCCGCTGATCGATCTCCGAGCGCGCCTGGTAGTAGGCCTCCTCGATTCGAGCAGGGTGGATCCGGCCGTCCTGGAGCAGCTTCTCGAGGGTGATCCGGGCGATCTCCCGGCGCACGCCGTCGAAGCCGGAGAGGAGTACCGCGCCGGGAGTGTCGTCCACGATGATGTCGATCCCGGTGAGGGTCTCGAGCGCGCGGATGTTGCGGCCCTCGCGACCGATGATGCGGCCCTTCAGCTCGTCGGACTTGAGTTCCACGGTCGAGACTGTGCTCTCCACCGCGTGGCCTGCCGCCACTCGCTGCATGCAGGCGGCGAGGATGCTGCGCGCCCGCCGGTCGGCGTCGTGGCGGGTCTCCTCCTCAACCTGGCGGATGAGGCGGGCGCTCTCGTGGCGCAGCTCGTCCTCGAGCTCGCTCATGAGGATCTGCTTCGCCTGCCCGGCGCTCAGCCCCGCCACCCGCTCCAGCTCGCGCAGTTGAGACTGCCGGTCGTCCTCGATGCGCTCCTTGGTGACCTGGAGGCTGCGCGCCTTGTTCTCGATGGAGCGCTCGCGAGCCTCCAGCTCGGCAAGCCGGGAGTCCGCCGAGGCCTCCTTTGCCCGCAGGCGCTCCTCGAGGCGGGCGAGCTCGCCCCGGCGGGCCCGCAGGTCGGCATCCGCGTCCTCACGTCCTAGGCGCGAACGTGCAGTGGTGCCCGAAGTCCTGGCTGATCCATCGGAGGCGGGTGAGGCCGGCGCGTCGGACGGGGCGGGGCTGGGAGCGGCTACCGCGGGCGCGCCGCGGGCGCGGAGGGCTACGAGCACCACCGCCGTGGCCACAGCCGCGGCTACCAGTCCCGCCAGCAGGATCTCCATCTCGCAGTCTCCTCATCCGGGCGCCAAGAGCGCCGGGCTAGCTTCCCTTGATCGAGCGACGGACTCGTCACCGGGAGAGTTCGGGACTGCCTCGCGCAGTCGCACGCCTTCCGGGGGCGTGCACGACTTCATCTATGGACGCGCTCTGATCCTCCTCTCGGGTACGTCCGGGGGTTTGCCTTGCTGAGGTCTCAAGTGGCTGGTTCTTGCGTTACCGGAATGATCGAAGCGCTGCAACGAAGCTTGCTTGCATGGTGATGACTCTCACGGTGGCCTTGCCGGCCGCTCGCCCAGAGCGTATTACCGGCGGTTGCCGTCCGCAACCACTTGGCGCCCGCGCACGAGGGAGCTCGCGGGCATCGGCGCCGGGGCTCGTCTGTCAGCTCAACGTCGCCGCGAGCCTGCGCCGGTGCTCCCCGGCGAGGGGATGGTCGGCCCCGAGCTCCGTGAAGATCGCAACCATCACCGCGCGGAGGGCGTCGCGGCGGCCTGGGTCGGAGGTGTCTGCCACGGCCGCCTGCAGCAGCTCGAGCGCGCGCTCGTGGTCGGCTTGGTCCCATGCCGCGAAGGCATCGCCTGGAGGCTCCTCCCCGAGCTCGAGCCGCGCGCGCGCGGCCAGTCCGGCCGCCAAGAAGTCGGTCGCGGCGATGGGATCCACCACGGCGAGGGCCTCGCCACGCTCGCCACGGCGAAGGAGGAGCCGGGCCAAGGCCACTGCGGGGGCGGCCTGCCTCGGATCAAGCTCAAGCGCGCGCCGCAGACCCTGCTCGTCACCCTCGCCCGCTGCCTGAGCGGCCAGCTCCTCGGCCTCGGAGGGCAAGAGCGCGTCGAGGAAGCTCTCGACCCTCGGCGCCGGCAGCGCACCGGTGAACTCGGATGCCACCGAGCCATCGCGAAAGGCCTTCACGGCCGGGATGCCCTGCACCCCGAAGCGCGTCGACAGGGCCGGATTGGAGTCGACGTCCACCTTTGCCAGCTCGACCCTCCCCCCACGCCCGCCGACGGCCCGCTCGAGCACCGGCCCCAGCGCGCGGCACGGTGCGCACCACTGCGCCCAGAAGTCCACCACCACGGGCAGCGCGCGCGAGCGCTCGAGGACCCGCCGCTCGAACTCGGCCTCCCCGACGTCGAACACGTATGTGCTGTGAGCGGTCTCCATCCTCTTCCAGGCTAGCTTGGGTAGGCCCAGTGGGGATTCCCGTCGTCGTCGACGTAGGGAGGCACCGGCTTGCGGTGGGCATGCTCGGCCTTCACCGGACGCCCGTCCTCGTGGACGAGGAGCGGCTTTCCCTCCTCATCACTCACCACGTACCCGACGATCCTTCCGCACTGCATAACCACATTGCCGGCCGGGGCCGGGGCCGAGGCGGGGCGGTCTCCATGCACACGCTTCTCTCCCATGTCGGTGTCGGACTGCGAAGAGCGATTGTGGCACCCTGGCGCGTGCACGGGGCGTTCAGGAGACCGGGTGTCATGATTGGCGTCTTCGCCGCGACCACCGCGAGCCCGCTCGCTGAGAGAGGAGGTCCCATGATCGGCAAACTCGACTTCGTCGGCGTTCCGTCCCAGGACCCCGAGCGCACGCGCGCCTTCTACGTGGAGACGCTCGGGCTGCGCCCGGACGAGCACTCCCGGTTCGAGTTCTGGGTGGGCGAGACATGCTTTGGCATCTGGGAGCCGGCGAAGGTCGGGATGGAGTTCACCCCGCAGAAGAACGCCCACCTCGCCCTGCATGTGGAGGACATGGAGGCCGCTCGAGAGGAGCTCGGGGCCAAGGGGGTCGTGTTCGCCGCCGAGACCATGGACACCGGGGTCTGTCACATGGCGTTCTTCACGGACCCCGACGGCAACGACCTCATGTTGCACCACCGCTACGCGCCCCCGAGCTGAGGGACCGGTCAGGCCGCCGTCTGGCGGCCGTGCGTCCTCACGGCCTCATAGGCAAGCTCGGGCTCATAGCCCTTGCGTACCAGCAGGCGCCAGGCGCGATCTCGCTCCCGGTCGCCGACCGGAGGCACGGGTAGCCGCTGCGCCAATAGATCGATGGCCGCCCGCAGCTCCTGCCCGCGCTCCTGCTCCGAGACGGCCCCCTCGACGAGGTCGGGCGGCACGCCGCGCCTGCGAAGGTCTCGCCTTATGCGCTCGCTGCCCCAGCGCTCGAGCAGCCGCTTGTCCTCGGCGAAGCGCTCGGCGAAGCGGGCGTCGTCGAGATAGCCGGCCGCGGTGAGCTCTCCGACCGCGTACTCGATCGCCTCTGGCTCGACCCGCTTGCGCTCGAGGTATGAGCGCAGCTCCGCGATCGTGCGATCACGGGTGGATACCGCCCTGTAGGCAAGCTCGACGGCCCGCTCGTGCTCGGAGCGGGCGGGAGCGCCCGCCGCCCCGTCGAGCGAGAGCGGATCGCCGCTCAGGCGGCCCTCTCCTGGACCTCGCCGGTCTCCGGGTCGACGCCCGGCGGCGGTCCGGCCGGCTCGACGGCCGCGACCGGCGGCCCCTGGCCGATGCCAAGCACCTCGTAGACCTTCGCCTCGATCTCCTTGGCCTTGGCCGAGTTCTCGCGCAGGTAGCCCTTCGCGTTGCTGCGGCCCTGGCCGAGGCGCTCGCCCCCGTAGGAGAAGAACGAGCCCGATTTCTGGACGATGTCGTGCTCGATTCCCAGGTCGAGGATGCAGCCCTCGCTGGAGATGCCGGTTCCGTACTCGATGTCGAACTCCGCCTGGCGGAACGGGGCCGCGACCTTGTTCTTGACGACCTTCACCCGCACGCGGTTGCCGACGGCCTCCGTGCCCTCCTTGAGGGTCTCGATGCGCCGGATGTCGAGGCGCTGTGAGGAATAGAACTTGAGCGCCCGGCCACCGGGCTGGGTCTCCGGCGAGCCAAACATGACCCCGATCTTCTCCCGGATCTGATTGGTGAGCAGGCAGAGCGTGTTGGCCCGGTTGAGGTTGCCGGCCAGCTTTCGCATCGCCTGGCTCATCATCCGTGCCTGGAGGCCGACGGTCTGGTCACCCATCTGGCCCTCGAGCTCCGCCTTGGGCGTGAGCGCGGCGACGGAGTCGATCGCGACCACGTCGATCGTCCCCGAGCGGATGAGCAGGTCCGCGATCTCGAGCGCCTGCTCGCCGTTGTCCGGCTGGGAGACGAGCAGCTCGTCCACGTCCACCCCGATGCGCTTGGCATAGACGGGATCCATGGCGTGCTCGGCGTCGATGAACGCGCAGATGCCGCCCTGCTTCTGGGCCTCGGCGAGCACGTGGTATACGAGTGTGGTCTTGCCGGAGGACTCGGGGCCGAAGATCTCGACGATCCGCCCGCGCGGCATTCCCCCGACGCCGAGCGCAAGATCGAGCGACAGGGCCCCCGTGGGGATCGACGACACGCTGACCGCGAACGCCTCGTCCCCCATCTTCATGATCGATCCCTCGCCGAACTCGCGCTGGATCTGGGTGATCGCGCTGTTCAGGGCGGCGTCCCGGGCCTTGGCGGCCTTCTCCTGATCCTTGTCCATTCGTACTCCTTCGCAGTCTCTGGAAGCCAGAGGCTAGGAGGAGGATCGGATGTAACGGGTGATGTGCGTTACGGCTGTGTGACGCCACCGTGCCGATCCGGGAGGCGAGCCGGGCCGATCCGCCCGGACGGCGCTGCACCTCAGGGGGAGCAGGCCGCTTCAGATGCCGCTCTCACCGAGATCGAGCCGCTCGAGGGCCACGTAGCGGGCGCCCGACGGGTGCAGGTCGCTGCGGTAGAGGGTCACCCCGGAGGCGGTGAAGCGGCTGCTCGGGGGCGGCGGCAATGCCCTGTCTCGCACCTTCGCGCCTCCGCGAACGCGTGCGACGCTGACGTGCGGCCAGAACGGCCGCGGCTCGGCCTCATGCAGCCCGGCCTCCACCAGGGCCGCACTCAGCGCCCCTTGCACGGCTGCGGCCCGCCCTTCGGGGTCCTCGAGATCCAGCGCCAGCACCCGCGCGCGGCGCGGTGGAACCCATTTGGCTCCCCTCGAGGCGAGCGTCGGCGCGGGGAGCCCCGCGACCGCCGCGGCGGCCGTCTGCCATACCGTCTCGACCAGCGCCCGCCCGCGACGGCCGAGGAACACGAGGGTCACGTGAAGGGCCTCGTCGAGGACCGGCCTAAGCCCCTCACGGCCGGATACGACCGAGTCGCGCCAGCTGGCGAGCTCGGTGCGGGCGGCGGGGGGCAGGTCGAGCGCCAGGAACAGCCGCACCTCCTCGGGCCGCTCAGGAGGGATCACCTGGCTTCAGAGGCGTTTCCGAGCACGGCCGATCATGGCGACCTCATGCTTGCACGGCTCGTGCCGCGGGGACCTCTTGTTCTCAAACGGACCAGAGGGCCGCTCAGGAACAACAGGTCACCCCAAGGCGCTTCGGGTGCACTTCAGACGCTCGGGCGCACCCCAAAGCCGCTTCGGGCGCCCCCAAGACGCCCGGGCGCACCTCAATACCGCCCCGAGCCCACCCCCGGCACCGATGCGAGCTCACGCCGGCGGACCCTCGCCGCGCAGGAGGCGCCGGAGCAGGTGCATGCCGACGGTGGTGGAGCGATCGCGGATCTCGGCGCGGTCCCCCGGCATCCGCAACTCGCGCGCGAGCGTGGCGCCTCCCGCGTCCATCGCGCACCAGCAGACGCTGCCCACCGGCTTGTCCTCGGTCCCCCCGTCCGGGCCCGCGACACCGGTGATCGCGATCGCCACGTCGGCATCGAAGCGCTCGAGCGCACCGGCCGCCATCGCCTCCGCAACCTGCGCGGACACGGCGCCGTGTGCCTCGATCAGCTCGGGCGTCACGCCGAGCAGCGCGACCTTCGCCTCGTTTGCGTATGCCACCGCTCCGCCCGCCACGTAGGCCGAGGCCCCGGGGGGCTCGGTGAGCCGCGCGGCCATCAGGCCGCCCGTGCACGACTCGGCGGCGGCCACCGTCCTGCCGGCCAGCAGCTCGGCGACCTGCAGATCCACGGTCGAGCCGTCCGTGGAGAAGAGCGTTCCCGCGTGACGCTCCGCGATGAAGGCCCTCAGCTCCTCCCAGGTCTGCGCGGCACCGGGCTCGTGCCGAGCCACCAGCTCCACCTCGCCCCGGCGCAGGCAGGTGGTGATCTCGAGCCGGCCGAAGCCGGTGAGCCGGCTCTCGGCCTCCCGCAGCGTGACGGCGATCTCCGACTCGGGGATGCCGAAGAGGCGAAGCATGGCCTGGCTGTACCCGGTGGCGCCCCGGATTGCCGCCCGGAACGCCTCGGTGGCGGTGGCCTGGTCCCACATGGCGTGCAGCTCCCGCGGCGGCCCGGGAAGCACCACGATCGTTGGCCCGGCACCATCGGAGGGTGGCACGACCATCCCGGGCGCCGTGCCTGCTGGCTCGATCACGGTGGCCCCGGCGGGTACCAGCGCCTGCTTGCGGTTGGCGGCGCGCACCGCCTGGAGGTCGAGGTTCTCCCAGCGCTTCATCAGGGGCTCGAGGATGTCGGCAATTCGCCGC
The DNA here is from genome assembly GCA_030448005.1 of Thermoleophilaceae bacterium. Lineage (GTDB taxonomy): Bacteria > Actinomycetota > Thermoleophilia > Solirubrobacterales > Thermoleophilaceae > JAAYBF01. Next base: position 110,862 of record JAUJNT010000005.1, read on the forward strand.
TCGAGTGCCTTGTCCAGCTCGAGCGGGCGACCGGCAAAGCGTGCCACCACCTCGAGGGTCAGGTCATCGGCGGTCGGTCCGAGGCCTCCACTCGTGATGACCAGGCCGACCCCCTGGTCGCGCAGGAAGCTCAGCTGGGCCTCCATGTCCTGCGGGCGGTCCCCGCAGATGGTGATGTGTGCCAAGTCGATACCCATCTCCCGTAGGCGGTCAGACAGCCACGGGCCGTTGCGGTCGCGGACGCGGCCGGTGAGCACCTCCGTGCCCGTGATGACGATGCCCGCCCGCGTGCTCATGCGGCCGGCATCAGGCGCAGGGCCTCGTTCCCGCGGGGATCTCGGTCGCGCCCTTCGGGGTGAGGTCGAAGCCCACGGGCTCGGGGCTCGGGGGTATCCGGACCGGCTTCCCGTTGAGCCGCATCTCGACCGCGCGCTTGCCGAGGTTCACGCGCAGGCGCTTGGCGTGCTTGAAGGTGCGGGCGCCCTCGATGGTGCCCTCGAACACCACCTCCGTGCCCTCCCCTGTGTCGAGGCAGGCATAGGTGGGCACGGATGGGGCCACGCGCAGGGTGACCCCCTTCGGCGCCGGCGCGGGAGCGGGTCGGCGCGGTCGGGGCTTTCGCTTTGGTCGCGCCTCGGGCCCGGTGGCGGTCCGCGTCGAGTCCGTGGCCGCGCGATCGGAGGCCGGCTCGTCATCGCTTCCGCCGAACAGCCCGAGGAGGATCAGGAAGGCCACGAGGGCCACCCCCAGGCCCACCCCTACCGCCCCCCGGCCGGGCGGGCCCGCCCTCGCCGGGCGCGGGGGGCGGCGCGACACCGCCGGCCGGTTGGCGCTGGAGTTGGCCTCGATCTCCTCGCCCGTGTCGTGGCTCGTCCGGTACTCCTCGACCAGGAGGTGCGGGTCCACCCCGACCACCTCGGCGTAGGTCCGTAGAAAGGTCTTGACGAAGGTGGGCCCGGGGAGGGCCTCCCACTCCTCGTTCTCGAGTGCCCGCAGGTACTTCGCGCGTATCTTGGTCCGTGCCTCGATGTCCGCGATGTCGAGTTGCCGGCGCATCCGCGCTTCTCGGAGCGTTTCACCAATAGGCGGCATGCGGCGGCCTATGATGGCGGACGCCCGCCGAGGCCGTGGACGCGAGGGTCCGCGCGCCCTCGACGCGGCCGCACCCACCGGATGCAGACCGCGTCTACAGTCCACTTCGCTAGGGGCTCTCCTCGTTCCCCGCGCTCACCCCCGCGCCGGTGATCGGCTCATCGAGCGCCGCCAGCACACGCGAGAGCTCCGCCTCGGTGACGAGCACCTTGCGTGCCTTCGATCCCTCGTATCCGGAGATCACCCCGCGGCGCTCGAGCATGTCGATCAGGCGGCCCGCGCGCGTGTAACCCACCCGCAGGCGCCGCTGCAGCATCGACGTCGAGGCCGTGTCCATCTGGACGACGGTGCGGATCGCCTCGGCGAGGAGATCGTCCTCGTCGGGGTGGAAGTCGGCGTCGGCGCCGTCGTCCTCCTCCTCCTCGTTCTCGACCGCCTCGAGCAGCTCCTCCCGGATCTCGGGCTCTCCCTGCCTGCGCCAGTGCGCGGTGATCTTCTCGATCTCCTCCTCGGTCACGAACGCCCCCTGGATCCGGTTGAGCTTCGTGCCGCTGCCCGGCCTGAAGAGCATGTCCCCCCGCCCCAGCAGCGACTCGGCGCCGTTCTGGTCGAGGATCACGCGGGAGTCGGTCTGCGATGACACCGCAAACGCGATCCGGGCGGGCACGTTGGCCTTGATCATGCCGGTGATGATGTCCGCGCTCGGGCGCTGGGTGGCAAGCACCAGGTGGATGCCCACCGCCCGCGACTTCTGGGCGAGGCGGATGATCGCGTCCTCGACCTCGCCCGGGGCGATCATCATCAGGTCTGCGAGCTCGTCGATCACGCACAGGAGGTACGGGAGTGGGCGCTCGCCGTCGCGCACCCGCAGTCGGTTGAGCTCCTCGACCTTGCGGGTGCGGGCGGAGCTCATCAGCGTGTAGCGCTCCTCCATCTCGCGGATCAGGTTCTGGAGCACGTTGGCAGCCAGCCGCGGGCTCGTGACCACCGGCGTGATGAGGTGCGGGATGTGCTCGTAGAGGTTGAGCTCGACCTGCTTGGGGTCGACGAGCACCATCCGCACCTCGTTTGGCGAGGAGCGCATCAGGATCGAGGCGAGCATGGCGTTCACGCAACCCGACTTGCCCGAGCCCGTGGTGCCCGCCACGAGCACGTGTGGCTGAGCCGCCAGGTCGATTCCGATGGCCTTTCCGTCGATGTCCTTGCCGAGCCAGACCGTGAGCGGCGACCAGCCCTCCGGGGACTCCTGGGCCACGTCGCCGAGGTGCACCATGTGGCGCACGGTGTTCGGCACCTCCACCCCCACGGCCCGCTTGCCGGGGATCGGGGCGAGGATCCGGACGTCGTCGGCCGCGAGCGCGTAGGCAAGGTCGTCCCGCATTCCCCCGACCTTTGACATCTTGATGCCCGGCGCGAGCCGCAGCTCGTAGCGGGTCACGTGCGGCCCACCTACGCTTCCCACCACCTTGGCCTCGACCCCGAAGTGGCCGAGCGCCTCCACGAGCTGTGCGCCCACGCGATCGGTGGCCGCCGCGTCCGGCTTCTGGCGGGCCTTCGAGCGCTCGAGGAACGCGGCCCTCGGCAGCGCGTAGTGGAGGTCGTCCGCCTCGGTGACCCCCGACCGGCGGTTTCCCATCGGAGTGAGCGGCTCCGGGGCGGAGGGCACCTCGGCGTCGCCGTCATCCGCGGCCTCGGGCTCCCCCAGGACCGGCGCCTCGCAGACGCCCTCGGCCTCCTCCGCGTCCTCCGCCTGAAGAGCGTCCGGCTCCGGCGGGGCTTGGCTTTCACCGTCTGCACCGAACAGGTCCGGAAAGCGCGCCTCGGCGTCGAGCGCGGGGGCCTCCACGTGCGTGGCGTGCACGACCGGCTCGACCCCCGGAGGCTCGGGGGGCCTGGCGTGCTCGGGAGGCTCGCCTTGCCGGCGCGGCGCCTCGGCTCGCCGAAGCACGGCGGTCGGGGCCTGGACGGAGCGCCTCACCCGCTCGGTGGTGCTGCCCACCCGGCGGTGGGTGGCGGCCACCATCCCGGCGATCGAGGCGCCCGTGATCAGCAACAGGCCGCCGGTCAGGAGAAACACGACGAGGATGTGCGCGCCGACATCTGAGACGAGCGTGCGTGTGCACCAGAACAGAAGCTCCCCGAGGGCGCCACCGCGGTCGCTCACGTAGCCCGACTGAAGCAGCGGCGAATGGGCCGCCTGCCCGGGACCGAGCCCCAACGTGCCGGCCGACAGGCCCAAGGTGACCCCGAGGAGCAGGCATGCCGCTCCGGCCCGGAACGGGCGCACCGTGGGCAGCAGCGGTCGCATGACGAGCACCACGCCGGCCGCAAGCAGCCCGATGGGCACCAGCAGGGTGGCCCTTCCGAGGGCAAAGCGCAGGCTCTCCTCGAGCGCCTCGCCCACCTGGCCGCCCGCCTCACCCAGGTACAGGACGAATGCCAGGAACGTGGCGGTGGCCACCAGCGCGAGGCCCACCATGTCGAGCTGGCGTTGGTCGAGGGCCGGCATCGTCGGCCGCGCCAGGGCACGGCGCAATCGGGCGCGCCTGGGGGCGGGCTTCCTGGTGCTGCGACGGCTGGCCATGACTGAAGTCGTTCCTTCGACGGCAAAGCGCGCGACCCTCCCTACCATCAGGGGCATGAGTGGCTCCCCCAGGGTGCTCGTGGTCGAGGACGATCGCGACATAGCGGCCGTGCTGCGCCGCTCGCTCGCCATGGAGGGCTACGACGTACGCCTGGCCGAGGACGGCGAGGATGCCCTCGCGGAGGCCACCGTGTACGAGCCCGACGCCGTGGTCCTGGATCTCGGGCTGCCCAAGCTCGACGGCGTGGAGGTGTGCCGGCGCCTGCGCGAGGACGGGGACGTGCCGATCCTGATGCTGACCGCGCGCGATGGAGTGGACGACCGCGTGGAGGGGCTCGATTCGGGTGCAGACGACTACCTGGTCAAGCCGTTCGAGCGTGCGGAGCTGCTGGCCAGGCTGCGGGCGCTCCTTCGCCGCAGGCCCCCTCGGGGCAGCGCCTTCCTCGTGGCGGGTGACCTGCGGCTCAACCCCGACACGCGGGAGGTGTTCCGGGGCGAGCGTGAGATCGAGCTAACCGGCCGCGAGTTCGAGCTGCTCGAGCACCTCATGCGCAACGAGCGTCTCGTGGTCTCACGTCAGACGCTGCTCGACGAGGTGTGGGACTACCACCCCTACGCCGAGACCAACACGATCGACGTGTTCGTGTCCAACCTGCGCCGCAAGCTCGAGGCCAAAGGGGAGGAGCGGGTGCTGCACACCGTTCGCGGCTCGGGATACGTTCTGAGGCCCGCATGAGCGCCAGGGACCCGGGAGTGGTCCACCGGATGCGGCTGCGGGTCCCGGTCCGGCTGAAGCTGGCGGTCGTATCCGCCGGCCTGACCTTCGCGATCCTGCTGCTCTTCGCCCTCGTGGTCGGGACCTTCACCGAGCGGAAGCTGCGCTCGGAGTTCAACAGCGAGCTGCGCGCCACCGCAGCCGACCTCCAGGAGAACCTCCGGCTGGGGCGCGACACGGAGGGCAATCCCCGCATCGGAGCAAACAAGCCGCTGCTGAGGATCGCCGCCGCGGGCGGCGCCACGGTGCGGGTCGTCGACGACGAGAACAACACGCTGGGACGGGAGGGCCCAGCCGTCGATCTTGGGCCACCGTTCGAGGGAGGGGTCCGCGACGTCGGCGCCTACCGAGTGGTCGCGCGGCCCCTCTTCCTCAGGTCGCTGGATCGCACCGGCAGCTTCAACCTCACGCCGGAGGCGGGGCCGATCGACGGGGCGGTGGCTTTCGTTCAGTACGCCAAGCCTCGCCAGAAGCTCGAAACCACGACGGCACGCGTTCGCCTCTTCCTTGCCCTGGGGGTGATCGGCGGCACCCTGCTGGCCTTCCTCGCCGGCCTGGCCGTGGCGCGGCGCGCGATGCGGCCGATCGCCGACATGACCAAGGCGGCCCGCGAGGTGGCGCGCACGCGCGACCCGGCCATGACGCTGCCCAAGCCCCACGCAAACGACGAGGTTGCCGACCTGGCCGACACCCTCGAGCACATGTTGCGTGAGCTGGACGCCGCCCGGGCAGAGACCGAGGCGGCACTCGAGCGACAGCGGAGCTTCGTGGCTGACGCCTCGCATGAGCTCCGCACGCCCCTTACGAGCATCCTCGCCAACCTGGAGCTGCTCGAGGCCGAGCTGGCTCGGCCCGGTGGCCCGCGCGAGCTGGATGCAGCCGTGGACATCGCCGGCTCCGCGCTGCGCTCCTCCAAGCGGATGCGCCGCCTGGTCGGGGACCTGCTCCTGCTGGCCCGCGCCGACGCGGGGCGGCAGGCCACTCGCGGTCCCATCGACCTGTCGAAGGTGGCGCGCGACGCAGCAGGCGAGGCGGCGGCACTCGCGGAGGGCCACTCGATCTCGCTCGACCTCCCGACCGGCGGCGATCCGCCCACGGTGACCGGCGCCGCCGACGACCTGCACCGCCTCGTGCTGAACCTGCTCGAGAACGCTCTGATCCATACCCCACCGGGCACGCCCGTCTTGGCGTCCGTACGCCGGGTGGACGGGGCCGTTTGCCTGGAGGTCGCCGACCGCGGCCCCGGGGTGCCGCCGGAGCTTCGCGACCGAATCTTCGAGCGTTTCGCCCGCTCGCCGGGCCAGGGCACCCGCCCCAAGGCCAGCAGCGGCCTCGGCCTGGCCATCGTCCGAGCCGTCGCAGAGACCCACGGCGGCGCCGTGGAGGTGCTGGACGCGGAGGGAGGCGGCGCGCTCTTTCGCGTGACCATCCCCGTCGGGGAAGCGATCCGATCGTCCCCCGGCAGTGTTCATGACTCCGTAGGAGAGCCCGTGACCAACGTCGAGGGAGCAGACACGTGAACCGAATCATGGCCCTTCGGCCCTCACCCGCAATGGTCATCGCGTGCATCGCCTTGTTCGTCGCGCTCAGCGGCGTGTCCTACGGCGTGGCCACCGGCTTCATCGACAGCCGGGGGATCCGCAACAACACGATCCGCACCCAGGACCTGCGCAACAACGACATTCGCGGGATCGACATCCGCAACAGCACCGTCCGAACCCGAGACGTGGCGCTCAATACGCTGACGGGCAGCGACATCGCAGAGGCCAGGCTCGGCGAGGTGCCCTCAGCAGCGAAGGCGGGTGACGCCACGACCCTCGGGGGCATCGGCGCGTCTGGCTTCCTGCGCCCGAACTCAGCGCCCTTCATCGCGCTTGCCCCTGCGGCGGACTGGGAGGCGGTGGCCGGCGAGACCCCGCCTGGCTACTTCGTGGATCCGATGGGCTTCGTGCACCTCCACGGCGCACTGCGGCGCACCACGGGCGCCTCCACGCTCGCGCTGAGCCTCCCGGCGGCCGCGCGGCCAGGGGCCAGCAAGCGCCTGCCGGTCTATGCCGAGAGCGCCGGTGGCGGCGTGGCTGTGGCAGGCGTGAGGATCGAGCCGAACGGCGACGTCCTGGTGCGAGCGGCCACGGGCGCGGCGGACAATCTCATCTCGCTGGAGGGCGTGACCTTCCGCCCCGGCGACTGATTCCCTGAAAGATTCGGCAAGGAAGCCGAATCTTTCGCACCCGCATCAGCAGATTCGGCAAGGAAGCCGAATCTTTCGCACCCGCATCAGCAGATTCGGCAAGGA
>JAUJNT010000005.1:117708-137725 GCA_030448005.1 Thermoleophilaceae bacterium
AGCCGAATCCTTTTGCTCATACCTCTACGACCACCGGCAGGACCAACGGCCGGCGCTTCATGCGCCGGTAGACGAACTCGGCGAGGTCGTCGTGCAGGTGGGTCTGCAGCAGTGAAATCTCGTTGATCCCGTCGGCCGCGGAGCGCGCCAGCGAGTCGGTGACCGCATCCCGGAGCGCTGACACCAGTTCTGCGTCGTCATCGATGAAGGGAACGCCGCGGAAGATGATCTCGGGATCTGCCACCGACCGGCCGTCCTGCTCGGACACCGTGGCCACCACGATGAAGATGCCGTCCGCGGAGAGCATGCGGCGATCCCGCAGGGCCACGTCCTCGATGTCGCCCACGTCCACGCCGTCCACGAAGATCATGCCGGCCTGCTCGGGCCCACCGAAGCGCGCGCCGCTCTCGGTTATCTCGAGCGGCAGCCCGTTCTCCGCCTTGAAGATGTCCTTGGGGCCGACGCCGACGGCCTCGGCCAGCTCGGCGTGCAGCCTGATCCGCTTGTGGTCGCCGTGCACCGGCATCACGTAGCGCGGGTCGACGAGGTTGAGCATCAGCTTGATCTCCTCGGCGTAGCCGTGTCCCGAGGCGTGGATCGGAGCGTCCTTCGTGGTGATCACGTCCGCGCCGAGGTGGTAGATGCGATCGACGGTCTCGTTCACGGCGCGCTCGTTACCGGGTATCGGCGTGGCGGAGAAGATCACGGTGTCGCCCCGGCGGAGGTGGACCTGCCGGTGATCTCCGGCCGCCATGCGCCGCAGGGCAGAGAGCGGCTCGCCCTGGCTGCCGGTCGATATGACCACGAGCTTCTCGTCGGGGAAATCCTCGATCTGCTTCGGCTCGACGAGGATGCCCTGCGGAACGTCGATGTGACCCAGCTCGCGGCCGATGTTCACGTTCTTCCGCATGGAGCGGCCCACGAGCGCGACCTTGCGCCCGAGTGAGGACGCCGCGTCCACCACCTGCTGCACGCGGTGGATGTTGGACGCAAAGGACGTCACGATGATCCGTCCGTCGCAGCGCGAGAAGGCGTCCTCGAGCTGCGGCCCGACGAGCGACTCCGACAGCGACCAGCCGGCACGGTCGGCGTTTGTGGAGTCGCCGCAGAGGAGCAGCACGCCGTCACGCCCGAGCTCGGCGAGCCTCGCAATGTCGGCCGGGATGCCGTCCACCGGGGTCTGGTCGAACTTGTAGTCGCCCGTTACGAGGGTCGTGCCCAGCTCGCAGGTGAGCGCGTAGGCGAACATGTCCGGGATCGAGTGGGCGAGCTTCACCGGCTCGACCGAGAACGGGCCGGCCTTTATCTCGTCGCCCGGTCGCACGTCCTGCAGGCGGACGTCCTTCAGCTTGTGCTCGTCGAGCTTGGAGCGCACCATCGCCACCGTCAGCGGCCCACCGTAGATCGGCGGCGCCCTGTCGAGCTGACGCAGCACGAAGGGCAGCGCGCCCACGTGATCCTCATGGCCGTGGGTGAGCACGATGGCCTCGATGTCAGCGGCGCGCTCACGCAGGTAGGTGAAGTCCGGGAGCACGAGGTCGATCCCGAGCTGGTCGGGGGCCGGGAACCGAAGCCCCGTGTCCACGACCACGATCCGGCCGTCGTACTCGACGACCGTCATGTTCTTGCCGATTTCGCCTAGTCCGCCCAGCGGCAGGAGGCGCAGAGTTCCACTCAAGACGCCGGGACTCTATCCAGCAGTCCCTGCGAGGCGAGCACCGAGTGGATCTCACGACGCTCCTGCTCCGATGCCTCGACCATCGGCAGTCGCAGCCCGCCCACCTCGTGGCCGGTCATCCTAAGCGCCGCCTTGATCGGGATGGGGTTGGTCGTGACCCCGAGCACGTCGAAGAGGGGCCGCAGGGACTCGTCGATCTCGCGCCGCCGCTCGGGCTCGTCAATCATGCGCCGCATCTCCCGGCCGACCAGGTGGGAGGCCACCATGATGCCCCCGGTGCCGCCCAGGTCCAGCACGTCGGCGAGCATGTCGTCGTTGCCTGCCAGCACGTCGAGCCCCTCGATGGGCGCACAGTTCTCCACCCGCGCCTGCTTGACGGCCTCCACTCCCGGGATTTCGGCCAGCTCGCGCAGGAGGTCGTTGGGCATGTCGATCGCCGTGCGTGAGGGGATGTTGTAGAGCACGATCGGCAGATCGGAGGCGCCCGCCGCCTGCCTCATGTGCTCGAGGATGCCCTGGCGATTGGGCCTGTTGTAGTAGGGCGTCACCACGAGCGCCGCGTCCACCCCCGCCTCGGCGGCGCGCCCGGTGAGCTCCACCGTGTGGCGCGTGTCGTTGGAGCCAGTGCCGGCGATCACGGGCGCCTCGCCGCTCTCCGCCACGGCGAGCTCGAAGAGGGCCACCTTCTCGTCATCGTCGAGCGTCGGTCCTTCCCCCGTGGTCCCGGCCACCACAATGCCGTCGGACCCGTTCTCAAGGAGGTGGGTGACCATCCGCGCTGCCGCCCCCTCGGCCAGACGCCCGTCCGCGCCGAATGGCGTGACCATCGCCGTGATGATGCCTCCGAACCGCACGGTCAGTCGATCGGCTTGAAGGGGTCGGGCGCGGTGTTGGCGCCACCGGAGGCCGCCGGCGGAGGTCCGGGGCGCTCCTCGGAGCGGGGCTCGGCGACCGGTGAGGCGTCCGGGTCCGCTGAGTCGGGAGGCTGCGGCTGGGAGACACCCTGCGCCACGGCGGGACTCGCGGCGGGCGGCGCGTCGGCTGGGCCCTCGGCTGGCGCGTCGGCTATCGGCCTGCCGTGCTCGTCGTAGCGCACGCCGCGGGATCCGCTGTCTCCGCGCTGTGCCTGGCGGTCGTTGAACTGCCTCTGTGCCTCGTCGATCTTCTTCTGCGCCTGCTCTGTTAGCTGCTTGGCCTTGTCCAGGAAGCCCATCACCGTCTCCTCTCGTCGGCTCGGATCACCTTAAACCGTAGCCGCGCCCAAAGCACCGCGGCCCGGGCCGGCAGGCGGTGGAAGGCCGTCCCCGGCTGGCTCCGGCCACCTGAGCGCCCCCGAGAATATCGCCAGGGCACTTGCAGCCCGCCCAGCCGACGCCTTCTAAATGCCACAATTGGAGGGAAAGCATGGCCGACAAGGACTACAGCCACCGCAGCGCCGTCGAAAAGCTCGGCGTAAAGCCCGATCAGCGGGTAGAGGTCTCGGGCGACGTGGGCCCCGGCCTGCGGGGAGACGTCAAGGAGGCGCTGGGACGCGGCCTCGTGCGCGCCGGCACGCTCGATGGCGCCGTCGTGATGGTGGAGTCCCTGGACGAGGCCAAGGAGGCGCTCGTGAAGTACCGGGCGCGGCTACGCGACTCCGGCTACCTCTGGCTCATAACGCGCAAGCGCGGCCACGAGAGCTATCTCAACCAGGTCGCACTCGTGCCCCACGCCAAGCGGGTAGGGCTGATCGACAACAAGACCTGCTCGATCGACGCCGAGCGATCGGGAATCCGGTTCGTGGTGCCGCGCGCCCTGCGAAGCACAAACGGCAAAGTCGCCTAAGGAGAGCCCCGGGGGGGCTCGCGCCCCCGGAACCCCAGCGCCGCTGCTTGACCACGGCTCCGGCGAGGGCCCATGATGGCGGGCTACTTCAAGAGGTGCTCAAGACCGATCAGTGGCGATCGGTCGAGCCCACCTACGCGCCGGACCGCGAGCAGCACGCCCGGCATGAACGACTCGCGCGAGGTGGAGTCGTGGCGTATCGACAGCGTCTGCCCGAGACCGCCGAACAGCACCTCCTGGTGTGCCACTAGACCCGGCAGGCGCACGGAGTGGATCGGGTCGTGCACGTTGCCGCCCGCCTCTCCGATCAGCCGTGCCGTCCGTGCCGCGGTGCCAGAAGGGGCGTCGAGCTTGCGATCGTGGTGGAGCTCGATGATCTCGCACTCTGGGAGGTGAGGGGCCGCGAGCCTTGCCGCCTCCATCATCAGCACCGCGCCGATCGCGAAGTTGGGCGCCACGAAGAGGTTGGCGGCGCCCACGCCCTCGAGCTGCTCGAAGTCCGGCCCGGTCGTTCCCATCACGCAGTGCACGCCTGCCTCGAGGCACGCGCGAGCGTTCTCGAGTGCGGTGTCGGGGCGTGAGAAGTCGACGATCACCTCAACGCCGTCGAGGATGTCCGCGAGGCTCGCTCCCAGCTGCGGGTCGGCGCGCGCCGCGAGCTCCATGTCCTCGGCACCCTCGACCGCCCGGCAGACCGTCTCCCCCATCCGGCCCGCGGCGCCGGAGACGCCGACGCGGATCATGCAGCGGCGAGGAGCTGCGGATTGACCGCTCCCAGCGCCTCCCGGAAGGAGTCCGCACTGGCGCCCACCCCCGCGGCAGACATCCGCGCCGGGTCGAACAGCTCCGCTGCGAGGGAGTGGACCTCGTCGATCGTCACGGCGTCGAGGGCTGCGAGCACCTCGTCGAGTGTCATGAGCGGGACATCCATGAGGAGGGAGCTCCCCAGCCGGTTCATCCGGGCGGAGGTCGACTCCATCGACAGGGTGGTCCTGCCCTTCACGTTCTCGCGCGCGCGCTCGAGCTCCTCCTCGCTCACGCCGCCCTCGGCGATCGCCCGCAGCTCGCGGCCGATGACCGCCATCGCCTCGCCCACGTTGTCCGGGCGGGTGCCCACGTAGAGGCCCACCTGGCCGGAGTCGATGTAGTGACTCGCGTAGGAGTACACGGAGTAGGCCAGGCCGCGCTTCTCGCGCACCTCCTGGAACAACCGTGAGGAGCTGGAGCCCCCGAGGACGGTGTCGAGGATGCGCAGGGCGAAGCGACGGTCATCGCCGCGCGCCAATCCCGGCGCTCCAAGGCAGAGGTGGTACTGCTCGGTCTCCTTCTCGTGGAAGCAGAGCCGCGGCGAGGAGGACTCCGGCGCGGGCTGGGGCGGCGCCGGTGCGGCTCCGTTTGCGCCGAGCTTCTCCCCCTCTGCGCGCTGGACAAGCTCTGCAATGCGGTCGTGGTCGACGTTTCCCGCGGCCGCCACCACCATGTTGGCCGGCGCGTAGCGCAGGTCGTGGTAGGCCGCGATTTCGGGCACGGGGACCGAGGAGACCACCTCGGCCCTGCCGATGATCGGCAGGCCCAGCGGATGGTCGCCGAAGATCGCGGTTGCCAGCACGTCATGCACCTTGTCCTGGGGCTCGTCCTCGTACATTGCGATCTCCTCGATCACCACCTGGCGCTCTGAGTCGATGTCCGGGTACGAGGGCCGCAGCACCATGTCGGAGAGCACGTCGTAGGCCTGATCGAGGTGGCGGTCGAGGAAGCGCGCGTAGACGGAGGTGGTCTCCTTGCCGGTGCCCGCGTTTACCTCGGCGCCCATGGCGTCGAAGGTCTCATCGATCGCGAGCGAGCTGAAGCGCTCGGTGCCCTTGAACAGCAGGTGCTCGAGGAAATGCGAGAGCCCGGCCTGGGCCGGGCTCTCGTTGCGACTTCCGGTCAGCACCCATAGTCCGAGCGCGATGGAGCGCACGGCGGGCACATGCTCGGTGACAACCCGGACGCCCGAGGGCAGCGTCGTGACTTGGGCGCGATCGGTCATCGGGGCGGTCCGGCTAGCGGCGCTCCCTGCGGCCTCCGCCGCCGCGTCCACCGCGATCGCCGTCACGGCGCGGACGGCGATCGCCGCCGTCGCCTCCACCGCGGGGGCCCTTGTCCCCGGTGCCCACGCCGGCCAGCTCGGCGGCCGACTTGCCGGCGATATCGGGGTCCTGTGCGAGTCGCAGTCCGACGCGGCCGCGCTCGCGGTCCACCTCGACCACCCGCACGTCGATCTCGTCGCCGCGGTTTAGCACGTCCTCCACCGCATCCACCCGCTCGCCGGGCTTCACGTTGGAGATGTGCAGCAGGCCGTCGTTGCCCTTGGACAGCTCGACGAAGGCGCCGAAGGTCGTGGTCTTCACGACCTTGCCCTTGAACTCGTCTCCGACCTCGACCTCCTTGGTCATCGACCGGATGCGCTCGATGAGGGCGTCGCCCTGATCGCCGCTCTGGGCGAAGACGCGGATGATGCCGTCGTCGTCGATGTCGATCTGCGCGTCGAACTCGTCCGAGAGCGCGCGGATCGTCTCGCCGCCCTTGCCGATGATCATCCCGATCTTCTCGGTGTCGATCTGGATCTGGCCGATCCGCGGTGCATGCCTTGAGAGCTCCTCGCGCGGACCCTCGATCGCCTCGGCCATCTCGCCGAGGATGTGGATCCGCCCGTCCTTGGCCTGTGAGAGCGCGTCGCGGAGGATCTCGAAGGTGACGCCCGTGATCTTGATGTCCATCTGCAGGGCGGTGATGCCCTGCGAGGTGCCGGCCACCTTGAAGTCCATGTCACCGAGATGGTCCTCGACCCCCGCGATGTCGGAGAGCACGATGTAATCGTCGCCCTCCTTGATCAGGCCCATCGCGATGCCGGCCACCGGGCGCGTGATCTGCACGCCCGCGTCCATCAGGGCCAGCGAGCTGCCGCACACCGACGCCATCGAGGACGATCCGTTGGACTCGAGGATGTCCGAGACCACGCGAATCGTGTAGGGGAACTCCTCGGGGTCCGGCACCACCGGCACCAGCGCGCGTTCCGCGAGCGCGCCGTGACCGATGTCGCGGCGCTTGGGCCCGCGCATGAAGCCCGCCTCTCCCACCGAGAACGGCGGGAAGTTGTAGTGGTGGAAGTAGCGCTTGGTCTTCTCGAGACCGAGCGTGTCGAGGCGCATCTCGTCCCGGGTGGTGCCGAGGGCGGCAACCGAGAACGCCTGGGTCTGTCCGCGGGTGAACACGGCGGAGCCGTGGGTGCGCGGGGCGACTCCCACCTCGATCCAGATGTCGCGGATCTCGTCCGCGGCGCGCCCGTCGGGACGCTTCTTCTCCACCGCGATGCGGCGACGGATCGTCTCCTTCTCGAGCTTGTCGAACGCCATCTGGGCCGCCGCGCGGCGCTCGCCGAACTCCGGGTCGTCAGGCGATCCGGCGAGGGCCTCGATGGCCTCCTCCTCGACGGCCTTCGTGGCGTCCTGTCGCTCGAGCTTGTCGACCACCGAGGTGGCCTCGCTCAACCTGGAGCCGAAGCCTTCGGTCAGCTCGGTGAGCAGGCCCTCGTCGACCTGCGGCACCTCGACCTCGGACTTCGGCTTGCCTGCCTTCTCGGCCAGCTCGCGCTGGGCCGCACACAGCTTCTTGATCTCGCCGTGGGCGATGTCGAGCGCGTCGAGGATCTCCGCCTCCGAGATCTCGTTGGCACCGGCCTCCACCATGAGGATCGCCTCCTCGGAGCCCGAGACCACGAGGTCCAGCGGGCTCTCGAGCAGCCACTCCTCGTCCGGGTTGACGACGAAGCTGCCCTCCTCGTCCTGGGCGATGCGCACGGCACCGACCGGGAAGGGGAGCGGGATGTCGGAGACCATCAGGGCGGCGCTCGCGCCGTTCATGGCCAGGATGTCGTAGGGGACCACGTGATCGACCGACATGGGGATCGACACGAGCTGGGTCTCCCGCCGCCACCCCTTGGGGAACAGCGGGCGCAGCGGCCGGTCGATCATCCGGGCGGTCAGGGTGCCCTTCTCACCGGTCCTGCCCTCGCGCTTGAAGAAGCTGCCGGGGATCTGGCCGGCGGCGTACATGCGCTCCTCCACGTCGACGGTCAGGGGGAGGAAATCGACGTCCCTCAGGTTTCCCGCGGTTGCGGTGGAGAGCACCATCGTGTCCTCCGACTGCACCACCACGGATCCACTCGCCTGCTTGGCGAGCTTGCCGGTCTCGAAGCTGATCTCGGTACCACCGATCTCGACTGAGACGCGGCTGACTTCTACACTCATATGTTCCTTTCGCTGCCGCCTCCGGTTGGCGGCTATCTCTGTGACTTTTCGCTAGGAGTCGCGCCGGAGGGTATCAGCGGCCCGCTTCAGCGCAGGCGCGCGATCAGATCCTCACCGGGTAGGCCCGGTCGCGCCACGCCGTCGACGAAGAGCGTGGGGGTGGTCATCACCCCCGCCCGCACGCCTGAGCGGAAGTCGCGTTCCACCCGTTCGGCCACCACCTGCGAGCGGCGGTCGTGCTCGAAGCGATCGAGGTCGATGCCGAGCGTCTCGCAGCGTGCCCAGAGATGGGGGTCCTCGAGATGGCCCTGGTCGTCCATCAGCGAGTCGTGCAGCTCCCAGAACCGGCCCTGTAGCGCCGCCGCCTCGGCGGCGAGGGCGAGCACCCGTGCGCGGGGGTGCTTGGAGACCACCGGGAAGTGACGGAAGATCCGCCGGATCGGCAGGTCGCGGAGGACGAGGTTCGCCCGGGCGCAGTAAGGACACTCGAGGTCGGCGTACTCGACCACGAGCGGCCCGTCGCCGCGCAAGTGGTCGTCCTCTGCCGGCGGCGGGGCTCCCGCGCTACTGAGCTTCGAGTGCATCAAAGATGAGGTTTGCGCCCGGGATCTCGAGCGGGCTCGGCGACCGGTGAGACCACTTGACATCCAACTCGGGGCCGATCATCACCAGCGCGCGCTGGCCGTGGCCGCGCTCGTCGTTGTAGACGCCGTACCTGGTTGTCACCTGGCCCTTCGGATGAAAGTCGGCGAGCAGAGGGAAGCCGATTCCCAGGTGCTCCTGGAAGGCCTTGTGCGCGAACGCGGAGTCCACGGAGACGCCGTAAAGAAAGGCTCCCTGCGCCTCGAGCTCTGGGAGGACCTCCTGGTAGACGTTCAGCTGGTCCGTGCAGACGGGGCTGAAGTCGAGCGGGTAGAAGACCAGGACCGTGGTCTTGCCGCGCAGATCCGCGAGCGAGACCTGCTGTCCGTCCTGATCCGAGAGCGCGAAGTCGGGAGCTTCGGAGCCGGGTGCGATCACCGCCTGAGCCCGAGCTCCTTGATCAGCGCGCGGTAGCGGTCGAGGTCGGTGCGCTGCAGGTAGCCGAGCAGCCGCCGGCGCTTGCCGACCAGCATGAGCAGGCCTCGGCGCGAGTGGTGGTCCTTCTTGTGCGTGCGCAGATGCTCGGTGAGCTCGTTGATGCGAGCGGTGAGCAGCGCTATCTGCACCTCGGCGGAGCCGGTGTCACCGGGCGTGCGCCCGTGCTTGGAGACGATCTCCTGCTTCTTCTCGAGGGTCAGGCTCATCGGCGGCGAAACGGTAGCAGAGGGGGACCGGGGGCTCCCGCCCCCGGAGCCCCCGGCCGCACTTGCCCTACGGCTGTCGGTGGCGGGCCCGGGTGGGTGAGGGTGCCGGCCGCCGTTGCGACCCCTGGCCCCTGCCGGGGCCACGGTCGCCCGGGCGCTGCGACGGAGCGGCCCCGATCCTCCCTCCATCGGCCCGATCCTCCCTCCATCAAGGGCGGTCATCGTCGCCCACAGCGCGGTGGGCCCTTTGAGACACAAAGTTGCCCCACCGGATCGCGAGTTGCCTCCGTGGCAACAGCGGCTACCAAAGGTCCCAGCACGTTTTGGGACGGTATTCCTATCCGGCGCTCTCTCGAGTGGGGATCACCGCACCGAAGGAGGGCTGGGCGACCGCGACCGTCCCGGGGGGCGGGAGCCCCCGGCTTACTCCGCGCCAGCGCAGATCCGCCGCGCCTGCTCCACATCCAGGCGCATCTGCTCCTTCAGCGCCTCCACGGACTCGAAGCGCTTCTCGCCGCGCAGCCGGTCGAGGAAGGCCACGCGAAGCGTCTGGCCGTAGAGGTCTCCCGAGAAGTCGATGAGGTGAGCCTCGACAAGCAGCCCCCGGCCGGTGGCGAACATCGGGCGCACGCCCACGTTCACCGCGGCCGGGTAGCCGAGTGCCCAGGCGGCGTAGACGCCGTGTCCGGGCGACACCAGCAGGTCGTCGGGCACGAGGTTGGCGGTCGGCATCCCGAGCTCGCGACCGCGCTTGTCCCCGTGGGCCACCTCTCCGTCCATGAGGAACGGACCCCCGAGAAACTCCGCGGCCTTCATGACCTCGCCGGCCGACACCAGGCCCCGGATCTGGCTCGAGGAGACGGTCTCCCCCGCCACCTCGACCAGCGGCACGACGCGGGTCTCGAACTCGGGGCGGGCGGCCAGGAACTCGGAGGTGCCGCGCGCGCGCCGGCCGAAGCGGAAGTTCTCGCCCACGGACACGCTGACCGCACCGAGCTGGCGGACGAGGACCTGATCCACGAAGTCCTCGGCGCTGCGCGAGGCGAACTCCCGGTCGAAGGGAATGACCACGAGCTCCTCGACGCCCAGACCGGCGATCACGTCCCGCTTGATCGAGAAGGGCATGACGAGCTTGGGCGCGCCGTCCGGGTTGATCACCACCTGGGGGTGGGGATCGAAGGTGAGGACCGTGTCGTTTCCGCGGATCACCTCACGGTGACCCATGTGGACTCCGTCGAAGGTGCCGATGGCCACCCGTCGCGGCCCGGCGCTGCCCGGCGGCTGCGCCGGGATGTCCGTCAGCCGGGTGACCTTCACGGCTCGAACACTACGACGGGCTGCAGGTCCGAGCCGCGCGGCTCGGCGATCGCCAGGAGGTCGCCGTCGTGGGTGAGCCGGACCGCCGTCGCCTGCGGCGCGTCCGCGGCCGGCACCCGCACGCCGTGGGCCACGCGTGCCGCCTCGCCAGGAAGAAGCCGGCGCTCGGGCAGGAAGGCGAGCGCCTCCGCGGTGGGGACCATGCGCGTCGGGTCGGCGTCGGCCAGCGCGAAGGGGCCCACCGAGATGCGCTCCAGCTCCTCGCAGTAGGCGTCCCCGAGCGCCGCGACCAGCTGGCGGATGTAGGTGCCGGACGAGCACTCGATCTCGAATGCCGCCCTGTCGCCCTCATGCCACAGTAGGTCGACCCGGTGAACCGTGACGGGCCTGGCTTTGCCTTCCTCGGGCTCGCCCCGGCGCGCCTTGTGGTAGAGGGCCTCGCCACCCACCTTTACCGCCGAGTAGGCGGGCGGCCGCTGCAGCATGTCGCCCGTGGCGATCACAGGCTTGTCCGGCGCCCTGCCCGTGTACTCGAGCATCCCATCGCGGTCACCGGTGTCCGAGCGCCACCCCAGGCGCGCCACGACGCGGTAGGCCTTGGGCAGCCCGAGCAGGAAGCGTTGGGCGCGCGTGGCCCGCCCCACGAGGACCAGCAGCAGTCCCGTGGCGAACGGGTCGAGCGTGCCGGCATGGCCCACCTTGGTCCCGCGCGGCAGCGAGCGGCGGACGGTGGCCACGACGTCGTGGGAGGTGACGCCCGCCGGCTTGGGGTAGAGGATGACTCCCGGGGCGGTCAGGTCACGGTCGCAGCTGCGCGGCCACGTGCTCGCGGACGGTGGAGACGATCTCGCCGGCAGCGAGCTTGGTCGAGAAGCCCGCGGCCTGCCGGTGGCCACCGCCACCCAGCGCGCGGGCGATGTGGGAGACGTCCACGCGGCCGTCTGTAGCGCGCAGGCTCGCCTTGCGCCAGCCCCGGCGGTCATCGCAGAGCAGGTCGCGAACCAGGACGGCGACCGCCGTGCCCTCGACTGCGCGCAGGTGGTCCACGATCCCCTCCGAGTCGGTCTCGACGGCGCCCGTCTCCTGGAAGTCCCCGCACGTGAGGATCGCCACCGTGATCGCGCCGTCGTCGTAGCGAGCCACGCTGCCGAGCGCCCGGGCCAGGAGCAGCAGCCGCGGGTAGGGAAGGTCCTCGAACAGCCGGCGGTGCACCCGATGCGGGGCCACCCCGGCCTCGATCAGCTCGGCCGCCATGCGGTGGGCGGCGGCCGAGGTGTTCTCGTACATGAACCGCCCGGTGTCGGTGACGAGGCCCACGTAGAGGGCGTCCCCGATCTCCGGCGTGATCTCGGCACCGAGCTCGCAGGCGATCCCGAAGACGATCTCGGCCGTGCTCGATGCCCCTATCGCCACCAGGTTCACCGTGCCGAAGCGGGTGTTGTCGTGGTGGTGGTCGATGTTCACGATGTGGCTTCCCTCTCGCCGCAGGAAGCCGACGGGCATCCGGTCGATGTTCCCGCAGTCGAGGAAGACCACGAGGCGATCGCCGATGTCCTCCGGCGGGGCGCCGAGGATCGCCCCGAAGTCCATCGAGCGGTACTCGTGAGGGAGCGGGAACTCCTCGGGGGACATGTACATGGCGGAGTCCTTGCCGAGCTGCTGCAGCAGGAGGTGCATCCCCAGGAGCGATCCGAGCGCGTCGCCGTCCGGGTTCTCATGGGTGGTCAGCAACAGCTTGTCGGCGTGGCGGAGCTCCTCGACCACCTGGTCCAGCTCTCCCTGGGGAGCGACGGTCTCGCCTTCGACCACGCTCACCGGTCGTCGTTCTCCTCGAGCAGCTCGGCGATCCGGAAGCCGTGGTCGATCGAGTCGTCGTATACGAACTCGAGAGTCGGGGTGCGCTTCATCCGCACCTCGGCCGCGATGACCGACTGGAGGTAGCCCGCCGATGAGTTCAGGCCCTCGAGTGAGTCCGCTCGCTCTTCCTCGGTTCCGAGGACGCTGACGTACACGCGTCCTTGGCGGAGGTCTGGGCTGGTGTCCACTGCGGTCACGGTGACGAATCCTACGCGGGGGTCCTTGAGGCCTACGGCTAGTCGTGCGGAGAGGACCTCGCGGAGAGCCTCGTTCACCCGCCGCATGCGATCTCCGGGCATCCTAGCCTCCCTTCAGCTCGACGGTGCTCACCACCGTGCGCTCCCAGGTCACCCAATCCCCGAAACGGCCGTCGACGAATCGTTGGAGCGCGTCGGCGTTCTCCTCGAGCCCTTGTCGCTCCCGTGCCACGAGTGCCGCGGCGATGGTCGCGCGCTGCCACAGGTCGTGATGCTCGGTCTCCGCCACCGCCGCCCCGAAGCGGCGGCGAAGTTGAGCCTTGAGCGACTGCAGCTCCTTGCGCTTGCCCTTGAGGTCGACGTTGTCGGGAAGATGGAGCTCTAGCTCGAGGAGGCAGAGAAAGGCCACTAATCGAGCGACTGCTCTACCTGGCGCACCTCGTAGACCTCCACGATGTCCCCTTCCTTCACATCGGCGAAGTTCTCGAGGACGATGCCGCATTCCATGCCCTTGACGACCTCCCGCACATCTTCCTTGAAGCGACGCAGCGACGCGATCCGGCCGTCGTAGACGATCGTGCCGTCGCGCACCAGTCGGACGGTGGCGCCGCGGGTGACGGTGCCCTCCAACACCATCGAGCCGGCGATCGTGCCGACCCTGGAGGCCTTGAAGGTCTGCCGCACCTCGACCGTGCCGACCGTGCTCTCGACGTCCTCCGGCTTCAGGAGGCCCTCCATCGCCTGCCTGAGCTCTTCGACCACCTTGTAGATGACCGAGTAAGAGCGGATCTCCACGCCCTCGCGCGCGGCCACCTGACGTGCCTCCCCGACGGGCCGCACGTTGAAGCCGATGATCACGGCGCTCGAGGCCGAGGCCAGCATTACGTCTGACTCGTTGATGCCCCCGACGCCATCGTGGATCACGTTCACGGTGACCTGCCGTTGGGGCAGCTTCGCGATCTCATCGGCGAGCGCTTCCAGCGAGCCGGCCACATCGGCCTTCACGATGAGGTTCAGCTCCACGAGATCGCCCATCTGGGCGCGCGCCATCACGTCCACGAGCGAGACCTTCACCCCGGCGCGACGGGCCAGCCCCTCAGCCTTGAGCCTGTTGGAACGCTCGCCGGCGATCCGGCGCGCCTCGCGCTCGTTGGAGACCACGCGGATGTGCTCCCCGGCCTCCGGAACCCCGTCAAATCCGAGCACCTCGACGGGCATCCCGGGGGTGGCCGCCTTGACGCGCTCGCCGCGGTAGTCGTGCATGGCACGGGCGCGGCCGGGATGCCCACCGGCCACCAGCGCATCGCCTACCTTCAGGGTGCCCCGCTGAACGAGCAGGCTCACCACCGGGCCGCGGCCGGGATCGAGCCGGGACTCGATGACCACGCCGGAGGCCTCCACGTTGGGGTTGGCCTTGAGCTCCTGGATGTCGGCCAGCGTGATGATCGTCTCGAGCAGCTCGTCCAAGTTCTCCCGCGTCTTTGCGGACACGTCGCAGAACTCGGTGTCCCCTCCCCAGTCGGCGGGGGTCAGCGCTTGGCGTGCCAGCTCGCTGCGCACGCGGTTGGGGTCGGCCCCCTCCGTGTCGATCTTGTTGACCGCCACCATGATGGGCACGTCGGCGGCCTTGGCGTGGTCGACGGCCTCGACGGTCTGGGGCATCACACCGTCGTCTGCCGCCACCACCACAACCGCGATGTCCGCCACCTGCCCGCCGCGCGCGCGCATGGCGGTGAAGGCCTCGTGGCCGGGCGTGTCGAGGAAGGTGACGGTCTGGTCGCCGTGGTGCACCTGGTAGGCGCCGATGTGCTGGGTTATCCCGCCTGCCTCCCCGGCAGCCACCTCCGTCTGGCGGATCGCATCCAGCAGCGAGGTCTTTCCGTGGTCCACGTGCCCGAGGATCGTAACCACCGGCGGGCGCTCGACGAGCTGCTCCTCGGCGTCCTCGTACTCGGGCTGGCTCGGCACCTCATCTGCCGCGTGGGTGATCTCGATCTTCTTGTCGAAGCCGTCCGCCAGCACTTCGATGGCCTCGTCGGAGAGCGTCTGGGTGAGGGTGGCCATCTCGCCCAGCTGCATCAGCTTCTTGATCACCTCGGGCGCGGAGAGTCCGAGCGACTCCGCCACCTCCTTGACGGTCGCGCCGGACTTGATCTGGGTTACGACGACCTCCTCCTCGACCTCCGGCTGAACCGTCAGATCAGGCTCGACCCAGGGTGTGCGGCGGCGGCGTCCACGGCGGCGCGGCGGTTGCTGCTGCTGCGGCGGCGGCCCCGGCTGGCGGCGTGATGCCTGCGAGTCGATCACCACACGCCGCCTGCGCCCCGCGCCGCCGCCACCTTGGCCTCCCGCTGAGCCTTCGCGCGCGGGACGCGCGGGGGCGGGTGAGGACTGGCCGCTCCGGGCCGCCCCTGCACCGGCGTCCTTCTGGGGTGGCGCCTGGCCTGCCTCCTTGGCGCGGGCGTCGACCTTGGCCTGCTCCGCCTCGGCGGCGGCCTTCTTCTTGCCGCCGTTGAAGGCCATGTCGATGTCGCCCTCGTCCACGCTGGACGCGGCGGCCTTGACATTGAGGCCGGCGGCCTGCAGCACGGCGAGAACCTCCTTGCTGGAGATTCCTCGCTCCTTCGCTATCTCGTGAACGCGTCTCTTTGCCATGCGGAAATGAAGTCTAAGGTCTCCGGGTCAATCGTTACGTGTGCTCTGAAGGATCGTGAGAAGGCGCGCCCGTCGCGAGCCTTGTCGGCGCACCTCGACTCGGCGCACAGGTAGGCGCCTCGTCCCTGCTCGCGCCCGTCGGGATCGGGCCGGACCGTCCCGTTCGCGGCGCGCACGAAGCGCAGCATCGCGTCGCGGGCCAGCTCGCGGCCGCAGCCGACGCAGCGGCGCTCCGGGGCTACGTCGGTTCCTCGGCCGGCTCTCGCTCGGCCGCGGCGCCGCCCGCGGGCGCTCCATCGGCCACCTCGTCAGGCGCAGCGGCGTCCGCCGCCGCGCGGGCTGGCGGCTCATCGACGGGCGGATCCTCGACGGGGGGCTGCTCGACGGGGGGATCCTCGACCGGGGGCTCACCGACGGGCGGCTCCTCGATTGGCGGCTGCTCGACGGGCGGCTCCTCGACGGGCGGCTCCTCGGCAGGCGGGGCCTCTTCCGCGGACGGCGCTGTGACCGCCCCATCGTCCTGGGGGACGTCGGCCTCGTCGCCTGCCAGGAGGTCTCCCTCCTGGTTCTTCAGCGCCTGGTGGGCGGGAAGCCCGCAGTAGCGCGAGCTTGGGATCGCCGCGTTCGGGCACCGCTTGCCGTTGGCGAGGATCGCGGCGCAGCGCCCTGCGACCTCCTCCTCCTCGTAGCCCATCGTCGACTCCTCCTCGGCGAACTCCGTCTCCGAGCGGATGTCGACACGCCAGCCGGTCAGCCGCGCCGCCAGCCGGGCGTTCAGGCCGTCCTTGCCCTATGGCCAGCGAAAGCTGATCGTCGGGGACGATCACGGTGGCCTGCCGGGCCTCGTCGTCCACGAGCACCTCGCGCACGCGGGCGGGTGACAGTGCCTTGGCGACGAAGCGGGCCGGCTCGTCGTTGAAAGGGATGATGTCGATCTTCTCGCCCCGCAACTCGGAGACCACCATGCGCACCCGCGAGCCACGCGGGCCGACGCACGCGCCCACCGGATCGACGCCGGAGGTGTGGGAGATCACCGCGATCTTCGAGCGATAGCCCGGCTCGCGGGCGACGTTCTGGATCTCGACGAGCCCGTCGGCGATCTCGGGCACCTCGAGCTCGAACAGGGAGCGGATGAGCTCGGGCGAGCGGCGCGAGACGATGATGCTCGGGCCCTTGGACTGCGAGGAGACGTCCGTGATGATGGCCTTGATGCGAGCGCCATGGTCATAGCGCTCACCGCCCACCTGCTCGGAGCGCGGAAGCAGTGCCTCGACGCGCTCGCGTAGCTGCACCAACGTGTAGCGCGAGTCGGACTGCTGCACGAGGCCGGTGATCAGCTCTCCCACGCGGTCCTGGTACTCGTCGAACATCATCTCGCGCTCGGCCTCGCGGATGCGCTGCAGGATCACCTGCTTTGCGGTCTGCGCGGCGATCCTTCCGAAGTCCTCCGGGGTGACGTCGCGCTCCTCGATCTGGTCCTTGAACTCGGCGAGGCGCTCGGGCGATATCTCCGGAGCCTCGTGTGAGCGCAACTCCCCCGTCTCGGGGTCGACGGTCGGCTCGAGCGCCTCTGCCTCCTCCTCGGCCTCGTCGAGCAGCTTCTCCTCGAGCTCGGACGGCAGCAGCAGCTCGTAGACCCTGTAGTCGCCGCTGTCGTGGTCGAGCTCCACGCGGGCGTAGCGGGCTGCCCCAGGGCTCTTCTTGTAGGCGGACAGCAGGGCATCCTCGAGGGCGTCCATGAGGGTGTCGGCTGCGATTCCCTTCTCCTGCTCGAGAACGTGAATTGCATCGACGATCTCCTTGCTCATCTCCTACCCCTCTCCTGGATGCTGACTCGAAGCATTCCGCGTCGTCCCTGCCGAATCCTTCAGCTGACTCGAAGGATTCCGCGTCCCTGCCGAATCCTTCAGCAGATTGCTTCGCGCGATCTCCGCATACGGGATCGTCACCACCCCTGCATCAGCCGCCAGCGCGACCTCCTCGTCAGAGGCGCCCACCAGTTCGCCCGTGAAGCTCCTGTGACCCTCCCGGGGCTGCCTCGTGCGCACGCGCGCACGGCGGCCGATGAAGCGGCGGAAGTGCTCGGGCTTGGTCAGCGGACGCTCGGGTCCAGGGGAGGCGACCTCGAGCCCCCAGTCCTCGAGCAGCGCACTCAGCTCGTGCGTGACCTGCTCGCAGAGGCCAAGGCTGACACCGTCCGGGTGGTCGATCACGAGGCGCAGTCGAGCGGAGCCGATCGGCTCGCACGCAAGCAGCTCCACCTGCGGGAGCGATCCCGCCAGGCGGCCCTCGATGTCGGTGTATAGATGGTCGTCGTTCGGCATATGGTCGAAAAAAGGTGGGCTGCGAAGCCCACCTCCAGCACGGCCCGGGGGCCGCGGTACTTCTGAAGTCCCAGCTCAAGCCAGTATAGACAGCTACACGTCCACCAATAGCGTCACGGGCCCGTCGTTCACGAGGGCCACCTGCATGTGGGCACCGAAGCGCCCTCCGAGCGCCCCGAGCGCCCCGAGCACGCGCTCGTAGAGAGCCGCGGCCGCCTCCGGCGGCGCCGCGTCTCCGAAGCTCGGGCGGTTGCCGCGCCGGACGTCGGCGAGGAGCGTGAACTGGCTGACACAGAGCACCTCGCCCCCGATGTCGCGGACCGACAGGTTCATCCGGCCATCCGCGTCCTCGAAGATCCGAAGCGAGAGCAGCTTGCGCACGAGGCGATCGGCCTCCTGCTCGCCGTCGTCGCGGTGGACGCCGAGCAGCACGAGCAGCCCCCGACCGATCGCGGCGACCTCCCCGCATGAGGGGTCCGGCATGCAGGGCGAATCCCCCGCGTCCCTGAAGGGTTTGGCATGGACGCCGAATGGTTTGGCATGGACGGACGCCGAGGGTTTGGCATCATTCGCGTCCCCTACCACCGTCACGCTGGCCCGGCTCACCCGCTGGACTAGCGCTCGCACTCAGTCGCCGGCCGCAGCGGCGAGTGAAGGGTTGC
This sequence comes from Thermoleophilaceae bacterium, assembly GCA_030448005.1. Taxonomy (GTDB): domain Bacteria; phylum Actinomycetota; class Thermoleophilia; order Solirubrobacterales; family Thermoleophilaceae; genus JAAYBF01. The sequence goes on from JAUJNT010000005.1 coordinate 135,801, forward strand.
GGGGGTGTCGGCCACCACAACCGTTCAGTGAGGGTCCTTCACGGACGATTCGAACCCCGAGCGACTCTCTTGAGCGAGCCTTCACCGAGGGTCTGCTGCCCTCAGACGGTCGCGAAACGCCCGGTAGTCCGCGCGGTCGGGTCGCATGCCGGCGGCGAGCACCGCGTGGTGGCGCGCCTCCTCGCGGCGGCCGATGTTGTACAGGGCGCGACCGAGGCAGAAGTGGGCGAAGTCGTTGACCGGCGCGCGCTCGACGACCGCCGCGAACTCCGAGCCGGCCTGCTCGAAGCGACCCGAGCGGAAGTAGGCGCGACCGAGCGCTTCGCGGATCGACGTCTTGTCGGGCTCGAGCGAGCGGGCGCGCTCGAGCGGGATCGTGGCGGCCGCGAAGTCACCCGCCTCGAGCAGTTCGCTACCGCGGCGAAAGAGGTCGTACACCACTTCCCCTCGCTCCTCCGGGCTCTGTAGCTCCTCCGGCTCCTCGCCGCTCCCGTCGGCGCCGGATCGCTCGTCCTCCGGCCCGACGCCCTCGTCATGCGTGGTCATGGGCGCAGCCGCACCTTCTCCGCTCGCAACGCCTCCACCTCGTCGAGCACCGCGGCGGCAACCTCGCTCTTCGGGCGGCGGGGCACGCTCGCTTCGCGCACGCCCGTGAGGATCGTGACCTCGTTGTCGCGGCTGTCGAAGCCGATGTCCGCACGGGAGATGTCGTTGAGGACCACGGCGTCGAGACCCTTCCGCTCGAGCTTCTCGCGCGCGCGCACCAGGCCGCCCTCCCCGTGCTCAGCGGCGAACCCCACCAGCGTCTGCCCCGGACGGCGGATCTCGGAGAGCGCGCCCAGAACGTCCACGGTCGCCTCTGTCTCGATCGCGAGCCCCTCGCGCCCGTGCTTCTCGATCTTGCCCGACCCGGCCTCGGCGGGCCGGAAGTCGGACACGGCCGCGGCCATGAGCAGCACGTCGGCCCCGGGAAACTCGGCGCGGGCGGCGCGCTCGAGCTCGGCGGCGGTCTCGACGTCGATCCAGCGGACGCCCTCCGGCGGGTCGAGTGAGACGTTGGCGGCGATCAGCGTGACCTCCGCGCCGCGACGGCTTGCCTCGGCGGCCAGCGCCACGCCCATCCGCCCGGACGAGCGGTTGCCCACGTAGCGCACGGCGTCGATCGGCTCGCGGGTGCCGCCCGCGGTCACGAGCACGCGCAGCCCGTCGAGCGAGCGCGGCCTGAAGCGGCCCGGGGCCTCGAGAGCGCTCTCCGCGGCAGCCAGGATCGCCGCGGGCTCGGCCAGCCGGCCCGCGCCCCACTCCCCCCTTGATGCGAGCTCCCCGGCGTCCGGCCCGATCACCGTCGCCCCTCGTCTCAGCAGGGTCTCGACGCTCGTCTGGGTGGCCGGGTGGGTCCACATGTGATTGTTCATCGCGGGGGCAAGCACGAGCGGCGCGGTACACGCCAGTGCCGCGGTCGTGACCATGTTGTCCGCGTGCCCTCCCGCGAGCTTGGCCAGCGTGTTCGCCGAGGCGGGAGCGATCACGTAGACGTCGCTGCGGCGCACGAGCTCGAGGTGCGAGATCGGATCGTGGTGCGGAGGCTCGGCTCCGGGGAATGCCCCTCGCGAGGGGTCGGGCTCGAGCTCGTGGACGAGGACGGGCGCGCCGGTAACGCCCTCGAAGGTGGCCTTGCCCACGAAGTGCAGGCTGGCCGGAGTCTGGAACACCCGCACGGCGTGACCCGCCTTCGTGGCGAGCCGAACGAGCTCGACGGCCTTGTAGGCGGCTATCCCGCCGGTGACGCCGAGGAGAATTCGAGCCATCGCTCTCGCCGGATTAGCCGACCGAGGAGCAAGCCCCGCGAGGACGCCGTGAGCGACGCGTGCGGCAGCACGCGAGCGAGCGCCTGTGCCCCAGAGGGTGCCTGTGCCCCAGAGGGT
>JAUJNT010000005.1:137825-143784 GCA_030448005.1 Thermoleophilaceae bacterium
GCCTGTGCCCCAGAGGGTGCCTGTGCCCCAGAGGGTAAGGACAAAGCGAGGCGCCGCTCATCGGTCGCCTAATCGCGGTAGCGGTACTTGATCTTGCCATCGGCGACCTCGTCGAGGGCAATCTTCAGGTAGTTCTTGGAGCCGGTCTCAACCATTGGCGGCGGGTACTCGTCGAAGGTCCCCTCGCCGAGGTTGTGATAATAGGAGTTGATCTGGCGGGCGCGCTTGGCGGCGACCAGCACGCAGGCGTAGTGCGAGTCGACCTGCTCGAGCAGCGTGTCCAGGCGGGGCTTTATCACGTCGAAGTCTCTAATCGTCGGGGGCGCACATGCTAGCGGCAAGATCCACCAGCTCTCTCACCGCCCCGTCCAGGTCGTCGTTCACCACCACGCAGGAGAACTCCTCCTGGGCGGCAAGCTCCGTGGGCGCTACCTCCAGGCGGCGCGCGATCTGCTCGGGCGGGTCCGAGCCCCGGCTCTCGAGGCGCGCGCGCAGGTCTGCCAGCGAGGGCGGCGCGATGAAGACCTGGGTGGCCGCCGGAAGGCTCTTGCGCACCTGACGGGCGCCCTGGAGGTCGATCTCGAGGACGATCCCCCTGGCCGGTCGGTCGAGCTCGGACCGCAGCGTGCCGTAGCGGTGGCCGGCATAGACGGCGTGCTCCACGAACTCCCCCTGGCCCACCCGCTCGTCGAACTCCCGCGGGTCGAGGAAGTGGTACTCGCGACCGTCCTTCTCCCCCGGTCGCGGCGGCCGTGTCGTGGCGGATACGGAGAGCTCGAGTCCCGGGCAGCGCTCGAGAAGCGCCCGGATGAGCGTGCCCTTGCCGACCCCCGAGGGGCCGGTGATCACGAGGACCGCGCTCTGGTCAGCCGGTGGGCCTATCGTGACGTCAGGTACGAGACGATCTCGTTGCGCTGTCGCTCGGAGAGTCCTTGGAACGTCTTGCTGTGGGAAACGCGGCAGGCCTTGAGGACTCGGCTGGCCTTGACGCGCCCGAATTTGGGTACGTTGACGAGCATGTCGAACACCTTGGCGGTGAGCAGGTACTCAGGGGGCTCGAGCAGCAGCTTCTGGATGCTCACCTTGCCCGCTTTCAGGTCCCGCTTGAGGCTCGCACGCTGGGTTCTGATCTCATTCGCGCGCTTGAGCGCCTGCTTTCGCTGGTCCAATGAACGCTCCGGTGTGAGGCCGGCGGAGGAGGGCTTTGAGGGCGATTCGGCGGCGACCGGCATGGGCGGCGATCATACACACGGATCGGCGGCCGCCGAAGCCGTTTCGGCAAAAAAGCGCGGAATTCGCCTGGACCTCCACCTGAGCTTGAGGAATGTCGATGCTGCCTGACCGTTTCCACGCGCTTTGCAGGGAATTACGGGTTGTCATAGGCCGGGAGACGCTCCGCTGGACCCCTTTTGGCTCCAATACGGGCGATCTGCCCCTTGCACTGCCCCGACCGACTCATCTCGGTTCTGATTCGCTGGCCGGCGCCGGATCGCGGAAGCTCTCCCGTGCCAACGGCCACGCACGTGGCGCCGGCGGGCAGAAAGTCGAGTGCATCGCTCCCGGAGGCGTTTCCGCCCATCCCGACCAGGGGGATGGTCGTCCGCGCGCGCCACGGCGGCCACCTGCTGTAGCGCGACGGCCCGCACGGCGGAATAGCCCCTACTAGGCGCCGGCCGCGGGGAGGTGGCCGTGCAGCTCCTGCAGGGAGACGACGGGTGGGTCCTCCGACCGGCGCGCGCGGATGGCGCGCTGGGCGGCGCTCGCGCCGCTCATCGTGGTGATGCAGGGGATGCCGCGGGCCACGGCGGCCCGCCGGATCTCATAGCCGTCGGCCCGCGCGCCCGAGCCAGTAGGAGTGTTCACCACGAGGTCCACCCCGCCCGCCTCGATCCTCTCCACGACGTTTGGTGAGCCCTCCGTGAGCTTGCCGATCCGCTCCACCGGCACCCCCATCCGCCGGATGGCCTGCGCGGTGCCGCCCGTGGCGAGCACCTTGAAGCCGAGGTCGTGCAGCGAGGCCGCGAGCTGGGTTGCCGTTGGCTTGTCGCCGTCGGTGACGCTGATGAAGACCGTGCCGCCGGGCGGAAGGCCCGCCCCCGCGGCCGCCTGTGCCTTGCCGAAGGCGGTCGGGTAGTCCGAGGCCACGCCCATCACCTCTCCGGTGGACTTCATCTCGGGCCCCAGCAGCGCGTCGGCCCGCGGGAAGCGGCCGAAGGGAAGGACCGCCTCCTTCACCGAGACGTGGCGCGGAGAGGCCGGGAGCCCGAGGTCGGGCATCTCGGCCAGCCGCTCTCCGAGCATCACCCGGCAGGCCACCTTGGCGAGCGGCACGCCGATCGCCTTCGACACGAAGGGCACCGTGCGCGAGGCGCGCGGGTTGGCCTCGATCACGTACAGCTCGTCGTCGCCGAACACGGCGAACTGGATGTTGATGAGCCCCACCACGCCGAGCCCCAGGGCGATCCGCTCCGTGGCGCTTTCCACCTGACTCAGCATCTCGGGGCCGATCGACATAGCGGGGATGACGCAGGCCGAGTCGCCGGAGTGGACGCCCGCCTCCTCGACGTGTTGCATGATCGCCCCGATGCGTACGGTGTCGCCGTCGCAGAGGGCGTCCACGTCGATCTCGATCGCGTTCTCGAGGAACCTGTCGAGGAAGATCGGGGTGATCTCCCGGGGTGGCTCGACTCCCCCGTGCGCCCCTCCGTTTCCGGCCGCGGCGGCTTTGGGAGGGTTGAGGAGGGTGAGCTCGCCGGCGCCGGGGTGGTGGCGGCCCAGGTAGTCGGCGAGCTGCTCGCCCGAGTAGCAGATCTCCATCGCCCGGCCACCGAGTACGTACGAGGGCCGGACCAGCAGCGGGTAGCCGACGTCCCCGGCGGCGGCGAGTGCTCCGTCGGCCGAGGCCGCGGTGGCGAAGGGCGGCCCCTTCAGTCCCAGTTCGTCGAGCAGAGCTCCGAAGCTCGGCCTGTCCTCGGCCAGGTGGATGGACTCCACCGGGGTCCCCAGCAGCGGGACGCCCGCGTCGGCAAGGCCGCGGGCGAGCTTCAGCGGGGTCTGTCCCCCGAACTGCACGATCACGCCTTCGGGGCGCTCGAGCTCCAGGACCCCGAGGACATCCTCGAGGGTGAGCGGCTCGAAGTAGAGCCGGTCGCTCGTGTCGTAGTCGGTCGACACGGTCTCCGGGTTGCAGTTGATCATCACGGCATCGCGCCCGGAGGCCTTGACGGTCATCGCGGCGTGCACGCAGCAGTAGTCGAACTCGATGCCCTGGCCGATGCGGTTGGGGCCGGAGCCGAGGATGACCACCGCCCCTTGCGGGGCGCCTGTGCCTCGTCCTGCGGTGTGGCGCACGTCGTGGCGGGGGCCGTTGGGACCGGGGCGCTCCCAGCCCGAGTAGTAGTAGGGCGTGGCGGCCTCGAACTCGGCCGCACATGTGTCCACGGCCTTGAACGTGCGCACGAGGCCCGCCTCGGGATCCTCGCCGCCGGCGAGCGCGGCGATCTCCGCCATGAACCACGGGTCGATCCCGGTCCGCGCCACCAGCGTCTCCTGGTCCACACCCCGCCGGATGCACTCGAACAGACACTCGTATCGGTCGTGGGAGGGCCTCTCGAGATGGCGCAGCAGGTCGTCGGTCTCCCCCTGGACGGGGGGATCCACATCGAGCTCACGGGAGCGCATCGCCTTCACGAACGCCTGCTTGAAGGTGCGCCCGATCGCCATCGCCTCACCTACCGACTGCATGTAGGTGGACAGGACCCCGTCGGCTCCGGGGAACTTCTCGAAGGCAAAGCGCGGCCACTTGACCACCACGTAGTCGATGGCCGGCTCGAAGCTCGCGGGCGTGACCCGCGTGATGTCGTTGTCGATCTCCTCGAGCGCGTAGCCCACCGCCAGCCTGGCGGCGATCTTGGCGATCGGGAAGCCGGTGGCCTTGGAGGCGAGCGCGGAGGAGCGCGACACGCGCGGGTTCATCTCGATCACCACGATCTCATCGGTTCCGCGGTTCACCGCAAACTGGATGTTCGACCCGCCGGTCTCCACCCCCACGGCACGGATGACGGCGATCGCCTGGTCGCGCAGGGCCTGGTACTGGCGGTCGGAGAGCGTCTGCTGGGGGGCCACGGTGACCGAGTCCCCGGTGTGCACGCCCATCGGGTCGACGTTCTCGATCGAGCAGACGATGACCACGTTGTCGTTGCGATCGCGCATGACCTCGAGCTCGAACTCGCCCCAGCCGATCACCGACTCCTCCACCAGCACCTGACCTATGGGGCTGGCCGCAAGGCCCTCGGCCACGCGCTCGCGGTACTCGGCCTCGGTGCGGGCGATTCCACCTCCGTGCCCGCCCATCGTGAAGCCGGGGCGCACGATCGCGGGGAGCCCCACCTCTGGCAACGCGGCCTCGGCCTCGCGCAGCGAGCCGACCGCGGCCGACTTCGGCACCCGCAGCCGGGCGTTCTCCATCGTGTCCCTGAAGACCTCCCGGTCCTCGGCACGGCGGATGGCCTCGTAGTCGGCGCCGATCAGCTCCACCCCGTAGCGCTCGAGCGTGCCGTCCTCGCTCAGATCGCGGGCGAGGTTGAGGGCGGTCCCGCCGCCGAGGGTTGCAAGCAGCGCGTCGGGACGCTCGCGCTCGATCACGCGCGCGACGGCGTCGGGAAGGAGCGGCTCGATGTATGTGGCCGTGGCGTACTCCGGATCGGTCATGATCGTGGCGGGGTTCGAGTTCACGAGCACGACCTCGTAGCCCTCATCGAGCAGCACCTTGCACGCCTGCGCGCCCGAGTAGTCGAACTCCGCGGCCTGGCCGATCACGATCGGGCCGGAGCCGATCACGAGGATCTTCTCGAGGTCGTCGCGGCGTGGCATCAGCGCGGAGCCATCAGGCGGGTACGAGTTTCGCCACGAACCGGTCGAACAGGTGCAGGCTGTCGTGTGGCCCGGGGCCGGCCTCGGGGTGGTACTGCACGGTGCTCCCCGCCACGTCCCTCAGGACGAGACCCTCGACGGTCCGGTCGTACAGGTTCAGCTGCGAGAGCTCGGCCGCGCCGAAGTCCGTGTCCCAGCGCACGGCGCGGTCGCTGTCGATCGTGCGCTCCGCCTCCGGACCGAGCACCGCGAAGCCGTGGTTCTGGCTCGTGATGTCGATCCGGCCCGTCTCGAAGTCCTTCACCGGGTGGTTCGCGCCCCGGTGGCCGAAACGCAGCTTGTAGGTTTCGAGCCCGACGGCGCGGCAGAGAAGCTGGTGGCCGAGGCAGATGCCCCATACGGGAACCTGGCCGACGAGCTCGCGCACGGTGTCCACCACATAGCCGAGCGCGGCCGGGTCGCCCGGCCCGTTTGCGAGGAACACGGCGTCGGGGTTCCGGGCGAGGAGCGTCTGCGGGGTGGCTGAGCACGGATGCAGCTCGAGCCGAACGCCGCGCTCACGCAGGTTGCGCACGATCGAGTTCTTGATGCCGGTGTCGATGCCCACCACGAGCGGGCCGTCGCCGGTGCCGCCCATCGGATCGAGGAACACCGCCTCCGCGGGGGTCACCTCGCAGGCCAGGTCGCGCCCGCGCATGGCCGGCTCTGCCATCACCCACTCCCGCGTCTGGGACTCGGCGAGCTCGGCGGGGAAGAGCCCTCCGCGCATGGCCCCCTTGTCGCGGATGTGGCGCACGAGCGCGCGCGTGTCGACGCCTGAGAGCGCCGGGATGCCGCAGTCCTTCAGCCAGGTGAGCCAGCCCCCCTCGGCGTGGGCGGCGTCCTCCCGGTCGACCCCCTCGCGCATGATCACCGCCCGCGCATGCACGGAGTCGGACTCCATGTTCTCGGCCGCCACGCCGTAGTTGCCGATCAGCGGGTAGGTGAAGACGATGATCTGCCCCCGGTAGCTCGGGTCGGTCACGGCCTCCTGATAGCCCGACATGGCGGTGTTGAAGACCACTTCGCCCGTGGAGACTGATGCGAA
>JAUJNT010000005.1:143884-235061 GCA_030448005.1 Thermoleophilaceae bacterium
AAGACCACTTCGCCCGTGGAGACTGATGCGAACGATTCGGCATCCCTGCCAAATCTTTCAGGTGATGCGAAAGATTCGGCATCCCTGCCAAATCGTTCAACGGCCTCTGGTGAGTCGGCAGTCCCCTCGAGGCTTGCGCCTACGGAGTCCCCGTCAAAGCGCGTGCCGTCCTCGAGCAGGAGGTAAGCTGCGGACATCAGGCCACACTCGCTATGGCGAAGGAGCGCTCGCGGTAGGCCACCACTCCCGCCGCCACCGTCATCCGGACCCGGCCCACGAGGCGTCGTCCGTCGAAGGCGCAGTTGGCCGAGCGGCTCTCATAGCCCGCCTCCCCGGCCTCCCACTCCGAGGCCAGGTCCACAAGGCAGACGTTGGCAGGCTGCCCCTTCGCGATCATCGGTATCCCGATGCCGAACGGCTCGCCACCTGCGGTCAGCCGCTCGACGAGCAGGCCGAGGTCGATCACGCCGGGCACCACGAGCTCGGTATGGATCGCGGCGAAGGCCGTCTCGAGCCCGGTGACCCCCATCGGGGCGAGCTCGAACGGTTCCTCCTTCTCCTCGCGGGAATGCGGGGCGTGGTCGGTGGCCACGCAATCGAGGACTCCACAGCGCAGCCCTTCGACGATCGCCTGGCGGTCGGCCTCCGAGCGCAGCGGCGGGTTCATCTTGCGGTTCGTGTCGAGCCCGCGCACGTCCTCCTCCGAGAGAAGGAGGTGGTGGGGCGAGGCCTCCGCGGTGATCCGCGTACCCGCCGCCTTGGCACGCTCGATCACCTCCACCGTCTCGCGCGCCGAGACGTGCTGGACGTGGATCTGGCCGTCCTCGTAGGCGGCGAGGTGCGTATCGCGGGCCACCATGCTCGACTCGGACACCGACGGGATGCCCGCAACGCCGAGCAGCGCGGACACGTTCCCCTCGTGCATCACGCCGTCGCGTGACAGCGACGGGTCCTCCTCGTGCAGGGCGAGCGCACGGCCGGCCAGCCGCTGATACTGAAGTGCCTGGCGCATCACCCCGGCCGATCGGACGGGCAGCCCGTCATCGGTGAACGCCACGGCGCCGGCGTCGGCCAGCTCGGCCATCTCGGTCAGGCTCTCCCCGCGCTCGCCCACGGTGATCGCCGCCGTGAAGCCTGTGGGAATCCGCGCCTCCACGCGGGCGCGCTCGCGCAGCGAGCCGAGGACCGAGGGGGAGTCCACCACCGGGTCGGTGTTCGGCATCGCGAGGATCGCGCAGTAGCCGCCGGCCGCCGCGGCGCGCGTGCCGGTGGCCACGTCCTCCTCGTCCTCGCGGCCGGGTGTGCGCAGGTGCACGTGCGGGTCCACGAAAGCCGGGAAGGCATGCAGCCCCTCGGCGTCCACCACCTCGGCGCCCTCGGGTGCACCGAGGGAGCCGGGAGCCCCGATCGCCGCTACCCGTCCGGCGCGCAGGAGGAGGTCGGCCGGCCCGTCGAGGCCTGCCCGTGGGTCGAGCACGTGGGCGCTTCGCACGAGTACCGTCACCGGTCGGGCGTCGGCGCGGTCGAGGCGGGGGTCGAGCAGGAGGTCGCTCATGCGGGCTGTGGCTCGGGTGCCTCGCCGGAGTGCTCGCCGCTGAGGCGGGCGCCGTGGCCCCCACCCGGACCCGCGGGCCCACCGGCGAGCAGGTCGTAGAGCACCGCCATCCGGACCACCACACCGGACTCCACCTGCTGGGTGATCAGCGCCTGGGGCGAGTCGATCACCTCGGCGGCCAACTCTACGCCCCGGTTGACCGGACCGGGGTGCATGAGCAGCTGATGTGAGCCCAACCGGCGCCCGTCGATCTGATAGCAGGCGGCGTACTCACGCAACGAAGGCACGAAGGACCCCTTCATGCGCTCGTGCTGCATCCGCAGGGCATAGACCACGTCCGCCTCCCCAAGATCGTCGAGCGAGTAGCGCACCTCACACCCGAGCGACTCGACTCCACGCGGGATGAGCGTGGGCGGCCCGCAGACCGTGACCTGACACCCCATCCGGCCGAAGGCGAGGATGTTCGATCGGGCCACCCGGCTGTGCAGGACATCTCCGACGATCCAGACCTTTCTGCCCTCGAGCGGACCGGCGCGGCGGCGCAGCGTGTAGAGGTCGAGCAGCGCCTGGGTGGGGTGCTCGTGCTTGCCGTCGCCCGCGTTGATCACCGCCGCCGAGGTCCAGCGCGCCACGAGGGCGGCCGCGCCGGCGTGCGGCGATCGGAACACGATGGCCGCGGGGTCATAAGCAGAGAGAGTCTGCACCGTGTCCTTCAGCGACTCACCCTTGTCCACGGAGGATCCCTGCGCCGTCACGTTCTCGACGTCGGCGGACAGCCGCTTGGCCGCGATGCCAAACGAGGAGCTGGTGCGGGTCGATGCCTCGTAGAAGAGGTTGATCACCGTCCGGCCACGAAGCGTCGGCACCTTCTTGATCTCCCGCCCGGCCACCTCGGCGAAGCTCTCGGCCAGCCGCAGGATCCGCTCGATGTCCTCACGCCTCAGGTCGTCGATCGACAGCAGGTGCCGTCTCATCGATTACCTCCGCATGGCTTCCACCGCCGCGTTCTGAGACTCCTGTTCGGCGTCGGGCCCCCTCTTACGGCTCCGCTCACGCTTCGCCTCCCCTCTTCACGGTGATCTCCTCGTGGACCAGGATCACGACCTCGTCCTCGCCGTCGAGCTCTTCCATACGCACGTTCACGCGCTCGGCGCGCGCGGTCGGCAGGTTCTTGCCCACGTAGTCCGGTCTGATCGGAAGCTCGCGATGGCCGCGGTCGGCGAGCACGGCCAGCTGGACGCGCCGCGGGCGCCCGTAGTCGAACAGGGCGTCGATCGCGGCACGGACCGTTCGTCCCGTGAAGAGGACGTCGTCCACGAGCACCACCGTGGTCTCGCCTACCGGGAAGTCGATGTGGGAGGCGTGCACCACTGGTGACCCGGAGGGCTCGCGCAGCCCGACGTCGTCGCGGTAGAAGGAGATGTCGATGTCCCCGAGCGGAACGGGCTCGTCGACCAGGTGGGCCACCAGGTCCCTCAACCGTCCGGCGACGAGCGCTCCGCGACGGTGGATGCCGACGATCGCGATCGGCTCATCGCCGTTCTTCTCGACGATCTCGTGTGCCATGCGCACCAGCGTGCGCCGCATATCGTCGCGGTCGAGTACGACCTTGCTCAAGGAACGTCCTTCCTGGCCTCTCGGGACCGGGTTAAAGGAACCTCGCCGAGACTAGCAAGGGGTGGGGACGACCCCCGGTGGGATGGCTCCCCGGTGGGATGGCTCCCCGGTGGGATGGCTCCCCGGTGGGATGGCTCCCCGCGGCGGGGACGGCCTCCTGGCGGGCGGCGGCTTCGACCGCGAGGCTTCACGGGACCCCGGGCCCGGTCCGGTCATCGGCGTCGAGTGAAGCGTTTGCGGGGCTTGCGGCCCCTGCAAGGTTCAATGGGCGCCGCGTGCCCCCGGCGGTGTCGGGCTTTGCATGAACCTGGCGGGGGCGAGTGAACGGTTCGTGGCGCGAGGGGGCCCCGAGAAGTTCACTGGGCGCCGCATCATGGCGGCGAGTATCACAGCCACCTCCCATCTGGCGCCACGGAGGCGCCGTCCCGGACAGGGGCGTCACAGAACATTTACCGTCGGGCTAGCGCCGCCGCGTGGGGCACACCCTCACCCCCGCCCAGCACGCGCTCGGCAAGGTCCCGGAGGCCGCGTCGGCTCGTGCCGCGCCCCGGATGCCCGATGCCGAGCTGCTCGAGGTAGACGCCGGTGCTCCTCTGCACGTCGAAGCCGGCGGCCTCGAGCATGCGCAGGTGTCCCGCCACGTTGGCCACCCACCACTGCCCGCGCCCGCTCGTGCCGTCGATCTTCGCTAGAGGCCGGCGCGGATGCAGGCGCGTGAGTACCAGATCCACCTGCTCGATCGACATGAAGAGACCGCCGCAGACGCTTCTGATCGCCGCGAGCGCGCGCAGCGGGTCACGCAGATGCAGCAGCAGGCTGCCGCAGACCACCACGTCGAACTCGCCGAGCCGCTGGGGCGAGAGATCGTATGCGTTGATCTCCTCCTTCACGACTGACGAGCCGAGCAGCTCACGAGCGATCTCGAAGCCCGCGCCCTTCTCCCCAGCGATCTCCTCGAGCAGCTCGGTCGACTGACCGCCGAGGCGGACCTCGTGGTCCCACTCGGCGTGATCGGAGATGTCGGTGGCCACCACCTCGGCCGCCCCGCGACGCTCGAGCTCGAACGCGAGGAAGCCGTCGTAGGTGCCAACATCGAGGCAGCGCTTGCCCCGCACGTCTGGCCAGGGCAGGCGTTCGACGACGGGCCGGAGGTCGAATACCCCGGGGGTCGGGACCCCGGGGGCGACGTCGATGGTGTGGTACCAGAGCGGGTTGCGGGCGATCGCCTCCCGCGCCCGAGCCGGATCGGAAGCGCTGCTCACGACCCGTCCCCGAAGAGGTGCTCGGGACTGCCGCGTTCGGCGAAGGGCACCAGCACGCGGTCGAAGTCCCGCGGAACGATCGTCTCCTCGAAGGTGGCGCGCGCCTCGTCTCGGATGGCGCCCGCCGGGTGGCGCGAGGACAGGTGGGTGAGCGCGAGCATCCGCACGGCAGCCTTGGCCGCGAGCCGCGCGGCATCCCCGGCGGTGGAGTGACAGGTGATCCGCGCCCGCTCGGCCTCCTCTTCGAGGAAGGTGGCCTCGTGCACCAGGAGGTCCGCCTCGTGGGCCACGGCCGCCGTCATCTCGCAGGCCGCGGTGTCCCCGGTGAGCACCACCTTGCGCCCTCGGCGGGACTCGCCCATGACCTGATCCGGCCGGACCTCGCCTTGAGCTCCCTCCACGGTCTCTCCCCGCTGCAGCCGTCCGAAGTCCGGGCCGGAGGGGACCCCGAGCGCGACGGCCCGAGCGGGGTCGAAGACCCCCGGGCGCTCATCCTCCACAAGCGCCCAGCCGAGCGCCGGGACACCGTGCTCGACGGCGAACGCGGCCAGCACGTAGCCCTCGCGCGGCAGCTCTTCTCCGGCCTGCACCTCCTGCACTACCACCTCGTAGGAGGTGCGGCCGATGAGCGGTTGCAGCACCTCGAAGAGACGCGTGAGTCCGGGAGGGCCGTGGACGCTGAGCGGCCGCTGCCTTCCCTGCAGCCCGTATGTCTTGAGCATGCCCGGCAGCCCGAGCACGTGGTCCGCGTGGAAGTGGGTGATGAACACCTCGTCGATCTCCACGAGCCCCACTGAGCGGATCAGCTGACGCTGGGTGCCCTCGCCGCAGTCGAAGAGCAGGCGCTCCCCCCCTCGCCGCACGAGCGTGGCCGGCAGCCCACGCCTCACGGTGGGCGCCGATCCGGCGGTGCCCGCAAAGAGAACATCGAGGTCCATCGCGGCGCCTATCTTGGCGCTTCGAGGCCGCAGCCCGGGTCCGCGGGGGCCGCGGCGTCTCGTCGCTCATGGCAACTCGACCAGCTCGAAGGCGATCCGGTCGCCCTCGATCCGAGCCATCCCCATCGTTCGGACCGGTGCCCGGCGGCGCTCGGTGGGGCTTCCGGGGTTGAAGATCTGAAAGCCGTCGGCGTCCTCGTGGAGTGGCAGGTGGGAGTGCCCAAACACCGCGGCGTGGGCGGTGGGAAAGCGCGTCCGGAGCCGCTCGATGCGCCCGCGGGCGGGCCCCGAGTCGTGCACCATCGCGATACGGGCCTTCTCTGCCTCCACGACCCGCTCGGCGGGTAGCCGCGCGCAGAGAGCGGCGGAGTCGACGTTTCCATGAACGGCTAGGAGCGGGGGGCCGATCGCCTCCATGTCCGTGAGCGCCTCCTCGGTCATGACGTCCCCGCCGTGCAGGATCAGGTCGGCGGCTCGCAGCCGCTCCACGCACGCATCGGGAAGCCGGCGGGCGCCGCGCGGCATGTGCGTGTCGGAGATGATCGCGATCAGCATCTAGACTGGCCCCCGGGCGCCCGTAGCTCAGTGGATAGAGCGCTGCCCTCCGGAGGCAGAAGTCGCAAGTTCGAATCTTGCCGGGCGCGCTACTCGGAAGTGTGAGCGCTGTCGGTCACCGTGAGGCTCGAGCAGGACGGACCGGAGGCGCACTGCCGACGGCCGGTCGTCAGCAGCGCGCCCCCCGCCTGTCCCTAGGGCGAGGCCGTCGCGGGAGTTCCTTGCCCCGTCCGTGGCGCGACCGCGATGACCTCTCGCCATCTACAACGCACGCAAGCGACAAAGGTTCACCAGAACCCTGGCGCCGGTGCCTGCCGAGGTGTCCCTCCGAATCGTCGCTCCCGCAACTTGCCCCACCGTCCCGGGTTAGAGACGTCGGATACAACACTGGCCCTGGAGCGAACTCGTGGCTCCGTCGTGTAATCGCATAGGTCTATCGCAGGTAGCACTTTTGATCGTCATGGCCCTCGGCTCGGTCGCAGCGCCCGCCTCGGCCTCGACCGCGGCGCTTGTGGAGCTCCCACCCGCCGTCTGTAAGCCTGTCGCAGGCGAGCCGTGCCGGCCACCAACCGAGACGGCGCTTGTATACAGCGGCGGCCGCGAGGCGAATCGCGTCACGCTCGGCTCAGCCCTCGGCGGCCCGATTCGCATCAGCGACAGCGGGGCGGTGATCCAGCCCGGGCGGGGCTGCACGCGTGTCGAAGATCACACCGTGATCTGCATGCCACCGAGCTCACCGCGGCTGCAGACCCTCGTCCTCGTGGCGGTGGGCGGCGGCGGCGACCGGGTCAGGTCCGGGCTTGCTCTCGGGGTGGGCGTCGATGGCGGCCCTGGAAACGATCTGCTCGTCGGCGGCCCCGGTCCCGACCTGCTCTTCGGCGGGAGCGGCGCCGATCGCCTGCGCGGCCTCGGTGGCGACGATCGCCTCCACGACGCCTCGCTGCGGGACTTCCTGTCCAACGCCGTTCAGCCTGCCCCGCCCTTCCCCCCGCGCACCCTGCCTCCCGGACGCTCCCGCGACTCATTCGACGGCGGAAGCGGGAAGGACACCGTCAGCTACGAGGGGCGCCTTGCGAAGCTCAGGGTCAACCTCGCAAGCTCGAAGGCGGGCGCGGGTGCCCGCGGCGAGCGCGACTCAATCAGCCGGGTCGAGCACGCCGTCGGCGGCGCAGGCGATGACAGGCTCTTGGGCAACAGAGGGGCCAACCTCCTTGACGGCGCAAAGGGCGATGACCTGCTCGCGGGCGCGGCCGGTGCGGATCGCCTCCGGGGCGGCGCCGGGAATGACGTGATTCGCGGCGGCTCGGGCAACGACGCCATCAACTTCCCCGGCCCCGCCTCGGCGGATCGCATCTTCTGCGGATCGGGCCGCGACTCCATCGGCACCGCGTACCAGCGGGACCTTGTGGCGGACGACTGCGAGAGCCTGAGCTTCTCTCCACCCCGCCCACCCGACAGGCTGCAGATCCTGGGCGTCGAGTCGCTCCTTCCGCTCCGTCGAGGCCGCCCTGCGCGGGTGCTGAGGGGCCGATTGAGCTGTGTCCCGGGCGCCGTCTGCCAGGCCCGGGCCGAGCTACGCGTCCGCGGGCCCGGCAGGCGGGGCGGAACGGCGCCGCCGCGCGGGACGCTGCTTGGCTCTCAGGCGCTTACTCTCATAGGGACCGAGACCAAGACCGTCGAGCTGAGGGTCTCCTCGCGTGGCCTGCGGCTCCTGCGCCGCCACCGGGCACTGCGCGCCCGCGTGATCATCGCCAGCCAGTTCTCCAGCGCGCAACCGCCCGGCTACACCACGGTGCTGCGGGCACCCTAGCCGCTAGCCTCCGAAGCGCATCGGAGTCGCCACTCCGGTGCCACGGGGCGGGCCGGTCACGCGGCGCCGCCCCACTTTCGTCGTAGGGCTAGAACAGGTCTGGCACCCGCCCGCTCGACGTTCAACGCGTACGCCAGAACGGATCGTCGGAGAGCAGCGCGAGCACCTCGGCAGCCAGCCGGTCCCCTGCATCGGCGAAGAGGTGAAGGCGGGCGCGGTGCTTTGCGGCCAGCTCCAGGTCGCCGGTATCGGTGTAGAAGCGGAACAACCGGGCCGTGAGCGCGGCGGGGGGATCATCCTCGCCGGTGATGTAGGGGAGGATCTGCTCCATCAGCTCGAGCGCCACGTGATCCTCCACCGGCGCCTCAGCGTCACCTCGCAGCTGGGCACGCAGCGCCTGCACGTAGGCGGCGCGCTTGTCCTCCGGAAGCCCCGTCATTCGGCGACCTCGCGGCGAGCCGCGGACTCGAGGCCAGGGGAGCGCGCCCCCTCCCGGCGGCGATACTTCAGCCTGAGCAGGGGCCGTTCGAGCAGGTAGTAGCTGGCCGCCGCGCAGGGGAGCGTGAGCAGGAAGCCCGCCACCCACACCTCCACCGTTCGGGGTACGCCGGACACCTCGAAGGCGCCGGTGTCCCCGATCTTCACGAGGATCGGCAGGTGCCAGAGGAAGAAGCCGTAGGAGACGAGCCCGAGCCAGGTGAGCGGCCGGGCCGCCAGGAAGCGCCGCACCACCCCCCCGGCGGTATGGCCGAACACCGCCGGCGCGAGGAGGAGCAGCGCGATCACCCCGTAGAGCGCCTCCGCGGTGAAGAAGGAAGCGGTCCGGTAGGGCTCCGGGTAGTCCGGTCCCAGCCAGACGAGCAGGAGCCAGATGAGCGCGGCGATCGCCCACGGCCAGGCGGGATGATCGCGAACGGCCCGCACCCACCCCGGCTGCTCTCGCAAGCCGTCGAGCCAGACGCTCACGATGGCAAGCGCCATCCCGAGCGCTATCCAGTCGAACGTGGCGGGCAGCGCCGTGTAGAGCGTGCCGGGCAGGAGGATCGAGTACGCCTCCCGTGGCGACACCGGCACGGTGCCCACCTCGGCCTCGTAGCCCACCGCGGTCAGGATGACCCGTACGAGGAGGCTCAGGGCGTAGAGGCCTGCCACCACCATCGCCTGGCCCCGCAGGATCGCCGAGCGGTCCTCTGGGTCCCCGCGCACCAGGCGACCGCCGAGCAGCACCAGGAACGGCAGGAGGGCGTAGAAGGTGATCTCAACCGACAGATGCCAGGTGTGCTGGAAGCTCCCCACGTTCCACGAGGGCACGTACTCCTGCAGGAAGAGGTAGTAGGCCCACCAGTGCTCGCTCCAGTCGCCGGTGATGCCCGGGTAGATGGCCGCCAGGGTCATCGCCACCCAGAACGCCGGCACGATCCGGAGCGCCCGGGCGCGGGCGAACGACTTGATCCGCGGGCGCCTTGCCGCCCCCACGAGCCCGGCCACGAACGGCCGGTAGAGAAGGAAGGCCGAGATGGCGAAGAACAATGGCAGCGCCACCTCGAGGCGCGTCACATATGACGCGTACCACGGCACACCCGCGGGGTCCTTGAAGATGCCCGCCTGCCCGGTCGCGTGCACCGTGAAGACCATCAGGAACCCGAGCGCCCGCAGCGAGTCCACGAGCGGGAAACGCGGGTTGCCCGGGGGCGGCGCCACCGCATCGGGAGCGCGTGCCGGGGCCGGGCGCATCAGCTCAGCCGCTGCTCATACCAGGCGAAGGTCCGCGCGAGCCCCTCGTCGAGCCCGAGCGTCGGGCGCCAGCCGAGCTCCTCCCGGATGGCACGCGAGTCTAGGAACTGGCGGTCGATCTCCCCGTGGGGGGTGCCGGCGCCGCGCACGTCGGGCTCGAGGTCCCGGCCCGATGCCCTCGCCAGGCGCCCGACCACGTCGAGCACGGACAGCGGCTCGCCCCAGCCCGCGTTCCAGGCGCGACCGCGAAGCTCGGGGCGGTCGAGGGAGCCCGCGACGGCGAGGTAGGCCTCCACCGCGTCCTCCACGTAGAGGTAGTCGCGCTCCGGGCTGCCGTCGGAGCGGATCACCGGACGCTCCCCCTTCGCCAGCGCACGGCAGCTGTCGGGCACGATCCGCGACCAGTTGAGGTCGCCGCCCCCGTAGATGTTGGCGAAGCGGGTCACGGCCACCGGCATCTCGTAGGTAAAGGCGTACGAGCGGGCGATCATGTCCGTGCACGCCTTCGAGACGTCGTAGGGAAAGCGCGGCCGAAGCGCGAAGTCCTCACGGTAGGGCAGCGTCTCATGTGAGCCGTAGGCCTTGTCGGAGGAGGCCACCACCACGCGCTCGATCGGGTCTCCCGCCGCGCCCACCACCCGACACGCCTCGAGCAGGTTGTAGGTGCCGCGCACGTTGGCCTCGAAGGTCGAGAGCGGCGAGCGGTTGGCGGTGCCCACGATCGTCTGAGCGGCGAGATGGAAGACGGCGCTCACCTCATGCTCGTTGAGGATCCGCACGAGGCTCTCGTGCTCCTGGAGGTCGGCCAGCACCACGGTGCAGCGCTCCTCGACGCCCTCCGTCCTGAAGCGCGAGTCGGGCGGGAAGTCCCGCCGGGGCACCACCACGCGCGCGCCTTCATCGAGCAGCCGCTGGGCAAGCCAGGAGCCGATGAAGCCCTGGGCGCCGGTGATCAGCGCCGTGGCCCCCGGGGCGGGGCTCCATCTCGCTTTGTCCGGCACGGGCGCCAGGCTAGCGGGCGCCCCCGCGCTAGGTTTGCGGCGTGCCCGACCCGGTGGATCTCCCCGAGCCCGCGGTCTCGCGGGAGGAGTACGACCGCGAGTACTACCTGCGGTGCTGCGCCGGGGCGGACCAGTGGCGCGAGTCCGGCGGCAGGACGCCCTCGGGCATCTACAAGGGCGTGCTCGCCAAGGCCGGTCTGCGCTTCGGGGAAACGGTGGTTGACATCGGCACGGGGCGCGGCGAGCTTGTCGTGGTGGCGGTTGAGCAGGGGGCAGCACGGGCCACGGGGGTCGACTACTCGCCCGCGGCCGTCGAGCTGGCAGAGGAGACGCTGGCCGCCCACGAGGTGGGCGACCGCGCCTCGGTGGTGCTTGCCGACGCTCGCGCGATCCCACTGCCCGACGGCCAGGCGGACCTCGTGACGCTGGTGGACGTGGTGGAGCACCTGAGCCCCGCCGAGCTCGAGGTGACCCTGTCGGAGGCGCTTCGGCTGCTGAAGCCGGGCGGCAGGCTCTTCATCCACACGATGCCAAACCGTCTGATCTACGACGTGACCTACCGCCTGCAGCGCGCGCTCTGGCCGCCACGCTGGAAGACGTGGCCGGCCGAGCCGCGCACCGAGGTGGAGCGCACGATGCACGTGAACGAGCAGACCGTGCGCTCCATGTGTCGCACGCTGCGGAAGGCCGGGTTCGACCAGGTGCGTGGAGAGCACGGGCGGTGGATTCACACGTCCTTCGTGCCCTCCGAGCGGGCAAGGTGGCTCTATCCGCTGCTGGCACGGTGGCGGCTGACGGCGCCGCTGGGCGCGTGCGACCTGTTCGCACAGGCCGTCAAGCCGGTCCGCTGACTGCGGCGGGCCCAGGGTCGTCAGCGAACGGCCGCGCGACGCATGCCCGCCTCCAGCGCCACGCTCGACCTGAGCCTGGCCAGGGCACCCGGGCGCACCTTGCCATAGGCCACCAGGTGTGAGCTCCCGTGGTGGCGACGGTAGTGCACGAGGCCGCGCCGCCGCGCTCTGGCAAGGATCGGCCGGATCGGCAGCTCGTGGTGCAGCTCCGTCTCCCCGGGCTTTGGCTCGAGCAGGTTCACGAGCACGGCAGCCGCCCTCTCCTCCATCGCTTCCAGGAAGGCGAACGGGTCCGGCACGTGCTCGATCACGTCGAAGGCGTAGGCCACCTCGAACCCCGGCGGCGGCTGGCCGGCGTCCAGGTCGTGCACCGGCGCGTCGAGCCCTCGGTGCTCGAGGCGCCAGCGGAGGTAGCGCGCGCTCGGGTTGTCGAAGTCGGCGAACTCCACGCGGTAGCCCATCTCGAGCAGCAGCAGGCCGTCGCTTCCGATGCCACAGCCGTAGTCGAGCAGCCGGGCACCGGGGCGCGCGATGCGCGTCAGGTCGGCCAGGTAGGGAATCTTCGTGGCGCTCATCGCGAAGGCCGTCAGGTTGTAGAGGTAGCCCTCCGAGGAGCGGTAGAAGGCCTGCTCGTCGCCGACCTCCGCCAGCTCGGCCTCCAGTTGCTGTTCGTAGCGCTCGAGCCGCGCGTGGTCGTAGGAGCGGCCGAGGTAGCGCCGCAGCTCGGCGGCCTCGCGGGCGGCGTCGAACGGGATTGCGGGCGCCCGCACGGAGAAGAGCATGACGGCTGCGCCGGTAGGTTGCAGGATGTGCCCGGCCCGCCCCATGTGCCGCGAGTGAGCGTGGTGATCCCCACGCTCGGTCGCCACGGCACGCTCGCGAGGGCCCTGGAGCGCCTCGAGCGCCAGACGGCGGACGAGCCGTTCGAGGTGATCGCGGTCGTGGACGAGGAGGAGACCGACCTGTCCGCCGTGGACAGTGCTCTCGCCGAGCGACCCTACCCCGTCCGGTCGCTCGTGCGGCCGCGCCCGGGCGCCAGCGCCGCGCGGAACACCGGCTGGCGGGCGGCGCGGGCCGCGCTCGTGCTGTTCCTCGACGACGACGTGCTGCCCGAGCCGCAGCTTCTCTCGGAGCATCTGGGGTGGCACGCGCGTCACCCCGGGAGAGAGGTCGGCGTGCTGGGGCTCGTGAGGTGGGCCGACGAGCTGCGCGTCACGCCCTTCATGCGCTGGCTCGAGCGCGGCGTGCACTTCGACTTCGCGCACATCGAGGGCGAGGAAGCGGGCTGGGGGCGCTTTTACACCGCAAACGTATCCGTGAAGAAGGAGCTGCTCGAGCTGGTCGGCGGGTTCGACGAGGAGCGGCTGCCGTTCGGCTACGAGGACCTCGACCTCGGCTACCGCATGCACGCCCACGGGTTCAGGCTGCTCTTCAATCGTCGTGCCGCGGGAGAGCACGTGAACGAGATGACCCTAGAGAGCATGCGCGCCCGGATGCCGATGATGGCCTCCTCCGAGCGGGCATTCTGCGAAAAGCACCCCGAGATCCCGCCATATTTCTTCAACATGTTCAGCGAGGCGGCCTCCCGGCCTCCTGCGCCACACAGGCTCGCCCACCTCGCGCACGTGGTGTCACCGGGCGCCCCTTTCCTCGGCCCGAGGGTCTGGGCGAGCGCGGACGCGCGCTTCAAGGAGGCCCTGGCCCCGGATTTCCTGCGCGCCTGGGAGGAGCACTGAGCGCTCGTCCGACGGTGCCTTCGCTGACTGACGCAGGGCTGTGAAGCGGCGGGGGCCGAGTAACCCCCGCCGCCTCAACCGGCCTGCCTATGCCCTGCTGACCCGCTCGCAGTTGCGCAGCCGGTCCGTTTCGTCTGCGATGACGCGGTCACGTCCCGGACCGCAGTTGATCCGCTCCCTGCCGTGGTGGTTCGCCGCGTCGATCAGATCGTTCCCCGAGCCACCGGAGATCGTGTTCTTGCCGGAGCCGCCGTCGATGAAGTCACCGCCGGAGCCGCCGGAGATCCGGTCGCTCTGGAGCCCACCGCTGATCACGTCTCGGGTGTCTCCTCCCGAGATCCGATCCGACCCGTCGCCGCCCTGGAGACGGTCGAAGCCGTCGCCACCGTTCAGGCGGTCGTCCCCCTTGCCGCCCGACAGGTCGTCGGGGCCCGCCTGTCCGTCGAGCAGGTCGTTGTCGAGCCCGCCCTCCAGGAAGTCGAATCCCTCGCCGCCGAAGATCCGGTCTGCGCCACGGCCGCCGCCGAGGTCGTCCGGACCCTCTTCGCCGTTGATCTGGTCTGCCCCGAGGCCGCCCTGGATCAGGTCGAAGTCGCCTCCTCCCCGGATCAGGTCGTTTCCGCTTCCGCCGGTCAGCTCGTCGTCACCGACGTCACCCTCGATCGTGTCGTCTCCCTGGGAGCCGTTGATCGTATCCACGCCCCCCCGGCCAGAGGCGAAGTCGTTGCCGGTCCCGCCGTTCATGTCGTCGTCGCCGGCCCCTCCGTCGAGGCAGTCGTTGCCCGGGAGGGCGTTGATGATGTCGTTGCCGGCGCCTGCGCTGAGCGAGTTGTTGGCCACGTTGCCGATGAGTACGTCGTTGCCCGCGGTGCCGAATGTGACAGGAGTCGCACACACGAGCTTGCCCGCGCCCTGCGCCACCGAGGAAGCCGGTAGTGCAGCCAGCGACACGAGCACCACTGCCGCTCCCAACCCGGCACGCCGCAACGGCCGTCGAGATTCAGCCAAGTCCATCTTGTCTCCCCTTTTTTTCGATGGCGGGACGCCCCGATCGGGCGCCCTTTCCGGCGGTCAACACGGACGGGCGCTGAAAGGAGCGGACAAGCGCCTAGCTCCCGCCGAGGTCGGCGCTTGTCAGCGCTCGTCGACGCTCGTCGCGCTCGCCGGCGCTCGTCAGCGGCGGCTCAGCAACTCGCCCCTCGGGGCGAGCCCGGTCCTGTGCACTCCGAGCCAGTACCGGCAGCCGTCTCTCATCTCGGCAAAGCGCCCTCCGCGCAGCCTCGCCAACGGCTCGAGAGCCGCCAGCCGTACGCCGACGCCGACGCAGTTGCTCAGCGCGATCGCGCGGGCCACCGCGGGGCCTCGCCGTCGCGCCTGCCAGCCGTAGCTCGCGGCCATGAAGCGCGTCATCAGCTCGTCGCCGAACGCCTTCTTGGACGCCGCGCTGCCCACGTGGAAGACCTCCGCCGCGGGCTCGTAGCGGGTGCGCCACCCGGACTTGCGCATGCGCCATGCGATGTCGAGGTCCTCAGCGTGCATCCATTGGGCTCGATCGAAGCCGCCGATCTGCTCCCACGCGCTGCGCCGCGCGAGCAGGAAGGTGGCCATCGCCCAGTCGACCCCGCGGGCCCTCGTCGGGTCCCAAAAGCCCTCGAGGCAGAGGTGGTCGGCAAGCCGCCCGCTCAGGCGGTGAAGGCCGAGGTTGAAGAGCGCGGTGAGCCAGAGGGTGGGAAACGGGTGCACCGAATGCTGGGTCGAGCCGTCTGGTAGCTCGAGCCGCGGCGCCAGCAGCGCTACGTCGGGATGGTCCCGAGCGGCTTCGAGCAGGCGTTCTATCGCTCCGGGACGGACCTCGATGTCCTCGTTGGCGGCCGCGATCCACGGCGTCTGCGTGCGCTCGGCCACCATGTTCACCGCGGTCCCGTAGCCCACGTTCTCCTCACAGGCGATCAGCGAGACCCAGCCGAACCGCTCGCGCACCATCTCCGGCGAGCCGTCGGTGGAGGCGTTGTCCACCACCCACACGTCGATCAGCCCCCGCTCGGCATCCGGCCGCAGCGATTCGAGGGTCCTCGCCAGCAGCTCGCGGAGGTTCGTGGAGACGACCGCTACCGCTACCTGGGCGCTCACGTCGGCCTGCGCCCGACCACGAGCAGACGGGCGAGGGTCGGGTGGTGGCGGACCTCCTCGAAGGCCACGAGCTCGAGACCACAGCGGCCGAGCAGCTCCTCGACCTCCCCCCGCTCGTACCAGCGGATGTAGGTCACGCCGTCCTCCTCGAAGTAGCGCCTCGATCCCTCGATCAGGTCGAACAGCACGAGGCCGCCGGGCCCCATCTGCCCCGCCAGGTTTGCGAGCGCCCGCTCGAAGGAGGGGAACAGGTGCTTGAACGTGAGCGAGGACAGCACGGTGTCCACCGGCTGCTCCAGGCGGACCTCCTCGACGTCCGCGCGCACGAACGAGACCGCCTCGCCGGTGAACTTCTGCGATAGGTGGCTGACGTTCTGCTCGGAGAGGTCGACCCCCGTGTAGCCGGCAAACGGCAGCCTGCGCTCGATGACGGCCTCGAGCAGGCGCCCGTAGCCGGGACCCACCTCCACGATGTGCCTGTCCTCGCCGAACGCGCCGTGGTGCTCGGCCCGGTCGATGAACGCGCCGCCGGTGAGCTCGACGTCCCAGGTGAGGTTGCGGGTCGGCTCGGCCGCCCGCCACCGCGTGCGGGAGCGCTCCCACGCCTCCTCGCGCGACTCGTGAAGCTGTGTCTCGAGGGACTCGACCCGGCGCTCGAGCTGGTGGATCCTGCCGTGCAGCTGCGGCAGGCCGAGAAGGGCGGCCACCCGGCGGCGACCCGCCTCCAGGCTGGGCATTCCGGACATGGCGGGCAAGATACCGGCGGAGCTGCCTCGTCCCTTCGGCGGAGGCCGTAGGCAAGAGCCGCCGGCCTCCGGGGGCGGGAGCCCCCCGGAGCTCGTCCACCGCTCAAGTGAACGGTTGACGGGGCCGGAGGGACACGAAGGGTTCACTCGGCGCGGGCGCGGCGGCAGGGCGGGGGCCCCGGGTGCCATCGGTAGGTTGTGGCCCGTGGGTGGGACGGACACATCCGCGGCCACGCTTGCGGTGGAGGTCGAGGGGCTCGAGTGGTACCACACGCTCGAGCTCGCGCCGGACGTGATCACGCCCGGCTGGCTCGACACGCGCAAGATCGCCCACCAGGTGCCCTTGCCGGCGTCGCTTTCGGGCAAGCGCTGCCTCGACGTGGCCACCTTCAACGGCTTCTGGGCCTTTGAGATGGAGCGCCGCGGAGCCGCCGAGGTGGTCGGGATCGACGTGCTCGACCCCGCGCGGTGGGACTGGCCGGCGGGCAGCGACCCGGAGACGATCGCGACGCTCGCCGCGCGCCAGGCGGGTGGGCGGGGGTTCGAGATCGCCTCGCGTGCCCTCGGCTCGGCGGTCGAGCGCCTGGAGCGCAGCGTCTACGACCTCGATCCCGACGACATCGGGACCTTCGATGTCGTCTACCTGGGAAGCCTCCTCGTGCACCTACGCGATCCGGTCGGGGCGCTCGAGTGCGTCCGCTCGGTCTGCAGCGGGACGCTCGTGGTGGTGGATGGGGTCGACCCCCTTCTCTCGCTGCTCTTCCGGCGCCTGCCCGTGGCCACGCTCGACGGGATCGGCCGCCCGTGGTGGTGGTATGGAAACCCGGCCAACCTCGTGCAGATCGTCCGGGCCGCGGGATTCGATGTGGTCGAGCCCCCGCGGCGCCTATACATCCCGCCGGGGCCGGGTCAGCAGACCGTCCCGCTGCGCCCTGGGCTGCTGCGTACCCGCGGCGGCCAGATGGCCTTCATGGTCTCCTGGAAGGGCGACCCGCACGCGAGCGTGGTGGCGCGCCCGCGAGCCTTGGCGGCGCCCGTCTTAGGCAAGCAAGCGCCGCCTTCCGACGACTTCCGCGCTAGACCCGCTTGATCGCCTCCGCGATGCGGTCCGCGGCCTTGGCGCCGATCTTCTGCTTGATCAGCGCCTCCCTGCCGGTGGCGCGCACGTGGGCGCGTGAGCCGCCCGCTCCCGCCGCATCGACCTGGACCCGGACCAGCGCGGGCGCCATGTTCATCGCGCCGGAGCCGACGAGCCCCCACACGGAGCCGTCCCCGGCTGCGTTTGGGTCCTCGATCACGGCTCCGGACTCGGCGATCCCTGCCCTCGCGCGCTCGCGGACGGCCTCGGGGTCGTCCGGCGCCTCGACCATGACCGCGGCCGTCTGGGCCTTGGTGAAGCGGGCACCGAAGCGCCCCCCGGAGGCGCCGCCCTTGCGAGCCCCCGCCGCAGCCGCGCCGGCGCCGATCGCCCCGCCGATCGACCCACCGAGAGCGCCCGCCGCGGCGGCCGCGTCCTCCGTGGCGGCGGCGAGCAGGGCGGCCTCCGCCTCCGTCAGCTCGTAATCCGTCTTCTCCGCCACGCTAGATGGTTGATATCACGGCTGGCTACGTCTTTGGGATCCGCATGGTCCATCCGCGCCCGTGCCTGCTGGGCACCCAGTCGCTGATCCGGTTGCCGGCCTTGTTGCGCCCGAGGACGTGCACGCGGATCGCGACGCCTGCCTTCACCCAGCAAGCCGGCACGTGCACACGGACCAGGTCCGCATCCACATTGAAGCGGCCGCTGCCTCGATCGTTGCACCCGGTGCCGTAGTTCTGGTAGGCGATGAAGCCCACAGGGAAGGAGTCGTTGCTGACATACGCGCCGAGCTCGGCCCTGCGGTCGCGGTCGAGGTTGTACTTGATGACGACGCGATCCTTGCGCCGCAGGTCCTTGACATCGACCTGGACGTGCACTCCCGAGCGCTTGCCGTTCTCGTAGGCGACACTCGTGATGTCGAGCCGGTGCTTGACGTCCCCGCGGTCGAGGATCCCGTAGCCCCCGCCCAGACCGCCTTGGCCGAGGGCCGGATCGAGGTAAGCGGTGACAAGACCCGATGCCGCGGCCGCTGTCACGAGGCCGATGCGGATGACTGACTTGCGCACGCGTTGTCCTTGGTGGCGATTTCTCTGGCGAGCAACCCTTTGTCGCAGGTCCAAGAACACGGCGAGGTGACGTTCGCTGCGGTCCGCAAGGGACCCGATCGGCGCCAGACGGCAGCGCGGCGGATCCCGGGCGGCCTACGCCGACTCCTAGCGCGGTGAATCCGAACTCGCTCGCGATGCCCCCTCCCACCCCTCGGGCTCGCGGCCCGCGGGCCCGTAGTAGTCGATGACCTTCGCCGGCACGCCGGCCGCCACGGTGAAGGGCGGCACCGGCCTCGTGACCACGGCGTTCGCGCCGATGATCGCGCGCTCCCCGATGTTCGCCATCACCGTCACCTTCGAGTGCAACTGGGCGTCGCTCTCGATCCTGAGCGGCCGGTAGTCATAGCCCTGCTCGAGGAAGGTCTTCGTGCGGTCGCGGTAACGGTGGTTTCCGTCCACCACGAAGCTCGCCTGACCTATGCCGACCCGGTCGCCGATGTCGATCGAGGTGGAGCAGGCCACGATCACGTCATAGGTGAGGTAGCAGCCCTCGCCGATGCGCACGACGGCGTCGGCACCGGCGAACTCCGCGCGGAACCCGCGGCGGAACTCCGTCCCCGCCCCGGCGAGGAACGTCCCGCCGTAGGGCATGTGGAGGCTGAAGCCGGGGCCCAGGTGGCAGCCGGGTCCGAAGCGGATCGTTGCCTGCGGGTTGCGGATCCTGACCCACCGCTTTCGCAGCGCGGAGGCCAGCTTCGGCCCGGCGCGGTATCCCAGCGCCACGGCGACCCCCGCCGCCCGGGCCCTCAGCCCGGCGCTCACGCGGCGGTCCCTCGCGCGTGGACCACCACGTGCGGCACGCCGCCGCGTTGGGCGCGAAAGCTCATGTTGAAACGGGAGTGCCTTCGCACGTCCTCGAAGCCCGCGGTGTGCACCATGCGCAGCCAGGTGGCCACGGTCGGGATCCACCAGGTACTCCACGGCGAGTCGCCGCGGAACTCGGCGCCGCGCACGAACTTGAACGCCGCCAGGAGCCGGCTGTACTCCTCCGCCAGGATCAGCCGCCCGGAGCACAGCCGCGCCATGCGCTCGAGGGCGAGCATCGGGTCGCGGAGGTGTATGAGGACCGATCCGCAGAACACGAGGTCGAACACACCGCCGAGCCGCTCCGGCGTGGCGTCGTAGATCGAACAGCCCACGCGCTCAACCGAGCTGCCGAGCGCTTCGCGTGCCAGCCGGAAGGTCTCCCCGCGGCCGCCGTCCTCTGCGGGACGTAGTCGCGGCGGCCAGTCGAGCTGCTGGATCCTGTCCAGGTCGAGGCTCGTCACCACCGCTCCGCGGCGCTCCAGCTCAAAGGCCCAGAAGCCGTCGAAGGTCCCTACGTCGAGCACCCGCTTGCCGGAGACCTGAGGCAGCCCGTAGCGATCGACGAAGGGGCGAAGGTCGAACATCCCCCGCGTGACCACCCCTTGTCCGAGGTCGAGCGTGTGGTACCACGGCTCGAGCCGCCGTACCCGCTCGCGCAATCCGGCCGCGGCTTCTTCGCTGCTCTTCCCGGTGGCCGGCTGCACGCGGGAACCGTAGAGGTTGCTCCCGCCGGCGCCTCAGATCTCCGGATCTTGGGCCGGATCCGCCAGCGACTCCTCGGCGGCGTGCACCGAACAGAGGTAGGCACCGCCGGCCTCCAACGACGCGCGGATCTCCCCCTCGCTCAGGCTCGCGCCACAGACCTCGCAGGCCTTCCCCACGAGCGGCTCAACGCCCTCCCGTTCCTCGAGTGACATGGCTTCTCGCCCCCTTTCGGCTCGATGACGACGCAACCGTACTCAGATCCCATCGGCGGCGGATTGACGCGGGCGCCACGACTGAACAGCCGAGTGAACTGTTGAGGGCGTGATGGCCCTCACAAGCGTTCATTCGCCTCCCACAGGGCGCCGGAGTGGGCGCACCCGGGTCGGCGGAGGGGCACAGCCGCGGGGCTAAGCTTTCCGGCCGGTGCGGATCCTGACCGTCGGCAATCTGTATCCGCCCCACCACCTCGGTGGCTATGAGTTGATGTGGCGCTCGGCGGTGGCCCATCACCGTGCCGTTGGGCACACGGTCCGGGTGCTCACCACAGACTGGCGTGAGCGCTATGTGGACGCCTCGACTCCGGAGGACCCGGACGTGCACCGGGAGCTCAGGTGGTACTGGCACGACCATGACTTCCCGCGCATGGGTCCGCTCTCGCGGCGGTCGCTCGAGAGACACAACGCCTCCGTGCTCGACCGTCACCTGTCCGCCTTCCGACCCGACGCGGTGGGCTGGTGGGCAATGGGAGGGATGTCGCTGTCGATGATCGAGCGCGTGCATCGGGCCGGGCTGCCCGCGACGGCGGTGGTGGTGGATGACTGGCTCCTCTACGGGCCCAAGGTGGACGGATGGTGGCGCCTGCTGCGTCGGGACAAGAGGCGGCTCGAGGGCGCGTGCCGGTGGCTCTTTGCCAGCGAGACCCTCCTGGCACGGGCGCGCGAAGCCGGGTTCGACTCGGCGGACGTAAGGGTGGTGCATCCAGGGATCGACTCCGGCCTCTTCGATTGCGCCCGCGGCAGCCATCCGCGTGCCGACTGGCGCTGGCGGTTGCTCTACTGCGGACGCATCGACGAGCGCAAGGGGATCGACATCGCCGTCCAAGCGCTCGCACACCTGCCCACCGAGGCCACCCTGCGGATCGTGGGCGGTGGCGACGAAAGGCACGTGGGCGAACTGCGCGCCCTGATCGACCGGCTGGGTCTTAGCGCCCGGGTGACCCTCGAGCGACGCCCGCGGGCCGACCTGCCAAGGATCTACGCGGACTCGGATGCGCTCCTGTTCCCCGTGCGCTGGCTGGAGCCCTTTGGCCTCGTACCGCTCGAGGGCATGGCCTGCGGCACGCCGGTGATCGCCACCGGCAGGGGCGGCTCGGGCGAGTACCTGCGCGATGGCGAGAACTGCCTGCTCTTCGACGTGGAGGATGGACCGGCAGCGCTTGCGGGCGCCGTGCGCCGCCTGGCGCAGGAGCCGGGCCTGCGCAAGCGCCTTGCGGCCGGCGGACGGGTCACGGCCGGCCGGTTTTCGGAGGCGGCTTTCAACGGGGCGGTGCTGGACACCCTCGCCGGCGGAGGATGACCCTCGACGAGCCAATCCGGGGGCGCCGCGCGGGCCATGCCGGGGGCACCGTCGGCCTCTAGCCTCCCGCACCGTGTTCGAGGACAGCCTCAGGCGGATCTCGGAGCGCCTCGATGACTCGGCGAGGGTGCTGGACGTCGGGGGAT
This sequence comes from Thermoleophilaceae bacterium, assembly GCA_030448005.1. Lineage (GTDB taxonomy): Bacteria > Actinomycetota > Thermoleophilia > Solirubrobacterales > Thermoleophilaceae > JAAYBF01. The sequence continues at coordinate 165,240 of JAUJNT010000005.1, forward strand.
GGGCACGTCCGCTCAACCGTGCTGACTGGGTGCTAGACCTCATGCCCTACGACAGCCGCGGGATGCTCGGGCACGACGGGGAGGGCAGCGAGCGCTTCAGCTCGGGCACCTGGGTCGAGCGGGACATCTGCGCGCGCGAGCCGTGGCCGTTTGAGGACGGGTCCTTCGACTTCGTTGTCTGCTCGCACACGCTCGAGGATGTGCGGGACCCCGTATGGGTCTGCGCGGAGCTGCAGCGGGTGGCGCGGGCCGGCTACATCGAGGTTCCCTCGCGCCTCGAGGAGCAGTCGCGGAACGTGCAGGGTCCGTGGGTGGGATGGGGACACCACCACTGGCTGATCGACGTGGGGGACGATGACATCAGCGTCGTGTTCAAGCCGCACATCCTCGGCGGCATCCCCGGCTCCGCCTTCCCGGCCGGCTTTGCCGACGCTCTACCCGCCGCCGACCGGCTACAGATGCTCTGGTGGGAAGGCGGCTTCGGCTGTCGCGAGCGCCTCTTCTACGAGCCCGAGAAGCTGAACGCCTACCTCACGGGCTTCGTGGCAGACAACCTCGACCGCGTGCCGGCACCTGCGGCGGGCCGCCCTGCGGTCAAGCTTCCGGGTGCTGCGCAGAAGCTGCTCAGGCGAGCCCGGGCCGCCGCGCGCGCACGATCAGGCTGAGGCCGACCGGCGGGCGCAGGCGCCGCTCGAGCGGGCGCCAGCCGGCCACGGCTAGCTCATAGGCGCGCAGGGAGAGCGGCCCTATCTCGCGCGAGCCGGCCCGATTCTTCAGCCACCAGCCCGGGATGCCGAGCGCGTTGAAGTGCTGGAGTCGCTCCACCTCGAGACCGGCCTGCTCGACCAGGCCGCGCAGCATCCGCGGCGTGTAGCGGCGGTGGTGGCCGTAGGCGCGGTCGAGCGGGCCGAAGAGCCCGGGGTGCGCGGGCACCAGCAGCGCAAGCAGACCTCCGGCGCGAAGGGCGGCGGCCATGGCGGCCACGGCCCCCGCGTGGTCCTCGATGTGCTCGAGCACGTTCTGGCAGAGCACGAGGTCGAACTCGCCAGCCCGCCGCGCGAGCGTGGGAGAGTCGGGCAGCTCCTCACGCACGAGGCTCACCCGCGGATCACCGGCGTACCGGCGCTCTAGCACGCCCGCGCAGCCCGCTTCGGGCTCGATCTGGACCAGCTCGGCAACTCCCGCTTGGAGCAGCCGGTCGCTGAACGTGCCGATCCCGGCGCCGACCTCCACCACGCGCCCCCGGGCGGCGTCTGCGAACTGCTCGAACATCCAGTCGCCGAGGCGCCGAGCGCCCGCCAGCGTCTCGAGCTCCTCGAGCACCGCGCGCTCGGTGGAGCGCACCGCCTCGGGGCGGCGAGGGAGCCTCGGCGGCGCGGCCCGCGGGCGGCTATCCCGGATCGGGCCCTCACGCCTGACCGCGTAGAGGCAGAACTTCGTTCTCGGGTCGAGCTCGAAGGTCAGCTGCCCGAGCGCACGGCCGCGCAGCGCGGGGCGCAGCAGCCCGGCCGCGGCGGGCGCCGCCGGTGAGACGTCCTCGAGCAGGGTCTCGAGGGTGGAGCGCTTGCCGATCGAGTGCCAGCCCTCGGGCTCGAAGCCGTTGTCCTCGAGCGCGCTCGCGAGCCCCTCCACCGAGAACAGCACGATGTGCTCCGGCGGGCGCTGCACCTCGGGCCAGCGGGCTCCGAGGGCGCGGCTGACCGGGGAGCCCGCGTCGGGGGTGAGGATCGCCAGGGCCCCGCCGGGGCGCAGCACGCGCGCCGCCTCGGCCAGCAGCGAGCGCGGATCGCCGACGTGCTCCACCAGGTCGAGCATCGAGACGGCGTCGAGCTCACCGTCGGAGAGCCCGGCGTCCGCGAGGCTCCCGTGGCGCACGTCCGCACCGAGCTCGTCGCGCGCGTAGGCGGCAGCCCAGGCGTTCAGGTCGACGCCCGCGGCCTCCCAGCCGCGGTCGCGGGCGGCGGCCACCAGGAAGCCGGGCCCGGCCCCGACGTCGAGCAGGCGACCGGGCGCCACGAGGCGCTCGAGGTGACCGAGGACCTGCTCGAACTTCTCGGTGATCTCCCGGCGGTCTGCCAGGTAGTCGCGGTAGCCGTGGAAGGCGCCGCTGCCCGGCGGCCCGAAGCCCGCATCCACGAAGTAGCGCTCGCCCTCGTACTGGTCGGCCACCGCGTCCGGCGGCTGCTCGAGGAAGAGGCTGCGGCAGGCCGTGCAGCGCCGGAAGGCGTGACCGGAGACCGTCATGGCCGGCCGGGAACCGCCGGCCCGGCACGCCGGGCAGCTCGTGAGGATCGAGCTCAGCGAAGCCGGCATCGCACGAGCGTGGCCATCAGGCGCGCGCCGTCGGCCGCGGTCAGCTTCTTGCCCTCCTCGCGCGAGCGGGCGGAGTAGGTGACGGGCACCTCGTAGATCTTGTAGCCCGCCCGCAGGAGGCGCGCCGGGATCTCGGCGTCGATCCCGAAGCCGTCCTCGCTCAGATCGAGGGAGCGCAGCGTCCGGGTCTCCCCCACCTTGAAGCAGTTGCAGATGTCGGAGAGCCAGCTGTTGTAGAGCATGTTGGCCGCCAGGTTGATCACCCGGTTGCCTGCCACGTACCAGAAGCCATAGGCGGAGTGCGATTGAAAGAGCCGCGTGCCGATCGCTGCGTCGGCCTTCCCCTCCAGCAGGGGATCCAGGAGCAGCCTGATCTCGCCCGGGTCGTACTCCAGGTCGGCGTCGATGATCGCCGACCAGTGCCCGCTCGCGTGCTCGAGCCCGGTCCTGATGCCGGCGCCCTTGCCGCGGTTGTGGTCCACCTCGATGATCCGCACGGAGTCCGGCCACGTGCGCGCGGACAGCACCTCCGCTGTGCGGTCGGTCGACCCGTTCTGCACGAGCACCAGCTCGACGTCGTCGACGGGGTAGTCGGCCGCGAGGACGCGCTCGATCGCGCGGGCGATCGTGGCCTCCTCGTTGTAGGCCGACATGAGGACGGACAGGTCGGCCACGTTCGGGCCGGTGATCAGCCGCCGGCGACGGCCGGCAGGATCGTGACCTCGTCCCCATCGTGCACGGCTGTGTCCAGCCCGTCGAGGAAGCGGATGTCCTCGCCGCCGACGTAGACGTTCACGAAGCGCCGCAGGGCGCCGTCCTCCGCGATGCGGGCGCTGAGGCCTTCGTAGCTCTCGTAGAGCCTGTCGAGCACGCCCTTCACGGTGCTCGCGCCCTCCACCGTGATCTCGGCGTCGCCGCCGGTCACGCTTCGCAGCTGCGTCGGGATCTTCACCGTCACGCTCATCGGCGCGGCAGTCTAATGCGAGGGCTCAGGACGTGACGGCTTCGAGGCCGAGGACCTCCCCGAACGACTCGGCGTCCGGATCGATCTCGTGGGTCTCGAAGCTGCCACGGACGGCGTCGAGCGTCTTCAGCCCCTCGCCGGTGATCACGAGCACCACCCGCTCGTCGCGCGCGATCTCCCCCGCTCGGCGAGCTTGGCGAGCGTGGCCGTGGTGACCCCGCCGGCGGTCTCGGTGAACACGCCGGTGGTCTCCGCGAGCAGCCGGATGCCGGCGCGGATCTCGTCGTCGGTCACCGAATCGACCGTGCCGCCCGAGCGCCGCGCGAGCTCCAGCGCGTAGGGCCCGTCGGCGGGATTGCCGATCGCAAGCGACTTGGCGATGGTCTTGGGCTTCACCGGCCGGCAGATCTCGTGCCCCGCCTCGAACGCCTGGGCCACGGGCGAGCAGCCCTCGGCCTGTGCGCCGTTGAACACGGGGAGATCGCCGGACAGGAGACCGACCTCCTTCCACTCCTCGAAGCCGCGGGCGATCTTGGTGAACAGCGAGCCGGAGGCCACAGGGACCACCAGGCGGTCGGGCAGCTCGAAGCCGAGCTGTTCCGCGATCTCGAAGCCGAGCGTCTTCGACCCCTCGGCGTAGTAGGGGCGCAGGTTCACGTTCACGAACGCCCAGTCGCGCTCGCCCGCGATCTCGGTGCAGAGCCTGTTCACGTCGTCGTAGTTGCCGCGCACGGCCACGAGGTTCGTGCCGTAGACCCCGGTGGCGAGGATCTTCTGCTCCTCGAGGTCGGCGGGCACGAACACGTAGGACTCGAGGCCCGCCGCGGCGGCGTGGGCGGCCACCGCGTTTGCCAGGTTGCCGGTGGAGGCGCACGCCACCACCTCGAAGCCGAGCTCCCGGGCCTTTGCGAGCGCCACCGTGACAACCCGGTCCTTGAAGGAGTGCGTGGGGTTGGCCGCGTCGTTCTTCACCCACACCTCCCGCAGGCCAAGGCGCTGCGCCAGCCGGTCGGCGTGGATCAGCGGCGTCACGCCCGCCGCCAGGGCGGTACGCGGCTGCTGCTCGAATGGGAGGAAGTCCGCGTAGCGCCAGATCGACTGCGGGCCCGCCTGGATCCTGCGCTTGGTCTCGGCGGCATCGAGCGCCGAGAAGTCGTAGCTCACCTCGAGCGGGCCGAAGCACCGCTCGCATACGTAGCGAGCCTCGAGCGGATAGCTAGTTCCGCATTCCTTGCACTTGAGTGCGTCTACTGCTGCCATTGCCGTCCCTTCAGATAGAAAAACGTCCGCCGCTTGCTTCGGTGACGGACGCTCATCTGAAGCGCTTCGTCACATCTCCCAGACCCACTGCGGATCTGATGGACTTGGCACCTTTCCCGTCGACGTCAGTCGATCGGGATGGTTGCCGGGGTTTCGTAGGGCCATTTCCCTCCACCCCTCTGGATGCGTACGGCTATGTCAACTGCGCAGGATACAAGGCCCGGCGGCAGATTCAAGGCCGGTGCCCTACCCGGGGCGCCACTATCCTGCGCCCGTGGCCTGGGTCGCGCAGCACGCCGTCCTGGGGCTCGCCGCGCTCGCCCTGAGCGCCGCCGCCCTGCGGGCGGCCTCGCTCACGGGAGCCGTCGGACTCGAGCGGATCGTAGCCGCCGCGCCGATCGCCGCCGGGGTCGCGTGCTCGCAATGCCTGTTGCTCGGGCTGGTCCGGCTGGGCTCGAGCCCCGTGGCGCTCGGGCTCGCGGCCGCCCTCACCTGGATGGCCTCGCGCCGGCTCCCTTCGCGTGGCCCCTCCGCCGCCGGCGAGCTGGCGGCGTGGTGGGCGGCGCGCAGCCGGGGCGAGCGGGCGCTGGCGGGGGCGGCCGCCGGGGCTTTCCTCGCCCTCTGCGCGTGGCTTCTGCGCTACCCCTACGTGGGCAACGACGGCGTCACCTACCACCTGAACACCGTCGTCGACTTCGTGGAGAGCGGCCGCCCGACCGACCTCGTCACAAGCACCTACGCCTTCCCCACCGCCAACCACCCGCTCACCAACGAGCTGCTGCTCAGCTGGCCGATCTCGATCGCCCGCAGCTTTGCGCCCGCCACCCTCTGGACCCCTGCGGCGCTCGTGCTCGCGGGGTTCGCGGCATGGGTGGGGCTGCGCGCGCTCGCGGTCCCGCCGCGAGCGCGTGCCCTGGCAGTCGCCGCTCTCTGCACGCTGCCGCTGAACCTGGAGCACCTCGGCGAGCCCAACTCCGACACCCCCGCTCTCGCCTGGCTCCTGTGCGCCGTGGCGCTGGCGGCGGGAGCGGGGCGAAGGCCGGCATTGCTGGTACCCGCCGTTCTCGCGGGCGGCCTGGCGCTCGGGACGAAGACCACGGTGCTGTGGCCGCTGTTGGTGGCCCTCGGAGCGGGCGCCTACCTGGCGCGAGGACGGCTGCGGGGGCTGAGAGGGCCGCTCGTATTGGCATTCGTCGGCGCGCTCGTGGTCGGCGGGTACTGGTATGCCCGCAACACCCTCGACCACGGCTTTCCCCTGTGGCCGTTTCTCGAGACGCCCTGGAGCGACCCCCTCCCCCGCCTGCTCGAGCTCTTCTCACACACGTTCCTCGACCGTCCGCGCGCGACCCTCGAGGGCCGGGTGGACGATTACGTGGAGACCCTTGCCGGGGCGCTCCTGCTGATACCCGCCGCGGTCCTGCTGCCACTCCTCGCGCGGCGCCGCGAGGTCACCGTGGCCGCTGCCGTCGCGGCCGTGTCGCTTCTCCTGTGGGCGAGCGCGCCGATCACCGGCGTGGGAGACGTGATCGGCCTCGAGGACTTCTCGATCTCCGCCCTGCGCTACCTGCTGCCCGCGATGGCGGTCGTCATCTTCACGGTGGCGCTCGCGGCCCGGGGAGGCGACCTCGCGGCCTGGGTGGCGACCGTCGCGCTCGGGGTTGCGATCGTCTGGAACCTCATCGCGGCGGCCGGGCTCGGCTTCCCTTTCCTGCCGGGGATCGGCACGCTGCTGGTCGGTGGCGCGATCGGCGCTCTCGGCGCGCTGCTCGTGGCTCGCCGGCGTCGCCGCTCCGGGCGACGGCTTCCGCCGCGGGTGGCGGCCGTGGCGGGCGCGGCGCTCGCCGGGGCGCTGCTCGCCGCCCCCGCGTCGGGCTGGGTGGAGCGCCACGGGGCCGTGGCCCGCACCCAGGACGCGGAGCTCGTGCAGTGGTTTGCGGGCACCGGCCGGCTGCGGGACACCGAGCCGCTCGCCTTCACCCGGATCCGCTACGCCCCCCTCGCAGGTGATCGCCTGGAGCGCAGCCTCGACCTCGTTCCCAAGCGCGAGCCGTGCGCCCGGGCGCGCGAGCGCGGGTGGATCGTCTTCGGCGCGGCCTTCACGCTCCCGGTCAGGGGCCGCCCCGGGGAGCGCTTCCCGGAGATCGCCCCGGTGGAGCGCTGCCGGTTCAAGGACCGCCCGGCCTACAGGAGCCAGCTCTTCCGCGTGTATGCGCCCGGCGCATCGCTTCAGCGGTAGGCGGGGCGAGTCGGGTGCGGCCTTGCCCCCCACGTCCGGCGGGGGTAGCGGGAGGGCGCCGTCCTGGATAGGGGTCACCCCACGACCACCACCAGGACGCCACACCCGGGGCTGCTAACGACGCACCGGTTGCTCCTCTGTCAAGTCGTACGACCTAACCGGCCTGCTTTCACCGGCCTCCACGGAGGCGCGGCAGCGCGAGGTCGGTCCAGAACTCGATAGACCGAGGCTGCCGGCTCATAGACGACTCAAGGTGGTGAGAGTCGGTTCCAAACTCATTCTGCAGGTAGGCGCAAAGGTCAGCGCCGTAAATGATCACATCCGTCTGCCAGACCGAGAAAACGGGGTTCCCCTCCAACGAAGGCTCATCGGGGATGAAGCGATGTGCGTAGACGGGGACAAGGGTTGGCGCCGCTGCAATGCGCTCGCGAGCAATCGCACAGGCGCTCGCGAGGTCAGCCGGTTGTGCTCCCCAGGCGTCATACCAGAAGCCATTTCGCTCAATGTCGAAACAAACACCGCGCGCTGGCCGGTCGAGCCAGGCCCGCAGCTCCTCGAAGCTCCCGGATCGCCAGTTGGGAAAGCCCTCAGAGGTCGGCAAGCCACAGGAAAGAAGGGCGCGCAGGTCGGGCGGAAACGTGAATCGGTGTCTCTGCTCGACCTTGGAAAGTTCGTCGGCCGACATGCCAGCGTCGACGGCAACATCCTGCGGCGGACTCTGGATGAACTGGCGCAAGCAGCGAAGACTGCTCTCCGGCACGGCTGACATAGCAACAGCCTATGCGGCCGCTGGGCCGATTCGTGGAGCTTGCCGTCGAGGCGCTCGCGGCACTCAGCCCGCCGAGTGTTGCAGCCCTGCGGGCTGCGATCGGACGGGCATGAGCACCACGACCGCAGCTTCAGGCAAGCGCCGGCGCGCGCACGCTCCCGCCGCGCACCTTAATCCGCGCTGGCGGATCGGCCGGCTCTGCGCGCAACAGACGAAAGACGACCCGTGCGAGATGGCGCTTGAGCGCGCAGCGCCTCGCGGCGGCTCTTGCCATCCCGCTGCTTTCGCTCGAGGTAGGCACGGGCGCGCGGGTCCCAACGCCCCTGGACGATCGCGATCTTGTGCAGCGCGGAGTTGGGCTGGCGGTTGCGTGACGGCTGAGGCGATGGCGACGCTGCTGGCCCGACGGGGCGTCGAGCGGCGCGACGCCGGCGAGGCAGGCAAACTGGGCATCGCTTCGGAAGCGGCCGATACCGCCGGTCTCGCCGATGATCTTGGCGGCGACGAGCACGCCACAGCCCTTCAGCTCGAGCAGCTGCGGCGCGTAGTCGGCGACGAGCACCGCGATCTCGCGCTCGAGCTCGTTCGCCTCCCGCGTCAGCTGACGGCAGTGCCGCACCAGGTGGCGTCCGATCCGCACCTGGACGTCCTGCTCTCCGCGCGCGAGGCGGCGCCCGACGCGCTCGAGCCAGATCATGCGATCGAGCGCGCCGGTCGGCACGCGCAGGTCCGGCTGGATCGCGTGCAGGAGCCAGCGGAGGCGATCCTGCGCCTCGCTTCGCTGGCCCGCACGAGTGTCTCGCGATGACTCACGAGCAATTGCAGATCGCGGGCCCTGTGGTCATCCACCGCTGCGGGCAGCTCCGGATGCGCGAGACGCGCGCGCGATCGCGAGAGCGTCGATCGAGTCAGACTTGCCGAAGGCGCGCTCTTTCTCGCTCCGGCCATCAGCTTCGGGGGGACGCGTACGACACGCTCGCCACGCTTCAGCAAGAAGCGCTCCAGCCCGCGGCTGACTCCGCGGACGTCCTCGAGCGCCCAGAGGCGATCCGTGCTTGCGGCCTGCGCCCAAGCGAGCAGCTCCCCATACCCGGCGGGGCGCGCGGCAGCGGTTCGCTCGTCGACGAGCTCACCGCTGCCGGACCTGACAGCTACTGCGGTGTGGGTCTGCTTGTGCGGGTCGACTCCGATAACGAGCGTCATCACTTCCTTTCGTTCAGCTGTGGACGGAAGCGGAGCTCCAGCGGACAAGCCTCAATTGGGGCAAAGGCCACGCTCCTCTCAGGTCACGCTGGAGATCCTCGGGCGGCGACGGACGACAGAACCGGTGCCAGTCAGCCCACAAGGGGCGACAGCGGGACCAAGAGTCAGTCCGCCGCCAGTCCGAGGACCTAAGCGCCGGCCCCGGACGCCACAGCGTCCAACGCCGGGTCGGCCTCTATCCCATCAACCGGGCCGCGTCTCAACGATGACATTGAGGTCGGGAGCCCGCGGCTCCATCCCCGTCACCGGGGCCGTAGGGCCGGAGCGGCGGGGGACTCCGGGGGCGCGAGCCCCCGGCTACATCACTGCGGGGTAGAATCCGGACCGTGAGCGCCCTGTCCGACGACCCCCTCAGTCCAGGCCATGCCGAGCATTCCGCGGCCACGCCTTCGCAAGGCTCCCAGAGCCGGGGTCGACGCCAGGCCTGAACAGGGCGCGCTCGAGCCGAACGTCGAGCGCGTCGTCCATGGCGGTGGCGGGGCTGACGGCGCTGCCGAAGGCGCGGGGCTTCACTGGATCAACGTCGAGCGACCCGGACCCGCCGAGCGGGCCTGGCTCGAGGAGCACTTCGACTTTCACCACCTCGACTTCGAGGACATCACGTCGCGAAACCAGCGACCGAAGATCGACGAGTACCCCGACTACCTCTTCATCATCCTGCACTTCCCGGTGTTCGACAAGTCGCTCGGTCGCCTGAACGCCGCGGAGCTCGACATGTTCATCGGGCCGGACTTCCTGATCACGCTGCCCAACCAGCCGATCCCACCGGTCGACTACCTCTTCGAGCGCTGCGAGTCCACCGAGGAGGTCAGGGAGGACCTGATGTCCAAGGGCTCGGGCTACCTGCTCTACAGGATCGTCGATGACTCCTTCGACTACTGCTTTCCGATGCTGCGCAAGATGGGCAACAAGCTGGAGGCGATCGAGGAGAACATCTTCGAGGGCCGCTCGGAGGAGGTCGTGCGCGACATCTCGAACGCCAAGCAGGAGATCATCAACTTCCGCAAGATCATCCGCCCCCAGCGCCCGGTGCTGCGCGACCTCGAGCGCACCAAGCAGCGCTACCTCGCGGCGGAGATGGACATCTACTTCGACGACATCGTCGACGCCTCGGAGCGCATCTGGGACATGCTCGAGAACTACAAGGAGGTGGTCGAGGCGCTCGAGGACACGAACGAGTCGGTGCTCTCGCACCGCGTGAACGACGTCCTGCGCGTGCTCACCGCCTTCAACCTCGTGATCCTCCCCCTCACCCTGATCGGCACGATCTTCGGGATGAACGTCGCCGTGCCCGGCGAGAGCAGCATCACGGCGTTCTGGCTCATCATCGCGGGGATGGTCGTGATGCTGGCGGGGATCCTTCTCTTCTTCCGCCGCCGCGGCTGGCTCTAGGAGCCCGAACGGCTTGACCGCGGCGGGCCTCGACGTGTCGGTGGTGATCCCTTGCCACGCGGCGGCGGGAACCGTGGGACCGCTGCTCGACGCGCTCCGCGCCCAGGACCTCTCCCCCGAGCGCTACGAGGTAATCGTGGTGGACCCCGGCGCCGACGGCACGCACCGGCTCCTCCAAGGGATCGCCGCCGGATGGAGCGCGCCGCCCGAGCTGCTAGTCGTGCGCGGCCCCCTGCGCGACGGGCCGGCGGCCAAGCGCAACATGGGCGTCTCGCTCGCCCGCGGCCGGGTGCTCGCCTTCACCGACTCCGATTGCGTGCCGGAGCCAGGCTGGCTCGCTCAGGGCCTTGCCGCTGTGGACCGGGGGGTGCAGGTCGTGCAGGGCGCCGTGATCCCGCCGGAGGGCTCACGGCGCCACCCGCTGTCCCATGAGATCCACGTGATGTCGGACGTGGGGCTGCACGAGACCTCCAACATGTTCTACGAGCGCGCGCTCTTCGACCGGCTGGGGGGCTTCACCACCCGCTACTTCCGCCGCTTCGGTGCGCCGTTCGGGGAGGACGTCGAGCTGGGCTGGCGTGCCCGGCGCGCCGGCGCCTCCTACGCCTTCGAGCCGAGGTCGGTGGTCCGGCATCCGGTGGGTGCGCCAAGCCTGCGCCGGCGCCTGCACGAGCAGTGGCTTGCGCGGGCGTTTCCTCAACTCGTGCGCGACGTGCCGGAGCTACGTGAGGCCCTGATGTTCAGGCGGTGGTTCCTCACGCCGCGAAGCGCGGCCGCCGCGTGCGCGGTGCTCGGGCTCGCGCTGACAAGGCGGGCCCCGGTGGCCGGGGCGCTAGCGCTCCCTTACAGCCGTGCACTGCTCCGCGAGCTCCGCCGTGCGGAGGGCGGTCCGGCAGCGCTGGGGGGCCTGCTGGCGGCCAATTTGGTCTCGGACATGGCGTTGCTGGTGGCGCTTGCGTGCGGCAGCCTCCGGGCGCGGTGCCTTGTGATCTGAGCCCGAGCGGCTCCGTCGAAGTACCTGTGGGCGGAGAGTTTCGGCCCCGCCATGGCGGGAACCCAACACACCTGGCTCCTTCCAAGCGACAGCTCACCGTTGCCGTCACCGGGGTGACCGGGATGGTGGGCCGTGGCCTGCTCCCCTTCCTCGAGTCAGACCGCCGTGTGAAGGCCGTGATCGGCCTCGGCACCCGTCCGTGGTCCCCGCCCGAGGAGGGCTTTGCGAAGGTGCTCTACCGGCAGGCCGACGTGGGGGACCGGGAAACGATCCGCCGCGCGCTCGCGGGGGCGGACGTGGTGGTTCACCTCGGGTTGGCGCCCTACGGCGTTGGCCAGGACGAGCGGAAGCTCGAGCGGACCAACGTGGAGGGCTCGAGGAACGTGCTGGCTGCGGCGGCGGCTGTGGGCGCCACCCGCTTCATCTACATCTCTTCGGCGGCCGTATACGGCTTCGGCTCCGAGCGGCGGGTGCGGGCGACGGAGGACGATGCGATCCAGCCCGCGTCACCTCACTCCTACTCCGCGCACAAGGCACGGGTCGAGGAGGCGCTGCTGGGAGCGCTCGAGGGCATGCCGGACATGGCGTGGGTCTTCTTTCGACCGTGCGCCGTGGTCGGGCCCCATGCGGCGGGTGCCGCCGGTGATCTCGTTCCCCAGGCGCTTGCCGGAGCCGCCGGCGCGCTGATCACGGTCGGTGGAGCGGCGGGCCTTCGCCCGGCTGTGCCCGGTCCACCGGTTCCACTTCAGTTCGTGCACGAGCGCGACGTTGGGCAGGCCATCCACCGGGCGATCACCACCGCAAAGACCGGCGCGACCTACAGCCTGGCGGGCGATGGCATCGTGGAGCCCTCTGAGGTGCCGCGCCTGCTCGGGCTGCGCACGCTCCCGGTGCCGAGCCTCGTCACGCGCACGGCCCTGGGCATGGCCGCGAGGCTACCCTACCTCGCGCCCTCTCTCGGATGGGTGGAGCTGCTGACTCACCCGGTCGAGCTCGACACCTCGCTCGCGCGGCGAGAGCTTGGCTGGAGGCCGGAGTTCACCTCCGAGGAGGCGCTCGCATCCACGCGCCGGGCGTTGGGGGTATGACCGGATGAGTGACCGGACGCGGCATAGGTCCTCGCTCCAGGATCTCCGCATCCGATGGGGGTGCGGCTGATGGCCCGCAGCCAGCTGGTGGCCGCCGCGCCGCCGGAGACCGTGTGGGAGGTGCTCTCAGAGCCGCAGCATTACGGCTACTGGGTGGTCGGCTCGAGCGAGATCCGCGCCTGGGACGACGACTGGCCGGCGCCCGGATCGCGGTTCGAGCACCGGGTGGGCTTCCAGCCACTGACCCTCGCAGACCACACGGAGGTGCTCGAGAGCGAACCGCCCTCGCGGCTCGTGCTGCGTGCGAAGAGCCGGCCCCTCGGAGTGGCGCGCGTCGAGATGATCACCGAGCCACACCCCGCGGGCAGCCTCCTGACGATGATCGAGGATCCTGACCTGCCGCTGGCGCGCATCCTCACGCCGCCTCCGGTGCACGCGATGATCCGCCTTCGCAACGGAGAGTCGCTGCGCAGGCTTCGCTCGCTGGCCGAGCGACGTCTAGCGCCCGGCCTGGAAGACCGCGCCGCCGGCTAGCCTGCGGGGCCCGGCTCGACCTCGCCGCGCCAGGCGCCCGTCTCCGAGCCGCGGCTCTCGACGAACTGCTTGAACCGCTGGAGGTCGCCCTTGACCCGGCGCTCGAGCATCCCGAGCGCGTCGCCTGCCGCCTCGATCGCGCCGTCGGGCTCCGCGTCGATCTGGACGGTGACGCGCGACCGGCCTTCGTCGAGCCTGTGGAAGGTGACCACGCCCGCGTTGTCGGCGCCGGTCAGGCTCCTCCATGCCACCCGCTCGTCGGGCCGCTGCTCGGTGACCTCGGCCTCCCACTCCTTCGTCCGGCCCGCCACCTCGGCGGTCCAGCGCAGGTGGGTGTCGTTGACCTGGCGCACCTCCTTGACGCCCTCCATGAACTGAGGGAACTCCTCGAACTGGGTCCACTGGTTGTACGCGGTGCTTACGGGGACCTCGACCTCGATTGCCTCGATGACGCTTGCCATCTTTCGCTCCTCTCTCAGACGATGCGGGCGAGGTACCCGGGGCTCGCAAGCGAAAAACCGGCCGTCAGCGCACGGCGAGGCGCGCGCCCACGTGCGGCTCGCTACGACGACCGGCAGCGCCGCCTGGGGTGCCCCGGCCGGTTGAGCCGGTACGGGGAGCCGGTCCCACGGTAGGTTTCTCTTCGCATGGCCGAGCGGCGCCCCGAAGTGGGCGGGACTGGAGCGGGTGCTGGGCATGGGGCGCCCTGTTCAGCGCCGCCTACGGAAACGTCGGCAGCTCGGCCTACTACGCGGGCGCGTGGCGGTCTTCGCGCTCGGAGATGACTCCGGCGGCCTTTGTGATTGGGGGGTGATCTTCGTCCCCGCCGTTAGCCGTGGAGCGTTCCGAGGAGTTTGTGGATCGCGGCTCGCGCCCGGTCGAACACGGCTGGGTCGCGCTTGACCTGAAACAACGCGTGGGTGTTGGTGAGGATGGAATGCAACTCAAAAGCGGTTTGGCTCGGGTCCCGTCCGGGGCGTAGCTCTCCTGTCTCGTTGGCGCGTTGAATGCTTTCCTGAAGCGCCGTGATCTCTCGGTCGATGGCCGCCGCCAGCGCCGCGGTTACGGGGCCCTGGCGGGTCGCGAACTCGACTGCGGAGACAACCAGAAAGCACCCGCCGGGAAACACCCTGTGCTCAAAGAAGTCAAGCCAGCGCTCCAGCAGTGCCCCGAGCCCGCTGTCCGGATCGTCGGCCGGCCCGCGCAGGACCTTCGCTTCGAAGACCTCGCGAACGTGTTCTATAGTCGCGAGTTGGAGTTCCTCCTTCGAGGTGAAGTGGGCGTAGAGGCCGCTCTTGCTCATTCCGACCGCGGCAGCCAGTCGCCGCATCGACAGCTGCTCGAGCCCTTCCTTGGACGCAAGCTCTCCGGCAGCGGTGAGAATCGCCGCCAGGGTCTGTTGGCCCTGCTTCGATTCGGAGCGCCTGCCGCTGTCGCTGCCCGGATTGGCATCAATCGTCATTTGTGACTGCTACCCGAAAAGTGCGAATGTGAAGATCAGCCGGCTCGCGGACACGCTCGATCGATCGATCCTGCTGATACCTAAGCCGTTGTCTGCGACCGGACCGGGCGAAACCGCGGGCCGGGCTGGACAACGACCGACCGGTCGTCCGTGGTAGGTTCCCGCGCCAGTGAACCCCGACGCGCAAGGAGAATCCTGTGAGCCCGGAGCCCGGAAGCACCGACCCGCAAGATCTGCGGCAGGATGTTGAAGACCTGAAGAAAGAGCAGGCCGTACAGGTGGCAACGCAGTCTGGCGCTCAAGCCACCCAGGCAGCTACCCAGGCCGGCGCTGAGGCCACGCAGGCCGCCACACAGGCTGGGCAGGCGACGACAACGGCCGCCGCCCAGGCGGGAATGATGGCCACGGTCGGCGCGGGCGCCGGCGGCCTGATCGTAGGCATCTTCCTCGGCTTGGCGATTGCCAACTCCGGACGGTAGCCCACCAGACGCAGTCGCCAGCGGGCAGGAAGAGCCCGCTGGCGCAGGCGACCGCAAGCTCTTGCGCCGCTGCCAGGACGGCGATGCCCGGGCCCGTGAGGAGCTCGTTCACAGGTTTCTACCCTTGCAAAGCGCCTCGCTGGGCGCTCCCGCCAAACGGTGCGGTGCCAAGGCGCCCGGGTTGGTCCCTATCCGGTCGCTGCTCCCCGATGACAGACCCGGGATCTCGACATGCGGCTAGGTCGCCGTCCCCACCGCCGGCGAAGCAACGTCCAAGTAAGGGGCTGTGGCTGCTGCCTGCCGCTTGCGCTCGGACTGCTGAGCCTGCCCGTGGCCGCGCTGCGCTTACTGATGCGCGCGCTGAGGTGACGCGTTGAGTTGCTTTTGTCTCAGACGATGCGGGCGAAGTGTCCGGGGGCCCGCAAGCGAAAAACCGGGCCGTCAGCGCACGGCGAGGCGGGCGCCCACCGCGCGGGCCGCCTCCTGCCCCAGCCGGACGGCGTAGTTGGTGCCGCGGTCCTCCGGATAGACCTGCGTCGTGTTGGCCAGCACGAGGCCCGGCACGCCGGTCTCGAGCGGCGGGATGCGGCGCTCGTAGCCCACGGTCACGATCGGCTGGGCCGAGGGCTCGAGAAAGAGCCACCGCTGCCTCACCCAGTCGCGCGAGAAGGCGCGGTTCACCTTCGCCAGCCCGGCCTCGTAGCGGTCGAGCAGCTCGTCCGGTGAGAGCGCGAGCAGCGGGTCTCCCTGGGCGGTGTAGTTGGCGACATAGAGAAAGTGGCGCCCGCCATAGCGCTCGGGCTCGACGAAGTTGGTCTGCTCCACGAGCCCCACGAACGGCAGCTCGCGGTCGCCCACGTTGGTCCAGTAGTAGGGCGAGAACTGCCGGTCGAGCTCGAGGACCAGGCAGAGCGCAGCGTGATATTCGATCGAGCGCAACCCTTCGAGGTAGGCCTCCCCCACCCCCTCAACCAAGCCTGGATCGAGCAGCGCCTCGAAGACGTCGTTGGGCACCGTGGCGAGCACGGCGTCGTAGCGCTGGGGCTCCCCGCCCGGCTCGAAGCGCTGCGGATCGTGCCCGCGGCGAAACGAGCCGGCCGCGCCCGGCGTCAGCTCGAACCGGCCCCCGGCAGTCCCGGCGATGCGGGCGGCGGGACGGTCGATCAGCACCCTTCCCTCCCGCTCCTCGATCGCCCCCGCAAGCGCGCGGAAGAGCGGCTCGAAGCTGCCGCGCGGGTAGCCGAGCACCTCGCCGCGAGCCTCCTGGCCCCTCACCTGGCGACGGAGGGTGAGCTTGCTCCACAGCCACGCCATCGAGATGTCCTCTGCGCGGTCTCCGAACTTGCCCCGCAGCAGCGGACCCCACATCGCCTCCCAACCGCTGCGCCCCACGGAGCGCAGGATCCACTCCTTGGCGGTGATGCCCTCGAACGGCGACACGTCGGGGTGGCGGTACTGCAGGTTGAGCACGGCGACTCCCAGCCGCACGCGCGAGAGCGGGGTCATCGGCGAGAAGCGAAGGAGGTCGAGCGGCGTGGAGAAGGGGTGGCTCGCGCCGCCCGCGAAGAACGCGACGCTCGAGGTGCGCCACTCGATTCCGTCGGGCATGCCGAGCTCGCGGTAGAGGCCCGCGATGTGGAGGTCGCTCGTGAAGAGATGGTGGTAGTAGCGCTCGAGCAGGCGGCCGCCTCCCACGTCGAAGGTGGCCGCCTGGCCGCCGAGCCCCGGCCAGCGCTCGTACACGTCACAGCGAGCTCCGACCTTGCCCAGCTCGTAGGCGGCTGTCAGCCCGGCCACGCCCGCGCCGACCACGGCCACCCGCCCCCCGGCCACCCCGGCGCCGATCACGGCGTGCCGCCCTGTCACAAGGCGGGACCGCGCGCCACCACGGCCATCCGGTCGCGGAAGTCAGGCCACACCAGGCGGTCGGCCACCCCCGCCCTGTCCGCCACGGCGACGGCACCGGCCGCCACCGGTCGCGAGTAGCCCTCCAGGCGCTCGAGGTAGTAGCGCACGGTGAAGGCCTTGGGTGCGGTGCCGATCCACTCGACGGTGAAGCCGCGGTCTCTCAGCAGCCGGGCGAGGCTCGCGCGGGTGAAGTACTGCACGTGGGTGGGAAGCACCGACCACCAGCGCGATCCCAGCCGGCGCGCCACCGCGCTGCCGGCATCCGGGAGGGCGAGGTAGAGGACGCCCCCGGGGCGCAACAGGCGCCCGACAGCTTCGAGCGCCGCCCCGGGATCGGGCAGATGCTCGATCACGTCTCCCATGACAACGCAGTCGAACGCGCCCTCGGGCAGGTCCACGGTGGCGAGCGTTCCCGTGTGCACCTCGAGCCCGAAGCGCCGCCGCGCGAAGTCGGCGGCGAAGCTCGACGGCTCCACTCCAGTCGCGCTCCAATTCCTGCTCTCGGCCTCGGAGAGCAGGAAGCCCACCCAGCAGCCGAGGTCGCAGATCGCCCCGCCGCGCGCGGTGTGCCGCTCGATCCGGTCGAGCGCCCGAGCGGCCGTGGCGCGCTGTCCGGCCTCCTCGTCCAGGTAGGCGCCCTCCGACACCTCGCCGTAGGCCTCGTCGAGCGTCTGGCCGCGGGGGAACTCGGCGACCTGCATGTGAGAGCAGCGGGTGCACCGCACGATGTCCGCGGACGCCGAGCCGTATGCGGTGGTGGTGGCCACGAGATCAGCCCCCTCGGCACGGGACACGCGCAGGTGAGGCGCCGGCTCAGGAGCGCCGCAGACCACGCAGGGGCTCTTCACAGCCCGCGGCCATCCAGTGAGGACAGGCGTCCGCGCATCCGCAGGATCTCCCGCAGGGCGGTCGCGATCACCCGCGGGCTCGCCCCCCGCGCCTCCCCCGCCCGCCGCGGACGGTGGTGGACCCCCACCTCGACCACGCTCGCCCCGCTGCGCCCGAGCTTGACCATCAGCTCGGTGTTCACCATCGCCCCCACCGCCTCGATGTCCACCGCGCGCAGAGCCCGCCGGTCGAACAGCTTGAACGCGCAGTCGATGTCGCGGACCGGCACGTAGAAGAGCACCCGTACCAGGCAGTTCCACGCATAGGCGTTCACGCGGCGCACCAGCGTGTCCTGCCGGTTGATGCGGTAGCCGGCCACCACGTCCACCGTGCCCGCGTAGGGGAGCAGCAGCACCAGCTCGCCCATGTCGAACTGCAGGTCGGCATCCGTGAAGAACACGAAGTCGAGCCGGCTGGCCAGAAAGCCGCTTCTCAGCGCCTCGCCATAGCCCCGGTTGGCGTGGTGCTGCACCAGGCGGATGCGCGGGTCGCGGGCGGCCAGCCCTTGGACGCGCTCGGCGGTGGAGTCCGATGAGCCGTCGTCCACCACCACGATCTCGTGCTCGGCCACCAGTCGCTCGGCGGCTGCCGTGGCCTCGGAGATCGCGCCCTCGACGTTGTCCTCCTCGTTGTACGCCGGCAGCACAATCGAGAGCCGTACGTCCCTTTTTGCGTCCAGCACCGCGGGGGCCCCCTTGCGCTCGACGGCGGCCTGCCCCGGGGCTCCCATGGGGGCGGGATGATAGAGGCGCGAGGGAGCAATAGAGTCCCGGCAGTGAAGGCGGTCGACCCCTCGATCTTCAAGGCCTACGACGTCCGCGGCATCCACGGCGAGCAGATCGACGAGGAGGTGGCCTACCGGATCGGCCGCGGCTTCGCGCGGGTTATCTCCGACCTGTCCGGGCGCCCAACCGGCGACCTTCGCCTGGCCCTCGGCCGCGACATGCGCCTTCCGGCGCCCGCGCTGTCGGAGCGCTACGCCCAGGGCATGCGCGACGAGGGCGCCGCCGTGCTCGACATCGGGATGGTCGGCACGGAGATGCTCTACTGGACCGTGGGCTCGCGCGAGCTCGACGGCGGCCTCATGTGCACCGCCTCGCACAACCCGAAGGAATACACGGGGGCAAAGCTGGTGCGCGAGGGCGCGCTGGCACTCTCCGGCGACTCCGGGATCGGCGAGCTGTGCGAGATCGTCACCGCCGGTGAGCCGGGCGACCCGGTGGAGCAGCCGGGCGAGTACACCACCGAGGACGTCGGCGAGCCCTTCCGCTCGGACGCGCTCGAGTACATCGACGCCTCCGCCATCCGGCGGATGAAGGTGGTGCTCGACGGCGGCAACGGGATGGCCGGGGAGATGTGCGGCCCGATCCTCGACACGCTGCCACTCGACCAGGTGGCCATGTACTGGGTGCCCGACGGCAACCTCCCGGACCACGAGCCCAACCCGCTGCTCGAGGAGAACCGCCGCTTCCTCGTGGACCGCGTGCTCTCCGAGAAGGCCGAGCTCGGGATCGCCTGGGACGGGGACGCCGACCGCTGCTTCTTCATCGACGACACGGGCGCCTTCGTGGAGGGCGACTTCCTCACCGCCCTGCTGGCGCGCTCGATCCTCGCCAAGGAGCCGGGCGCCACGGTCCTATATGACGTGCGGGCCAGCCGCGCGGTGCGCGACGTCGTGGAGGAGGGCGGCGGCACGGCCCACGTGAACCGCGTTGGCCACGCGTTCTTCAAGACCCGCATGCGGGAGATGGGGGCTGCGCTCGGGGGAGAGGTGTCGGGTCACTACTACTTCCGGGACTTCTACTGCGCCGACTCCGGCACCCTGCCCGCGCTGCTGATCCTCGAGCTGCTCTCCGTGGAGGGCAAGACCCTCGGCGAGCTGCTGGCGCCGTTGCGCGAGCGCTACTTCATCTCGGGGGAGATCAACTCGGAGGTCGAGGACCAGGACGGCAAGATGGAGGAGATCGCCAAGCGCTACTCCGACGGGGAGACCGGCCGCCTCGATGGCCTGTCGGTGGACTACGAGGACTGGCACTTCAACGTGCGACCGTCCAACACCGAGCCGCTGCTGCGGCTGACCCTCGAGTCGCTGGTCTCCCCCGAGCACATGGAGGAGAAGCGGGACGAGGTGCTCGCGCTGATCCGGGCGTGAGAGCCGCCGCTGTGACGCCGCCGGAGTGAGCCAGGGGATGCGCACCGAGACCGCGGAGGACCCCTTCCTTGCGGCGGCGGATGCCGGGATCCACCGCCTGGCGATCTCGACCCCGTTCGCGGTCGGCCGGGTGAACGTCTACCTCATCGACGACGACCCCCTCACGCTGGTGGACGCCGGCCCGAACTCGGGCACCTCCTTCGACGAGCTCACGCGCGGCATCGCGGCGCTGGGTCATGCGCTGGAGGACATCGAGTTGGTGATCCTCACCCACCAGCACATCGACCACCTCGGCCTCGTGGGGCTCGTGGCCTCCCACTCTGGCGCCGAGGTCGCGGCGATCGACGCCGCCGTGCCCTTCGTCGAGCGCTTCACCGAGGAGGCCCAGGCCGACGATGACTTCGCGCGTGACGTGATGCTGCGCCACGGGATCCCCGAGGACGTGGTGAGCGCACTACGGTCTGTATCGCAGGCCTTCCGTGCCTGGGGAGCTCGCGCCGACGTGACACGGGTGCTCCGCGACGGCGACGTGCTCGACCTCCGCGACCGCAAGCTCCGGGCCTGCTTCCGCCCCGGGCACTCCCCCACCGACACCGTGTTCCTCGACGCCGATCGCAGGATCCTGATCGCGGCCGACCACCTGCTGGGCCACATCTCCTCGAACCCGCTGATCACCCGCCCGCGCGACGGCACGGAGGGCCGCCCGCAGGCGCTCGTGACCTACCTGGACTCGATGGCGAAGACCCGGGAGATGGACGTCGAGTTCGTGCTGCCGGGCCACGGCGACCCGATCACCGACCACCGCACGCTGATCGACGAGCGCTTCGCGATGCATCGCCGTCGGGCGGAGAAGCTTCACCGCCTTATCAGCGAGAGGCCGCGCAGCGCCTACGAGCTGGCGCAGGCGCTCTGGGGAAACATCGCGGTCACGCAGGCCTACCTCACCCTGAGCGAGGTGCTCGGGCACACCGACATCCTGCTCAATGAAGGCCGTGTGCGCGAGGTGGAGGAGGGCGGCGTGGTGCGGTTCGCGCCCGTTTGAGGAGCCTTCCTTCCTTCCTTCCTTCCTTCCTTCCTTCCTTCCTTCGTGAGAGATGTCGCTCGCCACCGCTTGTTCCTGCCGTCCTGCTCCGGGGTGACAGGGCGACCCCTCCACAGGAGGGCGGCAGCGAACGGAGCGCCCGCGAGCGCCACCGTCCTGCATCGGGGTGACAGGATGACCGCTCGACAGGAGGGCAGCGGCGTGGTGCGTTCGGAGGGCCGGTGCCGCCGGGGGGCGAACTTGGGGTCGTCCTGCCTGGGGGTTGTAGTGCGCCCTTGGGGCAGGACAGCTGAGCAGGAGCTGGCGCGGATCGCGGAGGATGCGCACGGGGTGGCCACGCGCGTGGAGCTGTTGGACGCAGGTGTCACCGTCGCGGAGATCAAGCAGCGGCTGCGAACGGGAGCCTGCTTCGAGAGTATCAGGGGTCTATCGCGTCGGACACCGAGCGGCGAGCGTCGAGGCCAGATACGTTGCGGCAGTGAAGGCATGTGGCGCGGGCGGTCTTGAGCGGGCGGGCGGCCGCTCATCTTCTCGGTCTTCTCAGAGGTCTCGCCCCGGAACCTGAGGTGACCGCCCCCACCGAGCGCCGCGTCGAGGGTGTGAGCACGCGGCGTTCGCGTCACATGGACTCCCGCGATGAGACCATCTGGAACCGGATCCCGGTCACCACGGTCGCCCGCACACTGGTGGATCTCGCGGCCGTCCTCGCAGTCGATGACCTGGCGCGGGCATTCCACGAGGCAGGCGTCCGCCACCGCACCACGCCCTCCGACGTGGAGGTCGTGCTCGTGCGGGTTCCCAACGGCAGAGGCGCGGCAAAGCTTCGTGGGGTTCTCCGCGGGAACATCCCCGTGACCCTCAGCGTGCTTGAGGCCCGGTTTCTGGCGCGCCTTCGCGAAGCAGGCCTCGCGCTCCCGGAAACCAACCGCCCGGCCGGCGGACGGCGTTGACTGCCGCTGGCGAGATCCGCGCCTGACCGTCGAGGTCGACGGCTACACGTACCATCACTCCCGCCACGCATGGGAGCAGGATCGCCGCCGCGAACGTGAGGCGCACGCCCGCGGCGATGAGTTCCGCCGCTACACCTACGGCGACGTCCTCGAGAGCCCGGAAGCCATGCTCGACGAGCTGCGCGCACTTCTCGCTCCGAGCCGGCCTGGATCGCGGTGCCAGGACGACCCCTCGACAGGACGGCAGCGGTGAACAGAGCGCTCGAAGCGCAACGCTTGGGCACGCCGACCAGCTGCTCTCCGGAGTCGCGCTCTTGCCCGTGGGGGAGGATGTGCTGGACGCCGCTGAGGCGGTCCAGCCGGCAAGCGTAGCCACGCTGGACGCCATCCACCTAGTGACCGCCCTGCGCCTCGCGGACCAAGAGCTCATCGACACTGTGATGACCTACGACGTCAGGCTTGCCGAGGGCGCCCGGACGCACGGGTTGCCGGTCATCGCCCCGGCCTGACCCCGGGTTACAAGTCGACGCTCGCGCCGCGGCGCCGGTCGAGAAAGGCCACGAGCACGGTGCAGGCGAGCACAACGATCATCGGCTCGAGCGGCAGCCGGTAGCGCGTGGCCGCCGCCGAGGTGAAGACCATAGAGGCCGCCAGTGCCATTGCCAGCAGCGGGAAGATAAGCGTGCGGCGCGCGCGCAGGCGCCAGAGCGCCACCAGCGCCGCCGCCAGCAGCACGAAGTAGATCGCTATGCCCACCACGGACACCTTCTCGTTGCGTCCCTCGAAGGCCACCTCGTCGATCGCGTACTGCGGTCGCCGGATGTCCCAGGTGCGCGAGAGGCCGTTCCAGAAGAACGCCTTGGGCAGCGAGACTGGGTGCTCCTTGATGTAGTCGAGGGCCCGACTTTGGAGCTCCTCGCGGAACTCGGCGTCGGGGATCGGCGGCCCGTTGAAGAGCTCCTCCTCGCGGGCGGTACGCACCCGCCAGGCGTACGGGCTGCGCGGGTCGTTCGCGGCATCGTCGTTGAAGGTGCCGTAGGCGGCGCTGTCCTGCATCGACAGGGGGATGAAGTCGTTTGCCACGCGGTAGTTGCGCGCCGTCCAGGGGGCGATCAGCGCCACCATCACCAGCACCGAGAGCCCCAGCATCAGGGTGCCGCGGCGAAGGCCTGCCGCCATCCACCAGGCCACCGCCACCCCGGGGAGGAAGAAGAAGGCAGTCGGGCGCACCAGCAGGCTTGCCGCCATCACCGCCCCCACGGCCACCGCCAGGCGGGGCGTCGGGACCCGCTCGAGTGCCAGCAGCAACAGCAAGATGCCGAGCGGCAGGGCGAGCGCCTCGGGATAGAGCCTGCCCTCCCACTGCCACATGTGCGGGTAGAGCGCGCCTACGAAAGCGGCCGCGGTGGCCACCCGCGGGTCGAACAGCCGGCGGGCCAGCAGCCACAGCAGGAGGATCACGATCGGACCGAGCAACACCGTCTGCAGCAGCAGCAGCTTGCCCACGCCCACGCCGAGCACGAGGTACACCGTGCTTACCCACGCCGGGTATCCCGGTGACTTCCACATGCCCGCGTGTGGGATGTCGAAAGGGCGGTCGGTCCAGAACCACTTCCCCTCGGTCGCGCGCAGGCCCTCCAGGTAGTACTCGGGCTCATCTCCGGCCAACGTGTGGTCGTAGGTCACCAGGACGTAGGCCACTCGCAGGGCCAGGCCCGCGGCGATCGCCGCCAGCAGCAAGACGACCTCGCCCCGGGCCACGTCGCCTCCCGCGAGGCGGGACAGGAGTGTCCGGAGCTGTTCGATCACCGCGAGCGCTCCCGGCTCTGCTCCGTGCCCGCCATCCGGCCGGGGACTATAGGATCGAGGTCCTCCCCACCGCTCTTCCTCGGCGAACCTCAGAGGCTGCAGGCGCTGGCCGCGGAGAGTGCGCGACAAACCTCCCGCATCCGGTCGGCGGCGAGGGTCGTGATCCGCTCCGTGCATAGGGAAGGGCGGATCGGCGCGATGTTGTCGAGCGTGAGGCAGCAGCGGGCGGGCATCCCGTCCGCCTCGTCGAGAGGCACTTCGGTCGGAATGCCCCTGATCGTGCGGGTCGCCGGTACGCCGAGGACCTGCGTGAGCACGGGTATCGCCTCGTCGCGGGTCAAGACCAGGAACGGGCGGCACCCGGCGCGCGGATGCTCATACCACCAGACCTCGCCCCGACTCACCACGAGCTCCGTCCGGCCACCCGCTCCTCCGCATCCAGCCGGCGCAGAACTTCCTCCGTGGAGGCGTCTGCGCTCGCCGCGACATCACCCCAGTCGTCGGGCTCACCTTGGGGAAGACGGCGGTATCCGGCGACGATTCGCTCGCCGATGATCGTCTCGCGATCATGGCGAAGGCCTTCCCATAAGAGCTCCCGTATGAGGCCGGACCGGGAGGCGCCCCTGCGCGCGGCAACCCTGTCGAGCATCTCCACGAGGTCGTCACTGAGCTGCACCATGGTTTGGCTACGGGGCATAGCCCTAGCATAGCCCTATGGCTCTGTCCAGCTTCTGCGCACTCACCCCGTCCTCAAGCGGAGGCTCGGGGGTACCACTACACCTGCGGGCCCGCGCTCGAGGCGTTCGCCCGGCAGCCGATGGCTCACCCCTGTCCTCGAAGGCGGTAGAACAGCTTGCGTGCCGGCTCGGAGTACCTGAACAGCCGGCTCATCTGCAAGGCGCGCAGGGCCGCGTCCGTCGAGGCCAGCTGTCGCTCCGCGCGTTCGCGCTCGACGTGGGCCGCCTGGATCTCCTCGTGCAGGCGCGTGAGCTCCGCCCGAGCCGCGGCCAACTCGGTCCGCATGGTGTCGAGCTCGCCGCGCGCGGTGTTGAGCTCGCCGCTTGCGGTGTCGAGCTGCAACGCGAGCCGCAGGGCGCTCGAAAGCAACTTCGCGGCGGCGGGGTCACCAGGGGAAAGCTGTGCACCGGGGTCGCTCCCCGTCATGAAGTCCCGCAGTCGCGTATCAACCACCACCCCCCCGTCGGCAACGGCGGTGTCGAGATCGGCGTCGGCCACCACGAGATCGTCGAAATGAGCGCGCAGGCGGCCCTCGCGGTGCAACGCGAGCAGGGCGAGCTGGTCGCGGCCGACATCCGGTTCCCGTGGCTCGAGGCGCTCATAGCCGATGCCCACGTTGAGCACCTTGCGCTCGAACTGCTCGAAGGTACGCATCGGGAAGTGCAGCACCTCGAGCAGGCCGACCGCCGGCGCCACAGTCAGGTGCGGGGCGTGGATCGAGTGGTTCCCGGGCGCCATCTCGATCTCCGCGGTGGCCCGATGAACAACCTTGGGCTCGAGGGGCTCACCCCGACCGTTCCTCGAGGCGGCCTCGCGGACCACCATCCGCTCGAGGAAGGGCTCCGGCCCTTCCGGACGGGGCAGGAAGTTCGAGCGGGATGCGACGAGGGCGTCGATCTCCTCGGGCACGGCGCTCAGGAGATCCTTGAGGCTTCCGAGAAGAGGCCACCAGAACTCGTCGGCGTCGTTGTTGATGACCCAGTCGGCGCCGTGTTCGACCGCCGCGGCGCGGGCCATGGCGTTGACGTGGGTCACCTGGTCGTGGGCTTCGCCCCCCGCCTCGCGCAGGAGCAGCACGCCCCGGCGCTCATAGCCGCGGAGCAGCTCGGCGGTTGCGTCGCGGGAGGAGTGGTTGGTGGCGATCACGAAGTCGACCCCCTGAGCCAGGTGGTAGTCCAGGTTGGCCGCGACGATGTCAGCCTCGTCGCGAGCCAGGAGCGTCATCACGAGCTTCACCTGAGCGACCGTAGCGTCATTCAAGCCAGCGGCGCGCCCCGGTCCGAAGAAGGCGCGGCTCAGCCGGGGAGCGCTGAGAAGAGATGGCAAGTGCCGCTACCGCCAGAAGCCTCTCCCGGCCTCATGTGCCACCATCCGCCGAATCTTGCTTGCGCGGACCAAGGCCACTAGGAGCCTCCATCGGCATGCCGCCGAACATCCTTTGGTCGAAGCCATCGTCGGTCGGCTGTCGCGGGCTGGCACCGCGGCCGACGTCCCATTCGAACGCAACGCGCCGTATTCGCCTACCCCGGACAATCGGCCCAAGCCCATGGAGGTGGCACCCCTCCCCCTGGCGTGCGATGGCCGCCCACAGATGTCGTTTGGGGAGCGCGCCGCCCTCGAGGGAGTTCTGGCACAAGTTCGGCCAAAGCTAGCCCTCGAGATCGGAACGGCCGAGGGCGGGAGCCTCCGCCGCATCGCCGCCCACAGCCAGGAGGTTCACTCCGTCGACCTGGATCACGAGCCCGTCTTGTCACAGGAACCTCTGCCAGATCACGTGACTCTGCACACGGGTCCCAGCGCAGAGCTGGTCCCGGGTCTTCTGGCGGCGTTTGCGGCGGAGGGCCGCAACCTCGATCTCGCGCTGGTCGACGGGGACCACAGCCTCGAGGGGGCCGCGGGCGACCTGGAGGCACTCCTGCGATCACCTGCAACCCGGCGGACCGTCATCCTCGTTCATGATTCGATGAATGTTGAAGTGCGCGCCGGCATCGAGAGCGTAGGACTCAACGGCTACGAAAAGGTCGTCTACCACGAGCTCGACTTCGTGCCGGGTTACATCTACGCCGAGGGAGTGGCGCAAGGCTCCGTGTGGGGCGGCCTCGCGCTGGTGCTGACCGACGTACGGCGCTCCCCCGGTTACACCGACTCGACTCGGCAGCCGCTCTACCAGGAGCCGTTCGCCTCAATTCACCGCACCAGGGCCGATCTGCTCAAAGCTCGGGCACGCGAACCTGAGTCAACCGACTAAGGCAGGATTTACATTCAGACCACCGCACGATGTGGTCGGCTACGGTCGGGGGTGCACTGAAGCCGACCCCTCGGGGCTGGCGCTGGTGGGGACGTGGAGATCCCTCCAGCGGGAGCCGAAGGGTGCCCCAGCTCGCCCTGTTCCGCGCTCAGCTGAGTTAACGTACGCGCGTGGCGTCGAGAAGGGAGAATCTCCAAGCAGGGCACGCAGCGCCTGCGCCCGTCAACCACCGCGACCGGGAGCTGGCCCGTCAGAACGATCGGCTGCGCGCGGAGCTGCTGGCCGTCTCTGCACAGCTGGAGGCCGCGAGGGCGTCGATCGAGGACTCGGCCGCCGCCCACCAAGAGGAGCTCGAGGAGCTCCGGCGCGAGCTGGAGGGAACAAAGCACGGGCTCGTCACCCTGAAGGGGTCGGTGAGCTGGAGGTTGACCCGATCGCTGCGCGCCCTGCGGCGACTGCTGCGCTGAGCCGACAGCATGCGCCTACGAATCGCGGAGTCATCGAATGACCGTGCCGCCGAGCTGTTGTCGGCAGTGGCAGACGAGGCCGTAGCCGCTGGAGCGGAGGTCACGATCGGCCCATCGACGGCGCCTCAGAGCGCGGAGGAGGTCTGCCTCTTCGTACCGGTTGCCGCCGATGCAGATCCGGTCAACATCCCCTCCGAGCCGATGCGCTCCGTCGCAATCTGCATCGCTCATCCGGGCACTTCGGCGTTTGACGTCTCGACGCGTGTGGCGGGGAGCGCGGCCCGCGCCGTCGATCTGACCACGGCGGGCACGCTCGAGCAGCGCCGCCGGGGCGTTCGCGCCGAGCGGTTTCGCCTCGGCTTGGGCGAGAGGTGGCGCATCCCCCAACCCTCGCTCCCCGCGGACCGCCGATGCGACATTCTATTCGTGGGCCAGCACAGCCCGCGGCGGGAGCGGGTGATCGCCGCCAACGCCTCCGGTCTGGCTGCCAGCCGGTCCGCGATCCACCTGGGATCGCCGCATTCGGGATCCCCGGCGCCACCCCGGGACGCCGCCCGGGCTGCGCTCTTCGCCGACGCTGCAGTGGTGCTGGACATTCACCCCTTCCGTCCCCACGGCATCGACTGGACGCTTGCCCTCCAGGCGATCGGAGCCGGCGCTCTGCCCCTGTTCGAGCACGTCTTGGATCCCAGCCCGCTCGTTCCGCGGGAGCACATGATGGTGGCGAACGGCGACCAGCTCGCCACGATCGCACGCGGGCTCCTCAACGACCCGGAGAGGCTGCGAGAGATGTCCCAAGGCGCCCGCAGGCTTGCCTGCGAGGAGCTGCCCATGCGCCCTTCGGTGGAGCGCCTCCTGACGATGGCCGAGGAGATCGCGCGCGGCGCGCGACGCCGTCGACGGCGAGCCCGGGGCCAGAGCCGGAAGGCGGCGACACCCGTTGTCAGCGCCCCCGAAGAGCCGCCGGCACTCAACGAGGATCTTCGAGCGCGGAAGCTGGCGGCGCTCGACGTCATCGCGCGGAGGCGCCTGGCGAGGGAGCGTGACCTCGGCGAACGGAACCGCTCGCTCGCAATGCACCGAGCCCATGAGAGTCCGGCCTGGGCGCTCGCCCAACCGAACGTCGCCGTGTGCGTCCCCGTCCATGACGATGGAAGCACCGCTGTGCGTGCCCTCGAGAGCGCGATCGGATGTGCAGGGGTGGACATCGAGCTTCTGGTGCTCGACGACGGGTCGGCGGACGATTCGCTCGACCGCGTCGTGACCTGGCTGGAGCGGCGTCCTCATGTTGCGGGCAGCGTGATCGCCAGTCCGGTCAACCGCGGCCTCGGCGCGGCCCGGAACGCGATGCTGGCCATGGCACGCGCCCCGTACGCCTTCATGCTCGACGCGGACAACCTCGTCTTTCCCAAGGCGCTGCGCCGGCTCGTCGATGCCCTCGAGAAGGATCCCCAGGCGGTGTTCGCCTACGGCTTGCTCGAACGACGCCGCGGGGGGAGGTCGGTGGGACTGCTGAGTGCCGGGCCGTGGGAGCCGGCGCGCCTGCGTTCGGGCAACTACATCGATGCGATGGCGCTCCTGCGGCGGGAAGCCGTGCTGGAGATAGGCGGATTCGCTGAGAGTCTGGCGTTGTATGGGTTGGAGGACTTCGACCTGTGGTGCCGGGTCGCAGAGCTGGGCCTACACGCGCAGCACGTGCCCACCTTCGTAGGGAGATACCACGAGCGGCCCGACTCCATGCTGTCGCTGGCCTCGATTGACGTCAGCGACGCCGTCCGCGAGCTACGCGAGCGCTACCCGCGCCTGGCCCCCGACATCCCGCCATCGGGCGGTCGATCTAACGCCGCTTGAGCGCTCGCAACCGCGCCAAGAGGCGCGACGAGGAGGAGGTTTCGGCCGTCTCAACGCCACGGTCCGCGCCTTTGACCCCGCGGCCGGCTGCATCGTCCTCGTAGGACTGGCGTACCCGCTGGTAGACCTCGGCGACGCTGTAGCGGTCGTCCATCACCGCCGGGCGCTCGGCCCGCTCGGCACTGTCGAGCACGACCAGTCCAAGGCCGTTCCATGCCGCGTGGCCGTAGGACGGATGCTCCCGGACCACCAGGTAGCCCGGCACGAAGTCCCACATGCAGAGGGCGACCTTGGGGTGCGAGGGCAGGTCGAGCGATTCGAGACCGGCTCGCACGTCGTCGTTGGCGGTGTCGTGAAAGACCAGCACCGTGCGCCGACAGGCGTCGGAGTCCACGATCGCGGACGTGTCGCGGCGGACCCCTTCCCGACTGTGGTCGCCGTCAATGAGCGCGAAGTCCACGTGACGGCCGGCCGCGGCAAACTCGCCCAGGACCTGCGGGAGCAGTGTCGCCGAGTCCCCGATGTGGAAGGCCGCGTTCTCGATCTCCTCGGAGAGGGCCGCGACGCCTGGCTCGATGTCGAACGCATGCACCTCGCGGGAGTGAGCGGCGATCCTCCGCAGGCTGCCTCCCTGAGCGGTACCGGTCTCGATCGCCAGCGTGGGCTGAACCTGCGTCAACAGGCCCTCGAGCGCGAATCGCTCGCCGTAGGTCATCTGCCAGACCGGGTCGCTCATCACGGCCAGGTCGAACGCGGACTGATTGGGCAACTCGTTCCCTTCGCCCAGGCCGGCTTCTATCAGCGGGCGAGCAGCCGCTTGACACGGCGCAGTGGGACGGTCACACGCCAGCTGAGCGACGAGGTGACCTCAGCCACGCGGTCTGCGTACAGGGCGCGCTCGCTCTCCACCAGATCGACCAGACGTCCCACCTCCTCCTCGCTTCGACGGAGCTGCACGTGCAGCTCGTCGAGCTCGGCGCCTGTCGTGCGCTGCTCCTCGAAGAGAGCCTTTTGGGCCATGAGCAGGTCCTGCTGCTTCTGGTAGAGCTCTAGCCAGCGCCGGACCTCAGCCAGACCCGTGGCCACCATGCGCACCGGGATGCTCGGGAGTGGCTGCCGGCTGGCGAGCACGATGGAGTAGGGCGCGCCGTCGTCCGTTGCGGATACCACCTGCGCCAACTCGGCCCTCGCGATGGGCTCGACCGCGAGCGACGCTCCCACGCCGCCCTCCAGCACGGCGGAGGCGATCAGATTTTGCTGCTGGCGGACCGCGGTGTACGGGAAGTGCCCCGCCAGGACCTTCTCGAGCTCCTCCGAGTAGAGCCCGGCAACGTTGTTCGGGCCGCCGGGCACGGAGGCATCCCGGTTCGGCCAAGAGATGGCAAGCACGCCACCGGGCGAGAGCACGCGCGCCAACTCGGTGATCGCTTCCTGTGCACGGTCCAAGCGCTCGAGGACCTCGAAGCAGACGATCAGGTCGAAGCTCCCGTCCTCGAATGGCATGTCGTGGATGCCGGCGGTGACGAAGCGCGCTCCCTCCGCCGCGCCCCCCACCGCTGCCTCCAACACCGCCGCCGCGCTGTCCACCCCGACGGTCTCGACTGCCCCGGACGCGGCGAGGAGGTTGGTCCCGTGTCCGAGCCCGCAACCCGCATCGAGCACGCGGCGACCCTCCGCGATGCCGGCAGACCACCAGTAACGGGCCAGCTGCTCGGCCTCGATCAGCTCGCCGCGCGTGGTATCCGGAACGAAGCGCTCTGGCACCTCGTCCATCCGATTCGACACATCGACGTGCACGTCGGGCAAGGTATCTCACCTTTTGCCCTGGGATCATTGCGCCATGGAGCTGGCTTTTGTCCTGGCGCGCCGCCAGAACCACTTCTTCGTGGAAACGGTTGCCGCGATCCGCGACGAGCTAGATCAGATCGGTGTGTCATCGAGTGTTCACACCGGGAGCTATCCGACCGAGCGCGACGATCTCATCTACGTCCTGATCCCGCCACACGAATGGTTCAGCCTGGAGGGTTGGCGGGCGCCTCCCACCACCAACCAGCTCGCCCGGACCATCTTCATCTGCGCGGAGCAGCCCGGAACCACGTTCTTCGAAGACGACGTACGCCTTGGCCCATTGGCGGGCGGCGTGTTCGATATCAACGCCGGCTCCATTCGGGAGCTCCGGCGACGGGGGGTGCCCGGCGCGCGACCTCTGCGCCTGGGATGGACTCGCACCTGGGCGCACGCGCCCGTGGGCCCGGACGGCATGCCCGATCCTCAGGCCGAACGCGACATCGATGTGCTTCACCTCGGGATCTTCAGCGACCGAAGGGCGATCTCGTTGGCGGCGGGCGCTCGCTGGCTCTCGGAGTGGCGCTGCCATCTGGTTCTCGGCGACCAGGAGGGACCGAACGCGAAGGACAAGGCCAACTTCGCCACCGGCGATTCCAAGTGGGATCTCCTGACGCGGTCGAGGCTGCTGCTGAACATCCACGTATCGGAGCGTCCGTACTTCGAGTGGATGCGCGTGGTGCAGGCAATCGGCTGCGGATGCTCGATCGTCAGTGAGCACTCCGTAGGCGAGGATCCGCTCGTACCCGGCGAGCACTTCCTGTCCGCGCGTTCGGAAGCACTGGGGCTGGTCGCACACGGGCTCCTCTCGAACGAGGAGCTGCGGGCGCTGATCTCCCGCCGCGCCTACCATTTCCTGCGCACCGAGCTCCCCTTCTCGGCGTCAGTGGCCGGGCTGGTCGAGATGGCTGAGGAGCTTGCCGCACGACGGCGTCGCGAGGGTCCGCGCAAGCCGCGGCAGCTTCCAGAGCTCGTGGTGCGACCTGTCTCCGACAGGGGTGCCCCTGGAGTGCCGACGCGGTACCCGGCCACGACGGCCGACAGCGAGTCCTCCGCGCTGCGCGCTGCGCTAAAGGACGTGCGCCTGGACCTGCTTCAGCTTGGGCGCGATGTCGCGCGCTTGCGGCGGGAGAGCGCTGCTGGGCGGCCGCTGCCGGCGGTCGAGGTGGATCGAGCCTCAAGCGGGTATGGCCCCGCCAAGCCTCGGGTCACAGTGGTCACCCCCCTCTACAACCACGAGCACCACATCGAGGCCGCCTTGGACTCGGTTGCGCGAGGGCGCTACCAGGATCTCGAGTTGGTCGTGGTAGACGACGGGTCGACCGACGGATCGTTGGACGCCGCGCGGCGATTCGTGAAGGCCCACGAGGGTCTGGCAGTCCTGCTTCTGCGTCATCCCTGGAACCGCGGGCTCGGATCGGCGCGGAATACTGGCCTTGACTTCGCCCGGGGGGAGCTCGCGTTCATGCTCGACGCAGACAACGAGGTCTTTCCTCGGGGGCTCGCGCGGGTGGTCGAGGCACTCGACGACAAGCCGCACGCGGCGGCCGCCTACGGCATGCTCGGCATGTTCTCGAGTGAGGGGCCCGTGGGCCTTCGTTCCTACTATCCGTGGGAGCCCGAGCGGTTCAGGGCGGGCAACTTCATCGACGCGATGGCGTTGTGGCGGACGTCGGTGATTCGTGGCCTGGGTGGCTATACCCGCGACGGCCGCCTACACGGGTGGGAGGATTACGACCTGTGGTGCCGGCTCGCCGAGAGCGGCGGGACCGGCGAGCTGGTCCCGGAGGTGGTCGCGCGCTACCGGGTATCTCGCACGTCCATGCTGTCCCTCACGAACATCTCGGAGACGAACGCGCTGTCAGTGTTGATCGAACGGTACCCGCGGGTGATGGCGGGCGTCGATCCGCCGGCGTAGCGCGGAGCTAGCGAGCGCGCTTGTATGCGAAGTAGGCGGGCTTGCGCTGGCCCTCGTATGTCATGAGGCCGTCTGTGAGCCCACGTGGCACTGTGACCGGGTCGTCGAGAAGACCGATCCACCCGAGCCCCGCGATATAGGGCTCCTGGCGCGCGATCCGGTATGCGGCGCTCAAGAACCGCGCCTGCTGCGTTCGGCTGACGAAGAAATCGAAGGCGTAGTTCGCCCGGTCGGATGAGATCGTGTACTCGGACAGCCAGAGCCGGGGTCCGCGGTGCCGGAAGGCGCGAGAGGTGCGCCTGTAGGCTCCTCTGACCTCGCTCGCAAAGGTGTCGATGTCGCTCATGTCCCGGGCGCCCGGAGAGCCGCGGTACCCGCGGAGGCGCAGGTCGGGAAACCGCGGTGAGAACGGGTTGTGCCCGTACCAGTCGAGCGGGGGGCGCTTGCCGTTTGCGAGGCGCATCCAGCGCACGAAGTCACGGGGTTTGACCGGGCCGAAGCTGAACGTCATGCCCCCGATCACGATGTTCCTTCGGCTGTCCCGCTTGAGGGCTCTGTACGCCGCGTTGAGCAGAGTGGCGTAGCGCCGCGGCCCGACCGGGCTGTTCGCCGGCAGAGGGCGGAAGACGGCGGCGCGATTGGTCTCACCCCAGACCATCCACAGGTTGACCGACGGGTATCGTCGGCTCGCCGCCGTCAGGAAGCGGGCGTAATCCGAGTTGTTCGGCGCCCACTGCGGGCCGCGACCACCGTTGGACCAGCGGGGAGAGCCCTTGACCATGATCGCCACTTTGATCCCGTAGCGGCGCCCTGCCCGGACGGCCGCGTCCACTTGCTTCGGCCAAGTGTACGCCGGATCGTCCGGGTTGGTGGGGTTCGCCGGACGCGACGGGGCGGCGTCGAGCCACTCCAGCTGTACCTGGAAGACTTGGGCTCCAAGGTCCCTGTAGACGCGGAATGCCGGCGATCCGTCCGGCATCTCTACCGGCCCCCAGATGGCCTTGACGCTGCGCGCCGACGCCGTCGGCGGCAGGGCGCAAGCCAGCAGCAGGCAGACCACGCCAAGGATGATTGAAGTCTTTCTCACGGTGGTGCCAACAGCCGGGCTGGGGAAAGTTGCGCTCACTCGGTGGAGTGGCGCGGCACTCCTAAGTTATCTGCGGTCGGGTGCCTCAACGTGGTGGCAACCCAAACGCCTCGCGCGGATCGCGCGCCACCTTCTTGAGGCCCTCGTCGCGCGGGTTGAGCCTCGACGCTCGACGGTAGGCCTTGCTGGCTTGAGCCAGGTCGCCTCGTCTAACCGCCAGGTCTCCAAGCAGGCCCCAGGTCACGAAATCGTGGGGCTCGCGCCGCGCGGCCTCGAGTAGTGACGCTCGGGCGCGGGGGTAGTCGTTCACTCGTGCGTAGGCCGACGCCCGGGCGTAGTAGGCCTGGAGTGATTCATCGTTCAGGGCCAGCGATTCTCCCGCCTTTTCAACCGCTGCCTTGGGATCCTCTTGTACGAGATCCTGGGCGTCTGCGCGGTACTTGTCGGCCAGAGTGGCCCGACCGACCAGCACCGCGCCGGCCAGCACCACGAGAGCGCAGGCGCCGATGACGGCCAGCCGCAGCGGCGAGCGCTCGTTCCCGGCGAGAGCGCGCGTCCATGGCGCCACGAGCACCGCCGCGCCGCATAGTGCGATTCCGGTTACTCCCGGGATCAGGTGTAGCCAGTCGACGCTCGTGTGCACGGCCCAGACCAGAAACATGCCGCCGGCCGCAACGGTCAGACCGAGGTCGAGCCGGCTGTCCCGCGCGGCACGCACGCGGCGCGCGAAGCCGGCAAGGATCCCGCCCACAAAGAGGAGGAGCCCGAATCCGCCGACCAGGCCCAGTTCTCCGAGCGTCTGAAGCGGCAGGCTGTGCGCTTGGCGCACGTCCTCCAGAGTGCGACGCTCCAGGAAATAGGTGCGATCGTAGTTACCCGCGCCGACGCCCTCGACCGGGTTGTCGGCGAACTGATTCACGGCCACCCGCCAGTAGTCATACCGGTTGCCGCCCCCCGAGGTGAAGCGAGTGCTCGTCTCTGCCGACGCGTCGGGATCGAGGTTCTGGAAAGCCCGAGCCTGATCTCGCACCTTGCCGATGGGATCGCCGACCGCCACGACGCCACCGATCAAGATCACGGCCGCAATCCCAGCCAGTGCGACCCCCGAGGCCATGCCGAGCTCACGCGGCCGGGTCTCAGCTGCGCGTGCACAGACCCGCCGTGCAAGAGCCCACACCACCCCGGTGAGCAGGACCGTGCCCAGCAGTGCCACCACCGCGGTCCGGATGCTGGCTGGATCCGGAGCACCGGAACCAGAGGTGCTGTCATACACGTCCAGCAGGGGGCCCGCGGCAACGGCAACTCCGGCGGCGATCGCTATCAACACCCACAACCGCCCGTGCCGGCCCGGTAGGAGGGCCACGAGCACGACCGCGCTGACGATGACCGCCGGCAGGACCGCGCGGGTCTGGCAGAGCAACGTGAGCCCCACGAGCAGGGTTGCCATCCCCACCGCTGCTCCGGACAGGGCGTGCGAGCGCGCTCGTTCGGCGAGCGCGACGAGCGGCCACAGCGCCAAGAGCAGGTAGCCCGCCTGACCGTTGACGTAGCCGAGCGGTTCGAAGAGCCGTTGCTGCAGGAAGAGATCCTCAGCACCGGGGGACAGCAGCCGCACACACAGGTAAAGGCCGAAGACCGCGACGGCTACGGTGGCCGCACCCACCAGCAGCACGCCCAAGCGGTCGTCACGAAGCAGAAGGACCAGCACCGCGAAGAGTGCCGCATAGAGCAACCACCGGTTGGCTTCGATCAACGCCTGGTCGGCCGATTCCGCCCAACCGATGGACAGCAGCGACCAGAGCCAGAGGAAGACGAGTCCCCCAACCGCGATGAGGGCTGAAGCCCGGGGCGCCGCCGGCCGGGCGATGACGAGCCCCAGCAGTGCTGCCAGCACGAACAGGGCTACCGGGCCCCATACGGACAGGCGATAGAAGCCGAAGAACGCCGGGCTCAATCCGCAGATTGCGGGAATGAAGACGATGACGGCCCCCTCGACGAGGCTGGGCGAGCGCCGACCCCCCGGGCGGCCCGGGTCACCGACGGGCCTCGCCGGCCCGGGCTCACCGACCGGCGGTGCCGCGTTTGTCCGGTCGGGTGCCCACGAACGCGTCTCGAGCACCACCACCGCGGCGGTGGCGACCACGAACCAGATCGCCCACGCGGAGACGATCGAGCCCTGCCCCAGTTCGATCACGCCGATCGCCAAGGCGCCCAGCAGGGCCTGGATCGTTCCAAGCGTGAGAGCCACCGTTCGCGCCGAGCCCAGCCGCGTGGCCAGCCGATGCGTCATGTGGTCGCGCCCGCCCATGAGCAGCGGCACAGCGGCGCGCCGGCGGGAGATCATCACGAGCGCGGTGTCCACCACAGGTAGACCCGCGAGGATCAGCGCCGCCAACACCCCGGGCAGGCCGATGCCGCCGCCGTTCGGCAGCGCCATGATCGTGGCGGCCACCACGAACCCCACCGGTAAGCTTCCGCCGTCGCCGAGGAAGATCCGTGCCGGGCCCGCGAGGTTGTACGGGAGAAACCCGGCGCAGGCCCCTGACATGCAGATGCACAGGATGGCCAGCTCCACGTCACCCTGGATCCACGCGAGGATCCCGGTGGCCATAGCCGTCACGGTGCCGACGGTGGCGGCGGCGCCGTCCATGTTGTCCATCAGGTTGAAGGCGTTCAGAAGGCCAACCACCCACAGGTTCGTGATCAGCAGATCGAGCGCACCCGACTCGAAGAGCGACCATCCGAGACCTGTGGCCCACAGCACGGTGGCCGCGCCGAACTCAACCGCGAGTCGCAGTGCCGGCGAGAGATTGAGCTTGTCGTCGACCGTGCCCAGGCACCAGATTCCGAACGTGCAGATGACGATGGGCGACAGGCGAGACACCTCCCCTCCGAGCGTCACACCGGCCAGCAGGAATGCGGTCACCACCGCCGCGCCGCCGAGGTACGGCGTCGGGGAGCTATGGCCCTTGTAGCCGAATGGCCGGTCGTGAAAACCGGTCCTCCCCGCGACCGCGATCGCCACCGGCGTTGCCGCCAGCGAGGCCCCGAGCGCGAGCGCGAAGGCGACGATCAGGCGCGCTTCATCGGGCAAGCTGCCGTTCCTTCACCGCGATCGAGTACGTTCATTTCCGCAAGAGTCCCCAGCCTTTTCCGGGATGCGCATTCATGGTGCGCTCCATTGCCTATGTCCCACGCCGCCCATAAGGCGCGCACAGCGAGGTGCTGATGCTACCCACCTGACGAGCCGTCAGCGACCCCTTCAGGTAGGTATCACGCCTCCCGTACGGAAATCAGACGAGCCTTGCGGCGGGGATCTCAAGTCCTCCCTGGCGTTCGCTCTCGATGACATCGCCGAGGATCTGGTCGAGGTTCCGCGTTGGACTCCACCCAAGAACGCGCTCGATCTTCGAGAGGTCCGGAACCCGCCGCGGCATGTCTTCAAACCCCGGCTCGTAGGCATCGTCGTAGGGGACCAGGCTCACCTCTGACTCTGAGCCCGCCGCCTCTCGTACGCGGTGCCCAAGATCAAGGATCGAGATCTCCTCCGTGGAACCGACGTTGAAGACCTCCCCGGCGAGATCTTCCCTACTCATCAGGTCACACAGGGCCCTCACCACGTCACTCACATGGCAGAAGCAGCGGCTCTGGGTCCCGTCGCCATAGACGGTTATCGGCTTGCCCGCGAGTGCTTGGCGGGCGAAGCTGGGCACGACCATCCCGTACCGGCCAGTCTGGCGCGGCCCCACCGTGTTGAACAGACGGGCGACGACCACCGGAAGCTGCTTTTCCTTGAAGTAGGCGATCCCGAGATACTCGTCCAAGGCCTTTGAGCAGGCATACGCCCACCGGCCCATGTTCGTCGGCCCGAGCAGCAGATCTCCGTCTTCCCGAAACGGCAGCTTCTCTCCCTTGCCGTACACCTCGCTCGTCGAGGCGATCAAGACCGGCTTCTTCTTCTTGTTCGCAAGCCTGAGCACCACCTCGGTGCAATGCACGTTCGTCTCGATGGCGCGCACCGGACTCTCGACGATCAATTCGACGCCGACAGCCGCAGCGAGGTGGTAGACCACGTCCGCATCGTCGACCAGCTCGGCCACGATCGACGGAGCGCCCGCCGACTCGATCGTGTACCCGAAGGCATCCCTGTCCTTCAGGTGCCGGATGTTGTCGATCGAGCCAGTCGAGAGGTCATCGAGGACGTGGACCCGATGGCCCCGCTCGAGCAGCTCGTCCGCCAGGTGAGAGCCGATGAAGCCCGCCCCGCCGGTAATCAGGAAACGCACTGTCCTCCTCCATTAGTCCGCGCAGATGCGCGCACGACGATCCGGGTGCCGGGCCTCGTCCCGGCCGATGACCTCGTCGAGCGCGACTTCAACCCGAGCGCCTCGAACGAGCTGTGGGTCGCCGACCTGAAGCAAGTCGAGACCGCAGAGGGCAAGCTCTACCTCGCCGCGGTCACCGACTGCTTCTCGCGGCGGGTCGTCGGGTGGGCGAGGGAGGCCCACATGCGCGCAGAGCTCCTCGTCACCCGCGCTCGAGATGGCGCTCGCTCGCCGGCGCCCGCAGACCGGTGTGATCCATCACTCCGACCACGGATCGCAATACACCTCGCTCGCGTTCGGGCGCACCTGCCGCGAGGCGAGGATCGCGAAATCGATGGGATCGGTAGGCGATTGTTTCGATAACGCTCTCGCCGAGTCCGTGTCGGCGACGCTCACCACGGAGCTGCTCGCCCGCAACCCGTTCGCCACCCGCGCCCAGGCGCGCACGGCGATCTTTGATACCTCGAGGCGTTCTACAGCCCGATCCGCCGCCACTCCTCACTCGGCAACATCTCACCCGCCGAGTACGAACGACGAGCCGCCCAGAACGCCGCCGTCCCGGTCCCCCGCCTGACCCGCGGGGCCCGGCGACCGCCGCCCCCGCAGACAGCGCCCCGGCCATGGCCGGGGCGCTGTCCAACCCAACCCCTACCTTCAAACCCAAGTCAACCCGTGTCCACGCGAACGGGGGAGGTCCACAGCGGGTCTACCGAGCCCGCTTGTAGGCGAAGTAAGCGGGCTTGCGCTTCCCCTCATGTGTCATGAGACCGAATGTGATACCCCCGGGCACGGTCACCGGTTCGTCAAAGAGGCCGATCCACCCAAGGCCCGCGATGTAGGGCTCGCGGCGCGCGATCCGGTAGCCCGCGCTCAGGAACCGCGCCTGCTGCGCCCGGCTGACGAAGAAGTCGAAATGGAGATTGGCCCGGTCCGAGGAGATCGTGAACTCGGAAAGCCAGAGCCGCGATCCGCGCCTCCGGAAGGCGGGATACCGGCGCTTGTAGTCTGCCTGACCTCCGCAGCGAAGGTGTCGATGTCCCTCATGTCCCGGGCGCCCGGATAGCCGCGGAAGGGTGTGGCGGAGATCGGGAAAGCGCTGGGAAAACGGGTTGTGCCCATACCAGTCGAGCGGAGGTGGCTTTCCGTTTGGCAGGCGCATCCAGCGCAGGTAGTTACGGGGCCTGACGGGCCCGAAGCTCAAGGTCATGCCCCGATCACGATGTTCCTCGGTCTACGGCGCTTGAGCGCTCCGTATGCCGCGTTCAACAGGGTCGCATAGCGCCGCGGCCCGACGGGGTTGTTCGTCGGCAACGGCCGGAACACGGCGGCCCGGTTCGTCTCGCCCCAGATCATCCACAGGTTGACCGAGCCGTAACGCCGACTCGCTGCTGTGAGGAAGTTGGCGTAATCCGAGTTGTTGGGGGCCCGCGAGGACGACCACCGTTGGCCCACGGCGGCGAACTCTTCACCATCACCGCGACCTTAATCCCATATCGGCGGCCCTCTCGAACGGCATCGTCCACAGATTGCCTTCACGCTTCGCACCGACGCGGTTGGGACCTCGGCACAGGCAAGCAGGCACACCATGCCCAGAGTGAGCAGTATCTGCCTCATCGAGGGTCTAAACGGCGAGGTCGGGGAGAGTTGCGGTTGGTGACGGAGGCGCTGGCTCATCGGCGCCGCGTTCGAGGCGTCCAAGCGTAACTCGTGCCCACGCACCGCTCCGGCCAGAACGGCAAGGGCGCAGGTCATGACCCCGGCCAACGAAGCACGATTCGTTGCTCTTCCTGTACCTCTTGCCGCCACCACGGCGCGAGGCGAACGGCTGCACCGCACAGACCGCTGTCTGTGCATAATGCCTTCTCGTGAGATCGTGGCCAAGGAGGGCCGCCGCGCTGATGGGCTTACACGCCCTGGCCGTGGCGCAGCCGGTGCTTTCACTGACCACCGACTCACCAGATCTCTTCATCGCCCGGAAGTCACCGGACCTCGCCGTGATCGCCTTCGGGTTGTGGATGGTGGTCGGAATTCCGGTCCTTCTGCTCGCGGGCGAGCGAGCAGCGGCTTCGATCCGCGAAAGCGTGGGCTGGCGACTGCACCTCGTCATCCTCGGCGCCTACCTCTCCCTGCTTGCGCTGACGGTCTTGAAGCGAGCCGACGCGAGCCTCTCGCTGCGAGCCGGTATCGACGTCGCGGGGTGGGTGCTGATCCTCGTGGCTCTCGTCGTCGCCGCCCTTCTCGTGCGTCTGTTCAAGGACTATGCCATTGCTCATTCGTACGTCGAGTTCCTCGGCCTCGCCGCTCCTGCCTTCTTCGTGATGTTCTTGGTTCAAGCGCCGCTTGAAGGTGTGACGCCGAGCGAGGCCCGGCAGGCGACGCGACCCGCGCCGGTGGTGCTCGTCATCTTCGACGAGCTCCCCACCGCGTCGCTGTTGGATCCGGACGGGCGTATCGACCGGCGACGGATGCCGGTCTTCGCGCGACTCGCAGCCACGTCGAGCTGGTTCTCGTCTGCCACGACCGTGGCGGATGCTACCTCGCGCGCCGTGCCGGCGATCCTGTCCGGACGCCAGCCATCGCCCTCACAACGTCCGACCGCGCGTGACTGGCCCACCAACGTATTCAGCCTGCTGCGCGGCCAGTACACCGAACGCTCGCTCGAGCCCGCCACGCATCTGTGCCCCGAGAGGACCTGCCGCGACAATGTGCCGGGCGTCGCGCGAGCCACCGGATCGCTCATCCGCGACTCGGGGCGGATCATGCCGAAGGTCACCGCCCCGACCGATCTGGCAGAGCGTCTTCCTCCCATCCTGGGAGAGCAGGGAACGCTGAAGGACCCGAGCGAGGACGTCGAGCGCTTCCTGGCGGGGCTCCGGCCGGAGAGGCGCCCTGCCCTATCGGTGCTGCATGTCAATCTGCCGCACCACCCGTGGCGCTACCTCCCGAACGGCCGCCGCTACAGGGCAGCAGGCGAAAGCGCGCTGCCACGAGGATTCCGAGATCCGCTCTGGACCTCCGATGCCGGAGTCGTCCAGGCCAACTGGCGCCGCCACCTCCTGCAGGCGGGATATGCCGACACCGTCCTCGGGAAGATCCTGCGGCGCCTGCGCCGGGTAAGGATGCTCGAGCGGTCACTGCTCATCGTGACCGCCGACCACGGCATCAGCTTCGAGCCGGGTCACGAGGCGCGCCGCGCCACACCGAGGAACCTGGGCGGCGTCGCTCTGGTTCCGCTCTTCGTAAAGCTCCCTCACCAGACTCGCGGCACCCGGGTCGCCGACCACGCAGAGACGATCGACATCCTGCCGACCATCCTCGATGCCGTGGGCGCCGAGCCGGGCACGCTTCAAGGCAGGTCGCTACTGAAGGCGCACCGGCCTTCGCGCCAAGTGGCGGTCCTTTCCTCCGACGGGTCGACCGTTCGGACGCCACTGAGCGCCGCGCTGCGTCAGCGCCGAGCGGTCATTCGAGCCCAGGAGGCACTTCCAGAAGGGCTCCCGGCCCGCTTTCGAAGAAGATAGCTCGAAGACTGCCGTGAGCACGCCTGACCGCCCCCAACGCGCGGACGGGACGGCTGCCTTCGCTCTCGAGCAGCGGGGAGCGTCAGCCGCCTCTCAGCCCGATTGTGACTCGAGAACCGTGCGAGGATCGCGCGCAGCGCGGTGGAGCCCCTCGTCGCGCGGATTGAGCCGAGATGCCCGACGGTAGTCCCGTCGGGCCTGCGCCAGATCGCCGCGTCGGAGCGCCAGGTCCCCGAGCAGGCCCCAGGTCACGAAGTCGTGCGGCTCACGCCGCACCGCCTCGAGCAGGGAAGCTCGGGCTCGGCGATAGTCGTTCACACGCGCGTAGGCCGCCGCCCGCGCGTAGTAGGCGGGAAGCGACTCGTCGTTCAGGGCAAGGGAGTCCTCGCTCTTCTCGAGCGCCCTCGCGGGGTCGCTCTGCACGAGCTCCTCGGCGTCCGAGCGGTACTTGTCGGCGAGCGTGGCTCGCCCGACCAGCACGGCGCCGGCGATGACCACAAGTGCGCAGACAGCGATTGCGACGAGGCGCAGCGGCGAGTGCCGCTCGGCTGCCCCCACCCGCGCCCACGGCGCCACGAGAACCGCTGCGCCGCACAGGGCGATGCCCGTCAACCCCGGGATCAGGTGCAGCCAGTCGACGCTCGTGTGCACGAGCCATGTGAGGAACATGCCGCCGCCCGCGACGGCCAGGCCGAGATCGAGCGGACTCCGCCGCGCCGCCCTCACCCGCCGCGCGAAATCGGCGAGCACGGCACCCAGGAAGAGGAGGAGCCCGAGCCCACCGACCAGTCCGAGCTCGCCGAGCACCTGAAGCGGCAGGCTGTGCGCCTGGCGAACGTCCTCCGCCGTGCGGCGCTCGAGGAAGTAGGTGCGGTCGTAATTGCCGGCCCCGATGCCCTTGATCGGGTTGTCGCGGAACTGCTCGGCGCCTACGCGCCAGTAGTCGTAGCGGTTGCCCCGACCCGAGGTGAAGCGGTGCCGGACTGCGCAGTCGAGCGGGCATCGAGGTCTCTGAAGGCACGCGCCTCATCCCGCACCTTCGTCACGGGATTGCCGACCGCCAGCAGGCCGCCGACGACGAGCGCAACTCCGATAGTCACGAGCGCGGCGGCTGACGCGATGCCAGCCTGTCGCGGCCTCACGTCGGCGGCGCGCAGACACGCCCACCGGGCGGCGGCGTAGACCACTCCCGTGAGCGCCGCGACTCCGGCAAGCGCCAGCACCGCCGTTTGGAGCGTGTGTGGTTTGGAGCGTCGATGCTCGCTTCCATTGCCTGTCTCTCCACGCCGCGCCAGCCGAGGGTGCTGATGCTACCCACCTGACGAGCCGTCAGCGACCCCTTCAGGTAGGTATCACGCCTCCCGTACGGAAATCAGACGAGCCTTGCGGCGGGGATCTCAAGTCCTCCCTGGCGTTCGCTCTCGATGACATCGCCGAGGATCTGGTCGAGGTTCCGCGTTGGACTCCACCCAAGAACGCGCTCGATCTTCGAGAGGTCCGGAACCCGCCGCGGCATGTCTTCAAACCCCGGCTCGTAGGCATCGTCGTAGGGGACCAGGGTCACCTCTGACTCTGAGTCCGCCGCCTCTCGTACGCGGTGTCCAAGATCAAGGATCGAGATCTCCTCCGTGGAACCGACGTTGAAGACCTCCCCGGCGAGATCTTCCCTACTCATCAGGTCACACAGGGCCCTCACCACGTCACTCACATGGCAGAAGCAGCGGCTCTGGGTCCCGTCGCCATAGACGGTTATCGGCTTGCCCGCGAGTGCTTGGCGGGCGAAGCTGGGCACGACCATCCCGTACCGGCCAGTCTGGCGCGGCCCCACCGTGTTGAACAGACGGGC
Source organism: Thermoleophilaceae bacterium (assembly GCA_030448005.1). GTDB lineage: Bacteria > Actinomycetota > Thermoleophilia > Solirubrobacterales > Thermoleophilaceae > JAAYBF01. Next base: position 208,589 of record JAUJNT010000005.1, read on the forward strand.
GACGACCACCGGAAGCTGCTTTTCCTTGAAGTAGGCGATCCCGAGATACTCGTCCAAGGCCTTTGAGCAGGCATACGCCCACCGGCCCATGTTCGTCGGCCCGAGCAGCAGATCTCCGTCTTCCCGAAACGGCAGCTTCTCTCCCTTGCCGTACACCTCGCTCGTCGAGGCGATCAAGACCGGCTTCTTCTTCTTGTTCGCAAGCCTGAGCACCACCTCGGTGCAATGCACGTTCGTCTCGATGGCGCGCACCGGACTCTCGACGATCAACTCGACGCCGACAGCCGCAGCGAGGTGGTAGACCACGTCCGCATCGTCGACCAGCTCGGCCACGATCGACGGAGCGCCCGCCGACTCGATCGTGTACCCGAAGGCATCCCTGTCCTTCAGGTGCCGGATGTTGTCGATCGAGCCAGTCGAGAGGTCATCGAGGACGTGGACCCGATGGCCCCGCTCGAGCAGCTCGTCCGCCAGGTGAGAGCCGATGAAACCCGCCCCGCCGGTGATCAGGAAACGCACTAACGGATCCTCTCTTCGTTCGTGGCAAGGAGGGCGCTACAAGACCCCGAGCGGCAATGCCCCGCCCACCGCCGCATACCTCGTCGGACGGAAACGATCTTAGGGCAGACGCGAGTCTCCGACCCAGACAGCGCGCGCGGCGGCGCACATTTGTAACGTCTCGCCGGTGCTGCCCGACTCGACCAATCTGCCTCGTCAACCGGCACGGTCGCCGGAACGACTCTGGCGTCCGCTGAAGCCGGCGTTCGGTCAGGCGTCCGCTGAAGTCCGGGTGCCGCAGCCTTGTGGGTAGTCGCCAGTCCCAGTGCCTTGGACATGGGTCTGACCCTTGGTCGTCGACAACGGCGAAGAACCTGGCGATGGGGATTCCGCCGGTACGCGCCGCTCGGTTACGCCGGCCCCGCGCCGGCGCGAGGTTCGCAGACGAGGACCAACTGTTGGAGCGCTATGCGTTCCAGTCGCTTCGCAGCGTGCTCAGGCACCATGGGTCGATTGAAGGTCGCTCGGTCGTCGAGTTCGGCCCGGGCGACACGCTGGCGTCCGGCATCTCGCTGCTGGCAGGTGGCGCTGCGTCCTATGCGGCCCTTGACCGGTTCGTGCCCGACTACTCCGCAGCTGCCGCGAAGGAATGGTACCTCGGCCTCAAGCGCGCCTGGCCGAGGTTGCATCAGCGGCCTTGGCCATCATGGCTCGACCCCGCAAGCTTCCCGGAGGCGTATCCAGATCGGGTCAAATACATCGAGGGATCTGTAGAACAAGCGAGCAGCGACCAACGCTTCGATCTAGTGTGCTCTTTCCAGGTAGGCGAGCACGTCAGCGACATCGAGCGGTTCGCGCCGCTCACCGCGAACCTCCTCGCACCCGACGGCGTTGCCATCCATCGCGTCGACTTCGGACCACATGACTGCTGGCTGAACTACGAGGACCCGTTGACGTTTCTCCGCTTCTCGGGGCCACTGTGGACGGCGATGGGATCCAATCGCGGGGTCTCGAACCGACGGCGCCATCACGAGTTCCTTCGCGCGTTTGCCGAGGCCGGGCTAAACGGTCGAGGTCGCCAACCGCTCGTCGTACGCAAGGGAAGCGATCGACGTCGAGCGCATAAATCGCCGCTTTCGGCGTATGCCTCTCGAGTCGCTATTGCCTGAGAATGCCGTATACGTCTGCCGTCTGTCCTGAATATCCAGGCACACTGGACGAGCGTTATCGCAAGGCGATCCGGGGCGCGCTCCGCCGCGCGGTGGCTCAGGCTCTGGCGAACAGCATGCCCGCGTGTACCGGCGCCGGAACGGTGGCTGCCCGCTGGGTCAGCCAGGGATCGAGGTGGCGGTCGATCGCTCCGGCGAAAGTCAGGAGTTCCTGGAAGACATGTTCAGACGCGCGGCGTGGCGCGGATGCGCGATCCTCGAGCGCCGTAGCCATGAACTCGTCGGGCGAGGTGGCTGCCGGGAGCCGATGGCGGCGCGCGATCCGGCCCACGACGCGTCGCGCTCCCGAAACGGCACGCAAGCATGGGTTGAAGTCGTATGGGACCACCGCCTCACAGGCGAAGCCGGCGGCGCGGAACTGCGCCACCCACCCTTCGATCGAGTTCGCGAAGACATGGGCGGACTGGTCACGCACGTTCTCGAGAATGAGGATTCGCCCACCGGCCCCGGTTAGGGAGTGAAGTTTCTCGATCGCCGCGGGTTGATCACGGTGCGGGATGTGACCAAGCACGGTCACTGAGGATACGAGCGAGAACCGCGCATCCGACTCGAAGTCCTGCAGTGCCACCCTTTCGAACCGAATGTTGGGCAGCAGCCGCCGGTTGTGGGCAATGAGGCGTTCCTGTAGGTCTATGCCGGTGACCTCCCAGCCCCGCTCGCTCAGCCGCCGCGACCACCTCGCCGCACCACAACCGACGTCGAGAGCTCGGCCGCGGTCAGCCGGAACGCGATCGAGCAAGCACTCGAAGATGGCCTCCTGACCACGGGCGTAGTGCCGGTTCAGCCACCCCGGCGCTCCCGGGGTGCAGACGTTGTCCAAGGCCTCCGGATCCGAATCAGGGTCAGCAGGAGCGCGAAGCTCGTAGTGCTTCTCCCAGAAGCGCCGCATCTCATCCCATTCGAAGCGCCGAGCCTCACCGGAGTTTGATCGTTGATACATCCGCATCGCAATAGTGACGCCTCGAGACAGCGAGTGTCAGGGCTCCCTCGAGAGCAGGGCGTTCTGGAGCGACTCCGCGAAACACTCCGGCGTGTGACGCTCCAGTACACGGTCCCGTGCAGCCAAGCCCAGTCGCCGAGCCAGCGAGGCATCCTCCAGGAACCGGATGATCGCCGCCGCGAGGGCGCCGCGATCGCCAGGCGGAACGGTCAGCCCGGTTCCGCAATGCTCCACGAAGTCGAGGCTACCGCCGCCCGCCTCGGAGGCGATCGACGGCAGCCCGAAGGCTGCGGCCTCGGCATAGACGAGGCCGAACCCCTCGCCCGTGGGTCGATCCGCGGTCGGGTCCGCGACACTCGGCAGCACGAAGAAGCGCGCGTTCCCGTAGAGCCGCGTCAGTTCGCCGTCCGTCACAGCGCCTCGTAGGTCCGTCGACTCCAGCACTCCAGCATCTGCGCACGTCTCACGCAGCCGCGGAAGATCGTCGCCCGTGCCGACAACCACCCAGCGGGCGTCCGGCCGTGACTTCAACACCATCGGAAGGGCGCGGGCGATGTCGAAGTGTCCCTTGTAGCGATCTTCGGAGACGATCCGTGACACCGTGAGAAACCGGGTCGTGCCGCTGACGTCGGGAGGGTCGAGCGGCAAGCGGCGCGCGAACTCCGGGGCCACCGGCAGCGGTACGACGCTGATGCGGGTGCGGTCGACGCCAGCCCTTCGCGCCAGCCATGTCGCAGTAAACGAGGAGACGGCCATGAGCCTCTGGCAGCGCTGGACCCATCGTCGGTCCCAACGGCCCATTGGGAACCACACTTCGACGCCATGGGCCGTCAGCGCCACCTCCGCACCCACCACCGCGGCGGCAGCGTGCGCCACGGGCAGCAATCCGGCGTGCAAGGCCAGGATCACCCCCGGCCGAGACCGCGCGGCAGCGGTGCATGCGCGCACGCCGAACCCGGCCTTGCTGTGAGGGCGTCCCCTCGCGTCTGGGACCCGCTCTCGCCGATAGAGATCGACTCGGACGACGTGAGCCGGCCACGCCGCCTCCACCGCCGCGGCCACGCGCTCGATCCCGCCGCCGAAACCCGACGAGGGGGCTAGGAGCAGCAAGGTCCGAGGCTCGTTCACGCAGCGCACCTCACCAGCCGCGGGACAATGTCACATCTACAAGCGTTGACCTTGGTCATGTCAAGCACGAAGGAGGGCCTCGCTACGGGTGCAGGAGTCGGGACGCGCGCCCCTGAGTCACAATCGCGGGTCATGTCGACTTCCGACGGCGGCTACCACCGGCGACGAATGGCACGCCCACGCGTCTTGATCCTTATCGACTGGTTCCTCCCCGGCGAGAAAGCCGGGGGGCCCGTTCGAACGGTGGCTGCCCTGCTGCACCACCTGGGGACTGGCGCGGACTTCTACATCCTCACCAGAGACCGGGACCTCGGAGACGAAAGGCCCTACTCCGGGATAGCAACCGGAGTCTGGGTCCCGCTGAAGAACGGCTGGTGCCGTTACCTGAGGCGGGCTGAGCAGACGCCTGTCGGCATGCTGCGCATTCTGCGGCGCGTACCCCACGAGGTGCTGTACATCAACACGCTGTACTCGGCGGCGTTCAGTTTGTTGCCGCTTCTCCTGCGGTACTTCCGCCTGCTCCCGAGACGTCGCGTGGTCGTGGCCCCGCACGGCCAGCTCGACCGGGGCGCCATGGCGATTTCGCCGATCAGGAAGCGCTTATTCCTAACGCTGGCGCGGGGGCTCCGCATCTTCGCAGGAGTGACCTGGCAGGCAGCGGATGCCGCCGAGGCCGACAACATCCGGCGGTGGTTTGGCAGCGGCGCCGAGATTCAGGTGGCGCCCGACCTGCGCATCCCGCCAAATGGCACTCGAGCCGGCGGTCGTCCGCAGCGTGACGCCGGTGCGCTGGCGATCGTCTTTCTTTCCCGGATCTCCCCCAAGAAGAACCTCGCCGGGGCGCTGGCGATGCTTCGTGATGTGCGGGCAAGAGTGGAGTTCGACGTATATGGGCCAGTTGAGGACGCCGCGTACTGGAGCCAGTGCCAGGCGCTGGCCAGTCAGCTTCCGGAAAACATCCGAATGAGCTACCGCGGAACCGTCCCGAACTCTGATGTCGACCGCGTCCTCTGGACCTACGACATGCTTCTGCTCCCGACACTCGCCGAGAACTACGGCCATGTTATCGCCGAGGCCCTGGCCGCCGGGTGTCCCCCGCTCATCAGTGATCGAACGCCTTGGCGCGGACTCGAAGAGCTAGGAATTGGCTGGGACTTCCCGCTCGAGGACCCCGGCGCGTTTCGAGAGGTGATCGAGAAGTGCGCCGCCGAGCGTCCCGAGACGCGACGGGAAAGAGCACAGACGGCGATCGAGTGGATGGCCGAGCACGACGCGGACCCCGGGCCAATCCGTCTCAGCGCGGCTCTCTTTGGCGTCCCGGTGCCGGCGGCCGGGCCAGAGATCAAGCCGACGGCGCATGACGGAGAGTTCGACTGAAGGTCAGGCAGCAGGGGCCCGGCGGAACGTCACCATGTGCTGTCGGCCGACATCGTCGTCGATGCCTCCTACATCGGTCATCGCAGTGACCACTACGTCAGCGAAGCCCGCCTCGGTGAGCGAGTCCACCACCGCCTCGGTCGTGCTTTCCTCGAAGCGAAGTGAGTAGCAACCGCGCAGGCCGCGGGGCTTCCGGTAGGCGGCCGGCTGCTCGTCCGAGATGGCAAAGTGGCAGAGCCCGCTCCCACCCGGCCGAAGTACACGCCGGAATTCGCGGAAGTAGGCTGGCCAGTCGACTGGATCAAGGTGCTGAAAGACCGCGACGGAGTAGACGAAGTCGATCCTTCCGTCCCCCACCGGCAACCCGGGTCCGGGGCTCAGCACGTAAGAAGGGCCGGGGTTGAGCGCCCGAGCGCACGCGAGCGTTCCGCGGGAGACGTCGAGGGCGATGACCTCGCGGACACGCGCATCGATCTCCCTCGCCAGGAAGCCGGGGCCACAGCCGAAATCGAGCACCGTCGCGTCAGGGCTCAACAACGGTGTGAGCACCTGACTTGCGATCTCCTGCCTCGAGCGACGATTGCGCTCGAACTCCGCTTCGAGGCCGGCGTCTGCTCCATGCCGGGGAATAACCGTCCCATTGATAGATGAAGTAGTGCGGACTCAGCGACAAGACCCGTAGTGCCAGGCCCCGCCGGTAACTCGGCGGCATCGTTCTCAGCAGCCATCCGATCCAGGACTGGTCGAGGAACGCCTGCCGCCTGCTCCCCCCGAGGACCAGGCGCGCCACTTGCCAGGGGAGCGATGGGCGCCTGCTCTGATTGGACTTCATCAGCGCAACCGTACTCCGCGCGACACCTGACAACAGCGGACAGGCCGGACCGTGGCACCAGGACTTCGGGATAGCTCTTAGGCGTGGTCGCGCCACCAAGCAACCGTCGCACTTAGACCTTCAGGCAAGTCCCAAGCCGGCCTGAACCCGACCTCCTCCCGCAGCCGTGTCACATCGCCGGCTATCAGCGGCGGCTCAGAATCGTCTAGCGACACGTCACCCCAGCCGAGCAGATCCGGCCGGCCGGCCTCCTCCGCCAGCGTCGTCAGGACGTCGCCCACGGCGACTGGCTCGCCCGATGCGATGTTCACGGGCCCACTGACGTTTTCGGCAAGGAGCAGGGCGGCGAGGGCGCCCGCGACGTCTTCCACATGCAAGAAGTCGCGCCGCTGACGCCCGTGCGACGTGGGGGCGCGCTGGCCGGTGATCAGGCGCCGCGCGACCGAGGACACGAGTCGATCGGGGTGCTCACCTGGGCCGTAGAGGAAGAAGACGCGCCCCCAGGCCACGGCGAGTCCGGTATCGGCGCCGTACGCCTCGAGCACTCGCCGCGTGGCGTCCTTCGCCGTGCCGTACAGCGTCTGGGGTCGCACCGTCGTCCTGGTCTCGATGCACCAGCCGTCGGACCAGTCGTACTCGGCACAGGTTCCGGCGCCTACCAGGCGCCGGCCCTTTCCGCCCTGAGCCAACGCGCGCGCCAGAGCCAGCGTCGCGCCTATCCAGTCGAGATTCTCCGGGCTGGTCCAGAAGCGGCCGGGCGTGGCCTCCCAGGCCAGGTGCAGGACCGCTTCAGGCGCTGCCTCGTCCATGAGGCGCACCGGGGCGTCGGGCACCAGCAGGTCGACTGTGTGCCATCGGACCTGGGGCGGGAGCCATCCGGGCGCGGAACCGCGACCCACCGCATGAACCTCGAGCTCCTCACGCCCGGCGAGCGAGAGAACTGCCGGGCGACCGACGAATCCACTCGCCCCGGTGATGAGAACCGGTCGGCTCACACTTGCCCGACATCCGAGTAAGTCCGATCCCGTTCGGACATCGTCAACTCGAGGCCCTCGGCGGGCCAGGACACCCCGAAGGCCGGGTCGTTCCAGCGAACCCCGCGCGCCGCCTCGCCGACATAGGGCTCGTCCATCATGTAGAGCACCTCCGCGTCGTCGGTCAACGTGAGAAATCCATGGGCACAGCCTTTGGGGACGTACATCGAGCTCCGGTTGTCTTGAGTGAGCTCGACGCCTGCCCAGCGGTGACGTGTGGGCGACGCCGGCCGTAGGTCCACCGCCACATCGAAGATGGCGCCGCGCGTGCAGCGCACGAGCTTGGTCTCCGCGTGCGGGTCGGCCTGGAAATGCAGCCCGCGCAGCGTGCCGGCTCGCCGGTTATACGACGTAGAGCATTGGACCCACTCGCTGGCCAGACCGCGCGAGCGGAGCTCGCGGGCATCGACCGTTCTGGCGAACAGGCCGCGCTCGTCCTGCCGTGGCTCGGGTACGAGGACAAACGCGCCGTCGACCTCGTCGGCTCGAACAGCAATGCTCTAGAGAACCTCGAACCGCGGCGTCCGCACCACAAAACGACCGCCCCAGTCGCGGATGTGGCGCATCTGCTCCATGATCTCATCGCGGAGGTTCCACGGCAGGATGAAGAGGTAGTCGGGCCTCGTTTCGGTGATGGCGTCCGGGGCAAGGATCGCGATGCGGGTGCCGGGCAGGTAGCTGCCCTGCTTGTGGGGGCTTAGGTCGACGGTGTAGTCCAGGAGGTCAGGCCCGACGCCGCAGTAGTTCAGCAGCGTGTTGCCCTTGGCCGGTGCCCCATAGCCGGCGACCGAGTGGCCCTGCTCCTTCGCGTCGATGAAGAAGCGCAGGACTTCGCGCTTCGTAGCGCGCACGTGCTCGGAAAATGAGCGATAGATCGCGAGATCGTCGTAACCGAGCTCCCGCTCACGCGCCGCGAGCGCCTCGACGCGCTCGCTGACCGGTTCGGAGTCCTCCTCCACGTGTCGACCGAAGATCCGGAGCGACCCGCCGTGGGTGGGAAGCTCCTCCACGTCAAAGAGCTCGAGGCCGTGGCGGGCGAAGACCGCGCGCACCGTCAGGAATGAGAAGTACGAGAAGTGCTCGTGATAGATCGTGTCGAACTGCACGTGGTCCACGAGTTGCTGGAGATGCGGAAACTCCATCGTGATCACGCCCTCGTCGGCGAGTAGGATCTTCATCCCGGCGACGAAGTCGTTGAGGTCCGGGACATGGGCGAGCACGTTGTTGCCGATCAGCAGGTCGGCCCGTGCCTCGTCGCGCAGGTCATGCGCCAGCTGGGTCCCGAAGAACCGCTGCAAGGTCGGTACGCCTTTCAACTGGGCGGCTTCGGCGGTGCCGCGGGTCGGCTCGATTCCCAAGACTGGGATCCCTCGCGCCACGAAGTACTGAAGCAGGTAACCATCGTTGGAAGCCAGTTCCACGACCTTGCTTGCGGGTCCCAGGCTGAGGCGCTCGATGATGTAATCCGTGTAGCGCTCAGAGTGCTCGAGCCAGCTTGTCGAGTAGGAAGAGAAATAGGCGTAGTCGTCCGCGAAGATTGCCTCGGGGCTCTCGAATTGACCGAGCTGGACGAGGAAGCAGCGATCGCAGACATAGGCGCGAAGTGGGTAGAAGGGCTCCATCCGGTCCAGCCGCTCCGCCGCGATGAAATCGTTGGCTATGGGTGACACGCCAAGGTCGGCGAAGGTCGTACTCAGAGTCGTGCCGCAGAAACGGCAGTCGGTCGAGCTCAACAGACGTCGCCTTGGGTCTCGAGGTCGGCGGCGAAAGCCTCGATCTGGTCGAGCGTCAGCGAACGGGCTTGGCTGGGGTCCGCCGCCACGTCGCGGTACCAGGTGGCGGTCTGAGCGAGGCCGTACTCGAGATCCCATGTCGGGCGCCAGCCCAGCAGGGCGCGGGCGTCGGAGGAGTCGACCTTCAAGGAGCCGGCCTCGGGAGGATGCCTGCGCGTGTCACGCTGCCAGGAGAAGGCCTCGCCCCAGGCATTGGCGAGGTGGTCGACGACCCACTGCACGGTACGCACGTCGTCCTCGGGCGGACCGAAGTTCCAGCCCCGCGCGGCCACGGTGTCGGTGAGCAACCGCTCGGCAAGCATGAGATAGCCACTGAGGGGATTCAGTACATGCTGCCACGGACGGGTGGCGCCCGGATTGCGAATTTGCACGGGCTCGCCTGCCGCCGCCGCACGGGCGACGTCCGGTACCAGACGGCAAGCACCCCAGTCACCCCCGCCAAAGACGTTTCCCGCCCTGGCCGAGGCGACCTGAGTGGGGGCTTCCCCGCCGAAGAAGGAGCGGCGGTAGGACGCCGTGACCAGCTCCGCGGCCCCCTTGGAAGCCGAGTAGGGATCCTTGCCCCCCATGGACTCGTTCTCCCGATATGCCCAGTGCCATTCACGGTTCTCGTAGCACTTGTCGCTCGTGACGACGACCACCGCGCGGGGGGGCTCGGGCGCGGTCCGGCAGGACTCTAGGACGTGCGCGGTGCCCATGGTGTTCACCGCGAAGGTGTCTACGGGGGCGGCGAAGGAGGTGTGGACGATGGGCTGGGCGGCCAGGTGCAGGACGACTTCCGGGCGGTGCTCGGCGACCGCTGCGGCCGTCGCCGCGGCATCGCGCACGTCAACCCTAAGGTCGGCCACGAGGTCGCCGCTCACGTTGGCCAGCTCGTAGAGCGACGGCGCGGTGGGGATCGCGTCGGATAGGCCGACCACCTCGGCGCCCGCTCGCTTCAGCCAGAGCGCGAGCCACGCGCCCTTGAAGCCGGTGTGGCCGGTAAGCAGGACCCGCCGTCCGTGCCAGTCCCCGACGGTCACTCCCATACCTTCCATGGCGCCTGGCCGGTGCGCCACAGCTCCTCGAGGTCGCGGCGGTCGCGCTGTGTGTCCATCGCCCTCCAGAAGCCGTCGTGGCGATAGGCGGCGATCTGCCCCTCCGCCGCCAGGCGCTCGAGGGGCTCCCTCTCCCAGATGGTGTCATCGCCGGCGAGGTAGCGGCTCACGCCCGGGGAAAGGACGAAGAACCCGCCGTTGACCCAGCCACCGTCGCCGCGCGGCTTCTCGCGAAAGCCCGTGATCTCATCTCCGTCGAGGTCCAATGCGCCGAAGCGCCCGGGTGGCTGCACCGCGGTCATGGTGGCAAGGCGGCCGTGCTCGCGATGGGCGGCTGCCACGGCGGTGAGATCGACGTCGCTGACGCCGTCACCGTAGGTGAAGAAGAAGGCCTCCTCGCGCGCCAGATGGGGAAGTACCCGCCTCAGACGACCACCGGTCTGCGTCAGCTCGCCCGTGTCGACGAGGGTGACGCGCCAAGGCTCGGTTGTCGAGTCGTGCAAGTCTGTGGTGCCGGTGGCAAAGTCGAAGGTGACATCGGCGGTGTGTAGGGCGTAGTTGGCGAAGTACTCCTTGATGACGTAGCCCTTGTAGCCCAGACACACGAGGAAGTCGGTGATCCCGTACGCCGCGAAGACCTTCATCACGTGCCAGATCATCGGCCTGCCCCCCACCTCGACCATCGGCTTAGGACGCAGATGCGTCTCTTCGCTCAGGCGGGAGCCAAGCCCACCGGCGAGAATGACGGCCTTCACGGAACGCTTTGGGGCGGACGGTCTACGCAGCGTATCCAATCAGAAGATGAAGCCTTATGCACACCATCACAACCCCTCTACGGGGGCATCGTGCGGGGCGCCGAACAACACGCCTCGGTACCCGGATAGAGTCGACGCTCTGACCATCGAGCGCGACTGCCTTCCACGCTGCTGGCACTGCGGCGCGGCCATGCGTCCACTTCTGACGGCGGTGGATCGCAACCGGCGGGTCTCCGAAGCGACCTTCAGCTACCACCGCTGTGCCGACTGCGGCGTCATCTCGCTGTCCCCCGTGCCGGCTGATCTCGGACGCTACTACCCGGCCGATTACATCGACCTGAAACAAGACCCCGAGGGCCGCGCGCGCAGAACCGCGGCTGAGCGCTACAAGCTTGACCTGGTGCTTCGGTTCGCCCGGCGCGGGAGGCTGCTGGAGATCGGCCCTGGCGCCGGTGGCTTCTTGGAGCTGGCGCACTCCGCCGGGTTCGAGGTGGAGGCGGTCGAACAGGATGAGGCGTGCTGCAGGTACATCGAGACCGTCTTGGCAGCGCGCACATACTGCACCACCGATCCGGTGTCCGCACTGGACCAAGCGGCTCGGTACGACGTAATCACGCTGTGGCACTCGCTGGAGCATCTGATCCATCCGGGGGCCATGCTCGCCGCCGCCGCCGGTGCGCTCACCCCCGGGGGAGTGGTCCTGGTCGCGACTCCGAACCCCACCGCGCTGCAGTTTCGAGTACTCCGTTCGCGCTGGACACACTTGGACGCCCCCCGTCACCTTCACCTCATCCCGCCGGCTGTCGTTCGGGAGCACGCAGCACGGTTCGGGCTGAACCGCTGCACACTTACGTTCACAGATGAGGGGACGCGGAACTGGAACGCCTTCGGCTGGCGCAACTCCGTGCGAAACGCCGCACCGCCGACGCTGGCCGACCCATGGGGGACGATCGGCGGGGCGATCGGGCGTCTGCTGAAGCCGGTCGAGCGACGGAGCACGCGTGCGAGCACCTACACCGCCATCCTTAAACGATGATCTTCTCCGTGCTCCTTCCGACACATGATCGCCTCGATCTACTTCGAAACGCCGTCGAGACGGTGCGTCGCCAGGATTATCAGGACTGGGAGGTCGTGGTGAGCGACAACGCCTCCAGCGAGGATGTCGAGGGCTACGTCGCCCAGCTCGAGGACCCGCGCGTGCGGTACGTCCGGACCTCAGCCTTCCTGCCGGTGACCGACTCGTGGAACCACGCGCTGCAGGCAGCGCGCGGCGACTACCTGCTCATGCTGGGCGATGACGACGGGCTCCTACCGGGCTACTTTCGGAGCCTTCGCAAGATCGTGGAGGCTCACAACCGACCTGACCTCGTCTACCACAGCGCCCTCCTGTTCGCCTACCCGGGCGTGCTGCCCAACCGCTCGGACGGCTTCCTTCAGGACTACACCGGCACGGGCTTCGTGCGGCGTGCCCCCAGCCCGTACCGGCTCCCGCCAAGCAAGGCGCGAGACCTGGTTCGCAGGGCAATGCGGTTTCAGATGGCGCTCGGATACAACATGCAGTTCTCCCTAGTCAGCCGGGAACTCATCGAGCGGATGAATGGAACGGGGGCGTTCTTCCAGTCTGCGTTCCCCGACTACTATGCGACGCTTGCGATGCTGCTCGAAGCGCGCTCGATTATCGTCGACCCGCGACCGCGTGTCGTCATCGGCATCTCACCCAAGTCATACGGGTTCTTCCACTTCAATGGCCGGGAGGAGGAAGGGAAGCGCTTCCTCGCCGGAGCGGGCGAGGGAGCAGATTCCGAGACACGGTCGCTCGAACTACCGGGAACGAACATCAACTCCGGATGGCTGGATGCTGTGCGGAGGCTCGAGAAGAGCTATGGCGCAAAGCATGGGCTCCATGTGGCCCTGTGGCGCTACCGCTTCGTGCAGACGATCTCCGTCTACATAGGCCACTACGTCGTCCGCAACGTGCCCCGAGCTGACCTACGTGAGCTGCAGAAGCATCTCACGCGGGCCGAACGGGTGATGGCGGACCTTGGCATTTTAGGCTACGGCATCGGACGCCGGGTGGTGAGTCTGCTGCGGTCAGTCGGTGTACGCCCGCCTATGACTACTGCGCGGGAGCTGCTCGGACAGTCCCCTGACTGGGCCGGCGCAGAAGTGCCGACTGTGTTCAAGGACGTTGTCGAAGTCTTCGAGGCGGTGGAGTCGGCCGCGAGTGACAATCCCGCCGAGCTTGCGGCCGCTGCGCAAAACGCGGCTTGAGGCGTAGTGCAGCCAGAGGCATCTGCCGGCGGCGGAGGAGCGCGACACCTCGCGGTGCGCGGAGCCCTCATCCTCGGGCTGAGGGGTGTCCTCAGCCGGCTCATCGCGCTCGCGGGAACGATCGTCTTCGCGCGAAGCCTGTCGGCCGAGGAGTTCGGCATCTTCGCGCTCGGTGCCACCCTGATGATCTCCATCGACTCCCTGGTCCGAGCTGGTCTCGGTGCTGGGCTGATCCGACGCTCAGCAGAACCAACGCGCACGGAGCTGGAGACCGTCGTGGCGGTGAACGGCATGCTCATGGCCGTGGCTGTGGGGATCACCGCGGCGGTTTGCGTGAGTATCGGAGGCGATGCCGTTGCGGTCGCGTTCATGGTCGCGTTGATGCCGGTGACGGCCTTCCGCGCGCCCGGCGCGATCGGGTTCGAACGTGCCTTGTCATACCGCAAGCTCGCCCAGATCGAGGTCCTCGAGACCACGGCTCTGTACGGTCTCGGCGCGGTCCTCGTAGCGGCCGGCCTGGGACTACCCGCGCTCGGCATCGCAGCCGGGTTGCGCGCGGTCGGTGGGACGCTTCTTATGGTCCGTGCCACCCCGCAGGGGCTGGTCCTACCTCGCCTGTCGCGTCGCGTCGTCCGCGACCTGGCGAGCTTCGCCGGCCGCTACCAGGGCGTGGCACTCGTAAACTTCATGCGCGACCAGGGCGTCAACCTCGGCATCGCCGCCGTTGGCGGAGTCGCCATGCTCGGCGTCTACACCGTCGCTACCCGTGTCCTCCAAGCGCCTCAGATCCTCCTCGAGGCGCTCTTTCGCGTCTCGTACCCCGCTATGTCGCGCATGGCGCAGCAGGGCGAGGATGCACGTAACGTGGTAGAGCGCACCCTGAAGGCCGTCGCCCTGGGCACCGGCTCCATCGTCGCGCCGCTCGCGGCGGCGAGCGTGCCGCTCGTTCCCGCGGTCTTCGGCGAGCGCTGGAGCGACGCCGCAACCGTGATTCCGCCCGTGAGCCTGTCGCTGATGATCGGCGGCCCGGTCGCGGTTGCCGCCGCGGGCTACCTCTTCGCGGTCGAGGCCGGCGGCGTAGTGTTGCGTAGTGCGGTGTTGCACACCCTCGCGTGGTTCCTTGTAGCGCTCCCGCTCTTGATCCCGCTGGGCGTTGTCGCCGCAGGTCTCGGTGTCTTGGCGGCGGGGGTGGTCGAAGCATCGATCTTGGGGTGGGCCGTGCACCGCCGGATCGGAGCCCGGGTCCTGCGGGCACTAACGACCCCTTTGCTTGCGGCCACAGCGGCGGCTGGCGCGGGGTCGGAGGCGATCGCGCTGATCGCGCTTGACCGAGCGTTGGAGGCGCTGGTGGCCGCGCTGGTCGCCGGTGGCATATACGCCATCATGCTGCTTGCGTTCCAGCGGGGGGACCTCATGGTCTTAGTCCGCCTCTTGCGTGGCGCCGCTCGTCCGATACCCGTATAACCCCATGCCAAGACCGCTCATCACCGTCGGGATCCCGACCTACAACCGGCTGAGCGGGCTCCGGCGAGCCGTAGAGTCGGCGCTCGGCCAGGACTGCGGCGACCTCGAAGTGCTCATTGCGGACAATGCGTCCACGGACGGCACGGAGGACTACTGCCGTGTGCTCGCTGAGCAAGAGCCGGCGGTGCGCTACATGCGGAGTCCGCTCAACCGAGGACCCACGGCAAACTTCAACACGGTCCTCCGGAACGCAGAGGGAGACCACTTCCTTTTCCTGAGCGACGATGACTGGTTGCATCCTTCCTATGCCTCACGTTGCCTCGCGTTTCTCCGGGCTCATCCGGATCACGCAATGGCTGGCGGACGTCCGCGATACGTCCGCGAGGACGGTGCCACCGCCGCAGGACGACCGATCGACCTGCCACAAGCGGTGGCCGCTCAACGTGTTCGCGCGTACCTGCGCGACGTGGACGACGGTGCCGCAATCTACGGCGTGCTCCCGCGATCGATCGTCGACCGCCTCTCCGACATCCGCAACGTAGTAGGCAACGACTGGCTTTTCGTGGCAGAGATTGCCGCGCTGGGCAGGATCATCGCGCTTCCGGATACACACCTCCACCGTTCACTGGGTGGCACCAGTGCCAGCTTTCGGAGACTCGCGGAAACGCTCGATCTGTCGACCACGCAGCGCCTGCTTCCGTTCCTTGTGATCGGGAGGGCCTTCGCGGCTGACGTTCTATGGCGTTCCCCGGTGCATCGACAAGCGTTTGCGCCCTCCGAGCGCGTGGCTCTCGCTCTGATCTGCGGAAGTTCGATGGTCCGACGCCAGCTGTGGTTCTGCGCCCTGGCCCTCGGCCGCTGGCCACTAACACGCCGACCATACCGTGCCGCCAAGCGACTCTACCTCCTTGTCGACCGCTGGTCTGGAAGACGATTGCCGCGCCAGTTTCCCGGGCACTCAACCGTGGTCGGCCGGGCACCGAAGGATGCGCATAACATCGAGCCTCACTCGAGGAAGATCGGTGGGTGACGTCGATGATGCGCGGACCCCTAGCCTTGATCCTCGCAGGTCAGGGAATTCTTCACGGCGATACCGAGTTCGCTCGCATCACGGCGTGACGGCTGCTACCGAGGGTACATCAGTTGACGGCTAAGGACGAGCTCGTATCCTTGGCCGATGCGGTTGGCGCGCTCGCAGGTGGGAATCCCGAGGAGGGATCGTTCGGCCGTAGCTTGTGCACCTTCTTGGAGGCGCTTGTCGATGGTATCGAGCAGCGACTCGCCCTCGCTATTACGCCGCCCAACGTAGACGGTGGGCTCCTCAAGCTGAAGACTTCAGGGGGACTGTTCAGCGAACGCGATCTCACGCGCATCTTGTACGACCTCGTGCTAAGCAGGACTCGTTCCCTGAGATGCCTCCGGGCACGATCAACAACTTCTACACTGGATCAGCCCCGTGCAGCGGCAGCCTGGTGAGCATCAACCACAGAAGCAAGCCGCCGTACGGCAAGGGCCTTGCTCACCTCAGCGTCTCAGAGGCAGTCGAGCGGCTTGGCGGCTTCCAGCTCGAGAATCACTTCCCATAGTGACTACGCCGGGGATGCGTGGCCCGAGATCCACCGCGTTTTTCGCGCCCGACGGTGATCGGTAGACCGCCGGGGAGTCTCTGTGACCGCAAGCACGAAGGTTTTCAGGCCGGCAGCGCCCAGAGTGCTTCCCGGAACCGAGACATCGGAATTCTGCACGCAACGCCCGCCCTCGTGCCCAGAAGGATGAAGTAACCCTTGCGACGCGGCCTCGCTTGGTTCTGTAAGCCGCCGGTGACGGTCGGCATCACGGCGGCCATAGCAGGCATCGGCGTCGCCGCTGGTCCGGCCGGGAGGTGGGAGCTCGTTGCCGCTAGCGTCCTGCTGGTAGCGATCTGCGGCCTGCTTGTCCTCCGGCTCCGAACAGACCCCCTTGACGCTCCTGGCGTCTATGCGCTCGCGACCGCGGTGCTGTTCGGAGTCACGTCCTTGGCTTGGCTGAGTACGCCAGGCATTCCCGGCCCCGGGCTGGACCGGGACGACATCACCAGTGCACTGCTGGTCGTCTCGCTCGGAGTCTCCGCATTCGCCGTCGGTTCTTGGCTCGTCTACACACCGAAACCGCATCCCACCTTGATCTTCGGTGGGGGCCTGCCGAGTGTGAGGGCGCTCGGCATCGCTTACCTAATCGGCGTAGGATCATTGGCGCTGGGCATATTCCTGAAGACATACGGCTATGTGACGACTGCCGGCGTGAGCACCACTGTTCTATCGGTAGTGCAACTGTTCGCCTCTCTCGGCACGATTGCCACCCTCGTCACCTTATGCGCCGCACTAGTTTACTTCCGGACAGGCGATCGGCAGCTCGGCCGCATGCTAACGACCTTCGTCGTGATCCAAGTCGTCTTGGGATTTGTGATTGGTTACAAGGGCGCGTCGCTCGACCCGTTGCTGGTGACCTTGCTCGCCTATGTAGCCATCCGACGGCGCGTACCTTGGCGCTTCGTTGGCCTCGCAATGATTGCGACGTTCGTTGTTCTACTGCCCGCCAACACCGCCTATAGAGCCTCTCTGCGAGAGGGATCGGGTGGCACGGTAAGTGCGCTGACCCGCACCTTGACCAAGCCCGAGCTCTACCGCCCAGACAACCTCGTTTCAGATGCATACGTGTATGCCTCTTACAGGTTCCGCCTGATCGATTCTCCCGCTCTCATAGTGGCCAACACCCCGTCCCAGTATCCATACGCTCATGGCACGCGCTACCTGGAGCTCCCATTAACGCTCGCGGTGCCCAGGGTTTTGTGGCCGGAGAAGCCAGTGCTCGATGACTCAACGCAGTTCTCTTCGACGTACTGGCAGATTCCGCCTTCCCGCCACACCGCAACCGGACTCACGCAGGTCGGAGACCTGTACCGCAACTTCGGTCTCTTGGGGGTCGGCGTTGGCATGTTCGCCTGGGGGGCCGTGCTTGGCGGGTGCAGTCGCCTGTATCGGCGGTGGTACTCGCCGCGGGCAGAGATGATCTGGCTATACGCTCTTCTCAAGGCTGTTATCTATGTAGAAGCGGACCTCCCCTTCTTGCTTGCGTACTGGCTTAAGACGCTGCCGTTCGTGGTGGGTGTGGCCTGGCTGCTATTGCCTGGACGGACAGCCTCGCCCGGGTACCAGACGATGGGTCGCCTGCTCGGCCGTAACCTCGACCACCGGGTGGAGTCCTCCAGAGTGCCGGGCCCAGCCCGCGGATAGTGCGGTCGGTGCGCGCTCTTCTAATTGGTCTGGCCTCAGCCGTTGTCGCGGCGATCCCGCTAGCCGGGTGCAACGAGGGCAGCCCTGACGATCGGATCGTGCGAACGACCGAGAACCGACCCGAAGTGCTGCGAGATGGCCGACTAGAGAGTCAGCCCTCCCCTCTGACCGTCGCGGACATCAACCGCCAGCCACCCAACTCCCCTCAGAAGGCGGTGTTGGAGCTGCTGTTCTTCGCGCAGTGGGGCGGCCTTCCGAACGTGACGAGAGCATACATCCCAGAGGTGGTGCGTCGGGTGACCGAACACGACCTTTCGGGGGCGTATGCACTGCAACGTTCTACACTCGCAACGCTGCTGCCCCGAGTAATCGGGGTGCGCAGGTCGACGAGCGGGCGATTGGTTGCGGTCCGCTTCGCCTCTGCCACGGGCCCCCCCGTAGACGACTCCTTTGTTCTTCGGCGGCTTAGCGGACAGTGGAAGGTCGTCCACGACACCTTTTTGGAACGCGCGCTCGCGCAGTTCGCGGTGACGCGAGTAGACCCGTCGCCCACGCCGTCAGCGCGGGCACAGCGAGCGGGACTCGCGGCCGTCGAGCGCTTCCGAGCGGCTTCACGCCGACGAAGCGCTCCAAGACGGCGCACCCCAAGGCCGCCTGCGCCCCGACCATCGCCCGGCCCCCAGCCACCCACCTCCCCGGAACCGGCCCGGCCCGGATCACGAACCTCTCCTGCACCAACGCCGCCCTCTCAATGATCCTCAGCTGTCATTGCGTATCGCTAGCGCGGCAAGAGCTCGTCTGATCTTCTCCGCCCGAGAGCTTCCGCTACTCGAGCGGTATAGGACCGCAACGTTTCGCTCGACAATGACCTCGCCCGCAGCTTCCTGTTCGGAACGGCTTTCAGGACGGCCGACGATTTGAACGGGCGCCTTGGGAGAGTTGAACACGACGACCAGCACGGTCTGGCGATGGTCAGACCCGTGATAGGTCGCCAGGACGTTGGCCATGTTGGCGACATCGAGGTTCTTGTTCCGCGCCAAAGGGAGGCCCGAAGTGGCCTGTACCTCATCCGCCACAGACTGCGGAGGCAGCGTTCTCGCACCGCCCAGACCGCACCCCAGAAGGCTTGCCGCCAAGGCGATGACCGTCAAGACCGGAAGTGTGACGGTTGCACGAAGGGCGTGTCGCCACTGTAAGCAGCCGGTCATGACGCCGCTACAACCCTTTCGCATGCGCCAGTCGACGCGGCAAGAAACCGGCAATGGCGCCGGCCGCGCGGTCGCCCGCCGCCCCGTCCCATAGCGGTATCCGTGGTCTTTCGAGAGGGGGCGGGTGGGAGAGCACTTCCTCACAGGCCTCCCGTAGGGTCGGTGGGTCGAGCCCTACCAGCCGGTTTGTGCCGGCTGTGACCGTGATCGGCCGTTCCGTCGATGTGCGGTAGGTCAGACACGGAACACCGAGCGCAGAGGTCTCTTCCTGCACCCCCCCGGAGTCGGTGATCACCAACCGAGCACCGCGCATGACGCATACGAAGTCGAGGTAGTCGAGCGGATCGACTAACTGGACACAGCCCTCAGAGAGGCCCTGGGCGCCGAGTCTGGCGCGGGTTCTCGGGTGCACCGGAAAGACCACCGGAAGGGTTCGGCCAACGCTGCTCAACGCGTTGAGCGTGGCGTTCAGCAGTTGGATGTCGTCAACCAGCATCGGCCGGTGGAGCGTCACCAGGACGAACTCCCCAAAGCTCAGGCCGAGGCGCTCGATCGCACCTCTCTGAGTGGCCGCAGCCTCGAGCCGGAAGAGCGAGTCAATCATCGTGTTGCCGACGACCGTGACGCGCTCTTGTGGAATCCCTTCCGCCACGAGGTTGTCCACCGCGTCGGCGCTCGGGCACAGCAGCAGGTCCGACAGTCGATCGGTCAGCACGCGGTTGATCTCCTCCGGCATGCTCCAGTCGCCCGAACGCAGCCCGGCCTCCAGGTGGATCACGGCTACCCCGAGCTTCGCAGCCGCCAGAGCCGCGGCGAGCGTTGAGTTGACATCTCCGGCAACGAGGACGGCATCGAACGGGTGCTCGCGCAGCACGCATTCGGTGCCGGTCAGCACCCCCGCGGTCTGCTCGGCATGGCTCCCGGACCCGACTCCGAGGTGGAAGTCGGGCGGGGGTAGGTCGAGCTGGTCGAGGAACACATCCGACAGGTTGCGGTTGTAGTGCTGCCCGGTGTGGAGCAGGGCAGTCTCGACTTCGTCCCTGCGCCTGAGGGCGTGCGCGACAGGCGCCACCTTGACGAAGTTCGGCCGGGCGCCGACAACGAGGAGGACACGAGGACCCACGCCACCTGTGTCTATCAGCCGCACCGGGTTCCGGACATCGCTACGACCGCTCAGCTAGCTTTGCGGCTTCGTGTTGCAGCTGGTGCAGAGCCTACGTACGGGAGAAGTGGAGCTCGTGGGCGTTCCGGATCCCTCCCCCCGCGAGAACCAGGTGCTCGTCCGGACATCGTTCTCGCTGATATCGCCCGGTACGGAGCAGGCGCTGGCGCGCACAGCCGGCAAGGGCCTGCTCGGCAAGGCGCTGGACCGCCCCGATCAGGTTCGCCAGGTGTGGGAGAAAGCCGCCCGCGAGGGACTGGGACCCACGGTCGCGGCGGTTCGTGCCCGGCTCGAGGACCTCATGACCCCGGGTTACAGCAGCGCGGGAGTGGTGGCCGCCGTAGGACCGGGAGTCGACGGGCTCACGGTGGGGGATCGCGTCGGCTGCGTGGGCGCGAACGCCGCCTGTCACGCCGAGCTGGCCGTTGTCCCGGCGCCGCTGTGCTTTCGACTTCCCGAGACCCTCGAAGATCGCTGGGGCGCCTTCGGCGCGCTCGGGGCGATCGCAGCCCATGGCGTACGACTCGCCGAGGTGGAGGCCGGCTCGGTCGTGGCGGTGATCGGTCTTGGCCTCGTGGGGCAGCTCGCCGCCCAGCTCGCCACCGCGGCCGGCGCTCGCGTGATCGGAATCGACACTGATCCATCCCGGGTGCAGCTCGCTGGCGAACTCGGTGCGGTGGCCGGTGCACCCGCCGGCGGCGACGAGGCGGAGCGGGCGGTCATGGGTGCTTCACGTGGCGCCGGTGCGGACTCGGTGGTGATCGCAGCCGCCGCCAAGGACGGCGCGCCGATCGAGCTCGCCGGCCGCCTGGCGCGCGACAGGGCGATGATCTCCCTGGTGGGCGATGTCCGCCTGCAGGCGTCACGCAGCGCCTTCTTCGAGAAGGAGCTCCAGCTACGCGTGTCCCGCTCATACGGGCCCGGACGATATGACGCCGCCTACGAAGAGCAGGGCCACGACTACCCGATCGGCTACGTGCGCTGGACCGAGCGGCGCCTCATCTCCTACTTCTTCGAAGAGGTGGCGGCCGGGAGAATCCGGCTCGAGCCGCTTCTCACCCACCAGTTCGACTTTGCCGACGCCGAGGACGCCTATGGCGCTCTCGAGGAGCCGGGGCGAATGGGCATCCTCCTCCGCTACCCCGACGGGACAGACGAGCCTTCAGCCCCCGCACCCGTCAAGCCCCGGGTTGCCCCCCCGAGCGCTTCCGCCCGGACGCGCGTCGCACTCATAGGGCCCGGGCTCTTCGCTCGCTCCACTCTGCTGCCCCTACTGAACAGCCACGATCTAGACCTCGTCGCCGTGGCCGGTGGCAGCGGGCCGCGCGCGCTCAGCGCGGCACGGCAGTTCAACGCCGACCGGGTCGCGGCGAGCACCGAGGAGGTGCTCGAGGATCCCGACGTCGATGTGGTCGTGATCGCCACCCGCCATGATTCTCACGCTTCGCTCGCGCGTGACGCGCTCGAGCGCGGAAAGAGCGTCTTCCTCGAGAAGCCGCTTGCCATCGACCAGCCTTCGCTCGACACCCTGACGCCACTCCTCCAGGCGGGTGGCAGGCTCGTGGTGGACTTCAACCGGCGGCTCTCCCCGCCGGCACTGGCGGTCATGGCAGCACTCGCCACTCGCTCGGACCCATTACAGATTCACTACCGGGTGAACGCCGGTTACCTGCCGGAGGACCACTGGCTGCGCGACCCTCTTCGGGGGGGAGGACGCCTGGTCGGCGAAGCCTGCCATTTCGTCGATCTCTGCGCCGCACTCGTCGGCCGAGCCGCCAGTTCGGTTGCGGTCAGTGCCCTGGGGGTCGGCCCGCTCACCCTGCCAGGCGACTCGTTCGTGGTGATCCTGACCTACGGTGACGGATCGGTCGCGACGGTGGCCTACGTGGCCACCGGCGATCCGCACATGCCGAAGGAGCGCGTGGAGATCATGGGAGCGGGGCACTCGCTCGTGATCGAGGACTTCCGCCGGCTACGACGCTTCGACAAACCGCTGCGGCTCTCTCGGCCGGTCCTCTCGCAGGACAAGGGACACGCCGGCCTCTTGGCCGCCGCGCTCCGGTTCTTCCGTGATGGAGGTGAACCGCCGATCCCCTACGAGGACCTCCTGGCGACGAGCCACACCTGCCTTGCCGCGCGTGAGCTTCTCGACCAAGGGCGCCGCTCACCCGCAGAGCTCCCCCGCCCATCGGCACGCTGATGCGAGTCCTCGTCTTGACCCAGTACTTCACGCCCGAGGTCGGCGCGACCCAGACACGCCTGCACACCTTCGCCGCCGGCTTGGCCGCTCGCGGCCATGAAGTCGAGGTGGTCTGCGAGAGGCCGAACCATCCCCAGGGCGTAGTGCATCCGGACTACCGCAGGCGTCCGGTTCGGCGTCAGCGGCTCGACGGCTTCCGCGGCGCGTGGGTATGGGTTCACACCGCCCCGCAGAAGAGCGCACGGGACTACATGACCTTCTATGCCAGCTACGCCGCAATGGCGACGGCATGGGGTTCGCTCACACGTCGACCAGACGTCATCTTCGCTTCCTCTCCCCCGCTTCCGGTCGGTGCGGCCGCTGCTGCCCTCTCGCGTGTCCACAGGTGCCCGTGGGTGCTGGACGTCAGGGACCTTTGGCCGGAGGTCGCGGTTGCCCTCGGAGAGCTCTCGAATCCGCGCATGCTGGCCTTGGCCGAACGGCTCGAGCGCTTCCTCTATCGCGACGCCGCGGCGCTTACCACCGTCACGGAGCCTTTCAGAGACCACATCCGGCGAACGCCTGGTCTGTCGGGCGATGTAACGCTGATGCCGAACGGGACCACCCGGCTATGGGTGGAGGCGGCCGAGCGCAGCGTCGATCGCGCGACGGTCTCGCTGCCAAAGGACCGTTTCATATGGACCTACGCCGGCAACTTGGGACGCGCCCAGGGGCTCGCCACGGCCCTCCAGGCGGCGGACTTGGTGGGAGAGGGCTTCCAGCTCGTGCTGCTGGGCGATGGGGCAGCGCGCCGAGCACTCGAGGAGCAGGCGGCTGGGCTAACACCAGATCGTGTCGTCTTTCGCAGGCAGGTGCCGCCAGACGCAGCCGCCGACATCCTGCGGGCCTCGGATGCCCTGCTTGTCTCGCTCTCGCCGGCGCCCGCGCTCAACACCTTCGTCCCGTCGAAGTTGTTCGACTGCTGCGCCGTCGGACGCCCCGTGATCGTGGCTGCACCGGGTGAGGCTGCCCGTTTGGCCGACGAGGCCGATGCCGGACTGACGGTGGCGCCGGGTGACCCGCAAGCGCTGGCAGACGCGGTTCGGCGGCTGCGGGACGACTCCTTGCTGCGAACACGCCTGAGCGCCGCCGGGCGCCGCTTCGGGGCAGCGAACCTCCGGGAGCTCCAGATCGAGCCCCTCGAGGCGATCCTGACCGCTGCCGCCGGTCAGAGGAGACGGGTGGGCACCGGCTCCTCGCCGGCCGTATCTGGGTCGGGGAATGGACTGCCTGGCGGGGCGGCTGAGAACACGTCTCAGGAGCTCCACACCGTCCCGACGGAGTAAGGCATGGACTACACTCGCGCGCCGTTCATCTTCCGGGCCCGCAAGGTGGGCCGCTACGCCCGCCTCTACGGACCTCGCCGGACGCTCGCAAAGGTCCGGGGCCAGTACCACATGCGCGCAAAGGGCCCGGCACGTGGGCGGCGCCTCTCGCCCGGTCGCAGCGACGCGCACGTCGGCCTGATCGGTTGCGGAAACTTCGCGTTCAGTCACATTGCCTATTTCCTGGAGCGGAACGTCGGGGCCGTGATTCGTGGCGCCATGGACATCGAGGGCGCGCGCGCGGAGTCCATCGCTCGTCGCTATGGGGCGCACTTCGCCACCGACGATGCCCGCCGCGTAATCGAGGACCCCGCGATCGACCTCGTCTACGTGGCCTCCAATCATGCGTCCCATGCGGAGTATGCGATCCAGGCTCTCGCGGCCGGGAAGAAAGTCCATATCGAGAAGCCCCACGTGGTGGACGATGAGCAGCTCACCCGGCTCTGCGCGGCGATGCAGCAAAGCGGCGGATCGGTGCGGCTCGGGTTCAACCGCCCCGAAAGCGGCCTCGGCCTGGAGGTACAGCGGCTGCTCGAGGGTCAGCCCGGTGCGGTGATGCTCAACTGGTTCGTCGCCGGACACGCGATCGCGCCAGATCACTGGTACTACCGTCCGGAAGAGGGCGGCCGGATCCTCGGCAACCTGTGCCACTGGACGGATTTTTCGTTGCGGATGATCGACCCAGCCGCGCGCTATCCGATCACCGTCAACCCAACCCGTGCCGACAAGGCTGATTCGGACATCGCCGTCTCGTATGTCTTCGGTGATGGCTCCATAGCGGCGATCACGTTCTCCGCCAAGGGTCACGCCTTCGAGGGTGTTCGCGAGCATTTGGAGCTCCACCGCGGCGATCTCCTGCTCTCGCTGGAGGACTTCAAGGAGCTTCGCGCCCACGTGCGCGAGAGTCGACGCCGAGTCCGGCTGCGCTATCGCGACCACGGTCAAGAGGCGGCGATCCTCCGGTCGTATGCCATGAGCGGACGAACAGGCGACAAGGAGCGGGGCGCGGATGTGGCCTACGTCTGGGATACCGCTCAGCTCTTCCTCCGGACACGCGAGGCCCTCGAGTCCGAAGAGCCACGGACGGTGCAGCCATTCTCGGCCGAGCTTGAACGAAGACCGGCATCCACCGGTTGATCGATCGCCGGAGGCGCGGGCGATGATCTCCGTCGGCACACGGGCCGCCCGCTACGGCGATGCCATCCGCCACATGCGCCCGCGCCAGCTCGCCTGGCGAGCGCGCCGTCTGGTGCCGCCGGCCGTACTGGGCGCCGGACTCTCGGAGTCGCAGCGGGAGCTGCGAAGACTCGCCGCGGGGATCGGTGTCGATCCGGCGCCACAGTCCGGTCCAAAGCCACCACCCCACAGGACTGGGACGTTCGTGGCCGTCGGCCGCGAACGCAGAGCTGATGCACCTGGGCTTTGGACTGATGGAAGCGACGGGTTGCTGTTCCTCTTTCACCTGCACGGGTTCAGCTACCTGGCTCGCTATGCCGCGGGAACAAGAGACCTATCTGGGGACGGGTTCTGGGCTCGAGTCGTGGAGGACTGGCTGGCTGGCTGTAGTCGCCCGACGCGAATCGCCTGGCACCCCTATCCACTGAGTGGGCGCATCATCGCGTGGTGCGCTGCGCTGTCGGCCGGTGGTTGGAGCGCGGAGCTCGCAAGGAGCATGAGTGGTTCGCTCAAGCGTCAGTTGGCATACCTCGGGCGCTGCATCGAATACGACATTGGTGGAAACCACGTACTGCACAACGGCGCTGCTCTCGTCATAGGAGGAGCCTGTCTTGGCGAGCGAAACGCCTTGGCGCGCGGCATGAAGGTCTTGGAGCGCGAGCTTCCGTTGCAGTTCCTGTCCGACGGGGGTCACGAGGAGCGCAGCCCCTCCTATCACCGGATCGTCATAGCCGAGCTGACCGACGTGGCCACGGTTCTCGAGAGGGCCGGAGAAGAGGTCCCGCGCTGCCTGGCCTCCACCATCGAGCGTGGCCGACGCTGGATGCAAGCGCTCGCCGGCCCGCGGGGAGATCTTCCCGCGCTGAACGACGGTTGGGACGGGCCACCGGTCGAGCCATCCCCAACGCGGCCAGAGGTTAGCGATCTGGCAGAGAGCGGTTACGTGGTGGTGCGCCACGAGCTCCACCAGGCGATCTTCGACGTGGCGCCCGTGGCTCCGGCGCATCTTCCTGCCCACGCGCATGCCGACGTTCTCTCCTTCGTCCTCTGGGCCGATGGAGTACCCGTGGTGGTGGACCCGGGGACCGCGGCGTATGCGGGGCCCGATCGGCCGCGGTTCCGGGCCACGAGCGCGCACTCCACAGTGGAAGTGGACGGACAAGATCAATGCGATCTTTGGGCGCCCTTCCGCGCTGGCTTCATGCCCCACGTCACGCGCGGAAGCCTTCAGCGCCACGGCAGCGCTCTGGTCATCACTGCCGCTCATGACGGCTACCGTCGTCTTTCCGATCCGGTGCGGCACATGCGCGTCTTCGTCTGGGTCCCCGGAGCGGGCCTGGTCGTGATCGACCGGCTCTTGGCGTGGGAAGCCCATCAGGTGGTGAGCAGGATCCCTCTGGCTGAGGGCCTCTCGGCGGCACCCGGCGCCACGCTGCCGGGAGGTCTGCGCCTCCGGCCGTTGGGAATCCTCGGCGAGCAGGCGGCCATCGCCGGCCGCCGCGCTCCATATATGGGCGTAACTGTGCCCATCGAGGTCGCGGAGGTGCGCGGAGCGGTCGCCCCCGGAGAGCGCTTTGGCTGGGCGCTTCTGCGCCAGGACATGACGGCCCACCTTCAAGGCCGGCTCCTGCGCATCGGAGGGACCAGCCTCGAGCTGCAACTGCCCTAGAGTTCGCGATTCAACCGGTCGTTTTCGACCAGAGCGCTACCGAGCTACCTCAGTCTGACTACCC
>JAUJNT010000009.1 GCA_030448005.1 Thermoleophilaceae bacterium
CCTATCAAGTCACGCCGGATATCCCCGACCGGCGACGAGCGACACAACCAAAGGAGGTCAGGCCCCTACGGGCCGACAGCCACAAAGAGAGTCAGCTCGCCGCCCGATCGGGACCATCTCCACGGCGTCGGACATCACCGACACCCCCGAATCCAAACAGCAAGCCACAAAGCAATCGCGCCGCTCACGCGCCGCTTCGTCCCCCACCCGGTGCGGGGCGACGCCGGTTCTCGAAGATTTCGGACGGATGCAATCGTCCGTGCGAGCAGGGTAGGGCCGTGCGCTGTCTGGCCGCGAACGTCGCCGGCAAGAGGAGGCCGCGATCGCGCTTGAGTATGCGGAATAACCGGCGACGAGAGCGTTCCGCCGACACCGTCCAGCTCCGCTTGGTCGCCGGAAAGCGATCGACCGAGGCAACTTTCGGATCGGCGAACGAGAGTCTCAGGACGTGGAGGCGTCGCGCCGGGAACGAGGCATGCCCGAGCCGTCACACGTGCGTGCAGTTCCCGTCACAGCCGGGTGACCTGCGGTCCCTGGGACGGAAGGGTGTGGCTTTCCAGTACGCGAGGAGTCAACAGATCAGCCACGCCCCTCTGGATGATCCGGCGCCGGCCGACACCGTCTGGCTTGTCCCCGAGCTTCGGCGCCATCCTGTCCTTGAGAGAGTGGCTCCGTCCCGCCGCTCGGCGATATGAGGTGGCTCGCCAGGGCTTGAGAGTGCGCCGACGGTGATCCCCACGACGAGGTCCCGCGTGGCGCCGTAGCGAGCGCGCGGGGGCCCGGAGTCGAGGTGGAGATCACCCCGCCGCCGGTGGCCGTGGCCCCCGGAGGGTCGAGGGCGAGCATCTGGTTTGCGCCCCGCGAAGGCGCTTTGCGCGGCAACCAGCGGCACGCCGCCTCCAGCAGAGCTGTGAGGTCGCCGCCGTTGTGCTCGACGACCCGGTCGAGTCCGGAAGTGGAGAGCTCGGGCGGGGCGCCCGGGTTGCCCCAGCCCGGCTTGGTGCCGGCGCCCAGGATCCGGACCGCGGCGCCACCATCCGATGCCGCCCCGAGCCCGCGGACGCAACGGAGGCCGATTTTGGGGGGTGGGCATGACCTTGCCGGGGTTTGACATGCCGTGCGGGTCGAACGCGCACCGCAGAACGTGGCCAGGTCGGGCTCATCGAACATCTGGGGCATGTCGCGCGATGCCGCGGGACACGATCTCGGAGACAACGTCTCCCGCCTGGCCGGGGGAGTGAGAGAACGCGACCAGCGTTCGCACGACTCGGGCTTGGGAATCACCCGCAGCCACACCTTCGTGGCCACTCCGAGCGTGCCCTCGGAGCGAACGAACGCGCCCACCAGGTCGAGGCCGGGCGCGTCGAGCTCCTTGCCGCCCAGAGGCAGCATCGTCCCGTCGGCAAGCACGAGCCGAGGTCGCGGGCTGGCTCGGGCTGCTCGGGCTTGGGTGGCGGCCCCTCGCCGAAGGCGGGGCCGGCACCCGCCGGCGGGCCCTCCGTGCCCGATTTGCTCACCTCTTGACCGTCCGGGCCGGGCGGCGCGGGGACGCTGGGGCACACGCTCGGCAGCCACAACCGCGGACGCTCCTCCCCGCCATCGAACCCGAAGCCTCGCCGCGAGCCCGTCTAGGGTGGACGCACCGTGCGCACCGTGTACCTGGGCACCACCGACTTCGCCGTGTGCGTGCTCGAGCGGCTGGCCGGCAGCGCTCACCGGCCCGCTCTCGTAGTCACCCGTCCCGACCGCCCCAAGGGACGCGGACGAAGGCTGGCCTCCCCGCCGGTCGCCGACGCGGCGCGCGGGCTGGGCATAGACGTGGCCCAGCCTGAGAGCGTCAACTCCGAGGAGGCCCGCGGCCGGATCGCCGCTGCGGATCCAGAGGCCGTCTGCGTCTGTGCCTTCGGCGCGCTCATCCGGGAGCCTCTTCTCTCAAAGCACCACATGCTCAACGTGCACCCCTCGCTGCTTCCCCGCTGGCGCGGGGCCGCGCCGATCGAGCGGGCGATCGAGGCCGGGGACCCCAAGACCGGCGTGTCGATCATGCGGCCCACCGCCGAGCTCGACGAGGGCCCCGTGTTCTTGCAACGCCGCGAGCGGATAGCGGCGGAGGACGACTACGGATCGCTGGCCGGGCGCCTGGCGGTCCTGAGCGCTGAGATGCTGGTCGAGGTGCTCGACACCGGCCCGCAGCCACAGCCTCAGCCTTCCGAGGGCGCCACCTACGCCGACAAGGTCGAGCGCGAGGAGCGCCGGCTCGATCCACGCCTGCCGGCCGAGCTGCTGGCACGCAGGGTGCGGGCCCTCAACCCTCACATAGGCACCTTCGTCGAGCTCCCGGTGGAGGACCGGTTGGGAGTCAGGAGAGCTAGGGCCGTGACCGAGGCGCACGGCGGCCCGCCGGGCGGGATCGGATCGGACGGGGAGCACGTGCTGCTCTTCACCGGCGAGGGCGCGCTCGTCCTGCTCGAGGTACAGCCCGCGGGCGGTCGCCCCATGGACGCCGCCGCGTGGCTGCGTGGTCGGCGGGATCGGGCGCATGGCTGAGGGCGGCGCCCCCGCGGGGGGCTTCAATCTCGGTCCGGAGTGCCCCGGTTGCGGCGAGCCATGGCTGCGCGGCACCAATCTGGCGGGTCGCTACCGCTGCGTCTACTGCCTGCGCCGCTACGAGCTTCGCTCCGAATGCCCGGACTGCGGCGCGCACTCCACGATCGCCCGCATGAGCGACACGGCCAACGTTATCTGTCGGGCCTGTAAGGCCTCCATGCTCAGGCCGATCTGACCGGGCGCAACCGGGATACTGCGGTCGTTGTGCCAGGACGCGGACGTGGTGTGACGTGCCTATGAGGCGTGGATCCTCTCCTCCTTGAGCTCGATCCAGATGGCGCGCGAACGCGCGAGCACTCGGCCCCGGGAATCGAAGAGCGCCGCCGCCGCCGTGCGCTTGCGACCATCCCGCTCGAGCGCCCAGGAAGCGATCACGTGCGGTTGGTCCACCTGGACGGGGTCGTCGATGCGCGCCGCAAGGCACCCGAGCACGGACGGCGGCCCGTCGCCGAAGTTGGCCACGGGCGCGCTGGTGGGGCAGTCGAGCGCCGCCCAGACGCATTCCGGGGCCACCGTGCCGTCGTCGCCTGCCACGGATTGGTCGGGGGTCCAGGAACACACAAACAGCCCGTGGTCGTCGAGCTCGCCGGGGAAGATCCGCAGACCGTCACCCGGCCCGCGCTCAGGCCCGCAGACCGCGCACCCCGGGAACGGGTGCTGCGCCGACCAGCGCTCATGGCCCGCGCGTGACGCCTCGCTTGCGCGTTCGGGTGACGGGGCCTCAGGCACAGGCAGCTCCACCAGGGCCGCCCGCCCCTCGGCTATCACCGTGTCTTCGGTCCGCACGGTCACCCCCTTGGCATGGTGCTCCACGGCGAGGTCCTGCTCCAGGGGAGGCGGGTTGCGCAACGTGACCTCGGCGGCCGACGCCCCCATCGATCCTGCCACGAGTCCGCACGTGTAGCCCCCGTTGGCCGACCGCGGAGGGCCGCGCCAGCGAGCGGAAACCCGGATGACGTCCCGAGCCATCAGGCCGGCGGGGAGTCGAGGCCTTCTTCCATCGGGTCGTGCCTCCGTCGTCGGGGTGGGTCGAAGCCGTCTACGCAGCGGAGGGCCGATCCGATGCCTCGCCGCGGCGGTAGAGAAGGTAGAGAAGGGTCGCCAGCAGGAGCGCCCCGCCGAGATATCCCGCCTCGACCTGTAGCACCCGGTCCTCGAAGCCGGGAAGCAGAAGGAAGCCCACGAACGAGCCCGCGGCCACGAGCCAGCAGGCGCAGGCCTCCCGTGCGCGCCCGCGGGCAAGCAGCGCCTGGTTGAGCGTGGCGGCGCACAGGTAGAGACCCATGCCCAGCGAGATCAGCACGAGGCCTGCCCGGTCGTAGTGGAAGTCCCCTCCGAACACGAGTCCCATCACGGCGGGACCCGCGGCCAGCATCACGAGCGCCACGGTGGATCCGAACACCGCGGTGGCCGCGAGGGTGACGTTCACGCTGCGCCGGAAGGGATCCTTCTCGCCGCTTGCCCGCATGCGCGTGAGGTGGGGGAGGATCGCGGTCTGGACCGACTGGAAGAGTTGCAGCGGCGCACGGGCGATCAGCAGCACGTTGAACGTGAACCCGGCCAGTGCCGCGCCCGACTCGCCCTCCGTTGCCTTGACCAGCAGCGGCCCCGCGTTGAGGAAGGTCTGCTCGGCCAGCATGATCAGCAGCACGGCGGCGGCAAAGCCACCGCCGTGGGCCAGGGTGAACTCGGGTTCAGCGCCAGGCGATCCGCTCGCGGCGTCGTCGAGTGCCGCCGCCTCGGCCACCTCCTCCCCTGGCTCGCGAGCGCTCGCCGGCGGCAGCCTCCGTGCGATCGCCAGCGGCACCACGATGAGGGACACGATCGGCGCGGCGGCCATCCCGAGGGCAACCACCGACTGCCCCGAGGCGATTCCCACCGCCACCGCCAGCGCGAAGAGAAAGCGGGAGCCCGCCTCCATCAGCACCAGCCCTCCGTACAGGCCGAAGCGGTGCGAGCCCGCCAGGAAGCCGCGCGCGAAGTAGCTGGCGGCATAGGCGAGCACCGCCACGATCAGGACCCAGTAGAGGGTTCGCGAGCCCTCGAAGAGCCCGTCCTGGATAGGGCCGCGGAAGAGCAGCGCGAGCAGCACGAAGAGCACACCCAGGCCAAGCTGGATCGTGGCGGCCACCCGCAGGTGCTCGCGCCCCGGCTGGCCGCGTGCCCCGCGGTCGGCGATCGTCCGCGAGAGCAGCTGCTCGACAGGGCGGTAGAGCACCGACACCGTGACGAACACGGCCGCCCAGAGGAGCGTGATGCCCCCGTACGCCGACTCCGTCAGCGTGTGGCTCGCCAGCGAGAAGTAGCCGTAGGTGATGAGCCCCGTCGTGCCGATCCCCACCGACAGGATCGCCGCGCCGCGACCGTATCCACTCCCCGCGGGAGCTCCCACAAATAGGACCTAGAGACGCACGAGGAGCATCGTCCACGGAAACGGGGTGCGTTCCTCCTCGACGGTCCCGTGGGGTGAGAGCAGCTCCACGAACGATCTCCTGGACCAGTGGTTGACGTGGCCCGGCGTGTTGCCGAGCGAGCGCCAGTACGCCCCTCGGGCCATGTTCACCGCCCGCCACAGCGGCTCGCGGGGGACCGAGACGAGCAGCCGGCGCTCCGCCACGCGCGCCATCTCCGCCACGGTGGCGTTTGGGTCCGGCACGTGCTCGAGCACCTCGATCGCGGTCGCCATGTCGAACTCGTCGTCGGCGAAGGGCAGGCGCGTGGCCTCCTCGGCGCGGAACTCGAGGTTGGGCCGCCGCCTGCGTGCCCACTCGGCTCGCAGCTTGTCGTCATCGAGGTCGATGCCCACGATCCGGCCGTCGCCGAGGCGCTCCGCCCACTCGAGGGTGAGCACCCCCTCGCCGCAGCCCACGTCGAGCAGCGAGGTGGGGTCGGCTCGTTCCCACAGCTCGTCCAGGGCACCGTGGAAGCCCGCCATCAGGCGGCGCACCACCGGGTTGGTCGACCCGTACTTGTCGAAGGTGTTGCCGGTGGGGACGTCGGCCGCTGCCGGTCCCGGCGTGGCCGCGGGCGCGCTCACGGCCGCTCGGCCGGCGCCCGCCGCCTCCTGGCCGCCATCTCCCCGTCCTCGGCCGGCGGGGCGGGCCTGCCTTGCCGGTCATGCCCGTCATGCCCGTCCTGCTCTTCGCCGGGCTTGCCGGTGGCCGGTCCGCTTGCCGCGCCGGTGGTCCGAGAGCCGGCGCGCGAGTCGCGCGGCTCATAGTGGGAGGGCTCGACTCCGAGGGAGAGCTCCACCCGGCGCACGCGCTCGAGCGTTCGCTGCTGCAGCGTGCGGTTGGCGGCCAGGATGTCCGCCACCACCCCGAGGGCCACGAGCTGCACGGCGATCACGATCAGCGTCGAGCCGAGTATGAGCGACTGCACGTGGCCCTGGCCCTCGCCCCCAAAGAAGAAGTAGAGGAAGCGGGTCCAGATGACGGCCGCGGGGACGGCCACGACGGCGGCGGCGATCATGAACACCCGCAGGGGCTCGTAGAGCGCGTAGATCCGGAAGATGGAGCCGGCGTTGCGCCGCACGTATGCCCACATCGAAGGAAAGAGGCGCGATTCGCGCGTGTTGTCGTTCGTCCGAATCGGGACGTGGTCGACCGCCACGAGGTTCTTGCCTGCCTGGATGATGGTCTCGAGCGTGTAGGTGAACCTCGAGACCACCTGCATCTGGATGGCGGCCTCGCGGTTGTAGGCGCGGAAGCCCGAGGTGGTGTCGGGGACGTCCGTCTCCGATGCCCTGCGGACCACGGCGCTGCCCAGGCGCTGGAGGCGCTTCTTCAGCGGCGAGAAGTGCTCGATCGAGTCCGTCTCCCGGTCGCCGACGACCATGTCCGCCTTGCCCTCGAGGATCGGTCCGACGAGCTTCGGGATGTCGGCACCGACGTACTGGTTGTCGGCGTCCGTGTTCACGATGATGTCCGCTCCGAGCTTGAGGCAGGCGTCGAGCCCGGCCTGGAAGGCGGCCGCGAGCCCCTTGTTGTTGGTGAGCTTCACCACGTGGTCGACGCCGTGCTCCCGCGCCACCTCGATCGTGCGGTCGGTCGAGCCGTCGTCGACGATCAGCCATTCCACCTCGTCCACGCCGGGAACCGTGCGCGGGAGATCGGCAAGCGTGGCCGGGAGCTGACCGGCCTCGTCCAGGCAGGGAATCTGAATGATCAGCTTCACGGGCTTCATGGCGCGGCAGCACAGGCTACCCGGCCCCCCTGACGACGGTCTCCTGAGCCGATTCTCACATCTGCGGGGTGCCCGTTTCCGCCCCGAGGTCTGCTAGCCTCGACCGCTGTTGTCGGGAGACGCCCTTCGTCTGTGCGCCCGGCCGTGACCCGACCCCGTTCTCACTGGAGCTGACCAATGGACGTCCTCGCCTACCTCGATCCCGGCAGCGGCAGCATGATCCTGCAGATCCTCGCGGGCGGAGTGGCGGCTGTCGCCGTGACCGCGCGGCTCTACTGGAACCGCATCCTCAAGTTCCTGCGGATCAGGAAGGACGACGAGGTCGTGGAGCCCAAGCAGCAGGGGCAGACCGACTCAGCCTGACGCCGCCCCCCCGGGGCGTCCCCTACCATGACGCCCTGCCTCGCCCTCGGGTGAGCAGATCCTCATGTCGCCGTCCCAGACCGAGACCTCACCGCCCCCGGAGGCCTCCCAGCTCGAGCCGGGCTCCTTCCGCGATCCCGAGAGCCGCGTGTTCTACGCGGGTGAGGGCGTGTACCGCGCCCTGTCGGAGGAGGGCCTGAGCGACTTCAAGGCCCTGCGGGAGACCAAGCTCTTCGAGCGGTTCACCGGTGACGGGCGCCTAGTGGCCACCGAGCTGCTCGAGGGCGCCGACGCGGCCGACGGGCTGCTAGCCAAGGGCTCCGCCGGCATCCTCAGGCATGAGCGCATCCCGTTCGTGTCCTATCCGTACGAGTGGCCCTTCTCGATGCTGAAGGACGCCGCCCTGCTGCAGCTCGACCTGAACCTCGCGGCGCTCGAGGAGGACATGATCCTCAAGGACTCGACGCCCTACAACGTGCAGTTCAAGGGCGCGAGGCCGGTGTTCGTCGACATCGGCTCCTTCGAGCGCCTGCGTGAGGGCGAGCCCTGGGTCGGCTACCGCCAGTTCTGCATGCTCTACCTCTACCCCTTGCTTCTCCAGGCGGTGAAGGGAGTGGCGCCCCACGCCCTGCTGCGGGGCGCGATCGACGGCATCACCCCGACGCAGATGCGCGGCATGGTGTCCTTCCGCGACCGCTTCAGGAAGGGCTTCTACCTCAACGTCTTCCTCCACGCGAAGCTCGAGGCCCGCCACGGCGACCGCGGCAAGGAGGTCAAGGCGGAGGTCAGGAAGGCGGGCTTCAAGAAGGAGCTGATCGTGGCCAACGTGGCCCGGATGCGAAAGCTCGTGAAGGGCCTCGAGTGGTCACCGCCGGAGGGTGTGTGGGTGGCCTACGGCGAGCGCAACAGCTACACCGACGAGGACGCGCGACGAAAGGACGAGTTCGTGCGCGAGATGTCCACCTCGCAGCGGTGGGGGCTGACGTGGGACATCGGGGCCAACAACGGCCGCTACTCCCGCATCGCGGCCGAGGGCTCCGACTACGTGCTCGCCGTGGATGCCGACCAGGGCCCCGTGGAGCTCTTCTACCGCAGCATGCGCGAGGAGGGCGACGAGAAGACGCTCAGCCTGACGATGAACCTCGCCGACCCCTCGCCGGGCCTCGGCTGGCGTGGCCTCGAGCGCAAGTCGCTGCCAGACCGCGGAGCCCCGGACCTCGTGCTCGCGTTGGCGCTCATCCACCACGTGGCCATCGCCGCCAACGTGCCGGTGAGGGAGTTCGTCACCTGGCTGGCATCGCTCGGCACCTCGCTGGTGATCGAGTTCCCGACGCGCGAGGACCCGATGGTCAGGAAGCTGCTCGGTCCCAAGCGCGAGGGGCTGCATCCCGACTACGAGCGGGAGACCTTCGAGCGCGAGCTGACCGGCGCCTTCGACGTCGAGCGCCGGGAGCGCCTGAAGTCGGGCACCCGCCTGCTCTACTTCGCGCGTCCCAAGGGCGCCGGCAGGCCGATCGACCTGACGGCCGCCGAGGGCTGATGGGCGGCCAGGAGGCCGCAGCTTCCGAGCCGACTCCCGCGCAGGCGAAGGGCGCGGAGGCCACGCGCGGCCGAGACCGGCGCGGCGGAGTGCGCCGCACGCTGCTCGACTTCGGCCACCTCGCCGTGCTCGCGGCCTTCGCGCTCGCGCAGCCGCTCTTCAACCTGCTCTCGGAGAACCCGGAGTTCTTCGCGGCCCGCGGCGCCACCGCGGGCGAGATCATCCTGCTCGCGGTCCTGATGGTGCTCATGCCGCCGGCCGTTTTGATCGCGATCGAGCTGCTGGCGGGCCTCGTATCCGACCGTCTGCGGCAAGGGCTCCACCTGGCGTTCATCGCACTGCTTGCGGCGGTGGTGTTCGTCCAGGCGCTCAAGCGGGCGGTGGACGCCTCGGATGCCGTGCTAATCGTGCTGGCCTTGGCGCTCGGGGCCGCAGCCGCGGCGCTCTATGCCCGTGCGGAGCCGGTGCGCTCCTTTCTGAGCGTGCTCACTCCGGCTCCGCTGGTGTTCCTGATCCTCTTCCTGTTCATCTCGCCGGTCCACAAGCTGACGCTCCAGGGTGAGGCGAGCGCCAAGTCGATCTCGGGAAGCTCGCGTGCGCCCGTCGTGATACTCGGACTTGACGAGCTCCCCACGACCTCGCTCCTCGGCCCGGACGGAAAGATCGACGCAAGACGCTTCCCCGGCTTCGCGGAGCTGGCCGGAGGGGCAACGTGGTTCCGGAACGCCCACTCGATCTACGACTCCACCAGCAAGGCCTGGCCGGCCATCATGGACGGCGACTATCCCGAGAAGGACTCCCTGCCGACCTCCTCGGATCACCCCAACAGCATCTTCGCCATCCTCGGCAAGAGCCACGTGATGAACGTGAGCGAGGAGGCCACCACGGTCTGCCCGCGCTCCCTGTGCAAGGACACGCGTCTGGACGAGCCCTTCGCGGACCGCCTGACCTCGATGGTCGATGACCTCAGCCTGGTCTACGCGCACGTGGTGGCCCCGCCCGGTATGGAAAAGGACCTGACGTCGGTGTCGGAGACCTGGGGGGACTTCGAAGGGGGTGCCGGAGGACAGGGCGCCAAGGCCGAGCCGGACGCGGAGCCCACCAAGGGCGAGCCGGACACGCAGCCCGCCAAGGGCGGCGGCGACGATCCTCCGAACACACGCGAGAACCTCCAGGGAAACCGCAACAATCGCCTCGACGAATGGATCGAGTCGATCCGGGCGACGCGACGGCCCTCGCTCAACTTCAAGCACGTGCTCCTGCCGCACGTGCCATGGCAGTACCTGCCGGACGGAAAGCAGTACCGGCGCGTTGCCAGCGAGCCGATCCCCGGCATCTCGCGGCAGACCTACAACGACGAGGGACAGCTCGAGCAGCTGCAGCTTCGTCACCTGTTGCAGCTCGGGTTTGCGGACCTGGAGGTCCAGAAGCTGATCCGGCGCCTGAAGCGGATCGGCATCTACGACGACGCGCTGATAATCGTCGCGGCAGACCACGGCGTCTCGTTCAAGCTTGGTCAGTTCGACCGCCGCACGATGAACCGGTCGAACATCGACGAGATCGCCCCGGTGCCGCTCTTCGTGAAGGCGCCGGGCCAGCAGAAGGGGCGGATCGACGACTCGATCGTGGAGACCACCGACATCCTGCCGACGATCGCCGACGTGCTGAACCTGAAGCTCCCCGCGAAGGTGGACGGCCGGTCGGCGTTCAGCGCCGAGGTCCGGGCCCGGCGGGAGGTCAAGATGCTCAAGCGCGATCTCTCCGGTTGGGTGCGCCTGAGCCAGGCGCAGCTCGATCGCGAGAAGCGGGAGGAGCTGGCCAAGAAGCTACGGCTGTTCGGGACCGGAGCCGAGGGACCAGATCGGGTCTACCGGGTGGGCCCCAACCAGGAGCTGATCGGTCGGCGAGCCGTCGCCGCCGGCGACTCGCAGGGCAAGGCATCGATCGTCGGCGCCGGCGAGCTGCGCAACGTGGACCGCAAGAGCCCCACAGTGCCCGCCTGGATCACCGGCCGCGTGAGCGGAGGCGCCCCGCCGCGTGATATCGCCATCGGCGTGAACGGCACGGTGCGGGGAGTGGGCCGGACCTTCAGGCTCGCGACGGGGGGCGGGGAGCTGTTCGGCGTGATGGTGCCCGAGAGCTCGCTCCGTCAGGGGCGCAACAGAGTGGAGGTCTTCGAGGTCTCGGAGGGCCTGCGTCTGCTGAGGATGGGCGGCGTCTGAACGATTTGGCATGGATGCCGAATCGTTCGCATTCGTATCCCTGAACGATTTGGCATGGATGCCGAATCGTTCGCATCCGCTCTACTGGTCCTCGAGGCAGGTCTCGACCTTTGTCAGCTGCTCCTCGCCGGCCTGGTTCACGAAGAGCAGCGCCGAGCCGATCTGCTCGGCGTTCTGGGCCCCACCCAGGAACTGCCTTCCCTCGGCCTCCCCGCCCGACAGCAGAAACTCGATCCGGGCCCCGCCGGGCCCGTCCACCTGAATCGCCCTCTCTCCCGAAAGGCGCGCCTCGAGGCCCTGCTCGTCGCGGATGCACGCCAGGGCGATGGCCCGCTTGTCGTTGGGGTCTGGTGCGCCGCCTGCTTCCGGCTTGCTCTCACCGCCACAACCCGCGACGGCCAGGGAGAGCGCGCAGGCGGCGAGGGCGGCGCGAGTCGTCACGCCGGGCAGCGTAGGTGACGGGTCGGTCACCGGGGCGGATGAGGAGCGAGGAATAGGCGCCGCACCTCCCAGAACGCCGGCTTCGGTGTGCCGCTCTCGTCGATCAGACCCTTGTTGTTCCACGGCGGGTTGGGCGCCGGGTTGCCGCCACCCCACGTGGGGTGGACGCGGAAGTCCTTGAGCGCCCAGACGATCGAGCCGTTCACGAAAGGGCGCGAGTCGTGGATAGCGAGGTGGTCGCGCATCCATCGCGCCTGGAAGTCGAGCGTCCCCTTCTCTGACTCCGGGCCCACGCGGTTGGCTTCCGCGCCGAACTCGGTCACGAAGAGAGCCACCCGCGGATATTCCGCACGCAGGCGGTCGAGCTGCGGGCCGAGGTCCACGTCGGTCGTCGTGGGGAGGTCCGGCGAGGCGGAGCCGTACCAGCCGAAGTACTCGTTCACGCCGAGGGCGTCGAGCGCTCGCACGGCCGGGTGGCCCTCGGCCCCGCCGGCACGGGTGGCGCGGTCGATGGCCACGAGCCGGGTGTCGTCGAGCCGGCGCACCTCGCGCGCGGCGGCGCCGATGAAGCTCGCCTGCCCGGCGCCGACCGCCTCGGGTAGCTCGTTGGCGATCGACCACGCGAAGATCGAGGGATGGTTGCGGTCACGCAGCACCATCTCCCGGTTGGCGTTCACCGCGTTTCGCCGGACGCGCGGGATCAGGAAGTTGGCCTCCGGCACCTGGTAGACGGGCGCCTGACTCCACACGAGCACGCCGCGCCGGTCGAGCGCTTCCAGCATCGCCGGGTGGAGGGGGTAGTGGGCGCGCACCACGGTGGCGCCCAGCTCACGGAGGCGCCGCAGCGCCGCCCTCCGCTGACCTGACCTCCACGCCGCCCCGACCGCCGGGTCGTCCTCGTGAAGGCTCGCGCCGTGCAGGTGCATGACCCTGCCGTCGAGCAGCACCCTCCCGTCGGAGAGCCGCTGGACCTTTCGCACCCCGAAGGCGGTGTGGTAGGCGGACTGGGCGCCGGCCACCCGGGCGGTCACGTCCAGCCCGTGCATCCCGCCTCGCCCCAGACGCCACCGCCTCGGGCGGCGGATGGTGAAGCGGCTGAGGACCTCACGGCGGCCACGGGCGCCGACCCTCGCGCTGCCCGTGAGGACGGTGCGCCTGTCGAGGCGCAGGGTCAGCGACACCTGCCTTGCACGGCGGCCCGTGTTGCGCACGAGAGTGCGCACCTCCACCCGGGCGGGGCAGCGGGCACAGCGCGTCCGGGGTAGCACGGACACCCGCTCGATGTCCACGCGCCGAACCGGCCGCAGGTAGACCTCGCGGGACATCCCGCCGAAGTTCCACCACCCGCCGGTCCCGGAGCCGTTGAAGCGCGCGGGGCGCCAGTGCGTAAGGTCCGTCCTGCCTCGCACGGTCGATGCCCGCAGCACCAGCCGGTTGCGTCCCGGGCGCAGCCCCCGCAGGTCCACCTCGAACGGCGTGTACGCGCCGGAGTGGCGCGCGATCTCGCGCCCGTTTAGGTAGACGGTGGCGTAGTGGCTGACACCCTCGAAGCGCGCGACCCACAGGATCCGGCGCCACCGCGAGCCCCGCGGCAGCACGAGCTCCCGGCGATACCACCCGTGTGAGGACCGGTTGAAGGTGGTGTCGCGCGCGTTCCAGTTGTGGGGCACCGACACCGGCCGCCAACCTCGCAGCGATCGCTGGCGCGCGAAGCCGCGCGCCGCCCCCTCGCGAGCCTCGTCCAGGCGGAAGTACCAGGTGCCGGCGAGCAGGCGCCTTCTCCTCTGCCCGTCCCGGATCGGTGTGTGGGGCTCCGGCCGGTCGATGGCCAGGCGTGGTGGCGGGCGCGCCGGGGCGGCGGGCGGCGCAGGGACCTGCGCGGCCGTTGCCCGCTGGGCGGACGGTCCTCCGGGGTCGGCCGCGACGGCGGGCGCGAGAGCCAGGGCGATCGCGACCGGCAGCGCCAGGATGGGGGGTAGGAGACGCACGTTTCAGGGATGCGACCGAAGCCCGGTGAGGGTAGCTACCGGGGCCCGGGGCCGTCCCGCAGGACAGCTAGGCGTCGCCGAGGCGTGCTACCGTGCTGCACTCTGGCGGGTCGTCGGGTCCGCCTGCGTTCGACGCCTCGCCGCCGTCCTCCCCTCGCAGGGCACGGAGCATGATCCTGCACAGGGGTCGCTCGGTGGTGCGCCGCGAACCTGCTCTTGACGATGAACAGACGCTTCGCGCTATTACAGGTCCTCATCTCCGTGATCGCGCTCGCGGCCGTGATCTGGTGGGGGTCACACCAGGAGTCGCCGCAGATCCCCACGGGAGGACAGGCGATCGCGTACATGGTTGCGGCGGCGCTGCTGTACACGCTCGCCACCTTGGTTCGGGCCGAGCGCTGGCACAGGATCCTTCACCTCACAGGCGTTGACGCGCGCCGGGCCGACTCCTACAGCCTCACGACGGTGGGGTACATGGGCAACAACGTCCTTCCCGCGCGCGCCGGCGAGATGCTCCGGGTGGTCCTGCTGGATGCGCGCACCGACGCGGGCAAGCGCTCGCTGCTCGGCACGATCGTCGCCGAGCGCCTGCTCGATGCGGTGGTGCTGGGAGCTATCTTCGTGGCCACGGTGTATGGGGTTCTCGAGGGGGATGTCCTGCCCACCGACCGGCCACTGCTGATAGCGGGCGCGGGCTTCCTCGTCCTGCTCGTCGCGGCCGGGGTCTTCAGCCTGCTTCGCCGTCGAGGCGCGCTGCGGCGCTTTCGCGACTTCGCCCGGCCGCTGGCCGGCGCTCCTCGGGCCCTCACGAGCCGGACCGGTGCTGCCCTGGTGCTGGTCACGGCCGGCCTGTGGATCCTCGAGGGAGGCGTGTATCTCACGGTGGCCCGGGCGGTTGAGCTCGACATCAGCACGTCCGGCGCCCTCTACCTCGTCGCGCTCACCAACTTCGTGGCGGCCCTGCCGGCGGCACCGGGGTCGATCGGTACCTTCGACGCCGCGGTTGCCTTCGGCGCGCGGGCACTCGGAGGTACCGGCTCTGCGGTGATTTCCTACGTACTGCTGCTGCGCTTCATCCTGTACGTGCCTATCACCGTCGTCGGGTTCGGCGTGCTGGTCCTGCGCTACGGCGGCTGGTCACGACTGCGCGAGGCGGCTCGACTCCAGACGAGCCGGGCCTAGCGCGTGCGCATAGCCGCCGCATCGGGGGTTCGGCTGCGCGGACAGGACCGGGACGCCGGCACGGAGGCTCCCCAGCAGTCGTCGCGATCCCTGGTAGGCGGAGATGGCCACACCCGCCCCTCGCCGATCTGGCCGGTCCTCCTGGCCTGCCTCGCGCTGTCGGCGCTCACGCTGCTCTTTCCCTCCACTCCCACCTACGACCCGTGGGCCTGGATCCTCTGGGGCCGCGAGATAACCGAGCTCGACCTGACCACCACCGGCGGCCCCTCGTGGAAGCCCTTGCCCGTCCTCTTCACGGTGCCGTTCTCCATCTTCGGCGAGCAGGTCGCACCGCTCCTGTGGCTGTGGGTGGCGCGCGCCGGCGCGCTTCTAGCCATCGTCATGTGCTTCCGATTGGCCAGGCGGCTCGTGGGTGGGCCAGCGGGAATCGTGGCAGGCCTCTTCGCGGCCGCCTTCCTCTTCTCGAGCTTCAAGTACATCCGCGACGCCGCGCTCGGGAACTCGGAGGCCCTGCTGGCGGCGCTCGTCCTCTGGGCCTTCGAGCGGCACCTCGACGGGCGGCGCGACCATGCTCTCTACCTCGGCTTCGCGGCGGCGCTGCTGCGGCCGGAGGTCTGGCCCTTCCTCGGCCTTTACGGTCTCTGGCTGTGGTTCCGCGAGCCCGAGTTGCGGCTTCGCATGGCGGTCCTGGCGGCCCTCATACCGTTGCTCTGGTTCGGGCCGGAGGTGTGGGGGTCCGGCGAGCCATTCCGCGCCGGGAGCCGGGCCACCAATCCCAACAAGGGCAGCGCGGCCTTCGCCGACAACCCCGGTCTCGAGGTCATCAAGCGG
Source organism: Thermoleophilaceae bacterium (assembly GCA_030448005.1). Classification (GTDB taxonomy): domain Bacteria; phylum Actinomycetota; class Thermoleophilia; order Solirubrobacterales; family Thermoleophilaceae; genus JAAYBF01. Next base: position 15,360 of record JAUJNT010000009.1, read on the forward strand.
TTCAATCACGTCACGATCAAGCCGCTGCTGGGGGCGGCTCTGATCGCGGTCGCCCACGCGGCCCTCGTCTGGTTTCGCCGGCGCGAGCAGCGCGCCACGCTCTTTCTCTTCCTCACGGGCGCCGCCTGGCTGCTGCTCGTGGCGGCCATGACAGCGAAGGGCTTCGCGGGAAATCAGCGCTACCTGATCGTCACGACCGCCGCCGCCTGCGTTCTCGGCGGGATCGGGGTCGGGCGGATCTTCGAGTGGATACAGGAGGTCGTGACGCGCAGGGCCGACGATCCGCGCACCGGACTGGCAGCCGCGGCGGCGGCCTTTCTCCTCGGCGTCGTGGCACTGTCGCCGGTCATCGGGCAGAAGGCGGACAACGCCCGGCTCACGCTCGATGACCTGCGCTACGAGGCGAGCATCTGGGAGGGACTCAGAGAGGTCGTGGACGAGGCCGGCGGCAAGAGGCGGCTGCTCTCCTGCGGCGGTGTGTACAGCGGCCCCTTCCAGACCCAGATGGTTGCCCACACGCTTGGCATCCACGGCATCCAGGTGGGCTGGATGGAGACTCCGGCGCCGGGCGTGGCCTTCCGCACGCGGACTGTGCCGACCGGCCCGAAGGTGGTGCAGATGACCGACTCCCGCTTCCGCCAGATCGCCACGACCAGACGATGGACCGTGCTCACCGCCCCGCGCCCGCGCAAGGATCCAGCCGGGCGCGGATGCCCCGCCTCGAGTCGTTACGCACCGCGGGTGCCCGCCGGTCCCGACACCCCGGATTTCCGGAGGACGGGCTGACTATCTTTCCCGCATGACCTCGGCCGCCGTTCGCGCCCGCGTGCTTCCGCGCCTCGACCCGCTGCGCTTCGGCGCGCCCGGCGTGGTCGCGATCGTCGGTGTTCTGCTGCTCGTGTCGCTCTACATGCGCACGCGTGCGCTCGGGGCGTCGCTGTGGATGGACGAGGGGCTCTCGATCGGGATCGCCTCCCAGCCGTTCTTCGACATCCCGGGAGTCCTGCGCCAGGACGGCTCGCCGCCGCTCTACTACCTCGCGTTGAGTCTCTGGATGGACGTCTTCGGCAACGGCCCCGCGGAGACCCAGGGGCTGTCGGTGGCCTTTTCGCTGCTTGCGGTACCGGGAGGCCTGTGGGCCGGGTGGTCGCTCTTCGGCCGTCGCGCGGGGCTCATATGCGCCGCGCTTGGAGCGTTCAACCCGTTCCTCACCACCTATGCGCAGGAGACGCGCATGTACTCGCTGATGGTGGTGCTGAGCCTCCTCACGTGTGCCGCCTTCCTGCACGTCTACGTCTACCGCCACCGGAGGTACCTGCCCGTCTTCGCGCTGCTGCTCGCCGCGATGCTCTACACCCACAGCTGGGGCATATTCGTGGGCGCGGGCACCCTTCTGGCGGCGGCGGTGCCCGTTCTATCCACCGCTGACCGCCGGGCGTTGCTGAAGGACCTGGCGATCGGCTTCGGGGCCGCGGGCTTGCTGTACCTGCCGTGGCTTCCCACGCTTCTCTACCAGACCGCCCACACGGGAGCCCCGTGGCTGGACCCGCCACGTTTCGGCGCGCCGGTCCAGATCTCGAAGGCCCTCCTGGGCGGTGGAACGGTCACCGTCGCGATCCTGCTGGCCGGGGGGTCGGGCCTGGCCGCGGTGCTGGCCAGCCGCTCTGAGGATCGGGAGCGCACCGCGATCCTCACCGCCCTTGCCGTCGGCGTCGCCACGCTGGCCATCGCCTGGTTCTTCTCCCAGGTCTCGCCCGCCTGGACCACGCGCTACCTCGGTGTTGCGCTCGGGCCGATCTTCCTGCTGGCGTCCCTCGGGCTTGCACGCGCGGGCAATCTCGGGCTCGTGGCGCTCGTGATCATCCTGGCGATCTGGTCGATCCCGAGGACCGAGAACCTGCAGAACAAGTCGAACATCTCCGACCTGGCCGCCGCCGTCGAGGACCGCCTGCGGCCGGGCGACCTCGTGGTGACCCTGCAGCCCGAGCAGCACCCGCTCGTGCATTACCACCTGCCCGCCGGCCTCCAGGAGGCAACGGAGCTCGGCCCCGTGCGCACCGCGGGCGTCATGGACTGGCGCGATGCCAAGGAGAGGCTCGAGGCCGCCACGCCCGAGAAGAACCTGAAGCCCCTCCTTGATAGGCTGCCGCGCTCGCGCCAGGTTCTACTGGTGCATCCGGTGACCTCCGATATCCAGTCCTGGGACGCGCCGTGGACGCAGCTCGTCCGGCGACGGTCCGCCCAGTGGGGGCAGGCCATGGAGCTCGACAGGCGCTTCACCCGCGAGGCCGCGGTACCCGCCTTCTACCGGCGGGCCAGGCGGATCGGGGTCCGCGGTGTCCTCTACAGGAAGACTGGCCAATAGATGAGCGAGACACAGAAGGACACAGACGGGGCGGCCGCAAGTGCCACGGCCCCCGGCCCGCCGGTGGCGAGCGCTCCGGCAGAGGAGCCCGCCACACCGGGTCTACGCGAAAAGCCCACGCTGATCATCGGCGCGGGCCCGGCCGGTCTCACCGCCGGCTACCTGTTGGCAAAGCAGGGGCTCCCGGTGATCGTCTTCGAGGCCGAGGACCAGGTGGGCGGGATCGCCAAGACCGAGGTGAGGGACGGCCCGGGGGGCGAGTACCGCTTCGACCTGGGCGGCCACCGTTTCTTCACGAAGGTCAAGGAAGTGGACGACCTCTGGCACGAGATCATGCGCGAGGAGTTCCTCAAGCGGCCGCGCATGTCGCGGATCTACTGGAACAAGAAGTTCCTCGACTACCCGCTGCGCGGCCCCGACGTGATCAAGAAGCTCGGCCCGGTCGAGCTGACGCGCGCCTTCCTCTCCTACCTATGGGCCCAGATCAAGCCCAAGGGCCGCGAGGACACCTTCGAGCAGTGGGTCTCCAACCGCTTCGGAAAGCGCCTCTTCAACCTGTTCTTCAAGTCCTACACCGAGAAGGTCTGGGGCGTGCCGACCTCCGAGATACGCGCCGAGTGGGCCGCGCAACGGATCAAGGGCCTCTCCTTCTTCAGTGCCGCCAAGGCCGCGTTCTTTGGCAACAAGGGCAACATCAAGACGCTGATCGGCGAGTTCCACTACCCACGCTTCGGTCCGGGGCAGATGTGGGAGACGATGACAGAGGACATCCGCAGCCTCGGTGGGCAGGTTCTGATGAACACCCCCGTCGAGAAGCTCGAGGTCGTAGATGGCCGGCTCACCAGGCTGCACGCCGGAGGCAAGGAGTACGAGGCCAACCACGTCATCTCCTCCCTGCCGCTGCGCAACGTCGTTGGCATGGCCGAGCCGCATCCGAAACCGGAGGTGGTGGCGGCCGCGAAGGGGCTGCGCTACCGGGACTTCCTCACGGTCTCCCTCGTGCTCGACGGTGAGGACCTCTTCCCGGACAACTGGATCTACATCCACGAGCCGGATGTCGAGGTGGGCCGGATCCAGAACTTCCGCTCATGGAGCCCGTGGATGGTGCCCGACGACACCAAGGCATGCGTGGGTCTCGAGTACTTCTGCTTTGCAGGCGACCATCTGTGGGAGACCGACGACGACGCGCTCGTAGAGCTCGGGATGCGCGAGCTCGAGCAGCTCGGCCTCGCCAAGCGGGACGCGCTCGAGTTCGGCTTTGCCACCCGCGTTCCAAAGGCCTACCCCATGTACGACATGGACTACGCCGATCGCATCACCGCCATCCGGGGGTGGCTCGACGGAATTGAGAACCTGCAGCAGGTTGGTCGCAACGGGCTGCACCGCTACAACAACTCCGATCACTCCATGCTCACCGCGATGCGCGCGGTGGACAACCTCGTGAAGGGCACCGAGTACGACATCTGGGCGGTGAACGCCGAGTCGGCATACCACGAGGAAGAGGACCAAGACGAGCAGCAGCCCTACATCGAGGCGCCTGAGACGGAGGCACAGAAGGCTCCGCTGGCCGGTTAACCGGGGGGAGCTGAGGGGGAGCGCTGAGCAGCGCTCGCCGGGCTCAACGGGATGCCTCCTCTCCGAGGTCCTTTGGTGGGGCCCGCGGGGCGCGGGGGATCCGGACCTTCGGGACGCCGTAGCCCTGGCGGCAGTTGCGAAGCCGGTAGATCATGGCCACCGGCCCCGGGCGGTGGTAGGCGGTGGGCTCGTAGTTGTAGGAGAGGTCGAAGTCGAAGGGAACGGGGTCGGCGCCCCTGTCGTAGGGGCTGAACGTGCGGAGCACCCGTGACTCGCGCCCGAGGCGACGGTAGTAGTCGCGCACGCCCGGGTCGCCCGTCGCCATCGCCCGGTCGCGCACGATCCCGAAGGTCACGATCACGCAGTAACCATGGCGGCGGTACTGGTCGATGACCTTCCCGTCCACCGCGAGGTGGTAGGCGGTCGCCGCGATCCCCCCGTCGGGGCGGGTGAACTGACCGGGCTTGAAGCGCCGACAGACCCTGCGCCCACCGGCGACCCGGTAGCGCCACCCGGGCTCCGTCCAGCCGGCGCGGCGCGGGCAGCGGCTAAGCCATGGTGGAGGCTCGCCGGCGGGGTCGACGCGAAACCAGCGGCCGGGGACGGCCGGTTCGACCGAGAGCCGCAGCTCTGGCGGGAACGCCCGCTTCAGGTAGTCACGGACCTGCTCGCGCGTGTCGTCCCTCCCGAGCACGGTGGCGCTGCGCAGGTCGGCCGTCAGCGGTTGCACGATGGCCGCCACGGTCAGCACGGCGAGGGTGGCCACGCGCGCTGCCGGGTGGCGAACCAGCTCGGCGCCGCGGGCCATGCCCACGCCCGCCAACAGCGCGAGGGCCGGATAGGCGGGCAGCGACCAGCGGCCGAAGTAGCGCGCCTGGAGGGAGAGATAGACCAGCAACGCAACGGGAAAGCCCGCCAGGATCAGCGCGCGCGCCCGACTCTGCCTGGCCAGTACGACCGCGCCGGCCACCGCCGCGAGGGTGGCGAGAAAGCCAAGACCCCACCTGAGGCTGTCCAGGTAGTGGGAGAGGCCGTCTCCCTCTTGTCCGGGCTTTGCCTCCCTGGCCGTGATCTCGGCCTGCAGCCGCAGGTCGGCGCGGACCTCGGACAGGTTGAGCAGCAGCGCCGGATTCAGCGCCATCAGCACGACGCCGGCGACGGCCGTGGCGCCGGCGAAGGCCGCCACCGCACTGAGCGGCCCCTCGCTGCGCACGCGGACTCCAGCCGCGATCGCCAGCGGGAGCAGTAGCAACCCGCTCGTGTACTTGAACGACAGGGCGAGCCCGATGGCGACGCCGGTGAGGAGCACATGGCGTCGTCCGCCCACCTCGGCCAGCCGCACGCACCCGTACAGGGCAAGGGCCACACCCGCCAGTGAGCCGGCGTCGCTGACCGCCACCCGTGAGTAGGCCACCGGCAGGAACGCGAAGGAGATCAGGGCGGCCGCGACGAGCCCTACCCTTTCGTCCCAAAGCCGTCGCCCGGCCCAGAAGGTAGCCGCCGCTCCCGCGATGCACAGCACCGCGATCAGCGTGCGAGCCGCTGTCCACACGGCTGTGGGGTCCCGCTCGAAGTCGTCCACGACGCTTCCGGCCGGCAGGTCGAAGAGGAAATCGAGCGGCCCGTACATCACGCGCAGCAGGACGTGCACAAGCTCGGTGAACAGTGGTGGGTTCTGGTAGTAGCCCGGGTCGAGCCCTTCCCGGAACATCAGCACGGCACGGTTCGTGAAATGGGTGGCCTCATCGATGCTCCAGACGAAGGGCAGCCCGTAGTCCACGTTCACCAGTCGCAGCCCTAGGCCACCCGCGAGGACGGCAAGGAGCAGCAGGCGCTCGGGGGTGAGGGATCGCAGCGCGCGCACGGCGTGCAGAGTAGATGCCGGCTTGATCAGCCACCGGGGGCTGCTCGAGCCGTTGGTAAGGTTGACTCACGAGTCAACCCGAGGCTCGACGCACATCCGAATGGCTTCCATCAAGGCCCCCGAGCTCGACGAGCATCACCTCCAGCGAGCCATCGACCTGGCGGCGGAGGCGCGCGGCCATACCAGCCCAAATCCGCTTGTGGGAGCGGTGATCGTGAAGGACGGGCGCGCCATCGGCGAGGGCTACCACGCAGCCGCGGGGGAGCTGCACGCGGAAGCCGTTGCCCTGGCCGTCTGCGAGGAGGACCCCGCCGGGGCGACGCTGTACGTCTCGCTCGAGCCGTGCGCCCATGCCGGGCGGACGCCCCCGTGCACCGACGCCATCATCGCCGCCGCCATCGCGCGCGTGGTCGTGGCATCGGATGACCCCACGAGCAAGGCGGCCGGTCGGGGCCTCGGGATCCTGCGCGACGAAGGGATCCAGGTGGAGACCGTGGGAGGCGAGCTCGGCCACGCCGCCCGCCTGCTCAACCAGCCGTTCCGCAAGCATGCCCGCACCGGCCGTCCGCTTGTGATCCTGAAGTCGGCCATGACCCTCGACGGCAAGGTCGCCACCAGCACCGGGGACTCGAAGTGGATCTCCGGCGAGTCGAGCCGCGCCCGCGCCCACCGGTGGCGATCCGAATGCGATGCGGTCGCCGTCGGCATCCACACCGTGAGCGCCGACGACCCGCTCCTGACCTCGCGCGTGGAGGGTGTCGGGCGCCAGCCGCGCCGCGTCGTGTTCGACTCGGAGGCAAGCCTCGCGCTCGACAGCAAGCTCGCGCGCAGTGCCGACGAGGTTCCGCTCATCGTCATCTGCTCGCGCGCGGCGAAGCGTGGTGCCACCGATTCGCTGCGCGCGGCGGGCGTCGAGGTGATCGTGACCACTGGGGAGAACGAGGCAGCTCGCGTGTGCAACGCGCTCGACGAGCTGGGTCAGCGCGAGGTGCAGTCACTGCTGCTCGAGGGCGGGCCGCACTTGGCGGGCGTCTTCCTCGAGACCGGCGAGATCGACGAGGCGCGGATGTTCATCGCGCCGATGATCATCGGCGGCCGCGAGGCCAAGGGCGCGGTGGAGGCCCAGGGCGTGGAACGGATCGACGATGCGGTCCGCGCCATGACGACCGCGATCGAGCAGATCGACGAGGACGTCCTGATCACCGCCCGCCTGAGGGAGTGGTGATGTTCACCGGGCTCGTTGCAGCGACGGGCAGGCTCGCGTCCCTCCTGGAGGGGCGCCTGGCCGTCGAGGCCGACCGGCTGGGCTTGGCCGCGGGTGACTCGATCTCTGTCAACGGCGTCTGTCTCACCGCCATCGAGGTCGGTGAAGAGGGCTTCGCCGCCGAGGTGATGGGCGAGACGCTGCGCCGTAGCGCGCTCGGCGAGTTGGAGGCCGGCGATCCCGTCAACCTCGAGCCGGCGCTCCGGGCATCCGATCGCCTCGGGGGCCACATCGTCCAGGGCCACGTCGACGGCACGGGTGTCGTCGAGTCGGTCGCCCAGGACGGCTTTGCCCGGCTCGTGCGCATCGAGGCTCCGCGCCGGCTGCTGCGCTACGTCGTCGAGAAGGGCTCGATCGCCGTCGATGGTGTGTCGCTGACGGTGGCTGAGGTGGGTGACGAGTCCTTCTCCGTCGGGCTCGTCCCGGAGACGCTCGAGCGCACCACCCTCGGCACCGTGGCTGTCGGGCGGCGCGTGAACCTCGAGGTCGACGTGCTCGCCAAATATGTCGAGAAGCTCGTGTCACAGACCGTGGAGGCACCATGACCGACTCACCCTTCAGCTCCATCGAGGATGCCCTCGAGGATGTCCGCGCCGGGAGGATGGTGATCGTCTGCGACGCCGAGGATCGCGAGAACGAGGGCGACCTGACCCTTGCCGCCCAGTTCGCCACCCCTGAGGCGATCAACTTCATGGCCACCCACGGCCGCGGCCTGATCTGCCTGGCGCTCACCCCTGAGCGCTGCGATCAGCTGGGCCTCGACCTGATGGCCGCCAAGAACGAGTCGGCCTTCCAGACCGCGTTCACCGTGGCGATCGAGGCGCGCGAGGGCACGACCACGGGCATCTCGGCCCACGACCGCGCGCACACGATCCAGACCGCGATCGATCCGGACGCCAAGCCCAGTGACCTCGTTCAGCCGGGGCACATCTTCCCGCTGAAGGCCAAGGCCGGCGGCGTGCTCGAGCGGACCGGACAGACCGAGGCGGCGGTGGACCTCGCGCGCCTGGCGGGGCTAAACCCGGCCGGGGTGATCTGCGAGGTGATGAACGACGACGGCACGATGGCGCGCGTGCCCGACCTGACGCTCTACTGCAAGCGCCACGGATTGAAGATGATCACGGTGGCCGACCTCATCGCCTACCGGCGCCGCCATGACAAGCTGATCGAGCGGGTGGTCGAGACGGGGCTGCCCACCGCCTTCGGGGACTTCGCCGCCGTGGGCTTCCGCTCGCTCGTGGACGACAAGCACCACGTCGCGATGGTCAAGGGCGAGGTGGCCGGCGCCGACGACGTGCTGGTGCGGGTGCACTCGGAGTGCCTCACCGGCGACGTGTTCCACTCGCTGCGCTGCGATTGCGGCCAGCAGCTCGAGGACGCCCTGCTGCGCATCGAGATGGAGGGGCAGGGCGTGCTGCTCTACCTCTCCCAGGAGGGCAGGGGCATCGGGTTGCTCAACAAGCTGCGGGCTTACAAGCTGCAGGAGGAGGGCATCGACACCGTCGACGCGAACATCCAGCTCGGCCTGCCCGCCGACCTGCGCGACTACGGCATCGGCGCCCAGATCCTGGTGGACCTCGGCCTCAGCTCGATCCGGTTGCTCACCAACAATCCGAAGAAGATCGTGGGCCTCGAGGGCTACGGCCTGCACGTGAGCGACCAGGTGCCGATCGAGCACGAGGCGGGGGAGCACAACCTCCGCTACCTCCGGGCAAAGGCCCAGCGGCTCGGCCACCTGCTCCACCACCAGGGGCTCGCCCTCGACGAGGAGATGATCCACGAGGAGCGCCGCCAGGACCGCGAGCGCGAAGACGAGGCAGAGGCAGAGCGTGGCTGAGGCCTTCGCGATCGCCGTCGGCCGCTTCTACGAGGACCTGGCCGAACGGCTGGTCGAGGGCGCGACGGAGGTGTTCGATGGCGCCGGTGTGGCCGTGGAGGTGCACGACGTGCCCGGGGCCTTCGAGCTGCCGCTGGCGGCCAGCTATTGCGCGGGCTCCGGCCGGTATGCGGGCGTGGCCTGCCTCGGGGCGGTGATTCGCGGCGAGACCGACCACTACGACTACGTCTGCGGGCAGGCGGCCGCCGGGATCGCGCGTGTCTCGCTGGACACCGGGGTGCCCTGCGCGTTCGGGGTGCTCACCGTGGAGAGCATGGACCAGGCGCTGGCACGCGCCGGGGGCGCAAAGCGCCACCAGGGAGGGGAAGCCGCGCGGGCGGTGCTGAGGATGGCCGAGCTTCGCCGGGCGCTCCAGCCGTGACGCAGGAGCCCGTCAACCTCTTCAGCGACACGCAGACCCGCCCAAGCACCGCGATGCGCCGCGCGATCGCAGAAGCCGAGGTGGGAGACGAGCAGCGCTTCCTCGACCCCACGACCCTCGCGCTCGAGGGCCGGGTGGCGGAGCTGCTCGGACACGAGGCCGGCCTGTTCCTCCCGAGCGGGACCATGTGCAACGTCATCGCCTTCCGGCTTCACCTGAGGCCGGGCGGCGACGAGGCGATCCTGGCGGCCAACTCCCACCCGGTCAACTTCGAGGCGGGTAGCCCGGCCACGCTCGCTCACGCGATGACCCGCCAGCTCGACACGCCCACTGGGATCTTCAGCCCCGATCAGCTCGAGGCGGCGGTGAGAGCGCCCGAGGACCGCTACGCCCCGCGCTCGCGGCTGGTCTCCGTGGAGAACACGACCAACCACGGCGGCGGGCGGGTATGGCCGCTCGAGACGATCGAGGGCGTCCTCGAGGTAGCCGAGCGCCACGGCCTGCGCACCCACCTCGACGGCGCCCGCCTGATGAACGCCGCAGTGGCCGCAGGAGTCCCGGCGGCGGACTACGCGCGCGGCTTCGACAGCGCCTGGATCGACTTCAGCAAGGGCCTCGGCGCTCCCGCCGGGGCGGTGCTGGTGGGCTCGAGGGACCTGATCGACGAGGCCTGGCGCCACAAGCAGATGCTGGGCGGCGCCCTTCGCCAGTCCGGCATGCTCGCGGCGGCGTGCCTGTTCGCGCTCGATCATCACGTCGACCGGCTGGCGGAGGACCATGAGCACGCGCGGCTTCTGGCGCAGAGCCTCTCCAAGCTCCCCGGCGTGGAGATCGACCCCGCCTCCGTGGACACGAACATCGTCGTCTTCGGCGTCGCCGATGCGCCCACGGTGGCCCAGCGGCTGTGGAACGCGGGCGTGCAGGTCACACCGCTTGGCCCGCGTCGGCTGCGTGCGGTCACCCACCGCGACGTCGACCGGCGCGAGATCTACCGGGCCCTCAGGGCGTTTCGAGCGGTGCTCGGCATGCAGCCCGTTCCCTGAGGAGGACCTGGCCCTCGCGTTCGGCGCCGGTCAGGCCACCTGCGTCAGCCACGCGGCCCGGACGGCCTCGACGGCCACGTCCGGCACGTCGGTGATGGCGCCATCCACCCCGAGCGCCAGCGCGCGGTGGATGGTGAAGGGCGTGTTCACCGTCCACGCTCGCACGGCCAGGCCGCGGGCATGCGCGGCCGCCACGAGAGGCGCGTCCATCCGGTCGTGTCGGACGCCGATCGCCCCTGCACAGCGGGCCGCGGCGTCGAGCGCGCGGGATCCGGGCCGCCCGAGATGCAGGGAGGCCAGCGGCAGGTGTGGCGCGCGCAGTCGCAGGCGGCGCAGCGCGCGCAGGTCGAACGACTGCAGCTCGACGCGGCCGGCCATGCGGTGCCGCTCGACGGCCTCGATCACGCGCCCCTCCCACCACGGCTCTGGGTCCTTTAGCTCAACGAGCAGCCGGGCCGCGCGGCCGTAGCGCTCGAGGACGGCATCGAGGGTGAGCGGTCGCAGGCGTGGCGCCAGCTCATCGAGCGAGGCGCGCGTCATCGCATCCACCCGCCGTGGGCAGCCGGCGGTGCGAGCGAGCGTCTGGTCGTGCACCACCAGCAGCTCGCCATCCGCGGTGGCCCGGACGTCCAGCTCGAGCACGTCCGCGCCCTGCGCCACGGCCAACCCATAGGCATCGTCGGTGTGCTCCGGGGCCGCAGACGAGGCGCCGCGGTGGGCTATCACCTCCGGGGCGGGCGATGGCGGCGGCACAGTGGCCATCCAACCTGCCACGGGCGATGGCGGTGTTTGCCGGGCGTGACGCTCGTGTTACCAGGAAGAGACCGACGCGTGCAGGGCGCGACCGGTGACCGGCCTCCCCAGCCCAGCTCCCCGACGCTGAACTTCGGGTATGACCAGCAGCATTCCCATGAACAGACTTTGAACACGTCCGTCATGGCACCCGCACCGCGGGTAGATGTCGAACGACCGCAAGGTGAGCGACGACCCCTCAGTGGCGGTGGATGCTCACTAACCCGAGAAGGAGGCACGATGCCAGACATGACGAGCGCCTACGAGTGGGAAGGGCGCACACTGAAGGATCGGGACGGAGACAAGATCGGGAAGATCGACGCTCTCTACCTCGACCAGGAGACCGACCGGCCGGAGTGGGCACTCGTGAACACGGGCCTGTTCGGCAAGAAGTCGTCGTTCGTGCCGCTTGCCGGCGCATCGCCCCGTGGCGAGGACGTCATCGCCCAGGTCGAGGCGGCGCAGGTGAAGGACGCGCCGAAGATCGACCCGGACGAGGAGCTCTCCGAGCAGCAGGAGGCGGAGCTCTTCCGGCACTACGGCGTGGACTACACCACCGAGGGCTCTGTCACGGCCACCGGCACCGCCGGGACGACCGATGAGTCCCGCGGGGCGGTCGGCCACGACACGAGCGGTGCGACCACCGACGAGGCGATGACACGCTCCGAGGAGGAGCTGCGGGTCGGCACCACGCAGCGCGAGCGTGGCCGGGCGCGACTGCGCAAGTACGTCGTGACCGAGCAGGTCCAGCAGACCGTGCCCGTGCGGCGGGAAGAGGTCCGCGTGGAGCGTGAGCCGATCACCGACGCCAATGTGGGCCAGGCCACCGACGGCCCCGCCATCTCGGAGGAGGAGCACGAGGTCGTCCTCCACGAGGAGGAGGTCGTGACCGAGAAACGTGCTGTGCCAAAGGAGCGCGTGCGGCTCGACAAGGAGACGGTCGTGGATGAGCAGACGGTCTCCGAAGAGCTCCGCAAGGAGGAGATCGAGGCCGACGCCGGGGACACTCGGTCCTGAGAACCCCGTGGGCTCGGCTCGCGGGCGCGGTAGTTATGACGCGCCCCGCGAGCCTGCTCGCTAGGTCCTCACGGGCGGCCGCCGGTCGCGGCGACTCGTTCTACGGCAAGCGCACGAGCCTGCGGCGTGTCGGCGCGCGGCCCCCGCCCTCCAGAGCCGAACGGACGGAAACTGGGGGACTCGGGGCCGGCGGAGCACTGTCAGCTCCGGAACCGTGACGCAAGCTCTTGCAGCGTCGCCGCTGCAGTTTCGGCGTTCTCGTAGGGGCCGGGCATGACGAACACGTCGCTGTGCGAAAGGCTGAGGCTTGCGATGAACCCGTTCCCGACGAAGCTGCCAAAGAGCCCCTCGGCAGCCCTCTTGTAGGTAAAGATGACCAGCTCGGGTCGATAGTGCTCGAGCTTGGCTTCGAGGAGGCCGCGACCGTGCTCGTACTCAGCGGAGCGGAGCTCCTTTGCGCTCCGGGTGGGACGCTTGACGATGTCGGTAAACCCGATGCCGGCGCCGGATGCCGCGTCATCCTCGTATCCCTCCGAGGCGGCCGGCAGAACCCCGGCCGCCCGGAGCCGTGCGAAGAAGCGCTGACCCGCCCTCCCCTGGTAGTAGTGGCCGGCCTCGACGCTGACGGGCGAGGGGTTAATGCCGACGCATATTGCCCGCAGGTCCGCCCGCAGCAGGTCCTCCAAGGTCTCTACCTGCTCACCCATCCAGTCTTCGGTGATCCGGTGCCCTGGCACAGCGCGGATGCTAGTCCCGCCAAGACCAGTCAGAGGGGTCAGGGGTTTCCCCAAGCGGGCGCTCGGCGCGCGTACATTTCCTCTGGTGCAGCGCATCGGGGTCATCGGAGACGCTCACGCCAACCTTCCCGCGACG
>JAUJNT010000006.1:0-17876 GCA_030448005.1 Thermoleophilaceae bacterium
CAGGGCCTTGGCGATCTCTTCGAAATCGACCCGGGGGCCGGACGGGCGCATGCCTTCTTGCGCGGCGGGAGTCTGGGGGGAGGCGGTGACGACCAGCGCTTGAGTCATCCACTATCGAAGCTGGTGACGGGGGTGCGCTCTGTCCTCACGTGCGCCAGTATGGCGGAGTGCCGTCGTCGTCGCCAGAGCTGTCCCCCGGCCTCGAGCAACGCCTGCGGCGCACCGCTACATCCTTCCTCTTTGCGGCGGGGGCCGCGCTCGGAGCGGCGACGGCCTACCTCCTCGTCCTTTTGATAGCTGCGTCGCGGGCCGGTCCGGGCGCCGTTACATGCGCGGAGCGGCGAGAGCCACATCGATTCCTGGTGCTCGTGCCCGCCCATAACGAGGAATGTGTGCTCCCGGCCACCCTGCAGGCCCTAGCGCAGCTGAAATACCCGAAGACGCTGATATCGATCGTCGTGATTGCGGATAACTGCACCGACGATACGGAGAAGGTGGCAAGGGCGGCTGGTGCACGGGTCATCGTTCGGACCGAGCCGTCGCGGCGGGGGAAGGGTCAGGCGCTCGCCTGGGCGCTCCGGCGCCTGGAGGCAGAAGCTACCGACGTCGACGCCGTCCTCTTCATAGACGCCGATTGTGAGCCCTCGCCGAACCTGCTCGACGCGTTTGACGCATGTTTGCATGGCGGCGCCCGCGCGGCGCAGGCGGCGTACCTCGTCGGCAACCCCGGCGAGTCGTGGCCGTCGGCCCTACGCTGGGCGGCCTTTGCGCTGATGAACCTGGTCGGTCCGCTTGGCAAGAGCGTTCTCGGGCTGTCCTGCGGCATCTTCGGTACCGGATTCGTGCTGAAGCGCGAGGTACTTGAGCGAGTGCCGTGGGAGGCGTACTCGCTTGCCGAGGACCAGGAGTACCACCTGCGGCTCGTCGCCGCGGGCGAGCGCGTGGCATTCGTGCCGGAGGCGACGGTGCTCTCTCCCATGCCGACCTCGTTAGCCGCCTCTCGGGAGCAGAACCTCCGCTGGGAGGCCGGGCGCTGGCATCTCCTGCGGACATGGACGCCCGCACTGATCGGGGAGGGTGTGCGGCGCCAGGACATGGAGCGCCTGCACGCGGGCCTCGAGCCGCTGGTGCCGCCCCAGTCGTTGCTATTGGTCGCCAACGGAGCAATCTTCGGCGCCGCCGTCCTGCTGCACGCCCGAGTAGCCCGCGGAATCGCCTTCGCGAACATTGCCGGCCAAGCCGTTTACGTTCTCGGCGGCCTGCGGATCGCCCGTGCCCCGCGGCCCGTCTACGAGGCCATCGTGCGCGCACCGCTACTCGTGCTGTGGAAGCTCGGACTGCAGCTGCGAATCCTGCGCGGGCGCGGGCCGAGTAGATGGATCGGCACTCGCCTGGCGTCTGACGAGTGACATCGCCGCCGCCTCCCGTCAGCGGGGAGGGAGCGCATCGACGAGCGTCGGGACGTCCTCCTCGCGGACTCGCCCGTGGGTCGGCAGGTTGACGAGGTGTTGCGCCGCGTGCTCGGCCTGCGGGCAGGACCCGGTGACGTATCCGCCGTCGGCCGGCGTCTCCGCCTCCTCGAGGACCGACGTGAACCAGGTCCCTAGAACGACGTGCGGATGACTGGCACGCACCGCCGCGGAGCGGTCCGTCACCGTCAGTGGGTAGCGGACCCAGGAGGGCGCCGCCTCCGGGTGAAACGTCGGGGTTTTGAAGCCACGTCTGGCCAGGAGAGCGGCGCAGCGCTCGGCGATCGAGCGGCGATGCACGACGTTGGCGTCGAGCCGGCGTAGTTGGCGCAGGCCGACGGCGGCCTGCGCGTTGCTGAGTCGCTGCTCGAGTTCTGAATCCCAGCCTCCCCGAAGTTCGTCGGCACTCGTCGGCCGCGGGAGCGGTTGCGCCTCCCCCAGCGCTTCATACGCAGCACGGGCCAGCCGGTGCAGTCGCGGCTCAGTCAGGAGATGATAGGCAAGCAGCTTGACAAGGTATCGCACGGTTAGCCAGCGAGAGGGCCACGCGCAAGCAGTCTGGAAAGCACGGATGCGCTCGGCAAGTGCGTCATCGTCGGTGACGGTCATCCCGCCCATGGTCGTGGAAATGATCTTGGTCTCTTCGGTACTGAAGAACGCCGCGCTGCCGAAACTGCCAACGGGGCGCCCTCGCCAGGTCGCCCCGAGCGCGTGCACGCAATCCTCTATCAGCACCAGTCCGCGCTCCTGGACAAAGTCCATGATGGCGTCCAGATCGGCCGGGATGCCGAACGTGTGCTGGAGCACGAGTGCCCGCGTGCGAGGCGTGACCTGGCGCGCGGCATGCTGGACGTCGAGGTTCCAGTTGTCCGGCAGGCAATCGACGTAGATCGGCCGCGCACCGGCGTGCCGGATGGCATTCGAGACGACGATGTGGGTCGGGACCTGGAGCAGTACCTCATCGTCCGCACCGATGCCTAGCGCTCGCAGGATTGCGTAAAGGCCTACCCGGCCACTGCTGAAGCTGCAGCCATGACGCACACCGACTCGGTCAGCGAACTCGCGCTCGAACATGCCAATGCTCGGACCTTCCACGAGCCGCCGGGGCCGCAGCAGATATCCAGCCGCCGCCCGACAATCGCCCGCAGTGGTGGTCCCGCCCAGGAGGGACAGCTTGCGGTTCACAGATAGCGGTAGACCAGACGGCCCGCCGCCGCCGTCGCTTCTAGGGGGATCGCATGCCAGCCTCGCTCGGCCAGACCGGCCAGACCGGCCAGACCGGCCAGACCGGCCAGGGGGCCAGGCTCACCCTCACCGTGCCGTTCCGCCGGTGCGGGGCAGGAGTAACGGCGCAGGCGCCGGGCCTCGCTGCCCCACTTGCTCTTGAAGTGGGCGAGGCCCTCGTCTCCTTCTGGGACCTCACCCAAGTCGTAGCTGCGGTAGCCATCGCTGCACGCATCGATGATGGCCTGCCACTGCAGGAGGTCGTTGGGGCGCAGGGTGAGCGCGCCGCGCGCCACACCATTGAAGGCATAGAAAACGGTCGAGCCGAACATGAGCAGGATCGAGCCGGCGAGCAGCTGGCCGTCCCTCTCGGCAAGGAGCAACCGCATCAGTCCTCTTGGGTGCAATTCATCCCACATCGCTTGAAACAACCGCAACGGGCGCGCCGGTACGAGATTGTGACGCATCGCCTGGAGATACAGCCGGTACCAGCCTCGGACATCGGCAATGCTGTCGGCCCGGCGCACAACAACCCCTTGGCGCTCGGACTGCCTGACGCCGGAGCGAATGCGGGTGTGGTTGCGACTCCTGCCGAAACGTACCTGTTCCGGACGATCGGGAAGCCTGATTTCGTAGTTGATTCTCCACGGGTAACCGACGACCTCGTCCACGAGGCCGTCGAGTTGGGGCTCGGCCGGCTTAAGCTCAAGTTGAGCCCCGGGCGGAGTACGCTGAACCGCCCCGCGCACGAGCATCTCGAGACCGTCCCTGTCGTCGGCAAGCGGACCTGCAGCGGGGGTTCGCGGCAGCGAGGACAGTCGCCGCCGCCCCAACTCGCCCTTTAGGCGGAATGGCAGACCCCTTGTGGGCATCAGGGGCAGGATGCCGCGTACCTCGCCGGCGGCACCCTCAAGTGCCAGGCAAACCGGCCGCTGACCGTACTCGCGTTGGAGGACGCGAAGCCAAGACGAGGTGTGATAGATGAGCCCACCGGGGTGTGCTGAGACGTACACGTCCCATCTCGGGTCAGTGGTCGGCTGGATCTCCCTCAGTCGTAGCGATTCTGCAGAGAGGGCTGGCTTATCGAACGGCGGTCGGGCGGTCGACATACCAGCTGCTAGCCCCTCGCCACGAGTAGCGAGAGGACGTGTGCCGTGGCGGGCAGGTTGCCTCTGACGCGGTCGACGGCACAGCGTGGCTGGCCGCCCGCTGAGCGCAGGTAATGAGCGCCAGCTGCGCTGTTAGTCTCGCAGGACGGACGACCCCGCTCAGCACGTTGGACCACGAAGGGATGGTAACCCAGCGTCCATTCGGTGGAGGGGAGGTCGCGCGCACCACACACCGCGACAGCCCGATGTCGTCGAAGCCGCGGCAGATCAGCTCAACTCGAACCGCGGCGGTAGTTGCCGCTTGATCGCACATCTGGTACTCGCGTGTCGGAGGATGTCGAGGTCGAGGGCCTCCAGGTCGGGAGCTACCGCCAGGCCTCGGCGCTCGAGAGCCGCAGCGATAAGTTGTTGGTGATCGTCGATCTGCTCGCCGCGGGCCTTCGCGCGCGGGACAAGTACAGGTATGTGACCGGCGTCAAGCGCCGCAAGGGCCGATCCGATGCCGGCATGAGCCACGACCACATCCGCGGCTCTGATCGCCTCGTCGAGCTCGTGCGCCGGCAGCATCGCATGTGCGCTGATAGGCAGGCCCGCCGTATCGGTGACGCCCGTCTGCCAGACAACTTCAGCCGATGAAGGGAGGACGGCGAGGAGCCGCTGGACGAGGCGGCGGAATCCATAAGGGTTCATGCCCAGCGTCACCACGATTCGGTCCACTGAGGGTACGAGCGGCAACTTGCCGCACTCGAAGCTGTCGAAGACGGAGCCGCGAAAGAGCCAGCGTTTGCCCGCCCACGCTTCTTCCTGCGTGTACGTTCGCACTCCCGGCACTCGTGCCAGGATCCGGCCCGTCACAGACGGTCCATCCAGCCGCGTGGCGCTCTCCACGTAGTGGCTGGAGAGCCCGAGCACTCGCGCGGCTAGAAGGAAGGACAGGGCAATGCCCGCGCCGGTGCTCACGACCCTCGAGTAAGGCTTGCTGCGCAAGATGGCAAGCGCAGGTCTCACATTCGCCGCAATCCCCTTGAAGTCACGGGTGGGCGTGGGGGGGACGTAGTGCACCTGCTCGCCGGCAAGCAGAGACTGGCTCTGCGGATCCTCAAAGGTTGCCCACTCGATGGCAGAGTCACCGAAGTCCATCCTTGGGAGGAGATGACGCAGCTCGACGAGGTGTCCTCCTGTGGAAGCGACTGCCAGAACTGGCCGGGACGGCTCGGATGGCTGCCCCAGCCCAGAGCAGGGCCCCGCGCCAGCGATCGGTCGCATCCGAGGCGCCGCTTCCTCACGGTGAGCGGCGCGAACAGCGTTTGGCTGATCGGCCATTGCGCAGAAGGTATAGGAGGTGCGAAGTGGCGTAAGGGAGTGTCGCCGAAGTTCGTCGGAGCAGCAGCCAGCTTCGGCTGCACTTCGGCGCGAGCAGGTCCCGTCGGTGCAGCGGCTGCGGCCTGCCGCCGGGCCGGCAAGGTCCGCCGGCACAGGGTGACTCGTCGGCGTTAGCAGGTTTCGGCCGCTCCGCGCAGGAACAAATGTCCACGCCTAGGCCGGTTGCTCCACGGTAGCTCGCTGAGCACCGATGTGGGTGAGACCGTGGCCCCGACCCCCCACTTTCCTATGCGCCTTGTTTTTGCCCTCCCCGTACTCGTCTGCCTTTTGATCGCCAGCGGATTGCCGCTTGGCGGTGTTGCACCGGCAGAAGCCCACAAGATTGGGTGCAAGTCTCAAGCCAAGTCCAAGCGCGCCCCAGCCAGGGCGAAGTGCGTGGCTCAATCGAAGCGCCACCGGCGCGCACACAAAGTGCGAGCCGCGCAATGCCGGAATAGGCGCAAGGTTTGTCGTTTCACCCCTGTGCCCGAGCCCGCTCCGGCTCCTGCTCCGGCGCCCGCGCCCACTCCGGCTCCTGCTCCGGCGCCCGAGCCCACTCCGGCTCCTGCTCCGGCGCCCGAGCCCACCACGACTCCGGCGCCCACGCCGACGGGCAAGGCCGTTCTCCAGCCAGTGGGTTATTTGCCTCCTGCCGACTCGGTGACAGCCGCGAAGGTCAACCGCAACGGCTTCGAGCCGCGTCCGTGGCAAAACTATCCGCAGAACCTGACTGTTCCTACGGCCGACCAGATCGCGGCTTATCGGGCTCACTCCGACAACAACATTCCGACGACGCGCTACGTCACTGGCAACTTCACTGGAACGACGGACGAGATCATCCAGTGGGCGGCGCACAAGTGGGGATTCCCGGAGGATGAGTTCCGTGCGCTGGCTGCGATCGAGTCATGGTGGGACCAGCGTTCAGGGGGCTCTGCCGGCGTGGAGCAGGGCGGTGGCCTCTACAACTCGGACTGGAAGGGCGGAATGAATAATCTCCTACTCGCCTCCACGGCGTTCAATGCCGATCATTTCGGGTCGGCGATGCGCTACTACTTCAACGGCTACGCCACCTGGCTCAACGATGTCGAGCGCGGCAAGGAATACGTGGCGGGCGATATGTGGGGGGCGTTCGGCGCGCACTACTCCGGCCGTTGGTGGACTGAGGCGTCGGTCTGGTACATCGACCGGGTGAAGAACGAAACGCTCGGTCCGCGGGTCTGGGACCAGGCCGGCTTCTGAGCTGAAAGCGCACCGACTTCGATGGGCACGCTTGCATCGGTTCTGCCGGACGGGTGACCGTCCGGCAGAACGAGGTGGTGGTGCTCACCACTCCGCGTGGAGAGCGTCTCCCGGAGGAGCACAGCGCGGCGGACCTTAACGCTCTGTCGGAAGATGGAAGTCCGAGTGGCCCATGACCTTCACCCGGCGGCTAGTTGGCGTTAGCCCGGTCACGGCCGCTCCGCGCAGCAACAAACGTCCAATCTTAGGCCGGTTGCTCCGTGGTGCGTCGCGGAGAACCGATGTGGGGGGAGACCAGAGCCCGACCCCTCACTCTCCTATGCGCTTTCTTCTCGCCGTTCCCATACTCGTCTGCCTTCTGATCGCCAGCGGGCTGTCCCTTGGCGATCCCGCACCGGCAGAAGCGCACAAGATTGCGTGCAAGTCCAAGCGCGCTCCAGCCAAGGCTAAGTGCGTGGCGCGTTCGAAGCGCCACCGACGCGCACACAAAGTCCGAGCGCTGCGTTGCAGGAAGGTGCCCAAGTCCTGTCCTTCCGCCCCTGCTCCGGCTCCGGCGACCGCGCCGACGGGCAGCAAGGCCGTGCTCCAGCCAGTCGGTTATTTGCCTCCTGCCGACTCGGTGACAGCCGCGAAGGTCAACCGCAACGGCTTCGAGCCGCGTCCGTGGCAAAACTATCCGCAGAACCTGACTGTTCCTACGGCCGACCAGATCGCGGCTTATCGGGCTCACTCCGACAACAACATTCCGACGACGCGCTACGTCACTGGCAACTTCACTGGAACGACGGACGAGATCATCCAGTGGGCGGCGCACAAGTGGGGATTCCCGGAGGATGAGTTCCGTGCGCTGGCTGCGATCGAGTCATGGTGGGACCAGCGTTCAGGGGGCTCTGCCGGCGTGGAGCAGGGCGGTGGCCTCTACAACTCGGACTGGAAGGGCGGAATGAATAATCTCCTACTCGCCTCCACGGCGTTCAATGCCGATCATTTCGGGTCGGCGATGCGCTACTACTTCAACGGCTACGCCACCTGGCTCAACGACGTCGACCGCGGCAAGACATACGTGGCGGGCGATATGTGGGGGGCGTTCGGCGCGCACTACGCGGGCCGCTGGTACACCCCCGCCGCTCAGGCGTACATCAACCGGGTGAAGAACGAAACCCTGGGTCCGCGGGTCTGGGAGCGGGCTGGCTTCTGACTGAAGCGCAACGCAGCACTTCCAGGTCCGCGGCTTGTGTGCGGATTCGTCTGAGAGGCCAGAACGCTAGCCGCGGACGGTGACCGCGCTTGCGATGGCATCGGCTACGCGTTCGGTCTCCTCTGGGGTGATGCCGGGGAAGATCGGTAGTGAGAGCGTCCTGCGCGCCAGTGCCTCGGCCGCGGGGAAGTCACCACCATGGTAGTCGAGCCAACGCCATCCCGGCTGCAGATGGACAGGCGTGGGGTAGTGAACCGCAGCGCCGACGCCGCGCTGGCGCAGCTCGGCGAGAACTCGGTCGCGCTCGTCAACCTCAATGACGAAGAGGTGGAAGACTTCGCGCCCCTCGAGGGGGTCCCGGCGCGGCAAGACCACCGGCAGCCCTCGAAGCAGGCTGCGATAGCGCTCAGCCGCCGCTCGCCGGTCGTCGTTCCAACTGTCCAGGCGCCTGAGCTTGAGCCGAAGGATCGCCGCTTGCAGGTTGTCGAGCCGTGCGGTCGATCCGGGTCGGACGTGGCGATTGGCAGCGCTGAGATCGGCGCCGTGGTGACGTAGCGAGCGCATCGTCGCCGCCAGCGCCGGGTCATCGCAGACAACGGCTCCGCCGTCGCCCATGGCACCGAGGTTCTTGGTCGGATAGAAGCTGAAGCAACCCGCGACGCCGAAGCTGCCCGCCCGGGATTCGCCGATCGCGGCACCGTGCGCCTGCGCCGCATCTTCCACGGCCGGGATGTCCCCGCAGACCTCAAGGATCTCGTCCATCGGTGCGGGCCGGCCGTACAGATGCACCGGGACGACTGCCGCGGTCCTTGGTCCGATCGCCTCTGCCAGCCGCCCGGGGTCCATGCAGCGGGTCTCGGGATCGACATCCACGAGCACCGGCCTTGCACCTACCGACGCGATCGCCTCCACGGTGGCGATAAAGGTGCTGGGAACAGTGATCACTTCATCGTTCGCGCCGACCCCGAGGGCTTCGAGCGCGATACGGAGCGCGTTCGTACCGTCGCTGACCCCGACACAGTCGCCAGATCCGCAGTAGTCGGCGAACTCAGTCTCGAAGGCCTCGAGCTCCTCGCCGAATGTAAACGCCCCCGAGCGCGCCAGCCGGCTGAACCTCGACTCGGCAGCCGCCAAGATGTCCTCGTCGAGCCGGGAAAGGTCGACGAGCGGGACTGGGTGCTCGACCCTGCTCGGCGGCAGAGCCGTCACGGACGGGGAGAGCGGAGAATTGGCATTCCGGCGGCGCTCCGACGCCTGTCCGGATTTGTCCGGCGACCATCGAGCGAAGGGCCGACCGGCACAGGAGCCGAGTAGGATTCCAGTGACAGCTCCGTTGCCTCGATGAGGCGGACCACTTCCAGCCCGAGCGTTGCATGTGAGCGGGGCGCACGCCGATCCCGGATCGCCCCGACGAAGTCCTCGACTTCCAGGCGAAGCGGCTCATCAGCGTCGAGTCGAGGAGTCAGGATGTCGCCGGAGCGGTAGGAGAGCTGGAACTCGCCGAAGGTCTGAGGCTCCATCAGCTCGGCGCCGCGATCGAAGATCCGCACCTGTTCCGAACTGGTGTCCTCGTACACGATCATCTTCTCGCTTCCCACCAGTACCGTGCGGCGCAGCTTGGTGGGCGCAAGCCAAGACAGCTCGACGTGGACCAGGCAGCCGCCGGGGAAGCCTAGATCGATGAAGACGACGTCGATCGTGCCAGGGACGATCGTTTCGCGCCCGATCGCTCGCACGAACTCGGGCCTGCCGAGCCAGTAGAGCAGAATGGAGAAGTCGTGCGGGGCGAGATCCTTCACGACGCTGACGTCGCTCTGATGAATGCCGAGATTCACCCGGCTCGATGTCCCGAAGTAGAGGTCACCGAGCTCTCGAGCGCTCAAGAGTTCCTTTACCTTTACCACGGGGGGTGAATAGAGGAAGGTGTGGCCGGGCATGAGAATGAGCCCGCGCTTCTCCGCCAACTCGAGCAGCGCCTTGCACTCTTCGACGGTGGATGCGAGGGGTTTTTCGACCATCACGTGCTTGCCCGCATCCAAGCAGCGTTTCCCCAACTCGTAGTGCGTGGAGACGGGGGTCGCCAGGAGGACACCATCGATATCGGGGTCTTCTAGTAGTCGGTCGAGATCCTGGGTCCCACCGACCCCCGGGTACCGCCTGATCAGCTTGGCGAGCGCCTCGGTGCTCTGATCACAGACCGCCTTCACCTGAGCGCCTTCGCATTCGACCGCGCAGCGCACAATGTTTGGGCCCCAATAGCCGAGGCCGATTACGGCGAGCTGTACGTCATGAACCAAGTGGGCCTCAATTCTCGAGCAGGCCTTCGCGGGGTTCGGAGGCCGACCGCAAGTGCCCCACTCTAGTCGGTCGCCTAAGGCAGGCGACAGGTAGAAACCTTACGCGGCGTTGCGAAAAGCGGCGCCCGGCGTCCGGGCGAGGATCCGCAGGTCAGTTCCGACGGTTGCCGTGGCGGCGTACTCGGCGTCGAGATCCAGCATCTCCTTGAATCCGAGCGAGCTGCGACCCGAAACCTGCCACAGCCCGGTGATGCCCGGGCACACCCTGAAGCGCTCGAAGTGGCCAGGCTCGTAGTACTGGATCTCGTAATCGAGCGCCGGCCGGGGGCCGACGAGCGCCATCTGCCCAGCCAGGACGTTGAACAGCTGTGGGATCTCGTCGACGCTGAGCCGTCGCAGCGTTCGACCGACCCGGGTTACCCGCGGGTCGTGCGTGAGCTTCTTCAGCTGCGAGACCTCACCGCCGTTCTCTGCCTGCGCCAACTGGGCGATGTACCGCATGTGCGCCTCCGAGGGTGCGTTTTGCGCCATTGTCCTGAACTTGAGGACTGTGAAAGGGCGCATGCCCTTGCCTAGGCGACGCTGGCGGAAGAGAACCGGCCCGGGGGCATCAAGCTTGATGAGAGCGGCGACGATCAGCAGCAGAGGCAGGAGGCACAGCAGGAGCGCAGACGCGAGGATCACATCGAGCCCTCGTCGCGCGATTGTGCCTGCATGCCCGCCAGAGGCGCGGGCCGATTCGAGTTCGTGATCAACCTTGAGCGGGGTGCTGAAGGCGGGAAGGCGCCCCGATTGCTTTGCCTCGGCCATCTCAGCCGCTCCCATCGCTCGCAAGACTCTCGCTGGTCAGCGCGGTGACGGAGACACGGTCAACACGGTGTGTCCCGAACGGTGGCTCCGAAACCATCGTCGATCGCTCTTGATCCCCCATTCGGGGCGGACTGGGCAAGATCTGGCACATGATCTTCTACTTCAACGCTGCCGGAAGCTCAAGGTTCGCCCCTAGGGCTCTAAATTTCGGGGCGCCGAAGACGGGCTCTTGGGGGGGCACGCCCCGGGCTCCGCGCAGCGGTTCTCGGAGGCTCGGAGTTGGCCGTCTCATACGGCCATACTCGAAGGCTTGCCCCTTCCTCTTCTCCACCGCAGACCATAGCTAGACAAACGTTTGGACCCACTGCTACTGGGGCTGCGGGTTACTCGGTCAGAGCGCGTTGCAGCCTTGATGCGAAAGCCCGGGATCACCCAGTCCAGACCTCGAGCCCTCCCACACGGGGCGGCGCCCATACGATGGTCCTGTGCTGATGAGGATCCTCTACTGGCTCGCGGTGCTCCTGGTCTCGCTGGCGCTGCTGGTGGCGCTGGTGCTGTTCTTCGAGTCACGCGACGAGTCCTCGCTCGAGTCGGGCTCGCGGGTGACCGAGACGGAGGCCGCCGGTTAATTTCGCTTGAGCCGCGCCGGCCCGCGGCCGTCAAAGCGCGCGAACACCACGATCCGCTGAGCCGCGCTGTAGAGGGGGTGGCAGGCCGTCAGGATCAGGCGATCGTGCCCGACGCGGCGCTTCACATCGGTCTGCTCGGGCCTCACGATGCGCGTCTTCTCGACCCGGTAGGTGAAGCGCCCGTAGGTCATGTCCACGATCACCCGATCGCCGCGCTTGAGTTGGTCGACCTTGCGAAACGGCGCCCCGTAGGTGGTGCGGTGGCCCGCGATCGCCACCGTGCCGCGCTGGCCCGGCAACGGGGTGTCGCTGTAGTGGCCGGGCCCCTTTCGTAGGTCCGCGGTGCCGGTGCCCTCGATCACGCGGTAGGAGCGGTTCTGCGTCGGAAGAGTGATCTTCCCGATGGCGTCGCCGGGAAGTGGCTTGCGCTCGATCACCCGCGGCGGCGGGCTGGCAAGCGCGTCGCCCAGCTGGCTCTGCTGGCGACTGGCGAAGAAGGAGGAGATCGGCTCCTGCCAGGCGACCGTGAGGCCTGCGTCCAGGATCAGAAGCACGCCGGTGACCATCAGGACCGAGGCCAGGAAGCGCACGCCCGCTCGCGCGGGGCTCCGGTGTTTGTGGGCCATCGTGGGTGAGTCTAGAAGCGGGGCTCCCGCTGGGCCTCAGTGGGGTGGTTCGCCCCCGGAGGACGCGGGCGGCCGCGACTCCGGCGCGAGGGAGGTGATGGTGATCTCGCCGCGTGAAGCTGCCTCGAGCACCTCGGTTGCCTCCTCCTCACTCCGCGCGTAGAGCTCCACCAGCATATGGATCACGATCCCGCTGTCTTCCTCGTGCTTGTGGAAGCGCACGTGGGTGAAGAACTCGCGCGTGCCGTGGTCGCCGAACGCGGCGAAGGAGAGAGAGTCCGCCGCCTCCGGGCCCGAGCAGGACTCGACCTCGTCGGCCTCGACGGCCACCGTGCAGGAGGCCACCCACGGCATGCCGGTGACCATCCGCTCCCAGCGGTCGTCAACCGCTTCGATCCGGCTCACGCGGCGGCCGTTCTCCTCGTAGAAGGCAAGCGTGAGATGCGGCTGGTCGTGCATGCAGTCCAGGCATTGAACGACGGCCTCCTGCACCTCCTCGACCGGCTCGATCGCCTCGGCGGTGTCGGGCTCCACCTTGAGGATGCCCTCGTAGTGCAGCTGGACCTCCAGGTTCTGGGACCAGCACCGGTAGCACCGAAGCCAGCTTGACCGGGTACCGAGAGAGTCGGCGGCTGAGCCCTCCATCAGCCCATTATGCTCGCAGAGGTGATGCGGGGGCTCCGGGGTGCAATCTCATCGTTGGCGTGGGCGCTGCTTGCCGCAGTCGTTCTCACGGGCTGCCTGCCCGGCTCGGATGACGAGCCCGAGAAGACCAAGGGCCCGCCGAAAGAGGTGGCGGACGTGATCGCCCGCCTTGAGCGGACCACCCAGCGGCGGGACTTCGGCGTGTTGTGCAATGAGCTCTTCACCCGCTCCGCGCGCGCGCGCGCCGGCGGGAAGGACTGCGTGGCGCTGATGCGCGAGACGGCAAAGGACGTGCGAAAGGCCAGGATCCGGCTGCTGGACGTCGAGATCGACGGCAACCGGGCCAAGGCGCGGGTGCGTACCACGGCCGAGGGCCAGACGGCACTCGAGGAGACCATCGACCTCGTGCGCGAGCGAGGGCGCTACCGGATCTCCGCGCTTGCGAGCTGACCACTGGGTGGGCGGGCCTGAGATAACGGGGGCCGTCATAGCCGGCGGTCGCGGCAGGCGCATGGGCGGTGTCTCGAAACCCGCCGCCCTGCTGGCAGGCCGCCCCTTGATCGCCTACCCGATAGCCGCGCTCTGCGAGACATGCCACCGCGTTGCGGTGGTCTGCAAACGGGATACCGAGCTGCCGCCGCTGCCGACCGGCGTGGAGCGCTGGGAGGAGCGCGAGGAGCCCTACCACCCGGCCGCGGGCATCGCACACGCGCTCGAGGTGGCCGGCGACTCCGTGCTCGTGTGCGCGGCCGACATGCCGTTCGTCACCTCCGAGTCCGGCGATTGCCTCGCCGCGGGGGCCGCGAGGGCGCCCGGGGCCCGCGCCGTCGTGGGGCAGGCAGCGGGGTGGCTTCAGCCGACGTTTGCCGTCTACCGGCCGGAGGCCCTGCCCGCCTTGCGCGCGTGTGGCAACGCCCAGCTCACGCAGGTGGTGGAGCGACTCGAGCCGGAGCTCGTGGAGCTGCCCCCCGACCAGATGCGCTCCGTGGACACGCCCGAGGCGCTCGCCGCCGCCGAGCGCGAGATCAGCGCTTGAGCAGGAGGACCACGAGCGCGAGCGTGAACGCCACCTGACCGATCCCGAGCGCCGTGCCGAGGTTTGCGGCCCCGGCAAGCTCGGCGAGCACGGTGGTGCCGGCAAAGATCAGGGCGAGGATGCCGATCTGGGCGGCGAGGGTCATGACGTGGGCGCTCGCTCGCGGGACGCCCGCTCCCTCAGGGCAGAGACCAGCGCGGGCGCCTGGAGGCCGGGGTCAAGCGTGCAGAGGAAGCGCTCGGCTTCGCGCCTGCCGCCGAGTGCGCGCAGCGCGACCTCGCCATGCTCAGCCACGAAGTCCCCGAGCGCCATCAGCCGCCGGGCCCGCAGGCGGGTGGCCGGCACGTCGATCCTATCGCGGTGGGCGTCGAGCGCGGCGGCCAGCTCCTCGATGCCGGAGACCGGCGCCACCGAGGACGCCGCCACCACGGGCACCGAGCCGGCGCCCAGCGAGGTCAGCGCCTGGGCGAGGTCCCGGCGTGCGCGCTCCGCCACGTCGCCGAGATCCGCCTTGGTCACGACCAGCACGTCGGGCACCTCCATGATCCCGGCCTTCAGGAACTGCAGCGTGTCTCCCGAGCCCGGCTGCACGACCACCGCCACGGTGTCACACACCTCCTCGACGTCGGTCTCTGACTGACCGACGCCGACGGTCTCCACGACCACCACGTCGAAGGCGGCGGCCAGCGCGTGAGCCGCCTCGCGGGTGGGTGCCGCCAGGCCGCCGAGCCGGCCACCGGTCGCGGTGGAGCGGATGAGGATCCCGTCGTCCTTGGGATCGTGCTCGATCCGGACCCGGTCGCCCAGCAGCGAGCCGCCGGAGCGCTTGGAGGAGGGATCTACGGCGAGGACCGCCACGGTCCTGCCGGCGCCGCGCCAGGTGGGAACCAGAGCGCTCAGCAGCGAGGACTTCCCGGCGCCCGGGGGGCCGGTGATCCCCACGAGGTGTGCCGGCGCCTCGCCTCCGAGAGCGGCCGGCGAGAGCTCGGCGAGCAGGGCGGCGGCCCGGCCGCGGGCGGCGGCCGACCGGTCCTCGATCAGGTTGAGCACTGCGGGCGCGGCGGAACGGTCGCGCTCGCGCAGACGGCGCCCCAGTTCTCGCGCGTCGAGTGGCATCGAGTGGGCAAGCTAGCGGCTCCTGTGGGGCGGGTTCCCCGGCGTCCCGCTCCCCTCACGCCGTGCCCCCGCGCTCCTCAGGCCGCGTGGGCGCCGACGCCGTTGTGCTCTGCCACCAGGTCGACGATGTCGCCCATGATCCGCGACACCTCGAAGTCCTTCGGCGTGTAGACGCGGGAGACCCCGGCGGCCAGCATCGCTTCGGCGTCGGGCCTCGGGATGATCCCACCCACAACCACCGGCACGTCGGCGCCCGCCGCCCGCAGCTCCTCCAGCACGTCGGGAATCAGCTCCCGGTGCGATCCGGAGAGGATCGACAGGCCCACCACGTGGACTCCCTCCTGAACCGCGGTCGCCGCGATCCGCACCGGGGTGAGCCGGATGCCCTCGTACACCACGTCCATCCCGGCGTCCCGCGCGCGGATCGCGATCTGCTCGGCGCCGTTTGAGTGCCCGTCGAGCCCCGGCTTGCCCACGAGGATCTTGATCCGCCGCCCGATGGCCTCCGACACCCGCTCGACGCGGTCACGCAACTCCTCCAGCGCGTCGTCCTCGGGGGCGGGCGCGGCGTCGGCGACGCCGGTCGGCGCCCGGTACTCCCCGAACACCGCCCGCAGGGTGGCCCCCCACTCACCGGTGGTGGCTCCCGCCCTCGCGGCGGCCAGCGTGGCCGGCATGACGTTCGAGCTCTCGTCCGCCGCGGCCGCGGCGAGCTCGCCGAGCGCGGCGTCCACCGCGGCCTGGTCGCGCTCGGAGCGCCACCTCTGGACGGCGGCGATCTGGCCCTGCTCGACGTCGGGATCCACCGTGAGGATCCCGCCGTCCTCTCCCTCCTGAAGGGGGGACGGCTCGGCGCTGGTGAACACGTTCTTGCCCACCACCTTGAGCTCGCCGCGCTCGACCGCACCCACCCGCGCGCGGTGTGACTCCACGAGCTGGGTCTTCATGTAGGGGACCGCCGCCACCGCCCCGCCCCGGTCTGCCACCGCGGCCATCTCGGCGCGCGCGCCCTCGGTGAGCTCCTCCACGAGGGCGTCCATGACGTGGCTGCCCTCGAAGATGTCCGCGTACTCGAGCAGGTCGGTCTCGTGGGCGAGGATCTGCTGGATCCGCAGGGACCACTGCTGGTCCCAGGCCCGCGGCAGTCCCAGCGCCTCGTTCCACGCGGGAAGCTGGAGTGCGCGGGCGCGGGCGTCTCGCCCCATCGTGACCGCGAGCGCCTCGAGCACGATCCGGATCACGTTGTTCTCCGGCTGGGCCTCGGTGAGCCCGAGCGAGTTCACCTGCACGCCGTAGCGCATCCGCAGGAACTTGGGGTCCTCCACGCCGTAGCGCTCCCTCCCGAACTCCTCCCACAGCGCCGACATCGCGCGCAGCTTGGCGTGCTCCTCGATGAAGCGGATGCCGGCGTTGACGAAGAACGAGATGCGCCCGAAGACACGCGGGAAGTGCTCCGGCGGGACGCGCGGGCGCACGCCGTCGAGCACCGCCTGGGCGGTCGAGAGGGCATAGGCGATCTCCTGCACGGGCGTGGCCCCGGCCTCCTGCAGGTGGTAGGAGCAGATGTTGACGGGGTTCCACTTCGGCACCTCGTCGACGGTGAACGCGATGGTGTCGGCGATCAGTCGCATCGACGGCTCGGGCGGGAACGCGTATGTCCCGCGTGAGAGGAACTCCTTGATGATGTCGTTCTGGGTGGTGCCCTGCAGCGAGCCGCGCTCGACACCGTTCTCCTCCGCCACGGTCATGTAGAGGGCGAGCAGCCACGCCGCGGTGGCGTTGATCGTCATCGAGGTGTTCATCGCATCGAGCGGAATGCCGTCGAAGAGCGCGTGCATGTCCGCCTTGTGCGCGATCGACACGCCGACCTTGCCGACCTCGCCGCGGGACAGCTCGTGGTCGGGGTCGTATCCAGTCTGGGTGGGCAGGTCGAAGGCGACCGAGAGACCGGTCTGGCCCTTCTCGAGATTGCTCCGGTAGAGCGCATTCGAGTCCTTGGCGGTGGAGTGACCCGCGTAGGTGCGCATCACCCACGGCCGGTCACGCTCGGGCAGCCGCGCCCGGCTCTCGCCCTGTGGTGGCTTCTCGGTCTGTCCCAGCCCGGCCTTGGAGGCTCCCATCGGGGCAATTGTATGGTCATGCCGGCCCCGGCTCGCTTGGACCTTCGCCGCCCGAGTGGAGCTGCGCCACTCCGCGGGCCGACCGCCACCAGGCCGGCCGGGGTTTCCTCTGCAGGCCGGCTCGACATCACCCCACCAAGCGACGCGCGGGAGTGGGCCAAGGGGGACGAGCGGCGCCCTGAGAGCCACTGATAACGTGTGGCGCTGAGGTCGGGAGAACTTTCCAGAGACTCGAGGTGGGCACCGGTGGTCGACCGTCAAGGCAGGGAGAACGATGAGCTCTTACGGGCCGTAGAAGCGGCCGACAGGGCCGGTGCGATCGTCACTGATCAGGTCCGGTCAATAGTCGACGCTGCCCAGGCTCGGGCGATGGAGATCGAGCAGGCCGCCAGACGGGAAGCCGAGGAGATCACCCAGAACGCCCACACCGGTGCGGTGCGCCTGCTTGAGCGCATCGACACCATGGAGGGGCAACTGGGAAGCCTCGTTGCGAATCTTCGGCGTGAGGCCGATCAGCTCGCGGCGGATCTCGACCGACGAGGGTGACGATCGACGGACACGACCAGCCGCGTCGCTCCGCAGGCAGCGAGCACGAATCCGAGGATCTTGCCGTGGCGGCCGACCGCGCCGGCCAGGTGATCCGCGATCAGGTCGCGACCATCGTTGATGCCGCCGCTTCGACTGCAGCGCAGACGGAGCGCCGAGCTGAAGAGGGCGCCAGTGCTACGAGGGCCGAGGCCAGGCGTGCCGTTCACCGTGTCCTGGAGCTCATCCGCTCGATCGAGCATGAGGTTGAGGACTTGCGACGTAGCGCCAGCAGGGAGTCGGACATTCTCCGGGGAAACCTCGGAAAGGCCGCGTTGGCCGCCTCTACGCTGGCCCTGCCGCCAGGCGTGCCGCAGAGCGTTGATCCCGAACCCACTGCTCAGGATGGTGGGATGGAGGCGGCAGCGGACAGCTCGGAGGACTCCTCCTCGGAGGTCGAAGCGACCGAGA
>JAUJNT010000006.1:17976-126597 GCA_030448005.1 Thermoleophilaceae bacterium
GAGGCGGCAGCGGACAGCTCGGAGGACTCCTCCTCGGAGGTCGAAGCGACCGAGAGCCAGACAGGATTCGATATCTCGGAGAGCTCCTCTTCGGAGGTGGAAGCGACCGAGACCCAGAGGGGGCCCGATATCTCGGAGAGCTCCTCTTCGGAGGTGGAAGCCACCGAGAGCCAGACAGGATTCGATATCTCGGAGAGCTCCTCTTCGGAGGTGGAAGCCACTGAGCCCCAGAGGGGGCCCGATATCTCGGAGAGCTCCTATTCGGAGGTCGAAGCCACTGAGACCCAGGCAGGGCCCGACAGCCCGGAGAGCTCATCTTCGGCCACCGGCAGCTCGGACGCCGAGGAAGAGGCCGAGCATCACCCCGCCGAGGAAGAGGCCGAGGATCACCCGGCCGAGCCGCCAGAGGGGACAACGGGCGAGAAACCGCGCGATCGCCGTAAGAACTGGTGGCGATCGTAAGGGCGACCGCTTTTCAGCGTAGAAGCTCGCTGTCGATCAGATCCAGGATCTCCGCGTCGTAAGTGGAGTCGAACTTCCGTGCCAAGAGCTTCGGGGAGCGCCGGAGCAACTCGAGGTCACCCGCGCCGAAGATCGCCGGCATCGGATTCCGAGTCCAATCGACGTACCGGAGCTCGTCGTTGACAACCGAATCGCGCAGCGGCGAGTTCATGAGGATCGTGTGGAAGAAGATCTCGTCGGGGACATCGACGTGCTTGAAGAACCGGTAGAAGCCCGGCTGCTCGAAGATGAAGCGCCGTACGTAGTCGACGGCCTCGCGGGACAGCCACCAGTACGACGAGCCGCCGTAGGGCACGAGCCCCTGCGGGAAGCGCCGCCGGATCGGCAACCTGAGGTGCCATCCCCGGGGCACGCCGACGCGCCGCAGGTGCCAGTGCGTGATGCGATCCATCCCGTCCGGCCAACCACCCGGCAGCCGGTCGTAGGCCATGAAGGACGCTCCGCCGCTCTCGGCCAGCGTACGCTCGATCACCGAGACCGGCTTGATCGGGTAATCCTGCCCGGTCAGCAGCGCGACGTAGTCGAACTGCGCCGAGCGCCCGTGCAGCTCATCGAGCCCCTCGATCGTCGCGCGGACGTGGCCGAAGCCCCCCCAATACAACCTGTGTCGCCGCAGAAACACCACGTTTTCCAGTTCTGCCAGCCCGGCGCGTGCCGTGCGGTAGATCGCGTCGTCGGAGCGACGATTGATGTGGATCAGAAACAGCGCGCTCGGCGAGTTCAGCCGCCGGACGAGGCGGACGAGTTGCTCCGGTAGTTGGTGCGCGAGGATGAGGTAGGCGACCCGCATGTCCGAGCCTCGGTGCGCTGGATCGTCGACCGCCTCCGCTGACGCTGGCCGCACGAGAGCAGGTGGCAACCGGTCGGTCAGCGCACTGGGCGCGACGGCCGCGCCAGCACATCGACATGAGGGTCGAGACGTTCGTTGGGCTCCAGGCGGAAGGTGAAGGGATCGAGCGGCCGAGTTCCGTCAGCGTCGATCAGCGAGAAGGAATAGTCACCGAGCGACAGCAACATCTCTGCCAGTTCCGCGAGCGTCCAACCGGCTGCCCTCGCCGCGCGCTCGTTGAGCTCGAAGACGATTGCGGGGGACGCTCGTCGGATGATCTCGCGCGCGCCGCGGAGCACGGCGAGCTCGTGCCCTTCGACATCGATCTTCATGAGGTCGGGCGCTCGTCGCACCTCGCCGGCGGCGTACAGCGCGTCGAGCGAGCGCAGCTCGACTCGCTGCGTCTCGCCGCCGACCTGGTCGGGGTAAAACGTGGCGATCCCGGAGTGCCGCTTGTCGTAGGTGATCTCGGTCGAACGGTCACCCTCCCCGAGCGCGACCCTGATCGGCGTCACCTGGGTGTAGTCGTTGAGCGACTTGCACAGCGCCAGCAGCTCGAACGTCTCCGGCACCGGCTCGAAGGACCACACCCGCCCGGCGGGTCCGACGCACTGCGCCATTACCGCGGTGAAGTAGCCGAGGTTCGCTCCCACGTCGATCGCCGTCTGCCCCGGTTGCAGGATCGTCCGGATGCAGGCTTCGACGTGCGGGTCCCAACGGCGCTCGCGGAAGCACGTCCAGCCGACGGACTGCGCCACGACCAGCCCCTCCTCCGGCCGGATGGCCAGGCGGGCGCCGTTGAGCATCCTCCACGCGAAGGGCTTGTGCGACCACAGCCCGACCTCGTGTAGGAGGCGCAGAACCTTGCCCTTGCCGGGGTGTTGGGGCACGCTCGCCGCGTAGCGGTGATAGGCCGGCGCCCAGAGCGACGATACCGCCAGACCGGAGCTCGACGTTGCGTTTTGCCGTCTCGGGGCCAGACCTCGCCCTGACCTGGAGCGGCCGATCGAGGCCTCGCGCGGCGCGTCCTCAGGTGCGCCGATCATGCGTCGGGGGACGCGAGAATGGTGATGACGTCGTCATTCGTGCGAACGCCGAAGCGTCCGTCGCTCCAGGAATCGAACTGGCGTGTGACGTCCAGCCCGCACTCGCGCGCGAGCTGGGCAAACAGGGCGGCGGTCATCGGGCTCCGCCAGCCCGGGAAGCGCTGCAAGCGGCCGGAGTGGTGGATCACCGCGGTGCCGCCAGGGCGCAGCACGCGCGCAACCTCGGCGACGTACGAGGCCACGTCCAGCGGGGCGATATGGACGAATACGTCGAATGACCAGGCGAAGTCGATCGAGGCGTCCTCCACATCGGGAAAGGCGGCACCGTCGGTCAGGACGTACTCGACCTTGGCGTCGTCGCCGAGCCGCTTCTTGGTGAGCTCGAGCGCCCGCTCCGTGACGTCCACGAGCACCAGGCGCTCCGCGCGCGGGCGGAGCACCTCGCTCCAGCGGCCGGCGCCCGGCCCGATCTCGAGGATCGCGCGCGCGTCGCCGATGTTCGACAGCAAGACCTCGTCGACGAGGGTCGCCTTCCATTGCTCGGGCTCGTCGGTGTCATTCCATTCGTCGCCTCCCTGCGACCAGTCCCACTCACTCCAGATGGCGCGGTTCTCGCCGGGCGAGTGGCCCGAGTACGCTCTGTGTGCGGGGCCGAGGATGCCGTGGGCGCCTTCGATCTTCAGCAGCTGAGCCTCGATGCTGTCCGATGTCTCGTCCAACCGCCGCGCAGCGAGGGTCGTCAAGAACCGCATCGGGGCGAGCGCGGTGTACAGCAGTCCGAACTGCTCGTAGCGCGACCGATACTTTCGTGTGCGTTCGGCTATCGCTGCGCGCATCGCCGGGAGTATCGCAGCGCCCGCAAAGGCGCAGACTCCCTCGATGGTCTAGTGGACAACGCGGGGCGGGTTCGCCAGACTCATGCGCCGATGGTCGAGGCGGATTTCACGCGCGGGACGGCATGGACGGCTCGTGGCAGCGCCGATTCGTGCTCGAAGGGACTTCCGAACTGAACACGTCCAAGATGGCAAAGAGAGCCCGGGCCGCGGAGCTACGTCTGGGGCTCGACGCTTCATCTGCGGACGCGGCCGATGTTCGGTCGACGACCGTCATCGAGCCGCCGCGCGGATGGGACTTCTTTCCGCTGCGCGAGGTGTGGGCGTATCGGGAGCTCATGTACTTCCTCGCGTGGCGCGACGTGAAGCTGCGGTACAAGCAGACGGCTCTCGGCGTCGTCTGGGTCGCCTTGCAGCCGATCGCGCTCGCGGCGATGTTCACGATCGTCTTCAGCCGCTTTCTATCGGCGCCTTCAGCGGGACTGCCGTACCCGGCGTTCGTCCTTGCCGGGCTCGTTCCATGGCAGTTCTTCGCGGCCGCGCTTGGACGCTCGAGCTTGAGCCTCGTCGCGAACGAGCACCTGCTCACGAAGATCTACTTCCCACGCATCATGATCCCGTTGGCGTCGGTCCTGACGGCGTCGATCGACATGCTCTTCACGCTGGCCGTGCTGGGCGCCGTGCTCATCTACTACGGGATCGGCCTGCCCACGGTCGCGCTGTTCCTGCCGCTGCTCGTCGCGCTCCTGCTCGGCGCTGCGATGGGGATCGGATTGCTGCTCTCGGCGCTCAACGTGCGCTATCGCGACATCCAGGCGATCGTTCCCTTCCTGACGCAGATCTGGCTGTTCGCGACGCCGATCGCGTACGCCGCGACGCTCGTGCCCGCAGACTGGCGCTGGCTCTATGACCTGAACCCGATGGTCGGCATCGTCGACGGGTTTCGCTGGGCGATCACCGGCGGCGCCTTCCCGTCTTCGCTGTTCAGCTCGGCTGCCGTGATCACGGTCCTCGTCATCGTCTCGATCGTCTACTTCCGGCGCGCGGAGCGCCAGTTCGCGGACGTGGTGTAGGCATGGCGACCACCGTCGTGAGCGCGTCCGGCCTCGGAAAGCACTATCAGCTCGGCGAACGCCGGCACCGCCCTTTGACCAAGAGGTCCGTCGCGCGCGTGCTTGGACGCTCCTCCCACGAGCCGCCCGGATCCTCCTTCTGGGCGCTTCGCGACGTGTCGTTCGAGGTGCAGGAGGGCGAGGTCGTCGGCATCATCGGCCGCAACGGGGCCGGCAAGTCGACGCTGCTGAAGGTGCTGTCGCGGATCACCCACCCGACTGAAGGACGCGCCGAGATCCGTGGCCGCGTCGGTAGCCTGCTGGAGGTCGGGACCGGGTTCCATCCGGAGCTGACCGGCCGCGAGAACATCGCCCTGAACGGCGCGATCCTCGGCATGCGAAGTAGTGAGCTGCAGCGCAAGTTCGACGAAATCGTCGAGTTCGCCGAGATCGGCCCGTTCATCGACACGCCCGTGAAGCGCTACTCGAGCGGCATGTACGTGCGGCTGGCATTCGCGGTGGCCGCCCACCTCGAGCCCGAGGTCCTGCTCGTCGACGAGGTGCTGTCGGTCGGCGACATCGCGTTTCAGCGAAAGTGCCTGGGCAAGATCGAAGAGGTGGCCCATCAGCAGCGGACGGTGCTGTTCGTCAGCCACCAGATCGACTCGATCCAGCAACTGTGCCAGCGCGTTCTTCTGCTCAGGTCAGGTCAGACCCAGGCGTTCGGGCCTACGCAGGACGTGATCGCCGCGTACCTGAGCGACGTCGCGACGTCGGCCGACGGCGACTTCGATCTGTGGGATCACCCCACCCGCGCCGTCCATCACACGCCGGTGATCCGCCGACTCAGGCTTCAGACCGACGACGGGTCCATGACGACGAGGTATGCACCGTACGATGCGATGGTCGCCGAAATCCTCGTCGAGCCGCCCCACACGCTGCGGGAGCCGATCATCGGGATCGGCATCGCGGATCATTTTGGGCGCCGTATCTTCACCGTCGCATCGTTCTTCGAACCGGAGGGCCTTGAACCGATCAAGGGCCTCTCCCGGATCCGCTGCCGGATCCCGGAGCTTCGCCTCGGCAGCGGGCGCTATCTGGTGAGCGTCAGCGTGCAGGATAGATACCACGGCGAGCTCGACGGCCTGGAGAACGTCGCCGAGTTCGAGGTGATCTGGCAGAACAGCTACGGCACGGGCGAGCCCTATCGCCCGGTGTTCGGCCCCATCCTGAGCAGGTCTCGGTGGGAGCGGCTGGACCCATGAGCCGGCGCGGGCAGCTGCAGGCCCGTGTGCGTACGAAGATGGCGCGCGCGGAGACGCGCCTGAGGCAGGGGTGGGCGCGCAAGCGGATGCGCCGCACCTCCGCCCCCCGCGTGCTGGTCGTCGATGTCGTGATACCCGCCCACGATCGCGGCGCCGGCCACCTGAGGCTCACATGGATCCTGCGCCTCCTGCGATCGCTGGGCTGCCACGTCACGCTGTTCACCACGCAGCAGCGCGTTCGGCGCGATCCGTACACGAAGCAGCTTGAGCGGCTCGGGATCGAGGTCGAGCTGAGCGCCGCGTCGTTCGCCGCCTTCGCGGTCACGCGTGGCGGGGTGTACGACCTCGTCCTCCTGAGCGGCGCGGACGCGGCGGCTTCGCTGATCGACGAGTCGCGCCGCGCCTTCCCCGAGGCCAGCATCCTCTACGACAGCATCGATCTGCATTTCCTGCGCCAGGGACGCAAGGCCGCCGTCGTGGGCGGCCCGAGCGAGCGCGATTACTGGTACGCGAAAGAGCTCGAGTGCATCAAAGGCAGCGACCTCACCGCAACCGTCACCGAGACGGAGGCAGAGGTCGTGCGATCGCTCGTCCCCACGGCACGCACGGTCGTCCTCCCGGTCGTCTACGAGCCGGACCCGGCGCCGCGGCTGCCCTACGACGCCACGAGCGACCTGCTGTTCATCGGCGGCTTCCTGCACGACCCGAACGTCGATGCCGTGCAGTACTTCGTGCGCGAGGTGCTTCCCCTGGTCAACGACGAGGTCGACGCTCGCCTGTGGGTGATCGGCCAGGATCCCCCGGAGGAGATCCGCGCGCTGGAGTCCGCGTCCGTTGTGGTGACCGGCCACGTGCCCGATGTCGAGCACCATCTCCGGCGAGCGCGCGTCTTCGTGTCACCGGTCCGCTACGGCGCCGGGATGAAGGGCAAGAACGTACAAGCGATGGTCCACGGTCTTCCGCTCGTCACAACGCCGATCGGCGCCGAGGGCATGGACCTTGCGGACGGCCAGCACGCCCTGATCCGCGATGGAGCCGAGGCCTTCGCTGCCGGCGTCGTCGCGTTGTACCGCGACCCGGCGCTCTGGGCGCGGCTCGCGACGAGCTCCCAAGAGGTCGCGCGAACGCGCTGGAGCCCCGCGGCGATGCGCGCGAGACTCGACGACCTGCTGGACGCGACGGCGCGGTCCCGAGGCGCGCGCCGGCCGTGACCTCGCTCGGCTCAAACCCACCCCCGCCCGTCGAGTTCGCGCTCGTATCCGAGGTCGTGCCGCCGTCGTGGTCCGGGCAGGCGGTCCTGATCCGGCGTCTGCTCACCGGTCTGGACTCGCGCGCGTACTGCCTGGTGACCTCCGATCAGGGCATCTACGGCGGCGATCACACCCAAGGGCTCGACACGACGTGCTACCGGCTGCCCGCGGCGCGGACCCGCTACCTGCACCGCAACAAGTGGCTGTTCACTGCATCCGCGCTCGCCGGCGCGGCGACCGGCATCGCTCGCCGCGCCGTCCACATCGCGCGCGTGGCGCGGCGCGAGCAGTGTCGCGCAATCGTGGCGTTCACCGGCGACTTCCACGATCTTCCCGCCGCCTACCTCGCGAGCCGACTGCTGGGCCTGCCGCTGTACGTCTACATGTGCGACTACTACTCCCACCGCGAGCTCTACGAGCTGGCACGGCGAAGGCTCTCACCACACCTTGAGCGGATCGTGGTTGGGGGGGCGACCCGCGTGATCTGCGGTACCGACACGCTGGCCGATGCCCTGGCGGACCGATATGGCATCGCGCCGGCCGTGATCCACCACCCAGCGGACCTCTCGCTATACGCCCTGGCTGACGGTCCGCACCGCGTCCCGTCCCGTCACGCGCGGATCGTCTACACGGGGACGATCTACGAGGCCCAGCTGGACTCGGTCCAGAACCTTCTCGCGGCGCTCGACCAGCTCACCGCTCGATCGGCCGCGCTGCACGTATACGGCGGTCAGTCGGAGGACGAGCTACGAACCCGCGGCCTGGAGGGACAGCTGGTCGTGCATCCGCACGCCTCCGCGCAGGAGATCGCCGCGGTCCAAGAGGGCGCCGACATCCTGTTCCTCCCACTCGCGTTCCGATCGCAGTACCCGGAGGTCATTCGCACGTCGGCCCCGATGAAGTTCGGTGAGTACCTCGCCGCCGGGGGCCCGATCCTCGTTCATGCTCCCGCCGATGCCTTCGTGTCCGAGTACTGCCGCCGCCACGCCTGCGCTGTCGTGGTCGACGATCCGGACCCGCGATGCCTGGTGGGGGCGATCGAGGCGCTCTGCGACGACGCGGCGTTGCGTGCACGACTGATCCGCAACGCCCAGGAGCGCGCGGTGAGCGACTTCAGTATCGACGTGGCCCGTACGAGATTCGGCGAGCTGCTGAACCTGGAAACGGTGCGCCCGTGCGTGGCGTGAGACGCCGCCGCAGGCCGCCGCGCATCCTGCTCGTGGCGATGGCGGAGAGCGTCCACACCGCGCGCTGGATCAGCCAGCTCGCCGGGCACGGGTGGGACGTGCACCTCTTCCCCGTCACCACGCGCCCACTGCACGCCGATCTGCGTCAGGTCACGGTTCACGCGCCGGTGCGTCGGCCGCGGCCCGACCTCGATCCCAGCGTGCGCCAGCGCGGCATCCGGTGGCCGTTGCCGAGGGGCTCGGTGCGGTTGGAGTGGGCGCTGGAACGGGGGCGGCGGACGAATCGGGCGGCGCGGCTGGCGCGCGTGATCTCCTCGCTTCGCCCGGACGTCGTCCACTCCCTGGAGATGCAGCACGCGGCCTACCTGACGCTCGAGAGCCGCCGTCTGCTCGGCGGCGATCGCTTCCCCCCCTGGATGTACTCGTGCTGGGGCAGCGACCTCTTCTACTTCGGCCGGCGGGCCGAGCACATGGAGCGCGTCCAGGCGGTGCTGGCCGCGTGCGACTACCTCATCACCGACTGCGAGCGCGACCGACATCTCGCTCCCGAGCT
Source organism: Thermoleophilaceae bacterium (assembly GCA_030448005.1). Taxonomy (GTDB): domain Bacteria; phylum Actinomycetota; class Thermoleophilia; order Solirubrobacterales; family Thermoleophilaceae; genus JAAYBF01. The sequence goes on from JAUJNT010000006.1 coordinate 26,514, forward strand.
TGGCTTCCGCGGCACCTTCCTCGGGGTCTTCCCGGGCCCCGGCGGCTTCCACGTCGAGCGGATGCGACGGCTGCGCAGCTCTGCGCCGGCATCGACACGCCGCGTCATCGCGCTCAAGGGATACCACGACGACCGCTGGGTGGGGCGCGCGCTCGTAGCCCTGGAGGCGATCCACCGTCTCAGCGGCGAGCTCACGGAGTACGAGGTCGTCATCTACTCGGCCGAGAAGAACGTCCGTCACGCCGCCGAATACATCGCGAGGACGACGGGCCTCCGGCTGTCGGTCCTTCCGGAGAGCGCGCCCGACGAGATCGTGGCGTTGATGGGGCGCGCGCGGATCGCGATCAGCGTCAACACCAGCGACGGGACGCCGAACTCGATGCTCGAGGCGATGATCATGGGCGCACTGCCGATCCAGTCGGACACGGTCTCGACGCGCGAGTGGGTGAGCGACGGCGAGAACGGCCTGCTCGTCGCACCCGAGGACCCCGACGACGTCGAGCGCGCGCTGCGCCGCGCCCTGGCCGACGACGAGCTCGTCGATCGGGCCGACCGCCTCAACGAGCGGCTGACCGACGAGCGCATCGCCTACCCCGTCGTCGCCCCGCGCGTGGTTGAGGCCTACCGGCGGGTGCTGCGCGAGGCCGGCGAGAAGGTCGCCTTCATGTCCGAGTACCTCCCGCCCGCGCATACCTGGTCGGGGCAGGCGTCCGTCCTTTATCGCCTGCTCGCGACCGTTGATCGGGAGTCGTACTGCCTGCTCTCGCGCGTGGACTTCGACGCTCCCGAGTACCGCGCAGATGTGCGCCGGCTGACGGCGCCGTACCACCACCTCGGCGACGCCATCAGGCGCTCGCCCGAGCGCGCGCGGGGCCTTGAGCGCTGGACGATCCGCGGCCGCCGCACGTGGGGCACGCTGCGCGCCGTCGCGCGCGGCGTGGCGGCCGTTCGCCGTGAGCGCTGCGGCGCCGTGATCGCCACCCCCGACCGCGTCGAGGACCTCCCGATCGCCTTCGCCGTCAGCCGGCTGACCGGGACGCGGTTCTACCCGTACCTGTTCGATGACTACGTCGCCAAGTGGACGCGCCCGCGCGAGCAGGCGTTCGCGCGGCGCATCGAGCCGTTCCTGCTCAAGCGGGCGGCCGGCGTGATCGTTCCCAACGAGTACCTCGGCGACGACCTTCGCCGCCGGCACGGGGTCGAATCGACGGTCGTCCGCAATCCGTGCGACGTGCCGGCCTACGAGGGCCACCGTCGCCGGGAGGCCGACGCGCTGCGCCGCCCGGCAGCCGTAGTCTTCACCGGCGCCGTCTATGACGCGCACTACGGTGCCTTTCGCGACCTGCTCGAGGCGATCGGCCTGCTGAGGGCCGACGTCGCGCGGCTGCACCTGCACACCGCCTCGGACCCCGCGTTGCTGGCCCGCCAGGGGCTCACCGGCCCGATCGAGTTTCACCCGCACGCACCGGCGGTAGCGGTGCCCAGCATCCAGCAGGACGCCGACGTGCTGTTCCTCCCGCTCGCCTTCGACTCCCCCTACCCGGAGCTGGTCCGGACCTCGGCGCCGGCGAAGATGGCGGAGTACCTCGCCGCCGGCCGGCCAATCCTCGTCCACGCACCCGCCGACTCGTTCGTGAGCAGCTACTTCCGACGCCACGGCTGCGGCGTCGTCGTGGACGAGAGCGACCCCCCCGCGCTGGCGCAGGCGCTAGAGCGCGTGCTCTGCGACGGCGCGCTGCGCGAACGGGTCTGCGCGGCGGCGTGGCAGCGCGCCTGCGAAGACTTCCACCCCGACCGCGCACGGGCCGCGCTGGCGAAGCTCGTGGGGCTTGCGGGATGATGGTCGACGTGATCACCGCCCCGCCGCCCCGGATCCAATCGAACGCGATCTCGACGTGACGCACCCGCGCGTCCTCGTCCTCGGCGGCACCGGGATGCTCGGCCACAAGCTCTGGCAGGTGCTCAGCGCGCGGTTGGACGCGCACGTGACCGTGCGCACGGGCGGGCGCGCGGTGGCGCGAGCGAGCCTCCTGGACCCCGACCGCACCGTGACCGGCGTGTCGGCGGAGACCTTCGAGACGGTCCAGCGCGCCGTCGCCGCGGTCCGCCCGGACGTCGTGCTCAACTGCATCGGCATCGTCAAGCAGGCGCCCGCGGCACACGACGCGATCACGAGCATCTCGATCAACTCGCTCTTTCCGCACCGGCTGGCCGACCTCTGCCGGACGGAGGGCGTACGCCTGATCCAGATCAGCACCGACTGCGTCTTCAGCGGCAGGGTCGGGCGTTATACCGAGGAAGACCTGCCGGATCCCGTCGACCTGTACGGGCGCAGCAAGCTCCTCGGCGAGGTCGCGGACGGCGACTGCCTGACCGTTCGCACGTCGATCATCGGGCGCGAACTCGCAGGTGCCAACGGGCTGCTCGAGTGGTTCCTCGCACAGGAGGGAAGCGTGCGAGGGTTCCGGCGCGCGATCTTCAGTGGCCTGACGACCCAGGCGCTGGCACGCCTCCTCGCCGCGGTTGTCTGCGAGCACCGCGAGCTGACGGGTACCCGGCACGTGGCGTCCGAGCCAATCAGCAAGTTCGACTTGCTTTGCATGCTCAAGGACGCGTACCATGCGCCCCTGGACATCGTCCCGGATGACGAGTTGGTCTCCGATCGCAGCCTCGACGCAAGGAAGTTCGAGCATGACACGGAGCTACACGCCCCCTCGTGGGAGCAGATGGTCGCAGAGCTGGTGGCCGACGACACGCCCTATGAACAACTCAGGAGCTGACGGATGCTGACCGGCAAGCACATCGTCATCACGGGCGGGACGGGTTCGCTCGGCACCGTCCTCGTCCGCCGTCTCCTGTCGGGGTCGCTCGGCACTCCAGAGGCGATCACGGTCTTCTCACGCGACGAGGCCAAGCAGCACGCGATGCGCCTGGCCTACCAGCGGCAGGAGTCGGCGACCGACGAGGTCATCTACCACAACTTCGAGCGGCTGCTGCGCTTCCGGATCGGCGACGTGCGCGACTACGCGAGCGTGACCTCGGCACTTCGCGACGCCGACATCGTCTTCAACGCCGCAGCCCTTAAGCAGGTGCCGACCTGCGAGTACTTCCCGTACGAGGCGGTGAAGACGAACATCGACGGCGCGGCGAACATCGTCCGCGCGATCCGCGACGGCAAGCTCGACGTGCAGACGGTCGTCGGCATCTCGACCGACAAGGCCGTCAAGCCCGTGAACGTCATGGGGATGACGAAGGCCGTCCAGGAGCGGATCTTCATCCAGGCCAACCTCGAGTGCCCGAGCACGCGCTTCGTCTGCGCGCGCTATGGCAACGTGCTGGCCTCGCGCGGTTCGGTGATCCCACTGTTCCACCACCAGATCCGGCAGGGCGGGCCGATCACGATCACAGACGCGGAGATGACCCGCTTCCTGCTCAGCCTCGAGGAGGCCGTCGACACCATCCTGGCAGCGCTCGCAGACGGCGAGCGCGGCGAGACGTACATCCCGCGAGTCCCGTCGGCGCGCGTCGTCGACATCGCAGACGCGCTCGTCGGCGAGCGCCCGATCGAGACCATCGTCAGCGGCATCCGCCCGGGCGAGAAGGTGCACGAGATCCTCGTCTCAGAGGAGGAGTCCCACCAAACGGTGGCCCGTGATCCGTACTACGTGATCCTGCCGCGCCTGCCGGAGCTGCGACGCGCGGAGTTCGAGGCGCCGACCCTCGAGCGCGAGTACAGCTCGCGCGACGATCTCATGTCCAGCGCAGAGCTGGTCGGCTTCCTCGCCAGGCACAGGCTCCTGCCGGACAGCGAGCTGGTGCTGGAGGAAGACATGCTCGCGTGAGCGCTCCCAGATGAAGGTGATGACCCTCCTCGGAACGCGGCCCGAGATAATCCGTCTCAGCCGCGTCATCGAGAAGCTCGACGCCGTCTGCGATCACGTCCTCGTCAACACCGGCCAGAACTTCGACCACAGTCTCGCGGGCGTCTTCTTCGAGGAGCTCGGCGTCCGCCAGCCCGACCACGTGCTCGCGGTTCGCAGCGCCACATTCGGAGCGCAGATCGCAAAGATCCTGGTCGAGACCGAGCAGGTGCTGTCCGCCCACCAGCCCGACCGGCTGCTGCTGCTCGGCGATACGAACAGCGCGCTGTCGGCGATCGTGGCCAAGCGCATGGGCATCCCCGTCTTCCACATGGAGGCCGGCAACCGATGCTATGACGACCGCGTGCCCGAGGAGGTCAACCGGCGGGTCATCGACCACTCGAGCGACATTCTGATGCCCTACACGGAGCGCAGCCGCACGAACCTGCTCCGCGAAGGGATCGCCGGCGACCGGATCTTCGTGATCGGCAACCCGATCCTCGAGGTGATCCGCCACCACGAGGACGCGATCGCCCGTTCGGACGTCCTGTCGCGCCTCGGGCTCGAGGCCCACCGCTTCTTCCTCGTCACGATGCACCGCGAGGAGAACGTCGACGTGGAGGACCGCCTGCGCTCCCTCATCGATGCCCTCCGGCTGCTGGAGCACGAGCACGGGCTGCCGATCGTGGTCAGCACGCACCCCCGCACGCGCAAGCGGATGACGCGCTTCGGACTCGACCAGGAGAGCGCCCTGCTGCGATTCCCGGAGCCGTTCGGCCTGTTTGACTTCATCGCGCTGGAGCGCTCCGCCTTCTGCGTCCTGAGCGACAGCGGCACCGTTCAGGAGGAGTGCTGCATCTTTCGCATCCCCAACGTCACGATCCGTGACGTGACCGAGCGTCCGGAGACGCTGGAGTGCGGCAGCAACATCCTCAGCGGAGCGCACTCGGAGGCGATCGCCCGCTGCGTGCGGCTTGTGCTCCAGGAGCGACCGCGCTGGCGGGTGCCGCCCGAGTACCTCGTCGATGACGTCAGCGCTACGGCGACGAAGATCGTGGTCGGCCGCCACGAGGCCGCGCCCCAGCCGCGACACGGCCCGGCGCACGACGTCACCGTGCCGCTCGGTCAGTCTCCTCCGGCCGCCGTGTGATCGGCGACCTGCTGTCCGCACCGAACCATGCCTACCCAGCCTGCCGAGGTGATCGAGCTCAGCGTCATCATCCCGACGCGCGACCGCGTTGACGTCCTGACCGAGACGCTCGAGCGCCTGATCCTGCAGGAGACCGTGCTCCCGTTCGAGGTGATCGTGGTTGACGACGGCTCTACGGATGCCACGGTGGCGACGGTCCGGTCGCGGGCCGCGCACTCGCCGGTGCCCGTGTCGGTGCTCGAGCAGCGACCACGCGGCCCTGCCGCGGCCCGCAACGTGGGGATCGCGGCCGCCCGCGGCACGGTGTGCCTGTTCATCGGCGACGACACGTGGCCGCGGGCCGATCTCGTCGAGCGCCACGGGCGCCTGCACAGACGCCGCCCGGAGGCGCGAGCGGCGCTCCTTGGCCATGTGCAGTGGGCTCCCGAGAGCAGGCCGTCGCCCTTCATGGACTGGCTGAACTCCGGAGTCCAGTTCGACTTCGCTCAGATCGCCGATCCCGAGGACGTCCGCGGCTCATGCTTCTACACCGCGAACGTATCCGCCAAGCGGTCCTTCCTGCTCGCCGGCGGCGGCTTCGACGAGGGCTTCGCGCACGCGGCGTTCGAGGACATCGAGCTCGGCCTGCGCCTCGAGCGGGCCGGTATGCGCCTGAGCTACGACCCCGCCGCCGTGGTCGAGCACTTCCATCCCTACGACCTGCCGGCGTCGCTGCGCAGGATGAGGACGCTGGGAAGGTCCGCCATGCTCCTCCGCGACCGCGTCCCCGACTGGCCACTGCCGCGCCCCTCCGATGCGCGCCATCGCGGGAAGGCCATGCTGCTCAGCGCGCTGAACGTGATCCCGCGCCTCCGCCCGTCGTGGCTGCGCCACGCGACCTGGCACTTCCTCTGTCACCAGGCGTTCCGGGAGGGATGCTGGGGCGTCGAGCCGCGCGGCGATCGGCCGCTGCGCACCGGCCCGGCACTCGCGAGGCGCGCCGCCCGCGATCCCGCGACATGGAAGGCGGCCGTGGACGGTGGTGGGGATGAGCTGCGCTGAGAGCGCCGATCGCGTCCTCGTGCTGGCCGCCGGCGACCTCGTCGGGCAGGGGATCATCCAGGCTCTCCGTTGCGCGCAGCGTACCTACTGGATCGAAGCCGCCTGCATCACCGCCGAGTCGCCGGGCCTGTACCTCGCCGACGCGGCATACCTGTCGCCGCCTGCCAAGGACCCCGACTTTCCCGCATGGCTTGCCGAGACCTGCGCGAGGCGACGGGTCGCCGTCGTGCTCGCCGGGCAAGAGGACGTCTTGGAGGCGCTGGCGCTGCACGGGCAACAGATCGAGCGGGGTTCCGGGGTCGTCCTAGGAGTCGACGAGTACTCGCGTCTAGGGCTCGCGCGGGACAAGCTGCGCATGCACGGAGCTCTGAAGCGCGGCGGGCTTCCGACGCCGGACACGGTGAGCTGCGATGACGCGCCGGGCGTCGACGCCCTTATCGGGCGCTATGAGCCTCCATGGGTGGTCAAGCCTCGATTTGGCTCGGGGTCCTCGAGAGTGACGTTGACCTCGTCACCTGACGAGCTCTCGCGCTGGGGGGGCGACGGCGCATTCATCCTCCAGCAGTTCGTGGCGGCAGACCGTCCGGAGCTCACGGTGGCATGCTTGTACAGCAGGAGCAAGCGGCTCATGGGCGCAGTGGCGATGGAGCGGCGGCTCGTTTCAGGCACCACCGTTTGGGCCCGGCTGCTGCGGTACGACCAAGTGGCTTCCTCGCGCGCCAGCCGGATCTGTGAGCTGCTCGGGGTAACCGGGCCGTGCAACGTGCAGTTCCGCCCCGCCCTGGACGGGACGCTTTACTGCCATGACGTCAACCTCCGCTTTTCGAGTACCGTCGCGCTACGGGCGCAGGCCGGGTTCAACGACGCGGCCGCCGCCGTGGAGATGTGGCTCGGACGCGATGCGCAGCTGTCCTCGAACGCGGTGCGGGAGGACGTCGCCGTGCGCTCCTTGACCACGCAATGGCACGAGGCGGGCCTGACCGGCGAGCTACGCGCCGGCGCGACGATCAACCCGCTCCGCGCTCGCAAGGGGCCGCTCGTCTGAAGGCTCCGCCCGAGACAGCGCTCGCTGCTCTGCTCGCCGGGCCGCGTTCGCGGAGCGCGGCAGGACCCGGGCTGCGTTCAGCCGCAGCCACAGCAGGATCCGCCGCCTCTCCCCGTCCCCCGGACGCAGCCGCCGCACGTTGAGCGGCCGCAGGCGGAAGCTTTCACCCAGGCAGCGGCGAGCCTCCTTACGATCGGCGAGGCGCGCGTGCTCGACTGCCCGCTTGAACCAGGTCTCGCCGAGCGCTGCACGACGGCGCCACTCGAGCTCTGGAGGCACCACCTCACGCATGCCCTCCTGGCAGGTCGTGATGCCTTCGAGGGCCTCTAGCCGCGATAGCCGGGACCACATCCCGCCCGCGTGTGTGAGGTGGACCGCCATGAGCTCGGGGAGATAGTGGATCTTGCCCCGCCGCGAGGCCAGGAGGTTCAGCTGCCAGTCGCCCCACAGCTGCTCGAAGAACCACGCCGGCAGCGGATGGATCGCCTCACGCCGGAAGACCGCAGAGCACGAAGCCACGGGATTGGCGCCGAGGAGGTGATGCATCTCGAGCTCGGACGCCTGGTCGGCCGCGTTGTAGGGCACGGGGGGGCGCGAGCCGCCCTCGTGGCGCCAAAGGACGTTGTGAAAGCACATCGAGTACTCGGGATGGGCATCGAGGTACGCGACCTGTCGCCGGAGCTTGGCCGGTGACGTCCAATAGTCGTCGCCGTCGAGCTTGGCGACGTACTCGCCCCTTGCCCGTTCCAGGAGCGCGTTGAACATCGCCTTGCCTTGAAGGCCGCAGTTACCCTCGGGAAAGAACGTCCGGATGCGATCCGGGTGCGTCTCGGCGTACTCGGCGATGATGGCGCGGCTCCCGTCATCCGACGCGTCGTCTCCGACGAGGACCTCGTAGGAGAGGCCGTCGTCCTGCTCCAGGACGCTGTCGAGGGCGCGGCCTATGTACCGCTCGTGCTGATAGCACATGACCAGCACGCTAACCCGCACGGGTGCCTCACCCGGACTCGCGGCTGACGGGGAAGCCATGGCGGTCTAGCCCTTGCCGGGCGTCGGGTGATTCGCCTCCCCGGCGCCGCTGACCTGCAGCCCTCGACTCAGGCCTGGCCCGCCACCGCGCTCGATGGCTCGGTACTTGGGGAACCACTCTGCCGGCGCGCCACGACCGCGGCCGGGGAGCTGCGCGTAGACCGTCGGATTGAGGATCCGGCCGCACAGGCGGGCGGGCCGCTCACCGCTGGCCCAGCCGCGCTTGAAGTACGCCAGCCCGTGATCGCGCGATGCGGCCCCGGGCACCCCGCCGAGATCGGCCCAGCGGACGCCGCGCTCGCGGAGGTGTTCCAGCGCCGCGGCCACGAGCGCGTAGGACGCGCCGACCTCGTAGCCCTCGGCCGAGGAGGCCGCGAGGTGGTAGTGCGCGTTCGGCGCGTCCTCGAACCACAGCGACATGGCCACCGTGCGCCGGTGCCGCACGGCGCGCAAAGCGATCATCCCGTCGAGTGCGAGCTGTCCGCGGAAAGATGCCCGGGAGAACGCGCTGATGCCAACCACTCCGTGGCGCGCAACGAGTCCCTCGTAGAGACGCATCCAGTCGTCCAGGCGCTCGATCGGCTTTGCGCAGATCTCGACCTCCACCGCGCGCGCGGCGCGGCGCACTTCACGACGATGATGCGCCGTGATGCTCACCGGACCGTGCAAGTCGCGGATGAAGTGCATCCGGAGGGTCTGCAGGCGATCCGGAAACGCTCGTTCGAGCTGCGACGCCTCGACATCGGCAAGCGGATCGACGACGAGGACCAGGCTCACCGTCGAGTCGCCAAGGTCCTCGACGTCGTCGGCGAGCTTGGACCAGTCGGTGCAGGAAAAGAGGGGGTACGGCCCCATCAGGTCACGCTCGCGGGTGCCGTCGATTTGCCTTTCCAGAACCCATCCACCGCAGCGGGGCAGCATGTGGGGAACGCCGAACTCGTAGAGAGAAAGCGCGTAACCTGGGTCAGCGTACGCCCGGCCGTTGGTTGTGGTACTAGCCATCGCCGAGCGCTACCTGGTCGAGCGCGGCCACCTGCTCCGTCTCCCACGCCAGTCGCGGCCGGACCGCACCGACCCACGCGTCGTACCAGCCCTCCTCGACCTCATCGACGTCGCGCACCTCGAACGCCAAGACATCCTCCATCCGGTGAATCACGTGCCTGGACTCCGCGACCACCAAGAGCTCGATCGCGTGCATGCCGACGTTGAGAAGGTTGCCGGGCACGTGGCACCTGTCACGGAACAGACCGCACGGAAAGGGCCGCCCCCGCCAGACGGTCTCCTCCGCCGGCCGGGCATTGAAGACCAGGACCCCCTGCTCGTTGAAAACGTGCAGGCTCAGGTTGAGGTGAGCGCCGGCTCGCATGTTCCAGTACTCAAACTCGATCACGAAGGGCGTCGTCACGAATATCGGATCGTCAGGGCTGCCTCGCTCGGGTCGCACTCGGGCACGCCGCATGCGCACCTGCTCGCTGCCGGGAGCCACGTCGGGGTCAGGCCAGAGGTGGTCGTTTTGCACCGAGAGCGACGTCGAGAGGTAGCGCGAGATGACCTCCGAGGGCCCTCCGTCGGCCACGCACCGTCCGCCCTCAAGCCAGATCGCGCGACTGCACAAGCTCTCGATCGCCGCCATGTTGTGACTGACGAAGAGCACGGTCCGTCCGCTTCTGGCGGCGTCGGTCATCTTGCCCATGCACCTCTTCTGAAACGCTGCATCGCCCACGGCGAGCACCTCGTCGACGATTAGGACGTCGGGCTCGAAGTGTGCGGCCACCGCGAACGCGAGCCGCGCGTGCATGCCGGTTGAGTAGCGCTTGACGGGAGTTTCGATGAACCGCTCGACACCGGCGAAAGTCACGATGTCGTCGAATTTCCTTTCGATCTCGGCGCGAGGCATGCCGAGGATGGCGCCGTTGAGTGCGATGTTCTCACGGCCCGTCAGCTCGGGGTGAAAGCCGGTACCAACCTCGAGCAGCGCGCCGACGCGGCCGGTGATGTCGGCGTGTCCCTTTGTGGGCTCCGTGATGCGCGAGAGGATCTTCAAGAGCGTGGTCTTGCCCGCTCCGTTGCGACCGATGATGCCCAGTGCCTCTCCCTCACCGAGCTCGAAGGAGACGTCATCGAGCGCCCAGATCCACTCCTCCGTCGAGGAGCGGGGTCCGCTGCGAGTGCTCAGTCGACGCAGCCGGGTCCGCGCCGCTGCAGCGATGACGTCGCGGATCGTCTGGTAGGTCTGGCGCTCGCCGATACGGTACTTCTTGCCTAGTTCAACTGCGCGGAGTGCGACATCCGTCATCGCTCACACGACGTCCGCGAACGAGCGTTCCATGCGCCGGAAGTATAGGAGCCCGCCGACGAGCAGCGCCGCGATCGACGCCACGGATACCACGAGCATCAGTCCTGGAGGCTCCGCCTGGCCGAGGAGCGCCCAGCGGAACCCGTCGATCACACCTGCCATCGGGTTGAGGCCGTAGACGGCGTCCCAGGGCTCCGGCACGAGGCTCGACGGATAGGCGACCGGGGAGACGAAGAGCCAGAGTTGCACGAGGAATGGAATCACGTACCGCACGTCCCGGTACAGCACGTTTAACGCCGACAGCCAGAGGCCGACCGCCAGCGCGCTTGCGGCCGCCAACAGAACGAACAACGGCAGCGTCAGGATCGCCGCCGATGGAACGATGCCGTAGGCCAGCATCATGAGCAGCAGCACGACGAAGGCGATCGCGAAGTCCACGAGGGACGCCAGCACCGCCGCGGACGGGACTATCAGGCGCGGGAAGTAGACCTTCGCCAGGATGCGCTCCTGTTCCACGAGGCTGTTGCCGGCAAGGGCGACCGCAGTGGCGAAGAAGGTCCACGGCACGAGCGCGGCGAAAGCGAAGACCGGGTAGGGCACGTCACCCGACGGGATGCCGGCGAGCCTCCCGAAGAAGAGGCTGAAGACGACCATCGTAAGGAACGGCTGAAGCACCGCCCAGGCGGCTCCGAACGCGGTCTGCTTGTAGCGAACCTTGATGTCCCGCCACGTGAGGAAGTAGAACAGCTCCCGGTAGTGCCACAGCTCCCGCGGTCGTACCGCCACCCAGCCACTCGATGGCCGGACCGTGGTCGTGGTGCGACGAGCAGAGGTGATCTGGTCCATGCGAGGCCCCGGGGCACTTCCGTCGCCTGCGGCGGCGGAGCCTCATCCTAGGCGCTGGTCCAGCTCGCAGGCGCCGGTGCCGCCGTCACGTTGGCCTGGCCCGATGCGCAGGTGCTCCCGTGTCTTCCAGTCGCGCCGAGGAGCGCTGGCGCATTCGCGTCATGAGAGCGGCTCAGGGGCTGCTGTAGGTGGAAAGAAGCCGCAGCGCCCGGTGGGTCGAGCCGTTCGCCTCCAGCGCTCATCGTAGGTCTGGGAACGTGCGGTAGCGGTTGTTAGGGTGTTGGCATGCGCGCTGCCCCACGTGTGCCCGAGCATGTGCGTCACCGCTTCAAGCGCCCGCTCCCCCTCGTACCGAGCCTCGAAGGCGATGAACCGCTCGGTCGCCATGTGTGGCCTATGAGCGTCCCGAGCCCGCCGCGCCCAAGCCTATACGGAGGATCCCGCTCGGGCTCATGCCACGCCCAGGCCGGCTGAAGTCCTCGCCCGAGGAGTTCGCGCTGCTCGGGGGTGAGCCCGCCTTCTCCGAGCCGCTGCGCGTCGGTCGCCCCAACGTAGGCGACCGCGAGGCCATCCTGCGGCGCATAGCCGACGCGCTGGACCGGCGCTGGCTTACCAACGACGGGCGCTACGTGCGCGAGTTCGAGCAGCGGCTCGCGGAGGCGGTCGGCGCCCGGCATTGCGTGGCCACCTGCAACGGGACGCTGGCGCTGCAGCTAGCGGCTCGCGCGCTGGACCTGCGCGGCGAGGTCGTGATGCCGTCGCTGACCTTCGTTGCCAGCGCGCACGCACTCGCGTGGGAAGGTCTCGTCCCCGCCTTCGCCGACGTCAATCCGCGCAGCCTGTGCATTGACCCCGGTCGCGCTGCGGCGGTCGCGGGCCCAGGCACCGCTGCACTGCTCGGCGTCCACCTGTGGGGGCGGACGTGCGATGTCGAGGCGCTGGAGGCGCTCGCCCGCGACCGGGGGCTGGCGGTGCTGTTCGACGCCGCGCAGGCGCTCGGCTGCTCGCGCCCGGGCAAGCCGATCGGCGCGTGCGGCGACGCGACGATCTTCAGCTTCCACGCGACCAAGGTCGCGAACAGCTTCGAGGGCGGCGCGATCGCAACAGACGATCCGGGGCTCGCAGAGCGAGCCGCGCGCATGCGGAACTTCGGCTTCGTGGACGAGGACATCGTTGTATCGCTTGGTACGAACGCCAAGATGAGCGAGCCGGCGGCGGCCATGGGGCTCGCGTCGCTCGATGCGCTCGACCACTTCATCGAGCACAACAGAGAGAACTATGAGCACTACCGGCGTTGGCTGGCGGACGTGCCGGGCGTCGAACTGCTGTCGCTGCAGCGGCCGGAGAGCTCCAACTGCCACTACATCGAGGTGGAGATCGATCCCGGTATCGCGGGCATCGATCGAGACGACCTTCAGCGGCTGCTCGTCGCGGAGAACGTGCTCGCGCGGCGATACTTCCATCCGGGTTGTCACCGGATGGAGCCCTACCGTTCGCGGAGCGACCCGCACGCGCCGCTGCCCGTCACGGAGCACCTGCTCGACCGCTGCCTCTCGCTACCGACGGGGACCGCGACGCCGCAAGAGGCAATCAAGCTCGTCTGCCAGCTCATCGAGCTGGCGGTGAGCCACGCCGCCGGGCTCGCGACGCGTCTGCCGACTGCCGCCGACCGAACGGCTGATCGACTCCCGGGGGCGGGAGAGACATGCGAGCTACCGGAGGTGGGCCGTCTCGATGACACGCCGTCACGCTAGGGGCGCAAGGTGGACGGAAGCCGAGTGCGGCTATTTGAAGATGTAGCGGAAGCGCGTGCCGTCACAGAATCGCTTGAGCGTGGCTTCCAGCGCCGCGCGGTGGGACCGGCCTTCGCTCGATGGCACGTACTTGACGTCGGCGCGCCACCCCGCCGGTTGGCTCCCGCGCTTGAGAGCGCGGCTTCCGCGCCCGCGACCTATCGCGGGTGGATATTGCGCGCGATCGCGGCCGGCCGCCCTCGCCATCTTCCCAAGCAGCTTGTCGCGTCGCTGTTTGGCGCCCGTGCGGTTGAGCACCAGGATGCGCGGCCAGCCTCGCTTGACCGCACGGACGTAGTGCGCGCGAACGTTGGCGTACTTCGTCTTGCTGAACGTGATGCGTTTCACACCCTTCGGGCGGCTGCAGTCCGTCTGCCGTGGTGGCGGCGGCGAGCTCTCGCCGGCAGTGGGGACATCGGGATCGCCGCTGACCACCCCGGCCGGGACCGCCGGCGGGGAGACGGACGGGGGAGGCGCGTCCGCAGGGGTGATCTTGATCAGGCGCAGCTTGTCAGGCGCGACCGTGTTGATGGTCTGGCTACCGGACGTGTCCGTAGTCAGGGGTGTGGTGGCGTCGTTCGGGTCGAAGATCTCGACCTTTGCCGGTGCCTCATGCAGGTTCAGGCGGAGACCCTGAGCTGCCTTCGGCGTGTCTGTCCGGGTAGCCGGGTCCCAGACCGTCGACTCCGACCACACGGCGAGGTAGTAGGCGCCCGTGGAGTGCTTGAGCAGGACATGACGGATCGGCCCGTCGCGAGTGGGGTATGCGTTGGGATCGCCGTCCCGGCAGTTCGCGGTGCAGGCGATCCGGAAGCCCAACCGGCCGGACGCGGGGCGCGTGTCCTTGACGATCCCCAGCAGGTTGCGCAACGCCGTGAACGCCGGCTTGCGTGTGCCGTCGGTGCGCAGCAACCCGTAGTTGTCGATGACCTGATCCGAGCCCGTGTTGAGGTCGATCAGCTCGTAGCCCTGGCTGCGCTCGATCCCACGCCGGAAGTTCTCCATGAAGGCGCGCGGGACGTACGTCGCGGCTGCTTCCTCCGAGACGCCATTCTGACCCGTCGTGTTCCAGTAGCCGAACTCGGTCGCCCATAACGGCTTGTCACCATGGGTTGTGCGCGCCCAGCTCATCGCAACCGACATGTCCCTGCTCAAGCGACGATGCGGGGGGTCCGCGCCCGAATAGCTATGCAGGTTGCCCTTGTCGAGGCAGGGGCTGAGGTCCCCGATCTCGTTGTACCAGATGTCATCGGAGTAAAAGTTGCCTGAACTCGGGCCTATCACGGGCTTTGACATCAGGACCGGGTCGGCCTTCACGCGCTGGTAGATATCGCACTGCATTGCGCGCAGCGACTTGATGCGGTCGGCGTTTGCGCCCTGCGTGTCGAACTCGTTGCTGCCCTCGATAGACGTCGTGAACTCGGCGACGTTCGCCTTGATCCAGTGCAAGCGCTGCGCCAGCGTCGTCGCTTCCATCGCCTGCTCATGTCCAACCAGCAGGTTGCCCTTGATCCCCGCCGCGTTCAACTCGTTGTAGCGGGCAGCGATCGTCGGCGCGATGATCTCCGGGTAGCCGACGGGGAACGTGCCGTCGCGGATGTGCGACACGCCCAACTCGAGCAGGCGATCGCGAATCATCGGCCAATCTCGCCAATAGATGGTTTGGCTGTAGCCCAGGTGCGTGTTGACCCCGGCGCTGGCGGTGAAGTCCTTGGCACTGCGGGCCTCCTCCGTGCAGCCCTCGCTCGAGTAGCAGGTATCCGTCGAGGCGACGGCCGTGCCGGTGAGTGCGAGAGTGAGTACAGCGACCAGCGCCGTGAGAGCAAGCATGGGAGCAGGCATCGCATGGCAGGCCACACCGCTTTAGCGATCCGGCCCGGACTGGACACAGGCACGAGCCCCCTCGCGGCTCGGCCGCGCGTCCATGGTCAAGCGGGCTAGGACACTCCCGACCGATGGTCATACCTCGGCGACCGCCGCGCGCTGCTCGACGAGGTCTTACCCGAGCGCCGGGAGCTAGCCGCTCGCCCGCGGGACGAGCAGCGAGCCGTCAGCCGTATCGGCCGCGGGACGGCTCCAGCTCGGCGGCAGGTTGCGGTCGATCTCGATGTGGCCGGCGAACTCGACCGGATCACGCGGGCCGTGCTCGCGGACCCAGGCCGCCATGCGCTGGATGCCGGTCCTGAGGTCCAGCGGCTCTGGCGGGTTGAAGGCGGCGCGAACCTTGGCGTGATCGGAGAACGCGTGGACGACTTCGTTGCGCGGCGGAAGGTGCTCGAGCACCGGCTGCACGCCGAAGGCGCGAGCCACCTCCTCGGCGAGCTCCAGGATCGAGTAGGGGGTGTCGGCGCCGACGTTGTAGACCTCGTTGACGCTCTGGGGCACCGCCGGAGCGCGAGCGATCAGCGGCGCGACGTCGTCGACGTGCGAGAACGCGCGAGTCTGGCGGCCGTCACCGAAAACCGGCATCGGGGCCCCCCGCAGCGCGCTGTTCATGAAGATGCCGATGACGTTGCGATAGCGATCGGCGACGTTCTGGCGCTCGCCGTAGACGTTGTGCGGCCGGAAGATCGTGTACTCGAGCCCGAACATCTCGTGCGCCGCAGCGAGGTCAAGCTCGACTGCGTACTTCGAGATTCCGTACGGATCCTCCGGACGGGGGGCTATCCGCTCGGACATGGGAACCTGCCCGGCGCCGTAGACGGCGATCGACGAAGTGAAGACGAAGCGGGAGGCCTCCCCGAGGACCGCCTGGTTGATCAGGTTGGCACTCGCCTCGAGGTTCGTCCGGTAGTTGTAGGCTCGGATGAAATGCGACAGTCCCTCAGCTGCGTACGCTCCCAGGTGGTAGACGACGTCGAACCGCCCGCCGCCCCACAGCGAGGCGACGAAATCGCCGTCGCGGAGATCGCCTTGAATCCACTGCGCGCGCGGATCGACGTTCTCGCGGAAGCCGCCCGAGAGGTCGTCGGTCGCAACAACGTGCATCCCGGCGGCCAAGCAGTGATCGACGACATGCGATCCGATGAATCCCGCCGCCCCGGTTACGAGGACACGGGAGCCGGACGACGCCGCCCGTGGAGTGGAGGACTTGCCGTGCACGACCCGGCCAACCCTAGCGGTGTGCCAGCCGCGCCCGGCCGCCGACCGCCTGCCTGGTCGCTGTCATGCGATCGCCTCTGCAGCGCCCTACGCGACGGCGGGCGATGAAGAAGCGGATCCTGCTCGCCCCGAACGACTTCGTCGGCGAGAAGATGGCGGCGCCGGGAATCCGTCACTACCACTTCGCGCGCGAGCTGGCGCGCGAAGGCCGCTTCGACGTCACGTTGATGGTCACGAACGACCCGCGGGAGGTGAAGCTCGACGATGTGCGCGCGATCGGCACGCGGGCGCGCCGCCACCGCCAGATGCGCGAGCTCGCAGGGTCCTTCGACGTGATCGTCGCCCAGGGCGGTCTCGACTTCAGGAGCATGGTGTTCCTCGCCGGGACCGGCGTGCGCACCATCTACGATCTGTACGCGCCTTTCTTCGAGATGTTGACCTTCCTCGGCGCCCGCGACAGCGCCGGCCCCGAGCAACGCCTGCGCTGGGAGGCCTACTGCCTGCGCCACCGGATGCTGCTCCTTACCGGAAGGGCGTTCATCGGCGCCAACGACGAGCAGCGTCATGCGCTGCTCGGAGCGCTGGCGGCACTCGGCAGGGTCGCCCTCGAGGACTACAGGCTCGATCCGACGCTCGGGCACCTGGTGCGAGCAGTCGGGTTGGGGGTCGACGTCGATCCGCCGAGGGCGAGCAGCGACGACGTCCGCGCGGCGCTTCCCCAGGCCCGCGACGGCGACAGGGTGCTGATCTGGCCAGGCAACCTCTGGGACTGGTTCGACCCGCAGACGCTGATCAGGGCGATGGCGAAGATCTCCGCCGCCCGCGACGACGTCAAGCTCTACTGTCTCGGGCTCCGCCACCCGAACGCCTCCGGTTACGGCGAGATGACCACGACCGAGCGCGCGATCCGGCTGGCGGAGGAACTCGGCGTCAAGGACCGTACGGTCTTCTTCGACTTCGGCTGGATCTCATACAAGGAGCGCCAGAACTACCTGCTTGCCGCGGACATCGGCGTCAACGTCCACTCGCGGCACGTCGAGACGACGTTCGCCTACAGGACGCGGCTGCTGGACTACTTCTGGGCCGCCCTTCCGGTCGTGACGACCGAAGGCGGAGCGTTGAGCGACCTCGTCGAGCGCAACGGGCTGGGACGGACCGTGCGCTTCGAGGACGTCGACGACTGTGCCCGGGCGATCCTCGAGCTCTGCGACGAGCCCGATGAATACGCACGCACCCGCGATAGGGTCGCCCGGTTCCGCCAGCAGCTCACGTGGCAGCGCGCGGTCGAACCGCTCGTGGAGCTGATCGAAGCTCCGCAATCCCGCGTGGAGGCCGGGCCGGCCGTTCGCGCGCTCGCGCTCAGGTACGCGGGCGCTCACGCTCGTCTGGCGCTGCGGGGCGCTCGACGCGCGGCATAGCGGCGCTCGCGTGCCGGCGTAGCGGCTCGGGCGGCTTCGGCGTCGCCTAGCGTGTGACGGAGAATGTCCCGGAGGATCGTGATCGCCGCTACCTTGCTCGCGCTGCTGGGGGCCGTCGTGCTGCGCCCGGATGGCTCGCGCGACACGGGCCCCGACCGCGGCTGCACGGACGGCCGGCCCTGCCCGGCAGCGCCGCCGCCTCGCGCTCCGGCGTCCCCGGTCCCGCTCGACGCGCGCGCATTCGTCGACACGATCGGCGTCAACACGCACCTGTTCTACCTCGACACGTCCTACGGCGACTACGCGATGGTCAAGCGGCGCCTGCTGGAGCTCGGCATACGTCACATCCGCGACGGGCTCGACCCGGGCCGCACGGAGCAGTTCTTCGATCGCGTCAACGACCTGGCGGCCGCCGGGATCAAGAGCACGCTGATCGCCTGCCGCGTCGAGCCGGGCGGCGTTCCGTGGACCACCTATGTCGATGACGCAAAGCGCCGGGTCCGCTCGTCACTGGACGCACTGGAGGGCGTCAACGAGCCCGACCTGGTGGCCGCGGGAGCAGACTGGCCCACGCTGACGCGCGCCTGCCAGCGCCAGATCCACAGCCAGGCCAGGGGGTCGGCATTCGGGCCGCCCCTGACGGTGCCCGTCATGGGGCCGTCGGTGCAGGCCGACGACAGGCAGCTCGGTGACATCTCCGCCAGCGCCGATGGCGGCGCGATACATCCCTATCCCGGCGGCAGGCACCCGGGCAGCCGGGACGGTCACCCGTTCGCCGCGCAGATGGCCGACGTGCGCGCGAGCCAGTTCGGCGGCGCGCGCGTCCCCGTCTATGCGACGGAGACGGGGTACCACGACGCGCTGAACGCCACCGGCGAGCATCCGCCGGTGTCGCAGCGGGCGGCGGCGATCTACCTGCCGCGCCTGTTCCTCGAGTACGCGCGGGGCGGGGTCAGGCGCACGTTCGTCTACGAGCTGGTCGACGAGCGCCCCGACCCGGCGCTCGCCGACGTTGAGCTCAACTATGGCCTGTTCGAGAGCGACTGGTCGCACAAGCCGAGCGCGATCGCGTTGAAGAACACCATCGCGCTCTTGGACAGCCCTGGCAACGGGCCGCGCAGACCGCTGCGCCACGCGCTGGCGAACATCGCCGATCCCGACGGCGCAGGCCCTCGCGGCGCGGTCAGGGACGTCTTGCTGCAGAAGGCCGACGGCTCGTACTGGCTGGCGCTGTGGCAGGACTCGAAGGTGTGGGACGAGAGCGCGCGGACGGACATCGCCAATCCGCCCGCTCGGGTGCGGGTGACGCTGGACCGCGCCATGTCGCTCGCAAGCTACCGTCCGACGCAGGCGGCGACGGCCTCCGGTCGCCGCACCGCCCGGTCCTTCACCGTGGCAGTGGGGGACGACCTGCTCCTGATCCGGATGACCGCGGCGGGTAACCAGCGGCGAGGCCCGTGAGTCGCTTTAACTTCTGACGCTTGGCTGCGCAGACACCATCTCGTTCGTTCCGGACGCGCCGTAGCGATGTGGTCGCAACCAGCCCGCTCGCCATTGCCGCACAAGGGGGCAGTCAGGGAAGTCGTCCCCAATGAGACCCGGACGCCCGAAGACGATCGCCTCGACCGCGGCCGTGGCGTTCGGCGGGCAGCTCCTGACGCATGTGCTGGCACTGCTCGGCACGCTCATCGTCTCGCGTGCGCTCGGGCCCAGCGGGCGCGGAGAGTTTGCCGTCGCGCTCGCCGCCGCCTCGTCGTCTCTGGCGATCTGCCTGATCGGCCTCGAGTTTGCCAACACCTACTTCTACGCGCAGAAGCTCTACGGCCTGCGAGCGATCGCACGGGTGGCGACTGCGGCGGCGCTCCTGATGGCGCCGGTGGCGCTGCTGCTGCAGGTCGGCTTCTTTATGTTGACGCGAGAAACGGTGTTCGCGGGGATCGGTGCGACCGCCGTTCTGGTCGCCGCCTTCAGTGTGCCCGTCGGCATCCACCTCAACTGGCTGATGGGCCTGTTCCAGCTGGGAAGCAGGCTCGTGCGTTCGCAGGCGGCGTTGCTCGCCGGCGCTGGGGCACAGTTCAGCGGAGTCCTCGTACTGGCGCTGCTGGGAGAGCTGACCGTCGTGACGGCCCTCCTGCTGTACGCGCTGAACGTCACCGTTGCCTGGTTACTGCACATGATCTGGGGCACGTCGTTCTTGACCCTGAAGCCGTCTCGCGACCGAGCCGCGCTGAGGCGCGTCATCGCCTACGGGCTGAGACTGCATCCCGGATTCCTGTTCTGGTATCTGCTACTGCGGGCCGACATCCTTCTGGTCAACGCTCTGCTGGGCACCCGTGAGGCCGGGCTGTACTCCATCGCGGTGGTCGTCGCGGAGGTCATCCTGATCCTGTCTACGCCGGTCGCTGCCGCGGTGCTGCCGGCCCAGGCGCAGGGTGGCATCAGCCAGTCCGCGACGCTGACGTTCAAGGCCGTGCGCTGTAACTGCGCGCTGGCGGCGGCGCTGGCCGTGCTCTTCGCGAGCACGATGTGGCTGATGATCCCGCTCGTGTTCGGACCGCCGTTCGCCCCGGCCTACGAGGCCCTGCTGGCTTTGCTGCCCGGCATGGTCTTTATGGCGGCGTACAGGCCGCTCTACAATTGGCTCCTGCGCGAAGACCGTACCGGACGCATGGTCGCGATAGCGGGGGCGTCGTTCGGCGCAAACGTCCTACTGAACCTGGGACTGCTGCCGCTGCTGGGCATCGTCGGCGCCGGCGTCGCCTCGTCCGTTGCCTACGGCGCACTGGCGGCGGGAATGATCGCGTGGGGCCTGCGCGTGGGGAACCTCAGCGTGCGCGAGGCGTTGCTGCTACGTCGCGAGGATGTGGAGACCTTCCGGCGCCAGGGAGGGCTGGCGCTGTCGCTCGGCCGCCGTATGACGGGAAGGCCTCCGAAGACGCCCGCGCCACCGGGCGCCGGACGCTGAACGTCGTTGCCTCCCGGCGGAAGCGTACCCGCTGCGCGTACGGGCAAGATGCGCCCGCCTATGACGCGGCGCGGCCACGGCCGGACCACCTCACCGGAGGCGATACTGCTCGACCACCGCTGCCATCCGCTCGAGGAAACGCTGGCGCGAGAACTCCTCGGCGCGAGCGCGCAACGCGCTGCGGTTCCACTGCTCGCCGGCCACCCGCTCGACCGCCGACCGGATCTGGGGCGGATCGGCTCGGTCGACGAGGATGCCGTCGACGCCCTCGCGGACAATGTCCCGCGCGCCGCCGCGGCCGAAGCCTATGACGGGCGTTCCAGCGGCGAGCGCCTCCACCATCGAGATGCCGAAGTCCTCCTCGCCGACGTGGAGATAGCCCGACGCGCGCGCGTACAGCGCCGTCAGCTGCTCGCGCGGCAGCCAGCTGTGCAGCGACACGTTGGGCGGCAGCGCCGCGCGCAGCGAGGCCTCGAGCGGCCCGATCCCGACCATCGTCAGCCGGTACGGCAGATCGCGGAAGGCCTCCGCGACGGCCGCCGGCCGCTTGTAGGCCACGAGCCGGTTCACCCAGAGAAAGTGCCCCGGCTCCTTCTCGACCCGAGGATCGAACTCCTGGACGTCGACCGGCGGATGAACGACGACGGAGTCGCGCCCGTACAGGCGCCGGATGCGGTCGCGCACCGCCTGCGAGTTGGCGACATAGCAGTCCGGGCGCCGCGACGCTTGGAGGTCGCGCCTGCGCAGCCACCCGAGCAGCGGCGCGAGGGCCGCGCTGCGGCGGTCCTCGCCGGCAAGCCATGCCCAGCGGATCGGCGTATGGCAGTAGCAGACGAAGGCCGCGTCGGGCCGCGGACGCACTTGGACGGCGAAGGCGTGGGACGAGGCGATCACGACGTCGTAGGGCTCCAGGTCAAGGCTGCGAAAGTAGTGCGCCATCACCGGGACGAGCAGCCGCCACCGCCCGGGGTCGTGACCGCGCTGGCGCATGCCGGGCAGTGCCGCGAGTCGCGACTCGCGCACGATCGACTCCGCCAGCTCGCGTGGCAGCAACTCGCGCGCCGCATGGAAGGTGAAGACGTCCGGAGCGTTTCCCGCCGCAAACAGGCCCGCGCGGATCGCGTCGACGACGCGCTCGGAGCCGTGGAAGCCCTGGAACCAGTCATGGACGATCGCCGAGCGGGCGTGGATCGGAGCCGGGCGGCGCTCCACGACCTCTCCCTGATCGGCTTCCGGCACGTGTGCATGTTGACAGGGCACAGGGGAACGGCCTTCCGCTTTCCTAGCGTCGAGCTTTGTTCAGCAGGGCAATGGCCTGTTGGAGGTCTCTCTCGCGGCGACGCACCTCGCGGCCGGCGATGGTGTACCTGCGCCGACTGCCCTGATGGGCGGCGGCCACCAGGCGGCGATAGGCCTGGCTAGCCTCATTCAGGGTGGAGGCGGTCTGCGCCGTTTCGCGAAACTCCGTTGGGACCGCTCGAGCGGCGGTGCCGTATGCGCTCACCAGCCCCGCGGCCGCGTCCGCCTGCGCGCGCCTCGTACGCGCGGTGGCCAGGCGTCGGCGCGCACTCGCGCGGCGGATGTCGAGGCGCTCGAGCGCCCCGTCGGTCGCACGGAGGGCGGCGGTTCGCTCGCGTTCTGCCCGGAGGCGTGCCGGGTCGCCTGCCGGGGTACGGTCGGTCGGGGTCCTGTCATCCCCCGAGCGCCCGAGGGTCAACCCCAGGGCTCCGCTCCCCGCGACGACGACCACGAGGGAGAGCGCGAGGGCGCTCCGCGGCAGTGCCGCCGGCCATGGCCCAGTCGCCCGGCGCGGCTGCACTGCCCGGTCGTCAGAGGTGGCAGTTGTCGAGGAACCGTTGGTCTTCCACCCTTCACGAGCGCTGTCCGCCGGTGGTGGGGCGCTATCCAACCCCAGGGAGCCGGCCGCGGCGGCCACCAGCCGGCGAGGAGACTCAAGGCGTTCCCGGGGGTCCTTCGCCATTGCGGCCGCGACCACGTCGTCGATCGTCACCGGCAGCTCGGACCGGCGCTCTGAAAGCCGCGGCGGCGGCTCGGCTGCGTGAGCGTACGCGACCATGCCCGGCCCCTCCCTGGTGTACGGGGGGCTCCCCGTGAGGCACTCGACGAGGATGCAGGCGAGCGAGTAGACGTTGCTTGCGGGGGTGAGCGGCTCGTCCCTCAGCTTCTCCGGAGGCACGTAGTCGGTGTGCTCAGCGAGGTCGACGAGCAGTCCGCTGGGCCGCTCCGGGTTGGCAGCCCCAAAATCGCCCAGCAACACGTGCCCGCCTCCGCTTGGCTGCACGAGCACGTTCTCCGGGGCCAGCTCGCGGTGGATCAGCCCTCGCTCGTGTGCGGTCTCGAGTGCGTCAGCCAGCTGTGCGAGCAGGCGCAGGGAACTCTTCACCTTGATCGGACCTGCCTTGAGCATGTCGGCCAAGGTGGGCGCCTTGCACAGACCCATGGCGACGTAGCACTGGTCATCGAGCCTCCCCCAGTCGAAGATCGGAAGTAGGTGGGGATGCTCGATCGCGGCTCGCGCGCGGATTCGCCGCTGAAAGCGCTTCGCCTCGCGTCGCCTATCGCCCGAGCGCAGGTCAACGAGCTTGAATGCAACGCGCCGACCGGCGGGCGTGCTGGCCTCATAGGTCGTATGCCGCCAGGGGTCCCGCGAGAGCAGCCCCTCGATGCGGTAGCCGGCGATCAGGTCCTCATCGTCGGCGTGCGGCGCAAGGACCTCGTACTCCTCGGAGTCTCGGAAGCGCTGACCGGCCACAAGCGCCGCGAGCGTCGCCCCGCCGCGCACGTTCGCCGACACCGGGCGCGTCACGTGCTTCCTCTCGGGGGCCACGCTCGCGGCCGATGTGCCCGCGCGCCCGGCTGCTGCGCGCGGCACGGCCTCCGGCCGTGGGCGACGCGTCGTGAGCCACGTCATCGCGAGGGCTAGGACTCCGAGCGACCAGAACAGGACGATGCCGGGCCGGCCCAGGCCGGTGCTGACCTTCACCCCGATCGTGCAGTTGCGGTAGATCTCCGGGCCGCATGTGACGTCCGCTCGCCCCCGGTAGAGGAGCAGCCATGCGGCCATCGCCACCGTCCACACGATGAAGAGCGGCATGGTGACGCGCCACGGCGGCATCGCTCAGCCTCCGTGCGCAGCGGCGCGCTGGCGCAGGACGCTCACGGCGACGAGCAGGCCGAACAGCAGAAGCGCGCAGAGGAGGCCGGCGGCTCCTGCCGCGGCAGGGTCGACTCGTGGAGGGAAGGGACCGGGAAGCGTCGCGAGCAGGCGATCGACCGCTCGCGTCGGCTCTGCGACGCGGCCGGCGGGGATGACGACGTACTCCGCCGTCTGGCTGGCGATCATCCGCTGCAGGTCGTCGACGCGCTGTGCCAGCAGCGCGCGCTGGCGCGGTGCCAGGTGTTCGCCCAGCCGCGCGATGACCTTCTGGCGATCCTCCTGAACTCGCTGCTGCTTGACGCGCTCGGCACGGCTCGGCTCGGGTGCGGCGGAGGGCAGCGCAACGGCGTCGCGCGCCGGAGCGCCGATCATGCGTTGCAGGACTTCCGCCCGCCGTTGCAGAAGCTTGCGCTGCCCGGGCGGCAGGCCGCTGCCCAGCTCCGAGATGAGGTTCTGCCAGGCCGCCTGGGTCTGGCGCAGTCTGCTGCGCCTGCCGGCGCGAACAAGCGCGAGGCGCAGCGGTGCGCCCACGCGGCGGGCGTCGTCGGGCACGTCGCTCCTTACCCTGACGATGAAGCTGAGGG
Organism: Thermoleophilaceae bacterium; assembly: GCA_030448005.1. Taxonomy (GTDB): domain Bacteria; phylum Actinomycetota; class Thermoleophilia; order Solirubrobacterales; family Thermoleophilaceae; genus JAAYBF01. The sequence goes on from JAUJNT010000006.1 coordinate 50,821, forward strand.
CGTCTTCGCGCGGGCTGCGGACGACGGTGGCGCGGCGCGGGTCGTAGAGGCGGTCGTCTTCGGCCATGAGCGAGACCTCGAAGCGCAGCTGGGGCTCCTCGAGGGAGGAGCGCAGGCTGTTGGCCGGCCCGCGCGCGTCGCGCGGCGGCTCGGGTCGCGGCGCGGATACGGTGATGTCGTCCCAGTACACGACGATCTCCCGATCGGCGGTCTCGCCGGCGCCCTGCGGGCTCGGGTCAGGAGGGACACGGAGGACGAGCGCCCCTTCCAGGTCGCGCGAAGAAATCGCGTAGTCGCTCCACACCGGCTGCCACGTGCCGCGGCGATCGGGATCGCCCGCCCGCTGGGCGAGATGTCTGCTGCCGGAGAAGCCCTCCAGGCGGAGGTCCGGATAAGCCGCGCGCGCGCGACGCGGAATGTAGACCCAGGCTCGAGCGCGATAGGTCCCGGCGCGCGGGAAGACGACGTGGGTGTAGCCGGCGTTCGTGTCGCTCGGAGCCTCTTGACCGCTGGAGGCGCGCAGCGAGGCGCTGCCGCTGTGCGCGAGAGCGTCGGACCGCCGGGCCGTGAACGCCGGGGGATCCGCCCAGCCGCTCCTGTCCTGCTCGAAGCCCGGGTTGGAGACCAGGTTGACCCGAGCCGGCGCCGGCATGTCGGGTTCGTTGGACGACACGGCATTCCCGGGGGGCTTCGTCGGAAACACCTCGAGCGTCGTTTCGAAGTCAGGGGCGCGCAGCAGGCTGACGAGGACCGGCACGAGGACCAGCACCAGGACGGGCGCAAGCGCCCACCGCGAGCGCGTCCAACCCGGAAGTGAGTCGACCAGATCCCGCACCCCGCGCATCAGGGCGCTCCCTCGGCTGCCGATCTGCCCTGGGGCATCCCGGCCGCCCACAGCGCGACACCGAGCAGCAGCCATCCGAGAACCTTGCCGGGCTGCTCGATCGCCTCCGAGCTCAGGCCGACCAAGAGGAACGAGATGGATCCGGCGAGCGCCGCGACGCCGACGGCGCGCCGGGTCAGCTCGCGTCGTACGACCCCGGCCGAGGCCGCTATCAGCGTCGCGAAGAGCGCGCCCATGAAGATGATGCCGCCCAGTGGGCCCTGCTCCTGCAGGACCTTCAAATAGCTGTTGTCGACAAACGTCGCGGCGCCCTGCTCGTCGACGGTCGCGCGTCCCACCGTCCCGAGGCCCGTCCCGAGGGGGTTTCTCCTGACCACGTCCAGCGAGTCACGCCAGCGCTCTCGGCGCAGCTCCACCGACGGGTCGGAGAGCGGGTTGAGGATGCCGGAGGAGCGCAGTTTCACCTCCGGCGACCCACCGGAAAGGATGGTCGGGACCAGCGCCCCGAGCAGGACGAGGACGATCAGCAGCGGGACGCTGGCCGCGGCGAGTGCGATCTTCGCCCGTTTTGCCAGGCCGCTCGTGAGCATGAAGAGCGCCGCCGTGCAGATGACGCCCAGCGCCATCGTCAGCAGGCTCGTGCGCACGTAGGTGGCGACGAGGGCGAACACGATGAGCGCGACCCCGATCCAGGCGGCGAGCCGCACGCGCACCAGGTAGAGGCCCAGCGCGAACAGGAAGACACCGGCCGGAACGAGGAAGCTCACAAGTCCGATCGCGCTCGAGAAGGAACCGACGTTGCGGAAGATGACGCTGTTCTCGCTCGGCACGAGCGGCGTCGTCGATCGACCGAATGCCGCCAGGCGTTCTCCATCGGACGGACCGGCCACGCCTCGGAAGGCGGCATAGGCCGCGATGACGAGGAGGACGCCTACGAGCGCGGCGACCACGTGCTGGGGCCTGGACCCCGCCAGCAGCATCGTCCCCGCCGCGGCGAACAGCACGTATCCCTGCGTCAGCCGGAACCCCGTCAGCGCCGTGCCGAGGTCGCCGCTCAGGGGGATTTGCACCAGCGAGATGGCGAGCCAGCCCGCGAGCAACGCGAACGCGATGCGGGTCGGGGGGCCGGCGTTGTGCCAGATCGCCAGCGGGGTGCGCCCTCGATCCTGACGTACCAGCCCGACCACAGCCACCAGGCAGGCGAAGTCGAGGAAGGCCGCGCCGACTGCCTCGGGCGTCACCCCGACCCCTTGGAGCTCGGGCGTCAATCCGACCTTGATGACGCCTTCCAGACCGTAGAGCAGGACAGCGGCGACAAGCGCAAACGGCGGCGCGAGCCACGCCAGCACCGCGATGAGGACAAGGCTGACGGCGAGCAGCGTGAGCGTCGGCCACACCGCCAGCAGCGCGGCGCAGGCAAGAACCGCAAGCGCGACAGCCGCGCCTGACAGCGGGCCCCGCAGGACACCCGAGCGGCCGCTGCGCACGGCGGCGCCCTGCTCCCGCGCGCGCGCCGTCTGGAAGGCTGGCGGGCTCCCGACGGTCATCTCGATGTCGCCGCGTGCGTGCCGGCGGCCGGGTACTCGCGCGCCGCCAGGACCCGGTCGACGACGTCTGTGAAGGCCTCGACGGCGCGATCCTCGCGAAAATCGTCGCGCACCCGCCTGCGGCCGTTGCGCACGAGCCCCTCCCGCAGCCCGGGTTCGCGCCAGAGCCGCGCGACCGCCCGCCCAAGGGCATCGTGGTCCTCCGCCGGAAAGAGCAGCGCCTCGCGTCCGTCGCGCACGACCTCCGGTATCGCGCCGACGCCGGCCGCCACCACCGGGCGGCCAGCGCTCAACGCCTCGATCGCGACGCGTCCGAACGGCTCGTTGAATCGCGCCGGGTTGACGACCACGTCGGCGGCGGCGTAGAGGTCGGCGACCGGATCGACGAGGCCGACGAACGCGACCGCGTCGTCCACTCCGAGCCGGCGCGCGAGCCGCGCGAGCTCCTCTCGATAGGCGACGTCCCCCGTCCGCGGGTGCGGGACGCCGGCGATCACGCAGCGAACGGCCGGAAACTCCTCGCGCAGGCCGGGAAGGGCGCGGATCGCGACGTCCTGCCCGCGCGCCGGGGTCACGTTGCCGATCACCGCGAGGCAGGGCTCCGCCTCTGCGAGTCCGTGCAGCGCGCGGAAGCGGGCGCCGTCACCGTCGGCGTACGTCCCGTCGACTCCGGGATAGATCGTCCTGAGCAACCGCGACCGCGCCGGTGCGAACTGCCGCGCCACCGCATCCGAGCAGCAGACGACGCCGTCGGCGAGCGCAGCGGTCAGCCGGGCTGTCGCCGCCGCCGCGACGCTCCGGCCCCGGCTGACAACGACGCCCTTGTCGAGGATCTCGCCGACGAAGACCACCGAAGGCACCCGCTGCAGCCGGGCCGCCACGAGAGCCGCTGGAACCGACGCGGTGACGGCGACGACGAGATCGGGCCGGAGCTGCCGTATCAGCCCGCTGAACCTGCGCACCTCGGCTGCGAGGCGGGCGGCGTAGGGGCCGAGCGCGCCGAGGCGACGGGGGTAGGTCAAGGGCTCGAATTCGAGCACGATCGGCCGGCCGATCGTCGCATACAGGTCGGCGGCCGAGCCTGCGCCTGGAACGGCGACGGCAACCGGGCCGCGCTCGGCGAGGAGCGACAGCCACGGGAAGACGTGTCGCGGGGGACCGGCGGCCTCATTGGAATGTAGGATGACGAGCGTCTGCATCGCGTGCTGCCGGCCGCCGGTCTTCACGGCCCAAGAACGATAGGGACGCCGCAAGCGAGAGGCCGCAGCGATCATGCCCCGGCGTTGGAGGCAGACATTCGCGAGCGGACGTAGCGCCGCCTCCACGCGTCCCGCAGGGTAACGGTGATGTCCGAGTCCGACGGCGGGGGCAGCCGACTGTTGCAGCTTCGCCAACCGCGTACTCGCGCGAGCCCCGGTCGCAGCGATCGGTGCTGCCGTGCCAGCAGGAGAACGGCGACCGCCTCCGCCGCGAGAGCGGCCGGCGCACTGCGCAGGCCGCGCAGAACGCCATACTTGCGCAGCAGATAGCCGCGGCTGAAGCCCACCAGGTTCGCCTTAGCCAGCGAGCGGTACCCGAGCGTGCCGGAGCCCTCGTGCAAGGCTCGCGCGCCGGGGGCGATCGCGCATCTGGCGCCGGCTGCGCGGAGGCGGATCGCGAGGTCGACGTCCTCGAAGTAAGCAAAGAAGCTCTCGTCGAACCCGCCGATGTCGGTGAACGCAGCCAGCGCGTACGCCGCCGCGCCGCCCGACGGACCGAAGGGCGGCGCCAGCGGCTCCTCCAGGCGCGCGACGGGCTCACCGTTCAGGTAGTCGGCGCCCACCAGCGTCGGGTCGAGCACGACGCCGGCGGTCTCGATCAGGCTCGGCGCGCGCTCCTGCAGGAGCACTCCGGCGACCATGTCCGCCCCGTCGGCGAGCGGTGCGACGAGCTCATCGAGGAAGCCGGGTAGAGGCTCGATGTCGTCGTTGAGGACGACGAGGACGTCGCTGCGCCCCATGCGGGCCACACGATTGACCGCCGCGCCGAAGCCCAGGTTCCGGCCCATCGCGACGACCTCCGCCGGCGTCTGCTCGAGCAGCGAACGTGTGTGCCGCGCAAGTCCATTGTCGGCGACGATGACGTCCAACGATCCGCTCGTCAGCGACAGGGACCGGACGAGGTGGACGAGCTGCGAGCCACCGGACAGCGACGGGATGACCGCCGTCACCGAGAGGTCGCATCGGGGGCGCTGCCGTCTCCCGCCTGCCGTCATCCGCTCACCCGCGCAGGGTGAGCTGACGACGGTTGCCCCCGCGGCAAATGCCTAATAGGCGCCCCGCCGCCCGACGACGACCCCGACCGTGAGTGCCAGGAGTAGGCCGTCGCGGGCAATCGAGTGGTTCTCGATGTACTCCCGCTCGACGGCGAGCCGCTCTTCGAATGTCAGTTGGCCGCGGCCGAAGACCTGCATCGGTCCCGTGATGCCGGGCTTGACGTCGAGCCGAAAGCGCTCCTCGGCGCTGTAGCGTTCGACGAGCTCGACCTGCTCGGGGCGCGGCCCGACGAGGCTCATGTCGCCCTTCAGGACGTTGAGGATCTGCGGGAGCTCGTCGAGGCTCGAGCGGCGCAGGAAGCGACCGACGCGCGTGACGCGAGGATCCCACTCGAGCTTGAAGACAGGTTCGGGCAGGCGATCGAGGCAGACGACCTCGGAGAGACGGGCCTCCGCGTCGCAGACCATCGTCCGGAACTTGTAAAGCGTGAACGGCCGCCCGTACCGGCCGGCTCGCCTCTGGGAGAAGATGATCGGACCCTTGCTGTCCAGCCGTACGGCGAGTCCGACGAGCGCGGCGACCGGAAGCAGCAAGATGCCCACTCCCAGCGCGATACTGACATCCAGCGCACGCTTGAGGAAGAGCGTCGAACGGGAGACGTTCCAGGTGTTGTACTCGACGACGGGCAGATCGGCGATGTGTCGCAGCTCGACGGCCGTGCCGAACATGCCGCGCACTGGCGGGACGACGCTGAGCTTGATCTCGAGCATGCGACAGACCCGCACGTACTGGGCCAGCACCTCCTCGTTGAGCGCCTGGCAGGCGAGAATCACCCGCTCGACGCCGACGAGCCGCTCGGACAGGATGGTGCCGCTCTCCCGCGCGCCGTTCGTCGGAGCCGTGTTGACGACGTGCACGTGCGTGTCGGGGAAGAGCTCGAGCTTGCGCCGCGCCGCTTGCGCAAGGGCTCCATCTCCGACGATGATCGCCCGCTCAGGCGAGGTCAGCCGGCGCCAGAGGAGGCGGGCGAGAGCGCGCAGGAAGAGGGCCGAGACGAGCGCGACGACGAACACGCCGACGAAGACGCGATCGAACGTGTCGGTTGCCGTAGCGACCATGAGGAATCCCAGTGCCAGCGTGCCTGTCAGCGCCCACGTCAGCAGCTGTGGGAACTCGTCGACCGTCAGATGGCGCAGGGTGCGGTGGTCCCGGTCGTAAAGTCCTTGCAGCTTTGAGAGCAGTACCCAGACCGGGACATAGGCGAGCGCGACGAGCGTCGCCGCCGGGTCACCCGAGAGCTCGGCTACGGTGCCACAGACGAGCAGAGCGGCGACCGCGTCCGCGGCCACCAGCATGCGACGGCGATAGGAGTCGCGATTGCGGATCCGTCGCCTCGCGCGCTCCGCGGCGGCGCCGAGCGGTTGAGGCTGCGGCGCCCGGTCGCCGGGCACTATCGTCCGCGCCCGCGGACGTATGCCGGCCGCAGGCCTTTTGCTCGGCGTAACCCTACTCATCGTCTGACTACGCCCCATCCGTGGCAGTCATCGAGCCTCCCGTGGCACTTATGGTTCCAGCGTACCCCTGCGCGCCACTATAGGGCGGATTGGGCCGGATGGCTAGGGGGACCCGAGGAAAAAACGTAAGCCCGCCCGGCAGCGGCAATCCTGCGTGGGCTATCCACTTCCACTCGTGCGCTCTGCCCCGCGGCCCCACGCTGTCGCTTGCCGCCTTCCGCCGATTGTATGGTGGCTCGCGCCATGAGCCGCGCCATCGACGTCAAGCACCTTGGCCGGAAACACGTGATCTGCGCCCACGAGGTGGACGACGTGATCGTAGACCCGGGGCCCGCCTCGAGCGTTGAGGAGCTGCTGGCCGCGCTCGACGGCGAGGCCCCGCGCGCGCTGCTGCTCACGCACATCCACCTCGACCATGCCGGCGCCGCGGGCGTGCTCACCCGCGCGTTCCCGTCCCTCACGGTCTACGTGCACGAGCTCGGCGCCCCCCACCTGATCGACCCCTCGCGGCTGCTGGCCAGTGTCGAGCGCCTCTACGGCGAGGACATGGAACGGCTGTGGGGCGAGGTGGCCCCCGTGCCGGCCGAGCGGGTGCAGGCGCTCTCCGGCGGCGAGAGGGTGGAGGGGATGCGGGTTGCTTACACGCCCGGCCATGCCTCCCATCACGTCTGCTACCTCCACGAGGGCACCGGGGAGGCATTCGTGGGAGACGTTGCCGGCGTGCGCCTGCCGGGCAGCACCTACACGATCGCGCCGACGCCGCCTCCCGACATCGACGTGGAGGCCTGGCTCTCATCGATCGACGAGGTGGCCGGCTGGTCACCCACGGCGCTGTGCCTCACGCACTTCGGTCGCCACGAGGACGTGACCGAGCAGCTCGAGCGAGTGCGCGCCGGCCTGCGCGAGCGCGCCGAGCTGGCACGCACTATGGCGCCAGAGGAGTTCGCCGCATGGTCGGAGGCACAGACGCGCGCGGCGGTCAGCGACCCGGACACGGTCGAGGCGCTGATCCAGGCGGCTCCGCCCGACACATTGGGTGTGGGTTTGCGCCGCTACTGGGAAAGGGAGGCCGCATGACCGCGTCCACGCTCGAGAAGCCCCGCCTCGACGGCCCCGGCAGCGGCCTCGGCGGCAACTGGCGGGTCATCGTGCTCAATGACAACCACAACACCTTCGAAGGGGTTGCGGCAGCGCTTGCGGGCATCGTGCCGGGGATAACGCTTGCGCAGGGCAAGGCGATCGCCGACAAGATCCACAACACCGGCCAGGCGATCGTATGGACGGGTGACAAGGAGCTGGCCGAGCACTACTGGGAGCAGCTGAAGGGCGCCGGGCTCACGATGGCCCCGTTGGAGCGCGGCTGACTGACGGGCGTGGGCGGGCTCCAGCCCTCGCGTCGGATGGGGCCCGACCCAGTCGGAGGCGGAGCCGATCCAAGGCGCTGGCGTCGGTGTGTCTCTGGCTCCCGTCGCCGAGGGAGGCTGCCTAGCCCTCGGCGGCGTCGGCGGTCTCCGGAGCCAGCGATCCCATGCCTGCGATCAGGTGGTAGGTGGGCAGGATCGGCACCTGGTAGAGGCCGACCGCCTCGGCGCGGGCCTCGCCGATCTCGTCGGAGTACCAGTAGCTCTCGAAGTGCTCCTTGGTCGGGACGAACGCCCACTGGCTGAAATCGAGCAGGCCGTCCTTAGCCCGGAAGAAGGCCCAGCCGGTGGCGCCGTAGTCGAGCACGGCTTCCGCCGCGGGGAGCCAGATCTCCTCGAACCGGTCGCCGCGGAGGGCGTTTGCCACCCACTTGACGTTGACGGCGATCCCGGGGTCGCTCACGCGCCCACCTCCGCCATGATGGCGCCTGGGCCGTCGGCGGTCTTGCCGAGGCCTTCCCTCTCTGCCCCCACGAGGATGGCGATCTTTCCGAGGTGCTTGTTGTCGCGCATCAGCTGATGTGCCTCGCCCACGCCGTCGAATCCCATGGTGCGCCACAGTACCGGCCGGATCGATCCCTGCTCGATCAGCTCGTTGGCCTTGTAGCACTCGTAGGCGTTGGCGAAGTGGGAGCCGATGATCTGCTTTTGGCGCATCCAGAGGTAACGCACGTCGAAGTCGAGGTCAAAGCCGGTGGTGCCGGCGCAGATGACCACCTTGCCGAATGGCTTCACGACGAAGACCGACGTGGGGAAGGTGGCCTTTCCCACATGCTCGAAGACGATGTCGGGGGCATCGCCGAGGATCTCCCTGACCGCCTTGCCGAACTGCCGCGAAACACCGAACCGTTCCTTCTCCTCCTCGGGCGTCTCGCCGCCTTTTCGCATCATGCCCGCGAACTCGTTGCGGTCGATGTAGCCCTTGGCGCCGAGCTTCACGACGAGCTCGCCCTTCGCTTCTCCGGACACGACGCCGAGGCACTCCGCCCCGGCGGCGGCGCAGAGCTGGGTGGCGAACACGCCGAGCCCCCCGGCGGCCCCCCAGATCAGGACCCTGTGTCCGGCCTGCAGGTCGCACTGGTCGATCAGCATCCGATAGGCGGTGAAGTAGACGAGCCCGTAGGAGGCGGCCTCCTCCCAGGTGAGGTTGCGGGGCTTCGGGATCAGCTGCTGGGCCTGCACCTTGGTGAACTCGGCAAACGAGCCCCACGAGGTCTCATAGCCCCAGATCTTCTGGCTGGGGGCGGCCATCGGGTCGAGCCCGTGCACCTCCGGGTCCTCGTAGGAGGCCTGGTTGCAGTGGATGACCACCTCGTCGCCGGGCTTCCAGCGGGTCACGCCGGGGCCAACCTTCCAGACCACGCCGGAGGCGTCTGACCCGCCGATGTGATGGTCCTCCTCCGGGTGATATCGGAACACGGACACGGGCTTGCCAAGCGCCGCCCAGACGTTGTTGTAGTTCACTCCCGCGGCCATCACGCGGACCACCACCTCGAGTGCGCCGGGGTCAGGGACCTCGATCTCCTCGAGCTGGAAGGCGTCGATCGGCTCGCCGAAGCGCTCCTCGCGGATGACCCACGCGGTCATCCTCTCCGGGAGCGTTCCGGGCTCGACGTTCAGCTCGCTGGCGTTGGGTGCACCGACGGGTGCCATCGGGCCTCTGATCCTCCGGGGTCGTGGTCGGGCGCGCAGGATCGTATCTGTCCCACGGGCTGCCGGAATCGAGCGCGCACAGATGAGGCTCGGCCCCGGCGCGTGGTCTCAATGGCACAGCCGTGCTCACAGGCTTCAGCCCCTGGGCCGGGGAGAGGAAGAGCGATGAAGGCCCGCTCGGCAGGACGGCGCTCTCCCCACGCGGCGTCTTACCCCAGCTCAGCGCTTGGGCTGCCAGAGCGCGACCTCGCCACCGGCGGGTGTCGCGATGACGCTGCGCCATCCGGCGGGGCCCTCGCGTGCCTCGAGCAGCACGGAGGCACCGAGCCGCCGAGCACGGTCGGTGGCCTCGCCGATCTCGGCCACCTCGACGTAGGGCAGCCACAGCGGGCGCCGCGTGTCGCATTCGACGATGCCTCCGCCGAAGCCGCGGCTCAACTCGAGCGCGAGGTAGGAGCCGCAGCCGGCGTCTATCCGCTCCGGGCGCCAGCCGCAGAGCTCGGAGTAGAAACCACACGCACCCGGCAGGTTGCCGGTGTGAAGCTCCAGGTGGACCACTGGCTTGGTCGGTGCCCGCTTCATGTCTCTGGGCTATGGACCGGGATCTCCGCCGGAACTGATCGGCGCGATGAGTTTGGGGTGCCGGATCGGTCTATGGTGCGAGCGATGGCTGTCCCCGCCGCACGCCTGACCCCGGCGCAGCAAGAGGCGCTCGAAGCCGCCCGGGCAGGCGACGAGGGCGCCTACGGCCGCCTCGTGGAACCCCACCGGGGGGAGCTCCATGCCCACTGCTACCGGATGCTCGGCTCGGTGCACGACGCGGAGGACGCCCTGCAGGAGGCGCTCTTGCGCGCATGGCGCGGACTGGCGAGGTTCGAGGGCCGCAGCTCACTGAAGTCGTGGCTGTACACGATCGCGACGAACACCTGCCTGACCCAGATCGAGCGGCGCCCCAAGCGGGTGCTCCCGATCGACTACGGCCCGGCCACCGACCCCCACGACGGTCCGGGAGAGCCCGTGGTCGAGTCGGTGTGGGTGGAGCCCTACCCCGACGAGACGCTGGGCGTTCCGGATGGCCTGGCCGCCCCGGAGGCGCGCTACGAGCAGCGCGAGGCCGTGGAGCTGGCCTTCATCGCCGCGCTGCAGCACCTGCCCGCCACCCAGCGCGCCGTCCTTATCCTGCGGGAGGTGCTCGGGTTCTCCGCTCGTGAGACCGCCGACGCGCTCAACACGACGGTGGCCTCGGTGAACAGCGCCCTCCAGCGGGCGCGCGCCGCTGTGGGGGAGAGGGTTCCCGAGCAGACTCAGCAAGCCACCCTGCGAACGCTCGGCGACGAGGCCGTCCGCGACCTCGTGGACCGCTATGTCGATGCGTGGGAGCGCTGCGACGTGGACACGGTGGCCGCGATGCTCGCCGAGGACGCCACCTTCGCGATGCCGCCGCTGGCCAGCTGGTATCAGGGCCGCGAGGGCATAGCAAAGTGGATGGCCGGCTGGCCGCTCTCGGGAGCCTGGCGCTGGCGCACCCTGCTCGCTCGCGCGAACGGGCAGCCGGCGATCGGCTTCTATGCCTGGGATGAGGAGGCGCGGACCTACCTCCCGTTCGCCCTCAACGTGGTGAGCCTTAGTGGCGCGCTGATCAGCGACGTCACCGCTTTCGTCGTGCGGTCCACGGAGGAGTCCGAGAACGCGGCCTACGAGCGGTGGCCCGAGCAGCCCGCCGACGTCACGAGGCTCGCGGCTACATTCGAGCGCTTCGGCCTGCCCGACCGGCTGGACTGAGCGCCGCCGAAGGCCGGTGGCGCCCGCTGAGCGCCGTTGAAGGCGGCGGCGCCGCTGAGCGCCGCCCAGGCCGGCGCGCCGCTGATCGGCCCGAAGCGTCTCACGGTCCTCGCTATACGATCGAGCCGTGGAGGCAACGGTCTACGGAGTGCCCGGCTCGCATCCCGTGAAGGCGGCGCTGCTGATGCTGGACCACAAGGGAATCCGGGCCAAGCGCATCGACCTTCCCAACGTGCTGCACCGTCCCGTGCTGCGCGCTCTGGGGTTCCCCGGGTCCACCGTACCGGCCGTGAAGCTCGCGGGAAGGAAGCTGCAGACCACCCGCGCCCTTGCCCGCGCGCTCGAGGAGGCGAGCCCCGCTCCGCCGCTATATCCGTCGGATTCACCCCTGCGCGCGAGGGTGGAGGAGGCGGAGCGGTGGGGCGACGAGGTGCTCCAGGCAGTGCCGCGCCGGCTGTCGTTCAGCAGCCCGATACGCCGCAGGCGGTCTGACTTCGTCGATTTCTTCGAAGGGCCCCTGTTCGGCATTCCTCCGCACGTGGCGGTGGCCACGGCGGCACCCCTGCTGGCAGCGGCCGCACGGCTCAACGGGGCGACCGACGAGACCGTGCGCAGCGACCTGGCGGCCCTTCCGGGCCTGCTCGACCATGTCGACGGCCTGATCGGGGCGGGAGTGATCGGAGGGCCAGAGCGCAACGCGGCCGACTTCCAGATCGCCGCCAGCCTGCGGCTGTTGATTTGCTTCGACGATCTCAGGCCCGCCATCGAGGGCCGGCCCGCCGGCCGCCTCGCCCAAGCGGTCGTGCCCGACTACGCCGGACACGTCGGGCCGGGGCTCCCGGCGGACTGGCTCGCGCCGCTGCGTGCCACCGCCTGACCAGCGACCTCCGGCTCATCTCCGAGCCGCCACGATCGCGCTTTCCGTCAGGACCGGTGCGTACCGTGCGACACGACGCCCATGGAAGCCGCCACACCCCTCAGACACCCGCGGGTCTCCGTGATTGGCGATCGCGTGACGATCGACGGCCTGGTCGTGCAGGACGAGACGGCCGCGCGGCTCGTGCGCGAGCGCTCTGAGGCCGGTGCCGACCCCGCCGGCGCCGTGGCCGACGCCATCGAGATCGGCGCGCGGGTGCTCGACCGCGAGCAGGCGGGCGCCAACGCCGAATTCGTGAGGACGGAGTTCGAGAAGGTGGCCAAGGAGGTCGAGCACGAGTTCACCGATCGCGCGCGAACGGTGTCCGAGGGCTTCGAGAAGAAGGTGGACGAGGTCTTCCATCCGGACGCCGGGCATCTGGCAAGGTCGCTGGAGGAGCTCTTCTCCGACGGCAGCGCGAAGGCCGTCCAGAACCGCGTCAAGGAGATCGTGGCGGAGGCGATGCAGCGCTCTCGCGAGGACCTGCGCAGGCAGTTCTCCTCTACCGACTCGAGCCAGAACCCGCTCGCGGACTTCAAGGTCGGCACCCTCGAGTTGCTCAAGCAGGCCGACGATCGCCAGCACAAGGTCCAGCGCGCGCTGCTCGCTCAGATGAACGAGCTGGAGAAGCAGCTGCAGGGGCTGCGCGACGAGAAGCAGAAGCTCGAGGAGCTCGCCGAGGAGCGCGATCGCGGCACGGCGAAGGGCAGGAGCTACGAGGAGTCGGTGTACGACGCCGTGGACCGCATCGCCGGCGTGCAGGGTGACATCGCGGAAGCCGTCGGGGATGAGGCCGGCGCCGGTGGGAGGAAGGGCGACGTGGTCGTGTCGATCGACGGCTGCGCGGGCCCCGCCAAGGGGCGGATGGTCTTCGAGGCCAAGGACCGCCGGCTGAGCAAGCCGCGCTTCCTCGAGGAGCTGGACGCCGCCAAGGAGCAGCGCAACGCCGATTACGCCGTGCTCGTGGTGCCGAGCGAGGAAGATGTGCCGGCCAAGCTGCACTCGCTGCGCGAGTACTACGGGGACAAGCTGATCGCCGTCTACGACGCCGAGGACGGCTCGACGCTCGAACTGGAGTTCGCCTACCGGCTGGCGAGGGCGCGGGTGGCGCTCGCCAGGGAGAGCGGTGATGAGCTCGACGCCGCCGCGGTGCGGGCCACGGTGGGACGGGCGCTCGACGCGATGGACGAGGTGCGCAAGATCAAGTCACAGCTGACCACCGCCGCGAGCGGGATCGGCAGTGCCCGCGACCTCCTCGAGGCGATGGCGGCGCGTGTGCGCGCGGAGCTGGGCGAGATCGAAGAGCAGATCGGCCAATCCCCGTGCGCAGAGCAGGCGGCGGGGGAAAACGCGGCGGAAGCCCTCTTCTCGCAGGGGGAGATCCGCTAGCGCCTCGCCCCTAGGGGACTATGCGGAACGACCCGTCGACCACCGCGCCGGCGTTGCGGCGGCGGTCACGCGGTTCGGCCAGCAGTTGGTAGACCCCCGGGGAGAGCGTCTTTCCGCCGACCCGTCCGGTGAAGTTCAACCGGTTGCGACCGCTCCTGGAGCGGTGCCTGAAGCTGCCGCGCACCCGGATCGAGCGTGTGCAACGACGGTTCCGGGGGACCTTGGCGCCCCGCGAGGCGACGCAGCGGCGGCCCCGCAGGCGCCCACCGGTCAACCTCCGCACGGTGAAGGACACGAGCCCCGGCTCGGAGACGCGGTAGGCCACGGGCAGGCCCCGCCGCGCGATGCTTGGCCCCGACAGGGCCGCTCGCAGGCGCAGGGGACTCACCCTCAGGCCACAGAGCTGTGGACCGGTCCTGTCGGCCCCACCAGGCAGGAACAGCTCGCTGCTCGAGATGATCGAGCCGGTTATGGTCGCGCCCCCGGTGACGATCACCTGACCGTCGCGAAACGCGGTGGCGCGGAGCTGACCACGCGGGGTGCGCAGGCTTCGCGCCGGCCTCCAGCGACCGCTGCTCGCGGAGAAGATCTGAGCGCTCGACAGCGCGCCGCAGTCATTGAGGCCGCCTACGGCGAGGACGTCCCCTGCCGGCAGCAGCGTGGTGGCATGGAAGGCCCGCGGCTCCTTGAGCCGGCCCGCGCTCGACCAGCTATTGGCGGCCGCGTCGTAGGTCTCCGCACCGGCCTCGAAGCCGGCGGTGCGCGTTCCGCCTCCCACCACCAGGACGCGACCGTCCGGGAGCGAGGTGGCAGTGTGGTTGTCGCGTGGCACCCTCATCCGCGGCGCCTTGGCCCAGCTGTTGCTCGCGGGGTCATAGAGCTCCGCGCTCGAAAGGGCGACAGTGGAGCCATCGCCCGTGAGCTGGTGCCCGCCCGTGACCAGCACCTTCCTGTTGGGGAGGATCGTGGCGGTGTGGTGGTAGCGGGCCTCCCGCATGGCGCCCGCGGGGGACCACGAGTTGGTGGCCGGGCTGTAGATCTCCGCGCCGGCGATGCCACGGCCGACCGAGTTGAGCCCTCCCGCAACCAGGATCCGCCCGTCGGCGAGCAGCGTCGCCGTATGGTTGGCGCGGGGGGTGGTCATCTCACCCGCTGCCCGCCAGCTGTTCGACGCGGGGTCATAGAGCTCCGCGCTCGACAGGTACTCGGCGGGCGAGGTGACCGACAGGTTGCCGCCCCCGGCCACCAGGACCTTGCCTCCATAGAGCGTCACGCCGGCATGGGCCACACGCGCCGTGGAGAGCGAGGCCGCGGCTGAGAAGCGACGCGTCTGGGAGTCGAAGATCTGGCTGGTGGCCGTGGGACCGCCGGCGCGCAGCCCGCCCGCCACCAGCAGGCGGGTGCCACTGATCAGGTTCGCCGAGTGGAACTCGCGACCGCCCCGGAGGCCGGGCGCCCCCGACCAACTTCCGAGCGCCATCGACTCGGCCGGTGCGAGAGCCGGCGCCACGAGGGCGGCGAGGAGAGCCACCACGGCCAGCCGAGCGCGAAGCTGCGACCGAATCATGGAAACTGCCTTCGCATGAGCAAGCTCACCCTAGTGCCGCTCTTTCTGCTGCTGGGGGCCGCCGCGGCCCTCGCCGGCTGCGGCAAGTCCGACAGCGAGAGCCCCGGCGACACGGTGACCGCCTACCTGAAGGCCTTCGGCGCGGGAGAGGGGGAGGAGGCCTGTGACAGGCTCACCGAGGAGACCAGGCGGGTCATAGCCCCGCGGGTCGCGCAGAAGCTCGGCGGAAGGAGCTGTCCGGATGCCGTTCGCGCCCTGCGAGGTCGGCTGACCGCTTCGCAGGCCGATGCGTTCAAGGAGGCCACCGCGACGCGAGTGAAGGTGAAGGGGGAGACGGCCGAGGTGAGGTTCCGGGCGGGTAAGGCTCGGGGTGTCGCCAAGCTGCGCAAGGCCGATGACCGATGGAAGATCTCGCTGCTCCCACAAGCCCGGTAGCGCACCGGCGGTCATGGCCATCACGGCCGCCCCGGTGCCCAAAATGGCCGACTCGCCGAGGCTCCGAGAGCGCGGGGGCTGTAGGTCAGCCGCCCGATCACGCGGCGCCTGTCCCCGGCCCGGTTCTTCACCGTGAAGGTCAGCTTGGCGGTCGAGCGGCGCCGCTGCGCCAGCGCCGCGCGAACCCCGGCCGCCGCTCTGGCGGGAACCCTGAGGCGCAACTTCTTCTCGATCCCGGCGGACAGCGAGGTTCGAATCGGTCGCAGGCCATAGCGCTTGGCAGGGCCCCGGCCGGCCGGAACGGACACGTGGGCCGTGAGAGACACGACGCTGTCGTTCTCTGCCACCACGGGAGCCACGATGCGCCTGAACCTGGACGCCGCCACGGCGCCGCGGAGCGTGAGCCCCTGCGTGCACCCCGGATTTGGCAGGTTGAAGACCACGAGGCGGTTGCCGGTGAAGTCGGGAAAGGCGACGCGCGTGCACTCGCTTCCCGGCAAGAACGGTGTCTCCATCCGCCCTTCCTCACCGAAGGTGATGAGGGGGCCACCAATCTGCGGGCCGAACAGGCCGCTCCCGCTGTCGGCCGAGGAGACCACCAAGCTGCTCCCGAACGGCGGGATGGTCACCCCAAGCGGCCTCCGCGCGCCCCTCAGGGGGAGCGTCCGGTAAAGCCTTCCGGTCGATGACAGCTCCATGAGCCGGGTGTCCGTGCTGCTCACGACGAAGAAGTGCCCGCCGGCGGAGGCCACGCCCACCGGTGCGCTCAGGCCGGCCGGTCTCTCCTCGGTCCAGCTTCGCCCGTCCTCGCTGGTCCACACGGAGTCGGCCGCGGTGTCGCTGACGAGGAGGCGACGGCTGATCGGCTCAAAGGCCAATCCCACGGGCAGGGCGGCCGGTAGGCCGGCTCGTGCGATCGGCGTGCCGCTGGGCCGAAACGACACGATCTCGCGTGCTCCGGCGCTCACCACGGCCAGGTTCCCCGAGAAGTCGAACGCGAGCGCCGTCGGTCGTTTGAGGACGGCTTCGCCGAAGCTTCCCTTGCGCCGGCCGAGCCGATCGAAGACCACCACCCGGTTCCGGTTGGGCTCGGTGACATAGATCTTGCGGCTGAGGTGGTTGACCGCGACCGCGAACGGTGAATCGAGGCCCTCGATGGTGCCGTTGTAGCGGAGGGCCGTGCTCCCCGCGGCCCTTGCCCGGGCGTCGGCCGGCACCACCGCTGCGGGGGGGGAGTCCTGCAGCGGAGCGCGCTCGGCACCGGAAGCGGGGAGAGCGCCCAACAGCGCAGTGGCGATGCCAAGCAGGCTGACGGAGATCCTGGCCCGCGACGGCGAGGCATCGATACGGCGGAGCGAGGCATCGATACGGCGGAGCGAGGCATCGATACGGCGTAGCGAGGTGCTCTGAGCACCGAACGATCCCGCTGAGCCCACTCTTCGCATCGACGTCGATTGAGGCTAGCAACGGGCCGCCCGTCCCGCGCTGGCTAGCTCCGGCCGGTCGATGGCGTGCCGGTAGGGGCCATCGGTCAAACGTCCACCCGCTTGAAGGTGACCGGAGGATGCTGTATCAACATTGCTTCCTTCACAAACGCTGTACGGATCTCGAGGAGAGAACATGCGGGCAAGACTTCTTGTAGGGGGCCTCACCTCCTCGATAGCGGCTATCACGGTGCTGTGCCTGCCGGGGCTGTCGATCGGGGGCCCGCTGAGTGACCCGGGCGGAGGGTCCGCTCAGGATCTCACCGTCCAGCCGAGCACGCCGAGGGCGGCGACGCCGCCGCCCGCAGCCGGCTTCCAGCCCCGGCAGGCGGTACCGGGGAACACGCCCTACGTCCCGCCGCTCCACGGGGACAATCCCCACGGGCAGGGCACCGTAGGCACCATCGACCTCGCGCCGAGCGCTCAGCGCCCGTTGGCGGGCGATCCGGACGGAGGAGATGCGCCGAACCAGGAGGAGATCGTGGTCGGTCGTTCCCGCGGCGAGCAGCGCGCCGACGGCACCTACCACGGCCACATCACGGTGCTCGCGCTGTTCGGAAACGAGGTCATCGGCGTCGACACCAACCCGGGAGAGACCAGGAACAGCCCGCTTCAGCCGATCCAAGAGGTTCTGGACGCCCTCTGCCAGGGGGGTACCGGACCCGTCTGCCTGACCGTGCTGCGCGCGGACTCGGCCACCACCGCCACTTCCTCGACCAACTCCTTCGCATTGGCCGACCTGAGGGCGGGCTCGGGGGGAGCGTCGCTGGCCGCGACCGCGGCCGAGTCGAACGGCAACATCGCGAGCGACGGCACCTGTCAGACCGCTCGTGGCGACTCGCGCGTGGCCGGGCTCACCATCGGCGGCGGGGCCGGCACCCTGCCCCAGATCGACGCGGTGACCTCGAGCAGCGACTCCCGGGCCTGCCGGGGCCAGGCGCCTACGCAGACCAACACCTCGGACGTGATCGATCCCGACATCGGGGTGGATCCGATCCTGCCCGCGGGATGCGGCGCCGGCGGACCCAACGGCTCCGGCACGCCCAACACGCCCGGCGGAATCACCCTTCTGAACGTCCTCCCGCTCGTCTGCAACGCAGATGACACGAACGGCACCCAGGCCAGCGCTCCCTACGGCGTCCGCGAGGCGCTGTCGGTCTTCGCGCTGGTGGTGCCGGCGACCGACACGGCGCTCGCGAAGATCACCGCGGGGGCCTCGGAGTCGCGCACGATCGCTCCGGCGGCTCCGGCGGCTGTTCCGCCGACTCCGACTCCGCCCACTCCGCCTCCCGGTGACGGCGGCGGTGGCGGCGACGACGACGATGGCGGCAACGCAGACGACGGTGGCGGCGACGACGATGGCGGCGATGCCGGCAACCGCGGTGCCGGCGGCGGCGGGGGTGGCGGCGACGGGGGCGACGGGGACGGCGGCGGAGCGGCCCAGTGCGAGGACGGGATCGACAATGACGGAGATGGGAAGGTCGACTTCCCGAACGATCCCCAGTGCGAGTCGCGCTCCGATGACTCCGAGGCCAACGCGCTGGCCTTCACGGGCGTCGACCTGCTGACCATCTCGCTCGCCGGGGCCCTGATGCTCGCTGCCGGACTCGGGCTGCGCAAGCGGGCCACGGGCGGTCGGGAGCTCGTCTAGCCCCGTTGGTGGACCTCGGAGGGGAGGGGGCCGTGCGACGGCCACCTCCCCCCAGGAGGGGGCTGCGCCTGCTGACCGGGAAGGTCGGGATCGTGGTGATCGCCGCGCTCGTCCTGGCGGCGATGGCCGGCACCGCGGTGCTCGTACTCGGTGGACGATCCGAGAAGGACCGGGCGGGAAGGAGCTCGCCGGCCGCGGGGGCGCCGGCGGGGACTTTCTTCAGGGCGAGGGGGCTCGCAGTGGAGGGCATCCGTCCCCCGGGATGGCGGCTTGCAAGCAGCCGGCGAGCGGTGCGGCTCACGAGTCCCGGGCGGGCCGGGATCGTGGCGGTGTCGGCGGCTCCCCGCTCGGTCAGTGCCAGTGCGCTCATGACCTCCACCCTCGCGGCCCTCGGACGCAGCTACCGCAAGGAGAGGCTGTCGAAGCGCAGAGGAGCCAAGCTCGGAGGCAGGGCCGGCATCGCTGTCTCCGGATCGGCAACCAACTCGCGCGGAGTACGCCTGGACCTCCTGGTCTCGACGGCGAAGGGCCGGCGGCGTACCTACCTGCTCCAGGTTTTCGTGGCACGCGCTCCCGCCGGCCTGCGCCTGCGCCAGGCGCAGGCACTCGTGAACTCACTCGAGCTCTCGGGCTGAGCCCTCGGAGCGGGTGGCCGCCGGACCCGTTCGAGCAGTCTTAGCCTACGGAAGCAGGAGCCGCTCGTTCGAGGCCTCTCGCGGCGGCCCGACCCTGAGCTCTCCGGGCCTGATCCCGCCCACCCCGGCCCCGTCCGGGTTGGCGCGCACCTCATAGCTGCCCTGGCTCACGGTCTTCTGGATCGTGGCCGTGTCCTGCGGGTTTATCGGGCCGACCTGCTCACGAACTGAATTTCCCTCGAGCGTCACGGTATGCGCCAGGTCGGTCTGGTTCGAGATCGTGATGTAGATGGGCCCGGCGCCGACCTGGGCGGGGGACACCGTGACCCCCCTCGGCTGGATCACGCCGGTCAGCTCGACCGGGACGGGGGTGCGGCGCTCGTTCTCGAAGTCCTCGCCGCATCCGACTCCTCCGCTCGCCAGGACCACGGCGACCAGAAGCCGGGCCTTCGAGACACGCTTCTGCCCGGAAACAGTCATCCCTCGGGCGCTGACCCTATCCGAATGAGTCGCACTCCTAACCGGGGTTGGACGGTTGTACAGGGTGCTGCGTGGGTGCCCGCTAGCCGCGCTCGAAGGGCAGGTCCACCACCCGCGCAGTGGCCTGCCTCCCTGTGGGTGCAGAGACCTTGGAGGGGCCCACCAGCACCTCGTCACCGGGCGAGGCCTCGCGCCTGAGTAGCGCCAGCGCGATCGGGCCAAAGGCTGGGGACACGCACGTCGAGCCGAGCTTGCCCACCTGCTTGCCCTCGAACTCGATCGGATCGCCCCTCTCGGCCGGCTCGCTCAGACGTAGCCCGCGCAGGTGGCGATTGGGCTTGCCCTTGTAATGCAGGCGCGCGACGGTTTCCTGCCCGACGTAGCAGCCCTTCGTGAAGCTGACCGCGCGGTCGTTGAGGCCGGCCTCCTGCGGGATCGTGTTGTCGTCCATGTCGAAGCCGAGCCGCGGGCGTCCCCTTTCGATCCGCACGCATTCC
The DNA here is from genome assembly GCA_030448005.1 of Thermoleophilaceae bacterium. Lineage (GTDB taxonomy): Bacteria > Actinomycetota > Thermoleophilia > Solirubrobacterales > Thermoleophilaceae > JAAYBF01. Next base: position 70,891 of record JAUJNT010000006.1, read on the forward strand.
GCCGCCTCCTCTGAGGCCGGGGAGACCCCGAGCGCGTCGAGGACGCCCGCTGCGGCGCCCGACTCCACCACCAGGTCGACGCCGAGGTCGGAGGTCACCTGGAGGCAGTGGGGCCGCTCGCTGAAGGCGTGCTCCTGGGCGGGCGGCGGCGACTCCACGGCGGCGCGGGCAGCGGGGCCGATCAGCGACAGCACGTGCCGCTCGCCGGTGAGGTCCCGGGAGCGCACGTCGCGGCCGAGGCTGTAGGTCTTGAAGGTGTGATGGAGCACCGGGCCTGCCGCGGCCTCCGAGTCCACCTGCAGGCGGTCCTCGGCGAGTCGCAGCACGCGCATGTCTGCCCGCAGCTTGCCCTTGTGGTTGAGCAGGGCGGCGTAGCACCCGGTGCCGGGCGCGAGCGCCTCGACGTCGTTGGTGACCTGCCCCTGGAGGAACCCGGCCGCCTCGGATCCCTCGAGGACCAGCACCGCGCGCCCTGCGCGCGTGACCAGGCCGACGCTCTCGGTGAGCAGTTCGTAGTCGGTGGTGGCGATCACGCGCTCTCGATTCTACGCGGGGCATCGCCCCGGCCCATTCGCTCGACGGAAGCAGGCACCTTGAGACCCGGGCGGCCTCAATAGACTGGCGTCCGTGGCGCTTGCCGAGGACTTCCAGCGGATAGTGGACGCGCTGCCGCCCGACTGGACCCACCTCGAGCTGGACCTGCGTATCCATGACGAGGACCGGTACGTGGAGACCGCCACGCTGCTGACCCAGATCAACGCGATGCCCTATTCGCGCCATGAGTGGCACTTCCGGCTGCGCTCGGCGCACGAGTTCGGCCACGCCGCCGCGCCCGAGACCATCCGCGGCACGCTCGCGCTCCTCGACGAGGAGGGCATCGCGGGCGAGATGGAGCCGCGCGAGGCGCGCTCTGGACGCGTCGAGGTCACCCAGATGTGGGGTCGCCCGGAATCGGTGCGCGAGGAGTTTCGAAAGCGCCGCGGGCAGTAGCGGCCGCCATGGCGCGTATCGCCCTTCTCTGCCCGGATCTGCTGTTCGGCTCGAAGGTCGAAGGCGGCCTCGGCTTGGCCGGACACACCGTCAACCGCTTCGACTCCCCCGACTCCCTGCGTGTGGCCGCGTCCTTCCACGACCTCGTGGTCGTGGACCTCACCGCCGAGGGCCTCGATGGCCCCGCACTCGTGGTCTCGATGCGCGAGCGCGGCGAGCTCGAGGCGGTCCCGACCCTCGGCTTCTACTCCCACGTCGATCAAGACATGCGCCGCCGCGCGGAGGAGGCGGGCTTCAGCCGCGTCGTTCCCCGGTCACGGATGGCGCGGGAAATGGCCGATCTCGTGAAGGGCCTCCTCCCTCCTGAGGCTCACTCGTAGCTGGGAAAGGCCCGCTCGACGTCGGGCGCGCGCCGCAGGATCCCGAAGCGCGCGTCGAAGCGCGCCCAGCCGGCGAGTTGCGTGCGGTCGAGCCGCAAAGGCGGGCGAAGAGCCGGCGCAACCGCCTCGAGTTGGTCGCGCACCAGGGGTCCATCGCCGCCGGAGGCGCGCACGATGTCGCGCACTGATGCCTCCGGTCGCTCGAGGGTGCTGCGCGTGCCCGCGGCGAGGGCGGCCACGGTATCGCGCACGAGGGGGGCGTTGCGTCGCATGGTGGCGCGCTTGGTCACGAGCACCAGCTCCGGATAGCGGGGGGCGCCGAAATCGTCCACGCGGAACTCGCGGGTGCGAACCCCGCGCTGCCTCAGCGCGACTCCCTCCGCGTTCCAGAAGGTGACCACGGCGTCCACCTTCTTCGCTACGAGGGCGGGCACGGCCGAGAAGCCAATCGTAGTCCGGCGAAGCTTCGCGAAGTCGCCTCCGTCGGCCTCCACGACCGCTCGCAGAACGGCGTCGTCGGAGGGCAGGCCCGTAACTCCCACCCGCCGGCCCTCGAGGTCGCGCGGGCGCCTCACAGGATCGCGGGCGATCACCGCCGCAAGCGGCCGCTGCACGATGGCGCCCACTCCCACGATGTCCTGCCCGCGCTCCCGCGCGAGGCCGAGGTCGTGGATGTCCACTACGGAGAGGTCGGCCCGTCCGGTGGTCAGGAGCTTGAGGGAGTCGGTGGACGCGCTCGGCGCGCGGAGCGTGAGCTTCAGGGCGCGCCGGCGGTCCAGGCGCTCCCGGAGGGTCGCATAGATCCCGGCGTGCACGGCGTTCGGCTGGAAGTCCAGGGCGATCGTCACGGGACGAACGGCCGCGCCCTGCCCGCGGTCTGCTTCCCCCTCGCCGCACCCCCCGGCCGCGAGCATGAGAGCGGCCGTCATGATCGATGTGCAGGTTCTGCGCACGCGTCAAGCCTATGGCGAGACGGGTCGTGGGGTGAAGCGCCGCCGTTCCGAGAGACGACCGAGCCCCGACGTACAATCACCCCAACCAATCTGTGGAGGTTCCGCGTGGAAGCATCTGAGTCTGTGGAAGGACCAGAGCCGGCTGGGGGGCGAGTGCACGACGAGCCGGAGGAGCGCGGCCCGGCCGCCTACGTTGCGGAGTTCATCGGGACCTTCGCGCTCGTCCTCTTCGTCACGGCGGCCGTCTCCCTCTACGTGACGCCGGCCACCCCGCAGGTCCCGGCCCCGTTCATCGACTTCTCGGTCATCGGGCTCGTGCACGTGTTCGTCCTGTTCATGTTGATCCAGACGCTGGCGGTGGTCTCGGGCGCGCACTTCAACCCGGCGGTCACCGTCGCGCTGACGGTGCTGCGGCAGATCCGACCCGTCGACGCCGCGATCTACGTGGTCGTCCAGCTCGCGGGCGCCGTCGCGGGCACCCTTGTCACGAAGGTGCTTCTGAACGAGTTCGAGAACGCGGATGCCGTCAACTACGGCGCGACCCTCTTGAGCGACAAGATCGACGAGAAGGTTTTGCTCGGGATGCTGGCCGAGGGCATCGGTACCTTCTTCCTCGTCTGGGTGATCGTCGGGGTGGCGGTCAACCCCCGCGCGGCCAGGGACTGGGCGGCATTTGCGATCGGCGCCACGCTCGGGCTGCTCGTGATGGTGATCGCCCCGCTGACGGGCGCGGGCCTCAACCCCGCCCGATCCTTTGGGCCCGCCCTGGTGAGCGGAGAGTTCGGAGGTGTCGACAACTTCCTCCTGGCCTACGTGCTCGCGCCGGTCATAGGCGCCGTCCTGGCGGCCCTCCTCTACTTCAACCTCGTCATAGCGCCGGGCAAGAAGGGGCCCGGCGGGATGGGTCCCGTGGGCTGATCGCCACATAGACTGCGGGCGTGCGGCGCGTCACGTTCTCCCGCAACTACACGCTTTCGCTCTCGCGGACCTGCCGCTGCTACTGCAAGTACTGCGCCTTTGCCACCCGTCGGCCCCATCTCTACGCGCCGGCCGAGGTAGAGGGCCTGCTCGACGAGGCGCTGCGGCGAAACGCCAAGGAGCTGCTCGTGCTGACGGGCGAGCGGCCCGAGGTGAACCAGCGGGTGGCCGAGCGCCTGCATGAGTACGGCCACGAGGACTTCACCTCCTACGTTGCCTGGGCGTGTGAACGAGCGCTCGAGCGAGGACTCCTTCCCCATACCAACCTGGGGGTGCTACCCGCCGCGGACCTGGCGCGGCTGCGCGAGGTGACCGCCTCGCAGGGGCTGATGCTCGAGTCGATCAACCCGGACCTCGTGGTCCATCAGGGCTCCCCTACCAAGCATCCGGAGCGCCGCCTCGAGACGATCAGGGCGGCGGGCGAGCTCGCGATCCCGTTCACCAGCGGCGTCCTGGTGGGCATCGGCGAGACTCCAGATGAGCGGGTCGAGGCGCTCGCCGCGCTTGCGGAGGTGCACGCGCAGTTCGGCCATCTCCAGGAGGTGATTCTCCAGAGCTTCGTGTCCCATCCGCGCTACCACGGCGCGGAGCCCGCCGCGATCGCCGAGGCCGCACAGCGCCATGAGCGGCGCGGCCAGGCGGCCGCGATGCCCGCCTGGGCGCGGCCGGTGACGCTCGAGGAGATGCGCCTGCTCGTGCGCGAGTGCCGGCGCCTCATGCCCGACGTGGGCGTCCAGATCCCTCCGAACCTGTCGGACTGGTGGCTACCGCTCGTCGAGGAGGGCGCCACCGATCTGGGTGGGCTCTCGGCAAACGGGGACCACATCTCGCCGGAGCATCCGTTCCCCTCGCCGCACCGCATGCGCAGGCTTCTCTCCGAGCGGTCTTTCGCGCTCACCGAGCGCCTCTGCGTCTACCCGCGGTACATGACCTCCGAGTGGCTGGAGCAGGGCGTGCTCGACGTGGTGAAGGCGGGCTACTGGAGCTTCATCCCGCGGCGCGGGTCCGGGCGCAGGGAGGAGCGGGTGGTGCGCGCCGAGCTGGTGCCCGGCGCCATCGATCGAGCCAGGGACGGCCATCCGCTGGACGAGGCGGAGCTGACCGCGCTCTTCGCGGAGGACCGCCCCGAGGCGATCGAGGACATGCGCCAGGCCGCGGACGAGCTCCGCGCGGAGCTCGCCGGGGAGACGGTGACCTTTGTCGTCAACCGCAACATCAACGTGTCGAACGTATGCGTGGTCGGCTGCGCGTTCTGCGGCTTCGGTCAGGGCAGGCGCTCGCCCGATGCCTACGAGCACGACCGCGCGGAGTTCGTGCGGCGCGTCGAGGCCGCGGTGCGGTTCGGTGCCACCGAGCTGTGCATGCAGTCGGGAATCCACCCCGACTGGACGCTTGAGGACTACGAGCGGTGGCTTCGCCTGGCGCGGGAGATCGCCCCCCAGCTACACCTCCACGCCTACTCCGCGATGGAGGTGGACCACATGTGCGAGACCTCCGGCCTGCCGCCCGTCGAGGTCTTTCACCGGCTCCGGCAGGCCGGCCTCGGCTCTACACCCGGCACGGCCGCGGAGGTCCTGCACGACGGCGTGCGCCAGCGAATCTCTCCGAACAAGCTCCCGGTGGGACGGTGGGTCGAGATCATCGAGGCCAGCCACGCCGCGGGCCTTCGCTCCACGGTGACGGTGATGTTCGGGCACATCGAGGAGCCATGGGAGCTGGCCGAGCACATGCGAGTGGTCCGCGAGCTGCAGGAACGCACCGGCGGCTTCACCGAGTTCGTGCCGCTCTCCTTCGTCCCATTCCACACCCTCCTCGGACGCACGCACGGCATCGAAGAGATCACGCGCGAGGAGAACCTGAAGCACACCGCCGCCTTCCGGCTGGCGCTCGGGCGCGCCATCCCGAGCCTTCAGGCAAGTTGGGTGAAGATGGGGCTCGATGCGGCCACCGAGGCGCTTCGCTGGGGGGTCAACGACCTCGGCGGAACGCTGATGGAGGAGAGCATCAGCCGCCTGGCGGGCTCCCGGCACGGGGTGATGCTCACACCCGACCAGCTGGTGAATGCCGCCCACGCCGCGGGCCGTCCCGCGGCCGAGCGCACCACGCTGTACGAGCTTCGGCGCCGCTACGACCTGCCGGTCGCGGCCTGAGCGGCTCGCGCGCAATTCAAGGCGGCCGCCGCGGGCGATCCGCCCGAGTGGCTCGCCGATCTAGGCTCCGTCCCCTTCATGTGACTACCGGGGAGGACCGATGCCGAATATCTTCGAGCCGCACTTCGATGAGCCACGGGAGCACGAGGGCTTTCACTGCCGCCGCGCCCGCATCGGCCGCCAAGCGGGTGCGGAGCGGCTGGGGGCGAGCGTATGGGAGGTTCCGCCCGGGCAGGCGGCGTACCCCTACCACTTCCACTACGCCGAGGAGGAGCTTCTGTTCGTTCTTCGTGGCCGTCCGTCGCTGCGTACGCCCGAGGGCTGGCGCGACCTGGAGCCCGGCGAGACGGTGGCGTTCCTCGTGGGGGAGCGCGGGGGCCATCAGCTCCTGAACCGGACGGCGGAAACGGTGCGCCTGCTGGTGGTCAGCCCGCACGGTGCGCCGGAGATCTGCGTCTATCCGGACAGCGACAAGGTCGGGGTCTACGCACGCAGGCCTGACGGCGCCGACTTTCGCGAGCTTCACCGTCGCTCCGACGCGGTGGACTACTACGAGGGGGAGAAGCCACCGCCAGCCGCGGGACATTGACCACGCTCTAGAAGGGGGCCCCGGCGCACCGGGACGGGCGCCACAGTGCCCCGAAGCCCGCCCAAACCCGCCCGTCCGCGTCGTAGGCAACGACGCCGCAGACCAACCGGCGCGGCGCCCGACTCCGTGGCCCACCACACTTCTGCCGAAAACTCACCGTAAAGCGATTGACGGGCAGCCGAAAGCATGTAGACTCGAGCACTGAGAGCGTGCCTAGGACGGGTGCTGGCTGACGAGGACACTGCGCTCCGGCCGTCCACAATTAAAGGAGCAGAGGTGCACGCTCGACTGACTCCTATCGGCGCCTTGGCTGCCTTTGCCCTCGTGCTGGCGCCAAGCTCGGCCCTAGCCGCTGGCAAGGCGCGAAGCGCGTCGGCTCTTGCCAAGCTGAGCGCCGATCAGGCAGAAGTGGATTCGTTCTCGCGCGTTAGCCCTACACAGGTCGTCACGTTTGACGAAACTAGTGCTGCCGCTGCGGGGATGGACGCGACGGGCCGCAGGCTCGGGCGAGAGATGGCGGTTTTCGCGAACGCCGTGGTTCGAGGTGCAATGAGCAACCGGGGGATCGCCGGTGCGGCCCCCGTGCTTCAAAGGCTGCCTACTCTGAAGAGCTACATGAGAAGGGCCACGGCCTTGAGACGCGCGTCTTCACTGGCGCCTCCAAGAGCGCGGGTAAGCTTTGGCAACAACTTTTGGACCTACAGAACGTGTGGCTCGTTTGGATCGCCTCGGCCGACCGTCGGCAAGCGCTGGATGACGTTCAATTCGAATGATCCAGTGGGCACCTTGCGGTCATGGGGGTACCATTCCACGCCCGACTGGGCTGGCGGCGGCTGGACGCGAGATCAAACGTACGCATCCTGGGTCTGCGGATGGCGTACCTTCCGCGATCATGCCTATATCGTCGGAAGCCAGATTCGTGAGCAAAATTACGCGGGCTGGCGCCCACGAGGGGAGCCCAATCCCGAGCTCTGGCGTGTAGGGCCGTGGCCCTACTCCTCATGGCCGGCCTATGTCTACTGGTGGCATCGGACTCGTTGACGAGCCCGGACGGTGTCCTAGTTTTCAGTAGTCCTCCTTTGAGGTGCTGAGAGGCTGCCCGCGGGGTGGCTCACCAGCCAAGACCATCGCCTTGGGCGTACGTGCGTTTATGAAGCATGTCCGCTCAGCTGGCTCAGCGGTACCGGTAATCGCGACTTGGCTGCTTGTCGGATGCACAGTGGCCTTTGCGAGTGGATGCCTCGGTGATGTCGTGCAGAGGACGAGAACGTGCGCCGACCTACCTCGCCGCACTATCCTTGACGGAAAAGCTACCGCTATTCACCAACTCCGATCGAGCGTACGTGAGGTGGGCAAAGGGTCCTTCCTCTATGTGGATACGCAACGCTGTCCCGGACATGTGGAGTTGGTGATCTACCATGCGGCCGAGGAGGACCAGGCTAGGCTCACAGCCCTGTGGCGCAAGTCAGGACTTACCGAGATCCCGGTGCGCTGGCGGAACGTTTAGAGCGTAATCCCGCACACGCCGAGTCGGACGGGGGCCTGGCGGGGCCTATCGCGGAGGCCCGAAGTGAGCGGCCATCCGAGCGCCGATCACTTCCGCGATCAGCTGCAGGCTCTCAAGCGGTCGAAAGAAGACGGTCAACTCGCGAACCTGCCCCTGCTCATCGAGGCGCACCACGGTGAACCCTGCGCCCCCTTGCCTCTGATTGTCGCTTCGAAGAGCGCAGCCGCCGACTTACCTTCGATCAGCTCCTCGGTCAGTTCGAAGTCCTCGAGCTCGTGGCTGAGCACGGCGAACAGGAGGCGGGCGACCTCCTTCCCAACCATCGGGGCATCGTGAACGGCGACGGTGATCGAGATCTCATCGGCGAGGCTAGCCACGATTCGCTCCGGCTCGAGCGCGGCGAGGGGCGGCTGTATCCGAGACGCGGAGCTGCCATTCGAGGCGGAGCCTACGTCAGGCGGGGCGGATCACGAGCCGCCGGAGACGGAGTACGCCCGCCGGCAGCCACCAGAGCGCGAGTCCGAGCGCCACGGCGACGGCCAGGTTGACCTGGAAGCCGACCGCCCCGACGAGCAGGGCAACGGCCCCGTCGCGCGCGCCTTTCAGGTCGCGCAAGAGACCGATATGAAGCAGGCCGGCGGCAGCGAGCATCCCCGCAAGCACCGGCAGCGGGAACGCGGCGAGCTGCGCGGCGAGGCCGGCGCCCAAACCCACCGCGAGAATCACGAGCGTGACTCCCAATACGAGGGGCGCTCCGGCCGTGCGTGCTCCGAACGCGCGGTGCGCGGTGAGGCCCCCCGCACCGTGGCACACGGGCATGCCCGAGATGGCGCCGGAGAACAGGTTTGCCAGACCGAGCGTCGAAGCCAAGCGCCCCGGCCTTACCCGCGAAGCCTGCTCGCCGAAGTAGGTGCGCGCGGCGTCACTGGTGGCGATGCACGAGTTGGCGAACGTGAGAGGAACCTGCGGCAGCACCAGGACAGTCAACGCCGTCCAGAACGTGGCCGGGTCGAGGTCTGGAAGCGCGAGGCTCGACGGTCCGAAGGCCAGATCGCCACCGGCGCGAGTCAGAATCACCACCAGCGCGAGCCCCACGAGCGCGAGCGCCACGGGGCGACGCCTGAACGCCATCGCGACGGCCAACACCACTATGCCGAGGATCACGAGCGCGGTCGGGTCGGCGGCGTGATCGCGAAAGGATGTCGGCGCGTCGTGCAAGAGACCCCAGGCGACCTTCAGGAAGAGCAGCCCCACCGTCAGCTGAACGCCGCGGACGACGGCACGGGGGAAGATCCGCGCCGCGCGGTCCACGAGACCCGTGCGTCCGAGCACGAGGAAGATGACTCCCATCAGAAGCGCGCCCGCGGCCACCTCGTCCGCACCGAGCCCTTGGGCGATGGCGATCGCGCCGAAAGCCTTCAGCGGCTGAACGGGCACCGGAAGGCGATAGGCGAACGCGGCCAGAAGGCACAAGAGCCCGGCCGGGAGCAGCACCGCGGTCGCACCCAGCCCATTCACGACGACGAGTGCAGTCGCGATGGGCACCAGCACACCCACGTCGGCAACGGCGCCGGCCAGCTCGCGCCCGTCCAGCCGAATCGGGGGAGGGGGAACCTGCCGGGCCTCGACACGGGCGGCGCCGTTCACGCTGGCAGCCTCCCATGCCGGGCTGAGGGCCAGCGTGAGAGCTCCCAGGTCACGTTATGTGCCCGTGCCCGCCGAGTCACTCTGATGCGGCGTCGCGGCCTTCGCGAGCGAGGCCGCCAGACGCACTTTGCTCTGCCCGCTGGTGACCTGCCGGGCCTCAGCGCCGTCGAGGGCAAAGCCGAAGCTCGCATAGAACTCACGGGCACTGTGGTTCTCCGCCAAGACCCACACCGTGGCTTCTTGACAGCCGTTGCTTCGTAGCCGGTCGAGCGCCTCGGCAAGAAGCCGGCGCCCTATGCCGCGCCGCCACCGGGAAGGCTCGACGTAGAGGGCCGTGACCTCGCCGCTGCGCTCGCCGGCGTCATCGTCTCGACTCTGGGGAAGGCCTGAGCCGAAGCCTTGAACTCCGCGGCCTTCGACTTCAGCCACCACTGTGAATCCGGATCCCTCCCCGCCCGAGAGGATTTGGCGCCAGCGCTCCTCCCGCTGCCCCGGCGACATGGCGTCGAGTACCTCGTCAGGCAGGATGCCGCGATAGGCGGCCTGCCACGAGCTGACGTGCACGCGGGCGATCGAGGGGGCGTCGGCAACGACGGCGGTGCGAACCGCAACCCACGACATGGCCGCACCGTAGCCCGCGGCTCGCATGTACGCGATGCCGGCGTGAGCCGCCCGATGAGCAGCCGGCCCGGGAATCAGCGGTTCAGGCGCACGCGGTCCCAGGTGAAGACCTGGGGCGTGCGGGTGACGTGCAGTCGAAGCCACTCGCGCGGCCTCGACGCGGCGCCCTGCACCACGACTCGTATGAGGTTCGGCGCAGCCGTGGTCACGCCGTGCAGGCCGCTGCCAAGCCTCAGCGGATAGTCGAACCTGAAGTGATGCGAGTCGCCCTGCAGGACCAGCACCGGGCGGCGGAAGGCACGAGCCCGCCTGGCCAGCCTTGCCACGATCCGGTCATAGCCCGAGGTGGTTCCAGGAGGCGCTTGTGCCGGCCACATGTCGGCTTGCATGGCCACCACTACGGCGGCCGCCCGCTGGGCCCGCGCGGCGTCAAAGGCCTGATCAAGCCACCTCAGGTCCGCCTTCACGCGTGAGCGGTGGTCCTCCGTCTGCTCTCTGATCCGAGCGGGGTCTGTGGACCAGGGCTGCAGCCCGTTGTTCGAGCCCGGTACGTGGAGCGTCGTGAACACCGTGCGGTCCTCCGACCAGCGGACGTTCTCTACGAACGGCGCACCCTGTGCCTTGACCCGCCGCGGGTGCTTACCGAGGGTCTGGCCGGGAGAGGCGAAGAACACCGATCGCAGCTTGGCCAAGCGTTGCGTCGGGGCCAGACCGCCCTTGTCCGGCTTGTGACAGTCGGTCCACTCATTGTCTCCGGGGGTGTAGACAAGCGGGTCGGTGAACGTGTCGAAGTCCCGGCGGATCCGCTCGAGGTAGTCGTCCTCGCAGCGGCTCGGGCCTTCCTGTATGTCCCCGAGGTGGATCACCAGGCGCACGTCGGGGTCCGCGTTGATCTTCGCGATGTCTCTGCGGAAGCCCGCGACCTGGGCGGGGCCGTACGGGGTATCCCCTATCACGGCGATCGTGCGGCCCCGTGGGCGCCTGGACTCCTCGGTATCCGGATCGTCACCGCCACAGCCGGTGACCGCGAGTCCGGCGAGCACGAGCGCGGTGGCGGCGGCCGTACGCACCTTGTCGTTCACCGTAACTCCCGCAGTCGGTTACAAGTCTCCCGAGCGCCTAACCATCGGCGGCGATCGTAGTCGAAGTGGCCCGCAGAGACCCGTGAAGACCATCGGCCTGGGTCGCCCTCAGGCCTCGGCGGCGATCAGCATCTCGGTCATCGTGAAGGCCGGCCGCAGCTTGAGCCCTTCCGCGGCGACGTTGGCCGCCCCGCCTGACTCACGGTCCAGCACGCAGAGCACGGCCCGGATCTCGGCGCCGCGCTCGCGCAGTGCGCGACAGGAGTCGATGACCTGGCCGCCGGAGCTCAGGACGTCTTCGATCACCGCCAGGCGCCGCCCGGCCACCTCGCCCCCCTCGGCCAGCCGGCACGTCCCGTAGGTCTTGGCCTGCTTGCGAACGAACAGCGCCGGCAGGCCCGAGAGCTGTGAGACCACCGTGGCCAGCGGCACGCCGCCAAGCTCCAGGCCGGCAACCGCGTCCACCTGGGGGGGCAGCAACCTGACCAGCGCCTGAGCGACGTCGCGCAACAGCTCGGGGTCTGACTCGAACATGTACTTGTCGAAGTACGCGTCGCTCGTCGCGCCGGAGCGGAGCGTGAACTGGCCGGTAAGAAGTGCGCGATCGTGGATGCGGCGGGCCAGGTCGGCCGAGGCTAAAGCGGGCGTGGTCATGAGGCTACTCTCAGCGAAGCGCCTGCCACTGCGGGAACAGGTAGAAGCTCCTGGCCATCTCCCCTTATCAGCACCAGGAACAGCAGCGTGATGGTCGACATCCGCAACGTCAAGGCAGCGTAACGGCCTCGTCAACCGCATCACGTGCTGCCTTCCCGGAACAGGTCCTCCGCGGGCGGGCGCCGCAGCGCCGCGGCGCCCGGGCCGTCGTCCCTCGTCACGAACCTCTCGACTCCGCGCACGAGCACGACCGGCTCGGCCGAGCTCTTGGCGCGGGCAAGGTCCGCCGCGCCCGCGACGGCGTCCCCCACGGCGATGGCCGTGGCGCGCAGTGGACGTCCGGCCGCGTCATACCGCCCGCGCCAATCGTCGAGGACGACCAATCCGGCCGCGCCGATGGCCACGTCGGTCTGACCGAGGCGCCAGGCGCGGCCGAAGGAATCGGTGATCAGCACCGCGGGGCGCGCCCCGCACGCGGCGGCTATCCCGGCGCGCAGCGCTCGCGCCGAGGCATCCGGGTCGCGCGGCAGCAGCAGCACCGTGTCCGGCTCCGCGAGGTTCGATTGGTCGAGGCCCGCATTGGCGCACACCAGGCCGTGGTGGGTCTCGCAGATCAGAACGCCGCGATCGGCTCGCAGGACGGCGGCCGACTCGTCGAGGATCGCCTGCACCACGCGGGGGTCCCTGTCGTGCTCGGCGGACAGCTCACTCGCGCGGGGGCCGGGCTCGATGGCCTCGAGCCGGCGCACCCGCCCCTCCGCCTTCGAGACCACCTTGTGGGCCACCACGAGGACGTCCCCGTCGCCGAGGTCGGCGGGAGCTGCGTTGGCAACTGCCATGGCGAGATCCTCGCCCTGTCGCACCTCGGGCAAGCCTTCCAGGGCGGTCGCGCGGAGGGCGGGGGAGGGGCTCAGATAACTACGCCCGCGCGACCGGTCCGACCGGGGGCCGGTTCAGGCGACCCCCCACCCCCGCGCAGCGGTCGAGCTGGCGCAGCGCTCCCCTGGTCATGCAGGCCTGACCGCGCCGCTTCTCGAGGAGCGCCGAGAGCTCCGCCAGGTCCTCAGGCCTGTCGACGTCGAGCATGAGGGAGGCCACGGGTTCTATGCGGTGGCTGAGGCCCGCGCCGAGGGCGGCCTGACGGTGGCGCTCCAGGCTGTCGGTGCCGAAGCTCGGGTCCATGGCAAGCGGCGGTGTGAGCAACAGCGCGTTCGTGCCGTTGCCGTGGCGGTCCGGAACGATCACCGCCTCGATCTCCTCCTCCTCCGCGTGCTTCAGCATCGCCGCGATCTCCCACGCCTCGATCAACGGGGTGTCGCCCGGCACGAGCAGGACGCGCTCGAAGCCGAGCGCCAGCCCGTGGCGGATTCCGATCCGGACGGCCGTCGACTGTCCCGATTCCTCCGGGTCGCCCAGCACGTCCACTCCGCCGCGGCGGGCCGCCGTCTCGGCGTCGGCGTCGGCGGTGATCACCGCCACCGCGTCGATCCCCTGGACCCGGCGCAGGGAGGCCAGCACGTCGAGGAACATCGCCTGGGCAAGCGCCTGACGGGACCCGTTGCCGAGCAGGCCCGACAGCCGCTGCTTTGCGGCGCCGAAGCTCTTGATCGGAAGGATGGCGAGGGTGCGCATCTGTCCAGCGGGAGAGGTTCCGCGACTGTAGCGAAGCATCAGGCCGAATCGGGCCTGGCGGCGGTCAGGGAAGCCGCAAAGTCCAGGGTCACCGTGGCAACCCGCCGTTGCCGCTCGAGCGAGCTCATGAGGGTGTCGGCCATGCGAGCCGGGAGGCCCGACAGCGGCTCGTCGGCCACCACGCCGTCGAGCAGCCCGGGGTAGGCATCCGGCAGTCCCGCGGCCTCCAGTGGGATGCCGGCGTGCTCGCAGAAGAGAGCCGTCGGTCCCTTGAGCACCCTGCCTCCCACGAAGGGGCTCACGGCCACGACCGGTGCCCTCGCGCGGGCGAGCGCCTCCCGCATGCCGGGAAGGGCCAGGATCGGCCCGATCGATACGACGGGGTTGGACGGGCCTATCACGACCACATCCGCCGCCGCGATCGCCAGGAGCGCCTCCGGGGTGGGCCGCGCCTGATCGATGCCCGTGTACTCCACCCGGTCGACCGGCCCCGGCGCCCTCTCGGCCACCATGAACTCCTGGAAGGGCAGCGTTCGCCCCCGCGCCGTCACATGGGTGCGCACCGGCGCGTCTGACATCGGTAGCACCCGCGCCGACACCCCGGCGGCCCGCACGACCGCCGCGTGCGCGTCGGTGAGCCGCTCGCCGGCCGCGAGCAGCTCCGTGCGGATCAGGCACATGGCCAGGTCGCGGTCGCCCAGCCTGAACCAGACCGGGCGCCCGGCAGCCTCCAGGGCGTCCATGACCTCCCAGGTGTCGCCGCGGATGCCGTAACCGCGCTCGTCGATCGTGTCCGCCAGCCGGTAGGTCACGAGATCGGGGTCGGGGGAGACGTGCACGCCGTGGAGCTCGGCGTCGTCCCCGGTGTTGGCGACCACCGTGAGCCGGTCGGGACCAACCACCTCGAGCAGGCCGCGGGCGAGCTTCGCGCCGCCCGAGCCGCCCGAGAGCAACGCCACCCGCATGCGGTCGGGGGCTACCAGAGCCCCTCCGCGGGAAGGTTTGTGAGCCTCACCCCGGCGTGTGCCTTGTTGCGGATGTTCACGCTGATGAGCAACGGCGTGAGGGCCTCCACGAAGCGCGCGGCCTCCAAGGCGCCGGCGTTGACCGGGCGCAGGCCCGGGATCAGTGCGATCAGCTCAGCCACACGCCGCTTGTCCTCCTTGAGATCGCCAGTCACGAGGACGTCCTCGTCGAGCGCCACGTCTAGCTGCCGCAGCCGGGAGGCACTCACGGTGTGCAGGGCGCTCACCACCGTCACGCCGTCGGGCGCCATCTCCTGTGCCTGCTCGGCCGCGGAGCCCTGCGGCACGCCGAGCAGCCGGGTGGCCTTGCCGGAGATCGCCGCGGCGAGAGGCGCCGTGGTGTCCACGAGGACCTGGCCGGGCTCGAGCACCGAGGCCAGGTTGGTCAGGTTCTCCGACTGCGCCCGGAAGGGCACCGTCAAGAAGACGATCGCGCCGAGCCGTGCGGCCTCGCCGTTCTGAAGGCCCTTCGCGCTCGCGCCCGGCACCTGATCGTTGATCCTCCCCGCGGCCTCCTCGGCGCGGCCCGCCTCGCGCGAGCCGATCAGCACCTCCTTGCCAGCGGCCGCCAGGCGCAGCGCGAGCCCGAAGCCGAGCGCCCCGGTGCCGCCGACGATCGGGATGGGCTCACCCGCGCTCACCGTGCGCCGGAAGCTAACGGATGGGGTCTCCCTGGCCATGGGGCTCGTGGACCCGACAGCGCCCGAGGCGCACGACGCGGTGCCGTCGCAGGTTCGCCACCGCCTTCGAGCGGCTCGAAGGCGCGGAGCTCACCGCCCACTTCCACAACACCCGCGGGCAGGGCCTCGCCAACGCGCTGGCGGCGCTCGATTGCGGAGTGCGCTCCTTCGAGTCCTCGTTCGGGGAGCTGGGCGGCTGCCCGTGCCGGCCGGGGCGGGCGCCCGCTCGGCAGCCGCCTGCTGGTCGCGGGGCCGGTGGATTGGCGACGCTCGAAGGGAGCGGCCTGAGGGGACTTCGACCGACTTGGGCGAAGGGACGTATCCTTCCACGGAGGCTTCGGTCCTAGGGAGGGACATGCGCATCGGCAGGGGCAGGTACGCAGTTGCAGTCATTGCCGGGTTGACGGCGGCTCTGATGTGCGCGCCAGGCGCTCGAGCGGCAACGCCCGCGGCCGGCACGCTCTCTCCCGACGCAAGCGGTGGCGGGCGGGTCTCCTGGTCCGGCACCGCCCGGCCCGGCACGGCTGGCAACACCGCAAACGAGGGAGCCAGCTGCTTCGGCGCCGACCGCAGGCCCCTCGCCGCCTCCGGTTGTGACTTCTACTCCCTGGACGTGACCGTGCCGGCGGACTTCTACCGCAACAACCCCGGGACGGTGCAGGTGGACCTCGGGGCCTTCGGCCTGTCGGACCTCGACCTGTACGTGTACAGGCGAAACCCGGACGGCACCCACGGCGCCTTCGAGGCCGGCGACGGCCAGATCCTGGGCTCCTCCGAGCGGGTGGGCATCGACCGGGCGGCCGGCGCCTACTACGTGGTGGCCGTGCCGTTCACGGTGGCCGGACCGCAGACCTACAGCGGCAGCGCGGAGCTCGTGACCCGCAAGGGCCCCGGTATCGCCGAGCTCAACCGTCGCGCGCCCGCCGGAGTACCCAACGTACGGGCCTCGCGCGATCGCTACACCTCGCACTCCGAGCCCACGATCGCCATGGACCCGCTCGATCACGACCATCTGATCGCCGGCTCCAAGATGTACGAGAACAACGAGAAGTACCTGTTCAAGGTCGGCACCTACGAGTCCTTCGACGGCGGCCGCAGTTGGCAAGACCAGGGCCACCTGCCGGGGTACTGTCAGGCGCCTGGGCAGTGCGATCCCTCGAACGAGGAGGCCTACCGCACCACCTCCGACCCCACGATTGCCTTCGACGACGAGGGTACCGCCTACGCCAACCTGCTCGACGCGCCCGGCGGGACCAACGCCTTCCGCGGCTTCAACATGACCGTGCACAGCAAGCGCCGCGGGCAGCCGTGGTCGGGGCCCACCACCGTGCACGACAACCGCGTGAACGAGCTAACAGCCCAGCTGCTGCTGGACGACAAGAACTGGATCGCCGTTGACAACGCCCGCGACGTCCGCGGAGGCCCGAACCGTCAGGGAGACGGAAAGACCGGCACCATCTACATCTGCTGGAGCTTCGACGGCACCAGCGTCGGGCCCGCCCCGTTGCCGCTGCAGCAGATCGTGGTGATGCGCTCGCTCGACGGCGGCAAGACCTGGGGCGGCACCCGGCCGGGCGACAACCTGCCCCAGTTCGTGAGCCAGAAGACCCTGATATCGGGCATCGGTTGCCATGTGGCGATCGGCCCGAAGGGCGAGGTCTACATCACCTGGTACGACAACCAGCTCGACGCGCTGATGCAGGCCAAGTCCACCAACCGCGGGCGGTCCTGGACGCCGGCGGCTCCGATCGCGGGGATAAAGGGCGCCAACGAGCCCTTCGCGGGGGAGTCCTTCCGCAACCTGTCGATCCCCACCACGGCGGTTGACCCTCGCAACGGGCACGTCTACGTGGCGGTGGCCTCGCGCAACGCCGCGGGCAACCCGCTCCTGCCAAACGTCTTCGCCATCGGCAGGCTGATCAAGCAGGGCAAGCTCTCGAAGAAGGACCTGTTGAAGGAGCTCACCCAGGACAAGGCAAACGACGTGGCCGGCCGCGACTACAAGGCGGGCGGCGACGGCCTCGGCCCCCTCTCGGGCGCTGACATCGTGCTCTTCAAGTCCGTGAACGGGGGCCGGTCCTACAGCGGGCCGGTGAGGGTGAACCAGGACCCGCGCAACGGCGACGCGGACCAGTTCCAGCCCTGGATGGCGGTAACCGATCGCGGCCAGGTGAACATCTCGTTCTTCGACCGCAGGAACGACCCGGCCAACTACTTCATCGACACCTGGCTGGCGCGCTCCGACGACGGCGGGAAGACCTTCGGCGACACGCGGGTCTCCCAACAGATGTGGGACCCGGCGGTTAACGCCCCGACCTCGGTGTCGGGCAAGTTCATCGGCGACTACCAGGGGCTGGTGGCCGACGACGACGTGGCGATCCCGTTCTGGAACGACACGCAGCTCAACAACCTGCCCCCGTCGAGCAAGGAGTTCTCGCCCTACCAGGAGGTCTTCTCGGCACGGGTCCCCAATCGACCGGAGCGCGCCGGCGCTAGTTCCAGGTGCTTCCCGTCTCGTCTGCGGGTCGGGCGGCGCTCGCTCGGCAAGGCGGCGGTGGGGGCGCGTCGCGACACCGTCCTGCGCCGCCTGGGCCCCCCGCGCGCCAGGCAGGGCAAGGTCTGGCGCTACTGCGTTCGCGGCGGGGGCAAGGTGGTGCTCGTCTTCTCGAAGCGCAAGCGGCTCGCGTTCGTGGCCTCCACCGCGCGCCGGCACAGTCGGGCCGGCGTCGGCCCGCGTAGCAAGGTCACTCGCCTGCGCCGGGTCTTTCGCCGCGCCGGAGTGCGGGCTCTGCCCACCGGCATGCTGCGCGTTCGCCGCGGTGCCTCACGGCAGGTGGTCTTCGGAACCAGCCGGGGGCGGGTGCGCTACGTGGCCGTGGCCGACGCCGCCACCCTTAGGAAGAGCTCGCGCCTGCTGGGCGCGCAGCGCCTGGCCGGGCTGCGACCGCGCCGCTGATCCGGGGCTGCGCCCACGCCGCCAGGGCTAGCGGCCGGGCCGAACCTGCGGCGAGCGCTTCTCGAGCGACGCGCCTCAGGCGCGGTCGTTGCAGGCCCGAAACGCGAGCTGCAGGAAGTCCGCGATGGTCTGAGAGCAGTAGGAGGCCGCTACGAGCCGGGTCGTACGCGGCGCCAGGACGAGCCCTGAGGCGAACCCGGCCGCTATCCACTGGCTCAGGCAGTAGGGGCACACCAGCAGCTCGCCGATCGCCCGGCGCAGCCCCTCCCCGCGCGGGCGCTCCTCCACCTCGCCCGTGCCGCTCGGCTGCTGGAACTCGGTGAACGGCGCGCGCAGGACGCTCGCGGCCTTCGACTTGGCAAGCAGGCGGCTCAGCTTGTGCGTGGCCACCCCGACCAGGACGATGTCCGCCGGGTGCGGGCGCTCGGGAGGCTGGCGTCCGGTGATGCGCGCCGCCAGGCTCGCCGCCGCGAGGGAGGCGCCGAACGCGCTCACGAGCGTGACGCGACCGGACAGCGGCTGGTCCTCCTCGGTATAGCCGGCAAAGGGGTCGAGGCCAAGCCTGGCCTCTGGCGTTGGCGGGGCGTGGGCTTCCATTGGCCGGATCTACCCCGTCCGGCTTTGCGCAAACAGGGCGGCCATACCATGCCTGGCCGATGGTGGACCTGAACGAGGCGCTCGAGCGCGCACGGGCCGGCGGCCCCGGCGCCCAGCACGACAAGGCCTCGCAGCAGGTGCAGAGCATCGGCGACGAGCCAAAGCGCTCCGCCTACGTGGAGCGGCTGCGGGAGGAGTACACCGCGGAGATCGACATCCTGCACCTGGCATCGGAGATGGTGGCGGACGCCGTCATCCGGCTCGAGGACCTCAGGGTGAGCTTGAGCGCCGCTTTGCTGTGTACGCCGGTAGCACGAGGGAGTGGCCTGCCAGGCGCAATCCGGTTACCCCGATCTGAGCCTTACGAGTGCTCGATGGCGGTGACGCGCACGGTGCGCGTGCCCGACGGCGTCTCGATGCTGCGGGTCTCGCCGGGCCTTGCGCCGGCCAGCCCCCTGCCGACCGGCGAGTCGATCGAGAGCGACCCGCCGGACGGGGTCGCCTCCGTTGCCGACACGAGCTTGAAGCGCATCTCCTTGCCGCTCTTCTCGTCGCGGTAGGTCACGGTGGAGCCCATGCCGGCCGGTTGCTCGCCCGCGGCGGCCTCCACGATCTCCGCGGAGCGCAGCTGATCGCGCATCCGCGCGATCTTTGCCTCGAGCATCGCTGCCTCCTCCTTGGCGGCGTGGTACTCGGCGTTCTCCTTCAGGTCGCCCCACTCGCGGGCGATTCCGATGCGCCCGGCGATCTCGCGCCGCCCCTCGCCCTCGAGGGCCTCGATGTCGACTCGCAGCTGCTCATGGGCGGCCGCGGTCATCCTCGTTGTGTCTCCAGCCGACATTCGAGTGAGCTTAGCCTTGCTGGGAGATCGGCTTGCCGAGCGCCTCGAAGAACTCCCGGTAGGCCGGACGCGGCTTGCCTTCCACCGAGAGCAGCGCCGAGTCGAACAGGGCGTCGCCCCGCGCGGCGCGCCAGTGGTAGACATACATCCGCTTCAGCCGGGGCGAGACCCGGGGGAAGGCGCTCATCATGTAGCGCATGGCCCGTGTCTGACGGCTGATGGAAGGTCGCAGCCCGCTTCCGAAGAAGTGGATGGCACCGACCTCGGTGACCCACACGGGGCCGCGGGTCTTGCGCAGGAAGTCGCGCGTGTAGGTGGTCTGGGACCGGTTGACGTCAGGGTGTGCCACCAGGCCCCAGATGTGGGGGCCGCGGCCGATGTGGCGCTTGAACTCGCGCAGCCACTGCGCCGAGTGGGCGCTGCCCTCCGCTCGAAAGTCGGCCGTGATCACCGTGCAGCGACCCCTCGTGCATTCCTCACGGGCCGCCCGGTAGAACTCCGCGGTACGGCGGGGATGGTTGCCGGTGGGCTGCGCGTCCGGGAAGTTGGCCTCGTCCCACGTGGAGAAGTAGCGCACCCACGGGTAGCGCGTGCGAAAGAGCCGGAAGTTGCGCCGGTAGGTGGCCACCGTCGGCAGGCGATGCTGCGACCGGTAGGAGCGATAGAAGGAGACCAGCGGCTCTATCCCCCGTCCTCGCGCCGTCTCGAACCAGGAATCTAGGTAGCGCAGGCGGATGCCGCCGCGGGCTATGTCGTCGTAGGGCACGAGCACCCGGACGCGCTTGATCTGCGCGCTCTCGAACCGGGGGTCGAGGAGGGTCTCGGGGCGATTGTCCGCCAGCCCTATCAGTGGGCCGCCCCTCAGCCCGGCGATCCGGATGCTCGGGGCGGGCAGGGGCGCGGCCACGGCCTGCTCGGCCTTCACACCGGATGCGGCGGAGTCCGCCGACCCGTCGGGTCGGGTGAGCACCCACGCGGCCGCCAGCACGGCCAGCAAGAGAAGTAGTGAGATACCCAGACGCATTGGTGGCGGCTCGAAGGGTAGCCCGCCTTCGGCGGCTGCACGGCGATGAACGAACCCACCTCTAGCGGCGCGCCGCCGCTGGTGCCGCAACGTCTTGGCCTATAGTCGGGGACGCTTCTGCGGCGGTGGAGGAACGGCAGACTCGATGGCCTCAAAAGCCATTGCCCGAAAGGGCGTGTGGGTTCGAATCCCACCCGCCGCATCCGACTCGGCCGCGGTGCCGGGGACCGCTAGGCGCGCGCGGGCTCGGGGCCGCTACCCGGTGAGTCAGAAGGAGGCCGTGGCGAGCCCTGGGGCACATCGACCTCGACGTTCCACTTCTGTGCGAAACCCCTCATCGAGGCGAGCATCAGCATCAACTGCACCGGCACGAGGACCACTGTGAGCAGGCCGAGAATCGCCGGGTCGAGCGCCGGGTCGTTGAAGCCCTCCTTGTCACGGTCGAACCACGCGGGCCCTGCGACGGCCGCGATGACCGCGAAGAGCAACGCCAGCGCAGCGGCCACGGGCAGGACGCCGCGGTTCCAGCGCGAAACGTAGAAGGCCATCACCAGGTAGAGGAGGATGTAGCCGAAAGTCACCGGCTGAGCGCCTTGCAGCTCCGACCAGCCCCCCGCGGTGATCACCGCTATCAGCCCGGCGCTCACGAGCAGCAGGAGGATCACTGCAGCCTTCGTAACCCTCGAGGAGGCCTTCTCCCGGTTGGGATGCTCGACCTCGGCCATCCTCCTCCAAGTCTAATCTCCGGTGGGCGCACGGGGAGCGGTACTGCGAGTGCGGATGGAGGGACTCGAACCCCCACGGCCAAGGCCACCGGCACCTAAAGCCGGCGCGTCTTCCAATTCCGCCACATCCGCGCGGCTGTCGGGACGATTGAAGCAGAGGTTCGGGGCGGCCGGCGGTCGCCTCTCCTTTGCTACGCCGGCCTGCGGCTTGACGAGCGGGGGAGCCGGGATTCGAACCCGGATTCACGGTTTTGGAGACCGCGCGCATCGCCATTAACTCACTCCCCCGGGACCGGGCAACGATAGCGGCGAGCGGGCATGGGCGTCCGAGACATAAGCAAACTTACGTTCGCCATGCGACGGAGCGTTAGGGAGTTCGACGAGGTTAAGGCGCTCTGCCTTGCCGGTCTTTCGGACTACGAGGTAGCCCGCCGTTGCGGCGTGCCCCGCTCCACGGTTCAAAGGTGGCGCGGCCTTGGGAAACGAAGCCTAGGTGCAGACCTGATCGACTGGGCCGCAGTATGGCCTTTGTCTCGAGGCGCTTGCTGGCGGGGCGAGCATGAGCCGACGTGGGGGCGTGCGCACTAGAATCAGCAGAACCGCGCGGGCGTGGTGTAACGGTTGCACAAGAGCCTTCCAAGCTCTCGGTGCCGGTTCGAGTCCGGTCGCCCGCTCTAACGACGCGCCACCGTCACCTGCAACGAACGACGTTCCCGCGACAAGCGGTTGGAATCGAGATCGACGACCGTCGAGGGGCGCTAGGATGCGCGCTACGGGGCGTGGCGCAGTCTGGTAGCGCACTCGGCTGGGGGCCGAGCGGTCGCTGGTTCAAATCCAGTCGCCCCGACTAACGAAAAGCCTGCAAAACTCGCCTATCGGTGGCAAGGATCTCGCGGGCGGGAAGGCAGATAGGATTCCAGCGCTCTAATAGCGCTCTATGTTCTGGGTCTGACGCGCGTCGCGATTGACTCGAAGCCGCCCTACTCCCACGATCTTCCGGTCGCCAGGCAGGAAGAGCGTCATCTCCCTTTCTGAACCGCGGAACCGATCGCGAACCAGATTCCTCGTTGTGGTCCAGGCGGTCGCGGGTTCGAGCCCCGTCGCTCACCCCTCAGAAGTGCCTGCAAACCCTGAGATTCGGTTCTCAGAGCACGCCGCCTTCCAGTAACCAAGGTGCCACTGAGGTGCCAATTTTGAGAGCCCGGCTTCCCTCGGCATCCAAAATCGATCGCTCGCCCGGAGTAAGCGGGCGCCGATGCGGACAGGATGGTGGCACTGGGCGCTGAGTGGCGCCTGGTGCTCGCCGGGGGCCGAGCTGCCACCGGCGGCGTCGGACGGCGGCGAGTCGACCGGTGAGCTGACCTTGACCGCCTACGGCGAGCTGGTGCTGGTCTTGAGGGGCCGCTTTCAGCGCCCGTGGGCGAGCAGCCGTTGCGACTGGACTCAGGTCTCGGACGGTGGTACTACGGCGTAGCGTAGAAAAGGTGGCCGTCGCACTCGAGCATCCACGTGAGCTGCATGTCGACGGGGCCGGGGAGGGACATGCCCTCCAAGATCGTGAGCGGCTTGAGGCCACCGGTGAGCTTTGGGGCGAGGGACAGGAAGAGCTCGTCGACGAGGCCCTCGGCAAGGAGGGCTCCGTTGAGGGTGGGTCCTCCCTCGCAGAGGATTGAGTGCACGCCGAATCGGGCGCGGAGCCGGCCGAGCATCGCGCGGAGGTCGAGCACTTCCCCTGCGGCGCGCAGGTAGCGCCGCCGCGCCGCCGCGCCGTCGATCTCGGCGTCCGAGGCGGTGAGCACCACGACCGTCGACTCGGGATCCCGGAGCAGCGGGACGGAATCGAGCGGAAGCTCGTCCGCGGTGCAGACCATGTTGAGCGCGACCTGCGGTCGGTCGTCCGGCGCGTCGCCCGCGGGCGCCAGGGCCTGGACGGCTTGGGCGGCGGTGACACTGGCCGGGTTGGGTAGCAAGCGCTGAAAGACCGCTGGCTGTCTGTCCGTGGCGGTCATGCCTCGTGTCCGGGCTCGATCCGCCGGCTTCTCAACTGGAGTGGGGTCGGCGGCCCGAGACGGGTCGCGGGTTGCTGGGTTCGGCTTCGGGGAGAACTTCCGGGTCGCCACCGGTCGGCCGCAGCGCGTCGGTGACCGGGGTGTGCGGGCGCTTGAGGACGCGGACGCCGTATACGTAGGCGAGCGCACCGCCTACGAAGCCGCCGGCGGCGAGCACACCCTCGGCGGCCAGGCCGAGGATCACCGCGAGCGTCTTGACGTCGTCGTCGCGGTATCCGTCCATCTGGGCGCCCCACGTCAGCGCGAACAGGACCGTCGCAAGCACCATCGCGATCAGGTGCACGGTGGCCGTCGTGCGCACGGGCGTTCCCTTCGGCAGGGCCAGCCAGTCGAGCAGCCCGGTGAGCGCGGTCGGCACGGCGAGCAGCAGCCCGAACGAGATCGCCAGCAGCGACCCGTGGGCCATCTGCTCCTCCTCCACCCCGAGCGCGCCGAAGACGAGCATCACGACCCCGACGGTGTAGGCGCCGATGCTCGCGTCGGTCAGCGGCGGGTGTGAGGGCTTGCCGGGAAGGCCCTGTAGCAGGCGGCGCATCTTCTCCTCCTAGTGGTCCAGGTCCACGCGGACGGTCAGTAGCTCGGTGCCCATCAGACGGACGACGGCCGCGTTGAAGCGCAGCCCGATCTTTCGCTGGCGCTCTCGCGCGTCGTCGTCGGCAAGCACGTGCGCGGTGCCCGACCGCCACCTGCGCCGGACCTTAACGCGCACGCGCCGGTCGGCCTCGATGTTCCGCACGTAGTGCGCTCGGCGGCCATGCTCGGCGACCAGCCAGAAGGTGTCGCCGTCGAGCCCGTTGCCGACCGGCGTGCGCCGGGGCTCACCGGACCGGCGGCCGGTTGTCTCGAGGATCGCGTAGCTCGGCGGCGCAAGCTCGACCGTGACGGCTGCCTTGACGACCGGGTTGACGAGGTACCTGCCGAGGGCGGTCGTGAAGCGGCGCTTGGTCATCGGTCCCCCTGCCCGGCCGCCCCGGCAACACTCGGCCCGGTGAGCTTCGACTCGATGCAGTCGAGGAGCTGGCGGTATGAGTCGCAGAAGGCGCTGATGCCATCGCGCTCGAGCTCCGCCGTTATCGCCCGCAGGTCAAGGCCCGCCTCGGCGGCGGCGGCGAGCGTGCGCTCGGCGGCGGCGAGGTCGGTGTCGAGGGCCCGCGCGATGTTGCCGTGGTCGGCGAAGGCCCTCAGTGTCTGCTCGGGCATCGTATTGATCACTCCCGGGGCGATCAGCTCCTCGACGTAGAGCACGTCGGGATAGTGTGGGTCCTTCGTGCCGGTGCTCGCCCACAGGGGCCGCTGCGCCGCGGCGCCGCGGCGGCGCAGGGCCTCCCAGCGCTCGCGCGAGAACCGCGCCAGGTAGCGGCCGTAGGCGCGGTGAGCGTTGGCCACCGCGATCTTGCCGCGCAGCGGCGAGTCGGCGGCAAGGAGAGCGTCTGCCTTGGCGTCGACCCGTGAGACGAAGAAGGAAGCCACGGACGCGATCCCGCCGAGCGTCTCGCCGCCAGTCGCCCGCCGCTCGAGCCCGGCGAGGTAGGCCTCGATCACCTCCTCGTAGCGCTCGCCGGAGAAGAGCAGCGTGACGTTGATGTTGACCCCGCGCGCGGTCAGCTCTTCGATCGCCGGCACCCCGGCGGCGGTGGCCGGCACCTTGATCATCACGTTCGGGAGTGCGAGCCTGCCCCACAGCTCGAGGGCCTGGGCGATCGTGCCCTCGGTGTCCTCGGCCAGGTCGGGCGTGCACTCGAACGACACGAAGCCGTCCTTGCCTTCGGTCGCGTCGTAGATCGGGCGCAGCAGCCGAGCGGCGCGGGCGATGTCCTCGAGCCCGAGCTCGAAGAACAGCTCCTGCGGGTCCCGCACGCCGCGGCTGAGTGCCGCCTGCAGCTGCTCGTCGTAGCGGTCTGAGCCGGTGATCGCCTTCGCGAAGATCGTCGGGTTCGACGTCGCGCCGGTGACCGCGTCCTCGCGCACGAGGCGCTCGAACTCGCCGCTCTCGAGCAGCGGGCGCGAGAGCGTGTCGAGCCAGATCGAGACGCCGGCGTCGTGTAGTCGCGCTAGTCGGTTCATCTGCGTCTCCTCACGCCGCCGCCGGCGGCTGGTTTCCCGGCAAGGGCAGCTTGCGCTCGAGTGGCTTCTTGGCAGGGCCCTGGATAACGGTTCCGTCGGTCTCGAACCGCGATCCGTGGCAGGCGCAGTCCCACGTCCGCTCGGCGCCGTTCCAGTCGACGATGCAGCCCATGTGGGTGCAGACCGCAGAGACCGCCCGGGTGGCGCCCTGCTCGTCCTTGTAGACCGCGAGCCGCTGGCCGTCGACGGTCAGGACGCGTGCCTCGCCGCTCGCGAGCTCGGAGATGGGCGTCGGATCCCCCTTTCCGAGGCGGGCACCGACGAGGCGCTTTGCGACGGTGGCTCCCTGCCTCACGAGCTCGCGCGGCGAGCCCTTCGAGCGCGAGCGCCCGGGTTCGCGCAGCGCCGGGCGCGCCGCGAGGTCCGCGAGCGCCACGTCCGGGTCGCGCAGCCGTGCGCGGTCCACCCGCTCGCGTGAGCGGATCAGCGCCTGGATCGCGTCCGTGACCTCCCAGACGTTTACGTTCATGCCGGCCACGACGCGCCCGGCCTCGAGCCAGAAGGCGATGAACTGGCGGTTCGCCGGGTCGCCCCGGAAGACGACCTCGTCCCAGCTCGAGGGGTGGCCCGAGTACTCCATGCCGATGTCGTACTGGTCGGAGTAGAAGTACGGCAGCCGGTCATAGCCAACGTCCTGGCCGAGCATGCCCTTCGCCGCAGCCGGTCCCTGATTGCGCGCGTTAGCCCAGTGCTCGACGCGGATGCGGCGAGCGTAGAACGGGTTCCAGGCGTTCGCGACGTCACCCGCGGCGAATATTCCCGGGACGCTGGTCTCGAGCCGCTCGTCGACGACGATGCCGTTGTCCACCTCGATCCCGGCCGCCTCGGCAAGCGCCGTCCGCGGCGCGACACCGATACCGACGACCACGAAGCCGCAGTCGATCGCGCTCCCGTCGGCAGTCCGCACTCGCTCGACGGCGCCGTCTCCCTCGAACCCCCCGAGCGCGGTGCAAGAGCGCAGATCGACGCCGTGCTCGAGGTGTAGGTCGCGGTAGATCCGACCGAGCTCGGGTCCGAGCACACGTTCGAGCGGCAGCGATGCCCGCTCGAGGATTGTCACGTCGAGACCCTTCTCGCGTGCCGAGGCGGCCAGCTCCGCGCCGATCCAGCCGCCGCCGATGACGACAAGCTTCTCGCCCCGCGCGATTCGCTCCGCGATCGCGTCGGCGTCCTCGAGGTCGCGCAGGTAGAGCACCCCATCGAGCTCTGAGCCCGGCACGCGCAGCCGGCGCGGCTCGGCGCCGGTCGCGATCAGCAGCCGGTCAAAGCGCAACCGCTCGCCCGCGTCGAGCAGGACCTCCCGCCCGACCGTGTCGATCGCCGTCGCGGGCGTTAAGGTGCGCAGCTCGATCCCGTGCTCGCCGTAGAAGCCCCCGGCGTGGACGTAGGCCTTCTCGCGCGGCGACTCGCCGCGCAAATAGTCCTTCGAGAGCGGCGGTCGCTCGTAAGGTCGCTCGCGCTCGGCGCCGAGCAGCACCAGCCGCCCGTCAAAGCCCTCCTCGCGCAAGGTCTCCGCCGCCCTTGCCCCGGCAAGGCCGGCTCCGACGATCGCGAAAGTCTCGCTGCTCTTCATCTGGCCTCCTCTGTCAACGTGACGCGCCCGTGAGGGCGAGGAACTCTTGGCGGGTACGCGCGTCGTCGCGCACGAGACCGTGCAGCGCCGAGGTCACCGTGCGCGCCCCCGGCTTCTGCACGCCGCGCATCGACATGCACAGGTGCTCGGCCTCGATCACGACGCCGACGCCCTTCGGCTCGAGCTTCTCCTGGAGCCAGCCGGCGACCTGCTTCGTCAGGCGCTCCTGGAGCTGGAGGTCACGCGCGAAGCGATCGATGACCCGCGCCAGCTTCGAGAGCCCGAGAATGCGCTCGCCCGGCAGGTAGCCGACATGCGCGACGCCGTGGAACGGCAACAGGTGGTGCATGCACAGGGAGTGCAGCGGGACGTCTCGGACAACCACCAGCTCGTCGTAGCCGTCGTCGTTTGGGAACGTCGTCAGGTCGAACGGCGCCGGCGAGAGCAAATCGGCGTACGCGGCGGCCATCCGGCGGGGGGTGTCGCGGAGGCCGTCGCGCGAGATGTCGGCGCCGAGCGCGGCGAGGAGGTCGCCGACCGCCCGCTCGGCCGCCTCCGCATCGACGGCCCGCAGTCGATGCGCCTCACCGACTGATGGTCCTTCCGGCGCGGTTTCGTACATATCGTCGAATCTAGCACACAGTTCGTTGTACGTAACTTGCCGCGCCAAGGGGTCTTCGGAGGAAGTTGCGCCGCTCCGAGCCTTACGCGCCGGCGCGCTCGAGCCGCGCGGTGCAGGAGCGAGTGGGGGGGTTGTGGTCGCGAGCACCGACGCGCAGGTCGCTGCCGGCCCCGGCGAGCACGCCATCGGCGACGGCCACCGCAAGCTCGCAGAGCAGCTGCGGGCGCTGGGGAAGGACGAGCGAGCATGGGCACGCCGAGAGGCGGAGGGTCGACCCGCTCAGCGTGACCTGGAAACCAAGCCGCTCCAACGCCAGCGGGAGCTCGCGCTCGACGTCGTGGGTGCCGGGGCGCCCGAGCAGGTAGCGCCCCCACTCCTCCCCGACGGCTCGGATCTCGCCGGGCCCCGACCCGGCCCGCAGGAGCGCGGCGCCGAGCACCTCGGCGAGCCCGCGAAAGTCGGCGCTGGGAGGCGACCAGCCCTCGACCAGCCGATAGCGCACCGCCGGTCGGCCTGGACCGCTCGGCGTCGGGCGCTCCCGCTCGAGCACGCCGGCACGCTCGAGCTCGACGACGTTCGGACGGGCGGTGTTCAGGTGCACGTCGGCTGCTGCGGCGAGCTCGCGCAGGGAGGCGCTGCCCTGCTCGGAGAGGTGGCGCACGATCCGCAACCGCGTCGGGTCCGCGAGCGGATCGATCGAGAACATAGTCGACACGATATCTACCTATTATCTAGTTTCTTGGGCTTAATGCGGCAAGCCGACCTCAACTACTTGCGCGACGGCCTGGTCGCGGGCGGCGTGGCGGGGATCGCGAGCGGCGCTCCTTCGACGCTGTACGCGCTCGCCACCGGGCGCGATCCGCTCGAGGCGACGTTAGCCGCCGGCTCGCTCCTGCTGCCCTCCACGCAGCGGGTCCCGAGCCTGCTGGCCGCGGCGCTTCCCGTGCATCTCTCGCTGTCGGTCGGCTGGGCGTTCGTGCTCGCCGCCACGCTGCCACGGCGGGGCACCACGACGGCCGGCGCGGCGGCGGGGGTCGGCATCGCCGCGCTCGACCTTGGCGTGATCGGGCGGCGCGCGCCGCTCATCCGCGCACTCCCGCTCGGCGCCCAAGTCGCCGATCACGTCGTGTACGGCGGCGTCGTCGGGGCCCTCGTTGCCCACCGGCGCGCGCGGCGTGCCGACCCGCGGGAGGACGCGGCGGCGCTCCGCCCCCACAAGGAGACCACGCGCCGGCCGACTCATCGCGGGAAGCATCGTCGCGAACACCCACGTCGCTGCACCCGCCGATGAGCTCTTCGACTTCCTATCCGACCTCGAGAACCACTAGCTGGTGGCCGACCGATTCATCGAGGTCCTCTCGCTCGACCGGCCGGGCGCTGGCGCGGCGACGGGCGGCCGCGTGATGCTGCGCGGGCCGCTCGGCCTGCGGCGCACCGCCGCGACGCAGGTCGTCGAAGCTGAGCCGCCACGGCGAATGAGCGGCACCGCGTGGATAGGGCGACGGACGCGCGCACATCAGCTGGACGCTGTCAGCAAGGGAGGGAGGCGGGACGGACGTGCGCCTTGCGGCCGCGATCCAAGCCGCGGGTCCACGCGATCGAGCACTGCTTCTCCTCGGCGGGCGAGCCTGGCTCCAAACCCGCTTCGCGGGCACGCTGGCCACCCTGGCGGACCGCTGGCGGTGACGCGAAGGGCGCGCCTCCTCGTGCGCCTCGGCGCGCGGGCAGAGGTCCCCGAGACCTACTACGTGCTTGGCGAGACTTGATGCTCCTCGCAAATGTCCTGCACTGAGCGCCCGTCCCCGGCGGCGAGGACGACCTCCAGCTTTCGGCTGGCGTCCGGCCCCTCGACGGGCCGTGGCGGCTGGCTGCGTTCAGCGTCGCCGGGTTCGTCGCGGGTCAGGCGGCCGCCGCGAAAGGTCCCTGCTGCGATCGTCATCCCGGCCGCAACGAGGATGATGTCCTTCAAGACGTATTGCCCCTCCAAGGTCGGTGCACCTTGCGGACCACCAAACAACCGCTCGGGCAGCAGCACCAACGGAGCGAGGATGCCGACGAACTCGATTGCCAGCAGCCAGACCGCGACGCGCATCCAGCGCTTTGCCAGCAGGCAGACGCCGATGAAGCACTCCAACGTCGCGATCGCGACGAGCCCCACCTGCCACGGCAGGACACCCAACGTCAACAGGTCAATCGTCTTGATCGACAACTCCTGCGCAGGGCTGATACCGGGGAAGAACTTCAAGACGCCGAAGCCGAGGAACACGGCGCCGACGGTGATCCGCAGGGCGGCGATGCTGTGGCGCACCAAGAGGCCGTGCAGCTTCTCCTCAACCGTTTTGAACGTCGTCGCGAGGCTCATGATCGTTCCTGTGCTCGGTGCGGTTCACTGCGCGCGCCAGCCCGCCGGACCTGCTGCTGGGCTCCGGTGGCGGTGGTCACAGGCGCCCGCTCACGCGCATGGAATTGGCCAGCTCACGTCCCAGCGAGTGCTCACGGCCGCCGATGCGTACCACCATCGGGCCCCCGAACGGCTCGCTTCCGGTCACTTCGAGCTCCATCGCGGGCGCGATGCCGCGTTCGGCGAGGTAGCGCAGCATCTCGGGCTGGGCGTCGGAGACCCGGGTGAAGATCCCGCGGTCCCCGGGGGCCAGGTCGGTCAGCGCGCGGGTTGGCTCCTCGTCGACCTCGAGCTCGCGCGTGGGGATGGGATCGCCGTGAGGGTCGCGCGAGGGGTGTCCGAGCTTGGTCGCGATTCTCTCCTCGAGCTCTTCTGAGAGTACGTGCTCGAGCACCTCGGCCTCAGCATGCACGCGGTCCCAGGGCACATCGAGCTCGTCGCGCAGGTAGCTCTCCAGCAGGCGGTGATGGCGCAACGTCTCGAGCGCCACTTGCCGGCCCTCGTCGGTGAGCTTGACGCCCTTGTACGGGACGTGGGTGACGAGCGCCATCGCGTCGAGGCGCTTGACCATGCTCGACGCATAGCCGGCCGTGACCCCGAGCCGCTCAGCGAGCGCGTTGGTGCTGACCGTGCCCCCGCCGCGCTGCTCGAGCGCGTAGATGGCCTTGGCGTAGTCCTGCATGACGGGCGAGACCCGTTCCTCCATCGAGCGCATTGTCATCCAACCCCCGATCCGCGCAGGCGTGGCGGGTCGCGGTGGCCATCAGACGCTCACGACCAGGCCCGTTACGTAGAGGACCGCGACGCCGGCGAGGATCCCGGCGACGCTCGCCGGGTAGAGCGCGCGCCCGGCGCGGTCGCGGATCGCGGGAACGAGTTGGACGATCACCTGCACCAGCGCGCCGATTCCGATCCCTATCAGCAGGGCGGTCACCTCGGGGTTGTAGGCCAGGGCGCCGATGAAGGCGCCGAGGATCGCCGGGGCGCCGGCGATCAGCCCGAGTGCCGCCAGCCGCGCCAGCGAGGGCCGCTCGCCCTTGGAGAGCGGGGCCACGATCGCGAGCCCTCGGTGGTGTTGTGAAGCGCAAAGCCAAACACAAGGAACGCGCCGAGCGCGAGCTCCCCGATGGCATAGGCGGAGCCGATCGCAAGGCCCTCGCCGAGGTTGTGCAGCCCGATCCCGATCGCCACCAGCAGCGAGAGCTGAAAGCCTGCGGCCCCGGCGGCTTCGGCGCGCTCGCGGCGGCCGCGCAGGAAGCGATCGAGCGCGACGAGCGAGAGGTAGGCGAGCGCCGCGCCGATGAAGAGCAGCTCGACCCCGCCAAAGGCCCCGGTGCTCTGCTCGGCGATCTCGGTGCCCTCGAGGTAGGCATCGACGGCAAGGAAGCCGAGCAGGCCGATCGTCGCGGCCATGAAGATCCGCAGCCAGTGCTCACGCACCCGGCCCAGGAAGGGCAGGAAGAGCATCCCGAGCGCCACCGGGATCACGCCCACGTAGGTGCCGAGCAGGGCCATCAGCCCGAAGAAGCCGCTGTCCGCCTCGGGGGTCGCGACGGCGACTTCCACCTCGTGCTCGACCGTCGCGCCCGAGGAGGTGAGCAGCGTGACAAGCAGCGGTGAGCCCTCCTGCCAGGGATAGTCGAGCGTCAGCTTCTGCTCTCCGAGCCGGCCCACCTGCTCGGTGTCGGTCGCGTAGTCGACGTAGGCATCGTTGACGAACACCTGCGCCACCTCGACGCGATCCGGGCCGGCGTTTCGAACGGTGAGCTCGATCTCCCCGCGCGCAGCACCGTCCGCTCGACTGCGATCTCCTCCGCCGGCGGCCCCGGGCGCTCGCCCAGCGTGTCCCCGCCGACGGTGAGCAGGCCCACCAGCGCGGCGACGATCAGCGCAAGCGGGATCAGCCCGAGCGCCCACGCCGGCAGACGCGAAAGAGGGCCGCGGGCGATGCCGGCGCGGTCGCGCGTGGACTCGTGAGCCGCCATCACGACACCTTGAAGAAGCCCATCCAGCCGAGCTCTGCGAACTCGGTCTTGTGAGCATGGAACATGAACTCGCCATCGTGCCTGAAGCGCAGCTCGCAGATCCCGCGCTCTGCCTGGCCGAGCATGACGATGTCGGTGAAGTCACGCGGCTCGAGCTTCGTGCCCGTCGGGTAGTAGTCAAAGAAGGTCGCGTGGGTGTGAAAGGAGTTGATCGGGTCAAACTCCAGTGCGTTGACCAGATAGATCCGCACCAGCTGACCACGGCGGACCTTGATCGGCTCGTTGACGTGGTGGAAGGCGACCGTGTTGACCGCGTATATCCTGGTTGCCCTCGAAGTCGAAGTTCGTGTTGAAGCCGTTCATCACCATCACCATCTCGTCGGCCTCTGCCCGGCCCTGCTTGGGATCGACGATGTAGGCGCCGTACAGGCCGCGGGCGATGTGCTCGGCAAGCGGCCCCACGTGGCAGTGGTAGAGATGAAGCCCGAACGGGTCGGCCTCGAACTCTCGTGCTCTTGCCGGGCTTGATCATCCCGTCGCCGGACTCGGGAACTCCGTCCATCTCAGGCGAATGAAAGCCGTGGAAGTGCATCGTGTGCGGGTGCGCCGAGCCGTTCACGAAGCGCACGCGCAGCAACTCCCCCTCGCGAGCGCGAATCGTCGGCCCGGGAACGCGGCCGTTGTAGGTCCAGGCCGGGAACTTGACCCCCGGAGCAACCTCGATCTCCTTGTCCTCGGCAACCAACTCCCACTCGCGCACCACCCGCCCCCCCGGCAGGCGCCGCGTCTTGCCGTAGTCAAAGTCGCGCAAGATGTCGGTCGGGTTAAAGCCGTTTGCGCGGTGGTCGACCACGTCGCCACGCTTGAACGTGGGCCCCTTGTTCCCGCCGCCGTGGCTCCCCAGAGGTCGGCCGGGCCCCGGCCTGACCGGGTCCGTGGTCAGGCGGCGCGGCCTGCGCCCCGAGCCCGGCGTGGACGCTCCGGTGCGGAACGCCCTCATGTAGAAGAGGAAGCGTCGCCCCCGCCGCGACACCCCCCGCCAAAGCCGTCGCCGGCTCATCCTTTTCATAGTCCTTAGTAAACCACAGTTTCTTAAGACCATAACTTTTTTTGTTGTGTCAGAGCGCCACATTTTGCTCCTGTTGGGACGGGCAGGCCTCACTTCGCTTGCTCAAGGCGCCCGCCGCGGTGCAGACCCTCTTCGGCCTGACCGGGACAGAGGCCAGCCTGCCCTTTGAGGCCTAGTGGCCTGCACCGCTCCTCGGGGAAGCGCGGTAGCTTCACCTGAACTGGAGTCAGCCTGCACAACCCTGAGATGGGCCGGGACGGCCCTGACCGAAGGTGGCGGCGACGAAATCGGCGACGCGGCGACCGGAGGAAAGACCACGTCGCGGCGGCGGCCCAACACCGCAGCTCGGCTACCTCGCGACTCGCACCGCCGCGCGCTCCCGCCGACTACTGCTTAGAACGGAACGGCTACTGCTGGCAAGGCCTCAGGAGCGTCGCGGCGCTCGTGCCGACGGCCCTCCCGCCGAACGGCTGACTTTACCCTTGGCGCTTCGCTTCCCTGCGTCGCGCTTCGCGCGAGCACACACCTGCACTAAAGCTGCGATCCGTCCGAGCCCGGCTCTAGCTTGCCCGATCGAAGTGCTGACAATCGGCAAGATCGGCGGCCAGGGCAAGGGCCAGTGGGCCTCGCCCAGCTACTACTCGCAGCAGGTGGTGCGCGGCGCGGAGGACTATTACGCCGGCAAGGGCGAGGCGCCCGGCAGCTGGGCAGGCGCGGGCGCCGGCGCGCTCGGGCTCGAGGGCGTGATCGCAGAGGGCGAGCTCGAGGCGATCTTCGAGCGCCGCCACCCCGAAACGGGCGAGCAGCTGATGCGCGCCCCAGGTGACCACGGCGTCAAGGGGATTGATCTCCAGATGGCGGTGCCGAAGTCGGTCTCGACGTTGTGGGCGCTCTCAGAGCAGTGCGGAGAGCCAGAGGTCGGCACCTCAATCTGGGAGGCAACCCATGGCGCCGCCCGCGCGCGCGTTTGACTACCTCGAGCGGAACGCCTGTCGCTCGCGCGCCGGCGCCGGCGGCCAGATCGACCTCGACGGTGAGGGCTTCGTCGGCGCGGTCTTCCCGCATCGCTTCAGCCGCGCGGGCGACCCGCAGGTCCACGTGCACTGCTTGGTGGCGAACATGACGCTCTCGGGCGGTGAGGGCAGCGGCGTCGCGCGCAAATGGCGGACGCTCAACGCGCACCACCTCTACCAGCACCAGAAGGCCGCCGGCTACCTCTTTCAGGCGGAGCTGCGCGAGCGCTTGACCGAGCGGCTCGAATCGAGTGGACAGAGGTCAGCAAGGGCTCAGCCGAGATCGTCGGGGTGCCGCGCGAGCTGGCGCTGACGCTCTCGAAGCGGCGCGAGCAGATCGCCAGGGAGCTCGAGCGGACGGGGCGCGGCGGGAGTGCGCGCGAGGCGGAGCTCGCGGCGCTCTCGACACGAAGCGCGAAGCGCGCGTTCGACCTCGCTGAGCAGCGCCTCGAGTGGCGCGCGCTCGCGCAGGAGCACGGCTTCGGCCCTGAGGAGCTCGCCGGCGCGCTCGGGCAAGCGGGCGTTCGCGAGCTCGACCGGGAGGAGATCGGGGAGGCGGTCGAGCGCCTCGTCGCCGAGCAAGGTCTGACCGGCGAGCGCTCGGCTTTCTGCCGCCGCGACCTCGTCGAGGCATTCGCGGCGGCGCATGGGAGGGGCGGCTCGGTAGACCGCATCGAGGCGCTCGCCGATCGGCTGATCGCCTCCGACCACATCGTCGCGCTCGAGGGCGGGGAGGCGGGTGCTTCGATCCGCACTGCGGGCGGGGGAAGGGTCCGCAGCGGCGAGCCGCTCTTGACGACGGTTGACATGCTCGAGCTCGAGGCACGGATGCTCGACGGCGTCGCGACGAGGGTGGGGGTGGGTGTGGGTGTCGTCGAGGCGCGTCGGCTGGAGGAGGGCTTCGAGCGCCGCCTGGGCGGGCTCGTGCTCTCAGACGAGCAGCAGGCGATGGTGCGCCGGCTCGTCACATCAGGTGACGGCGTCGAGGTCGTTCGCGCGAAGGCGGGGACCGGCAAGACGACCGCGCTCGACGCGGCCCGCGAGCTGTGGGAGCGCGACGGACACCACGTCCTCGGCGCGGCGCTCGCGGGGCGGGCGGCCGACGAGCTGCGCTCGCGGTCGGGGATCGAGAGCTACACGATCCACGGCTTGCTGCAGGACCTCGCGCGCGGCGGCGAATACGATCTCCCGGAGCGAGCGGTGCTCGTGATCGACGAGGCCAGCATGGTCGGCACCCGCGCTCTCGACCGACTGCTCTGCCACGCCGCAAAGGCGAAGGTAGTGCTCGTCGGCGACGAGCGCCAGCTTTCCTCGATCGGGTCCGGTGGCGCGCTTGCCGCGCTCGCCGACCGGCTCGGCGCGACCGAGCTCACCGAGGTCCACCGCCAACAGCACGTCTGGGATCGCGAGGCGCTCGACGAGCTGCGCCACGGCGACGTCTCGCGGTGGGTCGAGGCCTCCGCGCGCCACGGCCGCCTCGTCGCCTTCGTGACCCCGACGAGCAGCTGCGGGTGCTCGCCGAGGACTGGTATGTCGCCGCCCGCCAGGATGGAATGGATCAGACGCTGATGCTCGCGGCGCGCCGCCAGGAGGTCGAGGCGCTCAACGGGCTCGCGCGGGGGCGCGCGTCGCGGCGGGCGAGCTCGACGACGCCACGGCGCTGACGGTCGGCGAGCGCCTCTTCGCCACAGGCGATCGCGTGCTTGCGCTGCGGAACTCCCACGTCGAGCGCGCCGATGGCGGTACCCGCGTGGCGCTCAGGAACGGCAACGCCGGCAGCGTGACCCGCATCGATCCGCTGATCGGCGAGCTGTGCGTGCGACTCGACAGCGGCATCGAGGTCTCGCTCCCCGCCCAGTACCTCGCGGACGGGCACCTCGCCCACGGCTACGCGCGCACGATCCACAAGTCGCAGGGCTCGACCGCCAAGCGCACGTTCGTGCTCGGCTCACCCGACCTCTCGCGCGAGCTCGGCTACGTCGCCGCCTCGCGCCACTCAGACGAGGCGCGCTTCTACGTCAACGTCGGTGACGATGAGCAGCTCGAGCGGCCGCCGCTGCCAGGTGCCGAGGACAACCCGCTCTACGAGGAGCTCGAGCGCCGGCTCGGACGCGAGCAGGCGAAGGCGCTCGCGTTCGACGAGACCGAGGTCGACGCAGAGCTCGGCAAGCTTCAGACGACAGAGCTGCTCGAGATCACGGACCGCGGACGGCGGGCGCTGACGACGATCCCGCGCCAGGCCCGGCGCGCCAAGGACCTGCAGCTGCTCGAGTGCGCGGCCGCGGGCGTCGAGGCGGCAGAGCGCCGGCTCGAGAACGCGCGCGAACAGCTCGCCGGCGCTCGCCGGCGCGAGCGCCGCGAGCTCGAAGAACGAGTGGCACACCTCGAGAGCGCGCTCGAGCGCAACCGTGAGGAGCTAGCCGAACTCACCGACCGTGCGGCAGCCGAGAACATCGACAAGTGGCTCGAGCAGCACGAGATGGAGCTCGTCGAGGCGGCCGCCGCCGGACGCGAGCTCGCCGAGCGGCGCGCCGACGCGCACTGGCGCGCGCACCGCAGCGCCCAGCTCGACGCCGACCCCGCGCTCGAGGCGCTGCTCGGAGAGCGCCCCGAGGCGCCGGCCGCGAGGGACCGCTGGGAGCGAGCGGCCGCCGCGCAAGAGGCCTACCGGCTTCAGTACGGCGACCTCCCGACCCGGCACGAGCCCGACGGCCTCCCAGAGCGCCAGGCCGCCGACTGGCACTACGCGCAAGAGCTCGCCGAGGAGCTTCACGACCCGATGGGTGTTGAACTACTCCGTGGCCTCGACCTCGACGACTACGGGCCGGACCTCGCCCCCTGACGGAAGCGCGACTTCCTAGTGGATAGTCCCGGTGCCACCTCCACGGACGCCTCATTCCTCAAAGGAGTCGACGTAGCTCGTCGCGGTCGACTCCGGCGTCGCGCAAGATCCCCGCGAGGGTGCCGCGCTTCAGTTCGCGGTGAAGCGGCACGACGAGCGAGACCGCGCGGTTCGGATGTTTGAGGCGAACGTGGCTGCCGCGCTGGCGAACCGAGACCCAGCCGATCCTCTCGAGCGCCTTGAGGAGTTGCGCGCCGGAGACGACCGGCAGCCGCTCGCTCACACGGGTAGCGGCAAGGTGCGCCGGAGGATCCCCATCTCGAGCGGGCGCCCGTCCTCGCGCAGCCCTTCGACGTAGAGGGCGAGCGCTTCGCGCGCGTTCTCGATGGCCTCCTCGAGGGTGTCGCCCTGCGTGTGGAGGCCCGGCAGCTCGGGCGCATAGACGTGGTAGCCACCCTCGTCCTGGGGCTCAAAGACGAACTCCACTTCGCGCGCTGATTCCATGACCTAAGGGTATCTTCGGCAGTCGCGGAATCGAATCGACACCACTTTTTCGGGGTCATTGCATCTACTTCTATAGAGGCCAATGAGATTCGGACCGCGGACATGACCCCAGTCGAGCCGTGCGGCACGGTATTGCTGCTCCTGGACAGGGCAGCCGAAGGCGGTGATCGCCTAAGTGCCTGGGCGCCGGTACCCGGCGGACTCGCGCTTTCGGCGGCCGAGCCAGTCGATGACCGTCGGACAGCATGACGGACTCGCTTCTCACCGCCTCTGAGGTCGCCGATCTCCTTGGCGTACCCACCTCCTGGGTCTACCAGCAGTCGCGGGCCGGACACATCCCCACGGTGACGCTCGGCCGCTACCGGCGCTACCGGCGCGAGGCGATCGAGGAGTGGCTGGAGCTGCTTGAGGCGCCGGCCAGAGGAGCGCTTGCTCATGCCGGCGCACGGACGCACTGAAGACTCGGTCCTTCGCTCTTTGCGGAGAGCCCGCGCTCGTCGAGCGGCGCTCCAATCGCTTAGGCCACACAATGCAGGCGTGCCGAGGCGCTCGTACGGATCGGGCTCGCTGTCCGCCAAGCGCCTGGATTCGGGCACCGAGGTGTGGATCGGGCAGTGGTACGACGCGGCCGGCCGGCATCTGAAGCGCCACGTCGGGCCGAAGCGCACCTCGGGGGAGAAGGACGGGCTCACGAAGGCTCAGGCCGAGCGGGCACTGCGAAAAATGATCGATGCGCATGTGCCCGTCGAGGTAGCCGCGCGGATGACGGTCGGGCAGGCAGGGCAACGGTACGCCGAGAGCCGCGAGGCGCTCGGTCGATCACCCGCGACCGTTGAGGACTACCGCTCGATCGTGCGGGTTCACTTCGAGCCGTTCTTCGGTGCCGTCAGCATCGACCGAGTGACTCCGCTTGATGTGGAGGCCTACATGGCGCAGAAGCGCCGGGACGGCCGCTCGCCCAAGTCGGTCGCAAACGACCTCTCGCTGCTCTCCTCGATCTTCCGCCACGCGATCCGGCGCGGGTGGCGCACCCGCCCCGCCAACCCGGCGGAAGGCGTCGAGCGGCCGAAGGTCCCGAGGCGCTCGACGAAGCTCGAGTTCCTCGACCAGTCGGAGTTCGAGGCGCTCCTGCGCGCGTGCCTTGACACCGAGATCGGGCAGCAGGATCGCGCGATGTACCTGGTCGCCGGCATGGCTGGCCTCCGGCAAGCGGAGCTGCTCGGGCTTCACTGGTATTCGATCGACTGGCAGGCGATGAAGATCCGCGCCGCGCGCGACACATTCACGCGCGGGCGGATGAAGGAATCCGGGAAGTCGTCCGCCGCCGGCCGCGGCGTGCCGATGGCGCCGCGGGTAGCGCGTGAGCTCGAGCTCCACTTCCAGCGATCGCGGTTCACGCGCGACGAGCAGCTGGTCTTCCCGAACCCCCTCACCGGCTCGCCTCAGCAGCGCTCTGAAGTGCACCGGCGCTTCAAGCGAACCCTCAAGCGGGCCGCGGTGCGGGAGGTGAAGTTCCATGGGCTGCGCCACACCTTCGCCACGCGGCTGGCGGGTGGCGGCGTGCCGCTGGTGAAGCTCCAGGAGTGGCTCGGCCATGAGGACATCTCGACGACGCAGATCTACATCGACTACCAGCCCTCCGCCGAGGATGCCGCGTTGATCGAGCGCGCATTCGGTCCGGATCCGCTCGATCTTGCCCAGCGCTCTATTCAGCGCTCTAATTTGAGTGAAACTGGGGGTAACAGGCCGAACTGAAACCGCATAGGAATGCGGGTTCACACCCGTGGTCACCCCCCAACTGCGAGTAGCGCACTCGGCTGGGGGCCGAGCGGTCGCTGGTTCAAATCCAGTCGCCCCGACTTCTCCACTGGTTGTTGTCCCGGGTGATGCTCCCTGGAGTAGGGACCTCTCGCTGCCCCGGCGTCCATAGTCCTTGGCCGGAGGAGGGGCGACTAGTAGGGCGATGCCCGGTATCGCTATCGCTTTGCGCCCGGTGTCTTTCGCCGAGATCGGACACGCCGCAGCCCGGGCCATGCTCGTAGCCGGTGGCTAAGAAGTCAGACATCAAGCAGGTAGACGATGTTGCCGCCGCTCACGGCTTCACCGGCCCCCTTCGCGCTGCGTTCGGCGAGGCCGTCGAGGACGCCAAGGCCGCGGGCGTCTTTGACGTAGTAGGGGGCAAAGTCAGCTGGGCCGACTTGAACGAGATCGCCAAAGACTTCAAACTGGAACGGGGCCTCCAATGAAGACCGTTTCGCACGTCAAGACACTGCCAGTTGCTGAGCTCCAACGGCGCGTCACCGGCTTGGTCGGCCAGCCGTTCGCGGGTGCGCGCACGAGCTACGGTGACGAGTTGCGGCTGAGGTTCGGCACGGGGCTTGAGCGGGCGAGCCGCTGGGAGTTGGGGACGCGGGCGGCTAGGTGGGTCCTTTTGGGAAACGTGGGTGTTCTGTGTCGCGAGAGCGACGGTCCCAAGGGACTGTCTGCCTTCCATGCTCTCGACGGCGCGAGCGTAGCGGCAGTAGACGCGACGCGCTCAGACCGAACGCTCTCCCTCCTCTTCGACTCGGGTCATCACGTCGTCGTGATGCCCAACAAGCCGCATCGCACTAAAGATGACCTCGACCTGTGGGAGCTGTTCAGTCCGCACGGCTGGTGGCTGGCTGTACGCCGCGATGGCTCGATCGAGCTTATTCCGGACGAGATGCCACTGGCCGATCGGCCCCGGCGCCATAAAGCAGCCTGACGGCTTGGCGGCAAGCCGCCTCGCCAGCGCCTCGGAGTAGGCCAGCTCGAACGGATCCTCGCCCGCCGGCTTCGGTAGCCGCCCGATCCGGCCGATCACCACCCGGCGCTCCTCGTCTTCCGCCAGCTCGAGCTCCTCGAGCCTCGCCTTGTGCGGCTTTGGACGTTGGTGGTCAGTGCGCCGTGGGTAGGAGCTGCAGTCCCGGGATGCGGGCGAAGTGCTTGGTGTTCCTGGTCGCGAGTTGGAGGCCGTGGGCTATCGCGGTGGCGGCGATCCATAGATCGTGGGATCCGACCGGTTCTCCACGCGCGCCGAGGTCTGCCCAGATCTCGGCGTGGACGCGCGCGACGGGGTCGGTGATGGCGAGCGCTTCGAGTTCTCCGAGGAGGTGCTCGACGAACGCGCGGCGTTTCGTGCGGGTCCCGCCGGTGGCCCTGAGGACGCCTTGGAGGAGCTCGCTGACCGTGATGACGCTGATTGCGCGGTCTTGGTCTCCGAGTTGCTCCTCGATGCGGGCGGTGTCATTGCCTCGCTCGAGGTCGATGAGCAGGTCGGTGTCTACGAGGACGGCCATGGGTCGCCGGGCGGTCCGGCGGCCTCGCGTGCGGCGCGTACGTCCGCGGCGAATTCATCGTCGGTCCGAGGTGCACTGGCGATCAGTTCCTTAAAACGCTCGGCGGACACGAACCGCGCCTTGGGCGGGCCGATCACCGCAACGGGGGCCCCACTCCGGGTGACCTCGACCTCTTCTCCCGCGGCGACTCGATTGAGCACGTCGGAGAAGCTGCGAGCGGCCTCGGTGGCAGTCATGCGCGACATTCCTACGCGAGGCTATCAGATAAATCTGACTCTGAGCCTCCCGCGATCATCCTCCGATGGAGGCCACGAACCCGGGACGCTTGGTTCGCAAGCCGTCCAATCAGGGCGATTCCCCATTCGAGGGTCCTCGCCCCCTATTCGAGGGTTCCGCGCGGCGGCTGTTGCCGCGCGGCCGCAGCGTCGCGCGCGAGTCTCCCCATCGGCCAGCAGTCGCGGCGGCGTAGCGGTGGGAGCGGGCTCGCCGTAGTAGCGCATCCACAGCGTGCCGTCGCGCGCCGCAGTCAAGCCATCGCCTGGTCCTATCGCCACCGGGCGTAGGCCCGCGGGGCTGACCTGCATGAGATCCTGGCGCGGAGAAGGACCGTCAAACGCGTTCAACACCCCGAACGTGAACACGCCGGCGGAAGTGACCGCAGCCCCGGATCCCGCGTCGAGAAAGGCGTCGAAGACGGTCCTCGAGAGCTGAGTTGGGCCGCGCGGGTCGAAGCGGACGAGCTCGGTACGGTGGCGCTGGTTGGGCCTGAAGTCAGGCTGCGAGAATGACCACAGTTCCCCGCCCGGGCCGGCGAGGAGCTGAGTCGGTCCGAACCAGCCCCGCTCGCCACCACGGTCGATCGGGTGGTACTCGGTGATCCGGATCGCCTCGCTCACCGCCGGAACGGCAAGCATGGCGGCGCACATGAAGGCGATCACCCGGGTCAGCCGACGTCTCCTCGCGACCGAGAGCCTAGACCTCTCTCGCCCGTCGGTGGCACCGTCGCCCGGGGATCTGAGCAGTGGCGGATGTGTGGCCGGATCAGAGAGGTTCCGCCCTGCTCCGCACTGGGCATCACGATGGTGTAAACCGATCCGAGAGGAGCACAGATGAGTCATCACGAGCATGATCAGCCGCTCGAGGGCAAGCGCGCCGCGGTTGCGGTCGGCCCGCTCTACGAGGAAATCGAGGCCCTGTACCCGCTCTACCGCCTGCGGGAGGCGGGTGCTCACGTGCAGGTGGTCGGGACTGAGGCCGGGACGACGCTTCCGGGCAAGCGCGGCGACGAGATCGAGACGGAGGTTGCCGCGGGTGACCTGTCGGCGGGCGACCTGGACGTGCTGGTGATCGCAGGCGGCTATGGACCTGACAAGCTGCGGCTCGACGACGGCCTGCTCCAGCTCGTGCGGGACCTCCACGGCCAGGGCAAGCCCATCGCGTTCATCTGCCACGGGGGCTGGGTGCCGGTGTCAGCTGGAATCATGGAGGGTCGGCGCGGCACCGGGAACCCATCGATCGAGGACGACGTTCGGAACGCCGGCGCGGAGTGGGAAGACTCGGAGGTGGTCGTAGACGGCAACCTCGTTTCATCGCGCAAGCCAGATGACCTGCCGGCGTTCATGCGGGCGACGATCGAGGTGGCAGCCCACGCCGGGGCGCCGGCGTAGTGCCCGCGGCTCTCCTGGGTGATCGCGCTTTGCGGTCGATCTGACCGGAGAGCCGCAATGTGAGGTGCTCGTGCGGGGGCGTTCTGCACTGACAGCACGCGCCCCGCACGTGCCCGCCCAACGGCGAGGGGGCTCGACGGCGGGTCCTAGGGTGCCCTCATTCCCAAAGACCTGAAGAAGACGTAATACGCCGGGCGCCGCTTGCCGCTCACCGAGAGCAGGGCCGAGTCCCAGAGCCTGTCCCCGCGCGCGGCGCGCCAGTGGTACACGTACATCCGCTTCAGCCGTTGTGACACGTTTGGATAGCGGTACATCATGTAGCTCATGGCGCGGGTCTGACGGCGGATGTTCGGCCGAAAGCCGCGGCCGAAGAAGTTCACCGCGCCGATCTCCGTGACCCACACGTCGCCGCGGGTGGCGCGTAGGAACTCGCGCGTGCGCCGGGTGCTGAGCCGGTTGACGTCCGGGTGGGAGACCAGCCCCCAGATGTGCGGGCCGCGCCCTATGTAGCGCTTGAAGGTACGTAGCCAGCGCGCGGCGTGCCGGCTGCCGTCGGCGCGGAAGTCGGCGGCCAGCACCCTGCAACGCCCGCCTGAGCACTCCTGACGCGCGATCTTGTAGAACTCGGCGGTGCGGCGCGGGGCGTGCCCGGTGGGCTGGGCCGCCGGAAAGTTGGCCTCATTCCATGTTGAGAACAGCCGCACCCACGGGTAGCGCTGCCGGAAGCGGCGGAAGTGATAGCGGTACTGGCCCGTGCTGGGCAACAGTTTCTTCGAGCGGTAGGAGCGGTAGAACGACACAAGCGGCTCGATCCCGTTTGCCCGAGCTGTGTTGAACCAGGCGTCCTGCACGCGCCGTCGTTCACCGCCACGGGCCACGTCGTCAAAGGGAACCAGCACGCGGATGCGCTTGATCCCGGACTGGCGGAAGCGGGGATCGAGGATCGTCTCGGGGCGGTTGTCAGAGAGGCCGATCAGCGGGTCGCGTGGCCGGCCGGCGAGCCTTGTGTCCGGCACCCGTCCGACGGGGGCGGGGCTCGCCGAGGGAGGCGTCTTTGGCGCTTGCTCGGGAGGCGGGGCTGGTGGCGCTGGAAAGAGCGGAAAGAGGCCGGCGATGACGATCGCCAGAGAGTTCTTGGTCTGCATGCGAGGTCACCAACACCGGCGGCACGCCGGGGTTGCGGAGCCACCGGCACGCGACCCGCGATCTTCACCGAGGTCCCGAGGACACGGGAGAGTCCGCACAGGCCATGGGGCCAGGCCCTCGCAGTTGGTACGGACCTCGCACGCGTGGGTATCTAGATGGCATGCGTGGATCCGGTATCGGCGGCGTCATCTATCTGGTCATCGGCGTGCTCGTGGCAGTGGCGCAGAACTACTTCGATCACCTGAACACTCTCGGCCGCCTCTTGTCGGCGATTCTCGCCGTCATGCTCTGGCCGCTGCTCCTGTTCGGGATCGACATCCGCGTCAGCTGAGGCAGCCCTGCGGCGACTCAGGCGGAGGTGGAGTCAGGCGCTCTCGCCGAGCCGTTGCGCTGACGCCCCGCGACTCGGCGGTCATCCGTGACCGGGATGTCACGCTGGCGACGGTCCCTGATCAGGGCGAAGACCTTCATGAGCCCGTCGCACTCAGAGCAGGGATGATGAGCGAGCGGAAAGAGCCGGTTGACGAGGGCGCTGCTTTCATGTCCGCACGATCCGCAGCGGAGCTCTGCGATCAGCGTCATGACCCTCGTATATCACCGAATGGTGGGACGTTTCCAGGTAACCGGCCCTCGGTTGGACGAATTGGCCATTGCCGCCGGCCACCCTAGGCTTCTACCCGATGCGCAACACGGCGACCGTGATCAAGCGGACCCTGATCTCCTTCTACGACGATCAGATGACCCACCACGCGGGGGCGCTCACCTACTACGCGCTGATGGCGCTCTTCCCAACTCTTCTGGTGGCGCTCTCGATGCTCGTGCTCCTGGGGGAGTACCCCGCGACCTATGAGGCGATCATCGGGTATCTGCGGGGAGTGGCGCCTAGCTCTGTGGTCGAGCCGCTCGACACGTCGCTTCGCAGGGCGCTGCAGAACAAGGGCGGCGCCACGGGCGCGTTGGCTCTCGGCGTGCCCGCCGCGCTCTATGGCAGCACCGGGGTGCTCGAGGCGGCTCGCCGTGCGCTCAACGTGGTCTTCGAAGTGGACGGCGGCCGCAGCTTCCTGCGTCGCAAGACCGTGGACGTCCTGTCGTCGGTGGTGCTGTTCGCGCTCGTACTGACCAGCGTCGTGCTCGTGTTCGTCGGCGGCCGGTTCGCCGACGACGTCTTCGGCTTCATCGGTCTTGACTCGACCGCGGCACAGGTCTGGGGCATCGCCCGCTGGCCGGCGGCGCTCCTGGTGGCGATGCTTGTCTTCGGGTTCGTCTACTTCGTAACGCCAGACGTGGAGCAGCGGTCGTTTCGGTGGGTAACCCCCGGGGCGGTGGTGGGCGTGGTGCTGTGGCTCCTCGCATCGCTCGGCCTGTCGGTCTACATATCGAGCGTGGCTGACGTCGGCGCGTTCTATGGCACCTTCGCGAGCGCGATAGTGCTCCTGGCGTGGATGTGGCTCACCAACGTAGCCCTGCTGTTGGGCGCCGAGCTCAACGCCGAGATCGAACGCCAGAAGGAGCTGGAGGAAGGCGTGCCCGAGTCCGGCACGCTCAACCGCCCGGCGAAGGTGGGCTAGCGTGCGGCAGGTAAGCTCGGCCCA
Source organism: Thermoleophilaceae bacterium (assembly GCA_030448005.1). Taxonomy (GTDB): domain Bacteria; phylum Actinomycetota; class Thermoleophilia; order Solirubrobacterales; family Thermoleophilaceae; genus JAAYBF01. The sequence goes on from JAUJNT010000006.1 coordinate 115,849, forward strand.
TCAGCAGCCCCCCTGGAACCGAAAGGGAGCGAGAGCTCGTGGCAGAGGCGGTGTTCTACGCGCTCTTTCGCGTGGTCGAGATCGAGGAGCTCTCCGATCCGGAGAAGGCGGTCCAGTGGGCTCGTGGCATGGTCGATGACCCGGTGCTGCGACGAGCATTCGGCGACGGCGTGATCAAGGCCGTTGCCGCGCGTGCCGGGGGCGAAGCCGGTCCGCCGGGCGACTGAGGCCGCGCCGGGGCCTCCGGCGGAAGCGGAGAACCGGGCGTGGGTCAGCGGGCCTTGGTCAGGCCGGGAGGCAGCGCCGCCGGGGCCTTCCCGAGCGCGGGCCGGGAAGCGGCCGGCGGCTTGACCGGCTGGCTTGGCCTGCCGGGCGCCTCCTCGGAACGGCCAGGGACGCCGCCGATCGGTCTGCCCGGCTGAGCCGGCCGGCGCGGGGCCTCCTCAGAGCGCCCAGGGCTTGCGGGGCGTCTGAGGCCACGCCGCGCGGGCACCGCGGGCGCAACTGGGAGAGCCCCGGCTTGTGAAGCCCTCGCCTTGTGCCGCCTGGAGCGTGACGACGACCGGGCGTGCGCCTCTCGGCTGCGAGTGCCTCTGGCCGCTGCGGGCGTCTCTGCCCGGCGCGGCACCGCTCGCCTGCCGATGGCGGCTGACCGCGCCGACCTCGTGGCATCGTCCTCGGCGGGGGCAAAGGAGGGCGCCTGCGGCGCTTGCCTGGTCCGCGGGTCGCTGTCGTCGCGGAGGACTTGGGATCCTCCGGCCGCGAGGGCGCTGCTGCCGATGGCGAGCGTGAGAAGAAGCGACAGGAGCCGGCGGGAGCGCAGGGTGGTGCCGAAGCCGGCCGCAGCGCTTCGGGCGCCCCCGCGCATCCGCCCGGCGCACTTCCCCAGTGCCTGTGCCACCTCGGGGTCGAACTGGATGCCGGCGTTCTTCCTCACTTCCTCGAGTGCCGCCTCGGCGGCACGCCCTCGGCGGTACGAGCGGTCCGATCGAATGGCGTGAAAGGCGTCGGCGCAGAAGATGATGCGGCTCCCGAGTGGAATGCTCTCGCCGGCCAGCCCGTCCGGGTAGCCGGCCCCGTCCCACCGCTCGTGGCTGTGTCGGACCAGCCGCGCGACCTCGTCGAGCTCGGGCACCGACTTGACGATCTGCTCTCCGGTGATCGTGTGCTCCTTGATCTGCGCCCACTCGCGATCGTCGAGCGGCCCAGGCTTCTCGAGCACCTCGCGGGGAATCGCGACCTTTCCGATGTCGTGAAGCTGCGCCGCGGCCAGCAGCTCGGCGCGGTCATGCCCGTGTACTCCGAGCTCGTCGGCGATGGCGTCGCAGAGGTGCACCACGTCGTCCGAGTGATCACCGGTGTCACCGTGGCGGGCGTGGATAGTGGCCGTTGCCATGCTTACGGCCGCCCGCTTTGCCGCCCAGGCCAGATCCTCCTCGTGGGTGCGCGGATGGCCGCCCCAGTCGCTGTCGCGCCGCCTGGACCCGGTCCGGGACGCGAGAATGACCTCCTCGGCAAAGGAATGGCGGTGTGGCAGCTCGGACATGCCTTCAACGGGTATCGGCACTGCGCGGAAAACCAAGAGGTCGAACATCCGTCCAGAAGGGCTTGAAGCGGCTCGGGGGCGGCGGGGCGCCGTCAGCCAGGCAGCCTGCGTGCCCTCAGGGCCACCGTCTGCCTGCCACGCCTGCCGTCGTCGGTGAAGACAATGGCGGCGCTCAGGGTGGCCGCCCCCTCGGCGCCCCTTCTCCTCGCCGGCGCGAAGCTCACCACGACCTTGCAGCTCTCTCCGCGCGAGAGCGTCGAGCCGCTGCAGCCGTCGGTGACCACGAAGTCCCTTCTGTTCGCGCCTCCAAGACGCACGTCGCCGAGGGTTATCCTGGCGCCGCCCTTGTTCTCGGCCCGCACCACGCGCGGCTTTGACCGCTCGGCCACCCTGGCAGTGAATCCGAGCGTCCTGGGCTGGATCACCGCCGGTAGGGCCTGTGGCCGCTTGCGAGGGCGCCTCCCCTTGCCGCGCCGGGCTCGCCTTTCCCTAGCCTGCGAATCCATGTCGCCGGCTTTATCGCCGTCGCCTCTCGACGATGGGGAGTCGTCATCGCGGCCGGTGAGGGCCAGCACGATCGCCGCCACGACCACGAGCGCCGCGAGGGCGGCCAATACCGGCTTGAGCGGTGGCAGATCACGGCCCTTCTGCTGCTGGGGTCGCCTCGGGGGCGAGCGCGGCGGACTCGGGGACGGCGCCGCCGCCGGTGTGGGCGCCGCTTCGGCCGGCGGCGGCCCAGTGGCGGGCGGCGGTGTGGGCGCCGTTTCGCCCGGCGGCGGCCCAGTGGCGGGCGGCGGTGTGGGCGCCGTTTCGGCCGGCGGCGGCTCGGGGGGAGGCGGTGCCGAAGGGCGAGCCGGTGAGACCGGGGGCAGTGATGGGGGAGGGGCGCCGCGTTTGAGGGTCTCGAGGTTGTCCCGGGTGAGGGTCACGCCCTCCCCGTCGCCCAGGCTCTCGCGCAACCGCAGCGCGTCGTTGAGGAGGGGGGTGCCACCATCGAGATCGCCCAGGCATCCGGCCCGGGATCCGAGCTGGTGCAGGGCCCAGGCCTCGGTGGGTTGCTCGCCGACCGCGCGCGCGGCCGACAACGCCCTTTCGAGTGCCTCCCGCCACGCGCCCCAGCGGCTGCCGAGCGCGAGCGGCGCATCCGCTCGGCGCGCCAACCGGATGACGGTCCCGTGATCCTCGGCCTCTGCCGCTGCGGCGAGCAGCGACAGGACCGCCGGTGCCTCCTCGGCGCCCAGGTCCCGCTCGCTCCCTGCGTAGTGCTCGAGCGTGCGCTCCCGCCACGCGGCAGCGTCCGTGTGACGCGCCACCGCCGTGGCCGCCGTACCCACCAGCGAGTAGCTACGGCCGTGTGCCTGCACGAGCCCGCGCTCCTCCAGCGAGGAGAGCATGCGTCGGGTGTCGGGCACGCCCGTGATCTCGGCTAGGCGCCCCGCATCGAGTGCAATGCGCGGGAATGCCGCCAGCGGCCCGAGCGCCCGTTCCTCGTCGTCCTCGATCGACCGCGTCACCAGCTCGTCGAACTGCTCTTTCGGTGACCCGGAGGGGGCGGGCCGGTCCGATCTTGGCCGTGACCGTTCGATCATGAGGTGGGCTGCCTGCAAGATCCGCAGCGGATGCCCATCGAGTGTCTGTGCGAGGCGGGCGAGGGAGGTGCGCTCACGGTCGCTCAACTCGCGGGCCAGCTCGCGTTGCGCGAGCGCGAGACAGGACCCTTCGTCCAGACCGTTGAGGGCGATGGACCGCCCTCGTGCCCAGAGCCGCCGCTCTGCCGCGCCGATCGCGAAGGCGCATGCCGGCGCCAGGCTCATCAGGCGCCCGAGCTCCTGGCGCGGAAGCTCCTCGTCGTCCAGCACCACGAGCCCTTGGCGGTCCTCGAGGTATCGCCCCAGCTCGGCGGCGGTGGCCACCTTTGCGCCCTCGTACTCGTAGAAGCTCTCGAAGAGCATCTGCATCACGTCCTCGCCGGGGTGGCCGTCAACGTGGAGGAAGACCACGTGCCCGGGGCGCTGGTACTGGTGTGAGAGGCGGCGAAGCAGAGCGGTCTTGCCGATCCCCGGCTCCCCGACGACCTCGACCGGCGTGTTCGGCGCGAGGTCTCCCTGTGCGGTGTGCAGCTCGCCCTCGCGGCCGAGCAGTGGCGGAAGGTCTCCCGCAAGGGCCCGCGCGGGAGCCGCCCTCGGCCGCACGAGTGGCCTGGCATCCCATGCCGCGTAGGTCACGACCGCTCCGTGCTCGGGGTGGATCCGGAGGGTGTGCTCGCCGACTGCTACCTGGCCGTCCATGACAGCACCGATGCTAGGCCTCCTGGAAGCTGAAGCGTCGCTGCACCCGCTTCAGCGGCGCGGGCGCCCACCAGTTCCACTCGCCAAAGAGCCGCATGAGCGCCGGCACGAGCAGGGCGCGGACGATCGTGGCGTCAATCAGCACTCCCACGGCCTGACCGACGGCGATCTGCTTCATGAAGAAGATCGAGCTGACGGCAAACGCCAGGAACACCACGGCGATCATCGCGGCCGCCGCCGTGATCACGCGTCCTGTGCGCCCGATACCGACGGCCACCGCCTCCTCGTTGGGAACGCCGAGATCGTGCTGCTCCTTGATCCGGGCCATCACGAGGACGGCGTAGTCGGTGGCCAGCCCGAAGATCACCGCGAAGAGGAACACCAGGCTCGTGACCTCGATCGCCGCCGGGCCCGCGTAGCTGAGCGCGTCGTCGAGCAGCCCCTCCTGGAAGCAGAGCACGACTATCCCGAGCGTGGCCGCGAGGGTCATCGCGTTCATGATCAGCGTCTTGAGCGGCAGGATGACCGAGCCGGTAAGCAGGAAGAGCAGCAGGCAGGTGGTGAGCGCCACGACCGCGACCACGAGCGGAAGGTTGTCGGCCAGGCTCTGTTTCTGGTCCATGAAGCGCGCCGTGTTGCCGGACACGAGTATCGCGGTAGCCCGGGGCGGGTCGAGGCCGCGGATCGCGTCCACGGCATCCTGGGAGGACCGTGACAGCGCGAGCCGCGCCGGGGCCACGTTGGCGAAGGCGACGGTCTCAGAGGCGCGCGTGAAGGGGGGCGCGCGGTCGATCCCCTGCACGGCTGCGATGGCGGACCCCAGGCGCTCGAGGTCACGGTGGCTCGTCCGGCCGCGCACGGTGACCGTGACGGCCTCGACCACATCGCGCTCGTAGTGGTCCTCGATGTAGTGGTTGGTGTGGTATGACGGCTGCTCCGCCGGCACGGCCTCGGCGCTCGGGCCGGTGAGCACCGTGGCTAGCAGAGGCACCGACGCGGCGAGCAACGCTAGGGACGTCACGAGGACCACCGGAACCGGCCGGCGCATTACCCAGTGCGCGAGCCGGTACCAGCCCGTCGACCGATCGGACACGGCGGGTCCGCCGCGCACGGCAAGCGCGTTGACGCGCTCGCCGAGCAGGGACAGCAGCGACGGCACGACGAGGACCGCGATCAGCGCGGTGAGCAGGCCCACCGCGGCGCCGGCGATGGCCATCGAGTAGAGGAACCGCTGGGGGAGGAGCACGAGCGCCGCCAGTGCCACCGCCACCGTGAAGCCGGAGAACACCACGGTGCGCCCGGCGGTGAGCACGGTGCGGCGATGCGCCTCACGCGTCGCGCCGTCGGCCTCGAGCTCCTCGCGGTAGCGGGACACGAGCAGGAGCGCATAGTCCACCGCCAGACCGAGGCTGAGCGCAGTCGCGATGTTGAGCGCGAACCACGATGTGTCGACCAGCGTGGCCATCACCCGCAGCACGAGGAAGGTCCCTAGGATCGAGACCACGCCGATCAGCAGGGGTATGGCCGCCGCCACGAGGCCCCTGAAGACGAGCAACAGAAGGACCGAGAGCACCGGGAAGGCGATCATCTCCGCCTTGGTCAGGTCGCTACGGGTCTGGTCGTTGACCTCGTTGAAGCTGGCGGCAAACCCCCCCGTCGACACATCGAGCTTCTCCGAGATGACCCGGTCCTTTGCCTCCTCGGCGGCCCTTCCGCCCTGCTCCTCGACGTCTTGGGTGGAGAGGTGTCCCGCGATCACGAGGGACCGTCGGTCCTTCGCGATCAGCGCCCGCCCCAGGCGGGGGTCCTCGAGCGGGTCGACCACACGGCCGACGTGCTCCACCATGGCGAGCTCGCGGCTGAGGCGGCGCACCTCGCTCCGCACCGCGGGACTCGCCGTGTCGAGCCTGCCCCCGTTCCTTGCCCGCACAAGGAGGACGATGCCTGGGTTGGCGTCATAGCCGAGCGCACCGCGCAGGAGGGCGGTGGCCCGCTCGCTCTCAGAGGCGCTGTCGGTGAAGCCCGCGGCCTTGAGGTGATCCTCGACATCAAGTCCCACGCCGACTGCCACCACCGCAAACGCTCCGACCAGCGCGAGGACGAGCTTCGGTCGTCGCCATGTCAAATCGGCGATGGCGCGCGAGCATGGGCAGCGCGAGCGTACCCCCTCAGGGGTCAGGTCCCATCGCGGAGAGGGCGCCCCGACGCTTGGCCGACGGCTGGCGATCCCCTTCGGGGCACCTAGACTGGCGCCCATGAGCGACTACACGGTTCGAAATCTCAAGGAAGTCGAGGACTCGGCCCTACGCTTCGGTCACGCCCCCCACATCGAGGCCCGCTTTGCGAGCACGGAGCTCGCCACGGAGAAGTCGGGCCTCAGCTACCAGCGCCTCGCTCCGGGATTTCGAGTGCCGTTCGGGCACAGGCACGCGGAGCAGGAGGAGGTCTACGTGATAGTCAGCGGCAGCGCGCGCGTGAAGGTGGGCGATGAGGTGCTCGAGCTCGAGCAGTGGGACGCGCTGCGGGTGCGCGGGGAGGTGATGCGGGCCTTCGAGGGCGGCCCCAACGGGTGCGAGTTGCTCGCGTTCGGCGCCCCGAGCTCGGGCGAGAGCCCCTCCTCCGACGCCGAGATGGTGCAGGAGTGGTGGACCGACTGAGAAGCTAGGGCCTGCCCGTTGAGGGGGCGCGCTCCGGAAACCCCGGCGCGGGAGCCTGTGGCACCCTCTCCTGCCCGACACGAACGGAGGCATCGATCCCGATGAGCGAGCTTTCCCGGCGTATCGCCGCCACGGTGGCCGGCGCCTCGATGACCGGCCTCACCGCATGCGGGACCGAGAAGGGGAAGGACTCGCAGGTCACCAGGCAACTTCAGGCTGAAGGCGAAGAAGTAGCGTCCCGTCAGCAGCTGCGCCCGCGCCGCGAGAGCGAGACCTTGCCCGCCCGAGCGGTGGCCAGGGCGGGGAGCTTCTCCGTGGTGGCGCTCAGCGGCGTCACGACTTGGAGGAAGTCCTTCACTCCAGAACGGCTGAGTGACCTCTTGGCCTCCCTGTAGAAGGAGGTCACGGCCTTCGTGCGCTGCGCCGGGCTCAGCCTGCAGAAGCGCTTCTCGTCCACCGCGGTGTACAGCTTGCGCTGGCCCTCCCCGGTGATGTACTGCTCGACGTAGAGCGGCGGCTTGCGGATCGGCAGCCGCTGGATCGCCCGCTCGAAGGGCGTCTCCTCGAACGACTTGTCAAACTTGCGCTCTTCCTCTTCCAGGTCCTTGAGTTCGCGGTCCTGCTGCTTCTCCTCCTTGGCCTCCCGGCGCGCGTCGTCCCTCTCCTTGGGCGGGCGCGGCGGCTTCGGTCGATCGCCCGCCTCCTTCGTCGTCGAGGCCGCCTTCTCCTCGGAGTCGTCTCCACCACACCCGGAGGCGCCCAGCGCAAACACGAGCAGGGCGATCAGGGGGACGGAGAGCCACCGGCGGGTCACGGGCGGGGATCGTAGCGGCGGGGCTGGACCCGTGGAGCACACCGAACCGCGTCGCTCTCGTCCGGGGGGCGGTAACGTCCGCCGCGTGGGCCGCACGCGACGGAAGCCAGGGACGGCATGCCTTCCGGCGATCGCCGTGGCTCTGGCCTGCGTCGGCTGCGGAGGCCCGCAGGATGAGAAGGCGGGGCTGAGCGGCGGCACGGCGGAGTCGCCGGCGCGCTTTGCTAAGCACTTCGAGAGCTTGACCGGGGTCTCCCTCAGGCCCGTGACCGGGGATCCGCTCGGCACCCGCCTGCAGGTGGCCGGCGAGCCTGACCGCTTCGTGCGCTTCGGCGTCTACAACCTGCTCTGGACGAAGGACGATCGCAGTCGCGACCGAGTGCTCGGCCGCGCTCCCCCGGAAGGGCGAGGCATCCGCTGGAAGCGAGCGGGCACCAGCTACGTCGCGACCAAGCCCTTCGGCTCGCGTCTCGTGCTCAGGTGGGTGGGAAGGTCCTCGAAGCGGATCACCCCGCAGTTCGAGCGACTCGAGCGGGTGGTGCAGGCGGCGGTGGAGGGCAAGTCCTCCTCGCTGCCGGAACGGGAGCGCCCGTGCGCCGCCTCCGGTCTCGACCCCTCGCGGGCGGGCTCGGGAGAATGCGCGCTCGAGGGCATTCCCGTGAGCTTCACCGACGCGGGCAAGACCCTCTCGACCCCCGCTCTCGAGACGCGTGTGCTCGGCATCGACACGACCAACGAGTTCCGCTTCAAGGGGCTCGCGCCGATCGTCGCCAAGGGCCGGTTTGCGATCGTGGCCTACCGGGTCCGCAACGAGTCCGAGCACCCCCTGCGCTTCCTTCAACCGCAGTTGCGGCTGGGCCGCAAGCTCGTTGCCGAGAATCCGGACACGGCGTTCCTGCTACCGCGCTCGCGCTCCCTGCCGCTCCCGCCAGGGGCCACCATCGAGGCACGCGCCGCCTTCGACCTGCCCGAGTCGGTCGATCCGCGCAAGGGCGCGCTGGTGCTGCCCGCCCAACGGGACGGACGCGCCGAGCCGTCCATCGACCTCGCCCAGGGCTGGATCCGACTGGAGGGCGCCCCGAAGGGACTGCCGCGGCCTCGCCGCGGCGGGAGTGGGTCCTAGCGGGCGCTATGCGAAGTCGGAGGCCGGGTGGGGCCCGACGCAGGCCACGGTAGGCGTGCCGGAGATGAGCCCGGCGATCGCCTGCACGTCGGCCTCTGTGACGGCGTCGAGCGCGTCCACCGCTTCCTCGGGCGACGGCGCCTCACCGAATGTGATCTTGCGGTCGGCCGCGCGGCTGGCCACCGCGCTCGTACGCTCGAGCGCCAGCACCAGCGACCCGGCCGCATAGGACCGGGCGCGCGCCACCTCCGCTGAGCTCGGGCCGTCGGTGGCAAGCTCGTTCACGATCTCGACGATCCGCTCGTAGGCCTCGATGCACTTGGTCGAGTCGAGGCCGGCCCCGGCGCTGAGGCCCGCGGCGTCCACGTGGGCAAGCCCGTAGGCCCACACCGAGTAGCAGAGGCCCCGTCGCTCACGGATCTCATCGAAGAGCCGCGAGCCCATCGAGCCGCCGAGGAGGGTGGCGTAGACGGCGAGCGCCGCACGCTGCGCGCGGTCGGCCGGGTCTATCGGTGCCTCCCAGTGAAGGCGGAGGTGTGACTGATTGGTCTCGCGCTCCTCCACGAGCACCCGCCGCTTAAACGGCGGAGCGGGCTCGGCGGGCCCCGGCTCGGGTCGGGGCGCAAAGCGGCCGAGGAGCTCGCCGAGGCGGGAGGCGTCGAGGCGCGACAGGTCCCCCGCCACGAACGCCCCGCCGCGTGCGGGGCTCCAGCGGCGGTCCCTGAAGGCGATCACCTCATCGCGGGAGAAGGACTCGAGGTGCTCCCCCGGCCCCAGGACCGGCCGTCCCAGCGGATGGTCGCCGTACGCTGCTCGACCGAGCAGGTTGGAGGCCACGGCCGGCGGCTGGTCATCGGTGCGCGCGATCTCCTGGATCACGACGCCGCGTTCCCGGTCGAGCTCGTCGGGGTCGATGTGGGCTCGCGCCACGAAGTCGGTAAGCAGGTCGGCCGCCTCCATCACCGCCTCGGCGCGACAGTTCACATGGAAGGCCACGATGTCGTGAGTGGTGTAGGCGTTGATCTGCGCCCCGAGGCGCTCGGCGGTGTGCGTGACGTCGCGAAAGGTGGGGTACTGCTGGCCGCCCTTGAACACGAGGTGCTCCAGGAAGTGGGCGATTCCGTTCTCCTCGGCCCGCTCGGTTCGGGCGCCCGCATCGAACGCGACGAAGAGGGTGGCGGCCCGGGTGCCCTCCATCCCGAGCCGAACCAGCGGGAGGCCGTTGTCCAGGACCGTTTCCTTGACGGAGATCACGATCATTGAGCCTAGAGCCCAGGGAGATGTGGTACCCCTTCCGGTCTTGCAGGGCCCTCCGCGCAACTTCTACGACGGACCCGAGCTGTTCGGCCCGGTCTTCGATGCCCTGAGGGACAACGTGAGGGTGGGAGGCATCGACTCCGATGATCTAGCGGGACTCGACGAGTACCACCCGCTGGGGCGTTCGGCCACCCTCGCCCTCGCCGACCTGGCCAGCGTGGCCGACGGGGACAAGGTGCTCGACATCGGGGCGGGGCTCGGCGGTCCGAGCCGCGTGCTGGCCCGCTACTACGGCGCCGAGGTCACCGCGCTCGACGCCACGCGCCGCTTCTGTTCCATCAGCGCTACGTTCTGCAACCGGGCCGAGCTGACCGACAAGGTCAAGGTGGTCGGCGGCGACGCGCTCGGGCTCACCTTCATCGATCGCAGCTTCGACGTCGTCTGGACCCAGGCGCTGTGGCAGGACATCGAGGACAAGGAGCGCCTGGCCAAGGGGGCCCACAGGGTGCTCAAGCCGGGAGGCCGGCTGGCGCTGTTCGAGCTCGTGGCCGGCCCGGGGGGCGAGCTGCACTATCCCCTGCCGTGGGCCGACGACGGCGAGCGCTGCTTCATGGTGACCGCGAGGGAGCTGCGGCGCCTGCTCTTCGACGCCGGCTTCAGGGAGAGGTCATGGCGCGAGGGGGCCGAAGTGGTGAGCGCGTGCCAGGAGGCGGTCGCCGGCGTGTACGGGATGAAGGCGGGCGGCGGCTTGCCCGGCGTGGACCTGACCCTCGTGATGCCCGACTTCCATAAGCGCGCCGCCACGCTCGGGCGAAACGTCAAGGAGGACCGGATAGGCCTGGTTCAGGCGGTGCTGACGCGGGACTGAGGGCGATGGGAGCCGAGGATCGCGGAAAGCCGGCTCGGACCGGGACGAACCGAAGCGGAACGCCTCGCCGGAACCTGGGGAGCTGCTTGGCGAGCTGTGGGTGGCACCGCCCGGGGTGTAGGTGCTTTTGCCTTCCTCCTGGTGGCCAGGCAGCCCGAAGGCGAGGGCTGCTCCACTCAACCGCCTCCGGTGCCCT
>JAUJNT010000006.1:126697-177536 GCA_030448005.1 Thermoleophilaceae bacterium
GTGGCCAGGCAGCCCGAAGGCGAGGGCTGCTCCACTCAACCGCCTCCGGTGCCCTCCAGGAACCGCACCACGTCGTCCGCATCGGCCTCGAGCGCAGCGTCCTCCTCGCGCGTGAGACGACCAAAGGGCGCGATCACGACCTCACCGGCCGGCATGCTCCAGGTTGCCGCGGCGCGCCCGCGCACTAGCGCCAATGGGCGAAACAGGCCGTTCACGGTGACCAGCGTCTGGTGTGAGCCAAGCACTGCCTCCCTTGACCTCCAGCCGAGAAGGAGCGGGTCAAAGGGCCCGAGCAGCCTCGGCGGCGGGATCTCCGCGGGCGCAGGCCGCGCTCTCAGGTCAAGCAGGCCGTCGTCGCGCTCCACCAGCTCGCCGGTCACCGCCGTCAGGCCGGCGCGCGCGTCTCGGAGCGGAAGGCCTGACCACTTGGCCAGGTCACGGTCGCCCGCCGGTCCGTGACCTGCGAGGTAGCGGCGCGCAAGCTCGGCGAGGGCCGCGTCGCGGTCCACCGGCGCCGCCTCGCCGAGCCAGTCGCGAACGAGCGCGTAGGCGTGCCGGCGGCCGGCCATGGGGCCGCGAACGGCGATCCCTCGAAGGCAGGCGAGCATGAGCGTGTGTACCAGCGCCTGGCCCTCGGTCGGCACCCCGGCCGCGGCTATGCGATCGCGGAGCTGCGCACGGGTCAGCGGTCCCTCGTCGGCCAGCGAACGCTCGATCACGGCCACGCCCCGGTCCGCGGCGGCGGGCTCGACGCCCTCCTGTGCCAAGCGCCGCGCGTTGCCGGTGAAGAGGGGCGGCGTGGTGAGAGCGTGCAACCAGGGGTAGTCCTCGCTGCGCACGAGGTGGAGCGTGCCTCGGTTGAGCCAGGTGATGAGCAGGGACCGCTCCTCTGTGAGGGCGTGGTCAACATCGGAGGCAGACAGCCCGGTGCTGCGGGCGCGGATGGCAAGCCGGGCGCCCTTCGGATCCTGTCCCTGCACCGCCAACAGCCGCTCGGTCACCGTGACCGGATCGGTAGCGGGCGGGCCCGAGAGCAGCTGTGCGCTGAGGCGCTCGGCGATCACGGGGTGACAGACTTGCACCTGACCAGCGGGCCGCCCCGGCAAGGGCTACCCTGGTGGGCTTGACCTCGAATGGCACGCCAGGTGGGGATTCGTCGCACTCGGGGCGTGTCTGGCTGCGGACGGATGACCCGCGCGGGTCCGAGCTGGTCTTCGCCTTCCCGATCGACACCGAGCTGAACGACGCGGTCAAGCGGCTCCCCGGCCGCTGGTTCGACTGGCAGCGCAAGCACTGGCGGGTGCCGGCCCGGCCGCTACTGGCGAAAGCCGTGGCCGAGCTGCTGGCCCGCTTTCCGGAGCTCGCGCCCGACCCGGACGTGCTCGCCTGGATGAGCGACTCCGATCGCTGGCGGGCCCTCGTGTCAGTCACCGCGCGGGACGCCCAGGGCGTGTTCGTGGTGCGCACCCTCTCTGGCGATGCGCCCGAGGACCTCCCCGGCGACCCCGTCGAGGGGGCCCCGGACCGCTACGTGGTTCCCTTCAGCGCAGATAACGCCTCCGAGTTGCACGGCCGCGAGGGCCTCGACCTGGACGACCTCGCGCGATTGTGCCTGCGCGAGCTGCTGCGCGACCGCATGCCCGCGCCGGCCGAGCTGTCGCTCGAGATCGACTTCGACGGCGAGCCCCAGCTCGAGCTGAGCACCGTGTGGGATCCCGCCCCGGCGCAGGCGTTCAAGCTGCTGCCCGAGGCGCGGCCGGTGGAGCGCCACGGGCGGATCTTCAGCCGCGCCGCGAGGTGGGGGCTCGGCGTGCCCGCCGACCCGGCACTGGCGCCCGCGGTCACCGGCTTCCTCGCCGAGCATCCGGCAGTCGAGGTGGAGCTACCCGCGCGCGAGCTGCTCGAGGAGCTGCGGACCGAGCACGACCGGGCCTCGGCCACCGTGGCGCTCTCCTATGCGAAGGACGCCGATCTCGAGCTCGAGCTGGGCGGGGAGCTGCACCCCTTCCAGCGCGCCGGCGTGCGCTACGCGCTCGAGCGTCGCCGCACCTTCATCGCCGACGAGCAGGGTCTCGGCAAGACCGTGCAGGCCCTCGCCGCGCTCGAGGCAGACGGCGCCTTCCCGGCTGCCGTGGTCTGCCCGGCGAGCATGAAGCTCACCTGGGAGCGCGAGAGCCACAAGTGGCTTCCGCGGCGGACGGTGGCCGTGCTCGAGGGGCGCACCGACCCGATCTGGACCCAGGAGGCGAGGGACGCCGACATCCTCGTGCTCAACTACGACATCCTCGAGGCCCACGCCGACAAGCTGGGCGCGTGCGGGCTGAGGGCGCTGGTCCTCGACGAGTCCCACTACGTGAAGAACCCGCGCGCGCGCCGCACCAAGGTGGCGGCCGAGCTGGCTGCGGGGCTGGCGCCCGAGGCACTGCGCCTGGCGCTCACCGGCACGCCGATCCTCAACCGCGCCGACGAGCTCGTGGCCCAGTTGCGCGTGCTCGGCCGGTTGCGCGAGTTCGGGTCCGGGGCTCGTCTGTCGCGCCGGTTTCGCGACGCCGGCAGCGACGACCGCCTGCACTGGAACCTGCGCGCACACTGCTACGTGCGCCGCACCAAGCAGCAGGTGCTGCCCCAGCTTCCCGCCAAGCGCCAGGAGACGGTCCCGGTCCTGCTCTCAAACGAGCATGACTACCGGCTCGCCGAGCAGGACGTGATCGCCTGGCTGCAGACCCTGCCGCTCGACCTTCGCACGATCGATGCCAAGGTGGCCGCCGCGCTACGCGCCGAGCAGCTCGTGCGTCTCAACAACCTGCGACAGCTGGCCGCCCACGGCAAGCTGCCCACCGCGCTGGCGTGGATCGGGGACTTCCTGGCCTCGGGGGAGCCGCTGGTGGTATTCGCCGAGCACATCTCGATCCAGCGGGCGCTCATGGAGCGCTTCCCCGAGGCCTGTCACATCCTCGGCGCCGACTCCGGTCGCAATCGCCAGGACGCAGTCGACGCCTTCCAGCGAGAGGACGGACCGCAGCTGATCGTGTGCTCGATCAAGGCCGCCTCCCAGGGCATCACGCTCACCCGCGCCTCGAACGTGGCCTTCCTCGAGCTCGACTGGACGCCCGCCCGCCACGACCAGGCCGAGGATCGCCTGCACCGCATCGGTCAGGAGAGCGCGGTCACCGCCTGGTACCTGCTCGCGCCCGACACGATCGACGAGACGATGGTGACGCTCCTTCAGCGCAAGCGTGCGCTGATCGACGCCGTGACCGACGGCCAGGTGCGCGACGAGGAGCCGATGATCGCCGCCGTGGTGCGCGACCTGCGCGCCCGCCCGTTCCGGCATCTCCGGGTCGTGGCGTGACCTGCGTGCCCCTCCGCCCCGAGGGTCGCAGCGCACCCCGGTCAGCGCGCGCGGAGGCCCTTCATCCGCTTCTTGGGCACGTGTTGGACGAGGTAGATGCGCTTTGACTGACGCTCGGCAAGCCCCGCCTTGGCCATGCGCTTGAGCACCACGCCACACCGCTTGCAGCGAGGCGTCGAGCCGCAGCATTTCTTCTTTGCCTTGACCTCCGTGACCACGTAGGCCCAAGGTAGCAAGCGGTTAGGGAGGCCTAACCTCGTTGGCGCGGTTGCTCGCTATCGACGCCGCCAGGGGGCCCGCGGGCGGTCGCGCTCCTGGCGTTCGACCGAGTCGGCGACCAGCCACAGGGACGGCGGCCACAGGCCCACGAACAGTGCCCTGCGCTCGGCGTTTCCGCGCTCGTCCTCGGGCAGGGTCTTCGCGCGGATCCAGAGTCCCACGCACAGCCAGATGGACCCCAGCGACGCGAGCTGCAGGTGCCAGCTGCGTATCCCGATGCGGTGGAGGTGTTGTGTGAGCATGCGGCGAAGCTTGACGGACGGAGCGCGATGGCGTTCGCGCCGGGTGCCCGAGAGGGGGGTTTAGCGCGTGGGCGGCACGGGGCAGAGCCAGTGGGGTGCCACGACGACAGCCGGCCAGCAAGCGCCTCGGCACCGCTGCGCGGTGGCCGCTCGGGGTTGCGCTCACCTCCTGGCGCTACCTGTGGCGCACCACTCCCGTGGACCGGAAGGAGCTCGCCGGCGCGCTTCCCCAGGACGAGCCGCCCGCGCTGCCGGGCGGCGTGGCCCTCGACGAGGTCCAGCTACCCGAGGACGGCGCCGGGCCGCTCGTGCATCGCCTCTACCGGACCCGGATCCAGGGTGCCCAGATTTCCCCTGAGCGGCTGATGGAGCTGCTGCAGGAGGACCTCGACTTGGTGGCGCCATCGGAGTTCGTCAGCTTCCAGAGGCTGGGGGGCGACGCCGGTCGCATGGCGGTGGGCGATGAGTACGTGGTGCGGATGCCAGGGCCCTGGGACGGGCCGGTGCGGGTCGTGGCGCTCAGCCCGACGAGCTTCCGGCTGGTCACGCTCGACGGTCACCTCGAGGCGGGTCAGATCGAGTTCCGCGCCTCGCCCGCGCACCGCGCGCTCGACTTCGCGATCGAGTCGTGGGCCCGCAGCGGCGACCGGCTGTCCGACCTGCTCTACACCCACCTCCGCATGTCGAAGGAGGTGCAACTGCACATGTGGACCTCGGTGCTCGAGCGCGTTGTCGAGATCACGCGCGGGGAGATGGCCGGGGGAATCGTGGTTACCACCCGCAGGGTCGACTCGGATCAGGACGAGCCCGCAGACGGCCCCCGCGGGCCGGGCGGTCGCCTTGCCCGGCGCGCGCTGGCGCGACTCGAGGGGCGCCCGCTCAACTTCGATCCCGACCCGGGGATCGAGCGCGCGCCCGAGAACGGCTGGCACGTGGACGACCTGACCGAGCCGCTTCCCCACGAGCCCTCGGGTCCGCCCGAGGAGGGCGGGAGCTGGGAGGTCGCGCGCGAGCTCATGCTCAGCTACCAGGTGGCCGATCCGGCGCTGGTGCGAGCCACCTATCGCCCCGACGCCGCCATGGCCGGCAGGGACATGCTCCTCACCGTGAGGTACATGGGGCTTCGCTTCCGCGTGGGTGTCCGGGTGGGAGAGGTCTACGACGAGGAGCGGGAGGTGGAGGGGCGCCCGGCGCGGGTGTTCGGCTGGGACTACAGCACCCTCGAAGGCCACTTCGAGCAGGGGCGGATCCACTACGAGGCGTGGAAGTGGCTCGACACCGGCGACGTGGAGTTTCGCCTGCACGCCTTCTCACGGGTAGCGGACAGCGGGCCGCCCATCCTGCGCCTCGGTTACCTGCTGGTGGGCCGGCGCCACCAGCTCGCCTTCTACCGCCAGGCGTGCAAGAGGATGAGGCGGCTCACCGAGGCGGAGCTCGAGAGCCGGCGAAACGCCGCCTACCTGTCGCGGGCGGCAGAGGCTTCCGAGGACCACGCGGGCGCCACCGCCTGAGAGCCCTCACCGTCGGCAGTGCGCGGCTCAGGGTGGCCCGCCCGCACGGCCTCGAGCTGCGCCGCGAACGAGAGCCCCAGCAGCAGCGCGGCAGAGGTCAGGAAGCTCCACAGCAAGACGCCGATCGTGCCCGCAAGCGGGCCGTAGGTGGCGCCGAACTGGTCTGTCGCGTTCAGGTAGAGCGCGAGCAGCGCCATGAACGCCAGCCACAGCCCCGAGGCGACCAGCGCTCCGAAGGCAAGCCATGAGGCCTCCGGCTGGCGCCGCCGCGGGGAGTGCTCGAAGAGCAGGGACACCGAGGCGATCGCGAAGGCGAGGCCCAGCGGCCACCGCGCTATCGCCCACATGGTGTTGAGGCCCTCGCTCCAGCCACTGGCGTTGCGGATGGCCGCTCCGCCCACCAGCAGCACGACCGACACCAGCCCCAGGAGACCCGCTGACATGGCGAGCAGCAGCGCGGCCAGGTACTTGCGCAGAAGGGGTCGATCGCTCTCGACGCCGTAGATGCGGTTGGCGCCGCGCTCGACCTGCGCCATCGCCGCGGTGCCCGAGACGAGGGCTGCCACGAAGCCCGCAAAGAGCGCCGTCTCTCCCGACTCGCGGGCAGCGCTCGAGGACCCCTGCCGCAGCGCGTCGGTGAGGATGTCCCCCACGGCGCCGGGCGCCAGTGCGTTGATCGTGTCCTGCACCACGCGGCGGAAGGTGTCCTGGTCGAGCGCGGTCGCGAGCCCGACCACGGCGATCAGTCCCGGCAGGATCGTCAGGGTGAGCTGGAAGGCGAGCGCGCGGGAGTGGCTGAAGCCATCGGCGGCTCGGAAGCGCACGAACGAGTCGCGCGCCAGCCGCCTGCGCCCGCTGCGCCGAAGCGTCTCGAGCGCCTCGTCGCCCTCGAGCTCGTCGCGGGTCTGCGGAACGGCTGCGGCGGTGGTCAACCGTCAGCGGCGCCGCCGCGAGCGCCAGGCATCGAACAGGCGCTTGAGCGCGAAGAGGCGAATGATTCTTCCGATCACGAGAGGGACATACCCAAGCGTGCTCGGCCTCAAGCCTCCCCGGGTCTTTGCCGCAACAGGAGTAGAGTGAGGGCAGACGCGCCACCGTCGGGTGTTCAGGCCCCTGCATCCTCCTGTGGTCAGAACGTGGGGCACGGAGGGATCTCGCATGAACGATGAGCAGAAGCACACAAAGCCGGACGGGTCGGCGTGGAAGGCACACATCGAGGGCGTCGCCGAGCGCAACGCGGAGACAAAGAGGGCGGGGCGAGCCGAGCGCCAGGAGGATGACCGCGACAAGGCGGCAGCCCACCAGGCCTCGGAGCTCAGGCAGATGGTCGCTCTGAAGAAGACGACCGGGCCGGCAGCCAAGTCGCACCAGAAGTAGGGCGCCGGCCGAGCCCCTCGCCGGCGCTCAGCGCGTGACGCGCACCATCCGCGAGCGGCGGATCGTGCGGCGGTCCGAGCGTACCTTTGCCTCGATCTGGTAGCGGCCGCCGCGGACGAGCCTGCCGCGGCGGCGCAGGCGGCCGTCCCAGAGGACGGTGAGCCGGCCGGCCCGCGCGCAGGCGTGCTTGAGGGTACGCACCGTGCGCCCGCGGCGCCGGACCCGGATCAGCACCTCGGCGCCCTGGGCCAGGTGTAGCCGCGCGACGCGGTGGCGCAGCCGCGGGCGCAGCCGCAGCTTGAGCATGCGACGCGCGGTCACGCGCACCGAACGGGCGATGGGGCCCGGCCGGCTCTGAACCCTCACGTCCCTCACGGTGGTCTCGTGCCCGGATGTGACTCGCACCCGCGTCCTTCCCGGGCAGCGCCCGCGAAAGAGGCCGTTCTTGGTCTGCGTGATGGGGTTCCTGCGCACGTCGTCGCCTGCCGGAGCCTTCGGGCCGAGCACGAGCGGATTGCCTGAGGTGAACATCCGCGCCGGCGCCGGCAGGCTCTCGACGGGCGTGGTGGTGGGCACGCTCGCGGGTCGTCTGGGGTCGCGCAGCTCGAGCATCTCCACCCTGGCCGGATCGCTGAACACCGGCTGCCTGCCAAAGGCCTCATAGCGCTCGAGCGCGCCGGGCCGCACGACATCCGCGCCGCGCAGGGTGATCCCGCCGTCCACGAAGATCGGCACGGCGTCGGTGATCACCCGGCCGCGGCTGACCTGGACCAGCCGGTAGCCGTGCCAGTACCCGTGGTCGGTGCCCACGGGGCCGGTGGTGTGGAGCTCGCCGCCCGCGCCGCCATCCACGTAGTAGGGCACGCGGCCGCGGGCGCGGTAGAGGCTCTGGCCCTTGATGTGGGCGAGGAACACGGCGTCCACGCCGGTGCGCTCGGCCACCTGCTCGAACCTCGGGTTGTCCGCGAAGGCCTCGCTCTTGCCCATCACGTGTCGGAAGGCAACGGGATCGGAGTGGCGCTGGTCGCGCGGGTCGCGGGTTGGCATGTGCATCACCACGAAGACGGTGCGCCCGGAGCGGGAGGCCTCGTCTGCGCGACGCTCGAGCCATTCGAACTGCCCCTGGTTGCCCTCGGGATCGGCAAACGGTGGACTCTGCACCGCGTCGCAGCGGGAGATGCTCCAGCACGAGTTGTCGAGGAAGATCCACCGCACGCTCCCGTAGTCGACGACGTAGTGCGTGGACGCCCCCGGCGCCTCGCCCGCCGGGCGGGCTGCCCCAGCCAGCTGCGGGTCACCGTAGGGCGCTGCGTCGCCGAACGGATACGGCCGGTCTACGAAGACCTCGCGGTAG
This sequence comes from Thermoleophilaceae bacterium, assembly GCA_030448005.1. Lineage (GTDB taxonomy): Bacteria > Actinomycetota > Thermoleophilia > Solirubrobacterales > Thermoleophilaceae > JAAYBF01. The sequence continues at coordinate 134,813 of JAUJNT010000006.1, forward strand.
GGCGCAAACGAGCTGAAGCCGGCCGGGATCGCCCCCAGTCCCTGGAGCCCCGGCGCCACCCCCGGTGGGCTGAGGCGGTCGTGGTTGCCGACGGCGGGGAAGTACGGGATGCCGGCGCGGTCGTAGGGCTCCATGAACCGCTTCCAGGTGGCAAGCTCGACGCGGGTGCCGTTGCTCGCCTTGTCGCCGGACATCGTGACCATGGCCGGGCGGTAGCGCGCCGACTCCGACACCACCTTCGGCAGGATCGTGCCTCCGTCCGCGTCGTTCCAGTGCTCTTCGCCGTAGTGCACGAAGAGAGGCTCCCGCGGGGGTCGCGGTGGCCACGGGTCCTCGGCCACGGCGCCCTGGGCGGCCGGGGCGCATAGGAGCGCGCCCAGCAGCCACACCAAGAGCAGATGGCGGGATCGCATGGCGGTGGAAGGGTGACCGAGACCGGCGCGTGGCGCAACGGGGTTCCGCGCGGTGCGGTGAGCGCTCAGCAGCCCGCGGTGCAGCAGCCGTCTCCCCGCCAGGCCGAGCGGCCCTCGCTCAGCGCCACCCCCGCGATCACCAGCGCGGCAAGGGGATCGAGCCACCAGAGCCCGAGAACGGCGTTTCCGAGCAGTCCCACCAGCAGGGCCGCCGCCAGGTAGCCGCAGAGCACGTTCTGCATGCCCTCCCCACGGGTGGCCAACGAGCCCAGTTGCTCGCCGACACGGCGCTTTGCAATGCCCAGCATGGGCATCCCGACGGCGCTCGTGACCGCCAGCCCGATGCCCACCCAGCTCTCCTCCGGGCGGTCGCCCGCGATCAGGGCGTGCAGGGCGCCGTAGGCCACCCACGGGGCCAGCAGGAAGAACTGGAGGGCCACGAGGCGCTGGGCGCGCCCCTCCGCGCGGTCGGAGTGCATCCGCGAGCCGGTGAAGCGCCAGATGATCACGAAGCTGGCCAGGCCCTCGATGACGCTGTCGGCGCCGAACCCGATCAGTGCCACCGACCCGGCCACGACGCCCGCGGCCACGGCCACGGCGCCCTCGATGCCGATCCAGACGAGGCTCAGCCAGGACAGAAGGCGGGCGCGCCGCATCAGCGCGGCCCGGTCCGGGCCGGTGGAGAGCGGGCGGGGGGCGGCAAGGGCCTCGGCCGGGGGCATGAGATCCAGCTTAGGCGCTGCCCTCGCCACTCCCAAGCACCTGCTGGTGAGAGTCATTCTCGGGCCGGGCGGACGCTCGACTTGCGGACCTGGTGGACGCTCGCGAGCCCGCTCTGTCACTCTTGGGGTGCGATGGCACGACCAGCCACCAAGGAACAGGGCCGCCCCCGCAGGCCCAGCCTGCGCGGAGAGGCGCGCCGCTTCTCGAAGCTTCCCCGCGAAGAGCTCGATCGGATCGACTACAAGAACGTGGCGCTGCTCCAGCGGTTCATCACGGAGCGGGGAAAGATCCGCTCCCGGCGCGTGACCGGCCTCAGCCGGCGCGACCAGGTCCGGATGGCTCGAGCGGTGAAGCGCTCTCGCGAGCTGGGCCTCCTGCCCTACAGCGACTCCAGCCGGGCGATGGAGCGCGGCGGCGGCCGTGGCCGTGGCCGCGAGCGCGAGCGCGAGTAGCGGGCCGGCGTCACTACCCGGAGTCGGTCGCCGCGACGCCGAGGCCCTCCTGAAGGGGGATCAGCCGGGGCCGAGCCCGCTGCCGCGGCCCTTGCTTGAGCCTCAGCCGGCCTCTGCGCGACAGACCGGACACTCACCGTGCAGGGTCACGTCGTGCGCGAGAACGGCAAAGGAGACCCGGTCAGACAGCGAGTGGATGGCCTGCTCGAGACCTTCGTCCTCGAACGCCTCGACGGTGCCGCAGGTGTCGCAGACGATGTGGTGGTGATGGTCCCCGCCGGGGTGGGCGGGCTCGTAGCGGGCCACTCCCTCGCCCACCTCGAACCGCTGCACCAGGCCCAACCGGTCGAGGAGGTCGAGCGCCCGGTAGATGCTTGCCAGCCCGACCCCGCTTCCCTTCTCGCGCAGAAGGTCTGCGATCTCCCGCGCGGTCACCGAGCAACCTAGCTCTGCGAGCCCGTCGATCACCTCCGCGCGGGCGCCGCTCGAGCGATATCCCGCGCCGGCGAGCGTGCGCAGCGTGTGCTCGGTCCAGGTGCCGGTGGTGGTCGTGCCGTCCACAGAGCAAGGGTAGCCGCGGCGGAAGCCGGCCCCGCCGCGGCCCCCCGGACGGCCGGCTAGCTGCCGGCCGCCTCGAAGCGCTCGGCCACCTTGGCCCAGTTGACCGTGCTCCACCAGGCGTCGATGTAGTCGGGGCGCTTGTTCTGGTACTTGAGGTAGTAGGCGTGCTCCCAGACGTCCACGCCGAGCAGCGGTGTCTTGCCGTCGGTCAGCGGGTTGTCCTGGTTGGGGGTGCCCACCACCGCGAGACCCGCGCCGTCGTGCACGAGCCAGGCCCACCCGGATCCGAACTGGGCGACGCCGGTATCCTTGACCTTGGCCTGGAAGTCCGAGAAGGACCCGAAGGCCGTCGCGATCGCGTCGGCCAGGCCTCCGTCGGGCTCGCCGCCCCCGTCCGGCGACATCGACTCCCAGAAGAGCGTGTGGTTGAGGTGGCCGCCACCGTTGTTCCTTACCGTCGTGCGCTTGTCGTCCGGTACGTCCGAGAGGTTGGCGATCACGTCTTCGATCGGCCTGTCGGCCAGCTCGGTGCCCTCGAGGGCGGCATTCGCCTTGTCGACGTAGGCCTGGTGGTGCTTGTCGTGGTGCACCCTCATCGTGGCCTCGTCGATGTGAGGCTCGAGCGCGGCGTAGTCGTAGGGAAGCGGAGGTACCTCGTAGGGCATGAGCGGCTCCTTGTCGTAGTGGCGTGCGAGTGTAGGAGCTAGGGCCGCGCCGTGTACGCCGCCGGGCAGCGGTCGCGGCCCCCTCGATGGCGGCAGGCCGAAAGTGCGGATGAGAGGACTCGAACCTCCACGTCCCGAGGGACACAGGCACCTGAAGCCTGCGCGTCTACCAATTCCGCCACATCCGCGTGAGGCCGTAGACGATAGCCAGACATCCGCCGCGAGCTTCTGCCCCCGCCGGTCCGGCCGGTTAGCGGCGGGGCGAGCGGAGCTGCGGGGTGCGAAAGACGTAGTCCCAGAACGGCGCGCTCACGCCGAAGCCGCGCGTGTCGTCCTGGAAGTGGTGGCGCATGTGCAGCTCGTAGAGCATGCGCCCGAGCCGTGTGCGGGCCTTGCGATGGTGCACGTGGTAGTGGGTCATGTCGTAGGCCAGGTAGCCCGCGAGAAAGCCGCAGGCCAGCAGGTGGGCGTGGGGCAGGCCCACGGCCAGCACGAACAGGCCGTAGAAGAGAGCCGCCAACGGAACGCTGACAGACGGCGGCATCACCAGCCGCATGGGATCGTTCGGATGGTCGTGGTGCACGCCGTGGATGATCCAGTGCAGCCGCGCGCCGATCCCTTCCTCCGGCTCGAAGTGGAACACCAGCCGGTGCATCCAGTACTCCGTGAGGGTCCAGAGCACGTAGCCACCGGCGATCCATACGGTGACCTCGAGCGCCGGCCTGCCGGCCTGCCCGAATCCGAACAGCAGGGCGATGAGCGGGGCGAAGATGACGGGGGGCACAACCGGATGCACGCGCGACAGGCGGTCGAGCCAGTCGGACTCGAACATCCTCGGGGAGGCCTTCAGGATCTCGCTACGGCGCGCTCCCGCCATGCGCCTAAGTTAGCAACGGACCGCGACGGCGACGAAGCGCCCGCCAGACGGCGGCCGGCGGTCCGAGCGCTCCCGGTTCCGCCGGCCGGCGCAGGCTCAGGCTCCGCGTCTGGTGGTGCCGCGGGGCGTTCCGCTGTCCTGGTCGGTGTCCCCGTCGATCTCGTCCTCGTCCTGAGCCGGCCTGCGGGCAAGAGACTCGTCGTCCCCCGTCATGTCTCCGCCGCGGCCCATGGTCGGGTACTCGTGCTCCCCCGCCTTGCCGGCGACCTCCTCCGGCGAGCGGTACGGCGCCTCCTCGCCCGTCGGCTCGACGTCCGAGCGTTCCTTGTCATTCATCCGATCCACCTTTCTTCGCGCCTTTCCGTGATCCCCTTTTCCCTACCCACCGGCTCGGCATGGAAAACGGCCGCAACCCCGGCTCGCGCACGAGTCAAGGCGTCCCGAGAGGGGGGTGGTCTCTCAGGCGCCGTCCTCGAAGGGCTCCGCCGGCCCAGTCGCGTAGGACTCCGTGAAGGTGGCCACGCCCTGGAACGGGTTGGCGATCAGCGGGCCCGAGCCCTGCCGCTTGGTCTTCTTCGGGGCGGCGGTCAGCTCGATCCGCACGTCAGCCACCCGCACCTCGTGGCTGGGCGGGTCGTTCGGGTCCACCGAGGCCTGGTCGAGCCCTGCGAGCCACTCCTCGGCGCTCTGGGCAACCGCCTCCCATGCCTGCGGATCCACTTCCTCGGGTGCCGTAGTCCCTTCAGGCTCCGTCTGGCCCGGCTCGGCCTTCACCCACACCAGGAACAACCGCCCCTTCACCCGGCCCTCGAGCTCCTTGCACGTGGCGCGGTGCCACCGGTCCTGCATGTCGTCGCTCATCGTTCTCCCTTCGGTTCAGGGCATAGGGTGAACCATGGGACCACTGGCTGCGTGGCGGCTACCTATGCGGCGTCGCGCAGAGCGGCGAGCTCGCCCGAATCGGCGAGACGGCGGAGCGCGCGGTCCTCGATCTTGCGCACCTTGTCTCCGGAGAGGCCCAGCCTGCGGCCGGTCTCGCGAAGGTCGGTGACGCTCTTGCCGCCGATCCCGTAGCGCAGGGTCAGCACATCGCGCTCGGGGCTCGGCAGCTGGCTGACCACCCGCTGGACCGTACGCTCGCCCATCTCCTGCTCCACCTGCTCGGCCGGAGTGCCGGCCTCGTCGGCGATCAGCTCCCCCAGCGCGGTGCCACCGGCGTCGTCCCCGACGCTCTTGTCGAGGCTCGCCGGCGACTGATCGGCGGCGCGGATGTCACGCACCTCCTGCACGGTCAGCTCGACCGCCGCGGCCAGCTCCTCGTCCGTGGGATCGCGTCCGAGCTGTGCGCCCAGCTCACGCTCCTTGTCACGGATCTTCCGCGCGAGGCTCGCGATGTGCACCGGCAGCCGGACGGTCCTGCCGGAGTTGGCGAGGCCCCGCCCGATGGCCTGGCGGATCCACAGCGTGCCGTAGGTGGAGAACTTGAAGCCCTTGCGCCAGTCGAACTTCTCGACCGCGCGGATCAGGCCCAGCATGCCCTCCTGGATCAGGTCACCCAGGGGCAGCCCCTGCCCCTGGTACTTGCGCGCCACGGAGACCACGAGCCGCAGGTTCGCGTTGACCATGCGGTCCTTGGCCGCGAGGTCGCCCTTCTCGATGCGCTTGGCCAGCTCGATCTCCTCCGGGCCGGTGAGCAGCGGATAGCGCATGGCCTCGTTGAGGAAGAGCTGGACGGAATCGGTGGTTGCCTCCGGTGCCGGATTCTTCGTAGCCAGTTCGGCCCTTTCGTAAGAGTTGTCGTTCATACCCACAGGGAGTATAGCTTACTTTTGGTAAGTTGACCACCCCGCCGCGTGATCGGCCGGCGAGATCGGGCCGCTGAGGCCAGAGCTGAGCGGGAGCCGCCGCAGAGGGGGGGAAACGATCCTGTGCGCGGCCCCCGCCAGCCCTAAAGAGAGGTCGTCGAGGGTTTTCCTTGCCCCGATCCCTGGAGCGACAACAAGCGACCTCCACTCCATTAACGCGAGGGAGGCCGCAAGGTTCTCTAGTAGGTGCTTCTTCTCGAGAGCCCCGTGCCTAGCGGGAGTAACCGAACAAGCGGCGAGGTCCGCTGCGGCTTCGACACGCTCCCGTCTTCCTGAACCTGCTCTCGGACCTGCACCTGAAGCCTCTCGGAGTACCACGCCTTCCATAGGAGGAATAGAGGGCCCTGATGGCCCTCCGGGCGCCGGTGCAGGTCACGCGGTACCTGAAGAAGGCGAACCGCTTCGAGCCCAGCGTGATCGAGCCAGGACAAGCGGACGCCGTCGCCTCGACCGAAGCGGAGGAGGATGTCGGTGCGGCCGCGGTCGCCGTCAGCGATGGCATGGCAAGCGCGGCGCACAGAAGCGTTGTCAGAAGGGCAAAGCGAATGAGCATCATCGGCATCCAGTCGTGATGGCGGGGAACGCGAGTCCCGGCGGTGATCAGCTCGCTCCTCATGAGCGCGCTGCCTACATTGCAAAGTCAAGCAGCTCCAACACGGAAATCCACGGAATGGATCGGTGCAGGACGGCACGGACGGGAGGAGGCGCGGGTCTTTCGGTGGCGCGCCATCCTGCCTTGGGGCTCGCAGGCGCTAGCCGCAATAGCGAGGTGACGAAGCCATGGCGGGACTCATGAAAGCCGATGCGCTGAAGGCCCCGGCACTTCCACGCCAAGGGTCTTCCGGCAGGTGTGCCGTCTGGTTTCTATAGATCGATTTTCCAGTCCCCGTCTTCCTTCACCAGCTTGACCTTCTGGCTCTGGCTTCCTTTGCCCTTGACCTTTGCGCTGACCTGTGCGCTTGCCTTGTCGCCGTTGACGTCGACCGACTGCACGCGAACCTCGCTTTGCTTCGGCGCTCTTCTGGCCGTCTTCACGCAACCCGCCTTGCCGCCGGCCAGCTTGAGCACGTCCTTGGTGGCGTTGTCGCAAAGCTTGACGGCGTCGTTGTTGACGTCCTTGATGAGTTTGGTGATCTCCTCCTTGTCGCTGTCTCCTCCACAAGCCCCCAGGGCAAGCGCTGGGACGATGAACAACAGGGCGACTCCACTTCGTTTCCTCATTCGGCTCCTTCGTTCTCTGGGTCGGAGGGGCGCGGCGAGGTTACCCGACCTCGGGCCCCCTCCGATTTGGAGGAAGACGGCCGCGATCGCGGGACGTACCGGCAAGCCATGCCGGGGGGACGATGTGGCAGCGCGTGCCGAGGCCCCACCGCACGGTGGCCGGGCGCTTCAGCTGGATCGAACATTCGTCCAGCGCGACCCGTGGCGCGTTCAAGCGGTAAGCCATCCCGGCCGATGGTCCACCACGCGAAAGGGCAAACCCGTCGAGAGACGGGGGCGCAAAACCACGGGGCCTGCAGGGGTCGGCCGGGTTGCCGCGACTCGTCAAGTGGAGTCGAAAGGAACCCCGTGGACCGGCAGAACATCGCCCTCGCCCTAAGCATCGTCGCCCTCGCCCGTTCGCTACGTGCTTACTTGCGACGCGCACCAGTCGACCCGCCCGACTACCCGCCGCTTCCAGATTGGTCGGGTCCATACCTGGCCGCGTTTGACCGTTTCATGCGGGGTGACGCGGACGCACCTTTCACGTTGCGTGAGATTGCGAAGCAGCATATTCCGGGGGCGCGGTAGCCGTCGCGGACCGCGCTGCCGTTGTAGCCCTCCTACCGTCGCCAGGGTCGCAGGTGACCGGGTGTGCCGGAATGGCTGCTCGTTGGAGCGTGCTCGAGCTTCCGAACGCCGGTGCCGATCGCCGACATAATCGCTGCCCGCGCCTTGTCGCGGTGAAGCGGATTTCCGGTGCGCGCGTAGACCAACGCGACGGTAAAAACGCGCGTGCCATGCATGCTGTCCTGATTAGCGACGTTCGCTGTGCCGAGGCTGCTGTCCGCGACCTGCTTGACGTTGGTCCAGGCGGTGCCGGACTTCGGCAGGTGAGCGACTTCGGCGGTCGATATCCGAATGCCCCTGTAGGGCGCTACTTGGAGCCGCGGCCGCCTAGGCCAACGCCATGATGCGCCGGCGGCGAACGTGACCGCCTCCTCGAACTCCGCGAAGCCGCGCAGTTATCGCAAGTGGAGCTGGCGCGCATGGCCGGCGTCTCGCTGTCGGACATATCGCTGGGAGCGCGGCCTCCGGCCGGCGGAGTGGTCGGCGAGCGCGCATCGGGTCGCGGAGTCTTTCGGGATGACCTTCGAGCAGGTTTTCGGTCCGGAGAGAGACACCCATGGCGAGTCCTGACGCCTATGCCGCCGCGGAGGCCAAACTCTGGGCGACCGCCGACCGGCTCCTAAACTCAATGGAGGCGGACACCGCACGCGTCGAAGCGGCCGCACTCCGCGAGACGGCAGCCGAAGCCGCCGCGGTCGCCGACTTCCATAAGCGCGGGTCGGGTGGCTGAAACTGGAGCGCGCCGGTCGCAACGCACATACCGCGCTCGCCCGAGCCGAGCAGAAGATCGAGCGCGCCCCGATGCGAGCCGGCGCGGGCTCCAGCCGGTGCGCCGGCGCAGCTGGCAGATCCGCTGCTCCTCTTCCACGGGCACCTGCCGCGGGCTCGTCCTGGGCCGCGACGGGCGGTCGGCGAGGCAGGCAAGCGAGCGGCGCTGATCCGGGCTCGCCTGGCGCCAGCGCCCGACCCACAGGTGCACGGTCGACCGCGCCACGTTCGAGGCGGCCGCGGCCTCGAACGTGAGCCCTTCCTCCTCGACGAGCCGCACCATGCGCAGCCTGCCAGTCGGTGTGAGCGGGGCGTTACGGTGTTGCATCCGGGCCTCCGAGTCGTCGTGAGCTTTGACACCCACAGCTCTCGGCGGGCCCGGACCTACTCCCTCACGTTCGGAACGTCCCTGGGCACGTCACCTTAGGGTCGGCCCGTTCTCCGGCCGCCTACCGTCGCCAGGGTCGCTCGCAGCGCCAGGGTCCCGGAGTGCCCCCGGAGGCCCGTACAGAAAATCCCACGAGCTGAAAGGGGGTGGTTTCGGACCCCCTTCTGACCTACCCCCGACCTGACCGGCGCGGGTTCTACCCTGAGTCGATGGCCGCACCCAACATCGTGGACATAGAGCCGCCGCTTGCAGAGTGGCGACCTAACTCCGAAGAGTTCCTGTACATCGTCTGGGTCCGAGAGGGCGAGGGCGAACCGGACCATACAACGCCGTCGTCACGGCTACGCAAGCCGTCAGGGACGGATTCGAGGATGCGCCTACGGTGGAGTGGGTCCGCGAGCGATTCGAGCGGGTCGCCTTCAAACGCTTGGAGAACTACCGCCCGGTCATCGAGCAGATGAACGAGTGGCAGATGCCCATCGTTGTCAGCGCCGACGACTAGCGGATCGCTCGGTGGTCCCTCTTGGCGGAATAGCCTCTCAGGCAGTGACACGGGAGGAACTGATTGCGGAGCTTCAAGGGCTGGCCGAACGGCTCGGCGTGGATTCCGTGCCACGGGCGAGGTTCACCCGGGAAACCGGGATCAGCGAGTGGCGCATCCAAACGCACTTCGACAACTGGAACGAGTTCGTGGCCGCCGCCGGCCTGAAGCCGAACAACAGCTTCAAGCGGATACCCGACGACGACCTCATGGAGGCGATGAGGGATGCGTTTAACGAAGCTGGGGGGATCGTCTCGGCGGCTCGCTTACGCAAGGTCTCCCGGTACGGACTGGCGACCTATACGAAACGCTTCGGTGGCTACGCGGGAGCACTGGCCCACTTCCGCGAGTGGGTGCGGCTGTTCGATCCCGAGTTTCCCTATGTGGACGATCTGCCCTCCCCGCACCCGGCCCCTCCCGCTGCGACGCCTCCTGTGGAGGCGACCGCGCCCACCGCCTGGCCGCAGGGCGACAGGGACCGCTACGGCGAGCTACTGAACTTCCGCAGCTTGCAGCACGCGCCGATCAATGAGCAAGGCGTCGTGCTCCTGTTCGGGATGGTGGCCCATGACCTGGGATTCGTGGTCGAGCGCGTCCAGACGGGCTATCCCGACTGCGAGGCAAAGCGGCGCGTTGCCGGGGGCCACCTTCAGCGGGTCCGTATCGAGTTCGAGTTCCGCAGCCGCAATTTCAACCATCCGCCCGAAGGTTGCGACCTGATCGTCTGTTGGGAGCACAACTGGCCCGACTGCATGCTCGAAGCTCTCGAACTTCGCACGGCCATCCGGTCGCTCGACGCGACTCCGCACTAAAGAAAGTGGTAGGCACGCGCGCGGATCGAGTTTGAGCGCCAGTGGCGGCGCGCCACCTTGGCCCGTTTATTCGGCGGCGCGTCGAGCCTCGCGGATCATGCGGTCGTTTGTGACCTTCACGAGCGAGTGGACCATTTCGTCGGTTGCTCCGACTTCGCACTCCCTAATCCGGCTCGCCTCGATGGTGCTCGATTGGCGCGCCAGCTCCACGCCGAACGGCGGGCGGACCTCCGCGAGCCTTGGGCCGGCGTGGAACTCGAACCACTCCCACCAGTCGGCCGAGGGCTCAGGTTCGAGCTGGTAGACCCGGACGCTCTCGTCTTCGCCAGCCCAATCGCCCGTTATCTCGACTTGCTCGGCCTCAGTCATTGAGCGCGAGTGTAGGCCGCAGCGCGGTCGCAACCGGGAACCCGCCTGGAGCCGTCCTGTCCCCAAGACTGTCCCCATGAACGACAAAAACCCGCTTGGAGAGCGGGTTCTCGGAGTACCGCCACGGGGATTCGAACCCCGGTTTCCGCCGTGAGAGGGCGGCGTCCTAGTCCCCTAGACGATGGCGGCGCGGCAGCCGATTGTACAAGCGGTCGGCTGCTGTGGCCCGGCGCCCTCGCTAGCCTGGGCGGATGACTCTGACGCCCAGAGCACTGCTCCATGGCGCCGCGATCATCGCGGCCGCGTTCGTGGCCCTTCTCGTGGTGGCCTACGGCTCTCCCGGGGCGCGCTGGCTGGACGCTTCCGCCCTCCAGGGATTCGTCGAGCTTCAGGGCCCGGTCGTCACCTCCGTGACCGAGCGGCTGGTGACCCTTGGCAACGTCGCGGAGGTCGGTCTGATCGGCGGCGCGCTCGCGCTCGGAGCCCTCGCGCGCGGGCGGCCGCGGGTAGCCATATTCGTCCTCGCGCTGCTGGCACTCACGAGCGTGTCGAGCCAGGTGCTCAAGGCCGTCCTGGCGTACCCCCGGAACGAGGGGATGATCGCCGGCGCCCATATCGAGCCGGCCGCCTTCCCGAGCGGTCACGCCACGGCGGCGATGTCGCTGGCTATCGCGCTGGTGGTCGTGGTGCCGGGGAGGCTGCGGCCGCTCGCGGCGGCCGTGGGCATGGGACTTGCCCTCGCGGTGTCGTTCTCGATCATGTCGCTCGGCTGGCACCTGCCGAGCGACGTCGCGGGCGGCTTCCTGCTGGCGACAGGCTGGGCGCTCGTCCTGCTGGCGGCGCTGCGCACCGCCACCCAGCTCGTCCCGGAGCGCAGCGGGAGAAGTCGGCTCGCGGCGGCCAGCCGGTCGGCGATCGACAGCGTGGCGGCGGTGGGCCTGGTGGCCATGACGGCGGCCGGGGCGGCGGTGGCCGTGGCCGTGACGGCGCTCGTGGTGGTGTTCCGGCTGCCGGTGTTCGTCGGCTATGCGCAGGACCACACGGCGTTCTTCGTCGTTGCGGTCGGCCTCCTCCTGAGTGCCGGGGTGCTCCTCGCCGGACTGGCGAGTCTCCTCACCCGCCGCGGCTGAACGACCCCGCTCGCGGTGACCCGCGGCGTCTGTATCCTCGACGCGACAAAACACGGTCGGTGGTGAGGAAGTTCGGTGAGAATCCGGCGCGGTCCCGCCACTGTGACCGGGCTGAGAAGGCGCCGCACGACAATGCGTAAGCCACTGGAAGGCCACCTGCCGACCGGGAAGGCGCGGCGCTGAGCCCGAAGCCAGGAGACCTACCTCCGGCCGCGATCAAACACAACCCTCGAGGAAGGGGCGATCAATGCATATCTCCATCTCGCGAGGCGGGCGCGGCTACGACGACGCCGGCCGAGGGGTGGCGGTGCAGGGCGCCACCGTCTCCGCGGGCGGCACGCTTGCCACCACCGACGCGTCGGGGAACGCCCTGCTGCGCCTGGCACCGGGCCGGCACACCGTCCGGGCCAGGAAGCCCGGCCTCGTCCGGTCCTTCAGGGACCGGGCAACGGTCAGGCCGTGACGCTCCGCGCCCTCGCCGTGGCCTGGCTGCTGATCCTGGCGGGCGCGCTGTCGGGCTGTGGGCTCGGGCCGGGGAAGGAGCGCGAGGGCGGGGCCGAGCTGCGGGTGACCCGCGACTTCGGGGCCCGACTGCTGAAGGCGGACAAGGTGGCCAAGGTGCGCGAGGATCAGACGGTGATGCGCCTCCTGCGCGCCGAGAACAGGGTGACGACCCGCTACGGCGGGCGCTTCGTACAGTCGATCGGCGGCATCGAGGGCGGTGGAGAGAGCGGCTTTGCCGACTGGTTCTATTACGTGAACGGCCTGGAGGCGGACGTCGGTGCCGCGGAGTACGAGCTCTCGCCGGGCGACGTCGTGCAGTGGGACTTTCGCAACTGGCGCCACACGATGGACATCCGCGCCATCGTGGGCGCCTTCCCCGAGCCGTTCGTGAGCGGCCTCCAGGGAAAGCGGTTCCCCGTGCGCGTGGAGTGCGAGCGCGACGAGTCGCGCGCGTGCCGGACGGTGAAGTCCGCGCTCCAAGGCCAGGGCGTCCCGGCGTCGAGCGCAACGCTCGGGGTGAGCGGCAGCCGCAACGTGCTTCGCGTGGTGGTGGCCCGCTGGCAGCGCGCCCGTGAGCTGCCCTCGGCGCGGCGCATCGAGCAGGGGCCCCGCAAGAGCGGGGTCTTCGCGCGCTTCCGCGGCGGTGGCCGCTCGCTCGACCTGCTCGACGAGCGCGGCCGAGCGGTGCGCACGGCGCCCGCCGGGTATGGGCTGGTGGCCGCACTCGAGCCGGAGGAGAAGCAGTTGTTCTGGCTGGTCACGGGTGTGGACCACACCGGGGTCGAGCGGGCGGCCCGCGCGCTCAACCGGAGGTCGCTGCGCGATGCCTTCGCGGTGGCCGTGGGACCGGGTCCGCCGCTGAAGCTCCCGCTTCGGAGCGGGGCATGACCGGCGGCTTCGTACCCGTCTACGTGCAGCGGGCGAGCCCGCTCCATGCCGCGCGGGCCGGCGTGACCGCCGGGCTGTGCGCGGCCTTCGCCCTCGTCTGCGCGCTGTTCGAGCATCCGGCCGTGCTGTTCGCGGTGCTCGTGGGGCGGCGGGTGACCCCTCGGGCTCGGGCTCGGTGCAGAAGGCGGCGAGCTACCTCGAGCGGGCACAGAACGGCGACGGGGGCTTCGGCTACGTGCCGAGCGCCGCGAGCGACGTGGACGACACGGGCGCGGCGGTGCAGGCCCTCGCGGCGGCCGGGCGCTCCAGCGCCACCGGCGCCGTGAAGAGGGCGGTGGCCTACCTGCGCGACGTGCAGAACCGCGACGGCGGCTTCGGCCAGATGGCGAGCCGCGACTCCAACGCCCAGTCGACCGCCTGGGCGGTCCAGGGTCTCGTCGCGGCGTGGGGGTGCGCCCGGAGACCGTCGGCTCGAATCCGATCCGTACCTGGTCTCACTCCAGCGCCGCGACGGCCACATCGCCTACTGCGCGCGCCTACTGCGCGCGGGAGCGACCAGACGCCGGTGTGGGTGACCGCCAGGCTCTGACCGCCCTACGGCGAAAGGCCTTCCCGCTGGCCACGGTGCCCCGGAAGCGGCCCCCGCGTGCGCGCACTGGCGCGGCGGCCGCCGGCCCCGCTCTCCAGAAGCGCTCGGCCACGCCGGTGCAGAGGGAGAAGGAGCAGGCCGCGAAGGACTCCCCGTCCTCGCCGATCGCGCGGCGGCTCGAGCCGCCGCGCAGGGCGAGCGCCAACCCGGTGGGCTCCTCCTCGGAGGGAAGCGAGCGGGTATCCACGCCGGTGCTCGTGCGCGCCGCGCTCGCGGCCCTCCTTCTGGTCGCGCTCCTGCGCCACCGTCTTCACCGCCGCCGCGCGGCCAGCTGAGTGCCCGGTCGCGGGACCGCACGGCTGCTCACACCGCTTCGGGACATGATCTACCGCGTGTCCGCTGTAGCCGCTCCTCGACGCCTTCTGTTCGCCCTCGCGACGAGCGCACGGTGGGAGCGGGCGGTATGCGTCCTTCCCCGCGCCGAATGGAGCGCCTACCGGTTGGCCAGCCGCTATGTCGCCGGGACGCGATTGGAGGACGCCCTCGCCTGCGCGCACCGCCTCGCCGCACAGGGGCTCGCGAGCTCGATCGACTTCTTCGGGGAGAGCATCTCCGACCCGACCCAGGCCGACCGAGTTGCCGACGACTATGTCGCCCTCGCGCGCACCCTGGATCAGGCACCGGAGAACACCTTCCTGTCGATCGATCTCTCCCACATTGGGCTCGATCAACCCGGCGAGGCTGTGCAGCAGCGCCTCGATCGGATCGCCGCAGCGCTTCCGAAGGGCCGACGCATCCAGGTCGGCGCAGAGGAGGAGCGCCGCGCCGAGCGGATCTTGGCGGCGGTCTTGGCGGTGGCGCGCATGGACGGCGCGGTGTCGGCAACGATCCAAGCGAATCTCAAGCGCAGCCGGTCGGATGCGCACGCGCTCGCCGAGGAAGGCGTGCCGATCAGACTCGTCAAGGGCGCGTACGTGGAGGATCGTCGGTTCGCACGGCCCTGGGGGGAATCGACCGACCTCGCCTTTCTGGACCTCGCCCACGAGCTGCATGCGAACGGTGCGGAGATCGCGCTCGGCACGCACGACCCGATCCTCCGCGAGGCGCTCCTGCGGGCCCTGCCGAGAGTGGGCGTCGAGATGCTGCTCGGCGTGCGCAGCGCGGACGCGAGCGCCCTCGCCGGCCGCGGCCTACCCGTCAGGATCTACGTCCCCTATGGCGACGGCTGGTTCCGCTACGCCATGCGCCGCTGGGCGGAATCATGGGGTGGATGAAGGCCGTGCCCGCAGAAACCAGTCCGAGCCAAAGACCGGCGAGTTTACTAGAGCCCGAGCGCCCGGTAGACCAGCCAGTCGAACACCCGGTCGGGAACGAGCCTGGCGGCCACGGCACGCAGCCTGGCGTCGCGGCCCACCAGGTAGCGAGTCCGGGGTCGGGCGGCCGTGAGAGCGGTGCCCACCACCTCCGCCACAGCGCTCGGCGGCAGCCCCGTGTCGGTTGCGATCCTGGCGGACCCCCGGCGCATCCCCTCGATCAGCTTTCCGTAGAGCGGCTCGACCTCCGGCGGCGAGCCGGCGGCGATGCGGCCGGCGATGGCGGTGCCCTTCTCCCAGATCGGCGTCTTTATGCCGCCCGGCTCGATCACCATCACCTCGATGCCCTGGTCGCGAACCTCGCGGCGCAGCGTGTCCGTGATCGCCTCGAGGGCGAACTTGGAGGCCGCGTAGGGGCCCACGAGCGGGAGGGCCACCCGCCCGCCGATCGAGCCCATGTTCACGACCCTTCCCTGCGCCACGCGCAGCAGCGGCAATAAGGACTGCGTGACCGCCACCTGGCCGATCACGTTCACCTCGAGCTGTCTGCGCAAGTCTTCGATCGGCACGAACTCGAGCGGGGCCGAGACGGCGATCCCGGCGTTGTTCACTAGACCGGCCAGACCATCCGCTCCCAGCTCGTCCTCGACCTGGTCGGCGGCCGCGGCGATCGATGCGGGATCCGTGACGTCGAGCGGGAGGGGGCTCATGCGCTCGAGCCCGCGGGCCGCCACGCGCCCGGCGTCCTCGGGGCTGCGCACGCCGGCTAGGACGGAGAAGCCCAGGGAATGCAGATGGTCGGCGGTCGCCTCTCCGATGCCGGTCGAGGCGCCGGTCACGATGACGGTCCCGCTCGGCATCTCCACCCAACCTATCCGGTCGTCGATTCGGGTTCGCAGCGGCCCGATCGCTTGGCACGTCCGCCCGTCTGGCCGCGCTCGAGCTCGGGGCTTACGTCGGTGCCGCGGCGTCAGCTACTGCGGGGAGCCCGTCGATCTCGATCTTGCAGCCCGCCGTATAGGGGTCGCGCGGGGTGAAGCCGGCGAGCCTGGCGCCCGGGTCGAGCACACTGAGCATGCCCTGCGTGATGCCGCGGTGAAGAGTGCAGACGACTTCCTGGTTGTCTCTGACGCAGTCGCGGTAGGGACAGTTGCGAAGGCGGCAGCTGAGCCCGCCTGAGTGATGGCGCTCGACGAGCGGCTGGAAGCCAAGCCCGGTGAGCGTGTCTTGCGGCGCGGCCTGTAGCGAGACGGCGCCGGTCGGCGCGATCTCCCGCCCGGCACGCTCTACATCGCGCAGGCGGCTCGACTGCGGCGGGATCGCCCGGGCCAGCGAACCGTCGAGACATGGCCGGGCGCGCAAGCGCAGGCGAAAGCACGGGCGTCGCCGCTGATCCGCGCCACGGGTCGATGCGCACGCTTGGCCCGTGGCCCGCAATAGCCCTCGACCCCGAGCACGAGGTGGGGTCGGCCGTCCGGCGCTTTGCCCGTGGGTGCCACGACGCGGACGGCCTCGGCCGCGGTGACACTGGCCGGGTCGGGAAGCAAGCGCTGAAAGAACGCTGGCCCTCTGTACCTGGCGGTCATGCCTCGTGTCCCGGCTCGATGCGCCGCGCGCGGTGGAAGGTGAACTCCGCCTGAGGAACCTCGTGCTGCACCTCTACCGGATCGAGCACGAAGCCGACATGATCCCCGAGAGGGAGCCGCTCGATCACAGAGCCGACAAACCAGTTACGGCACTCGCAGAGGATTGGCACTCCCGCCGGGCCCTCCCGCCACTCACAGCACGCGAACTTATCGACCTCGTCTCCGGTCCTGCCCCCGAAGAGCTCGACGAGCGCGGTGGCTGTGGAGGGCACGAAGTGGACCCCCAGCGCCTGCGCGGCGCTCGCGGCGCGGTACGTCCGGTTGGCCTTCGAGATGCACACGAGCATGCGCGGAGGGTCGATGCTGCACTGGGTGACAAACCCCACGAGGCATCCGGCACGCTCCCCTGCTTCGGAGCGGGTCGTGACGATGAACATCGGGTAGTCGAGGTCGCCGACCAGGCTGTTGAACTGGGTACGGACGTCGGCGTCAGCGCTCATGACATGCATTCCACGCTTCCCGCCGGACGTGACGGCAGCGCGACGAGCGGGTCGCCAGTGAGCTTGAAACTTCGCGGCTCCGTGCAGTCTGTCGTTGAGGGGGGTTCATCGTTTCTCCTTTCGAATAGCCGGTCCGCGCGACGCCCAAATGCCCGAGGCCCCGCGCGCCAGCTTCGCACCCTGAGGGTGTGGCGGCCGAGCGCAACGGGCCCCGCACAGGTTGCTTCCTGTCAAGTTGTGGTGCCAGACGGAAGGAAGCTCAGAGAACCGCTAGGCGACGAGTGCCGTCCCCCGGCACGATCGAACGATCAGCGAGCAGCAGACTGCCGCGGATCCGCCAGCGCTCGTGCGGGAGAACCGAGATGAGCGTCCCGTTGAATGGTCCGTCCCCGGTCGGTACCTGTGCAACTGGACCTCCGAGGCGTCCTCAATGCTGCCGTGATGCTGAGCGTCGAGGGTTGCCGGTAGGAGTTCTTCCACGTCCGGGGAACTTCCTCAGGCAGCTGGATGTCGATGACAACATCTGCCCTGCCCGCCTCCGCCCGCCAGTCCTCGCTGGCTAGGGTCACGTAGCTCGGCGCGAATTCAGCGATCCACTCGTCGACCACGCCGGCGCCGGGCACCCCCGGATCTCTGCTAGCTCGGGCCTGAGCCCGGATGGCACGAGGGGCAGCTCGCTGGCTGCCCCTCGGGTGCTTTCAGGTTGGTCCGCTTCCGCGGTGAGCTGAGCTCAACCGGGAAACGCGGATGAGCTCGGTGCCCTCACGACGAGCCTCTTCGTGTGGGTCTTCGACTTCAGGCGGTACGTCACCCGGCACACGGCGGTCGTGCGGCTGCGGGGGACACATTTGGCCCGGATCCTCTTGGCACTGGGCCTGCTGAGCTTGACGCGGGCGTTGGCCAGGCGTCGAGCGGTTGCCATGGTGAGGGTCGCCAGCGGCGGGGTGACCAGCGGGATCCCGGGCCCGGGCTGGCTGCCGCCGCCGGTGGGAGCGGGGGCAGGAGCGGGCAGCACCTTGAACGCCTGCCGAGCGGGCGTGCCGTAGACGGGCGTGCCGGTCGCCGAGAGTTGCGTGGCGCTGAGGAAGCTGTCCCCGGCCGGGGTTCCCGCGGGCACCGTGATGTTCACCGTGAACTCCCGCTCGTTCCCGGTCGGGCTCGCGCTTCCGAGGACGGGACCCGTCACGCTCCCCAGTCGAAGCTGAACGGGTGAGTTGCTGTTGATGTCCTCCGGATTATGGGTCCCGAAGTACTTGCCGGTCACCGTCACCGTGTCGCCTGCGACAGCCGCTGTGGAAGCGGGCGACAGGGTCGCCGCCGCGGTGCAGCCGTATGCCACCGCCGCCGCCGAGAGCGGCACGCAGAGCGCTCCAAGACTCACCAGGCACGTCCGCCTTCGAAGACCTCTCATCACAACCTCCCCTTCGGCCCGCTCGGACCAGTACGTGTCAGCTCGCTGGTTACGGCCTAGTTTAGGCAGGAATTGACAATGTGTCACGCGGAGCACTTGACAGCGCCTCCAGCCATCGGATACGGGGGAGTCAGGGACGTGCTGTCCGGGTCCGCCGCCTCCGCGCCGAAAGCGCTCCGAACACGAGCGCAAGGACGACGAGGACGGCGATGACCGGCAGGCGCGAGAGCCCGCCGGGGGGCTCGTCGACTTCATAGGTGGCCGCGAAGATGTCCTGGCGGCCGGTCTCCCGGTTCGCGAGCGAAGTGTCGGTCCACGCCGCCACGGAAGGACGGTCGTCGCTGCTGACGAGCCCGAGGCGCGAGCCGAAGTCGACGGGCAGCTGAGGGGTCGGCTTCGTGCCGATGCGGGAGTCGAATGGCCGGCTGGACAGCCTCTCGTTGTGAAATGACTCCCCGTCGTCATGAGAGGACGCGAGCGTGACGTCGGTCATCACGTCCCTCTCGTCCCGGCGGCGGTCCAAGAACAGCACGTCGACGCGGCCCTCCGGAGAGACGTCCACGCGGGGCAAGGACTGCGAGGTGCCGTCGTCCTTCGGGTTGTCGTTCACCCGCTTGGCGGCGGACCACGTTCGTCCGTCGTCCTCGGAGCGGCGCAGGAACACGTCCTCGTCTCCGTTGCGGCCGTCGGCCCAGGCAGCGTAGAGGGTGTCTCCGGGCCCCGCGGCAAGCGACGGGAACTCCGGCACAAAGACGAGAAAGCGGCGTGTGGGACGGATTCCTTTCTCGAATTCGACCCCCTTCGAGAAGGCTCGGCCGCCCTCGACGGGGCGAGTCACCACCAACGAAAACGGGTCCGGCCATGCCGGACCTTCGAGGTTCTGGAAGTCGCGCCGATCCTCCTTGAAGTCCTCATAGAGCACGACGAGCCGGCCATCCGAATCGATCACAGGGGAGGCGGCGCCCACGAGCTCCCGATCCCGGTCGCTCACGCGCGTCGGCCGGGAGAACGTGCGCCCACCATCGCCCGAGCGGGCGGCCACGATCGGGCTCGGGGGACCCACCAGCTGGAAGGGGGCGACCTCGCTTCCCTGCAGCCACGTCACGTGCACGGTGCCCGCCGGGTCGACGGCGAGCCGTGCCTGAAAGGCGAGCTTGCCCGCGATGCGCACCGGTCGGGAAAGCGTGCGCCCGCCGTCCGATGACCTCGACAGCCACAGGTTGGCGGGCACGTTGCCGCCGCCCTCCAAGTTGACGTAGGTGACATAGAGCATGCCGTCGGGTCCAAAGGCGACGTCCGGTGCGAAGGGACGGTCGAGGCCGCGAGGCAGGGGCAGCGCCGTGCTGCTCCACGTGTCGCCCCCGTCCCGGCTCCAGTTGACGAACGCGGAGAACGCGGGCCGGTCGACGCGGTGGCTCGCAACCACCCACTCCGGCTCCTTGGGGTTGCGCGCCAAGGAGGGTGAGTTGTGGGCGTCGACCACCCCTGGTTTGTTGACGATCTCACCCGCGGTCGCCTTTACCTCTTCGGCGGCCGTGGCTCTGAGGGCCAACCCGAGGACGGCCGCGGCGGCCGACGCGATGGCGAGAATGGTGAAGCCGGTTCGTTTCATCTGTGCGGAGGAAGCTGGGTCCCGTGTTCAGCTCAGGTCGGCGGCCGGGCGACGTGACAGAGGCGATCCAACGCCGGAAGTTGACAACGGTAGTTTGGTGTAGCCGAGACTGGACAGTTGTGGGGTAGACACACGCGGGAACACGCCCTACGCTGTCCACCTTAACGGCGAGGGTGGAACCCGTTCGGGAGGGCGGGCTGCCCCAGAGGGAGTCTTCTCACACGATGCGAATCCAAAAGCCAGGGATCCTCACCGTCGGCGTGCTGGCGCTCGTCCTCACCTCGCTTGGGGTGGTTCCCGGCGCCGCTGCACAGGCGCCCCAGGGTCCCCGCTTCGGCGAGAACTACCTCTTGCCACCCCTCACCTCGGCGCGGGCGCGTGACGTTCCGGGGCTCGCGGTCAACCCGGAGAACCAGAACCACATCGTCGAGGCGGAGTCAGACCCGCTCAACCTCCAGTGCGACTACAACGTGAGCTTTGACGGTGGCCGCACCTGGAGCGGAGGCCACCTGACGCTCGCCAGAGCCGGAGAGGACCCTCCGATGCCTGCCCCGGCCTGTAACCAGAACTTCGACTCCGGCGGCTATCACCACTTCAACACCGGCATCGTCTTCGGCTCGGGTCAGAACGTCTACATCACGTTCTCCATCCATCGCGGGCCCTTCAACCGCCCGGAGTCCAATCTCAGGGGAGGCGCAGGGGACGACGCCGTGGTGGCGCGTTCTACCGACGGCGGCCGCACCTTCCAGCCGGCGGTCATCGCCGTGCCGGGCGGCGGCCCAGTTGATCTCAAGCTCGACGAGCCGGGTCTCGCGGGCCGAGGCATGCGCCCGCAGATCGCCGTGGAGCGCGGGGCGGGCACTGGTGGACAGGACCGCCTCTACGTCAACTCGTGGGAGTGCGTCAGGTCCTCCGGCGGATGCTCGGGAGGCGGGGGGGAACGCCGGTTCCTCGTGGCCCGCTCGGACGATGGGGGAGCGAACTGGAACGCCCCGGTCCTCGCCAGCCGGGGGAACGTCCGCAGCGGCGCGGCTGCTGTCACTGCCGGCAGCGCTGACGAGCAAGCTCGCGAGCCCTCGCAGCCGGTGGTCGGCCCGGACGGCGCCATCTACTTTGCCGGTCGCAACCGCGACACGAATGGGGGGACGACGTGCGCCCCCCTGCCGGCCAACTGCATTGCGATCTACAGGTCGACCGACGGGGGCGAAAGCTGGGAGCAGTTCGGCACCGGGTTTGTCGGCAGCCATCCGCGGCTGGCGATCGATCCGAGCACGCCCGACGGCGTCGGAACCCTTTACGTCGCCTACCAGCGGTCCGTGACCGGGCCACCCCCTGACGCAAATGACATAGCCCTTCAGGAGTCGACCGACCGCGGGCAGACGTGGTCCCAGCCCGTCCGGGTCAACGACGATCGGCCGGGCACCAATCAAACGAACGCCTGGCCGAGCGTGGGCCCGAACGGGCGCGTCGACGTCACCTGGCGGGATTCGCGCCACGTCTACCCCGGTTTCGAGCCCCCCGCTTTCCGCGGCATGGCCGACATCTACATGGCGAGCTCGACCAGCGGCGGCGCCACGTTCGGTCCCAACCGGCGCGTGACCGACCGCCACATCAATTTGGCCACCGGACGGTTTGGCGACTTCGGCACGTACACGTGGTACGGCCCGGTGTCTTTGCCGTTGGCGGATGGGAGTGTGTTGAGCGCGTGGCCTGACTCGCGGCTTGGGAACTTCGAGACCGGCTACCAGGATGTCTTGCTGGCGCGGTCAGACCCCTCGGCTCCGGTCGGGCGTAGGACGATCGCGACGGCGACGCCGGCGGGGCTCTCGGTGCGCCTGTCGCAGTTGACCTGGCCGGGGGGCAACGAGGCTGTTGGAGCGCTCGATCCCGCCACGCGCGTGGTCGTGGCAGCCGAGGACGACCTTCCCGCGGCGCTCGCCGGTGCCCCGCTTGCGCGCGCGAACTTCGGGCCGCTGCTGCTCTCGCCCCCGGGCGGGCTGCCGGCGTTCGTGAAGAGCGAGTCGGCGCGGATGAGGCCGGAGGGTGCCTTCGTGCTTGGCGACACCGCGCGCCTCTCGCCGGGGGTGTCGGGCGCTTTGAGCGATACGACGCGCGACCGCGAGAATGTGCAGCGGGTCGCTGAGCCGGCGAGCACCTCGAACGCGAACCGCCCGGCCGAGCTGGCCCGGCGGGTTGCCGAGTTGATGCGTCCGCTGCCGGGTGCAAACCCGGAGGCGGTGATCGTCAACCCGGACTCGCAGGAGGCGGCCGCGGCTTCGGCGCTTGCGGCGGCGCTCAAGCTGCCGATGCTCTTTGTCGCCGACGCCGGCGCGGTGCCGGGGCCGACCTCGATCGCGATCAGAGAGCTCGGCATCAAGCGGCTCTTGATCGTCGGCGGCTCATCTGTCAACCGGAACGTTGAGGGGGCCCTAGCGACGGCCGTCGGTGGGCCGGCGAACGTCAAGCGCCTCGGCGGCGCCAATCCGGAGGAGGTCTCCGAGGCGGTGATCGGCGAGTCGCGCCTGCGCGGGCTGCCGGCAAACGTGGTGTATGTCGCAGACCCGGCCCGCCCGGTCGAGGCCGCGGCGCTCGGCGCCGCGGTCGGGCGTCTCGGCGGGCTGATGCTGCTGCGTGCGGGGGCTGACACTGATGCTGCTGAGCAGGCGATCGCCGCGCCGCTTCCGGGCCTTGACCCGGCGCTTGTCGATCGGATCGTCGGGGCGATCGGGACGGGTGGCAGTGACCCGCCCGTCGCCGAGGCGCCGCGCCAGACACCGATCGGTTTCCCGCTGCCGCCGGCCAGGGTCACGATCGCGGGCTGCCCGCCGGCGCGGGCGGCCAGGAGCGTGATCTCGCTCTCAAACGCAAGCGACCGGAGAAACGGCACGCCGCTCGGTGATCTGATCTTCGCGGGCGCGGGCGACGACATCGTCGACGCGCTCGCGGGCGATGACTGCGTCGACCTCGGCCCTGGCACAGACCGCGGCGAGGGCGGCTCCGGTCGCGACTTCCTCGTCGGCGGGCTCGGCAACGATCTGCTCTCGGGCTCGGCTGGCAACGATCGGCTGCGCGGCGACCCCGGCAACGACCGGATCGTCGGCGGCACCGGCAACGACAGCGTGCTCGGCGGCACGGGGATCGACCGGATCTTCGGCGGGTTCGGCAACGATCGCCTGCACGGACAGTCGGGCAGCGACAGGATCTCGGCCTCGCGCGGTCGTGACCGCGTCAACGGCGGCTCCGGGCCCGACCGGATAACCGGCGGCAGCTCTCCCGACCGCATCTCAGGCGACGCGGACTCAGACCGCATCGACGGCGGCAGCTCAAGCGACGTGCTCAAGGGCAACTCCGGCAACGACCGCATCACCGGCCGCACCGGCAACGACCGCATCTCGGGCGGCTCAGGCAACGACCGCATCTCCGCGCGCGACGGCACACGCGACCGCATCGACTGCGGCCTCGGACGCGACAGCGTCACCGCCGACCGCAAGGACCGCGTCGCACGCAACTGCGAGAGGGTGCGCCGGCGCTAGCTGACGGCTCTTCCCGTGCCGCGCTCGAGCCGGCGCTCTCCTGGGCACCGCGTCCGCTAGCGTCGAGTCGGTGGAGCTCGAAGAGGCGATCCGGGGGCGGCGGACCCACAAGGCCTACGCCCGCGAGCCGGTGGACCGCGAGACGCTCGATGAGCTGTTCGAGTTGGCCCGCTGGGCGCCCAATCACCATCTGACGAACCCCTGGCGCTTCCGTGTGCTCGGCCCCGAGTCGCTCGAGAAGCTGAAGCGCTCCGCCGCACCGGAGGCCGCCGCCAAGCTCGATCGTGCGCCGACGCTCGTGTGCGCGTCGGTCAAGCTGACCGGCGATCCCGTGCAGGACGAGGAGGATCTCTGCGCCACGGCGTGCGCGGTCTACATCGTGCTGGTGGCCGCACACGCCCGCGGGCTGGCCGGGTACTGGCGCACACCGGGAGTGCTGCGCACGCCCGACGGCCGCGCGGCGGCTGGGATGGGCGAGGACGAGCTGTTCGTGGCCCTGATCCACCTCGGCCACGCGCGCGGAGAGAAGGGCCCACCCGAGCGTCTGGCGCCGCCGGACTTCGTACGGTACCTCCCGTGATCCCGCGCGCCGACGCGCTGAGTGCGTTCGAGTCGGAGGAGTTCGACGTCGTGGTGATCGGCGGGGGCATCACGGGGGCGGGGGTTGCCCTCGACGCCGCGTCGCGGGGATACAGCGTGGCGCTGGTCGAGAAGGCCGACTACGCCTCGGGCACCTCCTCGCGCTCCTCCAAGCTCGTGCACGGAGGGCTGCGCTACCTCCAGAACTTCGATCTCGGCCTGGTGCGCGAGGCGCTGCTCGAGCGCCAGCTGATGGTGAACCTTGCGCCGCACCTCGTCAGGCCGCTCCCGCTGCTGATCCCAGCGTTCGAGGGAAAGCGGCCGGACCGGCTGGCGGGCGTGGGCCTGAACATGTACGACGTGATGGCCTCTGACCGCATCCGCCGCCGGCGGGGCGGGGAGGAGGAGTGGAGCCCCGAGCGCCACCGCACGATCGATGCCGAGGAGACAAAGGAGCTGGTGCCGGCGCTGGCATCGCGGGAGCCCACCTCCGCGCACCTCTTCTACGACTGCCAGACCGACGACGCCCGGCTCGTGCTCACCGTGCTCGGCGAGGCCGAGCGCTTCGGCGCGGTGTGCTGCAACTCCGTCGAGGCTACCGGGCTGATCGAGCGCGACGGGCGTGCGGCCGGCGTCCTCTGCCGGGACGCGATCGGCGGCGGGGAGTTCGAGCTGGCCGGTCAGCACGTGGTCAACGCGACCGGCGTCTGGGCAGACCGTATCCGGCCGGACGAGCTCCACCACGAGGCGGAGGTGCCGCGCATCCGCCCGAGCCGCGGCACCCACCTCACCTTGGCTAGCGAGAGCCTTCCCGTTGTGGCCGGGGCCGTCGTGCCGGCCGGCTCGGGGCGCTCTATCTTCGTGCTGCCGTGGCTCGGGCGCACGCTCATCGGCACCACCGACAACGATTACGAGGGCGCGCTCGACCACGTGCCACCCTCCGGCGAGGACATCGAGTACCTGCTCGATGCCACCAACAGCTTCTTCGGGACCGAACTGAGCGGCAGTGACCTGACGGGCGCCTACGCTGGGGTGCGCCCGCTGATCTCGACCGGCGACCCGAAGAAGTCGGTGGACATCTCGCGCAAGGCGGAGCTCTACGAGACGAGCTCCGGGCTCGTGACGATCACGGGCGGCAAGCTCACCACCTGGCGCCGGATGGCGAAGCTCGCCGTGGACCGGATCGTGGAGCGCGAGGGCCGCGAGGCGCCCTGTCGCACGCAGGAGATCCCGCTCGGGATGCCCGCAGCCGCGGGGGAGCTGCCGCTCGTGGAAGGGGTCGACGAGGCATCGCGTGAGGCGCTCGCCGCCCGCTACGGTCACGCGGCGGGGGACGTCCTGAAGATCGCGGCCGCCTCCCCCGAGCTCGCGAGTCGGGTGAGCCCCGACCTTCCGGACCTGGTGGCCGAGGCCGCCTTCGCCGCCCGCCGCGAGCAGACGCGATCGGTGGGCGACGTGCTCCTGCGCCGAACCCGCCTCGGCCTGCTCGACGCCCCCCGGCTCACCGCCCCCGGCTCGGAGGGCGCGCGGGCGGTGGCTCGTGCCATGGGTGGAGCGCTTGGCTGGGACGATCAACGGATCGCGGTCGAGCTCGACGCCTGGCGTGAGGTTGCCCGCGTCGAAGGCCTCGTGCATGACGGCGCCGCCGTGCCTGGTGCCTCATCGCCTGCGCTCGAGCCGGAGCCCGAGAGCGCATGAGGCTGCGGCTGCGGGAGACGGTGCTCGTGATCGAGCGCGGCAGGCCGCTCGTGATGGGGATCGTGAACGCCACCCCCGACTCGTTCTCCGACGCGCCGGGCGTCGTCAAGGACATCGGAGAGCTGGCGGAGCGCGCGCACGCGCTGGTGGCCGCCGGCGCGGCGATCGTGGACGTGGGCGGCGAGTCCGGCCGCACCGACTCGAGCGCGATCACGACCGAGGAGGAGACCGCGCGCGTGGTCCCGCTGATCGAGCGCCTGACAGCCGAGGGGGTGGCGGTGTCCGTGGACACCTGGCGGGCCGAGCCGGCCCTAGCCGCACTCCACGCGGGGGCGGTGATGGTCAACGACGTGAGCGGCCTCTCCGACCCCGTGCTCGCCGACCTGTGCGCCGAGGCGGGCGCCGCGCTGGCGGTCACCCACACCCGCGCGGCGCCGAAGACGAAGGCGTTCCCCGGCTACTCCGATGTGGTGAGGGACGTGCTCGCGGGACTGCGGGAGCGCTGCGTGCTCGCGGCCCGGCGAGGCCTGCCCGAGGAGCAGCTTCTGCTCGACCCCGGCATCGACCTGGCAAAGACGCCCGCCCAGTCGGTCGAGTTGCTGCGTCGCCTCGCGGAGCTCGAGGCGCTCGGGCGCCCACTGCTGCTTGCGGTCTCGCGCAAGGACTTCGTGGGGGCGCTGACCGGCCGGCTTCCCGCCGAGCGGGACGCGGGCACGCTGGCGGCTCTCGAGCCGGCGCTCGACGTGTCCGGCGCCGTGGTGCGCGTGCACGACGTGGCGGGGGCGGTCGACTTCCTGCGGGTGCGATCGGCACTGCGCGGAGAGCTCGAGCCGCCCGCCGGTCCGCTCGCGGGGTCGCTGCGGCGGGAGGTCGTGGCATGAGAGGCTCCCCTGCGGCGAAAGGTGGTGGCATGAGACGCTCCGAGACCGAGGCTGCCTTGTGAGAGGCTCCGAGACCGAGGCCGCCCTGTGAGCACGTTCACCATCGCCCAGATCTCGGACCTTCACTGCGGTTCCCCTCACTTCGTCCCCACCCTGCTCGACAGGGCGCTCGTGGAGATCAACGACCTCGCGCCGGATCTCGTGATCGTGTCCGGCGACCTCACCGGCGACGGTTTGCGGGAGGAGTACGAGCTGGCGCGGAGGTACCTGGACCGCGTTGAATGCGAGCGGATGCTCGTGATCCCCGGCAACCACGACTCGCGCAACGTGGGCTACGTTCACTTCGAGGAGCTGTTCGGCGAGCGCCGCTCCGAGCTTCACTCCAGCGGCGTCTCGGTGGTGGCCGTGGACTCCACCGAGCCCGACCTCGACCACGGCGTGATCGGCCGCGGGCGCTACGGGTGGATCGCGGAGCGCTTCGGTGCGAGCCAGGCCTACCTGCGCATCTTCGTCCTTCACCACCACCTGCTGCCCGTGCCGGGGACCGGCCGCGAGCGCAACGTGGTCCACGACGCCGGCGACACCCTCGAATGCCTTCAGCGCGCTGACGTACATCTCGTGCTCTCAGGTCACAAGCACGTGCCCTATGCGTGGCGCCTCGAGAACCTCTTCGTGGTGAACGCGGGAACGGTGTCCACCACCCGCCTTCGCGGCAAGACGAAGCCCTGCTACAACGTGATCGAGGCTTCCCGTGAGCGTGTCACGGTGTTCCGGAAGTTCCCGTCCCACGACCGCGAGCCGCTCCTGAGCTTCGACCCGCGCACGTTCGAGTTCGAGAAGGATCCGTGGCTCCTGGGGGAGACCACGCACGGGTAGCTGAGCTCGTGTAGTCGCGGCCGGGCTCAAACGCCACGCGGGTCGCAGTTGTCACAGGCTCGGTGTACGAGCGCCGGCCGCGACCTCGATCGCCCAGCCAGGGCGTGCGAGTCGTCACAGGCTCAGGTGCCACACGCGTCCGAGTTGTCACAGGCGCGTGTAGTGTCGAAACGCCCGGAGTCCGAGAATTACCGCCATGTCGGGGGTGTGGCTTTCCAGTACGCGAGGAGTCAACAAATCAGCCACACCCCCTCGGGATCGGGCGCCCGGTGCGGATCGGGCGCCTCGTGTGGATCGGGCCCCCGGTGCGGATCGGGCACCTCGTGTGGATCGGGCGCTTGCCGAGCTCGCCGGACGCCAGCACGGGCGTGTGGCGCTGTGGCAGATGCAGGAGCTCGGCCTGAAGCGCAGCGCCGTCACGCGGCGCGTGGACAGCGGACGGCTACAGCGCGTCCACCGGGGCGTCTACGCGGTGGGACACCATGTGCAGACACCCGAGAGCGCCTACATGAGCGCCGTGCTCGCCTGTGGGCCCGGGGCGGTGCTCTCCCATCGATCGGCGGCGGACCACTGGGGCCTGCGGGTCTCCTCGCGGGCGCGTGTCGAGGTCTCGGCTCCGGCCAGACGCGGGCGCTACCTGCCCGGCATCGATGCCCACTGTTCCCGCATGCTCTGCCCTGCCGAGGTGACGATGGTCCGAGACATTCCCTGCACGACGGTGGCGCGCACCCTGCTCGACCTCGCGGAGGTGGTCGACCGTCGAGCACTCGAGCGCGCCATCGAGGGGGCTGAGCGCCTCCGCGTCTTCGACGGTTGCCAGCTCCACGACGTCCTCGAGCGGGCGGTCGGCCGCCGGGGAGCGTCCGTGCTGAAGGCCATCCTCGCGACGTATGAAGAGCCACCCTTCACCCAGCGGGAGCTGGAGCGGCGCTTCTTCGAGCTCTGCGAACGCGCCGACATCGACCGGCCGAGGACCCAGGTGCAGGTGGAGCTCGCGGACGGCGACACCGTCTTTGCCGACTTCCTCTGGCCCGATGCCAAGCTCATCGTCGAAACCGACGGGCGGGAAACCCACGGCACTCGCCGGGCATTCGAGCGTGACCGCCGCCGCGACCGCCGGCTGATGATGCTCGGCTACCGCGTAGCCCGCTTCACCTGGCTCGACGTGGAGCAGCGTCCGGGGGAGGTGGCTCGGACGATATCGGCTCTGCTGTCTCGGACGAATATCGGCCTTGGATGAGGGCTTGTCCGAAGGCGCCTCGGGTTGGCGGCTCCGGCCCTGCAGTCGACTCCCCATCGCGCACCCTGAGCGGGAGGACGTTCAGGCTAACCCGGAAGCTTCGTAAAGAGCCCGCTTGTCAGGCGCCGGATGAGCGAGGGCGCCATTCAAGCGTTACGTGCGTTTCAGTGTCGCTGGTTTCCTCGAAGCCAAGCTTTCGGTACATCTGGAGCGCGCGATTCTTGCGCAACACGCCAAGCCTGATTGGGACGTTTCGCTCAGCGGCCCTTTCCATGGCACCTTGCAGAATTGAGGTTCCGATCCCTTTGCCCTGGAAGCGCGGCAGCAGCGCAAGCTCACGCACATGGATGTCCTGCTCGCGGTCCTCGACGCACGTGTATCCACATGCAACCCCTTCGTACGTGATGACCTCGAAGCCCGGCGTACTCCAGTCAGACTCAAAGAGGCGATCCTGCACCGTTTCGTTCCAATCACCGAATTGCGCGACCACGATGTCGTGGTAGGCCCGATGATGCACTCGCCGGGCAAACTCCGTGTCCGATTGAGTCGCTGGTCGCAAAGACACCGTCATAGCTACAGCCTGGAGGGCCTATACGATCGCACTTAGCTCACTTGAGAACTGCGACGTAGAGGCTGCCGGAGGAGGGGATCGTGCGCTCGGGCGACCAGCCCGTGTCCTCGATAAGGGCCTAGAGCTCCGCTGGCGAGACGAATAGGTAGTCAAACCAGGGTGTCGTGTAGTGGCGGTGGCGAATCCGGAGGCGTGCTTGCCCCGGCAGTCTTCCACGCTGCCGATTGCGCTCGTGGTAGGAGAGGTGATCGGGGTCGTCGGTCGTGTAGGGGTCGAGCACCTCGGCGACGATGCGCTTGCGATCCGAGCCGATCAGGTCGAAGCGGTGCAGCAGGCGCTTGGCCCGCCGCGCGCTGCCGAACAGGCCAAAGTTGTTGCCCATCATCATGATCGTGTCAATCGGCCTGACCCGCTTGTCGACGTCGGCGATCGAGAGCACCCGTGCGTCCTGCACTCCCCGTCGTCGCGAGACCTCGGCGGCGAGCGGTGAGACATCGATCGCCACCACTTCCTGACCGTGTTGCTGAAGATGGAGCGCCACGCGTCCCGCGCCGCAGCCGACGTCGAGCACGCGCCCCCGCACCAACCGCATCGCCTTACGCTGGGTGGGCAGGCCAGCTCCGAAACGGGGCGAGGTAATTGGTGGGGGCACCGGCTGCGCTCGCCATGGCAAAGCCATCGTCGCGCTCGACGACCTCGATCGCCGGGCGCCCCTCGAAGGCGTCGAGGAGGAGCTGGCCATAGGCGTCCTGCTCATCCTTGAGAACCATCGAACGACACCATAGAGCTGCCACTGACGTCGAGGAGAGGCAGCGCGGGTCAGCTCTGGCGAGAGTTGGTGCGCGAGCACCATCAGCCCGGCAAGCGCGAGAATGGCCGGGTGGCCCACGGCCCGGTCATCGCGCTGATCGACGGGGAGCACCATCCGCCGGCGGTTCGAGACGCGCTCGATCGCCTGCACGCCGCGCGGGGGGTCGCGGGGGTGGTGTTCTGCGGAGGAGAGGAGAAGGTGTCCCCGCGCGCGCTCGGGGACGCGCCCGTCCACTACGGCCATGAGGTCCTGAGCGGCATGGCGCCCGAGGACGGGATCCGTGAGCTGGTGACGGGCACGGGCGCGGCCGGCGCTCGCGCGGTGGTGGACCTGGCCGACGAGCCGGTGCTCGATCCCATCGCCCGGCTCCGCCTGGCCGCGCTGACCCTTCACCTGGGTCTCTCCTACGAGGCGCCGGGCATGCGGCTGAGTCCGCCGCCATATGCGTCGGTGCCCTTCGACGGGCCCACCCTCGCCGTCATAGGCACCGGGAAGCGCAGCGGAAAGACCGCGGTGGCGGGACACTGGGCCGGGCTGTTGCGCGCCGGGGGCGCCGATCCGGCGATCGTGTGCATGGGTCGGGGCGGACCGGCTGAGCCCCAGGTCGCGCATGCCGGCATTGGGGTCGAGGAGCTGATCGCGATCTCCGACCGCGGCGGCCATGCCGCATCCGACTACCTCGAGGGCGCAGCCCTGGCGGGGGTCACGACGGTTGGGTGCCGTCGAGTGGGAGGCGGGCTCGCGGGGGAGCCCGGCCAGTCGAACATGGTCGAGGCCACGGCGGTGGCCGCCGGAATCGCCTCGGGCGCGCTCATCCTCGAGGGCTCGGGATCCTGCATCCCGCCGGTGGCGGCCGACCGGACGGTCTGCGTGATCGGCCACCAGTCGATCGACGGGCTCGACCGCTATCGCGTTCTGCGGGCGGACCTCTGTCTGACCTGGCACACGGTTGACTCTCCGTGTCCCACCGTCCGCTTCGAGCTGAGGCCCGAGCCAGCCGAGCCGCTGCCGGAGAACGCTCGGGTGGCCGTCTTCACGACCGGAGCAGAACGTTGCGAGGGCGTCGAGCCGGTGGTATCGAGCCGCAACCTGTCGCGCCGGGCACCCCTCTGCCAGGATCTCGACCGGGCCGCGGCTGAGGGCTGCGACGTCTATCTCACCGAGCTGAAGGCAGCGGCGGTGGACACCGTGGTTCCCCGGGCGCGACGCGAGGGCGCGCGGGTCATCTTCCTCCGCAACCGGCCCGTGGGACTCGACGGGGACCTCGACGCCGAGCTGGTCAGGCTGTGGCGCGATGCCTGAGACGATCGTGCTTCACCGCGGCTACGGCCTTCCTTACTCGAAGGGGCTGATGGCCCAGGCTCTGTCGGCCACCGGACTGACGCCCCAGCGGGCCTTCGATCTCGCGCGGCAGGTGGAGCGCCGGTTGGGTGAGAGGGGCACCGATACGATCGACCTGGCCTCGCTGCGTTCGCTGGCGGAGGAAGTGCTCCTGGCCCAGGAGGGCGAGGACGCCGTGCGCCGCTACCGCCACTGGCACCGGCTCGACCGGCTGGATCGCCCCCTGATCGTGATGCTGGGCGGCGCGGCCGGAGTGGGAAAGTCCACCCTCGCCACGATGCTGGCTCACCGGCTTGGCATCACGCGGGTGATCGCCACGGACGTCATCCGCCAGGTGCTGCGGGCCTTCTTCACCCCCGAGGCGATGCCGACGGTCCACCACTCCGCCTTCGAGGTGGACATCGGCGGGTTTGGCGAGCAGGCCGAGCACGTGGGCACCGGCGTGTCGGCGATCGTCGAACGGGCGTGCGCGGAGGGAACCCCCGTGGTGGTGGAGGGAGTTCACGTGGTGCCCGGAGCGCTCCCCGACGAGCTGCGAGGCCAGTGCGTGGCGGTCGAGGCGCTGCTCGTGGTACAGGACGAGGGCCTTCACCGCGGCCACTTCTCGCTGCGCGGCGCGGACCGTCCGGCGGAGCGCTACCACGCGCGCTTTGGCGAGATCCGGGAGCTGCAGGAGCACCTGGCCATCGGGGCGCGGGCCGCCGGCACCCCGGTGATCGACAACGTGAAGGTGGAGGACACGCTCGGCCTGCTGATGGCGCGGGTGCTGGACGCGGTGGGAAGCGTCGGGGAGCGTCGGTGATCCCCCACCTGTGGCGATTCCGCCGCCGCGCCCGGCAGGCTCTAGCCTTTCCCACTCGCTATCCACCCGAAGGAGCCTCAACCACCGTGTCAGTCCTCCAACGCCGCGAGCTCGAAGACAGCCCACTCGCCGACCTCCACGCCATCGCCTCGGAGCTTGGTATCGAGGGCTACCGCGCGCTGCGACGCGAGGACCTGGTGGCGGCCATCCTCTCGGCCCAGGGCGGCGAGGAGCAGGAAGCGGAGCCCGTGGACATCGACGCGGGGGTAGAGGAGGGAGGCCCCGACGGAGCACCGGCGCTCTCGCCCGACCCGGAAGAGGTTGCCCCCGCCGAGCACGAGCCCGAGCTGGAGCCGTTGGCCGCCGCTCCGGAGGGGGAAGGGCCCGATGAGGTGGCCCAAGGCGAGACGGCCACGGGAACCCTCGACATCCTGGCGAACGGCAGCGGGTTCATCCGCGTGGGCGCCGCGGGCCAGTCAAACGACGACGTGTACGTGTCTCCGGCCCAGATCCGCCGCTGCGAGCTGCGCGCGGGCGACGAGGTGAGCGGTCCCGTGCGTCCGGCGCGGCGAAGCGAGCGCCATCCCTCGCTCGTGAGGGTGTCCAGCGTGAACGGTGGGGATGCGGAGCCGCCGGAGGAGCGCCCGGACTTCACCGACCTCACCCCGGTGCATCCCACGGAGCGCCTCCATGCACCTCTGGCGCTCGACGCCCTGCCGATCGGCAAGGGCTCGCGTGTGGCCGTTGCGGGCGTGCCGGGCGCCGGAGCCACGCGCCTCCTGCGCGCGATCGCGCGCACGATCGCCGACGGCGGTGACGACATCCTGCTGACGGTCGTGCTCGTGGGGGCACGCCCCGAGGAGGTCACCGAATGGGAGCGCGAGGAAGGGGTCGCCGTGGCCGGCGGCTCCTTCGATCGCTCGCTCGAGGCCCAGACCCAGGCCGCGGAGCTGGCGATCGAGCGTGCCAAGCGCGCCGTCGAGCGCGGACGCGACGCGGTCGTGGTGATCGACTCGCTCGAGACGCTTCCCCCCGGTCCCGCCCGCCGCCTCTTCGGCGCCGCGCGCAAGGTCGAGGAGGGTGGCTCGCTCACGGTGGTCGCAGCGGTGGGCAGCTCGCCGGAGCCGCTGCGCCAGGCGAGCACCCGCGTCAGGCTCGACGGCGCCGCGGACGAGCCCACCGTGATCCCGGCGCTGTCGGGCACGCAGCGGGCCGACCTCCTCGCTTGACCGAGCCGCGCGGCCCGACCAGCCCCGACGAGGAGCTGCTCGAGGCCGAGACGCTCACGATCCTCTCAACGCTCGACGACGCCACCCGCGTCGAGCGCATCACGGGGGAGCTCGAAGACGGCTTCCGCGCGCTGGCGGGTGTCGGGAAGGCCGTCTCCTTCTTCGGGTCGGCCCGAACCGGGGCCGACGACCCTTTCCATGCACAGGCCCGGGACCTGGCAAGGCGGCTGGGCGAGGAGGGCTTCGCGATCGTGACCGGCGGCGGGCCGGGCATCATGCATGCGGCCAACCAGGGCGCCCGGGACGCCGGCGTACTGTCGATCGGCCTGGGGATCGACCTCCCACACGAGCAGGCGATGAACGACTCGGTGGACCTCCCTCTCGAGTTCCACTACTTCTTCACGAGAAAGGTCATGTTCGTGCGCTACGCGAGCGCGTTCGTCGTCTTTCCCGGCGGCTTCGGCACGCTCGACGAGCTCTTCGAGGCGGCCACGCTGCGCCAGACCGAGAAGATCCGCCACTTCCCGATCGTGCTCTTCGGGAGCGCCTACTGGGGAGGGCTGGTGGAGTGGCTCCGCGACCCGATGCTCGCCGAGGGGAAGATCTCGCCAGCCGATGTCGAGATGCTCGAGGTAACCGACGACCCGGACCGCGTGCTCGCCGTGGTGCGAGCGGTCGAGCACCGCCGCCCGCGAAGCGGCCGGGCGTAGGCGATTTCCCGCCCCGCCGTGGCTCCCCCGCCCGGCGCGCCAGAACCCTCGCCCGCGCGCCAGCTAATCTGTGTGTATGGGCGGCCTATCCCGCAGAGAGCGCGAGAAGCGTGCGTACTCGCTGACGCTGGTCGGTGGCGGCGCCGCGGTGGCGACCGTCGCGCTCCTGGTCCTGTGGGTGATCGGCGTGGTGGGCTTCGGCCTGGTGTTCCTCGCCGCGCTCATAGCGGCGGGTGCCGGCTTCATGCTGCGCTCGACGATGCGCCGCTAGCAGACTCCTAGCGGCGGTAGGCCACGCGCTTCCAGGACGGCTCGGGTGAGAGCTCGATCAGCTCGTGGTCACGGTCGGGCTGGGCGTAGCCGAAGGTGGCGGTCTCCTCGTCGAATACCACCTCTAGCTCACCCTCCTTCACGCGCTGGTCGAGCCATGCGCCGCGGAACACGAGCCGGCGCAGCCAGTGTACGAGCGAGCGCTCCGAGGGGCCATGCAGGTCCCCCCAGCGATCGACGATGTGCTCGCCAAGGGATGAGTGGGCGTCGGTGACCTCGCCGTTCACCGCCAGGTTCACGAGATCCTCCCGCTCCTCGTCTCCGAGCAGGCCGCCCACGAAGCCGAGCTTCACGGCCGCCTGCTCGATGCGCTCGGTGAAGTCGCGCTCATTGAAGGTGAAGCGAAGTTCGCCGTACTCGAGTACGTAGTCGGCTCCAGATTCGTAGTTTCCGCGGGTTGTGCTGTCCATGAATGGCAAGCGACCCGGGTTGGGAGGGACTCCCGAGCGAGCGCGTCGGCATCCTAGCCCCGATCCCTTCCTCCGCGGACGCTTTGCAACGGGTCTTGCAGGGCGTAGGATCAGCTCGTGCCGTGGCCCTTCAAGCGTGAGGAGACCGACGCCACCGAGGCCTTGGCGAAGCAGATCTTCGCTACGCACGAGGCGTGGGAGCGGCGGATCGACTCCGCCGCCCGGAGCGAGCCGACCCGCGTGGTGCTCTTGAGCGCGGCGGCGGGTGCGACCGTGGCCTTCGGCGCTCACGCGGCGATGCTCCAGGAGGAGATATCAGGGGCCGGAGGGGCGAGCGGCTACTCCGACCCCGTGGCCCGGTTCGTTCGCACGCTCCGGGACCGGCGCGCGATCGAAGCCGCCTACCGCGTCGTCACCTGGGCTCTCGTGAGCGAGTACGCCGCCCACTTCTGGCCCGAGGACCACGAGCAGGAGATCGGCAAGTGCGAGATCGTCTTCGGCTTCCAAAACCTGTACGAGGAGAGCGCGGTGGCCTACGGACAGCCCGCGCCGCCGACCGCGAGCGACGACGAGAAGCTCGAGAGGATGTACGACCTCCTGAAGGCCACCCTCTACGGAATGATCAGTGCGGCGCTCGACGAGCCGGTCGAGCCTGAGGATGACGCGATCAACGATCACATGGACGAATGGGTCGAGCAGTTCGAGGCGGGCATCGAGGCAGGTGCCGAGCGGATGGAGGATCTGGCGCCGGAGGGGATGGATTAGGCCGGGGGATTTGGCCGGGGGCTCCCGCCCCCGGAGCCCCCGGCCGCTCTCGCCCTACGGCTTCCGGTGCGGGTCCGAGGTTATGGCTCCGGCTGCCGCTGCGACTCCGGGCCCACTGCAGGGCCCAGGGTCGCCCCGCGTTTGGGTCGAGGTGGCTCTGGCCGGTTGCTTGGGCTGTCCTGGATAGGTGTTGCTGTGCGCCGGCCCTTATCCAGGACGGCGCCCAGGCTCCCGCGCCGGGCCCCAACGGGCCGACCGCCCCCGCTGAAGAATCGGCGGCCGCGGGGGCGAGTCTTGCCAAGCGGTGACTTCACCGGACATGAGACACTCGCTGCTGATCGTCGAGGATGACGCGGCCACTGCGGCGTTCCTCGCGGACAACCTCGCCGCCGACGGCTTCAAGGTGGCCACCGCGGGTGGCGCGGGGGAGGGACTGCGGGCGATCGAGGTTCGCCATCCCTCGCTCGTGCTGCTGGACCTGGCGCTCGCAGACGGCAACGGCCTCGATCTGCTCGACAGGGTCCGCGGCGCCGACGGCATGGCCTCGCGCCTCGACCCCGACGTGCCCGTGATCGTGCTCACCGGCCGCGGCAGCGAGGCGGATCGCGTGCGCGGCTTCGCGCGGGGTGCTGATGACTACCTGGTGAAGCCCTTTCACTACGGGGAGTTGCTCGGGCGCATTCGCGCGGTGATCAGACGCGCGGAGGGTAGGCCTCAGCGAGGTGTGGTGCGTGTTGGAGAGCTCACGCTCGATCCCGTGACCCGGGCGGTCCGTCTTGCAGGACGGCCGGTGCACCTCTCCGTGAAGGAGTTCGCGCTGCTCCAGGCCCTGGCGGAGGAGCCGACGCGAGTGCGCTCGAAGAACGAGCTCCTGCGGGACGTGTGGGGTTACCTGTCGGCCGGCCAGACGCGCACGGTCGACGCCCACGCATGTCGGCTTCGCAAGAAGCTCAGCGGGTCCGCACGCCCCTGGGTGGTGAACGTGCGGGGTGTGGGCTACCGGCTGACCGAGGCGCTGTGAGCACCGCGCTGGCCTGCGTCGGCTGGGGCGTGTCGGCGGTGCTCGCTGTCGCGGTGGTGCGTCTCCGCCACCGGCTCGAGTTGGCCAGGCAGGCCTGTCACGAGCTTCGCGGCCCCGCGACCGCCATAGGTCTCGCTGCGGCCGCTCTGCGTCGCGAGCCCGGCGGACTGCGGCGCGCCCTGCCCTTCGAGGCCCAACTCGACCGGCTCCGCGCGGGCCTTGACGATCTCGAGGTCGCTCGTGCGGGTCGGCGCGCGCGCTGCAGGCCGGCCGACATCCCGGTGGAGCGGCTGCTGCGCGGCGCCGCCGCCGGTTGGCGTCAGGCGGCGCAGGCGGAGGGACGCCGGCTCAGGATGCGATCCGCGCTTGGTGGAGCGGTCGTGCGCGCCGACCGCGGCCGCCTGGCACAGGCGCTCGGCAACCTCCTGGCGAACGCGGTGGAGCATGGCTCTGGAACGGTGGAGCTGTGCGGCCACAAGAGGGGCGACCTCGTGGTACTCGAGGTAAGGGACGGCGGCATGCGGGACGCTCAACGGCAAGCCGGAAGATGGCGCCACCCCGGGTCCGGACGCGGGCGTGGACGCGGACGCGGGCTCGGCATAGCGGCCGCGGCCGTCGAGGAGGCAGGCGGCACGCTCACTCTGGAGCAGCGCGAGAGCGGCACGGTGGCGGCGGTCGAACTGCCGGTCGCGGAGCGGTGAGCGTCGGGGCGCGCCGCCGCCGGGCCTTCCTGATGCTCTCGGTGGCGCTGGCGTGCGGAGGGCTTGCGGCCTCGGAGGTTGGAGGCCGCGTCCGCGACGTCGAGCGCCGTGTCGGTGCGCCGGTACCGATCCTCGTGGCCGCGCGGGACATCCCAGCGGACACAGCGCTCAAACGAGCCGACCTTGGCCTGCGCGAGGTGCCCGAGCGCTACGTCCCGCCCGGCGCCCTCTCCTCGCACGCGGACGTGGCAGCGGCGCGTACGGCCGTGCCGCTGGCCGCCGGCACTCCCGTCACGGAGGGGCTGCTGGGAGGCGGAGATCCTCGCGGTGGCCGGCCGGCCGGAACACTCCGACGAGGGGAGCGCGCGGTGGAGGTAGCGGTGGTGGGAGGCGCGGCACTGGGAGAGGCCGCGGGGCCCGGAGCCCGCGTTGACGTGCTGGTCTCGACCGAGCCGAGAGAGGGACCGGGCCGGAGCTTTCTGGCACTCGAGGACGTCGAGCTGCTCGATCTGCGCCCGCAGGGGGCCGGTGAGGCTCCGGCGGGACGCTCCGGCGAGGACACCGCGGCGGCGGCCGCCACCGCCCTCGCCACACTGCGCGTGACCTTGCGCCAGGCCGTCTACCTCACGGCGGCGCAGAACTTCGCCCGCGAGGTCCGTCTGCTCCCGCGCCCCAGCGGCGACTCGCGCCGGGCCGGGCGCACCGTGGTAGGCGCCACGGGCCTCTGAGGACCGGCCGCTTCGGGAGCCCGACAAGGCCGCTCCGGGTACCCGCTCCTGGCGCCCGACAAGGCCGCTCCGGGTACCCGCTCCTGGCGCCGGACACGACCGCCCCACGCGAGGCGCTTCCCCGGCCCGCTACGGCTCGCCCCCGCCGGCTGCACCTCAGGGGGCAGGCCCGCTACGAGCGCTCGATCACCTCGACCTCGCCCTCCGGCGTGCCCAGCAGGGCACGCTCGGCGATGCCGAGGAAGAGGCCGTGCTCGACCACGCCCGGGATCCTCTCGAGCGCCTCCGCCAGCTCGTGCGGATCGGTCCCCTCAGGAATGGCGCAGTCGAGGATGTGATGGAGCTGGTCGGTCATGTAGGGCTCGTCCCCCACGATGCGCAGCTCGCTCTCTGGGAACAGGTCGGCCAGTCGCCTGCGGGTGTCGCGCCAGCCGAAGCGCACGATTTCGACGGGCAGCCGGAAGCCCTGCCCGAGGCGGTCCACCTTCTTGGTGGTCTCTGCCACCACCACGAAGCGCTCGGCGGCCGCCGCCACGATCTTCTCGCGCAGCAGGGCGCCCCCACCACCCTTGAGGAGCTGCAGATCGGGGCCTACCTCGTCGGCACCGTCGACGGCGAGGTCGAGCACGAGCGACCCGTCGAGCTGCACGATCTCCATTCCGGCGGCCTGCGCGAGTGCGAAGGTGGCCTCGGAGGCCACCACCGCCTGGATCTCGTGACCGTCGGGAAAGCGCGCACCGATCGCGTCGATCACCGCCCACACCGCTCTGCCGGATCCGAGGCCGATGGCCATGTCGGGCCCCATCAGCTCCACGGCCGCCTCGGCGGAGGCGGTGCGGCCGGGGGAGGGCTCGGATGCGCCGGAGGTCGCCATCGGATCCGAAGCATCGCAGGGAGGTGGCTGCACCGTCGGGCGCCACCCCCGCTCGGCGGCCCGGTGGCCTCGCGCGCCCCGGCTTGGCTGCGCGGCGGGGCGTCGCGCTCTCGCCCCGCGGCTGCCCGGTGGCCTCGCGCTCGCACCCCGTGGCTTGCCCGGCGGCGGCTGGGATCCCGCCTTATCCTTCGCGGTCGCGATGGAGCCCGCCGACCCACTGACCCGCGCCGGGGTGCACCGCACGTGAACGTCACGATGCTCCTATGTGACGCCGCCGAGGAGGTCGGAGGGAAGCTCTACATCCTCGGTGGAGGGTGGTCGTTCCTGCACCGGCCGGACGTGCCGACGTCCATGGCGCTCGCGATCAAGGTGGCGGTTCCGTGGAACGAGACCAATCGGTCGCACACCCTGCGGGCGCACTTGCTGACCGACGACGGAGACCCCGTCGAGATAGGGGGCGAGCCGATCGAGGCCACGGGCAACTTCGAGGTCGGCCGGCCGCCGGGAATCAAGCCGGGCTCGGATCTCGATGCACCATTCGTCGTGCCGTTCCAGGTCGCGCTTCCTGCCGGCGGCTACGTATGGGTGCTCGAGATCGACTCGCAGCCCGCCGCGCGGACACCGTTTCGCGTACTCGAGTCCGCCGAGTGACGATCGCGGGCTAGAGGTCCCAACCCTCGACGGCCACCGTGGCGTCGTCATGATGCTCACCCGGTACCTGGAGATAGATCGTCCCGCGGCCGTGCCTGTCTGGTGCCCAGTCGGCGACCAGCGCGTTGGGGATGCCCAGCTCGGAGAGGCGCCCTGCGAAGGCGCTCGCGGTGGGAACGTCGGTGTACTCCTCGACCGTCTCCCATCCGTCGAGACGCGGGTCGTCGATGTGGACCTGCGGCTCCCTCGGCTTGCGTGAGAAGAGGCCCACGGCGGAAATCTACGTCCTGGCCGCGCCGTGTGATGGCCGGGGCCCCGGGTCACGCCCGACGCCCGCGGCGTGGCCGGCTTCCGGATCACGTCCGGCGCCCGCGGCCTGACCGGCGCCCGGCTCACGCACTGCGCCCGCAGTTGGCGGACGGCGCCCGCTAGGATGTACTTACCTTTGATTAGTAACTACGGAGAGATAACTATGGAAACGCTGTTGCTCGTGCCGGTAGACGAATCCGTCGTGTTCCCGAACATGACCGTGACACTCACCGTCGACGTGGGTGACGAGGACCGCGTATTCCTCGTGCCCCGCGACGGGGACGAGTTCGCAAGTGTGGGCATCGTAGCCACCGTTCTCGATCGCGTGCGCCTCCCCGGCGGAGGCCGGGCGGTGGCGCTCGAGGGCCTGCATCGCGGTATAGCGGGCGTGGCAAGCACGGACACCCAGGGAAATCTGCGCGTGGAGGTCACGGCGAGCCCCGACGCCGAGCCCTTCGATGGGGCGACCCGTGAGCTCGAGCGCGAGTACCGCGCTGTGGTCGAGGAGATTCTCGACCTGCGGGGGGACGACGGCCGCGTCGCCGCCTTCGTGCGCTCGATCACCACCCCCGGGGCGCTTGCCGACACGTCCGGATACTCGCCGGACCTGCCCTTCGAGCAGAAGGTGGAGCTGCTCGAGACGCTCGACGTGAGCGAGCGCCTCAGCCGGGCCCTTGACCTCCAGCGGGAACGGCTGGCCGAGCTGCAGGTGCGCACGCGCATCCGCGACGACGTGCAGTCCGGCGCCGAGAAGCAGCAGCGCGAGTACTTCCTGCGCAAGCAGATGGAGTCGATACGCAAGGAGCTCGGCGAGGACGACGGGTCTGTGATCGACGAGTACCTCACGAAGATCGAGGAAGCCGGCATGCCTGAAGAGGTGCGAGAGCAGGCCGAGAAGGAGCTGGGCCGGCTCGAGCGCATGGGCGAGCAGTCGGGCGAGAGCTCGATGATCCGCACCTACCTCGATTGGCTGATCGCGGTGCCGTGGTCAAAGAGATCAGACGAGAAGCTCGACCCCGTGTACGCGCGCGAGGTGCTGGACGCAGACCACGCGGGGCTCGAGGACGTGAAGGACCGGATCACGGAGTACA
This sequence comes from Thermoleophilaceae bacterium, assembly GCA_030448005.1. Taxonomy (GTDB): domain Bacteria; phylum Actinomycetota; class Thermoleophilia; order Solirubrobacterales; family Thermoleophilaceae; genus JAAYBF01. The sequence continues at coordinate 175,761 of JAUJNT010000006.1, forward strand.
TCGCCGTGCGCAAGCTGCGCAAGGAGCGGGGGATCGAGGAGGATCGACGCTCCGGCGCGATCCTCACGCTGATCGGCCCCCCGGGAACCGGCAAGACCTCGATCGGCGAGTCGATCGCCCGTGCCACGGGCCGCGAGTTCGTGCGCATGTCGCTCGGCGGCGTGCGTGACGAGGCCGAGATCCGGGGCCACCGCCGCACGTACATCGGGGCCCTTCCGGGGCGCCTGGTGCGCGCGCTGCGCGACGCGAAGACGATGAACCCGGTGATCATGCTCGACGAGGTCGACAAGGTCGGCGCCGACTGGCGCGGCGACCCCAGCGCGGCCCTGCTCGAGGTGCTCGACCCGGCACAGAACCACTCGTTCCGCGACCACTACCTCGACGTCGAGCTGGACCTGTCGCAGGTGGTCTTCATAGCCACCGCCAACGTGGCGGAGACGATCCCGGCGCCGCTGCTCGACCGCATGGAGGTCGTGCGCTTCGACGGCTACACCACCGACGAGAAGGCCTCGATCGCCCGTGGCTACCTGTGGCCGCGCCAGCGTGAGCGCAATGGCTTGCGCGAGGACGAGGTGAGCGTCGGGGACGACGTGCTCAGCACGATCGTGACCGAGTACACCCGCGAGGCGGGCGTGCGCCAGCTTGAAAGAGAGCTCGGCACGGTGCTTCGCAAGACCGCCACGAAGCTGGCCTCGGGCGAGTTGGAGGCCCCAGTCGTCGTGGACCTCGACGCGGTGCGCGACGCGCTCGGCCGGCAGAAGTTCTTCCAGGAGGCGGCCGAGCGCACGGCGATCCCGGGCGTGGCAACCGGCCTGGCGGTGACCGGCACCGGCGGCGACGTGCTGTTCGTCGAGGCCACTGAGATGAAGGGCAAGGACCACCTGATGCTCACGGGCCAGCTCGGTGACGTGATGAAGGAGTCGGCGCGGATCGCCCTCTCCTACGTCCGCGGCCACGCCGAGGATCTCGGCGTGGAGGAGGACCGCTTCGACGGTCGCGAGTTCCACGTGCACGTTCCGGCCGGGGCGATCCCCAAGGACGGGCCGAGCGCCGGGATCACGATGACCACGGCGCTAGCGTCGCTGCTCTCCGGGCGACCCGTCAAGCACACGGTGGGTATGACCGGCGAGGTCACGCTACAAGGCCGGGTGCTGCCGATCGGAGGCCTCAAGCAGAAGGTGCTGGCCGCCCACGCGGCGGGCCTGACCGACGTGATCCTGCCCGAGCGCAACCGTGGCGACATCGACGAGGTGCCGGAGCATGTGCGCGAGCAGATCACCTTCCACCCGGTCATGACAATCGACGAGGTGCTCGGTCTGGCACTCGAGCCGGCGCCCTCCACGGCGGTCAACGGGGCGCTGTAAGCCTTTCTCCGGCGCCGGGGGGCCCCCCCCCACGGGGGGGGGGGCCCGGCGGGCGGGGGGGGGGGCCGCGGGGTGGTGGGGGGGGGCGGCGGGGGGCCCCCCCCCCCCCACACCGCCCGGCCCCGCCCCGACGCCGAGGGCGCCCCGCACTGGACAGACCCGCCCCCGCCGCCCAACAACACCGGGACCCAGCCGCCGGCCCCCACATCGCCGCCGTCGAACCCGACGTCGCCACCGCCGGCCGCAACCGCGCCCCCCCCCCCACCCCCCCCCCCCCCCCCCGCCCCCCCGCCCGCCCCGGCGGCGCCCCCCCCCCCCCCCCCACCCCCCCCCGCCCGCGGCCCCCGCGCCCCCCCCGCCCCCCCCCCCCCCCCCCCCCCACCCCCCCCCCCCCCCCCCCCCCCCCCCCCCC
>JAUJNT010000007.1:0-14244 GCA_030448005.1 Thermoleophilaceae bacterium
TCTACGCCAGGCGGCAGGCGCAGAGGAAGTTCCCGGCGTGGCCCATCGAACCGATCCTGGTCGAGCACCAAGAGGAGCAGCTCCGGCGCCAGCTACACGACTCCGGGATGGAGTCCGTCCCGCTCGTGGGCTTCTGGCCCCACGCGAAGCGGTTCGGCATGATCGTCACCCACGATGTCGAGGGCCCCGCGGGAATCGAGAACATCCCGCGCGTCCTCGAGGTGGAGCGCCGCCACGGTTTTGTGTCAGCTTGGAACTTCGTTGCGGAATGGTACGAGATCCCAACCGGGCTCTTTGACACGATACGAAATGCCGGCTGCGAGATCGGGCTCCACGGAATCAAGCATGACGGGAAGCTCTTCCGCGATCGCGTGCACTTCGAGGCTGACCTGCCAAAGATCCACCGGTACCTCGAAGAATGGGGGGCCGTCGGCTTTCGCTCTCCCGCCACCCACCGCAATGCCGACTGGATGCCGGAACTCGGCTGCATGTACGACGGCTCCTTCCCGGACACCGACCCCTTCGAGCCGCAACCCGGTGGGTGCTGCTCGATCCTGCCGTTCTTCATCGGCGATCTGGTGGAACTTCCAATCACGCTCGTCCAGGACCACACTCTGTTCGAGATCCTGCGCGAGAGCTCCATCTCTTTGTGGGAGCGCAAGGCCGAGTGGATCATGGAGCACGGCGGACTTGTGCATCTCCTCGTCCATCCGGACTATCTACTGACTGAGGACCGTCTCGAAACCTATGAACGGTTTCTTGCGTTCATGAGCCGGCAGGCTGACGGATGGCACGGTCTTCCAGAGGACGCCGCCCGCTGGTGGAAGGTCCGAGCGAACCTACGTTGCGAACCCACATCTGACGGAAGGACAGAGATGGTCGGCGAGCCCCAGCACGGGGCGACGGTGGTATATGCACGCGAGGAGGCCGGCCGCATCGTCCTCGCTCCCGCAACGCCTGCCGACGCCCCCTGAACCGGTGCTCCGTGCGCGCACCGGGGTCACGCCCTGGAAGCAGTCTCCGACTCCAGGTCAGCGTCAGCTCCAGGTGGCCGATCGCTCTTTGTCTTCGTCTTCGTCGTCGTCGGCCGACCGAAATGGCGGCTGTCGGCCTTCTCCTTGCCGTACCCGTAGTAGCCCGGCGTGCGTGGGCCGCCGAGCAGAGCCAGGCCAAGAGTACGCGCTCCGACCTGGTTGAGAAGGCGTAGTACCTTGCGGGCCCCGTCCTTGGTCGTGTGATCCAGACGGGCAACGACAATGACGCCGTCGACGTGATTGACGAGCGTCAGGGGGTCATGGACCAGGCCAACCGGTGCCGTGTCGATGAGCACCACGTCGGCTTGCCTGCGGCACTCCTCGAGGATCTGGCCCATCACGGGTCTGCTGAGCATCGCAGACGGGTTGGGCGGTACCGGTCCAGCCGGAAGTACGGAAAACGACGAGCCGCCGGCTTTCAGCTGTCTACTGTGACCCAGGGTATGGGAATCCAAGGGAACCAGCTCGTCCTTGAGCTTCCCTTCCCTAGCCAGGAGCGAGCTCAGCCCACCCCGCTGCGCGATGTTGCAAACCTGCACGAAGCGCGGATGATGGAGGTCGGCCTCTACGACGATCACCCGTTGGCCTAGCGTCCGGAGAGCCCGAGCCAGACCGAAGGTTACGCTGGTCTTTCCATCGCCTGATCGCTGGGATGTGATCATGAGGACACTCAAATCGCGCGCCCGCTTTGCGAAGACCACGTTCGCTGCCAGCGTGCCATAGCCCTCCTCGATGCCTCGGTCGCCGTTCAGTAGCACCGTGTCGGAGCTACGTGCGGGCTTGGGGATCACCGCGAGCATGGGAAGTTCGAAGGCCGTCTGCGCGCTTTCCACATCCCTCAATCGACGATCGAGAAACTCGAAGAGAGCGGCAGCTGCGATCCCTAACAGAAGCCCACCGAGTAACCCTAGGACAAGGGCTAGTTTTGGCCGCGGGCTGGCGGCGCTGGTCGGAACCGCGGCGCGACGCACCACCTCCGCGCCGCCGGTCTGCAGTGAGGATGCGATCTCGAGCTCCCGCTGGCGCGCTTCGAGTTGGCGCCCTTCCGCCGAGGCGCGTGCGTCGGGGGTGAGCGAATTCAGCCTGGCGCGGGCCAAGGTGACGGCTTCATCGATGCTGCGTTGCGCGGACTCCCTTCTGAAGGCGACGTATTCCTCCGCAAACCCGTCGGCGATACGCGCCGCCCGACGCGGATCCGGGTCGCGCACCGTGATCGCAACGATGTCGGAGGTCCCCTCCACCTCAGTGCTGACCTGAGAGAGGAGCGCTTGGGCGGAAATGCCGAGGCCGAGCCTGTCGACCACCCGATCGGCAACCGTTTCGAGCTTGATCAAAGCCACCTTCGTGTTGGTCTCGCGCTCAGGGTCAGCGGTCGACCCCCCGCCCGGGGCGCGACCAACGAGTGCTTCGATCGGCTCGTCGGCTCGAAGCAGGAGCTTCGCAGTCCCCTCGTACTGCTTGGTGGAGGTGAGGCTGGATGCAAGCGCTGCCGCTGTGGTGAGCAGCACCACCATTACGACGATTCGCCAGCGCCGCCGCAGCATCTTCGCAAACTCGAGCAGACGCTCGGCGGGCGTTGCCTGGCTCTCCAGGACCGGCGCCTCAGCGACGGGGGTGATGGGGGGTGTACGAGTTTCTACGGGAGTCTCCAATGGGGAGCGACCCTACGTTCGCAAGAGGATAGTCGTCACGGTTCGCCCGGCCCTTTAACGTCCCGGGCGTGATCGATCTCCATTGCCATCTGCTCCCGGCAATCGATGATGGGCCGCTCGACATCGAGGCCAGCCTTCAGATGGCTCAGGCAGCGCTTTACGAAGGACTCCACACGGTGGTCGTGACTCCACACGTCGATCTCAAGTACGGCATCCAAGGGGAGCAAATCGCCGAAGGAGTCGCGGCGCTGTGCGCCGCCCTTGAACGGGAGCAGATCCCGCTCACCGTTCACTCGGGCGCCGAGATCGCCCTGACCCGGCTGCCCGGCATGGACGACTCGCAGCTCCGCTCCCTGGCTCTGGCACTCAGCTCCTACCTGCTGATCGAGAGTCCCTATTCGCCGGCCGGCGCACTTCTCGAGGAGGCCGTGTTCGACCTTCAGGTACGCGGCTTCCGCCCCCTTCTGGCTCATCCCGAACGCTGTCCAGAGTTTCAGGCTGACGTCGAGCGCCTGAGACGGCTGGTTGAAGGCGGCGTGGCCTGTTCCATGAGCGCAGGGTCGGTGGTCGGCCAATTCGGCCGCACCGTGAAGCGCTTTGCGTCGCAGCTCCTTCAGGAGCAGCTGGTGCACAACTTGTCCTCGGACGCACACGATGTGGCCAAGCGCGGCCCCTCTCTTCGCGCGGCGTTTCGTGCCGAGAACAGCCCCCTTACTGATGTTGCCCTCCAACGGTGGCTGACCATCTCGGTGCCGGCTGCTGTGCTGGCGGACGAGCCTTTACCTCCACGCCCGCCGGTACCGGCACGGTCACGGCGGTGGGGCTTCATGGGGCGCGCATGACGCCGTGGAGCCTAGCGCCGGGCCTTGTTCAACCGCGTGATGGCCTGCTGGAGGTCACCCTCGCTGCGGCGCACCGCGCGTACGGCGAGCGCGTAGCCACGACTATCACCGCGACGCGCGGCGGCCATGAGCCGACCATATGCCTGCCCCGCCTCGTGCAGGAGCGAGGCGGCCCGCCTCGTATCGCGGGAGGCTGTTGGGACTGCCCTGGCGGCGAGTCCGTACGCGCTCGCGAGCCGCGCGGCCTGCGCCGCCTGTACACGCCTCGTGCGCGCGGTGGCCAAGGCTCGGCGCGCATTCGCGCGGCGAGCCTCGAGGCGCTTCAGCGCGACGCCCGTCGTACGGAGGGCCGCGGTCCTTTCGCGTATCACCCGAAGACGTTCCGGCTCGACTTCCGCGCCACGGCTTGTCTGGCCCCCATCGTCCGCGGAGCGCCCGAGGATGTATGCCGGGACTCCGCTCCCCGCAACGACGACCGCAAGGGTGAGAGCAAGGACGTTGCGGGAGGGCCTTGCCCCAGCTCCGCCGCGCCGCCGCATTGGGGGGCGTCCTGCGGTAAGGCGAGAGCCTGATAGCAAGCCCCTGAGCCGGGAGAAGCGAGTCGAGGGCTCGAGAGTCGTCGCCGCAACCCGCGGCGGGCGGGTTCCGTTGGCCGATGCGCCATTTGCCGACGAGCTGTCGTCTGGCTCCCGCCCCTGAAGCGCACCGGGCACCGGCTGCGGTGGTGCAGAGCTCTCCAAGCCCAGTGAAGCCGCGGCGGCGGCCACCAATCGTCTAGGAGAATCAAGGCGCTCGCCGGGGTCCTTGGCCATGGCGGTCTTCACCAGTTCATCGATCGCCACAGGGAGCGTAGATCGCCGCTCCGAGAGGACCGGCGGGGGCTCAGCCGCGTGCGCGTACGCGACCATGCCCGGCAGCTCGGAGGTGTACGGCGGGCTCCCGGAGAGGCAATCGACCAGAATGCAGGCGAGCGAGTAGACGTTGCTCGCGGCGGTGAGCGGCTCACCCCTGACCTTCTCGGGGGACACGTAGTGGGTGGGTTCTGCGAGGTCGAGTAGGTCGCCGCCCCGATCCGGGTTCCCAAGCCCGAAGTCGCCTAGGAGAACATGCCCGCCTCCACTCGGCTCGACGAACACGTTCTCCGGTGCCAGATCACGATGGATCAGCCCCCGTTGGTGTCCGGTTTCGAGTGCGTCGGCCACCTGTCCGAGCAAACGCAGGCAACCCTTTGCCTTGAGCGGGCCCGCGTCGAGTAGATCGGCCAGGGTCGGCGCCCGACACAGCGCCATCGCGACGTAGCAGTGATCATCGAGCCTGCCCCAGTCGAAGATCGGCAGGAGATGGGGATGCTCGATTGAAGCCCGTGTGCGGACCCGATGCTGAAACCGCCTGGTCTCGCGACGGCTGGTACCCCCGGGGAGGGCGAGCACTTTGAGTGCGACGCGCCGGTCGAACTTGCTGGCCTGGTAGATCGTGTGCCGCCAGGGATCCCGCGAGAGCACTCCCTCGATGCGATATCCCGCAACGAGGCCGTTTCTATCCGCATACGGCTCAAGGAGCTCGTGCTCCTCGGACTCGCGGAAGCGCTGGTCGACGTCCATCAGCCTGAGTCATCAAAGTCCCCGCCGCTCGGCGTGGGCGGGGTGGGAGCCGGGCGGGGCGGAGCCGGTCGGGGCGCAGCCGGGGATCTTGGAGCTTGTGGCTGTAGACGGGGCCTGGGCGCCGGCGGTACAGGCGTCACCGCACGCCTCGGCGCCGGCGGGGCAGGCCTTGCCGCACGCCGCCGCGCCGGTCTGGCCGCTACCCTCCGCGACGTTCGGGGCCGCCTCGGGGGCTGAGCCGAGCTAGATCTAGGAGCGCGAGGCCGTCTGGACTTGCGCGGGGCGCGTAGCGCGGGCAGGGGCTCGGCCCGACGCAACGGGTCAACCTGCGCCTTGGTTACGGCCGGTGCGGCCTTCGGAGACCGCTTTGGTCCTCCGGGGGACGCATCGTCGGTTGCCTTGCCCGCTGCGAACAGGGTGGCGAAGGATGCCGCCGAGGCGGCCGCCAACAGCCCCGCGGCTCGCCGGGCCGTCATGACACGGGACAAGGTGTTGGCCTGGCTGTCCCTGAGGTCACGCACAGGTCCTTGCGCAGCGGCGCCCGCCTCGACCGGATCCTGAACGACGTGTACTTGCCGATCCTGCCGGGCTGGATGATGAAGACCTGTATCCGCGCGCCCACTCGCAGATTGCGTTCAAACGATCGAAGGCGCACGGTGCCGGAGCTGACCTGCACGCTCTGGCGGCGACGCCGGCATCCGGCGCCTCGACAACGCACAGTCACGAACGCGCCCCTGGGCACACCGCGGACTCTCAGCAGCCTGATCCGAGTTGTTCCGGACCTCGTTAACCGGCCAATGATCCGTACCACCGGGAACGGGGTCATCAGCCGAAGCGCCGGAACAGTGAAGGAGGCGACCGGATCCTGATTGGCCGGAGATGAAGGAGGAGCCGGCGCGTTCACCGTTACCGACGAGGTCGCCGTGCCCGACGACCCGCGGTTGTCGGTCACGCGCAGCCTGACCGTGTAGGTGCCGGCCGCGGCAAAGGAGCGACTCGCGGTGACCCCAGAGGCATCGTCGAACTCCCCGTCGTCGTCCAGATCCCACGCATAGCTTGCGATCGTGCCATCCGGGTCCGAGGACCCAGCCGCGTTGAACTGCACCACCTGACCGACCTCCGCCGGATTCGGCGACGCGGAAAAAGACTCCCCGGCGAGCGGAGCCTGATTGAGCGGAGATGAACCTCGGCCGGAGGAAGGAGGAGGAGGAGGAGGAGGAGGAGGAGGAGGAGGAGGAGGAGGAGGCGCGTTCACCCGAACCGACTTGATCACGTCGGGCGGGTCAGGGCCTGTCCTGGTCACCCGCATCAGAACCTTGTGGTCTCCTGAGGTGGCGTAGGCGTGCTGAACCGTCGTCCCGGTGGCGTCGGGGGAAAAGGTTCCGTTGTAGTCAAAGTCCCAGGCGACCGAATCCCCGGGCTTCAGGTTCGACGCAGTGAACGTGACCCTCTCGCCCACCGACGGGGTTGCCGGCGAGAACTGGAAATCCGGATCGCCCGGCGCGGCGAAGACCAACTGGGCGCAGACGAGCGACGCCGTCACCATGGTCACCAGGGCAGCGACGGAATACAGGCTTCTCAGCTTATGGTTGATGCGGCTCACCTTGCCAGACTGCCTCCTTTATTGGCGATCTTGAGGCCCCTGCCTCGTATAGCCGCCAACCGTGAGGGTAGCTTCCATCGGGCCTGGAAGCAATCGTAAATGTAGGGCTCTGCGGACTATCGGTCCAGCGCGGCCAATGGGGGCCTGCGCCGGCGTGGCGCCCTACGCCTACGGCTCAGCGGAGGGAGGTATGTGGCGCTCCGGTAGGAGGGCCGAAGCTGGGCGTTCCTTCCCTGCGAACGGCGGATCGCTCGACACCAGCCGTCGCCGTCGCTATGGTCGCCCACGACGGTCACGGCGGACCCATGAGGCAGGGGCTGGCTCGTGAGACGCCGCGCTGGCTCGTCTGGCCTGTAGACCTGACCTGTAAGGGGAACCATTTCAGCACACCGTTCCATCGCGGTTGGTTTTGTGGTGGCGTGCGCGCTCCTTCTCGGAGCCACCACGGCTCCCGTGCATGCTTCGCCGTCCCCGATGGTCGACAGGATCAACGAAGTGCGCAGGGCGGACGGCGTGCCCCCCCTGCGCTATTCACCAAGTCTGTCCCGATCCTCCGCGAGGTACGCACGATACCTCGCGCGCGGCAACCGATTTCAGCACGCGCCCAGGATCAGGGCGAGCAGCCGCTTCTCCCCACTAGGAGAGATCTTGGCTCGATCCTCCGCCGGGCAGATCGACAGGGTAGGAACGATCGTGAGTTGGCTCAGGTCCCCAAGCCACCGTGACGTGCTGCTGAGCCCGTCCTTCCGCTTCGTGGGCGCCGGGCGGGCCCGGAGCCGGCTTGAGCAGGGCGGCGCTCTGGTCTGGACCGTCCAGTTCGGCAGGTAAGGGAGCGCTCACGCCGCGCGGTCCGTCGCGGCACCAGCACCGCGCGCTTGAACTCGGCGACCAGGACGCCCTCCTGATTCTGCACGCGGGTATGGACCTTGACGATGCCGCGGTCCTCTTTGGACTTCGACGGGCGCACGTCGAGCACCTCGCTCTCGCAGAAGAGGGTGTCGCCGTGGAAGACCGGCGCCGGATGCGAGAGCTCCTCGGTCGCGAGGTTTGCGATCGCCTTGCCCGAGATGTCCCCCACCGACATGCCGAGCGCCAGCGAGTAGACGAGCGGCCCCACAACGACGTTGCGGCCCTGCTGGGACCCCGCCGCGTAGACGTCGTTGATGTGCAGCGGGTGGTGATTCATGGTGAGCAGACAGAAGAGGTGGTCGTCTGCCTCGGTCACGGTCTTTGCGGGCCAGTGCCTGTAGACGGCACCAACCTCGAAGTCCTCGAGGTAGCGGCCGTAGGGGCGCGCCCCGGAGGCTTCGCGGGTTGCCTGATCGGTGGCGACTGGGGTGTCAGACATGAGTTCCTCGTCTCGGGGTTCTCCAGGAGCCGGTTGACTTGCGGGTCAACCGGCGGCGGGGATCGTATGCGATCGCGGGCGCTCAGCCCGACGGAGCCCCGGGTCCCTGGGAAGCCCATCCGGAGATCGGCCGCTCGCCGCCAGAGGTAGATTGCTTGACCCCGCATCCCCCCAATACCCCGGAGACCTCTGCCTGTGCGCAACCCCCGCGACTTCGCCAAGCCCCTCGCCGTCGGCGCGCCCGACCCGCTGCTCGACGTGCCCTTCACCCCCTCGCGGATGATCCACTTCCTCGACTTCTCCAACGAGAAGATGGCCGCCAAGGCGCAGGACATCGCCCAGAAGGCAGACATCCTGCTCGGCAACCTGGAGGACGCCGTGCCGGTGGACAAGAAGGAGGCGGCTCGTGAGGGGCTGATCAAGGTGGGCAAGGAGGCCGACCTCGGCGATACGGCACTGTGGACGCGGGTCAACTCCCTCGAGAGCCCGTGGGTGCTCGATGACCTGACCCGCCTCGTCGCCGAGATCGGGGACAAGCTGGCGGTGATCATGGTCCCCAAGGTCGAGGGCGCCTGGGACATCCACTACGTGGACCGCCTGCTGGCACAGCTCGAGGCAAAGGGCGGGCTCGACCGCCCGATCCTCATCCACGCGATCCTCGAGACGGGCATGGGTGTGGTCAACCTCGAGGAGATAGCCACGGCCAGCCCGCGGATGCAGGGTATGAGCTTCGGCCCGGCGGATCTGGCGGCCTCTCGGCGGATGAAGACCACCCGCGTCGGCGGCGGGCACCCCGGCTACCTCGTGGTCTCCGATCCCGACGCAGGGAACCAGGACGCCCCTCGCCGGACCGCCCAGCAGGACCTCTGGCACTATTCGATAGCCCGCATGGTGGATGCCTGCACCTCGGCGGGCATCCTGCCCTTCTACGGGCCCTACGGCGACATCAAGGACACCGAGGGCTGCGAGGCCCAGTTCCGCGCGGCCTTCCTGATGGGCTGTGTCGGCGCGTGGTCGCTGCACCCGGTGCAGATCGAGATCGCAAAGAAGGTGTTCAGCCCCGACCCGGACGAGGTCAAGTTCGCGAAGAAGGTGATCGAGGCGATTCCCGACGGCGCGGGGGTGCACATCATCGACGGCAAGATGCAGGACGACGCCACCTGGAAGCAGTGCAAGGTGATGGTCGAGCTCGCCGAGCAACTCGCGGAGAAGGACCCGGAGCTGGCCGAGGCGTACGAGCTCTAGTCGGACCCCGCTCTGTTTCACCAGCGTGTTCCGAGGCTTCAGCAAGGGAAGCGAGCGAAAGCGGCTAGTGGGTCAGGTTGAATCCCTTGGGCATAGCGTCGATGAAATCGTTAGGCTGTGCCCGAGTTGGCGCGACGGCGTTGGGAGGGCAGCGCAATCGCCTCTCGCTCCTCCTCGCTGAGCGCCGCCAAGGCGGGCTCGAGTTGCGAGCGCTGTTCCGCACGCTCCAGGGCCGGATCCAGCACGGAGAACTCCAAGCCCGGCGACGCCCGGTCCAGTGCTCGGTGCTCGGCGCCCCTGCGACGCTGGTGGTCGCGCACGAGGTTGAGAGCGATCGAATAGAGCCAGGACTTCTCGCTGCCGCGACGCCGGTCGAAACGACCGTGCGAGCGAAGGGCGCGCTCGAACGTGTCCGCCAGGAGGTCCTCCGCCAGGGTCCGGTCGCCGAGCCGATAAGCCAGGAAACTGAAGAGCGGCTGGGCGTGCTCGGCGTACAGGCGGTCGAAGTCCGCGGGGCGCATTTCTCGATTCTCGGTCAGGAACCGGTCGGCTCGTTCGTATCAGGCTGCACTGGACAATCCACGAGACCTCGGACTGTCCCCCGAGCTGGATGCAATGGCTCGGCGGTTGAAGGACGAGCGCCCATCCCTGTCCAGATTGGAGCTCGACCAGATCAAGCTGCAGGTGAAACGGCTGGTTGCCAGAGAGCGCCTGACCGAAGCGCTTCAACAGGTAGAGACCTCAGGTCAGAAGGAGAGGTGGCGAGACGTGCACGAGGATTCACCGCTTGATGTTCTCGCTGATCAAATTCGTTCGGCTGAGGTAAAGCGTAAAGCCGTGGAGGAGAAGCTCACCCGGACACCGAGCTGGCGCTTCCGTCGACGCACCCAGCTTGAGCGTCGCGTCGAACGCCGCCGTAAGCAGGAGCGGGAGATGATGAATCTTCTGGAGACCATCTCCGAGAAGTTCCACCCTTCTAATTCTCGGTAGCTACGACCCAGAGAACATGGAGCGGGAGGGAATCGAACCCCTGCCCGGCTGCTTTTCGAAACCGTACTCACCAGAGCCCGCCCCCCTGAGGTACACGCTACAGCCGGATCGGAGATGAAGCAAGATTTTGCCTTGCGAGTGCGATTCTCGCCCTACCGCGGCGCTGGGCGCGCCGACCCGCCGCCCGCGAGGGCGGCGGGTCGCTCCGGCCCAAACTCCTGCTCAGCCAGCGAGCCCCGGTGGATCCGTCATCTCGGCACGCAGCTTCCGGAGTGCCCGGTAGACGCGGCCCTCGACCGTGGTCAGCGGCTCGCGCAGGAGCTTGGAGATCTCAGGCACGGCCAGGTCCGCCCCGAACCGCAGCGCAATCGCCTCTCGCTCCTCCTCGCTGAGCGCCGCCAAGGCGGGCTCGAGTTGCGAGCGCTGTTCCGCACGCTCCAGGGCAGGATCCAGCACGGAGACCTCTAACCCCGGCGACGCCCGGTCCAGTGCTCGGTGCTCGGCGCCCCTGCGACGCTGGTGGTCGCGCACGAGGTTGAGAGCGATCGAATAGAGCCAGGACTTCTCGCTGCCGCGACGCCGGTCGAAACGACCGTGCGAGCGAAGGGCGCGCTCGAACGTGTCCGCCAGGAGGTCCTCCGCCAGGGTCCGGTCGCCGAGCCGATAAGCCAGGAAACTGAAGAGCGGCTGGGCGTGCTCGGCGTACAGGCGCTCGAAATCCGCGGGGCGCATTTCTCGATTCTCGATCAGGAACCGGTCGGCTCGTTCGTATCAGTCTGCGATGGACAATCCACGAGACCTGGAACTGCCCCCCGAGCTGGACTCAATGGCTCGGCGGTTGAAGGACGAGCGCCCATCCCTGTCCGGGTTGGAACTCGACCAGATCAAGCTGCAGGTGAAACAGCGGGCGGATCGTCCAAAAAACACGTTCCTAGCGAGACAGAGGAGAACATTGATGAAGTCACGGATGGCGATTACGAGCATGTTGGTCCTTGGAGTACTCGCGGGCGGCACGGGCACCGGCCTCGCCGTCTCGGGAGTGAGCGACAGCGGATCAGCGGGGAAGGCGCAGTACCCGCCCGGGGCCAACGCTCAGGGAGACAACAAGGGCGGCGGCGGCAACGGCGGCGGTGAGAGCCCCGACGTGCTCGGCGAAGAAGAGAACGACACACCGAACGACACACCAGACGACACCGATGTCGCGGGCGTCCAGGAAAGCCGTCGTGGCCAGGGCGGCAGCGGCCAGGGCGGCGGTGGCCAGAACGGGGTTCAGGCAACCCGCCAGGTGAGTGTCCAGGAGGACGGCAACCTGCCCTTCACCGGTCTGGCTGCGATCCCGCTGATCCTGATCGGCGTCGGGCTTCTCGCCACCGGAGTGGTCCTGCACCGCCGGCTGCCAGAGAGCGCCTGACCGAAGCGCTTCAACAGATAGCTCTCAGAAGGAGAGGCGGGCCGCTCTGGCCCGCCTCTCCCATTTACGGGGGTCGCCGGTGTTGAAGCGCCGTACAGCGTCGCGGGTCAACTCATTGCGCGGGTTGAGTCGGCGGGCCGCACGGGCAGCGGGACGGGGATCGAGCTGTGCCGCTCCGCGGACGAGTGCCAGGCCATAGCGAAACTCCCAGTTGTCGGGATCGCGATCCACGGCCTGCTCCATCATCTGAATGGCCAGTCGGCCCGCTCCACGCCGCCGCGCGTCGCAGAGACCGAGGATCTCGTACGGCTCCGGCCTAACGCTGAGCGCGGAAGCCGAGCTGAGGGCGCGGTCGATCGCCTTGTCGCAATCGCCCTGCCGGAAGGCGCGCACGCTGTCGTTGAGGCGCGCCTGGGAGACCGCGATGAGGGCCGGGCTGACCGCGAGGACGAGCAGGCCGATGCCGAGAGCCACCCGCAACAGCCTGCCCGGCGGCCGCAAACGAGTGACGTCGCGGGCGAGCGCAAACCCGCCTAGAGCGAAGAACGGCAGTGTCACCGCTGGCATCTCCCAGTCCCAGTCGATCCCGGCGTGGCAGGCCCAGGCCACCCCCGCCGCCAGAACGCCCGCGTACAGGGCTCGATCCGGACCCCGTGCGAGGTAGGCGAGCCTGCCGAAGATCGCCACAAGCGCAAGCGCCAGCAGGGCAAGGCCGATGACACCGAGCTCCGCAAGCACCTCCAGGTAGAGTGAGTGCCCGTCTGTGGCGGGCTCTGCTCTGGGGCGGTGGCGGCTCCACAATGTCTGGAAGGTTCCCGCGCCAACGCCGTGAACGCGCTCTCGCTGCCAGGCGTCGCGGGCCACGTCCCATATGGGGCTACGTCCGTTGTTGCTCGGGTTGGTGAGCCGATCGCGTGTCTTGGACGTGGCGATCCCGGACCCGTCCACAAAGCCCTCGTATTGTCGGTGGACGTAGTCGGGCGCACCGAACGCCAAGGCGACGGCGACCGCGATGAGGACTGCGGATGCCGTGGCGCCACCAACCACGGGCCGACGGATCCGCGGTGGCAAGTGGATGCGCGACAGTACGCCGTCGGCGGGTAACAGCAGCAGACGCAGCAGGAGCGCAGCCGCCATGCAGATAGCGATGGCGATCGCGGCATCATGCCCCTGCGCCACGCCGGCGGGGCCCGTGTAGCGTGCAGTCGCGAGCAGGTCGGCCCGATAGGTAACGACAACGGCGATGGCGGTGGCAGGGCCCGCCGCCACGAGCCCCGGCAGGAGACCGCGCGGGCGCCCCAGCAGAGCAAAGGCGACAACACCGATCGCCGCCGCCACGATGGCCCCACGCGAGAAGGTGAGTAGAAGGGTGGCTCCCAGCATCGGCATGGCAGCCGACGCCAACACCCGCGACGGTCGCGGCTCGCGCTCATCAGCGGTGAGGAACAACCCAAGCACGATCCCCAGAGCCGCCACGAGACCCAGAGCGTTCCAGTAGGTGAGCGGGTAGCTGAGCCTCTCCTCGGCGATGTTCTGGCCGATCGGCCAGACCTCCGGTAGGACGCGTGAGATCAACCCGATGCCACACAGCACGACGATCCCGGCTACGACTCCCCGGACCATCCAGCGCAGGCGCTGGGACGTACGCAGCAGCGAGCCGGCGAGTACGAGCACAAGGAGGTATAGGAGCGCCCGATCGAACTCGAGCAGGGCGCGCGACTGCGAGTCGGACCACGTGAACGAAAGGAGCGTCCACACGGCGAAGAGCCCGAGCCCCGCGGCGGCAACCGCGAGCGCGGGGCCAAAGCCCTCGAACGGGCGCTCCGCCAACGTGGTTCGCAGAACCATCGCAAGGATGAGCACGAGCACGACGACGCCGGTCGTGCCGGCAAAGAAGCCTCCGCCACTCACGCCGAGATAGACAGTCAGCGCGCCGGGCAGCGTGAGCAGCGCCGCCACACCGACCTTGCGGGCAAGGAGTGCCCTGCGGGCGCCGCCTACGGGTAACTCCGGCTCCGGAGCCGTAGTTACCCGCTCCGGAGCCGGATCGGCGTGAAGCCGTGCGGCCTTCGCGGCAGGGTCCGGCGGTTGAGAGAGCAGCCCCCTAAGGGCCCCTGATACCGCGAGGATTTCCTCCGGCCGAAGAGCCCCCGCGTCCTGCGCCACCGCGTTCACCAGCTCGGCCCGGCGCCAGGGGATCTCCCCTGCGGCCAGCCCGACCGCCTCGCCGATCTCCGCGTCGGTGCACCCGTCCGCCAGCAGCATCTCAAGCAACCTGCGGTCGTCCCCTCCAAGCCGCGCCAAGGACTCACTCACTCGGTCGGGCGACGGGTTCGGCATGGGGCGAGCATAGAGGGGACCCGGCGGCCCGCTGAGCGGCGCTGACCCGCATCGGTCATCCGTCCAGGGAGCGCCCGGCTCGGATGAGCCTCTCCCCTCAGGCGTCGAGCCCTATGAGGGAGATGTGCTCCCTCCTTCAGATACGCCTACCCCGTCGCCTGACCGCCGTTCTCCTCCT
>JAUJNT010000007.1:14344-19661 GCA_030448005.1 Thermoleophilaceae bacterium
TGTGCTCCCTCCTTCAGATACGCCTACCCCGTCGCCTGACCGCCGTTCTCCTCCTGCTCGCCCTGGCCTCCTTGGCAAGCCTGCCCGCGAACGCGGCGTCGGCAACGGCTTCCAACCCGTTCGTTTCCAAGGTCAACGAGGCCAGGGTTTCCCACGGCCTCACGAAGCTGAAGGCATCGACGAGCCTTCGCAGAAGCTCCCGCGGCTATGCGCGCTGGATGCTGCGCCGCAACTACTTCGGGCACCGAGCGAGCATCCAAGCGAGCAAGCGCTTCACACTGAGGGGCGAGGTCCTGGCTCGCATGCGCACAAGCAAACCCACCGCCACTCAGATCGTGAACGCCTGGCTCGATTCGCCGGCTCACCGCGCCGTCCTGCTCAATCCCCGCTACCGGTACATCGGAGTGGGACTCGCCCACGGGCCGCTCGGCAGCCGGCCGGCCACCCTGCTCGTAGGGCACTTCGGACGCTGATCCGCCCTACCACCAAGAGATAGGCAGGAACGGAGGCGGGCGGGCGCGAAGACTTAGACGGACGTCCGACCGAATCGGCGTTATCCTGCGCGGGCGCAGCGTGAGCCAGGCCAGCTCACGCAAGCAGGCTTGCTCGCGCCTGCCCGCCAAATCTGACCCGAATGGCCTATAGGAGATCGAAGATGTCGGCACTCCGCCCCGTTGCCGCGATTCTCGCTGTTGTATTCGGGTTCCTCTTGGCACCCCCCCGCAGCGAAGCCCACAGGTCACCCTCCCCGATGGTCGACATGATCAACCAAGTCCGCAAGGCTCACGGGGTTCGCCCGGCCCACTACTCTCGCAACCTCTCAGGGTCGTCGTCGAGGTTCGCGCGGTATCTTGTTCGCACTCACCAGTTCGCGCACAGGCCCCCGATCAGGGCTAGCAGCCGCTTCGTCAAGCTCGGCGAGATTCTGGCGCTTACCCGCGGAGGGGAGATCCGCAGGCACGAGACGCTGGAAGCCTGGCTGAGGTCACCAAGCCACCGCGCCGTGCTGCTCAGTCCTGCATTCCGCCACATAGGCGCCGCTCGGATCCACGGCCGCTTCGAAGGAAGGCCAGCGCTCGTCTGGACTGTGCAGTTCGGTCGGTAGCGAACCGCTCGGAGTCAGACCTTGGGGGCTTCGCCCCGACGCGGCACGATCACCGCGCGGGTTGAACTCCGCGACCAGCACCCGTCCTGATTCTGGACGCAGATGTGGACCTTCACGATGTAGGGTTGCCCGGGCCAAGCCCCGCCCCTTATGCGCTTCTACGAATACGAGTCACGCAGGTTGGTCGAGGCGGCCGGAATCCCGGTCACCGACTACGGCTTCGCCCAGACCGCGGAGGAGGCGCGGAAGATCGCGCAGGAGATAGGCGGACCGACGGTGATCAAGTCGCAGGTGCTCTCGGGCGGGCGCATGAAGGCCGGAGGGGTGCAGTTCGCCGACACCCCCGACGAGGCCGCCCGGCACGCCGAGGCGATCCTGCAGCTCGAGATCGGCGGGCACATGCCCCGCGGCGTGCTCGTCGACCCAAAGGCCCAGGTGAAGCAGGAGTACTACGCGAGCGTCGTCTGGGACGGCACCGCCAAGAAGCCACTGCTCCTCTTCAGCGACATGGGCGGGGTCGACATCGAGGAAGTGGCCGAGCACCACCCCGAACACGTCGGACGAGGCCACTTCTCGAACCTCCTCCCCTTCTCCGACTTCCAGGCAAAGCAGGTGATCGCCGCCGCCGGGGTGACCGGCAGGGAGCTCACGCGGCTGACCCCCATCCTCGCCCGGCTCGCGGGCCTCTTTCAGGACAGGGACATGACGCTGGCCGAGATCAACCCGCTCGCCCAGCTCGAGGACGGCTCCTTCGTGGCGCTCGACGCCCACATGGAGATGGAGGATGAGGCGCGCCCGCGCCAGAAGGCCGTGCTCGCCGAGCTCGGGATCGCCGACGACGACGTGCGGGAGGTGCACGAGCCCTCCCCCTTCGAGACGAAGGTGGGCGCGGTCGACGCGGCCGACCACCGTGGCGTGATCCAGGGCAAGGACACCGGCTTTCACGGCAACCTCGGCCTCGTGATCGGTGCCGGCGGGGGCTCCCTGACGCTCACCGACGCCGTGCGCTCGCACGGTGGCGATCCTGCCAACTACTCGGAGATAGGCGGCAACCCATCGGTGGCCAAGGCGTGCGGCCTGGCCAAGGCGGTGCTCGAGAAGGACGGCGTCGAGAAGCTCGCGGTGATGATGTCGATCGTGTCCAACACGCGGGTGGACATCGTTGCCCGCGGCGTGATCAAGGCATGTCTCGAGCTCGGCAAGGAGCCCAGTGAGACGATTGCCATCTTCCGCATCCCGGGCGCCTGGGAGGAGGAGGGCTTCAAGATCCTCGAGCGCTACGGCATCGACTACTGCGACCGCTCGATCTCGATGCACGAGGCGGCGCGCAGGGCGGTCGCGAGCTTCCAGGAGGACCCGGCCGAGGCCGAGGCGGAGGCGGCTAGGCCATGAGCATCCTGATCGACGAGGACACCACGTTCATCGTCCAGGGGATCACCGGCCGGGAGGCCGTGAACCTCACGCGCGAGTGTCTCGACTATGGGTCGAAGATCGTGGGGGGCGTGACACCGGGGCGCAAGGGTCGCGAGGTTCACGGCGTGCCGGTGTTCGACACCGTCGAGCAGGTGGTCGAGCACAACGGGGGGCGGGTGCCGGACGGGTCGGTCGTCACGGTCCCCCCCGCCTTCACCAAGGACGCGGTGCTCGAGGCGATCGAGAACGGGATCAAGCTGGTGGTGATCGTGACCGAGCGCATCCCGCGACGCGACGTGGCCCAGATGGTGGAGCTCGCCGGCATGCGGGGCGCGCGCATCATAGGCCCGAACTGCCTCGGTCTCGTGGTGCCCGGCGTGGCCAAGATGGGAGGCATCGGCGGGCCCGCCCGGAACACCGCACAGGCCTACCAGACGGGATCGGTGGGGGTGATGTCGCGCTCGGGCGGGATGACCACCGAGATCTCCTCGACGCTCACCGCCGCGGGCCTCGGCGTTTCCACCGCGATCTCCATCGGGGGCGACGCCATCATCGGCTCCACCTATGCCGAGCTGATGCCCCTGTACGAGGCCGACGAGCAGACCGAGGCGATCGTGATCTACACCGAGCCGGGCGGGCGGATGGAGGCCCAGCTGGCCGAATGGCGTATCGAGAACGACTCGCGGCTTCCGATCGTGGCCTTCATGGCCGGCCGCTTCATGGACGACGAGGAGATGAAGGGCATGAGCTTCGGCCACGCCGGCACGATCGTGGAGGGCAAGGAGGACACCGCAACGGAGAAGATCGCCCGCCTGGAGTCCGCCGGCATCCCGGTGGTGGAGAGGATCGACGCTATCCCCGATGCCGTCAAGCAGCAGCTCTCGAGCCCCCGGAACGAAAGCTGATGGCGGGCATCTTCATCGACGTCGAGGTCTCCGATGACGTGCGAGGAGACTGCGAGTTGGCGAAGAAGCTGCAGGAGGCCTGTCCCGTGGACATCTACGCCGCCGCGCAGGAGGGCGTCGAGGTGGTGGAGCAGAACCTCGACGAGTGCATCCTCTGCGGGCTGTGCGTCGAGACCGCCCCGCCGGGCGGGGTGCGGGTGCTCAAGCTCTACGACGGCGGGGCGGCGCTCGAGCGCTAGCCAGCTAGGTGCGTGAGCGGCTCAGCTGGCGCCCGATTACGTTGCCGAGCAGCTTGATCACGGCGCTGTCGCCGCTCACCTTCACGTGTCCGCGCTCATAGGCGCGAGCCCAGTCGCGAAGCTGCCCCTCCCTCGCCAGCTCGTTGAACTGCTGGCGCTGGACGGTCACGTCCAGGCGGGCGTCGCCCGCCGGGTCACGTTCCACCTTCGGTCCGGGAACCTCCACCCGCCAGATAGGGGCGTCGCCCCCCTTTGCCAGGAGCTGGAGCCGCACCACCAGCTTCAGACGGGCCAGGGCGGGCATCTCCGCGGTGAGCCGTTCGACGGCACCTGTGATGAGCGTCTTGGTATCTGCGGCGGACATGGCGGACGATCATGGCAGACCTCCGTTCTCCCGCCCCGGGCCGCGCCCTGATCAGATCTTGTGTCGCTGCAGGAGCTTCTTGCCGATCACCATCCGCTGGATCTCGGACGTGCCCTCGCCGATGAGCAGCAGCGGCGCGTCGCGGTAGAGCCGCTCGATCTCGTACTCCTTGGAGTAGCCGTAGCCGCCGTGGATGCGAAAGGAGTCCTCCACGCACTTGACTCCCGCCTCGGAGGCAAACAGCTTGGCCATGCCCGCCTCGAGGTCCGAGCGCTCACCGGCGTCCTTCAGCCGGGCCGCGCGCATGGTCATCAGGCGTGCCGCCTCGATCTGGGTGGCCATGTCGGCGAGCTTGAACTGCACCGCCTGATGCTGGGCTATCTCCTTGCCGAAGGTCTTGCGCTCCTGGGAGTAGCGCAGCGCCAGCTCCAGCGCGCGCTGGGCGATGCCCACCCCGCGCGCGGCCACGTTGACGCGCCCGACCTCCAGCGCATCCATCATCTGCCCGAAGCCCTTGCCCACCCCGGCCTCCTCCCCGCCGAGCACGTTCTCGGCGGGACAGCGATAGCCATCGAACACGAGCTCGGTGGACTCGACGCCCTTGTAACCGAGCTTCCTGATCTTCGGCGGAACCGTGAAGCCCGCGTACTCGCCGCTGTTCTCCGCAACGCCGGGCTCCTTCTCTGCGATGAAGCAGGTCATCCCCTTGTGACGCGGCTCGGCGCCCGGGTCGGTCTTCACGAGCACGAACACGATCCCGGACATGAGGCCGTTGGTGACCCACATCTTCTGCCCGTTGAGCTCGTAGTGGCCCTCGTCTGCCTTCCTGGCGCTGGCCTTGAGCGCCTGGACATCGGAGCCCATCTCCGGCTCCGACAGCGAGAACGCCGCCCGCAGCTCCCCTGTGGCCATCGGTGGCAGGTACTTCTCCTTCTGCTCGTCGGAGCCGAACTTCATCAGCAGATAGGAGCCGATGAAGTGGGTGTTCACGATCCCGGAGATGGAGATCCAGCCCCGGGAGAGCTCCTCGACGATCATCGCGTAGGTGGTGAGGTCCAGCCCCATGCCGCCGTACTCCTCGGGAATCGTCACCCCGAAGAGCCCCAGCTCCTTCATCTGCTCGACGATCGGCTCCGGAAACTCGTCCTCGTGGTCGAAGTGCTCCGCATTCGGCAGGATCTGCTCATCGGCGAACCGGCGCACCATGTCGGTGATGTCCTTCTGCTCGTCGGTCTTGTCGATGAGGGCGCCGGCAACGGCCATCGGGGAGGCTCCAGGTTCGTCGATTCCT
>JAUJNT010000007.1:19761-33652 GCA_030448005.1 Thermoleophilaceae bacterium
TCAGTAGCCCTGGGGGTGGCGGGCGGTAAACCCGACCGGCGACCGGTCGTACTTGCGCCACCGGGGCCCGCGGCCCGAACGGCGCTCTTCGGGCGCCAGCCGGTCCCCGCCGCTCGTGTCGAGCCGCAATCCGCCGATCACGACGTAGGCGTGACCCGGGTTGGTGTAGACCGTGATCCAGCGGCCCTCGCCGGGGCTGCCCCAGCTCATGAAGCTCCCGGAGTCGAGCGGGCTGCCAAGGAACTTGCCGCCGAAGAGGGCGAAGCTGACGGTGCCCGAGCAGTCATAGCCCTGGTCCAGGGCGGCTGCTCTGGCGACCTTGGCGCTGTAGGGCTTGTGCCCGCCGCCGTAGATGTAGGGCTTGCGGATGATGAGGTTGGCGGCCTCCACGGCGCGCTTGACCCGGCTGGGAGCGCCCGCCGGCGGGATCGCGATCCCGTTCACGATCTTCGCGCGCTTGGCCGGCGGCGGCGGGGGCACATATACCGATCCGCCCGTGAAGCTCTTCTTCTTGGCCGAGGCAACCGCGGGGACCCCCACGGCGAGGGCACAGCACAGCGCAAGGGCGCACAGAAGTGTGTGTCGAAGACGGTCTCGCAAATTCTCTTTCGTCCGCCTGCGGGGTTAGCTGTCGGGCTCGCGCTGAAAGAGCTTGCGCGTCTCCTGAGGAGATTGGCCCCAGTGGCTTGCGCCACCTTTGGTTCCCCCGCTCCGCGTAAACACGGATTCGGCGTGCCGCGAAGTTAACACATTACGCGGCCGGATTTCGACGAATTCCGCGATAAACCTCCCAGGCGTGGCAACTGGCACGAAGTCTTGCCGATTGGGTGCGCTTTCGCACAGAGCTCGCGAATCTGGCTGAGGTGAGTTTCCCGTCACGCCGCAGGCCGTTCCGCGCCCGGCCGGCGTGCGAGATCATCCGGCGCGTGAACTTCGCCCGTGATGTGGTCGACGCGTCCGATCCGTCGCGGCGCGCCCTGGTGGCGCTCTCCCGGAGTGGCGCGCGAAGGGAGCTCACGTTCGGCGAGCTGTCCGATCGGGCGGGCCGGCTGGCGGGCAGCCTCCTCGCGGCGGGAGTGAGGCCCGGTCACGTCGTGATGACCTTGATCGGCAACCGTCCGGAGTGGGTGATCACAATGGTCGCCTGCTTTCGCATCGGAGCTGTCGCCCTGCCCTGTGCAGAGCAGTTGCGGCCGGCCGACCTGCGGGCCCGCATGGACGCCGTCGAGCCTCTGGCCGCGGTGGCCGACCAGCGCAACGCAGACGCGCTGAGGGCGGCCGGGTTCACCGGCACCGTGCTCTGCGTGCCGGACGAGCGCCTCTTCGAGGCCCCGTTCGCACCGGCGGCCGAGCTCGCCCCCGAAGAGCCGGCCCTGCTGGTCTTCACCTCCGGCACCTCGGGCAGGCCCAGGCCGATCCGCCACGGACAGCGCTATCTCGCGGGCCAGCGGATCCAGGCGGAGCACTGGTTTGGCGCAAGGCGGGGCGAGCTTGCATGGTGCACCGCCTCGACCGGTTGGTCCAAGTCGGCGCGCAACGTCTTCGTGGCCCCGTGGCTCTGTGGGGCGGCGGCTCTCCTTCAGGACGCGCGCTTCGATCCCGCGGACCGCCTCGATGTGGTGCAGCGCGAGGGGGTGAGCGTGCTCTGCATGGCGCCGACGGAGTACAGGACGATCGCCAAGCGCACGGCCTTGCGTCCGCTGCCAGGGCTCCGCCACGCGGTGGCGGCCGGGGAGCCGCTCAATCCAGAGGTGGTGCACCTCTGGCGCGACGCGGTCGGGGTGAGCGTGCGCGACGGGTACGGCCAGACCGAGACGGGCGCCCTCACCGGGATGCCGCTCGATGAGCCTGTGAGGCCCGGCTCGATGGGACGGCCGCTGCCCGGCTTCCGGCTCTGGATCGAGCGCACGGGAAGCGACGAAGAAAGCGGCGAGCTGTGCGTGGACCCGACCACGGTGCCCACGTTCTTCCTCGACTGTCCGGAGGGCACATGGAGGACGGGCGACCGGGTGCGCGAGGACGCCGACGGCTACCTGTGGTTCGAGAGCCGCACCGACGACGTGATCATCTCGGCCGGGTACCGGATCGGGCCGTTCGAGGTCGAGTCGGCCCTGCTCTCCCATCCCGCGGTGGAGGAGGCGGCGGCGGTCGCCGCCTCTGATGACGAACGCGGGCAGGTGGTCCGGGCCGTCGTGGTGCTGCGGGACGGCCACGAGGGAAGCAAACGGCTGGCTCGGGAGCTGCAGGACCACGTCAAGGTGGGGAGCGCCCCCTACAAGTACCCGCGCATCGTGGACTTCGCCGACAAGCTGCCGAAGACGGCGAGTGGCAAGATCAGGCGAGCCGAGCTGCGCGGTTCGGGCATGTAGCCGCGGCGTCTGGGTAGTCTCGAGCCATGTCAAACCGCCTGGCAGACGAGACCTCGCCCTACCTCCTCCAGCACAAGGACAACCCGGTCGACTGGCAGCCCTGGGACGAGCAGGCGTTGTCCCGGGCGCGCGAGGAGAACCGGCCGATTCTCCTGTCGATCGGCTATTCGGCCTGCCACTGGTGTCACGTGATGGAACGCGAGTCCTTCGAGGACGAGGGCACCGCCGAGCTGATGAACGACAAGTTCGTGTGCATCAAGCTCGATCGCGAGGAGCGCCCCGACCTCGACGCCATCTACATGGAGGCCTGCCAGGCGATGACCGGGCACGGCGGGTGGCCGCTGAACGTCTTCCTCACCCCCGAGCAGGTGCCGTTCTACACCGGCACCTACTTCCCGCCCGAGGAGCGCCAGGGAATGCCGAGCTGGAAGCAGGTGCTGCGGGCGGTGGCCGATGCCTGGGACGAGCGCGCCGACGAGATCAGGGCCAACGGGGACCGCGTCGTGGCGCGGCTGCAGGGCGGCGCCGCGCTGCAGCCCTCGAAGGAGGAGCTCGACCCGGCCATGCTCGACGAGGCGGTCGAGTCGCTGAGGGCCATGCACGACCAACAGCTCGGAGGGTTCGGGGGCCCGCCCAAGTTCCCGCCGGCCTCGGCAATCGAGTTCCTGCTGCGGCGCGGGGAGACCGAGATGACCTATCGAACCTTGATGGCGATGGCCTCAGGGGGCATCTACGACCAGATCGGCGGCGGGTTCTCCCGCTACGCCGTGGACGAGCGCTGGCTCATCCCGCACTTCGAGAAGATGCTCTACGACAACGCCCTGCTGGCGCGCGCCTACCTGCACGGGTGGCAGGTCACCGGCGAGCCGGTCTTCCGCAGTGTGACCGAAGAGACCCTCGAGTGGGCGCTGCGAGAGATGCGGGCGCCAGAAGGCGGGTTCTTCTCGGCCCTCGACGCCGACTCCGAGGGCGAGGAGGGTCGCTTCTATCTCTGGACGCCGGAGCAGCTGAGGGAGGTGCTGGGAGATGACGCGGCGCCCGTCGCGGACTTCTACGGAGTGCGCCCGGGCGGGAACTTCGAGGGGCGCACCATCCTCACGCGCGGCGAGCATCGGCCGGAGAACCTCGACGAGCTGCGCCAACGGCTCTACGAGGCCCGCGCGCAGCGGGTCTGGCCGGGGCTCGATGACAAGCGCCTGACCTCCTGGAACGCGCTCATGATCTCCGCCCTGGCCGAGGCCGGAGCGGTACTCGAGCGCGAGGACTTCCTAGAGGCGGCCCGGCGCTGCGCCGACTTCGTCCTGGGGGAGCTGCGTGACGGCGACGGCCGTCTGCTGAGGACATACAAGGACGGCAGGGCACGCCTGAACGCCTACCTCGAGGACCATGCCTTCCTCCTCGAGGCGCTGCTCACGCTGTACGAGTCCACCTTCGAGGCACGCTGGTTCACGGCCGCGCGGGAGCTGGCGGACACGATGATCGAGCGGTTCGCCGACGAGGAACAGGGTGGCTTCTTCGAGACCTCCTCAGACCACGAGCGGCTCGTGGCTCGCCGCAAGGACCTCGAGGACCATCCGATCCCCTCCGGCAACGCCAGCGCGGCCTACGGCCTGCTGCGCCTTTCTGCCCTGACGGGCGAGCACGACTACGAGCGGCATGCCGTGGGCGTGTTCGAGCTGCTTCACCCCATCGCCTCCAAGCACGCCCACGCGTTCGCGCACCTGCTCCAGGCGCTCGACTTCCATCTCTCACCCGTCAAGGAGGTGGCGCTCGCGGGGGATGGCACCGAGGCCCTCGAGCGGGTCATACGCGGGGCGTTTCGACCTCACGTGGTGCTGGCCGGAGGCGAGCCGGACGGCGTGCCGCTGCTGGAGGGCCGCGTCCCCGTCGATGGCCGGCCGACGGCCTACGTCTGCGAGCGCTTCGCGTGCAAGGCCCCGGTCACCGATCCGGGCGAGCTCGCGCCGCTGCTGGCTTAGCCCTAGAGGATCGCCATGTACCGGTCCAGCTCCCACTGGCTGACCTGGACCCGGTAGTCCTCCCACTCGTGCCGCTTGATCTCCACGTAGCGGTTGAAGATGTGCTCCCCGAAGGTTCGCAGCACGAGCTCTGACTCTGCGGTCAGCTCGATCGCCTCGCCCAGGGTCTCGGGCAGCTGCTCGATTCCCAGCCGCTTGCGCTCGTCGGGCGAGAGGTGGTAGAGGTTCTTGTCCATCGGCTCGGGCAGCTCGTAGCCCTTCTCGATTCCCTCGAGGCCCGCCGCGAGCAGGATCGCGAAGGTCAGGTAGGGGTTGCAGGCGGGGTCGGGGCAGCGAAGCTCCATTCGCGTGGCCTGCTCCTTGCCGGGGTGGTAGAGCGGGACCCGGACGAGCGCCGAGCGGTTCCGGCGCGACCAGGCGCAGTACACGGGCGCCTCGAAGCCCGGGACGAGCCGCTTGTAGGAGTTCACCCACTGGGCGAAGACCGAGGAGATCTCCCGCGCGTGCTTGAGCTGGCCCGCGATGAAGGCCTTTCCCACATCGGAGAGGAAGTACTGATCGTCGGCGTCGTAGAAGGCGTTGCGCCCATCCTTGAACAGCGACTGGTGGGTGTGCATCCCAGAGCCGTTCTCGCCGAAGAGCGGCTTGGGCATGAAGGTGGCATGCCACCCGTACTTCATGGCGTACTCCTTGACGGTGATGCGGTAGGTCATGCAGTCATCCGCCATCTTCAGTGCGTCGGCGAAGCGCATGTCGATCTCGTGCTGCGAGGGGCCGACCTCGTGGTGGGTGTACTCCACGTGGATGCCGAGCTCCTCGAGCGCCAGCACCGTCTCGCGTCGCACGTCCGAACCGGCGTCGAGCGTGGTCAGGTCGAAGTAGCCCCCCTCATCGAGGATCTCCGGCTGGCCGGACTCGGGCCTTGCGCTGCGAAAGTAGAAGAACTCGAGCTCGGGTCCGACGTTGAAGGTGTCAAAGCCCATCTCCTCCGCCCGCTTGAGCGCGCGGCGCAGGACATGCCGGGGATCGCCCTCGTAGGGCTCGCGGCTCGGGGTGACGACGTCGCAGAAGACGCGGGCCACGCCCTTGTCGCCGGGGCGCCAGGGCAGCGGGGCGAAGGTGGTGGGGTCTGGCATGGCGATCATGTCCGACTCCTCGATCGCGTTGAAGCCGGTGATCGAGGAGCCGTCGAAGCCCATTCCGCCCTCGAAGGCGTCCTCGAGCTCCGCGGCGTTGATCGAGAAGCTCTTCAGCTGGCCGAGGATGTCGGTGAACCACATCCGGACGAAGCGAATGTCCTGCTCCTCGACGAATGCCTTGACGTCGTCCGCGGTCTTCGGCTGGTCAGCCATGAGGCTCCTTGTGAGGTAGTCGGCGGTCCTTCACCCGCCTAGGCTAACGCGCCCGGCGGGCACGGAGCCCGGACTACAGGTAGGAGTGAGACCAGCTCTTGAGGGCCCGCAGGGCGGGCTCGAGCGCCCGGCCCTTCGAGGTGAGCGCGTACTCCACGCGCACCGGCGACTCATCGTAGACGCGGCGCTCCACGATGTCCTCCGCCTCGAGCTCCTTCAGGCGCTCCGAGAGCAACCGGTCCGACAGGTCCGGCACGAGGTGGGTGATCTCGCAGAAGCGCAGTGGCCCTTCGAGCAGTACCAGCAGGATGGCGCCCGTCCAGCGCTTGCCGACGAGCTCGACCGCGCGGTGGTACCGCGAGCAGCAGGTGGGACGGCCATCCAGGTCAGCCGTGCCCGCCGCGTCGGATACCGTACCCGGAGCCGTTCCTATGCCACCTTCCATATCGGTCAGATCCTAGAGGAGAGGGCGGCGAAGCCCCCGCCCATTGACTCGGGAGCGGAGCCGATGGAAGACGTTCCCACCGGCTCCCTCCCGCTACCTAGGCCGCCTGGAGGAGGCGGGCCTCCTCGGCGGACCCGTCCTTGGGCACCTCACCGGCGCGTGTCACGAGGTTCGAGAAGGTGTCGAGCGCAACGTGTGCGACGGCCTCGAGGATCTGCTCGTCGGCCCACCCGGCCTCGCGTGCCTCCTCGTGCAGATGGAGGGGCGGCGCACCCTCATTCTGCAGAAGGGCTTTCACGTAGCGCAGGAGCGATGCCTCCCGCTCGTCCCGGGAGTCGAACTCGCGGGCGAGGGCGATCTCGTCCAGCCCGAGACCGGCGTCACGCGCGGTGCGCCCGAGCGCGGCCAGGGCGTACTCGCTGCCCTGGTGCTCGGCCACGGCCAGGGCCACACGCTGCTGGGTCCTCAGCGGCAGCGTCCCATGGCGAAGCTCGGAGCGAAAGCGCGCGTAGGCCCGGAGAGTGGCCGGCGATCCGGCCAATACCCCGATGATGTTGGAGAGCTGCCCCCCACCCGCGAGCGCACCCTTGAGGACCGGCAGGCTGCGCTCCGGCGCGGTCAGCTCGTCGTGGACTTGGAACCTGCTCTCCTGTGTCTTCATGCCGCTTCACTTTCTGTGAGTGCTTACGGAGGGTAAGTATAGGCGACGAGAGCGTCGCTGTCATCTCCTTACCGAGAGTACGTACGGCAGACCCGGATCGGATCTATTCGAACAAGGGACGCGTGGAACGGCCGCGGAAGCCCGGCGCAGCCAGGCGAGGCAGGTCCGGTGGGTAGCGCCTCTAGAGCGCTGCGGCGTTGGCGGTGGCCACCGCCATGAACACAAGGAAGAGGCCGAGGAGAAACGCCCAGAGTGCGACCCGGTCGGGCCTAGCCTCTATGTCGGACCGCCTGGGCGAATGCTGGCGCCGCGCTGGAACGGGGTGGCCCGTGATCCTCACCGTGCGGCGGCCGTTCTCCGCGTACATGGGCGGGCGGCCTTCTGCCCCTGGCCGGGTCTCCTCCTCGGAGACCGCCCTGAGGTGGCGCACCGCCCTCGGCTCCTCATAGTCATCCCCCTGCAACCTGCGGGCACCGGAGTGTTGCATCGGCTCTCTCTCTACGCGCCTGCGGGGTTAGCTGACGGGCTCGCGCTGAAAGAGCTGCGCTACACCGCAACTTTGCGGCGATTCGCCCCGGCCTCGACGGCCCTTTGTGGTTCCCCCACGCTCCTCCCTCAAGGAGCTTTGGCTGATGGACGAGGGCATCCTAACAGGCCCCCGGCGGGTCGACGGGGCCGGCTACCGGGCGGCCACCTTGGCCACGTACGCCGCCACGGCTTCCGCGTCTTCTCCCTCCAGGAGCATGGCCGGCATCCGCCCCTGGCCGGTGCCGCCGTTCTTGATGGCGTCCCGGATGCGCGCCGGTGTGGCTTCACCGATCTTGTCGAGGTTCGGCCCGGTGACGCCCCGCGCGTTCACGGCGGCGAGGCTGTGACAGCTCGAGCACTGCTGCTTGAAGAGCACCTTCCCCTGTTCCTCGCGCGCCGTGAGCTTCGCATTCTGGAGGGCACCGGTTCCGCCCGCAGCCTCCTCTCGCCCAGCCAGGATGAGCGCGGGGACCACGAGCCCCAGCAGGAAGTAGAGCAGTGGGAAGAGGATCTTGAAGCCCCGGTTTCCCCGCGCGAGGTATGCCTCCCGTGCGGCGCCGGGCCCGCCGGAGAACGCCACGAACACGACGAGGCCGCCGAGCAGCACGAAGGGGAGCAAGAACGCGATGGTGAGCATCGAGCAGGCACTCTAATCGACAAGAGTGCCGGGATAGGTCGGGGGCGTGCGCGCCCCCGATCCCTCGTGCGCCCGTCGGCCCACAGCTCCCGCGAGGGCGCGTCGCTGTACGCCCCCACCGCGCGTCACCCGGCCGATGGGAGGGGCCCCGCCGCGGCGGGGCCCCTCCGGTAGCTGGCCTGTAAGCCGGATCCTGTCGTGGACAGCCATCCATCTGACCCGTCGCCGATGGCGATCGGGCCGGGCCTCACGGCCCTGCGGCCTACCTGGGACTCGGCGGGCAGCGTCAACGTCCCTGCTTGGCCTTGCACCGGGTGGGGTTTGCCTGGCCGACGCGTCACCGCGCCGCCGGTGCGCTCTTACCGCACCTTTTCAACCTTGCCGACGACGGGGACGATGATCCCGGCACAGCCGGCCGGGCCGGCTGCTTCGGGCTCAGTAAGCCCCGACGCTTGGGCGGTTTCTTTTCTGTGGCACTTTCCCGCGGGTTTCCCCGGGTCGGATTTCCCGATCACCCTGCCCTGTTGTGTCCGGACTTTCCTCGAACGCCGGTTTTCTCTCCGGCGCCCGCGGCTGTCTAGCCAGCACCCGGATTGTAAGGGCTTGGATCCGATGCGCCAAGCAGGCCTCAGGGGGCAGGCCGCCTCGGCCGGCAACCGGTCTCTCAGGAGAGAGCCGTGCCGCAGTCCCGGCAGCGCGCCGCGCCGGTGTCCCCGGCCGCCCCCATCGAACCTCGACAGATGGGACATTCGGCCGCCCCGCCGGCGTGCAGACCCTCCCAGACGCCATCGAGCACCTGCCCGAGCGTAAGCCTGCCGCCGGCCGGGGCGCCGCCTGAACGGCAGGTCTCTGTCATGTCCCGCTCGGCCTCCGTGCAGATCGAAGTTCTCTCCCTGCGGCGCGTCGCCGTCCGGCCCTCTGGCCATAGCCTGGTGGTCGAGCTCATGACACCCTCCTGAGCACCCCGACCACCCTGCCCAGCACGGTCACCTCGTTGCTTCGAATCGGCTCGAGAGCGTCGTTCTCCGGCTGCAGCCGGACGTGGTCGCGCTCCTTGTAGAAACGTTTGACCGTGGCCTCCGAGTCCCCTACGAGCGCCACGACCATCTCGCCGTCCCTGGCCGTGTCGGCCGTGCGCACGACGACGTGGTCACCATCGTGGATGCCGGCGTTGATCATGGAGTCACCGGCCACGGTGAGGACGTACTCGCCCTCGTCTCCCCCGCCAGCGACGGGATCTGGACGTACTCCTCGATGTTCTCCTCGGCGAGCAGCGGCTCACCCGCGGCCACCCGTCCCACGAGCGGCAGCCCGCCGCCGACCGCCCGCTTTGCCTTTCCCACCAGCAGCTCGATCGCGCGCGGCTTGGCGGGATCCCGCCGGAGCAGCCCGATCTTCTCGAGGTTTGCGAGGTGGGCGTGGACCGTCGAGGACGACGTGAGCCCGATCGCCTTGCCGATGTCCCTGACGGTGGGCGGATAGCCGTACTTGGCGGAGTACCTCTTGATGAAGTCGAAGATCTCCTGCTGGCGCCTCGTGAGGTCGATCTCGGCCATCTAAAGCTCCTCTTCGGTGATGGATTCGGTCACTGCGGCGAACACTTGTTCGTATAGTAGCCGCCCTTCGGACGGAAGGAGAGGTGGGGCGCCCGCCGCTATGATCACCCACCGTCGGCGCCTGTGGCGGAATTGGTAGACGCGCAAGGTTGAGGGCCTTGTCCTGCTTATGCGGGGTGGGTGTTCGAGTCACCCCAGGCGCACTGCATGTAGAAGCGCGAACAGGGTCGCCTCCGCGGCCGCTGGGCTCGCGTCAGTCCGATGCCCGGCCGCGGCGTCCGCAGCATGGATCCTGCGGGCGGGACTAGCCGCCTGTCTTCTCGGTCGCCTCGCTGGCCGGCGTCATCGCCCCTTGCTGGTCGACGGCGGCCTTGCCCTTGTCCTCGTCCGGCGGTGTGGTCTCTCCCTCGTCCTTGGCGACCGCCCGCCGGGAACGACTGTCGGCCTCGTCACCGGCGGTCTCCTCGATCAGGTCGTTGAGCGCCTTTTCGGGATCGGTCACGCCCGCCTCCTCCAGGCGGCCCGCGGCCACGGGATCCGGTTTCTCGACTTGGGTGGTCACCCGGATCGCCAACGAGGCGATCACCCCGGAGAAAATCGCGTGAACGAGGACCGGGAGCGCGAGGACCCACCAATTCTCGAGTGCCAGCGCGGCGATCACACCAACCATCGCCGCCAGGGCGAGGGTCCCTATCAGCACCAGGCGGTTGGATGCCAGATAGGCCCCGATCGTCGGCGGCCCATGCGAACCGACCTCTCCGCGTTCGAGGCGGTCAGCCGCCCGCTCCGCGGCGTCATCGCCGGCGGCCTCCCGTACCTCCTCGGTGAGGATCCGCTTGGCTTCGTCTGACGTTGCCACGCCGTCCTAGTACCCGGCTCTCGCTCGATGAACCCTCGCGTTTGCGTCCCCTCCGGCCGGGAAGCCCCGTGGCCATGCTCGAACGCGACGCGGCACAAGGCATCCACCGGGTGGAGGACGGCTACGTGAACTTCTTCCTGGTCGAGGACGGCGCCTCGGTCACCGTCGTGGACGCCGCGCACCCGCGTTCATGGGGACCGTTCCAGCAGGCGCTGAGGGAGATCGGACGCAAACCGCAGGACGTGGAGGCCGTGGTGCTGACGCACTGCCACTTCGACCACATGGGTTTTGCCGATCGCGCCCGCCGCGAGCTCGGCGTTCCGCTGTGGACCCACCCTGAGGAGGTCTCCGTGGCCCGGCACCCCTGGCGCTACGATCACGAGAGGAGCCGGCTCCCCTACCTGCGCAACCCGAGCTTTGCCCGCGCCTTGGCGTCGATGACAGCCTCGGGTGCGCTGTGGGTGAAGGGCACCGACGAGGTCAACACGTTCCAGCCCTCAAACGGAGACCTGGACGTGCCCGGCCGGCCGCGGCCGGTCTTCACCCCAGGCCACACGCACGGCCACTGCTCCCTGCACTTTCCGGACCGCGGCGCCGTCATCACGGGGGATGCGCTGGTCACGCTGGACGTATACACCGGGCGCACGGGCCCGCGCATCGTCGCCGGGGCCGCAACGGCCGACAGCGCACGTGCCCTCTCCTCGCTCGAGGCCATCGCGGCCACGGACGCCCAGACGGTGCTCCCCGGTCACGGGGACATATGGCGGGACGGGGCGCGCAAGGCCGCGGAGCAAGCGGCGGCAACCGGCCCCTCGTAGCCTCCGCAATGACAACTTCAGAGGGGCTGGGCGTGTCAGCGGATCAACGTCGGCGCTCCAACGGGTACCCGCGGGTATAGATCGATCACGTCTGGGACCCGCATGCGGATGCAGCCGTGTGAGGCGCGCGAGCCGATCGACCACGGCTCGGCCGTGCCGTGTATGCCCACGCCGTTGGCGATACCCAGCCAGCGCGCCTTGAGAGGATTGTCGGGCGCTCCCCCCGGCACCGTCCTGCCCGCGTAGGAGCCGGCCCACGGCCGGTTGGGCGCGTGCCACGCGGGATTGACCTGCTTCGTGCGGATCCGGAAGAGGCCGGTCGGTGTGTCGTACCCGGCGGCCCCGACCGCGATCGGGTAGCTCCTGTCGTAGCGCAGCCGCTTGAAGAGGCGCAGGCGAAAGCCACCACGGTCGATCGTGACGACGGTGGGATAGAGCCTCGCCAGGGCGCGATAGGTCACGGCCGCCCGCAGCCTGCGCCTTTGTCCGGTGACGGCGCGCCTGGCCCTCGGCTCTCGCAGTACGCGCGCGATGGCGGCCCGAAGCCGGTACTCCACGAGCTTGCGCCCGCCGTAGGAGCGACGCCTGACCATCCGGCGCACGGTGATCCGCAACGTGGCGTTGCGTGGCGCCACGAGCACGCGGCGGGCGAGCCCCGACACGTGGCCGCGCAGGCGCTTGCGGCTGAAGCTGACGGCCACCGGAACGTCCACGGTCTCGCCGATGGCGGGGTCGACATCGGCCAGGGCCAGGCCCGCCTTGAGGGCCCGCCGGGCGGTGCGGGCGGCGTCGAAGCGAAAGCCGAGCCGCCGCGGTCGCACACGGAAGCGCTTGCGCGCCACGCGCACGGTGATGGGAGCGCGCAACCTCGGGCCGAGAGCCGTGGCCAGCTTGGCCGTGGCCTGCTCGACGGTCAGGCCACCGACGCCCACGCCGCCGGCGCGAACGCCCGCCGCGATGGTGGGAGCCGGCTGGGGCACGACTCCAGGAGGAGGCACCGGGGGAGCTGGCGACTGGGCCGCCGCGGGCCAGGCGCAGGCCCCGAAGAGAACCGCCGCCGCCACTCCGGTCGCCACCTTGCGCATTGCTCAAAGGTACCGCCGCCGGGAAGCGGCGCAACCGGACCGGCGAGAGGGACAGCTCGTACGTGCTACCACTTGTCTGGCTCGGCAGCCGAGGGAAGGCAAGGATGTCAGCGGCAGACAGAACGGCTTCGATCGCCCCGGTGCCAAGGACGCACCGGGGGCTCGCGCTCGGCTCGGCACTGATCGCCACGCTCGCCTGCCTCCTGCTCGCAGCGGGCGCCGCCGCGGCGCGCGGGCCGACGGCGAGCGTCTCGCTGGGAGACAGCTTCATCTCCGGCCAGGCCGGGCGGTGGCAGGGAAACAGCACTGACGCGCTCGGCAACCGCGGTGGCACGGACCGGGCCTGCGTGGCCACCCCCTTCGGCTGCAGGTACGAGAGGAGCAGGGTGTACCCGGGCGGAACCGCCCCGCCTGGGTGTGCCCGGTCAGACGTCGCGGAGATCCTGAGCGCGCGCGTTGGCGTGTCGACGGAGATCAACATCGCCTGCTCCGGCGCGCAGACGAGCGCGATCTTCCGCGCCTCGAACGGCGGGCGCCGGTTCAAGGGCGAGGCCACGCAGGCCGACCAGCTCGCTCGCATCGCAAAGGATCACACCGTGAAGCTGATCGCCCTTTCGATCGGGGGCAACGACATAGGCTTCGCCGACATCGTCGTGGCGTGCGTAACCGCTTACGCCACACGCACGCGCCCGTGCGCGGCTCGCATGCGGGCCGCCATCGACGCCAAGCTGCCCAAGGCGATCGCGGGGGTGACAAAGGCGATCAGCGAGATCCGGTCCGTGATGCGCTCTGCGGGCTATCGGCCGTGGGATTACAGGCTCGTGCTTCAGAGCTACCCCTCCCCCGTTCCACGCGCCTCGGAGAACCGCTATCCGGAGGTCGGCATCGGGCGCGCCTTCGTCGGGGGCTGCCCTTTCTATGACTCCGACCTGGATGCGTCGCGCGACATGCTGGTACCGCTGCTCGACGACAACCTCCGCTCGGTCGCGCTTGCCGCGGGAGCCCAGTTCCTGTCGCTGAAGGACGCCTTCCAGGGCCGCGAGGCCTGCTCGAGGACGACGCAGCTGGCGGATCGAGACAACCCCCCGTCCCCCGCGCGAAGCGAATGGACGCGCGCTATCGGCATCGGACCGATCCTCCAGGGGCAGGGAATCGACGAGGAGGCCCACCCCAACGCCTATGGACAGCAGGCCCTCGGCCGCTGCCTCACGCTGCTCTCCGCCCGCCGCACGGGCAGCTGGGGGTGCAAGAACGCCCCGGGCAAGGGGAACGACTCGATGGTCCTCTCGCGCGTCTCACTGTTCCCCGAGCGATTTCGCATGCGCCTGCGGGTGTCGCCGCGCCACGTCGTGGCGGGCAGGCGTCGCTGCTTCCGGATCCGCGTGCTCTCGAGCGGTCAGCCCGTCGGGGGCGTCAGGGTGCAGCTAGGCCCTTCGGCGGGAAGGACCAGCGGCTCCGATGGCCGGCTGAGGCGGTGCGTGGGACTTCGCGCCGGGAGGCACCGGGTGCGGGCGCGGCGGCAGGACTTCCGACCGGTCTCGGTGATCGTGAGAGCACGCCCGCCGAGGCGCTGACCCTCCCGTGCGATGCGATAACGTATCG
>JAUJNT010000007.1:33752-55682 GCA_030448005.1 Thermoleophilaceae bacterium
GCGATAACGTATCGATCGATACGAGCTATCTCGGGGAGGGGCCCATGACCGAGACCAGACGTGTACTGCTGGTGGCCAACCGCACGGCCATGACTCCCGCCCTGCGCGACGAGGTGAGAAAGCGCGCGGCCGAGGGCGACACCACCTTCCACCTGCTCGTCCCGTCGCACCCGAGCGGGCTGCACCGCGTGGTCGACCCCGAGGTAGCCGGCCGCGAGGCGGCCCGGACGCGTCTGGAAGAGGCACTCGAGGCACTCGGCGAGGCAGCCGGGTCGTCGCCGGTCACGGGCGAGGTCGGGTCGGCGGACCCGATCGCGGCCATCCACGACGCGATCAACGCGGGGGGCTTCGACGAGATCGTAATCTCGACGCTTCCCAAGCGCATCTCGAAGTGGCTGCACCTGGACCTGCCGAGCAAGGCGCGCGGGCTCGGCCTGCCGGTCACCCACATCGAGTCCATGCCGACGGGTGAGACGGTGGCCGCCTAGCTTGGAGGCACCTACCGGCTCGCGGACAGCTCGCGGCGGATCTTGATGTCGCCCGCCAGGCACCCCGGGGGTCCGGCGGTGATCACGGTGATCACGGGGAACCACCATCCCCAGTAGCCCTTGAGCGTGCCGCGCACCACGAGCGCCACGAGGATGAGGAACCCTGTCCCGTGAAGGGGACCGAGGATGCTCACCGTTCCCTCGTCATGGTTCAGCGCGGCGATCACGAGCGGCACGAGCAGCACCGCATCGACCACCGCCACGACGCCCACCACGTTCAGCGCTCGCCGGATGTCCTCCGTGGCGGGCACCTAGCGGAGCTCCCGTGTTGCGGCTCGACCGGCAGGGTCGGCGGGCGGGCTGCGGAGGGCCGGTCTCATGGGATCCATGTCTATCGGGAGGTGGTGGCCGCGTCCATAGCTTTTTCGGAGGATCCCATAGGCCGAGGCCGCGGCCATTGCGCTTCGGCGCGCTGCGCCTGAGCGGCGAATAGCGGTAGGATCGGGGCTGATGGGGACGGAGGCGCCGACCGGGATGAAGCGACTCGCTGGGCCGTGCGCTGAGACACGCCCGAGCGTGTGGATCCGCCCCGGCGTCAGATGCTGTCGATGCCCGCGAGAGATAGGTTGAGGGTATGGAAGCCGTGACCGTCGGCGAGTCGGCCACTCGCCCCAAGGCCGGGCTGCTCAGGCAGCTCGAGACCACCGCGCTGGCGGCGACGCGCGAGGCGGCCATCGCGTGCCAGGAGTTCGTGGGCTCGGGCGACGGGAAGGCGGCCGACGCCGCTGCCACCAACGCCATGCGTGAGGAGCTGGCCGCCGCACCGGGCACCGGCACGGTGATCATCGGCGAGGGCGAGAAGGACGAGGCCCCGATGCTCTTCAACGGAGAGTCAGTCGGGGAGGGGGGCTCCCTCTCGTTCGACATCGCGGTGGACCCGCTCGAGTGCACGAGCCTCTGCGCGGCCGGCATGCCCGGCGCGCTCACCACGATCGCGATCGCCGAACGGGGCTCCTTGTGGGAGCCCGGGCCCGCCTTCTACATGGACAAGCTGCTGGGGCGCGGCGAGCTCCGCGGGGTGATCGACATCAACGAGACGCCGGAGGCCAACCTCGAGAAAGCGGCCGAGGCGCTCGGCAAGGCCGTCACCGACCTACGCGTGGTGGTGCTCGACAAGCCACGACACGAAGACCTGATCGCGCGCCTGCGGGCTGCCGGCGCACACGTTTCCACACCGTCCGACGGCGATGTCGGCGGCGCGCTGCAGGTTCTCCTGCCGACCGCCGAGGCGGACCTGCTGATGGGCATCGGCGGAACTCCGGAGGGAGTCATGACCGCCTGTGCGGCGCGCGCGCTGGGGGGCTTCATGCAGGGCAAGCTCGCCCCCCAGAAGGACGACGAGAAGCAGGCCCTCGAGGGCACCGACCTCGACCACGTACTCGAGCTGGAGGAGATGGTGAACGGCGAGGCGTTCTTCGTGGCCAGCGGGGTCACCGGAGGACTGGTGGCCGCGCCACGCCGGGAGGATGGCTGGAACGTGACAGAGTCGATGGTGGTCGCCGCCGGGTCGGTGAAGCGCGTGAT
The DNA here is from genome assembly GCA_030448005.1 of Thermoleophilaceae bacterium. Lineage (GTDB taxonomy): Bacteria > Actinomycetota > Thermoleophilia > Solirubrobacterales > Thermoleophilaceae > JAAYBF01. The sequence goes on from JAUJNT010000007.1 coordinate 35,825, forward strand.
CGCGCATACCACGGCGAGTGAGAATCAAGCAAACGACGGAGGTACCTGATGACTGAGCGACGAGAAGAGCTCGAAGAAACCGCAAAGGCGATGGTCGCAAGGGGGCAGGGCATTCTCGCCGCCGACGAGAGCACAGGCACCATGACCAAGCGCCTCGAGGGCGTCGGGGTGGACTCGAACGAGGAGACCAGGCGAACCTTCCGCGAGCTGCTCGTGACCACGCCGGACGCCGGCGACAAGATCAGCGGGGTGATCCTCTACGACGAGACGATCAAGCAGAAGACCGCGGACGGCAGGCCCTTCCCCGAGATGCTGAGCGAGGTAGGAATACTTCCCGGCATCAAGGTCGACACCGGCGCGAAGCCGCTGGCCGGCTCCGACGGGGAGAAGGTCACCGAGGGCCTCGACGGCCTGCGCGAGCGCTTCGAGGAGTACAGGGATCTCGGTGCGAAGTTCGCGAAGTGGCGCGCCGTGATCGACATGGGCGACGGCAAGCCGACCGACTACGCGATCCACGTCAACGCGCACGCCCTCGCGCGCTACGCCGCGCTGGCGCAGGAGGCCGGGATCGTGCCGATCGTGGAGCCGGAGGTGATGATGGAGGGCTCCCACGCGATCGACGTCGCGGAGGAGGTTTCTCGCAGGACGGTCACGGCCGTGTTCCGCGAACTCGAGCTCCAGCGCATCCACCTGCCCGGCATGGTGCTCAAGCCGAACATGGTGATGGCCGGCTATGACAACCCGGACCAGCCGAGCGTCGAGGAGGTTGCCGAGCGCACGCTCAACCTCTTCCGCGAGGTCGTGCCGGAGGAGGTGCCGGGGATCGCGTTCCTCTCGGGCGGCCAGAGCGATGAGCAGGCGGCGGCGCACCTCAGCGCCATGAACAACATCGGCGGCGTGCCGTGGGAGCTCACGTTCTCCTACGGACGCGCGCTGATCGGCGCGCCGCTCAAGGTCTGGAGCGGCGAGGCGGACAACGTGAAGAAGGCGCAGGAGGCGTTCGCGCATCGCGCGCGCTGCAACGCCGCGGCTCGCCAGGGCGAGTACTCCGAGGACATGGAGAAGGAGCTCGTGGCGTGACGCGAGCTCTCATGCGTGGTTGACGTAGCGTTCATTCCCTCGGAGCTCGAGTCCGCCGACGTAGCCGTCGTGGTCGACGTCCTGCGTGCAACGACCACGGTGGCCGCCGCCCTCGCGGCGGGTCACGAGAGGGTGCTCTGCTGCCAGGACGTGGAGACGGCTGAGCGCCTGCGCGAACCGGGCCGCCTGCTGGCCGGCGAGCGCGAGTGCGTGGCCATTCCCGGCTTCGATCGAGGCAACTCGCCGCTCGGCTTCGAGGGAACCGGGGCCGGCGACATCGTCCTGAGCACCACGAACGGCTCACGCGCGATCGTCGCCGCGGCCGAGCGCGCTGGTGAGGTCGTGCTGGCGTCGCTGGCAAACCTGGATGCCGTGCTCCAGGCCCTGCCGGCGGACAACGTGGCGGTGGTGTGCGCGGGCACCGACGGCGGGATGGCGATCGAGGACGTCTACCTGGCGGGCCTCATCGTCTCGCGCCTCGAAGGCGAGAAGACCGACGCCGCCCTGATTGCCGCGCGCATGGCGGCGAGCTTCGCGGACCACGGCGAGGCATTGAATTCAGGGAGCAACGCGCGCGTGCTCCGAGAGACAGATCAAGAGGCCGATATCGAGTACTGCGCCCGCGGATCCATCCTCGACGTGGTGCCGCGCGTGACCGACTCCGCGCCCGGTGTCGCCACGGTCTCGGCGGTGACGCGGGGCGCGTCGGCACCCTCCGCTTCGATAGCAACGAGTTTATGAATGAGCAGGAAAGTCTTACTTGATCTTATATGTACGGGGTGTACGCTGAGTGCACTCGACGACCCGACGCAAAAAGGTAGGCATAGCTAGCGATGGCCGATGAGAATGGCAGCAAGGACAAGAAGGACCGTTGGGCGTCGGGTGTCACGCCCTACGCCGAGATGGGCTACTGGAACGACGAGTACGAGGTCAAGGAGACCGACGTCCTCTGCGCGTTCAGGATCACGCCGCAGGAGGGCGTTGACGCGATCGAGGCCGCCGCTGCGGTGGCCGGCGAGTCATCGACCGCCACGTGGACCGTGGTGTGGACCGACCGCCTGACTCCTCACGAGCACTATCAGGCCAAGGCGTACTCGGTGGAAGAGGTTCAGGGCTCCGAGCCCAAGCAGTACATCGCGAAGATCGCCTATGACATCGACCTCTTCGAGGAGGGCTCGATCGCGAACCTCACCTCCTCGATCATCGGCAACGTCTTCGGCTTCAAGGCGCTCAAGGCCCTGCGCCTCGAGGACATGCGGATTCCGGTCGCCTACCTGAAGACGTTCCCGGGTCCCCCCCACGGCATCACCATGGAGCGCGAGTACCTCGACAAGTTCGGGCGCCCGCTGATCGGGGCCACCACCAAGCCCAAGCTCGGGCTGTCGGCCAAGAACTACGGCCGGGTCGTCTACGAGGCGCTGCGCGGCGGCCTCGACTTCACCAAGGACGACGAGAACATCAACTCGCAGCCGTTCATGCGCTGGCGCGACCGCTACATCGCCGCGATGGAGGGGGTCAACCGGGCCATCGCAGCCACCGGTGAGGTCAAGGGCCACTACCTGAACGTCACCGCCTCGACGATGGAGGAGATGTACGAGCGCGCCGAGTTCGCGAAGGAGCTCGGCAGCATCATCATCATGCAGGACCTCACCGTGGGCTACACGGCGATGTCCTCCATGTCCAAGTGGGCGCGGGCCAACGGCATGATCCTGCACCTCCACCGTGCCGGCCACGGCACCTACACACGCCAGAAGACCCACGGCGTGAGCTTCCGGGTGATCGCCAAGTGGTGCCGGATGCTCGGGGTGGACCACATCCACGCGGGCACCGTCGTCGGCAAGCTCGAGGGTGACCCGGGGATGATCAGGGGCTACTACGACGTCTGCCGTGAGCGCTACCTGCATCCAGACCCGGAGAAGGGGATCTACTTCGAGCAGGACTGGGCCTCGCTGGCGGCGGTCATGCCGGTGGCATCCGGCGGCATCCACGCCGGCCAGATGCACCAGCTGCTGCACTACCTGGGTGAGGACAGCGTGCTCCAGTTCGGCGGCGGCACGATCGGACACCCGCAGGGTATCGCGGCGGGCGCCACCGCCAACCGCGTGGCCGTCGAGGCGATGATCAAGGCGCGCAACGAGGGTGTGGACTACTTCGAGGAGGGTCCCGACATCCTCCAGGAGGCGGCAAAGGGTGTCCCCGAGCTGAAGTCGGCGCTCGAGGTGTGGAAGGACATCACCTTCGACTTCGAGTCGACGGACACGCCGGATAAGGTCGCCACGCCGACGGCCAGCAGCTAAGAGCGCCCACAGAGGTAAGGAGACACCATGAGAATCACACAGGGAACGTTTTCGTTCCTGCCCGACCTGACCGACGAGGAGATCGAGAAGCAGATCGCCTACGGCCTCGAGCACAACTACGCGATCATGGTCGAGTACACCGACGATCCACACCCCCGCAACTCGTACTGGGACATGTGGAAGCAGCCGGACTTCGACCTCGAGCCGAATGAGGCGAACGTGGCCATGGAGGCCGTCCACGAGTGCCGCAAGGCCTACCCGAACCACTACATCAGGCTGGTCGAGTACGACCCCTCGCTGGGGCGCCAGAGCGCGCGGCTCTCCTTCATAGTGCACCGCCCCGAGGAGGAGCCCGGCTTCGCCCTCGAGCGCCAGGAGACCCACGACCGCTCGATCCGATACACGATCAAGTCCTACGCGGCCCAAGAGGCGGTCGGCCGCCGCTACGGCAACCCCGGGAACCTGGCAACAAGCCGGGATCCGGCGGGGGTGCAGGACGCCACGCCGGGCCGGGACTCCCCGATCGCAGGTCAGGAGGACGGCGACAGCCCGGCTCCGTACCAGGACGTCGCCCCCCAGAAGGACGAGGGCATCGGCGAGTCGTAGGCGTCGATGGCAGGCGGCAGAGACACGCACGGGAGACTCTTGGACCCAGAAGCCAGAGCCGAGGAGGAACGCGACAAGGAGGCCGAGGAGTCCGTCGGCAAGGAGATCCGACCCGATGACGGCGCTGAGACAGGCGCCGCCGTCGGGTCGGTCGACTTCTCCGAAGCCGTTTCAGACGGCAAGGCCGACGTCGGGACGGTGGTGCGCGACTCGCGCATCCAGGAGGTGCTCGACGAGCTCGATCGGGACCTGGTCGGACTGAAGAAGGTGAAGCAGCGCATCCGCGAGATCGCGGCGCTGCTGGTGGTCGAGCGGCTGCGCAGCGAGATGGGGCTGGCCACCGAGCCGCCGACGCTCCACATGAGCTTCACCGGGAGTCCGGGCACGGGCAAGACCACGGTGGCGCTGCGGATGGCGAGCATCCTCCATCGCCTCGGCTACATCGAGAAGGGCCAGCTGATCGCGGTCACGCGCGACGACCTGGTCGGTGAGTACGTGGGCCACACGGCGCCGAAGACGAAGGAGGCCGTGAAGAAGGCCATCGGGGGAGTGCTGTTCATCGACGAGGCCTACTACCTCCACCGCCCCCAGAACGAGCGCGACTACGGCCAGGAGGCGATCGAGGTCCTGCTCTCCGCGATGGAGACCCACCGCGAGGAGTTCGTCGTGGTGATGGCCGGCTACAAGGAGCCGATGAACGACTTCTTCCTCAACAACCCCGGCATGGGGTCGAGGATCGCCCATCACATCGACTTCCCGGACTACACGCCCGAGGAGCTGATGCAGATCGCCGACATGATGTTCGAGCGCCAGACCTACCAGCTGGGCGACGACGCCAGGGAGGCTTTCCTCGAGTACATCGAGCGGCGGGTCGAGCAGCCACGCTTCGCCCACGGCCGGAGCATCCGCAACGCGATCGACAGGGCGCGGATGCGACAGGCGATGCGCCTCTTCGACTCCGGCAGCCAACTCACCAAGGAAGACCTGATAACAATCGAAGGTGAGGACATCCGCCAGAGCTCGGTGTTCTCGGATACCGAGGAGAGCATGGCGGACGCCGAGAGCAACGGCGCCGGCGGGGACGAGACTTGACACGGTGCCCCGGGCACGGGGTGTCAGAGCGCAATGGGCCGGCAACGGCGGGCGGGCGCCACAGCGCGCCGCCGCGATAGACCGGTAGACACGGAGGAGGAGGAAGCATGCCGAGACCAATCATCCTTGGCGTCGTCGGCGACTCGGCGGCAGGCAAGACCACGATCACCAGAGGTCTCGTACGCATCCTTGGCGCCGAGAAGGTCACGCACGTCTGCACCGACGACTACCACCGCTATGACCGCAAGCAGCGCGCAGAGCTCGACATCACGCCGCTCGACCCGGACTGCAACTACATCGACGTCATGGCTCAGCATCTGCGCCACCTGCGCCGCGGCGAGCCGATCCTGAAGCCGGTCTACAACCATCACGACGGCACGTTCGGACCGCCCGTGTACATCGCGCCCAACGACTTCACCGTGGTCGAGGGCCTGCTCGGCTACCACACGAACGACATGCGAGAGTGCTACGACGTGCGGGTCTACCTGGCCCCGCCGGAGGAGCTGCGGCGAAAGTGGAAGGTCTCGCGGGACACCTCACGCCGCGGGTACACCACCGACAAGGTCCTCTCCGAGCTCGACCGGCGCGAGCCGGACTCGGCGGCGTACATCCGCCCCCAGGAGCAGGACGCCGACATCGTGATCTCGTTCACGCCGGCCGGGGACGGCGGCTCGGAGGTGCTGGATGCGGAGCTGGTGCTGCGCGCGGAGCTGCCGCATCCGGACCTGTCGCCGTTCGAGGGCAACGGCTCCAAGGGCATCCAGGTGGACGACCGCGAGAATGAGTGCCACGTGGGCATCCCCGGCGACATCGAGCCGGAGCGCGCGGCGGAGATTGAAGAGGCCATCTGGGAGAGGCTCCACTTCGCAACCCACCTCCGCTCTCAGCGGCTCGGCGAGTACACGATCGGCAACGACCTTCAGCGGTCCGAGTCGCTCGCGCTGGTGCAGCTTCTCATCCTCTACCAGCTGGCCACCGCCAAGGCGGCGATCGCCCTCGGAGGAGAGAGCGCCCGGACGGGAGAGAAGCAGGCCCCGACCAACTCACAGCAACAGCACGAGGAAGAGCAGCAGGAGAAGGACCGGCACCTTCGCGAGGGGGAGGCCGAGAGCGAGAAGGACCCGGAGGACGAGGGCGCGAAGGAGGGGGCGACGGCCTAGCCCGGGCCGCCGCCTGTCCGGGCGTGCTCCGCGCCCGGCGCCCATACGAGCCTCGCCTCTTCTACCGCGCGCCGGGCCTCCCTGCTCGGGGCGAATTCGGCGAACCTTCGGACCGACTCCCTGACGGGCCCGCGCGTCGGCTGCAGGAGGTACCAGTGGCGCTCCGGCAGCGCGGCGGGTGTCTGGACCGTGGCGAGCAGGCCCAGCTCGAGCTCGAGGTGCGTGGCCAGCAGCGACTGGAGGGAGATGCCAAGGCCCGCGCGGGCGGTCTGCTTGATCGCTCCGTTGGACCCCAGGGTGAGGATCTCCGGGTGCAGGTCGTTCCTGGCAAGGAACTCCTCGGCCATCATGCGCGTCCCGGAGCCCTCCTCTCGCAGCAGCCACGGGCGGGTGCCGAGCTCTGCCACCGAGACCTCCCCGGCCCGAACGAGCGGGTCGGTAGGAGCGGCGATCAGCACGACGGGGTTTTCGATGAACGGGATGCCCTCGATCCCGCCGTTCCGGGGCGGCCTACCGGCGATGGCGATGTCGGAGGCGCGGCTGCGTATCCGCTCGAACACCCGCTCGCGGTTTCCGACGTCGACCGACAGCGCGATGTCGGGATGCCGCGCGGCAAAGGCCTCCATCAGGGGAGGGACGATGTGCTCACCCGCGGTCGTGACCGCCGAGACCCTGACCTCCCGCGCCGTGGTGTCGGAGGCCTCGCGCGCCGCCCGGCTCCCCTGCTCGAGCAGCCCGATCACGTCGGCCGCGTAGGGTGCGAACGCCCGCCCGGCGGGGCTCGGCCTGACGCTGCGGCCAACGCGCTCGGTCAGCTCGATCCCGAGCTCGCGCGACAGCGCCGACAGCGCCGCGGATACCGATGGCTGAGTCACCACCAGGGCATCGGCGGCGCCCGTGACCGAGCCCGTCCTAAGCACGGCAAGGAAGCTGCGCAGCTGGGTGAGCGTTATAGCCATTTGTCTAAGTGTCGCAGGGACGCCCAATCTCGTTGTCCCCGGGTCCCCCTTTCGATGCCGTCGAGGCGGTGGCGACCCCATGCCTTCCCTCTGGCCCGCTACACTCGAAGGGCGCGTGGGGCTTTCGCCGTCACCCTCCGCTCCGCGCGTCCACTGTGAGGGCTGGCGGAGGAAAGGCTGGCATGTCCAGCTCAGAACCGGCTCATCTGCAGGCAGGGGCCCTCCAAGCCGCCATATCGAACGGCGTCGTGGGGACGATCTCCGAGTACACCGGCCGCGGCCCGACCAAGGTCCGCACGACGCTCAGCGGCGACTGGGTCTTCGTGACCCTCGAGGACAGCTTGACCAAGGGCGAGCGCAAGCTCGCCCAGATCGGCCGCGAGGACTCCGTGCGACGCACCCGCCACGATTACCAGGTGGCAATGGAGCACGACCTCTCGAACCTGATCCAGGAGCTCACGGGTCGCAAGGTGCTTGCCTTCATGAGCGCCAACCACGTGGACCCGGACTTCGCGGTCGAGGCGTTCGCGCTGGCACCCCCAGCCACCTGAGGCTGTCAAAGGGTCCTCGGGTAGACGGCCCCGGCGCGCGAGGAATAGCCTCGCACGCCAGATGCGAGACCTCCTGCTCGACCTCATCGACGGCGCCGCGGGCAGGTTTCCCTACGTGGACGCCCGCCACGTCCGGCGGCAAACGGAGGAGCTCACCGTGCGCAACGGCGAGCCGGCGGCGCTCGGCTCGCACGAGGACGAGGGAATCGGGATACGCATACGCAGCGGCGGCGCGTGGGCGTTCGCCGCGGCACGCGGCTCTGACCGCGGGGCCGGCGAGGAGGCGCTGGCCCGGGCGATCGCCCTTGCCGAGGGCGGCGCGCGGGCGCCCCACACCCCCCTGACCGAAGAGCCGGGGTCGCGCGGCGAGTACTCAAGCCATGCGCAGATCGACCCCTTCGGCGTGTCACTCGATGAGAAGCTGGCCTTGCTGATCCCCGCCGAGGCTGCGCTGCGCGAGCAACGTGGCGTGACGGTCGGCCGCGCCGGCACGATGGCGCGATCGGAGGAGAAGCAGTTTGTATCGAGCGAGGGCGCGAGCTGCCGGCAGCTGCTGACCGAATGCGGCGGCGGCATCGCCGCGATCGCGGTGGGCAGGGACGGCGCTCAGATTCGCTCCTATCCCGGCTCGCACTCCGGCAGCGTCGCGCAGGCAGGCTGGGAGCACGTGCTGGGGCTGGAGCTGGCCGCCAACGCCCCACGGGTTGCGGCCGAGGCTGTCGCGCTGCTGGGCGCCCCGGCCTGTCCCGCCGGCCCCACGACGCTCGTGCTCGCCGGCGAGCAGCTGGGCATGCAGCTCCACGAGTCCGTGGGACACGCCGTCGAGCTCGACCGCGTGCTGGGCGGGGAGGCCTCCTACGCGGGCACGAGCTGGGTCCGGGCCGGCGGCCTCGGCTCGCTTCGATATGGCTCCGAGCAGATGAACGTCACGGCGGACGCCACGTTGGTCGGAGGGCTTGGCAGCTTCCGGTGGGACGACGAGGGCGTTCCCGCGCAGAGCGTCCCCATCGTTCGCAATGGCCTGCTGAGCGGCTTCCTCTCCTCGCGTGAGAGCGCCGCCGAGATCGGTCTGGCGCGCTCGGGCGGCTGCATGCGGGCCGAGGGCTTTGCCCGCCAGCCGATCGTGCGCATGACCAACATCGGCCTCGACCCGGGAGACGCCGGCACGCTCGAGGAGCTGATCGGGGCCACCGACCGCGGCGTCTACATCGACACCAACCGATCGTGGTCGATCGACTCGCGCAGGCTCCACTTCCAGTTCACTGGCGAGGCGGCGTGGGAGATCGTGGATGGCCGGCTGGGGCGCATGCTGCGCGACCCCGTGTACTCGGGGGTCACACCCGAGCTGTGGGCCGGGCTCGACGCCGTGTGCTCTGCGCCCGCCTGGCGCCTGGTGTCCGTCACCGATTGCGGCAAGGGAGAGCCGGGGCAGCTGGCACACGTGTCTCACGGCGCGGCACCGGCACGCTTTCGGAACGTCCAGCTCGGCCTGTCGTGAGCCCGGAGGAGCTGGCGCAGAGGGCCGTCGCGGTGGTTCCCGGCGATGCGCTGATCACCGCCACGCGGGAGCGCTGGGCGGTGCTGCGCTTTGCGCACTCCCGGCGCACGCAGCTCACCTCGGTCGACGACTTGACGCTGGAGATCGCCGCCCTGCGCCGCGGGCACGTGGGCGGCGCCTCGACCAACGGCGCCCGCACCGAGGACCTGGAGTTGTGCATGGCGCGAGCCGCGCGCGCGGCCGAAGTGGCCGCCGATGCCTCCGGGCGGGGTAGCTTTGCGGGATTTCCCGAACGGGCCGCGCCCCGTCCCCACCAGGGTCATGACCCGGCCACCGCTGCGCTCGACACTGCACGGGGAGACCAGGCGCTCGAGGCAGCGTTCGAGAGCGCCGCAGCCGCCGGCGTCGAGGCCGGTGGCATCTGGACGGCGGGAGAGGTGCAGAGGGCGATCGCATCGCCGGACGGCAGCCTGGTGTCAGACAGCGTGACCGATGCCTATATGAAGGTGGTGGCGATCGGGCCAGGGGAACGGAGCGGCTATGCGTCGGCCGCCGCCGTCTCGGCCGCCGCCATCGACGGCGGTGCGCTGACCCAACGGGCGGCGCAGAAGGCCACGGGGGACACCGACACCCTTGTGCTCGAGCCGGGCGAGTACACCGCGGTGCTCGAGCCGCACGCGGTCAGCGAGCTGCTGTGTGTACTTGCCAACGCGGCGTTCAACGGGCTGGTTCACGGGGAAGGCCAGGGAGCGCTGAGCGGAAGGCTCGGAGAGCGCGTGGTCTCGCCCGCCATCAGCTTGTCGGACTCGCCGCGCTTCCCCGGCACCCTGCCGCGCGCCTTCGACGCCGAGGGCGTGGCAAAGGCGCCGCTGCCGTTGATCCAGGACGGGGTGGCCCACCGGGTGGTGCACGACACGCGAAGCGCCGCGCTGGCAGGTGCCGGTACCACCGGCCACGCGCTGGTGGCGGGAGGCACGGTGGACGGCCCCCGCCCCACCAACCTCGTGCTGCTGGGAGGTGGCGAGACCGACGAGGCCAGCCTGTGTGCCGGGGTCGAGCGGGGCATCTACGTGACCCGCCTCTGGTACACGAACATCCTGCGGCCCCAAGAGTCCGCTTTCACCGCCGTGACGCGCGACGGCACCTTCCTGATCGAGGACGGCCGGGTGACCTCGCCGGTCGCCGACATGCGCATCACCGATACCGCGCTCGGCATCCTCGCGCGCACCCGCGCGCTCGGTGCCAGACCGACCCTGTGTGCGGACGGCGAGTACTACGGCAGGCGCTTTGCCTCGGGCACGGTCTGCCCGCCGCTGCTTGCCGAGGGGGTCCGCTTCACCGGAACCGCGGGGGCGTAGCGCAGCCTCATATCTTGAGGAGCACGATCACGTTCACCACGAAGAGCAGGGCGAACGCCACGGTCCAGCGGTTCAGGTTGCGCTCGACGAGCGAACCGCCCCCGAAGGGGCCACCGCCCGTGCCCACGCCGAAGGCGCCGGAGAGCCCGGCGTCCTTGCCCGAATGCAGCAGGATCAGGACGATGAGCACCACCGACAGGATGATCTGCAGACCGCTGAGAATCGCTTCCATCGACCGGGGAGGGTAGCGGGAAGCCCCCGGTCAGGAGTCCGGCGCCCTTCCGTCGAGCCTGTCGAGCCGCTCGAGGATCTCGATCGCCTCGCCACGCAGCTCACGATCGATCGAGCGGTGGTCCTCCTTCGAGAGCTTGCCCATCTGAACGTCGAGCTCGGCGTCCCGTATCTCGCGGTACTTGGCCTCCTTGGCCGCCTCGAGCTCTTCGCGGGCGCCGCCGTCGGGTGACTCCGGCGCCCCGGCCAGCAGCGGGCGCATCACCACCAGCCCGACGAGGCACAGGAGCACGATGAGGGCGACGGCATACTCCACGGGCGCTGAACCCTAGTGCCGCCCACTTGCGCGGGCGGTGAGCGTGAGGGCCTCGCGTCTAGGAGGGCTCGGCCCGCAGGTCGCGTCCCAGCCTGGCCGAGTAGAGGCTTCGCACACGCCGCAGGCGCGCCTCGGGGGACGGCCACGCCGCGATGAGCGCGCCGAGGAGCACGATGCCCCCCCCGATCCAGATCCAGGACACGAGCGGAGAGACGATCGCGCGGAAGGTGGCCGGTGCCGGGTCGCGGCGGTAGCGCTCGGCAAGCGCGGCGATTACCAGGGCCTGGACGTCCCCGCTCGAGTTCCCGAACTTGGCGTTGGCCTCGCGGATGGGACCCTCCAAGGCGCTGATGTCCGGCCTGATCGCCGTCCAGAGGTCACGGCGCAGCCCCCAGCGCACGTCGACCTCGCTCGTGGCCTCGCCCTCGAAGAAGCGGCCGATCGCGCCCTTGGAGGCGTCCTGGGTGGGGTAGAAGTTCCGCGACGGGCGGAGGGTGAACGTCTTGCCGTCCTCATCGCGTGCCCTCAGGACCGCGCCGAAGGTGATTGGCGCCCCGCTGCCGGCCCGGTCTTCTCCGAGCGTCGCCGTGGCCCTCTCGTAGGTGATGTCGTACCCGCCGCTCTTGAACGTGTCGCCCGGCGAGAGGCGCACGTCGCGCTGCTCGAGGAACGCCGAGGACCCAGCCACGCCGAGGAACAGGACCACGATTCCCGCGTGGGCGATGTAGCCCCCGTAGCGCCGCCTGTTGCGAGCCACGAGGCGGGACAGCGCACGCGGCCACGGGTCGCCGCTGATCGTGCGGCGCGCCGACGCGCCGCGCCAGAACTCCTGCACCACCACCGCCAGCACGAGGGCCGCGAAGCAGGACATCAGCAGCGCGAGCGGCCTCTCGCCCGCCGGCGTGAGAGCCAGCGCCACGAGGAGCGTCAAGAGCGCGCCGAGAACCGGCCACATGAAGGCGCGTAGTAGCCCGGCGGGCGAGATGCGCCGCCACGAGACCACCGGGCCGATCGCCATGAGCAGCACGAGCACGAGCGCCAGCGGCGTGGTCAGCCGGTTGAACCAAGGCGGGCCGACGCTGGCCTCGGTCCCGGTCACGGCTTCAGAGATCAGCGGGAAGAAGGTGCCCCAGAAGATCACCAGGCAGAGCGCCACGAGCACCAGGTTGTTAAGCAGAAAGAACGCCTCGCGCGAGAGCAGGGAGTCGAGCCGCGCCTCCGAGCGCAGGTACGGGAGGCGCGAGATCACGAGCGCGGTGGAGCCGACCACCACCAGCGCGATGAAGACCAGGAACTGCACCCCGATCGTCGAGGCGCCGAAGGCGTGGATCGAGTCGAGGATGCCCGACCGTACGAGGAAGGTTCCGAGCAGCGCGAGCACGAAGGTCGCGATGATCAGGCACACGTTCCAGATCTTGAGCATCCCGCGCTTCTCCTGCACCATGATCGAGTGCAGGAACGCCGTGCCCACGAGCCAGGGCATCAGCGAGGCGTTCTCGACGGGATCCCAGGCCCAGTAGCCGCCCCACCCGAGCTCCGTGTAGGACCACAGCGCACCGAGCATGATGCCGGTGCCGAGGAAGGTCCACGCCACGAGCGCGAAGCGGCGGGTGGCGCGGATCCAGTCGGCACCCGTGTTGCGCGTGATGAGCGCACCCACCGCGAACGCGAACGGGATCGAGAAGCCGACATAGCCGGTGTAGAGCATCGGTGGGTGGATCATCATCGCCGGGTGGCGCAGCAGCGGATTGAGGCCGCCGCCCTCCGCGGGCGGGTTGGCCAGCGTCCCGAAGGGGTTCTCCCAGCCCACCATCAGCAGGAGAAAGAAGCCCGCCACGATCGCGAGCACGGCGGTGGCATACGGGGCGATGCCGCGCAGGGAGCGCCGGGTCAGGAACAGGACCGCGCTCGCAAACAGGGACAGCAGCAGGGCCCAGAGGAGCAGCGAGCCGTCCTGGGTGGCCCACATGGCGGTGACCTTGTAGAAGGTGGGGGTATCGGTGGACGAGCCCTCGGCCACCAGCGCGTAGGAGAAGTCCGAGCGCAGGAAGGCCGACTGCAGCACGGCGGTGGCGCCCAGCATCAGAGCCGCAAGGCAGTAGATGGCCCGCCGGCCCGAGATGACGAACGCGGCGTTCCCGGCGCGCACTCCGTACAGCGAGGCGCCCGCCGCGTAGACCGCGGTCAGGAGGCCGGCGAAGAGGCAGGCGGACCCGATGCCCGCCACGTCAGGTACCGCGGTTGACGGTCTGTTCCTTTGTGAACTTGGAGGGGCACTTCGTGACCAGGGAGTCGCGCTCAGCCACGAAGGTGCCGTTCTTCATCTCCCCCGAGACGATGACCTCGCGCCCCTCGCGGAAGGGATCCGGCACGACGCCCTCGTAGGACACGGGCACCGCGGCCTTGCCGTCCCGGTCGCGGATCACGAACCGCAGCCGGTCGTCATCGCGCGCCACCGATTGCCTCGCCACCTTGCCGGTGAGCTCGTAGGAGCGCCCCGGCTCCGCGGAGGCCACCACTTGCGAGGGCGTGCTCGCCTCGGTCGAGGCGCTGAAGCTCGTGTAGATGAGCGCCCCGGCCAGGATGAGAGCGGCGCCGAGCGCCACGACGAGCCGGAGCGTGCGCTTGCGGGACGGATCCATGCCCTCGGATTATGACGATGCCCGCCGCCGGGCCGCGCAGTCACCGAGATGCGGGCTCCGGCAGCTGCGGGAGGCGGCCCCTGAGGGGACCGCCTCCCGCCCGATCCGTCAGCCTCTTAGGACGTTATGCCGGAGCCCCGCTGGCCCGGCGCCAGCCTTGTGCGGCCCCTCAGCAGGCTGCGCAGGCCGAGCCCGGTGAGCAGCAGCAGGGCGCCGATCAGGCCCGCCAGCACCACGTTCGTGCCGGTGAAGGCGAGGTTGCCGCCCCCGCCGCCTTCGGAGTCGTCGTTGCGCGACGAGCACCCCGGGTCATCCGGGAAGTCGACCTCGCCGTCGCCGTCGTTGTCGCGGCCGTCCTCGCACTCGGCGGCGTCACCGCCGCCACCACCGCCGCCGCCGCCGCCGGTGCCGGCACGGCGGGCGTCATCCTCGGAGTCGTCGTCGCGGGAGGAGCAGCCCGGATCGTCCGGGAAGTCGACCCTGCCGTCGCCGTCGTTGTCGCGGCCGTCCTCGCACTCGGCGTCGTCGTCGCCGCCGCCACCGCCGCCGCCGCCACCGCCGCCGCCGCCGCCGCCGGACTCCGAATCATCCGTTGGGCCGGTGCAGTCGGGGTCGGACGGGAAGTCGATCCGCCCGTCACCGTCGTTGTCGACCCCGTCCGAGCACTGCGCGTTCTTGACCGCACGGCTCTCGGCCGCGGCGGTCGTGGTCTTGCTGAGCGCGTTCATGCCGATGTCGAGCACGAAGGTCGTGAGACCCTCGCGGACGCCGTACACGGGCCCGGCCTGGGCGCCGTTGGAATCGTTCGCGTTGCACACCGCCGGAAGCAGGACGTTGACAAGCGCGGGGGTGTTCGGCACCCCGTTGGCGCAGGCCTGCGAGATCAGCGGCGGCACTGCAAGGCCCATGTTCTGCAGGTTGACCACCTTCGAGGTGTTCTCCTGGGTCCGGGTCCCGTCCTTGCACTGCCTGCTGGTGCTCGTGGCCTCGAGCGCATCCGCGCTGAGGCCCGTCGGTCCGCCGACCGTGGCGTCGGCCACGTTCGAGTCGCCGCGTGCGGTCTGGCAGTTCGCGTCCTCAACGATGTTCCCGTTGGAGGTGCCCGCGCCGGCGTTGAGCCCGGTGGGGCCACCGACAGCCGCCGTGGCCACCGAGAAGCGGTTGTTCGACCCGCTGGTGGTGGTCGTGGACGTGGCGTTGAGAACGGTGAGGCAGACCTGCGTCGCCTGGCAGATCGGCGTGAGAATCCCGTCGAGCGGGGCGAATGTCTCCGTTTCACCCGGGTTCGTGGTCACAGGCGGGATGATGTCGTTGCCGGCCAGCGCCGCAATCGTGATCTGACCGCGGTAGCTGCCGGGGGCAAGCTGCTCACCACGCGTGCGGCCGGTGACGAGGATCTCGCCGTTGCCACCGGCGGTGTTCCCGGGCAGCGGACGCAGGGTCGAGGGCGGCAGGTCCTGGGTGGCCACGGTGCCCTGCCCGTGCGGGTTCTGGCCGTGCAGCGGCGGGACGTAGCCGGTGCCGCTGGGGCCCGGGCTGGCCTGCCGCGGCGCGGCAACAGCTCGCTTCGCGGCGTCGCGCTGACGCAACAGGGCGAGCTCGCGGAGCCTTCGCTGCTGCTCGCGCAGCTTCTCCGCGACGGTGTCGACGTTGGTGACCGTCCTGTCCACGCCTCCCTTGACCTGGTCCGAAAGCCTCGGCTTTTGACCGCTGGAGGAGAGCGGAAGCATCAGCAAAGTGCCGAGCGCCGCGAAAAGTGTGATGGCTACCGCGAACCTACGCATTGATTCCCCTGACTTCGTGTTTGTGCGTTGCAAGACCCCGGCCGGAAAACGCGCCCTAGAGACGGCTCCCGGCGTATTCCGCCAGACGAGCATTCCCCGAAGAGCGCTCGCGGAAACACAACATAATGCTTTCGCGCCAGCGGTGCGCCGATGACAGGTCCCTTGCAGGTCAGCCGCGGAGGCGGAGGGTGCCGAGGGCCGCCTGCGCCTCGGGCAGGCGCTTGGCCCTCGCCCCCGGCCCGGAGAAGACCTCCACGAGCCACGCGCGGGCACGTCCTTGGGGAGCGGCCACCAGGATGTTCAGCCGGACGCCACGCTTGTTCGTGGCCGAGACGACCCGGCTCACCGTGGGAAGGCCTGAAACCTTGCCCGCCAGCCTCCGGGCGGTCACCCCTCGATATTGCTGTCGGATCGCCGCGACGGCCGTTCCGAGCACGTTCCGGCTGTTCCTGGCGCCCGGAGGCCCCGAGATCGACATGATCGTGGAGGACTCCGGGCTGCGCAGGATGATCATGCGCCCCCCGCGCCGGACCTTCCAGCCCTTCGGCATGCGGATCCGGGCCCCGATGGCGCGGTTCTCCACCACCCTCCCGACGCGCGGGAGACGCGGGCCGGCGGCCTCCTCACCCGAGTTGTCGTCGTTGGAGTCCCGCAGCACGGCGAGGACGACCACGATGTTGACGACCACGAAGGCGGCGATCAGGAGTCGATCGCGGCCCCTGAGGACCGAAGATATGCCAGGCTCGGACAAGGAAGGCGATAATAGGGGGCTCCGAAGTGAGCCGCCGGCCGCTCTGACTCGTTAACACTGCCATCGGGCACTCGGCGCGCGTGCTCGTCTCTGCCACAACCATTGGGGGTCAGTTGGGTTACATGGAGCCATGTCCGAGGTGAGAAGCGGTGTCATAGCTGTGCTCTGCGGGGTCGTCGCTTGCTCTCTGGCGCCCGCGGGCGCCTCGGCGGCATCGGCCCCGCGGCCCCTTCCGCTCACGAGCGGCTGGGAGATCCGCGACGAGTTCGCGGCGCCCGCGCCCCCCCAGCCGGGGCCGCCGGAGGAGAGCGAGGAGGGCCAGGAGGCGCCCAGGGCTCCCACCACGCTGCTGCCTCCCCGCGCGAGCCAGGTGGACGAGGGGTGGCGACCCGTGCGGGTGCCGAGCGTCTTCGACGCCGACGCGCGGCCCGAGCTCTACGGCGGGACCCTGAAGACCTATCGACTCAAGTTCATCGCTCCTCGCACGAGAGGCTTCACATGGGCGTTCCGCTTCGAGCAGGCGCGCCGGCGCAGCGTCGTCTCTCTCAATGGCCGCCGGATCGGGATAAGCGTCGATCCCTACACGCCGTTCGAGATCGCGGCGAAGGGACTCGTGCCCGGGCGCATCAACACGCTCACCGTGCAGGTGGACAGCCGGAAGGACCCGCGCGCGCCGGAGGGATGGTGGAACTGGGGCGGGATCACCCGGCCCGTCTCGCTCGTGCCACGCGGGAGGGCCCACGTGCGCGACCCGGCCTTCCTGTCCGACGTGACCTGCAAGGGCCGGGCCCGCCGCTGCCGCGCGGGCGTGATCCTGGACGGCCTGCTCTCGAAGCTGCCGCGCGAGCGGGTGGTACGCAGGCGAGGGGCGGGCAGCCGCCCGGTGGCGCTCCCACAGCCGACTCTGAGCCTGCGATTGCGCGCGCCCGACGGACGCGTCACGAGCAAGCGCTTCACGCTGCGCGGCTCGCGCAGCTCGGCCCGCCGGCTGGGCAACCTCGAGATGCGGGTTCCGGCGCCCAAGCTGTGGTCTCCCGAGCGCCCCCAGCTCTACGACGCCCGGGCGGTTCTGAGCTACCGCGGCCGCACCCAGCAGGTGGTCCGCAAGAAGATCGGCCTGCGCTCGGTGAAGGTGAAACGCGGCCTGCTCTTCCTCAACAACCGCCAGATCAACGTCCGGGGCGCGTCGATGCACGAGGACATGCCCGGACATGGGGCGGCGATCACGGGAAGCGACATGGACACGATGGTGCGCGAGCTGAAGGAGGTGGGCGCCAACATCACGCGCTCGCACTACGTGCTCAGCGAGCCCCTGCTGTCCCGGCTCGATCGCGCTGGGATCATGGTGTGGAACCAGGCGCCGGTCTGGCAGCGGGATCACGGCGGGAACCTGCTCCGGTACAGGCTGGAACGGGCCCGCGCCGTGGCGCAGGTGGAGCGCACGGTCAAGGCGGCCCGCAACCACCCCTCGGTGATCACGCACTCCGTGGCCAACGAGCTCACCTTCACCCCCGACAAGAAGCCGGGCACCCGCCGCTTCCTCATCTCGGCCTCCGAGCGGGCGCGCGACCTCGATCCCACCCTGCCGATCGCGCTCGACATCAAGGGCCGGCCCGGCTTCTCCGAGCAGTTCACCTACCAGCGCTTCGACATCATCGGCATCAACCAGTACTTCGGCTGGTACCCCTGGGTAGCGGACTTCGCGACGCTCGAGCCCTTCCTGCTGGAGATGCGCGACAACTATCCCAGGCATGCCCTTGTGATGACCGAGTTCGGGGCCGAGGGGCGCCCCGACATGGCGGCCAGGTCCGCCGAGGAGAAGGGCAGCTACAGCTTCCAGAACATGCACATCGCGCGCACGCTCGACGTCGTGGAGCGCCTGCCATTCCTCTCAGGCGCGGTCCACTGGACCCTGCGGGAGTTCGAGATCTTCCCGGGCTGGGGTGGTGGCGCGCCCCTCGGTCCAGGAAGGAACACCCGTCACCACAAGGGCGTTCTCACCTACGAGGGACAGCGCAAGCCCGCATGGGGCGTGCTGCGCGATCGCATGACCCGCACCCCGCTCTACCGCTGACCCGGGTTGTGCCGGCGCGCCTGCACACGTGCCGCGGCCGCAACTTACCTCGACCCCACGTGTGTAGTATCGCGAGACCGTCAACCGCCTCGCATGTGACCCAGGGTCGCGAGGCGCCGACCAGGAAGGACCGCATGCCGACCGCAACGCGATCTGCCGCGGGCACACAGGCCCCGGCCCCCCGCCCACGCGTGGGGACCAGAAACCTCAAGAGGCCTCGACTGCTCGCCTGCGTGCTGCTCGCAGCATTGGCTGCCGTGCTAGCTCCCCAGACGGCGAGCGCCAGCTCCTCGCAGCTGAGCGTGTTCCAGGACGATCGCGAGCTGTTCGGACATACCGGCGACCCCGCCCGGGCGATGGCGGATCTCCGCTCTCTCGGAGTCGACGTCGTGCGTACGAACCTGGTCCATTACAAGGTCTACCGCACTTCCCGCGACCGCCGCAAGCCCAGGGGCTTCAACGCGAGCGACCCCAACTCCGCGAAGTACGACTGGGGGCCAACCGACCGGCTCGTTCAGCTCGCGCGGGCAAACGGGATACGCGTCCTGATGACGATCACCGGCCCGGGTCCCTTCTTCACGTCTTCCTCTCCGCGCCGCTGTCGCAGCTTGCCGTGCTCATTCAGGCCCAAGGCAAGCGAGTTCGGCGCGTTCGCCGCGGCAGCCGCCAAGCGGTACCGGGGCAGCGTCGACTACTACTCGATCTGGAACGAGCCGAACATCGGCAAGACGTGGCTCACCCCTCGCTTCCAGCGGACCAGTTCCGGGACGGTAGACACCGCGGGAGCCATGTACCGCAAGCTCTTCATCGCGGGCTACAAGGCCATCGCCAAGTACGACCGAGCGCGCCGCAACCGGGTGCTGTTCGGGGAGACCGCCGCGATCGGCTCGCCGCTTCCGATGCTGCGCGCGGCGCTCTGCCTCGACCCGCGCGGCCGGCCCTTCACCGGCCGCCTGAGGGCGCTTCACGGATGCTCCGGCAAGGTGAGCAGGCTCAACATCGCCGGCATTGCGGTCCACCCCTACAACCAGGGCGGCTACGGCACCCCCCAGAGGAGGACGAGGACGAAGACCTCGCTGCCGCTGGCCTACATGCCGCGTCTTCACCGCCTGATGTCCGGAGCCGCGAGGCGCGGCAGGATCGGTAGAGGCAAGGGAGTCTGGGTCACCGAGTTCGGCTTCCAGACCAGGCCACCCGATCCAGACGGTGTCTCTCTAGACAGCCAGGCGCGTTACATCAACGAGTCCGACCGGCTCTTCTACGGCGACCGTCGCATCAGGTCGGTGGCTCAGTACGGGCTCACAGACGAGCCGCGGCGTGACGTGTTCAACACCGCCCTGCGCTTCACGCGCTCCAGGGGCGGGCGGGAAAAGCCCTCCTACGCGGCATACCGGGTGCCGCTCGTCGTGACCAGGCGCTCGGGCAACTCGGTCGAGGTGTATGGCCAGGCGCGACCTTC
>JAUJNT010000007.1:55782-122915 GCA_030448005.1 Thermoleophilaceae bacterium
TCGTGACCAGGCGCTCGGGCAACTCGGTCGAGGTGTATGGCCAGGCGCGACCTTCCCGCCTGCTGCGCGGCGGTCCGGTCACCCGTGTCGCAGTACAGATGCAGATCCGCGGCGTGTTCACCACGGTCACCCAGCCGCTCACGAACTCTCGCGGGATCTTCCGCGTGAACGTCAATCGCTCCGGGGCCGCGCGCGCGCGGTGGCGGCTGGTCTGGCAGAACGGCGACACGGGCGAGTTCTTCACCAGCCGGGTGGCCCGTGCGGGCAGCCGGCTGAAGTACCGGAGCGGGTAGGGGGAGAATCCCGGGGGCTCCCGCCCCCGGAGCCCCCGGCGCCGCTTGCCCTACGGCCTCCCCTGATGGTCCGGGGGGGCAGGGCTCTGACCGCCGCTTGCGACCCACACCCCTGGCGGGGCCGGCGTCGCCCCCATGTGGTGGTCGCTCGCCGGGAGCTCCCGCCCCGGAGGCCCCCGCTGCGGGGGGCTGCCTCGTGTCGTAGGGTGCGCTCTGCGACGCCGTGTGACCGAGGCGGGTGGTGCGCCTTCGGGCGTGTCTCCCTCTCCGGGGTTACCCCGGGGAAGTTCATTGACCAGAGCAGAGCATCGCGAGCCCATCGCTGCACCCACAGGGGGGCAGGCCCGGGCGCGCACGACGAAGAGCGGTCGGTGCGCGGCGTCGCTAGTCTGCCTGCGCCGTGTATGACCGGCGCACACGCTGGTACCTGGCGCGCTGCCTGGCGGATGCGTTCCTCGCAGGCGCCTGGGAGCGGCGGCACCTGAGGGACCGGGCGGGGCAAGCGCTCGAGCCGGCACCGGCGTGGGTGGCGCCGCTGATCGGGAAGGTCCTGACCGCCTACTTGCATCCGCCCAGGGATCGGCCGCGCGAGCTTGCCCGCTTCGTGGCCTTCCAGCTCGAGACGGCCGGCTGGCGCTCGCCCCGCGACCGTCCCCAGGTGCGCCGCTGGTTTCTCCCGGCGCTCGAGATGGGCCGCCGCCCGTGGCCGGTGCCCGAGCTGTCCTCCCTCGACGCGCTGGCATCCTTTCTCAATGTGGACGCAGGACGGCTCGACTGGCTCGCGGATAGCCGCGGGCTCGAGCGAACGGTGACCGATCTGCGGCTGCGCAACTACCGCTACGTTTGGCTCCCGCGGCCAGGTGGACCGCCACGGGTGATCGAGCGTCCCAAGGCCGGGCTGAAGGCGATCCAGCGGCAGGTGCTGCACGAGATTCTCGACTGGATCCCCGTCCACGGGGCAGCTCATGGGTTCACGCGCGGACGCTCGGCGATCACCGGCGCCTCCGAACACACCGGTCGGCCGGTGATCGTGCGATTCGACCTCGAGGACTTCTTCGCGTCGGTCTCCGCCGGGCGGGTGTTCGGCATCTTCCGCACCGCCGGCTATCCGGAACCGGTGGCCCACTCACTCACGGCGCTCACCACGAACGCGGTCCCCATCGACGAATGGTCCGCTGTGCCGCGGCCGGTCGACCGGACCCCGGCCGCCGCGCACTATCGGCTCGGCCGCCGGCTCGCCACGCCGCACCTGCCACAGGGAGCTCCCACATCGCCGGCGCTCGCCAACCTGGCCGGCTTCAGGCTCGATCGCCGGCTTTCAGAGCTGGCCGCTGCGCTCGGAGGCACCTACACCCGCTACGCCGACGACCTGACGCTGTCGGGCTCCCGATGGCTGCTCGGTCAGACCGAGCGGCTACGTGCGACGGTGGCCGCGATCGCGCGCGAAGAAGGCTTCCTGGTCAATCACCGCAAGTCGGGGTTGGCCACTCGGGCTGCGCGACAGCAGGTCTGCGGGATCGTCGTGAACGAGCGCCTCAACGTGCCACGTGGGGAGTACGAGAAGCTCAAGGCCATCCTTCACAACGCCGCTCGGCGCGGGCCGGCGGGTGAGAACCGGTCGGGGGTGGCCGACTTTCGCTCCCACCTGTTGGGTCGGATCGCGTGGGTGGAGTCGCTCAACCCCGGGCGCGGCGGGAAGCTGCGCGCCCAGTTCGCCCGGGTCGACTGGGACCCTTGACGGCAGGTGGTGCTGCTCAGCGCCGCTTCGCCGGGAGGACCCAACCTCGACGAGCCCCCTCGAGAGCCGCGTGAGGGCCATAGCCTGCGCCATATGCCTCGAAACTCAAGAGAAGTGGGCAGCCGGGTGGCGGAGTTGGGGTCGTTGCGTGAGGTGCGCTCAAGCGGACGACGGGCCTCGAACCCGCGACCTCGAGCTTGGGAAGCTCGCGCTCTACCAACTGAGCTACGTCCGCGCCGAGCGCCGATTCTACCTTGACCGGGTTGGACGGAGGAGCTCCTCAATACCCTGGATGGTGCCGATGAGCCGTCTGCTCTCCCCCTTTTCCATCGTCGCCACCGTCTGCGCGGTCGCGCTCATCGCGCTCCTCGGGTACGGGCTCGGGTCCAAGCGGCCAGACCGCGGGATAGAACAGGCCCTGGCGCGGGGGGAGACGGTGAAGGCGCCGGCCTTCGAGCTGCCCGCGCTCGGCGGGGGGAGCAGGACCTCGCTCGTCGACCTGCGCGGCAAGGTCGTGGTCTTGAACCTCTGGGCGTCGTGGTGTGAACCCTGCAGGGCCGAATCACCCCTGCTCGAGCGCTGGCACCGGCGGATCTCGGCGGGCGGAGCGGCCACGGTGCTCGGAGTGGACGTCCTGGACGTGTCGAGCGACGCGCGGGCGTTCGTTCGGAAGTTCGGTCTCACCTACCCTCAGCTGCGCGACTCCGACGACTCGGTCCGGGCGGACTACGGCGCGACGGGTGTGCCCGAGACGGTGGTGATAGACCGCCGCGGGCAGATCGCCGCGGTCAGACGGGGCCCGGTCGACGATCGGTTCATGCGCGAGAAGGTGCTCCCCCTGGTCGAGGCCTCCGGTTGAAGCGGGCGCTCGCCACGCTGCTGATCCTGCTCGCCGCGGCGGCGCCCGCCGCCCAGGCGTGCCCGAAGACCACGCTCGAGGACGTGGAGGACGAAGTGATGTGCCCGGTGTGCGGCACACCGCTCGAGCTGGCCACCGAGGCGCCGCAGGCAGCCCGCGAACGGGAGCTCATCCGGCGTCTGGTGGACGGTTGCCGCTCAAAAGAGCAGGTCAAGGCGGTGCTGGCCGCCGAGTTCGGAGACGAGGTGCTGGCCGTGCCCGGAGACGACGGCTTCGACCTGGCCGCGTATGTGGTGCCCGGCCTCGCAATCGTCGTGGCCTTTTTGGCGCTCGGCATGGCGGCGCTGAGGTGGCGGGGCGGGCGCGGCGGCGCGGCGGCCGAGCAGCCGCCGAGCGCGGTCGCCAGGCGGCTCGAGTCCGATCTGGAGCGCTACGACCTATGAGCCCGCGAAGGTGATCGCGGCTGACGTGGACACCACGGTGGTGGCCGCCTTCGCGGTCGGCTTCATCTCGTTCATCTCTCCCTGCGTGCTGCCGCTCGTGCCCGGTTACCTGTCGACCATCTCGGGCGTCTCGTTCGCCGATCTGCAGGAGGGGCGGGGCCGCGGCAAGGTGCTCGGCCCGGCGCTGCTCTTCTGCCTGTCGTTCACCGTGATGTTCATCGCGCTCGGGATGAGCGCCACGGGCCTGGGCTCGTTGCTCCAGGACAACCGCCTGCTGCTGCGACAGATCTCGGGGGTCGTGATCGCGCTGCTCGGCGTGCTCTTCATCTCAACGCTCTTCATCTCGCGCCTCAACCGCCAGTGGCGGCCCGAGGCGCTGCTGTCACGGGCCTCAGCCGGCGGTCCCATCGTGGCCGGCGTTGCCTTCGCCGTCGCCTGGCTGCCCTGCACGGGCCCCACCCTGGGGGCGATCCTCACCGCTGCCGGAACGGAGTCGAGCTTCGGGGAGGGCGGGCTGCTATTGGCCTTCTACGCGCTCGGCCTGACGGTGCCGTTCATGCTCAGCGCGCTCGCCTTCTCGTCGGTCTCGGGCCTCTTTCGCTTCTTTCGCGACCACTATTCGGCGATCACGGTGGTGTCGGGGGTGGTGCTGGTGGTGATGGGGATGCTGCTCTACACCAACGAGCTCACCCGGCTGAACACGGAGGCACTCGACCTCATGAACGACCTCGGGGTCAACTTCTTCAGCGAGATCTGAGCCGGCCGGGCCCGTCGCATGCAGGCCTGCGCGGCCAGTCGAACGCGCTACATCTCCGCCGGCGCGGCGAGCCCCAGCAGATCGAGCGAGCGCGCGATCACCCGGCGGGTGCTCTCGCAGGTCGCGATCCGGAGATCCTCGTCGCCGCCCTCCTCCGCGGCTCCCACCACCTTGCAGTCGCGGTAGAAGGCGGAGAAGTCCTGGGCCACCTCGGTCACGTATGTGGTCAGGCGGTGAGGGGCTCGGCGCTCGGCGGCCTCCGTTACCTCCTCCGGGAACTCGAGCAGGCGCTTCACGAGCGAGCGCGCAGAGCGG
The DNA here is from genome assembly GCA_030448005.1 of Thermoleophilaceae bacterium. Taxonomy (GTDB): domain Bacteria; phylum Actinomycetota; class Thermoleophilia; order Solirubrobacterales; family Thermoleophilaceae; genus JAAYBF01. Next base: position 60,188 of record JAUJNT010000007.1, read on the forward strand.
TGCAGCTCCTCGGCGCTCCCGGCCACGTCCGCCGCCAGGGCCCGGGTGACCCGCTCCTCGCCGGCCCTGCGCAGGATGCTCGCGATCCGGGCGTGGGCGTACTGGGCGTAGTAGACGGGGTTGTCCTGGCTCCGGCGGCGGGCCAGGTCGAGGTCCAGGTCGAGTGGGGTGTCGTGGCTGCGCTGGAGCAGGAACCAGCGTGTGGCGTCGACGCCGATGTCCTCGACCAGGTCATCGAGCGTCACGAACTCCCCGCCTCGCTTCGACATCTGCGCTCGCTGGCCGCCCTCGATGAGGCTCACCAGCTGCATGATCAGCAGCTCCAGTTGCTCGGGGTCCCCTCCGAGGGCCTCCCACGCGGCGCGCATGCGCGCGACGTAGCCGTGGTGATCGGCGCCCCAGACCGCGATCACCCGGTCATAGCCGCGGGCCCGCTTGTCCTCGTGATAGGCGATATCCGAGCCGAAGTAGGTGAGCTCCCCGTTGGAGCGCATCAGCACGCGGTCCTTGTCGTCGCCGAAGCTCGTGGTGCGCAGCCAGACCGCGCCGTCGAGCGGGTACACGTGCTCGCGCTCCTCCAACCTGTCGAGCACCTCCGCGACCGCGCCCGAGTCGTGCAAAGCTTCTTCTGAGGAGAAGCGATCCATGTGCACGCGAAAGCGCGCGAGCGTCTCCCGGACCTCCTCGAGCATGATCTCGACCGCCCGCCGGGCAAGCTTCTCGCCATCTATCTCGGCGGCGCCGGGAAGGCGCTGGGCCACCTCGACAACGTACGCGCCCTGATAGCCGTCCTCGGGCGGGTCCTCGCCCTGTCCGCGCGCCCGGATCGAGGCCACGAAGCGCTCGATCTGGCCGCCGCGATCGTTCACGTAGTACTCGCGATCGACGTCGTTGCCCGCGAACTCGAGGATGCGGCAGAGCGAGTCGCCATAGGCGGCGTGGCGCCCGGAGGCCACCGTGACGGGGCCGGTGGGGTTGGCGCTCACGAACTCCACGTTGATCCGCTGCGCTCCCGATCGATCGCCCGCCCCGTAGGCGTCCCCCGCCTCGAGCGTGCCGGCCAGCGAGCGGCAGCACCAGGCGTCCGACATGAAGAGATTGAGAAAGCCCGGCCCGGCCACCTCCGCCCGCCCCAGGTCATTGCCCAGACGCTCGCCGAGCCCTTCGGCGATCCGCTCGGCGATCGCCCGCGGCGGCTGCCCCATGCCGGGGGCCAGCAGCATGGCGACGTTGGTGGAGTAGTCGCCGAAGTCGGGCTTTGACGGGCGCTCCAGGGTGGGCGGCTGGACCGGCCCGCCGCCGCGCACGGCCGAGGCCGTGGCCACCACCGCGGAGAGAAGATCGCCTACCGGATCGCTCACCCGTGCAGCATTGCGCACCGGCCGCGCTCGGCCCCTCCCGGCGGCCGTGGCCGGCCGGGGCACTCAACGGGTCCCGCGCCGGCCAGGCGCGCTAGCGCCGGGGGCTGCGCCGGCGTGGCTCGCGCAGGCGCGGCTGCAGCGGGCCCGGCCTCGGCTCGAGGTAGCGGATGCGCCGGCCCGCCCGCGCCTGGCGACTCAGCATGAGAGCCCCGTCCGGGGCGCGCCACTCGAGCCGGTAGCGAAGCCGCGCGGCCCCCTTCCTGCTCAGACGGACCCTGAAGTAGCCCGCGGGGTTCGTGCGCACCGTGCGGACCGCCCTGAATGGCCCTCCCCGCCCGGGCGAGAGCGTGATCGTCATGTCGGTGGGACCCTCCGCGGGCCGGGCTTGGCCCCACACCTCCACCTCGTCGCGTGCCAGCCGCGTGACCACCAGCGGGATGCGGAATGCAGTGAGCGCCGGCTTGGGTGTGCCGTCGAGGAACCTGAGCCCCGTCGTGTACTTGTCCTGGTCGGGGTCCTCGCGAGGCGCCGCCGGCACGTCGTAGAGCTCGAACTGCGAGATCGATTTCACCCGCGGGTCGCCGAAGTAGAGGCGCTCGGCCTCGTTGATCGCCGCGGCGTGTCGGCCCAGGGTGAGGCCGAAGTTCCCATCCGGCGGGTTGGTCTGAAACCCGAACTCGGTCAGGTAGATGCCGCGGCCCGTCGGTATCCGGCCGAGCTTTGCGGCGCGGTCCATCAGACGATGAACCCGCGACACGTAGGCGGGGGCGATCGAGTCCTTCGAGTAGGAGCGTGTGAAGACCGACCCGCTCGCGTGGTTGTTGTACGGGTGCACCGCGATGCCGCCGATCGGCAGCTTCTGCGGGCGAACGCAGCCCTGCAGCCGGCGGATCTGCCCCTTGTAGGGGCGGCCCTTCGGGTCCAGGCAGAGCGCCGCGTAGAGGGTCTCCATCGGCGAGCTGATGGCAGCGGTCTCGCCGAAGAGCACGTCGTTCTGCCGCGGCGGATCGCTGATCGAGATGGCCTTCCACCCCTCGAACCAGAGCTCCCGGTACCGCTTTGCGGCCACGTCGACGGTGCGGCCGCTCTGGCGGGCCTTCTGGGGGAAGAGGTAGTGCTCGAGGTTGGGCTCGTTCCACATCGAGTAGAGAACCACCGAGCCGCCGTGAGACCCCGCTGCCTGAGTCCCGTAGCGCCGCGCCACCGCGTGGGCGAACTGGCCGAACATCACCGGGTCTGGCTTCCACATGCAGGACAGCTCGAGGAAGCTGTAGCCCCCCGTGTGGTGGGGGCAGCCCGAGGGCTCCTCAGAGGCCCAGTAGGGCATCGGCAGGGTGAGCGTGAGGAAGACCTTCAGCCCGTGGCGGCGCGCGCGATCCACGAAGTCGTCGTAGATCTTCCAGTCATAGCCCGGCGAATCGGGGTTTCCGATGTCAAAGCCCGCGGGCCTTTCCCGCGACTGCGGCTGCGGGGAGACCTGGTTCCACACCACGAAGGTGCGCACAACGTCGGCGCCGAGGGCCTTTGCCTCCTCCATGGCCTTGTCGGGGTCGTGCTGGGAGATCCCGAGGAAGGCGGCGTCGTCCTGGAAGATCGAGATCTGGCGGCTGGAGGCATGTGACGCGGGAGCTGCCGCCGCCAGCAGCGCGAGCATGGCCAGCAGCAGCCGCACCGCGCGCATCTTCGTGCCGCGACGCGCGTCCCAGCGTGCCGCCGCCTCCCTTGGATTCCCGCCCACGCCACTCAGTCTTGCGCATCGGAGCGCGGCCCGGCGCGGTCAGTAGTGGTAGGGCTCCCGCGCCAGGATCTTGTGGCCGCGGTAGAGCTGCTCGAGCAGGACCACGCGCGCGAGCTGGTGTGGCAGGGTCATCCGGCCTAGCGACAGCCGCATGTCGCAGTGCGAGAGGTCGATCCCGCGGGGGCCCCCGATCACGAAGCACAGGTCGCGCCCCTCCCGGCGCCGCTCTTCGAGGAAGTCGCTGAAGGCGGGCGAGGTCATCTCCTTGCCATCCGAGGCCAGCAGGCAGAGGAACGCCCGGTCGGGGATCCTTCGGGGCACCCGCTCGTCCTCGCGCACCTCCTCGAGCTCCACCCGGGCATGCCCGGCGAGGAGCTTCTTGTAGTGCTGGACGTCGTCGGTATAGGGCGGCCTCAACCGGCCGACCGCCAGCACGAGGATCCTCAAGGAGCACTCCTCACGGGGACTGCGATACTAGAGGCGTGCCTGAAGCCGACGCAGAACGCCACTTCGACATCCATGCCGACCCCGAGGTCATGGCCGGCCACTACGCGAACTTCGCGAACGTGAGCCACTCCGACTACGAGTTCACGGTGACCTTCGCGCGCGTGGACCACGAGGTAGAGGAGGAGGCCGTGCCGGGCGTCGTGGTCTCGCGGATCAACCTCTCGCCGCGGTTCATGCGGGAGCTGATCGACGCCATGGAGGACAATTTCTCCAAGTGGCGGACGCGGGAGGGCATAAAGAACCTCCCCGAGTTCGACGACGACACGGAGCGGTAGCCCCGCGTCATTCCTTCCTTGCGTAGGTCTCTCCCACGCCGATCCGCTCGATCGTCGTGGGGTGGGTGCCGAAGACCAGATGCCACAGCTTCGGCGGGTCGGGCTGAGAGATGTTCCTCAGCGCGAGGCTTCGCTCGAGGGCGATGAAGGCCGCCGGTTCCCGGGTGAGCTCGAGCGCGAAGGCGTCGGCACGGGCCTCGACCTGACGCGAGAGGACGTTGCCCGCGCAGGCGAGGCCGAAGCTCACGAGGGCCATGGCGAGGGCCACGGCCGGGACCACCTTCGGGCCGGCCCGCTCACCGCCGCCGGAGTTGCGGGTGGCGCCGAGCGGCGCTTGGGCGGCGAACCGCTCGGCCAGGCGCTGCATCAGCAGGGTGCCCGCCGGTGCCACGATCGCGATCCAGAGAAGGCCGCGCGGCAGGTCGCGTCCCTTGACGTGACCGAGCTCGTGCGCCACCACCGAGCGCACCTGATCCTCGGGGAACCCCTCGATCAGGTTGTCGTAGAGCACCACTCGCTTCGTGTGCCCGAGCCCGCCGACGTAGGCGTTGATCCCCGTGGTCCGGCGGCTGGCGTCCACGCGGAGGACCTCGCCCACCTCCACATCCGACTGGTCGGCCAGCCTGAGCACGTCCGAGTGCAGCTTGCCCTCCGGCAGCGGCTCGAACTTGTTGAAGATAGGGTCGATCAGGACCGGTGAGAGATACAGGGTGAGCACGGCAAAGCCGACCACCCCACCGGCCGCGGGAACCCACCAGCGGCGCGGATAGCGCCGGATGAGAGCCAGCGCCACGACCGCCCCGAGCGCGGCCAGGGCCGCCTCGATCGCCGTGGACTTGGCCACGTCGCCGAGCCACGCTCCCAGCGACTGGGTGGAGAGGCCGACGTCCACCGCCCGCTCGTGGCTCCAGGCCGCAAGCGGCAGCCCGACTCCGGCCAGCGTCACCGAGATGCCGGCTCCCGCGAGCGCCGCTCCCCGCAACGGGCGCGTGGCCGCCCGCTCCAAGAGCCGGCGCACGCGCCGCGGCGGGCGCAGCGCGATCAACGCCAGGCCGGCCCCACTCAGCGCGATCCCGCCCAGGCCCAGGAGCCGCTGGGGTTCGCGGAAGTCCCTTGCCCGCTCCAGCTGGGCGGGGCTGAAGTAGGCTTCGGGCTGGACCGCGGTGGGTTCGAGGGAGCCGCCTCTGGGACGGAGGATGAGCGTTGCCGTCCCCGCCGCCACGACCGCCACGATGATCGCCACCGGTAAGCGAGAACGTTGAACGACCGCCCCGCGCATACGCAGCTGTCTTCCGTCGGGAGCACGGAGCTTTCGCCGGTCGTTCAAGCCCATGAGGGTAACGGCGCTCCCACGAGGGTCGCCCTGCTCACAGACGTCCACGGCAACCTGCCCGCCTTCATCGCCGTGCTCGCGGACGTGGACGCCCAGAATGTGGATGCGATCTGGTTCCTGGGCGACCTCGTGGGCTATGGCGCCCATCCCGACGAGTGCGTGAAGCTTGCAGCCGAGCGCTGTGACCTGTGCCTCGCGGGGAATCACGACCTGGGGGTGCTCAACCGGATAAGCATCGGTGACTTCTCGCCCACCGCGGCCAAGGCCGCGCTCTGGACCCGCCAGAGCTCCACGCAGGAGACCCTGGACTTCCTTGGCTCCCTCGAGCCCTCGAGGGTCGGCGGGCCCATCGGGCTCTATCACGCGAGCCCGCGCGACCCGGTCTGGGAGTACGTGCTCTCCGCGATGCAGGCCGAGGCGTGCATGGACCTGATGCCCGACCGCGTGGGAGCCATCGGCCACAGCCACGTGGCGCTGCGATTCACGCGCGCCGACGGCGATGTCATGGGAGAGCAGGTGAGGGGCGGCAGCGTGCTCGACCTCTCAGAGGGCGATTGGCTCGTGAACCCCGGGAGCGTTGGCCAGCCGCGGGACGGCGATCCGCGCGCGGCGTGGATGCTGCTCGACGTGGACACTTGGACGGGCGAGTGGCGGCGCGTGGAGTACCCGATCGACGACGCCGCCGAGGCGATAGTGGACGCGGGACTGCCGCGCAGCCTGGGAGAGCGGCTCTACCTCGGGCAGTGAAGCCTCGCCGCCGACACCTCGTCGCGCTCGGCGGGAGCGCGGCCCTGCTCCTCTCCGCCGGCTGCGGCTCCTCGGATGAGCCGCAGGGCGAGCCGCTGCCCCCGGAGGCCGTGGCGGCACTCGAGAAGCGCCTCGACGAGGTCCAGCGCAGGTACGACGACGGCACGAACAACGGGAACGCCGGCGCCTGCCAGGACATCGAGAAGGACTCCTACAAGGCGATCGACGCCACGGTGGAGGGCCTGCCAGAGGACGTCGATCCCGACGTGCGAGAGGCCCTCGAGGCCAGTCTGACAAGGCTGCAGGAGCTGACCCGGGAGGGCTGCTCTGACGTCAAGGACTCCCCCACCGAGACGCAGCCCACACCACCGCAGCAGCCGGTTGCGCCACCGACCGTACCGCAGCAGACGGTGCCCGAGGAGACGGTGCCCGAGGAGACCGTGCCCGAGAAGGAGAAGCCGAAAAAGGACAAGGAGAAGGGCAACGGGAATGGCGACGGGGATGGGAATGGCACCGGGCCGGGAGGCACCGAGGTGCCGGACCCGAGCGGCGGCGGTCAGCCCGCGCCGCCGGCGCCAGAAGGCTGATGGCCGCCCCGAGGGAGATCATGGGCCGCTACCGACTCGAGGGCCGCCTCGGAGCGGGCGGCATGTCCACCGTCTTTCTGGCCACCGATCGGGTGCTCGAGCGCCCGGTGGCCGTGAAGCTGCTGGCCGAGCACCTGGCAGAGGACGAGGACTTCGTGGCGCGCTTTCGCCGAGAGGCCCTCGCCGCGGCACGCCTCCAGCATCCGAACATCGTGCAGGTCTTCGACTCCGGCGAGGACGCCGACTCGCGCCGGCACTTCATCGTCATGGAGTTCGTGGACGGCCCGTCCTGTGCAGACGTGCTACGCGACCAGAAGCGGCTCGAGATCGACGATGCCGTGAAGATCGTGCGCGACGCCTGCCACGGGCTCGACTACGCCCACCGGGCCGGGGTGGTGCACCGCGACGTGAAGCCGGGCAATCTCCTGGTGGCCCAGGAGACCGGCGCCACCAAGCTCGCCGACTTCGGGATCGCCAAGGCGGCCGAGCAGACGCGGCTGACACAGGTCGGCGCCGTGCTCGGGACCGCTGCCTACCTCTCCCCGGAGCAGGCAAGCGGCGAGGAGGCGGGACCACCTTCGGACATCTACTCCCTCGGCGTCTGCGCCTACCAGTTCCTCACCGGCCGGCTTCCCCACGAATACTCGTCGCTCACCGAGCTGGCGCTCAAGCAGATCGAGCAATCGGTGGATCCGGTCGCGGCACACCGCCCGGAGGTGCCAAGCGAGCTCGACCGGGCGATCCTGGTCTGCCTCGCGCGCGACCCCGCCGACCGCTATCCCACGACCGTCGAGCTGGCCCGTGCCCTCGACGCCGGGCTCGAAGGCCGCGACACCGAGGTCACGCAGCGTCTGGCTGCGGGCATGGGGGTGGAGGAAACGGAAGCCACGCACGCCCTGGCCGACATGACGGCCCCCACCCAGGCACTGCGCACCCGTCGAGGGGCGCCCGTGTCGGCGCCCACAACCGGCCGGGGCACCCCCGTCCCGCCTCGAGTTCCTGCCGGCGGGGGCGTCCCTGACCGGCGCGAGGGCAGCCAGTCCGAGCGCAAGCGGGGTCTCGGACGCTTCCTGGCGGTGCTCGCGGTGCTGATGGCAGCGGTGGCGATCACCCTCGCCCTACTCAACGCAAACGACGGCGGCGGTGGAGGGGCCGGCGTCGAGCCCGTCGACCGCGGCGAGGTGGATCAGCAGATCGATGGCCTGAAGCAGTTCCTGCGCGAACACCAGCGCTAGGCAGCCGTTCTGCCCCAGCCCGCCTTCCGTGTGCCACGTGCCCGCGCTTCGCCTCGTTCTCCGATGCGCTAGGCGCTCGTGTTCCTCGTAGTGCGGTCGTTGCGCCCGCCGTCGTCGTCGGTGTCGGGGTCGACCCGGTCAGCGTGCTCATGGCGCTCCTCGGCCACTCGCCGCTCCTGGCGGGCAAGCGCTGCCTGCTCCTCGGCTCGTGCCTGCTCTCGCTTCGCGCGCGCGGCGCGCTCCTGCGCCTCGGCCTCCTGGGCATCCGCGCGGGAGCCCCGGATGGTGGCCTCCTCGCGATGCTCGTGTGCTTCCCTGCGCAGGCCCTCCTTGCGAGCAGCGCTCTTCTTCCGGCCCAGCAGCACGACGGCCGCCACCACCACGAGCGCAAGGACCACCAGGGCGATCAGGATTCCGGTATCCATAATTCCCTCCTCTTCCGTAAATCGGGTGTTCCTCCTGTACCCGCCGACAGATGGGGGGAAACCCGTCTGAGGGCGGGGTAGGTGGTATCGCCGACGAGCGGGGATAGGGCGCGTGTCAAGGGGCCTTGCCTTCCATCACGCGCGTCCGGTAGGCATCGAGGGTGCCCCGCGCGATCGCCTCGCGAAGCCCGCGCATCAGGGCGGCCATGAAGGTCAGGTTGTGCAACGTGATGAGCCGCGCGGCCGAGAGCTCGCTCCGGCGGGCCAGATAGTGCAGGTAGCCGCGCGTATGCTCGCGACAGGCCGGGCACGGGCACCTTTCCGCGATCGGCTCCCGGCTGCCGCGGGCCCGAGGGGCCTTCTTGAGGTCGAGGCGCCAGCGACGCTCTGGGTCTGGGACCAGCGCCGTCCCGTGGCGGGCAAGCCGGGTGGGAGTCGCGCAGTCGAACAGGTCGACCCCGGCGGCCACCGCGTGCAGGATGTCGTCCACGTCGCCGATGCCCAGAAGGTGGCGTGGCCGCTCGTGGGGCAGCCCGCGCAAGGACCACTCGACCACCTCCCGCATCTGCTCCTTCTCCTGGCCGAGCGACCCGCCGATGGCCACGCCGTCGACGGGCGCCTGCGCGGCGTATGCCGAGGACTTCGCCCGCAGATCCTCGTACACGCCCCCCTGGACGATCGCGAACACCACCTGACCGTGCGGGCCGTGCTCGGCATGCCAGGCGGTACAGCGGTCGAGCCACCGGTTCGTGCGCTCCATCGAGCGCCTGGTGTAGTCCCGGTCGGCGTGAAAAGGGGTGCACTCGTCGAACGCGAGCGCTATGTCGGACCCGAGCGAGGACTGCACCTGCATCGATGTCTCAGGGCCCATGAAGCGCTCTGACCCGTCGGCGTAGGAGCGGAACGCCACCCCCTCCTCCTCGATCGAGAGGATCCGGCTTTTCCCCGCGCCCCGGCGACGCTTGATCTCCTCGGCGACGGATCCGTGACCCATCGAGAAGACCTGGAAGCCGCCGGAGTCTGTGATGATCGGCCGCCGCCACCCCATGAAGTCGTGCAGCCCTCCCATCTCGGCCACGTAGGCGTGGCCCGGCTCGATGAAAAGGTGAAAGGTGTTGCCGAGCACCATCTCGAAGCCGAGCACCGCCACCTCCGCGGCCGCCAGGCCGCGCACCGAGGCGTTCGAGGCCAGCGGCACGAACGCCGGAGTGCGCACTTCCCCGTGCGCCAACCGCAGGACGCCCGCGCGGGCCTTTCCGTCACGGGCGTCTATCTCGAAGATTGCCGAAGCCACTCAGGGAACCTACCGGGGGCGGAATGATCAACCCGGGGGCTCGCGCCCTTCAGGAATCCGCGGCCCAAGCAAGGCCGGCAAGGCCCACCGGGGGTGCGTTGCGGGCGACGCCGGCCACCGGCAGGGGCCGTGCGTCGCGACGGCGGCCGGAGCCCTCGCCCACCGGGACCCGCCACCGGAGCCGTCGGAGACCGCAGACGCGGGGGGGTTCCGGGGGGCGCGAGCCGCCCGGCTACATCCTCACCTTTCCTCGGCAGCGCCCTCGACGGCGGGCTGGGAGTTGCCGGCCGCGCCGATCGAGATCTTGCGGGGCTGGCGCTCCTCGGGCTTCGGGATCCGCACCGACAGGACGCCCTTGTCGAACTCGGCGCTCACCCCGTCGGGGTTGACGCCGTCGGGCAGGCTCAGCGCCCGGCTGAAGCGGCCGAATGAGCGCTCGATCCTGTGCCAGCCCTTCTCGCGCTGGACGTGCTCGGCTCTGCGCTCGCCGGAGATCGTGAGCGTATTGTCCTGGACCTCGATCGAGACATCGTCCTCACTCAGCCCCGGAAGGTCCGCCTTGAGGACGAAATGGTCCTCGGCCTCCGTGAGGTCCATGGCGGGCACCCACCGCTGGGGCGATGCGTTCTGGGCGTCGAACAGTCGGGTGAAGAGACGGTCGAACTCCTGGGAAAAAGGCTCTGGCTTCATCAAGAGACTCATGTTGCACCTCCGAGTCTGGTGTGGAACTGTTGCGCTCGGGAGTATAAAACCTAAGTCGCGGTATATCAAGGTTTTTCGGGGACGAGAGACCGGCCCGACATCGTCTGCGGGCGTCCGACCTCGAGGAGCGCGAGCACCGTGGGAGCGACGTCTGCCAGCACCCCGCCGGGCAGCGGGCCCACGTCAGCGGTCACGATGATCGGCACGGGATTTAGAGAGTGCGCCGTCTGAGGGCTTCCGTCCGGGAGCAGCATGTCGTCGGCGTTGCCGTGGTCTGCCGTCACGATGCACGCGCCTCCGCCTGCGTGAACGGCCTCGACCACGCGCCCGAGGCACTCGTCCACCGTCTCGACCGCCTTGACAGCAGCGGGAATGACCCCCGTGTGGCCCACCATGTCCGGGTTGGCGTAGTTGATGATGCAGAAGCGGTAGTCCCCGGTGCTCCAGCGTTCGAGGAAGGCGTCCGTGACCTCCCGAGCGCTCATCTCGGGCTTGGCGTCGTAGGTTGCGACGTCGCGCGGCGAGTCGACGAGGCAGCGCTCCTCCTTGTCGTGCGGCTTCTCCTCCCCCCCGTTGAAGAAGTAGGTCACGTGCGGATACTTCTCTGTCTCCGCGGCGTGCAGCTGGGCCACACCCTGCCGTGCCAGGATCTGGGCCAGCGTGGTGCTCGGACGCTCGGGGGCAAACGCCACCGGATAGTCCCAGCCCTTCTGGTACTCGGTGAGGGTCGTGATATCCACCCGGGGCGCCTCGCCGCGATCGAACTCGATGAAGCCCGGCTCTCCGAACGCGCGGATGAGCTGCCGCACGCGGTCGGGGCGGAAGTTGAAGAAGACCACGCTGTCGCCCTCGCGGACACGTGCGTCCTGCCCGCCTACGAGCGGCGTCAGGAACTCATCCGTCTGCCCAGACTCGTAGGCGGCGGTGACCGCAGCGGAGGCCCTGGCCACCGGTGGGGTCTCCCCCACGCCGTGCACGATCGCGTCGTATGCCACCTTCGTGCGGTCCCAACGGTTGTCGCGGTCCATCGCGTAGTACCGGCCGGTGATGCTCGCGATCCGGCCACCCACGTTCGCAAGCCAGATCTCGGCCTGCGCGATGGCGGCCGCACCGGAGGTCGGCGAGGTGTCCCGCCCGTCGGTGAAGGCATGAAGCAGTATGTCGGGGACCCGTTGGCGCGCCGCCATCCTGATCAGGGCGCGAAGGTGCCCCACGCTCGAGTGCACACCTCCGCCCGAAACGAGGCCCAGCAGATGCAGCCGCCCCGCATCGCGCCCGGCCGCGCAGGCGGCGCGGAGCACCTTGTTCTTCTCAAAGGACCCGTCGTGGGTGGCGTCGTCGATGCGCGTGAGGTCCTGGCGTACGACCTGCCCCGCGCCGAGGTTGAGGTGACCGACCTCCGAGTTGCCCATCTGGCCCTCGGGGAGCCCCACCGCGCGGCCGCACGCCGTCAGCTGGCCGTGAGCGTGGCGCTCCCACAAGGCGTCGAAGTGAGGGGTGTCGGCCTGCGCGACGGCGTTGCCGGGGCCAGCGGGAGCAACCCCCCAGCCGTCGAGGATCACAAGGCACACGGCCGGCACGGGCGGCGCGCCGGGGCCTGGCGGGGGGGTCATCCCGCCGCGGCGACGATGCGGGCGAAGCCCTCCGGATCCAGGCTGCCGCCGCCCACCAGCGCGCCGTCCACGTCCGTCTGGGCGAGAATCTCAGCCGCGTTCTCCGGTTTCACACTGCCACCGTAGAGCAGCCGGATGGCCTGTGCCGCCTCCTCGGTGCGCCCACCCACCAGCGCGCGCACGAAGGCGATCGCCTCCTGCGCCTGGTCCGCGGTGGCGACCTGCCCGGTGCCGATCGCCCAGATCGGCTCGTATGCCACGACCACGTCGGCGATGCGCTCGTCCGGGACCTCGTGAAGGCCCTCCCCCACCTGGTGGCGGAGCTTTCGCTCCATGTCGCCCGCTTCGCGCTCCTCCTCGCTCTCCCCGACGCACAGGATCGGGCGCAAGCCGGCCTCGAGCGCGGCAGGCACCTTCTCCTGCAGTGCGCGGTCGGTCTCCCCGTTGTGCTCGCGACGCTCGGAGTGGCCCAGCACCACACCGTCGGCCCCCAGCTCGAGCAGCATCTGTGCGGAGATCTCGCCGGTGTAGGCGCCCGTCTCCTCCGCGTTCATGTTCTGGGCGAGCACGAGCACCTGTGACCCCGCGAGCGCCTTCACGGCTACCTCCAGTGAGGTGAACGGCACGCATACCCCGACCTCTGCGGGCCGGCGCGAGGGCTCGGGCAGCAGGGCCAGCAGCTTCTGGCAATACTCGCCCGCCTGTGCCCGGGTGCCCCAGAGCTTCCAGTTGCCCGCGATGTAGGGCATGCGCTCAGGCATCGTCGAGCACCTCTACACCGGGAAGCTCCTTGCCCTCCAGCAACTCGAGAGCGGCGCCTCCACCGGTGGAGAGGTGCGTGACCTCCTCTGCAAGCCCGAAATCAGCCAGAGCGGCCGCCGAGTCGCCGCCACCCACGACGGTCGTTCCCGGCGCCTCGGCCACCGCCTTCGCGACGCCGCGGGTGCCCGCGGCGAAGGGCTCCATCTCGAACGCCCCCATCGGGCCGTTCCAGAAGACGGTGCCCGCCTTGGCGATCTCCGCCGTGTAGCTCTCGACCGTGCGTGGTCCCACGTCCAGGCCCATCCAGCCGTCCGGCACCTCGGTGCCGTCAAGCTCGCGGCGCTCGGTGTCGGCGTCGAACTCCTTGCCGAGCAGGAGGTCCACGGGCAGGATAAGCCGGCAGTCCGAGCTCTCCGCCTTCTCGAGGGCACGGCGGGCGAGGTCGATGCCCTCCTCCTCTACCAGCGAATCGCCGGTGGACTTGTCCTGCGCGCGGTAGAAGCTAAAGCACATGGCTCCGCCGATCAGGATCGCGTCGGCGACATCGAGGAAGCGGTCGATGAGCGCCACCTTGTCCGAGACCTTCGCGCCGCCCAGCACCACCACGAACGGATGCTCAGGCTCCTCGACGATCTTGCGCAGCGTGACCACCTCGCGCTCGAGCAGCTCACCGGCCGCGGAGGGCAGCTGCTCCGCCACGCCGGCCGTGCTGGCGTGCGCGCGGTGGGCGGCGCCAAAGGCGTCGTTCACGTACATGTCGGCGAGGGACGCCAGCTCGCGCGCGAGGTCGGGATCGTTCTCCTTCTCTCCCGGTTCCCAGCGGGTGTTCTCGAGCATGAGCACCTCCCCCGGCTCGAGGCGCTCGGCTGCCGCGCGGACCTCGTCGCCCACCACCGCCTCCGCCTGCACCACCCGCGCGTCGATCAGCTCGCCGAGCCGCTCCGAGGCAGGCCTCAGCGAGGTCTCGGGCTCGCGATCCTCGGGGCGACCCAGATGCGAGCACAGGACGAGCGAAGCCCCGCGCTCGCGCAGAAGCTCGATCGTGGGCAGGGCGCCTCGGATGCGGGAGTCGTCGGTCACCTTCCCGTCCGCGAGGGGAACGTTGAAGTCCACGCGTACGAGTACGCGCTGGCCGGCCTGGATCTCCAGGTCGCGGACGCTGCGCTTGCCGAACTTCACCGGCAGGTGGGGGCCGGCATCATGCGACCGGCTGCCCGAGCCCGACGAGCGCGCGCTCCGCCAGATCGACACAGCGGTGGGAGTAGCCCCACTCGTTGTCGTACCAGGCCACGATCTTGACGAGGTTCTCGCCCATCACCATCGTGAGCTCGGAGTCGAAGATCGCCGAGTAGGCGGACCCCGAGATGTCGCTCGAGACGATCGGATCCTCCGTGTACTGCAGGATGCCCTCGAGCGCACCGGCGTCGGCCTTCTGCGCGACCGCGTCGTTCACCTCCTCGGCTGAGACCTCGCGGGAGGGCCGGAAGGTGAGGTCGACCATGGAGCCCACCGGCACCGGCGCGCGCACGGCGATCCCGTTCAGCCTGCCGTCGAGCTCGGGCACCACGAGGCCGATCGCCTTCGCGGCTCCCGTCGAGGTGGGCACGAGGTTGACCGACGCCGCCCGCGCGCGGCGCAGGTCCTTGTGCGGGCCGTCCTGGAGCTGCTGGTCGGCCGTGAAGGCGTGGATCGTGGTCATGATGCCGGACTCGATCCCGATCGAGTCGTGGAGGACGCGCGCGACCGGCCCAAGGCAGTTGGTGGTGCAGGAGGCGTTCGATATCACCTCGTGCTTGTCCTTGTCGTAGGCGTCGTCGTTGACGCCGAGCACGACGGTGACGTCGGGGTCGCTCGCGGGGGCGGAGATGATGACCTTCTTGGCCCCGGCCGTCAGGTGCTTGGCTGCGCTCTCGCGGTCGGTGAAGAGGCCGGTGGACTCGATCACCACGTCGGCGCCGAGATCGCCCCACGGCAGCGCGGCCGGGTCCTTCTCCGCGAACACGCGCAGCTCGTCCCCATCGACGACCAGACCGTTCTCGGTGGCCTCGACCGTGCCGTGGAAGGGGCCGAGCACCGAGTCGTACTTGAGCAGGTGGGCGAGCGTCTCCGTATCGGTGATGTCGTTGATGCCTACCCAGTCGATGTCGGCGCCGCGGTCGTGGGCTGCCCGAAAGATGTTGCGACCGATGCGACCGAAGCCATTGATGCCGGCCCTCAGGGCCATGGGAAAGTCCTTTCGCCGGGGACGGGAGCGAGCCACTGGCAATCTACCGGCTCAGGCAAGGGCTTGAGTTCCCCGGGCTCGGCATCCTGCCTCGCCTTCGACGGAGAACCCCTTTCGCCGCCTCCGGAGGCGAGTCCGGTCGCATAGCTGAGCGATCCTCCCGGGACGGGGGATCGCGGCGTCAGGCCTGCCGCGGCGGCTTGGCGATGTCGCGGTGCACCACGTCAACCAGCAGATCGGCGCGCCCTTCGTACTGGCGTGCGAGCCGCTCTGAGATCACCACCGAGCGGTGCCGCCCGCCGGTGCAGCCGATGCCCACCGTCAGGTGCGCCTTTCCCTCCGCCTCGTACTGGGGGAGAAGGTAGTCGAGCAGCGGTATGAGGTGACCGTAGAACTCATCGATGCCCTCAGAGCCCTCCACGTACTCACGTACCGGGTCATCGAGGCCGGTGAGGTCGCGCAGCTCGGACTCGTAGTGTGGATTCGGCAGGAAGCGAACGTCGAACAGGAGGTCGGCGTCGCGCGGGGCTCCGTGCTTGAACCCGTAGGTCAGGAAGGTCACGGCCAGCTTCCCCACGCTGCCGCGGGGAAGCATCTTGTCGGCGACCACCTTGCGCAGGCGGCTCGCGCTCAGGTCGCTCGTGTCGATGCGAACGTCGGCGCGCTCGCGCAGCGGCTCGAGCAGGGCCTGCTCCGCACGGATGGCCCGCATCACCGAGCCCCCGACGGGGTCCCCGGCGCCCACGGCACCCTCGGCCAGTGGGTGGCGCCGGCGGGTCTCCTTGTAGCGGTCGACCAGCGTCTCCTCCCCCGCCTCGAGGTAGAGCAGCCGGTGCGCTGTGCCCCGCTCGGCCAGCTCGTCGAGGATCCTGACGAGCCCGTCGAAGAACAACCCGCCGCGCACGTCGGACACCACGGCCGCGTTCTGCACCTTCGACCCCTCGTGCTCGAACAGATCCGCGAGCTGCCCGATCATCTCCGGGGGCAGGTTGTCCACGCAGAAGTACCCGGCGTCCTCGAAGCAGGCCATCGCCTGCGACTTGCCGGCGCCCGAGAAGCCGGTGATGACTACGAAGTCCCGCATCGATGCCTTTCTACCGGCCGCGTCGTGAGGGCTCCCTCTCACCCGGTCTTGTGGACGTGCGCGTGGATGTCGCGGGCCACCTTGCCGGGTAGCCCCGGCACCGCCTCGAGCTCCTCCCGGCTCGCCGCCAGGAAGCGCTCCGGTGTTCCAAAGTGCTTGAGGATGAGCCGCTTGCGAGTGGTGCCCACACCCGGCAGGTCGTCGAGAACCGAGCCGGTCATGGCACGGTCGCGCCTGGTGCGGTGGTGCTCGATCGCGAAGCGGTGGGCCTCGTCCCGGACGCGTTGCAGCAGCTGCAGCGGCGCACTCTCGTGTGGCAGCAGCAGCGGTGCCGGCCGGCCCGGGACGAAGACCTCCTCCAGCTGCTTTGCGAGGCTGATCACCACCGTGCCGAGGGCGCGGAAGTCCTGCAGCTCCGCGAGCCCGGACGAGAGCTGCCCCTTGCCGCCGTCGATCACGATCAGCGCGGGGAGGGCCGCAAAGCTCGCGTCGAACTCCTTCTCGTGGGGTGAGAGCTCCTTCTGGGCGCGGAACTGGGACATCCGCCGCGAGAGCACCTCGCCCATCGCGGCGAAGTCGTCCTGTGCCGCCTCCCTTATCCGGAAGCGCCGGTAGTCCGCCTTCTTCGGCGCGCCTCCCTCGAAGACAACCATCGACGCCACCGTGTGCGTCTCGCCCAGGTTCGAGATGTCGAAGCACTCGATCCGCATCGGGATCTGCGGCATGCCAAGCGACCGCTGGAGCCCGTCGAGGGCCTCTATCCGCCGCGTCCGGCGCCGCTCGGAGCGCAGCCTGTCCTGGTCCAGCGCCAGGCGCGCGTTGCGCTCGGCCAGCTCGAAGATGCGGCGCTTATCGCCCCGCTCGGCCGGCCGCACCTCGACAGGGGACCCGCGGCGCTCGCTCAGCGCCTCCTCGAGCACCCCGGTCCGCACGGTGTCGCGGGCGACGATGACCTGCGGTGGTATCGAGAGGGCGCTCGCGTAGTACTGGAGCACGAACTCCTCCAGCACCTCCGACTCGTCCCGGGCCGCGGCGTTCTCCAGGTAGAAGCTCTGCCGATCGGCCAGCACTCCGTCGCGCACCTGGAAGACCTGCGCGTTGGCGTCGGTCTCCTCGGCGGCCACCGCGATGGCGTCGAGCGTTCCCACGGCCTCGTTGGTGATCCGCTGTCGCTCGAGGAGCGAGCGCACCGCCTTCAGGCGGTTGCGAAGCTGCGCGGCCACCTCGAACTCCTGATCGGCGGCGGCAAGCTTCATCCCCTCGTCGAGCTCCCGCTCGATCTGGCGGTAGCGGCCCGAGAGGAAGGCGATGATCGTGTCCACGTTGGCCCGGTACTCCTCCTTGGACACATAGCCCACGCACGGCGCCTGGCAGCGCTTGATGAAGTAGTCGAGACACGGGCTGCCCGACTGGCGACCCGGCTCCCTGCCCTCGCAGGTGCGGTACTGGAAGACCTTGCCGAGCAGGTCCAGGGTCTCGCGCACCCGCTTGGCGCTCGAGAACGGCCCGAAGTAGGCCCGATTGCGCCGATGTCGCTCGCGTGTGAAGTAGATGCGCGGGTAGTCCTCGTCCAGGGAGATGCCGATGTAGGGGTAGCTCTTGTCGTCGCGCAGCCGGATGTTGAAGCGGGGCCGGAGGCGCTTGATGAAGTTCTGCTCCGCGAGGAGCGCCTCCGCCTCGGTCTGGGTCACCACGAACTCGATCTCCACGATCAGGGCCACCATGTCCGCCGCGCCGCGCGTGCCGGGCTTGGAGAAGTGGCCCGCTACCCGCTTCCTGATCGACTTGGCCTTGCCGACGTAGAGGACCTTCCCCTTCTCGTCCTTGAACACGTACACGCCGGGGGAGTCCGGCAGCGAGTGCCGCTGCTCTCGCAGGCGCCCGGCGCGATCCGTCTCGTCCTTCACGGCCATTCCCCCGAGGATAGGACTGGCCGTCGCCGGGGCCGTGGGCGGGCGGGGCGCTCATTCCACCAGCCTCACCTCGAGGCCCGGCGCGCCCATGTCGCCCGCGCCGCCCAGCAGTCCCAGGATCTTGGCCACGTAGGCGCGCGTCTCGGGAAACGGCGGGATGCACATGCAGCGCCCCACCGCTGCCGGCCCCGCGTTGTAGGCGGCCAGCGCGAGCGGCACCGAGGCGAAGCGCCGCATGAGGTCGCGCATCATCCGCCCCTGGGCGTCGATGGCCTGGGCGGGGTCGAAGGCGTCTCGCAGGCCGTAGGCACGCGCGGTCGCCGGCATGAACTGGGCGATTCCCCGCGCGCCCGCGGGCGAGATGGCAAAGGGATTGAAGTTGGACTCCGCGTAGAGCTGAGCGGCCAGCAATGCCGCGGAGACGTTCCAGCGTTGCGCCGCGCGATTCAGGAGCGGCGCGAGCGCTGCCGGAACGAAGGAGGGAAGGGCGCTGCGGCGCCCGTCGGGTGAGCGCCCGCCCCCGAATCCGACGGAGCCGCTGCCGGCGTTGTGGATGTACCCGTAGTGCCACGCCTCCCAGGCGTAGCGCTGGATGAAGCCGAACCGCCGGGCGTTGGCCTTCAGCCAACCATAGGCTCCCGGTGGCCCCAGGTCGAGCTCGGTGCCGTAGCGATGGAGGCTACTCCCCGGCGGCGCGACCCACTTTGGGTTGGGATTGGCCGCGAAGAGGCGCGCCTGCTCGGCGTCGGAGCGGAAGGCGCTCGTGATCGAGAGGGCCACGCCCGCTTCGCGCGCCGCGGCGGCCAGACGGTCGAAGGCTCGCGCCACGTCCGGCCGCATCGGCTTGCCCATCCGATACGACAGCGGGCCGTCGTAGCCTCCGCCGGAGGCAAAGCCGGGCTCTCCGGGCCCGTCGGCCGCGGGGATCAGCTGCGCGACCGCGGTGGCCTTCACGGCCACGCGCCGCCGCCGCTTGCGATCGGTCCCGTCGATAGGGACCGCGACGGCCCCTCGGGCGCGCACCCGCACCCGGGTAGGCGCGAAGCCCCCGCCAGGGAAGTCGACATCCCGGGACGAGATCCCAACCCCGTTTCGCCGCCCGCCCTCCAGGGCGGCGGCGCGAGCGCGCGCCAGGTACGCGGCGGTCGAGAGGTGGCGTGGATTGGGCCGCCCGTCCTCGAGGCGCGCCGACTCGAACAGGCGTGGGTAGTCCTCCTTCATCGTGCGCGCGGCCGACACCGCCGCCAGGTCCGCGCCGCGTTGATGGCGCGAGCGCCCGCCGAGCGCCTGGCCGAGCGCCGCCAGAACGAGCACGCCAACGAGTACCGCGCCGACGACGCCGAGCAGCAGCGGGAGTGCCTGTCCGCGCTCTCCAGCCCTGCGCCGGCGCCCGTCGGGGCCGGCATGCGCCCGGGGCGTGTGGTTCCGCAAGCGGGAGCACATGCCGGGAGGCTCGCGCGCGTCACGTGACACGAAAAGGACCTCGAGCCACAGAAGAGAAGCCGGTGGGTTACATGCAAGGCCGGCGCCGCCTGCCGCCCGCAGGCAGACGACCCTGCTCACCACCGGCAGCCGCAGTGCCCGGCAAGCTCTGCGATCGCCTTTCCAAGCTCGCCACGGGGCTCGCGACCGGCGAGCGCGACCCGCGCGCCCATGCGCGACTCCGGGAGCTCGATTGTGGCCCGGCCGGCCCACCCTTCCCGGTCGTCACCGGCACGGTTGAGGACCGTGACGGGCTCTGGTCCGACTCGCCTCAGCGACTGCCCGAGGACCGCCGCCAGCGCGGGCTCGGTGAGGGGCGAGCCGACCAGCACCAGGTGGTCCGCGATCCCCGCCGCCGCCGCGGCCTCCCCACGGGCTTCCAAGTCGATGACAAGCGGGGCCAGGTACCGCACCGCGGCGGCAACCGCGGACCGGTCGGAGCTCTCGATCAGGCACAGGCGCCCACAGGCCCGCGCGCGCCCGGCCGCAAGCGGCGAGAGATCGCGCGCCAGCCGCGCGGCCGCGGGGAGTGCCAGCGGCACCGCCCCGTAGGGCAACGCCGATGTGACCGCACAGGCACCGCCCGGAGCTCGCGAGGCGAGGTGCGCGCCGAGGGCGCGCGCCACCGTCGTGGCGCCGCACCGGGCCGAGAGTCCCACCACGGCCACGACCGGCCGGGCTTCGAGCGGCGCCGAATAGCCGTCGCTCCCGTCGGGCTCGGCCGGCTCGACCAGCCAGTCGGCCGCCGCGGCAAGCGCGCTCGCAACGAGCCGCCGGCCACCTAAGGGATGCGTGCTCATGGCGCGCCCAGCGACGCCCTGCCGGTGACCTCGAGCCTGCGTCCGATCGCCGTCAACGGCGAGGGTGGACGCAGGCGCACCTGCACCGTGGCCCGCGAGACAAGCACGCGCGCACGCGCACGTGACCAGCCAGGCAGCGCTTCCCGGACGCCGGCCTTGGCGTCGCCCCCGCCTGCCAGCGCCAGCGCCCCGGCCTCCGCCGCCGCGCCCGCGAGCACCGCGGCATAGCCGACCGCGAGCAACTGGAGCACGACGAGCCCGAGGACGAGCAGAGCAGGCACGGCGCCCAGCACCTCGACGCTCGCCTGCCCCCGCTCCTCCCTTCGATGGCCGCAGCTCACGGCGAGGGCCCCAGCGCTGCGGTGGCCGAAACGCTGGCCGGGGTATGCCAGCGGTGCAGCAGCAACGGGATGCCGATCTTGACGCTCACCCGCCCGCTCGCCCGGTGCTCGACGCGCATGCCCCGCTCGAGCCCCTGCGGGAGCACACGCCGAGCGGCTACACGCCCATCACTTCCCACGGCCTCCGCGCGCGCGGCCGCGCGCGCCGCGTGCGCGGACATCCAGGCCGCGTGCCCCGTGAGCGCGAGCTGCCACACGACCGCGCCGATGAGCATTACCGCGGGGAGGACGGCCACGAGCTCGACGCTCGCCTGGCCCGACTCGCCCCGCAGGCACCACCGCGCACGGGAGCAGGACGCGATCGCGGAGGAGGACACGCGCCAACCCTCGCTTGCGGCGAGTGACCGGACAACGTGCGAGCGTTACGATCCTGGGTCCGCTGCGTGACGATCCGGCCCCGCCCCGTGCGCCTTTGACCATCCGGACCGCCCGGTGCGCCCCGCGTGGTCGGCGGCGGCGCCCGGACACTCAGCCGTAGCTGCGGTACTGCGTCCAGACCCAGTACAGCCCGAAGGAGCAGATGCCGAGCAGCGCGAGCCACGCAACGGCGCCGGCCCCGCCCGCATCGAACATGCGGCCCGTGGCGCAGAAGGCGAGGAACGCCATCCCGATCGAGCTGTACAGGACCAGCCGCTGGCGCTCGGTGAGCGAGTCGAGCTGGAACCGGTACTGGTGGTACAGGCGGTAGCCGAACAGGGCGATCGCCGTGAAGAAGGCGATCGTGAGCAGTGCGAGCAGGACGTCGAGGGCTCGGCCCCCGCCGGGCAGTGCGGTGAAGAGAAGCGCGACCAGCGCGACGATCGCAAACTTGCCGGCGAGTGGCACGAGACGGAGGCTACCTGGAGCCCGCCGCGGGCCCGGCGGCCAGGGCAGCGGGCAGCCGGCGCACTCGCAAGGTCACGCCTCCGCGCTCGGCCCTAGGAGATCACGCCCCCCGCCACCAGCGCCAGCACGAGCGTGCCGAGCACCACCCGGTAGGCAACGAAGACGTAGGTGGAGTGCGAGGCCAGGAAGCGCAGCAAGAAGGCGATGGAGGCATAGCCCACCACGAAGGCGAGCAGGGTGGCCACCACGAGTCCGGGCACATCGGTGCCCCCGCTGCCCTCGCCGAAGAAGTCCCGCATCTCGAAGGCCCCCGACAGGATCACGGCCGGCACCGAGAGAAGGAACGAGAAGCGGGCGGCGGCCGTGCGGTCGAGGCCGAGAAAGAGGCCCGCGGTGATGGTGGCGCCGGAGCGCGAGACTCCCGGCACGAGCGCGAGCGCCTGGGCGAGACCCATCGCCACGCCGTCGCGCAAGCCGAGGTGGTCCATCTTTCGCTCGCGGGTGCTCACCCGCTCGGCCACCAGCAGCAGGAGACCCATCGCGATCAGCGCGCTGGCGATCAGGTAGAGGTCCCTGGCGCCGGTCTCGATCTGGTGCCGGAAGATCAGCCCGAAGACCCCGATGGGGATCGTGCCGAGCAGGATGTACCAACCGAGCTTGGCGTCTGTGTCGCTGCGCGCCGCCGGATCGTGCACGCTCCGCGTCCACGCGCGTGCGATCCGGCCGAGATCCTCCCGGAAATACAGCAGGACCGCGGCCATGGTGCCGAGCTGCGTCACGGCGGTGAACGCCGCCCCCGGGTCCTCCCAGCCGAGGAACGCCGGCACGATCCGCAGGTGTCCCGTGCTCGAGATCGGCAGGAACTCCGTGAGGCCCTGGACGATGCCGAGGACTATCGACTGGAAGATCGACACGGCGGCGCAGCCTAGTGGTCGCCTCCCGTCTCGTCCCCGCTCTCAACGTCCCGCCGCCACGCCGATGGCGAGGGCCACGTAGGCGTGGGCCTTACCGCCCCTGTTCCCGGAAGCGCCCACGCGAGGCCTCGATCTCCTCGACCGCCTCTTCGCGTGAGTACCACCCGTCGACCTTGACGCTCTTCTGCTCGAGATCCTTGTAGATCGAGAAGAAGTGCGCGATCTCGTCGCGCAGGCGCTTTGGGATGTCCTCGAGCCGCTCCATGGTGTTCCAGCCGGGATCGGAGAGCGGCACGCAGAGCACCTTGTCGTCGATTCCCTGGTCGTCCTCCATCCGGAAGAGGGCGATCGGCTTCACATCGATCATGCAGCCGGGAAAGGTGGCCTCCGACACGCAGCACATGACGTCGAGAGGATCCCCGTCCCGGCTCAGGGTCTCCGGGATGAAGCCGTAGTCGGTCGGATAGACCACCGAGGAGAAGAGGAACCGGTCGAGCACGAGCACGTCGCGATCGTGGTCGTACTCATACTTGTTGCGGCTCCCCTTGGGGATCTCGATGATGCAGCTGAAGTGCCCCTCGCCCACCGTCACCGGGAGCCTAGCCGGTAAAGTTCCAGCGGATGAGGCGCTTCACCGTCCTGCCGCTGACCGTGCTGCTCAGCCTGCTGCTCGCCGCCCCCGCGATGGCCCACGACAACGGCGAGGGACTGATCGGCGAGACCGACGACAAGATCATCACCATGTTCTCGCTCGGTGTGGTGTTGTTCTTCACCTTCGTGGTCTGCCTCGGATCCTGGCTGCAGGGCCGGCTCGAGAAGCGCAAGGAGGCGCGCAAGGCGGCCGAGCTACAGCAGCGCATCGGCTGGTAGCGCCGCCCTTCTTCAGCCTTTTTACGCAGCGCTTAAGCAAGGGCTGCACTATCAGATCAGCAGACCCCCTCAAGCGCGCGGCCCCGGGGCTCCCCGCTCGGGGCCGCGTTGCGTTTGAGAGGCCCTTTGTAGGGTGCCGCGGCAGGGGCCGTGCCCGCCTTCACCGCTTCGGCTTTCTGGCCCGCACGATCGCCGCAGCCGCGCTGTCGTGCACCCGGTGGGTCTCGCTGATCTCGATCTCCTCGAATCCTGCCGCCACGAGGCCGGCCCTGGACTGACGCGGCATATCTATAGAACTCACGGCCGTCAATCCAATAGCCTCGCAGCCGACATGGCAGGCGATGGTCCGATCTGGCGCTAGGCGAGGTGACCGGATGGCACGCGTCCTGTTCGTCTGCCGCCAGAACGCTGGGCGTTCGCAGATGAGCGCGGCGCTCTTCGAAGGAATCGCGGCGGGCCGTCACGAGGCCGAGTCCGCCGGCACGACTCCTGCCGACCGTGTGCACCCGGAGGTGGTCGAGGCGATGCTGGAGCTGGGCTTCGACCTCTCCCACCGGGAGCCCCAACGGCTGACCGAGGAGATGGCGAGGGCCGCGGACGTGGTCGTCACGATGGGTTGCGGCGATGCCTGTCCCTACGTCCCCGGGAAGCGCTACGTGGACTGGGAGCTCGAGGACCCCGCCGGACGCCCGCTGGCCGACGTACGGCGCGTGCGCGACGACATCGCGGAGCGGGTGCGGGCCCTGTCGACCGAGCTCGGATAGTCCCCTCCCGGCGCCTCGCCGGGGTGGCGCTGCTGCGCGGCATGGGGCAAACCTCATCCAGGCCCGCGGGCGATCTTGCCATAGTCCTTGGACGTGGGCGAGATCGCAATCGAGGTGGACGGCCTCCGTAAGAGCTACGACGGAGTCGAGGCCGTCCGCGGCCTCTCGTTCGGGGTGGAGCGTGGAGAGGTGTTCGGTCTTCTCGGCCCCAACGGTGCCGGAAAGACGACCACCGTCGAGATCCTCGAGGGCTACCGCGAACGCTCCGCCGGCGAGGTTCGCGTGCTCGGGCACGACCCCCAGGTGCGCGATCGTGAGCTCCAGCAGCGCGTGGGAATCGTGCTGCAAAGCTGCGGCTTCTACCCGCGGTTGACGGTGCGCGAGGCGGTGGAGCACATGGCCAAGGCCTACCCGCGCCCTCGCGACCCCCGCGAGACGATCGACCTGGTGGGACTCGGGGAGAAGGCGGACGCGCGCTCGAACAAGCTGTCCGGCGGCCAGCGCCGCCGGCTGGACCTGGCGCTGGCCCTCGTGGGCGATCCGGAGCTCGTGTTCCTCGACGAGCCCACCACCGGCTTCGATCCGGCCGCCCGTCGCGCGGCGTGGGGAGTGATCGACACCCTGAAGGATCTCGGCAAGACCGTGCTGCTCACCACCCACTATCTGGACGAGGCCCAGGCGCTCGCCGACCGCGTGGCAATCGTGAAGGACGGCGCCATGGTGGCCGAGGGCCCGCCCTCCGACCTCGGGCCGAGCAGCGCGGGCTACCGGGTCTCCTACCTCGCGGGCGGTCGCCGCGTCGAGCACCAGACCGACGACCCCACCGATCTCCTCCACCGCCTGACGGGGGACGCGATCGCCCGCGGTGAGCCGCTCGAGGGCCTGGAGGTGGCGCGGCCGACGCTCGAGGACGTGTATCTCGAGCTGACCGAGAGCGCGAGATGTGACGTCGAGCAGGAACCTCGACAGCGATGACGCCGCTGACCCTCGCCTGGCAGCAGTTTCGCCTGGAGCGCAAGCTCTTCTGGCGCAATCCAAGCGCTGCCTTCTTCTCGTTCGTCCTGCCGCTGGCTCTGCTGCTCCTGGTGGCATCTGTCTTCGGCAGCGACCAGCAGGAGCTCGAGACGCTCATCCCCGGAATCGCCGGCATGAGCGTGATGGCCACCACCTTCAACGCGATGGCCTACAACCTCACGTTCCTGCGAGAGCAGGGCATCCTCAAGCGGGTGCGGGGAACCCCCGTGCCGCTTCCCTCCTACTTCGCCGGGTTTCTCGGCAATGCGGTGGCCAATGCGTTCGTGCAGGTGCTGCTCGTGGTGGTGCTCGGCAACCTGCTCTACGACGTGACCTGGCCGCGGGACTGGGCCGCGCTGCTTCTCTTCACCGCCGTGGGCGTGGTGGCCTTCGGCGCGCTCGGCATCGCGTTCTCACACGTCATCCCCAACTTCGACTCCACGGCGGCATACGTGAACGCCGTCTTCCTCCCCGCGATCTTCATCTCCGGTGTCTTCTACTCGAGCGACTCGCTTCCCCGGGTGCTCGACACCGTCGCGGAGGTGCTTCCGCTGAAGCACGTGATCGACGGGTTCAGCGGGGCGATCGTGACCGGTCAGGGAGTCGTGGACAACGCGGCGGCGCTGGCCGTGGTGGCGGGATGGGGGGCGCTCGGCCTGCTGCTCGCCGTGCGCTTCTTCCGCTGGGAGTGAGGTCCCCGGGGGCTCCCGCCCCCGGAGCCCCCGGCCCGCTCTTGCCCTACGGCTCCGGTGGCAGTGTCGGCCGAGAGGAGAGGAGAGGGCGTTGCTTTCGGATCAACCCGGCGTGGCCGACGTCAGGGACGGTCGTCGCCGGACACCGTGGTGGCACCCGCTTCCCCATGTGCCTCGCCCTGAGCAGCGCCCCCGCTCGTGAGAAGCACCAAGCCCAGGGGTATCACGGCCAAGGCAAACAGCAACGTGGCCTCCGACTCGTTGCGCAGCAGGAAGACGATCGCCGCCAACAGCAGGGCCCCGGTGAGCACTCGGTGTGCCAGCAGAAAGAACCCGGCGGGCGCCGCGGAGCCTTCTCTGGGGGACGAAAAGCCGACCAGGGTCAGCGGCAGGCCAAGAGCGCCGGCCACGAAGATGGCGCCGACTGAGAAGTCGAGGATCCCTCCGTCGTAGAAAGAGGCGATCGCGGGGACGAGCACCAGGAAGAGGCCGACGGCCATTGCCGTGAGGCGGTGGAGCGTGAGGGAGGGAGTGGCGCGGCCGGCGCCGACGGCATCGCGCCTCATCGACGCCTCGGTATCCGGTCCAGCGCCGCTGAAACCGCGTCGAGCGGGAACCGGTCGGCGCCGCGAGCTCGCCTTCGCGGTCGCAAGTGGCGCCTACAGCCGGAGAGCCTGGCCGTGCTTTCGCAGCCAGGCTTCGTGGTGTCTGTACTCCGGCCAGCGGCTGGCGAGCAGCGACCAGAAGCGATCCGAGTGATCGTGGACCTCGAGGTGGGCCACCTCGTGCTCCACGACATAGTCGAGGATCTCCGCAGGGGCGAGCAGCAATCGCCAGTTGAAGCTCATCGCCCCGGTCGAGGAGCAGCTGGCCCAGCGGGTTCGCTGGCCGCGGATCTGAAGGCCTGAGTACGAGGTGTTCGCGCGCGCCACCGCGGGGTCCAGGCGGCTCGTCACCTCCTCGCGTGCGCGGCGTCGATACCAGCGCTCGAGGGCTTGGCGGAGCGCCTCGGCCCCGGGTGCTCCGACTGCCACGCCGAGTCGGGCGCCTTCGCAGGCCACGTGGGCACGGGTGCGCCCCGGCTCGACGTGGACCTCGAGCGTCAGCTGGTCGCCGAGGTAGGGCACCTGGCCTCCGTCCACGAGCTGGGGCGGGGGCTGCTCGGCCTCCGCCTCGCGGATCCGGCGCAGCGTCCGCTCGATCCAGCGGCGCTTCTCCTCCACGAAGGGCTCGACCGCCCGTAACGGAAGCCCGTCGGGGACCACGACCTCGACCCCCTCGGCCGATACCTCTATCCGCGCGCGGCGGGCGCGGCGCGAGCGGCGGATGGTGTAGGGGGCGCTGGCCACGGCCGACCTGCACCTTAGGCGCGCCGGCGGCGGGTAGCACGTCCGCGCATCGATCAAGCGGGGAGGGGCCGCATCGGGGATCTCCCGAATTCGCCCATTGGGGGGTCGAGACCCTCGCGAGGGATGCCGATAGAAGACATGGCCACTCAGTACCGCGTGTGGACGGATGTTCGTGGACCGGAGGCCGCAAATGGGTAGTAGTGAACTGCAGGCGGTGTCGGCGCGCATTCAGTGACCGAGGCTCCAACGGACGGAGCCAAGCAACGGGAAAGGACTCCCAAGAATGACCAGCAGGCTCTTCGCGACGGGTTTGGGCATCTGCCTTGCCTTCGCCGCCTTCATGCTCCAACCGCCCGGTGACACGCCGCGGGCGGCCTCCTTGACAGAGAGGCTGTCGGCTTCGGGAAGCACGGCACCGCCGCCGGGCGGAAAGGCGGCGCCTGGCGAGCTGCTGGTTCGCTTCGCCCGCACGGCAGACGCTCCTGACAGGGATCGTCTGCGGGAGCGAGCCGACACGGGCTTCGAACGCAAGCTCCCGGTCTCGGGGCTCCAGCTTCTGAAAGTGGAGCGTGGCCAGTCGGTCAGCGATGCCGTCTCGGAGCTCGAGCGCTCGAGCGATGTGGCCTACGCCGAGCCGAACTTCCGGCGCTCGGCCACGGTCACCCCCAATGACGCCTACTTCCACTACCAGTGGGGGCTCAACAACACCGGACAGTCGCTCGAGGGCAGCACGGGAACCCCCGATGCCGACATCGACGCTCCCGAGGCGTGGGACACCACCACGGGCGCCGCGCAGGCCACCGTCGCGGTCGTCGACAGCGGCGTGGACGCAGACCATCCCGACCTTCGCAGCAATGTCTGGACCAATCCAGGGGAGCAGGGAGACGGCCGCGAGGGCAACGGCATCGACGACGACGGCAACGGTTTTCGCGACGACTGGCGCGGCTGGGACTGGGTCGGCTCCGACAACCTTCCCAGCGACGCCAACGGCCACGGCACGCACGTGGCCGGCACGGTCGCCGCGCGCGGCAACGACGGCGCGGGCGTGGTCGGTGTGGCCTGGCGGTCCCGCGTGATGCCGTTGCGGGTGCTCGACGCGGATGGCTCCGGGACGGTCGCCGACGCGGTCTCCGCCTACGGTTACGCCGCCGCGAACGGGGCGAAGGTCGTAAACGCAAGCCTCGGCGGCGATTCCTACTCCCGCGCGGAGGCCGACGCCATCGCAAACGCACCTGGCACGCTCTTCGTAGTGGCGGCAGGCAACGGAGGGACCGACGGCATCGGGGACGACAACGACGGCGTGAGCCCCGAGTACCCCTGCAGCTACCCCTCGCCGAACCTGGTCTGTGTCGCCGCAAGTGACCGCAGGGACGCGCTCGCGTCCTTTTCGAACTTCGGCGCGACCTCGGTTGACCTAGCGGCACCCGGGGTCGACATCCTCAGCACCCTCCCAGGGAACGCCTTCGCCTTCTTCGACGGCACGTCGATGGCCACACCGCACGTTGCAGGGGCCGCCGCCCTCCTGTTCTCCATCCCCGCCAGCACCACGGGTGCGGCTTGGGTCGCCGCTGTGAAGTCGGCGCTGCTCGGGGGGACCGAGGCCAAGGCCGGCTTCAGCGGAAGGACCGTGACTGGCGGGCGCCTGAACGCCGAGCGTTCGCTGAGGGTCCTTGCCTCCGGGGCGCCCGTGCCACCGGCGCCGCCTACGCCAAGTCCAGCACCAAACCCCGCCCCCCCTCAAGCGCCGACTCCGGTCCCCACGCCGGCTCCGGCCCCGGCGCCCGTCCCGGCCCCCGCGCCGGCACTGGTCGCCGACATCACGCCTCCGAGCCTCTCGCTGGCCGTATTGCGCCGCCAGCGGCTGGCGTCCGTGCTGCTTCGCGGGGTGCGAGCGCGCGCCGCCTGCTCTGAGGGCTGCAGCCTCTCTGCCCGCGTGCTGGTCGGAGCCGGTACCGCGAGGCGACTGGGGCTCACGCGAACCCTCCGGGCGGTGGTGGTGGGGCGCGCCTCGAGGTCGCTGACAGCGGCGGGCGCGACCCTTCGCATCAGGCTCTCGGCGCAGGCCAGGCGCAGACTCCGGCGTGTGCGAGAGATCCGGCTAACGATCCGCGTGGTGGCGCGGGACGCGGCCGGGAACGCGCGCGGCCTCAGCCGAAGGATCACGTTGGTGCGCTGAGAGGGCGTGAGGCAAGCCCCGGCTCTTCGCCGCATCGCCGCTCGACCCGCCACGCGCTCACTTTCCCTGGGCAGCGCCCCAAACCCTCAGATGAACAGCGGCACCGCGCCCCCGTCCACCGACCACGCCGCGCCCGTCACGTTCGAGGCCCGTTGCGAGCACAGGAAGACGATGACTGCCGCTATCTCCTCCTCGGTTCCGAGACGCCCGAGCGGGATCTTGGCCGCGGCCGCCTCGAGCGCCTCCTCGCGCGAGATGCCCTTCGCACGAGCCGCCTGGTCGGCCAGCCCGCCCTCCTCCATCCACAGCGGCGTCGCGACCGCTCCCGGTGCCACGGCGTTCACGAGCAGGCCCCGGCCGGCGTAGGCGTCGGCGAACGTACGCGACAGCGAGAGCTGCGCTGCCTTGGTGACCGAGTAGGCCGCGTTGGTGAGCGAGGGTCGCTTGCCCGAAGACGAGCACACGTTCACGATCCGTCCACCCTCCCCCATCCGCTCTCCCGCGGCGCGCATCAGTCGCATCGGCCCCATCACGTGGAGCTCCCATTGCACCTGCCAGTCCGCGTCTGTCAGCTCTTCGAGCGGCTTGGCCTCGCTGGTGCCGGCGTTGTTCACGAGCACATCCACCGAGCCGAAGCGCCGCTCGCACTCGCCCATGATGAGCTCCGGCGCATCCGGATCGGTCACGTCGGCGGTGAACCCACCGCCGCCGCGAGAGACCTCGAGCACCGAGGCCCCCTCCGAGGCCAGGAAGCGCGCCGTGGCAAGGCCGATCCCCCTGCTCGCGCCGGTCACGATGCACGCCTTGCCGCTCAGGCCGAGGTCCATACCCGGATTATCTCCGATCGGTGTCCGGGGCGGAACTGGCGCATGCGCCCTCGCTAGGCTGTCGGGTCGATGTCCTCCCATGCGCGCAGTCGCGAGGAGGAGCGTCGTTTGTCGGTCCGCACGCTGGCCATCGCCAGCATCGCGTCGGCCATGGCGGCGGTCGTGACCTCCCAGTTCTGGATCGCCGGCACACCGATCGCGGCGGCGCTGACCCCTGTGATCGTGACCCTCGTGAGCGAGCTACTGCAACGTCCCACGCAGAAGATCGTGGAGCGCCTGACCACAGAGACCGACGCGCCGGGGCCCGAGACCGACGCGCTTCCCGAGGCGGCCGGTGCGGGACCTCCGCCGCGAGAGGAGGAGTACCACCCCAGCCCGGCTCGTGAGCCGCGCCCTGGCGCCCCGCTCGGGCGCGAGCCGTCCGTCTCGCGAGCGCCCGGCCGCGAGACGCCGCGGGGACCGGGCCGCGGCGCGCCCGACTACCGCGTCTACCGGTCGGGGCCGGTGCCCTCGCGCGGCCTGCCGTGGAAGCCGATCCTCCTGACGGCGGCGCTGGCCTTCACGCTGGCGGCCGCGGCGCTTACCCTTCCCGAGCTGATCGCCGGTCAGTCGGTGGGCAGGGGCGACCGCAACTTCACCCTCTTCGGCGGGGAGAGCCGCGACAACGACGAGGGCTCGCCCAAGCCCGCGCAGACGCAGCCAGAGCAGACCCAGCCCGGCTCTCAGGCCACGCCGCCCGACGAGACCGTCCCAAGCCCCGAGCCCGAGCTAACCGCGCCCGCAGAGCCCGAGGCAACCCCGCCCTCGGGGCAGACAACGCCTGCTCCGGGGTCGGGCACGCCCGCACCGAGCGTGCCCTGAGGCCGGCCTAGGCTTGGCCGGCTTCGACACCCTGAGCGCGCAAGAGGCCAAGCCCCCCGCTGAACCGGGCAACCCGCTCCCGAGAGCTTCGTCTCCTTCACCGACAGGCGGTAGGAGTCGGTCTCAGCCGGCGCAGAGCGCCGCGGCTGGTGAATGGCTTTGCGGCTGCTTACCCTCGCCCCGAGACCGGCTAACGCACGCGGGCCGGTCACGCTCGCGGAGAGAGAGCGCGCGTCAGGTTGGAGGCGCGAACGCCATCAGCTCCACCAGGTTGCCCGCCGGATCGTGCACGTAGGCCCGTGGCGATCCCCAGTGCTCCCGCCGGGGCTCGGTCCGGTGCCCGGCATCGTGGAGCGCGGCCAGCGTACCCTCGTACTCCTCGAGCACCACCGCCACGTGCCCGTGTGGCAGCACCACCGGCTCCTCCACCCACATCAGGTGGATCTGGGTCGAGCCGTGCTGGAGCCAGGCCGCGCGGTCGGCAAGCGACGGAGGCGGCTCGACCCGCTCGAAGCCCAGAAGGCCCCAGAAGTCCGCGCACTCCTCCCCCTGCTCGCGGCGCACCTCGAGTGTCACGTGCTGAACCATCGGCGTAGTGGGCGAGAGCTTAGGGCCTATCCGGAGGGGCGGACGCGGTTTCCCGGCGTCTGCCGCGGGTACTGGCCCTCGATGAAGCTCGACGGCAGCACAGCTCTGGTGACCGGCAGCAACCGCGGCATCGGCCGCGCGATCGTGGAGGAGCTGGCCGGCCGCGGCGCCAACGTGCTGGCCGGCGTCCGCGAGCTCGACGCCGATCACGCCGTCGGCGGCGTCGAGTCGATCACGCCCGTTCGCATCGACCTCTCGAGCGCCGAGTCGATCCAGTCGTCTGTGGAGGAGCTGCGCAGCCGCCGAGTGGACATCCTCGTGAACAACGCCGGCATCTTCACCGGTGGGTTGCTCGAGCAGCAGGAGGTGGACAAGGGGGTGTACGAGCTGCTGCAGGTGAACCTGGCGGGACCGATTCACCTCACCAAGCTCCTCCTCCCCCAGATGCTCGAGCGCGGCACGGGTAAAATCGTGATCAACTCGTCGATCACCGGACACGCCCCGTTTCCCGGGGCCACCACCTACGCCGCGTCGAAGGCGGGCCTCGTTGCCTTCGCGCAGTCGCTGCGGCGCGAGCTGGAGGACACCGGCCTGAGCGTGCTGGAGCTCGTGACCCCCGGCGTGGACACCGACATGATGGATGAGGTGAAGCGGATCTACGAGGGCCACGCGGACACCTCGAACTGGGACGAGGTCGACCCGCACGATTGGGCCGAGAAGGTGGCGAAGGCGATCGAGAGCGACGACGACCAGCTCAACCCGGGCGGCGGCGAGCGGCTCGCAAAGCTCGTCCCCAAGCGGCTCCTGGACGCTGCCGCCAAGCGCGGCTTCGAGCGCTGAAGGCAGACCAACGGCGAGCTCAGCGCGCGCCGGGTTGGCCGCTCTGCCGCACGCGCTCCTCGCCCTCGCGGATGTTGCCGTCGCGTCCCACGTATCCGCCCTTGGCGCCCACGACCACGTAGACGGCATCCACCTCTCCCACGCTCTTCACCTTGCGGTGGGTGGGTGCGGCCACCCGGGCAAGTCCGCCGGCGCCGAGCCTGTGGGTCGTGCCGTCGCCGAACTCGATCTCGACGGTGCCTGAGTGCACGAAGTAGAGCTCCTCCTGCTCGTCGTGAAAGTGAAAGCCGGACTCGATCCCCGGCGGCATGACGATGGCGTTCACGCCGAACTCCTCCACCCCCAGCTCACGACGGATCTTGCGAAAGCCCGGCCCGTCGCCCAGATCGTCGAGGCTGGCCACAGCGTAGCCCTCCCCCTTCACCGGGCCTCGCGGCTGGTGGCCCATGAGCGCCTACTGGCCGGCGCGGTCGGCCGACTCGCCCCGCTCGCTCTGGGCCTCCTGCGGCCGTTCCTCGTCGTCGCCGGGGTCGGGCACGGCGCCCGGCACGCTCGTGTCGGCCTGCTTTGCCTCCCAGTCGCTCTTGGCCTCCTTGATGTTCTCCTCCACGCGCTCGCCTTCCTTGGCAAGCCGCTCGGCGTCCGAGTCGGCCTCGTCGCTCTTCTTCTCGTAGCTCTCCATCTGATTCCGCTACCCCGCAGGCACCGCGACGAAACGGCGCGGGTGGCGCGCCCTAGCCTCCGGCGGCCTCCGCGCGCCGCAGGCCGAGGAGCGCCCAGCCGGCGAGCAGGACCGCAAGCGCAGCTGCCGCGCCGAAGGCCGGCAGCGCGTCGGCGCCGCCGCCGGCGATAAGTTCCCGCCCCTCCTCGATGATGGCGGTGACCGGATTGACCCGCGCCACGGCCTCGACCCAGCCGCTCAGCAGGTCCACCGGGACATAGACGGGTGCCGTGAACAGGATGAGGAACGTGGGGGTCTGCATCAGCGGCCCCGCCTGCAGGGAGCGGAAGCGCAGCGCGATCCCCGCGGCCCACATCATCGCCGCGAAGTTGACGATCGCCGCCAGGGCGTACAGACCCACGAGGTCTACGGCGTCCCCACCCACCTGCATGCCGGTGGCGAGCGCTATCGCCGTCAGCAGGACCCAGATGAAGACCGCGCGCACCAGAGCCGACAGCGCGTAGCCGGCGATGATGGCCGTGCGGCCAGGCGCAGCCAGCATCATGCGCCGACCGAAGCCCGACTCGAAGTCCCGCGCCATCCCGAATCCCGTGAAGACCCCGCCGAAAGCCGAGGCCTGCAGCAGCACGAAGACGAACTGGAAGGCCGTGTAGCCCGCCGCGTAATCGAACCCTGGAGCCTCCGAGACCCTCGACAGCCCGCCGGCGAAGGCCGTGAAGAAGAAGAGCGGGAAGAGCAACGCCGGCACGATGAGCGTCGGGTTGCGGAAGAAGTTGTGCAGGGTTCGCCAGGCGATCCCCAGCGTGACGCTTCGGAACCTCATGTCCGTACCAGCCTCCCGCGCAGGCCCGTGACCGCCAACAGGAGGAAGATCACCGCGATGACCGCCGCATTGCCGAAGGCCAGCGCCAGCGCCTCGCCGTCGAAGCCGTCGATGTAGAGGCTGCGGATGCCCTCGATCAGGTAGCTCACCGGGTTGAGCGTGGCGATCGTGCGAAACCAGTCCTGCTCTATCAGCGGTCGCGGCAGGGCCATCGAGGAGAGAAACAGGAAGACGAACAGCACCGGGAAGAGGCCCTGCACCGCCTCCCCGTCGCCGAACTTGAAGGCGGCGAAGACGCCGATGCACCCGAAGGCAAAGGTGATAAGCACCGCGAGGGCCAGCAGCACGAGCGCGCCGGAGAGCCCCGCCGCGAAGCCGGCGCCCGCGGCGAGCCCCACCAACAGGTACACGAGCGCGTTGATCAGACCCAGCGCGATCACCCCGGCGAGCTGGCCCGCCACGAGGGCGAGGCCGCTCATCGGTGTGAGCGCCAGGCGGTCGAGAAAGCCGGTCTCGATGTCGCGTGCCAGATCCGCCCCGCCGTTCAACACGGCGAAGATGCCCGACTGGATGAAGGTGACCGCCAGGGCAAAGGTGAGGTAGGAGTCGGTCGGGAAACCGGGCAGGTTGGTGGCGGCGTCGAGCCCGCCGGCGTTTATCGCCAGCAGGAACAGCGGGAAGGTGATCGTGGGCACCACCTGCGCCGGCTGGCGCAGCGTGCGCTTGATCGAACGGCGGGCGAGCTCCGCCACCTGGGTCCCCACGGGCGAGCTCACGCGGTGGCTGCCCCTGAAGCGGCCGGCTCACGTGGATCGGCTGGCGCGGGAGCCTGCGCGTCGCTCTGGCCCGATCCCTCGAGTGTCCGGCCCGTCTTCGCGAGAAAGACGTCGTCGAGCGTCGGGGCGTGTAGCTGCAGGTGGGCCACCTCGATCCCCTCACGATCGAGCGCGCGCACCACGTCGACCAGCGAGGCGTCCCCGCCCTTCAGCCGCACGGCGATGCTCTGGTCGATCGCGTGCGGGCACTCACCGTCGCCGCTGCCGAAGCGCTCGAGCACCCGCGCAACGTCGCCCCGCCGCTCGGGGTCGCTGGGGACCGCCTCCACGCTGGGCTCGCCGATCTCGGCCTTGAGCGACTCCGGAGTGCCCTCGGCCACGATCCGGCCGTGGTCGATGATCCCCACGCGGTTGGCGAGCGCGTCGGCCTCCTCGAGGTACTGGGTGGTGAGGAACACGGTGACGCCCTCGTCCCTGGCCAGATGCGCAACCTCCTCCCACAGCGCGGTGCGGCTCTGGATGTCGAGGCCGGTGGTGGGTTCGTCGAGGAAGAGGATGCGCGGCCCGTGAACGAGCGCCAGCGCCAGGTCCAGCCTGCGCTTCATGCCGCCCGAGTAGCCCCCCACCTTGCGGTCTGCGGCATCCCCGAGCCCCACGCGCTCGATCAGCGAGTCGCCGCGCTTCCTGCGCTCCGCCTTCGGCAGGCCGTGGAGCGCCGTCTGCAGGCGCATGTGCTCGCGTGCGGTGAGGAACGGGTCGAGCGCCGCCTCCTGCAGGGCCGCGCCGATGTTCTCCCGCACCCGTGCACCGTCGCGGCGGACCTCGTAGCCCGCCACCCGCGCCGTGCCCTCGTCCGGCGGCAGCAGCGTGGTGAGCATCAGCACCGTGGTGGACTTGCCGGCGCCATTTGGCCCGAGGAAGCCGTAGATCTCGCCCGGATCCACGCGCAGGTCAATGCCATCCACCGCTCGGGGGCCCTTCTTGAACTCCTTGACGAGGCCCTCGATCTCGATGCTTGCGGGATGCTCGTGGCTCATGCCGGCACCGTAGCACAATGCTTGAGTTTGCCAACTATCGGGTGACTCTACTATGGTTGGCATACCACCATGAGCACGCGACCTAAGCTCGATGCGGCCACCGAGGCCTGGAGCCTGTTCCTCGGGATCCTGTTCGACGAGCGCCCCCCGCGCGTGCCGGCCGTCGCGGCGGAGTTCGACGTGTCGCCGATGGCCCTCAAGATGCTCCAGGGCCTCGAGCCCGGGGCGACGCTTCCGATGAGCGCCCTGGCCGACAGGCTCTTCTGCGACGCCTCCAACGTCACCGGCATGGTGGACCGCCTGGAGGCACGCGGCCTGCTCGAGCGGCGCGACGACCCCGGCGACCGCCGCGTCAAGCTGATCACCCTCACCGACGAGGGAGCTGCCGTCCGCGAGAGGGTGCTCGCGCGCCTCTACGAGCCGCCAGAGGCGATCGCCCGCCTCTCGCGGGCCGACCAGCGGGCGCTGCGGGACCTGCTGCGGCGTGCGATCGGCGCCTGAGCCGCGACCTCTATCTTTTCCTTGGCCGTGCGCGCGCCGGCCGCCGTCCGCGGGCCCTTATCCGCCGACCACCGCTCCGCCGTTGGGATGGAGCACCTGACCGGACATGTACGACGAGTCCTCGCTTGCGAGGAAGACGTAGCAGGGCGCGATCTCCGACGGCTGGCCCGCGCGCCCGAGCGGCACGTGATCGCCGAAGTCCGCGACCTTCTCCGCCGTGAAGGTGGCGGGGATCAGGGGCGTCCACACGGGGCCAGGAGCCACGGCGTTCACGCGGATGTTCCGCTCCGCGAGCTGGCCGGAGAGGGCGCGGGTGAAGGAGACGATGGCCCCGTTGGTGGCGGAGTAGTCGATCATCGACGGGTTGCCCTGGTAGGCGGTCACGCTCGTGGTGTTCACGATCGAGGAGCCCTCGCCGAGGTGGGGCATGGCCGCCTGGGTGAGGAAGAACATCGAGTAGACGTTGGTGCGGAACGTCCGCTCGAGCTGGTGGGCGGTGATGTCCTCGAACCTGTCGCGGGGATGCTGCTCACCGGCGTGGTTCACGAGCACGTCGAGGCCCCCGATGCCGTCGATGGCCCGCCGCACCGCCGTGTGGCAGTGCTCCTCCTCCTTGAGGTCGCAGCCGATCGGCACGCAGCGCCTCCCGTGCTCCTCCACCATGCCCACCGTCTCATCGGCGTCCTCATGCTCGTCCAGGTAGACGATCGCCACGTCGGCTCCCTCCATGGCGAACAACACGGCCACCGCACGGCCGATGCCCGAATCCCCGCCGGTGATAAGCGCCCGGCGACCGTCCAGCTTGCCGCTGCCCTGGTAGTGGGCCGGAACCGAGATGGGCGGCGGATCCATCTCGGACTGAAGCCCCGGCTGACGCGGCTGGTGCTGGGGCGTGCGCTGCTCCTGCTGCTCATCGGCGTCGG
Organism: Thermoleophilaceae bacterium; assembly: GCA_030448005.1. GTDB lineage: Bacteria > Actinomycetota > Thermoleophilia > Solirubrobacterales > Thermoleophilaceae > JAAYBF01. Next base: position 97,133 of record JAUJNT010000007.1, read on the forward strand.
TGGCCTTGCTCACCGGCTGCCTCCTTGGTCTCTCGGAATATGCATCCCCTGGCTGTACCCAGGCCCCCGCTCGATAGCCCTTCGAGCTCAACCGAGCTCCGCTGCCGCCTCCCGGATCAGCCGCTCGGCCAGCTCGCCCTGCGCGTCGGTCAGCCGGATATGCGACTGCTGGCTGAGTGACCGCGCCCGCACGTCGATGTCCTCAATTGCGGGCGCATAGGAGAGGAGCGGCACCGACACCACATGCTCCACCTCCACGACCCAGGGCCAGCGCGGATGCCCGCCCGGCTCGGGCTCCTCTGAGATCACCTCCTCGACCATGTAGATCCGACCGGAGCCGAACCACCTCGCCGAGCCGGCGGCGTAGTTCACGAGCCGATGGCCGCGAGCGATCCGAGGGCGGCGGGGAAAGGCGCTGATCGGCCCCTGCTCGCGCCGCCACGCCCGGTGGCGCGGTCCCCAGTCATCCGCGTGCATCGGATGGTCCCGCGTCCCCGAGACCTTGATCCAGTGCGACACCGCCCTTGCGCTCCGCCTGCCCCAGGGTGAAGGCTCAGTCGGTGGCGTTCTCTTGGCGCAGGGAGATCAGCCCCAGCGCCACGCCCGCCACCGCGGGCAGGGCCACGAGCGTCGCGACGGGGCCGGAGAGATAGCCGGCACGGTTGCCGAGCAGGGCTGCCGCGGCGTCGGCGGCGTCACAGACGAGGGCCCCCAAGAGCCACTTGCGACGCGCCTCACCCTCGGAGGCAAGGGTGCCGGCCCCGAGCACCAAGTCCCGCACGCCGAACAGGCGGGCGAGCAAGGGCGCCTGCGGGTTGCCCGCCGTGTCGAGCCCGAACAGGCGGCCCGCCAGGTTGGGTGTGAGCCAAGCGGCGGAGCCGATGGCGATTCGCGTGACAGCCATCGTGGTGGTGGCGGTGTCGCCGGTGATCGGCAGGCCGGGGGAAGCTGGTTGGCTTGTCATCGGTGGATCCTACGGGGCTCGATCCAGCCGCGGCCCGGGCGAGGCGGACATACGCGCTTGCCCTGCCGCGATGGCAGCGGCCGTGGCGCTACTCGGCACCCTCGGTGCTCGGCACCCAGGCGGTGGTGCAGCTCGTGAAGCTGAGAGCGCTTGTAAGGCGACGCCCACCATCACCCCGACGCAGAGCACAGGCCAAGGACACCTCGAAGCAGTACGGCTACCCGCCCATCGCCTCTGCCGCCCGCTTCTCCAACTCCTCCGGAGGTACGTCCTCCACGTGGGTTGCCACGCTCCAGCGGTGCCCGAAGGGATCCTCGAACTGGCCGATGCGGTCGCCGTAGAACTGATCCTCAAGGGGGCGAAGGGAGGTGGCACCGGCCGCCAGGGCGGCGTCAAAGACGGCGTCCACGTCCTCGACATAGAGGCTGATGGTCACCGGACTGCCACCGAAGGTCTTCGGGCCGCGGATATCCATGTCGGGGAACTCGTCGGCGAGCATGATGAGCGAATCGCCGAGCTCGAGCTCGGCATGGCCGATCCTCCCGCCGGGTGCGTCCATGCGCATCCGCTCCCTCGCCCCCAGGACCTTCTCGTAGAACTCGATCGCCGCCGCCGCGCCGTCCATGACCAGGTACGGCGTAACCCGCGGGTAACCATCGGGAATCGGCTTGACATCGGCCATGTCTTCCTCCTGTAGCTGCTCGGGCTCTCCAGACGGACTGCCCTTCGCACCCTACCGCCGTGAGCCGGCCGATCCGGTCGCTCGACGACCGCGGCGTATGCTCGCGCTCTGATGGCTCGCAAGATCCACAAGCTGCTGGTGGCAAACCGCAGTGAGATAGCCACCCGCATCTTCCGGGCCGCCGCCGAGCTGGGCCTTCAGACCGTGGCCATCTACTCGCACGAGGACCGCTTCGCACTGCACCGTTTCAAGGCCGAGGAGTCCTACCTCGTAGGTAGGGGCAACGAGCCGGTGCACGCCTACCTCGGGATCGAGGAGATCGTGCGGGTGGCAAGCGACGCGGGAGTCGACGCCATCCACCCGGGCTACGGCTTCCTGTCCGAGAACCCCGAGCTGGCCGCCGCCTGCGCGGAGGAGGGCATCGTGTGGATCGGACCGCCCGTCTCGGTCATGGAGGGACTGGGCGACAAGGTCTCCGCCCGCGCGCTCGCCGAGCGGGCGGGGGTACCGGTCATGCCGGCCACGGGTCCGCTGCCCGCCGACGAGCGCGAGGTCGAGCGCCTCGGCGCCGAGGTGGGCTACCCGCTGATGGTGAAGGCCAGCTGGGGCGGCGGCGGGCGCGGCATGCGCGTGGTCTCCGATACCGGCGATCTCGTCGAGCAGGTGGCCGCCGCCCGCCGGGAGGCGCGCGCGGCCTTCGGACGCGACGACGTCTTCCTCGAGCGCCTGGTGGAGCGAGCACGCCACCTCGAGGTTCAGATACTGGCCGACCATTCCGGGCAGGTCGTTCACCTCTACGAGCGTGACTGCACGGTGCAGCGGCGCCACCAGAAGGTGGTGGAGCAGGCACCGGCGGCGGCGCTCGATTCCAACACCCGCGAGGAGCTCTGCCAGGCCGCCGTGGCACTCGCGAGCGAGGCCGGCTACCGCAACGCGGGCACGGTGGAGTTCCTGCAGGACATCGACAGCGGGCGCTTCTTCTTCATCGAGGTGAACCCACGCATCCAGGTGGAGCACACCGTGACCGAGGTGGTCACGGGGATCGACCTGGTGAAGGCGCAGATCCGCGTGGCCGAGGGCGCTCGGATCGGCACACCGGAGAGCGGGGTTCCGGCGCAGCCCGAGATCCGGCTGAACGGCCACGCGCTGCAGTGCCGCGTGACCACGGAGGACCCCGAGAACGAGTTCATCCCAGACTACGGGCGCATCATCACCAAGCGCGAGGCCACCGGCTTCGGCATCCGCCTGGACGGCGGCACGTCGCACGCCGGGGCGGTGGTGACGCCGTTCTACGACTCGCTGCTCGAGAAGATCACCGCCTGGGCGCCGACCCCGGAGGAGGTGGTGGCGCGGATGAGCCGGGCGCTGCGCGAGTACCGCATCCGCGGGGTAAAGACCAATCTTCTCTTCCTCAACGCGCTGATCACCCACCCGCGCTTCGTGGCCGGCGACGTCACGACCCGGTTCGTCGACGAGACCCCCGAGCTCTTCGAGTTCAAGCCGCGCCAGGACCGGGGCACCCGCCTGCTCGCCTTCCTGGGGGACGTGCTGGTGAACGGCAACCCGGAGGTGGAGGGGCAGCCCGACCCCGGGCCGCTACCGCCCGCGCCGCTGCCCGACGTGCCCCACAAGAAGCGCCTCGAGCCGGGCACGCGCGGCCTCCTGAAGGAGCTCGGTCCCGAGGGCTTCGCGCGCTGGATGCGAGACCAGGATCGGCTGCTGCTCACCGACACCAGCTTCCGCGACGCCCATCAGTCGCTCCTTGCCACACGCGTGCGCACCCACGACCTCCTGCGCATCGCCCCGATGTACGCCCGGCTGCTCGACGGGCTCCTGTCGCTCGAGTGCTGGGGCGGGGCCACCTTCGACGTGGCCATGCGCTTCCTGAAGGAGGACCCGTGGGACCGGCTCGCCGCGATGCGCGAGCGGGTCCCGAACATCCTGCTGCAGATGCTGCTGCGCTCCTCGAACGCGGTCGGTTACACCAACTACCCCGACAACGTGGTGCGCTTCTTCGTCGCCCAGGCAGCGGAGAGCGGGGTCGACCTCTTCCGCGTGTTCGACTCGCTCAACTGGGTCGAGAACATGCGCGTGGCCATGGATGCGGTGCTCGAGTCGGGCGCCCTCTGCGAGGCGGCGATCTGCTACACCGGCGACATCCTCGACCCGGCGAGGTCGAAGTACGACCTCGGCTACTACCTCGGCCTGGCGCGCGAGCTCGAGGCGGCCGGGGCGCACGTGCTCGGGATCAAGGACATGGCGGGCCTTCTCAAGCCCGAGGCCGCCCGCCGCCTGGTGCGGGCGCTGCGGGAGGAGGTGGGAATCCCGATCCACTTCCACACCCACGACACGAGCGGAGCGTCCGCCGCCAGCGTGCTCGCCGCGGCAGAGGCCGGCGTGGATGCCGCCGACGCGGCGATGGACCCCATGAGCGGGCTGACCTCCCAGCCCAACCTGGGAGCGATCGTCGAGGCGCTCCGCCACACCGAGCGCGACACCGGCCTGCCGCGCGAGCCGCTGGACCAGGCCGCGACCTACTGGCAGGCGGTGCGTGGCTATTACGCCGGCTTCGAGAGCCCGATGCGGGCCGGGGCCTCGGAGGTCTACGAGCACGAGATGCCCGGCGGTCAGTACACCAACCTGCGCCAGCAGGCCAAGGCGCTCGGAATCGAGGACAGGTGGCCAGAGGTCGCGCGGGCCTACGCGGAGGCGAACGAGATGCTCGGCGACATCATCAAGGTCACGCCGACCTCCAAGGCGGTGGGCGACCTTGCCATGCTCATGGTGACCAGCGACCTACGCGCCGAGGACGTGCTCGATCCGGCACGGGACATCCCTTTCCCGGAATCGATCGTCGAGTACTTCCACGGCGACGTCGGCCAGCCCCCGGGGGGCTTTCCGGAGGCGCTGCAGCGCAAGGTGCTGAAGGGTCGCGAGCCCCTGCGCGTGCGCCCGGGCGAGGCGCTCCCACCGGTCGACCTCGACGGCACGCGCGAGGAGCTGGCGCGGGAGGTGGACCGCGCGGTCAGCGATCAGGAGCTCGCCTCCTACCTCATGTACCCGGACGTCTTCGTCGAGTTCGCCAAGCTTCAGGGTCTCTACGGCGACGTCAGCGTGCTACCCACGCCCGTCTTCTTCTGGGGCATCCACCAGGACGAGGAGCTCGCCCTCGAGATCGAGCACGGCGTGGTACTCATCGTCCGCTTCCTCGCCGTGGGCGAGCCCGACTCCGAGGGCATGTGCTCGATCTTCTTCGAGCTGAACGGCCAGCCGCGCGAGGTCAAGGTGCGCGACCGCAGCCTGGCGCCGCCGCCGGAGCGGCGCAAGGCCGACGCGCAGGACCCGGGCCACGTGGCCGCGCCGATGCGGGGGATGGTGGTCTCACTCTCGGTCGCGGCGGGCCAGCGGGTGGCGCGCGGCGACCGTCTGGCTTCCATCGAGGCGATGAAGATGGAGACCGCCGTGTTCGCGGAAGTCGATGGCGTGATCGAGGAGGTAGTGGCCGCGGTCGGATCGCATGTGCATGCGGAGGATCTGCTGCTGGTGATCAAAGCGGGCGGCGGGGACACCGACGACTGATCTCGCGCCGGCCCGGCGCCACTCGAACCCCCCCTTGCGCTGCTGTCACGCGCCGCGGCGGCCGCGACGGCTGCTCAGGCGTCTTTCTCCGAGCCGTCCTCGTCAGACTGCCCGGCGGCCTTGTCCTCCGAGCGAGCGCCTTCGCCGCCCAGCGCCACCGCGGCCTTGGCCGTCACCATGTGGTACAGCACGAGCAGCTGAACGAGGGCGAGCGAGTCGGAGCGCTTGACCTCGTCCCCGACGGTGAACTCGCCGAGCCGCTCGGAGCGTAGGTGGCTCGCGAAGTGCAGCGCTTCCCAGATCGACTCCTGGATCTCCTCTGCGTGCTCGTGCTTGACGTCACCCGGGATCCGGACGTAGGGGTCCGGGCCCTCCTCGATCAGCGTGATCCCCCTGTCGCCCTTGCCGAGGAACGGTGAGAGGTCGGGATGGGGCAGCGTGTCGCGCAGGACCACCTGGGCGTCGAGGTTGTCGGGATCTCCACTCTCGCTCTCCATGAACTTGATCACGAGGTCGCCGTAGCGCTCCTGGGGGCGGATGAACTGCGCGGAGTCGGGCTCTCGCTTCTCGAGGTCCTCCAGCACCCCTTCCTCGGTGTAACCGCGCTTGGAGGTGTCGCGCTTGACCTTCCACTTGCGGCGCAGGTCCTCGGGCGGCGCCAGGTAGACGCGCACGTCATAGGAGTCGCGCAGTCCCTCGGTGTGGTAGCCGAGCAGGCCCTCCACCACGGCGAACGCCTTCGGGGAGATGTACTCCGGCGGTCCGAACGTGCCGTCGGCGTGCTTGTACACGGGCTTGAGGACCGGCTTGCCATCGCGCAACAGCGACAGGTGCTGCCCGATGATGTCCATGTAGTTGCACTCCGGATTCAGCGGCGTGATGTTGTGCTCCTTGCGCTGCTCACGGTCGTACTTGTGGTAGTCGTCGGTCCCGATGTGGGTCACCTGCTCCTCGCCGAGGATGTCGACGAGCCCACCCGAGATCGTCGTCTTCCCCGCCGCCGAGTCGCCAACGATTCCAAGAATGACCGGTCGCGGCACTGTTTTACCCCTCTCCTCTTGGCCTTCCGGATGCCCGCCCAATGCGGCCTTCACGGTTTGGACCTGGTCAGCGCAACGTTATACCGCTGCGCCCCTTCGAGTCACGCGACCCCGCAACCGCGTCATGATGACCAGCGAGCTCAGTGCCGAGGACGTGCTCGACCCCGCCGTGACCCGGCTCCTGCGACGATCGGCGGGTGAGCGTTACGGAACTTATTTCGCCGTGGGCTCCGCGTGATGATCGAGTGCCGCCGCGAGGAATCGGTAGGTGTAGTCCTCGGCCAGCTTGCGCGAGTCGGCGAAGACGATCGGCACCGCCGGATAGCGGACCTGCAGCCTCGTCACCGCCTCGCACAGCCATCCTGGCTGTACGTGGGGCACTTTGAGCAGGGCCGCGTAGCGCTCCTCGACCACGACGGCGGCCGACGGCACGCCCGCCAGCTCGGTCAGCTGGAACCCCAGCGAGCCGTCCACCACCGAGGTGGTGAAGTTCTCGAAGCTCTTGCGCTCCACAACCGCGACCACCGCGCCGTCCGGGCCCAGCACCGCATAGTCGCCCGCATTCAGCGCCCGCCGGCGACACTCGACGGGTCTGTTGGCGAACCGGTACCCGTAGCGCTCGTTGCTGTCGACCTCGATCGTCAGCTCGGCCGGCCCGGGCGCGCGGCGGGTCGGGACGCGAGTCCCCGGGCGCGACCGGCGGGCGGTCCGCGCCGTCTGCCAGAAGATCATCGACCGTCCCCCGTCCCGACCGGGGCGGGACTTCGTGAAGACGAACTGGGACCGGTTGTTTCGCCCGCGGTCGAGCACCAGGTCGATCGCCTGGCCGCGCCTGGCGCAGCGGCGCACCCCCACCTCCTCCACGACCGCCGCCTCCGTCGGCCAGCCCTCCTCGAGGGGATGGCAGTAGACGCGCGCGGTCACCGGCCAGAGCTCTCGCGCCTTCAGCTCGACGCCTCCTTCGAGCGGCAGCCGAAGCAGGTAGGGAAGCGAGCTCTCCTCGTCCGGATTGCGCGCGATCAGGAAGGTGGCGGGCGCGTCGGCCACGATGCCGCCAGAGGCTACAGCGCGTATCGGAGCAGCTCTCGCCCCGCATCGCCCGCCGCCCGTGGCCTCCGCCGCCCGGCTCTTCAGCTCGGCGGGTAGCACGGCGCAACGGCGGCATGGGGCGCGACATCTGCACGGCGGGAACTGGGTCGTTGCCCATGCTCGACCTTGTTCTGTCTGCCACGAGCGCTACCTTGCTCGGCCCGCTCGGTCGGGGCATGTCAGATGAGCGAGAAGAAGGACGACTGAGTAGAACGTGGGAGGCGGAGTCTTCAAGGAGAGGGGCGAGCACGAGCTTGCGGCGATGCCCGAGGACCGCCTGATCGCCTACCTGCTCGACGCCCGCGCTCATGGGGCACCCACGGGCCTGGCGGTCTCGATCCTCGTCTACAAGCTGATGAGCGACGTGCGCCGGCGCGTGGCGATGAAGGTGCCGGCCGAGGCGATCGAGGAGGTCTCGGAGGCCGTGCTGCTGAGCGCTCTGACCTCGAACTTCGACGGCGGCAGCGTCGGAGAGTTCCGCTCGTGGCTCACCACGATCGTGCGGCGCCGCATCGCCGACTACCACCGCAGCCCGAAGACCGACGTGCGCCTGGTCCCGCTGCCCGACGAGCACGAGGGCGACGACGAGCTCTGGGGCGCCCGCGCCTCGGTGCCCTTCGAGGGCGAGGCGATCGACGTGGAGCGGGCGCTCGAGCAGGCCAAGCGCGAGCTGAACCCCGACCATCTGGAGGTCGTCCTGCTCTACGTCTTCGAGGACCGCCCCGCCGCCGAGGTGGCAGACCGCGTGGACCGCACCACGGAGGCCAACGTGCACAAGATCGCCCAGCGCTTCCGCGACCGTGTCGGCGAGCTGCTCCCGGCGGCCGAAGACGATACTTCCACCACCTGAGCCATGGCCGACGTGGACACACTGCTGAAGCTGTACATAGCGGCGCACAGGGCCGGCGAGGAAGCCGACCCGCGCGACTGGCTCGCCCGCGTTGAGGGCCGTGAGCGCGCCCTGCTAGCGGCGATGATCGACACCTACCTCGAGCGCGCGCCCGCACCCGAGTGGGACCCGGAGGCGTTCAGGCAGTCGGGGCTCGCCCCCTTGGCCGAGCGGATCGAGTCCTCGTTGCACGGCCAGGCGGGCACCTGGCCCGCCGTGCTGCCTAGCCTCAGCCACAAGGCAAGGCTCAAGCGCTCCGACTTGGTCGCGCGGCTTGCGGCCGCCCTCGGAGTCCCGGACAGGCAGGACAAGGTGGGCTCCTATTACCACGAGATGGAGCGGGGGCTGCTCCCCGCCGAGGGCGTACAGGATCGGGTGCTGGAAGCGCTGGGGTCGATACTCGGCCAGAGCGCCGAGGCGCTGCGCACCGCCGGGCGCGCGCTCGCGCCCGGGCCCGGCGGGGATGTGGCAGGCGCGCCCGCCTTTGCGCGCGCGGCCAGGCCCGACCCCGAGCTCATGGTGGACGCCATCTCTGCCCCACCCGCCGATGCCGCTGCCGCCGAGGACGAGTGGGACGAGGTCGACCGCCTCTTCCGCGGCGGCTGAGCGTCAGCCGGCGGCTCCAGCGAGCGACCATTCCCCCATGCGAACAGAGCACGACCCAATCGCCTTCCTCCGGTTCGTGCTGCGCTCCGGCGACGTCGAGCTCGCCGAGCGCCTCACGCGCGCCCTCAGGTCAGACCCCCGCTACCGCGAGCGCGCGGAGGCGGTGCTCTCGGGGCTCGGTTCCGCCGGGCAGTCGCGGCATTCGACGCCCGGCGGGAAGCTGCTCGACGCGCTGCTGGACCGCCTGGCCCCGCCGAGCCAGAATTAGCCGCGATGATGGAGATCGAGGAGCGCGCCGAGCGGGTGCTGGGCCGCGTGCCCGAGTGGGTCTGGGACGGCGAGTCGCTGCCCGTGCCGGTGGAGGACATCGCCGACAGCGTCTTCCGGCTGCGCGTCTGCGAGGTCGACGACCTGAGCGACGCGCCGGGCGCGCCCGCGCTCGAGCCGGGCAGCTCGCTGAGCGGACTGCTGCTGCCCGGCCGCGGCGAGATCTGGGTGAACGGCCCGGAGGCCAGGCAGTGGCCGCCGCGCCGCCGGTTCACGATCGGACACGAGCTCGGCCACTGGTGCATGCACCGCACCGACCACGTCGCGTCGATCTACTGCCGCTCTGCGAGCGTCGATCCCAAGGAGGAGCGCCCGGAGCGGCCGATGGCGGAGAAGGAGGCCGACGCGTTCGCCGCGGCGCTCCTGATGCCGGCGCGGCTGCTGCGGGAGCAGTACGGGCGGGATCGGGACTTCGGGCGGCTGTGCGTGCTGTTCGGGGCCTCGGGGGCCGCGATGGGGCGGCGGCTGCACGCTGTGATCTGAGCACGCACCGCTGCCGTCGCCGCCGCTACTTCTCGTACGTGGCGGACCGCGTCAGAGCAGCGCGCGGCTCAGGTGCCGGTCGAGGAGTCGCCCACCGCGGCGTGCTCCAGCTCCTCGACCACGCGCACGAGCTCGTCCGCCAGCGGGCCGGGGGCGCGTTCGGTGAACGCGCCGGCCAGGGCGCGGTAGTACCAGAGCGTCTCCTCGCGGTCCGCGCGGAAGCGGTCGAAGACGCTCTCGCCCGCGACCCGGTAGTCGAACAGGATCGAGCGAGCGTTGTGGACCTTGTCCGCGAGGGAGACCCGCAGCTCGTCCTCGAGCTTCGAGGCGACCGCCGCGATGTAGTCCTCCTTGCGCTTCCGCCAGGGGGGCTTCGGCATCTCGAAGGTGTCCGAGCACGCGGCGACGATGCGTCGTACCTCCGCACCGAAGCGCTCGCCGATCTCGTCGAGCGTCGCTTCGCCACCTTGGTCCTCGGCGGCGTCGTGGAGCAGCGCGGCGATCGCCTCGTCCTCGGAGCCGCCGTCCTCGATCACGAGCCCGCACACGCCGAGGAGGTGGGCGATGTAGGGCGTCTCCGACCCCTTGCGCCGCTGGTGGGCGTGCTTCTCGATCGCGTAGCTCACCGCCTCGGAGAAGCGCTCCCCAGGCTTCCATTCGCCTTGCGAAGTCACGTGGGGCAACCTACTCCTTGCCGCGTCGTAGTCGGGGGCGCCTGTGCTCCGGATCGCAGTAGCCACACGAACGCCACAGGGGTTGCCGATCCGCTGGTGACCGGGTAGGAAACGCCCATGGCGCGCGCCTACCCCCGCACCCTCCTCGACGCGGACGTCAAGACCGATTCCGAGCGCAAGGTGTTCGAGTTGCTCGAGGCGTCGCTGCCCGAGGAATGGGAGGTCTTTCACTCCTCGTCGTGGGTGGCGCGTGATCCCGCGGAGGGGGCCGACTCGCACGAGATCGACTTCGTGCTCTGCAGGCCGGACGAAGCCGTGCTGTGCCTGGAGGTGAAGGGTGGAGGAATCGAGTGCCGGCACGGGGAGTGGTTCCGGGTGGCGCCCGGCGGGAAGCGGGAGCGGATCAAGGACCCGTTCCAGCAGGCGCTCGACAACCGGTTCGCACTGGAGCGACAGCTCCAGCAGACGGCCGGCTGGGGCAAGACGAGGCGGATGATCGTCCACGCCGTCGCGTTCCCCTACCTGACGATCCATCAGCTCGCCTTGGCGCCGGATGCCCCCAGGGAGATACTCATCGACCGCCACGACCTCGAGGACCCGACGGAAGCGATCGAGAAAGTGCTCGCCTACCACCGTGGCGCGCGCGACAAGCGAAGGGCGCCCGGGGATGACGGCGCCGCCGCGCTGCGCGAGCTACTCGCGCCGACGATCTCGATCCGCGTGCCGATGGCGGCGCAGTTCCTCGCGGAGGAGGAGGCGCTGATCCATCTGACCCACGACCAGTCCCGCCTCCTCACCCACGTGCGGCACGCCGATCGCCTCGTCGTACGGGGCTGCGCCGGCTCTGGCAAGACGATGCTCGGAGTCGAGCATGGGCGGCGCCTGGCATCGGAGGGAAAGAGGGTCCTGTTCGTCTGCTTCAACCGCGCCCTGCGCGATCACCTGCGGGCGACGTCGCGGGTCGACGGACTCGACATCCACAACTTCCACGGCCTCTGCTTTCACCTCGCGAGCCGGTGTGGAATCAAGCTGTCGAAGCACGATGGCGATCCGCCACCCGAGTTCTGGAACGAGGAGCTGCCCGATGCGCTGGTCGAGGCGATCGACATCCTCGGCGACCAGTACGACGCGCTGATCGTCGACGAGGCCCAGGACCTGGCAACGCACTGGTTGACGGCGCTGATGGCGACGCTCGCAGACGAGCGTGAGAACCCGGTCTGGCTCTTCATGGACGACAACCAGCGCGTCTACGAGACCCAGCTCGAGGTCCCGCGCGAGTTTCAGCCCTTCGACCTCACGGTGAACTGTCGCAACACACAGGCCGTCCACCGCGAGGTGATGAAGCTCTACGAGGGCGACATCGCGCCCGAGGTGAAGGGCCCGGAGGGCCGGGCCGTCGAGCTCCACCACACCCAGGACGCGACAACGACGGTGGCGGGCGCGATATCCCGGCTATGCGGCGAGGAAGAGGTCGCTCCCCAGGACATCGTGGTGCTGTCCTCGCACGGGTTTGCCAACTCGACCGTCGCCCAGACGCTCCCGGGCGAATGGCGACCGACCGACGAGCGCGGCAAGCTCGGCAAGCTCGGCAACTACATCTACTGCTCCTCGATCCGCGCCTTCAAGGGCCTCGAGTCGCCCGTCGTCGTGCTCTGCGAGCTCGAGGACATCGACGACATGACGATCAACCAGCAGCTGTACGTGGCGATCTCGAGGGCGCGGAATCACTGCGTGATCGTGGCGCCGCCGGCTGCGGAGGAGTGACTCCCTTCCTGAGGGCCTCCGAACCGCCGGCGGCGCGGCGCATGCCTCGGAGTGAGAGGCCACCAGCCCCACGAGCGCTGTAGAACCTCACCCGCCGAAGCGACCGCGCAGCGCCATCACGTTTGAGACGTAGCGCTCGGTATCGGGCAGCATCCCTTGGCGACTCACAGATGCCGGTCCCTGGTAGTAGCCGGCCACCGCGCGCCGCTCGTCGCCGCCGGCATCCCGGATCAGTCGGTCGAGGTACATCACTCCCGCATGCACGTTCTCCGCTGGAGAGGTCGGATCGAGCCGGCGCCTTGCGATGGTCCCCTCGACCCAGCTCCAGGTCCCGGGGAGGATCTGCATCACGCCGCGAGCGTTCGCCGAGGAGACGAGCTGGTTGTTGAAACCGCTCTCCTGCCACGCGACGGCCGACGCCAGCGACGGTGAGAGTCCGTGCGAGCTCGCGATCTGCCCTATCTCCGCGGCCGTCACCCGGCCGGCCGTCGGGGTGGGGGGCGCCGCGGGCACGACCCGCGCAGCCTGCCGGGTCGGTGCGACACTGCCCGCGGTGGGCGCGGCGCCGGCCGGCAGCTTCAGCACGGTGCCGATGATCACGCGGGCGTCCGGAGCCAGGCCGTTCATGAACGCGACCTGGCGCGCGGTGACACCGCTCCGCGCGGCGATCCCCGTCAGGGTGTCGCCAGGGCGGACGGTGTAGGCGCCAACCGGGGGTGGACCGCCGGCGGGTGTCGATGTGCCGGTAGCCACCGCACCGCCGCCGCCGCCGCCGGCTCCTGGGCCGCCCCCCGCGCCGCCGACTCCGAGGGCGGCCGCGGCCTCGCTCTCAGACGGGATCGTGACCGTCCGCCCCACCACCACTTGCGCGGTCTCCGGCAGGCCGTTGGCCGCTGCCAGGGCGCGGGTCGTGAAGTTGTTCGCGGCCGCGATCGACCACAGCGTCTCCCCCGGTTTCACGGTATGCGGGACGCCCGCCGTTGCCGGTGTCGCCCAGATCAGGACGAGAGCAAACGCGCCCGCCACTCCCCGCCGAGGGAAGACCATCCGTATCTCCTTGCGCCTGGTGTAGTTACACCCCCCCTGTCAGGGGGAACTCCGCTTTTCTGGCGGGACGCACATGGTCCTTTCGGACTCACTTAGTTACGGAGACCTGCAACGAGCCCTGCAGGCGGGCCTAGCGTCAACCGGCAGCACGGGCCAGCGCCCCGAGCATGCTCACTGGCGCCGCAGCGCTCTCGCCACCGCCTCGGCCTGCGACTTCTGCTCTGCCTCCTCCTGCGCCGCAAGCTCGCGCCGTAGCTCCTCCTCCCGCGCGGCGACGTCCGCGGCGGCGCGCTCGTCGATCTCCTGCATCGTCATGTCATGGGCGGCCTGCTCTGCGTCCACCTGATCCTGCTCGTGTCGCCGGCGAGCCTCGAGCTCGCGCCGCCGCGCCTCGGCTCGCAGCTCCTCCATCGCCTCGGCGGCCGCCTCCTGGTCCTCGGCGCTCAGCCGCCGCACCACCTGGAGGCTGTACGGGCTGGGAGACGGCGGGGGACCGCCGGCGCGCGGGCCGCAGGTGATCAGCGAAAGCTTCACCTGGCTGCCGGCCGGTTCCGCCCAGGCTGTATACCGCTCCCACGGCACGAATGCGTCGGCATCGCCTCGCAGTTCCCGCCAGATCGCCTCGAGCTCACGGTGCCTACCCTCCGCAGCGCTCCAGTCGTACGGCCAGACGGCCACGGCGAGCCCCGTCAGCAGTAGCGCAGCGACGATCGCGCCGACGACGGCGCCGGCACCCCCGGTGACCGGCCCGGCGACAAAGGGGCCGATCGCCGCGAGCGCCCCGAGCGCCACAGCCACGGCAATCCGCAGCGAGCGCTCCCGCGCCCGGGCGGTCCGCGCGCGCATCGCGGCGCGGGCGGCCGGGTCCGCTCGGTCGAGGTCAGCTCCGCAAGCCACAAGCGACTTGTCGGATCAGGGGTGCAGTTCCCGACACCACGCGAAGCCACTCCTCACCGATGAGCAACGGACATTCACAAGAGGGTTCAGGAGCCGCCGGCGGCTGTGCTGCGCTGTTCGCCGTCCTGCTCGTCATCGCGGCGATCGTCGCGGGGCTCGTCTCGCTCGCCGCCCTTATCGATCCCTTCGGATGGATGCCCACGGCCGGCGAGCTGTGGGAGGACTGCCGGGACAACTGGGACACCGAGCGCGACGAGTGCGCCTGGAACAACCGCTTCCCCGGCATCTGGGTCCACGCGCTCGTGAATCTGGTCTATGTGGGCGCGGCGGCCGGCCTGTTGCTGTGGACGGCGGCCGCAGTAGAGCAGTTCCGCGAAGCGCGCACCGGCCGCTTCTCAGACACTGCTGCGCTCGAGCGCTACGCCGACGCTCGGCAGGCGCTCATCGCGGCTTCGGTGTGGACCGGTCTGGTTGCAGTCTTGCCGATCGCCGCGGCGCTGGCTTGAAGCCATCCCGAGCGCACTTGTTCGCCGGTCGTCGCGGTTCGCCGCCATCCCCGGTCGGCCGGTCGACGCCCTTCTCGCCGGGCTCGCGCGGATCAGCCCGGGAGCCGGTGGCGCGCTCCAAGTCGCCGTGGTAAGCGGCGCGTCGAGGTCGGCGACCACAAGCCGGAACGACAGTGACTGAACGGCGCCTACCGGCTGCGTCGTGCGCCCGCATGGCGAGGCGCTCGCGTTCAGATAGGCCGATTACCCTCCCCGCCGTGCATGGTCGATCGGAACCAGCGCCCGACCTCCAGCTGCGCGCCGCCGAAGCCCGCGCGGCGCTCGAGCTAGACCTCGACCGCTACCGGGCGCTGGCAGAGTGGGCCCGGCCGCACATCAAGGCCACCATTCCCCGCCGGATCCCGCTGCTCGACGTGACCTGCCGCCTCAAGAGCCTCGACTCGTTCGAGCAGAAGGCGGCCAAGCCCCATCCTGACGACCCGGTCGAGCCCAAGTACGAGCGTCCGCTCGAGCAGATCGAGGACATCGTCGGCGTGCGCGCCATCACCTTCTTCCCAGAGGCGGTGGAGGCCGTCAAGGACGCGATCGCCGCCAACCATGCTCGGATCGACTGGAGCGACAAGCGCGAGCAGCTGCGCCAGTCGGAGCGCTTTGGCTACCAGAGCCTCCACGGGGTGATCACCCTGACGGAGGGCGATTGCCCCAACGACGACCTCGTCGGCCTCAAGCTGGAGCTCCAGATCCGCACGATCCTCCAGCACGCCTGGGCAGAGATCGAGCACGACCTCCAGTACAAGGAGACGCAGGTGCGCGACGCCGACATCCGGCGTCGGTTCCTGCTGCTCGCCGCACAACTCGAGTCAACCGACCGCGAGCTGCAGTCGATCCATGACCACCACCGCGCGCTCCGCGAGCGCGCCCGTGAGGACTCCGGCGCCGGCGATGCGCCGATCGAACGCGCGGCCGTGCGCGCCGCGCTCGAGCAAGCCTGCCCGGGCGCGCCAAGCGCATCCGATGACGAGCTCGACTGGATCCTCACGCAGTTCGAGCGCCTGGGCATGACCTCAATGGAGGATGTGTGGCGCGTCCTCGGCGCGGCCGACCAGCAGCGCATCCACACGGCGCTGGGACTCGACTACCCGCGCGGTCAGCGACGCCAGGTCGACGATGCGCTGCTCGCGGCGTTCGGTGAGCGCTACGTCGGGGAGTTCACCGGCAAGGCCAGAGTCGGGCGCCTGGCGTGGCGCCTGAAGGAGCTGCGCGCCAACGGGCTCGCGCCGCCAGGAAGCTGACGAGACCGCTGTCAGATCGTCGACCCAGCGGCGACCTGACGGGCATGACCACAAGGAAACCTCATCCCGACCCTCCCCCACAACGCGGGACCTACGCCTGGTTCGAGTCGCTGCCGGCCGAGGCCAAGCGCGAGTACATCGAGCAGTACGGCTGCCCGCCGGCGAAGCCGGGCTCCCGCTCGTTCACTCCCGGCAGCCTGTCGCCGTACCGGCGCGAGATCGGGCGGTAGGGGCTGGCCGTTCGAAAGCTCTGAGGGTGCAGCAACTGCGTTCTACAGCCAGGTTTCGCCGTCGACCAAGGAATCGTCTGCCGGGAACTCGGCCAGCTTGGCTTCGAGCGCCTCGACGATGCCTCCGGCGTCGGCCTTGGTGCGGCGATAGTCGCCAGGCATGAAGACCATTCCCCAGTGGCCGGGTCCACCGGGTGTGATCGCCTCGTGGTGGAGCGGCCTGAAGTACACCAAGTGGTTGGTCACGACTGCCCGATGCTCCGCTCGTGCAAGGTCCATCACTTCCCGGTCAGACAGCTGCTCGTGCTCAGAGCCCTTGATGGCCGCGACGTCGTGGCCATGGTCGCGCAGTTGCTCAGCGATGACCGGTGAGAGCAGCTCGTCCAGCAGGAGCCTCAACGGCCGAGCGCGGCTTGGCCGGCCAGCCACGCGGCGCGCGCCTCGTCCCTTGCGCGCTCGTTGAGCTCAATCCACTCATCGATCTCCTGCGGGTAGGCGCCGTAGTAGGTCACCGCGGCCTGCACCAACCCGAGCGACATCTGAAGGTAATCGGCGGCCTCACGAACGTCGCCGTCGTTGTCCCGGACGGTGGCGATGACCTCCCAGACGTCGGCGCCGGTCCCCACCAGCTTCGCGCGTCGCCCGGCGGGACCATCGACGAACCGCACCAGCGGGTGCTCGTCCATCCGCAGCCCCTCCTCTACGTAGCGCTGCGCAAGCGTGCGCGGAGGAATGCCGACGCGCCGGGCGCGCCTCGCCAGGAGGTCGACGGTGGCTTCGTTCATTCGCAGGCTCACCGGCTTGGTCATGTAGTGCACCGTATCGCACCGCATTACGCATGAGTCTTGGTGTGCCTGCGAGACGGTCCGCGCGTCACCTGACCGCAGTCGTGAGGCGACACAGGCGGGTCGGCGATCGACTCCTCCTACACATACGACTTCGGCGATGTCTGACGAACTCGCCCTCAGCGGGCGCTCTTCCCTAGCGGGGGAGCGGTTTTCCTGCTGCGTGCTGGTTCGCGACGATGGCCCCACCCACTGCATAGCGCAAACGCTATATAGCGTCGGTAGACTACGATCGTGGCAAGTACGGGATCGCTCCTCAAGGCCGCTCGCACGCAGGCCGGCCTGACCCAGGCCGAGCTGGCACGCCGCCTGGGCACGACTCAGACAGCCGTCTCCCGCCTCGAGCGCCGCGACGCGAACCCCAGGATCGCGACGCTGCAGAGCGCTTTGCTTGCGACCGGCCACCGGTTGCAGCTCGAGGCGGTCGCCGCGCTGAATGATGTCGACGAGGCTCAGATCGCGGCGCATCTCCGGATGATGCCCGCCGAGCGGCGCGCAGGCGCACGATGCCGCCTACCGGAACGTGGCGAGGACGGCACGCGCGACGAGGCGCGTCGATTGAGTGCCTGGCTCGGCTTCGAGCCTCGCGAGATTCTCCGTCGCCTGACGGAGCGGGGCGTGGACTTCGTCGTGATAGGCGGCTATGCGGCGGTGCTGCACGGCTCCCCGCGCATCACACAGGACCTCGACATCACCTTCGCCACGGATCCCCCAATCTCGAGGTGCTCGGAACGGTCCTCGGCGAGCTGCGGGCGAGGCTCTACGGGGTCTACGACGACGTGCCGTTCGTCGCCGACGGACGAACGCTCGCACGCGCAGAGCTTCTCACGCTGCAGACCGATCTCGGCAAGCTGGATCTGCTAGCCCGTCCGGCCGGGGCGCCGCCGTACGCTACCCTCCGTAGGCGCGCGGCCTCCTTCGACGTCGGCGGCTTCCTGGTTCGCGTGGCCGACATAGAGGAGCTGATCGAGATGAAGGAGGTCGTCGGCCGTCCGAAGGACCTCGCCGACATCGCCGAGCTCGATGCGATCGCGCGCCTGAGGAGCGACTCGGGACCGTAGCCGCGGGTGGAGCGGCATCAGGCGCTCCCGCTCCCACATCCGCCCCCAGCCGCAGTGCCGCTCGCGCACGTCGAGCAGGTCCCACTGCGCGTAGAAGAAGAGCGCCATGCCGGCGAGTGGCGCGCGCCGGCGCCTGGGTACCTCCGAGGCTCAGGATCGACTCTCGAGATAGGGGCGGGCACTCCCGATGGCGTTCGAGAAGAGCCTCTGCGCCAGCTCGACGGAGCTCGACGCCGCGCGTCCCAGCTCGTCGAGGCGGTGCGCCCACTTGAGGAGGGCGTCGAGGACCCGGAGCTGATCCTCGGGGGTCAACTTGGGGAGCGCCTCGCCGTCCACGATGGTCTTGGCCCAGAACTTGCTCCTCTCCCACCTGATCGAGCGCATCCCGGCCCAGCGCGGCGTGCTGCTCGGCATCGCGGCCGGGCTCGGGTTCGGGGTCTCAGACGTGGCGATAAAGGCGCTCTCGGGGGACCTCGACGGCGGGCCCGCCGGCCTCCTTAGCCCGTGGAGCGTGGTCATCCTCACGGCAGCCGTCTTTTCCTTCTATGCCTCCGCTCGCAGCCTCCAGATCGGCGACGGCGTCGCGGTGATCGCCGTCACCTCGGTCGCGGCGAACCTGTCGACGATCGTCGCCGGGCTGGCGGTCTTCGGAGACCGGCTCGGCGACGACGCGCTCGTGGTGGGCGTGCGCCTCGCGGCATTCGCGCTGATCCTCGTTGGGGCCGCGCTGATCCCGGCGCCCGTTCGCGCCGGCGAGGCGCTCGAGGAGTCAGCCGTGGAGCCCGGGGCCGTGACCGTGGGCGTCAAGTCCTGACCCGCATCCCTTTGATGCTCGCATCTCGCGAACGCGGCCGGCCGGCTCCCACAGCCGCGGCCGTCGAAAGCGGGTCACCCCCACGGCGCATGCTGGTCGCCGGCCCGGCGGTGGCGGTGGTCTCCGTCATAGCGGCGCTCCTTGCGACCGATGCGGCGGGGGTCCCGATGCGGGATCCCGACCAAGTAGCCGGACGGCGTCTGGTGTTGGTCCTCGGCCTTGTCGCGGTGCTCGTGATTCTCGACGTCGTGGTCCGTGCGGGTCGTCAATCAGGCACGCGGTGGCCGTCGCGCGCATCGATCCGGCGCATCCGGCGCGAGCGCTGGACCCTGGGGCGCGGATTCGCAGTCGGCGTCGCGCTGGTCAGTTTCTACGTGACCTACCTGGCGTACCGCAACCTCAAGAGCGTGATTCCCCTGGTCCGGCCCGGCGACCTCTTCGACCGCCAGTTGACCGATACGGATCGCGTCCTCTTCGGCGGCCACGACCCAGCGGAGCTGCTCCATGCCCTGCTCGGGACTGGAGTATCCGCTCACGTTTTGTCGGCCGGGTACATGCTCTTCTTCCTCTTCATACCGGCGACGCTTGCCATCGGCCTCGTCTTCTCGCGCGACCTGCAGGCCGGGCTCTTCTACACGACGGCTCAGTCGCTCAACTGGCTGCTGGGCGCGGGGAGCTATTTCCTCCTGCCCTCGCTCGGACCGATTTACGCCGAGCCCGCCGCATTTGCGAATTTGCCGGTCTCCGGAGTCACGCAACTGCAGGACCTCCTGCTCGACCAGCGGGTCGAGTTCCTGCGCGACCCGGCAGCCGGCACGGCGCAGAGCATCGCCGCCTTCGCCTCCCTGCACGTCTCGATCTTCTTCACGGGCGTGCTGGCGGCGCATCTGCTGCGCCTCGGACGGCGCGTCAAGGTCGGCGCGTGGGCCCTGCTCGGCGTGACGATCGCGTCGACCATCTACCTGGGCTGGCACTACGTCCTCGACGACGTCGGCGGGCTGATCCTCGGCGCGCTCGCGATCGGCCTGGCCTGGCTGCTCACCGGCTTCGACGCGCGCAATCACCGACAACCCGCCACGGCGGACCCAACGGCGTGACCACGCGATCGCGGCCCTGGCCTCGCTCCGCCCCGTGGCGCGACGTGCTGGCCGGTCCGGCGGTGGCCCTCGTCACCCTCGTCGCGGCGCTGGTGGCTACCGACTCGGTGGGACTGCCGCTGCGAGACCCCGATCACGTCGCCGCGCTGTACCTGGTCCTGGTGGGGTTTGGGACGGTGGTGCTGGTGGGGCTCGACGTCGTGGTGCGCGCCGGTCGTCGCTCGGGCGCCTTTCCTCCTTCGCGAGCCGCGATGCGGGGCGTCCGCTGCGAGCGCTGGACCCTGCGCGCGGGCCTGTCCGCAGGCAGCGCGCTGGTCGCCTTCTACGCCACGTACATGGCCTATCGCAACCTCAAGAGCGTTGTTCCCTTGCTCAGGCCCGGCGATAACTTCGATCGTCAGCTGGCGAGCCTCGATCGCGATCTGTTCGCCGGCAACGATCCCGCCGCGCTACTGCACAGCCTGCTGGGCACAGGTCTCCCGACGCATGTTCTGTCGACTGCGTACGTGGCCTTCATCGTCTTCCTCCGCTGACGATCGGCCTGGCTCTCGTCTACAGCCGCGAGCTGCAGGAGGGCCTCTTCTATACGACCGCCCAGTCGATCAACTGGCTGCTCGGCATCGGGAGCTACTTCCTGCTGCCCTCTCTGGGACCCATCTACGTCGAGCCCGCCGCCTTCGCCGCTCTCCCGGCCTCCGAGGTGACCCATCTGCAGGGCGTTCTGCTCGACCAGCGGGTCGAGTTCCTCCGCGACCCGGCCAGCGCGACGCCGCAGAGCATCGCCGCCTTTGCCTCGCTCCACATCTCGATGAGCTTCACCGCGGTGGTGGCGGCGCACCTCCTGGGACTCGGCAGGCGAGCGAGGGTTGCGCTCTGGGTCTGGTTCGCCCTGACCGTGCTCTCAACCATCTACCTGGGGTGGCACTACGTCCTCGATGACGTGGCCGGGGTGATCCTCGGCGCGCTGGCGCTTGTGCTGGCCCGCGCGCTGACCGGCTTCGACCTGCGCACGGCGCGCGAACGGCGGCGGATGACCGACTCGATCGGGACCGCCGGACGCAACGGCGACGAGCGACCCGCGACGACCCAGGTGCCGACCTCCTGACCGATGCGACGGTCAGCGGCGACGCGCTCCGTGCGCACGGGTTCGATCCCGATCAAGGCACGCCGGACCCGGTCGACTACTGGTGATCGAGATTCAGCCGTCGGAAAGCCGCGGTCTTCACGGCACCGCCTGTTCGAGCTCATCCACCACGCGGACGAGCTCGTCGGCCAGCGGGCCCGGACGCCCGCTTCGCGAACGCGCCGGCCAACGCCCGGTAGTACCCGAGCGTCTTGTCACGGTCGGCGTTGAAGCGGTCGAAGACGCTCTCCCCCACCGCGCGGTAGTCGAACAGGATCGAGCGCGCGTTGTGCACCTTGTCGGCGAGCGAGACGCGCAGCTCGTCGGCTTCCTGGAGGCGATTCCCGCGATGTAGTCCGCCTTGCGTTGCTCCCATGGAGGCTTCGGCGTCTCAAAGGTGTCGGAGCATGCGGCGACGATCCTTCGCACGTCCAGCCCGAACCGGTCTTCGATCTCATCGAGCGTCGCCTCCCCGCCCTGGTCCTCGGCGGCGTCGTGGAGCAGGGCGGCGATCGCCTCGTCCTCCGAGCCGCCGTCCTCGATCACAAGCCCGCAGACGCCGAGCAGGTGGGCGATGTAGGGCGTGCCGGAACCCTTGCGCCCCTGTGACGCGTGTGTCTCCACGGCGTACGCAAGCGCCTCGGAGAGTCGCGCGCCTGGTTCCCAGTTCGCCTTAGCCGGCATCGCTCCGCCCCTTTCCTGCCTCGGTCGACGTCGCGTAATTCACCACGAGGAGCATCTTGTCGCAGCTCGGGCAGCACACGTCGAACAGTTCATCGAAAAGGTTCACGTCGCCGTCCCGGGCAGGCCCGGTCCATTGGCAAGCCGGACACTCGAGGGTGGCGTCCTCGTCGTATTGATGAGAGAGGATGACCTTCGCGGCGGGGCCGCCTGAGTAGTGCTCGGCGGACGAGTACAGGCCAACCTTTCCCCCGGTCTTCTCGTTGAGCCGTCTGCGAATGCTGATCATGCCCTCGAGCCCCACCAGCTCCCTGAGCCGCTCGGTGGCGTCGGTCTCCTCGTCTCCGTCCGCCTCGAGCTCGATCGCGCGCTCGTAGGCTGCGATCGCCTCGTCTCTCTCTCCCACCGCCTCCGCGCCCTTGCCGAACCAGCACCAGGTCCAGGACCCGTGCGGCGCGATCTCCGTGTAGTGGCGCAGGTGGCGGTAGGCCTCGGAGAAGCGCCCAAGCGCGTACAGGGTGTAGCCGAGGGCGTAGTGCGCCATGGAGTCGCCGCTCTCGAGGCAGGCGAGCCAGAGCGGCAGTGCCTCCTGCGGGTCCTCCGTGCGGATCGCCTCGCTGAAGTACGCCCGATTGATCGTGGCCTCGTCGCCGACGAGGGCCCGCGTCGCGAGCACGACCTCGCCGGCGGGCACGCCGCTCAGGCCGAGCAGCGGAACGTCGAACAGCGGCTCGCCCCAGATCTCCTCGACCTCGGGTGACTCGGCCTCGAACTCGGAGAAGCCGACCACCTTGAACCCCAGCGGCCGGCCCTCAGGCGCGTCGTACAGGTACCCGAATTCGTTGGAGACACCGCGCCAGTTCTCAGGCGGCTGGGAGTCGTCCACGCAGCCGAACTCGAGGGCGATCAGCCAGTCGTACTCGGCGATGTGGTTGATGTAGAGCTTGGGGAGGGCCTTCTCTCTCACATCAGTTGAGTCGCTGGCGGCTGCCAGTTCTGACACCTACGTGGCGGCCTTGACGGCGCCGAGCACGTCCCTCGCCGCATCCGAGACCAGCGCCGGCGGCAGCTCGCGTGCGTCGAGGTGCTGCCCCTGTACGGACTCGAAGCCGAGCTCTCCCAGGGTCACGCGACCTTCGTCGTCGGTGCCCGGTTCGAGGTAGAGGACGGCGGCGGGACCTCCCAGCCCGAGTTCACGGGTCGCCTCCGGCGTGGTGAAGAAGCGACCGAGATAGGGAACCTTCCAGCCGCGCCGCATCAGAAACCCGCGGAACGCCCGCTGGTCGAGGCGTACGCCGGCGGCGATGTCCAGCGTGCTCGAGTCCGGATCGGCGAGAGTGACGTCGCGCCCGATCTGATCGATTGGCTGGTCGAGTCCCAGCTCGGCGGCGCGTTGCTGCCACGCGCGCTGGAGGTCTGGGCCGTGGGCCGGGTGCCACAGGGACACGTTCGCATCGGATGGGAGCGCGACCTGCTCGCCCGCGGCGTCCTCGAGGCCCGTGTCGAAGGGCACGGCGTGCCGCTCGGTGCCGTCACCCTCGAAGCGCCAGACCAGCCGCCGGGCCAGGGCGGCGCGCAACGGGTCGGCGAACATCCGTACCACCCACTGCTCGAGGCTCCACGAGCGCCCCGTGGACATCGCATCCTCTAGACGCACGCGCAGATCGGCCAGGTGCGCCTGCAGGCGGCGGCGCTCGGCCTGCACGATGGCGAGCTGATCGGGGTGATCGGCCGCGCGCGCCGGCCGGCTTCGCAGCGGCTTCCCGGAGGCGCCGATCCATGACGTTCGGACACGGCGGAGGTCATCTCCAACCGTGACGAGGGCCTCGAATGGCCCGACGGAGAGCCGGAGCGTGATGTCGGCGTCCAAAGCCGGGCCGCCGAAGGCGTCCTCGAGCTCCCCGAGGGGGATACCCAGCTCGCGCTCGAGGCCGGCCAGGGTCTTGCCGATCACGATGCGGGGCCGGTTGTAGTGCACGCGCTCGCGCAGGCGCACGAGCTCTCGCGCGCCGGGCTCGCCGAGCCGTGCGATCAGCTCGACGAGGCGATGCCCGGCCCCGGCGTCGCGCGGGCCGCGGGCCGGCACGCGCTTGTACGCGGCGGCTGCGGCGAGTGCCAAGGCGGCTGCAGCCTCGGCTCTCGGCAGGGCATCCTCCAAGGCCTCGATGGCCGCGTTCGCCCGGTCGTCCAGCGGCACCTCAGCTGTCTGCGCCCACGCGACCAGGGTCTCGACTCGAGGGTCGGCAAGCGGTGAGTGGGCCGCCGCGACGGGAGGCGACGACGTGCTCACCCTGCCTTTCCGTCCGCGCCCCGCGCTGACTCGCCGGCGCCCTCGACCTCGCGCTGCTGCAGCTCGAACATCACCGACCAGACGCCCGCGTACGCACGTGCCCGATCCGCACCCTGGCGCGCGGCCACGGCATTCTTGAAGTTCGGGTAGTCGATCGCGTCGCCGGCCGCGGCGAGGTAGGCAGACCAGGTCTCCCTCGGCAGGAGGACCCGATAGCGGTAGTCGCCGTCGGGGGTTTCGATCCACCTCGCCATGGCGGAGTGATTCCCGGAGGCGCAGCGCATCTTCGCGGACGCGCGAGCGCACGAGGATCGTGTCCGGGTCGTCGCGATGGGCGACGGCGGAGAAGAACCCATCGGTCGTGAAGAGCCACATGGAAATGAGGTCGCATCCTCGCGCGGGATCTGACGGCGTCAGACCGGCGACGGATCGCTCGACCGAACCCGAGATGGAAGTGTTCGTCGATCCCCTGAACCTGGCCGTCAGCCTCGTTCGACGACTCCTGATCGGGCTCTACATCTGGCCCGACCCGCCGCAGTTCGACCCGCCAGAGGACGTGCGCGCCGGCGACGGCTCGGGCGTCTACGACTGACCGACCAGCCGTGGCGTCAACCGCGCTGTCAGGTCCGGGCCACGCGGCGCGACCTTCGCGGCAACGAAAGAAACTTCATGCCCAGCAATCCCGTCGACACCCCCTCCCTCCGCCAGCACCTCTCCGAGCCCCTGAGCCTCGGGGAGCCAGACGTCCACGGACCGCTCGCGGTCTTCCCGCTCTTCGGCCCCGCGCCCCGCCTGGCGTACGTCTCCTTCGCCCAGGCCCGCGCCGCCGGGCTCAGCATCAAGGAGCTCGAGCAGGGCGCCTCGGTCAACGATCTGCTCGTGCTCAACCCGACCGACCAGGCCGTCCTGCTCTACGAGGGCGAAGAGGTACTCGGCGCCCAGCAGAACAGGACCTTCGACGTCTCGGTGCTCGTTGGCGCCAGAAGCCAGCTGCAGGTGCCGGTGAGCTGCGTCGAGGCCGGCCGCTGGGACGGAAGCCGCCACGACGAGTCCTTCAGCCCCGCCCCGCAGGCGGCCTATCCCGCCCTGCGGAGGATGAAGAACCGCGCGGCAAGCGAGAGCGTCTCCGCCGGACGGGCTCCGCGAGCCGCGCAGGGCGCGGTCTGGGACGAGGTCGCGCACAAGGCCGCACGCATGCACGTGGCCTCGCCGACCGGCGCGATGAACGACATCTACGACGGGCGCCGCGACCGGCTGGCCGAGTTCAAGGGAGCCGTGCGCCTGCACGAGGGCCAGACGGGCGCGCTCGTGCTGATCGACGGACGGCCGACGGTGCTCGATCACGTCAGCCGCGCCGAGGTCTTCGCGGCGCTCCACGCCCCGCTCGTCCAGGGCTATGCGCTCGACGCGCTCGAGGCGGGTGACGGCCCGATTGACGCCACCCCGAACCAGACAGCCGCAGATGGCTTCCTGGAGCGCCTCCTGGAGGCGCGAATCACCGAGCACGACGGCATCGGCCTGGGCCGGGACGTCCGCTTTGCTGATACGGGTGTGGCCGGCGCGGGCCTCGTGGCGGGAGACGAACTGGTGCAGCTCAGCGCGTTTCCGGATGACGCGCCGGACACCGGCACGCCAGACGCCCCCCGCGCGCGGATCCGCCGCCCCTCGCGCCGGCGCGGCGGCTGAGCCGGCGCCGCGTCGAAACGGCTCAGCGCAGGGCGGCGCGGAGGCCGCTTGCGCTCGGAGACGGAACTCACTAGACCTCGCGCATGGCGCGCATGCACCCGCCGGAGTTCAACGCCG
>JAUJNT010000003.1:0-110865 GCA_030448005.1 Thermoleophilaceae bacterium
CTGCATGACCTAAAAACCCGCTGCTAGCGGAAATCACTTGACATAGGAGCGAGCTTGGCGAAACGGCGCGCGAGTGCCTCCGCGCCACTCACCGGGTCGCCGTCGAGGCACTCCACCTCGAGGTCCCTCGCAAGCTCGGGCGTGGCCCCCGCGCCGGCCAGCGCCAGCGGCCGCCTCCGGGCCAGCGCGCCGAGCTCCTTGGCGACCGACAGGAAGCGCTCGCTCGAGACCGCCGAGAGGACGACCACGTCGGCGTCGACCGTGTCGGCTGCCATGTGAAGGGTGTTCACCGGGCTGTCACCCCCGAGGTAGACATTGCGCCAGCCGTGGTTTCGGAGGACCAGGCCGAAGCACACGAGCGGAAGAGTGTGCTGCTCGCCCGACGGGCAGGCGATGATCGCACGGCGGCCGGGTCCCTTGTTCCAGCCGCGCGCCAGAGCCAGCAGACGCCCCTCGAGCAACCGGCTGGCGAAGTGCTCCTGGGCCACGCTCAGCTCCCCCCGTGCCCAGCGCTCGCCGAGCTCGCGCAGGTAGGGCATCAGTGCGTCCCGGATCGCCCGCTCGAGGCCGTGGATTCCGAGTAGCCGGTCGAGCACGGCGTGGGCACCCTCCTCTTCGAAGCCCTCCAGGGCAGTGCCCAGTGCGTGGGCCAGCTCGACGGGCGTCTCGAGGGAGTCCTCGGACGGGTTGCGCTCGCGCTCCATCGCCGCGACCTCACGGGCGGCCTCGGCGGCGGACAACCCGCTGTGAAGCTGCTGCTGCATGAGGCGCACACGCCACTCATCCGCCTCGGAGTAGAGGCGAAACCCTCGCTCCGACCGGGCCGGGCGTAGCAATCCGTAACGCCTTTCCCAGGCACGGAGCAGCTCCGGACGGACGCCTACCCGGTAGCCCAGCTCCCCGATCCTGAACTTGGGCGCGTGATCCATGACCGCACCCTTCCCATGAACAGACTTTGAACACATCCTGTCCTGCACTCGCCGCACGGGTAGACATGAGACGACCGCAAGGCGAGCGACGAGCCCTCGAGGGCGGTGGTCGCTCACAACCCGAGGAGGAGACACGATGCCAGACATGACGAGTGCCTATGAGTGGGAAGGGCGCATGTTGAAGGATCGGGATGGGGAGAAGATCGGCAAGATCGACGCTCTCTATCTCGATCAGCAGACCGATCGGCCGGAGTGGGCGCTTGTGAATACGGGTCTGTTTGGGAAGAAGTCGTCGTTTGTGCCGCTTGCGGGCGCGCGGTCGGAGGGCGATGACTTGCTCGCCGAGGTGGAGGCGGGGCAGGTAAAGGATGCGCCGAAGATGGATCCGGAGGAGGAGCTCTCAGAGCAGCAGGAGGCGGAGCTGTTTCGCCATTACGGCATTGACTACACCATGGAGGGCTCTGTGACCGCGACCGGTGAGGGTCAGGCGAGCGGCGATCGCGACGCCACGGTCGGCCGCGATACGAGTGGCCCTACTACCGATGAGGCGATGACTCGCTCGGAGGAGGAGTTGCGGGTTGGCACCAGCGAGCGTGAGCGGGGCCGGGCGCGGCTGCGTAAGTACGTCGTGACCGAGCACGTGCAGCAGACGGTGCCGGTCAGGCGCGAGGAGGTTCGGGTGGAGCGCGAGCCGATCACCGACGCGAACGTCGATCAGGCGACTGACGGCCCGGCGATCTCCGAGGAGGAGCACGAGGTGGTCCTGCACGAGGAGGAGGTCGTGATCGAGAAGCGCGCCGTTCCGAAGGAGCGCGTGCGGCTCGACAAGGAGACAGTCGTCGACGAGCAGACGGTCTCCGAGGAGCTCCGCAAGGAGCAAATCGAGGCAGACGCCGGGGAAACACGGCCCTGAGAAGACCACGGGCCGCGCTCGCGGGGCGCGTTCGTTCTGCGCGCCCCGCGCAGCCGGTCCAAGAGGGAGGCGTCATGGCTGTCGGCCGTGATCTGGGCTCGCGCCCGTCGCCGCTGTCGCCAGTTGCCGGTTATCGGTCGGAGCTGAAGGCGGCGGGTAGAGAGGCTTGACGGCGAGCATGCCCTCGCGGAGCTGCGAGGGCGGTCGGGCGCTTGAGGGAACTGGGGGCACCGCGGTCTGAGTTGAGCACTTTCAGGTCCGGAACCGTGAGGCAAGCTTATTCAGTGTCGCTGCTGCAGTTTCGGCGTTCTCGTAGGGGCCCGGCATGACGAACACGTCGCTGGGCGAGAGGCTGAGGCCTGCGATGAACCCGTTCCCGATGAAGCTGCCAAAGAGCCCCTCGGCAGCCTTCTTGTACGTGAAGATGACCAGCTCGGGTGCGTAGTCATCGAGCTTGGCTTCGAGGATGCCGCTGCCGTGCTCGTACTCAGCGGAGCGGAGCTGCTTGGCGCTCCGGGTGGGACGCTTGACGATGTCGGTGAACCCGATGCCGGCTCGGAACGCGACATCGTCCTCATATCCGCCCGAGGCGGCCGGCAGAACCCCGACCGCTCGGAGCCGTGCGAAGAAGCGCTGTCCTGCCCGGCCCTGGTAGTAGTGGCCGGCCTCGACGCTGACGGGCGAAGGGTTTATGCCGACGCATATTGCCCGCAGGTTCCCCCGCAGCAGGTCCTCCAAGGTCTCCACCTGCTCACCCATCCAGTCTTCGGTGACCCGGTGCCCTGGCACGGTGCGGATGCTAGTCCCGCAAAGACCAGTCAGAGGGGTCCGGGTCAGGGGCCCTCGCGTTTGCGCTCGTGCCGGGCCTCAGGAGGACTCGATCAGCGCGCGGGCAGTCGTTCGCGGCAAGGGCGCGTGCCGCAGCGCAGGTCTAGGGCTGCCTGGCCGGTCAGAGACCTAACTGATTCCGCAGAGCGGGCGCTCGGCGCGCGTACATTTCTTCTGGTGCAGCGCATCGGGGTCATCGGAGACGCTCACGCCAACCTTCCCGCGACGCGTGCTGCGCTCGAGGCGTTGCAGCCGGCGGGGTGCGATGCACTCGTCCACGTGGGCGATGCGGTCGGAATCGGGCCGCATCCCGGCGAGGTGGTCTCCCTCCTCGTGGAGCGGGAGGTCCAGTGTGTGATGGGCAACCATGACGAGTGGGCCGCCTTCGGCTTGCCGCAGCCCTTGCCGCCGTGCATGAGCGAGGGCGAGGCCGCTCACCAACGCTGGACGCGCAGCCAGCTCACCGACTCCCACCGCGACATCCTGAAGGCCTGGCCTTACGAACTGTCGCTGACCTGCGGCGCAGCGACCGTCATGTTCGTGCACTACGCGCGCCGGGCGGACGGCGGCTTCGGCCATCTTGACGCCAACGCGACCGCTGATGATTTCGGACGCCTCTACGAGGACGTTGGCGGTGACGTCGTCGTCTTCGGGCATGAGCACCGTCCGTACGACCTCGTCGTAAGAGGTCGCCGGCTCCTCAACCCGGGCTCAGCCGGCTGCAATGACAGGGCAGAGGCTCGGGCGCTGCTCCTCACCGCAGCCGATGTCGATGTCGATGTTGATGTCGCAAAACTCGCCGTGCCGTACGACGATGCCGCTCTGTTGCGGGCATTCGAGGACCGCCAGGTTCCGGCACGCGACTTCATCCTGCGTACGTTCATTCGCCCCCGGTAGCCCGCGCCTCGCCCGCATGCCTGGGGCGGGCCAAGCGCACGAGGCGGTCCTAACCAGTTCCCGGAAACGGGCCGCACCAGTCCGTCGCCGCCGCCCCGCCCGCCCGGGCGGTTGCTAGCCTGTCGCGCGTGCCGAAGATCTGTTACGTGTGCAAGAAGGGCCCCGCGTTCGGGAACAGCCGAAGCCACTCGATGGTCGCCACGAGGCGCCGCTTCAACCCGAATCTGCAGAAGGTCCGCATCGAGATCAAGGGCTCACCCTCGCGTGAGTACGTCTGCACTCGCTGCCTGAAGGCGGGCAAGGTCACGAAGGCCGCCTGACTCGCCACCCCGCTTCCGGACCGGAAACGTCTGGCGCAGAAGGTGTAGTTAGGGACGTGCCTGATGAGAGCCTGGTTCGTTTTCGCCGTGTCGTGGCCGCCTCCCTTGCGGCGCTCGAGAGTCGCCGCGCCGAGGTCAACGACCTGAACGTCTTTCCCGTCGCCGACGGCGACACCGGGGACAACATGGCGATGACGTTGCGCGCGGTGCTCGACGAGCTGGACGGGCTGGGTGAGGAGCCGCTCGACGTCCTCGGCCGGGAGGAGCTGGTTTCCGCCGTCGCGCGGGCGGCCCTGCTGGGGGCACGTGGCAACAGCGGAGTGATTCTGTCCCAGATCGTCCGCGGGGCGGCGGAGTTGCTGGCCTCACGGCCCGGTGAGCTGATCGACCCGAAGCTGGTGGCGGCGGCCCTTGCCAGCGCCGCGGACGCCGCCTACGACTCCGTGCGAGATCCGGCCGAGGGCACGATGTTGACCGCGGTGCGCGCGATGGCTGAGCAGCTGGATCACATGCAGACACCCTCTCTTGGCCCGGAAGCTTCCCCAGCAGAGCAGGACGCGCTCCTGGCGCAGGTGCTGGAGCGTGCGCTCGACGCGGCCAACGAGGCGGTGAACAAGGGCCCCGAGCAGCTGGCGGTGCTCAAGGAGGCGGGAGTGGTGGATGCCGGCGCGTACGGTCTGACCGTAATCGTTGCCGGGGTGGTGGCCGCCCTGCGTGGCGCCGACACGCCCGAGCTGGCCCCCCAGGCCCCTCCGGCCCACTCGCTTCACCTCCCGCAGCACGAATCCTCGAGCTTCCGTTACTGCACCAACTTCGCGGTCACGGGCACCGGTCTCGACGGCACCGTCCACGTCGAGCCGCTCGAGCAGATCGGCGACAGCGTGCTGGTCGTGGGAGACGACCGCACGCTTCGCGTGCACATCCACACCGATGACCCCGACGCTGCGATGGCGCTCTTCAGGGGCGCCGGCGAACTGTCGCGGGTGGACATCGCGGACATGGTCGAGCAGGTGGCTGACCGGTCAGCGCGCCTAACGGAGCCCCGGCCTGCCATGGCCGCCACGACGAAGTGCTCGGTGGTGGCGGTGGCCACGGGCGCTGGGCTCACCCGTCTCTTCCAAGAGCTGGGAGTGCTGGTCGTGGACGGTGGCCCGACGATGAACCCCTCCACTCACGAATTGCTGGCCGCCGTCCACTCCGCCGCCTCCGACGACGTCCTGCTGCTCCCGAACAGCAACAACGTGACGATGGCCGCCCAGCGGGCTGCGGAGCTCTCGGACAAGCCGGTCGCCCTCGTGCCCACCACCGCCCCCCAGGAGGGCCTGGCGGCGCTGCTCGCCTTCGACCCCGCCCGTTCCTGTGAGGAAAACGCCACGGCCGTCTCCGATGCCGCAGCGGCTCTACGTTGTGGCGGGGTTGCCGAGTCGGCCCGGGAGGACCCACAGGGGCGCTTCTCGCGCGGGGACGCCGTCGGGTACTCAGCCACCGAGCTCGTGGCCTGGGGCGAGCCGGCCGAGACGCTCAGGACCACGCTCGCGCACGTGGCCGCGGGGGCGGAGCTCGTGACCTGCATCGCCGGGCAGGGCGCTCCGCTGCCGCGAGAGAGCGTCGAGGCCGCCGTCCCGGATGGAGTGGAGCTCGAGCTTCACGAGGGCGGACAGCCCGCCTGGTGGTGGCTCTTGTGCGCCGAGTGAGAGCTCGAACGTCCGCCGCTCCCTCTATCACCGTCCTATTCCCACGCGTTTTGCAAGCAAAGAGGAGCTGACCCGCGACGGGGCGCTCGCCGCCGCCGTTCGCTCGATCCCCCGTCCCAGCCTGCTCGCCCAGCCGGTCGAGGGCAAGGGGGAGATCGCCAAGGGTCTCGCCGCGCTGGGCATCGAGACCCACGGCGACCTCATCGAGCACCTTCCCCACACCCACCGCGACCGCCGTGAGTCGCGCCGGGTGGCCACGCTCGGGGTGGGGGAGGAGGCCACCGTGGGAGTCACCGTGAAAGGGGTCACCGTGAAGCCCATGCGCGATCGCCGCCGCAAGCGCGTGGAAGCCCGGGTGTACGACGAGACGGGCCCGTTGCTGGCGGTCTGGTTCAACCAGCCCTGGCTAGCCCGCCAGCTCCCCGAAGGCACCCAGGTGCTGCTGCACGGCAAGCTCCGCCGCCGCAGCGAGTTCTGGGTGACCGAGCACGAGCTCGTCGCGCACGGCGATGCTCCCGTGCACACGGTCGGGCTCGTGCCGGTACATCCGGCCACGGCCGGGATCTCGGCGGCCGCGCTGAGGAGCCTCCTCTGGGAGGACTACGGGCTCATGCGTCACGTCATCGAGCCATTGCCGGCGGCCCTACGCGTGGCCGAGCGCCTGCCCGACCGCTCCGCAGCGCTCGCCGCCACGCACTTCCCCGACACCGAGGATGAGGAGGCCGACGCCCGTCGCCGACTGGCCTTCGAGGAGCTCTTCCTGCTTCAGCTGGCCGTCACGGGCCGGCGCCGCGCGCGGCGCGAGGGACGCCGCGCCGTGGCACTGGCCCCCCGCGGCTCGCTGCTCGAGACGTGGCGCTCGGCGCTCCCTTTCGACCTGACCGACGACCAGCGCGCCGCAGGTGAGCGCATCGACCTCGACCTCGCCGGCGAGCGCCCCATGCAGCGGCTCCTGATGGGCGAGGTGGGAAGCGGAAAGACCGTGGTGGCCCTGGGCGCGATGCTGCGCGCGGTCGAGAACGGTCGCCAGGCTGCCCTGATGGCGCCCACGGAGACCCTCGCCGAGCAGCACCTGCTGACCCTCGATCGCCTGCTCGACGGGGCGGCACCCGTGGAGCTCCTGACAGGCTCCACTAGCGCGGCCCGGAGGCGCGATCTCCTGGGGCGGTTGTCATCTGGAGAGCTCGGCCTGGTCGTGGGCACCCACGCACTGATCGAGGAGGCTGTGCGGTTCCGGGACCTCGCGTTGTGCGTCGTGGACGAGCAGCACCGCTTCGGCGTGCGCCAGCGCGCCGCACTCGACTCAAAGGCCCCGGACGGGCTGGTGCCCCACGCGCTCCACATGACCGCCACCCCCATCCCGCGCACGCTGGCGCTCACCGCCTACGGGGACCTCGACGCCACCGTGCTCCGCGAGCTGCCCGCGGGGCGCAGGCCGGTCGAGACCCACGTCGTAGACGGCGTCCGCGCCCGGGCGCGCGCCTACGAGCGCATCCGGGAGGAGATCGGCAAGGGTCGCCAGTGCTTCGTGGTCTGCCCCCTCGTGGAGGAGTCCGAGGCTCTCCAGGCCAAGGCCGCCACCGCCGAGGCGGAGCGCCTGGCCGCGACCGAGCTGCGCGAGCACCGTGTGGCGCTCATCCACGGCCAGATGCCCCCCGCCGTCAAGCAGGAGGCCATGCGCGACTTCGCCGCCGGAGAGGCCGACGTGCTCGTGGCCACGAGCGTGGTGGAGGTGGGCATCGACGTGCCGAACGCCACCGTGATGCTGATCGAGGCGGCCGAGCGCTACGGCCTCTCCCAGCTGCACCAGCTGCGCGGCCGGGTCGGACGCGGGGGGCACGAGTCACTATGCATTCTCTTTGGCGACCCCAAGCTGCCCCGGCTGAAGGCGATCGCCGGCGAGCGCGACGGATTCCGACTGGCGGAGATCGACCTGGAGCTACGCGGTGCCGGAGAGGTGCTCGGAACCCGCCAGAGCGGGCTTCCCGAGTTCCGGGCGGCGCGCCTTCCCGAGGACGCGCAGCTGCTCGAGAGCGCCCGCGCCAGAGCGGACGAGGTCTTGGACGGCGACCCCCGGCTCGGCCGGCCGGAGCACGCGCTGCTCCGGGAGGCCGTGGTCATGCGCTTCGGCTCGGAGCTGGATCCGATTCCGGCATAGAGGTGGAGCCGCAACTGCACAACCAATCGCTGCCCACCCTCCAGCCCGTTGGCTCATGAGGGTCGTGGCGGGCCGGCTGCGGGGGCGCCGCCTCTCCGCCCCGCCGGGGCGCGCGACGCGCCCAACGGCCGACCGCGTACGCGAGGCGCTTTTCTCGATCCTCGGCGACATGACCGGCCTGCGGGTGCTCGACCTCTTCGCCGGTTCGGGGGCTCTCGGTATCGAGGCGCTGTCCCGCGGTGCCTCCGAGGCCGTCTTCGTGGACAGCTCGCACCGGGCCGTGGCAACGGTCAGGGGCAACCTTCAGACTCTGGCGCTCGAGGCAGCGGTGCACCAGCGCGACGCCCTCGCGTTCCTGCGCCGGCCCGGCGAAGGCGCCCGTTTCGACCTCGTGTTCCTCGACCCGCCCTATGATTGGGCGGGCCGTCTGGCCGACCAACTCGCCGAGCGCCTTCCCGCGATCCTCACAGACGACGCCCGCATCGTGACCGAATCCGACAAGCGCAGGCCGCTGCTGATCCCGTTCCCGCTCGTGCGGGAGCGCATCTACGGCGACACGAGGATCGCCGTGCACCGCGTGGGCATCTGATGGCCGAGCAGCCGAGCATCGGGGGCACGGCCATCTGCCCCGGGTCATACGATCCCGTGACGCTCGGGCACGTCGACATCATCTCGCGTGCCGCCCACGTCTTCGATCGCGTGGTCGTGGGGGTGGTGAACCACCCCGTGCGCAAGAAGAAGACCCTCTTCACCGTCGAGGAGCGCGTGGGGTTTCTCGAGGCCGAGCTCGAGAAACTGCGCAATGTGCAGGTAAAAGCCTTTGATACGCTACTCGTCGATTTCGCCCGGGAGCACTCGGCCAAGGCCATCGTCAAGGGTCTTCGTGCGATATCGGACTTCGAGTTCGAGTTCGAGATGAACCAGCTCAATCGAAAGTTGGCGCCGGACATCGAGAGCATGTACCTGTTCTCCGCCCCGCAGTTCACCTTTCTCAGCTCGAGTGGGGTGAAGGAGCTCGCCACTTTCGGCGGCGACCTCGACGACCTGGTGCCCCCACGGGTGGCCGCTCGTTTGCAGGAAGCGCTCATGCGACCGCGAAATGAGACAATCTGAGCAACGTGAGCCAGGAGCTGCTGACATCCCACGCGCGCGGCCGACGCCCGGCGAAAGATCTGACGCCCTGATGGGGAGGGTGACAATCGAGACGCGGAGCGGGACGCCCCGCGGAGGTAACTGCTGATGGACGTCCTCGTTCTGATCGACAAGCTCGACGACACGGTGCACAACGCCAAGCCCGTGCCGCTCACCGACCAGGTGCGCGTCGACAAGGAGGAGATCTACGACATCCTCGATCAGATGCGGGCCACGATCCCCGAGGAGATCAAGCAGGCGCGCTGGATCGTCAAGGAGCGCCAGGAGATGCTCGCCGAGGCCAAGCGCGAGGCAGAGCGGATCGTGAAGGAGGCGCGCGAGGAGCAGATCCAGCTCATCTCAGACGAGGAGATCGTCAAGCAGGCCGAGCGCCAGGCCGACGAGATCGTGGAGGACGCGCGGGCCCGCGAGCGCGAGATCAGGCTCGGAGCCGAGGACTACGCCGACGACATCCTCAACACCCTCGAGGTCAACCTCGAGAAGTTCACCGCCGCCGTGCAGCGGGGGCGCGACCGCTTACAGGGCCGCGAAGAAGCCGAAGTCTC
Source organism: Thermoleophilaceae bacterium (assembly GCA_030448005.1). Lineage (GTDB taxonomy): Bacteria > Actinomycetota > Thermoleophilia > Solirubrobacterales > Thermoleophilaceae > JAAYBF01. The sequence continues at coordinate 9,437 of JAUJNT010000003.1, forward strand.
CTGAGAGCGCCGATAGGCGGCGCCTGGCGGCGTCATCGCTTCGCTTGCGTGCGGAGCACGCGTCGCTCGCTCTTCCTTGCCATGCTTGCCTCTCGGCGCTCTCAAAGCGTGCCCCGACACAGCTCGATGGTGGGGGCCTGAGAGCCGCAGGGGCCGCAGCTCTGAGCCGTCAGCTGAGGCGGCGGCCCCTGGCCTCGCCGGCCGGTCTCATGAGAAGCCGCTGAGCCGCAGTGACTGGAGCGGGCGCTTCGCGGAGCTTCCGGGCAGCGGTCGTATGAGCGCGTCGGCCACGGCTCCGGTTACGAACGCGTACACCCCCTTGTGCAGGACGTCGATGACGAGCTCCTCGCGTGGCCATGTCCACGGCGGCGCACCGACGCCGGTGAGGTTCTCAAGCGTCTGATCGATGCTCAGGCGAAGCTGGGTGTGCATCGCCGAGGCGCCCGGCCCGCGCAGGTTGGAGGCCGACATGCCGGCACGAAGGGCGCCCGCCGCTGCGCCCGTGAAGTAGTGCATCGCCCAGTTGCGGGCGAGGCTGTCGCGATCGGGTTCGGGCAGGCGGAGGAGGTGTGCCAGCGTGCGGCCCGGTACGAACGAATTCGGCCGGCCGGTCACCCTCTGCTCGACCTTCTCGACCGCGGTCATCACCGCCGCGCCGACGAGACCCGCAGCCGCGCCCTTGAGGATGCCGGTGGTCATGTCGAGGCGTGCCCTTCCACGGGTGACAGGTACCTGGAGGCGATGCTTTCAAACGGTCCTCCGCGCCAGGATCTGGCGCGTGGCGGGGGGTCGGTTCGCGCGGTTTGCCGCTCGCCGGCGAGGGAATCCGGGGTGGCGTGCACCACAGCTTCCAGGTCACGGTGCGGGCGGGGCACACCGATGACTTTCGCGCCGGCCTCGAGGCCATCGATGAGGTGGTCAGCATCTCCGTTCACCGCGGCGTCGATCAAGCCGATGGTCGTTGCGGCCGACTCCTCGTGGGGTACACGCAGGCGCGGGTCCGCAGGCGCACGTCTGTCGTCTAGACATCTGCCGGCCACTGATGGCGTTTGGACCACCCGTCTTGAGCGTCGGCTGGCTGTGGGCCTCGGACGCGTCAGCACAGGCGGGCGTGCGAGTCATTCCGTCCGATCCGTGCGCCCCTTCTCTTCGACCACCCGGTCCGGGTCGGGGCTGGGCGGGCCCGTCGAACCGGGCGGCGCGGCCTTGTCCGGCACCGCATCGTCGGGCGTGATGGCGGGCCCTCGCGAACCCTCGTCGGAGGCACGCTCGCCTTCGCGCGAAGCGCCGACGCCCGTGTCCTCCGTGGGATCATGTTCTCGTTCCATGAGAACGGCCTACCCGGTGCGCCGAGGCAGTAACTGAGTGAGCCTTCCCCCCCCAAAGGTCTCGCCGGAAGCCCTCGGTCGATGGCGTGGGCACTCGAGCACGCGAAGTGAGTGCTCAGGCGAACGTTTCGAGAAGGCCGGCTATCCGCGCGTTCCGGGCGTTGGTCGGCGCCGGGCCGCCGCAGCGTCCGTGCTCTGCTCAGGCGCAGAGGATCGAGCTACAGGGAGCCTCGCACCCTCCGCCCACCGAGCCGTCCTGTGAAACGATTGCCGCGAATCCTCAGGACGCCACGAGTGCCCCGGGGGCCACGGACACGAAGGCTTCCCTTCTCACTCCGGGCGAACGAGGAGATCCGCCCGCTGATGGCGATGCCCGCCACGAAGGAGACGTTCGTGATCGACAGGACGTGCTTCGACAAATCGAGCGCGTACCGGCCCGAGCGCAGCCCGACGCCGCGGACCGTACTCCCCGCGTCGGTGGCGTAGTCCAGGTCGTCGGTCACGTCGCGCAGGGTGAGCGTGACCGCGGCCGCCGCCCGACCTGGCCACCCGGGCACGCCCCGCACGGGCTCGACGCTGGACAGCGAGCGCGGCGTTACGCGATCCAGGGGAGGTGCACTACGATAGTCGCGGCAGGAGGTGGGCACGTCGGCCCCGCCGAAGAACCTCGGCAGCAGCCCGTTCACGCACGGGGTGACGCCCAGCGCCAGCGGAGTGTGTCCGATGTCGCGCACGGTCACCACCCGTGACCGGGGAAGTTGGTCGGCCACCGCACGGGCGGACTCGAGCGGCGTGCGCAGGTCGTCGGCTCCCTCGACCAGGAGGGTGGGCACGTCGGGAAGCGGTCCGGCGCCCGGTATGGGGTCTACCGTTGCCTCGGGCCATCGCAAGCACAGGCCGATCACGTCGCTGCCCAGAGCCGTGGCCCTGTCAAATGGGAAGAACTGGGACTCTGGGAGGGTCGCGACCGCCTGCGCGGACTTGGCGCGCCGTGCGCCGAAGGGGGTGCCGCGTGGCCATGGAAGGGCGGCTTCTTCGCAGGTGGTGGCCGCATATAGCGCAGCGCTCAGTTCGCGAGGGGGCGTGTAGTCGTTCTCGGCGGCGATCGCCCTTCGGTGGAGCCGCAGCATCGGCGCGGCATCGCCGCGCAGCGCACTGGCCACGGCCGCTGGATACTGCCGGCGCAGGACGGGGTCGAAGTCGCCGGCGACCAGGGTGCTGATCAGGTCAAAGCGCCCGAGGGCGGCTTTTCTGGGTCGCCCGCCGCGATCCGCGATGCGGCCGCGCAATGGCCCTTTGGCCGCCATGCGACTGACCAGCCGGCCTACGTCGGCCACCGGATCGCGGGTGAACGAGTCACAGGCCCGGCCGGCGCACAGGCTTCGAAGGACGCGGGGCACGGCTGCGAACGTGTCTCGCCCGAGCGCGTCGGGGCCGTTCGCCGGGAGGACCGAGTCGAGCGCCATCCGGTCGACTCGGGTGGGATAGCGCAGCGCGTACGACAGCGCCGTGCGGGTCCCGTAGGAGACGCCGAAGAGCGAGAGCGAGGGGGCGCCGAGCGCGATGCGGATTGCCTCGAGGTCGTCGGCGGTGTCCCTGCTGGTGTAGTGGGCCCGGCGCGCGCCCAGCCTGGTCGCGCAGCGACCGGCGGCACCCCCGGCGCGCAAGATGTCCGCGCGCTCCAGCTCCGGACAGCGCAGTAGGCCCGATCGCCCGGTGCCACGCTGGTCGAACACCAGGAGATCATGGGTCGCGCGCAGCTCGCCCAGGGAGCCCAGCGAGTCGTTCGAGAAGGCGGCGGTAGCGGACTCGCCAGGCCCACCGGCAAAGGCGACGACCACCCCGCGCCGCTGCTTCGCGCGCGCGGGCCAGCGCTTCACGAACAGCGAGACCTTGCCCGGCAGCTTGCCGCTGCGGTCGAGCGGAACGCTGAGGCGGGCACACTTGAAGCCGGCATCGCGGCAGGGCTGAAACCGCAGGGCGGCCTGGGATGGAGCGGCGCCTACGAGCGTGCCGACGATCACCGCGATCGAGACCAGGCATATGCGCACCGGGGAAGTATCAGCACACCTGGCGCAGCACACTGCCGCGGGTGCGGCAGACGTACGACCAAGCGAGCGGTGTATAATGGTGGCGGGCGTTAAACCAACGGCGAGCATGACGAGGGATTGAAGGAGGATCGGGCTGACCATGCCCGCACAGCACTCAGGTGATCTCACGGACCAGCCCCGTGAGGTGCACCGTGAGGCTCTGCGTGAGGTCGGCCTGCTGTCGGAGCCCATTCGCTGGTTTGGCCCGTGGGCGGGATATGTGCTTGCCGTGATGGTCGGACGCGTGCTGGCTGGGGAGTCTGTCGTCGATATTGGTGCCCTCTTCCTCGGCATCCCGCTGGCCTGGCTGGCGGGATGGCTCGACGCCCGCGACCGGGAGTGGGCCCAAATCGCCGTTGTAGTCGTCCTTGTGCTGATGGGACTCGCTGTAGGGTTGTTCGCCCCGGCGTAGCCCGGACCCGTTCACAGCACCTCGGGGGTCTTCCATGATGCGATCGATTTTGCGGGGGCGTTTCATGACGCCGATGCTGTTGCCCCTGGCTGTCGCGGCGTTCCTCGGAGCCTCCTTCACCGCGGCTTCTGCCGGCTCGCCCGCGCGCACGTACAAGGCTCAGGACTCGCAGCCGGTGGAGGGCCGAATCGTCGGTGGCAGGCAAATCCCGGTCACGGCCGCGCCCTGGCAGGTGATGGTCACGTTGCCGCTGCCAAACGGGCAGGAAGGATCGTGCGGCGGCGCAGTCCTCAACGCGACCACCGTGGTGACAGCGGCGCACTGCGTCACCAATTCGACGGCGCCGCCCAACCCGGACGTACCGCCGGCCGATATCACCGTGGACGCCGGGATCTCGCGGTTCGATCCGAACACCGGGGAACCCCAGGCGCAGCCAGGCGACAACGAGCAGACGGTCGGGGTTACCGCCAACCGTGTCCATCCCGGCTACCCCCGGAGGTTGCTGAACGGATCGGGAACCCTGGCCGACTTTGTCGACGACGTGGCCGTCCTCACCCTTGATGAGCCGCTTGACCTGTCTCAGCCGGCCGTGCAGCCGATTTCCCTCACGGCGCAGAACGTTCTCTCGCCGATCGGGGCTACGGGCACCGTCACCGGCTTCGGGCTGCAGGGGGAGAATCCAGACGTCGTCAACGGCAACCTCTTCGCGCTGGACGAGGCCGTACAGGATGCCTCGCTCACTCCGGCGGGGCCCCTGAATGCCCTCTTCGTGGTCGGTGTCGCGCCGGCGGGCTCGTTCTGCTCTGGGGACAGCGGCAGCGCGCTGCAGGCCGGCGGGGCGCTCCTGGGGATCGTGTCCAGCAGTGTGAACTGCGCCGGCGCCCAACCGAACTTCTACACCAACGTCTCGGCGGCCGAGATCCAGCAGTTCATCCTCGGCAATCCCTCACCACCGCCGGCTCCGCGGGGCGGCCAGGACGTCACTCTGAGAGGGCCCACATCGGCGCCGACTACGGGCGACACGCTGACCTGTTCGGCGGGGACATGGAGCAACTCGCCCTTCTTCACCTACCTGTTCGTCGATACCTCGACGAGCACAGAGCTCCAGCGTGGGCCTTCCACCACCTATTCGGTCACGGGCGTCTCCGACCTAGGCGCGACGATCAGCTGCCGCGCCCTGGCAGCCAACGCCGGTGGCATCGGACTGACTCCACCGACAGCGACGCCTCCGGCGGTGGTGGCGGCCCCGAAGCCGACTACCACTGCTCCGTCTCCGACTCCGACGAACCCGATCAACCGTCTGTCGCTGGCACTGCGGGCAAGCGTCGTCCGCCCGGCGCGGAGCGGCGCGAGGCGACGGGCGCGTACGTCCGCCCCGGCGGTTCGAGTCCGGCGCGGGCAGAGGATTACCTTCACTCTGGGGGTGCGCAACAAGGGCAACCGCCGGCAGACGACCGTCCGTCGGTGCGTCAAGCTGTCGCCGCGCTTCACGCTGGTGAGTCGTGGCGGAGGCCAGGTTTCCGGCGGCCGGATTTGCTACCTGTCGCGATCGCTGGACGCTGGTCGTCTGACGCGTCGACGCTTCGTCGTTCGGATCGATCGCGACGCACCATCGGGCCGGTTGGTGGTTGCAGCAAGCGCTCGCAGCCGCGAGGGCGCTGTCGCGAGGGCGCGGCGGGCGCTGTTCGTGCGTCCAACGGCGGCCCCCGTGAGCCCGAGGCCGCCTGGCGTGACCGGCTGAGCCGGTCTGAAAACGCATCGCCCGCCGGCGCGAATCAGCGCCGAGTGATGTGAACAGGGGTGCCCGCAGGCAAGTGACCGGCCAGCCACCGGACCGGCCCGTTGTCCACCCTGATGCAGCCGTGGGAGGCTGCAGTGCCCAACGGGGCGTCCGCCCGCGACTCGGGCCCCCGACCGTGAATGGCCACGCGCCCCGGGCCACCGCCGAAGTTGTAGAGAACCTTCGAGAACGCCGTCAAATGCAACGCAAAGGGTCCCAGGAAGTCCGCGGGATCGGAAAGCCGAGCCTTCTCATAGACCGCGAAAAGACCCTCAGGGGTTGGCGGTCCGCGGCCGACCTACGACGGCGCGTGTCCGTCCGACCAAGCGGCCTGCTCGCAGGACCGACAAGGTACGTGGCCTCAAGCGCACCCGGAGGAACCAGGCGGTGTGGCGCACGAGCGCGGCGTCGGCCGGAATCCATCCGGTTGTGCCGCTTGGCCGAATGGGCAGCTGTACCTTGAGCCACGGCCGGCCACGACCGTCCCGACGCGCCGACACCAGCATGAGCTTCGTCGCATTCCGCGAGTGCAGCGACTCGGGCGGAACGCTCCACACCCCTCGCCCGTGCCCCGGTGAGCGCCGCGCCTGAACGCGGAAAAGTACCTTGGCGATGTAACCGCCCGAAGCCTGACTGGGGCGCACGCCACTGATCGCCGCACCGGGCTTCCCGTCGGTCTTGAGCGCCTCGAGAACCCCGCGCTCCGAGGTCGGCGAGGCGGCGGCCGAGCCAGCGGCGACCAGCGCGACCAGCATCCCGGCCCCTGCTCCGGACCCCGCGCTCACGTTGTCATCACGCCACGCGAGCTGTTGGGGCGGCTGCCCATCGGCCTGAAGATAGCGCCGTACATCCGCGCCGCGCGCACGTGCGACGGTCAGATCCCTGGTTGCGGGGAGGGCTCTCGCGCGAAAGGCCCGCTGAGGTCCTCAGCAGCCGGAGGCCAGCCGCTGACTTGCATTCGGCCTGCCGCTATCGTCGAGAGCCGTGTCCTACCCGGCTGACAGCTTCGATCTCGGGACGCTGCGCCTCTCCTCCGGGGAGGCGCGGTCGATCATGCTCGACGTGCGGATCGACGAGCTCACCTTCGGGGGGCAGACCTACTCCGCCGGGGGGCAGGCCGAGGTTCGCCTCGACGTGTCGAGGACGATGTCCGGGTACGCGCTCAGGCTGCGGTTCGTACCTGATCTGGCTGGCCCGTGCATGCGCTGCCTGGAGGACGCCGGCGACTCGGTGACCGTGGACGCGCGCGAGATCCACCAACCAGGTGACGCCGAGGAGCTGCGCTCCCCCTACGTCGAGGACGCGGCGCTCGACCTGCGCGGGTGGGCGCGCGACGCGCTCGCGCTTGCGCTGCCGACACAGATCTTCTGCCGTGCGGAGTGTCGGGGGCTGTGCGTGCGCTGCGGCGAGAACCTGAACAGGAGCCCCGAGCATGGGCACGAGCCAGAGCCCGATCCCCGCTGGGCCAAGCTGTCCGAGCTGAAGCTCGACCAGCTGAACTGACCCCAGATCTCTCGCAGGCTGGGCACCGCCCGCGCCCATCTCTTCGCGCCGGCGACTGCTAGCCTCCCACGCCGCGATGGCCGTCCCCAAGCAACGACAGTCCCACTCCCGCACGAACAAGCGGCGCTCGCAGCACAAGCTGAAGGCTCCCAGCCTTGCGGTGTGCCCTCGCTGTGGTGCTCCTCGCATTCCCCACCGCGTGTGCTCGGAGTGCGGGACCTATGCCGGTCGCGAGGTCGTCGTGCGGACGCCCGCCGGCTCTGACGACGACTAGCCCGCTCCGGTGATCGCGCTCGACGCGAACGGAGCGGACGGCGGTCCGGGGACCGTCGCCGAGGGCGCGCGCCTGTCCGGCGTCGAGGCGCTCCTGTTCGGGCCGGCCTCCCAGCTCGGGGGGCTGCATGCCGTGGACGCGCCCACGAGGATCGGAGCGGACGAGGAGCCCGTCCGCGCCGTTCGCCGGCACCCCGAGGCCTCGATCGTGCAGGCCGCGAGGGCGGTCGGCGAGGGTCGCGCCGAGGCGCTCGTGTCCGCCGGCAGCACCGGCCCGACGCTGGCGGCCGCAACCCTCAGCGTGAAGCGCATGCGCGGCGTGCACCGCCCGGCGCTCGCCGCCATGATCCCGGTTCCCGGCGGCCCCGTCCTCCTGCTGGATGCAGGTGCAAGCGTGGAGGTTCGCCCGGAGCGGCTCGTCCAGTTCGCGCACATGGGGGCCGCTTTCATGGAGAGCGTGCTCGCCGTCGAGCGCCCGACGGTCGGCTTGCTCTCGGTAGGTCAGGAGGCGGGCAAGGGCACTCCCGAGGTGATCGAGGCGCACGGCAGGCTCTCGGATGGCCCGCTGAACTTCGTGGGAAACGTGGAGGGATTCGACCTGCCCGCCGCGGCCGTTCGGGTGGTCGTGACCGACGGCTTCACGGGCAACGTCGCGCTCAAGGTGATGGAGGGCTCCTCGAGGACGGTGCGCAACCTCATCGGCGACGCCGTCCGCTCCGGTGTGGTCTCGCGCGCGGGCGGCCTGCTCGTGAGAGGAGCGGTGCGCAGGGTGAGGGACCAGCTCGATCCCGAGCGAGTGGGGGGAGCGATCCTGCTCGGCATGCGAAAGCCGGTCGTGCTGGCGCACGGGAGCTTCGGTCCCGCCGGGATCGCCAGCGCAGTGCGGCTTGCCCGCCGGGCGGTCGACGAGGACATGGTCGGACGCACCGCCGCGGCCCTCGAGGCCGGCGGAGCGTTGCGATCCGCATCCGTTGGTAGCGTCGCCGGGTGAATGACACCTGACCACTGCGAGCCCAATTGACCTCCGAGATCTCGAGCATCGCCCGCAACGAGGCCCTCGAGCTGATCCGCCGGCACCTTGCCGCCGAGCTCGAGGTCGCGCCCGACCGGATCGATGAGGGCACGCGCTTCAAGGAGGACCTGGAGGCGGACTCCCTCGACCTCCTCGAGCTGACCGTCGAGCTCGAGGACACCTACGGCATCCGCATCCCCGACGAGGAAGCGGCGAAGATACTCACGGTCGGGCAGGCCGCCGACTTCGTGGCCGCACATGCCCAGGACAAGCACGGCTGAGGGCGGCGAGACCCTTGCCGACCTGGTGGACGGGCTGCCCGACGACCTTGCTCGTCAGGCCTTCACACACGCCTCGTGGGTGGGCCACCGCGCTGAGAGCTACGAGCGGCTCGCGTTCCTGGGGGACGTCGTCCTTAGCCTCGCCGTGTCCACACATCTCTTTCCCCGCTTCGAGCGCCACGGCGCGGGGCGGCTGACCAAAGTGCGCGCGCAGGCCGTGAGCGGGGCCGCGTGTGCGCAGGTGGCCGCCGAGATCGGCGTCCCCGAGCGCCTCCGCGGCCGGGCCCCCGACGGGGAGGGGCGCAGCTTCGCGATGCTGGCCGACAGCGAGCGGGTGCTTGCCTCGGTGTGCGAGGCGGTGATCGGCGCCGCATACCTGAGCTTCGGCTTCGAACGCGTCGCGCCGGCGGTCGTGAGCGCGTTCTCGGACCAGATCGACGAGGCGCTCGAGCACCCCGTGGACTACAAGTCGGTGCTCCAGGAGCGCCTGGCCCAGCGGGCCGAGGTCGTGGTGTACCGGATCGAGTCTGAGGAGGGCCCGGCCCACGCAAGGCGCTTCGTGGCGATCGCCGAGGTGGCCGGACGCGAGCTCGGACGCGGGGAGGGCAGGACCAAGAAGGGCGCCGAGCAGGAGGCCGCCCTGGTGGCCCTGGACGTGCTGGACGGCGCTGGCTGATGCATCTGCGCTCGATCACGATGAAGGGCTTCAAGTCCTTCCCGCACCGCACCAAGCTCGATTTCTCACCCGGCGTGGGGGTCGTGGTCGGGCCAAACGGCTCGGGCAAGTCCAACATCACGGATGCCGTGCTCTGGGCGCTCGGAGAGCAGAGCCCGCTGGCGGTGCGCGGACAGACCATGAAGGACGTCATCTTCGCCGGCGGCCACGGCGTGAAGGGCTCGAACGCGGCCGAGGTCGAGGTGGTGATCGACAACCAGCGCGGAGACGGCAACACCGACTTCTCCGAGATCTCGATCGTACGGCGCCTCGACCGCTCCGGCGAGGGGGAGTACCGCCTGAACGGCGCGCGCTGCCGCCTGGCCGACGTGGTGGAGGTGCTCTCCGACACGGGCCTCGGCAAGGAGATGCACTCGGTGGTCTCGCAGGGGCGCGTCGAGGCTATCGTGCTATCCCGCCCGCGCGAGCGCCGGCTGCTGATCGAGGAGGCGGCCGGGCTCGGCAAGCATCGAAGGCGTCGCCGTAGCGCCCAGCTCAAGTTGGAGCGCACCGGTGAGAACCTGTCGCGAGCGCTCGACGTGGAGCGCGAGGCCCGCTCCCGCCTGCGGCCGCTCAAGCGGCAGGCCGAGGCCGCAGAGCTGCACGCGCGCCTGGAGCGCCAGAGCGACGAGGCGCGCTTCGAGCTCGGCCGCGACGCCGTCCGCGGTGCGCGCGCCGAGCTCGAGCAGGCGGAGTCCACCGCCGCCGCGGCGCGGTCCGAGCGCGATGAGGCCGAACGGCTGCTGGTCGCGGTGGCCGCTCGCCGCGAGGCTGCGGAGGAGGCCTTCGCCGCCCTCAGCCGCGAGCGCGAGGCGCTGCAGGCACGCGCGTTCGCCGCGCGCTCGGGCGCCGACCGGATCGCGATGCGACTGGAGCGCGCGCGTGACCAGGGCAGTGCCGCGACCGAAAGACGGGAGCGCATGGAGGGAGAGCTCGAGACGGTGCAGTCCGCGCTTGCCCAGGCCGGTGATCCGGCGGCAGGCGCCGAGGCGCGCATCGCGGCGCTCGAGCGTGAGCTCGAGGCGCTCGAGGGTGAGCGCGAGCAACGTCTCCGGGCGGCGCTCCGGGAGCTCGAGGCCGAGCGCGATGCCGCTCGCTCCGGGCTGGCGCAGTTCGAGGAGTCCGCCGCCTGCGCCCGCGAGGCGCTCTCGCGGGCCGAGAGCGAGGCGGACGCCGCCCGGCGCGGGCGCCGCGAGGCCGAGCGCCAGGCGGAGGGCGCCCGCAGCAGAGCGGCACAGGCCGGCGCCGAGCTGGCGGCGGTGAACGGGTTCCTGCGCGCGAGCGCCGGTGCGACCGGAGGCGCCCGCGCACTCTCTGACCTGCTGGAGGTGCAGCCGGGCTACGAGCTGGCGCTGGCCGCCGCGCTCGGGCCGCGCCTGGGGGCGGCGCTGGTGGAGGACCTGCCCGCGGGCCAGGCGCTGCTCGACCGCGCCGGGGACGACGGCGGCCTTGCCCTCCTCACGAGAGGCGACGGGCCGGGCGGGAGGGAGGACCCGCCGCCTGCGCCGGGCGCCGAGCGACTGCTCGACCGCGTACGAGCGGATGACGCCGCCTCCGGGCTCGCCCAACGGCTGCTCGGCCGCGTCTGGGTGGTCGAGTCGCTCACGAAGGTCGGCGAGGGCTTTACTGGCATCGCCGTGACCCGTGCCGGCCGCGTCCTCGATTCCCGGGCGGGGCTGCTCGATCAGGCCCCCGCCGGAGGAGCCGAGCGGGTGCTCGAGCAGCGCAACCGGCGGGTGGCGCTCGTGAGCGCCTCGGAGGATGCCGTACGTGCCGAGGCGCAGGCACGCAACGCGGTCGAGGAGGCCGCCCGGCGGGTGGTGAGCGCGGATGCCCTGCGCGAGGAGGCCGAGACCGCTCGCCGCGTTGCCGTGCGCGACCTCGAGCACGCCACCGAAGCCCTGAGGCGTACCGAGTGGTTGATCGAGCGCCGGCGTGAGGCGCCGGACGAGGGCCCTGATGCAGTCCGGCGGGCGGAGGTCTCCGCGGAGCTGCGCGCCGAGCGCACGCTGGTGGAGACCGCGCTCCGCGAGTCGGCCGCGCGCCAGGAGCGGGCACGGCGCCTGCGGCGAGGCATCGAGCAGGATGCCGGGCTGGCCGCTGCCGCGGGCGGCGTGGTGACGGCGCTCGAGTCGGCGCTCGAGGCGGTGTCGGCTCGCGTGGCCGCGCTCGAGGCGGAAGGGGCGCAGGGCGCCGCAGCGGGCGAGCAGACGGCCGCCGCGCTGCGGTCGTGTGCCCACGAGGAGGCCGGGCTCCAGAGCCGGCTGAAGGCTGCAAGCGAGCGGGTCACCGCGGCCGAGGTTGCCGCCCAGCAGGCCCGCGACGCCGCGGCGGACGCGGAGTCCGAGCTCTCCGGGGTGGCGGGCCGTCTCGGCCTGGAAGCCGGCCCAGCGCCGCATGCCCTCGATGCGGATGCCCGCGCGGAGCTTGCGGCCCGCATCGAGAGGCTCGCGCGCCGGCGCGAGCAGCTCGGGCCCGTGAATCCCCTCGCGGCGAGCGAGTACGAGGAGGCGGTTGCCCACGTGGAGGAGCTCGAGGCCCAGCGAAGCGACCTGGAGTCGGCGCTCGCGGAGCTTCACCGCCTGATCCGCGAGACCGATCGACGCATCCGCGACAGCTTCGAGGAGACCTTCGCGGCCGCCGCGCGCAACTTCGAGGAGGTTGTGGGCCACCTCTTTCCCGGCGGCCGGGGGCGCCTGCGTCTCGTCTCCCCCGACCAGGCGCCCCGACCGGTCCTGGGTGGCGAGGAGCCCCAGGCGGCGGCCGTGGAGGAGGGCGAGTCAGGCGAGGAGGACCGAGCTCGACCCGGCACGGAGGAGGCGGGCGTTGAGGTGGAGGTCACGCCGGCAGGGAAGTCGACCAAGCGCCTGTCGCTGCTCTCCGGCGGTGAGAAGTCGCTCGTGGCCCTGGCCTTCATGTTCGCCGTGTTCCTCGCCAGGCCATGCCCCTTCTACATCCTCGACGAGGTCGAGGCCGCCCTCGATGACCTCAACATCGACCGCTTCCTCGAGCTCGTGCGCCGTTACTCCGACCGGGCCCAGTTCATCGTCGTGACCCATCAGAAGCGAACGATGGACGCAGCCGATCGCCTCTACGGGGTCAGCATGGGCGGCGACGGGATCTCCCGGGTGGTCTCGCGAAGGCTGGCAGCGGCCCCGCCGCCCGAGCGCGCCGCAGGCGCCGCATAGACATAGAGTGCGCGCGCGATGGCGCGCGAATGGAACGAGCTCTTCCTGACCGGGGAGGAGCCCCTCGAGCAGGCCGAGGAGGACCCCGGGGAGGGGGACGCCGGGGAGGGGCGGGGGGGCTTCATGTCCCGCCTGCGTCAGAACCTCACCAAGACGCGGCAGGCACTCGGTGCGGAGCTGCAGGCCACGATGTTCGAGCGACTCGACGACGAGGCCTTCGAGCGCCTCGAGGAGGCGCTCATCTATGCCGACGTCGGGGCGCCGACCACCGCGGCGATCGTCGAGCGGCTCGAGATGGAGGCCGAAACGGGAGAGCTCGAGAGTGGGGAGGACCTGACCCGCCGGCTGCGGGAGCTGCTCGCCGAGACGGCTACCCTCGACGGGGCCACGGTAGACCTGACCGCCCGCCCGGCGGTGATCCTCGTCGTAGGGGTGAACGGCACCGGCAAGACCACCACGGTCGGCAAGGTGGCCTGGCATCTGCACCACGAGCTCGGGCTGTCGGTGCTGATCGCCGCGGCCGACACCTTTCGCGCGGCGGCGGCGGAGCAGCTCGAGGTCTGGGCCGAGCGGGCCGGCTGCGAGCTCGTGCGGGGCGCGGAGGGATCAGACCCCGCGGCCGTGGTCTACGACGCGCTCGAGGCGGCCGGCGCCCGCGGGCGCGAGGTGGTGATAGTGGACACGGCGGGCCGGCTGCACACACAGCAGCACCTCATGGACGAGCTCGCCAAGGTGCGCAAGGTGATCGCCCGCAAGATCCCGGGCGCACCGCACGAGACGCTGCTCACGATCGACGCCACCACCGGGCAGAACGGCCTGCGACAGGCCATGCTCTTCCGCGAGGTGGTGGACGTGAAGGGGATCGCCCTCACAAAGCTCGACGGCACGGCCAAGGGCGGCATTGCCCTGGCGATCGCACAGGAGCTGGGCGTGCCGGTCAAGCTGATCGGCATCGGGGAGGGGCTCGAGGACCTGCGGCCGTTCGACCCGGAGGACTTCGCGACGGCGATCCTCGAGGAGGCCTGATGCCTCGCCGGGTCTGAGACCCGCGAGGACTCATCCGGCCTCGAGCGGTCCGCCGGCGATCTCCGGCCCCCGGCCTCCCACGGGCCGTGTCCCCGGCCCTTAGGATGGGGCCATGCCCGCTTGGGTCATCTGGATGATCGCCGCCGGGGTCCTGGCCGTGGGGGAGATCTTCAGCCTGTCGTTCTTCCTCGGGCCGATCGCGGTGGCGGCGGTGCTCGCCGCGGTTGCGGCGCTTGCCGGCGCGGGCGCCGCCCTGCAGATCGTGATCTTCACGCTCGCCTCTGTGGCCTCCCTGCTCGTGCTTCGCCCGATAGCGCGGCGCCACCTGCACACGCCGGCGCAGATCCGGACCGGCACCGCCGCCCTGATCGGGGAGCGCGCCGTCGTGATCGACCGCGTGGACGCCGATGGCGGCACCGTGAAGCTGAAGGGCGAGGTCTGGACCGCGCGACCCTACGACGAGGATGAGGTTCTCGAGCCCGGGGCGCGGGCGCATGTAATGGAGATCCAGGGCGCCACGGCGCTCGTGTCGGAGGCATAGGAGGAAGAAATGGCCGCACTCATCGTTGTCATCGTGATCGCCGCCGTGGTGCTCATCACCATCGCGCAGGGTGTTCGCATCGTGCCCCAGGCGCGCGCGGGCATCGTCGAGCGGCTGGGCCGCTACCACCGCACTCTCGACGCCGGCCTGGCGCTCGTGGTGCCCTACGTCGACCGTGTCAAGCCGCTGCTCGACATGCGCGAGACGGTGGTGTCGTTTCCCCCGCAGCCGGTGATCACCGAGGACAACCTCACGATCCAGATCGACACGGTCATCTACTTCCAGGTGACCGACCCCAAGGCCGCCACCTATGAGATCGCCGACTACCTGGCGGCGATCGAGCAGCTCACCACCACCACGCTGCGCAACGTGATCGGCGGCATGAACCTGGAGGAGACACTGACCTCGCGCGACAAGGTCAGCACGGCGCTGCGGGTCGTGCTCGACGAGGCCACCGGCAAGTGGGGCATCCGCGTGAACCGCGTCGAGCTGAAGGCGGTGGACCCGCCGCCCTCGATCCAGGAGGCGATGGAGAAGCAGATGCGCGCCGAGCGCGACCGGCGCGCGGCCATCCTCACCGCCGAGGGCGTGAAGCAGTCGCAGATCCTCACAGCCGAGGGCGAGAAGCAGAGCTCGATCCTGCGTGCCGAGGGCCAGCGGGAGTCCCAGATCCTCGCCGCCGAGGGCCAGTCGAAGGCGATCGAGACGGTCTTCGATGCCATCCATCGCGGTGACGCCGACCCGAAGCTGCTCGCGTATCAGTACCTGCAGATGCTGCCCCAGATAGCCCAGGGGGACTCGAACAAGATCTGGATCATCCCCAGTGAGTTCAGCCAGGCACTCGGGAACCTCGGCGCGGTGATCGGGCCCACGGGCGACGCCGGGTCTGCGACGGGCGGCCCCCCGGCTCCGCCACCGCCGCCCCGCTAGCCTCAGCGGCATGTTCGACGCCCTCTCAGAGCGGCTGAACGACGCCTTGGGGGACGTCCGCTCGCGCGGAAAGCTCACCGAGGAGGACATCTCGAAGGCGATGCGCCAGGTGCGCCTCGCGCTGCTCGAGGCCGACGTGAACTTCAAGGTGGTCAAGCAGTTCACGGGGCAGGTGAAGGAACGCGCCCTCGGCGCGGACGTGCTCCAGTCGCTCAACCCCGGCCAGCAGGTGGTCAAGATCGTGGCGGACGAGCTCACCACGCTGATGGGGGGCGCGGGGCGAGAGCTCGTCTTCGCAAAGAAGGGCCCGACGGTGATCCTGATGGCCGGCCTGCAGGGGTCGGGAAAGACCACGGCCTGCGGCAAGCTCGCCCGTCACCTGCGGGAGGAGAAGAAGCTCGACGTGGCCATCGCGGCCTGTGACCTGCAGCGCCCCGCGGCCGTGGACCAGCTCGTGAAGGTAAGCGCGCAGGCCGGGGCCACCGTCTACGAGCAGGGGACCTCGCGCGATCCGGTGGACGTGGCCGAGTGGGCGCTGAGCCAGGCAAAGAAGGATGGCCGCGACGTGCTGATCGTGGACACCGCCGGCCGCCTGCACGTGGACGCGGAGCTGATGGAGCAGCTCGGACAGGTCAAGAAGCGCACGAAGCCCCACAACGTCCTCCTGGTGGTGGACGCGATGACCGGCCAGGACGCCGTGAGCGTGGCCGAGAGCTTCGCCGAGACCGCCAACTTCGACGGCGTCGTGCTCTCGAAGCTCGACGGCGACGCCCGCGGCGGCGCGGCGCTGTCGGTCAAGGCCCTCACCGACAAGCCGATCCTCTACGCGTCCACCGGGGAGAAGCTCGACGCCTTCGAGCGCTTCCACCCGGACCGGATGGCGCAACGGATCCTCGGCATGGGCGACGTCATGACGCTGATCGAGAAGGCCGAGTCGAGGATCGACGAGCGCCAGGCCCAAGAGCTCGAGCGCAAGATCAAGAAGAACCAGTTCACGCTCGACGACTTCCTCGAGCAGATGCAGCAGGTGCGCAGCATGGGCCCGCTCCAGGGCCTGCTGAAGATGATTCCCGGCATGGGCCAGCAGCTCGGGGGCCTTCAGGTGGATGACAGGGAGCTCGATCGCCTGCAGGCGATCATCACCTCGATGACCCCCGCCGAGCGCGCCAACCCGAGGATCATCGACGGCTCGCGCCGGCGCCGCATAGCGGCGGGCTCGGGCACCAACGTGCAGGCCGTGTCCCGGCTCGTGAAGCAGTTCGGCCAGATGCAGAAGATGATGCGCCAGCTCCAGCAGGGCAAGATGCCCTCGCTGCAGCAGCTGGCCGGCAGCTAGCGCGCCGCAGAGCGAAGGCGGCAGGATGCCGCCGGGAACCTCAGAACTGCGGCAGGATGCCGCAGGGGCTAATCTCACACCATGGCGGTCCGAGTCAGGCTCACGCGAGTGGGCAGCAAGAAGAACGCGATGTGGCGCGTGGTGGTCGCTGATCAGCGCTCGCCGCGCGATGGCCGCTTCATCGAGATGATCGGCCATTACAACCCTCACACCCAGCCGTCCCAAATCGTGATCGACCGGGAGCGGCTAGATCACTGGATCTCACGGGGCGCCGAGCCCAGCGGGACGGTGAGGAAGCTGATGCGCGCCCCTAACTCCCAGCCGCTCGCCGCGGTGGCGGCCGACGCCCCTCCCGACGGGGCCGCGGCTTCCGCCCCTGGCGGAGAGGCCGCCGCCCCGCCTTCCGAGGGCGCAGGCGATACCCCACCTTCCGAGGGCGCAGGGGACACCCCGCCTTTGAAGGCCGCCGGGGAGGAAGAGCCCGACGCCGATGCAGACCCGGCCGGGGAGGCCCGTGCCGGCGGCGACGAAGCGGCGGCTTCCGGGCCCGGCAGCGAGTCCGGCTAGTCCGGAGTCCGCGGGACCGGACGGGTGGAGGACCTGCTTGCCTACCTGGCCCGGGCGCTCGTGGACGATCCCGACGCGGTCGAGGTCGAGGGCTTCGAGGAGGACGACGGCACGATCGTCCTCGAGTTGCGCGTAGCGCCCGAGGACACCGGAAAGGTGATCGGCCGTGGCGGGCGGACCATCGCCGCGCTGCGCACCATCGTGAAGGCCTCGTC
This sequence comes from Thermoleophilaceae bacterium, assembly GCA_030448005.1. Taxonomy (GTDB): domain Bacteria; phylum Actinomycetota; class Thermoleophilia; order Solirubrobacterales; family Thermoleophilaceae; genus JAAYBF01. The sequence goes on from JAUJNT010000003.1 coordinate 26,634, forward strand.
GGTCAAGGAGAGCCGCCGCGTGCTCGTCGACGTGATCGACGACTGAAACGGACGGCTGGGATGCCGGCGCAGCAGCCGCGCCTCGTCACCGCAGGGCGGGTCGGCAGGCCCCATGGCCTCGACGGCGGCTTCAGGGTGGAGGCGGTGACTCACCGGCTCACCGTTGGCATGACCGTCAGCGTGGGGGGCGGCGAGCGTGTCGTCGAGCGTGTCGCGGGCACCGACGAACGCCCGCTCATGCGGCTCAGGGGGGTGGGCGATCGTGACGCCGCTGCGGCGCTGCGCGGCGAGCCGCTTCTCCTCAGCGAGCTCGAGGCCCCACTCGAGGACGGCGAGTGGCTCGCCGGCGACCTCGAAGGCTGCCTGGTACCGGGACTCGGCCGTGTCACCCGCGTGGTGGGCGCCCCGTCGTGCGAGCTCCTCGAGCTCGAGGACGGCACGCTGGTGCCACTGATCGCGGACGCCGTCAGGTCGGTGGATCTCGAAGCGCGCCGGATAGAGGTCGATCGCCGCTTCCTGGGGCGCGAGGAGGCGGCGGGATGAAGATCGACGTGCTCACGCTCTTCCCGGACTGGTTCGACTGGTTTCGCCGGCAGCGCCACGTGTCGAACGCGCTGGCCCTGGGGCACTCGCTCGAGGCCATCGACCTGCGTGCCACGACGCCGCTCGGCGCGGGCCAGGTGGACGACACCCCATACGGCGGGGGTGCGGGCATGGTCATACGGGTCGATGTGGTGGCGGCGGCGCTCGGCGCGCGCTGGAGGGCCGACCCGGTGGAGGGTCGAGGTAGCCGGCGGGTGATCGCGCTCGCCGCGGGTGGGCGCCGGTTCGACGACGCGCTCGCCGATGAGCTCGCCGTCGAGGAGGAGATCACGCTTCTCTGTGGCCGCTACGAGGGATTCGACGAGCGGGTGCACGAGCAGCTCGCCACCGACGTCGTCTCGATCGGCCCGTACGTGCTTGCGGGAGGCGAGCTGGCGGCGATGGTCATCTGCGACGCCGTCTTTCGCAAGCTGCCGGGCGCCCTCGGTCACGAGAGCAGCCCGATCGAGGAGTCCTTCAGCGCGGCGCTCGGAGGAGCACCGGAGTACCCGCACTACACCCGTCCGGCCGAGTGGCGCGGACATGGGGTGCCCGCCGTGTTGCTGTCGGGCGACCACGGCCGCGTGCACGAGTGGCGCATCGAGCGCAGCCGCCGCCGCGCCGGGGAGGGCCTCTGAGGAAGCCGGGGCGCGGGTGGCCTTTCGCTACCATTCGCCGCCGCGCGAGGTTGCCGTTCCTGGCGATCGTGCTCCTCCCCTTGCCATGAGCGGTGTCATCGACAACATCGAGCGCGCCCAGCTGCGCCGGGTCCCGGTCTTCCAGGCGGGGGATCGCGTGCGCGTGCACTTCCAGGTCGTGGAGGGCACGCGCAGGCGTACCCAGGTGTTCGAGGGGATCGTCATCAAGCGGCAGGGAAGCGGCGCTCGTGAGACCTTCACGGTCCGCAAGCAGTCCTTCGGCGTGGGGGTGGAGCGCACGTTCCCCGTGCACTCGCCCAAGATCGAGCGCATCGAGGTGGCGGGCCGCGGCGATGTGCGCCGGGCCAAGCTCTACTACCTGCGCGATCGCGTCGGCCGCGGCGCCCGCGTGCGCGAGCGCCGTTTCACCGGCCACGACGAGGAGGCCTTCGTAGAGGGCACGATGCCGCCGCCCGAGGCAGACCTCCCCGAGGTGCTGCCCGCTGGCGAGGGCGATGCCGCCGGCCAGACCGAGGGCGCCGAGGCGGAGCCGGCGCAAGAGCCTCGCGCCTAGCCGGGCCGCGCGCCGACCGGAGACCCAGAGTGCCCGTGGCGAGCAAGAAAGAGGACCAGAGCGCAGCCGGTTCGCTCATCGAGCTCGTGACGATCGTGGCGGTGGCCCTCGGTCTCGCCCTCGGGATCCAGGCGTTTCTCGTCAAGCCCTTCCGTATCCCGAGCGAGTCGATGGTGCCCACGCTTGAGGTACGCCAGCGGGTGCTGGTCGACCGGCTGAGTCAGCGCTTCAGTGACCCGGACCGGGGGGACGTCACCGTGTTCAAGCCGCCCGAGGGCGCAGACGACAACGCGTGTGGCGTTCGCAAGCCGGCGGAGATGCCCTGCCCCCGGCCCACGAAGGGTCGCTCGGACACCAACTTCATCAAGCGGGTGGTGGGATTGCCGGGTGAGCGGCTGAAGGTGGTGAACAACCGCGTCTACATCAACGGGCGCAAGCAGGACGAGCCCTTCGTGAAGGAGAACACGCCCTGTGAGCAGCTCTGCGACATGCCCCGGGAGATCACCATTCCGAAGGGCCACTACTTCATGATGGGCGACAACCGGGGCGAAAGCGCGGACAGTCGCGAGTGGGGGCCCGTGCCCAAGAAATGGTTGATCGGGCAGGCCTTCGTCACGTATTGGCCACCCAAGAGGATCGGGACGCTCTAGAGGCTTCGATGGCCCTCGGCCCGTTCCGCCCGCATTCGCGCCTATAGTCGGCGCCGATCGTGGATGACGCAGGCACAGCCGCCGCTGCCGGCCCGGACGGGACCGCCCGCAGCGCGGCCGCGAGCGCCGGATCACATAAGGCCGGCCGTCGCGGCCGCGCGCGCGCCGGGAGCGGCAGGCGCCTGTTCGCCTTCGATCGGGACCTCGGCCGCCGGTTCGTGGCGGGTGCCGACGAGGCCGGCCGTGGCTCGCTGGCCGGGCCGCTGGTGGCCGCAGCAGTGCTGTTCGACCTCGACCGCCTGACGCTCGCCGACCGCCGGGCGCTGTCTCGCCTCAACGACTCCAAGCAACACAGCGAGGTCACTCGCGAGGAGCTCTACCCGATGGTGATGCGCGCAGCGGCGAAGGCCGCGATCGTGTCCCGCTGCGTCCGCGGCATCGACGGCAGGGGCCTCCACGTCACAAACCTCGCAGCGCTTCGCGCAGCGCTCCTGCGGGTGTCGTGCGAGCGGACCATCTGCCTCGTCGACGGCTTCAAGGTGCCCGAGTTCGGGCGTGAGCAGCGCGCGGTGGTCGACGGGGACTGTCGCAGCGCCGCCATAGCCGCCGCCTCGGTCCTCGCCAAGGTGACCCGTGACCGCTACATGCGCCGCGCCGCGGCACGCCACCCCAAGTGGGAGTTCGAGACCAACGTCGGCTACTCGACCCCCGAGCACCGCGCCGCCATCGCCGAGCACGGCGTGTCACCGCTTCACCGCATGTCCTTCCAGTCGATCGCCTATCAGCAGCTCCGGTTGGCGGCTCCCTAGCCTGTCGGGCCGAAGGACGTCCCGAGCGCGGGTGCGGGCGGTTCCGGCCTGATCAGAGCTGTGTGGCCTGCCCCCCTGTGGGTGCAGGTATACCGAGGGGTGGGGTGAGGGGACCGCCGTCTGAGGCAGCGTCATGTCTGGGGGTCGTCCCGTAGGACGAGACGGTGTGAGCCTGCGATGGGACAGCGCCTTCCTGCCGGGGGGTCGTCCTGTCACCCCAGGGCAAGATGGCGTAAGAGGGACAGTGGCAATCGGTGTCGCCGTCTGCGTACTCGCCTTCCCCGCCGCGCGGGCCTGCGCGGGCTGACGGAAACTGGGGGGCGAAGGCTTCCCCTCAAAAGGCATCCTCGACGTGCTCGAGCGCGAGCAGTGCTCCGGCCCGGTTGACGGTCACCCCGATCGCGTCGAAGCGAAGGCTGGCGCGGTAGGGGCGATCGCCGCGGTGCGCGGAGAGCCACTCGCCGGCGAGTAGCCGCAGACGGCGGCGCTTGCCGCTGCCGATCGCGTCGAGCGGCCCCAGGGGGCCCGACCGGCCACCGGCAACCCGCGTCTTGACCTCGACGAACACCAGGGCGCTGTTCCCGGCGGCAACGATGTCGAGCTCTCCGAGCCGGCAGCGGAAGTTGCGCTCGAGGATCTCATAGCCGGCTCGTTCGAGGTGCTCGCCGGCCAGCCGCTCGCCGAGCGCTCCAAGCCGGCGGCGGGGGTCCGATGCCATGGAAGCGACGGTATGGGTCCGGCCGTCACAGGTGGGAGGACGAGCGTGACGACTCCGCTCGCGGTCCTGCCCGCGAGCGCAGCCGGATTGTCACGCCCGGGTGCCCACCGGCAGGCCGCGCGCGCATAGCTTGAACGCATGCTCGCCAGCGTCGCCACGTTCGGCCTCGAGGGAGTCGATGCCCGGGAGATCACCGTGGAGGTCGACGTCAGGCGGGGGCTTCCCGCGTTCACGATCGTCGGCCTTCCCGACGTAGCGGTGCGGGAGTCGCGCGAGCGCGTGCGGGCTGCCCTGCTGAACTCTTCGCTCGAGTTTCCGCTCTCCCGGCTCACGGCCAATCTCGCGCCCGCCTGGGTGAGGAAGGCGGGGCCCGGCTTCGACCTCGCACTTGCCGTCTGCGTCCTGGCGGCCAGCGGCCAGGTCCCATCCGGGCGGCTCGAGTCGACGGCCGTCTGTGGCGAGCTCTCCCTGAGCGGTGAGGTACGCCCCGTCCGGGGTGCGCTCGCGGTCGCTCTCGCGGCCCGGCAGGCCGGCTACGGCCGCCTCATCGTTCCGGTGGACAACGCGCCGGAGGCAGCCCTGGCGGAGGGCCTCGAGGTGCTCGGGCTGTCGAGCATCGGGCGGATCGTCGACCTCCTCCACGACCGTCGCGCGGCCGAGCCGGTCCATGCCTCCGAAGCCGACGAAGCGCCGCTTGCCACCCCGGACCTCGCCGACGTGCGGGGACAGGCAGATGCCAAGCGCGCCCTCGAGATCGCGGCCGCGGGGGGACACAACCTCCTGATGGTCGGCCCTCCCGGTGCGGGCAAGACGATGATCGCCCGGCGGATGCCCGGCATCCTCCCGCCGCCGGCCTTCGAGGAGGCCATCGAGATCACCCGTATCCGAAGCGTGGCCGGCCTCGGTGGCCGGCTCGCACGCGAGCGGCCGTTTCGGGCGCCGCACCACACCGTGTCGGCGCAGGGCCTGGTCGGGGGAGGGTCACACCCCCGTCCTGGCGAGATCACGCTGGCGCATCGCGGCGTGCTCTTCCTCGATGAGCTCGCGGAGTTCTCTCGCGCGGCGCTCGAAGCTCTCCGCCAGCCCCTGGAGGACGGCTTCGTGGCGATCACCCGTGGACAGCGCTCGCTCGTCTTTCCCTCGCAGACCACGCTCCTGGCGGCGTGCAACCCATGTTCCTGCGGTCTTGTCCCCGCGCAATGCGAGTGCTCGGCCACAGAGCGCGCGCGCTATCGCCGCAGGCTGAGCGGCCCGCTGCTCGACCGGATCGACCTGGTCTGCCAGGTCTCGCCACCGTTGGCGTTGCAGCTCGTGGGCAGGGAGAGCCCGGCCGAAGGCTCCGCGGAGGTGCGCGAGCGGGTGGTCGCCGCGCGTCAGCGACAGCTGCGCCGGCTCGCAGGCTGCCCGGTGCTCTCCAACGGCGGCATGGACGGGCGCATGACCAGGCGCCATGCGGTTCTACGGGGCTCCGCCGTGCAGCGGATGATGGACGTCGTCGGCTCCGGAGGCCTGACCGGGCGCGGACACGACCGCGTGCTGCGTCTGGCCAGGACCATCGCCGATCTCGCCGGACGGGCTGAGATCCACTCCGACGACCTCGACGAGGCGCTCGGCTACCGGCTCGGGACGGTCGGGGAGGCGGCGGCGTGAGCGATGCCTGCGATCTCTGCCTGCGCCGCGCGTACCTGATCGGGCGCCTCGCGGCCTCGATCGCGGGGCTGCTCGATCGCCCGCGCCGGCGCGCAGCCGGATTGCTGGCGCTTCCAGAGGAGGACCTCATCGGCGCGGTGGGGGGAGAGGGCGCCGATGAGGGGCGCCTCTTCCTGGACGCGTTCGATCCGTTGGCGGCTCGCGAGCTTCTCACCGAGGCATCGGTCCAGGCCGTGTGCCGCCACGCCGCCGCGTACCCGGAGTCGCTCCTCGCGCTGGGGGATCCGCCCGCCGTCCTCTTCATGGCGGGCGCCTGCCGCGACCTGGCACGTCTCGGCCCCGAACCGGCGGCGGTGGCGCTCGTGGGCACCCGCAACCCCTCGCCGTACGGGCTCGAGATGGCCTACGAGCTCGGCCGGGGGCTCGGCGCCGCCGGCGTCACGGTCATCAGCGGGCTGGCGCTCGGCATAGACGCTGCCGCGCACCGAGGGTGCGTGGACGCAGGAGGGCCCGCGGTGGCCGTGCTCGCCGGCGGGCCCGACGTGCCCTACCCCCGCAGTAACCGCCGCCTGTACGAGCGGATCCGGGCAGGCGGGGTCATCGTCTCCGAGATGCCGCCGGGACAGCGTGCGTACCGCTGGTCGTTTCCCGCCCGCAACCGGATCATGGCGGGGCTTGCCTCGATCACCGTGGTGGTCGAGGCCGCGGACCCGTCCGGCTCGCTGATCACGAGCGTCTTCGCCGGCGACCTCGGACGCACCGTGGCCGCGGTTCCCGGGCGGGTGACCTCGCGCTGCAGCGCCGGGAGCAACAGGCTCCTCGGTGACGGCGCACGGATGGTCACCTGCGCCCAGGATCTGCTCGACGAGCTGTACGGCGTGGGCTGGCAGGGCCCTGGCCCCGCGGCGCTGCCGCCAGGAGTCCAGGCACGCGCGGACCGCAGCGGCGGCGAGGGGCTCGGGCCCCTGGAGGTGCGCGTCCTCGACGCGCTCGAGGCCGGCCTGGGCATCGATGGGGTGTGCGCCCATTCGGGCCTGCCCGCCAGGGAGGCCCGCGCGCTGCTTTCGCGGCTCGAGGCCTCCGGTCACCTGCGCCGCGACGGCCTCGGCGCCTACCGTCGGACGGCGGCCTTCAGGTGAGGCCCTCGGCGTCCCTTAGGATGAAAGGGTGCTACGAGTCCTCGCGGCTGTGCGCCGGTGACCCCTCCGCGCCTCCTCTCGATCGCCGGCTCGGACTCCGGCGGTGGCGCGGGCATCCAGGCGGACCTGAAGGCCTTCGCGCGCTGCGGAGCGCACGGCATGACCGCCATCACCGCGATCACCGCGCAGAACACCGTTGCGGTGGCGGCGGTGCATCACGTGGCCCCGGAGGCCATCGTCGAGCAGGTACGGGCCGTGGCCGAGGACATCGGCGTGGACGCGGTGAAGATAGGCATGCTCGGCTCCGCGGAGACGATCGAGGCGGTGGAGCGGGCACTCGCGCTCGTAGGAGATGCGCCGGTGGTCCTCGACCCGGTGATCGTGGCCGAGAGCGGCGCGGTCCTTCTGGAGGAGGACGCTCGGGAGGCGCTGCGCCGACGGCTGCTGCCGCGGGCCACCGTGGTCACCCCCAACCTGCACGAGGCGCGTGTGCTCGCGGGCGCGGGGGAGAGCGCGGACGGGGAGGAGCTGGTGCGGGCGGTCCACGCCCTGGGGCGCGGGGCGGTCGTGATCACCGGCGGACACCGCGAGGAGGCAACCGACCTCTTCTTCGACGGCGATGAGCTCGTCGCGATCCCCGGCGAGCGCCACCCCGACGGAGCTGCCCACGGGTCTGGCTGCACGCACTCCTCGGCGCTCGCGGCTCACCTCGCGCTCGGCTTCGAGCCTCTCGGGGCGGCGCGGCGGGCCAAGGCGATCGCCGCCGAGGCCGTGCGAGACGGGCTGCGGGAGATCGGCTCGGGCGCTGGGCCGGTGGACGTCTTCGCCCTCGGGAAGCCCCGCGCCTGACCACCGGACAGGCGCGCCCTTTGCCTCTGGCATAATCGTCGGGCAGCGACCGTCGTCCACCCAGGAGCCTCAGATCAAGTTCTTACGCATGAAACCCGGCCATGGCGAGATCCTCCTGACGGAGGGAGATCCGCAGCTGCGCGAAGATGAGGAGCGGCTGGTGCAGGAGTTCCGCCGTCAGCTCGACGAGGGCATGTGGGCCGCCGTTCCGACGAAGAACGAGGGAAGCGGGCGGCGTGAGGCGAGGATGGTGCGCGCCTACGGCGAGATCCCGCCCGAAGCCGAGCGGGTGATCTTCTTCCCTCGCGCGGCGGGCGGCTGACCGGCCAGCCGGCGCCCGCATGCTGCCCGCGCTGCTAGTCCTCGCGCTCGTCGCGGCCGTCCTTGCCGGACCGGTGGCGGCCCGTGCATTCAGGCGGTGGCGTACCCGCCGCGCGGCGGCCCGCCGCGGGCTGCCCCTCCCCCAGGAGGCCGCCTACGACCCGGGCCGGGAGCGCCGGGCCGAGCACCGCGCCCGCGAGTTGCTGCGCTCCTGCGTGAACGATGAGGAATGGGCGATGTATCGCGACCTCGGCTTCATCAGGGTGCCGGGCCGCTATCTCGGGGACAGTCACCGAGGCCACGAGACCCGTGGCGGTCAAGCCGCCCGCCGTCCTCCGTACGCATACCTGCTGTACCCGCACAAGCCGATCGTCGCCTACGTGCCGCAGACGGGCCGGCTCCTCAGCGAGTACTGCGTTGAGTTCCCCGATATCAGCGGTGATGGCCGGTCGCGCCTTCCGGCGTCCGACGACGTCCTGGCCAAGTGGATGGCGCTCACCTCCGACGAGGCCCGCGTGATCGGGCAGGCCAACATGCACCACGCCGGGAGACAGCTCGACCCCCAGCGCGTGCGCCGGGACCTGTGGCGCCTGTCCGAGTGGGAGCGCCGGCGCAGCGATCCGGGCTCGGTCCGGGCGCGGAGCACATGATCGGGGACGCCCCGACGCGGGGCGCGAGCACGCGCGCCCGCAGCCGCGCACAGCTCGACGGCCCCGACCGCGCCCCGACGCGGGCCTACCTCAAGGGCATCGGCTACGACGACGAGGCGCTCCGGCGCCCCATCGTCGGCATAGCCAACACGTGGACGGAGGCCATGCCGTGCAACTTCCACCTCCGCCGCCTGGCCGAGCGCGTCAAGGACGGCGTGCGGGCAGCCGGCGGCACGCCGATGGAGTTCAACACCGTGGCGGTGTCCGACGGCATCGCGATGGGCACGGAGGGGATGAAGACCTCACTGGTGAGCAGGGAGGTGATCGCCGACTCGATCGAGCTCGTGGCGCGCGGCCACCTCTTCGACGCCGTCATAGCCCTGTCGGGCTGCGACAAGACGATCCCCGGGTGCGTCATGGCCCTCGCCCGGCTCGACCTGCCCTGCCTCATGCTGTACGGAGGCTCGATCGCGCCCGGGAGTTTCCGCGGTAAGGACGTGACGATCCAGGAGGTCTTCGAGGCCGTCGGGGCACACGCCTCCGGCAACATGTCCGACGAGGACCTGGCCGAGCTCGAATCGGTCGCCTCCCCGGGCGCCGGCGCGTGCGGTGGTCAGTTCACGGCCAACACGATGGCGATGGCCTTCGAGCTGCTCGGCATCTCGCCCATGGGCAGCTCGATGGTGCCGGCCGAGGAGGGAAAGAAGGGTCAGGTTGCCGAGGACTGCGGCCATCTCGTGCTAGAGCTGCTGGAGCGCGATTTTCGGCCCCGCAGCGTGATCACCAAGGCCTCGCTGGAGAACGCGATCGCCGGGGTGGCGATGACGGGCGGCTCCACCAACGCGGTGCTGCACCTCCTTGCGGTGGCCAGCGAGGCGGGGGTGGAGCTCTCGATCGACGACTTCGACCGGTTGGCATGGATAACCCCCTTGCTCGCCGATCTGAAGCCCTTCGGCCGCTACGTGGCCCCGGACCTGTGGCGGGCGGGCGGCGTGCCGCTAGTGGCGGCGCGACTCGCCGAGGCGGGACTGCTGCACGGCGAAGCCGTCACCGTGACCGGTCGCACGATCGGTGAGGAGGCGGCCTCCGCCGAGGAGGCCGACGGACAGTCGGTCGTTCGCCAACTGCGCGAGCCTCTTGCCCCGAATGGCGGCTTTGCGATCCTGCACGGCAACCTCGCCCCAGACGGCTGCGTGGTGAAGCTCGCCGGCCACGGGCGCAGGCAACAGCGTGGCCAGGCCCGCGTGTTCGAGTCCGAGGAGGATGCCTTCGCCGCTGTGAAGGCGGGCTTGATCGCGGCCGGTGAAGTCGTGGTCATCCGCAACGAGGGGCCCGCCGGCGGACCTGGCATGCGCGAGATGCTCGCGGTCACGGCAGCGATCCAGGGTGAGGGGCTGGGCGACTCGGTGGCGCTCCTCACCGACGGCCGCTTCTCGGGAGCCACTCACGGGTTCATGGCCGGCCACGTGGCGCCCGAGGCCATCCGCGGCGGCCCGATCGCCGCCGTGCGGGACGGGGACACCGTGGTCTTCGACGTGGAGGGCCGCGAGCTGAACGTGGAGCTCTCCGAGGAGGAGATCGCAGAGCGCGTCGCGGCCTACGTGGCGCCCGTGCCCCGCTACGAGACCGGCGTGCTCGGCAAGTACGCCCGCCACGTGGGCTCGGCCGCGCAGGGCGCACTCACCAGCTGACGAGGCACGCCCTCGGACGAAGATTCAAACGGAGGGGTCGCGCTCCCGGGCGTCACCCGAGCCGTTCGAGCCACCCGGCGCGACGTCCATCTGCTCCTCGGGCTCAGCTTCGAGATCGCCCTCCTCGACGTCGTACTCGAGAAACTCTGCGAGGAGCTTGTTGAAGGCGGCGGGCCGCTCGAACATCGGCACGTGACCGGTGTCCTCGATGATCACCTTCCGCGCTCCGTCGATCATCGAGATGAACGCGTCCGCGTCCTTCACGGGGATGATCATGTCCTTCTCGCCCCAGATCACGATGGTCGGCGCGCCAATCTGCGGGATCCGGTCGCGGAAGTCGTATTCGAGGGTGGCCCTCAACGCGTGCTCGAAGCCGGGCTTGTCCGCACCCTTCATGAGCGCCTCAAACATAGCGTCCGCCTTGATGCGGCTCGGGTGGCGGACGATCAGGCTCATGATCCAGTGCCGCAGCACCGGCCGCCGCGCGATCCACTGCTTCTGGGCGATGTTCGCGGTGGTCAGAAAGGCCGCCACCTTGCCGGCGGCCATGGCCGGCCGTCGGGCCACGTCGATCTGCGAGACGCCTGCGGAGGAGATGAGCATCAGGCGGTCGACCACCTCGGGCGCGCGGATGGCGACCTCCGCCGCGACGAAGCCGCCCATGGAGTTGCCGACGACGACGGCAGGGGCCAGATCGAGGCGGCGGCAGACATCCGCCACGAAGTTTCCGTAGAGCTCGATCGAGATCTTCTCCCGCGGCATCTCGCTCATCCCCTGTCCCGGCAGGTCCATCGCGACGACACGTCGCTCCTGCGCGAAGCGCGGGATGTTCTCGAGCCAGTTCTGCCACTGGCCGCTCAGGCCATGCACGAAGACCATCGGCCTCGAGTCGCCCTGCTCGCCAATGTCCACGTAGTTGACCGAGGTGCCGTCGATCTCGATCTTGTGCAGGTGAGCCGGCCAGTCGATCTCCCGCCAGTCAGGCGGATCGGTCGCCCCGTAGTCCTCACCGGCGTTGCGGGCTGACCGCGGAAGAGCGGGGGGGACTCGGGAGGGAAGGATTGTCTTCATCGACACATACCGTACCGCTGATCGCGCTCGACCGCTGAGCTGCCCGGGCGCCCCACACGTGCCAGAATCGACACGCAATGGCCGACTCCCCGCGCACTCCCCTCGCCGTCCAGGATCAAACCGCTCCAGCCGCGGCGCCCGCGCCGCCGCTGCCGGCCGTGCGTGAAGAGGACCTGCGCCGGCACCTCCCGGGCGTCGAGCCGGAGCGCACCCTGACCGACTGGGGTCGCTCGGAGCGGGTCGAGGGGCTCCTTGACAAGACCCTCATCGAGTTCTATTACCGGTACTGGTTCCGAGCGGAGGTGGAGGGGATCGAGAACGTGCCGGCCGCCGGCGGCGCGCTCCTTGTGTCGAATCACTCAGGTGCGCTGCCGCCCGACGCCGCCATGATCGGGAAGGCGATCCGGGAAGAGCACCCGCGGCCGCGGCCGCTCAACATCACCGTCGAGCACTTCTTCAAGGGCTATCCCGGTTTCTCGATGCTGATTCCCAAGATCGGCTGCGTCGCTGCGCATCCCGCAAACGTGCATCGGCTCCTGTACGACGAGGGACAGCTCGTGCTGGTCTTCCCGGAGGGTCGCAAGGGCACCGAGAAGCTCTACAAGGACCGCTACCGGCTGCGCCGGTTCGGACGGGGCGGTTTCGTGGAGGCGGCCATGCGCGCCCGCGCGCCGATCGTCCCGGTGTGTGTGGTGGGAGCGGAGGAGGCCCAGCCGGTATTCGCCCAGTCGAAGCTGCTGAAGCGCATGACCGGACTGATCTACGTACCGCTCACGCCCACCTTCCCGCACCTGGGCCCGCTCGGCATGCTCGCCTTCCTTCCCGCCAAGTTCAAGCTCCGCTTCCTCGAGCCGATCCACTTCGACGAGGAGGGATTGCACGAGGACAAGGCGCTCGTGCAGACCACCGCCCACGAGATCCGCGCACGGATCCAGGAGAACCTGTTCGAGATGATCGCCAAGCGCAAGTCCGTCTGGTTCGGGTAGCCGAGCGATGCCCTCCAAGCGCGTCCTCATCACGGGCCTCTCCACCTACTGGGGTGGGCGCCTGGCACTGGCGCTCGAAAGGGATCCGTCGATCGAGGCGATCGTGGGTGTGGACAACGAGGAGCCGAGCGTGGAGTTCGAGCGCACGGAGTACGTGAAGGTGGGCGCGCAGCACGCCCTGCTGCGGCGCGTCGTGGAGGCCGCGGAGATCGACACCGTGGTGGACACCCGCCTCGTCGTGGACTCGAGCACGACCTCTTCGCGGAAGGCCCACGAGAACAACGTGATCGGCACGATGAACATCCTGGCGGCCTGCAGCGGGAGGAGCTGCTGCGTGCGCAAGTTCATCTTCAAGTCCTCCACCCACTTCTACGGGTCAGAGCAGGACGATCCCGCCTTCTTCGACGAGACGATGGGCCGCCCGCACGCGCCCCGCACGCCGATCGAGCGCGACATCCTCGAGGCGGAGTCCTCCGTGGCGGAGTTCGCCGACAAGAACCCGGGCGTGACGGTCACGATCCTGCGCGTCGCCAACGTGCTCGGACCAGCCGTGCGCACCTCGCACATCGACCTCTTCTCGCTTCCCGCGGTGCCGGTGATCCTCGGCTTCGACCCCCGCTTCCAGTTCGTGCACGAGGACGACGTCGTCCACGGACTCGAGCACGTGGTGCAGCGCCAGCTTCCGGGCGTCTTCAACCTGGCGGCCGACGGCGTGCTCACGCTCTCGGAGGTGGCGGGGCTGCTGGGCAAGCCCTACGCGCCCATCCTCCCGCCGTGGGGGACCGGTTTGGTGGCGGGGCTGGCCGGCCGGCTCGGGGTGAAGATCCCGGCGGAGATGCTCAACCAGCTGCGGTTCGGCCGCGGGGTGGACAACAGGCGCCTGAAGGCGTGCGGGTTCGAGTACGGCTACACGAGTCGCGAGGCGGTGCTCAAGCTCGGCGAGCACCTGCGCCTGCATCCCCTCCTGCGAAGCAACGCCGAGCCCTACCGCTACGAGCGTGAGGTCGAGGAGTTCCTGCGCTGGAGCCCCAACGTGCGTAGCTCGAGGCTCGAGGACAGCGGCGGGCTCACGCGCGAGCAGCTCGTCGCGCTCCAGCGGCTGCTGTCCGCATACGACCCGCCAGCGGACCCCGGGGCCGCGATCGGGGACGCGCGCGGCGGTGAGGCCGGGCCCGATGAGGGAGACGGCAAGTCAGCCGGTGAGGCCGTGCCCGATGAGGGGGACGGCAAGTCAGCCGGCGAGGCCGTGCCCGAGACCGAGGCCCGTCCCTCCTCGCGTCCGCTCGTCGAGGTGCCGCCCCCCTCGCCTCCGGTGGACCACTACGACGACCTGGGCTCGGAGGAGATCATCTCCCTGCTCGGATCGCTCGATGGCGAGGGCCTCACCGCGCTGCGCGAGCACGAGCGCGAGCACCGCGGGCGTGAGGCCGTCATCGGCGCGATCGACTCCGTTCTGGACCGTCAGGCGGCCGCCCGGCGCTGACCGGCAGTCATCCGTTTCGCGAGCGGGCGCGTATGCACTCGCAACGGTGGTTGCAATGGCACGATTGGGCTACGCCACAAAGGGTAGGAGGTCTACAATCGGTTGGCGCGCCGCCTCCGGGCACGATTACTCATGGGACAAAAGTCATTCATCGCCATCGCCGTCGTTGTGGTCGCGCTCGTTCTCGGCGGGGTGGCCGCCTACGCCTATGACTCCTCGAACGAGGATCGCATCGCCAACGGCGTCACCGTTGCGGGCGTGGACGTGGGCGGGCTCGGCCCCGAGGAGGCTCAGGCCAGGGTAAGGCGCCAGGTGGCCGATCGCCTGGAGCAGCCCATCACCGTGACCCACGGGCCGAAGCGATTCTCCCTGTCGGCGGAGGGTGCCGGCCTGCGCACCGATGTCGGCGGCATGGTGGACGAGGCACTCGCGGCAAGTCGCCAGGGCAACATCTTCAGCCGCGTGGCCCGTGACGTGACCGGCGGTGAGGAGGACGCCCGGGTGAGGGTCCGGGTGAGCTACTCGAAGGCCGCAGCGGCTCGTCTGGTGGACCGGGTGCGGAAGGGCGTCAACCGCCCCGCCCAGGACGCCAAGCTGAACTTCCCCAGCCTGACGCAGGTCAGCGAGAAGGATGGCACCGAGGTCGAGACGGCAAAGCTCGAGCGGCGGGTGAAGACCGCCCTGCTCACGCCGGGCGGGCACCGTGAGATCGAGGCGCCCACCGCGGTGACGAAGGCCAAGGTGACGAAGGAGCAGCTCACAGCCCGCTATCCGGCGCTGATCGTCGTGGACCGAGGCGCCTTCCAACTACGCTTCTACCGGAACCTGAAGCTAGCGAAGAGCTACAAGATCGCCGTCGGGAAGGCGGGCCTCGAGACGCCCGCCGGGCTCTACCGCATCCAGAACAAGGCGGTGAACGCGGCATGGAGCGTGCCCAACTCCGCGTGGGCCGGCAGCCTGGCAGGCACGGTCATTCCCGGTGGCGCTCCCAACAACCCGCTCAAGGCCCGCTGGATGGGCATCTTCGACGGCGCCGGCATCCACGGCACGGATCAGGTGGGCTCGCTCGGGACCGCTGCCTCCCACGGTTGCGTGAGGATGGCCATCCCGGACGTGATCGAGCTCTACGACAAGGTCGAGGTGCAGACCCCGGTCTACGTCGCCTAGCGGCGCGACTCGACCCGGATCTCATCCTTCGGCACCGCTTCCCAGCCGGCCTCCTCCAGGGAGGCCTGCCTTCCCGTGTGGCGAAAGCAGAGGGTGCCTATGAACACTCCCCGCTCCCGCTTTCGCAGCACGGCGTACCACATCGTGGACGCATCCCTGGGACCCCGGATCGGGTGCCACGGCCGGTGGGGAATCTCCTCCTCGTCGGCCATGCCCGCGTCCACGAGCTGCCGCCGGGTGGCCACCCGTCCATCCTGAGTATTGACGAAGAACACCGACACGCAGGCGCTAAAGCCTAGTTGGACGCACGCGCTGCGGGACTTCGACACGGCGCTGCGGACGCAGGGCATGGCCGAGAAGACCCGCCGCGCCTACGGCGTGGACCTCGGGCAGCTGGCCGAGTGGGCGTCAGGGTATGCGCTCGACCCCGGCCAGCTCGACTACCGCCGACTGCGCCGCTTCGCGGGAGTGCTGTCCGAGCGAGGGGCCTCGAGGTCCACGGTGGCGCGCAAGCTGGCAGCGATCCGGTCCTTCTACAGGGTGCTCGTCCAGCGCGGAGAGCTCGAGGCCAGTCCCGCCGACCTTGTGTCGAGCCCCAAGCGCGACTCCTACCTGCCGGCGGTGCTGAAGGACGGGGAGGTGGCCTCGGTGCTCGACGGCATGCCGGTCTCGACGCCCCTCCTGCTGCGCGACAGGGCGATGCTCGAGCTCGCCTACTCCGCCGGCCTGCGGGCGGAGGAGCTCGTGAACCTCGACGTGACGAGCCTCGACCGCGACGCCGAGCAGCTGCGAGTGGAGGGCAAGGGGCAGAGGACCAGGATCGTTCCTGCCGGAGAACCTGCCTGGAAGGCGATTGACGCCTACCTCGAACGCGCCCGCCCGGCACTGGCGGGCATCGCCGACGAGCCGGCGCTGCTGCTCTCAAAGAGCGGCAGGCGGCTCTCCACGTCAGATGTCCGTCGCAGGCTCGCGCTCGCCATGCGCCGTGCCGCCGTGCAGTCCGGCGTGTCGCCGCACACCCTCCGGCATTCTTTCGCGACCCACCTGCTCGAGGGCGGTGCAGACCTCCGCGCGATCCAGGAGCTGCTCGGGCATGCCTCGATAAGCACGACTCAGACGTACACTCGGGTAGAGTCGCAGCGGCTGGGGCAAGCCTATGCGCGGGCACATCCCCGCGCCTGAGGACAGGGATGGCATTGGAAACCAACGTCAAGGCGATCGAGCTAAAGGATCTCTGGCGCCGCTACAAGGACGACGGCGACCAGAGAGCCCGCGAGCGGCTGGTGCTCGCCTACGCCCCGCTCGTCAAGTACGTGGCGGGACGCATGTCCAGCGGCCTGCCGGCGCACGTCGAGGAGGCGGACCTCATCTCCTACGGGCTGCTCGGGCTGATCTCGGCGATCGAGCGCTTCGACCCCGGCCGCGACATCCGCTTCGAGACCTTCGCGATCACCCGCGTCAAGGGGTCGATCATCGACGAGCTGCGCTCGCTGGATTGGGTGCCGCGGTCGGTTCGCGCCAAGGCCCGCGAGATCGAACGTGCAAACGCAAAGCTCGAGCATCAGCTTCACCGCGCGCCGACCGACCAGGAGATGGCGGATGCGCTCGGCGTGTCCATGGACGAGTTCCAGGAGTCGCTCGTAAAGATCTCGAACTCGTCGGTCGTCGCCCTCGATGAGCTCTGGACCGTCTCTGACTCCTCCGGCGACACCGTCTCGCTGTTGGACACGATCCAGGACCCCGATGCGGTCGATCCCTCCCGTGAACTCGATCTGACCGACATGAAGGACCGCCTGGCGGACGCCATCGCGCGGCTTCCGGAGCGAGAGAAGCTGGTCGTCGCTCTCTACTACTACGAGAACCTGACACTGCGCGAGATAGGCGAGGTGCTCGGAGTCACCGAGTCGCGGGTCTCTCAGCTTCACACGAAGGCCGTACTGCGGCTGAAGTCCCGGCTGCAGGGGGACTCCTTGGCGGAATCGGCCTAGATCCCCACCCCGGTGCCGGGGTATGTTTCCCACGGGGAAATCGAGGAGAGGAGCCTGATGGCGCACGAAGGCGCAAAGCGGATCCGCAACGTAGCCCTGGTAGGTCATCGCGGCGGCGGCAAGACCTCCGTGAACGAGGCCCTCCTGTTCGAAGCGGGCGCCATCAACCGGCTGGGTTCGGTGGCGGAGGGCACCACCGTCTCCGACTCGGCGCCCGACGAGAAGGCGCGCGAGATGTCGATTGCCTCGAGCCTCGCATCCTTCCGGTGGCAGGAGCGCAAGATCAACCTGATCGACACGCCGGGCGAGCCAAGCTTCGTGGCCGATGCCCTGTCCGCGCTGCGAGTGTGCGAGGGCGCGGTCTTCGTGGTCAACGGCGTGATGGGCGTCGAGGTGGGCACCGACCGCCTGTGGCAGAGAGCCGACGATCTTGGGATGGCGCGGCTGATCTTCGTGAACATGCTCGACCGCGAGCGCGCCGACTTCTTCCGGTCGCTCGACTCGCTGAAGGCCGCCTTCGGTCAGCACGTCGTCGCCACGGAGATCCCGATCGGGGCCGAGCACGACCTGAAGGGCGTGGTCGACCTCATCGACATGAAGGGCTACCGCTACGACGGAGCCGGGCGGGGGAACCGCGAGGAGATCGAGATCCCAGATGAGCTCGCGGCGCAGGCCGCGGAGTATCGCGAGAAGCTGATGGACGAGGTGGCGGAGGTCTCCGACGAGCTGATGGAGCGCTATCTCGAAGGCGAGCAGATCTCCCACGAGGAGACGGTGAGCGCGCTCAAGGCGGGAGTGACCGCCGGCAGGCTCTTCCCTGTGACCTGTGGCGCCGCCACCAAGAACCTCGGCACCAACCGGCTGCTGGACGCGCTTGTCGAGGACCTTCCCTCGCCGGCCAAGAAGGGGCCGGTTGCCGCCGGTGAGGCCACACTCGAGCCGGTCGAGGACGCCGAGCTGGTGGCCTTCGTCTTCAAGACGCTGGCCGATCCCTTCGCCGGACGGATCAACCTCTTCCGCGTCTATCAGGGTGTGCTCCCGCACGACTCGCAGGTGTTCAACACTCGGGCGCATCAGAAGGAGAGGGTGGGGCAGCTGCTCGTCCCGCAGGGCAAGGAGCACGACCATGCCGACGAGTTCGGCCCGGGAGACATCGGCGCCGTCGCCAAGCTGAAGGAGACGCGAGCCGGGGACATCCTCTCCTCGAGGGACGTGGAGGTCGACCTGAAGATGCCCGACCTCCCGCGCCCGGTCATGGCCTTTGCCATGGAGCCCAAGGCGAAGGGGGATGAGGACAAGGCCTTCACCGCGCTGAGGCGGCTGCAGGAGGAGGACCCGACGATCGACGTGCACAGGGATCCCCAGACCGGAGAGCAGATCGTGGCGGGCCTCACGCAGGTCCACGTCGAGGTCATCGTGGAGCGCATGAAGGAGCGCTTCGGTGCCGAGGTGGTGCTGAAGCCGCCGAGGGTGCCCTATCGCGAGACGATCACCGCGTCGGCCAAGGCGCACGGGCGCTACAAGAAGCAGACCGGGGGCCGCGGGCAGTTCGGGGACTGCCACATCGAGATCGAGCCGCTGCCAGGCGGCGTCGGGTTCGAGTTCGTGGACAAGATCAAGGGTGGGGTCATTCCCAGCGGCTTCATCCCCGCGGTCGAGAAGGGCGTCACCGAGACGATGTCACAGGGCGTGATCGGTGGCTATCCGGTGGAGGGCGTGCGGGTCACGCTGTTCGACGGCTCCTACCACGCCGTCGACTCCTCGGAGATGGCCTTCAAGGTGGCCGGCTCGATGGCCTTCAAGCAGGCGATGGAGTCAGCCCGCCCCGTCCTGCTCGAGCCGATCATGACGGTGGCGGTCTCGATTCCGGAGGATTCCGTTGGAGACGTCATCGGAGACCTCAACTCGCGCCGTGGCCATCCGCTCGGCATGGAGCCCAAGGGCGCAGTGACGGAGGTCAAGGCGGAGGTGCCGATGTCAGAGATGCTGAGCTACGCCCCTGACCTGCGCGCGATAACCGGCGGCCGCGGGGACTACACGATGGAGGTGGCGCGGTACCAGGAGGTGCCCGCCCATCTCGCCTCCAAGGTGGTGGAAGCCGCGCGGCAGGAGGGAGAGGCGGTGCGCGCCTAGCGCACGGCTCGGCGCGTCGGCGCGCTCAGCGAAGCTCCACCGATAGTGACCCGGGACGCCCGGAGGGCGTGCGGACGAACGTCCCATTCCATACCAGCTGCCGGTCCCCCTAGAATCGCCCGCGGTGAAGAAAGAACTCCGCCCGTTCCACGACATCGCCGCCTGTGACGTATGCGGCCGAACGATCCTCAAGGGGGAGCGAACAGAACCGTTCCTCGCTCCGGGAGGAACGCGTCACTCCGTGTGCGATCTGTGCTTCGTCCGCGCCGAGCACGAGGGTTGGATCCGCGAATCAGCTCACGACCAGCTGCCCTCGCGCAGCTCCCGGCCCCTGGAGCGCCGCCCCCTCCTTCGCAGGCTTCGCCGCCGCGCACCCGACCCGGTGAACGGCCGGCCGCCTGAGGGTCTCGACGCTCACCCTCCGCTCGCCGAGCCCGGCGATGCGGAGGTTGAGACGGGGGGCGCCACCGCGGACCTGGGCTCGCCGCCCACGGCTTCTGCCCCGCGGCGCGAGCCGCCCCAGAACCCCCGCCACGTGCGTGGGGTGCCCACCACGGCCGAGGTCAAGGTGGAGCGTGCCCTCGAGCTGTTCAACGCCTCCGAGCACCAGCGCACGATCGCCGGTCTGACTCGATCGCTCGGATCTCCGATGGTCAGGGCGGTGCCCGACCCCGAAGCTCCGAGCACCGTGACCGTGCTGGTCGCTTGGGAGCTCTCGTGGTATCGCTACCGCGTGGACCTCGGGGATGCTGCCGAGCCGGTTGCCCTCCAGGGAAAGGGCGACGAGCTGAGCGACATCAAAGAGGGGCTTCGCGACTGGAACGCCGGACTCGACGCTGACGGGCGAGTGGTGATAGGAGTGGAGCCGGAATGATCTATTGCGTCGTGCCTCAGCCGCTGACCGAGGAGCTGTTCGACCGGCTCACCGAGTACTACCAGCACGATCCCAACGTCACGGTGATCGTGGATCGACGCGAGGGGCAGGGGGGTGCGCCCGGTCCCCACCCCGCCGACCGGGATCGGCGCAGGCGCCGCGCCAAGGGCACGTTCCCGCCAATCGGGCCGGCCGACGGGAAGTCCTGACCGAGCTGTCCAGGGTCGTGGTCCACGTGGACGGGGGTGCGCGAGGCAATCCGGGCCCCGCCGCCGTAGGTGTGGTGGCGACCGATCCGGACGGCGGCGCGGTGGCGGAGCGCAAGGCCTACATAGGCGTGGCCACCAACAACGTCGCCGAGTACCGCGCGGTGCTGCTCGGGCTGGAGCTGGCCCGCGAGCTGGGCGCCTCGGAGGTAGAGGTGGTGAACGACTCGGAGCTCGTGGCCCGGCAGATCGAAGGGCGCTACAAGGTCAAGAACGCGGGGCTGAAGCCCCTCTACTTGGAGACGATGAGAGTGCTTCGCGAGTTCGAGACATGGTCGGTGCGCAGCGTGAGGCGGGAATCCAACAAGCGTGCCGATGAGCTCGTGAACGAGGCCCTGGACGCGGCCGGATAGGCGAGAGGATCAGCCACCCGCCCTCAGCCGAGCGGCTGCACGAGCTGTTCGAGCGCCCGGGGCGGTTCACCGTGGGGATCGAGGAGGAGCTGATGGTCCTCGACCCGGAGAAATTCGACCTCGTGCCGCGGGCACACGAGCTGCTCGAGGGCCTCGAGGCTGACCCGCGCTTCAAGCCGGAGCTCGTGGCCGGCCAGGTGGAGCTCGTGACCACCCCGTCCGACACCGTCGGTGAGGCCGCCGCCCAGCTCGAGGAGGGACGTCGCAGGCTGGGCCAGGCGGCGGACGAGAGAGTGGCACTGGCGGGCGCGGGTGCCCATCCGTTCACTTCCGAGGCAGGCGTCCTCAACGAGGCGGAGCGCTACACCCACACGCGGAGGGAGTACGGGTGGGTGGCGCGCCGCCAGTTGGTGTTCGGCCTTCACGTACACGTGCGCGTGCCCGGGGCTGAGAGGGCCGTCGCGGTCTACAACGGCCTGCGCTCATATCTGCCGGAGCTCGCCGCGCTGGCGGCAAACGCCCCGTTCTACGGCGCAGTCGACACCGGGCTGGCGTCGATAAGGCCGAAGATCTCCGAGATGCTCCCGCGTCAGGGAGTGCCGCCTATGCTCAGCGGCGTCGAGGATCTAGCGGGGGCGCTCGCCTGGGGCACGCGTGCCGGAGTCCTGGACTCGCCACGGACCTGGTGGTGGGAGCTTCGGCTGCACCCCGTCCACGGCACGGTTGAGGTCCGGGTTCCCGATCAGCAGACCACGGTCGCGGAAACGGCGGCGATAGCAGCCGTCGCCCACTCGCTCACCGCCTACCTGGCGGCACGGTATGACGCCGGGGAGCGGCTGCCTGGCCATCCCACGTGGCGAATCGAGGAGAACCGCTGGTCGGCCTGTCGGCACGGTCTCGAGGGAACGCTCGCCGACCTCGACACGGGCGCGCCTCGACCGGCGCGCGAGCGGGTTCTGGAGGTGCTCTCCGAGATCGAGCGCACGGCAGCCGACCTCGGCTGCTCGAAGGAGCTGGCCATGGCGCGTGTGCTCGCCGATGGCACAGGGGCACAGCGCCAGCGCGAGGTCGGCGCGGAGGGCGGCGCGCAGGCCGTCGCGCGCTGGCTGGCGAGCCGCTTCGCCTCCTGAAGCGCCGCCGCGCTGTTTTGCCTCGCGTGCGCCGGGGCATGAAGTGGGTGTTATGCCGCCCCTGCCCGAGCCGCGGGGTCCCGTGAGCGCGTTCCTCCTGCGGGAGCTCGTGCGACCGACCCATCCGCTGCCACCGACGGCGGTGGCCGAGCCGGTGGACTCCCTGGGCGACGAGGATCTCCAGCTGGCTCTTTACCTGTGCTACGAGCTGCACTACCGGGGTCTCGACGGGGTCGACCCGCGCTGGGAGTGGGAGCCGTCGTTGCTCGCGCTGCGAGGCAGCCTGGAGCGGATGGTGGAGGGTGCGCTCAGGCGGTTGGTCGGAGAGCTCCCCGCACGGATCGAGCCCGAGGAGAGCGACCGCGCCCTGCGCGCCGTCGCCGACGCCGACGACGCTCCGTCGCTCTCCAAGTACCTCGCTCGCCATGGCACCGAGGAGCAGGTGCTCGAGTTCATGATCCACCGGTCGGCCTACCAGCTCAAGGAGGCCGACCCCCACTCCTGGGCGCTGCCACGGCTGAGCGGCCCGCCCAAGGCGGCGCTTGTGGAGCTTCAGGCAGACGAGTACGGAGGCGGGCGCACCGACCGCATGCACGCGGAGCTGTTCGCGGCGGCGATGGAGGCGCTCTGCCTCGACCCCTCCTACGGGGCCTACCTCGACCGGATCCCGGGGGTCACGCTGGCCACCGTGAACCTCATGTCGCTCTTCGGTCTGCACCGGCGCCTGCGCGGCGCCATCGTCGGTCATCTGGCCCTCTTCGAGATGACATCTTCCGTTCCGAACCGCCGGTATGCGGATGCCCTGCGCCGCCTCGGACATGACGCCCGCGCCACCGCGTTCTTCGATGAGCACGTGGAGGCGGATGCGGTGCACGAGAACATCGCCGCCGTTGACCTGGCCGGCGGGCTGATTCGCCAGCAGCCGGAGATCGCGGGAGACGTCATCTTCGGGGCGCGCGCGCTCGCCGAGCTGGACGCGCGTTGGTCGCGCCACATGCTCGAGAGCTGGGATGCCGGGCGCAGCTCGCTTCGCACGCCGGTGGCCCAGCCGGCGCTGACCGCCTAGCTCGGGCCGCGGCCGGCCTCCCGGGCGCTCGGCGCCCGGAAGTCCACGAGCTTGTGACTCCCGTCGCAGAATGGTCGTGTGCGGGACTTCCCGCAGCGGCAGAGGGCGATCGTCTCGCGCCCCGCCTCGATCTCGTTGCCGTCCTGGTCCTGTAGGCGAAAGTCGCCCCGCACCAGCAGGGGGCCGTCGCGGTAGGGGGTGATCACCGTCTCGATCTTCCTGGGTTCGCTCACCTAACGAGGTATTACCTCGAAGCTGCTCGTTCAATCGTCGTCAGTCAGGCAGGTAGGCCCGAGGTGTCGTCGACCGAAAATCCTCACTGCCGCCGGGGTAAGTGTGTTTGCATGGTTCTGATCTGAGAACTGGTCTCTGTACGCAGTCTGGGCAATGGTCGACCATCGAGCCGGCCCCAAGAGAGGAGATCGGATGGCTGAGGGCACTCAGGGCGCGGCGGGCAGTACGGCTGCGCGTCGCGAAAGCGCGGGCAACACGTCGTTGGAATCGAGCCGTGGCAATACGACGATCGCGAATGGGGTCGTGACGAAGGTAGCCGGCATCGCGGCCCGGGAGGTACCCGGCGTCTACGACCTCGGTGGTGGCGCCGCGCGCGCGATCGGCTCCGTTGGCGAGCGTGTCGGCATCGGCGATGCGCGTAGTCAGGGCGTGTCGGTCGAGGTCGGGGAGAAGGAGGCGGCGGTCGACCTGACGATCGTGGTGGAGTACGGCGAGTCGATCCCGCAGGTCGCTCAGCAGATTCGCGACAACACGATCAACCGCATCGAGGGCATGACCGGCCTCTCTGTCACCGAGGTCAACGTGGCGGTCACCGATCTCCATTTCCCCGGCGACGAAAGCGGCGACGCGTAGGCCGGAGGGTTGAGCGTGCCTTCTGAGCGGACGCCGTCGGCCCCGTCGGCGCTCATCTCGGCGCGCGTCGAGCTCGCCCGAGTTGCGCTTGGGGCCGCGACCGCCGTTGAAGGGGTCGTCGCCGGGAATCCGGGCCAGACCGAGGCTTACGTGACGCCGGACGGGGAGAGGAGGTTGGTGGGCGTCGTGGCGGTCGCCGAGCGCGGCGGGCGCTACAGCGTCGACCTCTGCCTGACCGCACGGCTGGTGCCGTTGCACGAGCTTGGCGCGCGCGTGGCGGAGCGGGTGCGCAAGGCCGTCGACGCTGCCGGCATGGCCGAGCGGTTGGGTGCGCTGCACGTGACCATCGCCGACGTCGAAGCCGAGGGTGCGACGTGATATTCCTGCGCGCGCTGGTGCGGCTCGTGTCGTTCGTCCTGCTCCTGGCGCTCGCCTTGGTGGGCGCCGCCATAGCGCTGTTCTCGATTCAGGGCGGGGATACGGGGTTGAGCATCCCGTCGCTCGCACAGATCGTTCAGCTGCCGGAACTGCGCGGGACGCTCGACGACTTCCTCGCTGCGCTCGAGCGGCCGGGGCCCGTGGCGGCCATGACGTTGCTCGTGGCGGTTGGGGCCGTCGTGCTCGGCGCTCTGCTGCTGATCGGGATCCTCCTGCCACGGCGCGAGCGGATGGTCACCCTCGACTCGAGTGAGCGCGGGATGCTGGCGGCGCGCCGCCGCCCGCTCGCTCAGCTCGCCGCGGCGTTGGCCGAGCGCGTGGAGGGCGTTACCCAGGCGCGGGTGCGGGTGCGGCCGCGGCGCACTTCCGGTGGTCGCCTGAAGGTTCGCGCCGACCGCACGCGGGCGGCGCAGCCGGAGTCGGTCAAGCAGTCGATCGCACACGCGCTCGAGCCGCTCACCGGACCGTTCGAGCTCCGGGCCCGCACGAGCTCGCGGGTCGGTGAGAGCGGCTCGAGGGTTCAGTGATGCTGCGGCAGCGCATCCGCTCGCGCACATCGCCGCTGGCTTTCGTCGGCCGCGCACTCGTCGTGCTGCTGGCGCTCGGTCTGATCTGGGGCGGCGTGGCGTTCGCTCTGCTGGCGCTCAAGGTCGACGCCGGAACCGTCAACGACATCACCGGCTATCGGTCGGTCTACGACTTCCTCACCGGACTCGGTCCGGGCGACTTCGACGGCACGACTCGGCTCATCCTCGGCCTGGTCGGGCTGACGGCTCTGCTGCTCTTCGGCTACCTGGCGTGGAAGGAGATCCCGCGGCCGTACCTGGCGCGCCGGGACCTCAACCTGGCTCGCGACGAGCGCGGCGATGTCGTGGTCGAACCTCGAGCGATCGAGCGGCTGGCCGAGGCATCGGCGCTTCGGCAGAGGGGTGTGAGCGCCGCGAGCGGCCGCTACGGCGGCGACGACCTCTCCGTCGACGTGTCGGTGCGGCGCACGAACCAGCCGGCGCAGATCCTCCACGGCGTTCACAGCGCGGTGTACGAAGCGCTCGAGGCGCACGGACTACCGACCGTGCCGGTCAACGTGACGCTGGCCGGCTACAAGCAGAAAACCGGAAGGGAGCTCAGATGATGGATCAGAAGCAATTCCTTGCCGCTCTCGGCTTTGCCTTCACGGCGGCCTGGATCGGCTTTAACTTCGGGTCTGCGGTGCTCTGCCTGGTGGGCGCCGGGCTCTTCTATGCCGCCGCCTCGTTCGCACAGGGGGAACTCGACCTGCCCGAGATCCAGGACCGCTTGCGCGGCGGAAGTCAGGGCCGCTCGGGCGGCGCCTACGGCGCGCAGCCCGGGACGCACGCCCCGCGCGTGCGGTAGTGCGGCCGCGAGGCCAAGATGGTCGAAGCGACGGCCTTTGTCGACATGTGAGCGCCACCCACGCAGCGACCACGGTGCGCTTGTAAGAGAGGACCCAGCGGGTGAGCGAGGACATGGCTACCTCCTTGAGGACTCGCCGGACCGGTGTCGCCGGTCTCGAGCCGATCTGTTCGTCAGATTCTGTACTTCAGACTGGGGTTGGCGTAGGAACTAATCGCGGTGTCCACACCGTCTTCGGACGTAGCGCCGCGAGCGCATGGGACCGCACGCCGCGCCGCGGCGCGGCGCGAGTCGCCCGGACTTGGAGCGCGAGAGGTCCTCGCCGCCTACCTGCGTCGCGTTCGCGGTGCCGTGGCGGACCCCGAGCGGATCGTCATCTGCACGGGCTTCGCGCAGGGGCCTGAACCTCGTAACCCGCGCGCTGGTCCGCCAGGGGGTCGGGGAGGTCGCCTTCGAGGATCCCGGCTACGACGAGCAGCGCGAGATCGCGCGACACGCCGGCGTCCGCGTCATCCCCGGCACCTGCGGCGGATGCGTGCGGTCTATGGTGGGCGGCGCAAGGTACTCGTGCACGCCTAACGACTACCAGGAACGCCATCGCCGACGCTGCCACCATCGCAGTGGGCGCGAAGGAGAAGCCGCTTCCGTCTCGCCGGCATCCGCCAACCCTCACGCACCCCGGTACGAACGCCGACCACCGGGAGCGATGTCCCGGTGGCCCGTTCGTGAAGGCCGGCTCAGCGAAGCGAGACCGCGACCTGCTCCAGGAGGTCCATCGCCTCCTGCAGGCTGAGCCGGACCGGGTTCCACGGAGACCGTGTTACTTGGTTTTGACAGTGAGCAACGTACTGGTTGGGGCGGCGGGGCCGAGCACGGCGAGCCCGTAGGGCGAGTGGTGGGAGGGTCCGCCGGCGCGGCCGGCCGGTCCGCCGGCGGCGGCCGCGGTGAGCGCGTTGAGCTCGAACTCGACCGGGGGGATGTCGCCGAGTTCGCCGTGCAGGCGCGTGTTGTTGTACCAGCCGACCCACGCGACGGTCGCGAGCTCGACCTCGGTGGCGGTCCGCCACACGCGGTCTGCGATCAGCTCCGTCTTTAGGTGTCCACGAGGCTTTCGGCCATCGCGTTGTCATAGGCGTCGCCGGTCGTTCCGACCGAGGCCAGCACGCCCCCGCGGCCATCACGGCGTGCAGGTCGGCGCTGGTGTACTGGGCGGATTCAAGCGGTCCTCGCAACGCTCGATCGAGAGGAGTTGCGATGGGCGCGAGGAGAAGGCGGCGGTCGGATCGGGCTGGTCGGCCGGCGATGCGGTCACCGGGACGTCCGGCGGCGGGGCGGAAGGAGCACCGCCAGCGGTTCTGGGCAGCGATCGCTCGCGGGCTGTCCAGCGAGGACGCGGCGGCCGAAGCGGGCGTGTCGGCCGCGGTTGGCGTCCGGTGGTTCCGGGAGGGTGGCGGGATGCCGTCCGTCACGCTCGGCGCGCCGTCGGGGCGGTACCTGTCGTTCGCCGAGCGGGAGGAGATCGCTCTTCTTCGGGCGCGTGGTTGCGGCGTGCGGGAGATCGCGCGGGCGCTCGGGCGCTCGCCGTCCACGATCTCGAGGGAGCTGCGTCGCAATGCCGCGACGCGTGCCGGTGGGCTCGAGTATCGGGCCAGCGCCGCGCAGTGGCATGCCGACCGTCGAAGCCGGCGTCCGAAGCCCGCCAAGCTCGCGGAGAATCCTGAGTTGCGCCGGTATGTGCAGGACCGCCTAGCCGGTGCGGTGGAGCGGCCCGACGGGGTCGTCGTCGACGGTCCAGCGGTCGCGTGGATCGGCCGGCGCCATGGCCGGCGCAAGGACCGGCGGTGGACGAGGTCCTGGAGCCCGGAGCAGATCTCCAGCCGGCTCCGCCTCGACTTCCCCGATGATGAGTCGATGCGCGTCTCCCACGAGGCGATCTACCAGTCGCTCTATATCCAGGGGCGCGGCGCGCTCAGGCGCGAGCTCACCGCCTGCTTGCGCACCGGACGCGCGCTGCGCGTCCCGAGGGCCCGCACGCGCGGCGCGGCAAGAGCTTCGTGACCGACGAGATCCTGATCAGCGAGCGGCCCGCCGAAGCTGCCGACCGTGCCGTTCCGGGCCACTGGGAAGGCGACCTGATCCTCGGCCTGGGCAGCTCCGCGATCGGCACGCTCGTGGAGCGCAGCAGCCGGTTCACGATGCTGCTTCACCTTCCGCCGATGTGCGGCGGCGAGGACCCCAGGATCAAGAACGGACCCGCGCTCACCGGTCACGGAGCCGAGGCCGTCCGCGACACGATCGCCGCCGCGATCACCACGCTCCCCGAGCAGCTGCGCCGGTCGCTGACCTGGGACCAGGGCGCCGAGATGGCCCAGCACGCGCAGCTTCGGATCGACACCGGCCTGCAGATCTACTTCTGCAATCCACAGAGCCCGTGGCAGCGCGGCACCAACGAGAACACCAACGGGCTGCTGCGCCAGTACTTCCCGAAGGGCACCGACCTCGCCAGGCACAGCGCCGACGACATCGCCGCCGTCGCCGCCGCCCTGAACACGCGCCCCCGGAAGACCCTCGGCTGGAGAACGCCCGCCGAAGCGCTCGACGAGCACCTGGCGAAGACAGCCTGAGCCGGCCCAGCCCGCCGACCGCGAACGAGGCGAGATCCGGAGCGCCGCGCAACGGGGCCCAGCTAGGCGCGCACGCGCCTATCGCCGCTCCGGCCCGCCCTCCGGGCGAGCCTCGACGGCGACAGGCGCATCACCCCAGCACGCGTCTCTGCGCCGAGGCCCGCGGAGCCGTCACCTGCAGTCCGTAGATTCATCTCACGGAAACGCTGTTGCGAGGACCGGTTGAGTCCGGGCTGGCTCCCGCGGTCTGAGTGGTGGACGAGCTCGACGTGCCCCAGCTGCGTGCGCGTGCCGAGCGCCATCCGGAGCGCGTCGACGACGAGCTCGGCGCGCATGTCGGAGGCGAGCTGCCAGCCGACGATCATGCGGCTGAAGACGTCGAGGCAGAACGCGAAGAAGACGAGCCCCTCCCAGCAGCGCACGTAGGTGAAGTCGGCGACGACCAGCTCACCGGGCTCAGACGCGCCGAAGTTACGCCCAACGAGGTCTGGGCGCCGCTTTGCGTCCGGGTCGGCGGACGTCGTGCGCCACGGGCGCCCGCGCCGCTTGGCGCCCTGGATGGCGTTGTCGCGCATGATCCGCTGCAGCTGGCAGCGCGGCGCGCGCTCGCCGCGGCGGCGCAGCTCCTTCCACATCCGCCGGTAGCCGTAGGCCTCGTAGTTCTCCTTGTGGACCTCCCGAATCAGGCCGAGCAGGCGCTCGTCCTCGACCTCGCGGGCCGAGCGCCCGCCGCTCTGACGCTCGTAGAAGGCAGACGCCGATACGCCCAGCGTGCGGCAGATGAGCTCGACCCGAAATCCGCGCGCCGCTGCTCAATGAACGCGCTCACCTCGATCGGGTCGGGTCGAGCTCCTTGGCGAAAAATACCGAAGCGGCCTTCAATATCTCATTCGCCTTGCGCAAGTCGCGCACCTCACGCTCGAGGCTCTTCAGACGCTCGCGCTCGCCGCTGGTCAGCCGGTCTGAGCGCCCGCCACCGTCGGCCTCGGCCTGGCGCACCCACGTGCGCAGCGACTGCGCCCCGATACCGAGATCCTTCGCCACCTGCGCGACCGGCCGGCCCGACTCGAACACGAGCCGCACCGCCCTCTCACGCAACTCGTCGGGATACCTCTTCTGCGATGACATCGATGGAGCCTCGACTCTCTCCAGGACAGAACCCTGGAATCGAGGTCTCCGTCAAACCCGGCCTGGCTCAATCTGCAAGAGGCTCTGCGCGCGAGACGTCGAGCGCTTCTTCTCACGCTGGCAGGCGCGGCTGCCCTCGCCGTTCACGGTCGCCGATCGGCGCCGCGGCTACCGCTACGCGCTCGCCTTCCGCCAGCTCGAGCTCTCAGACACGCGCGTCTTCGAGCGCCCGGCGCAGGGACGCGCCTGGTTTGAGCAGACGATTCGCGACCAGCTCGTGCTCGGGCGCCCCGACAACGTCGCGATCGTCTTCGGCCGCCGCATCGACCGCACGACGCCCGGGCGCTTTCTGACGCGCGTGATCAACCGCGGCGTCGAGCCGGCGATCCAGGTCCACTACAAGCGCTCGAAGGTAAAGCAGTACTTCAAGGGGCAGGGCGCTCAGGACCGAGACGACGATCAACGACACGCGTGACTTCGGGGTCGGCCGACTGCTGACCGAGGCCAACTGGGAGGCGCTACTTCGGATCGGCCACGAGACCAACGAGCGCTTGCTCTCCGCCCAGCTCGAGGCGTGCCAGTGCGCGCCCGACGCACAGACGCTCGAGCACGTCGTGCTGCCGTCGCGAGAGGACGGCCTACCCTGCCCCCGGACTGCGCCTTGGCGACCCGCGCGTGATGGCGCTGCTCGCCTCGCTGTGCGCGTTTCGCCACCTGTTCGAGGGGCTCACCGATCGCTCGCTGCGCGCCTTCGTCGCCGGCCTTTTGCCCGGCTACAGCGCAAAGCCAGGCGACCTATGACCTGTGGCCGCCTGCGGCGCGAGGGCCTGATCCGCCGCATCCCGCGCTCGCAGCGCTACGAGCTGACGAGCGCGGGCCGGCGGCTCGTCGTCTTCTTCACGAAGACCTACTCCCGGATCGTCTGCCCATCGCTCGCCGAGCTCGATCCGGCCCTGCCCGATCAGATCGCGCGCCAGACTGCGCTCGGTCGACCGTGGCGCCAGTTCGAGCGGGCGCTCGACGCGCGCATTGAGGCGGCCGCTATCGCGGCCTGAAACGATGACTCATCCGCGTGAAGGTTTGGGCGACCAAGCGCAGCTAGACTCTCGCCGCGCGTGAGCTGAGCGCCGTCGGCTGGAAGCTGCGTGAGATCACGACCGACAACGGCTCTGAGATTCCGCGCGCGCGAGTTCGGCGAGGCGGTCGGGGAGGCGGGGCGCGCCACGCGCTTCATCAAGGCCGGCACTCCGAACTCAAACGGCTGCG
Organism: Thermoleophilaceae bacterium; assembly: GCA_030448005.1. Taxonomy (GTDB): domain Bacteria; phylum Actinomycetota; class Thermoleophilia; order Solirubrobacterales; family Thermoleophilaceae; genus JAAYBF01. The sequence continues at coordinate 57,119 of JAUJNT010000003.1, forward strand.
TCGAGCGCCTGCAGCTGACGATCCTCAAGGAGTGCTGGCGCCCCGAGGTTGCGCGCTCGCTCGTCCCCAAGATCACCGGCCTGCGGCGCGACCTCGACGAGTACCTGCGCTACTTCAACACCGATCGCGCCCACACGGGGCGCCGCACCAAGGGCCGCGTCCCGGCTACGGCGCGCGCAAGATGAGGAGCGTGAGACGAGCGCGACGTGTCGCTACGTCTCTGGATTAGGACGAGCTAGGCCTATGGGGGCGCAGTGAGGATGTCGAAGCCCGCCCGCGCTACCGTTCCGATTGCCGTTCGTACAGCACCAGCTTTCCGTTGGCCGTCTGGGTCACGGGCCGGAAGCCCTGCTTGAGCTGGTTCATGAGGTGGCGTGCGTCCGATGGCAGCCGTCGCGCCGGCTCATTCCGCCACAGCATGACATAGCGCAACTCAGGCACCGCCGACAGATCCACGTCTGGGGGTGCCTCCTCGAGCTTCCCCAGGGCGACGAAGGCGTTGCGCTCGCGATGGAAGCGGACCGGAAAGTAGCTCGTCGCGGCCTCGTAGTGCCCCGCGTCGACACCGCCGGTCATGAGGGCGACGAGTGACGGCGCGTGCAGCAGGGGGTCTTGCACCAAGCGCCTCAACCCGCTCGCTGCGGGCTCTTCGCTGCGCAGGCGGAAGCCGACGAGCAACGACTGCGGCTCGATGAAAGAACTCAGTTCGCGGTAAGCCTGTACCTTCCGGTCGAACTCGAGCTGGACAGGAAACCGCAGGACCACGACGCCGAGGGCCACGACGCAACCGGCTACGGTCGCCGTTGCCCGCAGCCAACTCGGCGGGCGAATCGCTGCAACGGCGAGTAGCAACAGCAGCGGCGGGAACATCGCCAGACGCGCGTGCATCAACCCGCCCTGCCCGAAGCTCTCGGGCACCACGACATAGAGAGCGAGCGTCACGACCAGGGTCACCAGCGCCGGCGATCGCCAGTCTGATCGAAAGTGTCGGAGATGGTGTATCAACGCGCCGAGCAGCAGAACCAGGCTGCATACCAACACCAGCAGCGGCAGGAACTCCAGTAGGGAGTACGTGACAAGCGGCAGTTGGAGCGTCAGGAGGCCAACGAGGTGGATGGGCAACAGGTCGTAACCGAGGTAGATCCCTTCGCCAGCGGGACGTGCGAGAAAAGCCAAGGTGAGGACGCCCACCGGAACCAGTGCCAGCACGGGAGGAGCAATGCGGTGAAAAAGCTGTCGCCGCGAGGCTGGCGGGTCTAGGTAAAGGTCGATTGCCGTGGTTGTGCACAGGAATAGCGCAAGCATCACCAGGGGCACGAGATGTGTGAAGTAGCAGAGCAACAGGATTGCGCTGAGACCGAGCCCTGAGCGCTTGGTCCAGCTTCTCCTGTGCCGTTGCACGTGCGCCACGCCTAGAAGAAAGGCCACGACCCCGTAGGAGAAGTTGTAGAAGCCCCACATCAGGAAGGTGCTCGTCGAGAGCACGAGTCCGACTGGAACGACCCAGGACGCGTCCGGTCGCACGGACAATACGGCTCGGCGAAGGGCGTACGCAAAACCCACGAGATAGAGACCAACGACCAGCTTCTCGGCAGTCGTGGGGCTCACTACCTCAAGGAGCCCAGCCAGCAAGTACTGCGTCAGCAAGTTGGGAAGCGGGAAGTTATCTCGGTAGTAATAGGTGTCGTAGATCTGTTGTTCGGCTCCACCCAGAACGTAGGCACCGAGAACGTGTGCAGGGCCGTCCACGCTTCCGACGTTCTTCAGTATGAGCAACGGCAACAGCTGCACCGCTACGACCCCCGCTATTGCGAGATCGGGGCCTGTCAGGGACTTGAGACGGACGCGGACGCTTGCCATCCTCGGTTTCACCGATGCAGAGCGCAGCTTCGGCCGATAGCCCACGCCCATACCCCCCTTCTCTGCCAGACCCGGAACCGTAAGCCCTGCAAGCTCAACTCCCTCCCTTGGCGCTCCACGTCTGCCGGTCACCCACCGGGTGGCGCCTTGCGGTGTGCGGGTCACTGCTGCCCGGCGAGAGTCTAGCTGCGCTTGGTCGCCCAAACCTTCACGCGGATGAGTCATCGTTTCAGGCCGCGATAGCGGCCGCCTCAATGCGCGCGTCGAGCGCCCGCTCGAACTGGCGCCACGGTCGACCGAGCGCAGTCTGGCGCGCGATCTGATCGGGCAGGGCCGGATCGAGCTCGGCGAGCGATGGGCAGACCCCGGCCTGGCTCACACCGGCCTCCATCCCGAGTTGATGTGCGCGTCACGGCCCTCCTTGTTCCTGTGCTCCACGAGGACCGAGAGTGTGGTGCGCCCGTCCACCTCGGTGAGCGCTCAGCACCCGGAGTTGGGCCGTTCCGTTGGCTGCTCTTCGCGAAGCGAGGAGTCTCCTCGCACTCTGGCGTGCGCTTCGCGTGGGGGCACCTCAACCGGTATCGTTGAAAAATGAGTTTGCGCGTCGAGTCTGTCTTGATGATGGCCCGCTTGCCACGGGCTGTCGGCGCGCTCTAGTTCGCACCGTCGACACCGGCCCCAGACTGCTTGGGGTCGGCGCTCTCATCGGATGCTGGTCCCAACGGGCCAGAAGGGAAGGCACCGATGAGCAAACGACGCTTCTACATCACAACGGCGATCCCGTACGTCAACGGCGACCCGCATCTCGGCTTTGCGCTCGAGTGTGTGCAGGCCGACGTACTGGCGCGCCACCGGCGGCTGCTCGGGGAGCGGGTCCGCTTCCTGAGCGGAACGGACGACCATTCGCTCAAGAACGTCGAGGCTGCCGCCGTTGCCGGCGTGCCGGTCGCGCAGTTCGTGGATGTAAAGGCGGAGCGGTTTGCCGCGCTTCGCGAACCGCTTGAGCTCTCCTATGACGACTTCATCGCCACGAGCCGCGATCCGCGTCACCGCCCAGGGGTGAGGCGCCTCTGGCACGCGTGCGCCGCGAGCGGAGACCTCTATGAGCGCTACTACGAGGGTCTCTACTGCACCGGCTGCGAGGCCTTCCGCTCCCCGAACGAGCTCGTCGACGGGCTCTGTCCCGAGCACCGCCGGCCACCGGAGCAGGTCGCTGAGCGCAACTGGTTCTTTCGCCTCTCGCGCTACCGCGATCAGCTGCTTGACCTGATCGAGAGCGGAGGGCTTCGGATCGAGCCAGAGCAGCGGCGAAACGAGGTGCTCGGTTTCATCGGTGGCGGGCTCGAGGACTTCAGCGTCTCCCGCTCCCAAGAGCGCGCACACGGCTGGGGCATCCCGGTGCCGGGGGACCCGAGCCAGGTGGTCTACGTCTGGTTTGACGCGCTTGGGAACTACATCAGTGCGCTGGGCTACGGAACCGAGGGCGAGCTCTACGGCCAGTGGTGGGAGCGCTCAGACGAGCGCCTGCACGTGATCGGCAAGGGGATCATCCGCTTTCACGCGGTCTACTGGCCGGCCATCCTGCTCTCCGCCGGGGAGGCGCTACCGACGGCGATCTTCGTCCACGACTACCTCACCGTCGACGGGCAGAAGCTTTCGAAGTCGCTCGGCGGCACCCACGACCCCGCCGACATCGCGGGCTACTACGGAAGCGCCGCGCTGCGGTGGTGGTTTCTTCGCGACGTGCCGCGTGCTGGTGATACCGACTTTCGCGAGGAGCGGCTCGCCGCGCGCGCGAACGAGCTCGCCGACGGCCTCGGAAACCTCGTCAACCGCACCATCGCGCTGGTCGCGCGCCATCGCCCACGGGGCATTGCCGCAGTCGAGCCCCGGACGGAGGAGTCGCTCGCGCTACAAGCGGCCCTCCAACGGACACCGGGCGAGATCGAGGACGCCCTTTCTCGCTTCGACATCAGGTCTGCCGCGGCGGCGCTCTGGTCTCTCGTCGAGGAGGCCAATCGTTATGTCGCCGCGACGCGGCCCTGGGAGCTCGCAAGGGCCGAATCCGACATAGACGCCGGCACCGACCTCGACGAAGCGTTGGGTGTCCTCATGAGCGCCTGCCGCACGCTCGCGCGCGAGTGCCGGCCCTTCCTGCCCGCGGCGAGCGAGCGAATCGGGTGCGCTCTCGCCGAGGGCAATCCGGAGCTTGGCCGCCGGCTGTTCCCAAAAGCCCCGTGACCGCGCTTCCCCTCAATACCGCTGGTCTCTCCGTCGAGCAGTCGATCGCACGTATTGGATGCGTGGCTCGCGGCGATTCCTTGAAGCTGGATCGGCCGCGGGGCGCTAGGGCAGGCGGCCTGTCGGTCAGCAGGTGAGCACTGTTGACGGAGGGAAGATGCCCTGAGCCGTCGACCTTGGAATCAGCTGTTGTCGGCGGCGAACTCGGCGGGATCGGGTATCTTGATCGGGCCCTCCTTCGGCTGCCCGATGCGCAGATGGTTGCCGAACGGGTCCCGTAGCCCGCAATCGGTGCCGTAGAAGCGCTCGGTGGGTTCCTCCGTGAACTCGACCCCCTTGGCGAGTAGCTGCTCGTAGGTCTTGTGGATGTCGTCGACCGTGAAGATTGCGACGGCGCCCATCGCGCCCTTCGCCACCAGTTCGCGGACCTGCTCGGCCGTCGCTCCGTCGAGGGCCGGCTTGCCGGCTTCTCCAGCAGGATCTCGTGCTCGGGCTCCCCTGGAACGTTGACCGTCAGCCAGCGCATGATGCCTACGGTCGGTCTCCCGCAGGAGGCATGCGGCCGGTTGGATTCTTCGACGGCTTGGCTCATCGACTTCGAGTTGGTCCGCAGTGCGTAGGTGCGCCCGGCGTCAGGCCCCTTTCATTCACGCGATCCTATGCGCAACTGTGTCTGGCAACGAGGAGCTCCGCCGCCGGCACCGCTCGCTCTGCCCACGTGCCGGCAGGGCAGCTGCGGAGCGCCGGTTGTCGATCGTAGGGGCGCCCGCAGGATCTCCTCAGCGGGCGCCCCTCCTCTGCCGCGGTTAGCGGCGCTTGCGCTCGACAACCCCGCAGGCAAAGCGACTGCCCGAATCGCCGGTCTTCAGCGTCTCCTCGTCTGGCCCTGGAGTGGTGCCCGACGTGTAGCGACTGGGGATGTTCGCCAGGTTGTCGCGCCCGGCGTGGATCATGATCGCACTGCCGTCTCCCGCCACCAGTTCGCTTATGCGAAAGGAGTCGGTCACAAACATAGCTCGGGCCTTTCCGTCGCCTGCGGCCAGCAGCGGCGGCATGTCCCCGGCGTGGGCTCCATGAGCTTGGCCGTCTCGCTTGTGGTGCCCGCCGGCGCTCGTGAAGGCGGGCGGCTCGCAGAGGCCCTTCTCGTGGACGTGGAAGCCGTGAAAGCCCGGCTGGAGCCCGCGCGCCCGTACCATCACGAAGACCTTACCGTTACGTCGCTCGCGCAATCTCACCTTCGCCACTCCGCGCCCGTCGGAGCTCTTGAGCGCGGCGTGAGCCACTGTCCTCGCGCGCTTTCCCTTCCCCTTGCCGCCGCTTTGTGCCGTGGCCACGAGGGCGAGTCCCAGCACCGCCAAGGCAGCCGCCGACAGCAGGTATGCGATTCGTCTTCTCATGTTGTCTCCCATTTCAGTTGGTCTTACCACCAGCTTTCCCCGTCAGAGCCATGGCAATGCCCCCAGCCGACCGTCGGCGCGCCAACCCGAGAGCCGCGAGACGCTTCTCGACGTGACGCTTCCATCTAAGCCAGCTCGACGAAAGGGGCCGACCGTCCCCACCCCCAGCGCGGGACCGGAGCCCTCAGGGGCGGTTGCGCCTCCGGCTGGAAGTTGGCGAGAGCAAGTCGCGTTCCCCACTCGAAGTAGGCGAGCAGCGCGGAGCGGAACTCGGGATCGCGGGGCAGGTCGGCCTCGTCGGCCGCGCGAGCCATAAGCTGAACCCAGCGGAAGCGCTGATCTTCGGTGATCGCCAGACCCGCGAACACCGGAGCGAGCACCTCGTCCTCGCGCACACGCCGGGAGAACACCTTGGCCAGCCGCTGAAGCGCTTCGGCGCCGCCCGCCCACGCCTGAAGCCGGTCTTGCTCGGCGGTGGCGCGCGAGCACCGCCCTCCTCGCTTACTGCGAGCGAGATCGAGAAAGCGTGGGGTCAGGCGCGGCGGCGCAATCCCGCCAGCGTCACCGTGACGAGCCGGCGGACCGCGGCCTTGGACTCCGATCCCCGAGCCGCCGCGAGGGCGTGCAGGCAATAGCTCGCGAGCTCGTCGGAGGCGACATCGTCCCGGAACTCGCCGGTCTCGGCGCCCTCCGCCACCAGGCTCCGGATCATCGCGCGCAGCTGCTGCTGTGCGCCCGCGACCTGCTCGTCTCGGTGGAGGAACGCCACTAACTCGGTGTCGTGGTGCCCGTGGGTCTCGTGAGAGATGAACGCGTAGGCCTCGAGCACAGCTTCGAGTCGCTCGCCGGCGTCGCCGGCCCGGTCTCGGACTTCGGCGAGATACTCGAGGTGGCTCGTGATCTGACGTTCGTGCCAGGCGAACAGGATCGCTTCGACGCCCGCGAAGTACTTGTAGAGCGTTGCACGTCCGATGCCGGTCTCCTCGGCGATCTGCGACATCGTCACCGAGCGCAGCCCGTGCTCTGCCACCAGCGCCGCGGTGGTGTCGAGGATCGCCTCGCGTACCTCGCGCCGGTGCGCCTCGATCGTCTCGTTCCAGAGCCTCGGCATCACCTCAGAATACGCCAGGGCCCCGTGCGTCACTTTGTATTGACTTTAGACACTATGTCTCGTAAATTCCTCGGTATGGAGACCCTTCCCACACTCGCGACAGCGAAGGACAGATACATGCCTGACCCAGACCCCAAGCGCGACACCGGTGGGGGGCCCGACCGGGGACGCACGGTCGGCACACCACGCTGGGTGAAGGTGTTCGGTGTCATCGCCATCGTCCTGGTCGTGCTGGTCGTCGTCATGCTCGTCACCGGCGGTGGTAAGCACGGGCCTGGTCGCCACACAGGCGCCGGTGACCGCGATGGCCAGACGGCGCCCTCGATCGCCGGCAAGCCGGGCGGCGACGGCGGGCACAGGCCGCCCACGGGTGGCCACACCCCGTGAGCATGACGCCTCGCCTGCGCAGGTTCGCGCTGACGGCGCATGTCGTTGCCTCGGTCGGCTGGCTCGGGGCGGTCGCTTGCGTCCTGGCGCTCGCAGTCGCCGGCCTGACGAGCGAGGATGCTCAGACGGTGCGAGCCGTTTACCCCGCGATGGAGCTGGCGGCCTGGTTCGTCCTCCTCCCATTGGCGGTCGCCTCGCTGCTAACCGGGATCGTTCAGTCACTGGGAACGAGGTGGGGGCTCTTCCGGCACTACTGGGTCCTGGTCAAGCTCGTGATCAACGTCCTCGCCACGGTCGTCTTGCTGCTGTACTTGGAGACGCTCGGCTACCTGGCCGACGTAGCGGCGCAGGCCCCATCGGCCAGTGCCGATCTCAGCGGCCCGCGGAGCTCATCCCCAGTGCTCCACTCCGCCGCCGCCGTGCTGCTGTTGATCGTGGCCGCGGTGCTGGCGGTGTACAAGCCGCGGGGCATGACGCGGTACGGGTGGCGCAAGCAGCAGGAGCAGCGCGGGGCCTCGGGGCTGTAGGGCAGCCACCTCCGCCGGCTGGACCGAACGAATCCCTCCGGAGCAAGTCGCCCGTCAGCGTGCGCCTCGCTCGCGGTGAGATGCCGCTCAAGCTGAGTGCCACAGAGCCCTCGATCACGCGTGTCTGGCCGCGCTGGCTCGCGGCGGACACCCGGTCCCGGGGAACGATCTGGTCCGTCGGCGTCGTCTGCGCAGTTGCCAGACTGACCCGGGTGACTCGCCTCCGCACTGCACACCAGCCCTCGGCGCCGGTCCTATGCGCCTCGGGCCTGCGCAAGGTGTACGGCGAGGGGCGGAGCGCTCGGGTGCTGCTCGACGAGGTGGCCCTGGCGGTCGCTCCAGGCGAGCTGGTCGCGGTGGTCGGCCGCTCCGGATCGGGAAAGTCGACGCTCCTGCACCTACTGGGAGGTCTCGACCACCCTGATGCCGGCCGAGTCGAGGTCGGCGGTCGTCCCGTGACCGGCGCGTCCGAGCGGGAGCTGAGCGCGCTGCGCCGCGAGTCGATCGGGTTCGTCTTCCAGTTCTTCCACCTCCTGCCGGAACTCGACGGCGAGGCCAACGTGCTGCTGCCGGCGAGGCTGCCCGGTGCGCCGGCGGGAGCCGACCGGCGCGGGCGGGCGCTGATCGACCGCCTCGGCCTCCGCAGCGTGGCGCGCCTTGCCCCTCACCAGCTCTCGGGAGGAGAGCAGCAGCGTTTCGCGATCGCCCGGGCGCTGGTGGCCGACCCGTTGCTCGTCTTGGCCGACGAGCCGATCGGCAACCTCGATGCTGCTGCCGGCTCCGTCGTGCTCGACCTCCTGCGCTCGAGCGCCGACGAGGGGCGCGCCGTCGTGATGGTCACCCACCAGGCCGAGGCGACCGCACGCGCTGACCGGGTCCTGCGGCTGGAGCACGGTCGCCTCTTCCCGACCCACGCCTCGGGAGCCGCGATCACCGATCACGCCGAGCCGGCGCCACGACCGGTCTCGGAATGACGTCCGGCCCTCTCGGAGTGCTTCGAGCGATCCTCGTCGACGCCATTCGGGGGCTGCGCGCGCGACGCGGGCGAATCGGGCTCCCGGTGCGGACTGTCTTCGCCGCGTCGCTCGTGCTGGGAGTCGTCACGACCGCCGCCTACGCCCTCGCCACCGGGTTCGACCGCGCCGCCGAGCGGGCCGACTTGCCGTCGGTCATCGCGCGCTTCGCCGACGAGGACCGCTCGACTATCGACGCGCGCGTGCGCCGGCTTCCGAACCTTGAAGCTCGGGCCTATCGCACCGAGTTCCGGCGCGTCCCGCTCGCGGCTCGCGGGCGGCATCTCCGCGAGGGCGTGGTCCAAGTGGCCGATGACGCGCGCCGGGGCTACGCCGTCGTGGCCGGCCGGGATCTCCGCACGCGAGGCGACGAGGCGGTCATCGAGGCAGGTCTCGCGCGTGAGTGGCGGCTGCGTCCTGGCGACCGGATCACGGTCGGGCCCCTCGGTCCGGCGCGGATAGTCGGCGTGGCGCTCTCCCCCGACAATGTGGCCTACCCGCTGGCGCGCACGGCGCGCGTGTATCTGTCTCGCCGAGGCCTGATCCGGCGCCTCGGAGCCGGCGACTTCCCGGTGAATCTCGTGCTTCTGTGGGCCAGAGACGACGCGCGAACGGACGTGCTGCTCTCGCAGGCGCGTGGGTCTGCAGGCGCGGTGCGCGGCCTGCGCTTCACCACACGCACTGGCCTGCGCACGCTCGTAGAGCAGGGCAGCGGGCTTGTGGTGTCGCTGCTCGTGGCGTTCGCGTTCGTGGCGGCGAGCCTTGCCGGCCTGCTGCTCGGCGCGGGCGCGCGCTTCGAGGTCCAGCGCCGGCTTCCGGCGACCGCCGTGCGGCGCGCCGTGGGCGCCTCCCCGGGCGCTGTTGTCGCGCTGCACGGCGCGGAGGCGGCGCTCGTGGCCGCTCCGGCGGCCGCGGCCGGGCTCGCCCTCGGGGGCGCGCTGGCGGCGGGTCCTACCCGCCGTGCGCTCGAGCCGCTCAACGAGCTTGCGCCGGAGACGAGCGCCCTCGCGATCCTCCTGGCGGGGATGTGGGTGCTGGTCGTGGCGCTCGCCGCATTGGCCGCCGCGGCTGCGGCGTGGCGTGCCGCGCACCGCCCCCCGGCCCAGCTACTGCGCGGCGGCGATCTCCGCGGCGCGCCGCCGCGCGGAGCAAGCGGTGGCCTCGCGTTGCTCGGCGCGCGGCTCGTGGCGGCACACCGGGTGCGTTACCTCTCGCTCGTTACGGTGCTGGCGGCTGCCGCTGCGGTCGTCCTCCTCTTGCTTGCCCTGGCTTCGCTGCTCGGGAGCCTGCGTGACGATCCCGGGACGCTCGGCAAGCGCTACCAGCTCACCGCTCGTTTGCCTGCCGATCGAGCCCCCGAGGTGGAGGCGATTGCCGGAGTGCGCGAAGCTGCCCCGCGGTACGAGCTCGCGGCGGTGAGCGCCACGGCGCTCGGGTCGCCTCTGCGGTTGATCGCCTACCCCGGTGATCACACTCGCTTCGAGGCGCCGGCGCTCGCCGACGGGCGGCGCCTGCGTTCTGACGGAGAGGCGGAGGTGGGGGCCGGGCTGGCCGAGGCGGTCGGGCTTCGGGTCGGCTCCACGCTCGCGGTGCAGCCGCCCGCCGCGCGTGAGCTGCGCTTCCGGGTGGTGGGAATAGTGCGCGCACTTCAGGATGAGGGCCGGGTTGCCTACGTGCGTCCACGCCGGCTCGCGGCGGCGCTGCCGTCCCTCCGGGGTCCACTAGCGCTCCGCCTCGAGCCGGGCGCGGATCGCGAGCGGGTGCGCCGGGGACTGGCCGCGCTAGGCGCCGAGCCGCGGGCCGTCGGGGGCGCGACGGGGGAGAGCCGAGGGCTGCTCGAAGCGCTGGCAGCGCTCCTTCGGCTCGTGGCGCTGACGGTGTCACTCGTGTGCGCAAGCTCGCTGGCCCAGGCGCTCGCGCTCGCCGCCGCCGAGCGACGCGGCGCGGTGGCGGCGCTTCGAGCGCTTGGCGCCGACGCGCGTGCGCTGCGGCGGCTTCTCGGCGGGGCAGCCGCCGCGGTCGTGCTGCCGGCCGCCGCGCTGGCGCTCGTCCTCGAGGGCTTCGTGCTGTCGCCGGTCACGGAGCGACTCGTGGCGGGCTACGCCGACCTTCCGCTGCAAACCAGTCTAGGTCAGGTCGGGCTCCTCATCGGTGTGCTAGCGCTCTCGATCGGCGCGGCGAGCGCTTGGACGGCGCGCGCCTTGGCCAGAGAGCCGGTCGTGGCGGGCCTGCGCGAGGCCGAGGCGTGAGCGCCGGGCGACCAGAGGGACACACGCGCCGCGAGGCGCTGGCGCTCCTCGGCGGCGGCGTGATCTGGGCGCTCGGAGGCTGCGGACCGGAGCCGCGGCCCGGCTCGACGCTCTTGCGGTCGCTCGTGGACCCGGACGGCGATGCCTTGCTCGAGAGCGGACCGGGGGTGTCGCTGCAGGACCGCAGGGAGCTCGGCGGCGGCGGGCGGCCGGAGCGAGTACTGGGTCGCATCGCGCAGATCAGCGATGTCCATGTGCGCGACGCTCAGTCGCCTGCCCGCGTGCCGTTCCTCGACCGCGTCGGTACGCGCCTCGGGAGCGCGTTTCGCCCGCACGAGCTGCTCACCTCCCAGCTGCTCGCCGCGACCGTGGCCTCGGTGAACGGGTGGCGAGGGGCCGACGCAGTCCTCGTCAGCGGCGATCTGATCGATTCAGCGCAACGCAACGAGCTCGACTGGGCGCTTGCGCTGCTGGGCGGCGGGACAGCGGTGCCCGACTCGGGCGCGGCGGGCTACGAGGGAGTTCAGGCCCCCTCGAACCCCGATCCGCTCTACTACCGGCCGGACGTCGATGCCCCTCGCTACCCCGGCCTGCTGAACCGCGCGCTGCGTCCCGTGCGCTCGCGCGGGTTGAAGGCGCCGTGGTGGCCGGTCCTTGGCAACCACGACGTACTCGTGCAGGGCGAGCTTGCCGCAAGCCCCGCCATCACCGCCGTCGCCACCGGGGACCGGCTCATCACGTCGCCGAACGCGGAGATCGCGCGGCTGGCGGGAGGCGGCTCGCTCAACCGGGGACAGGTCGAAGCGCTTCTGCAAGGGGGACTCCCCGGGGATGCCCTGCCGGTCTCGCCCGACCCACGCCGGACGCACCTGACGGCCGAGGAGGCGGTTGCGCGCCTCGTCGGCGCGGCGTCCGGATCGCCGGCCACCCGTGACGGCCGGCTCGACTACTCGTTCGGCGTCGGCTCTGAGCTGCAGATCGTCGTTCTCGACCTGGTCCAGCGCGAGGCGGGATCCGGCGGGATCGTCACACCCTCCACGCTTTCCTTCCTGGCTGACGCACTCGATGCCACTAGCGGCCGTCACATAATCGTGACCAGCCACCAGCCGCTCGATGCGACGGCCGGCGCAGAGGCGGTGTTCGCCCTGCTCGACTCCGATCCTCGCGTGATCGCCGTGGTCGCCGGACACACCCATCGCAACCGGATCGAAGCTCGCGGGAGCGGGGCCGGCGGATACTGGCACATCACCACGGCGTCGATCGTCGACTTTCCCCAGCAATGGCGCGCGCTGCGAGTCGTGGCCACCTCGGGAGGCGGCGTGGCGATCGAGACCTGGATGGTCGACCACGCCGGCCGGCCGAACGACGGGAACGACCTCGCGGGCATCGGTCGCGACTTGGCCTTCCTCGACCCGCAGGGCGGCCGCCCGGCGCACGCAGCGGGGCCGCGGCGGGCGCGAAACGTGCGTCTTCACCTTCCGCGGCGCCCGCGGCGCCCGCCTCGACGGCAACCTCGATTGCCGGCCCCGTCGGCGCCCAGCCGACCTCCGGCTTTCGGAGCGGGGGACACGCTTGACTGATCTCCCCGCTGGCGCTCGACGGCTGGACGACTTTCTCGCGAGGCGGCCCGCGCCGCTACGCGGCGGCGATCCGGCTCCGCTGCCTGCCCTTCGGACTCTGGTACGCCGCGTCACTGAGCTGGACGGCGGCCAGCTGTAGTTCCTAGCGCAGGTCGTCGGGAACCCCATGCACCAGAAAGCCCGCGGCGTCGAGCACGCCGCGGTCACGCAGCCGCGCGACGCGCTCGAGCACGGCAGCGTCCTCCTCGCGCGTCTCCCAAGCCGCGACGGCCGCGCTGTCGGGCAGCGGGCGCAGGCCGTGGTTCTCCGGCTCGTCGAATGCCTGGCGAAGCCACGCCAGGTCATCGGACACGCGCCGCGGTCGGTCGGGCGGCGAAGGCGCCCACGGGTCCTGCTCGGAGCGTCGCTCCGCAACGCCCTGCGGTCGGGTCATCGCCACCCCCAACGCGCCGAGCCAGTCTGGGCGCTCCGCCACGAGCTCGAGCATCGCCATCGCGGGCATAGCCTACCCGGCCCGCTCGCGGCCGGCTGCGAGCCGCGCAACGGCCAAGGCCTGGCGGCTCGGTGCCAAAGTTGAGACAGCCGACTCGGCGTCCGCTAGCTTTTTGACAATGAGGGGCTCACGCACACTCTTCCTGCTCGTGTCAACCCTCGTCGCCGCAGCGCTCGCACCTTCTGCGGCATCGGCGTGGGCGCCGGCGTCCTCGGCGACCATCAAGCCCGGCGCGCAGACCTTCACGGGCGGGGGGCAATGCACCGCGAACTTCGTCTTTACGAACGCAAGTGGCACCTACATTGGTCAAGCCGCCCACTGCTCGGGCACGGGGGCCGCCACCGAGACTGACGGGTGCGAGTCGGAGTCTCTGCCGATCGGCACGCCCGTGGAGGTCAAAGGCGCCAGCCGGCCGGGGACCCTGGCCTACAGCTCATGGATCACCATGCAGGCTACGGGCGAGACCGACCCGGACATCTGCGCCTTCAACGATTTCGCGCTCGTCAAGCTGGATCCGGCGGATGTGGGCAAGGTCAACCCATCCGTGCCGGGCTTTGGCGGTCCAACTGGAGTGGGCGGCGCAGGCGCCAACCGCGCCACGGTCTTCTCCTTGGGCAACTCCTCGATACGGGATGGGCTCACGGCGCTCCGCCCGAAGCAGGGAGTCGTCGTGGGCAGGGAGGGCGGTGGGTGGAGCCGAACCGTCTACACCATCACCCCGGGCATACCGGGCGACTCCGGCAGCGGCTTCCTCAGCGTCACCGGCGAGGCGATCGGGGTGCTCAGCACGGTCGCGGTGCTGCCCCTTCCGCTCTCGAACGGCGTGGGCGACCTCGGCCGCGAGCTCGAGTACGCCAGGCGCAACGGCTTCAGCGTGACCCTGGTCCCCGGCACGGAGCCGTTCCGGCCGGAACTGCCGAGAGCCATCCGCGGGTCCTGACGCGCTCGCGGGTCCCTTCGGCCGCGGCTTAGGGGCCAACCCGTCGACGCAGCCGGGGACCTGGTCGGCCGCGAAGAGGTCTAACGAGGCCACGTGGATGGTCCGCGCCCGAGGCCAATACTTCGGGTGATGAGCACCGGCACGGACCTATGTGATGTCCTCGGAACGGAGTTGGGCGGTGTCTGCTTCGTCCGGGACCACGTCGAGCCGCCGAGGAGCGCGAGCGGGCTCCCGTGCCGCACTAGGGCTTGGCGGGGAGTGAGCGCGCGTACGCGACGCCCCGCGTGACCCATGCTGCGAGCTGGCGCTTGGTTTGCAGGCCCTCCGGATCGACTCGGAGCCAACCGCGCATCTCGCGGCCCCGCATCTTGAATGGTCGCGCATGCGGCTTCGCAAGAAGGGCGTCGGTGTCCTCGGGGTCTACGCGCACCATCAGGCCGCCCTGGCCGCTGGCCGTTACGGACATGTTTCCGCCGACCAGAAAGGCCAGGCCACCGAACATCTTCTTCTCGGTGACGTCGGCTTCGCGGGGGACCAGCTCGCGGATGCGATCAGCGAGGTCTTCGTCGTAGGGCATGGCGACAACATGGTCGCCCAGGTGCATGGGCGGCGCAAGGGCGACCGCTGCACCGGAGGAAAGAGCGCGATCCCTGCCCCCGGGCACGGAGGACTCGCGCTGCCGCAATCGTCGTCGAAGGGAGCGGTCAGACGCTTAACGGGGAGATGCGTTACGTGCGCTGCGCGGTGGCCACGACGTAGGAGCTGGTGACGGCGAAACCCTCGCGATTCTCGTTGCCCGCAGTCAGGATCTCGCGGGCGCGGTCGACGATCTCGGCTTGCACGTCACTTTTCCCTCGGGCCTCGAGCCTCGCTCGCGAGGCGACCCAGAGCGGGTGATCGATCAGCTCTCCCTGGAGGTAGTCGTCGATCGAGGCGGCCGTGAAGACGTGGGAATGCGGGTCGATGTTGACGCTGAACCCGTGTGGTGCCAAGAGCCTGGAGAGCGCGTCGCGGTCATGCCAGGCAAAGGGCGAGGGCATCGACGGGGCTCCCAGCGCCGCCATCTCCGTCTCGCGCGCCATGCGCACGACCTGCCTGACCGCCCCTGCGGGCAGCCACGCGCTGAGCACGATGCGGCCTCGCGGGGCGGTGACCCGGGCCATCTCCGTGGCCGCCGCGCCGGGATCGGCAGCGAAGGTCACGCCGAACACCGAGAGCAAGACATCGACCGAGCCGCTTTCCATGGGTAGCGCCGCGGCTTCGCCGCGCGCGAAGGTGATGTCGACACCGTGATCGACCGCCCGCGCGCGGGCGATCTCCAGAAGGCGAGGGGCCGGATCCACCCCGGTCACGGTCGCTCCGCGCGCCGCCGCCAGCAGCGCGGCGTTGCCCGTGCCGCACCCGAGGTCGAGCACGCGCTCGGAGCCCCGTGGGGCAGCCCGCTCGACCACGACACCCGAGGCAGGCGCCAACTGCGCCGCCGTGCGCTCGTAGTGGCCCAGCCCCCAGTCAAAGCGCAGCGATCCAGCGGCAGCCCCAGTCACACGTTGCAGCGTAACCAGCGCGGTACCCATCGGGCCGGAAGCGTCGCGAGCGCGCTCCAGTCTCCCGCTAGATGGTGCGCGGCGCGGTGCGCAGTACGCGCCGCCGCCACCGGCTCGGCTCCGGCTCGGCCTGGAGCTGCTGCGCGCGCATCCGCAGCATCGACACGAGCCCCGCCGTCCTGTGGAATGGGTCTGCAATCGCCTGGCCGCTGCTGAGGGACAGCGCAGCGCGAAGCTCATCGCCAACGTCCACGACGAGGATGTCGCCGGCCGGGGCCCGGGAGGAGTCGAGCGCCGCGAGGCGCGCCAGCGCCTCGGCGTCGCCGGGACCGGCACGGCGGATCGTGAGCTCATTCATCGCGCGGCCTCCACGAGCGCGGCCGCGAGGCGCGCTCCGGCCGCGTCCCCGGGCTGGCGCTCGGGGTGCCACTGGACGCCCATCGCAAAACGACGCTCGGGCCACTCAAGCGTCTCGACCACGCCGTCGGGTGAGGCGGAGGTGACGCGCAGACCCCGACCGACCCGTAGCGCGGCCTGATGGTGGCCGCTCGTAACGCTCGCCCCACGGCCGAGCAGCCGGCGCGCGAGCGAGCGCGGCCCAGTGGCGACCGCATGCTGGGCCTCCCGGTGCACAAGGGTCGGCCCACGCCGCGAGCCGATGTCCTGGTCGAGCGTCCCGCCGAACGCGATGTTGAGAAGCTGGTGCCCGCGGCAGATGCCTACGATCGGCACGTCCTGTGCCAGCGCCGCGCGTACCGCGCCGAGGTCACGACGGTCGCGCTCGAGGCAGAGGTCGCCGACTGAGCCGCGGTTCGCCTGCCCGTAGAGCTCGGGGTGGATGTCGGTGTGGCTGCCGGTGACCACGAGGGCGTCGCCGCCGATCAGCTCGCGCTCAAAGCGGTCGACGTCGAGGAGCCGCGGTTCTCCGCCGCCGGCCTCGATCCAGGAGCGGTACGGCGCGGGGTCCTCATCGCCCAACAGCACGAGCACGAGTGGTCGCTCGCGGGGCGCGATCCTCCGCTGCGCCGCCGCGAGGGCATCGCGGGCGCGGGAGACGCGCTTACGCGCGGCCTCCTCGCTGATCGCCAGCAGCTGGCCCAGCTCGGCGTGCGAGAGGCCCGCCTCAAAGCGCAGGAGCAGCACGAGGCGCTCATGCGGGGTCAGCGTCTCAAGGGCCTCGACGGCGTCGAATCGATCGTCGGCCTCGGAAGTCGCCGCGTGGATCGCCAGCTCGTCGTCATAGGTCACCATCTCGCGCACACCGCGCCGACGCAGTTCGTCGACTGCGAGATTGTGCGCCGTGCGGTGGACCCACGCACGGAGGTGCCCACGGCCGGCATCGCGCGGAGCGCTCTTCCACGCACGCGTGAAGGCCTCCTGGCGGAGATCCTCCGCCGTGCGGGGATCGCCCACCATCCGCTCCAGGCGACGGGTCAGCGGGTCGCGCAGCTCGTGGTAGACGCCTTCTAGGTCCATCACCCCTCCCAACGTACGAGAGCGCGCGAACCGGACTAAAAGACCGAGCTGCCGCGCCTCGCCGACGAGACCGGGCTCGGCGACTCGGTCTGCCACGGCAGCTTATGAAGCGAGCACCGGATCCAGATCGGGGCCGACTGGTCGTGCGACAAGGGCCTCGCGAACCCAGCCGAGCGAGAGACGGGGCATGAAGGTGAGGCCATGCCCTATCGACACGAGAGCCTGCAGCGCCTCGAAGCCGGTGCCTTGACACGAGCAGTCGAACTCGGGCTCGACACCAGCGTCAGCGCAGATCCGGCGGAGGGTCCGCTCCCACGGCGAGGACACGAGAACCCGTTCGCCGGTCAGCTGTGCGAGGGCAATCGTCTCCTGCGCCGCAAGCGGATGGTCGGCCGGAAGTACCAGCAGGTAAGGATCGTCGAAGAGCTGAACGCAATCGAACTGCGGGTCCCGACACCTGCTGACCCCGCGATAGTCCATGGTGTTGGGCCAGTCGTCCAGCTCGAAGACCACCGCGAGGTCTAGGGGATCGCCACGCGGCTTCTCGACGCCGCGGAGCGCGGCCGAAGTGGGCCCGTAAGGGAACCGAAAGCCTCTCTTCACCTTCGAGTTAGCGCCGGTTGAGAGGCTTGCCTGCGTGTCCCCCCGGCGGCGCCCCCCGCAATTGGGCCAGTTCATCGTTCTCTTCGTGTTGCTCCTGGCGCTCGGGGCCACGTTCGTCGTCATCCACGTCGCTCTCGGTGACGGCGGGGACGGCGGAACCCACCGGTCGCATAGCGCTCGGCCGCAGGTGAGGAAGCACGCATCGAGCAAGCCGCGCGGCCATGGCAGTCGGCGCAGGCGCAGATCCGCTGATACGGCCGTTCGCTGGCGCCGCTCTCGGGCGCTTGGGATCCCTTCCGCTGGTGCACTCGTGCGCGGGGTGCGGCTGCCGGCTGACGGGCGTCACTTCGCCACCTGGGACCCCGGTCTCCGCCGCTCCCCGAATCGGCCTTGGCGCCGTCATGGCACCGACGCGCTGGTCCGCTTGCTGCTCCACGTCGTACGGTCCTACTCGGCCGCGCACCCGCGTGCCCTGCCGCCGCTCGTCGGTGACCTCAGCCGTCCACGCGGGGGCGACTTTGGCAGGCGCTTCGGCATCATCGGCCACTCGACGCATCAGAACGGGCTCGACGTGGACGTCTACTACCCGCGGCTCGACCGTCGCCCCCGCCCTGCGACCGTGCCGGCGCAGGTGGATCGTGCCCTGGCTCAGGATCTCGTCGACAGGTTCGTTCGAGCCGGCGCCGCCCTCGTGCTCGTCGGCCCGAACGTGCGCCTCACGGGACCCGCGAGCGTCGTAAAGCCGTTCCCTAACCACGACAACCACCTGCATGCGCGGATACCCAACCCGGACCGCCGAACCTGAAACGGCGCGCGGCGGCCTCCGCGTTCAGTTCCGTTCGGATTTCGTAAGGAGCACGCCGGGAAAACCGGCCAGAATCGGCGGAGTGCGCGCACTCCTGGCACTGACCCTCAGCGCCCTGCTCTCGGGCTGCGCCGTCGGCGACCGCGGCGGCGACGGGGAGCCCGGGCCGCCCGCGGCCGAGGGCGGGCAGGCCACGACGGCGGCCGAAGGGCTCGAGCGCCAGGAGGAAGGCGCGCCGCGTTTGCGGCGCAGCCGCGGCGCGCCACGGATCGAGGTCGTGGCCACCGGCCTCGAGGTGCCGTGGGACGTCGCCTTCCTGCCCGACGGACGCGCCCTCATAACGGAGCGTCCAGGGCGCATCCGGCTCGCCTCGCGCGACGGCCGTGTGGTGCGCCGGCCGCTCGCGCGCGTGCAGGTTGCGGCCCGCGGCGAGGGCGGGCTGCTCGGGATCGCCGTCGACCCCGCGTTCGGTCAGGGGCGCGACTTCGTATACGTGTACCTCACTCGTTCCGACGGGATGCAGGTGCGGCGGATGCGCTTCCGCGCCGGACGCCTCGCCGACGACGGCCTCGTCCTCGGCGGCATCGCGGCGGGGCCGATTCACGACTCGGGGCGGCTGCGCTTCGGCCCGGACCGCCGTCTCTACATTGCCACCGGCGACGCCGGCCGCCGACAGCTGGCGCAAGACCGCAGGTCGCGCAACGGCAAGATCCTCCGCCTCGAACCGGGCCAGTACCGCGGCAGGGCTCGGCGCCCCGAGGTCTTCGCGCTCGGCATGCGCAATCCGCAGGGTCTCGCGTGGCGGCCGCGCAGCCGGGATCTGTTCGCCACGGACCACGGCCCAAGCGGCTTCGACGGTCCGAGCGGCGACGACGAGGTGAACCTCGTACGTCGCGGCCGCAACTACGGCTGGCCGCGCGTCCGCGGCCGCCGCCACGCCGGGTTCGCCGCGCCGGTAAGGGTCTATCGGGACACGATCGCCCCCTCCGGCGCTGCCTTCGTCAGCCTGCCCGGGTCCGCCTGGACCGGGAGCCTGCTGGTCGCCGCGCTCAAGGGCCAGGAGTTGCGGCAGCTGCGCGTGGCCGGCGGCCGGCTGCGCAGCGACCGCGCGTTGCTGCGCCGGCGCTTCGGTCGGCTGCGCGCCGTCGTGGAGGCGCCCGATGGGACGATCTGGGTGACGACCTCCAACCGCGACACCTACGGCACTCCGCGGGATGACCGCGACGACCGCATCCTGCGCATCGTTCCGCCGCGCGGATAGAGGACCCGAAGCCCTACCCGTCACAGGCCGTCGTTGGTCGACCAGCGTACCCTGGAGGCCTCTCGAAGCGGGTCATGAGCAGCTCGCCGGCGCGTCGGGGCTTATGAGCGGACAGTTCTCAAGCGTGAGACATTGGCAGGTGCTTGCTACCTCTAAGGACGGGGTTGGTAGGAGTACAACGTGAGCGACGGAGGAGCCTTGAAGTCGGCACGCTACGCGCCTCGCACGGTGCGGCCAATGGGGGTGCATGAATTCGGCGGCTTTACGCTGAAGGTCTACGGCATCGCCTACGAAGGCGGTGAACCGAGAGCCGAACTGGTTGAAGCAGCACTCGAGGCCGCAGGATCGACACTCCCAGATCCCGCGGTCAGCGATCATCGCTATGGGCTTGGCTTCCTCGGTATCCACGACGGCCGCGACAGCAACTTCGTATTCGTGTCGTGGTGGGAGAACGAGAACGAGCTGCAACACCGAGTCTTCTACTCCACTCCCGGGCGGCCCCGACGACTGCGGCCCGCAACGGCGGAGGAGCCCATCGCGTGCGTCTGGGACCTGAGCGTCATCGCGTACGAGCGAGAGGCCTGGATCCGACACATGCTCGCCCACCCGACCGGACCGGACGCAGAGGCCTACCTGGCGGATGCCCTCAGCGGAGACGTCTGACTCCTCCTGGTAATGGCATCGACATCCCTACCAAGCGAACTGATCGATCGTCAACGCGCCGAGGGCGCTGCTTGTGGGTCGTGAGGTAGCGTCAGGCCGTGTCGCCCAAACCAGCGAGCTCTGGCCCGGCGCGCCGCTCGCGCGGGAGCACGCGGCTTCGCCGGGAGCTCGTTGAGCAGCTCGTCGGGAACGGGTCGTTGAAGAGCGCCACCATCCGGAGGGCCTTCCTCGCCGTGCCGCGCGAGCGCTTCCTCCCAGAGGTCGCAGAGCGCGAGGGGCTCGAGCGCGTCTACCAAGATCAGGCAATCGTCACGGTAAAGGACGAACGCGGGACCCCGGCAAGCTCCTCCTCACAGCCGTCGATGATGGCATCGATGCTCGAGCAGCTGGACCTGCGCCCCGGCCAGCGGGTGCTCGAGGTGGGCGCCGGCACCGGCTACAACGCCGCATTGCTGGCGAAGCTGGTCGGCGCTCGCGGCCAAGTCGTCTCCGTGGAGCTCGACCCCGCCACCGCACGCGGCGCGCGCCGTGCGCTCGCCAACGTCAAGTCACACGCCAAGGTGGTGAGAGGTGACGGCCGCGAGGGCTGGCCGCCCGGGGCTCCTTACGACCGCATCATCGTGACCGCCAGCGCCCCGGATGTGCCCGGCGCCTGGCACGAACAGCTTGCCGACGGCAGCCTGCTCGAGTTACCGCTTCGCCTACCCCCAGGAGGGGCGGCGCAAGCGATCGTCACCCTGCGCAAGCAGGGAGACGCACTGCGCTCGGAGGCGCTGCTTCACGGCGGTTTCATGCCGCTGCGCGACGCTCCCGGTGGCCCTGTGCCAGCGCCTCTTCCGACGCTCTCCGCGACCGAGCAGATCGACCAGCGTCGTCAATCGCTCGCGAGCCTGAGCGGCGCGGCGCTTCGCCGCCTCTCGGCAGCGCGGAGGCAGCGGCTGCTCTCACTGGCGCTCTCCGAACCGCGGACGCGCGGGCTCGGCTTGAGGGCGCCGCGTGGAGCGCTCGGTCTCTACCTGACGCTCGAGGCTCCCGAGGATCGACTGGTCGGCGGCTGGCGCCGGCCCGGAGTGATCAGCCAGAACGGCGACGGGGTTGCGCTGCTGGCCGGGGGCGCGAAGACGCTCACGCGCATCGAGTCCTACGGCGAGGGCGACGCCGAGGTCCTGCTGCTGCGGCTGGTCGAGGAATGGAAGGACCGCGGTCGCCCGACCGGCGACGACCTACGGGTCGAGGTCAGGTTTCGAGGAGGAGCCGGCTCTGTCGATTTGAGCTGGGAGCCTTAGCGAGAACTCGCTGAGCTCGTCCGGGCTGTGCCCCGAGAGCTTTCAGGAGACAGCGGCTTCAGTGCCCAGCGCTCCCGCTGCTGCACCCCCCAGTGCCTGGCGTCCCGCGTCGATCCGGAAGGGCTCGATCTCATCGCGCTGCCGCTGCGCTCGTTGGATGAGCCGGTCGAAGTCGACGCCGGGAAGCCGTGCCGAGAGGCCTGCCAGATCGCGCAGGTTTGCCCAGAGCAGCTTCTTGCCATCGATTCCCATGGCCAGGAAATCGAGCTCGACGAATCGGCTGAGCGGTGAGTACGAGCTGACGCTGCCGTTCAGCTTCAGTCGGCCGAGGCGCTCCCCGACGACTGCCAGCGCTGACTTGACCGGGCTCTTGGGCATCGCGAGCCGTTCCATGATGTCCTCGAACGTCGCCACGTCCTCGGCGATCGCCTCCGCCACGCGTGCCAAGGTCGCGCCCAGCTCGCTGCCCTCGTTGCTGCGCTGGGATCGTCGCGCAACCTCGCGCCAGGCGATACCCAGGGCGAGCTGATCGTTCATGTAGATGCGAAGAAGGCGATCGTCCATCCCGGACTCCCATTGGGTTGCGGTTCGAGGACTGTGGCCACGCTACCCGCCGAACGGGTAGGCAAACGCAAGCGTCAACCAAGTGCTCCAGGCGGCTGCCGCGTCGGGCGCTTCACAGTGGCCAGCGCTCGCGCCGGTAACCCATGTCCCAGAACATCCATTCGTAACGGGCGGTGATGGCGAAGTGGCGTGCGGCGCGGCTGTGCTCGGCGACGCTGAGGTCCGGTCCTAGGCGGTCGGTCAGGGAAAGGACGGCACGGACCACCTCTGCGAAATCTTCCCCGCCATAGGTCTCGATCCAGCGCCGGTAGAGCGGGTCGGGCGAGCCCTGCGCCAGCAGCGCCTTCCCAACCTCCCAATAGATCCAGTAGCAAGGAAGGACCGCCCCGAGGAGCTCGGGAAACGAGCCGCCGTAGGCGGTTGCCAGCAGGTAGCTCGTGTAGGCCAGGCACGTCGGCGCCACCGGCGTGCGGGCGACCTCGTCCTCGGTGAGCCCGAGGTCACGGAAGAAACCCTCATGCAGCGAGCGCTCTACCTCGATCGCTCCGGCGGCGTGCTGAGCGAACATCGCGATGTCCTCCTCGAGCGGCGCGCGCGCCGCCGCCAGGCTCAAAGCGCGGGCATACTCGCGCAGATAGTGGGCGTCCTGGACGACGTAGAACGCAAAGGACTCCTGCTCGAGCGAGCCGTCTGTCAGCCCGGAGACAAAGGGATGTTCCAGGATCGCCTGGTAGGTGTCCTCGATCCCCGCCCACAGCTCCGCTGTGAACGTCCGCGGCGCGGATGTGGGTCGCTCATCCACCTGTGTGGTCCCTTCCGGGCGTGACCGAGATCAGCTTTCGAGCGGTGATGAAAAGCAGAGAATCCAGACCTCGTGTCGCGCATCGGCGAGAGGCAAGCGCCCCGCTGTAGCGGGGCTTTCCAAGCGGCTGATGGGATTCGAACCCACGACCTTCTGCATGGCAAGCAGACGCTCTAGCCAACTGAGCTACAGCCGCGCTGGGGCGGATGATACTGGCAGTCAGACCTCCGCGAAGCGCTCGGCCACGGTCTCCCAGTCGACCGTCTGGAAGAACGCGTCGATGTAGTCGGGGCGCTTGTTCTGGTACTTGAGGTAGTAGGCGTGCTCCCAGACATCCACCCCGAGCAGCGGCGTCATGCCGTCGGAGATCGGGTTGTCCTGGTTGGGGGTCGAGACCACCGCCAAACGGGAGCCGTCATGGACCAGCCAGGCATAACCGGACCCGAACTGCCCTATCCCTGCCTTCTTCATCTGCGAGCGCAGGTCGTCGGCTGAACCGAAAGTGGCGTCCACCGCCTCAGCAAGGGCGCCCGTCGGGTCGCCGCCGCCGCCCGGCTTCATGCTGCGCCAGAGCATGCAGTGGTTGTACTGCCCGCCCGCGTTGTTGCGGACCGTGGCGCGGATCTCGTCAGGGAGCTCGTCGAGCATCGTGAGCACCTCCTTCGGGCGCAGGCCCTCCCATTCGGTGTCCTCGAGAGCGGCGTTTGCCTTGTCCACGTAGGCCTGGTGGTGCTTGTCGTGGTGCAGGCGCATCGTGGCCTCGTCGATGTATGGCTCGAGGGCGTCGTAGGGATAGCGCAGGTCCGGAACGCGGTAGGGCATGGGTCTCCTTCGTCGGGGGAGCTACGGTAGCTTCCCCGCGCCTGTGCAGACAAACCGGGAGGGAGCCTGCCTCGCCGTGCACCAGACCACCGTTCCCACAGAGAACGAGAAACTCCGAGCCTGGGTCGAGGAGATCGCCGCCCTCACCAGGCCCGAGGAGGTGTACTGGTGCAACGGCTCGTGGGAGGAGTACGACGTCTTGGCCGGGCAACTCGTGGAGGCCGGCACGCTCGAGCGGCTCGATAGAGCCAAGCGCCCCAACTCCTACCTGGCGCGCTCGGACCCGGGCGACGTAGCGCGCGTGGAGGACCGCACGTTCATCTGCTCCGAGAAGGAGGAGGACGCCGGGCCCACCAACAACTGGAAAGCACCCGCCGAGATGCGCGAGACGCTCACCGGCCTCTTCGACGGCTGCATGCAGGGGCGCACGATGTACGTCGTCCCCTTTTCGATGGGGCCGCTCGGCTCTCCGATAGCGCACATCGGCGTGCAGCTCACCGATTCGCCCTACGTCGCGGTGAACATGCGGATCATGACCCGGATGGGCCAACAAGCGCTCACCGTGCTCGGTGCGGACGGCGAGTTCGTGCCGTGCGTGCACTCGGTCGGCATGCCTCTGACCGAGGGCGTCGAGGATGTGCCTTGGCCCTGCAACGCCGACAACAAGTACATCGTGCACTACCCGGAGACGCGCGAGATCTGGTCGTTCGGCTCCGGCTACGGCGGGAACGCCCTGCTCGGCAAGAAGTGCTTCGCGCTGCGCATCGCGTCGATCATGGCCCGCGACGAGGGCTGGATGGCAGAGCACATGCTGATCCTCAAGCTCACCGCGCCCGACGGGAGGGCGAAGGTGATCGCGGGCGCCTTCCCGTCGGCCTCCGGAAAGACGAACCTCGCGATGCTGATACCGACCCTCCCGGGCTGGAAGGTCGAGACCATCGGTGACGACATCGCCTGGATGAAGTTCGGCAGCGACGGAAAGCTGTACGCGATCAACCCGGAGGCCGGGTTCTTCGGTGTGGCACCCGGCACCGGTGAGAAGACGAATCCGAATGCGATGGCGACGGTCGCGAAGAACACGATCTTCACCAACTGCGCGCGCACCGACGACGGTGACGTCTGGTGGGAGGGCATGACCGATGAGCCACCCGAGCACCTGATCGACTGGCGCGGCAACGACTGGACCCCCGACTCCGAGACTCCGGCCGCTCACCCCAACGCCCGCTTCACCGCTCCGGCCTTGCAGGATCCGGCGATCGCGGCAGAGTGGGAGGACCCCAAGGGGGTGGCGGTCGACGCGATGCTCTTCGGCGGCAGGCGCTCGTCGGTGATCCCGCTCGTGACCGAGGCGCTTGACTGGGAGCACGGCGTGTTCCTCGGCGCGACGATGTCGAGTGAGACCACCGCGGCCGCGGGCGGAGAGGTCGGCAAGCTGCGCTTCGACCCTTTCGCGATGCTGCCGTTCTCCGGCTACAACATGGCCGACTACATGGGGCATTGGATCGAGATCGGCCGTCGCGAGAACGCGGAGCTGCCCAAGCTCTTCTATGTGAACTGGTTCCGCAAGGGCGAGGACGGGCGCTTCTTGTGGCCCGGATTCGGCGAGAACAGCCGCGTGCTCGAGTGGGTCTTCCGTCGTTGCGACGGCACGGCCGACGCTGAGGAGACCCTGCTCGGGCTCATGCCGGCGGAGGGCGACCTGAACACCGAGGGCCTCGAGATCGACCCGGCGGACCTGGCGGCCCTACGTGCGGTGGACGAGGACGGCCTGCGCGCCCAGCTGCCCCAGGTGAAGGAGCATCTGGCGAGGTTCGGGGACTCGCTGCCGCCCGAGATCCGCAGCCGGCTGGAGGAGCTCGAGCACCGCCTGGCCTAGTAGGCGGGACCGTCTTGGCCGCGAGGCAGGCGCTCCGTTCCGCGGCGGGGTGCCGGGGGGCACAGCGGTACGCTTGTGCCCGCCTGGCGACGTGGCGGAGTGGTTACGCAGCGGCCTGCAAAGCCGTTTACACCGGTTCGATTCCGGTCGTCGCCTCTGCGGTAGGGCCAAGGCACCATTGGGTCTCGCGGCGAGCGACCTGTGGTGAGCGGTAGGCAGCTACCAGACGTCTCCGTCACGCCAATCGCAGATCAGCTCGCCGGACAGGTTCAGCGGAAGCACGGCCGGAAGCACGTAGATGCCCCCGTCCTCCTCCTCTGTACGAAGGATGCCGGTCGGTGTGAGCGCCGATGTCGGCCCTAGCCACTGCTCCCATCCGCGTGCCGCGTAGAAGCTCGCCGAAAAGCGAGTTCGGCGACTGACCGGTCCGGCTGACTCAACGCGCAGGCGTCTGCGGTCGCGCATCGCTGCTTTCCCGCCAACAGGCGCCCGTGAGGTTTTTTCCGCCCCCAGCCGAGGGTAATCGGACGAGGCACGCCCGGCCAAGTCGCGCGTGGCAGTTCGTGATTGCATCTCCCCGTCCCAGCGCCCCGGTCCCTCCGGGGCGCTGGTCTTTCCGGGCCTCCGTGCACAGAAGATGTGTGGACGATGGCGAACCGGATAGCTTCCCGGCCATGGCAGCTCCACCCGACCTCTCGACGTGCAAGGAGTGCGGGCGGGCCGTGCCTCAGACCACGGATCCCGAGTTCGCGAGCTGGGCGGTCGCCAAGGACGATCGGGGCAAGGTCGCTGGGATGCTCTGCCCCGCCTGCCAGGCCAAGTCCGCTCCGGCGGAGAGCGAGCCCGCATAGGGCGCCCTGGTGTTCTTCATCTCCAAGCGCTCGGGGCAACGGGCAAACGTGCGGTTCATGCCCGGCTGCCTGGTGGGCTCCCTGCTGCTCTCGCTCTTCCTCACCATCCTCGTGAACGTGCTCATCCGCCTCTTCTGAGGAGCGGCACCGCTAAACGGGTGCGGCGCGAGCCTCCGTCGGGTAGAACAGCCCTAACGACGGAGGAGGAGGAGCGATGGACGCCGGCACGGCAAGGCCAGCAGGCGAGGAGCTCGAGCGAGAGATCGCCCGACTGCTCGAGCGCGAGACGTTCGATCCGCCGCGGGAGTTTGCCGAAGGGGCGCTGCTGAACGACCCGCAGGTCTACGAGGAGGCGGCGGCAGATCCGGAGGCCTGGTGGGCGAGGCACGCGGAGGATCTCCACTGGTCCGAGCCGTGGACCAGCGTGCTCGACGACTCCGAGGCGCCGTTCTACAAGTGGTTCACCGGCGGCAAGCTGAACGCCTCCTACAACTGCCTCGACCGCCATGTGGAGGCCGGCTACGGCGACCGGGTGGCATTTCACTGGCGTGGGGAGGAGGGCGAGGAGCGCGACATCACCTACGCCGAGCTCCATCGCGACGTGCAGCGGCTCGCCAACGGCCTCAAGGAGCGCGGGATCGCGGCGGGGGACATCGTGGGGATCTACCTGCCGATGATCCCGGAGGTGGTCGTGGCGATGCTCGCCTGCGCGCGGGTCGGGGCTCCGCACAACGTCGTTTTCGGCGGGTTCTCGCCGGACGCGGTGAGGGAGCGGATGGAGTTCTCGGAGGCCAAGGCCCTGATCACCTGCGACTTCGCCCGGCGCAAGGGCAAGACAGCCGCCATCAAGCCCGCGGTGGACGAGTTCCTCACCGAGCTTCCCTCGATCGAGACGGTGATCGTGGTGCGCAACACGGGTGAGGATGTGGCGATGACCGAGGGCCGCGATGTCTGGTTCCACGAGGTGCTCGAGGCAGCCGACCCCGACTGCCCCGCGGAGCCCCTCGATGCCGAGCACCCGCTCTACGTGCTCTACACCTCCGGTTCCACGGCCAAGCCCAAGGGAATCCTGCACACAACGGGCGGCTACCTGGCGGGCGTGGCCGCCACCACCAAGTACGTCTTCGACCTGAAGCCCGAGGAGGACGTGTTCTGGTGCTCCGCCGACGTCGGCTGGGTCACCGGGCACTCCTACATCGTCTACGGCCCGCTGATGAACGGCGTGACCTCCGTGATGTACGAGGGCGCGCCCGACTACCCGGACAAGGACATCTGGTGGGAGCTGTGCGAGCGCTATGGCGTAACCGTCTTCTACACGGCGCCCACGGCGATACGCGCCTGCATGAAGTGGGGCGCCGAGCACCCGGCGCGACACGACCTCTCCCGGCTCCGGCTACTCGGCAGCGTGGGCGAGCCCATCAACCCGAAGGCGTGGGTCTGGTACCACAAGGTGATCGGCGGTGAGCGCTGCCCGATCGTGGACACCTGGTGGCAGACCGAGACCGGGCACATAATGATCACGCCGCTGCCGGGCATCACCTCGACCAAGCCAGGCTCGGCCACGCGCCCGTTCCCGGGGATCGAGGCCGCGGTGGTGGACGAGCAGGGCAACGACACCGACGGGCAGGGGCTACTGGTGCTGCGGCGCCCGTGGCCGGGGATGCTGCGGACCCTCCTGAAGGACCCCGACCGGTTCACGGAGACCTACTTCTCGAAGTTCGGCTCGACCACCTACTTCGTGGGCGATGCCTCGCGCAAGGACGAGGATGGCTACTTCTGGGTGATCGGGCGCGTGGACGACGTGATCAACGTCTCGGGCCATCGGCTCTCGACCGCCGAGGTGGAGTCGGCGATCGTGTCGCATCCCAAGGTGGCCGAGTCCGCGGTGATCGGCCAGGCAGACGAGGACACCGGCCAGGCCATATGCGCCTTCGTGACACTGGAGGGCGACCTGGCTGGCGACGACACGATGGTCGAGGAGCTGCGTGAGCACTGCGCGAGGCGGATCGGAAAGCTCGCCCGGCCCAGGCGCATCATCTGGGCCGACGACCTGCCGAAGACCCGCTCGGGCAAGATCATGCGCCGCCTGCTGCGAGACATCGCGGAGGGGAGGGAGCTCGGGGACGTGACCACCCTGCGCGACCCCGGCGTGATGGCCCAGCTCGAGGGTCGGGTGAAGGAGTTGCAGGCCGACGAGGCCTAGTGCGCGGGCCTAGCGAAACGGCGCGAAGCCGAGCCTCGTGAGGCTCCAGACGTCGTTCGACGCCACGCCGGCATCCGAGATCGTGTAGAGCCGTCGTCCCACGACGATCGACCGCCGCACCGACGGCACGCCTCGCCGGGACCAGTGCGCGATGCGGCCGGCTTCCCAGACGCCCGTGCGGCGCGCGATCCGGAACCCGATCGCGCCGGTGAACGGCGGCGGACCGACCGTCTGGGCCGCCGGAGCGAGCTCGTCGCCGAACCCCGGGTCGACGGGGATGACCGCGAGCCTGGCCGGGCGCCACCACAGGAAGGCGTGATGGTCGAACTCGACCTCGGATGTCGCGTCCGCGATCGTGCGGCGGTGAAGCCGGCGCGGCCTGCGCAGGTCGGAGACGTCGAAGAGGGACAGCTGCGTGCCGAGTGCAAGCCCGCCACGAGTGGCGTCCTGACCGACGCCGATCAGCAGGTCGTCCCCGGCCGGGTGCAGGTACGCCGAGTAGCCGCGGATCTTCAGCGCTCCCAGAACGCGCGGGGACCGCGGCCGGCTCAGGTCGAGCGTGTAGAGGGGATCGACCTGGCGGAAGGTGACCACGTAGCCGGTGTCGCCCATGAAGCGGACCGAGTAGATTCGCTCGCCGCGGCCGAGGCCGCCTACGCGTCCGACCCTGACGAGCCGCGTGCCCTCCTCTGCAAGCACCGTCACGAAGCTCTGGCTCTTGCGGTCGCGGCCGCCCTCCGACGAGACCGGCTCGGTGGTACTCGCCACCCGCAGGCGGCCGTCGTGCGCGGAGAGCGAGAACTGGTTGAGCAGGAACCCGCGCACGCCGCCGCTCGAGCGGTAGCGGGTGGCGCGCGGAGCAGAGACGTCGAAGCGGTGAATCTGGGTCGTCATCCCGCGGGCCTGACGCTCGGCCGACATGTCGTCATCCGTCCAGAGAGGAGTTGCCACAAACAGGCTGCGGCGGGAGGCATAGACCGTCTCGGGGGCCGTCATCACCACGTCCGAGTCGGTTGGCGCCAGGCTCTTGTCGAGGTCGATCGTCAGCACCGTGACCAAGTCGAGGCCCGAGAACGTCGTCGGGTGGCTGACCGACCTGCAGTCCGCGAGCGGGAGCCTGACCGCGCGCCGCGTTCGCCGGTTGCGTAGTACGTAGGAGGGGAGCCAGCGGCTGAGGGGCGAGCGGGCCAGCGCCTCCCTGTTCCGCCGCCGCGCCTCCTCGAACTGGCCCGGGGGGAGCCTGTACTCGTTCGGTATGAACACGTCCGAGGTCGGGGTCGAGATCACCACTCGCGCCGTGCCGCGGGTCAGCCGCGCGCTCATGGGGTTGCCGTTTATGGTGAGCGTTCGAACTACACGCATGGCGGCGGGGTTACTCACGTCGACCTCGCGGAGGACGGTCTTCGATCTCACCATGTAGACGGTGCTCGCCAACAACGCGTCGTCGTTCGGATACCCCGACATCACCAGCAACCGGTCGCCGCGAAGGAGGAGCTCGTGGTCCATGGAGCGCGATCCGATCCGCAGCGTGTCGACGCGCCTGGGCACGGACCGGGACACATCGACCGCGCGAAGCTTGCCGCCCGCCGTCGCGAACAGGTGCCGGCCGTTTGTCTTCACGATGTCCGGCTCGTCCACGCCGGCCTCCTGGACGTTCGTGCCCGAGAAGCTCTCAGGCCCGGATTCGACGCGACCCGGCGCGCCCTCCTGCTTCGGGAGCACCTGCGGCGCGGGGCGTGACTTCCCGACGGGTCCGTACGCCGCCGGCTCGAGCCGCTCGAGCGCGTTGCCCCGGGCGTACTGCAGCAGGGAATCGCACGAGTCGAACGCCTCCAGCCCGGCTGCCTCCCCCGGCGGCTGGGAGCGTTGCGCGCCCGCGGACGGCGAGGCTGCGAGGAACGCTGCGATCGCCAGCGTGATGGCGGCGCTTCTGGTCATCGAGGCATCCTGGCCAGGGTACGCCGCCTTTCGCGGACATGCGCCATCCCTCGCGCTATTCTCGGCTCCCCGGGCCGTTAGCTCAGCTGGGAGAGCGCCGCCTCGACAAGGCGGAGGTCGCTGGTTCGAGCCCAGCACGGCCCATGAGGTTCGGTGTCAAGCGGCGCTACCCCCGGGCAATACGGGGGGCGCACCTGTTTTCTCTATGGTCGCCAGGGTGACCGCACTGCTCTACGACATCCACGGCAACCTCCCCGCGCTCGAGGCGGTGCTCGAGGACGTGGCCGGCGAGGGCGAGGAGCGCTTCCTGTTGGGCGGCGATTACGCGCTCTTTGGCGCATGGCCCAAGGAGACCGTGGTGCTGTTGCGCGAGCTTGATGCCGTCTGGCTGCGCGGAAACGGCGAGCGGTGGACCGCCGAGCCCGATGATGCGCCCGAGGCGGTGCAGGGGGCCATCGGGGGCTGCAGGGAGATGCTCGGCGAGGAGCTCGTTAGCGATCTGGCCGCTCTTCCCGAGAGCTACAGCGAGGGTGACACCCTCTTCTGTCACGCCTCGCCGCAGTCGGACGTGCGGAGCTTCCTCCCCGAGCCGGCCGACGACGAGGAGGAGCTGCTCGACGGCGTCCAAGCCGGTCGGCTCGTCTTCGGCCACACCCACCTGCCCTTCGCCCGGCGGGCAGGAGGGGGCATCGAGCTCATCAACCCCGGCAGCGTGGGCATGCCCTTCGACGGCGATCCGCGAGCGGCCTGGGCTCGCCTGCGCGAGGATGGCGCCGTCGAGCACCGCCGGGTCTCCTACGACCAAGCGGCCAGCGCCGCCGCGGTGCGCCGGGCGCTGGGGGAAGCCGGCGAGGTCACCGCACGCAGGCTCGAGCGGGCCGTCGCGGACGTGGAGTGAGCCCCCGCCGGTCGCGCTCCGATCGCTCTGCTAGCTTGCCGCCACCGGTCGCGTTACGCCGCGCGGCCGTGGGAACCTGACCATGCGCCTGTCCAGCATCGTTGCTCCACGAGACCGCGAGTTCTTCGACCTGTTCGAGGAGGCCAGCGGCAACATCCTGCGCGCCGCCGATCTGCTCGACCGGATGTTGGCTACCTACCCCGACCGCGGGGCCGATCTCGCGCGCGACATCCTGATCTGCGAGCAGGAGGGCGACCGGATCACCCACGACATCATCCGGCGCCTCAACGAGACCTTCGTCACCCCGATCGACCGCGAGGACATCTACGAGCTGGCCTCGGCGCTCGACGACATCGTGGACTTCACCGAAGAGGTGGCCGACTACCTCGGCCTCTACAAGATCGAGGCGCCCATGGAGCAGTCGCAGCGCCTCGCGCGAGTGCTGCTCGAGTGTGCGCGCCAGATAGCGGAGTGCATGCCCCGCCTGCGGGGCTTCAAGGACATATCGCACTACACGGTCGAGATCAATCGGCTGGAGAACGACGGCGATCGCATCAGCCGCGAGGCCATGGCGTCGCTGTTCGACAACGGAATCGACCCGATGGTCGTTATTCGCTGGAAGGACATCTACGAGCGGCTCGAGAACGCGATCGACTCGACCGAGCGCGTCGCCAACATCCTCGAGGGCATCGTCATCAAGAACTCCTGAGCCCTTTCACGGGGCCCGAGCATGGAAAACGACCTCATCCTGGCGATCGTCGTTGCCACGGCCCTGGCCTTCGACTTCACCAACGGCTTCCATGACACCGCCAACGTGGTGGCCACGTCGATCTCGACCCGCGCCATGTCGCCGCGCGCGGCGGTGGCCTACGCAGCGGTCCTGAACTTCGCCGGGGCCTTCATCTCGCGGGCCGTGGCGGCCACCATCGCCAGCGGAATCGTTAATCCTGACCTGGTAACCCCTCTGGTCGTCTTCGGAGGGCTGATCGGCGCGATCAGCTGGAACCTGGCTACCTGGTACTTCGGGCTACCGTCGAGCTCCTCGCACGCGCTGATAGGCGGAGTGGTGGGCGCGGCCTTCGTCGCGAAGGGCCCGGACGCGGTGTTCGGGGAGGGGCTGATCGGCAAGGTGGCCGCGCCCGCCGTGGTCGCGCCGGTGCTGGCCTTCATCGTGGCCGGAATCTCGATCCTGCTGATCTATCGAATCGTCGGGCGGCTGCGGCCGGGACCGGTCTCCCAGGGGTTCCGGCTGGGGCAGATCCTCTCCGGTGGCCTGCTGGCGGTGGCCCACGGCACGAACGACGCTCAGAAGACGATGGGCATCATCACGCTGGCGCTGATCGCGAACGGCAACCTCGCGGGGGGTGCCGAGACGCCGTTCTGGGTCGTCTTCTCGGCCGCGACCGCCATAGCGCTCGGCACGTACATGGGAGGGTGGCGCATCATCAAGACGATGGGCAGCCGGATCATCAAGATGGACGCGGCTCAGGGCTTTGCCGCCCAGGGCAGCGGCGCGGCCGTCATCCTCGCCTCCTCGCACGTCGGCTTCCCGCTCTCCACCACGCACACGATCTCCGGCGGGGTCATCGGGGCGGGCGCCGCCAAGCGCGTTTCGGCGGTGCGCTGGGGAGTGGCCGGGAACATCGTCGTGGCCTGGGTGCTCACGCTGCCCGCGGCGGCGCTGATCGGCGGGGCCACCTACGGCTTCACGCGTCTGTTCGGGACCGGGGCCATCGGGCCGGCGGTGGTCTCCGTGCTCATCCTCGCGGTGATCGGCGCCGTGTTCGCGCGCCGCCTGCGCCAGGGCCCGCCGCTCACGGCGGAGGCCTGATGGGTCTGTTTGCCGATCCGGTGGTGGACTGGGCCGCGCTGCTCGAGGTGTTGTGGACGTCCCTGCTCGCGGGCATCGGGGTGACCGCCGCCTTTGCCTTCGCGATCCTCGGCGCGACGCGCGCCGTCGAGCTGCGCCGTGACGGGCATGGGGTGGCCGCGGGCCTGTACGGCGTGGCGATGACCGTGTCACTCGTGGTGGTGGGCGCCTCGCTGGTGTTCGGCATCGTGGTGATGGCCGACAAGTAGCCGGCGCTCTACACCGCCTCGCGGGCGGCCGCGGACGCCAGGCGCTCGAGTTCGTCTTCGTCCGACCACGCCCCCACGGATGCACGGACGTACGGGGTGCCCGGTAGGTGGCGGACGAGCATCCCCGCGTCCAGGAGACGCTTGGCCTCGGCCTCGTTGTCCGCGGCCCCCCACGAGACCAGCGTCGAGTGCCCGCGCGGGGCAACGACCAGCCCGCGCGCGGTCAGGCGCTCGGCGAGGGAGGCGGCGAGCGCCGTCGCACGGCCGCACAGTGAGTCGAGCCCGTCCGCCGCGAGCACGTCGAGCGCGGCCAGCGCCCATGCCGAGCGCTCCGGTGCGGGAAAGCAAGCATCGAAGCGGGCGGCGCCCTCCCGCAATGGGAGGTCGAGCGAGCGCAAGGGGTCGCTCACCGTGAGGTATCCCGCGGCCGTGGGGGAGAGCTCCTCGATGCGGTCCCCGCGCACGTAGAGGTAGCCGGTCCCGACCGGGCCGCACAGCCACTTCTGCCCCGAGGCCGCGTAGTAGTCGCAGCCGAGCTCGCGGACGTCGGTAACGACGGCTCCCAGTCCCTGTGCCCCGTCGAGCAGCAGCGGCGCCTCGCATGCGGCCAGCGCGGCCGTGTCCGCCACTCGGCCGCTGAGCCACGACACGTGAGAGCAGGCGACGAGGCGCGTCCTGGGGCCCACTTCACCGGCCAGCTCCTCGAACGGCGCGACTCTGACCTCGATGCCCCTGCGCCTCCGGGCCAGCCCCAGAGGGGCAAGTACGCCCGGGTGCTCCTCATCCGAAGTCAGGACCTCATCGCCCCGCCCCAGGTCGAGGCCTCCCAGCACCGCGTTGACGCCGTCGGTGGTGGCGCCGGTGAGGGCCAGCTCCGATGCCTCGCATCCCATGTGGCCCGCGACTCGCGACCGCAGCCGCTCCGCAAGCTCGGCGGCCCGCTCGAACTGCCCCTTGCCGCCGCGACCGTTCTCGAGCGCGTCCCGGAGCTCGGCCTCGGCCGCCGCGGCGGCCTCCCTGGGCACAGGGCCGACCGAGCCGGCATTCAGATAGGCGAGCCGCTCGAGGACGGGAAAGTGCGAGCGCAGGCTCACGGGCTGGTGATACTAGGCTTCGCGCCGTGATCATCGAGCGTTCGATGTCGGAGGAATGGCTGTCCAACGCCTACCTGGTCGCAGACGAGCCCGGCGGGCATGGCGTGGTGATCGACTCGGGCGGTCCGTCGGGGCCGTTGCTGGAGGCCATCGAGGAGAACGACCTGACCATCGAGCACCTGCTGCTCACACATCACCACCACGACCACGTGGCGGAGAACCACGTCTACAAGGAGCGCTTCGGCGTCGAGATACTGGCCCACCCGCTCGAGGCGGAGCGCCTGATGGACGTGGATCGCCCCGTCGAGCCCGGGGAGAGCATCCTCTCGGTCGGCGGCCTCCGGATCGGGGCACTCCACACGCCGGGCCACACCGCGGGGATGCTCAACTTCGTGGTCAACGGGAAGGACGTGTTCACGGGCGACACCCTCTTCAAGGGCTCGGTCGGAGGCGTGAAGGCGCCGGGCTCGACGAGCTTCGGGGACCTCAAGTCATCGATCATGGATGTGCTCATGGGCCTTCCCGAGGCCACCCGCCTGCACCCGGGCCACACCGACCCCACCACCGTCGCAGAGGAGTGGGAACAGAACGCCTTCGTGCGTGTCTGGCGAGGAATCGACAAGGAGGGCAGCGGGCGCTGCACCGTGCGAGAGCAGGGAGCCACGCTGGTGCTGTGGGGCGATGACTACGACGGCGGTCACAAGGCCTGGGTGCGCTGGGACGAGTCAGGCGAGGACGACATCGTCCCGGGCAGCCAGGTAGAGCGCCCCGACGCCTGACCGACCCGCCGCGCCGCGCCGCGAACGGGAGGATCGCTACCCCACTACCCCGCCACGCAACCCGGCCACTGCCCTGCCCCGGAGCGCGCGTAGAGGAGCGCCGCACGGCGATCCTGCTCGCCCTCCGGGGCGGCGGCCGGATCGCCGCTTCCCCCGACCGCCTGCCACGTGGCGAGCGAGAACTGGTACTTGCCGCGGTAGTCCCCGCCGGCGCTCACCGCTTGCGGGTTGCCGCCGGACTCGCATGCTGCGATCGCCTCGAGCCGGGGCAGCACGGCCACTGCCGGCGCTTCGGGCGCGCCCCGGGTGGCCGCGGCCGCCCGCTTCGCGTTGAGTCTTGCGCTGCGCGCGGCCGCGTGGACGCGCCCGCGCGCCTCCGCACCGTCGAGCGGGTCATTTCCCAGCGCGGAGGTGATCAGGGCCGGATCGCCCTGGGCGCCGGGGTGGCCGGTGGCGCCGAAAGCAGTCGGGGCCGCCAGCAGGCAGGCGAGGAAGGGGATCGGGACCAGCTTGCGCACGCGGAGAATCACCTCGGTTGGTCGGGTTCATTGCCGGGCGGGCCGGCGCCCGCGCGGATAGGGCGCGGGAGTGCGAGTCGCGCGGGGCCATGCCCCTTCGGACGGACTCGACCTGCGGGAGCCTAGGGTCGTTTGGCGGCAGCAGTGTGACCCATCTCACACTTCATGCCCGCAGTACGCTGGACACGATGAGCGCAGCACTTCAGAGGACCGAGGTTGGCGCGCGCCCACTCGACGAGCTCGCGCCCGCCTGTGGCGCGGAGGCTCTGGAGCGCATCGAGGCCGCCGCTTCGAGGGTGCGTGGTCAGCGCATCCTGCACGTGAGCGCGGCCGGCGACGGTGGCGGGGTGCCGGACCTGCTGGGAGCGCTGCTGCCGCTCGCGGCAAGCACGGGACTCGAGGTGGAGTGGCGCGTGCTGTTCGGAGACCTCCAGCTACAGGAGCTCTCCGCCGGTCTTCGCGCGGGCATGCAGGGAGCCGAGAGCGCGATAACCGACGCCTCCTGGGAGCGCTATCTCGAGGCCTGCGGCGCAGCGGGCGGCGCCCTCAACGGCGAAAGCTATGACGCGGTCGTCCTGCACGACCCTGCCGCCCTCGGCCTGGTGCGGGCGCTCGGCTCGCAGCGGGTCCTCTGGCGTTGTCACCTCGACGCCTCCCACCCAGATGGACCGGCGTGGGAGCGCCTCGCCCCACTGGCCGAGGCCTGCGAGGACGTGATCTTCCCCGCCCGCTCGTTTGCGCCCCCAGGCCCGACAGACCAACCCGTGCGTGCGATCGCGCCGGGGATCGACCCCATCGCGCCTCGCAACGTCGAGCTGGCCCCGCGCATGGCGGGTCGCCTGCTGCGGCGGCTGGGGGCCGACCTCGACCGGCCTCTCTGCTCCCAGCTCATGCGGCTCGACCGCTGGAAGGACCCGCACAAGGCGCTAGAGGCGTTCGCCATTGCGCGGGAGGAGTTGCCCCAGCTCCAGTTCGTGATCGCCTGCGAGCTCGAGGGAGGCGGCGACGGCTGGCCCGCGCTGAAGGAGATCTCCGACTATGCGGCCGGCCAGGATGGCCTGCACCTGCTCACGAGCTATGGGGGGAACCTCGGCGACCTCGAGCTCGGCGCCCTCAACCAGCTCTCGCGTCTCGCGATCCGGCTGTCACTCAGAGAGGGCTTTGGGCTTGCCTCCTCCGAGGCGCTGTGGCGAAACACCCCGGTGGTGGGCAACCGCGACGGCGGCACGCCGCTTCAGGTGCGCGACGGGATCGACGGCTACCTCGCCGACGACGCCGCCGAGACGGCCGAGCGGATCATCGAGCTCGTACGAGATCCGGGCTTGGCGATCGAGATGGGCAAGGCAGGGCACGAGCGGGTAAGGGAGCGCTTCCTGATCACGCGAGTGCTGGAAGACGAGCTGAGGCTGCTCGCGTCCCTGAACTGATGCCGCGGTACCGCCCTCTCACTCCTCGGTCCCCTCGGGGGGTCCGGCCAGGTCTGCCGCCTTCGTCGCGAGGCGTGTGTGTACGTGATCGCGTACACTTCCCTCATGGCAAAGGTCGTTCCCGTTCGCGAGTTCCGCAGTAATCTAAGTGAACTGCTCAGTGACGTCGCTGACCGCCGCGACCACGTACTCGTCACGCGCAATGGCCGGCCGGCCGCCGCGCTCGTACCAGTCGATGAGTACGAGGCGCTCGAGGAGACCGCCGAGATCCTCTCAGACGCCGACGCGGTAGCCGCCCTGGAAGCCGGCCTGGCGGAGCTCTCGAGAGATGAGGTCGTCTCGCTCGACGACCTTCGTCGGGAACTGACCGAGCGCCGAGCCGCCCGCTGATCGTTTGACCCGGGTCGTTCTCGCGCGCCGTGCCCGGCTCGAGCTGCTCGGGCTGGACTGGCCGCTCATCGACGCCATCGAGGACGCCCTTGGGTCCCTCGAACGCGACCCCCACGCCGGGCACGCCCTCCGCGGAGGACTTCGCGGACTGCGCTCGCTGCGCGTCGGGGCCTATCGCATCATCTACCAGCTCACCGACGGCGACCAGACGGTCCGCGTCGCCGCCATCCGCCACCGTTCGATTGCCTACCGCAGCGACCCGCGCTGACGCTTGGAACGCTGCGATCCATATGGGCTAGGTTCTCTCGATGAAGGTCTCCCTGCCAGACGGCAACGAGCTCGAGCTGCCCGACGGCGCGAGCGGAGCCGACGCCGCGCGCGCGATCGGCGAGGGGCTCGCCCGGGCCGCGCTGGCCGTGAAGCAGGACCGGGTCCTGCGCGACCTCTCGGCCCCCCTGCGCCCCGGCGCGCGGATCGAGATAGTCACCCCGAAGAGCGAGGAGGCGCTCGAGCTGGTCCGGCACGACTGCGCGCATGTGCTGGCCACCGCGGTGATGGAGCTCTACCCGGGGGTCAAGATCTCGATCGGCCCGCCCATCGAAGACGGCTTCTACTACGACTTCGACTTCCCCGCCGACGTCAAGCTCTCCGACGCCGACTTCGAGCGCATCGAGCAGAGGATGCGTGAGCACATCAACGCGGGCGAGCCGTTCGAGCGCGAGGATGTGAGCGTGGCGCGGGCGCTCGAGCGGTTCCGCGACGAGGGGCAGGACTACAAGGTGGAGCTGATCGAGGACCTCGTGCGCGATGCCGACCCCGCCCACCCCGTGGAGACCGTCTCGCTCTACCGCAACGGACCCTTCACCGACCTCTGCCGCGGCCCGCACGCGCCCAGCACCAAGCGGATCAAGGCGTTCAAGCTCACGAGCGTGGCGGGTGCCTACTGGCGCGGCGATGCGCAGCGCCAGATGCTCACGCGCGTCTATGGCACGGCGTTCCTCTCAAAGGAGGACCTGGCCGAGCACCTCGAGCGCCTGGAGCAGGCCAGGCTGCGCGACCACCGCAAGCTCGGTCGCGAGCTCGACCTCTTCATGTTCAGCGAGCTCTCACCCGGGTCCCCGTTCTGGCAGCCCGCGGGCTCGCAGATCTGGAATCAGCTCACCGACTTCTGGCGGGTCGAGAACGCTTCGAGGGAGTACAGCGAGGTGAGGACTCCGATCCTCTACGACGCGGAGCTGTGGAGGCAGTCGGGCCACTGGGACGTGTACCGCGACAACATGTACTTCACCGAGGTGGAGGGCCGGTCGCTGGGCCTCAAGCCGATGAACTGCCCCGCCCACATCCAGATCTACAACTCAGAGCGGCGCTCCTATCGCGACCTGCCGATCCGCTACGCGGAGGCCGGCCTCGTACACCGACACGAGCCGAGCGGCACGCTTCACGGGCTGCTGCGGGTGCGGCACATCACCCAGGACGACGCCCACATCTTCTGCACCGAGGACCAGGTGAAGGAGGAGGTGCAGGGCTGCCTCGACTTCGGTTTCTTCATCTACGAGACGTTCGGATTCGAGCCGCGACTCGAGCTGTCCACCCGGCCGGAGAAGCGCGTGGGCAGCGACGAGATGTGGGACCGCGCCGAGGGCGCGTTGGAGGCGGCGCTGCGCGAGAAGGGCCTCGAGTTCGAGCTGAACGAGGGCGACGGCGCCTTCTACGGCCCCAAGATCGACCTCCACATGACCGACTCGATCGGGCGCTCGTGGCAGCTCGGCACCGTGCAGCTCGACTACTCCATGCCGGAGCGCTTCGGCCTGGTCTATGCCGGCGACGACAACGCCGATCACCGGCCGGTGATGATCCACCGGGCGCTGATGGGCTCGTTCGAGCGTTTCATCGGCATCCTGATCGAGCACTACGCGGGCGAGTTCCCGCTCTGGCTGGCGCCGGTGCAGGCGGTCGTGCTGCCGATCGCCGACCGGCACGCCGACTACGCCCGCAGCGTGGCGGAGGAGCTTCGGCGCGCGGGGCTGCGCGTGCAGCTCGACGAGCGCACCGAGTCGATCGGGAAGAAGATCCGCGAGGCCGAGGTGCGCAAGCTGCCGTACATGCTCGTGGTGGGGGACAAGGAGGCGGAGGCCGGCGAGGTCTCGGTTCGCCGCCATCGCGAGGGAGACCTCGGAACGTCCTCGGTGGCCGATTTCGTCTCCCGCGCCGGCGGCGAGGTCGCGGACCGCTCCGGGTGGCATGACCGCAACCGTGGCGGCCACGGCTGTTGACGCACGCTGGGCGGTCTTCCCTTCACCGCTCGGCGGCTCTATACTCGCCACAGATGAGGGGCACCGACACTACGCGCTTCTGCCGCTGACGCGCTCGTGCCCTCACCCCCGACCTTCGCTCGCTCTGCCTTTGACGCCTAGCTCCACCCTCGCGTAGTGCCTGTCCCGCGCAGGTTCGATCGGCGCCCGCCCGAGCGGGACGACACTCGTGTCAACGAGAAGATTCGCGTTCGCGAGGTCCGGCTGATCGGCGACGACGGCAACCAGGTGGGCGTGATCCCGATCGACAGGGCACTTGCATACGCGCAGGAGCGCGATCTCGATCTGGTCGAGGTGGCGGCGGACGCCAAGCCACCCGTATGCCGGGTCCTCGACTACTCGAAGTACAAGTACGAGCAGGAGCAGAAGGCAAAGGCGGCCAAGCGCCATCAGAAGCAGGTCAACGTCCGCGAGATCAAGCTGCGCCCCAAGATCGCGGACAACGACTACGAGACCAAGAAGAACCACGTGGTCCGCTTCCTGAACGGCGATGACCGCGTGAAGGTGACGATCATGTTCCGCGGTCGCGAGCAGTCCCACCCCGAGCGCGGCGTCGCGCTCCTGATGCGACTGGCCGACGACGTGGCGGATCTCGGTGTCATCGAACAGCGGCCCATCCAGGACGGGCGCAACATGACGATGCTGCTGGCGCCGTCGCCCAAGAAGCAGGGCGAGTCAGGGGACAAGGCAGAACCGGGCAAGACCGGAACCGCCGCCGAGGCGAGTGCGCAGGCAAAGCCGGACGCCAACGGCGCCGCGGCCTCTTAGCCGGGCATCACGACCTCCACGGCTAGGCGATCTCTCCACCCGGTGCGGGCTCCGCCAGCTGCCGCCACTCGGTGAACTTGCCTCCGCTGAACCGGAATCGCACTCGAGCGGCGCCCGAGCATCCGCCGCCCGGCACCCGTCCCGTGCGAAGCCGGAACGCTGCCACCACGGTGGCGCCCCGCCTCTTCACGTCGGTCACATCGGCTCGGCACGGCAGGCTGCGGTTGAAGGCGATCGCCGCCGCCCTGTCCGGCAGCCGCACCTCCTCCTGCTGCTCCACCACCGCATCCCTCGCGAAGTAGGACGCCGCCCGCGCGAAGTCGCCACGGTTGAGCGCGGCACTCCAGCCCCGGATGGCGCGAGCCTCCCTGCGCGGCTCACCCGCCCGCGGCGCATCAAGCGGCGCCTCTCGCCGGCTCGACCGAGAATCAGACTCCCCATCGCCGCCCACACTGCAACCGCCAAAGGCGAGAACACACAGAACCAGCAGAACGCCACACCCCATGCGCGGAGCGAACGCCGCCGGCCGAGCGCGATTGTGCCGTGTAGCCGGGCAGAAGAAGAAGCTCACCCCCGACAGGATGACGACCGCCTCCACCGGGCCCAAGAAACGCCCCGACGAGAGCCGAAGCGCCCGGTACCGGGAAGGTTCGCCGCACCCCGGCCGGGGCGACCCTGGCCCCGGAGGGGCCGGTGGTCGCAGCAGCGGCCAGAGCCCAGGCACCCGGACCCTGCGGGGGAGGCCGTAGGGCGGGGGGCGCCGGGGGCTCCGGGGGCGGGAGCCCCCGGCCCTATCCGCCCCGGTCTGATTCAATGTTCGCCATGCCCAAGATGAAGACCCATTCGGGCGCGAAGAAGCGCTTTCGCAAGACCGCCACCGGCAAGCTCCGGGCCCGTCACGCCATGACCAGCCACATCCTCGAGAAGAAGAGCGCCAACCGCAAGCGCCGGCTGGGTCGGCCGGTCGAGGTGGCAAAGGCCGACGAGAAGCGCGTCAGGGAGCTGTTGCGCGGATGAGCCGAGTAAAGCGTTCCGTCGGCGCGCGCAAGAAGCGGCGCTCCACGCTCGAGCGGGCCAAGGGCTACCGCGGCCAGAAGCATTCGAGCTACAAGCGCGCCAAGGAGCAGCTGCTCAAGTCGGACACCTACGCCTACCGCGATCGGCGCAACCGCAAGCGCGACTTCCGCCGCCTGTGGATCACGCGCATCAACGCGGCGGCGCGTCGCGAGGGCATGACCTATGCCACGTTCATGCACGGGCTGAAGCTGGCCGAGGTGGAGCTCGACCGCAAGGTGCTCGCCGACATCGCCGTGCGCGATCCCGAGACCTTCCGACGTTTTGCCGAGACCGCCCGGGAGGCGGCCGCTGCCTGACTCGGGGCAAGCGGCAGCGACGAACTCCCAGGGCGCCCCGCGAGGCGCTCTTTTTCGTTCTCCGGCCGATTCCCTCACCTCTCCTCCATGATCACGTCCCCCGACAACGCACAGCTCAAGCAGATACGGAAGCTCCAGCGAAAGAAGGAGCGGACCGCGACCGGCCTGTTCGCCGCCGAGGGCGAGGACCTGGTGATGGCGGCAGCGGCCGCGGGCTGGCAGCCGGAGATGCTGCTCAGGGCCGACGTGGACGTGGAGCCCCACCTGCTCGAGCGCGTGAGCGCGCTCGGGTCGGGCGCGCGGGTGATCGGCGTCTACCGCCAACGGTGGTCCGAGCCTCGCGGGGATGTCTGCCTCTTTCTCCACGGCGTTGCAGACCCGGGGAACATCGGCACGATCGTGCGGGCGGCGCACGCCTTCTGTGACGGGCCGGTCATCCTCGGACCGCGTTGTGCCGACCCGTGGTCGCCGAAGGCGGTGCGAGCGAGCATGGGGTCGATATTCAGCCGCCCGCCGGCCACCGCGGAGGTCGAGGAGCTGCCGGGCTTCAAGCTGGCCCTCGACGCCGGCGCGCCGCTGACCCTCGCACAGGCGGCAGGGGGCGCGCGAGCGCCAGTGGTCCTGTGCCTGGGCGGCGAGCGCCTCGGCCTGCCGGAGGAGCTGGTGAGGGAGGCTGACGCCGCCGCCCGCATCCCACTCCGAGAGGGAGGACCGGACTCGCTCAACGTTGCGATGGCGGCCACCGTGGCGCTGTACGAGCTGAGAAGGGGGATGGCCTGCGATGCCTGACACCTCCTCACGTCTGCGGGAGCTGCGCGTCGAGGCGGAGGCCGCCATCGCGGGCGCCGGCTCGAGCGCCGAGCTCGAGGGGCTGCGGGTGCGCTACCTCGGTCGCAAAGCCGAGCTGACCACGATGCTGCGCTCGATAGGTGAGCTGCCGCCCGAGCAGCGCGGCCCGGTGGGCAAGGGGGGCAACGAGGTCAAGCGCGCACTCGAGAGCCTGCTCGAGCGCCGCACGAGCGAGCTGGAGGCCTCCGAGCTCGACGAGGCGCTGCGCACCGACAGGATCGACGTCACGTTGCCGGGCGACCCTCCCCAGCTGCTCGGGCACCTGCATCTGATCACCGAGACACGGCGCGAGATCGAGGACGTGTTCCTCGGCCTCGGGTTCTCGGTGGCCGAGGGCCCGGAGATCGAGTACGACTACTACAACTTCACCGCGCTCAATCATCCGCCGGACCACCCGGCCCGTATGTTGCAGGACACCTTCTACGTCTCCGATGAGGTGCTGCTGCGCACCCACACCTCGCCGATGCAGGTGAGGGCGATGGAGGAGCAGGAGCCGCCGATCTACATCATCGTTCCCGGCAGGGTCTACCGGCGCGACTCGGATGCAACCCACACACCGATGTTCCACCAGATCGAGGGGCTGGCGATGGATGAGGACATCACGCTCGGCGACCTCCAGGGCGTGCTGCTCGAGTTCGCCCGGGCGATCTTCGGCGCCGAGCGGGAGATCCGGCTGCGCCCGCACTACTTCCCGTTCACCGAGCCGAGCGTGGAGGTGGACGTCTCCTGCTTCAAGTGCGGAGGATCGGGCTACCTGGGCGACGGCTCCAACTGCAACCTCTGCAAAGGCTCGGGCTGGATTGAGATCCTGGGCTCGGGGATGGTGGACCCCAACGTGCTCGGGTTCGTCGAGGACGACGGCTATGACCCCGAGCGCGTGCAGGGCTTTGCGTTCGGGATGGGCATCGAGCGGATAGCGATGCTTCGCCACGGCGTGCCGGACCTGCGGATGTTCTTCGACAACGACCTCCGCTTCCTGGAGCAGTTCGGCTCATGAGGATCCCGCTCAACTGGCTCAGGTCCTACGTCGACCCCGGCCTGTCCGCCGCGGAGGTTGCCGAGCGCCTGGACATGACCGGCACCGAGGTCGAGCGCATCGAGCGGCTGGGGGTGGGCTCCACCGACAAGTTCGTCGTCGGGCGGGTGCTGAAGGCAGAGCGCCACCCGGACGCGGACCGGCTGAGCGTCTGCCAGGTCGACGACGGCTCCGGGCACCCGCGCACGATCGTCTGCGGCGCGCCCAACGTGGCCACGGGCCAGACCGTGGCGGTGGCCCTGCCCGGCGCGGTCATGCCAGACGGGACCCCGCTCGGAGAGGCCAGCCTGAGGGGCGTCTCCTCGAGCGGGATGATCCTGGCCGAGGACGAGCTGGGGATAGGAGAGGACCACGGCGGGATCATGGTGCTGCCCGACGACCTGCCCGCGGGCGCGCCGCTGCAGGAGCACCTGCCGATCACCGACGAGGTCCTCGAGCTCGAGATCACGCCCAACCGCCCCGACTGCCTGGCGGTCTACGGCATCGCCCGCGAGCTGCACGCCGCAACCGGGACCGCGCTGGCCGAGGATCCGACGGAATCCGACGCGCAGAGCACGGGCGGGGACCGGGTGGAGGACCACGCCGCGGTGGAGGTCGCAGACCCCGAGATCTGCCTTCGCTTCACGGCCCGCGTGTTCGAGGACGTTAAGGTCGGGCCGTCCCCTGCATGGCTGAGGCAGCGTCTGGCGGCCGCCGGCCAGCGGGCCATCTCGAACGTGGTGGACATCACCAACTACGTGATGCTCACCTGCGGGCAGCCCCTCCACGCCTTCGACCTGGACGAGGTGCGCGGCCGGCGCATCGTCGTGCGCCGGGCGGCGCCGGGCGAGCGGATGGTAACCCTCGACGATGTCGAGCGGACCTTCGATTGCGACGCCGTCCTCGTGTGCGACGCGGAAGGCCCCTCGGGCATCGCCGGCATCATGGGCGGCCAGATCTCCGAGGTGTCC
Organism: Thermoleophilaceae bacterium; assembly: GCA_030448005.1. GTDB lineage: Bacteria > Actinomycetota > Thermoleophilia > Solirubrobacterales > Thermoleophilaceae > JAAYBF01. Next base: position 102,084 of record JAUJNT010000003.1, read on the forward strand.
GATCTCACAACGCGGGTTCTGATGGAGGCCGCCACGTGGGTGGGCCCCAACATCCTCCGCTCCTCGAAGAGGCTGGGACTTCGCACGGAGGCCTCCGCCCGCTTCGAGAAGCAGCTGCATCCGGAGCTGGCGATGGCCGGGCAGCGCCTTGCCGCGAAGCTGATGATCGAGTTGTGCGGCGCGCGGATGGTGCCCGGCACGATCGACGCCTATCCGGCTCTCGCCAGACCACGGGTGATCGATCTCCGCGTCGAGCGTCTCGAGGGGCTGCTCGGGCAGGCGATCGACGCGGGCGAGATCACGCAGATCCTGCGACGGCTCGGCTTCGCAGTAGAGGCGAGAGCGCCGGCGGTGCTAGGCGTCCCCGTCCCGTACTGGCGCGACGTGGACGTGCAGCGTGAGGCGGACCTGATCGAGGAGGTGGCCCGCATCCACGGGCTCGAGCGCCTGCCGATCACCCTGCCCTCCCGCCGGCGCGCGGTGGGTCGCCTGACGCACGGGCAGCGGCTGCGGCGCAGGCTGGAGGACTCGCTGCGCGATCGTGGCGCCCACGAGATAGTGAGCTGGAGCTTCATCTCGCCCGAGGCGCTCGATCGCCTGCGGGTGGGCGACATGCCGAGCCTGCGGATTGAGAACCCGCTAAGCGAGGACGGCTCGGTCATGCGCCCGCTGCTCCTGCCGGGGCTGCTCGACGCCGCCCGTCACAATGCCGCCCACGGCGCCGCGGCGCTCGCACTGTTCGAGTCCGCCCACGTCTACCGGCCGGGCGAGAGCCTCGAGGCGCCCGAGGGCAGCCCGCGTGGCCGGACACCGGCGGATGAGCGCCACCACCTCGGCGCGCTGCTCACCGAGGCCGCCCCGGGGACCTGGCGGCGCGAGCGCGTCCCCGCCGACTTCTTCGCCGCCAAGGCGCTCGCGGGCGCCGTACTCGGCGCAGCCGGTCTGGAGCACGCGGTCGAGCCCGCGACCCTGCCGTTCCTTCACCCGGGGCGGAGCGCGAGCGTGCGACTTGCCGGCGGTGCCGAGGCCGGCTGGGTAGGGGAGCTGCATCCCCTCGTGGCGCAGGCGTGGGACCTGGAGGCAGCCGCGGCCTTCGAGCTCGACGCGGACGCGCTCGCCGGCGAGGCCGCGGCCGTGACCGTGTTCGAGGACCTCACGAGCTACCCCTCCGTGTTGCAGGACATCGCGGTGGTCTCACCCGCCGAGGTGAGCGCCGCCCAGCTGGAGGCTGCCGTGCGGCGGGGTGGGGGGGACCTGCTCCACAGCGCCCGTGTGTTCGACGTCTACGCGGGCGAGCAGGTCGGCGCGGGCAACCGCTCCCTGGCGCTGCGGCTCGAGTTCCGCGCGGCGGACCGCACGCTGACCGACGAGGAGGTGGCGAGGAGCCGCCATGCCATCGAGGCGGCGCTGGCTGAGATCGGGGGGCGGCTGCGTGCCTAGCCAGCGGGTGGCCGTGGTGGGAGCTGCGGGGTTCGGGGGCGCGGTGTGCGCCGCCATCGTGCAACGTCACCCCGCACTCGAGCTCACAGCGGTCACCGCCCGCTCCGACGCCGGTCGGCGCCACGACGAGCTGTACCCGATACACCGCGTCGGCCTCACGATGGAGGCCTTCGACGCCGATTCGCTGGCCGAGCGTGCCGATGCCGCCATGGTGGCCTACCCACACCGTGCGGCCGCCCCGGCCGTGCGCGCACTGCGCGAGCGGGGACTGAAGGTGGTGGACCTCTCGGCCGACTTCAGGCTCGACCGGGAGCGCTACGAGCGCTGGTACCAGCCCCACGAGGCGCCGGAGCTGTTGCCTGAGGCCGTCTACGGGTTGCCCGAGATCGGCCATCGCGAGGAGATCCGCGGCGCGAACCTCGTGGCCGCGCCGGGTTGCAACCCGACGGCGGCGCTCTTGGGCCTCTGGCCGTTGCGCGAGCACCTTCGTGACGCCGTGGTGGACATCAAGACGGGCGTGTCAGGGGCCGGCCGCGAGGCCACCGACCAGACGCACTACGTATCAGCGGCGGACAACGTGAACGCCTACAAGACCGAGGGCCACCGCCATAGTGCGGAGCTCGAGCAGGAGTTGCCCGACGGGGTGGGCATCACCTTCGTCCCTCACCTGATCCCGGTGGACCAGGGGCTTTTGGCCACCAGCTACGCCATCACCGCCTCAGACCTGACGAAGGACGAGACCCTGGGGCTGTTCCATGATGCCTACGAAGGCGAGCCTTTCATCGATGTGGTGGCCGAGCCGCCGCGCACGGCCGACGTCCGCGGGACCAACCGCGCGCGGGCCTACGTAACCGTGACCGGCGACCGCGTGCTGGTCGAGGTGGCGATCGACAACCTGTGGAAGGGCGCGGCGGGTCAGGCCGTCCAGGACCTGAACCTGATGCTCGGGCTGCCGGAGACCGAGGGGCTCGCATGACCTTCTTCCGCTCGCGCTGGGTCGATCGGCCGGCCCATGTCACCGAGCTCGACCCCGCGCTCCTGCCGCGCGGCTTTCGCTCTGCCGGTGTGGCCGCGGGGATCAAGCCGAACGGGCTCGACGTGGCCGTGCTCGCCTCCGACGAGCCCGCCACCGTGTCGGCCGCCCGCTTCACCACCAACGCTCGCGTGGGCGCGCCCGTGATGGTCTCGCGCGAGGCCTCGCTCGACCGGCTGCGCGCCGCGGTGGCCAACTCCGGCTGCTCGAACGTGGGCGACGGCCGCCGCGGCTATGAGACCGCCCTGGCGACGCAGTCACGCGCTGCTGAGCTGCTTGGCCTGGACCCACCATCGGTCGGCCTTGCATCGACCGGCGCGATCGGTCACGAGCTACCGCGCGGACCCGTGCTCGCCGGGGTTGAGTCCGCCTGCGCGCAGCTCGGCGCGGACGCGGACGCCTTCTCGCGCGCGATTCTCACCAGCGACCACGCGCCCAAGCGGTGCGCGCTCGAGGTGGACTTGACCGCGGGCATCGTGCGGCTGGCGGCTCAAGCCAAGGGCGCCGGCATGATCTCGCCGCGCTTTGCCACAATGTTCTGCTTCGTCGAGACCGACGCTCTGCTCACCGCCGAGACGCTCGACCTGCTGGTGGGGGTGTGCGTCAAGCGCTCCTTCGACAGGATCTCCGTGGACGGCCAACTCTCGACGAGCGACACCGTGTTCGCGTTCGCGAACGGAGCGTCCGGCACGCCGGTCGAGCCCGAGTCCGAGGACGAGCTCCGCCTCGGGGAGGCGCTCGACGCGCTCTTGCGCCAGCTGGCGCTCGAGATCGTGAGCGATGGTGAGGGTGCAGAGCGGGTGGGCCGCATAGTGGTGCGTGGCGCCGCCGAGACGGTCGAGCCGGTGGCCCGGGCGGTGGCCGACTCGCCACTGGTGAAGGCCGCGCTGCATGGCGCGGACCCGAACTTCGGGCGCGTCCTGCAGGCCGCCGGCCAGGCCCTTCCATCGGATGAGCCATTCCTGGTGGACCTGGCCATCGAGGGTCGTCAGGTGGTCTGCGCCGGGGATGTCGTCGGCCTGGACGACGCCCGTCTGCGAGAGCTCGAGGATGCGGTGCGGGGCGAGGAGATCGACTTCGAGCTCACGATCCCCGGGGAGGGAGGCGAGACCGAGGTCTTCTTCAGCGACCTGTCCGAGGCCTACGCCGCTTTCAACTCCCAGTACGTGAAGGGGCAAGGCTGATCGGAATGCGCGACGTAGAGACCCTCCTCGAGGCGCTGCCGTACATCCGGGACTTCCATGGCCGCACCGTGGTGATCAAGTACGGCGGCGCGGCCATGATCGACGACGGGCTCAAGGAGGACTTCGCGCGAGATGTGGTGCTCCTCAAGTACGTGGGCCTGAACCCGGTGGTGGTGCACGGAGGGGGGCCGGACATCACGGCCTACATGGAGCGCCTGGGCATGCCGGTCGAGTTCGTGGACGGCCTGAGGGTCTCCGACGCCGCCACGGTGGAGGTGGCGAAGATGGTGCTGGTCGGCAAGCAGAACAAGGACATCGTGCTGCTGCTCGGCCGCCACGGCCAGCCCGCGGTGGGCCTCTGCGGAGACGACGGGCGCCTGTTCACCGTGAAGAAGCAGCTGGCCGGCGAGCGGGACATCGGCTTCGTCGGAGAGATCGAGCGGGTGGACGTCGACGTGCTCAACCACATCGCCGCCGACTACATCCCCGTGGTGGCATCCGTCGGGGCAGACGCCGAGGGCCAGTCCTACAACGTGAATGCGGACTCCGCCGCCGCGGCGGTCGCCGCCGCCCTCGGAGCGTTCAAGGCGATCTTCCTGACCGACGTCGAGGGCTGGCTCGCCGACCCGGCGGACCCGGGGTCCCTGATCGCGCAGGCCACCGCCGAGGATGTCCGGCAGCGGCTGCCAAGCGTCCAGGGAGGCATGCGGCCAAAGCTCGAGGCGTGCGTGCAGGCGCTGGGGGGCGGTGTGCGAAACGCACACATCGTCGATGGCCGGCGTCCCCATTCGCTCCTGCTCGAGCTCTTCACCCACAAGGGGATCGGGACCAAGCTGTGGCCCTAGCCGATCTGCAGGCACTCGAGAACCGCGCGACGATGGGCACCTACGCCCGCAATCCCGTCGAGTTCGTGCGGGGGGAGGGAACGCGGCTGTGGGACTCCGAGGGCAACGAGTACCTCGACTTCCTCGCCGGCATCTCGGTGGTGCAGATCGGCCACTGCCACCCCGCGCTCGTGGAGGCCGTGACCGAACAGGCCCGGCGCCTGGTGCACGTGGGCAACCTCTTCTACACCGAGCCCGCCCTGCGCCTGGCGGCGCGCCTCTCGGAGGTCTCCCTCGGCGGCAAGGTCTTCCTGTCGAACTCCGGTGCGGAGGCGGTCGAGTGCGCGCTGAAGCTGGCCCGCCGCCGCCGTCCCGGTGGCGGGTTCGTGGTGGCCGAGGGCGGCTTTCACGGTCGCACCATGGGAGCCCTGTCGGCGACCCCCCAGGAAGCCAAGCAGGCGCCCTTTGCCCCACTGGTGCCGGGCTTCGCCGCGGTGCCGCGCGAGGATCCCGAGGCGCTCGCCGCTGCGGTGAGCGACCAGACCGCGGCGGTGGTGCTCGAGCCGGTCCAGGGCGAGTCGGGCATCCACCCTCTGTCCGAAGAGGTGCTCCACGCGGCGAGGGAGGCGTGTGACCGGCACGGCGCGCTGCTCATCTTCGACGAGATCCAGTGCGGCATGGGGCGCACCGGCGAGATCTGGGCATGGCAGGCCGTGGGAGTCCGGCCGGACGTGATGACCGCCGCCAAGGGGCTCGGGGGAGGGCTGCCGATCGGCGCGTGCGTGACGACGCCCGAGCACGCGGACGTCCTGCAGCCCGGTGATCACGGATCCACCTTCGCGGGTGGCCCGGTGGTGGCAGCGGCGGCCAATGCCGTGCTCGAGGTGGTGACCGACGCCGCCCTGCTCGCCTCCGTGCGAGAGCAGGGTGCTCGGCTCCTCGAGGGCCTGCGCGGCCTCGAGCTCGACGCCCGCGGGCGCGGCCTGATGCTGGCCTTCCGAGCTGACGACGGCCCGGGGCTGGCCCGCCGCCTGCTGCTCGAGCAGCGGCTGGTGGTGCACGCCACGGGCCCCGACACGGTCCGGCTGCTGCCGCCCCTCACGGTCACCGAGGCGGAGGTCGACGATGCGGTGACTCGGCTGGCGGCCGCGCTCGGATGAGGCGCTGCTAGGTTCCGCGCCCCGATGACCGAGGAGCGCCACTCGATCCCCAGCACCGCCTCGTACGAGGCCGACCCAGCCGAGGTCGGGCGCGTGCTGCTGCTCTACTCGGGCGGGCTCGACACGAGCGTGATGGTCAAGTGGATCCAGGAGGCATACGAGACCGAGGTCGTTGCCCTCACCGTGAACCTCGGCCAGCCCGGAGAGGACTTCGACGTCGTGCGCGGCAAGGCGCTCGATCTCGGCGCGGTGGACTGTCAGGTGGTCGATGCCCGAGAGGAGTTCGCCCGCGACTACGTGCTCCCGGCGATCAAGGCCAACGCTCTCTACGGCGGCGGCTACCCGCTCTTCACCGCGCTCGGACGGCCACTGATCGCAAAGCTCGCCGTGAAGGCCGCCCGCGCAACGGGGTGCGACACGATCGCCCACGGCTGCACCGGCAAGGGCAACGACCAGGTGAGGATCGAGTCGACGATCATGGCGCTCGACCCCGCGATGAAGATCATCGCCCCGGTCCGTGGCTGGCAGATGGGCCGGGAGGAGGAGATCGCCTACGCGCGCGAGCATGGCATCCCGGTGAAGGGCGGAACCGAGGTCACGCCCTACTCGATCGACGACAACATCTGGGGCCGCTCCTCCGAGGGTGGACCGATAGAGGACCTTGCCGAGCCGCCCCACGATGACGTCTTCGAGCTCGTCACCGACCCCCGGAATGCGCCCGACGAGCCGCAGGACCTCAAGGTCGGGTTCGAACGCGGCGCACCGGTCGCGCTCGACGGGGAGCGCCTCGGGCTGGTGGAGCTGATCGAGCGCTGCGGGGAGCTCGGGGCCCGGCACGGCGTCGGGGTGGTGGACCACATCGAGGACAGGATCGTGGGCCTCAAGGTCCGCGACCTCTACGAGGTGCCCGCCGCGGCGATCCTGCTGAGCGCCCACGCGGAGCTGGAGAAGCTGGTGGGCACGATCCACCAGAACCGCTTCAAGCGGGCACTGGACGAGCAGTGGGCCTTTCTCGTGTACGCCGGGCTCTGGTACGAGCCGCTGCGGGAGGATCTCGACGCGTACATGGACAGCGTCAACGCCCATGTGACGGGCGAGGTCACGATGCGGCTCTACAAGGGCCGCGCGAGTGCCGTGGCCCGCAGCTCGCCGAACGCGCTCTACGACGAGGCCCTGGCCGGCTTCAGCGAGTCGGGCGGCCTCTTCTCCCAGGGGGCGAGCCCGGGGTTCATCGAGCTCTGGAGCCTCCAGACGCGTATGGCATACCGAATCCGAAACCGGGGAAGGGACACGACATGAACTCCAAGAGCTACTCAATTCTGGGATGGATCGTCTGGCAGGTCGGTTCTCGCGTAGCCAAGCGCAAGATGGCTCAGAACAGGGCGAAGATCGGCGCTGCGGGCGCGGTCGGGCTGGTGGTCCTCGGCGGCATCCTCGCCGCGCGCGGCGGCGAGGAGACCTAGGAGCCGGCCAAAGAACTCGGCTGGCATCGGCGACGAAGGGGCATAGGTCGAGCCTGACGAGCCGCGGGGGCGCGGCTCGACTTCACGCGCGCGTCTACAGTCCGTGGGCTGGACAAGCATCGTCGCCTCTCCCAGTACTGGCATGGAAAGTTTGATCTCTCCACGAACGGTCAGCTACGGCGAGCGCTGGTCAAAGCGCGGCTTGTACATCGTCGACCCGCTCGACGTGGAGACCGCGCGCGAGCGACACGAGCGAGGAGAGCTCTACGCCGCCATCCTCGGCGACCCGGAACACCCATGGGCCTACCTCGTCGTACGTCTCGAGGTGGGCTACGTCGGCGTGGACTTCCTCGATGAGGAGCTACGCGGCGACCTCAGCTACACCTTCGCACGTGAGCCCGATTCGGAGGGGGACCTCTTCTTGGAGCAGGCGACCTGGCGTATCTACGACGACTCCGGAGAGCCGGCCTTCGACGAGCACTACGTCTTCGAACCGCCCAACATCGCGCACGTGACAAAGCGCGACCACACGGCGAAAGATCAGGAGACCTACGCCCTCAAGACCGATCTCGCGCAGAATTACGAGCCGGTTCCCGCCTTCGGCGAATACGAGTCGATCGCTCGCCGCGAGCGCTGATCGATGCCCGGACGTCGCCCGATCGTTCTCACCGGAGGGCCCTGGTAGTCCGGTCGTAGCGTCTTGGTTCCGGAACACGGGCTTTCTGTGGGAGAACGCAGATGTGGGCACGCCGTAGTTTGCTCGATGGGCTGCGAGCCCGGTGTTATCGCTGGCCGCCTCTGCGACTGGAGCGCTTCTGCCGGGCGGCGTGGCGCGGCAAGCTGCCCGGCCGAGAGGCGCCGGACACGGCGTCCGGGTCAGCATCCGGGAGCGGCTGCGCGGTTCGTCAGACGACGAACCGGATCCGGCAATCAGGAGCAGAACCGCCCCACATAGCGCAAACCGCATGTCGCTCGCCTCGCAGCCAGCGCTCGCGCGTTTCATCCGAGACCGGCGTGCGGCGAAGCCGTTCTCAAACAGCATCCCGCCCACTCCGGCGCCAGAACTCCCGCCCGCCATCCACAGGAACCCACCCACCGCCACGAGCGCGACCGACGGCCAAGCGACGACGACGAGCCCCACTCCAAGCAGCTCAACCGCCTCCGCCACGCTGCGCGTGATCAGCGATTCGCGGCTCGGGTAGCGCAGGCGCAGGACGGCCGGGTCGTCGTCGAGGGCTGCTCGCAGCGCTGGCGCGCGCCAGCCCACTGATTCGCTACAGGGAAGCGATACCTAGTACACATCGTGTGGCGGCAAGCACGGCCCGTCGATCTCGGGGCTACTCCGCGCGCCTTCCTCGGTCACTCGACCAACCGCGCGTCTACAATCGGCAGGCTCGATAAGCGTCGTGGCTGTCCTGGTACTGGCATGGAAAGTCCCATTTCTCCACGAACGGTCAGCTACAGCGAGCGCTGGTCGGACCTCTCGTCACGGATCGTCACCCGCTCGACGTGGAGACCGCGCGCCAGCGACACGAGCGAGGCGAACTCTACGCCGCCATCCTCGGCGACCCCGAGCACCCGTGGGCGCACCTCAACGTCCGTCTAGAGGTGGGCTACGTCGATGTGACCTTCTTCGACGAGCAGTCTGCACGAGGACCTCTGCCGTCCTGCCCCGTGG
>JAUJNT010000003.1:110965-122674 GCA_030448005.1 Thermoleophilaceae bacterium
GTGACCTTCTTCGACGAGCAGTCTGCACGAGGACCTCTGCCGTCCTGCCCCGTGGTCGCGCTGCAACCGCCAGGCAGGACGGCGCGCCGCCACGCCGGCGGGCCGCTCCGTCGTCCTGCCCCGTGGTCGCGCTGCAACCGCCAGGCAGGACGGCGCGCCGCCACGGCCGGCGGGCCGCTCCGCCGTCCTGCCCGTTCGTGGTCGCGCAGCAACTCTCGCTAGGACGGCGCCGAGCTAAAAGCGCCCGGGCGGCGTGCGTCAGTCGGATCCCGCCGCGGGCCGCGCCTCCGCCGGGGCGCGGAAGCGGGTACCGATCGTGATCAACAGGTGGGCCACCCCAAGGGCGATGAAGAGCGCGGTCGGCGGCGTCTCATCGGAGAAGCCCGCGAGGAAGGGCATCGCGATCAGGAGCGCCACGAGCACGTAGTCGAGAGCCACGTGCGCGGGTCGCGGCAGCTGGTTCACGAGGCTCGTGGGCCCGTCGCTCGAGGCTGCGATCGCGATGATCAGCACGCCGATCACGATCGACACCGCCGTGGCCTCCCCGCTGTCGAAGCCGAGCACGAAGGGAGCCACCACCAGCAGGGCGCCGGCGACGTACTCGATGATGCCATGGGCGAACAGCGGGATCGGCCCCTCTTTCATCATGCACGAGGGTATACCCGAGTAGGGGGGACGGCGGATCACACGTCGATGCCGCATCGTGCGGGGCCGTCTCGGCGGTGGTGGCCCGAGCGCCGGGAGAGGTCCGGTCCCGGGCCTATATTGGCTCCGTGCCGCCGCCCTCCGTCCACCTCCACGTGCACTCGGAGTACTCCCTCCTCGACGGTGCCTGCAAGATCGACGCCCTGACCGAGCGGGCCGCCGCCTTCGGGCAGCCGGCCCTCGGGCTGACCGACCACGGGGTGATGAACGGCGCCGTCGAGCACTACAAGGCCTGCAAGAGGCACGGGATCAAGCCGATCCTGGGGCTCGAGGCCTACTTCGTCGACGACCGAGCGAGCCAGGCGGTCCGGCGCGAGCGCAACCATCTGACGCTCCTGGCGGAGACCGACGAGGGCTTCCGCAACCTGGTGAAGCTCACCTCCGCGGGGTTCCTCGAGGGATGGAGTCGCGGGAAGCCGAACGTCGACATGGAGCTGCTCGAGCGCCACTCGGCCGGCGTGATCGCGCTCACGGGGTGCCTGCAGTCGCGCTTCTGCCGCCGGCTCGTGGAAGACAGCCCGGCCGAGGCACGCGCGCACGTCGATGAGCTGATCGGGGCGTTCGGACCCGAGAACGTGTACTTCGAGGTCCAGAAGAACGGCATCCCCGCGCAGGACAAGGCCAACGAGGGAATCGTGCGGATCGCCCGCGAGCTGGGCCGCCCGCTCGTCGGCACGGGGGACGTCCACTACCTGGGCCGCGAGGACTACACCAATCACGCGGCGCTCCTCTGCGTCCAGACCAAGAGCACGCTCAGCGAGCCAAAGCTCTCCTTCGACACCAACGAGTTCTACCTCAAGGACTCCTCGGAGATGGGCGAGGCGTTCGTCCAGTGGCCGGAGGCGATACCGACGTCGCTCGAGATCGCGGAGCGCTGCGAGGTGGAGATCGAGCTCGGCAAGCTGCTGATCCCCAGCTACGAGACCCCGGATGGACGGGACGAGGGTGCCTTCCTGCGCGGCCTGGCCGAGGCCGGCCTGCGCCGCCGCTACGGCGATCCGCCGCCGGCGGAGGCGATCGAGCGGATGGAGATGGAGCTCGAGGTGATCGGGCGGATGGGCTTCGACGCCTACTTCCTGATCGTGTGGGACCTCGTGACGTTCGCGAAGGGGCAGGGCATCGCCGTGGGCCCGGGGCGCGGCTCGGCGGCCAGCTCGATCGTCTCCTACTGTCTGGACATCACCGAGGCCGACCCGCTCGCCTACGGCCTGCTCTTTGAGCGCTTCCTCAACCCGGAGCGGGTATCGATGCCTGACTTCGACATCGACTTCTCGGTCAAGGGCCGCGAGCAGGTGATCCGGTACGTGTCTGACAAGTACGGGCAGGAGTCCGTCGCTCAGATCGTGACCTTCGGCAAGATGCTGCCCCGAAACGCCACGCGCGACGCCGCGCGGGTGCTCGGCAAGGACTACGCCACCGGAGACCGTCTAGCCAAGCTGATTCCCGAGCCGGTGATGGGCCGCTCGAAGTCCTTCGAGGAGTACCTCAAGGACGAGCCCGAGCTGAAGCGGGCCTATGACAGCGAGCCCGACGCCCGCGAGGTGATCGACACCGCGCGCGGCCTCGAGGGAATCGTACGAAACGCGGGCGTGCACGCCGCGGCGGTCCTGATCGCCGACCGCCCTCTCACCGACATCGTGCCGCTGCAGCTGATGGATGACCGGTCGGGCGTGAGCCAGGACGGAGAGCGCTGCACCAAGGTGGTCACCCAGTACTCGATGAAGCCGATCGAGGAGATCGGGCTCCTGAAGATCGACTTCCTGGGGCTCCGAAACCTGGACGTGATCACGGACTGCCTCGAGATCATCGAGGAGTCAACCGGCGTGCGGCCCGACATGACCGCGCTGCCCCTGGACGACGCCAGGACGTTCGAGATGCTCTCCCGCGGCGCCTCGATCGGCGTCTTCCAACTCGAGTCAGACGGCATGCGGGAGGCACTCAAGAAGGTACAGCCGACGGAGTTCGCGGACATCGTCGCCATGGTCGCCCTATACCGCCCCGGCGCCATGCGGCACATCGACATCTACGCGCGCAACAAGCGCAATCCCGAGGCGGTCACATACATCGACGACCGTCTGCGCGCCATCACCGAGCCCACCTACTCGGTGATCCTCTACCAGGAGCAGTCGATGCAGATCGCGAAGGCGATCGCCGGCTTCTCCGGCGCCGAGGCCGACGATCTGCGCAAGGCGATCGGCAAGAAGAACCGCGAGGCCATGGCCGCCCTGAGGGAGCGTTTCTTTCAGGGCGCGCGCGCGACGGGCACGAACGACCGGGCCATCGACGAGCTGTGGTCGCTCAACGAGGCGGCGGCTGACTACAGCTTCAACAAGGCCCACGCCACCTGCTACGGCCTGATCTCCTACAGAACCGCGTGGCTGCGGGCCAACTACCCGGCCGAGTACATGGCGGCGCTGATCTCCTCGGTGATGTCGACCAAGGACAAGGTGCCGTTCTTCGTCTCCTGCTGCGAGGAGATGGGGATCGGGGTGCTGCCCCCCGACGTCAACGAATGCGGTCACCGCTTCGTCGTGGTGGGGGGCAACATCCGGTTTGGCCTCGATGCGGTCAAGAACGTGGGCGCCGCAGCGGTCGATGCGATCATCGCCTCACGCGAGGAGAGCGGCCCGTTCTCCTCCCTGTGGGACTTCTGCCGCCGGGTCGACTGCCGCGCGGTGAACAAGAAGGCGATCGAGGCCCTTATCAAGTGCGGTGCCTTCGATTCGACCGGCGCCACACGCACGGGCCTGCTGCAGGTGCTCGAGCAGGCCCAGGGAGCCGGCCAGAAGACCCAGCAGGACGCCCTCAGTGGGCAGGCATCGATCTTCGACCTCGAGGAGCCGGTGGCGGGCGCCGGCGCAGCGGCCGGCTCGGCGGGCGCGCCGGACCCGCCCGTTCCGGCGCTGCCGGACGAGCGGGCGCAGCTGAACGTCTGGGAGAGGGAGGCCCTCGGGCTGTTCCTGTCGAGCCACCCACTGAAGGAGGTGCGCCCGGCTCTCAAGGCGCGCGTGGACTCATCGCTTGCCGAGCTGGACAAGCGCCGCGATGGTGAGCTCGTCACGGTAGGCGGCATGATCTCCGAGTGCAAGCGGATCCGCACGCGCAAGGGGGATCCGATGATGTTCGCCACGCTCGATGACCTCGAGGGCCAGGTCGAGATGCTCGTCTTCAACTCCGCCTACGCCGCCAATGCCGAGAAGGTGGACGTGGACAAGGTGGTGATCGTGAAGGGGCGGGTCGACCACAAGGAGCAGGGCGAGGTCAAGCTCGTGGCACAGGAGGTGGAGGCCTTCGAGCCCACGCCCGAGGAGGTGAGCGCCGCCGCCGAGGCCGCCGCAGCGGAGCCCCCGTCGCGGCGGGTCACCGTGGAGGTGCAGCCGGATGTGGCGGAGACCTTCCTCGACGACCTGAAGGATCTCTGCCGCAGCTTCCCCGGCGACCACGAGCTCGAGCTGCGCGTCGGGCGGCGGCGGCTGCTGCTCGGCGACACGTACCGGATCTCCGCCTGCGGGGCCTGCCGCGCCGAGCTCGACTCGCTGCCCGGCGCGGGCCTCGCGGCCTGAGCAGGCGCCCCCCGGCCCTCTCTGAAGCGCGGCGGCGCCGTGCACCCGCGGCTACACTTGCCGCGTGGAAAGAGCGCCCGTCGCCGATCCCCGCGAGCTGCACGAGTGCCGGCAGTGCTGCACGTTCTGTGACCGCGTGCTGCATCCGGCCGGGTGCATCGACTCCGGTTGCCAGTACCTCTACCTCTTCGACGACGAGGACACCGGCGGGCGCTTCATGGGCTGCATGAACAAGGTGTTCCGGGCGGAGATCGACGTCGACGCCTTGGAGGGCGCCGAGCGCACGCGTCACGGCTTCGGCGGCGTCAAGATGACCGGGATGCCGCTCCCGCAGTGCCGCACCTCCGTCGAGCGCGCATACGACGGCGACGGGGAGCCGTTCGACTGCGTGAACCCGGCCTTCTTCGAGAAGCCCGAGCCGCTCGGCTTCGACTCGACCTTCGACCTGCGAGACCTCTAGGTCTGGCGTGCTGCTCCGCGGCGTCGCCTCCGGGCGCGCAGGCCGCGGGTCCTGAGCTTCTTCATCTGGTCCACGTCGGCCTCGGCGGGAGCGCTTCCCTCGACGCCCGGGCCCTCGAAGATGGCAGGCAGGCCCTCGAAGCGGGGCTCGGAGAGAAACGCGGCGCATCCTCTCGCGCCCAGCTCCCCTTCCCCGAGCGGGGCGTGCCGGTCGCGGTTCGAGCCGAGCGGGGTCTGCGAGTCGTTCACGTGCAGGCAACGCAGGCGCCCTTCGCCCACGAGCGACACGCAGTCGTCCATCAACTTCTCGATCCCCTCGGCCGTGCGCACGTCGAAGCCGCTTGCCAGCAGGTGACACGAGTCGAGGCAGAGCCCGAGACGCTCATGGTCGCCCGCCAGCTCGATCAGGCCCGCCAGCTCGGCAAACGAGCGACCGAGCGTGTTTCCGGCACCGGCGGTGTCCTCGAGCAGAAGCGGGCAGCTCTCGGACTCGGCGAGCGCCTCCCGCACCACCTCGCCCGCCCGCGCGATCGCCTCGTCGTGGGGCTCGCCCACGGTCGATCCCGGGTGCAGCACCACGCCTGCGGCGCCGATCGCGTCCCCCATCCGCAGCGAATGGATGAGGGAGGCAACCGACTTCGCCCTCACCTCGGCGTCCTTCGACGCGCAGTTGATGAGGTAGACGGCGTGGATAACCGCCGAGCGGATATCGCCGCCGGACATGAGCTCCCGGAAGCTCGCCACGTCGTCGTCCTTCCAGCGGGTGGGGCGCCACATCCGCGGGGACTGGTTGAAGACCTGGATCGCCTGGGCCCCGATCTCGACGCCCCGCGCGTGAGCCTTCACCAGACCGCCGCTCGTGGAGACGTGGGCGCCTAGGAGCACGGCGAGGAGTTCTACCGGCCCGGGAGGGACACCGCCCGCCGGCCACGCGCCATCTAGCATCGTGACCGTGACCACCGAGCCCGTCCGCGTGCGCTTTGCCCCGTCGCCCACCGGTGCGCTGCACATCGGCGGGGCGCGCACGGCCCTCTACAACTGGCTTCTGGCGCGCGGGTCGGGCGGCGCGTTCGTGCTGCGGATAGAGGACACCGACCGCGAGCGCTCGACGCCCGAGAACGTGGAGCAGATCCTCGACGCGCTGCGCTGGCTGGAGCTCGACTGGGACGAGGGCCCCTTCTCGCAGGCCGAGCGGGCCGAGCGCCATCGCGAGCAGATCGAGCGGCTCCTCTGGGAGGGAGACGCCTACGAGCACGAGGGCGCCGTGCGGCTGCGCGTGCCGGACGAGGGCGAGACCGTCGTGACCGACGTGATCCGGGGCACGGTCACCTTCCCTCACTCCGCCATCGATGACTTCGTGATCCGCCGCTCGGACGGCAGCCCACTCTACAACCTCGCGGTTGCAGTCGATGACCTCGACATGGGCATCACCCACGTCGTCCGCGGTGAGGACCACCTCTCTAACACCCCACGCCAGGCGATGATCCTGAGGGCGCTGGGTGCCGATCCGCCCGTGTACGCACACCTTCCGCTGCTGCACGGCACCGACGGCAAGAAGCTCTCCAAGCGCCACGGCGCGGCCTCCGTCCAGGAGCTGCGCGCGGCGGGCTACCTGCCCGAGGCGGTCCGCAACTACATCGCGCTGCTCGGTTGGGGGCTCGACGCGTCCACCACCTTCATGACCACCGACGACCTGGTGAAGAGCTTCTCGCTCGAGCGGGTGTCGAAGTCGCCGGCGGTGTTCGACGAGCAGAAGCTGCGGTGGATGAACGGCCGCTACCTGCGGGAGCTCACGCCCGCCGAGCTGGCCGCGCGGCTCGAGAGCCTGCTCGGGCGCGAGGGGCTGGTGGGCGCCGCAGAGGTGGCCCAGGAGAAGATGCAGACGCTGGCGGACTTCTGGCCTCTGGCGGGGTTCCTCGTCGAGCGGCAGCCACCCCAGGAGAAGGCCTGGGAGAGGGTCATGAAGAACGGCGCCCTCGAGCGCCTCGGCGCGGTGCGAGCGGCGCTCGCGGAGGTGGAGCCCTTCCAGGAAGAGCAGGTGGAGGAGGCGCTGCGAGCGGTCGTGGAGGAGTTCGGCGTGAAGCCGAAGGATGTCTTCCAGCCCCTGCGCGTGGCCATCACGGGCGGCACCATCTCACCCGGGATCTTCGAGTCGGTCACCGCTCTCGGGCGCGACGAGGTCCTCGCGAGGATCGATTCAGCGCTCGAGCGCGGATAGGCACTCAACCTTTCGTCCAGCCCTGCCGATAGAGGCCGGGAGGGGGACGGAGACGGTCGGAGACCAACACATGGAAGCTGCAATGAGCCCTAGAACATCTGCGCCCGCAATGCCTAGAACTCCAGCGTCCGCCGCGAGCGGACTGGCCCGCCCGGCCGAGGGCCACGGCCGCCGCCTGACGGCCGCCTTCGAGGCGCTCGAGGGGTTCCCGGCGCTGGCCGAGTCGCGCAACCGGGTCCTGCGCGTGGTGCGCGAGGACCGCACCTCGACCGGCGAGATGGTCGCGGCCGTCGAGTCCGACGTCGCACTCGTGACCACCGTGCTGCGCATGGCGAACGGGATGGCATCGAAGAAGCGCGGCAAGATCGCAAGCGTCCCCGATGCGGTCGAGCTCCTGACCCCGGAGGGGGTCGAGCAGCTAGCCAACCGCGCCGAGGTCTTCGACTTCTTCGAGCGCACCCCCGGGTGGGACATCGCGCCGGAGCGCTTTCGCCTGCACGCGGTGGCCACCCAGGCGGCCGCCGACCGGCTGGCCCGCGAGATCGACTACCCGCACCGGGACGAGCTCCTCACATCCGCGCTGCTCCACGACATCGGCAAGCTCGTGCTGGTTCACGCCTACCAGGCCTACCCGACCCAGATCCACGGTGAGGCGCGAACCCCGGAGGCGCGCGTGCACCGCGAGCGTCGCGAGCTCGGTGTGGATCACGCAGTGGTGGGCGGCGTGCTTGCTCGCCGCTGGGGACTGCCCGCCAGCCTGGCGAGCGCGATCGAGCGCCACCACGCCGAGGACGCCGACGGTCAGGCGGCGATGGTGCGTCTCTCGGACATGCTGGCCCATTACGGGCACGGGCAGGCCGTGGACCCGAAGCAGCTCCTCAAGGCCGCCCGCGTGCTCGAGCTCACACCCGCGGGGCTGCGCTCCCTGATGTACGAGCTGCCCTACGCCGGCAACGGCAAGCGCAACGTCGACCCGTGCCCGCTCTCGGGTCGGGAGCTCGACGTGCTCAGGAAGCTCGCGGAAGGGAAGGTCTACAAGCAGATCGCCCAGGAGCTCGAGCTCTCGACCAGCACCGTTCGCACCCACCTGCACAACACCTACGCGAAGCTCGGGGCCCAGGACCGCGCGCAGGCGGTCCTGATGTCCACCGACCGCGGCTGGATCTAGCCCCCGCCTTTCCTTCCGCGCTGGCGCAGCCCGAACCGGCCGCGCCGGGGATGCGGTGCGGTCACCTTCACCTCGGTGCCGGAGTCGCCGGTATCGATCCGCAGGGTGCCCCTCATCAGCTCGGCGCGCTCGCGCATGCTCGCCAGTCCGATGTGCCCGGCCTCGGTGGCGCCAAGGGGGTCGACGTCACCGAACCCCTTGCCGTCGTCGGTGACCCTCAGCTCGACCGTCCCGTCGCGGCTCCCAAGCGAGATCTTCACCGTGTCCGCCTCCCCGTGGCGTCCGGCGTTCGAGACTGCTTCCTGGGTGATGCGAAATAGCTCGCCTTCCAGCTCGGACGGCAGGTCAAGGGCCTCGATGTCCAGCTCGGCGCGGATGTCGAAGCGACGCTCCCAGACGCCCCGGCACCGCTCGACGGCAGCCTCGAAGGAGATCTCTTCATAGGCGTAGGGGCCCAGGTCGAGCATCTCGTCGCGCAGGCTCCTCACGTTGCGCTGGGCGATCTCGCTGGCCTCGCGCAGCAGGTCCGTGGCCTCGGCCTCATCTCCCCGCGCCACGGCGGCGCCCGCGGCGGAGAGGGTCATGTCGAGGCCGATCAGCTCCTGCACCGGTCCGTCGTGAAGCGCCTGTGAGAGCTTGCGCCTGATCTCGTTCTCGCCTCGCAGGGTACGCCGCGTGAGCTCCCGCGCCCGCAGCCGTGATGCCGACTCCTCCGCCCGGAAGCGGCCGATGAGAGCCACCGTGATCAGCGTCGCGGCGGCGAAGGCGACTTCGTAGACGGCCAGCCGCTCGCCTTGAAGCCCCCTGTCGACGGGGTCCTGGAGCAGGTTGGGGATGGCCAGCGCCGCCACGCCGAACAGCGCCGCCGCAACTCCGATCCGTTCGCCCTGGAAGTGCGCATGCACCGCGAGCAGCGCGAGCGCGAGGAACCTGACGGCCCCGTAGGTCTCCGGCACGACCAGTTCGATGATCGCGAGCATGGCCAGGTCACCGAGAGCGATGAGGGGGCTGAGCGCCACGTCGGGATGGCCGCGGGCCAGAAAGAGGTTCAACACGCTCCAGGGCACTCCCACGGCCGCCACCACCGCGGCCGCGGTGCCGTCCTCGGGGAGGCCGATCACGCCCGCCGCGAGCACCGCCGCCAGCGCCAGCGCCAGCCGGGCGTGGGCGAACACCACCATCGGCCGCTGGGACTCGGTCGGAAACCTCCGCGCCGCTCCGAGCGGATTCATGCCCGCGCCCTGCGCCGCGGCCGGGTGCGGGCGATGAGCGCCGCCGCGGCGAGCGCCCCTGCCGTGTCGATTGCCACGTCGAGCGGCCGTCCCGCCCTGCCGTTCACGAATGTCTGGTGAA
This sequence comes from Thermoleophilaceae bacterium, assembly GCA_030448005.1. GTDB lineage: Bacteria > Actinomycetota > Thermoleophilia > Solirubrobacterales > Thermoleophilaceae > JAAYBF01. Next base: position 120,432 of record JAUJNT010000003.1, read on the forward strand.
ACTCGTCGGTGACCGCGTACAGGACGGTGATCCCGAGCGCCAGCGCCAGGGCCCACGGATCGGTCACCTTGGACGCCAGCGCGCGCCACCACAGCGCGAGCAGAAGCGCGTACTCGACGAAGTGGGCAGCCTTGCGGCTGAGGAGATACAGGAGCCCGTGTTCCTCGTTGCTCGCCGGCATCGCGGAGAGCGCGAAGATGAGCGCCATCATCGCGATGGGAGGAAGCCACCTCCATAGCTCACGCGAGAGCTTGCGCATGTGCATAACCTAGACTCGCCCCGGTGCTCGCGATCACCACGAAGTCGCCCTACGCCGTCCGTGCGCTGGCCGAGCTGGCCCGGCGGGGAGGCGAGTCGCCGGTGCCGATCGGCGAGATCGCCAGGGCGCGAGAGGTCCCGGTCCAGTTCCTCGAGGGCCTCTTCGCCACCCTGCGCCGCGCCGGAGTCCTACAGAGTCAGCGGGGGGTCAAGGGCGGCTACCGCTTCGCCCGGCCACCTGCGGAGGTCACCGTGCTCGAGGTGGTCGAGTTGCTCGAGGGCGATCTCGGCGGGGATGCGCAGGCCGCCGGCGCTCCATGGGTGGAGGCGGTCGAGGCCGTGAAGGGCGTCCTTCGCCAGATGACGATCGCGGACGTGGCGGAGAGCGAGAAGCAGGCGGCCGGGCAGCCGATGTACTACATCTAGGAGCCGCTCAGCCCTGATTCGGACTCCGCATCGCCATGCGGATCTCGACCGTCGGGGGACCGCGCTCAGAGCCGCCGCGTTGGGGGTCTGCCGCTCAGCGGCAGTGGCCGAACCTGCTGATCCACAGCGACTTCATCCCATTCGGGAAGTCGACCGACGCCTCGAAGCGCACGCATTGCCCTCGGGCGTGCCGGTATACGGGCCCGGCGTAGTAGCGGAACATGCCGTCGTCGACGACCCACGGCGCGAACCCGACCCCTCTTCTTGATTGACACCCCGGTGTAGGTGGGCGTGCCGACCCACGCGCGTTTCATCACGACGGCGCAGTTGCGACCGGAGCCCGCGTTGTCGAGCAAGACCGCGGTCGCGAGAGCTTCCTCCTTCCCCGCTCGAGGTACCCGCGCTTCTTCTGGCCGCGCGTGTGCGGGAACCGGGTAAGACGTCGCCGCTTTCGCGACGACCACGCGATGGGCGTTTCGCGGGTCCGAGTTCGATGCTCTCTGGCACGGACGGCCCCCGCTTGCCACACTGGAGCCCGGATGGCCACCCTCAGCGATGCGATTGAGCTCCTTCGGGATCCCGGCAACCTCAAGGAGCTAAGCGACGGCGACTCCACTCACGGCATGGCCGTGCGCTCCGACCAGGTGGTGCAGCTCTTGCGAGAGCGGGGGGTCGGCTCCAGGCAAGAGGCAATTGGCTTGATCCGGCAGGCCGCCAGGGCGCTCGGCGGCGACGAGGTGATCGTCCAGCGCGCCCAGGCCCTGCGTGCCGACAAGCTCGGGAGCGGGGGCGCTCGAGCCATGCCAGCCTTCTGGGTTCCCGTTCCCACCGGGGACTGATCCAGAGGGCGGCGGCGCTGCGTAGAGGTGGTCGTAGCCTCTCGTGCCCGGCGAGCCGCTCACCCAGTTCCCTCCCCCGAGCGGCCGCCGGGCACACCCCTGCGGGGGCCGGTCCGTGCGCCCGTCTTGCCGCACGCGTCACCCGCCGGCTACCCGGTAGGGCCGCTCGACCAGTCCGACGCTGACCCCTTCCAAGAGCGCCCCCCCGTGACCGCCACGAGGTCCGGGGAGGTCAGCTTTCCGCCGGCCCCGTGACCAAGGACGAGCGCGCCTCGAGGTTGATCGGCGGCATGCAGGTGAACCTTGGCCTGCCCGTGCGGGGTGTCCACTGCGAGCATCGGGCTCTTATACTCAGGTGGGTGGCCAGCCGGGTCGTTCTCTTCTCCACCGACTCCTGCACCTTCTGCGGTCACGCTCGCTCGCTGCTCTCCAAGCGGGGCGTTGCCTTCGAAGAGGTGAACCTGGGCGATCGACCCGAGCTGCAGGACGAGCTCGCCGGGGTGACCGGGCTCACGAGCTTTCCACAGATCGTGGTGGACGGCGAGCCCCTCGGCGGGCTTAACGAGCTGAGGGCGGCCGACAAGAGCGGGGCGCTCGCGTCTTGGAGGGGCGACTAGCCCGGATCGTGCTAGGCCGTCCAGGGTGAGTTCTTGGCAGGGGATCGGGGGGCGAGGGATAGGGCCGGGGGCTCGCGCCCCCGGAGCCGCCCGCCGAGTGAAC
>JAUJNT010000003.1:122774-164348 GCA_030448005.1 Thermoleophilaceae bacterium
GGGGCGAGGGATAGGGCCGGGGGCTCGCGCCCCCGGAGCCGCCCGCCGAGTGAACCTTTGAGGGGGCTCTGGCACCGCCATCTGCTCCTGATGGCGCGCTGATAATTCCGTGGCGCTCCGCACCCACCCTTACTACGGTCTGGTCGCGGCTGCCGTCGCTGGGCCGGCCTCTTGCGGGACCAGGTCCCCCAGCTAGCCGCACCCTGCTGCTTCCGCAGCCATGGGACTTGACCCTCCGCGGCCCGCGGCGGTAGGCTCGCGCGGGGCTCAGCGGGAGGGGGAGACGGCGCTCGGGGGAGAACCTCGCGTGCCGACCGCTCCGGGGGATTCGCGTCTAGGAAGGAGCGGGGACTTGTGAAGCTCGTGATCGGCATCGTTCGCCCGGAGAAGGCGAACGACGTGTTGACGGCCCTCTACCGCGCCGAGGTGCGGGGGGTCTCGCTCAGCCGAGTGCAGGGACACGGGGGGGAGCTCGACCGCGTCGAGACCTACCGGGGCACGACGGTCAAGATGGGACTGGCCGAGAAGGTGCGCTTTGAGATCGCCGTCTCCGACGAGTTCGTCGAGCCTGCGATCGAGGCCCTGTGTGAGGGCGGGCGCACCGGCGAGGTCGGCGACGGCAAGATCTTCGTGGTCCCGCTCGAGCGGGCGGTGCGCATCCGCACCGGCGAGACCGATCACGGGGCCGTAACCCCGGTCGACGCATGACGGGCCCGCCCCAGCTCGTAGCGGCCGCCCAGGTGAACGCCGGTGACACGGCCTGGATGCTGATCGCGACGGCGCTCGTGCTGCTGATGACGCCCGCGCTCGGGCTCTTCTACGCGGGTCTCGTGCGGTCGAAGAACACGCTCAACACGTTCATGATGTGCGTGGCCGCGCTGGCGGTGGCCACCGTGATGTGGGCGATCGTCGGCTACTCGATCGCGTTCGACGGAGATGGCCCGATCATCGGCGGCCTCGGGCATGCCTTCCTCAACGACGTGACCTTCGAGCCGCGTGACGGAACAACGATTCCCCACCTGCTGTTCATGGCCTTTCAGGCCACCTTCTGCATCATCACGGTCGCTCTCGTGTCGGGCGCCGTGGTCGAGCGGATGCGCTTCGGGCCTTTTCTTATCTTCGCCGCGCTGTGGTCGGTGCTCGTCTACGCGGTGCTGGCGCACTGGGCCTTCGGCGGTGGCTGGCTGATCGAGGGTGGGACGCTCGACTTCGCGGGCGGCGTGCCGGTGGAGATGGGGTCTGGCTTCTCTGCGCTCGCGGCCGCGCTGGTGGTCGGGGCGCGCAAGGACTACGGCCGCCAGGCGCTCCTGCCGCACAACGCCGTCTACGTGCTGCTCGGCGCCGGCCTCCTGTGGTTCGGCTGGTTCGGGTTCAACGGAGGCAGCGGCTTCTCGACGGGGAACTCGGGGGTACTCGCGTTCACCAACACGCTGCTGTGCCCGGCGTGCACGCTGGTCGTATGGTTTGCGCTCGACCTGGTTCGCGGCCGCCAGGTCACCGCCATCGGCGCGGCCACGGCGATCATCGTGGGCTGCGTGGGCATAACCCCCGCGGGCGGCTTCATCAGCCCGGGTTGGGCGATGGCGCTCGGAGCGCTGGCTGCCCTGCCGAGCTACGCGGTAATCGTCTGGCGCCCACGGACGCGAGTGGACGAGACGCTCGACGTGCTCGCCGCCCACGGGATCGCGGGCCTGACCGGCATCCTCTTCATCGGCTTCTTTGCCCAGAACTCGTGGAACGGCGTGTCGGACGGCCTCGTGTACGGCGACGCCGGCCAGCTCGGCTGGCAGGCGCTGGCCGCGCTCGCGGCCCCCACCTACGCCTTCGTGGCCACCTTTGTGATCCTGCGCGTGATCGGCCTGGTCATGCCGCTACGAGCCAGCGAGGGAGAGGAGGCCTTGGGGATGGACGTCGTCCAGCACGGCGAGGAGGCCTACGTGACGGGCGAGGGCGCCGTGCTGATGCCGACGGCCCCAGACGGAGAGAGGCCCGTCAAGGAGCCGGTCTAGGACCTGGAAGCTCAGCTGTCCTTGCGGACGTCCTTCGCCGCCCAGTCGCATGCGGTGCGAAACGCGGCCTCCGGCTCGGTGCCGCGAAACCGGTCCTTCCTGTCGCCGCTCTGCGCCACGGCGACATAGTCGTCGTCGTCGAGCTTCTCGACGACGATGGTCACGGTCACCTCTTTTCTCTGCGACCAGCCCATATGGCTTGCATCCTTTCCGAGTGGACAACCCCCCGCAGGCGCTCGGATCTTTACCGAGTAGCGTGGATCAAAGCACCGGGGGAGATAGGACGTTCGGCGAGCCGATCGGACGAGATCGACGAGCGAAGCCGTGACGGTCGTTCGCCCTAAAGGGCGAGGCCCTGTAGCGCGTCATCAGCCTATCCAGCTTCACTCCTACGTCCTTTGGCTGACGCAGACCACCCACGCGGACGAAGTCGCCTCGAGTTCAACCTCTCGGACTACGCATTACCACCCTTGGGAGGACGGTGACGCGGGGTGAGTGTGCCAGTCTGGACGTGCCAGTCTGGAACAGCAGAACGACGAGGCAAGTTCGACTACAGGAGAGGGTCTCACCAATATGGTCACCACGAACTTTCGTAAGCGACTCGTGCTAGGAGCGCTCGTAACCGTTCTCGTTGCTTTCACCGCAGTGTTCCTGTTGAGCGGACCGAAAGACGCAACCGCCAAGAAGCCCGCCACCACCACCAAGGCGTTCCAACGTGCGGCGGACTCGCAGGGAACACGAGCCCCGGCTGAGCCCCGGGCGATCCCCGCCGCCGCAGCGGCAGCGCGCGCGCTGGTCGGCACGGCGGCATTCCGCCAGGAGGTCGGCAACGTCGCGCGCGCGGCCGGACTCGGTTCGGTCGCCAGGGACGTGGTCGGAGCCCTCTTCGGCTTCGCCGCTACCCGGACGTCGTCAGGCCCGGACGTCCTGTTGGACGGACCGGCCATGTAAGACCCTGTGCCGGTCGGGCGCCCCGTGCGGGGTGCCCGACCTGGACGCTCTGCCACTCATGAACCGTTTGCCCCCTCTCGCCAACGCGCCACCCCGCGTCCGCATCCTCACGGCCTGCGCGGCCGTCAGCCTCCTGGGGCTCTTCACGGTGCACTTCGCCATGACCTTCGTCTACAACCAGCCCTTGAACCCCGTAAAGCTGCGCGTCGGCGACACGGTGGCCAGCTGGATGCATCCGTACTTCGCCCAGAACTGGAACCTATTCGCGCCCAAGCCCATCAACGAGAACCGGGGGATGCTGGTACGGGCGCGGGTCCGCGGTGCCGACAGGCGGGTTCGCGTCACGTCCTTCTATGACATGACCACCCCGGCCAACCGCGACGCGCAGGAACGCCGCTGGTGGCCCAGCCGCCGCAGCCGTCTGGTTTCGGGAACGCTGCAGATGCTCACCTACGAGGATCCCGTCGCCTTGACCATCAAGGAGACGCGAACCCGGTTGCTTCGCGAGCGCGGCCGCCGTGCGCGCACGACCAGCGGCCCCGACGGCCAGGTGGAGCAGGGTCTCGCGGGCATCCCACCGACCAGCGCGGAGCGAGACTACCGCCGCCGGGCGATGATCCTGGCAGAGCGCCTGGCGAGCCTTGAGGCGACACGGCAGTTCGGCGACGGAGTAGAGGCGGTACAGGTCCGAGTCGTGCGCCACGCCTTCCCGCGGTTCTCCCGCCGCGACCTGTCTGACGACACAGGCAAGGTCACCTTCGAGGATCTACCCTGGATGGTGAGGTCCCGGTGAGCGCCGCTCGTAGGCGTGCGGCCGTAGCGCTCTGGAAGGGCTTGGACGACGCCTCTGGCGAGCGCCGTTCGGTGCTTGGGGCCGCGCTCACGCGCATCTCGCTCGGACTGGTGTGCCTGAGCTTCTACGTCCTGCACTACGGTGACCGCTGGCGGCTCTACGGCCCCGACTCGGTGTGGTCCTGGGAGAACTTCCAGGGCGCCTTGGAGGACGCGGGCGGGTTCTCGTTGTATGAGATCGCCGCCTCGGACGCCTGGTTCACTTTCGTCTTCCATGCCGGGATGTTGGTCACGCTCTTGTTCATTCTCGGCTGGCGCACGCGTTTGGTAGTGCCGCTGCAGTGGGTCTTCACGTGGTCGTTGTTCCAGCGCAACCCAGTGCTCCTCGACGGGGGCGACAATCTCCTCGTCATCGTGCTCGCCTACATGATGGCCGTTGACTGCGGCGCCCGGTTGTCGCTCGACGCCGGTCGGCGCCGTGGTGCCCCGGCCGGAGACGGCGCGGGCAGCCGCGCGGTCACCCTGCTGCACAACGCGGGACTGCTGGCCATCATCACGCAGGTCTGCGTGCTCTACCTCGCCTCGGCGCTGTACAAGACGCAAGGCGAGTTGTGGCAGAACGGAACGGCGCTGTACTACATCATGCGGGTCCAGGACTTCACCCTGCCCGGGGTGAGCGAGATGATCTACCGCAATCCACTCTTTGTCACGGCGGGAACCTACGGGACCGTGCTCTTTCAGCTCGCCTTCCCGTTTCTCTTGCTGAACCGCTGGACGCGCTTGCTCGCGCTCGCCGGGGCAATAGCGATGCACGCGGGAATCGCCCTCCTGATGGGTCTGATGACCTTCTCGTGGGTGATGGTAACCGTGGAGTTGCCGCTGCTCGGCGACCGGCGCCTGGAGGCGATAGGCGCCTGGCTGCGCCCGCGGGCGCAGGCGTTACGCAGCCGCATGCCGCTCCCGGCGGGGGTGCGGTCGGCGTGACGGCCCTCGCCCGGCGCAGTGGCCCCTCTGTCCGGCTGCGCTATCGCTTCGAGAACGTGCAACGCGAGCCGGTCGAGCTGTGGGTGAGCCTCCCGCCCGACGGCGTAGGCCAGCTGGTGGAGGGCACGCGTCTGGAGCCATCGCCGGCCATCCGCCGATGCGGGCAGGATTCGGCCGGCGTCAACGAGGTCGCGTACCTCGTGCTCGACCCCGGAGATCGGATGGAGCTCGACGCCAAGGTGCGACCAGAGCGCCGGTCGCTGGTGGACACCGACGACGGCCGCCCGCAGGTGCCGCCCCTGCCTGACGAGGAGCGGCGCCGTTACCTGCGCCAAACTCCGATGGTGCCTACCGGCGGCGCGGTAGCCGAGGAGGCGCGGCGCATCGTCCAGGCAGCGGAGGCCGACGACGACCATCAACGCGCGTGGGCGCTGTTCTCCGAGTTGGCCCTGAACTACCTCTACATCTATCCGCCAACGCGCCGCGGCGCAGCGGCGATGCTCGAGGAGCGCGCCGGCGACTGCGGCGAGTTCTCGTTCCTGTTCGCGGCCTGGTGTCGCAGCTGCGGCATCCCGGCTCGCACGATCGTGGGCACGTGGGCGCGCGGGAAGACCCAGGCACACGTTTGGAGCGAGTTCCATCTGGACGGCGTCGGCTGGGTCCCGGCCGACGCGAGCATGGCGGCGCTCGCTCATCGAGCCCCGTGGCAGGTCTGGCTGATGGGACGCCGGCCCAGAAACCGGCTGCGCTACTTCGGCGCCCTGCCCGGGCACCGGGTCGCCTTCAGCATCGATCCCGACGCGGAGCTGGATCCCCCGTTCGCGCCGGTGCCCGAGGGTGGGGAACCTGACATGGAGGCGGGCGGAGGGCCGCTGCGGTGGGGCCGCGACACGGTCAGGGCCGGCACCGCGGCGCCCTACCTGCAGCCCGCCTATCCGCGTTTCCCGCGGCCGCCCGACGAGGCGCCGGAGGAGCGCTGGGAGTACCAGGAGCCGTTGGGCCGATGGCGGGTCTACCGGCGACCGGCCGCGGGCCTCGTGGCCTGGGCGACCTCGTAGCTGCTGCGGCGGTGACCGGGCCCGTGGATCATGGCGGGAACGCACCGATGATGCGGTCGATCAGCTTGGGCTTCGACTTGCGCTTCTCAACGTCCCAGGTGCCGTCTTCGGCCTGAACCGGCACGTAGAACTCATTACTGTCGCCCGCAGCTCCAAGCTGTTCGTTGAGCTCCCTGGAGCGCTGATCGGCCTCCGCTTCGGTCATATCCCGATACTTCCCGTGTGCCCCGTGGGGCAAACTCGCTAAGCGCGCCGCGTCCCCCCTGCCCGGCCAGCTCCGGCCGGCGAACCGCCTGTCAGGCGGCCTACCCTGTGGTCTCGGAGGTACCGAGTTCGCCGACGTAGAGGGCGACGGCCTCGGCGCGGGTCCGCACACCGAGCTTGCGATAAACCTTCCGGAGGTGGCTCTTCACGGTCGCCTGGGACAGGAAGAGCCGGTCGGCGATCGCCTGATTGCCGAGGCCGTGGGCCAGTTCGCGTAGCACTTCCTGCTCGCAGGCTGAGGGTGCCGCCGCGACCGACGCACAGCTCTTCGACCGCCAGCGCGCGGTTGCCGTTCTCCTCGCACAGCTCATGCAGCGCACTTCGCAGCGCCGGCACGCCGATGTCGAGCGGGACGGAGGACAGCCCGTGGCGGCGGCGCAGAGCGGCCGCCTTGATGCGGTAGCCCGGCACCGGGAGCATGACGAGCGCGCGGCAGTCCGGCGGCAGGCGGGTGAGGGCGCTGTAGAACGCCTCGCCGTCGCGGCCGACCGGAGATGCGAGCACGAGCTGAGCACCATTGGCACGCACCGCGCCATCGAGGCCCGATGGCGAAGCGAGTTGCGCGACGATGTCGAGGCCCGCCTCGGAACCGAGCACCAGGAGGCCGGCCCGCACGATGTCGCCATCGCTGACGACGAGGGCTCTGTTGGACCGTGCGTCCGCTTCCCCACCTCACCCCACCGCCAGCCACGGATCCCGTAGCAAGAGCTTCCAGTACGAATCGAGACACGAAGCTCCCATGGAGGGAAGGTTGCCCATTTTGGTGGCCCCCTAACGCCGTTTTGCGCAAATTCGCAAGTGGGCAACGCCGGGGGCGCTCCCGTTGACCGTTCCTGGCCTCGTGACTCACTGGCTCTTGCGGATGTGCCTCGCGGCCCATTCGCATGCGGCGCGAAACGGGCTCCGGTTCGGTGCCGCGAAACCCCTATAGGAGGTCTCGGCAAGGCTATCCGCCGGACGCGGCTGGCAGGGGGGAGCGGGGCCGATACCCTCGCCCACATGAGCGTCAGTCCCGTGGGCAGCTCGATACCGAGCAATCTCGCCGACATCGTGGGTGGCACGCCGATGGTCCACCTGAGGCGGGTGGCGCCCGGCTGCGAGGCGGAGCTGATCGCCAAGCTCGAGGTCTACAACCCGGCGGGGAGCGTCAAGGACCGGATCGGCGTGGCCATGATCGACGCCGCCGAGGCGGAGGGACGGATCGAGCCGGGAAGGACCACGATCGTGGAGGCCACCTCGGGCAACACGGGCATCGCGCTGGCGTTCGTGTGCGCGGCGCGCGGCTACGAGCTCGTGCTGGCGATGCCGCAAGGACTGAGCCGCGAACGTGAGGGGCTCCTGCGCCTCTACGGCGCCCATGTGGAGATCACCGAGTCTATGGGCGGGATGAACGAGGCGATCGACGCCGCTCGCCGGATCGCCGCCGAGCGTGGCGACTCCTTCATCCCGGATCAGTTCTCGAACCCCGCCAACCCGGAGATCCACCGCCGCACGACCGCCGAGGAGATCTGGAGGGACATGGACGGCCGGGTCGACGTACTGGTGGCCGGAGTGGGCACGGGCGGGACGATCACCGGCTGTGGCGAGCGGCTCAAGGAGCGCAATCCCGGTCTGCACGTGGTTGCGGTCGAGCCGCAGGGGTCGGCGGTCATCTCAGGCGGGCGGCCCGGCCCGCACAAGATCCAGGGGATCGGGGCCGGCTTCGTCCCCGAGATCTTGAACCGCGAGGTCGTGGACGAGGTGATCGCCGTGGGGGACGAGGACGCTATCGAGAACGCCCGTCTGTGCACCCAGCGGGAGGGCGTGCTCGCAGGCATCTCGTGCGGGGCGGCGTTGCACGCCGCGATCCAGGTGGGGTCGCGTCCCGACATGCGGGGGAAGCGCATCGTCGTGGTGATGCCCGATTCCGGGGAGCGCTACGCGAGCACCCCGTTCTTCGCTCCGTGACGCTCTCAGAGCTAGAGCTCGAGCGGTACTCGCGACAGCTTCTGATGGACGAGTGGGGCGGGCAGGCCCAGGACCGGCTGCGCTCGGCCCGCGCGATCGTGGTCGGAGTGGGCGCGCTCGGCAGCCCGGTCTGCACCTACCTGGTGGCGGCCGGGGTGGGGCAGGTGGGCGTGGTGGACGGCGACGTGGTGGAGCTCTCGAACCTTCACCGCCAACCGCTTCACCTGACTCCCGACCTCGGCGCGCCGAAGGCCGACGCCGCCGCCGCGAAGCTCGGGCTGCTCAACCCCGAGGTGGTGGTGGAGCCCTACCCGGCCACGCTCGACGCGGCCAACGCGGAGGCCATCGTGATGGGGGCGGACGTGGTGGTGGACTGCACGGACAGCTTCGAGAGCAGGTACCTCGTGAACGACGCCTGCTGTGCCCAGGGCGTGGCGCTAGTCGAGGCCGGCGTGGTTGCCTTCGAGGGGCTCGTCCTGTCGATCCGCCCGGGTGAGTCGGCCTGCTATCGCTGCGCGTTCCCGGTGGCTCCGCCGGTCGAGGGGCGCCGCTCATGCCGCGAGGCGGGGGTACTCGGCGCGATGGCAGGCATCGTCGGCTCCGTCCAGGCGCTCGAGGCGCTCAAGCTGATCAGCGGGGTGGGCCGCCCGCTGCTTGACCGCATCCTGCAGGTCGACGGGCACGACATGAGCCAGACGCTCGTGAGGACCGGTCGCAGGCCGGACTGCCCAGCGTGTGCGCCAGAATAGTCACATGCCGGGGCTCGGCACACTGACCCGCGTCGCCCGGGAGCTGCGCGAGGATCTGACCGCGGCGCAGGAGCGCGATCCCGCCGCGCGCAGCGTGGCGCGCTTGGAGATCCTCCTGACCTACGGGGGCGTGCAGGCCGTTCTCTCGCACCGGGTGGCCCACGCGCTGCACGAGGCGGGCGTTCCGATGCTGCCGCGGCTGCTGGCCAACGTCACGCGCGTGATCACCGGCGTGGAGATCCATCCGGCCGCGCGCGTGGGCGACTGTCTCTTCATCGACCACGGCGCCGGGGTGGTCATAGGCGAGACCGCGGAGATCGGGCGCAACGTGACCCTCTACCAGGGCGTCACGCTCGGGGGCACCGGCTTTCAGCGGGGCAAGCGGCACCCCACGGTCGGCGACGACGTGGTGGTCGGCTCCGGCGCCAAGCTGCTCGGGCCGGTCGAGGTGGGCGCCCGAGCCAAGATCGGCGCGAACTCCGTGGTGGTCCACGACGTGCCAGCCAACTCCACCGTGGTTGGCAACCCGGGGCATCCCGTGCGGGTGAACGGTAAGCGCCCCGAGGGACCGGACGCCGATTGGGCGCACCTGCCCGACCCCGTGGCCGACGCCCTGCGTGGTCTCGCCGGCCGCGTGAACGAGCTCGAGGGAATAGTGGCCGAGCTCACCGGCAAGCGGCCCGAGGGCGCCGAGGTGCGCCCGCTGCGCCGCAGCGCGGGCAACGACCCCGCGGGCGGATAGTGCCTTCAAGCACCCGCCTCCGGTACTGCGCCCTCCTTGCCATGGGGCTCGTCTGCATGGCGGCCACGCCCGCGGCCGCGGCCCCAGGGGACATCCTGGTAGCTGACTTCAACGCGTTCCCCGACGGCGGCGGAGGCGTCATTCGCGTCGATCCCGTCACCGGCGCCCGCACCATTCTCTCCGCCAACGGGGCGCCCCGCACGGGCCCTGGCTTTGCCGACCCGGCGGGCATGGCGCTCGCCCCGGGCGGTGAGGTTTTGGTGGCGGACCTCAACGCGTTCGGCGGGCCCGGCGGCGTGATCCGCGTGGATCCGGTGACCGGTGCCCGCACCACCCTCTCGGAGAATCTGGCGCCCCTCGGGGGGCCGAGCTTCGAGGACCCGAGCGGCATCGCGCTCGATGGCAACGGCGACCTGCTGATCACCGACCGAAGCGCCTTCGGGGGCTCCTCGGGGGGCGTGATGCGAGTCGATCGGGAAACCGGCGTCCGTACGGCGGTCTCCCACAACGACGCGCCGGCCGGTGGGCCGAGCTTCGTGGAGCCGGTGGGCATCGCGCTCGCGCCGAACGGCGACATCTACGTGACCGACGAGGACGCGTTTGCCGATAACTCGGGCGGCGTGATCCGCGTGGATCCGGTGACCGGTGCTCGCACCGTGGTCTCCGCCAACGGCGCGCCGGCCGGTGGGCCAAGCTTCGTCGAGCCCGTGGGCGTCCTGCTCGGTCCGGACGGCGATCTGCTGGTGGTGGAAGAGGACGGCTTCGCGGACGCTTCCGGCGGTGTGATCCGGGTCGATCCGACGACCGGTGCTCGCACCACCGTCTCCGCCAACGCTGCCCCCGCGGGCTCGCCGAGCTTCAGGCAGCCATACGGCATCGCGCTCGCCTCGGACGCATCCCTGCTGGTGGCGGACTTCGACGCCTTCCCCGGCTCGGGCGGCGGCGTGATACGGGTGGATCCCGTGAGCGGCGCCCGGCGGGTCGTGTCGGCGCTCGATGAGCCCGCGGGCGGACCCAGCTTCGTCGATCCGGTTGGCATTGCGGTCATCCCGGGCGCGCCCGTGACCACGCCGGCTCCCCCGCTGCCGCCGGCCGCCGGCCGCGACACCGTTGCGCCGGTCATCAGCGCCGCTTCGGTCAGGCCGCGCGTCTTTGCCGTCGTGACCCGGGGGCGTCCCGGCGGGCGCCGCAGGGCTCCGCGCGGCACGAGCTTCCGCTACGTGCTCTCCGAGCCCGCGCGCGTGATCTTCACGATCGAGCGAAAGGCGCTTGGGCGCAAGGTCGGGGGGAGGTGCCTTCGGCCGACGAGGGGGAACAGAGGGCGGCGCCGCTGTGCCCGTTACCGGCGCGTCGGGAGCTTTTCCCAGCAGGGTCAGGCGAGGGCCAACCGCAGGCGCTTCGGAGGCAGGATCGCCAGGCGCTCCCTTCGGCCCGGCGCCTACCGCGCCAGCGTGCGCGCGAGCGACCCCGCCCGCAACCGCTCGCGGGCACGCCGGCTGTACTTCCGAGTGGTGGACTGAGCACGGGGGAGCCGGGACGCGGCAGGCGGAAGTTCTCGTGCAGACTTGTGTTGTCTGAACACGGCCTTTGTGCCCTGGCGGACGTAGGCTGACGCCATGCCTACGCCGCTCGTCTACATGCTCTGCGGGCTCACGGGCTCCGGCAAGACCGTGTACGCCAAGCGCCTCGAAGCGGAAGGCTGTGTGCGGCTTTCGATTGACGAGGTGGTCCAGGACCGCCACGGACGGCACGGCATCGACTATCCGGCACATCACTATCCGCGCCTCTACGACGAGGCAGTGACAGAAATCGACCGTCGGCTGGTCGAGCTGCTCGAAGCGGGCCGGTCAGTGGTGCTCGACCACGGTCTGTGGGAGCGCTCGAACCGTGATCGCTACAAGCGGTTGGTGGAAGCCCACGGCGGCCGTTGGCGGATCTTCTACTTCAAGGCCGAGCCTGAAGTCCTGCGTCGCCGGCTGGCCGAACGCAACCGGCGGACCGATGCGAACGCGCTGACCGTAACGGAGGACATGCTGACCGACTTCCTCGGCCGCTTCGAAGCCCCAAGCGGTGAAGGGGAGGTCGTGCTCGACCAACTTTCTGACTGATAGTGGTCGGACGCGTCGGGCGAGACGCCAGCTCTCTGCTCGCTCGGCCGTCAGGACCCTTGTCTCCGCGCGCCGGCGAGGTGCCTCGTTATCGGACGCGAACCCTCGGCGCCGTCCTGCCGAAGGGTGGCAGTGCGACCCCAGGGCAGGATGATGCAGCGGTGCGGCCCGCCTATCGGGGGCACCGTCCTGCTATGGGGTTGCAGAGTGACCACAGGGCAGGATGATGGTGCCGCGCCACCCCGGCTCTAGTCCGCGCCGGAGAAGTTTTGCTCTCAACGCTGATGGGTATCGCCCAGACGTGAGCCAAGAAGAAAAAGACCGCCAAGACCATCTCCACGCCGACCAAGACGACGTGGGAGGAAGCGAGGAGCCCTTCAGCGAGCAGTCGGGCGACTCGAACGTCGAGCCCCCGGGCGCCGGAGGCGCCGAGCACGGCGCCTCGAAGGGAGAGCCGATGGGGCACGACAAGGAGGGCGGGCCCGATGAGGCCGGTGTGGACGTGGAGGAAGACACAGCCGACCGCGACCTCTCGTAGAGCGCAGCGGCGCCGCCGTCAGTAGAAGACGGTGCGTGTCCTGTGCCGGGGCACCGCCTTGTAGCGCGAGGCCTGGCCGCGGTTCCACAGCCAGGTGTCGAGTACGCGCGGCGGCACGTCCAGCCTTGCCGCGATCAGCTCGCAGGCGTGGACCGCGCAGGCCCGGATCTCCCGCTCCTGCTCGCCCGGCTCGAGCAGCAGGCCGGCGTCGATCCTCCTGCCCAGCTCGGGGTGGTACTCCAGCACGCCGTCTACGCGCAGGACGTGCGGAACGAGGTTGTCTGCAAAGATCGTGAGGCGGTCGAGGTCGTCGAAGCCCACCACGCCCGCGAGCGCCAGGTCGCTCGGCGCGATCTGGGCGCGCTTGAAGAACCCGTGGTCATCGAAGAACGGCATCCCCGCCGCCAGCTGTCCGGCCAGCCGCTCGGCTGAGCCACCCGCTGCGTCGACCACCTCGAGCGCGGTGCGGTCTCCGATGAACTGGCCGAGGTCGCGCAGCGCGCGTGAGTAGAGCGCCATCAGCGCGTGCCCGGCATCCTGCCCGAGCACGGCCGCAACGTCCGCCGTCCCGATCGAGCGCAGGCGTTGCGGCGGGAAGGGACCGTGCGAGCGGAAGCGGTCGGCCAGCGCCCAGGCCACGGTGTGGTAGCCCGAGCATCCCTCTCGCTTTCGAAGCGTGGGAAACCAGCCGGACCCGAAGTTGATCGCGTCGAGGGTGAGCATGTACATCGCCACCTCCTCGGCCGTGCCCTCGAGGTAGTGGCGCTCGGGATCGAGCTCCGCAGGGGGCCCCGGCCGCACCGCCGCGAGGCGATCGGAACGCACCTGGACCCAGCGGGCATTCGCGGCGACCTGCGCGCAGGAGCGCCGTACCTCGTCGCACAGCCCCACGGCGCCAGCCTAGGGCCTGCTCGAGCGGCGGGGGACCGCGCGCGGCTCCCGCCCGCCGGGCTCGGCCCTATCCTCGGTGGCATGAGCGCCACGGCCCCTCGAGCACAACCGGAGACCGAGGGCGCCGGCTCGGCGGAGGGGCTGCTCGACGGCCTGAACGAGCCCCAACGTGCCGCCGTGACCCACGGCGAGGGGCCGCTACTGATCCTCGCCGGCGCCGGTTCGGGCAAGACGCGCGCGCTCACGCGTCGGATCGCCTACCTCGTTGGCACGGGCGCCGCCCGGCCCAGCGAGATCCTGGCCATCACCTTCACCAACAAGGCCGCCGCCGAGATGCGCGAACGGGTCGGCCGGCTCGTGGGAAACCGCGCCCGCGCCATGTGGGTCATGACCTTCCACTCGGCGTGCGCCCGCATCCTTCGCTCCGACGCAGAGCGCCTGGGCTACACACGCGGCTTCACGATCTACGACGAAGGTGACTCGCTGCGGCTCGTGAAGCAATGCGTCGAGGAGGCAGGCGTCGATCCCAAGCGCTTCCCGCCGCGGGGGCTCAAGCGCCAGATCTCCGACGCCAAGAACCAGCTGCTCGACGCCGCCGCCTACCGCCTCAAGGTGGCCTCCTACTTCGAGCAGACGGCGGCCGACGTCTACGAGCTCTACGAGAAGCGGATCCATTCGATGAACGCGATGGACTTCGACGACCTGCTGTTTCGCAGCGTGAACCTCTTCGAGCTCTTCCCAGAAGTTCTAGACCGCTACCGCCGCTCCTTTCGCCACGTGCTCGTTGACGAGTACCAGGACACCAACCATGCCCAGTACAGGTGGCTGCGTCTGCTGGCCGACGAGCACCGGAACCTCTTCGTGATCGGTGACGACGCGCAGTCGGTTTACTCCTTCAGGGGGGCCGACATCGGCAACATCCTCGACTTCGAGCACGACTATCCCGACGCGAGCGTGATCAAGCTCGAGCAGAACTATCGCTCGACACAGACGATCCTCGACGCCGCCAACGCGCTCATATCCAACAACCGCAGCCAGAAGCCCAAGCACCTCTGGACGGACCTCGGCAAGGGCGACCCGGTACACGTGCGGGAGCTGGAGGACGAGCACGCCGAGGCGCGTTACGTGGCCGGTGAGATAGAGCGCCACGTGGACGGCGGCGGCTCGCGCGACGATGTCGCGATCTTCTACCGGGCCAACGCGCAGAGCCGGGTGCTGGAGGACACCCTCGTGCGCTACGGCGTCGGCTACCAGGTGATCGGAGGCACGAAGTTCTACGAGCGCGCCGAGATAAAAGACGCCCTGGCCTATCTCACGCTGCTGGTGAACCCGCAGGACGTCGTCTCGTTCGGGCGGATCGTGAACTCACCGCGGCGGGGCATCGGGGACGCCTCGCAGGCAAGGATCAGCTCCCACGCAAACACGATCGGCGAGCCGATCTTCGAGGTCGCACTCTGCCCGGAGGACATCCCCGGGCTCGGCGCGGCGGCGATCAAGGCCGTCGGCAGGTTCATGGACACGATGGAGCGCCTGCGCGATCGCGCGGCGGAGGCCTCCGTCGCCGACCTCCTGCAGGAGACCCTCGAGGACAGCGGCTATCTCTCCACACTCGAGGCGGAGCGCACGATCGAGGCGCAAGGGCGCCTCGAGAACCTAGAGGAGCTGGTGGGCGTGGCACGCGAGTACGACGCGAGCAGTGAGGACCCGTCGGTCGAGGAGTTCCTCCAGCAGATCTCGCTCTTCTCCGAGCAGGACAATCTCCGTTACGAGGAGGGCATCGTCACGCTCATGACCCTGCACAACGCGAAGGGGCTCGAGTACGACGTCGTGTTCATCATCGGCGCCGAGGACGGCGTGTTCCCACACTCCCGCTCGATCGAGGCGGGTGACGTGGAGGAAGAGCGCCGCCTCTGCTACGTGGGGATCACCCGCGCTCGCAAGCAGCTCTACCTGACCCACGCGCGCACGCGCGCCCTGTACGGCGGACGGGAATGGAACGTGCCCAGCCGCTTCCTGGGTGAGATCCCCCCGGAGCTCACCGATGCCGACGAGCAGCCGGCAGCGAAGTCGGCGGCCTCCACCTGGTCTGGCTCCGGAGCCGGCTTCGGTGGCGCGGCCGCGCGCATCGCGCCCAACCGCGGCTCGACCTTCCAGCTCGGGGATGACGTCACCCACGTCAAGTTCGGCGACGGCGTGGTCACGGGCCTCGAGCCCGGCGGACTCGTGGTGGTCCGCTTCGCCGCCGACGGGGCCGAGCGCAAGCTGATGGCCGACTACGCGCCGCTGAAGCGACGGTGAGCGATGGCTGAGGGCGCGATCATCGACGGCCACGCCGTCGCCGCCGCCGTGCGGGAGCGCGTGGTGGCGGAGGTCGCGGGACTGCGCGCGGCCGGAGTGTCTCCGGGGCTCGCCACGGTGCTCGTGGGGGACGACCCGGCATCCCACCTCTACGTGCGCATGAAGCGAAAGGCGTGTGAGGAGGTGGGCATCGAGCCGTTTCACCACGAGCTTCCGGGCCATACGGCGCAGGGGGACCTCGTCGCCCTGCTCGAGGAGCTGAACGCCGACCCGAGGGTGAGCGGCATCCTCCTGCAGCTACCGCTTCCCGAGCACATCGATGCGGGTGCGATGACCGCAACGATCCTTCCAGACAAGGACATCGACGGGCTCTCGCCGGTCAACGCCGGCCTGCTGGCCCAAGGAGGAGCCGGGTTCGCGCCCTGCACGCCCCTCGGCGTGATGGAGCTGCTGGCCCATGCGGGGGTGGAGCTCGAGGGGGCGCGGGCCGTCGTGCTGGGTCGTTCCCGGCTCGTGGGCAAGCCGCTGGCGCAGCTCTTGCTGGCCGCCAACGCAACCGTCACCCAGTGTCACTCGCGCACCCGGGACCTCGCGGCCATCTGCCGGGAGGCAGACGTGTTGGTGGCGGCAGTCGGCAGGCCCGGGACCGTCACGGCCGACATGGTGCCCGAGGGCGCGGTGGTGATCGACGTGGGAACGAACCGCACCGACGCCGGTCTCGTAGGCGACGTCGACTTCGACGCGGTGCGGGCCAAGGCGGGCGCGATCACCCCGGTGCCAGGTGGAGTAGGCCCGATGACGATCGCGATGCTGCTGGCGAACACGGTGCGGGCAGCCGCCGGAGGATAGGGGCCGGGGGCTCGCGCCCCCGGAGCCCCCGGCCGCTCGTGCCCTACGGCTCCGGTGGCGGGCCCGGTGGCTGAGGGCTGGGCCGTCATTGCGACCTCTGGCCCCTCCCGGGGCCAGGGTCGCCCGACGGGTGCCGCGCGCCGGCCGGGCATTCGCGCCCCCGAGCCTCCCGCCGCTTCCGCCCTATGGTTCCGGGGCGTGGGATAGGGCCGGGGCGGTCCCTAGCAACCCGAACTGTTCAGTCGGCGCCAGGGCCGGACCGAACCCGACTCGCCGGTCGACGGGTTTTCGGTTTACTGGCGGACGCTCCCGCCGCTGCGCCGGGCGGCACCCTCGCCGTCCGCTGAGGATGCTCCACGGTTACGCTGCGGGCGGCCCATGGCCACGCGCAAGACACTCACGTTCGAAAAGGCGCTGACCCGGCTGCTCGCGCTGATGGGTAGCCAGGTGGAGGTCACGATCCTGTCGGAGGAGCCCCGCGGCGTGCTCGCCTACCTTGAGGGCGAGCTGGCGGCAGGCGGCGAGCTCGCTCAGGTGGGCTACCCGGCGAGCAACGAGGGGTTCGCGTTCCGTGTCGGACGCGCGGACACCGCGAGCTTCGTGCTCGAACGCCGCATGCTGCGCCGGGCGGTCGTCCTCGAGTCGGGCGGCGACGGGCCGGACTCCCTGCGCTTCTACGTGGCGATAACGACCGTGGTCCAGGTCGATCCCGTGAACGAGGACCACTGAGGCTCAGAAAGCCTTCTCTTCTTGACCTCCACCGACCGCCGATGCGCCCGGCTCTTATGCGGCGACACCGGCGAGCCCGCGCTTGAGCTCAGCCTACGACTGCCGCCACGTGCCTTTCGACCGAGACCGAGCGTTGCTCCGAGGGAGGTAGCACCCAATGCTCCTCATGCGGCGGGCCTCCGCTCGACTGGCCGCTCCCACTTATCCGGACTGAGGTCATCGGGGGCCCCCGCCGCTGATCGGCCTGAGCCCGCCCCCGTTCGGCCGAGTGAACCCTTGAGGGGTCTCTGGCACCGCGAATTGCTCAGTCGGTGCCAAAGCCAACGCGAGCCCGACTTGCCGCCTCGTCGAGTGAACCGCTGAGGGGCCCATGGCGCCGCCAACTGCTCACTCGGCTGTCGCGAGGACCAATCCGTTGCCGCGCCGCAGCGCGGACTCCCACCGCACTTCACTGCGCCGCGTCGCAAGCTCTGGTGGCTGCCGGCCCTCGCCACTGCTGGGACCGACTCGCCCCACCGGGGGCTTCGGAGCCGCCGGCGCATTTCCGGCCTGCCGGAGCGGGCGCCAGAATCCCCGCCTGGGCCGGCCCCACAGGACGGCGGCCCCCTGCCGCTGGGGGTACGGGCGTTAGGCTCCGGCCCCGATGGATCTGCGGAGGCTGAGAGTGGGCGAGTGGATCGCGGCGGCGTCGGGCGTGGTGCTCGTGGTCTCGCTGTTCCTGCCTTGGTACCAGGTGAAGGTGCCGCCCCACGGCTCGACAGCGCTGGGCATAGGAGGCACCCTCGACCTCAGCGCCTGGGAGGTCTTCTCCGTGGTCGACGTGCTGCTGTTCGCGCTGGGGGTGCTCGCGGTAGCCCTGCTGGTGGTCACCGCCGCGCAGCCCACCGCTGCCGTCGGCGTGGCCTCTGATGCCCTCCTCACGATACTCGCGGCGGTCGTGGCCGTGATCACCACGATCCGGGTGGCGAACGTGCCGGGGGCGCTCGAGATCCCCGACCACCTGGGCGTGGACACGGGGCGCGCGCCGTTTACGTGGATAGGGCTCGCGGCAGTCTTCGGCGTTCTCATCGGAGCTGTCATCGCGATGCGCGATGAACGGCTGAGCGGGAACGGCGAGCCCACCGATTCCACCGGGCTGCCGGTCTCCGCGCCGCCGGAGATCGAAGTGATCCCCTCGCCCCCTAGGGGACTCGCCGACGGGTGACCTTCGACCGGCTGATCGCGGCCGACATTCTGGCGATGGCGGCTGCGCTCGCGCTGCTGTTCGCGATGGCGGCCGACTGGTACAGCTCGGCCTCCGGTGAGGAGGCACGTCGCATCGAGCAGTTCACGAAGCCTCAGGGGGCAACGGGAGGAGAGGTCTCGCGCGAGGTGGAGGAACGCGCGCGTGCGGTTGCCGAGGGAGCGGAGAGGAACGCGTGGCAGCTGAGCGACCCCATAGACCGGGTGGTGCTCGCGGCGCTCCTGAGCACAGTGGCGTGCGCACTGCTCGCCGGCTTCCTGCGAGCGGCCGGTAGGCGCTTGGAATCGCCGCTCACCCCGAGCGCGATCGCGGGAATCCTCGCGGCGCTGTCTGCTGCGCTCATCGGATATCGCATGCTCGACCAGCCGGGAGTGGACGAGGCCACCACCGTCAGCTCCGGTGCTCCGATCGCGCTCGTGGTGCTCGGCGTACTCGTGCTGTGCTGTGCCCGAGCGGCGAGGGCGGAAGAGAACGGGACGGCCTGGCACGAGGCTCCTTCGGAGCGAGCGGAAAGCCCCGCTTGACGGGCGCCGCCGGCGCCCGGATGCGGTGGGGGCGGCCGCGTCCATAGAATCGAAGCGATGATCGACCGCGAGCAGGTACTCCACGTGGCGCGGCTCGCGCGGCTGCGGCTGACCGACGCCGAGGTGGGGAGAATGACCGGCGAGCTGTCTTCCATCCTTGACCACATCGAGAAGATCGGCGAGCTCGACCTGGAGGAGGTGGCGCCCACCTCGCACGTGATCGAGCTCGAGAACGTGCTGCGAGCGGATGAGCCGCGCGAGAGCCTCCCGCGCGAGGTGGCGCTCCGTGAGGCGCCCGACTCGGACGCCACCGGCTTTCGGGTGCCCAGCCCCTCGACGGTCGAGGAGGCCTGACGATGGCCATGGACTCCCTGCGCCAGGTGCTGCGCGACAAAAAGCGATGGTCGGCCTACCTCCTGACCTTCGACAGCAGCGAGGCGCTCGACGCCTTTCTGGTGATCGAGGACGATCTCGACCCGCCCGACTACTGGCGGCTGCTCGGCGACGCCTGGACCGCCGCCGAGGCGGTGGCAGCCAACGAGGAGACCTGGCGCCGCCTCTTCTCGAGCTCCCGGCCCGACCGGGAGATGCTGATGACGGAGGCCGAGCGTCCCTTTCTGGCCGCCCTGCCGGAGGAGGTCACGATCTACCGGGGCCACAGCCACGAGGGCGGGGAGCGGGGGCTCGCGTGGACCCTCGATCGCGACAGCGCCGTGAGGTTCGCCCACCAGTTCGCCACCTCGACGGACATCGGCCACCCCCCCGGCGAGCCCCGGCTCGCCACCGCCACCGTTCCGAGCTCCTCGATCCTGGCCGTCTTCCAGGCCCGCCGAGAGGGTGACGTGGTGATCCTCGACCTGCCGCCCGATGTCGATGTCGAGCTGCTCTAGTCCTCGCCTGCCGGGCATCGGCGACAACGCATGAGTCAGGACCTCCTCGGCCTGAGCGCGGCGCAGGCCGCCGAGCGGATACGCGGCGGCGATCTGGCCTCGCATGAGCTGTTCGACGCCTATCGCGAGCGTGCGGCCGGCGAGGAGCTCGGTGCCTTCCTCTGGGTGGCAGATCAGGCACCCGAGGCCACGCCCGACGGGCCGCTCGCCGGGGTGCCCCTGGCCGTGAAGGACCTCTTCTGCGTGGAGGGTGTCCCGAGCGCCGCGGCGTCGCGGATCCTCGAGGGGTACCGGCCGCCCTACACCGCCACGGCGGTCGAGCGCCTGCGGGACGCCGGCGCCGCGGTGCTCGGCAAGACCAACATGGACGAGTTCGCCATGGGCTCCTCCAACGAGAACTCCGGCTTCGGGCCGGTGCTCAACCCCTGGGACAGGACGCGGGTGCCAGGCGGGTCGAGCGGTGGCTCGGCCGCGGCGGTGGCCGCGGGACTGGCGCCGTGGGCGATCGGGACCGACACGGGCGGCTCCATCCGCCAGCCGGCCGCCCTGTGCGGCATCGTCGGGATGAAGCCCACCTACGGGGCGGTCTCCCGCTACGGCATGATCGCGTTCGCCTCCTCGCTCGACCAGGCGGGCCCACTCACGCGCGACGTGACCGACTGCGCTCTGCTGCTCAGGCACATGGTGGGCCGGGACCCGTGCGACTCCACCTCTACCGGGGTTCCCGAGGAGGTCGCTCTGCCGAGCTCCGAGCGCCTCGAGGGCCTGCGCTTCGGGATCCCGCCGGAGCTGACCGGCGAGGGGATCGAGCCGGGGGTCAGGGAGGTCTTCGACGCCACCGTGTGGCGCATCGAGGAGCTCGGCGGCACGGTCGAGGAGGTGGCGCTGCCACACGCCGGTCATGGGATCTCCGCCTACTACGTGATCGCCCCGGCGGAGGCAAGCGCCAACCTGGCCCGCTACGACGGCGTGCGCTTCGGGCAGCGCGTCGGCGACGGCGACCTGCTCTCCCTGTACGAGCAGACCCGCGAGGAGGGCTTCGGGACCGAGGTCAAGCGCCGCATCATGCTCGGCACCTACGCGCTCTCCTCGGGCTACTACGAGGCCTACTACGGGCGCGCCCAGCGGGTACGGACGAAGATCGCCGACGACTTCCGCGCCGCCTTCGAGCGGGTGGACCTGATCGTCACGCCCACCTCACCCACGGTCGCCTTCGGCTTGGGTGAGCGCACGGACGACCCGCTGGCGATGTACCTCTCCGACGCCCTCACGGTGCCGATGCCGCTCGCCGGACTGCCCGCGATCTCGATTCCGGCCGGGATGTCAGAGGAGCTGCCCGTGGGCTTTCAGATCGCCGGGCCCGCCTTCAGCGAGAACCAGATCCTCGATGCGGCCTACGCGATCGAGCGGGCGGTGGGCTTCGACGGAGGGCCGCCGCGTGCCTGAGGCTCTCGCCGAGCGCGCCTACGAGCCGGTCATCGGCCTGGAGATCCACGTGCAGCTCAAGACCCGCACGAAGATGTTCTGCGGCTGCAAGCTCTCGTTCGGAGAGGAGCCCAACACCCGCACCTGCCCGGTGTGCCTCGGCCATCCCGGCACGCTCCCGGTAACGAACGCCGAGGCGGTGCACTTCGCCCTGATGATCGGGTTGGCGCTCGAGTGCGAGATCGCGCCGCGCTCGATCTTCCACCGCAAGAACTACTTCTACCCCGACCTGCCCAAGGGGTACCAGGTCTCCCAGTACGACGTTCCCCTCGCCTCGCGCGGTCGCCTCGGCGACGTCCGCATCCATCGCGTGCACCTCGAGGAGGACGCGGCCAAGCTCGTGCATGCGGGCGCCTCGGGACGCATCCACTCGGCCGAGTCGAGCGTCGTTGACTTCAACCGCGGCGGCACGCCGCTGGTGGAGATCGTGACCGAGCCCGACGTCCGGTCGGCCTCACAGGCGAAGGAGTGGCTCGAGCTGCTGCGCAGCACCCTGCGCCGACTCGAGGTCTCCGACGTGCGCATGGAGGAGGGCTCGCTGCGCTGTGATGCCAACGTCTCGATCAGGCCGGCCGGGGAGGCCACCCTCGGCACGAAGACCGAGCTCAAGAACATGAACTCCTTCCGGTTCCTCGAGCGCGGCGTGAACGCCGAGATCGCCCGCCAGGAGGAGACCCTGCGCGCCGGTGGGGCGATCAGCCAGGAGACCCTCCACTACGACCCCGCCTCGGGGGCGCTCAGCCCGTTGCGCTCCAAGGAGGAGGCGCACGACTATCGCTATCTGCCCGAGCCCGACCTCGTTCCCCTGGCGCCGACCGAGGAGATGCTCGAACGTGCGCGGGCGGCACTCCCAGAGCTGCCCGCCCAGCGCGCGGAGCGCCTCGAGCGAGATCTCGGCCTGCCCCCGGACAACGCGCAGCGGCTGGCCTTCAGGACCGACCTGGGGGACTTCTTCGAGGCAACGCTTCAGGCGGCCGGCGACGGAGCGGACGCCCGCACGATCTCCAACTGGCTCACGGGTGACCTGGTGTCCCTGGTGGGCGACTCCGACCCGGCTGCCTCGAAGCTCGAACCGTCGGCTCTCGCGAGGCTCGTCGGGATGGTCGCGCAGGGGGCCGTAGCGCCATCCGCCGCCAAGGAGGTGCTGGCCATCCTGGTGGCAGACGGGGGCGACCCCGCCAGGGTCGTGGAGGCCAAGGGGCTCGGACGCGCCGGGGCCGACGAGCTGACGCGGGTGGTGGAGCGAGCCATGGCCGACCAGGCGGACGCCGTCGAGAAGATCCGCGCGGGCAACCGCAAGGCCGAAGGGGCGATCGTGGGCGCGGTCATGCGTGAGACCAAGGGCCGTGCCGACGGAGCCGAGGTGATCCGGCT
Source organism: Thermoleophilaceae bacterium (assembly GCA_030448005.1). Classification (GTDB taxonomy): domain Bacteria; phylum Actinomycetota; class Thermoleophilia; order Solirubrobacterales; family Thermoleophilaceae; genus JAAYBF01. The sequence continues at coordinate 145,200 of JAUJNT010000003.1, forward strand.
GCTAAGGGAGCGGATCGGGGAGTGATGCATCCGCCCGGGTGGGGCCCGGCGTACCATGGGATGACGGTTTGCCCTCGAACGGAAGGATCGTCCCGATGCCACGACTGATCAGGATGGACGCGAGCGGACACTCGACCCTCGCGCAGTGGACCGCCGAGGACCAGGCGGCCTTCGAGCTCGCCGCCGGGGAGTTCCGGCAGCAGCTCGAGGCCGGCTACATCGGCGTGCTCGACCAGGGGGAGGGAACGGCCACGCAGGTCCGCGAGCTTCCGCGCGATGCGGACCTCGTGATCCTGCGCCGGCCGATCGCCGGCGGATAGCGGGTTGGCCGCGCCGACGGACGCTCCGGCCCCGGCGGAGGTTGGGGGGTCGGCCCTCGCCGAGCTGGGGCAGGTCCCGTGGCGAGAGCGAACGGACGAGCGCTTCCTGCGCCGCTACGGGCGCATCTGGCTGTGCTGGACGGTGGCCTACTCCGTGCCGTTCCTCGTGGCCGCGCTCTGCCTCATGGTGCTCGAGCCACTGGCGTTTCCTGTCGCTCTCGCGAGCCTTGTCCACGCGTGGGTCATCCCCGAGCTCTACGCCTACCGCGGCGCCAGCGTGCTGCGGCCCAAGGGCCCTCGCAACCGTGAGGGGGAAGCAGTAGCGCAAGGCCTGCTCGGGGATCTGCTCGGCCACGATGCGCGCGAGCTTCACGCTTGCACGGGGCTCGCCATGGAGCGAGGCGGCATGGGAGTATGGCTCGTGGGGGAGGCCGGGGCCCTCCTGTTTCCTCCCCGCACCCGGCGGGTCCATTGCTTCTGCGTTAGGGCGACAGACCGCCAGCTGCCTCCCTCGGACCGGATCGCCCACCTGCTGCTTGCGCTTCGCACCGACGAAGGGGGCTTTGCCACGGTGGCAAACCACGCCTTCGCGGGGGCTCCGTGGCGGGTGCGCCGGCGGCTGCCGCCCCTGATGCGGCCCGCGCTCGATGCGGCGCGATCGGCCGCTTGAGCTCATATCCGTCCTGTAACGGGGTGGCGTGGCGCGCCGCCACGGCCAGGGCTCCCGAGGCGGCCCGTTGACCGCCCCCCCGACCGCCGAGCTGATGTTCCGCGAGGGAGGAGCCCCCGAGCTTCGTGCCACGTTCGACGTGGCCCAGATCGCGGTGGGGGAGACCGCTCGCCGCATGGGTGTGCAGGGAGCCGAGCCTGCCGGGGCGAGCGAGCTCGAGCGGGAGTGGGACCGGCAGCGCGGGCTCCTGGAGTTCATCGTGCTTCAGCCCGGGGGTCGCTACTGGCTCTGTGAGGACGAGGGGGAGATCGTCGGCTACGGGCGGGTGTGCCGTTTCGGCGAGATGGAGGAGCTGACCGAGCTGATGGTGCTGCCGAGCCACCAGGGCAGGGGCATAGGGCGGGCGCTGCTCGAGCGCTGCTGGCCTGGTGACCCCTCTCCAGAGATGGGGCGGGTGGTGGTGGCGGCGGGGGCGCCGGCGGACCTGAGCCTCTACGCGGGCTTCGGCGTGATGCCCACTGCCGGGCACTGGCACCTGCGCGTGACGACCACCCTCTACCAGGAGCGCCGGGCGCGGGAGATCGACGTCGCCGAGCCGGCGGTGCATGCCCTCGAGGCCCTGCGCGCGGTCAAGGAGTGGAACCGGCTCGAGCCACCGGCGATCGGCCACCGGCGCCCGCGCCTGCACGAGTTCTTCTCCCGCACCCGCACCTGCCTGGCCACGATGGACGAGGAGATGGGCCACGCGAGCGCCCTCTGCTGGGTGGGAGCCCACTGCGACATCGGCCCTGCCGTGGCCGCGACGCCCGAGGAGCTCGTGCCCGTGGTGCTGGCAGCCCTCGACCGCGTGGCCAGGTCGCGTGAGCCCGAGACCTTTGGGGTCTTCTGCGCCACCGACAGCTGGTGGGTGCTGCGCCGGCTGCGCGGACTCGGCTTCCAGGTGCACTGGCCAAGCTGGGTCATGGCCTCCCTGCCCCTGCCAGGCCTCGACCGCTACCTACCGACGAGACCGCCACACCTCCTCTGAGGGGGCGGCAGCCCGAGGCCTGCCCGGCCCGACCATCCGCGCGGCACGCACCGTCCGGCGCCGGCTGCTGGCGCTGCCCGGCCGCCCGACCCGGACGCCCGCGCCTGGACGCCCGCGCTTGGAAGCCTGCGCCTGGACGCTGCACCTGCCCGCCCGCTGCCCTGGCACCCACGCCTTCATCGACGCCCTGCAGCGCATCAGAGCCCTCCCACTGGCCGCCTGACCGCCCGGCCGCCCGGCCGACCACCACGCTCGACGCCGGCCGGTCGTGCGGCCCACTCTCGGCCGCCCCGTTGCGGCCCGAAAGGCCCATGCCGGGCATCCGTGGGAGTATGCCGTCTACTCCCCGCTATCGCGACAAGTCACCGAATCGGCCTTACCCGACAGCAGGTCCCGTGCGGCCTCGACTTCATCGTGCGGCGGCGCAGCCCGTGGTGTGTCGTGAGGGGTCGGAATCCGCGCGTGAGCTGACACGCGACCAGGCGCGGACGGGACCCGTCCCGTGGCGGCGCGGAAGTCCTGGACGAAGTGGGCCTGGTCGAAGTAGCCCAGGTCGGCGGCCAGGCGCGCGAGGCCGGGACCGGCGCGCCATGGTCGGCGACGAGTTGATCGGTCGCGTGCTGGTGGCGGAAGCGTTGAAGCACCTGCTTAGGCCTGGCGCCGACGTGCGCGGCGAACAGGCGCTGCAGCGTCCGGGGAGCGAGAGAGAAGCGGGCGGCGACCGCGGCCACGCGGGTACCGGGAGGCGCGGCGCGCATCGCCTCCACGATCTCGGCGGCGAGCGAGCGCTGTGGGTCGGGCGGCGGGCGGTGGGCGCGTAGGAACGCGCTGACCAGATCGATCAGCTCGCGGGTCGTCTCCGCGCCGGCCAGTTGGTGATCGATTTGCTCGCCGTCGGCTCCAAACGCCTCGCCCAGGGTGAGCACGCGGTCGTTGAGCTCGCGTACGGGTGCAGGAAGGAAGCCCGAGAAGCCGCCGGGGCGAAACTTCGTGCCCACTACCGCGCCCGCACCGGCCAGCACGTGCGTCGAGCGACCGCTCGTGACCCCGTAGAGCCCGACGCCGTCGGGCTCGATCGCGAGGTTGACGCACGGGTCGGGCAGCACTTCCTGCGCGAGGGGCGGGTGGTCGGTGGTCCCACGCCACCAGCCAATGCTGCTCGATGACGTCGACCAGGTCGGCGGCGGGCGCGATGCTCACCATGCCGGCGAGCCGTACCGCCGACCGGGGCGTGATGAGGGGACGGGCCCGCGTGACCTCCATCTGTCGCATTTTTCCAAGCGCGGCGGCGGCGAACCCGCGAGGATGACGCCATGAGCGATCACAACACTTCTGCCTACCGGCTGGTCGAGCTGCGCGAGCTGGCCGATGACGCCGTCGCCGGCGGCTTCAGCGACACCCTGGAGGCGCGCTTCGCCCGGGACGCGCTCGGCGGTGAGGGCATCGGCGTCAGCCTGCAGCGCGTCAAGCCTGGCGCCCGCGCTCCCTTCGCACATCGCCACTCCACGGACGAGGAGGTCTACGTCGTCGTCGCAGGCAGCGGCCGGGCCGTCGTGGAAGGGGAGCTCGTCGAGCTAAGACCGTGGAGCGCGCTGCGCGTCCCCGCCGGCAGCGCGCGGTCGTTCGAGGCCGATCGCGAGGGCCTCGAGTTCCTCGCCTTCGGCACCCACACCGAAGGCGACCGCGGCGAGTTCGTCGACGCCGGCTGGCCGAGCTGAGGTGGGACGCCAGGTCGTCCTGCTGCGTGGCATCAACCTCGGTGCCCACCGGCGGGTCGCGATGGCGCAGCTTCGCGAGCTATTCAGCGCTCACGGTTGCGGCGACGTCAGGACGCACCTGCAGAGCGGCAACGTCGTGCTCACCAGCGACCAGCCGCCAGCCCGACTGGCGCGACAGCTCGAGGAGCAGATCCGCGCAACCTTCGGCATCGACGTAGACGTGCTCGTGCGCACGCGCGGCGAGTTGGCCGCCGTGATTGATCGTGACCCCTTCGGCGACGTCGCCCGCGACCCGAAGCGCTACCAGGTCAGCTTCCTCTCCGCCGAGCCGAATCCCCAAGTCGCACGCGACCTCCGTGCGGCGAAGGTCGAGCCCGAGCGCGTCGTCCTCAGCGGTTGCGAGATCTACGCGTGGCACCCCAACGGGATCCAACGATCCCCGCTCGCCGACCTACTCACCGATCGCCGTCTCGGAGTGACCGCGACGGCCCGTAACTGGAACACGATTACAAAGCTCCTCGCGCTGGCCGACGAGCAGCCGAGCCCCACACGCAATCTCAAGGCTCGGTCTCCGTCTGATTAGGCTCGACCGTCGGCCCGTCCCGGAGGCCGATCCACCTTTGAGACGCTCGAGTCCACCGGTCGCGCGCCGCCGCGTCCCGCGCGACCTCTTGTCGGCGCCCGTGGCCAGCCGCGACTTGGGAAGCTCGTCGCAGCTCGCGGTGACGCGAGATGACGCTCGGCTGGCGAGCTCCCTGAGCCGCCCCGCGCAAGCGGTCGCCCAGTCCAGGGCGCTCCGTTCGGTCTCAACGCGCAGCGCCTCGGTGCAAGCGGTGGTGCGCTCCCGGGGGGAGCCCCCGGCCAGTACGCGTCGGGCGACCCGGCCGACGCCGGAGTCGCATCCGCTCGGGCGACCCTGGCCCCGGCGGGGCCAGAGGTCGCAAGCCGCGGGCGGCGCGCAAGCCAGCGGGACCTGCCAGGGGAGGCCGTAGGGCAAGTGGCGCCGGGGGCTCCGGGGGCGGGAGCCCCCGGCCACTACTCTCCTATGTATGCGCGATGCCGTCTCCCAAGCCGGTCGCAAGATCCTGGCCGTCGGCGTCCTGGTGCTGGCCGCGTGGGTTCTCTTCAAGATCGCGATCGGCTTCGTCACGGCCGTCGCCTGGATCGCTGTGGTGATCCTCGCGGTCATCGCGATCATCTGGGCGGTCCGGGTCCTCTGACCCGGCCGAGGCGGAGGCAGCGGTGGAGTTGCTCGTCATCCTCTTCTTCTTCGGCCTCTCGGCCGGCGCTGTGGCCAAGATCAAGGGCCACTCGTTCTTCCTCTGGTTCCTGATCGGCTTCTGCCTGCCGTTCTTCGGCACCCTTACGGCCCTCTTCACGAGCAACGATCGCCGCGCCGGCACGCGCACGCGCCGGTGCACGGAGTGCCCGCACGTGATGCCGATACACATGCAGGTCTGCACGCGCTGTGGCGCCGACCTGCCGTTTCCAGAGCCCGCGCCCGAGCCGCTGCGAGCCCAGGAACGGCTGTTCGAGGCCTAGATAAGCCCTGGTACCATCGCTGGTTTCACCCGGACGATTCAGGAAGGAGCAGCATGCGAGCGGTCGACGCCATCATGGAGTGCCTCAAGGCGGAGGGCGTCGAGCACGTGTTCGGGATCCCGGGCGGAGCCAACCTGCCCACCTACGACGCCCTCTACGACGCGGGCCTGCGCCACGTGCAGTGCCGCCACGAGCAGGGCGCGGGGCACGCCGCCGAGGGCTACGCGAAGGCCTCCGGCAAGGTGGGCGTTGCGCTCGCCACCTCGGGGCCCGGGGCAACGAACCTCGTGACCGCGATCGCCGACGCCAACATGGACTCGGTGCCAACGGTGTTCATCACCGGCCAGGTCCGCACCGACCTGCTCGGCACCGACGGCTTCCAGGAGGCAGACGTGACCGGGATCACGATGCCGATCGTCAAGCACTCGCTGATGGTCAGGGATCCCCAGGACATCCCGGCCATGATCCACGAGGCCTTCCACGTCGCCCGCTCGGGGCGGCCCGGCCCGGTGCTGGTGGACATCCCCCAGGACCTCTCGCGGGCGGACATCCCCTACGAGCCGGTCGACTCCGTGGACCTGCCCGGCTACCAGCCGACCACCGAGGGCAACACGAAGCAGATCCGGATGGCGGCGGCGGCGCTCGCCAGCTCGCGCAGGCCCGTGATCTACGCGGGCGGTGGCGTGGTCAACGCGGGCGCCTCCAAGGAGCTCACCGACCTGTCCCTGTCGGATCGCTTCCCGGTGACCTGCACGCTGATGGGGCTCGGCGGGTTTCCGGCACCCCACGAGCAGTGGCTCGGCATGCTCGGCATGCACGGCACCCGCGCGGCCAACTACGCGATGGACGAGGCGGACCTGATCGTCGCGATCGGCGCCCGCTTCGACGATCGCATCACGGGCAAGCTGTCGGAGTTCGCGCCGCGGGCCAAGAAGATCCATATCGACATCGACCCCGCCGAGATCTCGAAGAACGTGCCGGCGCACATCCCGATCGTGGGAGACGCGAAGAACATCCTCTCCAAGCTCACGCGGGAGTACCGCGCCCTCAAGGCCGATCCTTCGCGGCTCGACGGCTGGTGGGAGCGCATCGAGGGCTGGCGCGAGAAGCATCCGCTGGCCTACGAGGACAGCTCCGACGCCGAGATCAAGCCGCAGCGGATGATCGAGGCGCTCTACGAGGTCACAGGCGGGGACGCCATCGTGACCTCGGACGTCGGCCAGCACCAGATGTGGTGTGCCCAGTACTTCCATTTCAAGGGCCCGCGCCGCTGGATCAACTCCGGCGGGCTCGGCACGATGGGCTTCGGCCTGCCGAGCGCGATGGGCGCGAAGGTGGCGATGCCCGACGAGCAGGTGATCTGCGTGGCCGGCGACGGGTCCATGATCATGAACGTGCAGGAGCTGGCCACCTGCGTGACCGAGAAGATCCCGGTGAAGACGTTCATCATGAACAACGGCTATCTCGGGATGGTCCGCCAGTGGCAGGAGCTCTTCTGGGACGGGCGCTACAGCTCCGTCGACATGGGGGCAAGCCCCGACTGGGTGAAGCTGGCCGAGGCGTTCGGGGCCGCCGGCATGCGCGTGGCCGACAAGGGCCAGCTGAGCGACGTGATCCGCACCGCGCTCGACACGGACGGGCCGGTGGTGGTCGACGTGCTCGTCTCGAAGGAGGAGAACTGCTATCCGATGATCCCGGCAGGACAGGCTGCCAGGGATATGGTGGGCTGAGTCATGGGCGAGCCTGGTACGAAAGAGGTACTCAACCTCGATGACCTCCAGTCCTCGGGCGGGGTCCACACCGGCCGCAAGCACATCCTCTCCCTGCTCGTAGAGCACAGGCCGGGTGTGCTGGCCCGCATATCGGGCCTGTTTGCCCGCCGGGGCTACAACATCGAGTCGCTGGCGGTGGGACCCACCGACGACGACTCGATGGCCCGCATCACGTTGACGGTGGACGGTGCGGCGCACCCGATCGACCAGGTGACCAAGCAGCTGCACAAACTCGTGAACGTGATCAAGATCCGCGACCTCGAGCCTGAGGAGGCGGTGGCGCGGGAGCTGGCGCTGTTCAAGATCTCGGCCGACGGCGATACTCGCGCGCAGGTCATGCAGTTCGCGGACATCTTCCGCGGCAAGATCGTGGACGTGTCCCGGCGCTCGGTCACGGTGGAGGTCACGGGCACCGACGACAAGATCGAGGCCTTCGAGCAGATGATCCGGCCGTTCGGGTTGATCGAGATGGTCCGCACCGGCGAGATCGCCATCAGCCGCGGCCGTTCCACCACCTAGGGTGCCGCGTCCCCGGCGGGCTACCTGTTGCCGGTAGCCATGCTTGGGCTATGACGGTCCGCTCCGAAGAGCCCGCGCCGGCGGCGCTTGACTCGGGCGCGCTCGACCGGCTCGAGCGGCGCCTGGAGGCCGCGCTGGCGCTCGCGCGGCGGGGCGGGGGACGATCCTGCGCGAGCGTCACGGTGGCGGTGCCCGCCGGCCTCGACGTCTCGGCGGCGACTATGGCGGCCCGGCGCCCCGATGACCGCTACTTCTGCTTCGAACAGCCCGACCGGGACGGCTACGCGATCTGCGGGCTGGGGACGGCGGCGATCGTCACGGGAAGCGGACCGCGACGATTCCAGGAAGCCGCGCGGGCGTGTCGTGAGCTCGCGATCCGAACGGTGGCCGCCGACCCTGCCACCGACCCGGCGCGTCCACCCGGTGCCGGGCCTGTGTTCCTCGGCGGGTTCGCGTTCGCGCCGGAGGGCGGCGCGGCGCCTGAGTGGTCGTCGCTGGCCCCGGCGCAACTGGTGCTGCCGGAGCTCTCGCTCAGCCGACAGGGCGGCGAGGCGCGCCTGACGGTAAACGTGGCGGTGGAGGGGGACGAGACCAAGGACGCGCTGCTCGACCGCGCGCGGGACCGGGCGGCCGAGCTCGGCCCCGCCTCGATGCCCCTGCTGGACCCCGATCCGGTCGAGCGCGCAAGGGTGGCGGGGGCAGCGCCGCCGTCCCATTACGAAGAGGCGGTACGGCGGGCCGTGGAGTGCATCAGTCGCGGCGAGCTCGACAAGGTAGTGCTCGCCCGGGAGGTGAGGGTCCACGCCGGCCGGCAGATCGACCCGGCTCCCGTCTTCGACGCCCTCAGAACGGTCTTCCCCGCCTGTTACTGCTACTGCGTCGGCTCACCGGAGCTGGCGTTTCTCGGCGCCAGCCCGGAGCTGCTGCTTCGCCGCGACGGCGCCCGTGCGCAGACGGTCGCGCTGGCGGGCAGCGCCCGTCGCAGCGCGGACCCGGCGGTCGACAGCCACCTCGGCGAGCAACTCCTCCAGAGCCCCAAGAACCGGGCCGAGCACTCGATAGTGGCCCGCCGCATCGAGAGCGCCCTCGACCCCGTGAGCGTCTGGGTGGCCACCGCCGATGAGCCCGTGCTGGTCCAGGTACACAACGTGCAGCACCTGGCCACCCCGATCAGGGCACAGCTGGCCGAGCCTGTGGCCGCCGTTGAGCTGGCGGGGATGCTTCACCCCACACCGGCCGTAGGCGGCGAGCCGGCCGCCGCCGCCGCGCCCCTGATTCCCGCCCTCGAGGGTCTCGACCGCGGCTGGTACGCGGGGGCGGTGGGCTGGACCGACCCTGCCGAGGACGGCGAGTTCTGCGTTGCTCTCCGCTGCGCTCTCCTGCGCGGCTCGGTGGCGCACCTGTACGCCGGCTGCGGGATCGTGGCGGACTCGGTGCCGGCGGAGGAGCTTGCGGAGACAGAGGTCAAGCTGCAGGCGCTGCTGCCGCTTCTCAGCTGAGCGAAGGCAGGGCGGCTGCCACCCGCTCCACCACCTCCCGGTGCAGCCGCACGTTGGCCGCTCGATCGGTCCTGACCTCCACCAGGCCGGGGGTCCTCACCGCCTCCCGCACGTCGGCGGGTGTGACCGCCACCCGGTGCTCCATCACCGCGAGACGGGCCACGGCCGCGAGGTCCACGCCGCTCGGCGTGGCCACGTGCTCCTCGTAGAGCGCCGGCTCGGCCCGCGCGGCCACCGGGAGGAAGTCGAAGATGCCACCGCCGCCGTTGTCGATGCAGAGCACCGTCAGCTCGACGCCTGCCCGGCGAGCGGCCAGCAGGCCGCCGATGTCGTGCAGGAGGGCGATCTCGCCGATCAGCAGGAAGGTGCGCGCACCCGTGGCCAGCGCGGCTCCCGCCGCGGACGCGACCACTCCGTCGATGCCGTTCGCGCCCCTGTTGGAGAGGAACCGGATTTGCTTGGCGGACTGGGGAAAGTAGGCCTCGACGTCCCGGACCGGCATCGAGGAGCTGAGCCAGAGGAGCGCTCCGTCCGGCACGCCCGCCTCGAGCGCGGCATGCGCCTTGGGCTCGAACGGGTCCGGTGCGGCGGCGAGCGCGGGGGCAACCAGCGCGTCAGCTGCCCTCCACGAGTCGACCCACCTCTCGCCCGGCTCCGCGCCGCGCTCCCGGAGGGCGGCGGCCAGGGCATCGCAGGCAAGGGCGGTATCGGCGTGCAGTATCAGCTCGGCGGTGCGCGTCGGCTCGTGCCATGCCGCATGGGAGTCGAGCACCACCTGCGGCGAGCCGCCGACCAGAGCGCGCAGCGGCTTCGAGGTGGGCATGTCACCCACCCGCAGCACCAGCTCGGGCACGTGCGTCGTCGCGAAGCCCTCGACGCGCAGGGAGACGTCGTAGTGGGCCACCACGCGGGAGCGGTCGTGTGCTCCACAGCGCAGACCGGAGGTGGGCTCGGCCAGGATCGGCCACCCCGCCGCAGCCGCCAGACGCGCCACCGGCCCGGCGAGGTCCTCAGACGCCGGACCGCAGACGATGGCCCCGCGCTCGATGCCGGCGATGCGACCGGTGAGCGCCTGCACATCCTCGACATCCTCGGGCCGAGCAGCCGAGCGCAGCTCGGTCCACGGCCGACCGCCCGGGCGCCCCTCCCAGTCGCAGGCGGCGAGCGCCTCCGGCTCCGGTGCAAGCGGGTCGCGCAGCGGCAGGTTGAGGTGCACCGGTCCGGGGCGGCCACCGCAGGCCGTCCAGTAGGCGCGACAGCCCAGGGCGCGGTGGTGCACCGCCGTCGCCCGGCCCGGGTCGTGGGTTCCCACCTCCACGAACCACTTGGCTGCCGACCCGTAGAGCTTGATTTGGTCGATCGCCTGGCCGGCGCCGACCTCGCGCAGCTCGGGGGGCCGGTCGGCCGTGAGCACGATCAACGGCACGCGCGCCTCGTGGGCCTCCACCACGGCCGGCAGCAGGTTGGCCGCGGCGGTGCCCGAGGTGCAGGTCACGGCCACCGGCCGGCCAGAGGCCTTTGCCATGCCGAGGGCCATGAAGCCGGCCGCGCGCTCGTCGATCATCGACACGACGTCGAGCCGCTCGTCGGCGGCCAGGGTCAAGGCGATCGGGGCGTTGCGCGACCCGGGAGAGGTCACCGCGTGGCGCATCCCGCAGCGCGCCAACTCGTCCACGAGCGCCTCGATGGGCGCATAGGTCCGGTTTGTGGGGATCATCTGAGCAATGGCTACGAGCGATGGACGCCCCGCGATCGTCTTCGTCCCCGGCTTCATGCAGTCGGGCGGCGCCTGGGCGCCGGTCGCGGACCTGCTCCCCAAACGCTATCCGAGGCTCCTGCTCGCACATGCCGCGCACACCTTCGAGGGGCGCCTGGCCGAGATCGCCGCCGCCGGCGAGGGTGCGGTCCTGGCGGGCTACTCGCTGGGCGGGCGCCTGGCCCTGCATGCCGCGCTGCGCGACCCGGGCCGGTACGCCGGGCTCGTCACGATCGGCAGCTCGGCGGGGATCGAGGCGCCGGGCGCACGGACCGCCCGCGCGGAGGCGGACGAAAAGCTCGCCTCCTGGATGGAGACACAGCCGATCGACGCCATCGTGGACATCTGGGAGCGCCAACCGCTGTTCGCCGACCAGTCGGACGCCCTCGTGGCCTTGCAGCGCCCCGACAGGCTCACGCAGGACCCGCGAGGGCTCGCGACCCTGATTCGCACCGCCGGCCAGGGTGCGCTCGAGCCGGTGTGGCAGCGGCTGCACACGCTCGAGGTGCCGTTGCTCGCGATCGCGGGCGACCGTGACGAGCGCTACAGCCAGGCCGCCGCGAGGATGGCCCGCGCCGTGCCCCGCGGGCGCGCGGCGAAGGTGGAGTCGGCGGGCCACGCGGCCCACCTGCAGCGGCCGCAGGCGGTGGCCGAGCTGCTAGCCGACTTCCTCGACGAGCACCTCGGCGAGCGCCCGGTCGGACACCTCGATGCCTAGGCCGGGTCCGTGGGGCACCGCGAGAAGACCAGCGCTGGGGGCGGGCAGCGCCCGCGCTATCTCGGCGTCGAAGAGGCCGAGCGTGGCCAGCCCGCAGGCAAGGGACACGTGCTCGGAGGAGGCGAGCTGGAGGGCGGCGGCGATGCCCCAGGGACCGTCGAGCGTGCTGGAGAGCCATGCCTGCAGGCCGCCCGCGCGCGCGGCCCGCAACGCGTCGCGGGCCGGGCCGAAGCCCCCGCTTGCCGCCAGCTTCACGTTCACCGCGGCGCAGGCGCCCAGCTCAGCCGCCGCGCGCACGTCCTTTGGCGAGGCGATCGACTCGTCGGCCGCCACGGGCACGCTCACGCGCTTGCTCACCTCGGCCAGATCCGCGAGCGTCGGGCATGGCTGCTCGACCAGCTCAAGGTCGTAGCGCTCGAGAGCGGCGATCGCCTCCATCGCCTGAGCCGGCTGCCAGGCCCCGTTGGCGTCCACCCGGAGCGCCGGCCAGGACCCGACCGCCTCCCGCACCGCAGCCACCCGCTCACCGTCGTCGGGCAGGCCCACCTTGACCTTGAAGCAGGAGAACCCCTGGCGCAGACCTGCGGCCGCGGCCGCGGCTACCTCCTCGGGAGGGCCGGCGGGCAGCGTGCAGTTCACCGGCATGGCGTCCGCCCCCGGCTCGGCGAGCGGCTTGCCGCGCCGGCGCATCTGAAGATCCAGCTCGGCGAGCTCCCAGGCGGCACGCGCCTGGGGGGCAGAGCCGCGGGGGGGAGGGCCCTCCCGCAGCGATTCGATCACCTCCTCGAGCGAGACCCCGTCGTAGGGCTCGAGCGGCGCAGCCTCTCCCCAGCCCACCCTGCCCTCGTCGTCCTCGAGGCGGATCACCGCCAGCTCACGGGCGGTCACGACGCCCCCCGCCGTCACGAACGGCTCCTTGAGCGGGATCTGCAACCGCAGCAGCGAGCGTCTCACGACAGCAGGATGCCGGCGGACATCAGCAGCGAGAAGACACCGAGCAGCGTCCCGGTGCCCGCGAGGGCACCGTTCAGCGACGGCCCGTCGGTGCGCGAGCGGATGGTCTGCCATAGGCGCGCGGCGAGCGGGGCGCTCACGAGCGGCAACAGCACCCACGGGGACAGCCCTCCGGCGAGTGCGATCGCGGCGGGCACGACGTAGGCCGCCGACAGCATGAAGAGGAAGAGCGAGCGCGTGCGCTCGCGGCCCATCCTCACGGCCAGCGTGTTCTTTCCGGCGCGGCGGTCGGTGTCCACATCGCGCAGGTTGTTCACCACGAGGACGGCGCTGGCCAGCAGGCCCACCGGCACCGACACCGCAAACGCCTCCCAGGGCAGGCGCTCGGCCTGCACGTAGTAGGAGCCCACCACCGCCACGACGCCGAAGAAGAGGAACACGAAGAGCTCGCCGAGACCCTCGTAGCCGTAGGGCCGGGGCCCGCCGGTGTAGAGCACCCCGGCGGCGATCGAGGCGACCCCCACCAGCAGTAGCTCCCACCCCGCCACGCTCATCAGATAGAGCCCGGCCGCCACGGCCACCCCGAAGGCCACGTAGGTGCCCGTCAACACCCGCCGGGGGGGCATGAGGCCGCCGGCCGTGACCCGCACCGGCCCGAGGCGATCCTCGGTGTCTGCCCCGCGGCGGGCATCGGAGTAGTCATTCGACAGGTTGGTCCCTATCTGGATGAAGACGCTCCCTATCAGCGCGGCCACGAACGCCAGCGGGCGAAACTCGTCCTGCGAGAGAGCAAGAGCGGTTCCCACGAGCACGGGCGCCACCGCGGCGGGCAGCGTCCGGGGCCGCGCGGCCACCAGCCAGAGCCGGGGGGATGGGATCTGCTCGCGGGCACCGCCCGCTCCCGAACCACGGATCTGCTCGCGGGCACCGCCCGCTCCGGAACGGCGGCTCAAGGCCGCTTGGGGAACTTGCCGAAGTCGGGCTTGCGCTTCTCGCGGTAGGCGTCACGGCCCTCCTTGGCCTCCTCGCTCCCATAGAAGAGGAGGTTGGCGTCGTGTGCCAGTTGCTGGATCCCGGCGAGGCCGTCCTCGGCGGCGTTGAAGCTCGCCTTCAAGAGCCGCAGGGAGAAGGGGGAGAGCTCGAGCATCTCGCGGCACCAGCGCACGGTCTCCTCCTCGAGGCGCTCGAGCGGCACGACCGTGTTCACGAGCCCCATGTCGAGGGCCTGGCGAGCGTCGTACTGACGGCACAGGAACCAGATCTCCTTTGCCCTCTTGGGCCCCACGAGGTTTGCCAGCAGGCCGGCGCCGAAGCCACCGTCGAAGGAGCCGACCTTGGGGCCCGTCTGCCCGAAGCGCGCGTTGTCCGCCGCGATCGTGAGGTCGCACACGACATGCAGCACCTGTCCGCCGCCGACCGCGTAGCCCGCCACCATGGCCACGATCGGCTTCGGCAGCCGGCGCATCTGGATGTGCAGGTCGGTCACGTGGAAGCGCCCGATGCCCGAGCGGCCGGCCTCGTCGTCGGCGAGGTAGCCGGAGTCGCCGCGGACCCGCTGATCACCGCCTGAGCAGAAGGCAAGCGGCCCCTCGCCACACAGCACGATCACGCCGACCGAGGTGTCCTCGCGTGCCCGCTCGAGCGCTTCCGAGACCTCGATCAGGGTCTTCGGCCTGAAGGCATTGCGCACCTCCGGACGATCGATGGTGATCTTGGCGATCCCCTCGGCGGTCTCGTAGCGGATGTCCTCGTACCGGCCCACCTGCTGCCAGTCGGCCGCCGGCGCGATCGCGCGCGCCTCCTGCTCCCTGGTCCAGTCGGTGGCGGGCATCTGCCAGCCAAAGGTTAGTCCCGCCCGGAGGTGGCAGTGGCTCGGGGACGGCTAGGCGTGTCCCCGGCTCACCTCGCCGGATCGGCGGATGACCCTGGATCGAACGCGCATTCAAGAGCCGACGTACGCTCCAACCCGTGCGCGACTGGGTGACAGACGCGGCTCGGGAGCGCCCGGACCACACAGCGATCGAGGCGCCCGACGGCGCCCTCACCTACGCCGAGCTCGACGGCGCCGTCGACCGCTGTGCCCGGCGGCTAGCGGCTCTGGGCGCGGGGGAGGGCGACCGCGTGGCCACGACACTTGCGCCTTCCCTCCCGTTCTGCGAGCTGGTCCACGCGTTGCCGCGCCTGGGCGCCGCGCTGACGCCCCTGAACACCCGTCTGCCGGCCGCGGAGCAGCGGCTACAGGCCCGGGCCGCGGGCGCCCTGTTCACGGTGGACCGCCCGCTCGACGGGATGGAGGCGGAGATCGAGCCGCGTCGCGAGCTCGATCCGGCGGCCGTGCACACGGTGCTCTTCACCTCTGGCACCTCGGGCGCTCCGAAACCGGTGGCCCTGACCGTCGCAAACGAGGACGCCTCGGCGGCGGCATCGGCGGCCGCGATCGGGAGTGAGCGATCGGATCGCTGGCTCTGCCCGCTGCCGCTCTTTCACATCGGCGGGCTCGCCATCCTCATCCGCTGCGCGCGCGCCGGGACAACTGCGGTCGTTCACGATGGCTTCTCGACCGACCGGGTGAAGGCGGCGCTTACGGCCGACGAGATCACCCTCGCCTCGCTCGTGCCGACGATGCTTCGCCGCCTGCGCGAGGCGGGACTCGAGCGTGCGCCGGCGCTTCGCTCCCTGATCCTCGGCGGCGGGCCGATCCCGCCGGACCTGCTCGACTGGGCGCGTGAGAGCGCGATCGCCGTGCGCTGCACCTACGGAATGACCGAGACGTGCTCCGCGGTGGTGGTTACCGATCCGTGGGAACCCGCGGGACGCCCCGTGCCCGGCGCCGAGCTGGCGATCGGTCCCGGCGGGGAGATCCTCGTGAGAGGCCCGATGGTGGCCCCGGGAAGCTATGCGGAGGGGGGATGGCTGCACACGGGCGACCGGGGAAGGATCGACCGGCATGGGCGTCTGCACGTAGAGGGACGGATGAAGGACCTGATCGTGACCGGCGGCGAGAAGGTCGCGCCGCCCACCGTCGAGGCCGTGCTGCTCGCACATCCCGCTATCGTCGACGCCGCCGTCACGGGCATGCCGAGCGCAGAGTGGGGGGAGGAGGTCACCGCCTTCGTAGTGGAGAGACACCCCGTCACCGATTACGACCTGGTGGCCTTCTGTCGCGAGTACCTGGCGGGCTACCAGGTGCCAAAGCGAGTGGAGCGCGTGGAGCGGCTTCCGCGAAACGCCGCCGGCAAGCTCATGCGCGCCCGGCTGGCGTCCAGCGAATAGAGTCCCCCGCCGTGATCTACGACGACGACGCAGACCTCGGCAGGCTCGACGGCAAGACGGTCGCGATCCTGGGCTATGGCTCACAGGGCCACGCCCACGCCCTGAACCTCAAGGAATCGGGGGTAGCGGTCATCGTGGGGCTCCGGCCGGATTCCGCGTCGGTCGCAAAGGCGGAGGGCGACGGGCTCGAGGTGGTCTCCGTCGCGGAGGCAGCCAGCCGCGGGGACGTCGTGATGATCCTCTTGCCCGACGAGAAGCAGGCGGAGATCTGGGAGTCGGAGATAGGCGACGGGATCGCCCCGGGAAACCTGCTGATGTTCGCGCACGGGTTCTCGATCCACTTCGAGCAGATCACGCCGGGGCCCGGGGTGGACGTCGGGATGGTGGCCCCCAAGGCGCCGGGGCACCTGGTGAGGCGCCAGTTCAGCGAGGGCAACGGCGTGCCCGGCCTCGTGGCCGTGCACGCCGACGAGAGCGGCACAGCGCGCGATCTCGTGCTCGCATACGCCAAGGGCATCGGCTGCACGCGCGCGGGCGTGATCGAGACCAGCTTCAAGGAGGAGACCGAGACAGACCTCTTTGGTGAGCAGGCGGTGCTCTGCGGCGGCGTGACCGAGCTCGTGCGGGCCGGCTACGAGACGCTGGTCGACGCCGGGTATGACCCACGCCTTGCCTACTTCGAATGCCTGCACGAGCTGAAGCTGATCGTGGACCTCATGTACGAGAAGGGCATCACCGGCATGCGCTACTCGATCTCGAACACCGCCGAGTACGGCGACCTGACCCGCGGGCAGCGGGTGATCGGCGAGCCCACCCGCACGGCCATGAAGGAGATACTCGCCGAGATCCAGTCGGGCGACTTCGCACGCGAGTGGATCGCCGAGAACAGGGCCGGCCAGGAGAACTTCCTGCGCATGCGCGAGGAGGGCTCCCGCCACCAGATCGAGCGTGAGGGCAAGGAGCTTCGCGCGATGATGGACTGGATCGACACGGAGTTCTAGTTGGAGGAGCCGGCCGACAGCGGGCGCCACGTCGGCTTTCTTCCGCCCGAGCCCGCGGGGCCCGAGCCGGATCTCACCGGTCCCCCGGGAGCGTCCCAGCCGCGGGTGCCGGCGTTGGACCACGGGGCCTTTGCCCCGCCGGCGGGAACCGGCCGGGAGCAGCCGCCGGCCACATACCCGCCGGCCGAGCAGCAGCTCGGCTGGAGCCCGCCGCCTCCTCCCTCCGGAGGGCAACCGAACCCGCCGCAGCCCTGGTCCTACCCCACCGGGGTCGCGGTGCCGGACAACGGGGCCGCGGTGGCCGGGCTGACCCTGTCGATCACGGCCGGCGCCCTACTGCTGCTGTCCGTCACCACATCCACCATCATCTCCATCGCATGCGCCGCCCTCGGGATTTACTACTCGCGCAAGGGGCGCAACCGCGTCGACCGGGGCGAGACACCCAAGCACCGCGGCGTCGCGCAAGCCGGGTTCGTCACGGGCATCGTCACGCTGGGGCTGTCGATCTTCTTCACGCTCCTCTGGGTGCTGTTCGCGGTCCTCTACGCCACCAACGAGGACTTTCGCGAGGACCTCAAGGACCAGCTCGAGGATCGTGGCGGCTCGCTCGAGGGGCTCGAGACATCGCTCCGCGTGGGCGCGGTGGCGGTTCGCCTGCTCGCATCCCTGCTTCGATGAAGTCGTGCAGCCTGCGAGTGGCGGCGGCGCTGGCCGTCGCGGCCCTTCTGCTCCTGGCGGCGCCGAACCCCGTCCTCGCAAAGGCGCCGCCGGCCCCAGGAAAGGCGCCGCCGGCCCCCGGAAAGGCGCCTCGGTCCCCGGTGGTGATGGTGGTCTTCGACGAGTTGCCGGTGCACTCGCTGCTGGGGCGCAGCGGGCGGATCGATCACGTCCGGTATCCGAACTTCGCAAAGCTCGCCGGCGACTCCACCTGGTACGCAAACGCCACCACCGCATCCGACGCCAGCAAGTTCGCGATTCCCTCGATCCTCGACGGACGTGCGCCCCGCCGCGGCGTCGAGCCCTCGGCGCGGGCGCATCCGGACAACCTGTTCACGTTGCTTCACGGGCGCGGATATCGCCTGAAGGTGGAGGAGGAGGCCACCGACCTATGCCCCTACCCGGAGTGCCGGCGGCGCTTCGGCGCGCGCTACTTCCTCACAAGCGACCGCCTGGAGCGCTTCCGCAAGTGGGTCGGCTCGATCGAGGCCGACGAGGGGCCGGCGCTCTACTTCAAGCACACCCTGCTGCCGCACGTGCCGTGGATCTTCCTGCCGGGCGGGCAGCGCTACAACCGCAACGTGCTGGGCCCCATCCCCGGGCTCAACAGCAGCGAGCTCAGCGTGTTCGACCCGACGCTCGTGCGCCAGTCCTGGCAGCGCCACCTGCTCCAGGCCGGCACCGCCGACATGCTGTTGGGCGAGCTGATCGACAGGCTGAGGGAAACCGGGGTGTACGACCGCGCGACGGTTGTGGTGATGTCCGACCACGGTGTCTCCTTCCGGCACGGCGCGACGGATCGCCGCACGATCGTGCCGGCCAACGCCCAGGACATCGCCCCGATACCGCTGTTCGTGAAGACCCCCCGCCAGAGCCGCGGGCGCGTCAGCCAGAGCCTCGTGCGCACCTACGACGTGCTGCCCACGGTGGCCAGGAGCATCGGCCTCGATCTGCCGAGAGGGCTCGACGGGCGCTTTGCGTCATCGCGCGCGGTTCGCCGTCGCACTCGGGTCAAGATCCTCTCGCGCGCGAAGATCGGCCACATCACCCTCACCCGGGGCCGTCTGCTCGCGCTGAAGAAGCGTGCGCTTCGGCGCAAGCTCGCGCTCTTCGGCTCGGGCCGGCGGACGCTCTTCGACTTCGGGCCCAACAGGAGCCTGCGTGGGCAGCGGGTGCAGGCATTCCGGGTGGTGGAGGGCGGTCCCGTGCGCGCGCGCCTGAACGACCCCGACGTCTACGTGACGCTCGACCCCGACGCCGCCTTTCTGCCCGTCCAGGTGACGGGTGTGATCAGGGGCAGCCCCCCACGGGATCGCCGTGACATCGCCGTGGCGATAAACGGGGTCATCAGGGGGGTCACCCGCAGCGTGCGGCTGCGCGGCCGGCGCCCCGAGTACTTCTCGGTGCTGGTGGACCCCAGCTCGCTGATCAAGGGCCTCAACCAGATCGAGGTGCTGGCCGTGTCCGGTGTCCTCGGGCGCTACGGGCTGAGGCGGATCTACGGAGAGCCCTACAAGCCGGTCGAGAAGCCCCCCAAGCCGGTCGAGAAGCCGCCGGCGGCTCCTCCGGAGCCTCCCCCAGCGCCTCCCCCAGCGCCTCCGCCAGAGGCTCCCCCAGCGCCTCCGCCAGAGGCTCCCCCGGAGGCTCCGCCGGAGGCCCCCCC
>JAUJNT010000003.1:164448-169787 GCA_030448005.1 Thermoleophilaceae bacterium
CTCCCCCAGCGCCTCCGCCAGAGGCTCCCCCGGAGGCTCCGCCGGAGGCCCCCCCGCCCGTTCAGTATTCTGGCCGGTCCGATGGCGGCTGACCCACACGTGAAGCAGTATTTGATGACGCCGGGCCCGACGCCGATCCCCCCGGTCGTCTCCCAGGTGATGGCCGAGCCGATGATCTACCACCGCGCTCCGGCCTTCATCGAGATCTACGCGCGCGCCCTGCGGCGGCTGCGCCCGGTGTTCGGCACCGAGGGGGACGTGCTCGTGTTTGCGTGCTCGGGCTCGGGGGCGATGGAGTCCGCGGTGGCCAACATGGTCCGCCCGGGCGAGGCCGCGCTCGTGGCCTCATGCGGCAAGTTCGGCGAGCGGTGGGCAGAGCTCTGCGAGGCCTACGGCGCCGACACGACCCACTACGAGGCCGGCTGGGGGAACCGGGTCGAGCCCACCGACTTGGACCGCGAGCTCGAGGTCAGCCCCGGCGTGAAGGTGGTCTTCACCACGCTCTCGGAGACCTCGACCGGCGTCATGAACGACGTCGGGGCGCTCGCCGAGGTGGCCCACGACCATGGCGCTCTGATCGTGATCGACGCCGTGTCCGCCGCAGGCGCCATTCCGGTGCGACAGGACGACCGGGGCCTCGACGTGGTGGTGGGAGGCTCGCAGAAGGCGCTGATGGCGCCCCCCGGCCTTGGCTTTGCGAGCCCCAACGAGGCGGCGCTCGCCCATGCGGCGGAGCGCCCCGGCGGGCGCTACTACTTCGACTGGCAGAAGACCGTGAAGGGCCAGCGCGCCGAGAAGCCGGACAGCCCCTTCACCCCGGCGGTGGGCCTCATCCGCGCGCTGGACATGGCGCTCGGGTTGATCGAGGAGGAGGGCATGGAGCAGGTCTTCGAGCGACACTGCCTGCTCGCCGCCGCCACGCGAGCCGCCGCCAAGGGAATGGGACTCGAGCTGTTCGGCCCCGAGGACGAAGGCGCCAACGTGTGCACGGCGATCAGGCTGCCCGCGGACATCGACGGGGCAAAGGTTCCCGAGGTCATGCGCGAACATCACGGGATCACGATCGCCGGCGGACAGGGAAAGCTCACGGGCGAGATCTGCCGGATTGCCCACTGCGGCTACTTCGGCAAGTTCGACATCATCACCGCCGTCGCAGGCCTCGAGATGACCCTCCGCGAGCTGGACCACGACGTCGAGCTGGGCGCCGGGGTCGCTGCGGCGGAACGGGTTTTCATGGACGCCGGGGTCGCCGCCGGCGCGAGCGTGTGAGCACCTGCAGGGTCCTCGTCAAAGAGAAGATCGGGGATTCCGGGGTCGATCTGCTCCGGGAGGCCGGGCTCGAGGTGGAGCTTGGAATTGCCTGGGACGACGCCGAGCTCGAGCGCCGCATCGGGGACTTCGACGGAATCCTCATCCGCTCGGCCACGCAGCTCACCGCCCCGCTGCTCGTCAAGGCGCGCCGCCTGCGCGCGGTGGGCCGCGCCGGGGTGGGGGTGGACAACGTGGACGTGGAGGCCGCCACCCGCCGGGGGATCGTGGTGGCCAACGCCCCCCAGTCCAACGTGATCACCGCCGCCGAGCACACCGTGGCGCTGCTGCTGGCCCTGGCACGCAACGTGCCTCAGGCGCACGGCTCGCTCACGGGCGGTGCCTGGGAGCGGTCCAAGTACAGCGGCGTCGAGCTGTACGACAAGACGCTCGGCATCCTCGGCTTCGGGCGCATAGGCCAGCTCGTGGCCCAGCGTGCCAGCGCCTTCGGAATGCGCGTGGTGGCCTTCGACGCCTACGTGGCGGAGGAGCGCTTCCGGGAGCTCGGGGTCGAGCGGGCCGACACCTCGGACGATCTCTATGCGCGCGCCGACTTCGTCACCGTACACCTGCCGAAGACCCCCGAAACCGAGAACTGGCTGAACGCGGCGGCTTTCGCGAAGATGAAGGACGGCGTGCGGGTCATCAACGTGGCGCGCGGGCCGCTCATCGTCGACGAGGACCTGAAGGACGCGATCGACTCCGGCAAGGTGGCCGGCGCCGCTCTCGACGTCTTTCGCGAGGAGCCGATGACCGAGCACCCGCTGTTCGGCTATCCCAACGTGGTGGTCACCCCTCATCTCGGGGCCTCGACGGCGGAGGCCACCGACCGCGCCGGCTATCAGGCCGCCGCGCAGGTGGTGGCGGCGCTCACCGGAGGCGTCGTGTCGAGTGCGGTCAACGTGCCGGCCATCCCGAGCGAGGACCTCGAGGCGCTCGGGCCCTTCCTCCCGCTGGCCGGTCACCTCGGCCGAATAGCCACCGCCCTGGCGCAGGGCACCTCCGTAGACGCCCTCGAGGTCGCCTACATGGGCCACGTCGCAGAGCACGACACCCGTCTTCTCACCCGACAGGTGCTGAAGGGCCTGCTGGCCGGGCGAACCGAGGAGGCCGTGAACGACGTGAACGCGCCGGCCCTCGCCGAGGAGCGCGGCATAGCGGTCACCGAGACCAGCACCGAGCGCGCGCGCGACTTCACCGACCTGATCCGCGTCACGGTGGTCAGCGGAGAGGACCGCTCGCGCGTGGTCGGCACCGTGCTCGGACGCCGTGACCGGCCGCATTTGCTCGAGGCGTGGGGATCGCGCTTCAACGTGCAGCTCGAGCCGGAGCTCGCCGTCTTTCGCTACCGCGACCAGCCCGGCATGATCGGCCGTGTGGGCACAACGCTCGGCGAGGCGGGGGTCAACATCGTCTCCGCGGCCGTCGGTCGTCAGCCCGGAGATGGCGAGGAGGCCGACGGCGAGGCCGACGAGGAGACCGACGGCGAGGCCGTCATGGTCATCACCGCGGATGCGCCGGTGCCTCAGCAGGTGGTCGAGGACATCGTCGTCGGCGAGGGCTTCGTGGCGGGACGCACGGTCACCCTGTAGCGTCGCCGGCTCGAGGAGTGGACCGCCCGGTCCCGACTCTGTACCCTGGTGAGGGCATGACTTTCCGGCTCGACCTCCGACTTCTCCTCCTCCCCCCTCGGGGGGAATAGCGCGTGGCGGCCGCCGAAGCCGCAAGAAACGGAGACAGATGCGGATTATTCGGCCATGCCGAATGATGGGAGACAGATGCGGATCATTCGGCGTCCATGCCGAATGATCCAAGGCAAGTTCGAGTCGCACGGAGGAAGTCATGGCTGAAGCACAGAAGGAACGCAGCGAAGGGGACCGCGTACGGATCTTCGACACGACCCTTCGTGACGGCGAGCAGTCCCCCGGCATATCGCTGAACAAGCAGGAGAAGCTCGAGATCGCCGGGCAGCTCGCCCGCCTCGGGGTCGACGTGATCGAGGCGGGCTTTCCGATCGCCTCTCCGGGCGACTTCGACGCCGTCCAGGAGATCGCTCGCGAGGTGCATGGGCCCGTGATCTGCGGCCTTGCGAGGACCGGCTTCGCCGACATCGACGCCGCCTGGAACGCGGTGAAGGACTCCGAGCGTCCACGCATCCACACCTTCATCTCCACGAGCGACATCCACATCGAGCACCAGCTTCAGACCACTCGCGAGGACGTCAAAGGGCAGGCGCGTGCCGCCGTGGCCCACGCCCGCGGGTACTGCGAGGACGTGGAGTTCTCGCCGATGGATGCCACCCGCGCCGACCTCGAGTTCACCGCCGAGGTGCTGCAGATCGCCATCGACGAGGGCGCCACCACGATCAACGTGCCCGACACGGTCGGCTACTCGATGCCCGACGAGTACGCCGACATGTTCCGCGAGCTGGTCAGGCTGGTGCCGGGGCTGGCCGGGGTCACGCTGTCGGTGCACTGCCACGACGACCTCGGACTGGCGGTGGCCAACTCGTTCGCCGGGGTGCGCGCCGGCTGCCGTCAGGTGGAGTGCGCGATCAACGGCATCGGTGAGCGGGCCGGCAACGCATCGCTCGAGGAGGTGGTGATGCTGCTGCGCACCCGGGAGGCGAGCCACGGCCTGTGGACCGGCGTGAACACCGTGGAGCTCGCCCGCACCAGCCGGATGGTGTCTCGCATGACCGGCTACCAGGTGCAGCCCAACAAGGCGATCGTGGGCCGCAACGCGTTCGCGCACGAGGCCGGCATCCACCAGGACGGCGTCCTCAAGGAGCGCACCACCTACGAGATCATGGATGCCACGACGATCGGACTCGAGAGCAACTCGATCGTGCTCGGCAAGCACTCGGGACGTCACGCCCTGCGCAACGCGCTGGAGGAGCTCGGCTTCACGGTGGAGGGCGCGGCGCTCAACATGGCGTTCAAGCGCTTCAAGGAGGTGGCCGACCGCAAGAAGAAGGTCACGGCGCTCGACCTCGAGGCGCTCGTGTCCGACGAGATGCGCCAGTCAGACGGCGCCTTCGGGCTCGAGTCCTTCGACATCGAGGCGGGCTCCGACCGCTCGCCGTTCGCGCGTGTCTCCGTGCGCCTTCCCGGGGGCGAGCTGGGGGAGGGCTCGTTCACCGGCGACGGTCCCGTGGACGCCTTCTTCAGCGCGCTGAACGCCGCGACGGGCCGCGAGGCGCGGCTGAAGGAGTACCACGTGAGCGCGGTCACGGCGGGACGTGACGCTCTGGCCGAGGTCACGGTCCTGCTCGAGCTCGGTGGCCGGCTGGCGCAGGGTCAGGGGGTATCACCTGACACGATGGAGGCTTCGGGCCGGGCCTACCTGCGAGCGATCGCCAATGCCATCGCCGACTCGCCGGTTGCCGAGGCGGAGCACCACGTGCAGGAGGCCTCGAAGGCGCCGACACCGTAGATCGGGTGCGGTCTCGCCCTTCACGTTCGCGGACGGCGAGCGGCTGATCCGGTTCGGCGACGTCTAGCACCGATGGCCGTCTCGCCCTTCACGTTCGCGGACGGCGAGCGGCTGATCCGCTTCGGCGACGGCGTGCTCGGCGAGGGCGCTGCGCTCCTAGCAGAGCGGGGCTTCGAGGGGTATGCCCTGCTCACGACCAAGCGTGCACTGGCGTCCGCGCCCGCGTTCGAGGAGCCTGCGGGCAGGATCCTCCACGTGCCCGCCGGCTCGGTTCCCGACGCAGCGGGCGCGGTGCGCGATGGGGTGGAGGGCCGCCCGCTGGTGGCGCTGGGAGGCGGGCGGGTGGTGGACGCCGCCAAGGCGATAGCCGGAGCCGACCGGCTCGAGTGCGCCGCGATCCCCACGACCCTTGCCGGCTCGCCGTTCACGCCGTTCCATCGCATGCCCGCCGGCTCGGAGGAGCGGCGCCTCGTGCGTCCCTCGCTCGTGATATCCGATCCGTGCCTGCTGACCTCATTGCCCGCGCCGCGCCTGGCGGCCACGGCCTTGAACGCGCTGGCGCACGCCATGGAGTCGCTCTACACGTCCCGCGCGAA
>JAUJNT010000003.1:169887-208069 GCA_030448005.1 Thermoleophilaceae bacterium
ACCCCGCACGCAGAGACGAACGCCGTCGTGCTCCCACACAGCGCAAGGTTCATGGCGGGGCGGGCGCCACGCCAGCTCGGCGCGTTCGCGCGGGCCCTCGGAGACCCCGCCGGAGACCCCGCGCGGGCCGGGGACCGCGTCGCCGAGCTTGCGGCGCACACGGGTATCGCGCGGCTGTCAGCTCTGGGCGTCACGCCGGAGGCACTCGCTGTGTTGGCCGCCGCCGTGGCGGGCCATCCCGCTCTGCAGAACACGCCGGGCGGGGTGGGGCGCGGAGAGGTAGAAGAGCTGCTCAGGCAGGCGCTCTGAGGAGCTCGAACTGGGGAGGCCTCGCGCCAAGGCCCCCGCGTCGAGGCCGCGCACACATGAGCGGACTGTTCGTGGCCCTATAGCGCCTCGAACTGTTCACTCGATTGTTCCGCGCGGAGAGATCCCTTCCTACGCCTGCCGAGTTCGGTGCCCCGCGGGCCCCTGAAGACGTCACTCAGGGGCTTTGCCGCTGCACTGCCTCGGCCTTTGCCGCTACGCCGCCTCGGCTTTGCCCCACCAAGCCTTGGGACTTTGCCCCTACGCCCCCTACGCCGCCTGGGCTAGCCGCTCGCGCTGGCGCTCGGGAGTGATCTGGACCACGTTCCACGCCAGCCCGACCTTGTCCATCGCCTTGATCACGAGGGCCGAGAGGTCGATCTCGTACCAGCGCAGGCCGTGCGCGGCAGAGCGCGGAAACGCATGGTGGTTGTGGTGCCACGCCTCGCCCAGCGAGGGAATGGCCAACCAGGCGCAGTTGGTGGACTCGTCCTCGAGCTCGAAGCGCCTGCGTCCGAAGAAGTGGCAGATCGAGTTGATGCTCCAGGTCACGTGGTGCACGAGGAAGATGCGCGCGAAGCCCGCCCACAGCAGTGCGGTGAGCGCGCCGGCCAGCCCGCCGGTGATGGCGAACCCGAGCGCGAAGGGAATCACGAGCCCCAGGGCCACGATCCAGATGAAGTGGCGGTTGATGAAGCGCATCCCCGGGTCCTCGAGCAGCTCGGGGGCGAAGCGCTTGGCGTCGGCCATGCCGTGCTCGTCGAACAGCCACCCCACGTGGGCGTGGTAGAGGCCCTTCAGGTTGGCGAAGAACCCATCTCCGTGCACCAGATGCGGGCTGTGCGGATCGCCCTCCTCGTCGGTGAACGCGTGGTGCTTGCGGTGGTCGGCGACCCAGCCGATCACGGGCCCCTGCACGGCCATCGACCCGAGCACCGAGAACAGGTACTTCGTCGGCCGGTGGGTCTGAAACGCGCGATGCGTGAGCAGCCGGTGGAAGCCGATCGTGATCCCGAAGGCGGTGGCGAGGTAGACGCCTGCGAATATGCCGACGTCGGTCCAGCCGAGCACGTTGTTCCAGAGGAGCGGGACCGACGCGGCGAAAGCCACGAAGGGCAGGATGACCCCCGCGATATTGAAGTTTCGCTGCGAGCGGCTCATATGACGGGGCCCCGGCGCCTTGGGCGGCGTGCTGGCGCTCGGCGGCCGGACGGTCGTGGGGGCCTCGACGGCTTCTGTAGTGCTCATAGTATGGACATTACGGACCAGAAGGTTCGTGCTGTTACGCCGATTTGCCACGACTTGGACCAGTTTCTTGTAGGCTGCCCACAAGTGCCCGCTCCGCTCGGTGACCATCCTTGGAACTCCTTGCCGCCGGAGGTGGGTGCCGCGCTGCGCCCTGAGCTACCCGGACTGGGCGATGAGATCATCGATGCGATCAGCCGCGGAGTACCGGATTACGCGCGCCCGCTGGAGGGCCCCTTCGGCGACGCGCTGCGGGTCGGAGTGGCCGAGGCGCTGCGCCAGTTCGTGGAGCTGGTCGAGAACCCCCAGGAGGACCGCGCCGCCGGACGGCGGGTCTACGTCGAGCTGGGCCGCGCCGAGATGCTGGCGGGGCGCAGCCTCGACGCGCTGCTGGCCGCCTACCGGCTCGGCGCCCGTGTGGCATGGCGCCGCCTTGCCGCCGCCGGCGAGGCGGCGGGGCTTGACCCGGAGACGCTGTACCTGCTGGCGGAATCCATCTTCGCCTACATCGACGAGCTCTCGGGCGAGTCGATCGAGGGCTACGCGAGGGAGCAGTCCGCCGCGGCGGGGGAGCTTCAGCGCCTGCAGCGCCGGCTGGCCGCCCTCCTGATCCAGGATCCCGCGGCGGATGCCTCCGCGATCGAGGCCGCCGCGCTGGAGGCGGGCTGGCCGCTGCCACGCCGCCTGGCGGCCATCGTGGCCGAGGGCGAGGATGCCGACCGGCTGGCCCTTCGCCTGGGCGCCGACGTGATAGGGGTGCAGGTTCCCCCGCACGTCTGCGCCCTCGTGCCCGACCCAGACGCTCCGGGGCGCCGCCCGCAGCTCGAAGGCGCCTTCGCCGACCGCGTGGGGGTACTGGGGCCGACCGTGCCGTGGCGCGGCGCCGGCGTGAGTGCGGCGCGCGCACGCGCCACCCTCGGGCTGCTCCAGGAGGGGGCCCTGGACGCGGGCCGCAAGACCCTCATCTCGGCGGACGACCATTCGCTCGCGCTGCTGCTGAGCGCCGACCGGCGCCTGGCAGGCGACGTCGCCTCGGCGGCGCTCGCGCCCCTCGAGGGTGAGACGGCCGCCTCCCGCGACCGTCTCAGCCGCACCCTCCTCGCGTGGCTGCGCCACCGTGGCCGGACCGAGCTCGTGGCCGAGGCCCTCCACGTCCACCCCCAGACGGTGCGCTACCGCCTCGGGCGCCTGCGCGAGCTCTACGGCGAGCGCCTGGACGATCCGGATGGGCGCTTCGAGCTGGAGCTCGCGCTGCGCTCCACTGCGGCGCCGTCCCGGTAGCCGGCGCCAGGGCGTCTTAAGTAGCTCCGCCTCGGGCACGTGCCCACGAACAATGGCGCGGTTGACCAACAAACAGAGTTTTTGTCTTAAGAAACTGTGGTTTACTAAGGACTATGAAAAGGATGAGCCGGCGACGGCTGTTGGCGGGGGTGTCGCGGCGGGGGCGACGCTTCCTCTTCTACATGAGGGCGTGCCGCACCGGAGCGTCCACGCCGGGCTCGGGGCGGTGGCTGCGCCGCCTGACCACGGACCCGGTCAGGCCGGGGCCCGACCGACTGCTGGGGAGCCACGGCGGCGGGAACAAGGGGCCCACGTTCAAGCGTGGCGACGTGGTCGACCACCGCGCAAACGGCTTTAACCCGACCGACATCTTGCGCGACTTTGACTACGGCAAGACGCGGCGCCTGCCGGGGGGGCGGGTGGTGCGCGAGTGGGAGTTGGTTGCCGAGGACAAGGAGATCGAGGTTGCTCCGGGGGTGAAGTTCCCGGCCTGGACCTACAACGGCCGGGTTCCCGGGCCGACGATTCGCGCTCGGGAGGGGGAGTTGCTGCGCGTGCGCTTCGTGAACGGCTCGGCGCACCCGCACACGATGCACTTCCACGGCTTTCATTCGCCTGAGATGGACGGAGTTCCCGAGTCCGGCGACGGGATGATCAAGCCCGGCAAGAGCACGACGTATGAGTTCGAGGCCGAGCCGTTCGGGCTTCATCTCTACCACTGCCACGTGGGGCCGCTTGCCGAGCACATCGCCCGCGGCCTGTACGGCGCCTACATCGTCGATCCCAAGCAGGGCCGGGCAGAGGCCGACGAGATGGTGATGGTGATGAACGGCTTCAACACGAACTTCGACTTCGAGGGCAACCAGGTATACGCGGTGAACACGGTCGCCTTCCACCACGTCAACGAGCCGATCAAGGTCCGCCGTGGTCAGCTGGTGCGGATCTATCTGGTCAACGCACTGGAGTTTGACCCGATCAACTCCTTTCACACCCACGCGACCTTCTTTGACTACTACCCGACGGGCA
Source organism: Thermoleophilaceae bacterium (assembly GCA_030448005.1). GTDB lineage: Bacteria > Actinomycetota > Thermoleophilia > Solirubrobacterales > Thermoleophilaceae > JAAYBF01. Next base: position 173,746 of record JAUJNT010000003.1, read on the forward strand.
CGAAGCTCGAGCCGCGTGACTTCACCGACATCGTCATGCTCGGCCAGGCAGAGCGCGGGATCTGCGAGCTGCGCTTCAGGCACGATGGCGAGTTCATGTTCCATGCTCACAAGACCGAGTTCGCAGAGCTCGGCTGGATGGGCTTCTTCAAGGTGTCGTGATGGCGGCTCACGAGTCCACGCGCGACCGCGCCGGCATCGCCCGCGGCCCTCTTTCGCGTCTGCCGGCGTGGGCGCTCGGGCTGATCCCGCTTGCGCTGATCGTCGCCGCGCTGGTGGGCCTGCTCACCGTCGGCGGGGACACGCTGGGCGAGCGCCCGGGGCCGCCGGCGGAGGAGATCGCAGTCGAGCGGACGGTGCTGCGCGCGGGGAGATCGAGCTCACCGTGCGAAACGCCGGCCCGGATCGCGTCGAGGTGGCGCAGGTGTTCGTCAACGATGCCTACGTCGACTACGCGACCGACACAGAGCAGGTGGGCCGGCTCGGAGAGCAGAAGCTGACGCTCGACTATCCCTGGCAGGAGGGCTCACCGCTGCTAGTCACGCTGCTCACCTCCTCGGGCGCGACGGTCGAGCACGAGGTGGAAGTCGCCGTCGCGACCCCCGAGGCGGACGGCGGCTTCTTCGGGCTGATGGCCCTGCTCGGCACCTACGTGGGCGTGATCCCGGTGGCGCTCGGGATGCTCTTCCTGCCCTTCCTGGGCCGGGTGCGTGAGCACTGGCTGCGGATCTTCATGGCCGCGACGATCGGCCTGCTCGGCTTCCTTGCCGTCGATGCATACCTCGAGGGCACCGAGATCGCCGAGCAGAGCACCGGGGCCTTTGGCGGGGTCGAGCTGCTCTTCATCGGGGCGGCGCTCGCCTACCTCTCGCTCGTCGCGCTCGATCGCTTCCTGCGCGGACGCCGCGAGCGCGCCGAAGCCGCCGGGGCCTCCGGCTTTCAGCTCTCGCTGCTGGTGGCGATCGGGATCGGGCTGCACAACCTCGGCGAGGGCCTTGCGATCGGCTCCGCCTATGCCATCGGGGAGCTCGCGCTCGGCGCGTTCCTTGTGTTTGGCTTTGCGCTTCACAACACCACCGAGGGGCTCGCGATCGTGGCCCCGCTCTCCAAGGGCGAGCGGCCCTCGCTGGCGCGGCTGGCGGCACTCGGGCTGATCGCCGGCGCCCCGGCGATCCTCGGCGCCTTCATCGGCGCCCTGGCCTACAACCCCGAGGTGACCGCCCTGCTGATAGGGATCGGAATCGGCGCGCTGGTGCAGGTGATCGTCCAACTCGTTCCCGCGATCCGCGACCGCGCCGGGGCGCGCGCTCTACCCGGCGAGCGTCGCCGGGATCCTCGCCGGCGTCGCGGTCCTCTACGTAACGGGCCTGGTCGTGAGCGTCTGATGGCCACCGCGACCCGCCACGCCTGCGCGGATCGGGGGTTGGATGACAATGCGCTCGATGGAGGAACGGGTCTCGCCCGTCATGCAGGACTACGCCAAGGCCATCTACGCGCTCGAGCAGCGCGGCGGGGGCACGGTCAGCACCAACGCGCTCGCTGAGCGGCTCGGGGTCACGGCCGGCTATGCGTCGAGCATGGTCAAGCGCCTCGACGCGATGGCGCTCGTCACCCACGTCCGTACAAGGGCGTCAAGCTCACCGACGAGGGCCGGCAAGTGGCGCTCGAGACGTTGCGCCATCACCGCCTGCTGGAGAGCTACCTGCGCGACGAGCTCGATGTGCCCTGGGACCGCGTGCATGCTGAGGCCGAGGTGCTCGAGCACGTACTCTCAGAAGAGCTCGAGGAGAGAATCGCGACCAAGCTCGGACACCCCTCGCGCGACCCTCACGGCGATCCGATCCCCACACGTGAGCTCGAGGTCGACGAGGAGCAGACCCGCGCGCTGACCGACCTGGCCCCCGGGGACCGCGGGATCTTCACCCGGGTCTCCGACGCCCAGCCCGAGATGCTGCGCTACCTCGCCGAGCGCGGCATCGCCCCCGGGATGGAGCTCGAAGTGACCGGAAGCGAGCCGTTCGGGGGCCCGATGGTGGTGCGCATCGGCGGCCGTGAGCACTCGCTGGGACGTGAGCTGGCCAATTCCATGCGCGTGAGCGGCCGTCTGTGACCCCGCGGTCAGGGCCTCCCGTACCTGCCGGCCCGAACCCCCGTTACCTTATTCTTGCCAGATGCGGCAACTGATCACGGGCCTCGCTGCGATCGTGGCGCTGATGGCTGCGGCGGGATGTGGCAGCGACGACCGGGGCAGCGCCGCGCGGCAGGCGGCACAGGAGCGACGTGCCGAGCAGTCCCGACTCGCGCGAGAAATCCGCCTGGAGGAGCGGGCGATCCTGCGTCGTGCGCGCGCTCGCAAGGCCAAGCTCCTCCGCGCCCGACGGGCGCTGCGTGCGCAAGAGCGACGTGAGAGGGCAGCTCTCGCCCAACAGCAACAACAGCTGCTTGCACGCCGGCAGCAGATGCGCCAACAGAGGATGCGTCGCCCGCGGATGATGGGTCGGCAGCCGCCCCCGCAGAGGATGGCCCCCCCGATGATGGCCCCCGACGGAGCGATGGGCGGGGCGAGCGGCCAATAGTGCCCAGCGTGAACCCGGAGCCGACACGCTCCTCCCATGTGGGCAGCTATCAGGGCGTGGTTGGCCCCGGCCGCCCCGGCCGCGTGAGTTCCGAGCTACTTGGTTACCTCAGGGTCGCCCTCCGCGCCTGGTCAAGCCCCTGGCTTGAGCCTGGTCAACGCCGGCGTCTGACCCGCTCGCAGTCGCGCCCGACCCGGTCGCGGCGGTCGGCGACCACGCTGTCGCGCCCGATCCCGCAGGCGATCCGGTCACCGCCGCGCCCGTCGCGGGCGTCGATGCGGTCCTTGCCCCCGCCGCCCGAGATCCGGTCCTTGCCGGTCGAGCCCTTGATGCGGTCGTTGCCCGAGTTGCCCCTCAGCACGTCGTTGGCGGAGTTGCCGTTGATCCGGTCGTTGCCCTGATCGCCGGCGACCCGGTCGTTTGAGCTGCCGCCCGAGATCACGTCGTTCGACGACCCGCCGTTGATGCGGTCGCGCCCGCGGCTGCCAGAGAGGCGGTCACCGCCCGATTGGCCGTGCAGGCGGTCGTTGCCAAACCCACCGTCGACGCGGTCCCCGCTCGGCCCGCCGCGGACGGCGTCGTTGCCTGAGCTGCCCGCCATCCGATCTGCGCCAAGGCCGCCGAGGATCAGGTCGTTGCCGAGCCCGCCCTGGCCCGTGTCGGTCCCCGGCCCGAGGTCGATGCAGTCATCGCCCGCGAGGCCATCGACCACGTCATTGCCCGTGCCTCCAAAGATCCGATCGCCGCTCACCGTGCCGGTGATCCGTCCGCCTGCCGCGCTGCCGTGGATGACGTTGGCGGTCAGATTCGGGCAGCCCGCGAAGGGCGCGAAGGGCGGGGGCCCTGGTGCGGTTGGAGTCCCTGCCGGACCGGTCTGGGAGAGGAAGAAGTACAGGCGCCCCTCGTTCACATGCGCAGCGGTGTTGATCGTCGGGGCGCCCGCGATGTAGTCCTCCTCCCCATCGCCGTTCAGGTCGCCGGGCGCGGCCACGCTGCGCCCGAGCTGGGGGCCCGTGTCGGCGGCCGACACGCCCGGTTGAACGTCGGGAGGCGGCAGGTCGAAGATCTTCAGGAGCGCGCCGTTCGGCCCGTTGAAGACGTAGGTACCCCCAGACTGCTGCGTCCCGGGCTCGTGGTGGGGTGAAGAGCCGACGTAGAGGTCGGGCCGCCCGTCCTCGTTGTAGTCGGTCTTCGCAAGCGAGTACCCGAACTGACCGCCCCGCTCCGGAGTGGGATCGTTGAGCTTGTAGAGCACGGATCCCGTCCTGCCGCTCATGACCCACGACTGGCCCTCGGTGTTGGCTGCGACATCGGGGAAGCGCGGGCCGTGCTGGGTGAAGCCGTTTGCGTAGATGTCGTCGTGCCCGTCTCCGTCGACGTCGCCGGGAGCGCCGGCCTCCACGATCTGCAGCCCGAGGAGCGCGTCCTGCTGGGGCTCCGGGTTGTCGACCTTGCGCAACAGCGAGCCGTCCCTGCCGCTGTATATGTAGATGCGGCCTTGCCGCTCGTTGCAGACGTCGTCGGGGGTCGACGGGTGCACGCCGAGGCACGGCGGCCCATCGACGGCCGGCGGCTTGGGAATGCCGGTGGTCCAGGCGGTGACCGATTGGTCCCAGAAGCCGTCGTTGTTCACGTCTCCGACTCCCTCCGCCACGATGCCAAGTGCGCCGCAGCGCTGGCCCGTGGGAGCAGTGATGGGAGAGGTACAGACCCCGTTCGCGTCGACGTACCTGTCCTCGGGCGGGACGTTGAGCGTCCGTACCTGTGCCAGTCGCTGCGCCGCGGTGAGCCCCGGCGCGCCATTGAAGATGAACGCCTGCCCCTGATCCTTGCGGCACGGTGCGACGACCGGGCCCGGGTTGCCGCAGCCGGGGGTCGGGAAGTCGTTCTGGAAGGCCCCGACGAGGATCTCGGAGATGCCGTCCCTGCCCGGAAGCCCATTCGCCCCTATGACATCTCCGGCCGTTGACGCCCAGCCGAAGGCGCCGAAGGCCTGCGGCTGGGGATTGTTCAGCTCGTAGAGGGGCCTGTCCTGCTTGCCGGGGGCGCCGCTGAAGACCCACGCCTTGCCCTGCTGGGCGTTGCAATCGGGCGCAGAGGGCGCACACGGCTCCCCCGCCGCGGTCGCGTTATGCCTGACCGAGCCGACCACGAGGTCGTTCACGCCGTCGCCGTCTACGTCGCCGAGATTGCTGACGCTCCAGCCGAAGCCGCAGAAGCCGACCCCCGAGCAGCCTTGCGGCTCTGGCGAGTCGATCTGATAGATGACCGAGCGGTTCTTGCCGCTGAGTGCATAGACCCGCCCAACATTCGGCAGGTTCCCGATGTCACGGTCATAGACGCCGATCCACACGTCACCGGCGCCATCGCCGTCGAGGTCACCGGCGTCCTTCATCCGGTCCCCGAACCGTCCGTTGGTCTGCGGGTCGACTGCGCCGAATCGAAGGAAGTCGTACTGGGTCGCCGGAGTAGCGGCAAGGCCCGCCGTCGCGCAGACGAGGAATACCGTCGCAAAGGACGAGACTGCCAAGACCAGGCGACCAAACACCATTAGGTTCCCTCCCAGTGAGCCGCTGCGGGTGACGTATAGGAATTGTCAGACTGTATAGCATGAAAATCCTTCGACCTATCTCGACTACCGAGGCGCTGGTCAACGCGCTGCGCGAAGAGATCCTCGCCGGGGAGCTGGCGCCGGGGGCCCGGCTGCCGGAGGAAGGCCTCGCTAGCCGGTTCGGCGTCGCGCGCCCTACGGCCCGCGCGGCCGTCCAGAGCCTTGTGTTCGAAGGGCTCCTGCGACGGGAGCGCAATCGAACCGCGCACGTCCCCGAGCTGACCGCCGACGACGTGCACGACCTCTTCCTCGTGCGCATCGGCATCGAGCTCCACGCGATCGCGCTGCTGGTCGAGCGGGGAGTGCGCCCGCCTGCCGCCGAGGAAGCGCTCAAGCGGCTGGAGGCGGTGGACACGGCGCGCTCCTGGAGCCAGGTCGTCGACGACGCGCTGTCCTTTCACCGTGGCCTCATCGAGGCCGTCGAGAGCCCGCGGCTGACGCGTGCCTTCGCGGCCCTCGAGGCCGAATGGGCGCTCTGCTTTGCGCACGTCAAGCGAGTGCGCGGTGGCCTGCCCGCCAACCGCAACGTCGAGCACCGGGCCATCTTCGACGCGATAGTGGATCGCGACGCAGAGCGGGCCACCCGCCTGATGCGAGAGCACCTCGAGGGCGGGGCACGCCTCAGTCTGGACATGGACTGAAGGACCGCGCTACCTCGTGGACGGCCCTCGCGTGCGCTTGGGTTCGGCGCTGGAGGGTCACCCGCTATGCCGCGTTACACAGGAGAGGGCGCCGGCGAAGCGTGTGCCACCTCACGGGCGGTATCGGCAAAGGCTCGGAGCAGCTCCCGGTCGTCATCGCGGCGCCACAGCATGAATAGGCTCACCGTTGGCACCTCCCCCTCGACAGGGATGAAGGCAACGCCCTCCCTGCAGAGCGTGCGCGAGGAAGCCGGCTGCAGGCTCACTCCCAGTCCGGCGGCCACGAGGCCCAGCAACGCCTGGATGTCGGGCGCCTCCTGAACGACCGTCCGCTCGCGGCCACGAAGTCGGAGTAGCTCCATCTGCAGGTCGAACATCCCCGGGGTGACCGCTCGGGAGATACACACGTACGGCTGGTCCAAGAGCTCTTCGAGAGAGGCCGCCGTCCGCTCGGCGAGCGGGTGTCCCGCCGGGACCACGCCTACCATCGGCTCCTCGAAGAGCCGCTCACTCGTGACGATGGGCCCCTCGAACCCCAAGCCCGCAAAGCCGACGTCGAGGCGGTTCGCACGGAGGGCCTCGACCTGCTCGGCGCCGGGTTGGACGGAGACCTCGAGCCCGGTACTCGGAAGCCGAGCGCGGAAGGCGCGTATCACCGAGGGAACCGCGCCGTTGCAGGCCCAGGCAACCGTGCCGAGCGAGAGGCGACCGTTCTCGCCGCGGCAGGCTTGGCGACCGCGCTCCACCGCGCGGTGCGCCTGATCGAGGGTGAGCCGAGCCTCCACCAGGAAGACGGCTCCCGCGGCTGTGACCCTGACCGGTCGAGTGGTTCGGTCGAAGAGCTCGAAGTGGAGCTCCTCCTCGAGCATCCGGATCTGCCGGCTGAGAGCGGGCTGGGCAAGGTTCAGCCGCTGCGCCGCTCGCCGGAAGTTGAGCTCCTCGGCGACCGCGATGAAAGACCGTAGGTGGCCCAGCTCCGCCTTGATGCCGTAACGGTATCGAGAGCCCTCTCAAGTTGTATTGGACATTCAAGCGCGCGGCGTTAGCCTTTTCGGGGCATGGACGCTCGCTTTGGGGATGCCTCGATCTTCCGGCCCCGCTTCGCCTCTACGCTGATCCTGATTGCGACCCTGGCCGTCCTCGGGCTCCCGACCCGCGCGGTGGGCGCGCCCCCACCTGTCGAGGGCGCCGACTCGGCTCTTGGCACGCTTCCGCTGTCCTTCATCGAGAACCGCGGTCAGGTCGACGCCCGGGCCGATTACTACCTGCCCGGCAAGGACACCTCCGTGTTCTTCACCGGGGATGGCCTGCGCATGTCGCTCGCCGGGCACGGCATCATCGAGCGGCCCTATGACCTCCAGCTCGACTTCGTCGGGGCACGGCCGGACGCGCGGCCGGTCGGCCGAGGGAAGACTTCAGGCAAGATCAACTACTTCAAGGGCGCCCGCTCGGATTGGAAGACGGGGCTCTCGACCTACTCTAAGCTCGTCTACCGGGACCTCTGGCCTGGGATCGACCTCGTCTACTCGGGCACCGGCAACCGTCTCAAGTACAGCTTCCTCCTCAAGCCCGGCGCCGATCCCGCCGCGATCCGGTTCGCCTGGAAGGGCGCGACCGACACCAAGCTGAGCGACGACGGCCAGCTCGAGGTGTCGACGCCGGCCGGCGTGCTGCGCGACGAGGCGCCGTACTCCTACCAGGTGATCGGCGGCCGCCGCGTGAAGGTCGAGAGCTCCTACGCGCTCGCCGCCGGCGACCGCTACGGCTTCCGGGTGGGCACCCACGACAAGACCCGGCCGCTCGTGATCGACCCCGCGATGCTCGTGTACGCGGGCTTCATCGGCGGCTCGGGAAATGAGCAGGCCAACAACGTGGCCCTCGATGACGCGCGGAACCTCTATGTGGTCGGTACCACGAGCTCGCCCGACTTCCCGGCGACGGCCGGAAGCTTCAGCCGGTCCTTCTCCGGGGGCGACGGCGATGCGTTCGTTGCCAAGGTCAACCCCTCCGGCACCGGGCTGGTGTATGCCACCTACATCGGGGGGACTGGCCAGGACTTCGCCATCGACGTCGACGTGGACGCTGCCGGAGCCGCTTACCTCAGCGGCGGGACCCGTTCCGTCGATGCGAGCTTTCCCGTCACCGTCGGTCCCGACCTGACCTACAACGGCGGCCCCCTGGACAGCTTTGTGGCCAAGCTGAGCCCGAGCGGCTCGGGACTCGACTACTCCGGGTTCATCGGAGGTGCGGCTGGGGGCCAGCCTGGAGCCCCCAACGAGCAGGCCAACGGCATCGTCGTGGACGCGGCCGGGAGCACCTACGTAACCGGCTTCACCGGATCCTCCGAGGCCACGTTCCCCAATGGGACCGGGTTCGCCTCCCTACCAGGCGTTCCGGGCTTTGACCAGACCTTCAACAGCGTCCAGCTGGGGGTGCCCGACGCCTACCTCGTCAAGGTCAAGCCCGACGGGTCAGGGCTCGAGTACGGGACCTACATCGGCGGCGGCGGCGCGGATGCGGGTACGGGGCTCTCGGTGGACGGCGCCGGCAATGCGTACGTGAACGTATTCACGGGCTCGAACGAGCAACCAAGAGGCATGACGAACCCCTTCGGGGGCTTCCCGGTGACTGCCGGGAGCTTCGATCAGAGCTTCAACGGGCCGGCGGGAGCGGCTCCGGCGGATGGCGCCGCGGTCAAGCTGAACACGGCCGTCCCCGGCGCCGGGGCGCTCGTCTACGGCACCTACATAGGCGGCGCCGGAGCCGAGCAGCCGTTCGGCAACGTCCTCGATAGCTCCGGGAACCTGTACCTGACCGGCCGTACGGAATCAGACCAGGGCACGTTCCCCAACGGCAACGGCTTCGGGGCGCTCGCGACGCCCGGGTTCGACCAGACCTTCAACGGCGGCACCGAAGACGCGTTCGTGGCCAAGCTGAACGCCGCGGGGTCTGGCCTTCAGTACGCCACGTACATTGGGGGAGCGGGCGCCGAGCAGGCCGTGGGAATCGGCCTCGACCCGCGCCGGAGCGCTTACATCTCCGGTACCACCTCATCGACCGAGGCGAGCTTCCCTGTGCGAGATGGTCCCGACTCCACCTACAACGGGGGAGAGAGCGACGCCTTCGCCGCCAAGCTCGATCCGGCCGGAACGGCCCTCGACTACGCCGGCTACGTCGGCGGCAGCAGAGACGAGGTGGGGATCGGCATGGAAGTGGACGAGGCGGGCAACGCCTACGTGGCCGGTGCCACCCAGGGGACGGGCTTCCCCGTGAAGGTCGGTCCTGACACGACCTTCAACGGCTTGGGGGACACGGACGCCTTCGTCGCAAAGATCGAGGAGGCGGGCGTGGGCGACCTACCTCCGCCTTCCCCGCAGCCCTCGGCCCCTTTCGCCGGCTGTCCGACGAGTACCGCAAGCGCCATCTCTGGCACCGCTGCGAGTGACTCGATCACCGGCACGCCAGGGGCAGACCGGATCTTTGCCGGCACGGGCAACGACGTTATCGATGCCTTGGCGGGCAATGACTGCGTCGACCTCGGGACGGGCGATGACCGTGGCCAGGGTGGCCTTGGCGATGACCTCATGGTGGCTGGGGTTGGTGCGGATCGGATCAGCGGCAGCTCTGGCAAGGACCGTTTGCGGGGGAACGGGGGCAACGACCGCATCGACGCGGGTCGCGGCAACGACCGCGCCTTTGGCGATGCCGGCAACGACCTGATCCGCGGCAGCTTCGGCAATGACGTGCTGCATGGCGTGTCTGGGAACGACCGGCTGTTCGGCTCGCGTGGGCGTGATCGGATCAACGGTGGCTCGGGCAGGGACTCGATCTCAGCCGGCAGCTCAAACGACCGGGTCGCCGGCGATCAGGGCAACGACCGGATCAACGGCAACTCCGGCAACGACTCGATCAAGGGCAACTCCGGCAACGACCGGATCACCGGCTCCACCGGACGCGACCGGATCTCCGGCGGCGCGGGCAAGGACCGCGTCAACGCCCGCGACGGGCGTGGCGGTGATCGCATCGCCTGCGGGATCGGCCGCGACAGCGTGGTGGCCGACCGGGGCGACCGGGTCGCGCGCGACTGCGAGCGGGTGGCAACCGGCGTTAGCCCGACTGCGCGTCGGGTGCCTGGCGACTAAAGAGCCTGGCATACACATGTACGTGATAACGTACTTGGGGTGCAAGCCGCCGTCGAGAACGGACGTGCCGCCGGCGGGTTCGGCACCCGCGTGAGGGCGCTGCGCGACGGAATGGACCTCTCGCTGAGGGACCTCGCCGAGCGCAGCGGCGTCTCGGCGCCGATGCTCTCGCAGGTCGAGCGCGGAGAGACCAGCCCCACGCTCGCCGTGGCCGAGCGCATCGCGGGCGGCATGGAGCTCACGCTCTCGCAGCTCTTGCGCCTGGACGATGCCGACGGGGTGTCGGTGGTGCGTGCACGCGAGCGACGTCACGGGGGACGGCGCAAAGGGCACCGCTACGAGGTGCTCACACCGCCACTCCCCGGCCTCCGGGCGGAGGTCACGATCCATACCCTGGCGCCCGGGTGTGCCACCGGCGGCGAGGATGACCCTCCGATTCACGAGCCGGGGGCGCGCGAGACGGCGGTGGTCCTCGATGGGCGGCTCACCCTCGTATGCGGGGGCGTGCCCCACGATTTGGAGACCGGCGACGCCGTGACCTTCGAAGCCGACCTACCCCACCATTTCGAGAATCCGGGCGAGGCGGACGGCCGTTTCATGGCCGTCATCGCCGCCGGTTTGAGGAGATCCTGATGCCGAAGAGCCTGTTCGACAAGATCTGGGAGGCGCACGAGGTAGCCGACTCCCTGCTGTACATCGACCTGCACCTCGTACACGAGGTCACCTCGCCGCAGGCCTTCGAGTCGCTGCGCCTCGCGGGGCGCACCGTGCGCAGGCCCGACCGCACGCTCGCGACGGCCGACCACAACGTGCCCACCGACGGCTCGAAGGTGGCGGCGCAGATCGCCGACCACCTCTCGCGCGTGCAGGTGGAGACCCTCGAGCGAAACTGCGCCGAGTTCGGCGTTCCGGTGCACTCGATCGGCTCGGCGCGTCAGGGCATCGTGCACGTGATCGGCCCGGAGCTGGGGGTCAGCCAGCCCGGCATGACGATCGTCTGCGGGGACTCCCACACCTCCACCCACGGCGCCTTCGGCGCCCTCGCCTTCGGGATCGGCACGAGCGAGGTCGAGCACGTGCTCGCCACCCAGACGCTGCAGCAGCGCAAGCCGAGGTCGATGCGGATCCGCTACGAGGGTGCGCTCGGCTACGGCGTGACCGCCAAGGACCTGATCCTCGGCACGATCGGGCGCATCGGGGTCGATGGCGGCGTCGGCCACGTGATCGAGTACGCGGGACCCCCGATCGAGGGGCTGTCGATGGAGGGGCGCATGACCGTCTGCAACATGACGATCGAGGGAGGCGGGCGCGCGGGGATGATCGCCCCCGACGAGGTCACCTTCGAGTGGGTCGCGGGTCGCGAGGCCGCACCCGACCCTCTGCCCGTCGACGAATGGCGGAAGCTGCACTCAGACGAGGGAGCGATCTTCCACAAGGAGGTGGTGATCGACGCCTCCGCCATCTCGCCCCAGGTCACCTGGGGCACCACGCCGAGCATGGTCACCGACGTGACCTCCGCGGTGCCCGATCCCGCCACCGACGGGGACGAACGCGCCCTCGAGTACATGGCGCTCGAGCCGGGCACGCCCGTCCAGGAAATCCGGCTGGACCGGGTCTTCATCGGCTCCTGCACCAATTCGAGGATCGGCGACCTCAGGGAGGCCGCCGAGGTGGTGAGGGGCAGGCGGGTGGCCGCGAGCGTCGGCGCCATGGTGGTGCCCGGCTCGCAGCAGGTGGCGGCCCAGGCCGAGCGGGAGGGCCTCGACCGGGTCTTCCGCGAGGCGGGCTTCGACTGGCGCTCGGCCGGCTGCTCCATGTGCCTCGGGATGAACCCGGACACGCTCGCCCCGGGTGAGCGCTGTGCCTCCACCTCCAACCGCAACTTCGAGGGCCGTCAAGGCCGCGGCGGACGCACCCACCTCGTGAGCCCCAAGATGGCGGCGGCCGCGGCGGTCGAGGGGCACTTCGTGGACATCAGGGACTGGGGAAGCTGATGGACGCCATCCGGGTCATAGAGGGCGCCGTGTCGGTGCTCGACCGCGCGGACGTCGACACCGACCAGATCATCCCGAAGCAGTTCCTCAAGCGCGTCGAGCGCACGGGCTTCGGGGAGTTCCTCTTCTACGACTGGGCCAAGGAGCCGGGCTGGCGCCTGGAGGCGGCTCCCATCCTCGCCGCCGGGCGCAACTTCGGTTGTGGCTCCTCCCGGGAGCATGCGCCGTGGGCGCTCGAGGACTACGGCTTCAAGGCCATAGTCGCGCCGAGCTTCGCCGACATCTTCTTCTCGAACTGCACGAAGATCGGCCTGCTGCCGGTGGCTCTGGCCGAGGACGAGGTGCGCGGGGTGATGGCCGCCGGCCGGGCGCGCATCGACCTCGAGTCCCAGACCGTCGCCTATCTAAATACGGATGGGAAGGATTCGGCATCCTTGCCGAATCCTTCCCGGGAATCGACCGCCACCTTCGAGATAGACCAGGAGATCAAGCGCCGCCTCCTGCACGGGTTGGACGACATCGGCGTGACGCTTCAGTCAGCGGACGCGATCGACGCCTACGAGCGCGACCGGGAGCGCGCCGGCCCGGCCACGGTCGACCGGTGAGCCAGGCGGCCGCCCCGCGCGACTGGGACGCCGACACCTACGACCGCGTCTCCGCGCCGCAGGTCGAGTGGGCAGAGGCGGTGCTCGACCGCCTCGAGCTCCGCGGGCACGAGAGCGTTCTCGATGCGGGCTGTGGCTCCGGCCGGGTCACGGGGATGCTGCTCGAGCGGCTGCCGCGGGGCAGGGTGGTGGCGGTGGACGCCGCGCCGTCGATGGTGGCGAGGGCCAGGCAGGCACTCCCCGCAGACCGTGTGAAGGTGATGGCTGCAGACCTGGCCGAGGTGGAGCTCGAGCAGCCGGTGGACGCGGTCTTCTCGAACGCCGTCTTTCACTGGGTCCCCGACCATGAGCGCCTCTTCAGCCGCATGCACGCCGCGCTGCGACCCGGCGGGCGGCTCGTGGCGCAGTGCGGAGGCCAGGGCAACGTGGAGCGCTTCCACACGGTGGTCCGCGAGGTGGGCCAGGAACCCCCCTTCGCTTTCCATCTGGCCGGCTGGACCGGCCCGTGGAACTTCGCCTCCGCGGAGGAAACCGGGGAGCGGCTCGAGCGGGCGGGCTTCGCGGGTGTCGAGGTGTGGCGTGAACCCCATCCCGTCGTGCCGGAGTACACCGAGGACTACCTGCGCACCGTCTGCCTCGGCCACCACCTCGAGCGCCTGCCCGCCGAGCTGCGCGCGCCCTTCGTGAGCGCCGTGGCAGCTCGTTGCGGCCGCCCGCTCGAGCTCGACTACGTGCGCCTCAACATCACGGCCCGGCGCCCCGCACCCCATGCCTAGGCCCAGATACGGAGCCGTTCCGGCCGGGCCTCGCGCAGGCCGTCCTCGACTCCTGGTCTGCCGCCAGATCGGCTCTCTCCCGTGAGGCCGGGCGGAGCCCTGCCACTGATCGTGATGCTCCCGGGGGACGGGATCGGGCCGGAGATCACCGCCGCCGCGCGCGAGTTGCTCGACGCCGTGGGGGACTTCGACTTCGACGAGCGTCCCATCGGGGGGGCCTCGATCGACGCCCACGGCAGCGCCCTCACCGACGAGGTGCTCGAGGCCTGCCGCCGTGCGGATGCGGTGCTGCTGGCGGCGGTGGGAGGGCCCAAGTGGGACGCCGCCGTGGCCGCGGACCCCACCGCACCCCGGCCCGAGCAGGGCCTCCTCGGCCTGCGCAAGGGCCTCGGCCTGTTCGCCAACCTGCGACCTGTGCGACCCTCGCCCGCGCTGCTCGATGCCAGCCCGCTCAAGCGCGACCGGATCGAGGGAACCGACCTGCTGGTGGTGCGCGAGCTGACCGGCGGGATCTACTTCGGCGAGTCGGGCCGCGAGGGCGACACGGCCCACGACGACTGCGCCTACAGCGTTCCCGAGATCGAGCGGATCGCGCGGGTTGCGTTCAGGTCTGCGCGAGCGAAGGTCACGAGCGTCGACAAGGCGAACGTGCTCGAGACATCGCGGCTGTGGCGCGAGACCGTGACCCGCGTCCATGTCGAGGAGTTCGCGGACGTGCCGCTCGACCACCTGCTCGTGGACAATGCCGCGATGCAGTTGGTCTCGCGCCCGGCGGACTTCGACGTGATCGTCACGGAGAACCTCTTCGGCGACATCCTGAGCGATGAGGCGGCCATGCTGACCGGCTCGCTCGGCATGCTCCCGAGCGCCTCGATCGGGGACACGGGAGGGGGTCTGTACGAGCCGGTCCACGGCTCCGCTCCGGACATCGCCGGCACCGGCAGGGCCAACCCGCTGGCCATGTTCGGCTCGGTGGCGCTGATGCTCCGTCATGGACTCGGCATGGCGGATGCTGCCGCTGGCGTAGAATCGGCCGTGGACCGAGCACTCGAGGGGGGTCTCCTGACCCCCGACCTCGGCGGCGAGGCCGGCACGGAGGAGGCCACGAGGGCCGTCCTCGCCAACCTCTGAAAGGGGGCGTACGTGAGCACCGCGGATCTCATCTGGATGAACGGCGAGTTCGTCGCATGGGAGGACGCCAAGGTCCACGTACTCACCCACGCGCTCCACTACGGCACCGGCGTGTTCGAGGGGGTCCGCGCGTACGAGACCGATCGCGGGCCCGCGATCTTCCGGCACGACGACCACCTCGACCGGCTCGAGGCCTCGGCCAAGCTCTTCTACATGGACATGCCCTTCTCGAAGGAGCAGCTGAGGGCAGCCACCCATGAGCTCATCGCGCGCAACGGTCTTCGCAGCTGCTACATCCGCCCGCTCGTCTACCGCGGTCACGGGCCGATGGGCCTCGACCCGGAGGACAACCCCGTGGAGGCGATGATCGCCGTCTGGGAGTGGGGCGCCTACCTGGGCGAGGAGGGAAAGCAGAACGGGATACGCGCCAAGGTCTCGTCGTGGCGGCGCATCTCCCCCGATTCGCTCGTGCCCCACGCCAAGGCAAGCGGCCAGTACCTGAACTCGGTGCTCGCCAAGATCGAGTCCAGGCGCGGCGGGTACGAGGAGGCCATCCTGCTCGACGACCACGGTCACGTCTGCGAGGGCACCGGCGAAAACGTGTTCATGGTCAAGGACGGAGTGCTGGCCACCCCGCCACAGACGGCAAGCATCCTCAACGGCATCAGCCGCGCGTCGATCATGGAGATCGCCCGCGACCTCGGCCACACGGTCATCGAGCGCGACATCGCCCGCGCCGAGCTGACTCTGGCGGACGAGGTGTTCCTCGTCGGCACGGCCGCCGAGCTCACCCCGGTTCGGGAGATCGACGACATCGCGATCGGCAAGCCGGGGGAGGTCACGAAGGGGATCCAGACGCTCTACGACGAGGCCCTCCACGGCCGCGACGAGCGTTACGCCAAGTGGCTCGACCTGGTGCCGGTACCATCGAAGGCGTGAACGCCGGCGAGTGTCAGGGAGCGGTGCGAGCCGCGGGCAGCGCCCCGAGTGAGCGAATTACGGACGCGCCGCCTCGCGCCTAGCGAGCCGGCGCAGTCTCTTCCTGATCGCTCCTCAGACACCGCAGGAGGCGTTTTCCAACCATGGCCGAGCAGGTCTTCCTCTACGACACCACGCTAAGAGACGGTATGCAGGGCGAGGGCATGTCGCTCTCCGTCGACGAAAAGGTGCGCGTGGCGCACGCGCTCGACGACCTCGGCGTCCACGTGATCGAAGCCGGCTTTCCGAGCTCGAACCCCAAGGAGCAGGCTCTGTTCGAGGTGCTGGCGGGGGAGAGCTTCAGGCACGCGGAGATCGCGGCGTTCGGGATGACGCGCCGAAAGGGGGCGGCGGCTCCTTACGACCAGGCCATGCAGGAACTGGCCGGGTGCTTTGCGCCGATCTGCACGCTCGTGGGCAAGACATGGTCACTTCACCTGGAGAAGGTCACGCGCGTGGAGCCCGAGGAGAACGTGCAGATGATCGCCGAGTCGGTGGCCTTCCTCCACGCCATCGGGAAGCGCGTGTTCTACGACGCCGAGCACTTCTTCGACGCCTACGCCGACGACCCGGCCTACGCCCTCGAGTGCCTCCGCGCGGCCGTGGACGCCGGAGCGGAGAACGTGACGCTGTGTGACACCAACGGCGCCACCCTTCCATCAGCGGTGGCCCACGCCACCTCGCACGTGGTGGCCGAGCTGGGGGAGCGCGCGCAGGTGGGCATCCACACCCACGACGACGCGGGCTGCGGCGTGGCCAACTCGCTCGTGGCCGTCGAGCAGGGCGCGCGGCTCGTGCAGGGCACGGTGAACGGCTACGGCGAGCGCTGCGGGAACGCGAACCTCACCACGATCCTGCCCGATCTGCAGCTCAAGCTGGGGTTCGATTGCGTGCCCCCGGGTCTGCTGGCCCGTCTTACCGAGACCGCGCACCTCGTGGACGAGCTGTGCAACGTCAGCCCGAACGTCAACCAGCCCTACGTGGGTGCCAACGCGTTTGCCCACAAGGGCGGAATGCACGTGGCGGGGGTCAACCGCGACGCCCGCACCTTCGAGCACATCGATCCCGCGGCCGTGGGTGCCGACCGGCGGATGCTCATCTCGGAGCTGTCGGGCAGGGGTACGGTGCAGGCCCGCGCGGACCTCACGGGGGTGGACCTCGACGACGAGGTGGCCGGCCGCGTGGTCGAGCGCGTGAAGGAGCTCGAGCACCGGGGCTACCACCTCGAGGCGGCCGACGGCACCTTTGACCTGCTCATCCGGCGGGAGACCGGGGACTACGAGCCGCTCTTCCGGCTCGAGTCGTGGCGTGTGATCGTGGAGACGCGCCGGGACGGCGAGGTAGAGACGGAGGCCACGATCAAGATCTGGGTCAACGGGGAGCGCTACGTTCGCACGGCCGAGGGAAACGGCCCGGTGAACGCGCTCGATACCGCCCTGCGCGACGCCATCGGGGAGACCTACCCCCACCTGAAGGGCATAGAGCTCGTGAACTTCAAGGTGCGCATCCTCGACGAGCGAAAGGGCACCGGCGCGGTAACCCGCGTGCTGCTGGATGCCACCGACGGCCATGACACCTGGGGCTCGATCGGCGTGTCGGAGAACATCATCGAGGCCAGCTGGGAGGCGCTGGTGGACTCCCTCGAGGCGGGGATGCTGCCCGCCCGGGCGGAGCGCGTACATGCCGGCCCGGCCGCCGGGGAGCGCGGGTGAGCGAGGAGCCGATCCCGCTCGCGCGCCCCAAGATGGGCGCCCGCGAGGAGGAGGAGGTGCTCGAGGCGCTACGCTCGCGCCGGCTCTCGCTGGGCCCGAGGCTCGGCGACTTCGAGGAGGCACTCGGCGGATATCTGGGCTGCTCTCACGTATCCGCAGTCTCCAGCGGCACCGCTGCCCTTCATCTCTGCATTCGGGCCGCCGGGGCGGCGGCGGGCGATGAGGTGCTCACCACGCCCTTCAGCTTCGTGTCCTCCGCCAACTGCCTGCTCTACGAGGACGCCACCCCTGTCTTCTGCGACATCGATCCGCACACGCTCAACATGGACCCGGACGCCGCCGCCGCGGCGGTGACCGATCGCACCAGCGGACTGCTGCCGGTCCACATCTTCGGCTACCCCGCCGACCTGCCGGCCTTCGAGCGACTGGCGCGCGATCGAGACCTTTGGATCGTGGAGGACGCCTGCGAGGCGCTCGGGGCGGTCCACGCGGACGGCACGGCCGTGGGTGCCCGCGGTCATCTCGCCACCTTCGGCTTCTACCCCAACAAGCAGCTCACCACGGGGGAGGGTGGAGCGGTGATCAGCCCTTCGGCGGAGATCAAGGAGCGGATCGACAGCGAGCGCAATCAGGGGCGCTCGCCGGACATGGGGTGGCTCGACCACGACCGGCTCGGCTTCAACTATCGGCTCTCGGACCTGGCCTGCGCGCTCGGGCTGGCCCAGCTCGAGCGGCTGGGGGAGATGATCGAGGCGAGGGCTCGGATCGCCGCGCTCTACGAGGAGGCGATGGCGGGCATCGAGGGCCTCGAGCTCCCGTGCCCCAACGGCCGGGGGGACCGGCGCAGCTGGTTCGTCTACGTGGTCCAGCTGCCGCCCGAGGTGGATCGCGACGCGGCCATCCGCGCGCTCCGCGAGCGCGGCATCGACTCCAAGCCCTACCTACCCGCGATCCACCTGCTGAGCTTCTACCGCGAGCGCTTCGGCCACCGCGAGGGGGAGTTTCCCGTCTGCGAGGACGTTGCCCGCCGCTCCCTGGCGCTGCCCTTCTTCCCGGATCTGAGCGCCTCACAGGTCGAGCGCGTGGCCATCGCGCTCGCCGAGCTGCTCGAGAGGGCCCGGAGCACGCCGCAGCCCCGCTGAAGCCCGCCGGCCCGGACCGGCCGGTCCTCCGTCGCCGTACTAGAGCTCCTTCAGCAGCAGCACACCCCCCGGGAGGCCACCGCGACCGGGTGTCCGGTCGAGCTCCCTGAAGCCCGCGCCCGTGTAGAGGGCCAGTGCGGCGTGGTTGTTCTGCCACGTGTCGAGGGCCACCGCACCGAGCCCGAGAACCCGGGCACGGTGCTCGGCGTGGCTCAGCAGCGCGCATGCCACCCCACGGCGGCGAAACGGCTCGGCGGTGGCAAGCGAGTCCACGTAGAAGCACGACTCGGGCGGCCCGGCACCCGTGCGGCCGCCGGCGTGGTAGATCCGCAGGGCACCGGGCCAGCGCCAGGGCGGGATGCTGCGGAGGCTGGTGCGCAGGAACGCGTGCGCGCGCGGGGTCCACTCCCCGAAGGGCATCGCGGCCATCGCCCCGGCCGTCTGGCCGTCGACCTCGGCCACCCAGACCACCTCCCCGCTGGCGGTGTTGCCCTCCCGCTCGAGGGCCCGGGCGATCGTGCGCTCCGCGAGCTCGCGTGAGCCCGCGTAACGGTCGTAGAGCCCGCCGGAGCTCTCGTACAGGATCGCCGCCACGGCGGGGGAGTCACCGGCTCGGTATCGCCGCACCTGCGGCTGCCCTTGCACCTCCGGAATCCTAGGGCGCCCACTAGGCCCTGTCCCACGCTGCGGCACTCGTAGACTGCCCGGGCGATGTCCCGCTTCTCTGAGCCGCAGGATCCGCTCTTTCAGGCGCTCAACTCGTCGATCTCCTTCGACTTCCGCCTCGCCCCGTACGACCTGGAGCAGTCATTCGCCCATGCGCGGATGCTCGCCCGCTCGGGCATCCTCGCGGAGGGCGATCTCGAGGACATCGAGCGCGGCCTCGAGCAGGTCCGCGCGGAGCTGGATGAGGACCGCTTCGAGGTCTACCCGGGCGATGAGGACATCCACATGGCGATCGAGCGCCGGCTGACCGAGATCGTTGGCGACGCGGGCGCCAAGCTTCACACCGCCCGGTCGCGCAACGACCAGGTGGCCACCGACGTGGCCATGCTCGTGCGCGCCCACTCGCTCGGGGCACAGGACCTGCTGACGCGATTGATGGAGACGATCGTCGGGTTGGCCGAGCGCCACCTCGACTGGCCGATGCCCGGCTACACGCACCTCCAGCGAGCTCAGCCGGTCTATCTCTCCCACCACCTGCTGGCCTACTTCTGGAAGTTCCGGCGCGACCGTCAGCGCTTCAACTTCTGCCTGAACGCCACGGATGACCTGCCCCTCGGCGCCGGCGCCCTCGCCGGGGTCAACTTCGACACCGGCCGGATGTTCGTGGCCCAGGAGCTCGGCTTCGGCGGCATCGCGGAGAACTCGCTCGACGCCGTCTCGAACCGCGACTTCGTGCTCGACTACCTGTCGGCGGCGGCCACGTGCGCCACGCATCTCTCACAGCTCGGCGCCGAGATCGTGACCTGGTCGAGCGAGGAGTTCGGCTTCTGCGAGGTCGCCGACCGCTTCGCGTCGGGCTCCAGCCTGATGCCCCAGAAGAAGAACCCCGACGCCGCCGAGCTGCTGCGCGCCAAGGCACCGCGCGTGGCGGGGCGCCTGCTCACGATGCACGGCGTGCTCCACGGGCTGCCGCTCACCTACAACAAGGACCTTCAGGAGGACAAGGAGCAGCTCTTCGACGCGGTGGACACCGTCGAGCTGTGCCTGGGCGTGGCCTCCGAGATGCTGTCGAGCATCTCCTTCGACCGCGGCCGTCTCGCCGCAGCCGCAACCGACGAGGCGCTCGCCGCCACGGACGTGGCGGATCTCCTCGTCAAGCGCGGGGTACCGTTTCGCACCGCCCACGGGATCGTCGGCGGGCTGGTGCGGGGCGCTCTCGAACGGGGCAAGGCGCTCTCCGAGCTCTCGGCCGACGAGCTGGAGGCGCTCGCGCCGGCCCTGCGCGATCCGGACGCCGACCCCGCCTACGGTGAGTTCTTCGCTCTGCTCCAGCAGAGCGCGTGGCTCGAGTCGAAGGTTTCCGAGGGCGGCACGTCCCTGCGCCGCGTGCGCGAGCAGCTCGCCGAGGCACGACGTCTCCTCGGGGACGGGCCGGGCCCGGGGTGAGTGGCGCGGCCGTCCTGGCACCCACCCACACGGACTTCTACGCCCGCCCGGTCCTCGAGGTCGCGCGCGACCTAGTGGGATGCGTCCTCTCGCACGCGGGAGCCTCGGGACGGATCGTCGAGACCGAGGCCTACCACGAGTCAGAGCCCGCCTGCCATGCGTTCGCCGGTCTCACCGTCCGCACGAGCGTCCTCTTCGGCCCCCCGGGCACCGCCTACGTCTACCGGTCCTACGGCATCCATGCGCTGGTGAACGCGGTCTGCGAGCCCGAGGGAGTCGGGGCGGCGGTGCTCATCCGCGCGCTCGAGCCGCTGGAGGGCCTCGACCTGATGCGTGCCCGCAGGTGCCTCGAGCACGCCGAGGACCTCTGCTCGGGTCCCGGCAAGCTCAGCCAGGCGCTCGGTATCGGCCTCGCCCTCAACGGGACGCCCCTCGGCGATCGGATCGAGATCCTCCCGGCCGGAGGAGGCACCGGGGAGCCTCGACTCATCAGCGACGCCCGCATCGGCATCACGAAGGCGACGGAGTTGCCGTGGCGCTTCTGCGATCCCTCGAGTCGATGCGTGTCACGCCCATGGCCCGCCGCGATGAGAAGCGGTCGCGCCCGCGCTCAAGCCTAATCCGGGGCGGCTGCACCTGGAGCGGCGCCGGTGCCGCCTGCGCCGCCCCCCGCCGGTGGGCTGGGGGCCGCTGGTTGCTGCGGTGCCGGCTGCGGGGCCGGGGCGGGCTTCTGCGGTCTCGCGGGTTGTCGCGGCGGGGCCGGCTGGGCCTGCGGCGGCTCTGGCGCCTCAGAGCTCCCCTCGCTCTGAGACGGGGTGGTGCTCTGACCCTTTGGCACCACCGGCGCTGCCGGGGCGGGGGGCAGCACCTGGTCCTGCGAGCTGTCCTGCTCTTCTTCTTCGTCGTCGTTCTCCCCGTTCTCCTCCTGGCGTCGCTCGCGCACCCCGATCCAGGTCCGCATGAAGTCGTGCCAGATCTCGGTCGGGTAGGTGCCGCCGGCCACAGGGCTCCCGCCGTACTCGGTCTTCATGTACCTGAGCTTGTCGGCGTAGCCCACCCAGACGGCAACGGTCAGCTCCTCGTTGAAGCCCACGAACCACGCGTCGCCGTAGTTCTCGGTGGTGCCGGTCTTGCCCGCCACGAACTCACCGATCTGGGCCGCCTTGCCGGTGCCTCCCTCGACCACGCCCGCGAGTAGCTGGTGCGCGGTCTCGCCCACCGCCGCGGGGAAGACGCGTTTCCTGACCGGCTCGTTCCTTTCGGTGCGGCCACGGTCCTCCACCTTCTCGATCGCCACCGGGCCGCTGCTCTCGCGGGTGGTGTCGAGCGTGCCTGACACACGGATGCCCTTGTTGGCAATCGTCGAGTAGGCGTAGGCCAGCTCGAGCGGGGTCACGCCCTCCGCCAGCCCGCCGAGCGTCATCGCCGGGTTGGTCGATACCTTCGTCCTGATGCCCATCGCTCGCGCAAGGGCGGCGATCCGCTTCGTGCCCACCTTCAGGCCGAGCTCCGCGTACACGGAGTTGTCCGATCGCGCCGTTGCCGAGCGCAGGGAGGCGACGCCGGAATAGGAGTCCTCGTAGTTGTTCACCTCGAACTGGGCGCCGCCTCCGTTCGGCACCGGAAAGGTCTTCTTCTGGGAGGCGAAGGTGGCGTCGGGGCTCACCCCGTCCTGCAGCGCGCGGATCAGCGTGAAGGGCTTGAATGCCGAGCCGGGCTGCCGATGCCCGTTGGTGGCGATGTTGAATGGGCTGCGCGCGAAGTCGTTTCCGCCGACCATCGCCTTGACCTCGCCGGTCTTGTTCTCGATCGCCACCAAGGAGGCGCTCGGTCCCACGCCGCTGAGCCGACGCGAGATGGCCTGCTCGGCCGCGGTCTGTAGCTCCGGATCGAGCGTGGTCTTTACCTTCAGCCCGCCGGTGAACACCGCCGGAGCCTTGTAGCGCTCCACCAGTTGCTGGGTGAGCCAGCTCGTGAAGTACGGCTGCTCGGAGTCGGGCTGGGGCGAGGAGACCTCGTTCTCGCCCGGCAGCGTCTCGGCCAGGGCCTCGCGATACTTCGCGCGCGAGATCATGCCTTGGTCCACCATCCGCTTCAGCACGGTGTCGCGCCGCTGCTTGGCCCCAATCGGGTTCTGCACCGGGTCGTAGAGGCTAGGCGAGGCGATCATGCCGGCCAGCAGCGCCGACTGGGCGGGGGAGACCATGCGAGCCCGGATCTCCCGGTCGCCCCCGGGGTCCTCGTCGCCGGTGGCGGCGCCGAAATAGGTGCGCACGGCCGCCTCGACCCCGTAGGCGCCGTTTCCGAAGTAGACGCTGTTGAGGTACTGGGTGAGCACCTTCTGCTTTGTCCACTCTCGCTCGAGGTGGTACGCGAGCGCCGCTTCTCGAAGCTTCTGGAAGACGGAGCGGTCCGACTGCGCAGCCAGCGCGTTCTTCACGAACTGCTGGGTGATCGTCGAGCCTCCCTGCGCCGCCCTCTTCTGTCGGACGTCCTGGACGAAGGCCCGCGCGATGCCCTTGTAATCGACGCCCTCGTGCTCGTAGAACCGATGGTCCTCGATCGATATGACCGCGTTCTTGATGTTCGGCGAGATCTCAGAGGCCTGTACGAGGATCCGGTTCTGGTTGTTCGTGAGCTTCGCGAGAGCGGGCGGGTCCTCCCCCTTGCGGGTCGGCTCGGCGACGACGACCGAGTTCTTCGAGCGCTGGTACTCGGCCCTGTTCTCGAGTTGCGGAAGGTCGCTCGAGACGGCCATCATCATCCCGAAGACGGTCGAGACGAGGCCCAGGCCGGCGAGCCCCGCGAGGATCACGGCCAGCCGCAGCTTTTTCAGCTTCGGCTTGACCGGCGGGTCGTGCCTGCCATTGGTCCCCGACGGGCCCTCCAGAGGGGGCACCGGGCTCAGGACTCTTGTCGGCGGCTCCTGCATGGTTGGTCGACGGACCCTGAGGGACAGGGTCGTGCGTCCGTGCCGGCGGCAGCGCCCGCGCGAGGGCCCCGCAACCTAGCTACGGCTCTCGGGCCTCCCAGACGGCGGCGTCCGGCGCCCGACGCTTCGAGGGCGGCAGTTTAGCATTGGCTCCATGACGGATCCGGCGGACGAGACCGCCCACCACCTGACCCGCAACGCGGTGGAGGCGCTCCCCGAGGGGGCGCTGGAGCGCCAGTTGAGGGAAGGCCGGCCGCTGCGCGTCAAGCTCGGTATCGACCCCACCGCCCCCGACATCCACCTCGGCCACACCGTGGTACTGCGCAAGCTGCGGGAGTTTCAGGATCTGGGCCACACCGTTGTCTTGATCATCGGCGACTACACCGCCCGCGTGGGTGATCCGAGTGGCCGCTCGGTCACCAGGCCAATGCTCTCCGGGGAGGAGGTGGACGCCAACGCCGAGACCTTTCAGCGCCAGGCCTTCAAGGTCCTCGACCCGGGGCGCACGGAGGTGCGCCGCAACAGCGAGTGGCTCGCTATGGCCATGGAGGAGCTCTTCGGGCTCGCTCGCACTTGCACGGTCGCCCAGATTCTCGAGCGCGACGACTTCGCAAGGCGTCAGGAGGCACGGGAGCCGATCTCGATCCTGGAGCTGCTCTACCCGCTGCTCCAGGGCTACGACTCGGTCAAGGTGGGAGCCGATGTCGAGATCGGAGGGACCGACCAGAAGTTCAACATCCTGCTTGCGCGAGACATCCAACAGACGTATGGGGTGCCGCCGCAGTCGGTGCTGACCATGCCGATCCTGCCGGGCGTAGATGGCGTCCAGCGGATGTCCAAGTCCGCACGCAACTACGTGGGCGTGACCGAGCCGCCTGACGAGGTCTTCGGAAAGCTGATGCGTGTCCCAGACGGGGCCATGGACACCTTCTACGATCTTCTCCTCGACGAGCCGCTGGATACCTCGCGGCCGGCGGTCGAGTCGAAGCGGGGGATGGCCCGGGGCCTGACGGCGCGCCTTCACGGAGAGGATGCCGCGCGCGCGGCCGAGGAGCACTTCGACAGGCTTCATGTCCAGCGCGAGGCCCCGGAGCAGATCGACGAGTTTGCCGTCCAAGCGGAAAACGGGATCGTCCACCTGCCTGCCCTCCTGCGCGACGCGTTCGGCATCTCCGCCTCGGAGGGCCGGCGCCTCCTGCCCCAGGGCGGCGTCAGGTTGAACGGGGAACCGCTCGAGGAGGGCGAGCTCGACCTGCCGGCCACCCGGCTCGACGGCGCTGTCGTGCAGGTCGGCAAGCGACGGTTCCGCCGCATCCTTGTTCTGGGGAACTCGGGCTGACACGCCGCTCCCGCAGCGCTATACTCACCTGCCCCGGATGGGGAAAACCCCGAGGGCGACAGGCAAGGCGTAGGCTCCGCGCAGAAGCGCTCTGGCGCGCCCGACCTCTCTCTCGACGAGGCTTTCCTTATGATGGGGTGCGTTTGACCGGGCGGAGTCCCCGCTCGAAGGGACGCGGCGGTCTTTGAAAACTCAGCAGCATGTGCGACTAGAGCTCTTCGGAGTTCGAAGTCGCGTCCAGGTTCGACCCGAAGCCCGGGCCCTTGCGGCTCTGGCGGAGGGCTTAACTGAGACCCGTCGATCCGAGACCGGCATTGGTGTACGTACGCCGGTCAGCAGCTCGGAACGACATCTCTCCAAACTAGACAGTGACAACCGGTGAGCACGGGGTGCGGTGCTCGCCCGATCACCGATCGGGCTCCGCTCCTTTCCTCGTGGCTACTCATCGGGTGACACGCAAGTCTTTCACGGAGAGTTTGATCCTGGCTCAGGACGAACGCTGGCGGCGTGCTTAACACATGCAAGTGGAGCGACGAACCAGGGCTTGCCCTGGGGCAGAGCCGCGAACGGGTGAGTAACACGTGGGTAACGTGCCCCGATGACTGGGACAACCCGGGGAAACCCGGGCTAATACCGGATATGCCCCCTCACATCAGTGAGGTGTGTAAAGGAAGCTTCGGCCTCCGCATCGGGATCGGCCCGCGGCCCATTAGCTTGTTGGTGAGGTAATGGCTCACCAAGGCTTCTATGGGTAGCTGGTCTGAGAGGACGATCAGCCACACTGGGACTGAGACACGGCCCAGACTCCTACGGGAGGCAGCAGTGGGGAATCTTGCGCAATGCGCGAAAGCGTGACGCAGCAACGCCGCGTGGGGGAAGAAGGCCTTCGGGTTGTAAACCCCTTTCAGTTGGGACGAAGGTCGGGCGGTGAATAGCCGCTCCGGCTGACGGTACCTTCACAAGAAGCCCCGGCTAACTACGTGCCAGCAGCCGCGGTAATACGTAGGGGGCAAGCGTTGTCCGGAATCATTGGGCGTAAAGCGCGTGTAGGCGGTTCGGTAAGTCCGCTGTGAAAGTCGGGGGCTCAACCCTCGAATGCCGGTGGATACTGTCGGGCTAGAGTGCGGAAGAGGCGAGTGGAATTCCTGGTGTAGCGGTGAAATGCGCAGATATCAGGAGGAACACCTACGGCGAAGGCAGCTCGCTGGGACGGTACTGACGCTGAGACGCGAAAGCGTGGGGAGCAAACAGGATTAGATACCCTGGTAGTCCACGCCGTAAACGATGGGCACTAGGTGTGGGAGGTGTCGACTCCTTCCGTGCCGAAGCTAACGCATTAAGTGCCCCGCCTGGGGAGTACGGCCGCAAGGCTAAAACTCAAAGGAATTGACGGGGGCCCGCACAAGCAGCGGAGCATGTGGTTTAATTCGACGCAACGCGAAGAACCTTACCTGGGCTTGACATGTTCCTGACCGGCGTGGAAACACGTCTTCCCTTCGGGGCAGGATCACAGGTGGTGCATGGCTGTCGTCAGCTCGTGTCGTGAGATGTTGGGTTAAGTCCCGCAACGAGCGCAACCCCCGTCGCATGTTGCCAGCATTAAGTTGGGGACTCATGCGAGACTGCCGGTGACAAACCGGAGGAAGGTGGGGATGACGTCAAGTCATCATGCCCCTTATGTCCAGGGCTACACACGTGCTACATTGGCGCATACAAAGGGTTGCAAGACCGCGAGGTGGAGCGAATCCCAAAAAGTGGGTCTCGGTTCGGATTGGAGGCTGAAACTCGCCTCCATGAAGGCGGAGTTGCTAGTAATCCCGGATCAGCAACGCCGGGGTGAATACGTTCCCGGGCCTTGTACACACCGCCCGTCACACCACGAAAGCAGGCAACACCCGAAGCCGGTGACCCAACCCCTCGGGGAGGGAGCCGTCGAAGGTGGGGCTCGTGATTGGGGTGAAGTCGTAACAAGGTAGCCGTACCGGAAGGTGCGGCTGGATCACCTCCTTTCTAGGGAGCTCCTAACTAGGAGTCCGCCCCGTATGGACACGGATTCGAAGTATTCGGCGTCCATGCCGAAGCTTCCCGCGCCATGCGAGGCGTCCTTAGCAGGTCGACCGAGCTTGGATGAACGCGTGTGCGCGAGCATGCGCCACATGCTGCTGAGTTTTGAGAGACCGGCCGCGGGCCGGCCGCTCTGCCGGGCGCCCTCATGTGGGCCTCGGTGCGGAGCGACCTTCGTTGCCCCCGCGGTGCGCCCTCTGCCGGACCTTGAAAACTGCACAGTTGGCCAACGCGTCTGGGGTCGAGGCCCCAGCCGCAATTGGGTATCACCCAGCTCGAACCTATCGCCAGATCCCACTCGTGGCCTAGCGAGAAACTCGAGCTGTGATCACCGTCAAGATATTAAGGGCACACGGTGGATGCCTTGGCATCAGGAGTCGAAGAAGGGCGTGGACGACTGCGATAAGCCACGGTGAGGTGTTGAACAGCCTTTGACCCGTGGATTCCCGAATGGGGCAACCCGGCGCCGGCAATGCGGCGTCATCCCGGAGTGAATACATAGCTGTGGGAAGGCAAGCGGGGGAACTGAAACATCTCAGTACCCCGAGGAAAGGAAATCAACCGAGACTCCCCGAGTAGTGGCGAGCGAAAGGGGATTCAGCCCAAACCTGGCAGGTGCAAGCGCGCACGCGTTGCCTGCCGGGGGTTGTAGGACGTCTCTTCTTGGTCGTGCGTGACCAGGCGGGAGTAAGAAAGCTTTGCGCTAGCCGAAGAACAGTGGAACACAGGCACCACAGAGGGTAATAGTCCCGTAGGCGAAAGCGTAGAGCCTCCCGTGAAACGTTCCTGAGTAGGACCGCTCCCGTGAAACGCGGTCCGAACCTGGGGGGACCACCCTCCAAGGCTAAGTACTCCCTGATGACCGATAGCGGACTAGTACCGTGAGGGAAAGGTGAAAAGTACCCCGGAAGGGGAGTGAAATAGTATCTGAAACCGCGTGCCTACAAGCGGTCGGAGCACTTCGGTGTGACGGCGTGCTTTTTGCATAACGAGCCGGCGAGTTACTCGTCACTGGCAAGGTTAAGCGATGAGCGGAGCCGCAGCGAAAGCGAGTCCGAATAGGGCGTCTCAGTCAGTGGCGGTAGACCCGAAACCGAGCGAGCTACCCATGGGCAGGTTGAAGCGAGGGTAAGACCTCGTGGAGGACCGAACCGACCTAGGTTGAAAACTGGGCGGATGACCTGTGGGTCGGAGTGAAAGGCTAATCAAGCTCGGAGATATCTGGTTCTCTCCGAAATATATTTAGGTATAGCGTCCGGTCACATGCGTGCTGGCCGTAGAGCACTGTTTGAACTAGGGGCCCTACCAGGTTACCGACTTCAGGCAAACTCCGAAGACCAGTACGTTTACCCGGGCAGTCAGTCTGCGGGGGATAAACTTCGTAGGCAAAAGGGGAACAGCCCAGACCGCCAGCTAAGGTCCCCAAGTACTAGCTAAGTGGGAAACGATGTTCGATTGCACAGACAACCAGGAGGTTGGCTTAGAGGCAGCCATCCTTGAAAGAATGCGTAACAGCTCACTGGTCAAGTGGTCGAGCGCGGAAAATTCAACGGGGCTCAAGCTAGTCACCGAAGCTGCGGGTGTGTAGATCCCTCGGGACCTGCACGCGGTAGGAGAGCGTTCTCGCGCCAGTGAAGCGGCGGCGTAAGCCGGCCGTGGAGGTTCGAGAAGTGAGAATGCCGGCATGAGTAACGAAAGAGGGGTGAGAATCCCCTCCACCGATTGTCCAAGGTTTCCTGAGTAAAGTTCGTCTGCTCAGGGTCAGTCGGGACCTAAGGCGAGGCCGAAAGGCGTAGCCGATGGCCAACGGGTTGATATTCCCGTACCACGTCGCGTCCGTTACGACCGATGGGGGGACGAGGGAGGCTAAGGGAACCCTGGCGATGGTCGTCCAGGGGTAAGCATGTAGCCAGGGCTCTCAGGTAAATCCGGGAGGCCGTTACGGCGAGGTGCGATGCCAGCTGGCCGGAAGGCCGGCGAGTCCTTGACGCCAGACCTCCAAGAAAAACCTCTAGGCAGGATGCGCGTGCCCGTACCCTAAACCGACACAGGTGGACAAGTAGAAAATACTAAGGTGATCGAGATAACCATCGTTAAGGAACTCGGCAAAATTGCCCCGTAACTTCGGGAGAAGGGGCGCCCCGGTAAGGTGAAGTCCCTTGCGGACGGAGCCCGAGGGGGCCGCAGTTAATTGGTCCAAGCGACTGTTTACCAAAAACACAGGTCTCTGCTAAGTCGCAAGACGACGTATAGGGGCTGACGCCTGCCCGGTGCCGGAAGGTTACGTGGAAGTGTTAGCCGTCTTCGGACGGCGAAGCACCGAAACTAAGCCCCGGTAAACGGCGGCGGTAACTATAACCGTCCTAAGGTAGCGAAATTCCTTGTCGGGTAAGTTCCGACCTGCACGAATGGCGTAACGACTTGGACGCTGTCTCAACGATGGGCTCGGTGAAATTGCAGTCTCGGTGAAGATGCCGAGTACCCACGGCTAGACGGAAAGACCCCGTGAACCTTTACTATAACCTGATATTGGAGTTCGAGGCATCTCGCTCAGGATAGGTGGGAGGCGTGGAAGCAGCGACTGCGGTCGCTGTGGAGCCGCCCTTGAGATACCACCCTTGGTGTTTTGGGCTTCTAACACTCCGCCGTGAATCCGGGGAGTGAACAGTGTCAGGCGGGTAGTTTGACTGGGGCGGTCGCCTCCCAAAATGTAACGGAGGCGCGCAAAGGTTCCCTCAGCACGGTTGGAAATCGTGCGTAGAGTGCAAAGGCAACAAGGGAGCTTGACTGCGAGACAGACACGTCGAGCAGGTGCGAAAGCAGGCCTTAGTGATCCGGCGGTAGCAAGTGGAAGCGCCGTCGCTCAACGGATAAAAGGTACTCCGGGGATAACAGGCTTATCGGGCCCAAGAGTCCACATCGACGGCCCGGTTTGGCACCTCGATGTCGGCTCGTCGCATCCTGGGGCTGAAGTAGGTCCCAAGGGTTGGGCTGTTCGCCCATTAAAGCGGCACGCGAGCTGGGTTCAGAACGTCGTGAGACAGTTCGGTCCCTATCTGCCGTGGGCGTTGGAGAGTTGAGAGGAGTCGTCCCTAGTACGAGAGGACCGGGACGAACGGACCTCTGGTGTACCAGTTGTCCTGCCAAGGGCACTGCTGGTTAGCTACGTCCGGACGGGATAACCGCTGAAAGCATCTAAGCGGGAAGCCCACCTCGAGATGAGCTCTCCCATCCCCTTGAGGGAGTAAGAGCCCTGGAAGACCACCAGGTGATAGGCCGGATGTGTAAGCGCGGTGACGTGCTCAGCAGACCGGTACTAATGCTTCGAGGGCTTGACGGAAAACTTTTCGATCCTTCCATGGATCGAGTCTGAGACTTACGGTCCATCCGTGGCCCGGTGACCGGGCGGCTACGCCGCCCCCTCAGGAATCAGGCAAGGTGGTACCCGTAGGCCAACTGTGCGGTTTTGAAGGCCCGGCGGAGGGCTTGGGCCTCGCAACGTTTCGGTGGCTTATAGCGAGGGGGTCACACCTCTTCCCATTCCGAACAGAGCAGTTAAGCCCCTCTGCGCCGATGGTACTTGGCTTGAAAGGGCCTGGGAGAGTAGGTCGCCGCCGATTTCTTGAGTGCATCGACGGGCCGTCCATGGGCGGCCCGTCGGTCTTCTAACATCAGCCGCTGTGAGCGTCCTCCAAATCATCCTCATAGTCGTGGGCGTCGTGCTCGTCCTCTTGTTCGTCGGCGGTCTGGTTGCCTCACGCCGGCGTGCCGAGAAGAACGCTCCCGCCTACGCACGCCATCTGGCCGAAGCGGACCATGCCCTCGAGCAGGCCCGGGCGGCGGACCGGGGATGGGATCGGCAGGTCATGGAGGACGTGGCCCGCGCGGCGCTGGCGCGCCAGCACCCCGACAGGACTTTCGAGAACCTGAACCTCGTGCTGGTGGACGATCGCCCCGGAGTAGACCAGGACAGGGCCCACTTCGAGGCCTCGGACGGCGGTGAGCAGATCACCGTGGTGCTGGGGCGCGACGAGTCGGGCTGGGCCGCCGAACGGGTCGGCTGACGGGGCCCGAACCACCCCGCGGCGACGCGCCGGCCCCGCGGGCGGTTCCGGGCTTCGTGCCCGAGACAGAGCTCGAACGCAGCGTGGCCCGCGACCCCGTGCTGCTTGCGGGCTGGGCCTGGGGGACGCCCCGCCGCGGCCACCCGGAGGGATCCGTCGGGGCCCACGTGGCGGATCTCCTGCGCACGATCGAAGAATGGGGAGAGACCGGCAAACGCCGTGCCGAGCTTCGCTTCCTGGCGCTACTCCACGATTCGCTGAAGTTCCAGGTCAGCAACGAGCGTCCAAAGAGCGGCGACAACCATCACGCGGCGCGTGCCCGCGCGTTTGCAGAGACCCTGACGGGCGACGAGCGGCTCCTGTCGATCATCGAGGAGCATGACCGGCCCTACGCGATCTGGAGGAAGCTGCGCCGCAGCGGCAGGCTCGATGAGAAGGCCTTCAGGAACATGCTCGACAGGGTCGCCGATCTCGATCTCTTCCTACGCTTCGTGGAGCTCGATGGCTCCACGGAGGGGAAGGACCCCCAGCCGGTGCAGTGGTTCAGGGACGAGTTGCGGCGTCGCGGCATGATGGGCTGAGCACCGAGCGGCGAGGACAGCTCTGGCGCAGGCGCGGGATTGCGGCGGACGGCGGTTGTGCACAAGCCGGCCTCGGGTCCTCTCGGAGCGGCTCGAGGCCGAAGACACCGTTTCGGTCGACGCCGTACTCACCGAGCGTGGAGAGGTCCATGAGGAGGTCGAGCCAGCCGAGCAGGCGGGGGGTCGTCCGCTGGACGAGCGATGAGAACATGCGTTCGAAGGTACGGTGGCGGGCGGACGGACCGCTCGGTCCGTGGGAGATTCCTTGCAGGTCGCGGCGGCTGCACGAGCAGTGGGCGGTTGAGGGGCCCCTGGCGCCGTCGACCTTCACTCGTAGCCGCGGCCGCTCCGGTGTCGCAGCGCCCGGCAGCTCCGCCGTCGAGCCGCGGGCGATCCGGCGGTCGACGGCCCGTGCGTCAGTCTGAAGGAGCGCCCAGTGCGTCAGCGTTACAGGGCGGCTGTGCGTCAACGTGCGGGCGGCGGCACGACGGGGCGGCCGTGACCCAACGTGCCGCGGCCGTAGTCAGCGCGACACGCGCACCGTGCCCGACGTGCCACGCGGGCCGTCGGTGTACACGTAGCGGTAAAGGCCGCGCTGCCTGCCTGGCAGACGGAAGCTGAAGTAGCCGCGCGCTGTGGTGATCACCTGTGCGACGGTGCGGTATCGCCCGCCCCTTCCGGGGCTGCGTTGCACTCGAACGGTGTGGCGCCCGCCGGGCCGGACCTGACCCCAGAAACGGTTGCCCGAGATCACGAAGGGATGGGGAAAGATCCGGTAGGCGGGCTTCCTTCGGCCGCTCCGGTATGCCAGCCCGCTCTGGAACTCCCGGAAGCGCCGCACGCCGGAGCCATCGAGGGCCCCGTCGGTGAGCCGAAACTGGTTCAGCGCCCGGACGCGCGGCGTGCGCCACGCGATGTATGCGGCCTGCTGCAGGTAGCGCGCCTGGGTGCCGAGCCTGACCCCGAAGGGGTCGGGCGGGTTGGTCTGGTAACCGAACTCGGTGTAGAAGACGCCCACCCGGCGGCCGCGCCTCGGGTCGAGCGCGCGTCCCCGGACCAGCCGGTCCACGACGCGGAGGAGGCGCCCGGTATCCCCGATCCCGGCGTCGTGGCGGTTGAGCGAGGCCCGGCCCGGCGCTTGGAAGAACTGGTAGGGATGGTGGCCCAGCGCGTCGATCGGCAGCGGCTTGAAGTTCTTGCAGCGCCCGCGGCGGATGGGGCGGTAACGCGCATCCCGGCAGGCCATCTCGCGCAGGAAGATCAGCGGGCGGATCGGCCTGCGCGCCCCGCGCCCCGCGCGGCCACTCGAGGCGAGCTCGCCCACGAGGGCGACCGAGGTCGGATCGAGTCGCTTGATGCGGGGATAGGCCGCGTGGACCATCGCTCGGTACAGGTGCGGGGCCACGAGCCCGGAGCGGTCGCTCTGGGGCTGAAGCCAACCGCCCTGGTTTGGCTCGTTCGAGATCCCCCAATGGTCGACGAACGGCGCGTAGCGGCTGACCACGGCCTCCGCGAAGGCGGCGAACTCGGCGGCGCTCGGCTTCCAGAGCGGGTTCGGGCGCCTCGTCCTGCCGGTGGCCCAGATCGGCGCCGGCGTGGTGATCGACACCATGATCCGCAAGCCCTGACGCGCGGCGGAGGAGACCACCCGGTCGAGGAAGAGCCAGCTGTACCGGCGATCACGCATGTTGGCGCCGTTGAAGCCGGCGGGCTTGCGCCGCGAGGAGCTGGCCGGCGCGATCTGATTCCAGAAGGCCGAGACCCTCAGCCGGTCTACGCCCAGGCGGCGGAACGTGGCCATGTGCCGGTCGATCTTGGCCTGTGAGGCGCCCAGCAGGAGCTGGTCGTCCATGATCGAGACCTCGGCGTTCCGATCGGCCGAGGCCGCGGGCGCGAGCAGGGAGAGCGCGAGCAGGGCCAGCGCGAGCGCGCGGGCGCTGCGGGCAGCGATGCGGCGTGGATGTGGGATAGGCGAAGTCATTTGACGCAGGCCGGTTGCCGCGGTTACCGGCTAAACACATCGGTGGGGCAAAAAGTCGCGCGGGGACGCGGCGCCGGCCGGGAGATTGTCGCAGGCGCTCTACTCGGCGGACGACTCCGGGTCAGAGTGCGGAGCGAGCCCAAGCTCCGCGCTGCGCTCGGCCATCGCCGAGATCACGAACGCCAGGTGCTCGTCGAAGTCCTCCCCGAGCTCCTCGGCGCCGCGGCGCACCTCCTCGCGGTCCACGGCGGCGGCGAAGCTCGGCTGACCCAGTTTCTTCTTGACGGACTTTGGCTTCATGCCCTCGAGCCCCGTCGGGCGCACGAGCGCGCAGGCGGCGATGAACCCGCTCAGCTCGTCGACCGCGAAGAGGGTCTTTGCGAGCTGCGTCTCACGGGGCACTCCAAGGCTCTCGGCATGGCCCGCGACGGCGTCGATCAGCTCGCGTGGGTAGCCCTTCTGCTCGAACAGCTCGAGCGCGATGCGAGGATGCCCCGTATCGAGATCGGGGTACCTCTCGTAGTCGAGGTCGTGGAGGATGCCCGTGGCTGCCCACAGCTCCTCGTCGGCCCGGTACCTGCGCGCGTAGGCGCGCATCGCGACCTCGACGCCCAGCACGTGTTTGCGAAGCGACTCCGATTCGGTCCACTCGCAGAAGAGGGCCCAGGCTTCATCGCGGGTGGGTGAGGGCACGAGGGCAGAGGGTATCGGCCACAGGAGTCGAATTCGAACGACGCGGCCTCCGTGCCGCGGCCGTTCCCGTCGAATTCGAACGACTCGACATCCATGGCGAGATCGTTCCCGGCGAGTTCGAAGAACGGTGTCCATGCCGCGTCTTTCGCGCGAGGTCGATCGACGCTGCCTCCGTACGGGATCGCTCCCCACCTCAGTCGCCCAGATGCCCTTCGATACCCTCTCCGAGCCGTTCGAGGTCCTCGACCCAG
>JAUJNT010000003.1:208169-246545 GCA_030448005.1 Thermoleophilaceae bacterium
GTCGCCCAGATGCCCTTCGATACCCTCTCCGAGCCGTTCGAGGTCCTCGACCCAGGGACAGGACGCACCATGGAGAAGTTCATCATCGAAGGTGGCCAGCCACTGTCCGGGACGGTCGTCCCGGCAGGTAACAAGAACGCTGCGCTGCCCGCGCTCGCGGCCACGCTCCTCACCGAGGAGGAGGTGGTGCTGCGCAACATCCCGCGGATCCGGGACGTGGCGGCGATGATCGACCTGATCCGCGGGCTGGGAGGCACCGCCGAGTGGCGCGAGGACAACGTGGTGGCCGTGTGTGCGGCGGATGTGACCGCCACCGAGGTCGACCCCGAGCTGTCAGAGAAGATCCGAGCCTCCTTTCTGCTGGCGGGGCCGCTGCTGGCGCGCTTTGGCTCTGCCAACATGCCTCCGCCTGGAGGGGATGTGATCGGCCGTCGCCGGCTCGATCCGCACCTCGACGCCTTCCGCGCGCTCGGCGCCCGGGTGGAGACCACGGACCGCTCCTACCGTCTCTCCGCGCCGCTCGGCCTGCGCGCGTGCGACTTCTTCATGGACGAGCCGTCGGTGATGGGCACCGAGAACGCCCTGATGGCGGCGGCGCTCGCCCCGGGCTCGACCGTGATCCACAATGCCGCCTCGGAGCC
This sequence comes from Thermoleophilaceae bacterium, assembly GCA_030448005.1. Lineage (GTDB taxonomy): Bacteria > Actinomycetota > Thermoleophilia > Solirubrobacterales > Thermoleophilaceae > JAAYBF01. The sequence goes on from JAUJNT010000003.1 coordinate 208,811, forward strand.
CCACGTCCAGGACCTGGCGCGCCTGTTGCTGCAGATGGGCGCGCGGATCGAGGGCATCGGCTCGAACGTGCTGATCGTCTACGGGGCGGAGACGCTCGCAGGCGCCGACTACTCGATTGGCCCCGACTACATCGAGGTCGGCAGCTTCATCGCGCTGGCAGCCTGCACCGGCGGCGAGCTTCGCATCCGGGACGTGGTGGCGGATGACCTGCGCATGACGCGGCTGGCCTTTGAACGGCTCGGCTGCCGCGCGGAGCTCCAGGGCAACGACGTGGTCGTCCCGCCACGGCAGCAGCTGCGGGTGAAGGACGACGAGGGCGACGCCATCTCGAAGATCGAGGACGGTCCATGGCCCGCCTTTCCCGCGGATCTGACCAGCATCGCCCTCGCGCTGGCCACACAGGCCGATGGCATGGTGCTGATCTTCGAGAAGATGTTCGAGAACCGGCTGTTCTTCGTGGACAAGCTCGTGTCCATGGGCGCTCGGGTCCTGCTCTGCGATCCGCATCGCGCGGTCGTGAGCGGTCCGAGCCGGCTTCACGGCGAGCGCATGGAGAGCCCCGACATCCGTGCCGGGATGGCCATGCTCATCGCCGCGCTGTGTGCCGAGGGCAAGTCGGAGATCGGCAACATCCGCCAGATCGACCGTGGCTACGAGCGCATCGACGAACGGCTGCGGGCGCTCGGCGCCCGCATCGAGCGGGTTCCGTCGCGGGGTAGACCCGAGGGACTCACCCCGCACGGCGAGTCCCTCCCGGCCTAGGCGCCGGCATCCCCAGACGAGGAGAGGGTCGTGATGCACCCCATCCCCCCGGGCACGCGCGACGTGCTGCCCGACGAGATGTCCGAGCTGCGCTCGATCAGCCGACGCCTGCGCGAGGCCTTCGAGTCAAGCGGCTACGGCGAGGTGTGGACCCCGCTGCTCGAGTACGAGGAGGTCCTGCGCACCGGTGACGACGCGGCGGCCGGCGCCGGCTACCGCATGTTCGACGCGCGCGGGCAGGTGCTGGCGCTGCGCTCGGACATGACCATCCCGATCGCGCGCCTGGTGGCAACGAGGCTCGCCGGCGGCACCGAGCCGCTGCGCCTCTGCTACTTCGCGCACGCCTACCGGGCCGTCGGCCATGGCAGCGGTCACCAGAGCGAGTTCCTTCAGGGAGGGCTCGAGCTGATCGGAGTGGCGGGCCAGGCGGGCGAGGCGGAGGTGATCGAGCTGACGCTCGCCGCGCTGGACGCGGCTGGCCTTGCCCGCCACCGGATCGGGCTGGGCGACGGAGCCCTCTACCGCACGCTGCTCGGCGACCTGGAGGTCCCCGCCGAACGCCACCACGAGCTGCTCGAGCGCCTGTCGATGCGCGATCTCGTGGGACTCGAGCTGCTGGTGGACGGGCTCGGGCTGGCCCCGGATGCGCGGGACACGCTCGTGCGCCTCCCGGCCCTGCGAGGCGGCCCAGAGGTCTTCGACCGGGTGGGAGGCCCCGCCCGCGGAGCACTCGACGGCCTGCGGACCCTCTACGCCGCGCTGGACGACCGCGGCGCGGCCGACCGCGTGATCCTCGACCTGGGTCTCGTGCGGATGCTCGGCTACTACACGGGCGCGGTGTACGAGGTCTACGACCCGGCGGTGGGCTTCACGCTCGGAGGCGGTGGACGATATGACGAGCTGATCGGCCGCTTCGGGGCCCCGCGACCGGCCTGCGGGATCGCGCTGGACGTACAGCGCGTGCACATCGCCCAGGCCGCCGAGGAGGGGCTGCGATGAAGCACAAGCTCACGGTGGCCGTGCCGCGCGGGGCGCTCTTCGCCGACACGCTCGACCTGCTCGACACGCTCGGCGTGGAGACGGGCGAGGTGCGCTCGAACGACCGCAAGCTGCTCTTCGAGGATGCCGGCATCGTGACGATGCGTCCGGGCGACGTGCCGACCTATGTCGAGCACGGCGCCGCGGACATCGGCATCACCGGCAAGGACGTGCTGCTCGAGCAGCCCCAGCGCGAGGTCTACGAGTTGCTCGACCTGGGCTACGGGCGCTGCGAGATGGTGGTGGCCGCCCGTACGGGAGACGACGCCCTGGCGGAGTCCTTGCGCCGCCTCGGACGCATGCGCGTGGCCACGAAGTATCCGCGCGTGGCCTCGCGCCATTTCGCGGAGACCGGGCGCCAGGCGGAGATCGTGGAGGTCAAGGGCTCGGTGGAGCTGGCACCGCTCACGGGGCTGGTCGACGGCATCGTCGACCTGACCGCCACGGGCACGACCCTCCGCGAGAACGGCCTCGAGGTACTCGAGGAGATCGTGACCTGCACGGCGAGGCTGATCGCAAACCCCGTGGCGCACAAGCTGAAGGCACCTGACATGGATGCGCTCGTGGACCGCATCCGGCAAGGTCACCTCGCATGAGGATCACGAGCCGGCCCCCATCGGGCACTTCCGGTGTCGACCGCGAGGTCGAGGCCACGGTGCGCGCGATCATCGAGGAGGTCCGTGAGGGGGGCGACCGTGCCCTGCTCGAGCTGACAGCGCGCCACGACCGCACCGAGCTGCGCCCGGAGGAGCTGCTCGTCGATCCGGCGGAGGTGGAGGCCGCCCTGAGCGAGGTCGAGCCGGACACGCTCGCAGGCCTGCGCACAGCGATTCACAACGTAGGTGCCGTGGTCGAGGCGCAGCTGCAGGACCCGGTCGAGGTCCGGCTCGACGAGGGCCAGACGGTGGCGATCGACGAGGTTCCCGTCGGTCGCGTGGGGATCTACACGCCGGCCGGCACCACCGGCTACCCGTCGAGCCTGATCATGTGCGCGGTGACCGCTCGGGCCGCGGGCGTGGGCGAGATCGCCGTATGCGCCGCGGCGGGCCCGGACGGGCGCGCACGCCCGCTGATCCTCGCGGTGTGCGAGCTCTGCGGCGTGCGCGAGGTCTATCGCATCGGCGGCGCGCAGGCCGTGGCCGCGCTCGCCTTCGGCACCGAGACCGTGAGGCGCGTGGACGTGATCGCAGGACCCGGCGCCGTCTACGCCCAGGAGGCCAAGCGTCAGCTGACCGGAGTCGTCGGCCTCGACGGCGTCGCCGGGCCGAGCGAGCTGGTGGTGTTGGCCACGGCCGGCGCCGACCCGGAGCTTGTGGCGCTCGACCTGGTGGCCCAGGCCGAGCACGGCGCCGACTCGCTTCTCGTGCTGGTATCGCCGGACCGCGGCCTGCTGCGTGACGTCGGGGAGAGCGTCGAAGCCCTCGCCCGCGATCGCCCCAGCGTGGCGGACGCCGCCCTCCACCTGGTCGAGGCCGCCGACGCTCGCGATGCGCTGCGGATCGCCGAAGACATAGCGCCGGAGCACCTCGAGCTCGTCGGCGCCGAGGCCGAGGGCCTGGCGGACGCGGTGCGCCGCGCCGGGTGCCTCTTCGTCGGACGAGATGCCGCCACCGCGTTCGGCGACTACGTGGCCGGGTCGAACCACGTGCTGCCAACCGGCGGTGCCGCGCGCTTTCAGTCGGCGCTCTCGGCGGCCACCTTCCGGCGGCGCATGGCTCGCGTTTCCGTGCCGCCCGGGGCTGCCGCGCGCCTGGCCCCGGCGGGCGCCGCGCTTGCCCGCGCCGAGGGCTTCCCCGTCCACGCCGAGTCGATGGAGCGCCGCGCGTGACCCGCAGCGCCGATATCTCACGCACCACGAACGAGACCGACATCCGGCTCACGCTCTCCCTCGACGGGAGCGGGGAGGGCTCGCGCTCGACCGGCGTCGGCTTCTTCGACCACCTGCTGGACGCGGTAGCCCGCCACGGCCGCCTCGACCTCGACGTGAGCGTGGAGGGCGACCTCGAGACCGGCCCACACCACACGGTGGAGGACACCGGGATCGCGCTCGGCCGCGCCCTGGACGAGGCGCTCGGCGACCGCGCCGGGATCCGGCGCTACGGCCACGCCGTCGTGCCGATGGACGAGGCCAGGGCGGCGTGTGCGCTTGACCTGTCCGGCCGCCCGTACGCCACGCTCGAGGGAGACCTCCCGGCCGTGGCGGTGGCCGACTTCGACGCGGACCTGGCCGAGGAGTTCCTCCGCGCGGTGGCGGGCACCGCGAAGCTCACCGTGCACGTCACGATCGAGCGTGGCTCCAACACGCACCACATGGTGGAGGCCGCGTTCAAGGCATTTGCACGTGCGCTGCGGGAAGCGGTGTCGATCGATCCCGCGGAGACCGGCATTCCCTCCACGAAGGGACTGCTTTGAGAACCGTTGCCGTCCTGGACTACGGCATGGGCAACCTGCGCTCGGTCGAGAAGGCCTTCGAGCATGTGGGCGTCAGGGCCACGGTCACGGCAGACCATGACGCCGTGCGCGCCGCCGACGGGGTCGTCCTACCCGGGGTGGGCGCGTTCCCGAAGGCGATGGAGAGGGTGCGCTCGCTCGAGCTGGACGAGCTTCTGCGCGAGCGCCGAAGCGCCGGCACGCCGATCATCGGCCTTTGCCTCGGGATGCAGCTGCTCTTCGAGAGCTCGGCGGAGCTCGGCGGCGACGAGGGGATCGGTCTGCTCGAGGGAACCGTGGAAGCACTCGCTGCTCCCGGGCTGAAGGTGCCGCACATCGGCTGGAACCACGTCGCGTGGCGGCGCGAGTCGGAGCTTGCGGCCGGTCTGCCGGACCCGTGTGCCTTCTACCACGTGCACTCGTTCGTGGCCCGGCCCGCGCGAGGGGAGGACGTGGTTGGAGTGGCCACCTACGGGACCGAGCTGGCAAGCGTGGTGGCGCGCCCGCCGGTCTACGGAACGCAGTTCCATCCCGAGAAGTCGGGCCCGGACGGCCTGCGGCTGCTCAGCAGCTTCGCGAGCTTCTGCGTGCCCGCCGCCGCATGATCCTTCTCCCCGCCGTAGACATCCGCGAGGGCCGCGCGGTGAACCTGCGGCAGGGCCGCTTCGATGCGGAGACCGTGTACGCGGACGACCCGCTCGAGGCCGCCCGTGCCTTTGTCGAGGCGGGCGCGCGGTACCTGCACGTGGTGGACCTCGACGGCGCCCTCGAGGGCAGGCCGGTCAACCTCTCGCACCTCGAGCGGATCACCCGCGAGCTCGACCTGCCGGTGCAGTACGGCGGTGGCCTGCGCTCCCTGCCGGACGTGCGCGCCGCGCTGGCGGCGGGGGCTGCCAGGGTGGTCGTGGGGACCGCCGCCTACACCGACCCGGAGTTCCTCTCGGAGGCGGTCCGGGCCGAGGGCTCACGCATCCTGGTGGGAGTCGACGTGCGCGGCGGCCGCGTGTCCGTGTCCGGATGGACCCGCGAGACGGACACGCTGCCGGAGGAGCTGATCGAGGCGCTTCAGGGCCAAGGGGTGGAGGGCTTCGTGTGCACGAACGCCGACCTCGACGGGATGCTCGGAGGCGTCGACCTCGACGAGACGCGGCGCATCTCCGAGGTCGTGAAGGGTCATTTCATCGTGTCCGGCGGTGTGAGCTCGCTCGAGGATCTGCGCGCGCTCGGGGACCTGGAGCTCGGCAACCTGGCCGGCGTGATCGCGGGCAAGGCGCTGTATGAGCGCCGCTTCACGGTCGCCGAGGCTCAGGCGGTGCTGGATTCGCAGCCAACCGGATCGGGCTGACGCGGGTACGGTTCCTCCATGGTGCTCAAGCGGGTGATTCCCTGCCTCGACGTGGACAAGGGTCGCGTGGTCAAGGGCACGAACTTCGTGGACATCCGCGACGCGGGCGATCCGGTGGAGCTGGCTGCCCGCTATCAGGAGGAGGGTGCCGACGAGATCGTCTTCCTTGACATCACCGCGTCCCACGAGCGGCGTGACACCGTGGCCGCCCTGGCCCGCCGCTGCGCCGACGAGGTCTTCATCCCGTTCACGATCGGAGGCGGCATCCGCTCCGTGGAGGACGCTCAGGCCGTGCTCGACGCCGGATCGGACAAGGTGGCCGTGAACTCCGCCGCGGTGGCGCGCCCCGAGCTGATCGGCGAGCTGGCAGAGGTGTTCGGCGCGCAGTGCGTCGTGCTCGCCATCGACGCCAGGCGCAGGCCCGGCGAGGGTGCCGGCTACGAGGTCGTGGTGCAGGGTGGCCGCAGGGACACCGGCCGCGAGGCCGTCGAGTGGGCCCGCGAGGGTGCCGAGCGCGGCGCCGGCGAGATCCTGCTGACGAGCATGGACCGGGACGGCACGGAGGACGGCTACGAGCTCGAGCTGACCCGCCGGGTGGCGAGCGCAGTCGAGGTGCCGGTGATCGCCTCCGGGGGCGCCGGCGCCCTTCAGCATCTGGTGGACGCGGTCGGGACAGGCAGCGCGGACGCGGTGCTCTGCGCCTCGATCTTCCACTACGGCGCCTTCACGGTCGGGGACGCGAAGAGGCACATGCGAGCGGCAGGCATCCCTGTCAGGCTGTAGCGCGATGATCCGCAAGACCAACCTTATGGTCGCCCTCGCCACCGCGGCGCTGCTCGTTACCGCACCGAATGCCCTCGCTGCGCCCGCCGACGACTTCAGGGCCGTGTTCGGCGACTGGCGCCCGGACGGGCGCATCACCCCATGCCGGTTCACGCGCGCGCAGCTTGGCAACGCCCGCAACGTGTCGAGGACCACCACGGACTTCGACAGCTACGCCCCCGGATTCCGGGAGGAAGTCGGGCGAGAGCTGGCCCGTCACGATGCCGGTGGCTGCAAGGGCATCGCGCCCCAGCCATCGAGTGCACGGCGCAACCGCTCTGCGCTTCGCTCCGTACGGATCGTCGCGATCAGGCCCGAGGGCGGGGCGCTCGAGAGCGTCACCATCCGCAACGGCGGCCGGCGGGCGGTGAGCCTCAGAGGGGCTACGCTGCGCGACCGCGCCGGGCGCCGCCTGAGCCTGAGATCCGCCGGGAAACTCGGCGCCAGACGGTCGCTGCGGGTCATCAGCGGCTGTGCGCGCGCCCGCAAGAGGCCGGTGAGGCTCGGCACGCGGCTGTTCGCCTGCCGGGCGGGACAGGTGTGGGACGACCGCGGGGATGTGGTCAAGCTGGTGGACCCCCGCGGCACGGTGGTGGCCCAGCGCGGCTACGGCCGACTGCGCGGCGTCGCGCGGTTCTGATCTCCGCGACGGAGCCGTCGCGTCCCGCACGAGCGGCTCGACTACTACTGCGACGAGTGGACGGGTAGGGACAATGTGCACATGGCTTTGCCGGTCACCGACCTGCGCGCCCGGCTGGCGTCGCTGCCGGGCCTCGAGACCCTGCTGCCTGTGCTGGGCGAGCTCGCCTGGCCGAGCTACCTGGTGGGCGGAGCGGTGCGAGACCTGCTGCGAGGCGAGCGCTCGATCGATCTCGACATCGCCGTTGAGGGGGATGCGCCGGCAGCGGCCCACGCGCTTGCCGCACGGCTCGGGGGCACCGCGCTCGGGCACGAGCGCTTCGGCACCGCCACGATCCGTGTCGGCTCGCTCACCGCAGACCTCGCGACCACCCGCCGCGAGGTCTATGACCGCCCGGGCGCACTACCCAGGGTCGAGCCGGCGCCGCTGCACGAGGACCTCGGCCGCCGCGACTTCACCGTGAACGCGATGGCCGTGGCGCTGACGGGCGAGGGGCTCGGCACGCTCCACGACCCTCACGGGGGCAGGACAGACCTCGACGCCGGGTGGATCCGCGTGCTTCACCAGGCGAGCTTCGTGGACGATCCCACCAGGTTGCTCCGCGCGCTGCGATACGAGGCGCGGCTCGGGTTCGCGCTTCACCCCGACACCGAGCGGCTCGCCCGGGAGGCCGCCGCCGGCGGGGCTCTCCTGACGCTCTCCGGCGACCGCATCCGCGTGGAGCTCGAGGCGCTTCTGGCCGAGCCCGATGCTCCGGGCGCCGTGGCTCGGCTCACGCAGCTGGGGCTCGACCGTGCGCTGCACCCCGCACTGGCGGCCGACCCCCAGCTCGTGGCCTCGGCCCAGCTCGGTGCCCTCCAGACAGGGGCCAGCCCGGTCTTGAGCGCACTCGCCGCGCTCTGCATCGGCGCTTCCTCGGACGGGCAGCGCCAGGACCTCGAGCGGTGGGTGGCGGGGCTCGGCCTTCCGGCCCCGGCCCGGGAGGCGGTCCTCAGCGCAACCCGCCGCGCACCCGCCCTCGCCGATCAGCTGGCCTCGCCGCTGCGCCCATCGGAGCTGCACGAGTCCCTGACCGGCGAGCCGGCGGAGACGCTGGCCCTTGCGCTCGCGCTCGGCGCGCCGGCCGAGCCGATCCTGCACTACCTGGCCGCGCTGCGCCCGGCGCGGCTGGAGATCACGGGCGCCGATCTGGTGGCAGCGGGCATCCCGGAGTCTCCGCTCCTCGGTCGGGCGCTGAGGGAGACGCTGCGGCTAAAGCTCGACGGCGAGCTCTGCGGGCGTGAGGAGGAGCTTCGGACCGCCCTGTCGCTCGCCCGGGAGGCAAGGTGATCGAAGTCGACCTCCCGGGCGCGCGCGCCTGGTTCACCACCCGCAAAGGAGGTGTGAGCGAGGGGCCCTACAGCTCGCTCAACCTCGGGATCCTCACCGACGACGACCCCAAGTGCGTGACCCGCAACCGCGAGCTGGTGGCGGAGGCGGTCGGCAGCGACCCGGCCGCTGTAGTCATGGGCTGGCAGGTCCATGGGGCGAAGGTGGCCGAATGGACCGCTGTGCCCCCGCCCGGCCGCGACGGGTTCGCCCGGCCGGGCGCCGAGCTCGAGAAGGTGGACGGCCATGCCACCACGAGTGCAGACCTGGCTCTGCTGGTGCTCGTGGCCGACTGCCTGCCCGTGGCGCTCGCCACACCCGGACGCGTGGCGATGCTGCACTGCGGCTGGCGTGGCATGGCGGCGGGCATCATCGAACGTGCGGTCGAGTCGTTCGAGGACCCTCCCGCCGCCGCCATAGGGCCCGGGATCGGGCGCTGCTGCTACGAGGTGGGTCACGAGGTCCTCAGCGCCTTCGCCCACATCGACGGGGTGGCCGCCGGCCGGATGCTCGACCTGCGTGCCGTGGCGGAGAAGCAGCTGCGCGCCGCGGGTGTCGGACAGATAGAGCAGGTGGCGTTGTGCACGAGTTGCCGGGCCCACCTGTTCTTCTCGCACCGCCGCGACCACGGCGTGACGGGCCGTCAGGCGGGCCTCGTCAGGCGCACGGGATGACGCGGCAGTTCAGCGGCCTCGACCCCGCACGTGTACGTGCCAACCTCGCCAGGGTGCAGGAGCGCATCGCCGCCGCGGGGCACGATCCGGAGGAGGTCGAGGTGTGCGTGGCCACCAAGTACGTGGCAGCCGAAGAGCTGCCCGTGCTAGCGGAGGCAGGCGTGCGGCTGGTGGGGGAGAACCGCGTCCAGGACCTGGCCGCCAAGCAGGCACGGCATGGCTCCCTCTTTCACTGGGACTTCATCGGGGCGCTTCAGAGCCGCAAGCTGAAGGAGATCGTGCCACTCGTGCGCCTCATCCATTCCGTGGCGTCCCACTCGGCGCTCGCTCAACTCGCCCGGCACCCTGGAGCCGAGGTGCTCGTGCAGGTGAACGTGGCCGGCGAGGAGGGCAAGGCGGGCATCGCGCCCGAGGCGCTCGGGGAGTTCCTCGCCGCCTGCCCCGTGCCGGCCACGGGCCTCATGACGATGCCTCCGATCGCGCGGCGCCCCGAGCACAGCCGTCGCCACTTCGCCCGGCTCGCGGAGCTCGCGGCCGAGCACGGGTTGGCGCGACTCTCGATGGGCACCACGCAGGACTACGGGGTGGCCGTCGAGGAAGGTGCCTCGATCGTGCGGCTGGGCTCGGCGCTGCTCGAGTGAATCCGCCTCGGTATCGGCCGCTCGGTTCGTCATGATGGTCCTCCGTGGCCGTCGTCGAGATCAAGGACCTCCACAAGCGCTTCGGGTCGGTCAACGCGGTGAAGGGTCTCTCCTTCGAGGTTGAGGCGGGGCGCGTGACGGGCTTCCTCGGTCCCAACGGCGCGGGCAAGAGCACCACGCTGCGTGCGCTGCTCGGGCTCGTGCGGCCGTCGGCGGGGACCGCGACCTTCGGGGGACGGCGCTATGAGGAGCTCGACCGGCCGAGTGCGCATGTGGGCGCCGTGCTCGAGGACGCCGCGTTTCATCCCGGCCGCACGGCGCGCAACCACCTGCGGGTACTGGCCGCGACCGGCGAGCACCCCGCGGGGCGGGTGGATGAGGTCCTGTCGATCGTCGGTATCGCCGACGCCGCCGACCGGCGCGTGAAGGGCTACTCGATGGGTATGCGCCAGCGGCTCGCCATCGCCGCCGCGCTCCTCGGAGACCCCCAGGTCCTCATCCTCGACGAGCCGACCAACGGCCTCGACCCCCCCGGAATCAGCTGGATGCGAGACCTGCTGCGCCACCAGGCGGCCAGCGGGCGCGCGGTCCTCGTCTCCAGCCATCTGCTCGCCGAGGTCGCACAGTCGGTGGACGACGTGGTGGTCATATCCAACGGCGAGCTGCGTGGGCGCGGCACTCTGGACCAGGTGCTGGGCGGTGACGACGGTCCCGCCACGGAGGTCAAGGTGCAGGATCCCGAACGCCTCGCGAGCGCGCTCGAAGGGCGCGGCCACCACGTCGAGCGCACGGCAGACGGCCTGCTCGTACTCGGTGCGACCCCCGAGCAGGTGGGCGGGATCGCCGCCGAAGAGCAGGTGGTCGTGCTCGGCCTGGCCCCGCGCGCCCGCTCACTCGAGGCGGCGTTCTTCGCCCTCACGGGAGACGGGCGATGAGCGCGCTGCTGCGCGCCGAGCTGCTCAAGCTGCGCACGACCCGGACCTTCGTGACGCTCGTTGCCGCGGCGCTCGTGCTGTCCCTGCTGGTGGTGGTGCTCACCACGCTTCTGACCGACGACCTGAGCGAAGATGACCTGCGCAGCCTCTTCACCGCGGACTTCAGCAGCCTCTTCATCCTGCTGCTCGGCGTGATGGGGATGGCGGGCGAGTGGCGCCACCGGACGATCACGAGCACGGTGCTCGCCGCGCCGAACAGGCTGGCGCTGCTGGCAACCAAGACGCTGTCCTACGCGGTGGCGGGCGCCGTGCTCTCCCTCGTCGTGACCGTCGCCATAATGGCGGTGGGCACGCTGATCCAGTCCGCCGGCGGGGAGACGACCATCGGGATCGCCGACCTCGCCGACGTGCTCTGGCGCAACCTGGCCGTGGCGGCGCTGCTCGGCGCCTTCGGCGTGTGCATCGGCGGGCTGGTGCGCAACCAGGTGGCCGCCATGATCGGCCTGCTCGTCTTCGCCTTCGCGCTCGAGCCGGCGATCATGGGGGTGGCACCGGACGTGGGCCGGTTCGGCCCGACCTCCGGGGCGCCCAACGGCGTTCTCGCCGTCGAGTCCTTCGGAGGCGAGGACTTCCTCGCACCCGGCATCGCGCTGCTCGTGATGGCCGCCTGGGTGGGAGTGGCCTTTGCCGCGGCCGCGGCGCTTCTGCAGCGCCGGGACCTGGTCTAGCCGGCTTGGGAGGCACCCCGGGGGTCCGGCGGGGAGGCCGAATTCCTTGAGGTCGGTACTCCTCGTGGCAGGACTCCTTCGAGGAAGTCGCCGATCGCGTTGGAGAGCCGGCTGCCCTGCCACGCAAGCGGCGGGGCTCCTCGGTCCTCGACGACCAGCTCGGCACCAGGGATGAGACGCGCGTAGTCCTGCGCGATGGAGAGCGGGTGGCCGGGATCCACCTCGTCCCGGCTCGCCACCACCAGCGTCGGCACCTCGAGCCCTGACAGCAGCTCGAGCCCCTCCCAGGCATCGGATCGCGCCACCACCCTCAGTGCGGATGCGACCGCCCGAAGATCGCGGTGGCGCTCGAGCCGCTGCCGGATAGCGAGCTCGACGCCCTCGCGCCAGCGCTCGGGGATCTTCGTGGTGCCGGACAGGTCGATGAACGCATCGGGGTCCCCTCGCTCGAGGGCACCGGCAAGGGCGTCCCAGTGCGCGAGCTCGTCGGGGTCGCTGCGTCCGGCGCCCATGTAGGCGGGGGTGATCTGAACGAGCGCCGCCACCCGCTCCGGACGCTCGAGGGCGAACGCGGTGGCCGTGTGGGCGCCCATCGAGCTGCCCACCAGCACCGGACGGTCGAGGCCCTTCTCGGCGAGCACCCGGTCGAGGTCTCGCACCATCAGGTGGTAGTCATAGGCGGCGGGATCGCGGGGGGCCTCCGACTCGCCATGTCCCCGGGCGTCGTAGGCCAGGAGCCGATACCCCCGGCCCAGGAGGTGGCGTGATCCCTGCAAGACGTAGCGCCGGGTGGCCGTCAGGCCGTGGAGCAGCACGATCGGCGGGCCTGCGCCGGTGTCCTCGATCGCTATCCGGGGCTCGCCCATTCCCCCGGGAGTTTCACGGGTTGGCGCGCTAACGTGTCAGCGAAGGGTTTTTCGCCTGCTCCGCGAAACACTCCGGCAGCGATGGCAATCAGCGATACATGGCACCGCGCCCTCGTCTACTTCGGCCTCGCCGAGGAACACGACCCATACCCCGATTCCGGCCGTGAGCCGGAGCTCGAGCCCGAGGCCGAGATCGAGGACCGCTACCGGGAGCGGCCCAACGTGCGGCGCCTCCAGCGCCGGCGCCGCGACGAGTTCGACGACATCTTCGCCGACGACTCGCCGAGCGAACCGGCTCGCGAGACGCGCGTGCTGCGGCCGGTGTCCAACGGCTCCTCCGGAGACCTCCAGGTGCACCTGGTGGTGCCGAAGAACTTCAACGACGCGCAGCAGATCGCCGACCAGTACAAGGAATCGATCCCCGTGATCCTCAACCTCCAGCAGAGCGATCCGGACCTGTCCAAGCGGCTGATCGACTTCTCCTCCGGGCTGACCTACGCGCTCGACGGCGGCATGCAGCGGATTGCCGACAAGGTCTTCTTGCTCACGCCGCGAAACGTCGACGTCTCAGCCGAGGAGCGGGCCAGGCTCGTCGAAAAGGGCTTCTTCAACCAGTCCTGAGGTTCTAGGGCGGCGCCTCTATTAGGCGCCCGACCGCGGGCTATAGAGTCCGGGCGCATGCGGATCGGGTTCATCGGGGCGGGCAGCATGGCCTCCGCGCTCGCGCGCGGCCTGGGTGAGCCGGCACTGGTCTCCGACCCGCAGGCGGAGCGCGCGGAGGCCCTTGCGGCCGAGCTGAACGGCCGCGTTGCCGCCTCCAATCGAGAGCTGGCGGAGGGTTGTGAGCTCGTGATCCTTTGTCACAAGCCGGTCCATCTGGAGGAGGTGGCCGAGCAGGTCGGAGGCAAGGCGAAGGCGGTGGCCTCGATCGTCGCGGCCACACCGGTGAGCCGGCTCGAGGCCGTCTACCCCGATACCCCCGTCTACCGCTTCATCCCCAACATCCCGGTGGAGGTGGGCCGCGGCGTCCTCTGCTACACGCCTGGCACCCTGGCCGCCCAGGGGCCCGAGGAGGAACTGCTGCGCCTCTTCGGGCGCACCGGCGTGGTGATCCCGCTCGAGGAGCCGCTGATCGACCCCGCCATGGCCGTGATGAGCTGTGGCCCCGCGTTCCTGGCGCTGGTGGTCGAGGCAATGGCAGATGCCGGATCCCGGCACGGGCTCGAGCCTCGGCAGGCCCGGCGGCTGGTCACGGAGACCATGGCCGGCACAGCCGCCTACCTGGATGCAAACGACCTCGACGCGGCCATGCTGCGCCGGCGCGTGGCGACCCCCGGGGGCTTGACCGAGAAGGGCCTCCAGGTGCTCGAAGACGCGGGCCTGCGGGCCTCGTTCGATTCCGCGGTCGACCTCGTGGTGAAGGCCGGACGATGAGGACCTCCCTCGCGATCGGCCGGGAGGACGTGGCCGACTACGTGTACACGCTCGCGATCGTCTTCGTGGTGCTCATCTTCATCCGGGTGATCATGAGCTTCTTTACCCGAGTCCCCTATTACCGCTGGCTCGACGCCTTCCTCACGTTCGTCACCCAGGTGACCGATCCGATACTGAACGTCTTCCGCCGCGTGCTCCCGCCGGTGAGGATCGGGCCGGTGGCGCTCGACCTGGCGCCGATGGTGGCCACCTTCGTGCTGTTGATCGTGGCGGGCATCGTGGCGGGCCTCATCAGGGGCTAGATGGTTGGCCCCTATCCTGGGATCGCCGGCCTAGGTGGCCGCCGCCGCCGCGGGGTGGGGGCGCGTTGGCGCCACGGTCGCGCTCGTGCTGGCGCTGGACCAGGTCACGAAGGCGCTCGTCACGAGCTCTCTGGCCCGTGGGGAGAGCGTCGAGGTCTTCTACGGCCTCGAGCTCACCAACACCCGCAACACGGGCGTCGCCTTCGGCGCCCTGCAGGGAAGCGGCGCGATCGTCGGCGCGCTGATAGCGGTGGTGCTGGTCTTGCTGATCGGGTACTTCGCGCTGAACGCCGCGCGCAGATGGCTCTGGCTGCCGGTCGGGATGCTGCTCGGCGGGGCCTCCGGGAACCTCGTCGACCGGGTTCGTGAGGGGGCGGTGATCGACTTCATCGACCCGGTGGCCTGGCCGGCGTTCAATGTGGCGGACATGGCCATCGTCGGGGGCGCGGCGGCCCTGCTCTACGTGCTGGAGGCCACTCCCGCAGAGCGATGAGCCAGAAGGGGTTCGTGGCCACGGAGGAGGACGCCGGCCTGCGCCTCGATGCCGCGCTCGTGAGCCGCGGGATGCTCCCCTCGCGCGCCAAGGCCCAACGGGCGATCGTCGATCGGTTGGTCAGGGTGAACGGCCGCGTGCGCCGCGCCTCGCACCGGATGGCGGCCGGGGAGGAGGTGGCCGTGACCGAGGCCGAGCCGTCCGGGCAAGGGGAGGAGCAGTCGCAGGTGGCGGTGAGCGTCGTCTACGAGGACCCTCACCTGATCGTGGTGGACAAGCCGGCAGGGGTGGTGGTCCACCCCGGCGCCGGGCACAGTCACGGCACCCTCTCCCAGGCGCTCGCCGGACGGGCAGCGGGAGGCCCGGACCCCGGCCGCGCGGGGATCGTTCATCGGCTCGACCGGGACACGTCCGGGCTGCTGATCGTGGCCAAGTCCGAGGAGGCGCACGCGGCCCTCGCGAGGATGCTCCGGGAGCGGCGCGTCAAGCGCGAGTACCTGGCGCTGGTGGACGGACTCCCGGATGCCCGCACCGGCACCATCGACGCCCCGATCGGCCGTGACCGCGACCGGCGCACGCTGATGTCCACGCGAACCGACCGCGCCCGCAGCGCGGTGACGCACTTCGAGGTCATCGAGGCGCTCGCTCGCACCACGCTGCTCTCCGTGAGGCTCGAGACCGGACGCACCCACCAGATTCGGGCGCACCTGGCGGCAATCGGGCATCCGGTCTGCGGGGACAGCCGTTACGGCGGGGGTGAGAGCGGTCGCAGACTTGGGCTCACGCGCCAGTTCCTGCACAGCAGAGAGCTGAGGTTTGAGCACCCTGTCACACGGGAATTTCTGAACTGCGAGTCCAAAGCACCCGCCGATTTGCATCGCACGGTCGATGCGGCGAGGCGGGAACAGGTCTCCGGCGGGCCAGACGGGGACTGAGTTGGAGAGCGAGGCGGCTTTCGGGCCGCCTCGTTTCTTTTCCTCCGAGACGGCGGTGCCCTTCAGCGCTAGCGTGACGCGCGGCGTGCGCAAGTCCCGCGCCGCCCGTCGTCGTGGTGGCGCGCGCCTCCATCGCCCCAGCGCTTATGCTCTGCCGTTCGCAACCTCCAACCGACCCCCTGCCGGGCCGGCGCGAATCCTGCCCCGGGCCACGAGCCCCGGGTCCGCGTACCGCCGGTGGGGGAGCAGCACCACAAAGACAAGGGAGACGAATGGCTCAGGTAACACTGAAGGAGTTGCTGGAGGCCGGTGTCCACTTCGGGCACCAGACCCGCCGCTGGAACCCGAAGATGCGTCGCTTCATCTTCGGAGAGCGCAGCGGCATCCACATCATCGACCTGCAGCGGACCGAGGTGCTGCTGGCGCGGGCGCAGGAGTTCGCCTCGAACGTGGCGGCGAGAGGCGGAACGGTGCTGTTCGTGGGCACCAAGAAGCAGGCCCGGGATACGATCGCCGACGCGGCCACCCGCGCCGGCATGCCCTACGTGAACCAGCGCTGGCTCGGCGGTCTGCTCACGAACTTCCAGACGATCTCGAAGCGGATCAAGCGGTTGCACGAGCTCACAGACTGGACCCGTGACGGCACCCTCGAGTTGCTGCCCACACGCGAGCGCATCGCGGCGATCAACGAGCGCGAGAAGCTCGAGACCAACCTCGGCGGGGTACGCGACATGCAGCGTCCCCCGGACGCCATGTTCGTCGTGGACCTGAAGACGGAGCTGATCGCGATCCGGGAGGCCCAGCGGCTGCGCATCCCGATCATCGGCCTCGTGGACACCAACTGCGATCCCGACCCGGTCAGCTACGTCATCCCGGGCAACGATGACGCGATCCGCTCCTGCAAGGTGATCGTCGATGCGATCGCGGGCGTCGTGGGCGAGCAGCACACGCGCTTCCGCGATGAGGAGGAAGCCGCCCGCCGGGAGGCCGAGGAGCAGGCCCGCCGGGCCACCGAGGAGCGGGCTCAGCGAGAGAAGGAGGAGGCCGAGCGCCGCGAGGCAGCGGAGCAGGCCCGCAAGGAGGCAGCGGAGGCCGGCGAGACGCCCGCCCCACCAGAGGCGCCGGCCGAGCCGGTTCCCACCCCCGAGCGGCGCACCTTCGACCCGGACGAGGAGAGCCCGTCGTGAGCGCGGACATCCCGGCGAGGGTCGTGAAGGAGCTCCGCGAGCGTACCGGCGCGGGAATGATGGACTGCAAGACCGCGCTGCAGGAGGCCGACGGCGACATGGAGAAGGCGATCGAGCTGCTGCGCGTGAAGGGGCAGGCAAAGGCCGCCAGGCGGGGCGAACGCGCCGCGAGCGAGGGCCTCGTGGAGAGCTATGTGCACCACAACGGCAAGGTGGGCGCCCTCGTGGAGGTGAACTGCGAGACCGACTTCGTGGCACGAAACGAGGAGTTCGTGGCGTTCGTTCGCGAGGTGGCCTCCCACGTGGCCGCGGCGGCGCCCCTCTACGTGAGCGAGGAGGACGTCCCGGCCGAGGCTCGCGAGGCAGAGTTGCGGGTCCTCCGCGAGCAGGCGGCGGGCGAAGGCAAGCCAGAGGCCGTCCAGGAGAAGATCGCCGAGGGGCGCATGCACAAGTGGCTCGAGGAGAGCGTCCTGCTGAGCCAGTCCCACGTGAACGCCGACAAGCACGGGGGTAAGACCATCGAGGAGATGCGCGCCACGCTGTCCGCGAGCACGGGGGAGAACGTGGTCGTGCGGCGCTTCGCACGCTTCAGGATCGGGGAGTAGCGGGTGACCGAGGAGGGGGGGAAGCCGCCCCTCGACGGGGACGCGGCGTTCAGCCGCATCCTCCTCAAGCTCTCGGGCGAGGCTCTCATGGGTGGCCTCGAGTACGGGGCGGACCCCGACCGGATCGCGGCTGTGGCCGCACAGGTCAAGCAGGTCGCGGACCGCGGGGTGGAGACCTCCGTGGTGGTGGGCGGAGGCAACATCTACCGTGGCCTGTCCGCCGCCGCCGCCGGCATGGATCGCGCCACCGGCGACTACATGGGCATGCTGGCCACGGTCCTCAACGCGCTGGCGCTGCAGGACGCGCTCGAGCACCTAGGGGCGCTCACCCGGGTGCTGTCCGCGATCGAGATCTCCGAGGTCGCGGAGCCCTATATCCGCCGGCGCGCCATGCGCCATCTCGAGCGCGGCCGGATCGTGATCTTCGCCGCCGGCACCGGCAACCCGTTCTTCACCACGGACACCGCAGCGGCCCTACGGGCGCTCGAGATCCACGCGCAGGCGATCCTGATGGCCAAGAACGGCGTGGAAGGGGTCTACTCCGCCGATCCCCGCAGGGACCCCGACGCCAGCTTCATTGCGGAGATCAGCCACCGGGAGGCCATCGAGCAGCAGCTCCAGGTCATGGACGTGACGGCGCTCTCCCTCTGCATGGACAATCGGCTGCCCATCCACGTGTTCAACATGGACGACGAGCGCAACATCGATCGCATAGTGTGCGGCGAGCGAGTGGGAACGGTGGTGTCTACCGATGATTGACCTCCCTGGGCGCACGCATGGATGACGAGCTGATCAGCGAGCTCCTGTCCGACGCCGACGAGCGGATGGCGAAGTCGGTCGAGGCCACGCGCACCGAGTTCGGGACGATTCGCACCGGCCGCGCCTCGCCCCAGCTGCTCGACCGGATCGAGGTGGACGCCTACGGCGCCCCGACGCCGCTGAAGCAGCTGGCCAGCATCTCGGCCACCGAGGCGCGCCTGCTCACGATCACGCCGTTCGACAAGTCGACCATCAAGTCGATCGAGAAGGCCATCCTCGAGTCCGATGTGGGGCTCACGCCGTCCAATGACGGCAAGCTGATCCGGCTGACGATCCCGGAGCTCACCGAGGAGCGGCGCAAGGCGCTCGTCAAGGTCCTGCACAAGATCGCCGAGGAGCACGGCCGCGTGGCGGTGCGCAACATCCGCCGATTGGTGATGCACGACCTGCGCGAGCTCAAGAAGGAGGGTGAGCTGGGCTCCGACGACGAGCATCGCGCCGAGACCGAGCTTCAGAAGCTCACCGACGCTCGCATCGCCGAGATCGACGCGCTGCTGGCGGGGAAGGAAGAGGAGATCCTCCAGGTTTGACGGACCCCGGGCGGCCGAGGTACGTCGCGATCATCACCGACGGGAACGGCCGTTGGGCGCAGGGAAGGGGGCTGCCCATCATCGAAGGCCACCGGGCGGGCGCCGACGTCGTGAAGGCGCGCCTGCGCGACGGCGCCCGGCTCGGCATCGAGGAGCTCACCGTGTTCTCCTTCTCGACCGAGAACTGGACGCGGCCGCCGGAGGAGGTGGAGGGACTAATGGAGATGTTCGGGGAACGGATCGATCGCGAGACCCCGGAGCTCCACGAGGAGGGCGTGCGCATGCGCTTCATCGGCCGCCGCGAGGGTGTGCCGCCCCAGCTTGCCCGGCGGATGGACTGGGCGGAGGAGGTGACTCAGAACAACACGCGCATCACCCTCTTCGTTGCCTTCAACTATGGCGGCAGGGCGGAGATCGTGGATGCGGCGCGAACCTTCTCGGGAGAGACCGAGGAGCAGTTTCGCGAGCACCTCTACGCCCCAGACATGCACGACCCCGACCTCCTCATCCGCACGAGCGGGGAGCAGCGCATCTCGAACTACCTGCTCTGGCAGTGTGCCTACTCGGAGTTCGTCTTTCGCGATGAGCTGTGGCCGGACTTCTCGAGCGAGGCGTTCGAGGGCGCCCTGGCCGAGTACGCCCGCCGACGCCGCCGGTTCGGAGCGCGCTGAGCCATGAGCGCGCGGGGAGGAGGCGGTCGGGGAGGCAGGGGCAGGCCGCCGGAGCCCCGCCCTTCGCGCCGGCGGCCCGAGCGGCAAGCGCGTCGGGACGAGGGAGGGGGATCGGGCGGGGGCCCGCCGCCTCGGCGCGGTGGGGGCTCCGATCTCGGTCCGCGCATCCTCGTTGCGATCCCGGCCCTGGCCTTCGCGCTCTTCATCGTGATGCGGGGCGGGCTCGTCTTCGCCCTCGGGCTGATCGCGCTGGGCATCGTCGCGCTCGGCGAGCTCTACCGGATGATGCGCCGCTCCCGGCCGATCGACCTGGCGGGCTACATCTCGCTGGTGGCGCTGGTCCTCGTCGCGCTCTACAAGGAGCGGGCGGACGTCCTGATCCCCCTCGTCGCGGCGTTCCCGCTGGTCTTCGGGCTCGCACTGACGCGCGCACGTCTGGACAACCTCGCCTGGGGCATGGCCGCGACCCTCTTCGGCCTGTTCTGGATCGGGCTCCCCCTGGCCCACGCGGTGTTCCTGCGCGAGCTGCCCCACGGCGACGGCCTGATGATCGACGTGCTGATCGCCACCTTCATCGGGGACAGCGCGGCCCTCACCGGTGGGCGCCTATGGGGCCGCAGGGCGCTCGCGCCGGACATCTCACCGAAGAAGACCGTGGAGGGGCTCGCGGCAGGGATCGTGGGTGGCACCGCGGCCTTCTGGTTGGCGGGCCTCTACCAGGACTGGCTGACCGGGCCCGACGCGCTGTTGCTCGGGTTCCTCGTGGCGCTGGCCGCGCCCGTGGGAGACCTCTTCGAGTCGGCGGTCAAGCGAGACTTCGAGGTCAAGGATGCGGGCCGCTTCTTCGGTGCCCACGGCGGGGCCCTCGACCGCCTCGACGCCGTGTTCTTCACGGTGGTAGTGGCCTTCTACGCCGCGCTGGGGCTCGGCTACGGCTGAGCCCCGCGGTCGGAGACGCGGCCCCTCCTACACTCCCTCGGATGCGCAGGGTCCTCATCGTCGGCTCGACCGGCTCCATCGGCACGCAGGCGCTCGACGTGATCTCGCGAAGCGATTCGCTCGAGGTGGTGGGGCTCGCGGCGCACTCGAACGCAGAGCTCATTCTCGAGCAGGCCGCCGCCTTCGACGTTGACCGGCTGGCGCTCGCCGACCCCGACGCCGCCGCGCGGGCGGCGGCGCGCTGGACCGCCGGCGAGGTGCTGGCCGGCCCCGAGGGGCTGGTGGCCCTGATAACAGAGAGCGAGTGCGACCTCGTGCTGAACGCCCTCGTGGGCTCGGCCGGGCTCGGTCCCACCGTTGCGGCGCTCGGCGAGGGCATCGACCTGGCGCTTGCAAACAAGGAGAGCCTGGTGGTGGGCGGGGAGCTCGTGATGGCGCTCGCGGAGGCAACCGGCGCGAAGATCCTGCCTGTCGACTCAGAGCATTCGGCCCTCTTCCAGCTCGTGGAGGCCCAGAGCCCCGGCACCGTCGAGCGGTTGGTGCTCACGGCCTCGGGCGGTCCGTTCCGGGGGCACGAGGCCGCAGAGCTCGAGGGCGTCACCCGCGAGGAGGCGCTCGCCCACCCGACATGGGACATGGGCGGGAAGATCAGCGTCGACTCGGCGACGCTCATGAACAAGGGCCTCGAGTTGATCGAGGCACACCACCTGTTCGGGGTCCCCTATGACCGCATCGACGTCGTGGTGCACCCCCAGTCGATCGTGCACTCGCTGATCCACCTCAACGACGGCTCGTCGCTCGCACATCTCGGATATCCGGACATGCGGGTGCCGATCTCCTACGCGCTCCACTACCCGGAGCGGCCTGACGTGCCGGTGGAGACCCTCGACCTGGCAGGCGTCGGGGAGCTGACCTTCGAGGCACCCGACACCGGGGTCTTCGGTTGCCTGCGGCTGGCCAAGCAGGCCGCTGCAACGGGAGGCACCGCGCCATGCGTGCTCAATGCCGCCAACGAGGTCGCCGTCCACGCCTTCCTCGCGGGTGAGCTGCGATTCCCCGGCATCGCGCAGGTGATCGAACGCACCCTCGAGGAGCTCCCCCCTGGTCCGGTCGGCCACTTCGCGGACCTCCTCGCCGCCGACGCTCAGGCGCGGGAGACGGCCTCGATGCTCGCGCGCGAGGGCGCAGGGGCAACGCGCGGCGAGGATCAGGCGGCGCAGGCCCCCGGCCGGACACCGAGCGCTTGAGCTGGTTCCTCGCCTTCGCGGGCTTCGCGCTGCTCGTGATCCTGCACGAGCTCGGTCACTTCGCCGTGGCCAAGGCGGTTGGCATGCGCGTGGAGAAGTTCTCGCTCTTCTTCCCGCCCACGCTGCTGTCGAAGAAGGTCGGGGAGACCGAGTACGCGGTAGGCCTGATCCCGGCAGGGGGCTACGTGAAGATCAGCGGGATGAGCCCCAACGAGGACCTCCCCGACGAGGTGCGTACGAGGGCCTACGTGGCTCAGCCGGTGTGGAAGCGCATCTCGGTGATCATCGCCGGCCCCGCCGTCAACCTCGTGCTCGCGCTCGTGCTGCTAGTTGTCTTCTTCTGGCTCATCGGACCCACGACCGGCACCGACAAGGTCGGCACGCTCGAGAGGGGCTATCCGGCGGCCGCGGCGCTGAAGCCGGGCGACAAGCTCGTCTCGGTCGACGGCGTCCGGGGCGATCCGGCCGACCTCTCGAAGCAGATCTCCTCCCACCGCTGCGACACCCGGCCTCCCAGGAAGGGGTGCCGTGCCAAGAGCGAAGCGCGGCTCGTCGTGCGGCGCGAGGGGCGGACGATGCGCGTGAGCCTGCGCCCCATCTACGACCCGGCCGTGAAGCGCACGCGACTGGGGTTCTCCTATGCCGCCGGGCCGCGGGAGACGCTTCCCTTCGGGGAGTCGGTCACCCTCGGACTCGATCGCTTCTGGTTCATCACGAAGCAGACGGTCAGTCTGCCCGCCCGCCTGTTCGACGCCGAGAAGCGCAAGGAGATCTCGGGGATCGTCGGCAGCTACGAGGTCACGCGCCAGACGATTCTCAACGACCTCGCACAGGTAGTGGGGATCCTCGCGATCATCTCCCTCTCGCTCGCCATCATCAACCTGTTCCCGTTCCTGCCGCTCGACGGCGGCCACATCTTCTGGGCGGTCGTGGAGAAGGTGCGGGGCAAGCCCGTGCCCTTCAGCGTGATGGAACGCGCGGGGGTCGTTGGCTTCATGCTCGTGATCCTCCTCTTCCTGATCGGCCTGTCCAACGACATCGACCGGCTCCAGGGCGAGGGCTTCCGGGTGAGATAGCCGGGGGCTCGCGTCCCCGGAGCCCCCGCCGCTCTTGTCCCACCGCTTCCGGTGGCGGGTCCCGGTGGTTAGGCCCCGGCGGCGGCTTTGCGACCTCTGGCCCCGCTGGGGCCAGGGTCGCCCGGGCCTGCCCTGCAGAGACCACTTGTTCCGAAACCGATCCCCTGGGCCGCTGAGGCAACTGGTCGTTCCCCGGGCTACCGCCCCGGCGCCTCCTGCCCGGCGACACCGATCGCAGGTCCCGGCGGTTTGGCCCAGGTGGCGCCACAAGCGCTTCGGAAGCGAGGGTTGAAACGGTCACGGGAGGCCGTAGGGCGAGAGGCGCCGGGGGCTCCGGGGGCGGGAGCCCCCGGCAGATACCCTTCTGTGGCGAATGGCATCCAAGAGGCAGATTGACGTCGGCGGGGTCAAGATCGGCGGCGGCGCGCCCGTTGCCGTGCAGTCCATGACCAAGACGGAGACCGCCGACTTCGAGGCCACCATGAGCCAGATCAGGGCGATCGCCGACGCGGGCGCCGACCTCGTGCGCTGTGCGGTGCCACGGGACGAGGACGTGGAGGCGCTCAGGCGCATCGTGGTGGAGTCGCCCATACCGGTGATCGCCGACATCCATTTCAACCACACGCTGGCGCTCAAGGCGATCGACGCGGGCGCCCACTGCATCCGGCTGAACCCGGGCAACATCGGCGGGCCCGACAAGGTGGCCGAGGTTGCCAAGCGGGCAAGCGCCGCTGGCACGCCGATGCGGATCGGGGTGAACTCGGGCTCGCTTCCCAAGCACCTGCACGCGCTCGAAGCGGAGAGCCCGGTCGAGGCCCTGGTCACGGCCGCGGTCGAGTTCGTCGAGCTGATGGAGAGGCTCCGGTTCGAGAACTTCAAGGTCTCCATCAAGTCCACGAGCGTCCCGAACACGATCGCCTCGAATCGCCTGCTCTCCGAGAAGATCGACTACCCGCTGCACCTCGGCATCACCGAGGCGGGCACCAAGTGGACGGGCTCGCTGAAGTCGGCGGTCGGCCTGGGCACGCTGCTGGCGGATGACATCGGCGACACCATCCGGATCTCGCTCTCCACCTTCTTCGCCGAGGAGGAGGTCAAGGTGGGGTGGGAGATCCTGAAGGCGCTCAAGCTGCGCGAGCGTGGCCCCGTGCTCATCGCGTGCCCCACCTGCGGGCGGTTGCAGTTCGACATGGATGCGGTGGTGACCGAGGTGGAGCAGCGCCTTCAGGCATACGACGACCCGATCGAGGTGGCGGTGCTCGGCTGCGCGGTGAACGGAGTCGGTGAGGCCTCGCACGCCGACTTCGGGATCACGGGCGCCAAGAACCAGGGAGTGGTCTACTCAAAGGGAGAGGCGCTTCGCAAGGTCCCCCAGGAGCAGCTCGTGGACGTGTTGTTCGAGGAGATCGACAAGTACTACGCGGCCGGCAAGACCGTCGTGAGGGACGAGCGCCAGGCGGCGGAGGGCACGGCGTTCCTGCAGGAGATCGAGGAGGAGAACGCCGGCGAGCTCACACCCGAGCGGCTTGCCGCCATGGAGGCCGCCGCGGCCTCGGGCGAGGCGCTCGAGAACGGCGTCGCGCTGCCGATGAACGGCGTCCCGCGCAAGCGCGTGACCCTCGACGAGAGCCAGTCCCCCACGGCAGGCCGGCGCTTCAGCCGCGACTAGCCGGGCAGCCGGCGGGCTACTCAGCAAGGACAGGGCGCACCGGCCACCTCTAGACTCGCGCGATGACCCGCCTGAGCGGCTACCTGTTGCCCACCGAGAAGGAGGCTCCCGCGGACGCGGAGGCCCTTTCGCACAAGCTGATGGTCCGGGCCGGGCTCGTGCGACAGCTTGCCGCCGGGATGTGGACCTATCTGCCGGCCGGCTGGAGGGTGCACCGCAAGGCGGCCCAGATCGTCCGGGAGGAGATGGACGCGATCGGCGGCCAGGAGATGCTGATGCCGGTCCTTCAGCCCGCCGAGCTGTGGCAGCGCTCGGGGCGCTACGAGATCGACGAGCTGTTCAAGCTCAAGGATCGGCGAGAAGCCGACCTGGTGCTCGCGATGACCCACGAGGAGGCGCTGACATTTCACATGGCCCGGGAGGTGCGCTCCTACCGTGACCTTCCGATGATCCTCTACCACATGCAGGTCAAGGAGCGCGACGAGCCGCGCCCGCGTGCAGGGCTGCTGCGCACGCGCGAGTTCGTCATGAAGGATTCGTACTCGTTCGACCGCGACCTCGGGGGCCTCGAGCGCTCCTACGAGCGGCACGTCACCGCCTACGATCGGATGTTCGACCGGTCGGGGCTCGAGTGGTACCGGGTGGAAGCGGACGTCGGGATGATGGGCGGGTTGGGGGGGCACGAGTACATGGCGCCCTGCGCGGCCGGGGAGGACGACGTGGCGCTCTCGGACACCGGCTATGCCGCAAACGTGGAGGTCGCCAGAGCCACGGCGGCGCCCGTGGAGGGACTGCCCGCCCCCGCCGCCGAGCCGCAGCCCGTTGACACCCCGGGAGCCACCACCATCGAGGGCGTATCGGGGCTCCTGGAGGTGCCAGCGGGCGCTTTGATCAAGGCGCTGCCGGTTATGCGCGGCGACGGCACGCCCCTGCTGGTGGTGGTGAGGGGCGATCACCGCCTGAACGAGATCAAGCTCCAGAATGCGCTCGGCGGGCCCACACGCCTCGCGACCGAGGGGGAGATCCGGGACGTCTTCTCGGCGCCCCCCGGATACATCGGGCCGGTCCGCGCGGAGGTACCGGTGCTGGCAGACGAGGCCCTGATGGCGATGCGCGGGCTGATCGCGGGCGCAAACGAGGAGGGGCGGCACCTGCGCGGCGTGGAGCCGGGGCGTGACTTCGAGGCCGAGTGGGCCGACATCCGCACCGTCGAGGCCGGTGACACCTGTCCCGGCGGCGCGACGATCCGGATCGAACCCGCCATCGAGATCGCGCACATCTTCAAGCTCGGCACGCGCTACAGCGACCCGCTCAATGCCAGGTTCCTCGACGAGGAGGGCAAGGAGCGCCACATCTGGATGGGCTCCTACGGGCTCGGGCCGGCGCGGATGGCGGCCGCGGCCGTCGAGCAGTTCGGGGACGAGAAGGGCATCTCATGGCCTCGCTCGATCTCGCCCTTCGACCTGCATCTCGTAACGCTCGGCCAGGAGGGCGAGGAGGCACGAGAGGTCGCCGATCGGCTGTACGACGAGCTTCGCTCGCTGGGGCTCGAGGTGCTCTACGACGATCGCGACGCCGGCGCGGGGGAGAAGTTCGCCGACGCGGAGCTGCTGGGTTGCCCGCTGCGGCTCACCGTTGGCAGGCGCGGGCTCGAGAAGGGAGAGATCGAGGCCCAGGTCCGGCGCGGGCGGGAGAAGCGACCACTTGCACTCGAGGGGGCGGCCACGGCCGCGGCGGAGCTGTGGCGCGAGCTTCCGTGAGCAAGAGGCGGTTGCTGGGCCTCGACCGATCCGGCGGCCCTCCGCCCGAGACGCAGAAGGGCCAGCCGCTTCGCCCGCTCACCATCCCGAACCTGGTGTCCTACGTCAGGCTGGCGCTGCTGCCGGTCTTCCTGGCGATGGCCTTCTCTTCGGACGACGGCAGGGGCGTCTCGGTGGCGTTGGTCTTCTGGCTGATCGCCATCGGGGACCAGCTCGACGGGTTCCTCGCGCGCGTCACCGGGCAGTACAGCCGCCTGGGCGCGCTGCTCGACCCGCTCACCGATCGTGCTCTGGTGCTCTGCGGGGCGGTGGTGTGCTGGCGCTTCGAGCTACTGCCCCGGTGGGCGCTCGCAGCCCTCGGCCTGCGTGAGCTCTTCATGCTCGCGCTCACCCAGTTCGGGCTGCGCAAGGGAATGGACATCCAGATCAACATGGTGGGCCGGTGGGCCGTGTGGCCGGTCATGTTCGCGATATTCCTGGCCTTGCTGACCGACACCCCTGTGGCCGACGTATCCTTGTACCTCGGTCTGGCCCTGACGTTGTCGGCGACCGCGATCTACGTCCACGATGGAATCGCCTTCCTTCGAGGCACACCCTCAAGCTCGACTTGACGCCTCGGTCTATACTCGCCATCCGCCTCACGAAAGGACTGCAATGGACACCGTTCCGGATCTGGGAGCCCTCTCCGACGGAGAGCTCAAGGAGCTGATCGCACAGCTCACCGAGGAGGAGCAGGAGGTCTCCTATCAGCGCCGGATCCTGCACGGCCGGATCGACATCCTCCGCGCCGAGCTCGTCAACCGGCTGCGAAAGAAGCACGGAGAGGGCGAATCGACCATCAGCGGCGCCGACGTCGAGCAGCTCACCGACATCCTCTCCGGCAAGGCGATTCCCACGGACGAATCCGGTGGTTAGGCCGGCACCGGCAAGACCCGGGGCCTAAGAGCATGCACTGTCCGCGATGCGGCTTTGCCAACGCCGAGAGCGCCAACTACTGCCAGAAGTGCGGCGCCTTCCTAGTCGAGGCAGGGGGAAGCGGCGAGAGCACCGAGGCCTACCAGGTAGACGAGACCGGCGAGCTCAGGCCGGTCGACCTGGAGCAGGGCACCGGGGCGGGGGCCACGCTCGCGATCCGGTCCGGTGGCGGCCGCGCCGGTGAGGTGTTCGGCGTGGCCGGAGACCGGATGACCATCGGGCGGAGCCCCGAGGCGGAGGTGTTCCTCGACGACGTCACGGTGTCCCGCAACCACGCGCTCCTTGTGCGCCGGCGCGACGGTCTCTACATCGACGACCTGGGCTCTCTGAACGGCACCTATGTGAACCGCCGCCGGATCGAGTCCCACCGGCTGCAGCACGGCGACGAGCTGCAGGTGGGCAAGTACAAGCTGAGCTACCTCGAGCGGTGAGCGCCCAGTCGGACGTGGAAGGTCGCACTGCCCCAGCCGCCCCCAGCGGGAAGTCGCTGACGATCGGCGCGGTCTGCAAGCAGCTCGAGCGCGAGTTCCCCGACGTCTCGATCTCGAAGATCCGCTACCTCGAGGACCAGAAGCTCCTGGCGCCGCGGCGCACCGCGGGCGGCTACCGGCTCTACGGTCCCGCGGACGTGGGGCGGCTGCGTACGATCCTTCGCCTCCAGCGCGACGAGTTCCTGCCCCTGCGGGTCATCCGCCAGGAGCTCGCCTCCGGGCGCGCCGACGAGGAGATCTCCAAGGGCCAGGGGCCCGATCCCCGGGCGCTGCGGCGCACCACGCTGACGGAGCGCCCGGGGGAGTCGCTCTACCGGCTTCAGGAGGTCCTCGATGAGACAGGCGCCGACGCGGCTCTCGTGAAGGAGCTCGAGGAGTACGGAGTCATCCGCGGGGAGAAGCGCGACGGCGAGATCCTCTACGACGACACCGTCCGCGAGATCATCAGAGCGGTCACCGAGCTCAAGCGGTTCGGAGTCGGGGGGCGCAACCTGCGCGTCTTTCGCACCTCCGCGGACCGTGAGGCCGCGCTGCTCGAGCAGATCCTCGCTCCGGCGCTGCGCTCGCGGAACCCGGAGCGTCGCAAGGAGGCGGTGCAGGCACTCGAGAACCTGGCGGCGATCGCCTCCCATCTCAAGCATCTGCTGCTGATCCGCGACCTGCGCAAGATCGCGAAGTGACCAAGGGCGCTGCGCTCGCTCGCGAGCACACGGTGACCAGTCTGGTGGCCTTCGAGGAGGAGGAAGGATGATGCCGACCGTGGCGCGCTCCCGAACGGTGGGAGCGGCTCCACAGCGGCTTTGGGAAGTGGTTGCGGATCCCGAGCGCCTACCGGAGTGGTGGCCGGGGGTGCAGCGCGTGGAGGACGCTTCGCCACGGGCGTGGACGACGGTGCTCGGCACGTCCAAGGGCAAGGGCGTCCGAGCCGACTACACGCTCCTTCACGCCGAGCGGCCGTGGCGCCTGCGCTGGCGCCACGAGGTCGAGGAGTCGCCATTCGAGCGCATCCTGAGCGACTCGGTCACCGAGCTCGAGCTCCAACCCGCCGAGGAGGGCACCGTGGTGAGGCTCACGACGCGCCTCCGGATGCGCGGGCTCTCCCGCTTCGGCGGCTTTCAGGTGAGCCGTGCCACCCGGCGCCAGCTCGAGGAGGCGCTCGAGGGCCTCGAGGCACTGGCTCGAGGCTGGGACCGCTGACCTTGCGCTGGTGGGGATGGGGAGAGGACGAGGGCGCTATCGCCCTGCCGGAGCCGGCTCTCGGGCTGCTTCGCGCCGAGCTCGGCCTGGACGGCTCGGAGAGCAGCCCGCGCGTCCGGCTCGAGGACATCGTGCTGCCCGACCCCCGGCTCGCCGACGCGGCGCGGCGCTCTCTGGAGGGGGCGGTGGGAGCCGACCACGTCCTCGAGGACCACGGCACGCGGGTCACCCACGCGGCCGGAAAGAGCTTTGCGGACCTCATCCAGATCCGCTCGGGCGACGCCTCGAGCGCTCCGGATGCCGTGGTGCGACCGGAATCCGCCGCGCAGGTGGGGGCGGTGCTCGACACATGCAGCGAGCACGGGCTGGCCGTCGTGCCCTTCGGCGGGGGCACGAGCGTGGTGGGCGGCGTGGCCGCTCTGCGGGGACCTCACGCCGCCGCGATCAGCCTGGATCTCCGGCGGATGGACCGGGTGCTCGACCTCGACCGTGACTCGTTGACGGCGGCCTTCCAGCCGGGTCTCCTCGGGCCGGAGCTCGAGCACAGGCTCGGCACGGCGGGCCTCACCCTCGGGCACTACCCGCAATCCTTTGAGTTCTCGACGGTTGGCGGATGGGTGGCCACCCGGTCCGCCGGACAGGCATCGACCGGCTACGGGCGCATCGACGAGCTCGTGGAGTCGGTGCACTGCCTCTGCCCGACCGGCGAGCTCGCCACCCTCGCCGTGCCGGCGACCGCGGCCGGGCCCTCGCTGCGGGAGCTGCTCGTGGGCTCGGAGGGCACCCTGGGGGTGATCACGGCGGTGACGCTGCGCGTGCGCCCGCTCCCCCAGCAGCGCCACTATGAGGCCTGGTCGTTCAAGGACTTCGAGGAGGGCCTGCAGGCCTATCGCGTGATGGAGCAGCGCGACGCCTCACCCGACGTCGCCCGCCTGTCCGACGAGCACGAGACGCGGCTCGCCAAGGCCCTCGCCTCAGGCGGGGACGGAGTGACCGAGAGGGTAGGAAAGGCCTACCTCCGCCTTCGCGGCCACGACGAGGGGTGCGTTGCGCTGCTCGGCTTCGAGGGGACCCCCGAGGAGGTGGCCCGCCGCCGTGCGCGCGCCGCGGAACTGCTGCGCGCGGCGGGAGGTATCGCGTTGGGCGAGCGGCCCGCGCGCTCGTGGCGCAGGACGCGCTTCTCGGCCCCCTACATGCGCGACGAGATGCTCGATCGGGGGGTGATGGTTGAGACGCTCGAGACCGCTACCGGTTGGAGCAGGCTGTCACATCTCTACCGGGCCGTGGGCGATGCACTGCGCGACACCCTCTCGGGCCGGGGCACGGCGCCGCTCGTGATGTGCCACGTGTCGCACCTCTATCGCTCGGGCGCCTCGCTCTACTTCACGTTCATCGCCCGCCAGGAGCACGGTGCCGAGCTGGAGCAGTGGTCGGCCGCCAAGAGCGCGGCCTGTGATGCCATCGTTGCGGGCGGCGGCACCCTCACCCACCATCACGCCGTTGGCCGGGACCACGCTCCCTGGATGATCGACGAGGTGGGCGAGCTTGGCCTGGACGTGCTGCGGGCCGCCAAGGAGCGGCTCGACCCGGACGGGATCATGAACCCGGCGAAGCTGCTCCCGGACGAGGCCTGAGGCGAGGCTGCCTAGGGCTGAGGCTGGGGGCCGCCCTGTGCGGTTGGCGGCGGGGGAGCCACGAAGTCCTCGATCCGCCCCCGGAGGACCGACCTACCGGAGTGGCCCTTGTTCTCGTCCACCGCTTCGCGGGAGATCTCGATGAACTTGAAGCGCGCGAAGTCGCTCGTCAGGGGCGCCAAGCCCTGGTAGGTGCCCTGCTGGTTGGTGACCTGAGCGCCGAGGGAGCGGGCGTCGGTGTCGCTGTTGTAGAGCCAGACCTCGTAGGCCTCGCGGTTCCTGCTCGGGGTGAGGCGCGCCTGGATGATCAGCTGGCGCTTCTTGCCCTGCTGCGCTATCGCGGCCACTCCGACGCCCTTTGCGCCCTCGACCGGCTTCAGCGCAAGCTGTCCGATCACGCGCGGGGCGGCCGCCTGCTTGCCCTTGGCGTCTGCCTTGTTGTCGTCGTCGTCGTCTCCGGTGAGCACTCCGCCGGGCCAGACCAGGATCGCCAGCAGGGCCACCACGGCGAAGGCGGCCGCGCCCGCGATACGCCGGCGGAGCACGATCGCGCGGGCTTCGGGCGAGAGCTCCCCGCGCGGGGCCTGGTCGCCGTCGGAGGCGGAAGCGCCCGCCTCGGTTGGAGCCTTCTCCTTCTTTGCGCGCTTCGGCGCGGGAGGGGCGCCGGCCTCGCCGGTGGGAATGGTCGGCAGGTTGCCGGCGTCGTAGAACTGGTCGAGCGAGTCGAGCAGCGAGCGAGCCCAGCCGCGGGCGGTCTCCGAGCGGCGTAGGTGGTCTCTCGTGGAGGTGGACTCCGATGCCGACTGCTGTCCCAGCAGGTAGTCCGCGATCGGGCCGCGCCACTCCTCGTCGACCTGTGAGGCGCTCACGGGAGAGAGGGTCACGAGAGCGCTGCGGGCGAGCTCCCTCACGCGGGCCGTGGAGATGCCGAGGGTCTTGCCGAGCGCCTCGTAGGTCTGGCCCTGCTTCAGCAACAGCTCGATGATCGCCCGCTGCTCCGCGGAGAGCTGATCGAAGGTGGCCATGTGCGGGGAAAGATAGCCTGCGGGTGATGATGGACGACCCCACCGACCTCCGCGAGCGGTCCGCCCAGACGCTGGACGGTGTGCTTGGGTTCGAGATCCTCGAGGCGGGCGAAGGGCACGCGCGCGGGCGCTTCGAGGTCACGGACGCGGTGCGCCAGCCGTTCGGGGTCGTCCACGGCGGCGCCTACGCGGCGATGGCGGAGACCCTGGCCTCTGCCACCACCTACTTCGCGGTTAACGACGGAGGCGACATCGCGGTCGGCCAGTCCAACCACACGAGCTTCCTGCGCCCGGTGGCCGAGGGCACCGTGCAAGCGGAGGCGCGCTGCAGGCACCGCGGGCGCACGAGCTGGGTCTGGGAGGTGGAGTTCACCGACGAGCAGGGCCGCCTCTGTGCCCTGGCGCGGATCACGATGGCGGTGCGCCCCGCGCCGGCCTGACGGGCCCTTGCCGAGGTCGCGAAGCGTCCCGGACGACTACCTGGCCCGGCTCACGTAGCGGTTGGTGATCGGCAGGCGGCGGTCGCGGCCGAACGCCTTGGTGGACATGCGGATTCCCGGCGGGGCCTGGCGGCGCTTGTACTCGGCGCGGTCCACCATCCAGATCACGCGCTCGACCTCTTCGGCGGCGTAGCCGAGGGTCACCAACTCGGCGGCATCGAGGTCCCGCTCCACATAGCCCGCCAGGATCGCGTCGAGGACGTCGTAGGGGGGAAGGGACTGATCGTCGCGCTGGTCGTGGCGCAACTCGGCCGACGGTGGCCGTTCGAGCACGGACGCGGGCACGAGAACCTCGGCTCCCTGCTGGTTTCGCCATTCCACCAGCCGGTAGATCAGCCCCTTGAAGACGTCCTTCAGCACGGCGAACCCACCTGCCATGTCCCCGTAGAGCGTGGCGTAACCGACCGAGAGCTCGGACTTGTTGCCGGTGGTGAGCACCAGCCAGCCGAACTTGTTGGAGAGGGCCATCACGAGGTTGCCGCGGATGCGGGCCTGCAGGTTCTCCTCGGCGATGTCGGGCTCACGGCCCTCGAAGGCGCCGCTCAAGACCTCGTCGTAGGCCTCCATCGCCGCCACGATGTCCAGCTCGATCAGGTTGGCTCCCAGGTTTGCGGCGATGGTCCTGGCGTCCGCCTGGGTCTCGCCGGACGAGTAGGGCGAGGGCATCACGACGCAGCTCACCCGCTCCGGTCCGAGCGCGTCGACCGCGAGCAGGGCCACGAGCGCCGAGTCGATCCCACCGGAGAGCCCGAAGACCACTCGCTCGAACCGGTTCTTCTCGGTGTAGTCGAGGAGGCCGAGGCGCAGCGCGGCATAGGCCTCCGCCTCGGGGGCGAGGACGGTCCCCTTCGGGCCTCCGAGGCCGGTCACCTTTCCGGACGGGACCTCGAAGCTGCCGAGTGGCTCGGCCAGCCGCTCGCCGGAGCCCCGCCCGCGGCGCACCGCGCTGCGATGGCGCGGATCCCGTAGCCGGGCGGCCGCCACCTCGCCCGGGTTCAAGGTGCAGAGCATCAGGTCCTCCGCGAACTGGGGGGCCCTCGCCAGCAGCACGCCGTCCTGGTCGATGGCCACGCTGTGGCCGTCGAACACGAGCTCGTCCTGGCCGCCGACCGCGTTGCAGAAGAGCACCGAGACGAGGTTGTCGCGCGCGCGCTGCACCAGCATCCGCTCCCGCTCGAGGCCCTTCCCCAGGTGGTAGGGCGAAGCGGAGAGGTTGACGATCACCTCCGCGCCCGCCAGCGCCTCGTCCGTGGCCGGCGGACCGGGCTCCCAGATGTCCTCGCAGATCGTGACGCCGAGGGTCACGCCGTTCAGCTCGAGGATGGCGGGCTGCGAGCCCGCCTGGAAGTAGCGCTGCTCGTCGAAGACGCCGTAGTTGGGCAGGTGCATCTTGCGGTAGACGGCCGCCACCTTACCGTCGGCCAGCACCGCGGCGGCGTTGTAGACGTCGTCGGTGCGCTCGGGGAACCCCACCACGGCCACGATGTCCTGCGTGCCCGCCGCGAGCTCGTCGAGTGCTGCGCCCACCGCCACGAAGAAGTGCGTCTTGAGCAGCAGGTCCTCGGGTGGATACCCGGTGAGGGCAAGCTCCGGGAAGACCACGAGCTGGGCGCCCTCCTCGCGCGAGCGGCCGATCAGGTCGGCCATCTGCGCGGCGTTGCCGTCGATGTCCCCCACCGTGGAGTTCATCTGCGCCAGCGCGGCGCGCAGCGGCTCAGTGCTCATGGCGGCAGTATGCCCGCAGGGCGCCGGTGCCCGCGCGCAGCGGCTACGCGCCGACGGGCGCGACGATCGCCTGCGTGCAGTCGGCGAGCTGACGGGGAGCGATCTGGAAGAGGCTGTGACCGTCGCCGCCCGCGGCCCAGACCATCTCGTGAGCGAGCAGTTCCTCGTCGAGCACCACCGGCAGGCCATGTCCGAACGGCGGCACGCCGCCTACCGAGAAGCCGGTGGCTGCCCGGACCTCCTCGGGCGCGGCGGCCCGGACCTCGGCCACATCGAAGATCTCGGCGAGCCGCTCGAGGTCCACCCGGTGTGCCCCGGAGGCGATGCAGAGCACAGGGTCACCGTCCGCCACGAACACGAGCGACTTCGCAATCTGCGCCGGTGGGCAGCTCACCGCCTTGGCCGCGTCCTCCACCGTCGCGGTGGAGTCCTCCAGACGCTTGACCTGGACCTGGAGGCCAAGGGCGCGTGCGGTGTCGATCACTTTCTCTCGCATGTTCTCGCCGGCTGACTGGCTCGGCTCTCAAGAGGTTATTCGCCCGGAACCGCGGATCGGATGAGCCCGCGCATTTGAGGCGTGCCTGGGCCGCGGGTTGCAGGGGGACGGGTGTGTGACCGCGATCACACATATCCCATGCCTGTATAAGCTGGGTTGGCGTGACAGGCCGGACCGCTCTACGAGCGTGCACCGCCGGGAGCACTTCGCCCATCAGGTAGTCGATAGGCCAGCCCACGAACGACGCCAGGGAGAGTACGTCCTTCACCTGCACTTTCGGCTCAGGGCCGATGGGCGTCACGTCAGCGACCGCGTACGTTGCGCCGTTGTAGAAAGCTCCGAGCAAGAAGATGTTTCGGTGTTTGATGATGCGTGCCCAACCCAGTCGTCAATGATGTATCTCCGCTTGCGATCTGCGCGTTCGTTCTATGTTCGGCTCGCCAGGGTCGCGGGTGATCGGCAGAACCTCGCGCTCCACTCCTCGATCTGCGCGAGGTGGTCACGTTCGGCTGACCGCTGAATCTCTGCATGGTCGGGGTGCCGTGACCATGTAGGCGCTGAACTCGCGCGCCCGGGTGTTGATCGGAAATCGCGTTCGTCGGTCGGGGTCGCGCGACGCTCCGCGTTGGGCGAGGTTCCACTTCGCCAGTCCCACGCGTTGAGCGCAGAGCGCAAGTTCACAGCGCATCGCCAGCCGCAGACTCCCTCGATCCGACCTGGATGGCGCTCACCTCCGGGTGGAACTGCTGCCCGAACGTTATGGAGTTGGGATCGAAGGCGGGCGGGGCGATCTTGGCTTTGAGGCACTCGAACTGCTCTGTTGCCCGCGCGATTTTGGCGAAACAGCCGTCTAACGGATGGCCACGCGGCAGATGGCTGAGCCTAAGCGGGAGCCGACGGAGCGCACGCCGAAGGGCTTTGATCCAGTTCCCAAGCGTGGCGAGTTCTTCGCGAACCTCAAGAAGATCGCCAAGAAGCCCTCAGCTACGCGCCGACCGCAGCAGTAGCTGCTCGAACATCGACGAGGGCTGGTAGCGATGGTTGTAGCGCCACGCGTACTCGTTGCAGTACGACTGGAGGTAGGCGCGGCGAGACTTTCTTGTACGCCCCGCGCATCCCGGTCTTCATGTTCCCGAAGAACCCTTCGATCGTGTTCGTGAAAACGTCCCCGTCGACGTAGAGGCCGGCTGAGTGGTTGATGACCCGATGGTCGATGGCGCCGCGCCCGTGAGCGGCCTGTAGGGGCCAGTCGTCCGTGTAGAGGATGGTGCTGGGGTTGACGTTCGCCTTCACCGACCTCTCTACTAAGCGGGACACCGCGACGGGGAAGGGATCACGCGGGCACGGACTCGCCCACCGCGCTCAACCATCCCCAGCACGGTCGGCTTGGCCTCACGGAAGGCGGCAGCCTCAGCGCGGGTCCGGTGAGTGCTGCGGGGCTTCCCGCCCCACGAAGTCTCGTCTACGTCGCCCGACTACGGCTCGTCGCCTTCGTCGGTCATCAGTTCTGTTCGGATCTTCTTCATCATCCGGTGCGCGGTCTTGTACGTCACGCCCAGCTCGCGTGCGAGCAGCTTCATCATCCGGTGGGCGGTCTTGAGGTACATGGCGTAGAACCAAAGCTGTAGAGAGGTCGTGGATTTCTCAAAGATCGTCCCCTTCATCGGATGGATCGCGAAGGCCGCAGGAGTCGCATGTGTACGTGGACGCGTCTTGGTGCGGTGGAAGATCGTCACGCTCGCAGCGCGGGCTGGAGCGTGGTGGCCGTCCGGTGCGCACGTCCGCGCCACAGCCGGTCAAGGCAGGCCGAATCGTCTGGATAGGTGCGCATGAACTCGACAAGGGAGAAGTCCGATGCCGAAGACGCTTTGCGAGTCGATCGTTCCGGTCGTTAGCGCCCATTGCCCTGCTTTCAACTTCCCTCGGAGGATGTCTGCCGCATGCGAACGGACGAAGGCACGCTCGCACATCAGCGTGACGACCTTGATGCCACGCGCATGAACCGTCCTTCGGGCTCATGACGGGCACGATGGTTGGAGATCCGGCCTGGAGACAAACCTTGTGGCGCGGTCGGACAATCGGGCCGGGCGAGACGCTTGACTGCATCGTTGAGTTCGTTCAGCTCATCTGACGCCATGACCACAGTTTATACAGCTCTGATGACATATGTGTGACCGCGATCACACACCCGTCCGCCGTGGCCTCTATCTTCTGCGGTCGTTCGATTCGGCCTCGCTGAACCTCGCGCCCACATGGGCACGGGGACGGGGAACCCACTGCCGCCGTCAGGCGGCCGGGGCGAATCGGCTGGTGATCCAGCCGTAGCGCTGCCCATGCGGCGCGAGCCCGACAGCTAACCCCGTAGGCACAGGAGGCCAAGAAAGGCATGTTTGAGCACGCATTCGACAGTGCATGGCCGTGGGCTGTTGCTCGCAATATCGGCCGCGTGCATGATTCCGACAGGGGCGAGCGCCACCCAGGTCTCCGGCGGCGCGGGAGGCCCGAAGGCCACCGGGGGCCCCAACGCCCCACTCGTCATGGCCGGCGCCGGCAAGAGCCAGAGGGTGCGATACGGCAAGCGCGTGGCAATCAGGGGGTTCGTGAGCCCGCGGGTGGCGGGCAGGCCCGTGAAGCTGGAGCACGCCATCCGCGGCCGCTCCTTCCGGCCGCTGGCAGCCACCAAGACGGGCGCCGACGGGTCGTACCGGTTCAGGGTCAAGGCCAGGCGTTCTGGCTCCTACCGGGCCACCACGACCGCCACCCCGAACGGCGCCCAGACCGCCACCGCCGCCCGCACCGTGACGGTGGTGGCCAGGCTGGTCGGCCGATCGAGGCGGCACGTCCTCGGCGGCCGCCCCTTACGGGTTAGAGGCAAGCTGGTGCCGCGGATGTCGAAGCGGGCGGTGCGCCTGCAAGTGAGGACCCGACGTGGGTGGAAGACCGTCGACCGCACCCGCACGCGGGCCCGCGGCCGGTTCAGGGCCTCGTTCAGGCCACGGCGCGCCGGCGTGTACCGGCTGCGGGTGCGCTTCCCCGGGGACAGCGCGGCCGCCGCCGCCAGCGACCGCCTCAAGCGGGTCTACGTGTACCGGTCGGGACACGCGTCCTGGTACGGACCCGGCCTGTATGGCAACAGCACCTCATGCGGCGGCGCCCTCACCGCCGGAAGGCTCGGCGTTGCCCACAAGTACCTGCCCTGCGGCACCCGGGTCACGTTTCGGTACCGCGGGCGATCGGTGACAGCGCCGGTCATCGATCGCGGCCCGTTCGTCGGGGGCCGGGACTGGGATCTGACCGCCGCCACGAAGCGGCGGCTGAGGTTCGGTGATGTGGGGATGGTGTGGTCGACGCGGTAGGGGGACGGGGAGGTGGTCCTCCCCTTCGCGGCGACAAGGAGCACCGCTCAGGGGAGGACCGCTAGGAGGGTCTCGGAAGCGACTAGCGAAGTCGGGCTAAGGTTGCTCCATGACCAACCGAAAGCCTCCTGCCGATCTTCGGTGCAACTTCTGCGGCCACCACGAAAGCGATGGCCGCTCAATGGTCGCCGGTCCGGGCCTCTACATCTGCAACGAGTGCGTCGAACTGGCGATTGAAGTCTTGGAGAGGCGCGGAGTGAACGTGATCCGCTAAGCGACCGCCGGAACGGCTCGTGCGCCCTTGTCGAGCGCGCACGTCTCGACCGCCGCGTCAGAGGGACAGGCGGAGCTGGTCCTCGGCGGGCTCGGGCTCCTTCGGGGCTTCGTCGAGTCCCGCTACGCGGACGCCCAGGAGGCGT
>JAUJNT010000003.1:246645-272390 GCA_030448005.1 Thermoleophilaceae bacterium
TCGAGTGCATGCAGGAGGTCGAGGGCGACCTTGGCGACCGTTCCCTCGTCGTTGGCGGCCCCGGGGAGGGTGCGGGCCCGGGTGTGGGTTGAGAAGTCGTCGAGGCGTACCTTGATCCCTATCGTCCGGCCGCCACGGCCGTGCCGCGCGAGGTCGAGGCAGAGCTCCGTGGTCAGCCGCCGGAGGATCGGCTCGAGTGCCGCAACGCCTCGCAGGTCGTGGTCGAACGTCGTCTCGCGCGACTCCGACTTGCGCAGGCGCTCGGTCTCGATCGTGCGGCCGTCCTCGAACCGGGCCAGCCGGCCGAGCTGGGGGCCGAGGCGCTCGCCGAACCACTCCACGAGTGCGGGATCGGGAACCGACCCGAGGGCCGCCAGGGTCCTTACGCCCCGCGTCGCGAGGCGCTCCACAGTCTTGGGCCCGATGCCGGGGATCATGCCCGGCGAGCGGTCGGCAAAGCGCCCTCGCGCCTCCTCGGCGGTCAGTGCCAGGAACCCGTCTGGCTTGTCGGCGTCCGAGGCCACCTTGGCCACGAGCTTGCTGGGACCGATCCCGATCGAGCACCCGAGCCCGGTGGCGGCGGTGACCACCGCCTTGATCTTCCGGGCCGCGGCCTTTGGTCGCTCGATATTGGAGAGGTCCAGGTAGGCCTCGTCGAGCCCCACCACCTCGATTCGCTCGACCTGGCCCGCCAGGACCTCCATCACCGCGCGTGAGCGCGCCCGGTAGTGATCGAAGTCCGGTGGGATGAAGACGGCGTCCGGACACAGCCGGCGGGCGCGTGATGCGGGGGTGGCCGAGAAGACACCGAACTTGCGCGCCTCGTAGCTCGCCGTCGTGACCACCGCGCGTGGGCCGCTTCCCGCCACGACGACCGGCAGCCCCCGCAGCTCCGGGCGCCGCTCCAGCTCGACGCTCACATAGAACGCGTCCATGTCGAGGTGTGCGTAGGCGTATGACGAGCCGCGCATCCCTTCAGCCTATGAAGGCCGGCGGCGGCACCCGGCCGGCCGGGGGGTCGTGGGGCGTTAGAGTGCGGGGGCGGCCCGGGGGCGGGCGCGCTGCAAATCGGACGAGGGAGGGACGGACGTGCTGAGCGACTACCTGCGCTCGAGGGCCGAGTGGCGTCGCCGGCAGGAGAAGGACTACCCGAACGACGAGCGCCACGAGCGCTCAGCGATGGCGCTCGAGTCACTTGCGGACTACGTCGACGGGCCCGACGTTTCGCAGAGCGCGATCGACCGGCTCGGTCCCCACCTGTCCGACGAGGAAACCCTGGGCGGGGAGAGAACCGAGCGAGCGGTGTCGAAGTACGGCATGGGCACCCACATCACCACCGACCACCACGCGGCCTTTCTCGACGAGTTGGGGGTGCTGTGCGAGTTCGACGCCTACGAGCACGCCAAGGAGCACGGCGAGGACCCAAGCCACACGCTGGTTGCCTTCGAGTTGGAGGCCGCGAAGGATGGCGTAGTGCTTCCACGACGCTACTTCGAGATCCGCCAGGACGCCACGCAGGACGAGCTGCAGAAGGCGGTGGAGGGCCACCGCGCCACCCCGTTGAAACCGAGTGGGCCTAGAGAGGTTGGTTGACGGGGCGCACGAGGATCTCGTTCACGTCCACGTGCGCAGGCTGTGAGACCGCGTACACCACGGCGCGGGCGACGTCGTCGGGCGCGAGCGCGCCGCTTGGGCGATCGTCGAAGAACGGGGTGTCCACCATCCCCGGCTCGATCAGGGTGACCCTGAGCGGCGAGTCGGCGACCTCCGCACGGAGGCCCTCGCCCATCGCCGTCACGGCCCACTTCGTGGCCGAGTAGAGCGACCCGGGCAGGGCGCGGCGTCCGGCCACCGAGCCCGTCAGCAGCATGTGGCCCGCGTTCTGCCCGCGGAAGTGGGTGAGCGCCGCGCGGATCGAGAGGGCACAGCCGTAGACGTTCGTGTCGATCATCGCCTTCCAGTGCTCCACGGTCTCCTCGAGAAAGCCGCGCTTGGCCCCGACCCCCGCGTTGGCCAGCGAGGCATCGAGCCTCCCGAACGCCTCGAGCGCCGCCGCCACGGCGGCCTGCTGGTCATCCCAGCTCGTCACGTCGCACTTGACCGAGATCGCCGTGTCTTCGCCTCCCAGCTCGGAGGCCAGGGCCTCCAGCATGTCCTGGGAGCGCGCGGCCAGCGCCACTCTCCATCCGGCGGTCACCACGTGACGGGCCGTGGCGGCGCCGATACCGCTGCCGGCGCCGGTGATGAGCAATACCGGGGAGTCGGTCACGGGCGAGTTCTAGCAACCGGCGCCGCGGCCGGCAAAGGGCCGCATCTGACCCGGCGCGGGGCCCCGGCGAATGGCCAACGCTCAAGCTGACGGCGGCGGCGAGACGTGGTCCTCGAGATCGGCGAGCACGCGACCCACCAGCTCGTCGGCGGCACTGGAGGCGGAGCGGTGGCGGCCGCGGAGGTCTCTGCTCTCCTCGATGTCCGCCAGCCGTTGCGTGGCATCGACGCTGTGGGCGAGGTTCAGTGGATGCCGGTCGAGTAACCCGCCGGCCCGGATGAGGAGCCGGCTCAGGTACACCGACCTCGGGGACTCCGGATCGAGCGAGAGCAGCGGCTGAGCTGCCTCCGTGAGCTCGCGCGCCACGCGCGCCTGCTTGCCGGGAAAGCCGAGCGTCTCGAGCTCT
Organism: Thermoleophilaceae bacterium; assembly: GCA_030448005.1. Classification (GTDB taxonomy): domain Bacteria; phylum Actinomycetota; class Thermoleophilia; order Solirubrobacterales; family Thermoleophilaceae; genus JAAYBF01. The sequence goes on from JAUJNT010000003.1 coordinate 249,321, forward strand.
TGAGGGCATAGCTCTCGAAGCGTCTCGCCGAGCAGAAGCCACTCGTCGTAGAGGGCCAGCTCCGACGGCGAGGCCGGGTCCGGTGGGTGGCGGGGCAGGAGGTGCGCCCAGGTGGCCGAGAGCCACGGAGGCAGCGGCCGGTCGGGAAGGCGCTCGGCGAGATGCAGCCAGGCCTCGAGCAGGTTCGCGCCGACCGGCTCGTCGGCCGGACGCGTGCGCGCCGCTAGGCGGAGGCACAACGCGGCGAGCGACGACAGCTCGGCTCGGTCCCCAGGGTGCTCGGCGGCAGCGGCGAGCGCCGTGTCGAGCGCCCTCAGGAGCTCGGCGAGCGAGCGCTCGTCTGCTTCTCGCACGACCTCCGGCAGGTGGTCGGCCAGTGCGTCCCAATCGGCGTCGGTGGTGAGGAGCGGCAGGCGCCTCGCGCCGCTGGCGCCACCCGCCGTCGAAAGGGCCAGCAGCACCCCGTGGTGCCCGCAGCTCGACAGGAAGCGCCCGCGAGCGGAGAGGTCTCCCGCGAGCTGGGCGATCACGAGGTCGCGCCAGCTCGGGTGCACCCAGCTCACCGCCGTCGGCGCGGGCATGCGCAGGAAGTGGTCGGCCAGGCGGTCGAGGAGGTCCGACGGGGCCCGGTCGAGTCCGGCCGGGGCATGCCGGCGTGCCGCGCCGGCAAGCTCGCGCTCGGAGACGACGCCTGGAGGGCAGTCGAGCATGGCAACGAGAACCGCACGCTGTGACTCGCCGAGGGCCAGATAGGAGGCAGCCATGGCCTCGGTGGGATTCTCGATCTCCCGGTGCACCGCAGCCCTCACCTCTTCGAGGCCGGACCCCGCGACCGCCAGCCGAGGCAGCCGTGTGCGCACGAACCGGCGGATGCGCTCCGGGGTGAAGTGCCGGTGATCCACGATCTCAGCGCCCTCACGGCGGACGATCCCAAGCGCCGAGCCGTCGAGATCAGCGGCCTTGGCGTGTCTGAGGAGGATCAGCGCCTTCTCGGCGGGATCGAGGTTCGCCGCGTCAACGTGCACCTCGGCGGGGGCGGGGAAGCGCTCCGCGCCGCGCTCGCGGTGCAGGGCGCGCAGTCCCGCCTTGAGCGGGGTGGGCCTCGAGGTCCATACCAACCAGTGGCGCTCGTCGGTGGCACGCAGGATCTCAGGCAGCGTGCGCGCCCAGCGCTCCGCTGACTCGGGGCGGTACTCGGTGGAGCCGAAGGCATCGTCGGCCACGAAGAGCTGCCGCCGCTCCGGCCTCAGCCGCTCGGTCACCTGCTCGGGGCGGGTGCACTCGTGGACCTCCCAGCCGGATGACATCAGGGCGAGGCCGACCGCGCGCGCGGCCGCCGTCTTACCCATCTCGGGCGGTCCGGTCAGCACGCAGAACCCATGCTCGCGGAGCACGGACAGTGCACGCACGTAGGGGCCGGTCGGAACGAACACGCGGGCCAGGGCGCGGGCCGCGTCCAGATCGAAGGTGGAATCGCGCAGTGCCTGCTCGGGAAGGAGCGGCCCGCCACGCCGGACGCCCAGGACGTAGGGGTGCCTCAGGCGCAGCTCGGCGTGCTCATCGACAGCCGCTCCGAGGGCACGTGCGCCCAGCACGTGCACGGGCACCAGTTCGTCCTCGCCATCCGGCGGCGGTCCGGCCATGCGATCGATGCTGGAGCGAGCGTGCCCCGCCGGCAGGTCGGTGAGCACGAGCAGCGACCGGATGGGCGGATCGTGCCGGCGCGCCAGTCTGGCCGCATCCCATGCGTGCGCGAGCGTTCCCTCGATCGAGTCGGGCCTGTCCCGGCTGGCGGCCCGACTCCAGGCAGTCGCCACCATAGTCGGTGCGGGAAGCTCCTCCCGCGCCGCGGTCGCCGGCAGGCCGCTCTCGAGGACCACGTAGCGGTGGCGATCGGCGCTTCCGATCCACCATCCGGGCTCGACGCCCACGACCTGCTCGAGCCAGCCGGCGCACAGCTGTTGGAAGAGAAGCCATCCCAGCGCGCTCAGGTCATAGCCGCCATCCTGATCGGCCGTGTGGCCCATGAATCGAGCCTATCCCACCTCCGCAGTCACCCCGCGGCCCGCGCGCGAGCGTGGCCGGCCACCTCCGTGGGTAGCCAGCCGCGTTGCTCGAGCTCTCCCACCAGCCGGACATAGGGCTCGAGGAAGCACTCGGTGCGACCGGGACGTGGCTCGATGACCTCGCGCACCCGGACCATCTCGGCGGCCGTGTCGGCCACTGGGGCGTCTCCCGAGGCTGCGAGCACCGCCATCCCGACCGCTGACTCGTCGCACTCGAGCAGCCGCACGGGGCGTCCGAGCACGTCGGCTCGCAACTGGCAGAAGTAGCGGCCCCGCGTGGAGCCGCCGGTCAAGGTCAGCTCCCCGTCCGAGGGCGCCCCGAGCATATTCACGTAGTCGAAACAGAGGCGCTCGACAAAGGCCATCCCCTGCAGCAGTGCAGCGAAGTGCTCGGCCTCCTCCGCGGGCCGGCCGAGCATGAAGCCCTCCGCTTCCGGCGCCTCGAACGGGAAGCGCTCGCCGGTCGCCGCGAGCGGGTAGGCGAGCACGCTCGCCTCCTCGTGCGCTGCCGCTCGGCGCCCGAGGTCATCCAGATCGCGTCCGGGAAACCTCTCCGAGAGGATGCCGGCGCCCGTGCTCGAGGCACCACCGGGAAGCCACCCGCCGTCCGGGGACCGGTGGCAGTAGAGCGTTCCGTTGGGGTCGCGGACCAGCTCCGGCGAGGCGCCCTTCAGTGCCAGCGTCGTGCCCAGTGCCGAGTTCCAGCTTCCCTGGCCGAGTGCGCCGGCGGCAATCTGGGCCGCGCAGCTGTCGGTCATCCCGGCGATCACAGCGGTCCCGGCCGGGATGCCCGTCTGACGGGCCGCCTCCTCGCAGACCTCCCCGAGCCGCGAGCCAGACCGGACCACCTCGGGCATCATGCCCGCGGGCACGCCCAGCTCCTCGAGCACCTCGTGCGGCCAGGAGTCGTTCACCAGGTCGTAGCCGGTCTTCAGCGAATGGCTCGAGTCTGCGGGTACGTCGCTTCCCACCAACCGGCGGTTGATGTAGTCGGGCTGATGTGCCAGGCGGGCGTGGGGGAGCAGGTCGCTTTTGTGCTCGATCATCCAGACGAGCTTCGGGAGCCCCCATCCCGCCTGCATGCGGTAGCCGAGCGCGCTCCAGACCGCCTCGCCGACCTCGTTTACCCGCCGCGCCTGTGACCTAGCGCGGGAGTCGTCGTACATCACGCCGTCTGTCAGGGGAGTGCCTTCGGCGTCCACGAGCAGGATCGTGCCCGAGGTGGCATCGGTGGCCACGCCCCGCACCCGCTCAGGCTGCACGCCATCGAGGGCCAGTCGGCAGGCGCCCGCCAACGCGCTCCACCATTCCACCGGATCCTGCTCGTGACAGGCTCCTTCCCGCTGGCCGGAGAGCGGCCGGGAGCCATGCCCCACCACCCGCCCATCGCGGGAGACCACGAGCGCCCGGGCGCTCTGGGTTCCCAGGTCGAGCCCCATCCAGACCGGCTCCTCTCGGCTCGACGGGCGACTCATGACATCACGCTATTTGACCGCCCTGCCCGGCGCGCTGCCAGTCGGGAAGTCACGTCGCCCTCTGCCAGCCACTCGAGCGCGGCGCGGGCGCGCGAAGCGCCATTCGTCTCCGATCCGCCGGCCGGGCAGCCCGTCGTTCCTCGGCCAGCGCCTCCACCTCGGCCGGCTCCACCTTGAGGAGAGCCGTCAGCTCATCGACGTTCAATACCTCAGCTGTCTCGGCGGGGAGGAAGGAGTGACGCCCGACCGCGATCGAGTCATCGGCGGTCTCGACGGTGACTCGGCGGCTGCCGGCGTCACCGGTGAGCTCGCGCAGCGCCTCGAGTCCCGACGCGGAGCTCGGATCGACATAGCGCGCCACGAGCCCAGCGACGAGAGTCTGCTTGCTCGCCGCCAGCTCGAAGGCCGCGCGGTCGAGCTTTGCGGCTTCCGAGTGGGGCAGGCGGACATAGAGGGGTGTCTTCGAGCTTGCCATCTGGACAGGCAATGGCCATGGTCGCCGTCACCTTCCCCTACGAGTTGTTCGCTCTCATGCGCGAATGAGCGCGACGGCGCGGCCGTTCGAGCGCTCACCCTCCTGAGTACGCTCGGCACACCGAGGGATCGCCGCTCCTGTAGCCGCGGAGCCATGCCTGTCGGCGCTCGTCGGGGGTGCCGTGGTGCTGGGGGCTCAGATACTCGAAGTCGCCCACGGCCTTGGCCGTGCTGAGGGCCTCCTCGACGTCGCCGGGCTTGAGCTTGCCGGCACGGTATACCGAGTTGCCCCAGGAGCCGGCCATGCAGTCCGCCTGCAACTCGAAGGGCTTGGCGGCCAGCCGGCGGCCCTGCTCGAAGAGGCCCAGCTCCTGCTGCACGTTGTGCCCGTACTCGTGGGCGACGATGTAGGCAACGCCGAAGTCCCCGATCGCGCGCCCCCGCCCGGCGCGCTGCCCGGGGAAGTCATCGCGGATTCCCCGGAGGATGCCGGCGGCGAACGCCTGGCCGATGTAGATCGTGTCGTCGCCCGGGCAGTAGAGCGCCGCGTCGTCGTCGGCCACGTGCCGGCAGCCCGTGAGCGCGCGGTCGCCGGCGGCGATCCAGCGGTAGGACACACGCGGCTCGTCGATACCGGAGGCCCTGAGCGTCGCGGTCCAGTAGGCGTCCACCGAGCGCAGCACCTCTGTGAGGAAGGCCTCGAGGCTCGCGTCGCCCCGCCGCGGCGGACGCGTCAGCTCGCCGGCCGACGGGATCGCCTTCTCGAGCCGGTCGAGCGTCTCACGGACGCGCTCGGCCAGCCGATGACGCAGGCGCTCGGCGCGACCACGCAGGTCGCGGGCGTTCTGTCGAAGCTCGTTCGCCCGCTGGCGGGCATCGTCCGCCAGGCGCTCTGTCTCGCCCTCCCCACAGCCGCCCGCGACGAAGGCGAGCACGATCAGGGGGAGGGCAAGGCGGCGGCGGGCGGACACCAGCACTCCATACCCCGTTCAGGGTGTCGAAATGCACGTCCGCGCGCGCGAGGACGGCGCGTGGGTACTGGGATACGGTTACGGGTGGAGGATGACCCGGTCAGTAGGGCGTTCGCGGCCTCCGAGCTCACCGAATACGTGCTCGCCACAAAGAGGGTTCCGTTGACGCGCTCGGCGATTCGCATCGACCGTGACCTCTATCTCAGAATGGTCGCATCCTCCACGTCCTCGAGCTGTGGAACGAGGAGCGCACGCACCGCATCGACCTGGACGCAAGGTCTATGACGTAATCGACGAGGTGCGTGTGGCTCTGCCGGACGCCTTCGACGCCGAGCGTGCCGCCCGTACCCGCCCCGTGGATCTCTCCGACCCGCAGGCACCAACCCTGCAGCAGCTCGTGGGACGCGTCGCGAGCGATCGTCTAATCTTCGTCATCTCGCGCGACGGCAGGGTCGTGGCGGAGCTCGGGCGCCCGCCCTCGTAACCTTGCTGCAACGCCTGATCCGGACTGTCAGGAGGCAGGCGCGTCCGAGCCCTTGCTCAAGCGCGTCACGCAGCCGGTGAGGCGTCCTTGCAGGTGAGTTACGCCCCTGAACCGACCGGGTAGGCCGTCAGTAGAGGATCCGGGCAGCGCCCGGGCGCTTGAACGCCATAGAGGAGGAGGTAGAACCACATGCTCAAGACGGCAAAGCGGAGCTCCCTCCGCATAATCTGTCTCATCGGGGTGGCAGCGGCGGCGCTGGCCCTCACTGCACCGGCGGCCTTCGCCCACAACTCAGACGGCTGCTCCTGGTCGCGCGAGACCGGGATGAGCTTCGACTTCACGGACGAGTGTCACGAGCACGACCACTGTTGGCACGCGATCCGTGAGCGCGCCGGCTCCATCAAGAATGATCCCGGAGCACGCCGGGACTGCGACTTCGCCTTCATGGACGCGATGTACGCGGAGTGCCTGGACCGCTGGAGCGGTTGGGACCCACGGCGTCAGTCCTGCATGCTTGCGGCGGACGTCCGCTTCAACGGCGTCGTCGCGTGTAGGTGGTGTGACTGACCTGACGCGCATCCGTACGCGGCCCGCGGCGACCACGAGGAGCGCTTCGGGCCCTACGGGTGGCGGGGCGGCTCGGAAACCGCGAGAGCCCGAGAAGGTCGCAGCGATGAGTTCTCGCGAACTTCCCGGTCTCCGTGGTAAACACCGGCAAGGCCGCCAAGATCTTCCCGTCGGCGTCCACGTCGTTCCTCGAGGGCCAGGGCTACGGCTCGTTTCAGCTGCCCACCTCGCTGCTGCTGGCCGCCTCCTTCGGGACCGCGGCGCTCTTCTTGGTCGAGGACATCGAAGGCGGCTACTTCGACAAGCTGCGCGCCACGCCGATCCCGCGGACGGCGATCGGCTCGGACGTCTCATCGCCGAGTTCTCGCATGGAGCCGGATCCTGCCCGACTTTGCCGTTGTCGCCGCCCTGGGTGCGCTGATGATCTGGCTAAACGTACGTCTCATCCGGCAGTACGACTGACACACGGCGGCGTGCCCGGAGATCCCTCGGCTCGATCCCTGGCGATGTCGCTAACGCCTCTCGCGCCGGGACAGACCTCGTCCCTCATGCCAGGCCTCGATCACGATGTGGTCGGCTGGCTCACCAAGACGCACGATGACCAGTTCGGTGATGGCGGCGCGAAAGAGGTGCGATGGCCCTTCAGGTGCTCCCTCGCCCTTGATGACCGCGATGAGCTCCGGGTCGGTGACCTCCTCGACGCGGCCGGCTAGCTTCGCATCACCAGTCCAAGCAGGCGGGTTCTGCGAACCGCTGTGCAGCGCGAACCGCGGGTCTCGCTGAAGGTCACGGGCCTTCATGGACCGCCACATGCTTCCAAGCCACAGGTCGCCGTCAGCGAACGCGACCTCAGTCCCACTGATACGCGGAGACCCGTCTCGTCGCAATGTGGCGAGCGTCTTGTGGCTGAACGCGTCGAAGAACTGGCGCGCCAGGGCGGCGAGCTCTGGGGCTTGGGCTTCGAGCTTTCTCCAGCTAGCCACCGACGTTCACCCGCTTCTCGTTGCCAGATACCGCCCAGGCCCTGCCTCCGAGGCCTTCGACCTGGGCGGTCAGCATCGCGGATTGCGCCGTGCGTTGTCTTCGGCGGCTCCCTTGATCGGGGCGGGAAGCCGGCTGTGCGCAGTGCGGGCGCCGCCGCGGCTGCTCGGCGCAGCCACGATGCTGGCCGCGGCGCGGCGGACGAGGTCGCCGTCCTCGCCGTAGATCACAACGACTGCATCACCAGTGAAGATCTCGATCTTCCTTCGCGAGGTGTCGCCTCCCTCCGTGTAGAGGGCGGCCGGCACGCCCCTGACGCGAATATGTCGATGCGGCAGCGGGTGACTGCCGCCGTAGCGCCTCACGATCGAGTGCGGGCGCTCGCACGTTGGGCTGCTCGAAACCGAGAGCGGCGGCGAACAGCCGCCCTCGATCCGGCCGGTTGTCGGATCGCGATTCGGTGGACAGTTGCCGTAGATGTATCCGACGGTGTTCACCCGCCCCGCACTGAAGTAGACGAGCGTGCCGTTTGCATCCCCGAGCTTCCGCGGCGGCGGTGAGCACTGTCTGCCCTTGCTCGTGAGCGCGAGGCCCTCGAACGAGCTCCCGAGAAAGTAGTGGTCGACGATGCCAGGAGATCCTCGATGAGGAAAACGGAGGCGAAGGGGGGGGCAGGCGCTCAGACGAGATCAGCGCCGATGTGGAGCGCCCGACGAGCGCGCGGCTGACATCCTCACATGGGAGGCGCTGCCTCAGGCGCTCGAGAAGCTCTCTTACCGCGAGCGCCGGGTCTTCGAGCTGCGTTACGGCTTCAGCGGCGAGCAACCCAGAACACGCGACGAAGTAGGGGCGACCTTCAAGCTCACGCGCGAGCAGGTTCGTCAGATCGAGAATCAGTCGCTCAAGAAGCTGCGGTTATCGGCAGGCCTCCCTCCTGACTAAGAAGGCGTCGCCCAGCTCACGGCGATCGCCCACTGGAAAGGACTGCTCCGCCGCTATGTTCGGGAAAGGATGACGGGGGTCCCCGGCGCGGGGTGGCCAAGGCGGGCCGCGGCGCTGCCGCCGCGCAGGAAGAGCTCGAGGAAGCGCCGCTCGCCACCGCCCTGCAACGGCCACCCGGAGGAGCCGGGGGCAAGCGCAAGCTCACCCTCGGCCACCGAGAAGCTGCCGTCGGAGACGATGGCCGTGGTCGCCGCGTGCCCGACGCGGACGAGCACACGCTCGCCGTTGGGCGCCGGAGGCTCGTCGTGCGTCGTCTTGAGGTTGCCGTAGCCGTCGGTGTACGCGACGACGTTGGCCGGAACGCCGGGCAGGAGCTCGGGCGGAACGGGCTCCCCCACCGCGCCGCGGTCGCCCCCGACAAGCCGCCCGACCGCCGCGGGAAGGAAGTCGCGCGAGCGAAACTGTGAGCCCGCGGCTGGCACATCGAGGTAGAAGAGCGGCATCTGGTCTCCGAGGAAGGCCAACGAATGCCCTGAGTTCGGCCCCACCACGACCGCGCCGTTGGGCGCCTCACCCAGCGTGAAGCGCTCGCCCTCGTTGGCACGGCGCGGGTCGGTCTCATCGCGCCGCGGCGCGACGTTGTGAAAGACAACCCGCTCCCGTGGCCCGTCATTCAGCGCGAGCTGCGCTACCACGAAGCCAGCGGCCAGCGTGTCGAAGGGCCCGACGGGGGTGGCGACGATCGCCGCGGCGGGAAGCGCCGCTACCAGACGCTGAGCCACCTCGGCGAAGGCAAGGTCTCCCGCCACGCCGTAGTCGGCCACCACATGCACAAGCATGAGAGGGACCCTACTCTCGTCCGCTAGTGCTCCGCGCGTGCTGCTTCTGAGTGAAGCGATCACTCCGGCGACGAGCTCGCTCGCGCCTGGGCTCTGGCATGTGCCAGGCGGTGTAGGGGCGGGCAGGTGGCCGGTCCTGCGCGTCGAACCTGACTACGCCAGCGGCATTAGCTCGGTCACGGACACTGGTTGAACCCCGCCGCCAGCCGGAGGCACCATGACCTCCGCATTCGGGCGAAGGGCATGTCTTCCAGAGCCCGCCCAACATAGAGAACATGTGGGAGGAGATCTACGGCTGGTTCGATGAGTTCTGAGGCCATCAGCCCCGTGCCGCTGACCCCGGGTAGCCGCCGCGCTCGGACGTGGACTGCTCCCTGGGTCGTCGAAGCGCGGCAGCGAATCCTCGGGCTTGTCCGCGCCAGCCCACGGGCATCATTGGGGGATGACTTCGTGGCCGGTACTTGTGCAGGGTTGGCAGATTGAATGCTGCGGCGGGCGCTTCGCCGCGGGTGACGACGTTGCCTGGACCCTCCTCCTGGGCGGCGCAAGGGGTTGGCCGCCAGAGATACTCGTAGAGCTTCCGGCAAGAGCTTGCCGCTCCAGCCATGCTTCGACGGGAGCTCCGATGCAGGTGCTCTCAACCGACGCTGGGCCCGAAGTCGCAATCGACCCTTCGGCTTCTCGGGAGCCCGATGTTCTTTGTGGGGCACTGATCGAGGAGCACCACGGCGGCGTGCCGGACGACCTTGCGCCTACCCGTGGCGTCATTGGGAGCGTTCGCGTCATCAGTCAGCGGTTCCGTTCAAGCGACGGCCGTGCCTGGACGCCCGTCGCGGGCGCCGTCCGCTTCCGCGACGTTGACCGCGTCCCGGTCTCCTTCGCGAGCGAAGAAGCGCACGACGGGCAGCGTTGGTTCGATCTTGGCGTGTGCGTGAGCCTAGAGGTCGGCCGCTAGCCGAGCCGGACGAGCAGACCAGGCGTCGGTTCAGCTGCCTATCCGCTCCTCCAGGCGGACGGTGACGGCGTCGCCTGCCTGCTTGCCGATCGCCTTCCGGACATCCGCCTTGACGGGCAGCTTGTGGGTGCCGTCACCCAACGCCATGAACGAACTGCGGAATGGATGGCCGTCGATCGTTCCTCGCACCTTAACCAGGCCCCGGGTCCCAAAGAAGGCGGCGGAGTCGGGCATGACCACATAGGTCCAGCCCGCCTTGTTGGGGCTCTTCTGCAGGGTGGCGTCGAATTGCTTGTCCAGCCCAGCCTTCATGGTGGCTCTCCTCTCGTCGCTCAACCAAGCATCTCCAGCACACCCAGGGACCGCCGCAAGCCGAAAAACTCATCGATGATGTTGTGGGACGCGAGTGGCTGGCAGTCGGCGGCCAGGTGCACTGTTGCTCTCCGCGAGCCCGCTGGAACGGGAACGTGGACGGGACCGCTCCGCTGAGCGTGCAGATTTGAGAAACGGACCGGGCTACTCGCCCTTGCCGTTCTCGCCGCTTCTGGTGTGGCGAGCGCTCCCGCTTGGGCTGCGTTCCCGGGGCTGAACGGGAGGATCGCGTGACTCAACCCCGACTTCCCGGGCTTCGTTACTCGCACAATGAGGTTTACACGATGAACCCCGACGGCAGCGACCTCAAGCGGCTGCCCGACAAGGGCCGTGACCGGATGTTCGGCGGCGGGGGCCAAGGACCGCATCGACGCGCGCAGCGGGCGCGGCGGCGAAAACGAGCCGCAGAGGCTGAGCGTCCGCGGCGAAAGTAGCCCTGGCACCGGGGACCTGTGGAACTCAGCGCAGCCGTTCGGCGAGGGCAAGCCGAGCCGGGCGTGAATGGCGCATGCTGCGGCGCCGCTGCGATGTAAGGGGAAAACGGGGCTCTGCCAACTGACGAGCGGCTGGCGGCTGGCTCGACCGCGAAACCGGCGAAGGCCCTCCGGAGAGCCTTCTGCCAGGTCCCGGCTTTCGCCGAGAGTGTCATGGTACATCCCGTCAGGCGGTGGACTCCGAGCTGCGAGCTTCTCCATGGGCCGACGACCACAGCGCCGCCGTCCCGCTGCGCTCGCCCTCCGGGCTCACTCCGCGAGACGGTGACCCCACTACGCCGCGACCAAGGACAACCCACCATCTCTCACAACAGGTGGGCCGATGAACGGGGATCGACGCGCGCAGCGGGCGCGGCGGCGAAAACGAGCCGCAGAGGCTGAGCGTCCGCGGCGAAAGTAGCCCTGGCACCGTGGACCTGTGGAACTCAGCGCAGCCGTTCGGCGAGGGCAAGCCGAGCCGGGCGTGAATGGCGCATGCTGCGGCGCCGCTGCGATGTAAGGGGAAAACGGGGCTCTGCCAACTGACGAGCGGCTGGCGGCTGGCTCGACCGCGAAACCGGCGAAGGCCCTCCGGAGAGAGCCTTCTGCCAGGTCCCGGCTTTCGCCGAGAGTGTCATGGTACATCCCGTCAGGCGGTGGACTCCGAGCTGCGAGCTTCTCCATTCGATGGACGGCCGGCGCCTCGCGGGTTCACGAGGGGGAAATGCGCAGACGAGGACCCGCACCGGAAGGGGTGCCGTTCGTTTCGACGAAATGCCAGTCGCAACGAACGACGCCCCGCTCGGGCGTAAGCTCCATCCGCGCTAACCGCCGACCCTCAAGGGAGCCAGATGAACAAAACCGAGTTGATCGATGCCGTCGCCAAGGAGTCCGGGGCGAGCCGCGCGGAGGCGGCACGTGTGATCGAAGGGTTCACCACCGTAGTCGGCAAGGCGTTGAAGAAGGGCGATGAGGTCGCACTCACGGGCTTCGGGAAGTTCTCTGTCGTCAAGCGTGGGGCACGCCAGGGCCGCAATCCGCAGACCGGTGAAACTCTGAAGATCAAGGCGTCGAAGGCGCCGAAGTTCACGGCGGGCAGTGGCCTGAAGAGCACGGTCGCGGGCAGGCGCAGATAGCCGGCCCGGCGAGGAGGATCTCCTGCCACGGGCGCCAGCCCGTAAGTCCGACGATTCCACACATGACAGAGACACGCTGGTATCGACCCAATCAGACAGCATGCACCTTGTGCCGAGGAAGAGCAGCCCAGCTGGCTGTCGCAGCCGCTATCGACTCCGCGGCTCCAGCTGCGCCCCACGCGCCACGGCGATGAGGAACCGGTAATCGGGCTCGTTACCGACGAAGCGGTGCGGAGATACCTCCTCGGCGCCATGAGCCACGCTCAAGCGGAGGAATCGATCCAGCTCGACGGGGAGTTGTGGGGTCACTTCGTCATCATCGAGTCAAGCCTGTCGACTGTCATCGGCACCCTCAGCTTCGCTCGCAAATGAGGTCCCTGGGAAATCTCCTACTCCCTTCGCACGGACCGGTGGGGTAGGGGCTTGGGGCGGAGGCGGTGCGAGTGGCAGTCGGATGGTTCTTCGCAGCGACAAAGGAGGACTACCTCATCGCAACGCAGGAGGGAAACGCCCGATCCCAGCGTCTATCCAACGTCTCGAAGCACGCCTCGAAGGTCGGTTCGAGCAGTAGGGGTGGATGCAACTGCGTTACCGCGGATTGCTGCCAAGGGGTTGTCGCAAGAACCCTGGACTAGCAACTAGCGCCGCCTTACCACCCGCTCGCAGTCGCGCGCGACGCGGTCGCCGCGGTCTGCGATCACGCTGTCGCGCCCGATTCCGCATGAGATTCGAGGCACCGCCGCGCCCGTCGCGCGAGTTGATGCGGTCATTGCCGGAGCTGCCCGCGATCCGGTCCTTGCCGGTCGAGCCATTGATCCGGTCGTTGCCGGAGTTGCCCTTCAGCAGGTCGTTGCACGAGTTGCCGTTGATCCGCAGGCTCAGGTTCCGGCGCGATCCGCCGATAGGAGAGACATGGAATTCGACTTCTCAGAGGTGCTGCTCGAGGTCATGCGTCGCAACGCATCGGACCTCCACATGACCGCCGGCTCTCCCCCGATGGTGCGCGAGCGAGGTCAGCTCACCGCGCTCGAGGGCTACGCCCCGCTCACCCCGCAGGTGGTGCGCGAGATCGTCTACTCGATCCTCACCAACGATCAGCGGCAGAGGCTCGAGACCGACTGGCAGATCGACCTGGCGTACTCGATTCCGGGCCGGGCGCGCTTTCGCGTGAACGCCTACTTCCAGCGCGCGTCGATCGGCGCAGCCTTCCGCCTGATTCCTCAGAAGATGCCGGCGCTCGCCGACCTGGGACTGCCGCCGATGCTGCGGGAGTTCACCGAGAAGCCTCGCGGCTTCGTGCTCGTGACAGGTCCGACCGGGTCGGGCAAGTCGACCACGCTCGCCGCAATGCTCGACCTCATCAACGAGCAGCGCCAAGAGCACATCATGACCATCGAGGACCCGATCGAGTTCCTCCACAGGCACAAGAAGTGCATCGTCAACCAGCGCGAGCTGGGCGCGGATGCACAGAGCTTCGCGCTCGCGCTGAAGGCGGCGCTGCGCCAGGACCCCGACGTGATCCTCGTGGGCGAGATGCGCGACCTCGAGACGATCTCCACGGCGCTCACCGCGGCCGAGACCGGGCACCTCGTGTTCGCAACGCTCCACACCCAGGACACCGCACAGACAGTCGACAGGATCGTCGACGTGTTCCCGCCCTCCCAGCAGCAGCAGGTGCGCGTGCAGCTCTCGGTCGCGCTTCAGGGCATCGTCTCCCAGCAGCTGCTCCCGACCGTGGACGGCATGTCACGCTGCTGCGCCACGGAGGTGCTCGTGCCGACCGCCGCCGTGCGCAACCTGATCCGCGAGGGCAAGACCCACCAGATCTACTCGGCGCTACAGACCGGTGGGAACCACGGGATGCAGACGATGGACGCGTCGCTGGCCGACCTCGTGCGCAACGGGAAGATCACCCGCCAGCTCGCCGAGGCGCGCTCCTCCTCGCCCGAGGAGCTGCGCCGTCTCATGGGCACCGTCAGGGCCGCCTAGGCCGTGGCGTCCTTCGCGTTCAAGGCCCTCGACCTCGCGGGTGTTCCCACCCATGGCGCGATCGATGCCGAGGACAAGCAGACGGTGGCCTCGCAGCTGCGCGCGAAGGGGCTCATCGTCATCGACATCGTGGAGGAGAAGCCCACCGACATCGGGGACATCTTCGCCCGCTTCAAGAAGGTCAAGTCCGACGAGCTCACGATCGCCACCCGTCAGCTCTCCACGATGGTCTCCTCGGGGATGTCGCTCCTCCGAGCGCTCTACGTGATCGAGGAGCAGACCGAGAGCGACCCGCTGCGCGAGGCGTTCATCGAGGTGCGCAAGGACGTCGAGGCCGGGATGTCGCTCTCCGAAGGACTCAAGCGCCACCCGAAGATCTTCAACGAGCTCTACGTGGCGATGGTGGCCGCCGGCGAGACGGGAGGCATCCTCGACTCGACCCTGATCCGTGTGGCCGACCAGCTGGAGAAGGACGACGCGCTCAGGCGTCAGGTCAAGGCGGCGATGATCTACCCGATGCTGATCGGAGGGTTCGCGCTGGTGACCCTGTTCGCGCTCGTGGCGTTCCTCGTGCCGTGTTCGAGAAGGTCTTCAAGGACTTCGGCGGCGACCTGCCCGCGATCACGAAGTTCACGGTGATGCTCTCCCACCTCGTCACGGGGAAGTGGTACGTGCTGATCGGGGTGACGGTCCTGACCATCTCGATCTTCCGCCGCTGGAAGCGCAGCGAGCGCGGCCGCATCCAGTGGGACCGCTTCAAGCTCAAGATCCCGATGAAGATCGGCGACATCGTGCAGAAGGTGGCGCTCGCGCGCTTCTCGCGCACGTTCTCGGGCCTGATCGCGGCCGGCGTGCCGATGCTCGAGGCGATCGACATCACCGGCCGCACCTCGGGCAACCGTGTGATCGAGATGGCCATGGACGACGTGCGCGACTCCGTGATGCAGGGCGGAACGCTGAGCGCGCCGATGCGCGGCGTGCCCGAGGCGTTCCCCGTGATGGTCACCCAGATGATCGGCGTGGGCGAGGAGACCGGTGCGCTCGAGACGATGCTCTCGAAGATCGCCGACTTCTACGAGGACCAGGTCTCGGCCGCCATGAAGGCGCTGACCTCGATACTCGAGCCGATCATGATCATGGTCGTGGGCGGCATGGTCGGGTTCATAGTGATCTCGATGTACCTGCCGATGTTCAAGGTGTACGACCAGATCAAGTAGGCCGCGGCGTTCCTCCCCACTTCGATCCCTTGCCAAAGAGAAGTTCCGGCGCGGCTAGACAGGAGCGCTATGTTGTACGAGAACTTGTACAACTCTTGGAGGCCTGCCATGGCACGCGGACAAGGCAAACCTTCCCAGGCGGTGCCGACGCGGCACAAGCGAAGCCCGGCCGCACCGGCCAAGCGCATGGGCACCAGCGAAGCGCGAGCTGAGTTCTCCAAGCTCGTGCATGACCTCTCGCGGCATCGGAGCCCAAGCGCGTCCCTGGCCGACAATGCGATCGAGATCGGGCCGCATCGTAAGGGCGGCGCCTGGCTCGTGCCGGAAGTCGACGCCCAGGCAGCAATGGAGCGCATCACCGAGCTGGAGAACGAACTAGAGAACATCGCTATTGGCTTGCTCCTCCAAGAGCGCCTCGACAAGTCCTCAGGAACGACACCCGGCCGAGATGTCATCCGCGAACTCGGCTTCGATGACCTCCTAGAGGGTCTTCCTGGGTGACCTATGAGGTCGACGTCCTTGACGAGGTAAGACACGAGGACATCCCGGCTCTCCCAAGTCAAGCCGTAAGGCGCGCGGCCGCAGCGCTCTTGGCCCAGCTCTACATCGACCCGCGCATCGGAGAGCCGATGCGCGAGCGCTTCAACATGGCCATCCTGAAGGACTGCCGAAAGGTCGCCTTCGACGAGCCCTCCCACACGGGGAAGCCCCGCTTTCGCTTCGTCTTTCGCAACGAGCCCGAAGACGGCGGGGTTGCGCGAGCTACTGTGCTCTCCATTGGTCCCCGCACCGACCTCGACGCCTACCGCCACGCTGCCGCGCGATGCGGGCGCCAGAAACGCCAAGGGCCATAGGCGGAGCGGTCGCGCGCGAATAGGGGGCGCCCTTGCCCGTCCCACGTCAGACCTCGCGCGAAGTCGGCCGCAGCACTGGGCTCGGACGCCCGGCCAGTTCGGGGGCCGGTCGCTCCACTGGACCCACAAGTGAGTCGAGCCACACCATGTGGGAAACGCGCAGGCGATACGACGCGGGCGCCCGCGAGGGCTGGGGCTATCGCTCCTGCTGGCGCTGGTCGCCATCGCGGTGCCGGCGACGGCACCGGCGCCGGCCGCGGCCGCCGTCGACCTCGAGGCTGCGACACGCATCGCAAAGGGCGTCTTTCCCTCCGTGGCCCAGCGCTGTGGCCTCGTGCGGATCGAGATCGGGCTTCTCAGCGCCCTCAACGCAAGCGCCTCGGCCGAGAGCTACTTCTACTCGTGTCGGGTGCGAATAGCACCCGGCACGATGACGACCGCCTCCAATGCGCAGATGTGCTCGTTGATGGTGCACGAGTGGGGTCACCTCGCGGGGCTCGAGCACTCGTCCGACCCGGACAACTTCATGCACGAGAGGGTTCCCCACAACCGCCTCTGCGGACCCTCCGATGAGGAGGCGAGGGCACGGCAGGTGCTGGAGGCCAATCGGGCACTCCGGCGCGAAGCGATCGCAGACAAGCTCTCGGAGCTGCGCAGCGCCCTGCGGGCGACCCACCGGGCGCGCCGCCGCGCGCACGGGGCCAAGCGGGTCCGGTTGGCCCGCCGGGCAAAGCGGCTCGAGAGGCGTATGAAGCGGCTGGGGGTCGAGCTCCGCTCGCTCTGATCGCCATCTCGCGCGGCCCCGCGAACGCCGCCGATCCCGTGGATGCCTGAGCACCGCCGCCACCACTTCTGGCAGTGACGGGCGGGCGCGCCAGCTTGCGGCGAACTTCGACCCCACGTTAGAGCGCCACCTGAATGGGTAAGCCCTGCGGGTACCAGAACAGAGGTGTCCCATGCCAGAGACGACCAATCCAGGGTCGAACCAACTTGGAGATCAGTCCGTAGGCGATCTCGTAAAGCAGCTTTCCGAGCAGACCGCGACGCTGGTCCGCCAGGAGATGAAGCTCGCCCAGACCGAGCTGCAGCAGAAGGGCAAGAAGGCCGGCATCGGCGCCGGGATGTTCGGTGCGGGCGGTCTCGTGGCGTTCTTCGGCGCCGCCACCCTCATCGCCGCCGCCGTGCTGGGCCTCGCGACCGCAGTGGATTCGTGGCTTGCCGCGGTGATCGTAGGGGTCGTCCTGCTGCTGGTGGCCGGCGTAGCCGCACTTCTCGGCAAGAAGCAGATCGAGCAGGCCACGCCGGCGGCGCCCGAGCAGGCGGTACAGAGCGTGAAGCGAGACGTTGACACCGTGAAGAGGAAGGCAAGCCGATGAGCCCCGACACGAACCCGACGGATCTCGGCCAGACCGGCGACGCGGATCAGCCGGACGAGACCGAACAGCTGCGCGAGGAGATCGCGGAGACGCGCGACGAGCTCGGCCAGACGGTGGAGGCGCTTGCCCAGAAGGCCGACGTGAAGGCCCAGGTTGAGGAGAAGAAGGCGGAGGTAAGGGAGAAGGTCGAGGACAAGAAGACCGAGGTCAAGGACAAGGTCGAGGACAAGAAGACCGAGGTCAAGGACAAGGCGGCCGAAGCGGTCGGGGGCGTCGGCGACAAGGTGGCTGAGGTCCGGACCAAGGTGTCCCAGGCGCCTCCCGTGCAGCAGGCATCAGAGCGGCCCTGGATCCCCGCAGCGGTAGGAGGGGGGCTGCTCCTCCTATTGATCCTTCGCCGCCGGAGACGAGCGTGAAGCTCATCGTCAAGCGCGCGGCCGATCGCGGGGGTGCCAGCGGGTTTCACAAGCTGACCGGCATGTGGCCGGGCGCCTGACCGGCAAGGGTCGATGGCCATCGAGCACCAAGACGAGCGGCAGACGCTCGAGGCAAAGCGAGAGCCCCGGGGGGCGCCCGAAGGGCGGGGCCCCGAAACACCGGGCGACCTCGGAGGCAGCTCGAAGAAGGACACGCTGAAGCGGACGTTCAAGGAGTTCTCGGCGGACAACCTCACCGATTGGGCCGCTGCGCTCACCTACTACGGCGTGCTTGCGCTCTTTCCCGCGATCATCGCGCTGGTCTCGATCATCGGACTCGTGGGCGAGTCGGCCACCCAGCCGCTGCTCGACAACATCGGCAAGGTCGCACCCGGACCGGCCAAGGACATCCTCACGAGCGCCATTAAGAACCTTGCGAGCAACCAGGGGGCCGCGGGCATCGCCTTCGTCGTGGGCCTGCTACTCGCCCTCAACTCGGCCTCGAGCTACATCAGCGCGTTCACGCGCGCCTCCAACTCGATCTACGAGGTGGAGGAGGGCCGCCCGATCTGGAAGCTCAAGCCCCAGCAGATCGGCATCACCCTCGTGCTCCTGCTGCTACTGGTCGCGATCGCAGTGGCGGTCACCGTATCGGGCCCGCTGGCCGAGCAGGCCGGCAAGCTCCTCGGCGTCGGCGAGAGCGCGGTGAAGGTGTGGGACATCGCCAAGATCCCGGTGATCCTGCTGGCGGTGTCGTTCATGTTCGCGTTCCTCTACTGGGCCGCGCCGAACGTCAAGCAGCCGGGGTTCAAGTTCGTCAGCCCGGGAGGCATCGTGGCGCTGGTCATCTGGATCATCGCCACGTTGCTCTTTTCCCTGTACCTGGCCAAGTTTGCCTCCTACAGCAAGACCTACGGCTCGCTCGGCGGCGTCATCGCCTTCCTGACGTGGTTGTGGATCACCAATGTCGCAATCCTCTTCGGCGCCGAGTTCAACTCCGAGCTGCAGCGCAGCCAGCAGAGGGAGGCCGGTGAGAGCGCTCCGCTAGACGAGCCGTTCCTCGAGCCGCGCGACACCAAGAAGCTCGAGAAGAAATAGCCCCGGGGGACGTGCAGAGCTCGCGAGTGCCCGGATCTGGCTCACCGGAGAGCCCGACCGACATGCCGGGGAGGTCGTGGCGGGGGGTGCTCAAGCGCACCGTCACCGGGTTCAGGGAGGACAACCTGACCGATTGGGCCGCGGCGCTCACCTACTACGGCGTGCTCGCGATCTTTCCGGCGATCATCGCCCTCGTGTCGACCGTCGGCCTGCTCGACCGCTCGGCCACCCAGTCGTTGATCGACAACCTCGGCGCGGTGGCTCCCGGTCCGGCCAGGGACATCGTGACGGACGCCATCGAGAACCTGCGCAAGGACCAGGGCGCCGCGGGCGTCCTGTTCGTCGTGGGCCTGGCGGGTGCGTTGTGGTCGGCCTCCGGCTACGTGGCCGCCTTCATGCGCGCGTCCAACTCCATATACGAGATCCAGGAGGGACGGCCGATCTGGAAGACGCTACCGATCAGGGTCGGCATAACCGTCGTCCTGCTGCTCCTGCTCGGGGTCACCGCCTTCGCCGTGACGCTGACCGGCGATCTCGCCGACCAGGTGGGGAACCTGCTTGGGATAGGAGACACGGCGCTGACGATCTGGGGCATAGCCAAGTGGCCGGTGCTTCTCCTGATCGTGAGCTTCATGTTCGCCTTTCTCTACTGGGCGGCGCCCAACGTGAAGCAGCCCGGCTTCCGCTGGATCAGCCCCGGGGGCATCCTCGCTGTCGTGCTCTGGCTCGCGGCCTCCGCGGCTTTCGCGCTCTACGTCGCCAACTTCAGCTCCTACAACGAGACCTACGGCACGCTTGGTGGGGTCGTCTCCTTCCTCGTCTGGCTCTGGCTCTCGAACATCGCCGTCCTGCTCGGGGCGGAGTTCAACGCCGAGCTCGAACACGGCAGGCGGATCGAGCAGGGCCAGCCGCCCGACCGCGATCCGTTCGTCGAGCCGCGCGATACCAAGAAGATGAAGTCAGCCGGCCAGAGCCAGTAGGCGCCAGGCGACCGCGGCGGGCTCACGGCACGATTCGAAGCTTGCCCACCTTCTGGACCTCGTCGCTCTCGGCGGACGTGTAGAGCACGTCGTGGCTGCCCGGCCGGCGCTCGAACACATCGAAGCGTGCGGGGGTGAGCGGCTCGGCCGCCGCGCTCAGCCCGAGGCCGAGGAGCTCCACCTGCCCAGGGCGGACCACCTTCACGGTTACCACGGCGGGGCGGCCTGCCTCGAGGCGCTCGGTGCGTGGCCTTCCCGACGCCGAGAATGAGATCGCGGCGGACTCCCCGGCCTCCGGGCGAGCCGTCGCGGTTGGCGTGGATTGCTCGGCCGGGGACCGTTCGGGCTTGGCCTGGCGCTGGCTGGGGCCCGAGAGGGAGGTGGCGATGGCGGCCAAGCCGAGCACGATTGCGAACAGAAGGAGGGCGCGCCGGAGCTCCACCCGTTCGATGCTAGTGCGCCGAGCGACCGGCCCCGGGTTGGCGCGAGGTCTTGTGAGCCCACGCGTGCGGTGCTCGAAGCAGGCGGGCGCCCAGAAGGCGGTTGCCGGGGAGACGATCGGCGAGGGCGGATGCGCGGTCGGGCGCATAGAGCTCCAGCGCCAGGTAGGCCGCCAGCGGCAGCGTCCAGGCCAGGTATACGGTGTTCAGGGTGGGCGCGTAGGGAGTCGAGTCGCTGAAGATCTTCGTGAGCTGCGGCCAGAAGCTGACCGACAGCGCTGCCACCACGGCCATCGACAGGTACGGCAGCCGCGGACGGCGCGCCGTCTCCCACGCCAGCAGAGCCAGGAGGAACGGGGCGTGGTAGTAGTCGTTGTTCCAGTTGTCGAGCAGGCACCGGAGCAGGAAGACCAGCGCGAGCAGCAGGAGGGCGTCGTCGGCTCGCCGGTTCCGCCGGCGCCAGAGCAGGTAGGCCGCCGGGATCCCGATGACCACGATCAGGGGATGCGAGAGCCGCGCGATCCACTCCGGGCTCACGAAGACCGTCCGCCCGCCGGGCAAGTCCATCGCCTGCGCGAACGGCCACAGCAGGTTCCACGGAGTCGTGAAAGTGCTCTCCGGGCGCCCACCAGTCGCCCCCTGGAGCACCGCGATGAACTGGCCGGGATTCGCCACTGCCATCGGCAAGGTGAGGGCGCAGGCAACGACGGCCGCGGTGCCACCGAGGCGCAGGCGGCGCTCCGGCGCCGCCAGCAGTGCGGGAAGGACGGCGATCAACGCCCACTGCTTGGTGGCGAGCGCAAGACCGAGCAGCACCCCCGCGAGGATGTCCCGCTCTCTTGTCGCGGCGATTACCGCGCCGACACAGAAGGCCGCCGCCAGCAGCTCCTCGGGGTGACCCCAGTGCAACGCCCGGAACGTGACGGGGTTGATCACGGCCAATCCCATGACGGCGCCCTGGACGGCGGCGGGCTGACCGCGGTCGGCGACGAGACGTCCCAAGACGGCTCCCAGTACAAGGGTCGCGAGCAGGCAGGGGACTGCGCCGGCCAGGTATACGCTCGCCTCGCTTTCGTGGAAGACAAGTGAGACGAAGGGCGCCCGCAGGATCAGCGAGAAGCTCCCCATGAGCGGCTGCGTGCCGAAGAACCCGGGCAGGTCTCCGCGCGCGAGGGCGTCGATCGCGCCGCCCGGGTCGGCGAAGTAGTCGAGCCCCGGCTCCATCCCCACCGCCGCCCGCATGCTCAGCCCGAGCACGGCCAGCACCAACGCTGCCCGGAGCGCAGTTCGCATGAGACCGGATCGGCCCTTGAGCCCTGCTACTTGAGCGGGGCGGCCGGCCGCCGCCTGGGGCGCCCCTGGACGGATGGACGAGCCAGACCCGTGTCAATCGTTAAAGGGTTTCCCGGTGCCGCCCGATCAAGAGGGCAAGCCAGAGGCATGGTGACAAAGGCAAACCCGCCGTGAGGCGGGGACGCAAAGTTCCGGGGCCTCCAACGCAAGGACTGTCATCCGAGCGCTGGAGCCGGCCGAGCTACCACCAAGACCCATCCACGGACGGCTCACCTCTGCAGCTGGCGCCCCAGACCAAGTCAATCCTCACAGAGGAGGCACCACATGCTGCGGAAGTTCAGAGAGCGTATGGAGAGCGAGAAGGGCTTCACCCTCATCGAGCTCCTTGTCGTAATCCTCATCATCGGCATCCTGGCCGCGATCGCCCTGCCGGCGTTCCTCGGCCAGCGCGCCAAGGGCCAGGACGGCTCGGCGAAGTCAAACGCCCGTAACCTCGTATCGCAGGTCGAGTCCTGCTACGCCCAGAAGCAGGACTACTCCAAGTGCAACACGGCGGCTGCCCTCGGCACCACCGGCCTGAAGGTCGTGGACCTCGGTCCGGCCGCGGGCAGCGACGAGGTCCGCGTCGTCGAGTCGACCACCAACACGTACAAGATCACGGCCGCCTCGAAGAGCGGGAACTCCTTCTCGATCAGCAAGGCGGCGGACGGAACCAGCACGCGTACGTGCGACGGCACCGCAGCAGGCAACGGCGGCTGCGACGGCACCAGCTGGTAAGCCGCGCAGGACATCCGGCGGTATCGGAGAGCGGGCCGCGGCGCCCGCTCTCCGCGCTTCGGCAAAGGGCTCAGCTCACGAGCCGGGCGCTAAAGCCGGGCTGTCCCGCGACCCGATGAACGCTCCACCAGACCAGACCGGCTTTCGTCACTCCAGAGGAGAACAAATGCTCGCGAACCTGCACCAGCGCATCCATTCCGAGGAGAAGGGCTTCACGCTCATCGAGCTCCTCGTGGTCATCCTGATCATCGGCATCCTCGCCGCGATCGCCCTGCCGGCGTTCCTCGGCCAGCGCGCCAAGGGCCAGGACGGCGAGGCCAAGTCCAACGCACGCAACCTCGTGTCGCAGATCGAGTCGTGCTACACCCAGAAGCAGAGCTACACCAACTGCGTGACCGCTGCGGCGCTCAACCCCACCGGGCTTGAGATCGGCAGCGCCAAGGGCCAGGTCGAGGCCGCCGCTACCGACTCGGGCGCCGCCTACAAGATCACCTCTCACTCGAAGTCGGGCAACACCTTCTTCATCACCAAGCAGACCGACGGCACGAGCACGCGTACCTGCGACGGCACCGCCGCCGGCAACGGTGGCTGCGACGGCACGAGCTGGTAGCCCGGATCTCGCTGAGGGGGAGGCGGGCCGAGGGCCCCCTCCCCCCGCGTCGCTGCCGGCCCGGTGATGCGGCCACCCCGCGCTCCTGCGCTCAAGCGAGGCGCGCGATCCGCCGATTCCCTTCCAGATGCCCGATTTCCACCCCCTCCGCTCGGAGACCGCCATGACGCTCGTCGAGGTCATGGTGGCGATCACGATCCTGCTCGTCGGGGTGCTCGGCACGGCGACGATGATCGACGGCGCCAACGCCGAGACCTCGAAGACCAAGGCCCGCGAGGGCGCCAC
>JAUJNT010000003.1:272490-277609 GCA_030448005.1 Thermoleophilaceae bacterium
CTGACACCGACGTCCTGCCGAGCGGGACGCCCGAGACACAGGCGAAAGATCGCAACCCGGACGACTACAGGAGGGTTGCCGTGGTGCTCTCCTGGCGGGCGCGCCCGGGCGCCGCGACGGACACCACGCGCCAGACCACGATCCTGACCAATCCGGTCGGGGGTCTTGGGCCCTCGGTGACCCAGCTCAACCTGGACTCGTCGCTCTCGAACCCGATCACCGGCGAAGCTACCCGCTTCGCCAACTTCGACGTCGAGACCGACCTCCCGGCGGCACAGGTGAGGTGGTCGATCAACGGCGCCGTGCAGGGCAGCGCGACCGGCAGCGGCAAGAAGTGGACCTTTGACTGGCCGCTCGTCAAGGCCGACGGATCGCCGGCGTTCTTTGACGGGACCTACCTTGTGCGGGCCGAGGCATTCGATGTGGAGGGGCGCTCGGGCAAGCCGAGGTCCTACACGGTGGAGGTCAACCGGATCCCTCCGCTTGCTCCGACCCGAGTGGAGGGGGGTCGCAACCTGAACGGAAACCGCGTCGACCTGGAATGGCAGGCAAACCCCGAGCCCGACGTAGTCGGCTATCGCGTCTACCGGAGCACCGACCCGACGCTCCTCGGCACGCGCGTGTGCCCCACCCTCGCCGCGGCCGAGAGCTACATCACCAAGCCCTCGTGTCTTGACGAGGAGGCTCCATCCCCCTTGCCCGGTGTCTCGCTCTACTACAAGGTCGTCGCGCTCGACAGGGCGCCCGACCGATCGCTGCGCGAGGGACAGCCGAGTGCCCCGCTGCAGGTGGTCGAGGGCAACAGCTCCCCCACACAGCCGAGCGGCCTCATCGCATGCACGGGTGGCGCTCCCGATTGCAACGACGCCGACGGGCAGCCCGCACCGACCGGCACGACCGTGTTGACCTGGAGCGCCTCGACCGATCCGGACACCCTCGACGCGATCAAGTTCTACCGCGTCTACCGCGGCGGCAACACCTACGACAAGCGCTACGACCGCCTCTATCCGACCGTCGGCAAGCCGCTGACCTTCATCGACAGCAAGCCCGAGAACGGCCCGCATGACTACAGGATCAGCGCGGTCGACGAGCGCTTTGGGGAGTCGCCCCTCAGCGACCCGGTGACCCGATGAGGCGGCTGGCTCGGGAGGAGAGCGGCTTCACCCTCGTCGAGTTGATGCTGGTCTCGGTGCTGATGATCGTGGTCATGGGGGCCACGCTCGGCGCCCTCACGAACGTCGAGCGTACGAGCGCGACGAACGTGCGCCAGAACGAGAACCAGGACCAGGTGCGGCGGGCCCTTGACACCCTCTCACGAGAACTGCGGAACCTGGCGAGCCCCACGGACGAACTGCCCCACGCCATCGGGCGCGCCGCGGCAAGCGACCTGATCTTCCAGTCCGTCGCGCGCACCAAGCCCGCGGGGAGCGCGAACGTGCGCAACACCCAGCGTGTGCGCTACTGCCTGGACGCCGGCGCCAAGAACCTGTGGCGTCAGGAGCAGAAGTGGACAGGCGAGGCCGTGCCGGCGATGCCGACCGACTCCGCTTGCCCGGCTGCGCCTGCGCCCGGAGGCTGGGACACGAAGGCGGTAGCCGCGGAGAACGTCGTCAACGGGGTTCGGCCGGTCTTCGCCTACAACTCCGCACAACCCACCGAGATCACGGAGATCCGCGCGAGCCTCTTCGCCGACGCCACCCCCACGCGCAGTCCTGGCGAGGTCGAACTCGAGACCAGCGTCTTCCTGCGCAACCAGAACCGCGCGCCGATCGCGCGGTTCACCGCGACGGTCAGCGGGAGCTCGATACTGCTGAACGGCTCTGAGTCCTCGGACCCCGAGCAGAAGCCGCTCGAGTACTACTGGTACGACGAGGCCAACTCGAGCGCCTGTTCCCCGCTGCCCCCTCCGGAAGTGCCGCAGACCGGCTGTGTGGGAGAGGGCATCGTCTTCAACTACACGCCGCCCCCGCTCAGCGGTCCAAAGCGGATCTACCTCGTGGTCCGCGACCCCGCGGGGCTGACGCACAGGGCCCCTACCCAGTCCGTCTGCCTGACCGGAGTGCTGCCGCTATGCAATTGATCCGCACCGTCCAGCGCGAGGAGGGCAACGTCCTCGTGATCGCGGTGATGATGCTGATGCTCATGCTCGCCATCGGTCTATCGACGCTCGCGACCGTGGACACCCAGACCGACGTCTCGAAGAAGGAGCGGGAGCGCGAGTCGACGTTCAACCTCACCGAGGCGGTGCTGAACGCGCAGACCTTCGTACTCGGCCGGCTCGGCACGGGCAACCTCGCCACCCCATTTCCCCCCCAGTGCCCGGTGACGCCTGCGTCGCAGCTCTGTCCGGACCCCCAGAAGATCGCCAACAGCTACGACGCGGGCTCGCAGCCCGATTTCGACCCCGCGAAGACCGCCTGGACGACGATCGTGCGCGACAACGCCGGGGGGACGTTCTACGACCCGGCGATCGAGCCGACCGCCGCCCGCTACGACCAGAACGGTGATCGGCAGATGTGGGTCAAGTCCACCGCCGTGGTTCGGGGCAAGACGCGTTCGATCGTGGCCCTGATCAAGGTCGAGGACCGGCCGATCGTCTTTCCGCAGTACGCCCTCAGCGCCGGGTCCTTCTCCACGACGAACAAGGGCAACAAGACGATCGTCGACGCGAGCGGGTCGCTGGGCGTCGGCGTCCGCTGCACCCAGCCACCTCCGTCGACCGGCTGCCTGGATTACAGCCCCACGAAGGGGCAGTTGGTCGGCGGCTACACACTTGGCTACTCCATTGACACGGCGATCAGCGCCGACGACCTCCAGGGGCTCGAGGACTACGCCAGGGCGAGCGGTACCTACTACGACAGCTGCCCGTCGAATCCGAACGGCGCCGTGGTGTACATCAAGAGCGGCAATTGCGAGTTCAACAACAGCGCCCCCGCGGCACCGGGGCAGAGCAAGTGCTGCAACTCGGCCGAGAAGCCGGGGCTCCTGATAGTCGCCAACGGCACCCTGAAGCTGCTCGGAAGCATCACCTACCACGGGCTGATCTACATGCCCAACCAGCAGAACTCGGCCGGGACGGTAGTCACGACAGGCGGCACCGCGCTCATCAGCGGCGGCGTCACGATCGACGGGCCCGGCGGCCTGGCGGCGGGCTCGAGCGGACTGAACCTCAAGTTCAATCCGCGCGCTTTCGAGCAGCCCCACACGATCGGCACCGCCGGGGTCGTGCAGAACACCTGGCGCGAGATCATCGGCTAGGGCGACCGGCCGCGCCCGCGAGTACCTTCCCCCGCCCCATGGGACCGATCGCGGAGATAGTCGTCGGCGGCCTCCTCGGGGCGATCGTCGGCAGCTTCCTCAACGTGGTGATTCACCGGCTACCGCGAGGGGAGTCGCTGTCACACCCGCGCTCCCGCTGTCCCGGCTGTGAGGCACCCATCGCTTCCTACGACAACGTGCCGATCCTCTCCTGGCTCCTCCTGAGGGGACGCTGCCGGCGCTGCGGCGAGCGCATCTCGCCGCGCTACCCCGCGGTCGAGCTGCTCACAGCCACGAGCTTCGCGGCGGTGGTGGCGGCGCGAGGCTTCGACGAGCGGCTCGCCCTCGAGCTTCCGTTCGTCGCGATCCTCATAGCGATCGCGGGCATCGACCTGGAGCATCGCATCGTGCCGAATCGGATCGTGGTACCCGCGGCGGTGTGGGCGCTGGCGGCGGCGGCCTTCGTCGCAAGCGACGAGCTGCCGGAGCTGGCACTCGCGGGGGCCGCCGCGTTCCTGCTCCTGCTGATCGCCGCCCTCGCCTACCCGGCGGGAATGGGCATGGGAGACGTCAAGCTGGCCGGGATGATGGGGCTCTACCTCGGCGTGTCGGTGGCGCCGGCACTTCTCATCGCGTTCGCCGTGGGAGCGCTCGTCGGGGTCGGGATCATGATCCGGGAGGGTGCGGCGGGGCGCAAGATGGGAGTCCCGTTCGCGCCGTTCCTGGCGCTCGGCGGACTGCTCGGCGTGCTGGCCGGCCCGGAGCTCGTGGACCTTTACGCCGACCGCTTCCTGTCCTAGCACGAGGCCTCGCACCGGACTGCCGTCGAGGGCTCGGGCGAATGGTCAAGCGAATCGGATCCGTGCCGATAGAGGGATGGAAGCCCCTCGACCATGCCCATCTCCCTTCGCAAGAACTCCGCTCGCGGGACCGTCGGACTCGACATCGACGGGCGCTTCCTCGCGGCCGTGCAGGTCTCCGACGGGCGCATCGAGCGGGCGGCCAGCACCGAGCTGCCGGAGGGCATCGTTCGCGACGGCGAGGTCGCCGACCCGGACGCCCTCGCCGCGGCGCTGAAGGAGTTCACGTTGGCCGCGGGTCTGCCGAAGTCCGTCCGCCTCGGCGTCTCCAACCAGCAGATAGTCGTTCGACTGCTCGAGCTTCCCGTAATCGAGGATCAGAAGGAGCGGGAGGCGGCCGTGCGGTTCGAGGCGGCCGACGCGATTGCGATGCCGCTCGACGAGGCCATCCTCGATCATCAGATCGCCGGAGCGGGCGGGTCCGAGGGCGGGACGCCTCGCATGCGGATCGTTGTGGTGGCCGCGCGCCGCACGATGATCGATGGCTTCGTGGCCGCCGCCAAGGGCGCCGGCCTCAAGCCCGAGGGCATCGACCTCGACGCCTTCGCGCTCGTCCGCATGCTCGCCGAGGGCTCTCCCTCCGATGACGCTGCGCGGGTCTTCTGTCACCTCGGTGGTGTCACGAACCTGGCGGTAGCGGTCGGGGAGGCCTGCCTCTTTGCCCGCCCACTGTCGGGCACCTCGGAGAGCGACACCGCGGCCTCCGAGCTCGCGGACGAGATCCGGCTCTCGATCGACTACTACATGACCCAGCCGGACGCGCGCCCGGTGGACCAGGTCGTCTTCTCGGGACCAGGCGCGCGCGACGCCGCGCTGCTCGAGAGCCTGTCCGATCAGCTCGGCCTTCCCACGGTGGTCGCGGAGCCGCTGAGGAGCCTCGACGCCGCCGCTCTCGACGGCGACGAGGATCCGTACCGCTACACGGTTGCGGCGGGGCTAGCCCTCGGGGCGGCCGCATGAGGCCCGTCAACCTCCTACCCGAGCAGCATCGCGCCCGTGTA
>JAUJNT010000003.1:277709-281039 GCA_030448005.1 Thermoleophilaceae bacterium
GGGCGGCCGCATGAGGCCCGTCAACCTCCTACCCGAGCAGCATCGCGCCCGTGTATCGACCGGCCGGACCGGCGGAGCCTACGCGGTGATCGGCGTGCTGGCAGCGCTCGTGGTGATGGTGATGGTCTACGCCCTGACCGCGAATCAGGTCAACTCGCGCAAGACGCAGGAGGCCAAGGCCAGTCAGGAGGCGCAGACACTCGAGGCGCGGGCCGCTTCGCTGAACAGCTTCGGCGACTTCCTGCAGGTCAAGCAGACCCGCCTGGCGTCGGTGCGCGACCTGGCCGGTGGTCGCTTCGACTGGGAGCGCTTCATGCGCGAGCTCTCCCTGGTCCTCCCGAGCGGCAGCTGGATCAAGGAGGTCGACGCCTCCGCCACCGGCAGTGCGGATGCGGGCGGTCAGGCGAGCGTGCAGCCGAGCGGACAGCCGAGCGCGAAGCTCACCGGCTGCACGCCCAGGCAGCCGGAGACCGCAAAGCTGATGGTCCGCCTGCGCCGCATGCACCGCGTCGAGGACGTTGCGCTCAAGGAGTCCGCGCAGGAGTCGACGGGCGGCGCCGCGACGCTCGCAAGCTGCGGGAAGCTCTATGCCTTCGACCTTGACGTCAGCTTCCTCCCCGCGCCTCCGCCCGAGGGCGCCGGCTCGCAGAAGCGGGTGCCCGCTTCCCTCGGAGGTGGAGCATGAGCCTCACCGATCGCGACAAGAAGATTGCGCTGGTGCTCATCCCGTTGCTCGTCCTCGCGGGCTACTGGTTCCTGCTCCTCGCGCCGAAGCGCGAGGCGGCCGCTGAGGCCCAGGCTGCGCTTGCCAAGCAGGAGCAGCGCCGCGACGCCGCGCGCGAGCGCGCGAACGCGCTCGCCTCCAGCAAGACGAGCTTCGCGGCCGACTATGCCGAGCTCGTTCGGCTTGGCAAGGCGATCCCGAGCACGGTCGACATGCCGAGCCTGATCGTGCAGCTCGACAGCGCCGCACGGGGCACGGGCATCAGGTTCACCAAGATCGCCACCGGAGAGCGCACGGCCGCGCCCGCGCCCGCCCCGACGCCGCCGAAGGCGCCCGGCGAGGGCAACGGCTCCCAGCCAGCGGCCGCGGGCGGCCAGGGCACCGCGAGCGGTCCCGGCAAGGCGGCGGAGACCGCCGGCAACTCGACGAATGCGGCAAACGCGGACAGCGCCCAGAAGTCCGGGGTGAAGCCGAGCGACACCCAGACCTCGAGCCAGGCCCGCGAGGGTGGATTGCCGGTCGGCGGCGGCTCGGCTGGCGCCGGCGGCTCGCAGGGCTCCGGCGTCGGGACCGCTGCGCCCGGCCTCGAGACCATTCCACTCGAGCTCGAGCTCAAGGGCAACTTCTTCAACCTCGCCGACTTCTTTCACCGGCTGAAGCGCTTCGTGCGAGCGAAGAACGAGCGTGTGCTGGTGCGCGGACGCCTGATGACGGTCGACACCCTCAAGTTCTCAAGCGACCCCGAGCTCTTCCCGAAGCTCAAGGCCGAGATCACCGCCACCGTCTACCTGTCCCCCAAGGCGGGCGGTGCCACCGCGGGAGCGACGCCGCAGGGCCCCTCGAGCACGGTGCCCGCCGGCTCCGCCCCCCCGGCGAGCGCCCCCACCACCCCGCCGGCCTCGACCCCGGCCCCGACACCATGAAGCACTTCGTCCTCGATCTGTGGGACGACCTGCGGGCCAAGCGGCTCTGGCCGGTTGCGGCCGTCCTGCTGCTGGTCGCGATCGCGATCCCCGTCTTCGTGATGAGGCCCGCGCAGGAGCCCGCAGCCCCTGAGGCGAAGTCCGCGGCCCAGCCGGCCCAGGCCACGCCGGCAGTCGTCGTGGACGGCACCCGGGACGGCTCGAACCTGGGTGTCTTCGGAAAAAAGGATCCCTTCCGGCCCCCGGCGGCTGCACTCGCGCCCTCGACGAGCGCCGCCACCGCTGCCGGCGCGTCGCCGGCGGGCGCCTCGAGCCCGCCCCCAGCTATCCCCGGCGCGTCGCCGAGCTCCGGCTCCCCCGTCCTCTCCTCCGGCGGCTCCGGAGCCTCCGGCTCTGCCCCCTCCGGCCAGGGTGCCAGGCCCCCGGCCCCCCCGCCGGTAAGACGTCGGAGCAGGGCCTACACCTATGTCATCGACGTCGACTTCGGCCGCAAGGAGGCCGCGCGCCGGCGCCGTGGCCTGCCGCGACTCACGGTGCTTCCCAGCGAACGCAACCCCGTGGTCGTCTTCCTGGGGGTCTCGACCACTGGCAAGCGCGCGGTCTTCCTGCTCAACCCCGCGCTGAAGCAGGGTGGGGAGGGAACATGCCGGCCCACCAGGGCGCGCTGCACCTTCCTGCATCTGTCGACGGATTCGGCGAAGAACGAGCACTACGTGGTGGGTCCGGACGGGGTCACGTACGTATTGAGGCTGAAGGCGATCAGGCGCGTGACCGTACGCGAGGCAAGTCGAGCGAGCCGCCGCGGCCCTGAGGCGCGCGCCGGTGCCAAGCGCGGGGCCTCCAGCTCCATGCTCTTCGCCGACGAGCAGCGCTAGCCGCCTCCGCCGAGGCCGCGGGAGGCCGCCGGTAGGGTGTTGGGCGTCATGCCATTTCGCTTCACAACCGCCGGCGAGTCGCACGGACCGGGCCTCACCGCCGTGCTCGAGGGCCTTCCCGCCGGGCTCGAGCTGACCCCCGAGGACATCGACCGCGATCTCGCCCGCCGCCAGCTCGGGCACGGCCGCGGCGGGCGGATGAAGATCGAGAAGGACCGCGCCGAGGTCACGGCGGGCATCCGCCACGGCCGCACGCTCGGGGGGCCGATCGCGCTCAGGATGGCAAACCGCGACTACGCCAACTGGGAGGAGCGGATGAACCCCTGGCCGGTGGACGCGGAGATCGAGGAGGTGCACCTCCCGCGCCCCGGACATGCCGACCTAGCAGGGGTCCAGAAGTTCGGCTTCACCGACGTGCGCAACGTGCTCGAGCGCGCCAGCGCGCGCGAGACGACCTCACGGGTGGCAGTCGGCGCGGTCGCGAAGGTCTTCCTCCGCGCGCTGGGAGTCCAGGTGCGCAGCCACGTGCTGCAGATCGGTGGCGTGAGTGCCCCGGAGCGGGACGCCCCGGACGTCGAGGACTTCGACGGCGTGGACGAGTCGCCGGTGCGCTGCCTGGATGCGGCCGCCTCGGAGCGGATGGTGGCCGAGATCAACGCCGCGCGGAAGGCCAATGAGTCGCTCGGCGGCGTCTATGAGGTGGTGGCGTTCGGGCTCGTGCCGG
Organism: Thermoleophilaceae bacterium; assembly: GCA_030448005.1. Classification (GTDB taxonomy): domain Bacteria; phylum Actinomycetota; class Thermoleophilia; order Solirubrobacterales; family Thermoleophilaceae; genus JAAYBF01. The sequence continues at coordinate 280,956 of JAUJNT010000003.1, forward strand.
GCATCGGCTCCCACCTGTCCTGGGACGCGCGCCTGGACGGGCGCCTTGCCCAGGCGGTCATGTCGATCCAGGCGATGAAGGGCG
>JAUJNT010000003.1:281139-286657 GCA_030448005.1 Thermoleophilaceae bacterium
CGCCTGGACGGGCGCCTTGCCCAGGCGGTCATGTCGATCCAGGCGATGAAGGGCGTCGGGATCGGCGACGGCTTCGACCTCGCCGGGCGCGTGGGCTCCAAGGCCCACGACGAGATCTTCTTCTCGGACGAGCGCGGTTTCTACCGCGAGACCAACCGCGCCGGCGGAGTGGAGGGCGGGATGTCGACGGGGGACCCGCTCGTGGTCCGCGGCGCGATGAAGCCGCTGCCGACCCTCACCAAGCCCCTGCGCTCGGTGGACATCGCGACAAAGGAGCCGGCGCAGGCCCTGCGAGAGCGCACCGACTCGTGCACGGTGCCCGCAGCGGCGGTGATCGCGGAGGCCATGGTGGCGCTGGTGCTGGCCGAGGGTTACCGGGAGAAGCTGGGCGGCGACCACATCGACGACACACTCGCCGCGCTGGAGGCCTACGAGGAGAGAATCGAGTGGAGGCGCTGAGAAGCCGCGCGGCGCGCGGCAGCGGGCGGGCCCGTGGCGGGGCGCTCGTGTTCGTGGGGTTCATGGGCGCCGGCAAGTCGAGCGCGGCGCGCGCCGTGGCGGCCGAGCTCGGGGTGCAGCCGCTCGACTCGGATCGCCAGCTCCAGGCGGAGCTCGGTGAGCCGATCGAGGCCTTCTTCGACCGCGAGGGGGAGTCCGCCTTCCGCGCCCGGGAGGAGGAGGTGGTGCTTGGCCTGCTAGCCCGCCCGGACGCCGAAGTGGTGGCCCTCGGCGGCGGCGCCACGGGCTCGGAGCGGGTGCGCGAGGCGCTGATCCCCCATACCGTCGTGCACCTCGAGGTGGAGCCCGACGAGGCGTGGCGGCGGGCCACCGGCAAGGGCCGGCCGCTCGCGCGCGACCGTGGCCGCTTTGATCAGCTCCACGCCGACCGCCGCAGGGCCTACATGGCGATCGCGGACGCCATGCTGCCTCCCGCGGGCCGCGACGTGGTGCGCCGGGCGCTGCCCGGGCTCCTGACGCTGCGAGACGCGCGAGACGGCGGTGGCCGGCCGGTGCGCCTGGTGTGGGCCCACGCCCAGTCGGGCGACTATCCGGTCTTCCTCGGCCGTGGCCTGATCGCGGACGCGTTCTTTCACCGGGTTAGCGTAGAGCCCTACGTGGTCACCGACGAGAACGTGGCAGCCCACCATCGCGTGAGCGGCCGGTACACCGTGGCGATCGCCGCGGGCGAGGAGAACAAGACCCTGGCGAGCGTCGAGTGGGTGCTGCGCACGCTCGCCGGCGCGGGGGCCGAGCGGGGGGACGTGCTGGCAGCGGTCGGCGGTGGGGTGGTGGGTGACCTCGCGGGGTTCTGCGCCGCGGTCTACCAGCGGGGGATGGCCTGCGTGCAGGTCCCGACCACGCTGGTGGCCCAGGTAGACGCGGCCTACGGGGGCAAGACGGGAGTCGATCTCCCGGAGGCGAAGAACTACGTTGGCGCCTACCACCAGCCCGCCGCGGTGATCTGCGACCCGTCGGCGCTCGAGACGCTGCCCGCGGGGGAGCACGCGGCCGGCTACGCCGAGGTGGTGAAGACCGGCCTGATAGCGGGCGGTCCGCTCTGGGCGCGCATCCGGGCCGGAGGGGAGGTGGACGAGGAGACGATCCTCGGCTGCCTGCGCACCAAGCTCGAGACGGTGGCCGCCGACGAACGGGACGCGGGGCGCCGCCAGGTGCTCAACCTCGGCCACACCGTGGGCCACGCGATCGAGGCGGCCACGGGCTACGCCCGCTATCGCCACGGCGAGGCGGTGGCGCTCGGCCTGCTCGCGGCCCTGCGCCTGTCGGGCAAGGACGCACTGCGAGACGAGGTGGCCGCGCTGCTCGCCGCCCGCGGGTTGCCGCTGTCCTTTTCCGGAGCGTCGGTCGAGGATGTGGCGGCCCTCACCGAGCGCGACAAGAAGCGCTCCGGCGGGCGTGTGCCGTTCGTGCTCGTCGAGGCACCCGGGCAGGTCTCGCCGGGCCACGAGATCGCCCCGGCGCAGCTGCGGGCGGCGATCGAGGAGCTTCACGGCGGATGAGACGGTTGCGCATCGACGTGATGCACGGGGTGAACCTCGACCAGATCGGTCGCCGGGACCCGCAGCACTACGGCACCTTCACCTTCACCGAGCTCGAGGTCAGGGTCAAGAAGTTCGCGCGGGAGCTCGAGCTCGACGCCACCTTCTGGCAGACCAACCACGAGGGCGAGTTCTGCGAGAGCCTGCACATCGCGGCCGAGCGCGCCGACGGCCTGCTGCTGAACCCCGGCGCATGGACCCACTACTCCTACGCGATCCGGGATGCCCTCGAGCTGGCGGCCGTTCCGGCGGTGGAGGTGCACCTCTCGGCGGTCGACGAGCGCGAGGAGTGGCGACGGGTGTCGGTGATACGCGACCTGTGCGTGGGAAGCGTTCAGGGCAAGGGCCTCGACGGCTATCGCGAGGCACTCGAGCTGCTCAAGGTCGGGATGACAGAGAAGCGGAACTCGGCGTGAGCGCGTGACCGTCGTGGTGCCCTCCGCCGCCCGCGCCGACCGTCTCGTCGAGCTGCTTCGCGAGCGCGAGCTCGACTCGCTGCTGGTCACCGACCTGGTCAACGTGCGCTACCTCACCGGGTTCACGGGCAGCAACGGAGCCTGCGTGCTGACCTCAGACGAGCGCCTCTTCCTCACCGACTTCCGCTACGTCTCCCAGGCGCAGGAGCAGGTACGCGACTTCGAGCGGCTGCCGGCAGGGCGCGAGTTGGCCAGCGACCTCGCGACCCACCTGCGCGGGCGCGCCGGCTTCGACGACGCGCACCTCACCGTGCGCACCCACGCGCGCCTCGAAGAGAAGGTGGCCGAGGGGGTCGAGCTCGTCGCGGCCGGAGGCCTCGTGGAGGGGTTGCGCGAGGTCAAGGAGGAAGGCGAGCTGGCTCTGATGCGAGAGGCGGCGAGGCTCGCCACGGAGGCGCTCGCGCGCACGCTCGACGGTGGGCTTGCGGGGCGGACCGAGCTCGAGCTCGCCCGCGAGCTCGAGCAGGCACTGCGCGACGGCGGGGCGCAGGAGCCCTCGTTCCCCGCGATCGTGGCCGCCGGGGCACACGGCGCCCTGCCCCACGCCGAGCCACGCGACGCCGGCATCCCCCGCGGCGCTCTCGTCGTGATCGACTGGGGGGCGCGGGTGGACGGGTACTGCTCTGACTGCACCCGCACGATCGCCACGGGGACACTCGACGGGCGGGGCGAGGAAGTCTACGAGCTGGTGCGGCGCGCTCAGGCAGCAGCGCTCGCCGCCGTGCGCGCCGGTGCCGAGAAGCGGGCGGTAGACGGCGTGGCGCGCTCGATGATCGAGGAGGCCGGCCACGGCGAGCGCTTTGGCCACGGCCTCGGCCACGGGGTCGGGCTCGAGGTGCACGAGGGGCCACGGCTGACCAAGCAGGCGGAGGGCGAGCTGGTGGCGGGCAACGTCGTCTCGGTCGAGCCCGGCGTCTACCTGCCAGGCGAGCTGGGTGTGCGGATCGAGGACCTCGTGGCGGTCACGGCAGACGGAGCCGAGGTGCTCACGAGCTTCTCGAAGCAGCTCACGACGGTCGAGTAGCCGGTCAGGACGCGTCCTTCATGGTGCTGGCAGCCGTCGCGACGTTCGTCGGGGCCTCGGTGGCCTCGGCCACCGGCTTTGGCTTCGCGCTCATCCTGAGCCCCGCGATGTTCGCGGTGCTCGAGCCCGACGAGGCGGTCACCACCCTGCTCGTGCTCGGTCTGGCGCTCAACCTGCTGATGCTCTTCGGCAGCGGCGGGCAGCCGGGAGCCATCCGCTGGCGGGTCGTGTCACCGATGCTGGCGGCCGCCGTGCCTGGGCTGGGGGCGGGGGTTCTCCTGCTGGCGCTGATGTCGAAGCCGGTGCTCCAGATCACGGTCGGGACCGCGGTGATCGGGGTAGCCCTGGCGCTGGGGCGCTCGGCGGCCGGGGCCGGTGAGGGCGCGCGCGAGCCGACGCGTGAGGTCGAGAGCCCGCGCGAGCCGGCGTGCGGGGCCAAGAGCGCGCGCGAGCCGGCCCGCGGGGCCAAGATGCCGCGCGAGCCGGCGCTTGCTTCGGCCTGTGCGGTGGGCCTCGCGAGTGGTGCGCTCACCACCTCCACGACTCTGAGTGGCCCTCCGATCGCGCTCTGGCTGCAGGCCCACCGGATCCCTCCCGAGGAGTTTCGCGCCTCACTCGCCGCCTGCTTCCTTGGGCTCACCGTGGCGGGCGGCGCCCTGCTCGCGGCGACGGGCATGCTGTCGCTCGCCCCGGCCGTCGTGCTCCCGCTCCTCGGTCTCACGGTGCTCGGGCAGCTGGTGGGCGCGCGCGTGTTCCGCGGGCTCGACACGGCGCAGCTTCGCCTGGCCGTTCTGGCGCTGGTGCTCGCGGCCGGGGTGGCGAGCCTGGCGGCGGGAGTCGCGGGGGTGAGGTGATCCCACAGGAGAATCCGAGTCCCTTCCCCATGGTGAGGCTCCCACAAAATGGACACGAGGGGCTTCGCCATCCGGCCACCCGCCGCGCAGCCGAGTCCAGCCGACGGCTACACGCCGCCTTCGACCTTGATCCCCGCCTCGGCGCGCTCCGCGTCGGAGAGGACCTCGAAGAAGACCTCGAACAGGTCACGGCCATCGGAGGTGACGAAGTAGTCGGAGAGGCTCGTGATGTCGGGGCTGATGTCCTCCCCCCACGGCGGCCCGGCTGAGAGATCCTCGATGTCCCATATCGCGTCCGTTGGAGGGAACCGCTTGAGCTGCTCTTGGATCGCCGCCAACTCCGACCGCGCTGCAGCGACCCGGTGGGCGGAGATCTCACCGCGATAGAGCTCGTGCTGCACCGCCGGAAACTGGCTTCCCCAGCCCTCTGGTTCGAGCCGATGAGCCACCGTGCTGAAGAAGGAGTGCAGGAAAGCCTGACTCCCCACCACCCAGACGTTGGAGCGCACTCTCAGCCCGATAGCCATCCGAGTACCTTATTCCTGGACGCAGGCTCGCTCGTGCGGAGGTGGGGTTCGTGGGGGGGCTGCACGGCGAACGGGTCCGGCAGCCTGCTGGAGTTCCTGCGGCTGCGCGCGCACGCCACGGCCAGGACCCCGCCGACCGTGGCCGGGATAGGGCTGCGCGTGGCCAGGTAGACAATGGGATCAATGGACCGATCTGCGTGAGGGAGAGATCACTCCCGCGCTGCCAGGCCTGATGGATCGCATCTACGCGGAGGTGTCCTTCGGGGTGGCGCGCCGGGATGGCAACGCGGCCGACCATCCGGTCATCGACGCTATCCGCAAGGCGGACTTCGAGCCGCAGCGGGCGCTTGCCGGCGACGCCGCCAAGCAGCTCGGCACCGTCGGAGCCGGCAACCACTACGTGGACCTGTTCGCGGACGAGGACGGCTCGTGTGGGTGGGGGTGCTTCGGCTCGCGCGGGTTTGGCCATCGCACCGCCTCGGGTTTCCTCGCGCTCGCGAAGGGCCTGCCGTTCGAGAGCCGCGCGCCCGAGGGCGAGATGGAGGCGCCACCCGATGTCCTGCGGGTGGACACGGATATC
>JAUJNT010000003.1:286757-294960 GCA_030448005.1 Thermoleophilaceae bacterium
GCTCGCCCGCCCACGAGGGGACCGTGAAGGTCCTGCACGAGTTGCGGCCACTCGGCGTCGCGATGGCCGGCCCGGAGACCCCCGACCCGTGAAGACTGATCACCCGGCTCGGCCTCGTCCTGCCCATGTGCGAACATGTGTTCGCTCATGGTCATCTGCGTGCTCATTCCCCGGTTTGCCCTACTGGCCGCGCTGGGGGACCGGCGCGCACTCCTCTCCGAACCCGTGGCCCTGGCGCCCGAGGCGGGGCGAGAGCAGATGGTGGGGGAGGTGTCCGCAGCCGCCGAGGGGTTCGGCCTCGTACAGGGCATGCGCCTGGGTGAGGCGCTCGCTCGCTGCCCCGAGCTGCGGCTCGTGCCGCCGGATCCCGAGGCGGTGCGCGGCCTCTGGAACGAGGTGCTCGATCGGATCGAGTCGATCGGTGGGGCGCCGGAGTCCGACCGCGCCGGTGCCGCGTTCTTCGAGGCGGGGGGGCTGCGCGGCATCCACGGAGGCGACCTCGGCGGGGTGCTCGCCGCGTCGCGGAGGGCGCTCGGGCGCAGCACTCGCCTGGGAGTGGCACCGGCTCGCTTCTCGGCCTACTGCGCGGCGCTCCAGTCGAGGCCGCGGCGGGCACCGGTCGTCGTGGAGGAGCGTCAGGCAGCGCGCTTTCTCGCCCCGCTGCCGGCCGGGCTGTTGCGCTCCCGGACCGAGCTGGCTCTTCTGCCCGACACGCTCGAGCGCCTTGGCATCCGCACCCTGGGCGAGCTGGCCGCGCTGCCCTCGCGCTCGGTGGCCGAGCGCTTTGGCCATCCGGGGCTGCTTGCACTCGACCTCGCCCGCGGGCGCGACACCCCACTCGACCCGCGGCGCCCGCCCGAGCCGGTATCGGAGAGGATCGACCTTCCCGAGGCCGCCTCGGGACAGCAGCTCGAGCGCGCGCTGGATCTCCTGATAGCGCGGGTGCTCGCGCGGCGCGAGCGGCGGGGGCGCTCACTGCGGGCGCTCGCGGTATCGGCGCGCTTCGTGGCGGGGGGCACCTGGCGCGAGTCGGTCACCCTCCGCCAGGCAAGCGCCGATCCGGAGCGCATCCGGCTCGCGCTCGGGCCGAAGCTGGGTGCCCTGCCGGCGCCCGCGGATTCGGTCTCCCTCGAGGTGGAGTCGTTTGGCCCGCCGGCCCAGGACCAGGGCCGGCTGATCGACGAGGAGGGCGCCGCCCGCCGTGCGCGGCTGGGGGAGGCGGTCCATCAGGCGCGCCAGGCGGCAGGAGACGCGGCCGCGCTGAGGGTGCTGGAGGTCGATCCAGAGTCGCGGCTGCCCGAGCGCCGAGCCGTGCTCGCTCCCTTTGTCGACTCCCGGCCGGAAGGGAGGCGCCGCTGACCACGCGCGCGTCCAGGCGGCTGTCTACTCCCCGCCCGGCCGGGGTTCGCTCCGGCCAGGGCGGCGTGCCGATCGCCATCGGCAGGACCCCCGTCGACTGCGTGCGCGAGGACTGGGTGGTCGAGGATCGCTGGTGGACGGGAAAGCCCCTGCGCCGCCGCTACTTCGAGCTGGTGCTGATCGACGGGCGCAACGCCGTCGTGTTCCACGACCTGGTGGGGGGGAGGTGGTTCATCCAGCGGGGCTGAGGGGACGGTGAGAGTACGCCGTCGGCGGAGCGAACGCCCCGCCTTCCACCGGCTCGAGCCGCCGAGAGGAGCAGGCCCCGGTCGACGGGCGGATCCGGGCTCTCGCCGAGAGCCGTGCCAAGTTCGAATCGTGGTGAACCGCCTGGGGCGGGGACGCGTAGGAACCCCGTACCCAAAACAGAGAGGCAACCTTGAAACGTTCCAGGACGATTTCCCTTCTGACCGCTGTCGCGGTCACCGGTCTGCTCACCGTGGCAGCCGGCGCCATCGCAAAGAACGGCGGAGACAACGGGGGCGAGCGCTACCGCGCAGCCCTAAGCGCCGTGCCGCATGACCCGGCGGCCGATGGCGGCTCGAACGCCTCCGGGCGCGCCAAGCTGACGCTTCAAGGCTCGTCGCTGGACGTCATGCTCAAGGGAAGCGGCCTCAGCCCGAACCTCCCCCACGCGATGCACATCCACGGCAAGAACCACCCCGAGATCGCAACCTGCCCGGGTGCCGACCGCCGTGCCGGAGGGGTATCTGACTCGCTGATCGAGACCGCCGACGGACTCGCCGACTACGGCCCGGTCCGCGTCTCCTTCACCACGAGCGGCGACACGAGCCAAACCAGTGGCCTTGCTCTCGAGCGGATGCCTGTGGCCAAGGACAACGGCAAGCTCACCTACCGGCGCACCATCGGAGTGCCGGCCGAGATAGCCCAGCACCTCGGCGAGAAGCACATCGTCATCCACGGCCACGACATCGACGGCGACGGTGGCTACGACCCGGACCCGATCACGGCTCTCGGCGCACCGCTCGAGGCCGAGCTGCCGGTCGCCTGCGGCGAGATCCGCCCGCAGCGCTAGAGGCACCGTCCCAGCGCCCTCGCCGCACCAGCGCGGCGGGGGCGAGGGCAGGCCGGACGGGGGGACACGTCTCGCCTGTCCAGAAGCAGCAGCGACAAGAGGTGCGCCCTCGTTTACGCCGGACGAGAAGCGCAAGCCGTAACGCTGGAATTTCGACTTAAGGTTCGCCACTGGTTGCCCGATACACCATGAACTGAAGCCGCTTAAGGTCGGGGCGGGCAACTAGCCTCTTCTAGGCACCAGACGTAGCGAGTGGGTTTGTCTGCGAAACACATCGCCCTTATTCCATGGGCGTGTCCGGGCGCGGGTGCGGAAACTTCGTGCTCGCTTGCTTATCTGGAGCTCCGTCGCACGCGCTCGCAGTTACGCGAGACGCGGTCCTTGCGGTCGGCAACGACGCTGTCCCTGCCAAGCCCGCAGTTCACCCGGTCGCGCGCACCGTCGCGGGAGCTGATCCGATCGTTGCCCGAGTTGCCACTGATCGAATCGCTGCCCGAGTTGCCGTTGATCCGGTCGTGGCCTGCATCGCCGGCGATCCGGTCGCCGCTGCTTCCACCGGAGATCCGATCATTGGCAGAGCCGCCGTTGATCCGATCCCGCCCGCGGCTGCCGCTGATGACGTCCTTCCCGCTCACCCCGTGCAGACGATCGTTGCCAAAGCCGCCAAGCAGCTTGTCGTTGCCTGCATCACCGAAGATGCTGTCGTTGTCACGGCCACCATCAAGGCGATCGTCGCCCGGGTTGCCCCGCAAGCGGTCGCGCCCGGAGCTGCCGCTCGCGCGATCGTCTCCGGTGCCCGCCAACATCAGGTCGTTACCCGAGCCGCCCTGGCCCGTGTCGGTTCCCGTGCCGAGATCGATGCAGTCATCGCCCGCGAGGCCGTCCACGACGTCGTTACCGGTGCCGCCGAAGATCCGGTCACCGCGCACCGTGCCGGTGATCCGGCCCCCCGCCGCGGTGCCGCGAATAACGTTCGCGGTCAGGTTCGGGCAACCCTCAAACGGAGCCCCCGGAATCACCGGCGCAGGGCCAGGGCCGGGGCCCGGACCGGCTTGACGGGGTATCGCCTGCCAGTCACAGCGCCCGTCAAAGCCCGGACTGGTGGTAAGGCGCCGCACATCGCCGCCATCTGAGGCGTTCATGGTGTACACCTCGACGTTGTCGCGCAGCGCGGGATCGGTGGAGGTTGGGTCTCTGTCGCGGTCGCTGTGGAAGACGATCCTGGTCCCGTCGGGCGACCAGGCGGGATTGCTCTCATTGTTGCTGAACCGTCTGCCCGGCTCAGTGGTGACGGTAGTCAGGAACGTCGGCGGCCCGCTCCCGTCTGCGTCCATCCTGAAGATGGCGAGGGTTCCATCGGCCAGTGTGGCCTGGAAGGCAATCTGCCTTGCGTCGGGCGAGTAGTGGGGTGCAAACTCGCCCACCGGCGCCGGCGAACTGTTTAGGTTCTTCAGGTCGCTCACCTCGCCGGCCTCGGCGTCCATCGTGAAGATGTCGCCGGCCGAGGTGGCGACCCGTCCGCTCCGAAAGGCGATCTTGGCGCCGTCGGGCGACCACGCCGGCTGGGTGTCCTGCTGCGGGTCGAACGTCAGCTGCCGCTGGTTGCTGCCATCGCCGTTCATCCTGTAGATGTTGAAGTTCCCGTCCCGGCCCGCCTGAAAGGCGATGCTGCCGTCAGGCGACCAGCTCGTCCGGCGGTCCTCCGCCAGCGCGAAGGTGAGCCGCCTGATCCCCGTGCCATCGGGGCTCATGGTGTAGATCTCAAGCGCGCCGCTGTCCCGCAGGCTGTCGAAGGAGAGCTTCGTGCCGTCGGGCGACCAAGCAGGGTCCACGTCCTCCACGGCGTTGTTCGTGAGCACTCGCACATCGCCGCCGTCGGGATCCATCGTGTAGACCTCCGCCCGCGAGAAACCTGTCGGAGGAGGGTCCGACGGAGCCGCAGGGCCGCGGGCGCCATCGCAAGCGATCCGGCCGTTTTCGCCTGGGAAGGTGGCCTGGGCAGGAGCAACCTCGATGCTCAAGCCGGCCACGACCGCAGACGCGAGCACGCCGACGGCGATAAGGGTGGAGCCAATCCGCTTGTGCTCTTGACGCTGGGCGGCGCCGGAGGAGCGAGGGCTCGCGTTGCTCGTCCCGGGTGGAAGGCTCGTGTTGCTCGTCCTGGCAGAGCGGGTCATGCTCGTGGCGTCCTCCCGACGGTCTTGGTTTGCACTGCGTGTTCAAAATCTCAGCTTGCGCTTGGGTGAGGCACAGCAGCGAGTGTCGCCACTAATCCGCGTCCTGAAACATCAGGCGACAAGGGACTCAAGGTCCCAGCCGCTCGCTAACAACGCCCACGGCAGACCCCTGAGTCCGTACTCGGCGAGCTGTCCAGGCGCGGTGGTGAGGCTAGCGTCCGGATGCAGCGGGCGAGCCGGCTCATTCCTTAACACGCGCTCCACGCCTGCTTAAGCCGGCACCAAGAGAGCAGGGGGATACTTGAGAACAGGTGGGGGCGGTCCCGTTCAGACTCCCCTTAGGGACCGCCCCGCCTTGTGGCATCGGTGGGAGAGGTGTCCGCCGCCGGTCCATCATGGACCCCGATAGGCCACTCCCCCACGACGCCGCCAGCCGAAACCCCGCGTAGAGTGCAACGCGCCTTTTGGAAGCAACGGGCACCAATAGACAACGGACGCGCTCAGAAGGCCGCAGGGTGGTGGTGAGCCAAGGGCCGCTGGCCTTGGTTTGGAACCGCGACCGCTTCAGGCCGAGCCTTGCCGGGCCGGGCGGGTTGGACCCAAGGAACGCTGACGCCGGCTGGGTCTCCTCCGGCCGCTCCCTCCCACCGGGGCGGGGTCCTACCCGCCGGCTGGACCCGTGGGACAGGGTGCCGGCCGGGGCGTTCTCGGAAGGAGGCAGCGGTCGACCCGCGCCGGCCGCTTGCGATTCCGGATCCTGAAACGCGTGTACTTGCCGATGAACCCGGGCTTCCCAACGTAGATTCCGAGCGCGACCCCTGCGCCCAGGTAGCGCTGGAAGCGAGGGAAGCGGACCCGTCTCGACACGCTGGCCCGCTTGGTCTGGCGGGAAATAGGACATCCCCTCCCTCGGCAGCGCAGCTCGATCGTCGATCCGGCCGGGGCGCGAACGGCAAGCAGGCGGATCTTGGCGCCGCTGCCTCGGGAAGAACCCACAATCCGGACGATCGGGAACGGGGTGAGCAGTGCAGGCGCGGGTGCTGCGGCAAGCAAGTCGGGCTCGCCAGGATCGGAGGCGGAGATGCAGCCGGGATCTCTCGGAAAGTCGATCCTGCCGTCCCCGTCATTGTCGATGCCATCAGCACAATCAGCTACAGCCGGGGCCCCGGGTGGCGGGGGGTTGAATTCGTTGTTGTCATCGGGTGAGCTGCAGCCTGGGTCGGTCCCAAAGTCGACGAGCGCGTCGCCGTCGTTGTCGATCCCGTCGGAGCAGACCGGTCGAGGCGAGAGCGGCGGAGGAGGCGCACCGGGGGGAACAGCTGAAACAGTGAGCGTCCGACTCGCCGTGCCCGTGTCGTTCGGGCCGCCATTGCCTGTGACCTTGAGCGTCACGGTGTAGGCGCCCGGCAGCAAGTAGGTGTGCGTCGCGAGCGGGCTCGAGTAGGTTTGCACGCTTCCATCGCCAAAATCCCACCGGTAGGACACGATGGGGCCGTCGGGGTCCCTCGACGTCGATGCGTCGAATGCCACGGCGCCTCCGGCTTGCGGTGCCGCCGGGGAGTAGCTAAACGAAGCAATGGGACGCGGGGACGCCGCGGCCGCGGGCGCTACCAGCGCGGCAGCGAGCAGCCCCTGCAGAAGCACCCAGCGAACGATGGTCTTGCGCCGAAGAAGCACTTCGATCATCAACTGAGCGTACCCCAAAAAGTTGCTACGTTCGCCGGTCCGCTCGCAACCCTGGCCGGCGGCAATTGGACGGCGGCGGCTAGCGGTCGCGCTTTCCGCCGCTGCTCTCGATCTCGCCATCGTCAACTTTGCGGTCAGCGTCGACGGGCAGGCGACGGGCTTCGAGCACGACGGCCCCGAAGGTGTTCATGTCCCCGACGCGAATGCGCGCGATCGCCAGCGCGGGCTCGTTGTGCTTCTGGCGCCGGCAGCTGCCACGCCCGGCGTTGTCGGTCACGAACGAGCACACGGCCGCGTCGCCCATCGGCACAGTCGCCGGCTGGAACGTGTCGTTGTTGTTCTCAGCCCAGAACGTGTAGCGCGTGTTCGGCGCCAGTCCCGTGGCCCGGACGTGGCTGTTCCACAGCTCGTTGTCGTCTGTGGAGGCTCCCGCTAGGTAGTTGCTGATCCCGCGTCCGTCGGCGCCCGGTGCGGCGGTCGTCGGCTTGAAGTCGAAGCGGTTGTTGCTCTCGTGCGCGGCAAGCGCGGTCGGTGCGAAGAACACACCAGGGACGATCACGCAAAGCGAGGCGATCAGCGGCAGACGGCGAGCGAGCATGGGTTCCTCCCGGTTTGGTCCTTCGGTCGGTGGTCCTACGCGCCAGCCGGGGGTTCGGTTGCCCGCCTGGGCGAAGTTGGCGCCTTTCGAGGCTCCCACCGCACGCCGATGGACGGGCTCTACATCAGGGGTGCCGTGCACGGGCCCCGGTCGCGGGGATCTCGGGATCGCCACGCCGCGCCGCTGCCCACGCCCCCCTGAGCGACGCAAGAAAGCGGCGGTGATGAGGGCTCGGGTCCCCCAGGCCGGGCCCGCCCCGACGGAGAGCCGGACGCCGTGCGCCGCTTCGGTCCGGTCGCGGCGAGCGGGCGTCCCTCGGCCGGGGGCGCCGCACCCTGCCCTTCCTCGGAGTCGAGGGGGGCCGAGGATCGCTTGCCCAGCGACATGGAGGATCCATGGGGTGCAATTTCACCGAACCGAGGCCAGCCTCCGTGGGCCTGGGGACGTCCGCATCTGGGGCGGTCAAGCGCGGGCCACCGCTGGACAAGAGGCCGCCGGGCGAGCCGCGGCCTCTTGTCTCGCGACGCTTCCTTGCTGAGCTAGTGCCTACTGGGAACCGTGCTGGAGGCCTTGCGCCGCCTCTGCGCCTCGGCGAACCCGAGGCCGAGCAACGCCAGGGCGCCCGCGCCAAGCAGGGCTAGTGCCAGAGTCGCGCCAGAACCGATGCCAATGCCGCGTCTGGAGAGGCCGGGATCTGATGCGGCCGGCATCAGCGACGGGTTCTTGCTCGAGGCCAGGCCGCTCCAGAGATCCGCGCCGGCGCTGCGCTCGGAGGGACGCGCTGCCTTCCCGGAGCCGCGCTCACCGGCCCGTCCCGAGCGGCGGCCCTCAGCCCGTGCCGCAATTTCAGCGCGGATGGCCCCGGGGGACCGAGCCGGCGAAGCTCGCCGTGCCCCGGGACCCGAACAAGCTCAGCGAACGAGCGTGGCACATATGCGAACATCTGTTCGTATGCCGTACGTTGAGCTTCACTGCCACTCCGCCTACTCGTTCCTCGACGGAGCATCGCATCCGCTCGAGCTCGCCGGGGCAGCGGCCGAACTGGGGCACGAGGCGCTCGCCCTGACCGATCACGACGGCCTGCACGGGGCGATGGAGCTGGCTCGGTCGCTCAAGCCTCTCGGCGTGCGGCCGATCACCGGCGCGGAGCTGACGATGGAGGACGGCGCTCACCTCACGCTCCTGTGCGAGACGCGCGCGGGCTATCGCAACCTCTGCCGGCTGATCACCGAGGCGCACGCGGGCACGCGACCGAGGGGGAGGGCGAGGGGGAAGGATTCGGCACGG
>JAUJNT010000003.1:295060-361145 GCA_030448005.1 Thermoleophilaceae bacterium
ACGCGGAATCCTTCGAGTGGCGATCAGGATTCGGCACGGACGCGGAATCCTTCGAGTGGCGATCAGGATTCGGCACGGACGCGGAATCCTTCGAATCGCGGGAAGGATTTGGCATGGACGCCGAATGCTTCGAGTAGTTCTCCACTGCCGCCGGTCACCACCTACGGCGCGCTCGGGCGCCACGCCGAAGGCCTCGTGTGCCTGTCGGGCTGTGCGCGCCACGGGGCGCTCGCTCGGGCGGTCGAGGACGACCGCCATCCCGATGCGCTCGCGGCCGCGCGGCGTCTGCTTCAGATCTTCGGCGCCGAAGGCCTGCGGATCGAGCTCCAGCGGCCCTATGCCCGCTACGATCGCCGCCGCAATCGGCTGCTCGCCGAGCTGGCCGAGCGGATCGGCGTGTGCACCGTGGCCACCGGCAACGTGCACTCTCACACCCGCTCACGCACGCGGCTGCAGGACGCGCTCGTGGCCGTGCGGCTCGGTAGGACGATCGACGAATGCGAGCCCGACCGGCGGGGAAACAGCTCCCACGCGTTGGCCACGCCTGCGGCGATGGCGGAGCGCTTCCGCGAGCACCCGGACGCGGTGACGGAGACGGCTCAGCTGGCCGAGCGCCTGCGCTTCGACATCACAAGTGACCTTGGCTATGCCTATCCGGGCTCCGAGGATCCGACCGCCGACGGCCGCCTGGCGGAGATCTGCCGCGACCGGCTGACCGAGCGCTATGCGGGAAGCCCCCACCGCTCCGAGAGCGAGGCCCGCCTCGATGAGGAGCTGCGGGTGATCCGCTCACTCGGGCTCTCTGGCTTCTTCCTGCTGCACCGCGACCTGCTCGAGCTGGCGCGCGAGGTGGCGGCCGAGGTGCGCGGCACCGGCACCGTCCGCGCGCTGCTCCCGCCGGGGCGGGGGAGGGGCTCGAGCGTTTCCTCGATCGTCTGCTACCTCACCGGCCTCTCGCACGTGGACCCGGTGGCCACCGACCTCCACCTCGGCCGCTTTCTCAACGAGGAGCTCACCGCCCTGCCGGACATCGACCTCGACTTCCCGCGCGACATCCGCGAGGCGCTGATCCCCCGTGTCCACGAGCGCTACGGCCACGACCGCTCGGCGCTCGTTGCCGCCTTCGCCACCTACCAGGTGCGCTCGGCGGTTCGCGACTTCGCAAAGGCGCTCGGCCTGCCGCCGGGTGAGATCGAGCGCCTTGCGCGCACCGTCGATCCATGGACCCCGGGAAACGACATCGCAAAGGACGTGGCGGACACGCGCGCCGCCCGCGGCGGATCGCCGCGCTGGCAGGCGCTCGTCCACCTCGCGCGCGCCGCGGCCGGGCTGCCGCGCCACCAGAGCCAGCACCCCGGCGGCATGGTCATCTCGACCCAGCCGCTGATCGACCTCTGCCCGGTGCAGCCCGCCGCGATGGAGGGCCGTCAGATGGTGCAGTGGGACAAGGACTCGTGCGCCGACGCGGGCTTTCTCAAGATCGACCTGCTCGGACTGGGGATGCTCTCCGCCGTCGAGCGCGCCGTGGAGCTGATCGCGCGCACGCGCGGAGAGCGGATCGACCTCTCGCGGATCGACTTCGCAGACAAGGAGGTCTACGTCCAGATCCAGGAGGCGGAGACGATGGGCGTCTTCCAGATCGAGAGCCGCGCGCAGATGCAGATGCTGAAGCGAACGAGGCCCGAGTCGCTTGACGACCTGACCGTGCAGGTGGCGCTCGTTCGCCCCGGTCCGATCCTGGGCGGCGCGGTCCACCCCTACATCGAGCGCAAGAAGAGGCTGCGCGAGGACCCGGACTACGAGGTTCCATACGAGCACCCGTCGCTCGAGCCGGCGCTGCGCGACACGCTCGGGACGATCGTCTTCCAGGACCAGGTGATCGAGGTGGCGATGGCCTTTGCGGGCTTCAGCGCCGGCGAGGCCGAGGGGCTGCGGCGCGCGATGAGCCGCCGCCGCTCTGAGGCCGCCATGCGCTCCTACGAGGAGAAGTTCATCGCGGGTGCGACCCGGCGCGGCGCCTCGCGCGAGACGGCCGAGCGGGTGTATGCACAGATCGTCGGCTTCTCGGGCTTCGGCTTTCCCAAGGCGCACTCGGCGGCGTTCGGGCTGCTCGCATACCAGTCGACCTGGCTGCGGGTGCACTACAGCGCCGAGTTCCTGTGTGCGCTCTTGAACGAGCAGCCGATGGGCTTCTACCCGCCGGACTCGCTGGTGCACGAGGTCCAGCGCCGCGGCCTCGAGGTGCTGCCGCCGTGCGTCGAGAGAAGCGGTGCCGAGTGCGGCATCGAGCGAGGCGCCGTGCGGATGGGGCTCGGCTACGTGAACGGCGTGCGCGAGGCGGAGGTGAAGGCGCTCGTGGCGGAGCGCGCGAGCGGCGGCGCGTTTCACTCGGTCGCCGATCTTGCGGGACGCTCCGGGGCGGGGTCCGACACGCTCGAGCGTCTCGCCTGGGCGGGCGCCTGTGACGTTCTGCCCGAGGGCCCCGAGGAGGAGCGTCGCCGCCGGGCGCTGTGGCTGCTCGGGGTGGCGGCGCCGGGAGTGCCGGTGGGCTCGGGAAGGGGAGAGAGGATCGGCATCCAGCTCGCCCTTCCGCTCGACCTCCACGATGCGCCAGGGTTGCGCAGCCTCGACGTATGGGAGCGGCTCCTTGCCGACTATGGCTCGACCGGCGTGACCCTGCGCGAGCATCCGCTCGAGCTGATGCGCCCCTCGCTTCCGGCGGGGGCGCTGTCGAGCGCAGAGATCGAGACGGCGCGGCACGGCACCCCGGTGCGGGTGGCGGGGCTCGTGGTGGCCCGCCAGCGCCCGGCCACGGCCAGGGGCGTCACGTTCATGCTGCTCGAGGACGAGCACGGGACGATCAACCTGATCGTTCCCCCGCCCGTCCACGACCGCTGCCGGTTGGCGGTCCGGGGCGAGCCGCTCGTGATCGCCGACGGGCGCCTCGAGCGCCGCGAGGGGGTGATCAACGTTCTGGTCCACGAGGTGCGGCGCCTCGATCGCGGCGATCTCCCGGGCGCCGAGGTCAGGCACATCGAGCCGCGTCGAACGTGGAGCAGCGAGGCTGCGCTTCCGTATACGGCTTCGCCATCGACGGAAGCCAGGGAGATCGGTGACCTGCGCGCGGTCGCCCCGGTGGCCAACAGCTTTGGGCGGGGGCGCGGGTGAAATCGAGTGACCGTTTGGAAATCCAATCTCCCCGAGTGGAGCATTCTGATCCGCCGGCGGATGCCCTCCGATATACCTGGTGTGCTCCGCCTCTTCGACCGTCTCCTCGTCGCCCTCGGAGTCGCCCTGGTTCTTACCACCGGCGGCGTCGCGCTCCTGTCGCAAAAGGACGGCGGCGGGGAGCAGTCCGCGAGCGCCTCGCAGGTCGAGGGCCCGGTGAGCAAGGAGGGCCGTGTGGGGATCAAGGCGTTCAAGTACATGCCCGCTGCGGTCACGGTCAAGGCCGGCTCGAAGGTCACCTTCGTGAACGACGACACCGCCGACCACACGGCAACCTCCACCGCAGGCGGGGCGTTTGACACCGACAGGATCGAGAAGGGCAAGAGCGGGAGCATCACGCTTCGCAAGCCGGGTAGCTTCGACTACATCTGCGCCTATCACCCGTTCATGAAGGGCAAGATCCGGGTGGTGCGCTGATGCACGCCGGGGGGGGCGATCGTTTGAGGGTGGTGGGCGCGCTGTCCACGGTGGTGGTCGGGGCGGTGCACCTCCAGCAGTACGCCGACTTCATCAAGGACGTGCCCACCATCGGCGTGCTCTTCCTACTGAATGCCCTCGGGGCAGGGGTTGTCTGCCTTCTGCTCGCCACACGCGCCCGCGTGCTTGGCGCGCTCGTGGGAATCGCGTTGTCGGCAACGGCGCTCGTGTCGATCGCGATCTCGCGCTACGTCGCCGGCGGGTTGTTCGACTACGTCGAGCCGACGCTGAGAGGGCCGGTGCTGATCTCGGTGCTCGCCGAGGTCATCGCCGTGGTATCCCTCTCCGCCTACCTGGCCGGTGCACGCTCTGCGCCGAAACCCGGTTCTCGGGGGGAGCGGCGGGCGCTTCCCTCTACAGCCAGGTAGCACGGATGGGCCCGAGAGGGCCACTCCAACATCCGTCGAGGCCGGGAGAGGCGACCATAACCTCCGGCCCGAGGCGACGTTATAGGAAGAAGACGTTGCACCGTAAACCAGGCAAGGAGAGCCATCCATGAAGCGACTTTTCATTCCGCTGGGCCTGCTGGCGGCCCTGGCGCTGCCCGCCACCGCGGCGGCCGTACCGACAGACGCAGACAAGCGCGAGGGCAAGCAGGAGTGCCGTCAAATGCTGAGGACCGTGGACACACGCGCGAACTTCGTCCAGATCGTGAAGCTCGAGGCGAGGGCCAACAGCAAGAATGCCTTCGGTCGCTGCGTCAAGGTGCGCACCGCCGATGCGACGAGCGAGCGCAGCACAGCGTTCAAGGCGGCCAAGGAGGCATGCGGGACCCTCAAGCGCGCGCCCGGCACCAAGGGCAAGCCTGCCAATCCCGGAGCCTACGGCCGGTGTGTGTCGGCCGCTGCACGGGCCCTCAACGCCAAGGCGGATGCCGAGCAGAGGGACGAGAGCCTGAACCCGGCGAAGACCTGCCGCGGCCTGCAGAAGGCCGACGCGGATGCGTTCAAGGCCGCGTACCCCGGCAAGAACGCCTTCGGCAAGTGCGTCTCGACGGTGGCCAAGGCCCAGAACGACGAGACCCAGACGCCTGCCTGATCGGCACGGCCGGCACTGGGTAGGACGGGAAAGGGGCTTCGGCCCCTTTCCCGCGTCCAGGGGCCGGAATGGGACCCCGAACGCAGGTAGCGTTGGGGGGATGAGCGGCCGAATCCTGGTGGGCACCTCGAGCTGGGCAGACCCGGGCTTCATCAAGGACTGGTACCCGCCAGGGATGCCCGCGCGGGACCGGCTGCCC
The DNA here is from genome assembly GCA_030448005.1 of Thermoleophilaceae bacterium. GTDB lineage: Bacteria > Actinomycetota > Thermoleophilia > Solirubrobacterales > Thermoleophilaceae > JAAYBF01. Next base: position 300,003 of record JAUJNT010000003.1, read on the forward strand.
TGGTACGCGGAGCGCTTTGAGTGCGTCGAGCTGAACTCGAGCTTCTACGCGGTGCCGGAGCGCTCGACGGTGAAGCGCTGGTGTGAGGTCACACCCGAGGGCTTCGTCTTCGACGTGAAGCTCCACCGCCTGCTATCGCGCCACTCCGCCGCGCCCGACTCGCTGCCGCCAGAGCTCCGTGAGCGGGCAACGACAACCGCGCGCGGGCGCGTCGAGCTCACCTCCGAGCTCGAGTCCGCGCTCATCCGCCAGGTCCTCCACGCGATCGAGCCCCTCGAGAACGCCGGCAAGCTCGGCGCGCTGCTCCTGCAGCTCACGCCGGCCTTCTCCCCCAAGCGCCATGTGCTCGAAGAGCTCGAGTCGCTCGTCGAAGCCGTGGCGCCGCGCCGGCTCGCGGTCGAGCTGCGCAACCGCCGCTGGGTCGAGGACGAGCGGGCGGGGGAGACGCTCGCGTGGTTCTCCGAGCGCGGGGTCGCCTTCGTGTGCGTCGATGCGCCCGTGGGCGATGAGATTCCGGTGATGCCCCCGCTCGACGCCGTAACTCGCGACGACCTGGCCTACCTGCGCATCCACGGGCGCAACCTTGCGGGATACATGCACGGCAAGAGCGTGGCGGAGCGCTTCGGCTGGATCTACGGCGATGAGGAGCTACAGGAGATAGAGGGCCGCGTGCGCGGGCTGGCGGACGGGGCGGCCGAGGTCCATGTCCTCTTCAACAACAACCGGGATGACGACGCCCCGAGCGCCGCTCGGCGCTTCCGCGCGCTGCTGGGCCAGGACCCCGGGCCTCCGCCCGAGGATCCCCAGCTCAGTCTTTCCTAGGCTCGGCTGCCCGCTCGAGCCGCTCGTGGCGATCCTCTCCGAGGGCCGAGCGCGCCGAGACACCCACGCGCGCGAGGCTGTAGCGGCGGCGCACCGGCCCCTGCTTCGGGGCGGTCGCGAGGGAGCGGGGCACCAGCATGTACCGGTTGACCGGCTGCCCATCTCGCGCCATGCGGACATGATCGAGACCCGAGGCGCCTCAGTACTCCGCCCGGCGTCCAAAGATCGAACGCGGCGGTTCGACCACCTGTCGGTCAGGCGCGGGCCATCTCAAACCAGACGCGCTGGCAGCCGGGGTCCGCTCCCACTCCCCAGTCGTCACAGAGGCGGTCCAGCAGGAATAGGCCCCACCCGGGATTGGCTTCATGCCGGCGCTCGCGCGCCGTGGGGGTGAACGCCGCGCCGCGGTTTGCCACCTCCACGTAAACGTTCGCGGGACGCACCGCCACCGTCAGCTCGACGGTGGTGGCGCCGGCGTGGCGCACGGAGTTCGATACGAGCTCTGTCACGAGCAGCCTGATGTTCTCGAGCAACGGCGGATCGAGGCCCTCGTGGAGGCGTGCCAGCTCCCGTCTCGCGCGCCCGGCGGCGAGGGAGCCCCCCTCCATCCGGATCCAGAACCCGTCCTCGGGGCCATCGAGCTGGTGTGTTGGCGATGCGCTACGCATCGTGTCGCTGATCACCTCCCCTGCTTCGTTCGATCTGTCCCTTGCGGGCCGGTCTGGCGGTTGTGTACCCAGAAGGGGCGCGGGAGCAACATGTGACTGTGGGACGGGCGCGGGTGGTCGCGGGCCCGACACGAATCCATGGCAGGATCTCGAGGGAGTGTCCGTGCAAGACGGGGACCGCGACCCGACCGGAGTGAGGCGCGTGCGGGCGCCCAACCCGTCCGCGATGACCCTCGACGGCACGAACACATACGTCCTCGGCGGTTGGGTGGTGGATCCCGGACCGGCCGACGAAGGGCACCTGCGGGCTGTGCAGTCGGCGCTCGACGGGCCGCTCGAGGGCATCGTCCTTACCCACTCCCACGCCGACCATTCCGAGGGCGCAGAGCCCCTTTCAGAGCGCTCCGGCGGAGCGCCGGTGACCCTGCCGCGCGGCGGTCAGCGGATCGGCCCCCTTCGGGCCGTGGCCACCCCGGGCCATGCCCCCGACCACGTCTGCCTGATCGCGGGCACCACGTGCTTTGCGGGCGACACGGTGATGGGCGAGGGAAGCGTGTTCATCTCGCCCGATGAGGGCTCCCTGTCTGCCTATCTGGACTCGCTGCGCACGCTTCGCGGTCTCGACCTCGAGGTGCTCTGCCCGGGCCACGGCCCCTACGTCTGGAGGCCGCGCGCAAAGATCGAGGAGTACATCGCCCACCGCCTGGAGCGCGAGCGGCTTCTCCTCGAGGCCCTCGCGGCGGGCGCTCGAAGCGAGGATGAGCTGCTGGAGCGCGCCTGGAGCGACGCACCGCCCGCGCTGGGCCCCGCGGCGGCGCTCACGCTGAGGGCCCATCTGAGAAAGCTGGCCGACGAGGGGAGAGTCCCGAGCGGCCTGGAGGACGGGCTGCTCTGAACCGGCGTTTTCGCTTCGCGGCGCGCGAGATGACGCGCGGATCGGCACACGCGCGTCTGGTTCGAGTTCGACCTGTCAGCGGTCAGCCGGCCGCCAGGCTCATGTACGGGCGGATCACCGTGCCGGCCTCGGTCGACAGCGCCTCCACACGGTCGCAGAGCCGCCTCGCGATCCACAGGCCGTAGCCGCGCTCCTAACTGAACAGCGGCTCAGGTCACGCCGTGGCGAAGCTCGGTCCGGCGGTGCGTCATCATTGGGTGTCGACCGTCCGTGCCGGCTCCGGCGCGAGGCCCACCATGATCTCAACCAACCAGTTCAAGAACGGCACGCACATCGAGGTCGACGGCGTGGTCTTCAAGATCATCGACTTCCAGCACGTGAAGCCCGGCAAGGGAGGGGCCTTCGTGCGCACCAAGCTCAAGCGGGTCAGCGACGGCGCGGCGCTCGACAAGACCTTCAGGGCAGGCGAGAAGTTCCGCCCGATCCGCACCGAGACGCGCAAGATGCAGTACCTCTACTCCGACGGCACGGACGCCCACCTCATGGACGTCCAGACCTACGAGCAGCTCACGATCCCCGAGGACCAGGTCAGGGACTCACTGCGCTGGGTCAAGGAGAGCGACGAGGTGGACATCCTCTACGTGGACGAGCGCCCCACGGACCTTCAGGTGCCGAGCGCCGTGGAGCTCGCGGTGGCCGAGACCGAGCCGGGCGTGAAGGGTGACACCGTGTCCGGCGGCGGCGACAAGCCCGCCACGCTCGAGTCCGGGGTGGCGGTGAGGGTGCCGCTGTTCGTGAACGTGGGCGACCGCGTGCGCGTGGACACGCGCTCGGGCGAGTACGTCTCCCGCGCCTAGGTCCCAGGATGCGCCGCACCGAACAGCGCCGGGCGGCGGTCGTGGCGCTCTATCAGTCAGACCTCAACCGGCGCAGCCCGCGCGAGGTGCTCGAGCCGACCGCGCGGACGTTCACCCGCGAGCTCGTGCAGGGGGTCGAGCACTGGCGGGAGGAGATCGACGGGCTGATCGAGCGCCACGCCGAGGGCTGGACGCTCGACCGCATAGCCCCACTTGAGCGCAACATCCTGCGCGTCGCCCTCTTCGAGGTGCTGCACCGAAGCGATGTGCCGGCCGAGGTGGCGATCGACGAGGCGGTCGAGGCCGCAAAGGAACTCTGCGGGACGGAGGCGCCCGGCTTCCTCAACGGCATCCTCGGCGCCGTGCTACGCGAGAGCGTCGGGTCCGCGTGAGCGCCGAGCTCGACGCGCTGGTCGGTGAGCTGGAGGACGCGGCGTCGAGGCTGCGAGCCGGCCACCTCGGCGCAGAGGAGGCGGCCGCCCTCGTGGAGCGCTGTGCGGAGCTCGCCGGCCGGGCGGGGTCGGAGCTCGACCGCGCCGCCCGCGAGGCCGAGCGCGAGGCCCCGGACGGGGGCCAGGAGCAGCTTCTCTGAGAGCGGACGCCGCGCAGGCCGTCTTTCCCGTCGACCTGCAGGAGCGGGTGGACGCTTACCTCGCCGACCTGCACTTCGGTGACGAGCCCGGCACCGCCGGGCTCGACGAGGCCATGCGCTACTCCCTGCTCGCCGGCGGCAAGCGCATCCGTCCAGTGCTGGCGCTTGCCACCGCCGAGGCGCTCGGGCGGGAACCGCAGGAGGTGATGCCGCTGGCCGTGGCGCTCGAGATGATCCACACCTACTCGCTCATCCACGACGACCTGCCCGCCATGGACGACGACGGGCTGCGCCGCGGCAAGCCCACCTGTCACGTGGCCTACGGCGAGGACGTGGCGATACTCGCGGGCGACGGCCTGTTCGCCGAGGCGCTGGCCCTCGTGCTCACGCGCCAGCGAGGAGCGCCCGGCGACGTGCTGGCGGCCGCTGCCGAGCTGACCGCGGCCGCCGGGGTGGGGGGGATGGTCGGCGGCCAGTACCTCGACGTCACGGCCTCGAGCGAGCTGGATCCCGCCGGTCTGCGGCGGGTGCACGAGCTCAAGACGGGGCGCCTGATCGCCGCTTCGGTCGGCTGCGTGCTGCTGCTGGGGTGTGTCGATGGGCCCGCCACGCTGCACTACGGCCGGTTTGCCGAAGAACTTGGCGTGTTGTTCCAGATCGTGGACGACATACTCGACGTGACCGGCAAGGACGCGGAGCTCGGCAAGCCGAGCGGATCGGACGAGCGCCATGGCAAACCCACCTACGTGAGCGTCTTCGGCCTCGATCGCGCCAGGGAGCTTGCCCGGGAGTCCCACGCGGAGGCCCGGGGCGCCCTCCGGCAGTCCAACGGGAGCACTGCACGGCTCGAGGCGATCGCCGACTACATTCTGATGAGGCAGACATGACGCCGCTTATCGACAACATCGACGGGCCCGAGGACCTGAAGGGCCTGACCGATGACCAGCTGGCCCAGGTGGCCCAGGAGGTCCGCGGGCAGATCATCGAGACGATCGGCGAGATCGGCGGGCACTTCGGCGCCAACCTGGGCGCCTGCGAGCTCGCGGTGGCCATTCACAGCCTGCTCGACTCCCCGCGGGACAAGGTGCTCTGGGACGTGGGCCATCAGGCCTACCCGCACAAGCTGCTCACCGGCCGACGCGCCGAGCTACACACGATCCGCAAGTACGGCGGGCTGGCGCCATTCTGCTCGGTGGCCGAGTCCCCTCACGACATCATGGGCGCAGGTCATGCCTCGACCTCGGTGTCGTATGCGGTCGGCCTCAAGGAGGCGATGCGGCGGGGCTACGGCGAGGACGGCAAGGTCGTGGCCGTGATCGGGGACGGCGCTCTCACCGGCGGCGTGGCCTTCGAGGCGCTTCACAACGCCGGCGGCCTCGACGAGCCGATCGTGATCGTGGTGAACGACAACGGCATGTCGATCTCCCCCAACGTCGGCGCGCTGTCGCGCTACTTCAACCGGATACGGATGAACCCGAAGCTGCACAAGGCCAGGGCGGACGTGGAGGAGGGCCTCACAAGGCTCCCCGGCATCGGCGAGCGGATCGAGCGGCTGGGCCCGATCGTGAAGGAGTCGCTGAAGGCCTACTGGGCGCCCGGGCTGTTCTTCGAGGAGCTCGACCTGGCCTACATGGGCGTGATCGACGGCCACGACATCCCGGCACTGCGCGAGACGATCGGCGAGGCACTCGAGGCCGACCGTCCCGTAGTGGTGCACTGCAAGACCATCAAGGGCAAGGGCTTCGCGGCAGCCGAGGACGGCGGGCTCGAGGGCATGGAGAGATGGCACGCCGCCAAGCCGGCCTCGATCCTGAACGGTGCGCCCGCACCCAAGCCGGCGACCCCCGTCGAACCGCCGCCCGGGCCCGCCAAGGCGCCGCAGTACACCGCGGTGTTCGGAAACGCCCTCCTCGAGGAGGCCCGCCGCGACCGCCGCGTGATCGGCATCACCGCGGCCATGAACACGGGCACCGGGCTCGACATCCTCCAGAGGGAGCTGCCCGAGCGCTACTACGACGTGGGCATCGCCGAGCAGCACGCCGTGCTGTTCGCCTCCGGGCTCGCGCTCCAGGGAGCCAAGCCCGTACTCGCCATCTACTCGACCTTCCTCCAGCGCGGCTTCGACCAGATGGTCCACGACGTCTGCCTGCAGAAGCTGAACGTGGTCTTCGCGATGGACCGCGCCGGTCTCGTGGGCGACGACGGGCCGACCCACCACGGGGCCTTTGACATCTCCTACACGCGCAGCCTGCCCCACATGACGCTGATGGCTCCCCGGGACGAGGCCGAGCTGGTCCACATGCTCCACACGGCGCTCGTCTACGACGACGGCCCGGTGGGCATCCGCTACCCCCGCGGCGAGGCCGAGGGCGCGCCGCTGCCGGCGATCCCCGAGCCGCTCGAGATCGGCCGCGGCGAGGTGCTCCGAGAAGGCGAGCGGGTGGCATTCCTGGGTTACGGCTACGGGGTCCCGGTGGCGCTCGGCGCCGCCCGGCGGCTCTCGGAGGCGCACGGGGTCGACCCCACGGTGGCCGACGCCCGCTTTGCCAAGCCCCTCGACGGCGAGCTGATCGCCTCGCTTGCCTCCGAGCACGACCTGCTCGTGACGGTGGAGGAGAACGTGCTGGCCGGCGGCTTCGGGTCGGCGGTTCTCGAGCACCTGGCCGACAACGACCTGATGGGCGATGTCCGCGTGCTTCGCATCGGGCTCCCCGACCGCTATGTGACCCACGGCACACCGGCGCTGTTGCGCGAAGAGGTCGGCCTCACCCCCGAGGCGGTGGCCGAGCGGGTGGCAGAGGCCGTGCTGGCCCCGCGCGGGGCGCTGGCCTAGGACCTAGAGACAGGCTCATACCGCCGAGCGGCGGGGACGAGGCCGCTCTCCGGAGCGGGGCGGTGGCGAGGCGGCCTTGCCTCGTAGGGCCTTGACAGGGTGCCACGCGCCTCCCGGGCGGCATCCGGGGGTTCACCACCGTACGGAGCCACCGGGCTGCTTATGGGCCGGACGCCGCGCTGTAGCGCGTGTTCACCGCCATGAGCAGCTGTGCGAGCGCGGTGGTGGCAAAGAGGGCCAGCGCGGCGGGCTCGCCGACGGCACCGAAGGCGAGTGCGGTGAAGAGGAGCCCCGCAGCCAGGCCGCGGTCATATGCCTTGTGCGCTAGGACGGGGATCGTGCCGCGTCCACTCGTGGCCGTGCCGGCGATGCCGATCCCGAGCGCGAGCGCACCTGTGAAGAGGCCCGCGACGATGGCCGCCGGGCTCATGAGGAGCGCTATGGGGAGCAGGAGCAGGGCAATGCCCAGCACCATGAGCAGGCTAGACCGCACCTGGTGAGACAGGGGTCGGACAGGGTCACGCACTTTGAGGCTAGTCCCGGCCCGGCAGCGGGGTGTGCGGGTCGTCACACTGCGCCGATGCCAAAGCAACGTCTGGACACGCTGCTGGCCGAGCGCGGCCTGTACGAGAGCCGGTCGCGAGCCGCCGCTGCGGTGCTGGCCGGAGATGTGCGCCTCGGTGGCGACGGGCGCCGGGCCTCCAAGCCCGGTCAGATGGTCACCGAGGACGTCAGCGTCGAGGTGGCCAAGCCGCCGCCGTTCGTGTCGCGCGCAGGCGTGAAGCTAGCCAACGCGCTCGACTCGTTCGCGATCGACCCGGCCGGCCGCCGCTGCCTGGACCTGGGTGCCGCCACCGGGGGCTTCACCGACTGCCTGCTCCAGCGCGGCGCGGAGGCGGTGATCGCCGCGGACGTGGCCTACGGTGAGCTCCACTGGAAGCTTCGACAGGATGCGAGGGTGACCGTGCTCGAGCGCACCAACGCGCGCTCGCTCTCTCCGGACATCCTGCCGTGGGCGGCTGACCTCGTGGTTGCCGATCTCTCCTTCATCTCGCTGGGCAAGGTCCTCCCCGCGGTGCTCCAGTGCGTCGCGCCGGCGTTCGACCTCGTGGCGCTCGTAAAGCCCCAGTTCGAGCTCGGTCGCGGCCGGGTGGGTAAGGGTGGGGTGGTGCGCTCCGTCGACGATCGCCGCGATGCGCTCGTGGCGGTCGGAAAGCTCGCGCGTGACGAGCTCGGCCTGGCGGTTATCTCTTACGCCTCCTCCGGGCTTCCCGGACCCGCCGGCAACCGCGAGAGCTTCGTCCGGATCGCCGAGTCGGGACGGGCCGGGACCGTCCAGGATCTCGAAGCGGCCGTGCGAAGGGCGGAGCCGTGAACGCGCCTGCGACCATCACCCTCTTCACCCGCCGCCGGACCGCACATACGCCGGCCGGCGTCGCGCGGGTGGCCGAGATGGCCGCCGAGGCGGGGGTGGAGCTCCGGATCCCCGTGGAGGAGGTGGAGAAGCACGAGCTCACGGGCCTGCCGGGCAACGCGATCCTCGGCTGCGAGGCGGACGCGCCAACCGACCTGGCGCTCGTGCTGGGCGGAGACGGGACGATCCTCTCCACGATGCGGAGGTTCGCCGGCCGGAAGGTCCCGGTGTTCGCGATCAACTTCGGCACGATCGGCTTTCTCGCCACGGCCGAGCGCGAGGACCTCGACGGCGGCATCGCTCGCGCCTTCGGGGGCGACTTCGACGTGCTCGCGCTGCCCGCGCTGGCGGTCTCGACCGGGCATGAGGAGTACATCGGGATCAACGACCTCTCCTTCCACAGGCGCCAGGACCTGCGGGTGGCCGAGCTGGGCTACTCGGTGGTCGGCGAGGAGCTCGGCGACGTGCGAAGCGACGGGCTCGTGGTCTCGACGCCCGCGGGCTCGACCGGCTACAACCTCGCAAACGGCGGCCCCGTGCTCGCCTGGGGAGTGGAGGGCTACGTGGTGTCGTTCATCGCGCCGCACACCCTCACGGCGCGGGCTCTCGTGGTGGCGCCCGATGACGTCCTGCAGGTGGTCAACCGCTCCTCCGAGGAGCCGGTCGACATCATGACCGACGGCCGCAGCGTCAGCACCCTCGAGCCCCAGGGGCGAGCCGAGGTTCGCTTCCGCCACGACGTGGCCTTCCTCGCCCAGGCTCCGGGCGCGAGCTTCTACCACCGGCTGCGGGAGAAGTTCGGGCGGCTGAGCCACTGAGCACCGACCTCCCGGGTAACGCGGGAGGCCGCCTCCCCGACAACTTGGCGCCCTCTCCGGAACAAGCGGGAATCGGTCCGGTCGGCTGGGCCCCGTAAATCCCGCTCCGTCGGGGGGCGCTGGTACACCAAGGTCGTGCTCCTCGAGCTACGCATCGAGAACCTGCTGCTCATCGACCGCGCCGAGCTGCGGCCCGGCCCCGGCCTGAATGCGATCACGGGCGAGACCGGCGCCGGCAAGACCGTGCTGGCCCATGCGCTCGACCTCCTGCTCGGGGGGAAACCACGGCCCGGCATCGTGCGGCCGGGTGCGCCGGAGGCCTATGTCGAGGGCGTGTTCGACCTGCCCCGCGGGCTGCTCGACTCAGACGGGCTCACCGACCTGCGCGAGCGGCTGGCCGAGGGGGATGGCGAGGTCGTGCTCGCCCGTCGGGTCACCGCCGAAGGACGTACGCGCGCCTACGTCCAGGGACGTTCGGCCACCGCGGCCGACCTCCGTGAGCTCGGCGGCCGGCTGCTCTCGTTCTTCGGGCAGCACGATCACCGCAGGCTCACCGTCGCCTCGGTGCAACTCGACCTGCTCGACGGCTTCTGCGGGCCGGAGCACCTTGCGCTGCGGGACCGGGTGGGTAGAGCGCATGCGGAGGTCCGCCGGCTCGAAGCCGAGATGGAGGAGCTGCGCGCCCGCGCGGGCACGCGCGACCGTGATCTCGACCTACTGCGCTTCGAGATCGAGGAGATCGATGCGATTGGCCCCAGCTGTGAGGAGGAGCGGTCGCTCCTAGCCGAGCGGGAGCGGCTGCGAAAGGTGGACGGGCTCCGCGCAGCGGCGGCGGCCGGGGCCCACGCCATCGCCCCCAGCGACGCCGACTTCCAGGGAACTGCCGGCCCGGGCGTGGCCGCCCTCCTCGCCGACGCAGAGCGGCTGGCCGACGGCGTTGCGGGCGCCGATCCGCAGCTCGATTCGCTCGCGGGCCGTCTGCGCGGGCTGCGACTCGAGACGGAGGACCTAGGCGGCGAGCTCTGGCGCTACCTCGCCGGGCTCGAGTCCGACCCCGCCCGCCTGCACGCGGTGGAGGAACGCCTGGACGCCTATGAGCGGGTCAAGCGAAAGCACGGCGGCAGCGTGGCCGCGGTCCTCGAGCACGCGGAGCACTGCGCGGCCGAGCGCGAGCGGCTCGAGAACGCTGAGGTCACCCTCGAGCGCGCGGAGGCGGAGCTCTCGCAGGCGGGGGCAGAGCGGGCCCGGCTCGCGGCGCTGCTCACCTCGGGGAGGAGGAAGGCGGCGCCGGAGCTCGCGAAGCGGGTGGTGGCGGAGCTTGCAAGCCTGGCCATGGACGGCGCCGCGTTCAGCGTCGAGCTCTGCCCGCGCGGGGAGACAGGGCCGGCCGGCGCGGAGCGCGTCGACTTCATGCTCGCGCCCAACCCGGGCGTGCCGGCCGCGCCCGTGCGCGAGAGCGCCTCGGGCGGTGAGCTCTCGCGCGTGATGCTGGCGCTGCTCAGCGCCGCGGGCGCCGGAGGCACGTCCACGCTCGTCTTCGACGAGGTGGACTCGGGGGTGGGAGGCCAGACCGCCCGGGCGGTGGGCGCGCGCCTGCGCGCGCTCGGGGAGGGCCGGCAGGTCATCTGCATCACGCACCTGCCCCAGATCGCTGCTCTCGCAGAGCAGCACTTCAAGATCGTCAAGTCCTCAGGGGCGGCGACCGACCGAGTGGCTCGCGCCAGCGTCGAGCGGCTCGAGGACGCCGGCGTGGTCGAGGAGCTCTGCCGGATGCTGGGCGCCGACACGTCCGACGCGGGCGCCCGCCGCCACGCCGAGGAGTTGCTCGCCGCGGCATGATCCGGGAAGGACTCGGCATGGATACCGAATGCTTCGCATTCCGGGAAGGGTTCGGCACGGATGCCGAACGCTTCGCATTCCTATCCGGCCGAAAAGGCCGCTACCCTCACTCCGTGCTGCCAGGTTCGGTTCGCCCTCTTCTCGCCGGCGCCGAGTGGGTCCCCCTTCTGACCCCGCGGCCCTCGATCGGGAGCCGCCGGTGACCAAGACACGCTTCATCTTCGTGACCGGCGGGGTGGTCTCCTCCCTGGGCAAGGGCATCGCCGCCGCCTCGATAGGGCAGCTGCTCGTATCCCGCGGCCTGTCGGTTTCGCTGCAGAAGTTCGACCCCTACATCAACGTCGACCCTGGCACGATGAGCCCCTTCCAGCACGGCGAGGTGTTCGTGACCGAGGACGGAGCGGAGACCGACCTCGACCTGGGTCACTACGAGCGCTTCACCGACGTGAACGCCACGCGCGGGTCCAACGTGACCACCGGTGCGATCTACGACGCGGTCATTCGGCGCGAGCGCCGCGGCGACTACCTGGGTGGCACCGTCCAGGTGATCCCGCACATCACCGACGAGATCAAGAGCCGCATCCGGCGCATGGCGGAGTCGGAGGAAGTCGACTTCGTCATCACCGAGATCGGCGGCACGGTGGGGGACATCGAGTCGCTTCCGTTCCTCGAGGCGCTGCGCCAGTTCCAGGTCGACGAGGGCCGGCAGAGCTGCATGTTCCTGCACCTGACCCTCGTCCCCTTCCTCGGCCACGCCGGTGAGCTCAAGACCAAGCCCACCCAGCACTCAGTGCAGGAGCTCCGCCGCATCGGCATCCAGCCAGACATGGTGCTGTGCCGCAGCGAGGAGCCGCTCTCGCGCGACATCCGCGAGAAGATCGCCCTGTTCGTGAACCTTCCCGTCGACTCGGTGGTGTCCGCCCGGGACGTCGACTCGATCTACAAGGTGCCGCTCTACTTCCGCGCCGAGGGCGTGGACGACCAGGTGCTCGACCACTTCGGGATGGAGACCGCCTCGCCGGACCTCTCGGCCTGGGAGGCGCTGGTCAAGCGCTGCGACGCCGCGCAGGAGACGGTGCGGATAGGCCTCGTGGGCAAGTACACGAAGCTCGCGGACGCCTATCTTTCGGTCATCGAGGCGCTCCACCACGCCGGCGCGCACCACGGGGCCAAGGTGGAGGTCCGGTGGGTGGACTCGGAGGGCCTGCTCGACGAGGAGGTCAGCGCCGACCTCGCCGAATGCGACGGCATCCTCATTCCGGGAGGCTTCGGCGTGCGCGGCATCGAGGGCAAGATCCGGGCGGCCCGGTACGCCAGGGCCAACGGCGTGCCCTACCTCGGGATCTGCCTGGGGATGCAGATCGCCGTGTCCGAGTTCGCCCGCCATGTCGCGGGCATGGAGGGCGCCAACTCCACCGAGTTCGATCCCGAGACGCCGTTCCCGGTCATCGACCTCCTGCCGGAGCAGAAGGAGATCCGTGAGATGGGCGGGACGATGCGTCTCGGCGCCGGTCCCGTGAAGCTGCACGAGGGCACGCGCGCCCGCGAGAGCTACGCCGAGCCGATCGTCTCCGAGCGCCACCGCCACCGCTACGAGGTCAACAACCACCTGCGGCGGCGCCTGGAGGCCGCCGGCATGGTCTGCTCTGGCACTTCACTCGACGACCGGCTGGTCGAGCTGGTCGAGCTTCCCGGCCACCCGTTCTACGTGGCCTCGCAGTTCCACCCGGAGTTCAAGTCCCGGCCCCTGCGCCCGCAGCCGCTCTTCCGGGACTTCGTCGGGGCGTCGCTGCGCCGCTTGGCGAAGACGGCGCCGGACGTCGAGCCCACGGTGCTGGCAACTTGAGCGCGCGACCAGGGGTGTGACGGCGGCTCGCGCGATCGGAGCGTTCGGCCCGTACAGACTCAGCCCGCGCCCGCCGCGGGCCTCCCCTCAGGAGCGTGAGCGCCTTGCCGAGGACTTCGCCCGGCTGTGCGAGATCCCGAGTCCTTCTGGGCTCGAGCGCGAGGTGGCCGACGCGGTGGGCACCGAGCTACGCGCCGCCGGCCTCCAGGTTGAGGAGGACGGCAGCGGCCCCGCCACCGGGTCCCAGGCGGGCAACCTGCTGGCGCGCCTGCCCGCCCCCCACGGCGCACGGACGATCCTGCTGTGCGCCCACCTCGACACGGTGCCTCTCGCCGCTCCCGTGCAGGTGGTCCGGGAGGAGGGCGTGTTCACAAACGCCAACGCGGCCATCCTCGGGGCAGACAACAAGGCCGCCGTGGCCGTACTGCTCGGGGTGGCGCGGCGACTCGGCCGCGAGAGCTCGCCGGTCGGTGTAGAGCTGCTCTTCACCACCTGTGAGGAGCTCGCGCTGCGCGGGGTGAAGGAGGTCGACCGCGCCGCCCTGCGCTCGGAGTTCGGCTTCGTGTTCGATCACGCCAGCCCGATCGGCGAGCTGATCGTGGCGGCGCCCACCTACTACCGCATCGAGGCGCGCTTCCACGGGGCCGCCGCCCACGCGGGAATACGGCCCGAGGACGGACGCAACGCGATAGACGCAGCGGCGAGGGCCCTCGCCGCGATGCAGACGGGCCGGCTCGACGAGAATACGACGGCAAACGTCGGGGTGATCGAGGGGGGAAGCGCGGCGAACGTGGTGGCCGAGCACTGCCGCGTGGAGCTCGAGGCGCGCTCCCTCGACGACGACCGCGCCGGAGCGGTCATGGGTCAGATGGTCGACCGCCTGGGGGAGGCCGCCACCGACTCGGAGTGCGACGTCGAGACGGTGGTGGAGCAGCTCTTTCGCGCCTATCGGCTGGCCCGCACCGCGCCGCAGGTTCGTGCGGCGGCGGCGGCGCTCGAGGCGCTCGGCATCGAGCCGAGCTACGTTGCCACCGGCGGGGGAAGCGACGCCAACGCGTTGGTCGCCGCGAGGCTGCCGGTCCTCAACGTGGCCAACGGCACCGAGCGAAACCACCAGCCGGACGAATCGGTCACCGCGGAGGCGCTCGAGACGATGCTCGATGTGACCCTGGGGATCGTCGAGCGGTCGGCGGAGGTCTAGCCGGGGTGGGCTTCGAGCGCATCGACAGCGAGGAGATATGGCAGGGCCATATCGGAGGCGTGCGGGTGGACACCTTTCGCTACGAGGACGGCCAAGAGGCAACACGGGAGATCGTGAGCCACCCAGGCGCGGTCACGGTTTTGCCCTTTGAGCCCCCATCGCGGGGGGCGGGGGGGTGGATCTGGCTCGTGCGCCAGCCCCGCGAGCCGGTGGGCGAACAGGCGCTGCTCGAGCTGCCCGCCGGCAAGATCGACGTGCCGGGCGAGGACCTGCTCGAGACCGCAAAGCGCGAGCTGGCCGAGGAGATCGGCATGGCGGCCCGCGAGTGGCGCCACCTCGTGAGCTTCTACAACTCGCCCGGGCTGCTCTCCGAGGAGAACCACCTCTTCCTTGCGCAGGACCTCTACGAGCAGACGGCAAACTCCGGCGAGGAGGAGCGGATCGAGATCGTGCGGCTGCCGATCGCTGAGCTCGACGCCACGATCGCCGGGCTGAAGGACGCCAAGACGCTGATCGGGCTGCTCTGGCTGCGCAGTTTCCTGCTCTGAGCGCCCGCCGCCCATGAGCGCGGTCTTGCACGGTCAAGGGATGCGCAGCGGCCGGGCGAAGGACGTGCCGTGGCCACCGTCGCCCAGAAGGACTCGGCTGGGACGCCGGATGCCTCAAGCCCTCAGAAGAGGTTGGCGGCGTCGAGGAACGCCACGAGCCCGCGCGGTCCGGCCGCTCTGCATCCGTTCGAGCACCTCGTGCTCGACTTCCTGGCCTATCTGGAGTTCGAGCGCGGCCTGTCGCGCAACACCCTCGAGGCCTACCGCTCGGACCTCCTGCAGTTTGGGCGCTATCTCGAGGAGCGGGGCGTCAACGCGATCGAGGCCGACGGGGCCATGGTCGGCGATTTCCTGGCGGCTCTCGGAGGCGCTGGCGGCCGCGCGGCATCGCCCGCGACGATCCACCGCAAGGCGGCATGCCTGCGCTCCTTCTACCGTCATCTGCGCCGCGAGGGGATCCGCGACTCGGACCCGACCGCGAGCCTCAGCTCGCCGCGCCGAGGCAGGCGACTGCCGCAGGTGCTGACCCGGGGCGAGGTCGACCGCCTGCTGGCCCAGCCGCGGGGCACCGAGCCCACCGACCTGCGCGATCGCGCACTGCTCGAGCTGATGTACGCCTGCGGCCTGCGCGCCTCTGAGGCCACCGGCCTCGAGGTGGCGGACGTGGACCTGGACGACCTCGTGCTGCGCGCCCGGGGAAAGGGGTCCCGGGAGCGCGTGGTGCCAATTGGAGCCGTAGCAGCCGACGCCGTGCGCCGCTACCTCGAGCGCGGCCGGCCGCCACTCGTGGGCCCGCGTTCAGAGGTCTGCCTGTTCGTCAACTTTCGCGGCGCTTCCCTCACCCGCCAGGGGCTGTACAAGATCGTGCGCGGGCACGCAGCAAGCGCGGGGCTGGCGGGAAGGATGAGCCCGCACACGCTGCGCCACACCTTCGCGACCCACCTGCTGGCCGGTGGCTGTGACCTGCGCTCGGTCCAGGAGATGCTGGGCCACGCCGACGTGGCCACCACCCAGCTCTACACCCACCTCTCGAGCGAGCGGCTGAAGGACGTCTACTTCCGGGCACACCCCCGGGCCACCTGAGCGTCGGCTGTCGGGTCGTCTCGGGTTCCGGACCGACTCCCCCCTGCGCAGCGCCGTTGCCCCCTCGCCTGCTAGAACCGGACGCGTGCGCCCATTCGCCGCATCCGCCCTGGCCGCCGGCCTCCTGCTGTTAGCCGGCTGCGGCAACGAGCGCGTGAGCTCCGGGAGCCTCTTCGACGTTCCGGAGGGCAAGGCCACCCGCGCGCTCAGCTACCCGCAAGCCGGGCTGAAGGTGACCGTGCCGAAGGAGTTCGACGTAAAGGCCGCGACGCCGCCGCAGCTCTTCCGGGCCTCGCTGAACGCCGCTTTCATATCGAGCTTCGCCTATCGCCGGGCGGAGCAGCTGCCGAAGACCCGCGAGGACCTCGTGGCAGCGCGCCGCCGTCTCGTGGACGCCGCCAAGAAGCGCGACAAGACCTTTCGGCTCAAGAGCGACAAGTTGACGAAGGTGGACGGGGCGCCCGCCATCGAGCTGCTCGGCGACCAGACGATCTTCAAGGGCAGGCTGCGCTTGCGAAGCCTGCACGTCTACAGGGGCAACGGGGAGTACGTGGTGGAGCTCGTGGCGCCGGTCGCCGCCTTCGCCCGCCTCGATCGCGCGAGCTTTCCCACCATCCGGAGGACCCTCGACGTGACCGGCGAGGTGAAGAAGCCGAAGAAGGCAGCGAAGAAGCCGAAGAAGAGGCCCGACCCGAAGAAGAAGGAGCCCGGCCCCGAGGAGCCCGCGCCGAGCACGGGAGACTGATGCCCGAGCTGCCCGAGGTCGAGACGATCCGGCGCCAGCTCGCTCCGCACATGGAGGGCCGCACGCTCCTCGAGCTCGAGGTGCTCGACCCGCGCTGGTGCTCGCCGGCTCACCGCCAGGAGGTTGCCGCCGCCGTCCGCGGTCGCCTGATCGAACGGCTGTCGCGCCGCGGCAAGTACCTGCTGGTCGACCTCGAGGAGGAGGTCACGCTCGTGATGCACCTGCGGATGACCGGCACGCTGCTGCTGGTGGCCGAGGAGGATGACCACGACGGGCGATCGCATCTGCGCGCTCGCCTGACCCTCGAGGACGGCCGCCGCGTGCTCTTCTGCGATCCACGTCGCTTCGGCACGGGCGAGGTGCTGCTGGGGGCGGACACGGTGGAGGACTACTTCTCCTCCCGCCTGGGTGTAGAGCCGCTCTCACCGGACTTCACCGCCGAGGCCCTCGGGGCGCTCGCGCGCAACCGCAAGGCGCCGGTCAAGGCCTTCCTGCTCACCCAGGAGCGGGTGGCGGGCGTGGGGAACATCTACGCGGACGAGGCCCTCTTCCGTGCCCGCCTTCATCCCCTGCGGCCCGTGGGCACGCTGAAGCGCGGGCAGATCGCCTCGCTGCGCGATGCCGTGGTTGAGTCCCTCGAAGCCGGAATCGACGCCCGGGGGGCCACGATCGACGACTTCCGCCACACCGACGGCGCCCGCGGGTCCTTCCAGAACCGCTTCCTCGTCCATCGCCGGGAGGGGGAGCCCTGTCCGCGCTGTGGCTCTTCGATTCGCAAGCTGCGCGCCGCGGGGAGGGGCACGTATGTCTGCCCCCGTTGCCAGCCCAGGCCGCGGGCGGCCCGTCCGGCCCGCTGAGCAACATCTAGGACGATGGCCGGAACGTTCAAGACAGAGGCAGTGGTGCTGCGATCGATCCGCTATGGCGAAGCCGACCGTGTGCTGCATCTCTACAGCGCCGACCACGGCCGGGTCGGCGCGGTGGCCAAGGGGGCCCGACGGATGCGCTCGCGGCTCGGGGGACGACTCGAGCCGATGGCGCGGGTGAACCTCGTACTCCACCGCGGGCGCGGCGAGCTCTGCACGGTCACGGCCGCCGACACGATCCACGCCCACCCCGCGCTGCGGGAGCGGCGGGCCTCTCTTGAGCGCGCGGTGCAGGCCTGCGAGGCGGTGTTGCGGTTGCTCGACTCGGCGGAGCCGAACCCGGCGGCCTATAATTTACTCTGCAACCAGCTCGGCCTACTCGACTCACACGCCCGAGCGGCCGGCCGTGCCCAGGCGCTCGCGTTCCGGGCGAAGCTGCTACTGGCGGCGGGCTTTTCCCCCGAGCTCGCTTCGTGTGTCTCCTGCGGGGAGAGGGAGGAGCTGACCGGGTTCTCCCCCGCGGCGGGAGGAGTCGTCTGCGGTAGCTGCGAGGCGGGCTCCTTCCCGCTCGGCGCTGAGGCGCACGAGTTCCTGGTCAGGGCGCTGGCAAACCCTCTCTCGAAAGCGCCAGAGGCCCCGGACAGGGCACTGAGCCAGGCCGACCGCGCGCTGGCAGAGACACTCGAGCATCACGCCCACGTGCGCCTGCCGCGCGTGGCGGCCTAGCTTGAGCGTCAGATGGCGGGCGCGCAAGCGCGGGCGGGGGGACGGTGCGCGCGCGATCTGCGACCAGGACCGGCGGGGGGCTCCTGGGGCGCGAGCCCCGGCCTACTCCTTCCTTATATGCGACCCGTCGTTCCAGAGCTGCAGCGTCCTGTTCCCCCGCTCCCAACCGAGCACGCTGAGGGTGGCGGTGGAGAGGGCGAGGTTTGCGGCCCTCTCCGGGGCGATCCCCATCCAGCGGGCGCCGAGCACGCGTAGGAGGTGCCCGTGGGCAAAGCAGGCGACGTCGCCTTCGCACTCCAGCATGTCCCTGATCAGCGCGTCGCAGCGGGCGCCCACCTGCTCGGCGGTCTCCCCACCTGGGATCTTGTGGCTCCATAGGGTCCATCCCGGCGCGGTCTCGCGGATCTCGGCGGTGGTGAGCCCCTCGTACTCCCCGTAGTCCCACTCCACCAGCTCCTCTCGCACCACCGCCTGGTCTCCGAGCCCGGCGAGCCTGCAGGTCTCCGCCGCCCGGGACAGGGGGCTCGTGAAGACCGCCGCGAACTCCCGGCCGGCCAGGCGCCTGCCGAGCGCCTCCGCGTGGCGGCGGCCGTTGTCGGTCAGCGGGATGTCGCTAGTGCCGGTGTGCCGGAGGTTGAGGCTCCACTCGGTCTCGCCGTGCCTTGCCAGGACTATCTCGGGGTTCGACATGCCGAAGAGTCTCTCCCGCAGGGCTACACACCGCAACCCTCTGGCGCGCGGTTTCCCGTCGGCGTATGCACCCGAGGGGTCGAACGACCTGTATCGCATTTCCCACCGCGCGGGTGGCCGCCGCTCAGGCCCCGGTCGCACCAGACTGATCTCGGCGCCCCCGGGACCGGGCGCTGTCAGACACGAAAGGCTTCCTGAGACAATCCCGGCGTGGCAATCGAGACCTCGAGTGGCAGCGCCCTGACCGGCTTTGCCGCACGCATGGCAGGGCTCGAGGAGCAGATCCTTCAGCCGCTGGCGACCCGCTCCTACCCCGCCAGGCGCGACCGGCCCGAAGACGACTCCAGCCACCGCACGCCCTTTCAGCGCGACCGCGACCGGATCGTGCACACGAAGGCGTTTCGCCGTCTCAAGCACAAGACGCAGGTGTTCATCGCACCGGAGGGCGATCACTACCGCACCCGGCTGACGCACACGCTCGAGGCCTGCGGTATCGGACGCAACGTGGCACGCGCCCTGCGGCTGAACGAAGACCTCACGGAGGCGATCGGACTGGGGCACGACCTCGGCCATCCGCCGTTCGGGCATATCGGCGAGGCGGTGCTCGACGAGTGCCTCCAGGCGCGCTACGGCATCCGGTTTCGCCACAACGGGCACTCGCTGCGCACCGTCGAGCGCCTCGAGCGCGACGGCGCGGGCCTCAACCTGACCGAGCAGGTGCGCGACGGCATCCTCAACCACACCGGCCCCGGCAGGCCGGCGACGCCTGAGGGCAGGATCGTGCGGGTGGTCGACCGGATCGCCTACATCAATCACGACATCGACGACGCCCTGCGCGCGGGCGTGATCACCTTCGACGAGCTGCCGGGCGAGGAGATCAAGGCCCTCGGCCACAGTGGCTCGGAGCGGATCGAGACGCTGGTGTCCGACCTCCTCGAGCGCTCGCAGAGGGCCGGGGACATCGTTCAGGGCGACGACGTGGGCGCCGCCATGCTGCGGTTGCGCAAGTTCATGTTCGAGCGCGTCTACCTGGGCGAGGATGCCCAGAGCCAGAGGAGCCGGATCGAGCGCATGCTCCGCGTCCTGTTCGACCACTACGCCGATCACCTCCCGCCGCCGGTCACGCCCGGTGCGGCGGAGCACGAACGCGTGGTCGACTACCTGGCGGGAATGACCGACAGGTATGCCATCCGGGCGTTCTCCGAGCTGTCGGTGCCGCAGGGCTTTTGATCGCGGTGGCCCCGCGCTACACGCAGGACTCGATCGAGCGCACGCGCGAGGCGGTGGACATGGTGGAGCTCGTGTCCACGCGCACCGAGCTGCGCCGGGTGGGGTCGCGGTGGGTGGGTCTCTGCCCGTTTCACGACGAGCGCACCCCCTCCTTCTCCGTCGACGCGGAGCGCAAGCTGTACAACTGCTTCGGCTGCGGGGTCGGGGGAGATGCCATCACGTTCGTGAGAGAGCTCGAGGCGCTCGACTTCCCCGACGCGGTCGAGGCGCTGGCCGAGCGCTACCACGTCGAGCTCAAGCGCGAGCGAGAGGACCCCGAGGAGGAGGAGCGCCGCAGGCGGCGCGAGCGGCTGCTCGCCCTGCTCGAGCGCGCGGCCAACTTCTATGCCACCTACCTGCACGAGTCGAGCGAGGCGAGGCGGGCGCGTGAGTACCTGGCCGAGCGAGGGCTCTCTGCCGAGGTGTTGCGGGCGTTCCGGGTCGGCTACTCGCCGAAGGCGTGGGATCGCCTGCTTGTGGGCGCCCAGCGGGACGGCTTCAAACCCGAGGAGCTGCTGGGCGCGGGCCTCGTGCAGCGCTCGCGCTCGGGAGGGCTGCTCGACCGCTTCCGCGGCCGGATCATGTTCCCGCTGGCCGATGCCCGCGGACGGGTGCTCGGGTTCGGCGCGAGGGCGATGCGCGACGAGCAGGGCGCGAAGTACATCAACACCTCCGAGAGCGACATCTACCACAAGGGTCGCCAGCTATTCGGCATCGACCGCGCCCGCTCGGCGGCGGCCAAGGCAGGCCGGATCGTGGTCGTCGAGGGCTATACCGACGTCCTGGCGCTCCACCAGGCGGGGATCGAGGAGACCGTGGCCATCATGGGTACCGCGCTGACGCAGGACCAGCTCGGTGAGCTCTCGCGGGCGGCCGGGCGCGAGGGCACGGTGTTCCTCGCCTTTGACGCCGACCGCTCCGGGCAGGAGGCGATGCTGCGCGCCGCCCGAATAGCCGAGGACCGGGACCTCGAGCTGCGGGTAGTGCGGATGCCCGCGGGCAAGGACCCGGCCGAGCTGGTGGCGGCGGAGGGGGTCGAGGCGGTCGTCGATCGACTTGCTTCGGCCTTGTCTATGCTTGAGTTCGCGGTCGGGAGGGCGCTTGAGGACGAGGATCTGGAAACGCCGGTCGGCAGGGATCGGGCACTGGGGAGGGTCCGTGAGTTGATCGCGGCAGCCCCTGAGCGAAGTGCCCGCCGCGACCACCTGGTGCGCCTGGTGGCGGACCGCCTGGACGTGCCGGTGGATTACGTGATCGCGACCGTGGGGCGCCCGGCGGCAGGCGCCGAGTCTCCTGTCGTCCCCGGGCCCGAGCAGCGGGCAACGTCGCCGCCTGCTGTTGCCAGGCTCGATGCAGAGGGTGTCTTCCTCGCTCTGTGCGCTGCCGCCGGCAAGGCCGGCGAGAGCTATCTGAGCCGCGTGAGCGACTCCCACCTCTCCTCCGGGATGCTGCGCCGGGCCCGGGACCACCTCATCGGCCATCCGGGCGACCCGTTGGCGGACCTGCCCGGGGACGACCACGAGCTCGCGACGCTTCTCACCGCCCTTGCTGTGCAGGCCGACTCGCTGGAGGCGCCCGGCGAGGGCCGTCTGCACACGGACTTCCTCCATCTCGACAAGCGGCGCATCGAGCGCGAGCTGCGCCACGCTCGCGCCGACGGTGACTTCGCCCGGCAGGGTGAGCTGGCCGCTGCGCTGCAGCAGGTCCGCCGTGAGCTCGACACCGCGATGGGCCAGGACTCATGACACAGCAGCCGCGGGACCAGGAGCTCGTAGTGGAGCGCCCAGATCCCTACGACGAGTACGACGAGGGCGGTGTGAGCAGCGCGGGGCTGGCCGCCGCTCCGCCCGAGGGGGGCACCGAGGACGCCGTTCGTCTCTACCTGCAGAGCATCGGCCGCATCGCGCTGCTGACACGAGAGGACGAGGTGCGCCTGGCAAAGCGGGTGGAGCAGAACGACATGGCGGCCAAGAGCGCGCTGATCGAGGCCAACCTGCGCCTCGTGGTCTCAATGGCCAAGCGCTACCAAGGGCGCGGTCTCACCCTCCTCGACCTGATCCAGGAGGGCAACATGGGGCTCATCCGGGCCGTCGAGAAGTTCGACTGGCGCCGCGGGTTCAAGTTCTCCACCTACGCCACCTGGTGGATCCGGCAGTCGATGACCCGTGCGCTGGCCGACCAGTCACGCACCATCCGGATCCCGGTGCACATGGTCGAGCGCCTCAACCGGGTGTCTCGCGCCCGCCGCGAGCTCTGGCAGGAGCTCGAGCGCGACCCGACGCCCGAGGAGATCGGCAGAAAGGCCGAGATGCCGGCGGACACGGTCGAGGAGCTGCTCAACATGGGCCAGGACCCCGTCTCCCTGCAGGCGCCGGTGGGCGCGGGCGAGGACACCGCAGAGTTGGGTGACTTCATCTCCGACCAGGCCCGGGACAGGCCCGAGGAGCTGGTCTCGAAGAGACTGCGAGACGAGAACGTCCAGCGGCTGCTCGACGGGTTGCCGGGACGTGAGCGGCGCGTGATCGAGCTTCGCTACGGCATCGATCCAGAGGGGCCGATGACCCTCGAGGACATCGGGAAGCAGCTCGGCCTCACGCGAGAGCGGGTCCGGCAGATCGAGGTGAAGACCCTCCACATGCTCAAGGCCTCCGGGCGCGCCGACGTGCTCGAGGGGACAGTCGAGGAGCCGCAGGGGTAGGCGGGGAGCGGGTCCGCGCTGGCATGTGTGGTCCCGTACGCAGCGCTGGTTTCCGCCCGTGGTCAGCCTCGAGTGCTCGCTATGCTGACGACCGCGGTCCCCGATGATGTAATGGCAACATGCCTGACTGTTAATCAGGTCATGGTGGTTCGAGTCCACCTCGGGGAGTTCCGGGCTGCAGAAGCCCGTGCGGCTCTTCGGAGACCTCGCAGGTTCGGTAGCCCGCTTCGACTTCCGCGTGGCAGTTCGAGCAGAGCAGCACGCACTTCAGTGCCTCGATCCTGGCTTTCGAGACTACGAGTCAAGCCCTCGTGTGAGATCGCGAAAACCTTGTCCGCTCGGTCGACGTGGTGGAACTCAAGCGCGGCCTGGCAGCGATCGTACCCGCACAGCCGACAGCGTCCTCCGGCTTCCCTGACGAGGGTGGCCTTTACGCGCCGACGCCAAGAGCTCACGTGCTCCTGCCGACACCGCGAGCAGCGGTAGTAGCCGCGGCCCTCGAGATGGAAGACGGTGAGCCCGTGCCGGCCGCAGCGCCTCTCGACCTTCTTAGGCGCCACTGCGGGGTCGACCCGCCGCGTCCGGCCTACTCGGTCGATATTCCACCGCGCGAGCCAGTAGCGCACGGTCGAGATCGACCGTTCGAGCGCCTCGCCCATTTCCTTCAATGTCGCGCCTTGCGCGGCAAGTGTCTCCAGTTGCGCCCGGTCGGGTGCTCCGCGAGCCGCGAACTTCTCGCTCCCGTTGGCCTTTAGCCCGTACTTGCGCGCCCAGTAGGCCACGGTGGACCCGTGCAGTCCCAGTTCGCGCCCTATTTCCTCTTGCGAGGCGCCTCCCGCGAAACGTTGATCGAGCCACCACCGCTGCACGAACACACGTTCGCAGAGCAGCCGGACGGAAGATCACGCCGGGGCCAGACCCTCCAGCGCCCGCGCCGCCATTTCGCCGCCGTCGTGTCGCTCGGCCCAGCCCCTCAGCCGGGCGGCCCCCTGCGCGTATGCCTGGTCGGCCAGCACCTTCCTCACCGCCAGCCTTACCCCGCGCGCTGTCACCAGGCGCCGCGGGAGCGAGACCCCGCAGCCCGACCAGGCGAGTCGTGCCGCGTTCTCTGCCATGTCGCCCGCCGCAGGGCAGCCCACCACCGGCACGCCGCTGGCCAGCGCGCGCGCCACCGTTCCGTGGCCTGCGTGGCATACCACCGCGGCGCAGCGGGGCATGGTGCGCGCGTAGGAGAGCCAGTCGACTACGCGTGCGTTTCTCGGCGGACGTAGCGGCTCGACCGGGGCGCGGCGGTTGGTGGTGGCGATCACGCGAACGGGCTCTCGTGCGAGGCCGTCGAGCGCGGCGCGCAGGAGCCGGCCGTTGGGATCCTGGGAGGTGCTAGGCGCCACGAGCACGAGCGGCTCGTCGCCCGGCGGCAGCTCGGTCTCCGGGGAGGGCTGCTCCCACAGCAGCGGTCCGGTCACCCGCACCGAGGGGTCCCAGGCGTGGCGAGGGTACTCGAGCTGGGGGAAGGTGGCGACGACGGCCAGCTCGCGCGAGATGCCGCCGTGCGGATAGTCGAGCGGCGCCAGGCCGACCCGTTCGCGGGCGCCGTTCAGCTCCACCCGCCCGCGTTCCTCACCGCGGGCGAGGACCGGTCGCCACAGTCCCCACATGGCAGACCCCACCGGCGTGCGCGGCAGCCGCGCACCGGCCGAGTAGGGCGGGAGCCCCGGCTCGGAGGTGGGCAGGACGTGGGGCACCAGCGTGGCCCACCGCCGTCCCTCCATCTGCGCGGCCAGCGAGCCGGCCACGGTGAGGATGTCGGCCACCACCACGTGGGGATCGACCTCGCGGATCAGCGGCACGGTCTCCCGGGCGGCTCGCACGGCCGCGCTGTAGGGCGTGATCGCGCTGCCGTTCGACCAGACCTCGTACTCGGGCGCCGGGGCAAAGGCAATCCCCTCGCGCTCCACGTGGTCCTGCCAGCTGCTCCACGTCTGCAGGCACACGCTGTGCCCGCGGGCCACGAGCGCGCGTGCCAGCGCGATCGCCGGGAACGCGTGGCCGGGGTCGCCGAAGGCGGCGAGCAGGAACCGCCGCGCCGGTCCGCGCTCTGGCGACCGTGCCTCGGTCAGAGAAGCTCCGCGAGGTCGCGGATCATCCGCTTGCGTTCCTCGGGGTCGAAGGCCATCGGTGTGCAGATGAGTGAGCCGACCCCCGCGTCCCTGTACACGGCCAGGCGCTCGGCGACCCGCTCCTTGGGCCCGACGAGCGAGGTCTGGTCGATCAGCTCGTCGGGCAGGGCGCGCGCGGCCTCGTCCTTCTTGCCCTCCAGGTAGAGGTTCTGCACCTCGTCGGCCGCCTCCTCGAACCCGTAGCGGCGCACGAGCGCGTTGTAGAAGTTCTTGTCGCGCGAGCCCATGCCTCCCACGTAGAGCGCCACCAGCGGTCGCAGGGCGTCACGGGCGCGCTCGATGTCGTCGTCGATCGAGACGTTCACGCTGGGGGCGATGTCGAACGATTCGTCGATCTTCTTGGCGCCTGCCCCCTGCGACGGTGGGTTCCCCGCCCGCGCGGCGCCCTCCTCGAGCAGCTCCCTGAACTCGGCCACGCGCTCGGGCGAGAAGAAGGTGGGAAGCCAGCCGTCGGCGATCTCGCCGGTGAGCTGCGTGTTCTTCGGCCCGATGGCGGCGATGTATATAGGTATCCGCTCCTGCACCGTGCCGATCGTCAGCTTGAGCGCCTTTCCCGGCCCGTCAGGCAGTGGCAACGTGTAGATCTCGCCGTGGTACTCGAGCCGCTCCCGCGCGAGCGCCTTGCGCAGGATCTCCACGTACTCCCGCGTGCGCCGCAGCTGCCTGGCGAACGGCTGGCCGTGCCAGCCCTCGGCCACCTGCGGGCCGGAGGAGCCGATGCCGAGGATCATGCGGCCCCCCGAGAGGTGGTCGAGCGTGGCCGCGGTCATCGCGGTCATCGCCGGCGTGCGCCCGGGCATCTGGAAGATCGCCGAGCCGATGCGGATCTTCTCGGTGTTGGCGGCCAGCCAGCCCAGGACCGTGGCGGTGTCCGAGCCGTATGCCTCGGCGGCCCAGACCGAGTCGAACCCGGCGGCCTCGGCCTCGTGCACGATGTCCAGCTGCTGCCCGGCCGTCAGGCCGAGCCCCCAG
This sequence comes from Thermoleophilaceae bacterium, assembly GCA_030448005.1. Classification (GTDB taxonomy): domain Bacteria; phylum Actinomycetota; class Thermoleophilia; order Solirubrobacterales; family Thermoleophilaceae; genus JAAYBF01. Next base: position 325,565 of record JAUJNT010000003.1, read on the forward strand.
TAACCCACGTGCAGTCCTAACCGCAAGTTGCAACGCCCCTTTCAGCGAACAGGAAAGACCTTGAAGTGGCCGACGGGCCTGCGTACCCTCACCGCTCCGGCGGTGGCGACTCGGCATCGTATGACCTGGCGGGAGGCGATCCTCACTTGAGACGACCGCAGCGACCTGCGACTCGGCTACGCCATGCCATCGAGGGAGGGAGGCCTGGGCGAGGCGATCGCCGCCCACCGGGTATCCCGGCAGGACCGGAAGACGTCCCGCCCGCCGGCCGCGCAGGCGCCACGGCGTGAGACGGGCGGTTGCGGTCTCATGGCCGAGTTGCGTGGCGCCACGGCTGGGCCTGGCTGCGGCCGGTCCGGCGACTCGACGAATACGAGCGCGCTCGACGAGCTAGCCGCTGCCGAGGCGCCGCCTCGAGAGCGCCAGCCGGTCTGACCGCTCCCCGGCTGCCTAGGCGCGCGCCCGAGAGCCAGCCGCCCGGCGCACCTACATCGAAGCGCCCGCCCGGATGAACTGGAGCTCCGGGACTATGCAGGCGGGGGAGGTGCGCAGCAGGTAGCGGACGGCTTCCGCGATGTCCTCGGGCTGGATCATCTGCTCCTTTGGCACGTCCTCCACCCAGTCGGTCATCGCGGTGTTCACGAAGCCGGGGCAGAGCGCAGTGGCCTGGATGCCGTCGGCGGCATGCTCTTTGTGCAGCGCCTGGGTCAGGCCGACCACGCCGAACTTCGTGGCCGAGTAGGCGGCCAGCCAGCCCTGGCCGTACTTCCCGGCGATCGAGGCCATGTTCACCACCAGCGCCTTGCCGTGCTCGGCACCCGCCTTCTTGAGCATGGGCAGGCACTCGCGTGTCGTGAGGTAGACCGCGCGCAGGTTCACGTCGAGCTGCATGTCGAGCTTCTTGGTCTCGGCCTGGGCGATCGGGCCGCCGATTCCGACGCCTGCGCTGTTCACGAGCACATCCAGTCGGCCGAAGCGCTCCCGGTGCCTTTCCACGAGGCCCTTGATGTGGTCCTCCTCGGCCATGTTGCCGGGCACGGCCTCGATGTCGAGGTCCTCGTCACGCAACAGCTCGGCCGCGGGGTGCAGCTTCTCGGGCCTGCGAGCGGACACGGTCAGCCGGTAGCCGTCCTGGCCGAGGGCCCGCGCGATGGCCAGACCTATGCCGCTAGAGCCGCCGGTGATCAAAGCTGCGCGCGCCTCCAAGCGGTCTCCTCGTTTCTCGACTGGGGAACCTGGTCGCAGCCACCCTATTTGAACGCAACGTTAAGGCCGACGGGCCACCGCAGCGGCGGGTGCTCGCCGTCCCATACGCTTGCAGGATGGAGGCAAGAGCAAGGAAGGTGGCGGCGGGGCTGGTGGCTGCTCTGGCGCTGGCGCTGGCCGGGACCGGCTGCGGCGAAGAGGACGACCGCACGGCAGACCGCCCGCCGCCGCCCGCAAAGCCGCCCGCGAAGCCCGAGGACTTCCCGAAGGCAGCGGGCAAGACCCTGACGCAGCTTCGTGCTCAGGTGAGGGCCGAGGGCCCGGTGCTCGCACCCTCGGTGTCCGAGCTCGAGCCCGGCAAGAACCGCTTCGGCTTCGGCCTCTTCGACGCTGCTCGCTCCCAGATCGCCGACGCGCCGGTCGCGGTCTATGTCGCGCCTGTCGGCGGCCGGAAGGCAAGCGGCCCTTTCCCGGCACGCTACGAGTCCCTCGCGGTCAAGCCGCAATACCAGAGTCGATCGGTGGCCTCTGACCCCGACGCGGCCAAGGCGCTGTACGTGTCGCAAGTCGTCTTCCCGAAGGCGGGCCGCTACGAGGTGATGGGTGTCGCACGGCTCGACAATCGCCTCGTGGCCGCCACCCCGGCTGGCGCCGCCATCAAGGTCTCCAAGGACAGCGCGGTGCCCGAGGTGGGCGAGCGCGCGCCGAAGACCGACACACCCACGAAGGCCGATGCCGGCGGGGACATCTCGAAGATCGACACCCGCGTGCCTCCGTCCACGATGCACGAGGTGAGCTTCGCCGATGTCGTTGGCAAGCGGCCGGCGATCCTCCTGTTCGCCACGCCCGCCCTCTGCCAAAGCCGCGTGTGTGGGCCGGTCGTGGACATCGCCGAGCAGATCAAGGCCCGCCGCGGCAGGGAGGCCGCCTTCGTGCACATGGAGATCTTCCGGAACAACGAGCTGGACCAGGGCTACCGGCCGCAGGTCGTGGAGTGGGGGCTGCCCACCGAGCCCTGGCTGTTTGCCGTCGATCGCCGCGGGAGGGTGGCGGCCAGGATCGAGGGTGCCTTCAGCGCCGGCGAGCTCGAAAAGGCGGTCGACGCGGCCGTCAGAGGCGCGTGAGTGTGGTCGTCCCGGGTGCACTCGTGGCCGGAGCTCGAGGACGAGCTCGCCTCGTGCCACAGGCCGTTCATGCTCGATCTCGTCCGCCACGGCCAGACTGAGGCCAACGCCGAGCGCCGCTTCAGCGGGGCGTCCGACGTCGACCTGACCGAGCTCGGGGAACGGCAGGCGCGCGAGATGGGATCGCGGCTCACCGAGCGCTATGACCTCGCTTTCCACTCGTCGCTCACTCGAAGCAGGCGAACGCTCGAGCTGGCACTTCAGTCATCTGGGGCGCGGGCGGAGTCGGTGATCGAGGACCCGCGGCTTGCCGAGCGCAGCCTTGGGGTGCTGGAGGGACGGCCGATCATGCCGATCCCGCAGTACGAGGCGGGGGACTTGGCCTATGCACCGGAGGGCGGAGAGCCCTACACCTCCGTCGCCCAGCGCGTGCTGTCCTTCCTGGCGGATCTGGGACGCGCCGCCCGCGAGCGGCCCGAGCCGCTCCGGGCGCTGGCATGCACCCACGTCGGGCCGATGCGCGTCCTGATCCCCGTCCTCAGACAGGCAGGCGACCCTGCCCAAGTCCTGACCGCCAGGTACGCAAACGCAGAGGTCTTCAGCTTCGAGGTCTCGGAACTGGTGATCCCGCCGTTCTTGGCCGATCCCCTGCTCGGGCGCCCGCGCGGGCTATGACCCCTTGTCCTTCTTCGCCTCCGGGGGCTCCTTGCTTCCGAGGGGGGCGGGCTGGCGTCCGCGATCCTCCTTGGCGAGCTCCTTCGGGGTGGGCTCGGCTCCTTCGGGGTTCTTCCCGGAGTTGATCCGCCGGCGTTGAGAGCTCGGGGGCTTGCCCTTTGTCGTCTTCGTCTTACGTTGGCGGGCGGGCGTGTCGGAGCGCGTGGGGGAGGGGGTCTTCGGTAGGTGAAGGAGGTTCTCCACGCGCTGCACCTCGGGGATCGCCGCCGTCCTCGCCTCGAGCTCGTTGATCAGCTCGGGCGTCTTTGCCTCGCCGCGAAGGTGGACCACCCTTCCGACGGCGTTCACGCTCACCTTGCTCTTCACGCCACGAGTCCCGCGGAAGATCTCCGACTCCACCTTGCGTGCCAGCGCGGTGTCGGTGATCTCGGGCTTCGGGGGGGCCTGGCTCTCCGGCGCGCGCGCTTCCGTCTTGTCGGGACCTCCGCTTTCTTGGGCTGGGCCAGGAGCGGGGACCTCCGAGCTCCCCAGCGCTCGCCGGCCGCCCTCGACCGCGCCCGCGGCCACGCGGCCCGCGAGGCCGAGCGCCCGTCCAGCCATCGTGATGGGATTGAGCATGGGATACCTCCGTCGTAGGAACCATGGAAACCCTCCCCCGGGGCCGCCCTCGGTAAACCGGTGGGATCAGCCGGCACAGCCCCGGTAGCCTCTATTCGTGTCGCTCCCGGGTCTCGTCCTTCGGGGTGCGTCGAACGGGCAGCCTGGCATGAGCCCGTCCGACTGTGCCCTCGGAGACCTGGCTCTGGGCCGGTAGCTCAGTTGGTTAGAGCAGCGGACTCATAATCCGTAGGTCCCAGGTTCGAGTCCTGGCCGGCCCACCTCCAGAAAGCCCCGCTGCCACGGGGTTTTCTGCTTACCGGGGCGCGGTTGCCATCGGCGACATTTGGGTCTGGGTCGGCGCCTGGGTCGGCACCCCGCAATCCCGCCGCGCCGCCAGTCACCATCCCGACGCGATGGGATCTCCCGCGAAGGTGCGCGAGGTGCTCGCCGAACGGCGGCAGGCCGGGCTGGACTTCGGCGCGGCGTGGCCGGCGGCGCTCGAGGCGCTCGAGCCTGCCGAGCGGACAGAGTGGCTTGAGACGCTCGAGGACACGAGGGCCGCATGGCGGGCTGCCTTCCGCGGCGAGCCGGCGACACGGGCCCAGTGGGCCCTTCACGCGGTGGGTGAGGATCCTGAGCGGGAGGTTGCTACCGGCCTACCCGATGCGTGGGAACGCTGCTGTCTGCTCTGTAGCGGCCTGATCCCCGCTCAGCGTGACCGGCGGGCGCTCTACTGCTCGCATCGCTGCCAGAGGCAGGCACACAGAGGCGGCCGGCTAGCCGCTTAGAGCTGTTCGCCAGCCAGGCGCGGGCGAGTAGGGCCGAGGAAGCCTTTCTCGCGTGCGCGCTGGACATACCTGCCGGCGGTCGAACGCGAAACGTGGAGTTCCTCCGCGACGGTTGCCGTAGGCGGCTTGCCTTCCACCAGGGCGGCACGGTAGGCGCGGGCGACATTTCGTAGCTCCTCGTCTCCTACCCGCCCTCCGCTGTATTTGCGGCCGCCGGCGCCCTTCGCGGCTTGGAATTGCTTCGACCGCGGCAGGCCGACAACGGGGATCGCCACCCATTCATCGTCAATCCGGTAGTGGTGGACGTGCGCATCCTCGCCGTCTTCAGTCACGAAGATTGGCTCCCCCGGCGCGGCTTGAATCGCCAGTTGCGTGGCTGCGTCAACCGCTAGGTCCACGTATGTCTTTAGGGGGATGTCCCGCAGAGCCGTCCCGGTGATTGGCTTCCCTTCGAGGCCTCGCTCGAGGCGGAGCTCTGTGCAGACCGGCCGGCCCCCCTCCACAGCAACCTCTATGTGGCAGGTGGGGTCAGCCGAATTATCTGGCTCGATCGTCGCGCTGAAGCGGTTCCAGACGGCGTAGCCAGGTCGGTGGCGGATGAGTTCGGCGTCGGGGTGCGGCTCATTGATCGTCGCTTTCATCTGAACCAGCCTTGCAGGTTGGCAACATCCTGTCAACGCTGGCTCAGTTTGCTGACTGGCTCAGATGCCGTCAGCCATGCGCCCAGCCGTCAACACTGTGCCACCCTTATGGCATGACGACTCTCGCCGCTCCCCCGGTGACCGAGATCACACTCCTAATGGAAGCGCGAGAAGCGGCCCAGTCGGGCCGCGCCGCTCGACTGCGGAGCGCTGCCGGGCTTTCTCAGCGTGAAGTTGCCCGTGCGGTAGGTGTGACCGCCGGCTGCATCACGCGATGGGAGAGTGGGGAGCGACGCCCAACCGGACAGATGGCGGTCGAGTACGGCCGTGTGCTGCGCGAGATAGCGGAGGGCCTGCTGCGATGAGCGCAGCCCTCTCCCTCCTGAAAGTCAAAGGCTCCGCGGTGGTGCGGAGCCCTCGACAACGAACCACCTCGGCACCTGGAGTGCCGGAAGATGTGCGTTCAGGGTAGTCGCCTCGCCGGCAGTATGGGCGGAGGCGCAGGCATCGCCTTGGTGGCCCGTCGTGGCCTTGCGCGGTTCTGGCGCAGGCGTCTCGCTGAGCTGGCGGACAGCAGAGGGACGGGCCGATGACTCGGATTCGCGCCGGCACCCTCGAGCACGGAGACACGCTCGTCTCGGCCGACGCCTGCAGCTTCTGCGGGGAGCGCGCCGCTAACGGGGCTTTCTGGATGGGCGCTCAAGAGATTGTCGTGTGTTCGATCTGCGCCGCCACTGGACAGCTTGGGAAGCTGCTCGGCGATGCCGCGCACGATGCGGCAGCGCTCGAGCGCGCCTTGCAGGCAACCGCGCTTCAGGCGTGGCGGGCGCTTGCACTTGCGAAGGAGCGCGGATGAACGCGATCCCGACCGAGCTTCGAGACCTCGCACAGTGGGTGATCTGGCGTCGCGAGACTCGCGAGGGGAAGCCGACCAAGGTTCCCTACCGCGCCACCGGCCAAGGGCACGCCGCCGTGGACAACCCTGCAACCTGGGCCAGCTTCGAGCAGGCAATCCAAGCGTCCGCGAAGGCAGACGGGATCGGGTTCGTGTTCACCGCCGCAGATCCTTTTGTCGGCGTTGACCTGGACAACTGCTGCACAGACGGCCGGCTTCACCCGAAGGCCGCCGAAGTCCTTCTGCGGCTCGACTCTTACAGCGAGTTCAGCCAATCCGGGACGGGCGCGCACGTGATCGTCCGCGGGCAGCTGAACGGCACACGAAACCGGACAGGCAAAGCCCCCTGGGGAGGCGGCCTCGAGGTATACGAGCGGGGCGGGTTCTTCTGTATGACCGGCGACCTGATCGCGGGGGCGCCGACATCCATTGAGCCCCGGCAGGCGGAGCTCGACCAGGTGCTCGAAGCCGTGCTGCCGCCCTCCCGGCCCAGCGCTGCGGCTCCGGTGCGTCCTACAGTGCCGGCGCTCCCCGACGACGCGGAGCTGCTGGAGCGCGCGCGATCGGCGAGAAACGGCGCCACCTTCGAGGGGCTTTGGCGAGGCGAGCTGAACGGGCACGCATCGCGGAGTGAGGCAGACCTCGCCTTCTGTAGCCTGCTCGCGTTCTGGGCCGGCCCGGACCCGGCGCGCATCGACCGGCTGTTCCGCTCTAGCGGCCTCATGCGCGACAAATGGGACACCCCCGCGGTGAATCCACTTATGGGGCGCAGACAATCGCCCGTGCGCTCGAAGGGCGCACTCAGTTCTTCGAGCCGAGGCAGCCCGCCCGGCCGGCTACTCCCACTCCCGGGGTTTCCTCCGTTCCCTCCGTTTCCTCCAAGGTTGATACGTGGCCAGAGCCGCCAGCCGAGGACGGCCGAAGGTGCAGGTGCGGGAGCAGTTCTACCGAGGCAAGCGCAGGCGGCTCAAGAGCGGCCACGGGCGCCGTGACGTCCCGCTATCGGCTGGGATGGCGGAACGGCTCAGGAGGCGCCGCAGGGACGCCTACGGGGGCGAGAGCGCGCCAGTGTTCGCATCGGTGACCGGGAGTGAGCTGCACCCCTCGAACGTGCGGAGCCGCGTGCTCGTGCCCGCGGTCGAGAGCGTGGGGCTCCCGTGGGTCACCTTCCATACGTTCAGGCACACGAGCGCTTCGCTTCTGTTCGACGGGGGCCGCAACGTCAAGCAGGTGCAGGAGTGGCTCGGCCACGCCGACCCGGGGTTCACGTTGCGGACCTACGTGCATCTCCTCGATGACGGTCTTGGTGGAGCCGACTTCCTAGACGACGCGGTCGCCCTGCCGGTCGTCGCATAGACGGAGGCGCAGCGGCCTGGCCGAATCGGTGCACCGTGCCGCTTTCAGGCGAAAGGGGCAGTCCTGCGCGCAAGCGCACTCGCAGGCGAAAGCGGCAGCAGCGCACGGTGGAACCCGCACGTGGGCTGCGGCATACTGACCGACGATGAGCACCCGCTTCTGGAGTTCTCCCGCCGCGACCTGGCGGCTTGCGCGATTCGCCGTTATGGCTCTCGGTGGATTTCTCGCTCTACAGGGGATTGTGGACGCGTGGATCGCCATGGTTGTCGGCGTGGTCGTTGCCACCCTCTTGCTCATCGACGAGCTGCTCTCCCGCCGCCGTATCGCCCGCCGCGCCGGGATCACTGATCAGAGCGGCGGCGCTTCCCCTTAGAGGCAAGAGCAGGAGTCAGCGGGGTCGGCGCCGGGTCGGCAGGCTGTACGGAAACAGCCGCAAACCAGGAGGCGTTCGCAGAGCTAGATTCGGCTCTGTAAAGCGGAAAACAGGGACCAGCCGCAACCCCCCGCAAGCTAGGGGGCACACTCATAATCCGTAGGTCCCAGGTTCGAGTCCTGGCCGGCCCACTCTAAAACCTGCATCGACCTGCGTGGAGGGCGGCGCTAGAGGCGTGGGTCGACGGGCTCGCTCTCCAGCGCCAGCACGCCGAAGGCGCACTCATGGACGCGGTAGAGCGGTTCGCGCCTGACGAAGCGCTCGAGCGCCTCGACGCCGAGTCCGAACTCACGCACGGCCAGCGAGCGCTTGCGGCCGAGACCTCGACCGCGGAGTCGGTCGATCTGCGAGGGGTCCGCGTACTCCGGCCCGTAGATGATACGCAGGTACTCCCGCCCACGGCACTTGATGCCCGGTTGGGCGAGCCCCTTTCGTCCGTGGGCAAGGAAGGACCAGGGCTTTACGACCATGCCCTCCCCACCTGCCCCGGTCATCGCCTCCCACCACGCTACCGCCTCGGCCTGGCTGGACTCGTCGGTGACGTCGACGACCCGCCGTTCGGTGTGCTGCAGCCAGTCGGGGTCCGCCGCTATGAGCTGATCGCACCGATCGAGGTGCCAGCCGTGGTCGCGGTCGACGAACACCCCGGACTCGGCGGCGAGCAGGTGAAAGGGGGCTAGCCGTAGATCGGCGATCCCATCCACCTGCCAGACGTAGCGCCGGTAGGACTCGGTGTAGCGCTCGACGTGCCCGGCGCGGACACGCTGACGGTCGAGCAGCCCGTCGAGCTCCAGCCCTCGCGCCGAGGCGGCTTCGAGCGTCGCGAGCGTGGCGCCGAGTCCGGCACGCGCGGCGGCTCCGACCGCCGCGTACTGGCGGCGCACCAGCTCCAGCGCCTTCGCCGACCAGGGCATCAGCTCGCAGTCGAGCAGGACCCAGCCCGTGCCGAGCTCGTCCCACAGCGAGCTCTGAGTGGCGGCCGTGCGGACACGGCTGAGGATGCCCTCGGTGAGGGCGCGATCGTCGAAGAACGGTCGGCCCGTGCGCGTGAAGACGGCGCCCGTGTCGCCCGTGTCGACGCCGAAGCGCTGCCTGGCCACCTCGGCATCGCGGCAGACGATGACGATCGCCCGTGAGCCCATGTGCTTCTCCTCGCACACGACCCGGGCGACACCGCTCGAGCGGTACTCCGCGAAGGCCTCCGACGGATGCTCGAGCAGCTCGGGCCGCTGCGAGGTGGCGGTGGGCGCCATCGTCGGCGGCAGGTGGATCACCCAGCGGGGATCCATCGCAAAGCGGCTCATCACCTCGATCGCCGCCGTGGCCTGGTCCTCCCGGATGGTCACCGTCCGGGTCAGGCGCGTCTGGACGATGCGCTTGCCGGCCACGTCCTCGATGTCGAGGAGGAACGCGGGCCGGTCTTCCTGGGCGACACTCGGCGCGGCATCCTCGGGCGCCAGGAAGGGCTTCGCGGGCTCGTAGTACCTCCGGCGCGCCGGAACCGACACGAGCTCGCGCTCCGGCCAGCGCAGGGCGGTCAGCTTGCCGCCGAACACGCAGCCGGTGTCGATGTTGATCGTGTCGTTGAGCCACTCGGCCTCTGCCACGGGCGTGTGGCCGTACACGACCGCGGCGTGGCCGCGGTAGTCGCTTGCCCACCCGAGCCGTACGGGCAGGCCGAGCTCATCGGTCTCTCCGGTCGTCTCCCCGAAGAGAGCGAAGTCGCGGACCCGGCCCGAGGATCGGCCCTGGTACTCCTCCTTCATCCCGGCGTGCGCCACCACGAGACCGCCGCCGTCGAGCACGACATGGCTGACGAGCTTGTCGAGGAAGTCCCGGGCGCGCTCCCGGAACTCCGGAGGCCTGTGCTCGAGCTGCGCAAGCGACTCGGCGAGCCCGTGGGTGATGCGGACGTCGCGCCCCTTCAGCTTTCGGACGAGCTTGATGTCGTGGTTGCCCGGCAGGCAGATCGCGGTGCCCTGCTCGGACATGCGCATCACGAGCTCGAGGACCTTCGGCGTGTCGGGACCCCTGTCGACGTAGTCACCGACGAACACGGCTCGGCGGCCCTCGGGAGGCATCACGCCGACGCCGCCGGGCGCCACCTCGTATCCCAGCTCGCCGAGCAGCTCGACCAGCTCTCCGTAACAGCCATGCACGTCGCCGATCACATCGAAGGGCCCGGACTCGGCGCGCCTGTCGGTCCAGAGCGGCTTGCGGGTGATCTCCGCGGCGTCCACCTGCTCCGGCGTGCGCAGCACCCAGACGCGGCGGAACCCCTCGCGCCCGAGCCCCTTGAGCGACTTCTTCAGCTGCGAGCGCTGGCGGCGAACGACATGTGGGCCGAAGTTCCGGTTGGGCCGCATGTCATTGCGCTCCTGGCAGAGAGCCTCGGGCATGTCGAGCACCACGGCCACCGGGAACAGGTCGCGGCGCCTGGCAAGCTCGATCAGCGGCTTGCGCGCCTCGCGCTGCACGTTCGTGGCGTCGACCACGGTGAGGCGTGGCTGCGCGAGTCGAAGGTCCGCGATGAAGTTGAGGACCGCGAAGGCGTCCCCGGTGGCGGCTTGGTCGTTCTCGTCGTCGGCGACCAGCCCGCGGCAAAGGTCCGAGGAGATCACCTCCGTGGGCTTGAAGTGCGCGCGCGCGAACGAGCTCTTGCCCGACCCCGAAGGGCCGATGAGAACGACGAGGCTGGGATCGGGAAGGTCGATCCTCACCGCTCGAAGACCGCCATCTGCGTGGGCGGGCCCACCTCGGGATCGTCGGGCCCCACGGGTATGAACCGCGCGGAGTACCCATGGCGGGTCCCGACCTGCTGCGCCCAGGCGGCGAACTCCTCACGCGTCCACTCGAAGCGGTGGTCGGGATGGCGCAGGTTGCCGGCAGGCAGCGTCTCCCAGCGCACGTTGTACTCGACGTTCGGCGTGGTCACGACCACGGTGCCGGGGCGGGCTGAGCCGAACACGTTCTGCTCCGCGGCTGCGAGGCGCGGCGGGTCGAGGTGCTCGATCACCTCGACGAGCGCGGCGGCGTCGTAGCCCACGAGCCGCTTGTCGCGGTACGTGAGCGGGCTGTGCAGGAGCTTGATCCGCTCACGCCGGTCGTCTGAGAGCGTGTCGAGCTTCAGGCGGCGGGCGGCCCGCTCGAGTGAGCGCACCGAGACATCGACGCCGACGACCTCTTGGTAGCCCGCACGCATCAGCCGCGCGAGCAGCGCACCGGACCCGCACCCGAGGTCGAGCACCCGCCGAGCGCCGGAGGCTTCGAGCACCGACTCGACCGTGCCGAGGCGCTGGTCGCGTAGGGACACGCGCTCCTCCAGGGCCTCTTCGCGCTCCTCGTCATCGCCGTGATCGGCAGTCGGCGCTGTTTCGTCGAGCTGCGCAAACGCCGGGTGGTAGAGCTGTGCCTGGTGCTTGAGGTAGCGCCGCACGATCAGGTCGCGCTCTGGGTGCTGACCGAGCCAGCCCTCGCCACGGCGCATGAGCTTCTCGATCTCCGTGTCGTCCACCCAGTAGTGCTTGTCGTCGTCGAGCACCGGCAGCAGCACGTACAGGTGGTTGAGCAGGTCGGCCAGCCGCACCTCGGCCCGTAGGCGCAGCCCCACGTGGCGGCCCTCGCCCCACTCCGGGAATTGGGGATCGAGCTGCAGCGGCGTGGCATCCACCGAGTAGCCGAGCGGCTCGAAGAGACCTCGCACGAGCGATTCTCCGCCGCGAGCGGGGACGGCCGGCAATGACGCTTCGAGCGGGATCGCCGAGCCGACGAGCTCGGGGCGCTCCTTGCACGTGCCCGCCATGGCGGTCTTGAACACGTTCACCAGCCCGACCGACATGAAGGACGACGCCGCGTACGGGCGGTCGTTCACGTACTCGGCGAGCGCGAAGGAGCCCGCGCCGCTACCGCGGCGCACGAGCCCGACCGGATCGACGTCCACGAGCAGGGCGACACGGCAGAGCTCCCGCGACGCCTCCGGGTAGAAGACGTGCGCCTGGCCGAACGGCAGCCCGAAGGTCTGCGGACGCTCCGGATGCTTGTGCAGCAGGAATCCCAGGTCGGTGGCCGGGCGGTGGGTCGTCGAGATGGTCAGTAGCACGTCCCCGACCCTATTCGGCGGGGCAGCCCCGCGGCGGCCTATCGTGACGCGGCGTGCGTCACTGGTCCATCCCAGAGGGTGGCGAGCGCACGGGCGCGGTACGGTCTGGCGATGAGCGCATCGGTACGGGTTCCGGATGCACGACAGGCGCAACCTCCTGCAGCGGTCAACGGAAGGAAGGCTGCCGCCGGAATGAAGTGGTGGGGCTGGGGCCAGGAGGGGATCTCCTTCACCCACGAGGACAAGCCCGCTCTGCGTCCGTTCATCATGCGCCACCTCGGCCTGGACATGGAGAGGACAACCTCTCGGCCCGTCGCCTTCGAGGACCTCGACATCCCCGCCCCCGCTGTCGGCGCCGAGCTGCGAGGGGCCCTCGAGCGGGCCGTCGCGGTCGAGCGGGTCTCGACAGACCCCCTCGACCGGGTGATCCACGCCCGCGGCAAGAGCCTCCGGGACCTCGTGCGCCACCGCCGCGGCGAGCTCGGCCGGCTCCCCGACGTGGTGCTGCGACCGCGCGACGAGGAGGAGGTCACCGCCATCCTGCGAGCCGCCCTCGAAGCCGACGCCGTCGTGATCCCCTTCGGCGGCGGCACCAGCATCTCCGGGAGCCTCGAGGCGCGGCCGGCCGAGACCCGCACCGTGATCTCGGTGGACCTCGGCCTGCTGGACCGGGTGTTGGCGATCGACGACGCGTCGCGTCTTGCGCGCGTGCAGTCCGGTGTCTTCGGCCCGCACCTCGAGAAGCAGCTGAACGCGCAGGGGTTCACGCTCGGGCACTTTCCGGACAGCTTCACCCACTCGACGCTCGGGGGCTGGATCGCCACCCGCTCGTCAGGGATGCAGTCGGACCGCTACGGCGACATGGCCGACCTGACGCGGGGGCTTCGGGTGGTCACCCCCTCGGGGATGCTTGTGACCCGACCGGTGCCGAGCACGTCGACGGGCCCGAGCGTGCGGGAGATGGTGCTGGGCAGCGAGGGACGGTTGGGCATCATCACCGAGGCCACCGTGCACGTCCGCCGCCTTCCCGCCCGCCGGACGATCCTCGGCTACCTCTTCCCCTCCTGGGCTGAGTCGCTCGCCGCTATGCGCGACATCGCCGCAAGCGAGGCCTCGCCCTCGGTGACCCGCGTTTCGGATGCCAACGAGACGCAGTTCTCCCTTGCCACGAAGAAGAAGGACACGCTGGTCGACCGCCTCAAGTCGAAGGCGCTGAAGGAATACCTCGAGCGCCGGCGCGGCTTCGACGTCGAGGCCATGTGCCTTTCGTTCATCGGCTACGAGGGCGGCGAGAGGCACATCGCGGCGCAACGCAAGCTCGTCGGTTGCATCGTCGCCCGCCACGGCGGCCTCTGCGTGGGCGAGGGCCCCGGTTCGCTCTACGACCAGAAGAAGTTCGACACTCCCTACATCCGCGACTACCTGCTCGATCGCGGAGCGCTGGGCGACGTGTCGGAGACCGCCGCGCCGTGGAGTGCGCTTCCGCTCGTGTACGACAACGTGGCGACCTCGGCCCACGGCGCCTTCGACGACCTCGGCGTACGGGGATACCTGATGTGCCACCTGTCGCACTCCTACCACGCGGGCGCGTGCCTCTACTTCACGTTCGCCTTCAAGCCATCCGGGAAGCGAGACGGGCTGGAGGAGTATGACGCCGTCAAGTCCGCGATACAGCAGGCGTTCGTGGACTCCGGCGCCACGCTCTCCCACCACCACGGTGTGGGCACCGAGCACGCGAGCTGGCTCGAGCAGGACATCTCGGCGCCGGGCGTGCTGATGTTGCGGGCGCTCTTCGACGGCGCCGACCCGGGAGCCAACCTCAACCCGGGGAAGATCGTCTGAGGCCCCGCTTCACGACGCTGAGAAACCCGCGCGAGCGGCGGGAGTACTTCCAGGACATGCCTGAGGGAGGATCCAGTGGTCTGGCGACCGAGGCGCGGCCAGGGTTCGGGGAGACGGGCCGCGATTGTGCAAGCCTCGACGTGCCCTGGGCGCGCCGCGGACTGGCGCGCGGGGTGCGTGAGTTGATCCTGTGTGGGGTGCTGGGCCCCGCAATGGTGCTCTACACCCGCCGCACGGTCGTCGGAAAAGAGCGCCTGCTAGATCTCGAGGCGCCGGTCCTCTTCGTGGCCAACCACTCGAGCCACATGGACACGCCGGCCATCCTGCGGGCCCTACCGGGCAGGTGGCGCCGGCGCACGGCGGTAGCGGCCGCCGCGGACTACTTCTACCGCAAGCGCGGCGTTGCGCAGATCATGTCGCTGGTGTTCAACACGGTTCCCGTGCGGCGAGACGGCGGTGGCCTCGCGCCCGGGTCGGCCTCACATCTGGACCGGCTGATCGAGGAGCGCTGGAACCTGCTGCTCTTTGCCGAGGGCACACGGTCGCGCGACGGCATCGTCGGGCGGCTGCGCTCGGGCGCAGCTGTGCTGGCGGCCGAGCACGGCCTGCATATCGTGCCGATCCACGTGTCGGGTACCCGCGACGCGATGCCCCGGGGGCGAAAGTGGATGCATCGCAAGCGGGGACGCCCCGGCTCGCGCCGCCACCCGACCGAGATCCGGTTCGGGCCTCCGATCCGACCGCGTGAGGGCGAGAGCCGTGCCGAGGTCATGGAGCGGGTGCGCGTGTTCCTCGCGGCGTCCGGAGCCTCCACGACGCCGGACGAGCGAAGCCTCGTGCGTGACGCGGGCCCCGGCGCTCGGGTGCCCGCCGAGCCCGGGCGCCCCGCAGTCGGGCCCCGCGCCGAGGCCGGGCGGCCGCCGGTGCACCCGTAGCCGTGGCGCGCGTATTTGTCACAGGTGGAAGCGGCTTCATCGGCGGCGCCCTCGTCGGCACGCTGCTCGAGCGGGGCGACGAGGTGGTGGCCCTCGCTCGCTCCGCGGCCACGGCCCGCGCGCTTGCGGGCCGCGGGACCGAGGTGGTGCAGGGCGACGTGCTGGATGAAGACGCCCTCGCGGCGGGCATGTCGGGGTGCTCGCTGGCCTATCACGTCGCCGGAGTCAACTCGCACTGCCCGTCTGACCCCGCGATGCTCATGCGCGTCAACGTGGGTGGGGCCGTCGCAGCGGTGCGGGCAGCCGCCCGGGCGGGTGTCGGCCGGGTGGTGTACACGTCCTCGGCGGCATCGCTCGGGGAGCCGGTCGGCGCCGTGGGACGCGAGGACACGCCCCACCGGGGCTCATACCTGTCCGTCTATGACCGGTCCAAGCACGAGGGCGAGCGGGCCGCCTTCGGGGCGGCGCGGCACGCAGGGGTCGAGCTGGTGGCCCTCAATCCCTCTTCGGTACAAGGGCCCGGGCGCTCTGGCGGAAACGGAAAGATCGTGATCGCCTATCTGAACGGGCGGCTTCCGGTCTTCGTGGACACCTGGATCAGCCTCGTTGACATCGACGACTGCACGCAGGGCCACCTGCTGGCCGCCGAGCGGGGGCGCGCCGGAGAGCGCTACGTGCTGAACGGCTCGACGATCACCTCTGACGAGGCGCTCGAGATCATCTCGCAGCTTGCCGGGGTGCGCGACCGCGTTCGCATCGTCCCACCGTGGGTGGCCAGGACCGCCGCCGCGCTCGCCGAGGGCGCCTCCCGGGCGCGGCGCCGCACGTCGCCCGTTTGCAGGGCGAGAGTGCGCACGATCCTGCACGGCCACCGCTACGACGGCTCGCGCGCGACGGAGGAGCTCGGCCTGAGCTATACCCCCGTCGCGCACACCTTCCGGCGGACCATCGATTGGGCCGTGGCGGAAGGACTCGTCACGCGCCCACTGCCGCGCGGCACCTCGCCTAGCTGAAGAACCCGCGCGGCACCGGGCGCCTGCTCGGGCTCATCGGCGCGTCGGGATCGACCTCCCTGGCCTCGTCCTCCTCCTTGCCGTCCGGGCGCTTATACACGAAGCGGCTGGGGTGGGACTCGCCCTTGATCCCTCTGAAGTAACCACTGGTCCCGGGCATTCCCTCATCGGGCTCGGCCTGCTGCCACCCGGTGTCCCAGACGTTCTTCTTGCCGGACTTGCCGCGCTTCTCCTGCTTGGCCTCCGGTGCCTTCTGGGACATCGACGGGCTGCTCTTTTTACGGAATGGCATCTTCACGCTCTCGACTCCTTGATTCGAGTTTTCCGGGCCGGCAGAGCAGCGCCAGCCCGCGCCGATGGACCGACATCCGGGTTGTAGCCGAGTAGGGCGTCATACGTAAGTGCGATTCGCACCTAGCAGGCGAGCTGGCGCGCCAGGGGACGTTTCGTACCCAGACAGAAGGGGAGACTCCAGTTTATGAAGGCATGCTGCCCACCCGGAGAGGGGTGCAACGGGCCAACTGGGTACCAGGATCCGTGCGCCCTGTACCTCTGTCGCCGCAGCCGGCGCCCGGAGGCAGAGCGCGCACTGCGGCTGTGGGAGCGCTTCGACGAGGCACGGCGAGACCAGGCATCACGTCATCACCGTCGGACCCTCCGGCGGGCCTACCAGCGCACGCGTGACAAGGCGGTGTCCTCCCCCTGGACACCCACCGCTGCCTGAGCGGCATTGCTGCTCAGACAGCGGGCGGCGCGAGCGGCTACCCGAACCAGCGCTTCTTCTTGATCACCTTGTCCGGCTTGCCGTCGGGACGGCGGGTCAGGAAGAAGGTGGGCAGAGCGGTCTTCGGACCGTTGGGGTAACCGGCCGAGCCCGGGAAGCCGTCCGACCCCGTGTTCTGGGCGAGTTCACGATCCGCCACCGCCCGCTTCTGCGGCTGGGCCTGCCTCTGCATCTTGCGATTGGAACCGCCTGCCCCGCGTCCCTGGGGGGCCTTGCTCTTCCTCCCGAACTTCATGTACGAGCTCCTTTGTTTGTTGAACTGCGACCGGCGCGCCCATGTTCCCAGGGACGGCGCCTATGTGCAAGGCGCATCTACTGGCGCGTGGATCTTCGCCTGCTCGGTGCAACCGGGCCTCGAGGGAGGCGTTAGCCTCGCGCGGCGTGGCTTCGCAGCTGATCCCTTGGTGGCGCTCGGGGGTGGTGCTCCAGGTCTACCCGCGCTCGTTCGCCGACTCGAACGGCGACGGGGTGGGCGACCTCGCGGGCGTGACCTCGAGGCTGGACCACCTCGTCGACCTCGGCGTGGACGCGGTCTGGCTATCTCCCTTCTACCGCTCGCCGATGGCGGACTTCGGCTACGACGTGAGCGATTACAGGGACGTCGACCCGACCTTCGGCACGCTCGCAGACGCCGACGCCCTGCTCGAAGGCGCGCACGCGCGTGGGCTACGGGTGATCTTCGACTGGGTTCCCAACCACACCTCGGACCAGCACGAGTGGTTCCTGGCCTCCCGCTCGAGCCGCGTCGACCCCAAGCGCTCCTGGTATGTATGGCGCGATCCGGGACCCGGCGGCGCACCTCCCAACAACTGGATCTCGAACTTCAAGCTCCACGGCGACGTGCCGGCCTGGACCTTCGACGCGCACACGGGCCAGTCCTACCTGCACTCGTTCCTCCCCGAGCAGCCAGACCTCAACTGGGACGACCCCGAGGTACCCCAGGCGATGCACGACGTCCTTCGCTTCTGGCTCGACCGCGGGGTCGACGGGTTCCGCATCGACGTCGCGCACGCGCTGGGCAAGGACCCCGAGCTGGGCGACGACGAGCCGGGCCGGCCCCATCACGAGGACTGGCCGAGCGTCCACCCCCGGCTGCGCGCGATCCGCGGCGTGCTCGAGGAGTACGAGGGCGACCGGATGGCCGTCGGCGAGGTCTACCTGCTCGACCAGAAGGCCCTCGCGCCGTACGTGAGCACCGGCGACGAGCTGCACATGGTGCACAACTTCGTCTTCCTCAACCTGCCCTGGTCGGCCGCCGGGTTCCGCGCGACCGTCGATGAGTTCGAGGAGCTCGCCGGACCGGGGGCGTGGCCCGCGTGGTGCCTGGGAAACCACGACCACTCCCGGATCGCGACCCGCTACGGCCCCGGCCCCGCCCGTGTGGCGGCGATGCTGCTGCTGACCCTTCGGGGCACGCCGTTCCTCTTCCAGGGAGACGAGCTCGGGCTGACCGACGTCGAGGTGCCGCCCGACCGGGTGGTCGATGTGGATGGGCGCGACCCCGAGCGAGCCCCGATCCCGTGGGCGCCCCCCTCGAGCGCCGGCCCCGGAGCCGGGTTCACCACCGGCGAGCCATGGCTGCCGGTCACTCCCGACGCCGAGCGGGTGGCCGCCTCGGTGCAGGCGCACGACCCCGAGTCGATGCTCTCCCTTCACCGGGAGCTGCTGGCGCTTCGCCGCGCCACCCCCGCGCTGCGAGACGGCTCCTACCGCGCGCTCGAGGCCGGCGAGGACATCTACGCCTACGAGCGCGGGGGAGAGGTCACCGTGGCGCTCAACTTCGCCCGGGAGCCGCGCGCGGTTGATGCGACCGGCCGGGGCGTGCTTGTGCTCTCGACTCGCCCCGGCAGGAAACGCGGCGGGGAGGTGGACCTTGCCGACCTGGTGCTCGAAGCCGACGAGGGAGTGATCGTCGCAAGCGCGCCCCGGGGCGGGAGTCGCGCGCCGCTGGGGCGGGAGTCGAGCGCGGCTAGGGCGGGAGCCGCCGTCCCGGCCTTCGGACGCGCAGCCAGCGGAAGTCGTGAGGCTCGAGGTCGAGCTTCGCACACCCGCCGTCCAGCCCGTGCACGTCAGCGCTGAACAGGTCGATCAGAGCCTCGGCGTCGCCCGGACGGTCGAGCTCGATCGTCACCTTGGCCTTCTTGCCACCCAGCTCATGGACTGCCACGATCGTGGAGCCCTCCCAGTCGCAGCGGTGCAGGAGCACCGACGGCGCGCCGCCATCGAGTACCTCGAGCGTGCCGAAGCCGATCTCTGGGCATTCCCGCCGGCGGCGGATGAGCCGCTCGAACCAGTTGAGCAGGGAGCCGTGGTCGCGGCGCTGCCGGGTCACGTTGACCTTTGCGGGCCCGAATCGGTCGTCGTCGGTGACCGGGCGGCACAGCGCGTCCGCCACGGGCATGGTCGAGAACCCGGCGTTTGGCTCATCTGACCACTGCATCGGGGAGCGCACGCTCAGGCGCCCCTCGATCGCCAGGTTCTCGCCCATCCCGATCTCCTCGCCGTAGAAGAGCACGGGTGTGCCGGGAAGGGAGAAGGCAAGGCTGTAGACCATGCGGATCGCCTGCTGGTCTGCGTCGAGCATCGGCGGCAGGCGACGGCGCAGGCCCCGGTCGTAGAGCTGCAGCGACTCGTCCGGTCCGAAGGCGGCGAACACCTCCTCGCGCTCTGCCTTTGAGAGCTTGTCGAGCGTCAGCTCGTCGTGGTTTCGCACGAAGCGTCCCCACTGGCAGTCCGTCGGAATCTCAGGGGCCTCGCGGAGCGCGTTGCGAAGCGGCTCGGCCTCCCCGCGCGCGAGCGCCAGGTACATCGACTGCATGCCGAAGAAGTCGAACAGCATGTGCAGCTCATCGCCGTCCTCGTCGCCGAAGAACTCGCGCGCGACAGGCGGCTCGAGGTTCACCTCCCCTAGCAGCATCGCCTCGCCGTTCCGGCGTGAGGCAAACGCGCGCAGGTCGCGCATCAGCTCATGCGGGTCCACCATGGCGCCCTCCGGCATGCCCATCGGCTCGAGCATGAAGGGCACCGCGTCCACGCGGAAGCCCGAGAGCCCCTGCTCGAGCCAGAAGCCCATCACCTGCGCGATCTCGTCGCGGACGGCGGGGTTGGCCACGTTCAGGTCGGGCTGGTGGGAGTAGAAGCGGTGGAGGTAGAACTGCTCCGCCCGCTCGTCCCACGCCCAGTTGGAGCTCTCCTTGTCCGGGAAGACGACGTCCCCGGGCTTCTCCTCGGGCTTCTCATCGGACCACACGTAGAAGTCGCGGTAGGGCGAGTCGCGGTCGGCGCGCGCGGCCTGAAACCAGGGGTGCTGATCGGAGGTGTGGTTCATCACGAGGTCGGCGATCACCCGTATGCCGCGGTCGCGTGCGGTGCGCACGAACTCGACGAAGTCGCCGTGGGTGCCCAGCCGCGGATCGACGGCGTAGAAGTCGGAGATGTCATAGCCGTCGTCGAGTCCGGGGGACTCGTAGAAGGGCATCAGCCACACGCACGACACGCCCATGCCGCCGAGGTAATCGAGCCGGTCGGTCAGCCCGCGCAGGTCCCCGCAGCCGTCGCCGTCGGAGTCGTAGAAGGTCTCGACGTCAAGGCAGTACACCACCGCGTTCTTCCACCACAGATCGCTCGTGGCCTTGAGGCTCATTCGGAGAGCTTCGGGAGGACGTGCTCGCCGAAGGCGTCGATGAAGGCGGTCTGGTCCCGGCCCACGTGGTGCACGTTGATCTCCTCGAAGCCAAGGTCGGTGAGCTCGCGCAGCCACGCCACGTGCTGGTCGAGGTCGGAGGAGATCAGCACCGTCTCGCGCACCTTGTCGGGCGTCACGTCCTCCGCCTCGGCAAGGCGGTCGAAGTCCTCTGCCAGCTCGAGGTCCCAGCAGGTGGGGGGCGGGAAGACGTTGGTGCGCCACTGATCGAAGGCAACCGCGAGCGCCTCCTCCTCGCTGGGTGCCCAAGACAGATGCACCTGCAGGACCAGGCGCTTTCCCTCGCCACCGTTTCCGCGAAACGCCGCCACCATCTCGTTCAGCTTGTCGTGGGGCTGGTTCACCGTGGCGAGGCCATCGGCCCACTCGCCGGCCCAGCGCGCGGTTTCCACGCTCACCGCCGGTCCTATCAGCGGCGGCGGCTCCGCCGGGAGGGTGTAGAGCTTCGCACGGTCCACCTTCACCAGCCCGTCGTGGGACACCGTCTCACCGCCGAACAGGCGCCGCATGATCTGCACGCACTCGCCGAGGCGGGCGTTGCGCGTCTCCTTGTCGGGCCACGGGTCGCCGGTGATGTGCTCGTTCTGGGCCTCGCCGCTGCCCACCGCCACCCAGAGCCGGCCGGGGAACATCTCACAGAGCGTGGCGGCGGCCTGGGCCACGATCGCTGGGTGGTAGCGCTGCCCCGGGGCGTTCACCACGCCGAAGGGCAGGTCCGTGGCTCCCATCGCTGCGCCGAGCCACGACCACGCAAAGCCCGACTCGCCCTGGCGCTCGCTCCAGGGGGAGAAGTGGTCCGAGCACATGATGGCCCCGAAGCCGGCCGCCTCCGCGTGCCTGGCGTGCTCGAGCAGCCGGCTCGGTGGGATCTGCTCGTGGGAGCAGTGCAGGCCGACGAGGGGCACGGGTGGAGGCTACCCGCGGAAGGGCCTGCCGACACGGATGGATCCTGCGCGCGGACGGGCTCGGCGACACGGACAGGATCCTGCCCCGCGGACGAGCTCGGCGACACGGACAGGATCCTGCCGCGCGGACGAGCTCGCCGACACGGCGACCCTTTGCGGCGCCTGCCCTAGAAATGCCCGATCGTCACGAGCGCGAAGTCCTGCGGTCCGTGCGGCACGTTCGACCCCACGACGTCCACGGTCCACGTGCCGGCTGCCGGCTTGGACACGTGCACGAGCTCGGCGTTGTTGCGCGCGTCGAGACCCCTCGCGCCTCCCCGCCGCCCGTTGCCGGCGACCTTCGAGCCGTCCGGAGCGGTGACGATCAGGTTGAGGTCGTTCACGAGCGCCGGCCCCGGGAAGTCCGAGTAGGCGAGCGCCACGCGCAGCGGCTGTCCCTTGGACTTGACCCGCAGCTCCCGGGAGTGCGCCTTGCCGGTCTGGAGCCCGGGGGCGACTTCGAAGAAGTGGCTCGAAGCCGACCCTCGAGGCGCGAGCACCCCGTCCAGGTCGAGGCGCCCGAAGCCCTGCTCGTTATCCACCACCGCGCCGCGCTCCCCGTAGCCGCTCAGCCTCGCGGCGCCCGCCATCAGCGCGGCCTTCAGCAGGGCGGCGGTGGGCTGGGCCACCCCCTGCTCCGTTCGCAGATACTCGCGCACCACCGCCACGGCGCCCGCGGCGAGCGGGCACGCCATGCTCGTGCCGCCCATGTGGAAGTACAGCCGGCTCGGCTGGAAGGGCGCCCACGCCACGTTGTTGAGGGGCAGCATCCGCGACCGCGTCGAGAGGATGAACGTGCCGGGCGCCACCACCTCGGGCTTGACTCGCCCGTCGCTGGTAGGACCGCGGCTGCTGAAGGCCACCACCTGCTTCGGGTCGTTTGCCATCGGGTCGCCCGCGTGCGGGGCCACGGGGAAGTCCTGAGGCCACCATCGGTCGTAGGTGGCGGCGTTGAACTCCGGTCGCTTGTTCTCGCACGCGCCGACCGTGATGCAGTTCTTCGCCGTGCCCGGTGAGGTCACGCTCATCGGGTTGATCCTGCCGTCGCCGTCGGCGTCTGACCCGTCGTTCCCGGCGGCCACGAGCACGCAGAAGTCCTTGTGCTCCCAGACCCATTCGTCGAGCGCGCGGCAGGACTCGTCGTAGGCGCCCGGCTGGCCACCGCCCCAGGAGTTCGAGTGGATGCGGGCGCCGTCGCTGAAGGCGTCGGAGAAGATGTCCTTCAGGTCCGCCGGGATGCCCGCCAGCATGTAGCGCCCGAACCGCTGGAGGTCCGCCGGGTCCTTCCAGTCGCACGCCTGCTCGATCGCCTGGAACACCAGCTTCGCCTCGTGGGCAAAGCCCCGAATCGGGCCCGCAAGCCCCGGCTTGCCCTCGGAGGCGACTCCGCTTCCGAGCACCGAGCCCGACACGTGGGTGCCGTGGCCGCTTCCCAGATCGGCGGGTCCGTCGTCGGCGCCGGGGTTGTTCACGTACGGCGCGAAGTCCGGGGTCATCGGGTAGCTCCTCACGGAGGCCACCCTGCCCTCGAAGTCCGGGTGGATCGCGTTCGGGTCGCCGGTGTCGATGCCGGTGTCGCACACGGCCACCGTCTCCCCGCTTCCACTCAGACCGAGCCCGGACGTGCCGAGGGAGGTCTTCGTGCCGGTCACTGTGGCCGCCACGTCGTTGCTCGGGCGGTTCACGGCCCGCCGCCTGACCTTGCGCACGCCGTGGATCGCGGCCAGCTGCTGGAGCCGCTGGCCCTCCTCGTCGCCGTCCTTGGGCCGAACCACCAGGATCTGCGCCTTCGGCTCGTTCATCACGACCTCGAAGCCGAGCTTCTTCACACGCGGGATCGCGTCGACCGCCTCCTCGGGCCCGAAGAACTCGACGGTGTAGGCGTCGGGAAGGAGCTGGGTGCGCGGCAGCTCGGGCGCGTCCCCCTGCTCGATCTCCTGGCTGAGGGACTCATCCAGACGCGCCCTGGCGGGCAGGTGCCCTACCCAGCGCACGTACTTGGCGGATGCGATCTTGGCCAGCGCGGCTTCGTCGGCGCGCACGACGTAGGTGAAGTCTCTGTAGGGCTCGCGCGGCTCTCCGCCGGCGCGTTTCACGCCGGCGAGCCACTGGGCCTTGATCGGGCCCTTGAACTGCACGAGATAGTGGTGGGGACCCGGGTCGAGCTCCTCCGCGCTCTCGTATGCCGGGTGCTCCTGGGTCTTGCCCTTGGCCTGGACCCGCGGGATGGTGGTGTCGATCTCGCCGTCGGGAAGCGGGATCTCGTAGAGGTCGGTGATGTCCTGCACCAGGTGCTCGCGCGCGAGCCGCTTGGCCTGCGCCGGCGACGCCTCTACCACGGCGAAGCCGTCGTAGGGCTCGAGCACCTTCACACCGTCGAGCCGAGCGTCCTGCTCCTGCTTGCCCACGAAGACCTTCAGGATGCGGTTCATCGGCTGCTCCTCTCGCGTGTGCGAGTTGCTGGCAGGTCAGGGGCGACCCTACCGCGACCCGCCCCGCTCGACCAGGCCACCGCTAGCCTGTCCGCGCGATGAGCGCGCCGAGAGAAGTGGTGATCCTCTGCGGGGGGAGGGGAACCCGTCTGCAGGAGCACACCAGGGAGATCCCCAAGCCGTTGGTTGAGATCGGGGGCCGGCCGATCCTGTGGCACGTGATCCAGATCTACGCCGCCCAGGGCTTCAGCAGCTTCGTGCTGTGCACCGGCTATCGCGGCGAGATGATCGAGCGCTTCGTAAAGGCCGAGCCGTGGCCAGAGGGCACGCGGCTGGCGTGTGTGGACACCGGGCTCGACACGCCGACCGGAGGGCGGTTGCACCTGGTGAGGGATCGCGTCGACCGGCGGCCCTTCTGTGCCACCTACTCCGATGGCGTGGCCGACATCGACCTCGATGCGCTCTGGCGAGACCACGCGGCGTCGGGCAGGACGGCGACGATGACCGTGGTCCAGCCCGAGCTCCAGTTCGGGGTCACCGAGCTCGGCGAGAACGGGCAGGTGCGCGGCTTCAAGGAGAAGCCGAAGTCCCAGCACTGGATCAACGGAGGCTTCTTCTGCTTCGAGCCGGAGGTATTCGACTACCTCGATCGCGACAGCGTGCTCGAGCGCACACCCCTTGAGCGCCTGGCCGCCGAAGGCCGGCTGAACGGATATCGCCATACCGGGTTCTGGGAGTGCATGGACACCTACAAGGACTCAGTGCAGCTGAACGACCTGTGGCAGAAGGAGCGTCCACCCTGGAAGGTCTGGTCCTAGAGGCGCGAGCGCTGAGCGGGGGCCTGCGCGTCGCGCTCCTCAGCCCGGCCTACTGGCCCGAGGTGCGCCGCGGCACCGAGCGCTTCGCCCGTGACCTGGCGACGGGGCTGATCGAGCGGGGCCACCGGCCCAGCCTCATCACGAGCCACCCGGGCCCACCCTCGACGGCACTCGAGGACGGCCTGGTCGTGCGGCGCAACCGGCGCCCGCCCGAGCGCTGGCTTCACCCACTCGGCTTCGAGAGCTACCTCACCCACTGGCCGCTCACCTACGGGTCCCTGCGCCGGAGCGGACCGGACCTGGCACACGCCCTGCACCATGCCGACGCCCTGGCGGCCGCCCGCTGGGCCAGGCACACCGGTCGCCCGTCTGTCTTCTCGTTCATGGGCATCCCCTCGGCCGAGGGGTTTGGCCACCGCAGGCTGCTTGGCCGCGTGATGCAGGCTGCGGTGGCGGGGACCAACGCGCTCGTCGTGCTCAGCAATGCCGCGGCCGAGCGCTTCCAGAGCCTCCTGGACGTGGAGGCCCGGGTGATCCCGCCGGGCGTGAACACGCACGCGTTCGCGCCCGGGGGCGAGCGAGCCGAGCACCCCACTGTTTTCTGCGGCGCCGACCCGGCCGAGCCGCGCAAGCGCGTGTCGCTGCTCGTGGAGGCCTTCAAGATCGTCAGGCGCTCGCTCCCCGCCGCGCGGCTCGTGCTCTCAAGACCCCGCCGGGGATCGGCCCACCATGTGAGCGCGGAGGAGGGCATCGAGCTCCGTGACGTCGACGCCCCCCGTGCCCTCACCGCCGCCTACCGCGAGGCCTGGGCCTCCGCCCTGCCCTCCTACTCGGAGGCGTTCGGGCTGGTGCTGCTCGAGGCGCTCGCCTGCGGCACCCCAGTGGTGGGGAGCAACCTGGACGGGATTCCCGAGCTCGTGGACCGCGAGTCGATCGGGCGGACGTTCGACGGCGACAGACCGGAGCCGCTGGCCCGCGCGCTGCTCGAGACGATCGAGCTCGCACGCGATCCGGCCACGCCGGCGGCCTGCAGGGAACGCGCCGAGGAGCTCAGCCAGGAGCGCTGCACGGAGCGCTACCTGCAGCTCTACCGCGAGCTTCTCTAGCCGGCCGGGCGCGGCGCCCGGAAGGAACTTCGCGGCGGCGGGCGAAGAACCACCTCGTGAAGATGACGGGCACCACCGCACTGACCCTGTCCGCCGAGATCCGCCAGCGCTTCGACGAGTTCTCGCGCTCGCAAAAGGACGTCGGGCAGTACATAGTCGACCACCTCGACGAGGCCTCGTTCCACACAGCCGAGGAGCTCGCGCGTCGCGCGAACACCTCGAGCTCGACGGTGGTTCGCTTCGCTCAGGCGCTCGGATTCGAGGGGTTCCCCGAGCTGCAGGCCGCCGCCCGCGAGGAATACCGCCGCGCGCGGGAGGGAGCCGACGGAGTAGTGGACCTGGCAAACCCGCCGCTCTTCCCGATCGACCAGACCGAGTTCGAGGCGGCCTTGGCGGCCGACCACGTGAACGTGGAGGAGAGCGCCCGGCGGCTCGACCGCGACGAGGTCACGGCGTCCATCGAGCTGATCTCACGCGCCGATCGCATCGTGCTCTGCGGCACCGACCAGATGGCCTTCTTCGCCAGCTACCTGCGCCACCTGCTGATGCTGCTCGACCTGCGCTGCGAGGTGGTGGCGAGTCCGAGCCAGGAGGGGCTCGCAAAGCTCGGCCGGATCGACGAGCGCACCGTGCTGGTCGGCTTCTCCGCCGGCCGCCCGCATCCGCTCGTGGTGCGCGCGCTGAAGCTCGCCCGCAACCGCCGCGCGGCCACGATCGCGGTGGCGGACGCCACGCTCTCTGAGGTGGCGAAGCTCGCAGACCACAAGCTCTTCTACTCCTCCAACAGCCCCGCCTACGTGCGCTCGCACTCGGCGCTCCTGGCGGTGGTCCAGGCCCTGGCCTACGGCGTCTACGCGCTGGATGAGTCGGCCTATGCCGATCGGATCAAGGCGTTTCGGCTGAAGTAGGCGGGCGCCGGCGCGACGGCGGTGAAGGCCATGCTCGAGGCGGAGGGCGAACCCGTCCTCACCCGCTCGGAGGCCGAGCACATGGCGACGGCTCGTGGACGAGCCTGAAGCGGCCATCGCCGACCTGGCCGGCGCCCTGGCGCGAGCCGAGCCCCGCCTGTCGTCTTGAGGCCCACGGGCGACGCGTGTCGTACCATGGACAGCGTGAGAGAAGAGGGCACGTTCCGGGTGAAGTCAGGCCTCGCCGAGATGCTCAAGGGCGGCGTGATCATGGACGTCGTCAGCGCCGAGCAGGCGCGTGTGGCCGAGGGCGCGGGCGCCGCCGCGGTGATGGCGCTCGAGCGCGTGCCGGCGGACATCCGCGCGGCCGGTGGCGTCGCCCGGATGGCCGACCCGACGAAGGTCGAGGAGATCCAGCAGGCGGTCACGGTCCCCGTGATGGCCAAGGCCCGGATCGGCCATTACGTGGAGGCCGAGGTGCTCCAGGCGCTCGAGGTGGACTACATCGACGAGTCCGAGGTGCTGACGCCGGCCGACAACGCCAACCACATCGACAAGTGGGCCTTCACGGTTCCTTTCGTGTGCGGAGCAACCAACCTCGGTGAGGCGCTGCGGCGGATCGCAGAGGGCGCAGCCATGATCCGCAGCAAGGGTGAGGCGGGGACAGGGAACGTGGTCGAGGCGGTCACGCACATGCGGGCGATCGGGAGCGAGATCCGCCGGCTCGGCACGCTCGACGCCTCAGAGCTGGCCGCGGCCGCGAAGGACCTGCGGGCGCCGCTCGAGATCGTGCGCTCCGTTGCCTCGGCAAGGAAGCTGCCCGTCGTCATGTTCTCGGCCGGAGGTATCGCGACCCCCTCGGACGCCGCGCTCATGATGCGCCTAGGGGCCGAGGGCGTGTTCGTGGGCTCCGGCATCTTCAAGGCAGAGGATCCCGAGCGCACCGCCGCGGCGATCGTGGAGGCCACCACCCACTT
Organism: Thermoleophilaceae bacterium; assembly: GCA_030448005.1. Lineage (GTDB taxonomy): Bacteria > Actinomycetota > Thermoleophilia > Solirubrobacterales > Thermoleophilaceae > JAAYBF01. The sequence continues at coordinate 352,844 of JAUJNT010000003.1, forward strand.
CGAGGATGCAGCCCGCATCGCCGCCGCCTCACGCGACCTGGGCGCGCCCATGGCGGGCACGGAGATCGGCGCGCTCGAGGCCGAGGGCGGCCTTCTTCAGAACCGCGGCTGGTAGCCCTGTGCCACTGGTCGGTGTGCTCGCCATCCAGGGCGACTTTCAGGCGCACTCCCAGGTCCTGCGGGGGCTGGGAGCGCAGGTCAGGGAGGTGCGTACCCCCGACGACCTTCACGGCGTGGACGGTCTCGTCATCCCCGGCGGGGAGTCCACCACGATGACGCTCGGCATCGAGCGCGAGGGGCTGGGAGAGCCGCTGCGCCGGCTCGTGCGATCCGGGAAGCCGACCCTCGGAACCTGCGCCGGGTTGATCATGCTCGACCGCGCCCACCTCGGGCTGCTCGACGTGGCATGCCGGCGCAACGCCTTCGGGCGCCAGGTCAAGAGCTTCGAGGCGGACCTTGACCTGCCGGCTCTCGGCGGCGCGGTGCGCGCGGTCTTCATCAGGGCGCCGTGGGTGGCCGAGCACGGCGAGGAGGTCGAGGTGCTCGCGGAGGTCGACGGGCACCCGGTGGCGGTGCGCCAGGGCAACATCCTCGCGGTGGCATTCCACCCCGAGGCCAGCGGCGAGACGACCCTGCACGAGTGGCTGCTCGAGCAGGCTTCATCCACCAACGGAGGGCAAACAGGGTGAAAGACCAACGTGCGGACGCGCTCGCGCAGATCCTGGTGGGCTACTCGGCCAAGGTGAAGCAGGGCGACGTGTGCGTGATCCAGGGGAGCACCGTGGCAGAGCCGCTCATCCAATCGGTCTACGAGGAGGTACTGCGGGCGGGCGGCCTGCCGATCATGCAACTGACGACCGATGAGGCCGCGGCTGCCTTCTTTCGACTGGCCTCAGACGAGCAGCTGAAATGGGTCCCGCCTACGGCCGAGTGGGCGGCCGAGAACGCAGACGTGCGCATCGCGATCATGGCCGAGGCCAACTCCCGCGCGCTCTCGCACGCCGATCCGAAGAAGCAGTCGCTCTCTCAGCAGGCGCGGAAGGGCCTGATGGAGACCTCGATGAAGCGCTCGGCGGCCGGCGAGTACCGCTGGGCACTCACGCTATTTCCCACGCACGCATACGCGAGCGAGGCGGGGATGTCGCTGTCCGAGTACGAGGACTTCTACTACGGCGCCTGCCTTGCCACCGACAGCGATCCCGTGACCGCCTGGGAGCGCCAGTCCGACCAGGTGAACCGGCTGTCCGCGTGGATGGAGGGCAAGGAGCAGGTGCACATCACCGCCCCGGGCACCGACATCACCCTCGGCGTGGCAGGGCGCACCTGGATCCCCTGCGCGGGCAGCCACAACATGCCCGACGGCGAGTTCTTCACCGGGCCGATCGAGGACTCCGTGGAGGGCGAGGTGGCCTTTTCCTTCCCGGCCACCTACGCCGGCCGTGAGGTGGCGGGCGTGCGCTTCCGTTTCGAGGGCGGCAAAGTGGTGGACGCCGCGGCCGAGCGGGGAGAGGACTTCCTGATCGAGATGCTCGACTCAGACGAGGGCGCGCGGCGCCTCGGCGAGCTCGGCATCGGCACCAACTACGGGATCACGACCGGAACGAAGGAGATCCTGCTCGACGAGAAGATCGGTGGCACAGTCCACATGGCGATCGGCATGAGCTATCCCGAGACGGGGGGCACCAACAGCTCCGCGGTGCACTGGGACATGGTCTGTGACCTCCGCCGGGGCGGCTCGATCCATGTGGATGGGCAGGAGCTTCAGCGCGACGGGCGCTTCTTGGTCTGAGTAGAACAGCCGAGGCCCAGCACTGGCGCCGGACCTCCGCAAATGGGCGGTTTCTTTCAACCATTGAAGGCTCCTGACCTTTGGCGTAAGGTGAGAATCGCTTCTGCGAATGCGCGTCTGTGCAGGCTCCGCCGGCCTTCATGTCTTCGGGACCTCGCTGGCCGCTTCTCGAAAGCCACCCGGAAAAGCCGTTCCCGACGAGCGCCTCGGAAAGTCCTTCCGGGCAGTCTGCGCGCGCTCAAGGAGGTTTCGATTATGGGCGCAGCAAATGCTCGAGATGACGCGGCAGGGACCCTTGCGGGTCGACGTGGCTACGTACCCCGTTTCTCCTGGACCTCGGGAGTGGTGGCGGTCGCCTGGCTGGTCGCACTGGCCCTGCCCGTGAACGAAGCACTGGGAGCGCAGCCGCCGGTCGGCCTTGGGACGGCCGACAGCTTTGCCGTCCTGGCGGGCTCAACGGTGACGAACACCGGCCCTTCGACGATCAACGGCGATCTCGGAGTCAGTCCCGGAGCGTCGGTGACCGGCTTTCCTCCTGGGACGGTGAACGGGGCCATCCACCGAGCCGACGCTGTTGCAACCCAGGCCAAGTCTGACCTCACGACCGCGTATAACGATGCCGCGGGACGGACGCCGGCTTTGTCGGTGTCCGGGGACCTCGGCGGCCTCACGCTGACGCCGGGCGTTTACAGGTCCGGATCGTCCCTCGGCCTGACGGGGACTCTCACGCTCGATGCCCAAGGCGATCCCAACGCCGTCTTCATCTTCCAGGCGGGCTCGACGCTGACCACAGCATCGGGGAGTCGCGTGAACGTCATAAACGGCGCACAGCCGTGCAACGTCTTCTGGAAGGTCGGCAGCTCAGCCACGCTGGGGACCTCCTCTGTCTTCACCGGCAACATCTTGGCCTTGACGTCCATCTCGATGAACAACGACGTCACGGTGCGCGGGCGAGCGCTGGCGCGAAATGGTGCCGTCACGTTGATCAACGACACGATCACCGCCGCGCGCTGTGCGCCCGGTACGACCGGCGGTGGCGGGACCGGCGGCGGCGGTGGCGGGACCGGCGGCGGCGGGGAGCCCGGCGGTGGCGGCGGGGAGCCCGGCGGTGGCGGCGGCGGGACCGGTGGTGGCGGCGAGGGAACCGGCGGCGGCGGCGCAAGCGGTAACGGCGTGGCTGCCTTTACGACCAGCCCGCGTTCGGTGGCCAAGAGGGTCCTGAGGTTCGGCACTTCACGCTGCGTGGGTGGGACGTTCCGGGTCGTGGTCGCCGGCCTCTTCATCCGTCGAGTCGTCTTCTCGCTCGACGGGCGCACCATCGCGACCCGGAGCAGGTCCCCGTTCAGGGCGTTGGTGAGGGCCGGCCGTGGGCCCCACAGGGTGAGGGCGCGCGTCACGTTCAGCGACGGCACTCGTGCTGCCAATCTCGGCATGCGGTTCAGAGCGTGTGCCTCGGCAGAACGACGATTCCCGTTTCGCCGGCCGCGCGGGCCGAGCGGATTCACAGGCTGAGCGCCACGCGTCGTGATCGAGGGGTGACCCGGCGGGCGCCCCTTGGTCGCAGCGTGGCCATGGCTGCGTGGCGAATCCCGATGAAGCCGACCGGCGTGGTGGTCGCCTGCTTGCTGTTGGCGCCTGCCGGCGCCCAGGCGGAGCAAGGTGCGGGAGCCGCTAGGGTCGTGGCGCGCCAGGAGACCGCCGTGCTGCTAGGTCCGCACCCGGCACGGAACAGGCCGAGCGTCCACGGCAAGCTGGTCGGGTTCGTAAGTCTCCGCCGGCCGATCACGGGTGACCGGACGGTGCTGCCGGTGCTGGCGCATACTCGCGACAGCGAAGGGCGCCCGTGGTTGCGCGTGCGCCTCCCGGGTCGCACGCTCGGCGCAAAGCCGCCGCCACGTACCGCGTGGATCCGTGCTTGGAGGACGCGGCGTTCCGCCACCGCCTGGCACATCGTCGTCAACACCAGGACGCGTCGTATGGCCGTCTACCGCGCCGGGCGGCGGTTGCGCGGCTATCCAGCCATCGTCGGCAACGGCTCGACGCCCACGCCGCTTGGCCAGTATTTCGTCGAGGAGAACGTGCAGTTGTCCGCCCGAGCGCCGGGCGCCCCTTTCGCGCTGGCCACCAGTGCCCGTTCGGCCGTGCTTCAAGAGTTCGCCGGGGGCCCCGGCCAGATCGCCCTACACGGCCTGCGCAACATCGGCGGACGACTCGGGACCGCCGTATCGCATGGCTGCATCCGACTGTCCAGTCGCGCCATCACGTGGCTCGCCAGGCGCATTGCCCCCGGCGTGCCCGTGTCCTTTGTGTATCCGCGGCGCCCTTCGCGCTAGCGTGCAAGCCGTGTCAGACGGCGAGCAAGCTCCGAACGGGGCCGCGGCCACGCGCAGCAACGGCCTTCCCCTCGAGGCGCCCCGGCCCGGCCTGACGGTGCTCGTAACCGGGGGCGCGGGCTACATCGGCTGCGTGCTCGTGGAGCGTCTGCTCGACCGGGGCTACGGCGTGCGGGTGCTCGACCGGATGTACTGGGGCGAGGAGCCACTCGCGGCAGTCCGCGACCGGATCGAGCTGGTGGTGGCCGACGTGCGCCGGCTGCCGGCGGAGGCGCTGGAAGGCGTTGACGCGGTGATCCACCTCGCCGGGCTCTCAAACGACCCGACGGCCGAGTACGACCCCGAGGCCAACTGGCAGATGAACGCGCTGGCCACGGAGGCGCTTGGCAACGCGTGCGTGGCCGCCGGGGTCGAGCGGCTGGTGTTCGCCTCGTCGTGCTCGCTCTATGACGGGCTGGCGCCGGGCATGCATGATGAGCAGTCCGCGCTCGAGCCGCGCGGAGCGTATGCCACGTCCAAGCGCTACGGGGAGGAGCGGCTGCTCGAGCTCGTGGACGAGGGGCTGTGCCCGGCGATCCTGCGCAATGGCACGGTCTACGGGTTCAGCCCGCGCATGCGCTTCGACCTCGTGGTGAACACGTTCGTGAAGGACGCTCTGCTGCACGAGCGCCTGGACCTGCACGGCGGCGGCTGGATGTGGCGCCCGCTCGTGGACGTCAAGGACGTGGCCGACGCCATGATCGCCGTGATGGAGGCGCCCGCCGACGCCGTCCGCGGCGAGATCTTCAACGTCCTGCACTCCAACTACCAGATACGCGAGCTGGCGATGCTGGTGGCGGGGTCGGTGCAGCTGCTGGGCCGGAACGTCGCCCTCGCCGAGCAGTCGCTGCCACCGCGCACGCGCAGCTACGAGTGCTCGAACGCGAAGCTCGCGGGCCGGCTGGGCTTCAACCCGACCCACTCCGTGGTCGAGGCGGTCACCGACCTGCTGGGTCGCATCGATCTGGCCGACCGCTCCGAGTTGAGCGATCCCCGCTACTACAACATCCGCTGGCTCGAGCTGCTGAACGAGGTCGGTCCCAGGATCGAGCGTTTCGGCTCGGTGCTGTGAGTGCCCCACGCGCGCTGATCACCGGCGCCTCCGGTCAGCTCGGCTCTGACCTGCAGGAGGTGCTGGGGCAGAGGGGCTGGCAGCTCGACGCGCTGACGCACGCCGACCTCGACGTGACCGACGACCGCGCGGTGGCAGAGGCCTTCGAGGCCTCACAGCCCGAAGTGGTGTTCAACTGCGCGGCGTTCCACAACGTCGAGGTGTGCGAGGCCGAGGAGGACACGGCGGCCGCGGTGAACTTCAGAGCGGTCAAGCGGCTCGCCCAGCACGCTCAGGAGGCGAAAGCCACGCTCGTTCACCTGAGCACCAACTACGTCTTCGACGGGCGGCGCGCGGACGGGGGCTACGCCGAGTCGGACCTCCCGGCCCCGCGCAGCGTCTACGCCGTGTCGAAGCTTGCCGGCGAGCACGCCGCGGTCGCCTACTGCGAGCGCGCGCTGGTGGTGCGCGCCGCTGGGCTGTACGGCCTGCACGGATCGGGTTCGAAGGGCGGTAACTTCGTCACGCGGGTGCTGGCCCGTGCCCGCCAGCAGGGCGAGCTGAGGATGGTGGCCGATCAGCGGCTCAACCCCACGTTCACGGCCGACCTTGCGGTGGGTTTGGTTGCCGCGTTGGAGGCTGAGCTCTTCGGCCTGGTGCACTTGACCAGCTCTGGGGCGTGCTCCTGGCACGAGTTCACCGAGTCGATACTGGAGCTGGCCGGGGTCGAGGTGCCGGTCGAGGCGGTGGCCACGACGATTCCGCCGGGCGGTGCCGAGCGGCCGCTGAACGGCGTGCTCGTGAGCGAGGCGGCGCCGGCGGCGGGCCTCGAGGCGCTACGTCCCTGGCGCGAGGGGCTCGCCGACTACATGGGTCGGGCCGGTCTGACTCACGCTGGTTCCTAACTCGCGCGCGGCGCCGTCCTGGATAGGGGTCACAGGGGGGCCCCAGGGCAGGACTGTGGGGCTCGGGCCTGAAAGGCACGGCGATGTCGTCCTGGATAGGGGTCACAGGAGAACCGCCGGGCCGGACGGCGCGGCCCCGGGAGCAAGGGAAAAGAGCTAGCCCTCGTGGGTGAAGGGCAGTTCGTCGGCCACCTCACTCAGCAGCGGGGCGCTTGCGTCCCGCACCGAGGGAATCAGCTCCACTTCGGGCCATTCGATTCCCACATCGGGGTCGTCGTACTTGATGCCGCGCTCGATCGAGCCGTCGTAATAGGCATCGCACTTGTACAGCACGTCGGCGGACTCACTCGTGACGGCGAAGCCGTGGGCGAATCCGACGGGGCAGAGCAGCTGGCGGCAGTTCTCGTCGTTGAGCTCAAAGGCCTCCCACTCGCCAAAGGTCGGCGAGCCGCGGCGCAGGTCCACCACCACGTCGAGTACCGCTCCGTACCCGCAGCGCACGAGCTTTGCCATGCCTCGACCCACCTGAAAGTGCATCCCCCGCACGATGCCGTGGCGGGAGCGCGAGTGGTTGTCCTGCACGAACTCCTGGGGAATTCCGAGCTCGGCGTACACCTCGCGACGGTAGCTCTCAAAGAAGAAGCCGCGCGGGTCACCGTGGAGGACGGGCTCCACGAGGATCGGGCCGTCCAGGCGGGTCTCCAGCCTACGCATGGCGCGGCAGGCTACCGCCCCGCCCTTCGTGCCGCCGCCCGGCGTTTACCCGGGCGGCGGACTACGGTCCGGGCGGAGGGCCGGGCCGCGCCTGCGGAGCGGCTGCGGCGCGCCTGCGGCTGCTAGCGCGGTGCGCCGGCTGCTAGCGCGGCGCGCCCGGCGGCGGCTCATTCACCCTGCCCGGCGGCGGCTCGTTCGCCCCATGCGGCGGCGGCTCGTTCGTCCCATGCGGCGGCGGCTCATTCGCCCCGCCGGAGCGTCGCTTGGCGAGCTTGCCGCGCGCCTCGGTGATCTTGCGCTTCGTTTCGGGGTCGCGCGCCATGCGCTGTGCGCGATCCATCAACTGCTGCCCCTTCGGGCTGCGCGAGAGCTGCGTGATCTTGTTCATCAGTGAAGCCATCTAAGTGGTCTCCTTGGTCGTCGGGTGAGTCCTGCCCCTACCCGGATGGAGCTCTCAGTATGCCCTGCATTCAGTCCGGCAGACTAAACTCGCCGCTGTGTCCGGTCACAGCAAGTGGGCGTCGATCAAGCACAAGAAGAAGGCAGTCGACGCAAAGCGCGGCAAGCTCTTCACGAAGCTCGCGCGGGCGATCCTGGTGGCCGCCCGCGAGGGCGGGGGAGACCCTGACGGCAATCCCGCTCTGGCGCTCGCGGTCCAGAAGGCAAAGGACGCGAGCATGCCAAAGGACAACATCGAGCGGGCCATCGCAAAGGGAAGTGGAGCCGACCAGGACGCCGCGGCGTTCGAGTCGATCGTCTACGAGGGCTATGGGCCGGGCGGCGTCGCGCTGCTGGTCGAGACCCTCACCGACAACCGCAACCGCACGGGCTCTGAGGTGCGCCACGCCTTCAGCTCCAGCGGGGGAAGCCTCGGTGAGCCGGGCTCGGTGGCCTGGATCTTCGAGAAGAAGGGCGAGCTTGTGGCCGACGCCGGCCGCTACTCCGAGGACGATCTGATGGTGGCGATCGACGCGGGTGCGGAGGACGTGGCGCTAGACGAGGACGTCTTCGAGGTGATCACCGCCCCCGCCGACTTCGCCGGCGTGCGCGAGGCGCTCGAGGGCGCCGGGGTGGAGCTAGACTCGGCCGAGCTGGTGATGCGGCCCACAACCCGCACCGAGCTGGAGGAGGCCGACGCCGGGCGCCTGATGAAGCTGATCGACACGCTCGAGGAGCACGACGACGTGCAGGCGGTCCACGCCAACTTCGACGTGGACGCCGAAGTGCTGGAGCGCGTAGCCGCGGTGTAGCTCGGGCGACGCCGGTTCGGGACGCTCGATCGACCTGCTCGTCCTGGATAGGGGTGATGGGGCGACCACGATCCAGGACGGTGCCATCCGCTGGGCGCTCGAGGGTGAACGCCGTCCTGGGTAGGGGTGATCGGGCGACCACAATCCAGGACGGTGCCATCGCCTCGGCGCTCGAGACGGCAGCGCGAACGCCCCAGCACGCCTGCCCCACCAGGCAGGCG
>JAUJNT010000003.1:361245-378886 GCA_030448005.1 Thermoleophilaceae bacterium
GGCGCTCGAGACGGCAGCGCGAACGCCCCAGCACGCCTGCCCCACCAGGCAGGCGTCCGCGTTCGAACGCAGAATCCCCCACATGGTGGTTGTCCTCGGAATCGATCCCGGTACCGCGAACACGGGCTTCGGCGTCGTGCTCTCACGCTGGCAGACCCTTGTGGCCCTCGATGGCGGCGTGATCGCCACGGGGCCGGCGGAGCCCCTGGAGCGCCGCCTGGCACGGATATACGCCCGGACGTGCGATCTGATCGCCGAGCACCGCCCCGACGCGGTCGCCGTGGAGGAGCTCTACTTCGGCCAGAACGTCCGCACCGCCTCCTCGGTCGCCCACGCGCGTGGGGTGCTGCTGCTTGCCGCCGGAATGGCCGGCCTCCCGTGCTTCTCCTACACGCCCCAACAGGTCAAGCAGTCGGTGTGTGGCACGGGCCGCGCGGACAAGGGCCAGGTGCAGCGCATGGTCGGCACGCTGCTCGAGCTGCCGGAGCCACCCCAGCCAGACCACGCGGCCGACGCCCTGGCCGTGGCCATCTGCCACGCAAACGGCGCTCCGGTGCGGGCCGCTCTCGGCTGAGCCGGGGAGGCGTCCGCCGCCGGGCGCAGAATCACGAACGGTGATCGCATCCGTGAGAGGAGAGGTGCTCGTGCGCCGCCCGGGCGAGGTGGTCGTGGAGACCGGGGGCGTCGGCTACCGCCTGGCCGTGTCCTCCGAGACGCTCGCGAGCGTGCCCGCCGCCGGGAGGGAGGCGGTGCTGCACTCCCACATGGTCGTCCGCGAGGACGCCATCAAGCTGTTCGGCTTTGCCACCGAGGCCGAGCGCGACCTCTTCCTGATGCTCATCGGCGTCCAGAACGTCGGGCCGAAGGTTGCCCTCGCCGTGCTCTCGGGCGGCCCTCCGCGCGTGTTGCTGAGCGCGATCGCCACCGGCGACGTCGCCCGCTTTCAGGCGGTGCCCGGCATCGGCAAGCGAACGGCGGAGCGGATCATCGTGGAGCTGAAGGAGAAGGTGGCGGGAGCCGCCGCCGACGAGATCATCGTGACCCGCGCCTCCGAGGATCCGCGCAGCCTCGCGCGTGACGCCCTCGTGGGGCTTGGCTTCTCCCTGCAGGAGGCCGACGGGCTGGTTGACGGCGCCGGTGGCGGGACCACCGAGGAGCTGATAGCCGAGGCGCTGAGGGCCGCGCGGTGACCGGCATTCGCACGCCCGGCGTGACCAGGGACGAGGACCCCGAGCGCATCGGGAGCCCCGGCGCCGCGGGGCCAGATGAGGAGCTCGACCGCTCGCTTCGCCCTCAGCGCCTGGCCGACTTCGTGGGACAGCGCGGCGTGAAGGAACAGCTGGCGGTGTTCATCGAGGCTGCCAGGGCCCGGGGGGAGGCGCTCGACCACGTGCTGCTTGCCGGGCCGCCGGGGCTCGGCAAGACATCGCTCGCGCAGATCGTGGCCAATGAGCTGGGCGCCCCGTTCGTGTCCACCGCCGGGCCGGCGCTCGAGCGCAAGGGCGACGTGGCGTCCTACCTGACCTCCCTCGAGCCACGGTCGGTCTTCTTCGTCGATGAGATCCACCGCCTGCCGCGCGCGCTCGAGGAGACCTTCTACCCGGCGATGGAGGACGGTCGGCTGCCGATCACCGTCGGGCAGGGGGCCGGGGCGCGCGTGGTGAGCATCGACCTGCCGCGGTTCACGCTGATCGGCGCCACGACCCGTGCGGGGCTGCTAACGACCCCCTTGCGCGACCGCTTCGGCGTCTCCCACCGGCTCGAGCTCTACGGTCCCGAGGAGCTCGGAACGATCGTGCGCCGCTCCGCCGGCATCCTGGACGTTCAGATCGACGAGGACGGCGCGGAGGCCATCGCCGCCCGCTCGCGCGGTACGCCGCGAGTGGCCAACAGGCTGCTCCGGCGGGTGCGCGACTTCGCGGAGGTCCGCGGGGCGGGCAGGATCGACGCCGCGGGGGCCGCGGAGGCGCTCGACCTGCTCGAGGTCGACTCCCTGGGGCTCGACCGGCTCGATCGCCAGATCCTGAGCACGATTTGCGAGAAGTTCGCGGGCGGCCCCGTCGGGCTCACGACGCTCTCGATGGCGATCGGGGAGGAACAGGACACCGTCGAGGACGTCTACGAGCCCTACCTGGTGCAGCAGGGGCTCCTCATGCGCACGCCGCGGGGACGCGTGTGCACCCCGGCGGCCTTCGAGCACCTGGGTCTAGAGGCGCCTCGCGAGGGCGCGCGGCTGTTCTGAGGCCGGTCTTATGCTCCCGCGCTCCGACGGCGGACGGCGGCTCATCTCCTCCACACCGATCGAAGCCGTGCCCCGGGGGTTGCCGGGTGTGGTAGCGGCGCGCGCCACCGCTAATCTGAGACTCGTGCCGAACTTCATATGCCCGAGCTGTGGCGATCGCAGCATGGCCACCGAGCGCACCGCTGGGTTTGCAAGCCGAGCGCGTGGCTGCAAGAAGTGCGGCTTCGGCTTTCTCTTCGAGCTGCTCGACGACTACTACCCGGCCCCAACGGCAGCCTTCTTCCTCTGCGACCAGAACGCGCGCCTGATCGGCGCCGGGCGCGGCACCCGCGAGCTCACCGGGCTCGGCGACCTGGACGTGATCGGCCGTCCCGTGCAGGAGGTGCTCGGCCTCGAGTTCGAGGGCGGCAACGACCACATCGGCACGGCGCTCGAGTGGGGCGTCAGGGTCCTCGACAAGCCCGTTACCGTCCATGCGGAGGGCGACCGGCCCGAGGCGGCCAAGGCCGACATCTTCCCCGCCTACGACGACGACGGCGGGCTGCTGCTCGTGCTCACCCCCCGCTAGCGGCGACACCTTGAGCAGATGACCTCACGCGTTCGCAACCTCTCGATCATCGCGCTCGTGCTGGCGCTGCTGGCCGCCGCCGCCGCGGTGATCGCAACCAAGCCGACGGTGCTCGGCCTGGATCTGCGCGGCGGCGTCGAGCTGGTCTACGAGGGGCGTCCGACTCCGCAGGTGCCGAAGGTGACGCCCGAGGCCGTGGACGACGCGATCGAGACGATCCGCAAGCGCACCGACGCCCTGGGCGTCTCAGAGCCCGAGATCCAGCGCGCCGGGGCAAACCAGATCTCGATCGGCCTGCCCAACGTGAGCAACGCCGATCGTGCCCAGGAGCAGGTGGGAACCACAGCGCAGCTCCAGTTCTATGACTGGGAGCCAAACGTGCTCGGGGACCGTGGCCCGGACGCCCCGTATGCGGGATCGAAGGGCCTTTACCAGGCCGTCCTCGTGGCCTCCAAGGCCAAGCCGAAGGCAGAGGCCACCGACATCCCGCCCGGCGGCCCGAGCGAGGAGATCGAGCGGCGCTTCGGAGGCGACAAGCAGAAGATCCAGGCCTTTTACGACAAGCGCAACGACACGTCGAAGGACAAGTTCTACCTCTTCAACGCGGACCGGCGACTGGTGGCGGGGCCGGACTCCAACTGCGAGGAGCTGCTGGCCGACTTCGAGGGAGTCTCCGGCCCAAAGCGGTCGGTGAAGGAGGTTCCGAAGTCGAGCGAGTGCCGCGACCAGCTGGCCGGGGTGCCGGTCGGAAACGCCAAGCCGGCCGCCGAGGTCACCGACGCCAGGCGCAACAGCGGTCCCCCCGCGGGCAGCGTGGTGCTCAAGGTTCCCCAGGGCATCGCGGTCATAGAGGCCCAGCGCGGCGAGAAGCAGCCGAAGTCGGTGCAGCGCCTCTTCGTGGTCGAGGACGACTCGGAGCTCTCGGGCTCCGACATCAAGAACCCCGAGCAGAACGTCGACCAGCAGACGCAGGAGAACATCGTGACGATGGAGTTCACGGACAAGGGCCGGAAGGCCTTTGCCAACGTCACGAAGCGCATCGCCCAGCGCGGCTCAGAGGTGATCCTGCCACCGGGCACGAACAGGGACAACGCCCTCCAGCGCTTCGCGATCACGCTGGACAACAAGATCGTCTCACTGGCCACGATCGACTTCCGGGAGAACCCGGAGGGCATCGACGGCCGCACCGGCGCCCAGATCAACGGCATCGGGACCCTCCAGGAGACCCAGGATCTGGCGGAGAGCCTGCGCATCGGCGCGCTCGCGATCGACCTCAAGCTGATTTCCCAGACCCAGGTGTCGGCCACGCTCGGCCAGCAGGCACTCGATCAGGGGCTGCTCGCCGGCGGCGTGGGGCTGTTGCTCACCGTCCTCTTCCTGCTCGCGTTCTACCGCGTGCTGGGGGCGGTGGCCGCCGTGGCCCTCGTCGTCTACGCGGTGCTGCTCTTCGCGCTGGTCAAGCTCATCCCGATCACGCTCACGCTGCCGGGCATCGCGGGCCTGATCCTCACGCTGGGAATCGCGGCCGACGCGAACATCGTGATCTTCGAGCGCATCAAGGAGGAGGCGCGAGCCGGGAGATCGATCCCCGCCTCGATCGCCGGCGGCTATTCAAAGGCGCTGAAGACGATCGTCGACGCCAACGTGGTCACGATCGGGGTGGCCTTCATCCTCTTCACGCTCGCCACCGCCGGGGTCAAGGGATTCGCCTTCACGCTCGGCGTCGGCACGATCATGTCCCTCTTCACCGCCGTGCTCGCCACCTCGGCGATCCTCGGCGCGATGAGCCGCACGCGGCTGATCGGGTCGCGATTTGCCATCGGCGCCGGCAAGCGCGAGGGGGGAGGCTGGAAGTTCGACTTCGTAGGGAAGTCGAAGTGGTTCTTCTCGATGTCCGGCCTGATCCTCGTGGCCGGCGCGCTGGCGATCGCCGGGCTCGGAATCAAGTTCGGCATCGACTTCGAGTCGGGCACGCGCATCAAGACGCCGGTCGAGCGTCCCGCGAGCGTGGACGACGTGCGCGACTCGCTCGCTCCGGTCGGGCTCGCGGACGCCGAGGTACAGAAGGTGAACGAGCCGGAGCTCGGCAAGAACGTCTTTCAGATCTCGACCTCCACACTTCAGCCGGCGGAGGTGAACAAGGTGCGCGCGGAGCTCGACGAGGACTTCGGCGTGAACCGGGCGGACTTCACCTCGAACTCGATCGGCCCGACCTTCGGCGCCCAGATCGCGCGGACCGCGCTGATCGCCGTGATCGCGTCGCTGATCCTCATCTCCCTATACATCGCCCTGCGCTTCGAGGCCAAGTTCGCGGTGCCCGTGCTGATTGCGCTCTCGCACGACATCCTGATCACATCGGGCGTCTACGCCCTGCTCGGCCGGCAGGTCACCACGTCGACGGTCGCGGCGCTCCTCACGATCCTCGGGTACTCGCTCTACGACACGATCATCGTGTTCGACCGCATCCGCGAGAACGTGCCGCGGATGCCGCGCGCCACGTTCTCCCAGATAGTGAACCGGTCGATGTCCGAGGTGCTCACGCGCTCGCTTGCCACGAGCTTCTCCACGCTCCTGCCGGTCACGGCGCTGATGCTCTTCGGCGGGGAGACGCTGCGTGACTTCGCGTTCGCGCTGCTGGTCGGGATCGCCTCGGGCGCGTACTCGTCGATCTTCATCGCCGCGCCCGTGCTCACGCTCTGGAAGGAGCGCGAGCCGGTCTACGTCCGCCGCCGCAAGGTGGTCCTTGACGAGCACGGCGGCCAGGTGCCTCCGTTTGCCAGTGGCACCCTGGGCGGCGACGGCAATGCCGCCGAGGATGTGGCAGGGCCCCCCGGCGGCGGAGCGCCGCGCCGGCGGCGGCGGGCTCCGGGAGCCCCCGCAGCGCCGCGCGCCGCCACGGCGGGCGGCCCGCGGGTGGACGCGCCCACCCTCCCGGAGCCGCCGGGTCCCGCCGAGCCTGCGCGGGGGGGCAAGCCCGCAACGGTGACCGAGCAGGTCACGGCCACCAAGCAGGTGGCGTCCCCTGGGCCACCTGCTGGCGCGGATGGGGACGGTGGCTCCTCCACCAGCACCGCAGGTGGGGGAATGTCCGCCAAGCCCAAGCCCAAGCCCAAGCCCAAGGCCAAGAAGAACACCAGCCGGCAGCGCAAGAAGCACGGCAGGAGGAACTGACGATGGCAATGGTGGTGTGGGTGATGATGGGGATCGCAATCTGGCACTTCGCGGTGTTCGTGCCCGACCGCTTCTACGGCGGGATCGTCGGTGCCTTCCTCGTGGCGATCCTCGGGTCGATCGTCTTCGGTTTCCTGGTGTCGGGCCTGACCGTGCCAGGGCGAAACGACACCGATCTGCTGCAGGCAGTCGTGGCCATCCCGGGCGCCGCACTCGCGCTTGCGCTCTCGTGGGTCTATGGCTCGCGCATCGAGGGCGAGCACCGGCCCGAGGTCCTGTAGCGGCCGGCCACCTCCGTTCCGTCCCCCCCAACGGAGAGGATGGGACCCCGTGCCCTCCTTCGCCGACTGGACCTGCTCCCCCTACGACGTCGCCCGCGCGGCGGCGCTCGAAGAGGCGCTCGGCCTACAGCCGCCCACCGCGGCCATCCTCGTGCGGCGCGGGCTCGGCGAGCTCGAGGACGCGCGCGCCTTCCTGGCCGGCACCGGGGCGAGCGATCCGGAGGCGCTCCCCGGTGCATCCCAGGCCTGCGATCTCGTGATGCGCCACGTCGGGGAGCGCTCGCCCATCCTCGTGTTCGGGGACTACGACGTGGACGGCGTCTGCTCCACCGCGATCATGATCGCCGCGCTGCGCGCCGTCGGGGCAGATCCGGCCTGGCAGTTGCCGAGCCGCCTGGATGACGGCTACGGGCTGTCCCCTGGCGGCGTGCGGAAGCTGGCCGCCACAGGCGCCCGCCTGCTGGTCACCGTGGACTGCGGCATCACGGCCGTCGAGGAGGTCCGCCTGGCCCGCGAGCTCGGTATGGACGTGCTCGTCACCGATCACCATCGACCGGGTGAGGAGCTTCCGGACTGCCCGGTGGTCCATCCGGGCCTCGCGGACAGCGCCAGCGGCGACTGGCCGCCCGAGAGCCGGGACCTCTGCGCAGCCGGGGTGGCGCTCAAGCTCTCGGCCGCGCTGCGGGCGCACGCGGGCCTCGACCTCCGTGACGCCGATGAGGACCTCGACCTCGCGGGGCTCGCCACGATCTGCGACATGGTCCCGCTGCGCGGGGAGAACCGTCGCATCGCCCGGGAAGGGCTCGCGGCGCTGTCGCGCACCCGCCGCCCAGGGCTGCGAGCGCTGATGCGCGAGGCCGCGCTCGAGCGAGGTGAGCTCGACGCGGGCGTGGTGTCCTTTCGCCTCGGCCCGCGCCTGAACGCCGCGGGCCGGCTGCGGCGAGCCGACGCCGCGCTCGAGCTGCTCATGACGAGCGACGAGGGAAGAGCGGCCGAGGTGGCGCAGGAGCTCGGCCGGCTCAACCTCGACCGGCGGCTCACCGAGCAGCGCATCCTGTTCGAGGCCGAGGCCGCCTGTCGGGACCAGCTGAGCGCGGCCGCGATCGTGGTGGCCGGTGAGGGGTGGCACCCGGGCGTAGTAGGGATCGTGGCCTCGCGGTTGGTCGAGCGCCACCGGCGGCCGTGCGTGGTCATCGCCCTCCACGACGGTCACGGGCGGGGCTCGGCTCGCAGCATCCCCGCATACGACGTGCACGAGGGCATCGCCGCCGGTGCCGACGGGCTCACCCGCTTCGGCGGGCACCGGATGGCCGCCGGACTCGAGATCGAGGAGGGTAACGTGGCCGCCTTTCGCTCGAAGCTCGCCCGCCATGCCGGCGAGCGCCTGAGCCCCGCGGACCTCAAGCGGGTCCAGACTGTGGACGCCGTCGTGTCTCCCGCCGCGCTCACGCTCGAGCTGGCCGAGGAGCTCGAGCGCCTCGGCCCGTTCGGGACGGGCAACCCGGCTCCGACCCTCCTCGTGCCCGCCGCTCGCATCGAGCACGTGACCGCGATGGGGGAGGAGGGAGCGCACGCCCGCTTCAGCCTTGCGGGCGGCGCCGGACGCGCGCGTGGCGTGGCGTTTCGCACTTCTCAGCGGGGGCTGGCCGCCAGCGGAGCGGAGCCGCACGATGCGGCGGTCTCGCTTGAGCGCAACCGCTGGAACGGCTCCGTGGAGGCGCGCGTGGTCCTACGCTCGATCTGCCCCACGCGCCCCGGGTGCCTGCACGACGCCGGCCCGCCGGAGGCCTTCTGGGATGAGCTGGAGCGCGAGCTGGACGCCGATCCCGCGCGGTGGTGGCCGGCCGAGGCTCCATGGGCGGCCGATGCTCCAGGGACGGCGGAGCCGCCCCGGACGGCGGAGCCACAGCGGACAGCGGAGCCGCCGCGGAGGGCGGAGCCGCCGCGCACAATCCGCGATCGCCGGAACGAGGGCGTGGCCGCGCTTCTCACGGACCTACTCACGAGCCGTCAGTCCGTGCTCGTGGTGGTGGCAGACGTCGCGCGGCGCCGAGCGGCGCTCG
Source organism: Thermoleophilaceae bacterium (assembly GCA_030448005.1). GTDB lineage: Bacteria > Actinomycetota > Thermoleophilia > Solirubrobacterales > Thermoleophilaceae > JAAYBF01. The sequence goes on from JAUJNT010000003.1 coordinate 369,571, forward strand.
AGCGGCTGGTGGCCGCTGTGGCACCCGGTGGCCTCGCCGCGGTGTGCTGGGAGGCGCTGACCCGGCAGCCCGAGCTGGGCGAGCCCTACGCGCATCTGCTGGCGCTCGACCCGCCCCCCGTCCACGAGGGGATAGACGTGGCCGCGAGCGCCACCGGCCACGGGTTCCTCCACCTCGCGTGGGGAGAGGCCGAGCGGGCTTTCGCGCTCGAGCACTGGCGCACTCAGCTCGAACTGCGCCCGAGCCTGACGGAGCTGTGGCGCGCACTGGACCGTGCAAGCCTCGAGGGGTATGCCCTCGAAGGCGCGCTGCGCGGCGCCGGCGCCTACCCGCGCTGTGGTGCGATCGGCGGGCGCATGCTGCGGGTGCTCACAGAGCTGGGGCTTGTCGAGTACCAGCCGGCGGGTCCCTCCGGCCCCGCTACCTGCCGCGCCCTCGGCGGTGCACGCACCGAGCTCGTCCACTCGGCCGCGAACCGCGCCTACCTAGCCCGCCTCTCCGCTGTGGAACGGCACCTGGCCGCCGAGCGCTCCCCGGCGGCGCACGCGCGGGCCGCCGCGCGTGCGGGCTGATGCTCGAGGGCTACACCCTCTGACCAGCGAGTCGGCATCGCGCTCGGGCACCGGTATGCCGCCGACCTGGCGCCTCGATCCCCCTCGTCGCACCGGGAGAACCGCTGCAACATAGCTGGGTCTACACTCACTTGGATGCCCAAAGTGCCCGGATCCGGCGGTAAGTCAACGGCGCGCCGCGCCGTGGAAGGCAAGCGGTCCAGCGTCGTGAAGGAGTCCCGCAACATCGCCAAGAAGGCCCGCAACGGCGGTGGAAGGGGCGGGGGCGCCGCGGTGGCCGAGCCGGTCTTCGAGCGCAGGCCGCTGGGCGAGGAGCCGGTGGCGCATGGACCCGCGGACGCGGCCACCGGCCTCAGCGAGCGCCTTCGCAGCCTCCTCGGCGACCTGTTTGCCGTCGTGGAGGAGCATTCCTCGGGTGCCGCGGAGCCGGTCCACCGCGACCTGGTGGAGAGGGCGTTCCTCTTCGCCTGCGATCACCACAAGGACCAGCGGCGCGCGTCGGGTGAGGACTTCATCATCCACCCCGTCGGGGTGGCCAAGATCTGCGCGGGCATGGGTCTCGACACCGCCACGCTCTGCGCGGCGCTGCTGCACGACACGGTGGAGGACACAAGCGCGTCGCTCGACGAGGTCCGTGAGGACTTCGGCGACGAGGTGGCGAGGCTGGTCGACGGCGTCACGAAGCTCACCGGCATCACCTTCCAGAGCCGCGACGACCGCCAGGCGGAGAACTACCGCAAGATGATGGTGGCGATGGCCTCGGACATCCGGGTCATCCTGATCAAGCTGGCGGATCGGCTGCACAACATGCGCACGCTCGATGCAATGCCCAAGAACAAGCAGCAGGAGAAGGCCAAGGAGACGCTTGACATCTTCGCCCCGCTGGCCCACCGGCTGGGCATCCACGCGATCAAGTGGGAGCTCGAGGACCTGGCCTTCGCCACGCTCCACCCCCGCAAGTACGCAGAGATCAAGGGGCTCGTGAACCAGCAGCGCGAGGAGCGGGAGGGCTACGTGGCCCGGGCGGGCGACTACCTCGCCAAGGAGCTCGAGGCGGTGGGCATCGAAGCAGAGATCTCAGGGCGGGCCAAGCACTTCTACTCGATCTACTCGAAGATGACCAAGAAGGGCCGTGAGTTCAACGAGATCTACGACCTCACCGCGATGCGTGTGCGGGTGGGCTCGGTCAAGGACTGCTACGGCGCCGTCGGGGTGATCCACTCGCTCTGGAAGCCGCTGCCCGGCCGCTTCAAGGACTTCGTGGCGATGCCCAAGTTCAACATGTACCAGGCGCTGCACACCACCGTGATCGGCCCCGAGGGCAGGCCGCTCGAGATCCAGATCCGCACGCAGGAGATGCACGCCACCGCCGAGTACGGCATCGCGGCCCACTGGATGTACAAGGACGGCTCCGGCAAGGAGACCGGGGTCGAGTGGCTCGAGCACCTGGTGGACTGGCAGAAGGAACTCCAGGACCCGCAGGAGTTCGCGGAGACCCTGCGCGCGGACCTCTTCGAGGACGAGGTGTTCGTGTTCACGCCCAGGGGCGAGGTCAAGTCGCTGGGGGCGGGCGCCACCCCGCTCGACTTCGCCTACGCGGTTCACACCGATGTCGGGCACCGCTGCGTGGGTGCCAAGGTGAACGGCAAGATCGTTCCGCTGCACTCCGAGCTCCGGTCCGGAGACATCTGCGAGGTGCTCACCTCCAAGAAGGAGCGCGGCCCGTCGCGCGACTGGCTCGCGCTGGCGAAGACCACCCGCGCGCAGTCCAAGATCCGCGCCTGGTTCAAGGCCGAGCGCCGCGAGGACTCCGAGCGCACCGGCCGCGAGCTCCTCCAGGAGAGCCTGCGCCGGCAGGGGCTCCCGCCCCAGAGGATCGCCGGCTCCCCGCTGCTCGCCGACGTGATCCGCGAGATGGGCTTCCGCAAGGCCGACGACTTCTACGTGGCACTCGGCGGAGGAAAGATCTCGGCCAAGGTGGTCACCCAGAAGGTGATGCAGCGCCTGCGCCAAGGCGAGTCGGCGGTCGAGCCGGCAACCGCCACGGCCGAGCTGGAGCAGCGCAAGGAGACGCCCAAGCCCACAGGAGCCGCCTCGAGCTACGGCATCGTCGTCGAGGGCATCGAGGACGTGATGCTGCGCCTGGCCAAGTGCTGCCGCCCGGTCCCAGGCGACGAGATCGTGGGCTACATCTCGCTCGGCAAGGGCATCACGATCCACCACGAGTCCTGCTCCAACGCCAAGGCGCTGATGAAGAACCCCGAGCGGTTCACCAAGGTGGCCTGGGACTCGGAGGGCTCGAGCTCGTCCTTCCGCGTGGAGATCGAGATCGACGGCTGGGATCGCACACGCCTGCTCGAGGATCTCGCGCGCTGCTTCTCCGAGACCGGGGTCAACATCCTCGAGGCACGCTGCACCGTGGTCGACCCGATGGTGAAGAACCGCTTCGTGGTCGAGGTGGGGGACACCCAGGCGCTCAAGACCTGCATCCAGCGGCTGCGCAACATCGAGTCGGTCTTCGACGCGTACAGGCTCACGCCGTCGGGGTGAGCCCGTGGCTTCGCTCACGCAGGCGAACCTGACCGACGCCGAGCGCAGTGCGCTCGATCGCTTCGTCGAGCTGGCGCGCCGGGACCTCGGTGACGACCTGCACGCCGTCTGGCTATATGGCTCGCGGGCCAGGGGTGAGGGGGAGATCGGCGAATCCGATGTGGACCTCCTGGTCATCACCGCCCGCGGTCGCGAGGACGGCGACAGGCTCGCGGCGCTTACGTGGGAGGCCCGAGAGGCGGCCGGTGACATCGCGATTCTCCTCTCGATGCACGTACACACTCCCGAGTGGCTCGAGGGCCGCAGGGAGATCGAGTCCTTCTTCATCCAGGAGGTGGATCGCGACAAGATCGCCCTCTACGGTGGCTCGTGAGCCCGCGCTCGGAGGAGTTCCTCGACGGTGCGCGGCGGAAGCTGAAGGCCGCTCGCGTCGTGTTGGAGGCCGGCCTACCTCAGGACGCCGCCGCCGCGGCCTACTACGCGATGCTGAACGCCGCGCGGGCCGCGCTCAGCGAGGAGGACCTCTATGCGAAGACCCACCGGGGCGTGTGGGCGCAGTTCTCGAGCACCTTCATCAGGACCGGGCGACTAGACGCTCAGCTGGTAGCCCGCGCTGAGCGGGCACGCAAGGCTCGCGAGGAGGCCGACTACGGCGTGGCGGGCGCGAGCACCGAGGAGGCCGAGACGATGATCGCTCACGCCGAGGACTTCGTCGCGGCCGTCGAAGCCCTGTTCGCCTGAGGGCCAGTGGCACGTCAAGCTCGGTCCTACACTGGCAGGCATGCCTCCAGCACCTGGCCGGATTCACTGACCCGGTGCGTCCACCGCTCGACGAGCCGGAGTTCAGCCGCTGGCGCGAGGAGGCCGATCGCGCGCTTGGCGGCGCGGCGCGGGAGGCACAGGCCAAGAACCACAACTGGTCCTGCTTCCTTGCCGAGCAGGCGGCCCAGCTCGCGGTGAAGGCGCTGCTGCATGGCCTCGGCCGAGCGCCGTGGGGGCACGATCTCGAGGAGCTCACGCGTGTGGTGGGGGAGGCTGGGATCGAGCTTCCCAGCGAGGTGACGACCGCAGCACGGCTGCTCGCCCGCCACTACATCCCCGCGCGCTACCCCGATGCCCACCCTGCGGCCTCCCCCGGCAGCCGATACGTGGCCGAGGACTCCGCCGGGGCGCTCCAGGCCGCGGAGTCCATCCTGAGCTTCGTGGATCGCACGTGGGAGTCCCTGGGGTGATACGGGCCGTCGAGGAGCGCCACGCCGAACGCGAGCGGCTCGTGGGCCTGGCCCGCGAGCACGTGCGCAGACTCTCCGAGCGGCTGCCGGTCCGTCATGCCGCCGTGGTCGGGTCTGTCGCCCGCGGGGACTTCAACGTGTGGAGCGACGTGGACGTGGTCGTGGTCGCCGACGGCCTGCCGGAGCGCACGCTCGACCGCCTCGAGCTGCTCATGGAGGGGCGGCCGCCCCGCGTGGAGCCGATCGGGTTCACCCCGGCCGAGCTGGCAGACGCCCGCCGCCGGCGCAACCCGCTGGTGGTCGAGCTCGACTCGATCGGCATCTCGGTGCTCTGACCTCGCTCTTGGAACTAGCGGAGCTGCACGCTGCGGCGGTCGCGGGCTATGAAACCGAGGAGGGTCCAGAGTGAGTGGCGTGGAGGGGGACTGCCGGTCTGAGGCAGCGCCTTGCTGGCTGCGCCGGACTGCGCGAAAACGGATCCCACTCGTCCTACCAGAGGTGTTTTCCGGTCAAGCGCCGGCGGCACGCCGCGTTGACTGCTGCCGCGGTAGGTTCCGGGCGCAATGGTGCCGCTTCCACCGCCCCTGGCCGGCCTGCGCGAGCGGCTGCGCTCGCTTGCCGCTGCTGTCTCAGAGACGCGCCAACGCGTGATCGACTCACACGAGGCACTGAGCGAGCAACTCGCGGATCTGAGCGCGGCCGTGGATTCCAGGGTGATCGACTCGCAGGCGGCGCTGAGCCAACAGCTCGGTGAGCTGCGAGCGGCAGTGGAATCGATGGCGCCCGCGGGTTCTGACCGTATGCGCGAGATGCTGCTGGCGATCGCAGATCGGGAGCCGTTGCAACGCCACCGCCTCTGGCAGGTGCGCGCCGAGCCCGACTACCAGCTGGCGTTCACCGAGCCCGAGCCGCTGGTAACGGTGGTGATTCCCACCTACGACAACTACCGTCTTCTCGGCGAGCGGTCGATCCCGTCGGTCCTCGCTCAGACCTATCAGAACTTCGAGGTCGTGGTGGTGGGAGACGCCGCTCCGCATGAGGCGCAATCGGTGGTCGAGGGCATCGGGGATCACCGGGTTCGCTTTCACAACCGTACCTACCGTGGTCCGTATCCGGACGATCCGCGCGCCCGGTGGTTGGTCGCGGGTGTGCCCCCCTTCAACGAGGCCGTCCGGATGGCCACCGGCCGCTGGATCGCTCCGCTCGACGACGATGACGCCTTTCACCCCGAGCACCTCGAGGTGCTGGTGGGGCTGGCGCAACGAGATCGGCTGGAGCTCGCCTACGCCAAGGCCGAGACCCACTGGCCGGACGGTCACCGTGAGGAGGTCGGCCGATTCCCACCCGCGCACGGCCATATGGCACTCCAGATGGCGATCTACCATGCCGGTTTGGCCTCGCTCTTTGAGCTCGAGCTAACGGACGCCGCCTTTGATATCCCTTCCGACTGGGGCTTGTTCCGTCGAATGCTCAGGGCCGGCGTACGAGCCGGAATGGACGATCGGGTGCTGGTGGACGGCTATCCCTCTGCGCTGTGGATGCAACGCGAAGGGGCCAGCGCGGCGCCGCGCCGTACTCCCGACCCCACTACGAGCGAACCGCTCCCGGAGTGGCAGTACGTGCCCGAGGGTTGGAAACGAGCCGATGACCCTGAGGAGCTCTGCGCTCAAGGTTGGGACGTCGAGGCGGTCGCTGAGGCCTATGCCGCCAATTGGTCGGCATTCCTCTCTGCGATCGAGGGGCCGGGGCCCCTTGGTGTGGGCTACGAAAAGCCTTCGGGGGCCCCGATCGAGACCACCTCACTCATCGACCAGAACATGATCTTGTGCTTCACGGCGGCCCTCACGCGCGCGGCGTGGGGACGCGAGCGCATCACGGTGCTGGATTGGGGCGGAGCTCTCGGGCACTATCACGCGCTGGCGCGCAAGCTGCTGCCGGAGGTCGAGCTGGACTACCACGTTCGCGAGCTCCCGGCGGCCGTACGTCAGGGCCGTCGCCTGAACCCAGACGTCACCTTCCATGACACGGACGCGTGCCTGCAAGGCAACTACGACTTCGTGCTGCTCAGCGGCTCCCTCCAGTACGAACGGGCGTGGCAGGAGCGGCTGAAGGGCCTGGCGCAGGCCACCCGCGGCAAGCTGTTCCTGAGCCGCCTGCCCGTTGCGAGCGCGGACGCCAGTTTCGTGGTCATCCAGCGCGCTCAGGCGTACGGCTACGCCACCGAGTACCTGGGCTGGGTGTTCAGCCGAGACGAGCTCTCGGAGACCGCTGAAGGGGCTGGTCTTGAGCTCGAGCGTGAGTTTCTCCTCCACGACCCCTTCGAGATCCGCGACTCGCCGGAGGTCGTGCACCATCGGGGTTTCCTCTACAACCGCAGCGGTGTGGCGGGTTGAGCCGACCTCAACCGCGGCGCAGCTCAGAAATCGCAGCTCGCACTCCGGTCATCACGGCATCCTGGTCGGCTCGGGTGAGATGGGGGTGGAGCGGAAGGCTCAGCAGCTGCGAGGCGGCGCGACGGGATACGGGCGCCGCGTCACGTCGGCCCCAGTCCGCGAACGGAGCCGTGTCCACCGCCGCAACGGGATAGTGCACCAGCGTCCCGATCCCGCGCCGCTCGAGCAGTAGCCGCAGCTCCTCGCGCCGGTCGCTGCGGATCACGAACAGGTTCCACACCGGTTGTGCCTCCCGGGGCCACGACGGCAATCTGATCTCCGGCAGGTCGGAGAGCTCCTCCAGGTACCGCCTCGCCACCACCTGGCGGCGCTCGTTCCATTCGGCCAGGCGGCCGAGCTTCACGCGGAGGACGGCCGCCTGCAGCTCGTCGAGCCGGGAGTTGACCCCGAGCAGCTCGGGACGGTCGCGTTCACGGCAGCCGTACTGCTGGAGCACGCGCGTCGTGTCCGCGAGGTGGTCGTCGTCGGTCACGACGGCTCCGGCATCCCCCAGCGCGCCGAGGTTCTTGGTCGGATAGAAGCTGAAGGCACCGGCGTCCCCCAACGTCCCCACCGATTTCCCTTTCCAACGGGCTCCATGCGCTTGGGCAGCGTCCTCCAGGATCCGCAGGCCATGCTCGCGCGCCACCGCGCCAACCGCCTCCATGTCGACCGGCGTCCCGTAGAGATGGACGGGCACGACCGCACGGGTGCGGGGTCCTGCCATCTGCTCGAGGCAGTGGGCGTCCATTCCAAGGGTCCGCTCGTCCACGTCCACCGGGACCGGGCGGGCGCCGACGCTTGCAACCGCCATCCAGGTGGGGATGGCCGTCAGGCCGGGAACCAGCACGTCGTCCCCCGCCCCGATTCCCCACCCGCGGAGGACGAGCGCCAGGGCATCGAAGCCGTTGCCTGCACCCACGCAGTGGCGCGCCCCACACGCCTGCGCGAACTCGTGTTCGAACGCCCCAACCTCGTCCCCACCGATGAAGCGGCCTGATGCCGTCACCCGCTTCATCGCCGACCTGATCTCGGTCTCGACCTCCGTTGCCGCAACGCTCAGGTCGAGGAACGGCACGTTGTGGCTCACCGCGATCCGACCGCCCGCACGTACTCTTCATAGTCGCGGTAGTAGTCGGCAGGGTCGTAGGGACGCGAGGCGAAGACAAGGCACACGGCGCCGGAGGAGAACCCCTCGAGCTCGCGCCAGATCCGGCGGGGGATGAGAAGGCCGTGGGAGGAGCGGCTGAGGGTCACCCTCTGCCGCTCCTTCCCATCGTCGAGGATCACCTCGAAGCTGCCCGAGAGGGCCACCAGCACCTGGTCGGTCTCGCGGTTCGCGTGTCCGGCCCGGCTGGCACCGGCCGGCACGACGTCCAGATAGAAGACCCGGGCAATATCGAAGGGAAGGCAGCGCCCACCCTCGACGACCGTGAGGTTGCCACGGTGGTCCTTGACGACGGGGAACTCGAGGATCCGGCAGCCGGGGATCGAGATCGGCGGCGACCCGGGCACCGGCGCGACTCTACCGGTAGCCCTCGAATCGTCCTATAGCGACATGGTGGGGAGTAAGCGACGGCAACCGTCGCTATGGGATGAATGTCCTGCGTAGCGGACAGAGCTGGGACCGGAGGGCCTCCATGGTGTTTCACTCGCCGTGGTGTATCCGGCCCACTGGAGGGGAAGGCCGTGTGAGTGGGATCAGCCGATTCGGGGAATACAGGATCGACGCGCGACGACGCGACGAGCGCTGGCCCAATCGATCCCCGGGCACCTCGCCGGTGCCCGCCTCAAGGAGGAGAGAAACCTTGAAGAAGTCCCTTGCCGTCGCTGCCCTCACGGTGGCTGTAGCCCTTGCACTTCCGGCCGTCAGCGCCGCGCAGTACTACCCGCCGCCGCCAGGTCAATGCCCGGCCGGGACCTCGGCGGGCGTGCGGTGCCAGCTCATTGGCGGTCAGGTGTTCATCACCGGAACCGCGGGCAGCGACAGGATCGTGGGCACGATTCTCCGCGACGTCATCCGCTGCGGTGACGGCGACGACGTGGTCGTCAGTGGCGCCGGAGACGACGATATCCGCTGCGGGGCCGGCAACGACAACATCGACTCCGGGCTGGGCAACGATTTCGTCGACGGCGAGTCGGGTAACGACCGGATCCTGGGCAACGTCGGCGACGACCGGCTCATCGGTGCTACCGGAAACGACATCATCACCAGTGGCAGCGGGAGCGACAGCATCAGCGGCGGCGACGGATCCGACCTCGCGAACGGCAACGAGGGCAACGACGTGATCTCGGGGAATGCCGGGAATGACAAGATCTTCGGCAACGAGGGCAACGATCGGGTCAACGGGGGCGCGGGCCAGGATCGCCTCGGCGGCGACAGCGGCAGCGACCGCCTTTCCGGGAGCACCGGTCGCGATGTCATCGGCGGAGGCTCGGGCAACGACCGCATCAACGGCAACTCGGGCGCCGACCGGCTCTCAGGGGACTCCGGTCGCGACGTCGTCTCGGGCAGCTCGGGCAGCGACCG
>JAUJNT010000008.1:0-47005 GCA_030448005.1 Thermoleophilaceae bacterium
GGCTCCGGATCTCGGGCCGGCGCTTCCGGATCTCGCGCCCGAGCCGGAGCCAGGGCCGATGCCTGAGCCGGAGCGCGAGCCAGAGCCTGAGCCGATCGCAGAGCCCGAGCCGGTCGTGAAGTCTGACCCGGTCGCAGAGCCCGATCAGGTCGCCGACCGCGACCTGATCGCAGAGCCTGGGCCGGTTGCAGAGCCTGAGCCGATCGCAGAGTCGGACCGGACCGCAGTGCCCGAGCCGATCCCTGACCTCATTCCCGAGCCCCAGCCGATCTCTGAGGCAGAGCTCGAGCCCGACCCGACCCCCGAGCCGGAGCCGATCTCGGAGTCTGAGCCCAGCCGTCTCGATCAGATTGTGGACGACGTCCCCTCACACGAGCAGACCACCACGGAGGTTCCCGCGCTCTCGGAGGACCAGCTGAGGGGCGCGGACAATGTCGCGCCGGCGGATCAGGCTCCGAGCGTGACCGACATCGTCGATGACCTCCTGTCGCCCGCGGAGCCCCAGCACGGGGAAATCGAGGACGCCACCGTCGTAGAGGGATCGGCTGAGGCCGAACGGTCGCCGGCGAAGGAGGAATGGTCGCCCTTCGCAGGACAGGACGAGCCGGCACAGGACGAGCCGGCGCCGGCCGAGCGCGAGTGGAGCGCACCGCCGCCGAGCGATGCCGAGTTGTCGCTCGCGGTGCGCTCGAAGCTTGCCGAGCAGCCTGGCCTGTTGCCGGGGACCGTGGACCTGGAGGTGGTCTCGAGCGTCGTCATCCTGCGAGGCGAGGCCAGGCACGTCGAGACCATCGAGGAACTTGGGCGGCGCTCGGGAGCCGTCCCGGGCGTGCGCGAGGTGCAAAACCTCCTGCATTTGCCGGGGGAGAGCTCGCCTCCCGATCCGTCGCGCCAGTAGGCATCTCGGCCGCCGCACAGAGCCAGATACGGGGTTCGTGCGACTTCCCGCCGCCAGATCTGCTTCCATTCCCCGCTGATTCATGAACCAGCCGAGTCCCTGGCGCTCAGTGCGGCGGGGAGCGGGGGAACCACCGGGCCCGGCACGTGTGTCGGTCCTCGGGGCGAATCGCCGTCAGTCTGCGGCGTAGCGCACTTTCCAGCGCGAGCCCGTCAGCTCACCCCGTAGGCGCCAGGAAAGAGGGAGCACGGGACTTGGGGTCTAACGCCGGGATTGGTCGGTCACGCGCGAGGGGGCATGCGCCGCGGCCCTCACGGGATCGCCGGAGCGCGGACGGGCAGCTTCGCCTGGGCTCGCGGCTGCGCACAGGTCTGCTGTCGCTGATCGCTGTGGCACTCCTCGGCGCAAGCGCCGGTGCCCAGGTGTCGCTGGCAGACGACCCGGTGGGTATGGCCGGCGCGGCAAGCGCGGAGGTCGTCCTGCGCCAGGGGGATCGGGGTCGCGCCGTGGCCGCCGTTCAGCGCAAGCTGCGGGTGGCCTCGGACGGCGTCTTCGGGACCCAGACACACCGGGCGGTCAAGCGCTTCCAGCGTCGAAAGGGGCTGACGGTGGACGGGATCGTCGGGCCTGTCACGCGCCGCGGGCTGCGGCTGCGGCCGTTCAGCCGCAGCAGCGTGGTGCACCCTCGCTCCAAGGGGCAGGGAGGCAGCCGCTCCGGAAAGGGGCTCCCCGGCCTCCCCACGGCACTCGCGCAGATCGCCGAGTGCGAGTCGGGCGGAGACCCGCGGGCCGTGTCGCCGAGCGGGCAATACCGCGGCAAGTACCAGTTCCTGAGGGCGACCTGGAAGGCCTGGGGCGGCCGCGGCGACGACCCCGCCGAGGCCTCGGAGGCCCACCAAGACCGCGTGGCGCTGCGCCTTTACCGGGCGCGCGGAGCCGCGCCCTGGCCCAACTGTGGCAGCTGAGCCACGGGTCCCGGGAACACCGCACCTCTTGGCCCGGTGCCGTGTTCACAGGGCAGATCGCCGAATCCCCGTCACCAGATGACGGGGAGCGGGGGACCCATTGGGATCGGTCGCCGACCGGTCCCGGGGGCGAATCGCCGCCAGAGTGCGGCGTAGCGCGAGAGCGCGAGCCCGTCAGCTAACCCCGCAGGCCCGACAACGGAGGTATGAGTTGACCCGCGTTCTGCGTGCCGCAGCCTGCGCTGCGATCACAGGGAGCCTTGCCGCCGTCGGGCTGACGGCGATCATCGTGCCGGCCTCTGCCGCCGGGGAGCCGCGCGTGACAGAGGTCGACTGCCTCCGCTCCTGCGCCGGGGACCAGCCACGGGGCGGCAGCCTCGTGCTACTGCGCGGGCGCGACCTCGGCGGGGTCTTTCGCGCACTCTTTCCCGGCGGCGAGGGCGGCATCCGCAACCTGCGCGGAAGGGCCACTGCCGCCTCCGCCACGGGTGTACGCGTCCGCCTGCCATGGGAGGTGGTGAGCGGCCACTTCGTGGTCGGCACCACCAGCGGCCAAGTCTCGCGAGCCACGCGCATCGCGATCGCGCCGGTTCCAGTGGTGTCTCGCACCCGCTGCCTCACCCGCTGCTCGGCAGGAGGCAGGGCGGGCTCGGGCAGCCTCGTGCGCGTGCGCGGCGTGCGGCTCGACAAGGTCACCTCCGCCGTCCTCTACGGAGGCCGAGGACGAGCCGACGACCGGCGGGCGCGCGTGAGCCACCAGCGGTTTGCGAGCTTTCGGATGCGCGTGCCGGTCGGGGCGGTCGGCGGGAGCTTCAGTGCACGGGAAGGCCGCCGGAAAGGATCGCCCGTTCGCAAGCTGAGGCTCGTCGCGTCCCTCCCCCTCGCTCCGGACGGCGTCTTTCCCGTGGCCGGGTTGCACGACTACGGTGGCGACGGGGCCCTGTTCGGCAGGCCTCGATCCGGCCACAGCCACCAGGGGCAGGACATCTTCGCCCGCTGCGGGACGCCGCTCTTGGCGGCGAGGGCGGGCAGGGTGCGCTACGCCGGCTACCAGGCAGCGGCTGGTAACTACATCGTGATCGACGGAGCGTCCCCTGACATCGACTACGCCTACATGCACTTGCGCAACGCTGCTCTCTTCAGGACCGGTGCCGCGGTTGTCACCGGTGCGCGGATCGGCGACGTGGGCGAGAGCGGCAACGCGCGGGGATGCCACCTTCACTTCGAGATGTGGTCCGCGCCGGGGTGGTACGCCGGCGGCCGCCCGTTCGACCCGCTTCCCCAGCTGCGCGCCTGGGACCGCTAGGTCGCTCCGGGGTGTCGCCTCTCGGGGTGATCAACGCGCGTCGGGCGCTTGAAGAGGCCGGGTCATCGCCACGCCGAACCAGCCGCGCCCGGAGCCGGCAACTCTGAAGCCGGTGCGTGTATAGAGACGCGCGGCGGGATTGCGGATATGAACGTTCAGGCTCAGCGCGCTGAAGCGCTTGGCCGCTTCATCGGCGAGTGCGTCCACCAATGCCGCTCCGATGCCCTGGCCGCGCTGTCCCTCCAGCACTGCCATGGCCAGCTCGGGTAGCGGTTCGCCGTTGGCATCGCGCAGCAGAGGCGGCTCGTGGAAATGCCACCAGCCAGCGCCCAAGGGCCGCCCGTCGTCATCGTCGGCGACAACGGCGGCGTCGGGCCCCGGCATGAGAGCAACGACATCGGGTGCGTCCGGGCCGGGGAGCGGGCGGTCCTCGAGCGTGCACGCAAGGCGCGCCATCTCGACAAGGAATGCTCTGTCCTCCGGTTGGGCGAGTCGTAGCTGCACGGTTCTCTCACGGTAGGACAGGGCGCCGCTCGGGGCCGAGACCTACCGAAGACGACCCACCTGCCATCGGCACGGCGCTAGCCACTCCGCGGCCGGTATCGAGCGACACGCGTGAGGGGGAGAGAAACCTGCCCGGCGCAGGGGGGCGAAAAACCCGCCCCCCGCCCTCCCCTCCTCATGGAGCCGATCGAGGAGCTTGCCGGCGCCCTCCGCGAGCGGCTGATCGAGCGCGCGCGGTCGGGGGAGGCCTCGGGAGAGGGCGTGACGGAGCAGGTGAAGGCGCTCGTCGAGCGCGAGGCCATGTCCCTGCCCGAGCCCGAGCGGGCGGCGCTGTGTGAGCGTGTGCTCTTGCTGGCCACCGGCCTCGGCCCGCTCGAGCCGCTGCTCGGAGATCCGGCGGTCGACGAGGTGATGGTGAACGGCCCGGCGGCCGTCTACGTGGAGCGGCACGGGCGCCTCCAGCCCACCGAGGCGACCTTCGAGTCCGACGCCGATCTGATGCACGCGGTGGAACGGATTCTCGCCCCGCTCGGGCGGCGCGTGGACGAAGCCTCCCCGCTGTGTGACGCTCGACTGCCGGACGGCTCGCGGGTGAACGTGGTGATACCGCCGCTCTCACTCACCGGCCCATGCCTCACTATCCGGCGCTTCCGCCGGCAGGGTTTCTCACTGCGCGACCTGGTGGCCAACGGCACCCTGGCTCCAGGGGCCGCTGACCTCCTGGCGCTGGCGGTGGCGGCGCGGGCGTCGATCCTCGTGAGCGGCGGCACCGGCTCGGGCAAGACCACCACGCTCAACGCCCTCTCGGGCGCGATCCCGGGCGAGGAGCGCATCGTGACGATCGAGGACGCCGCCGAGCTGCGACTGCGCCAGCGCCACGTGGTACGCCTGGAGGCACGCCCGGCGAATCTCGAGGGCAGGGGGGAGGTCACGATCCGCCAGCTGGTACGCAACGCGTTGCGGATGCGGCCCGACCGGATCGTCGTGGGAGAGGTGCGCGGCGGCGAGGCGCTCGACCTCCTGCAGGCACTGAACACCGGGCATGACGGCTCGCTCAGCACCGTGCACGCGAACTCACCGACCGATGCCCTCCGGCGGGTGGAGACCCTCGCGCTGATGGCGGGCGTGGGCCTGCCTCACGACGCCGTGCGCGAGCAGGTGGCGAGTGCCGTCGATCTCGTGGTCCATCAGGCCCGAAGGCCGGACGGGTCGCGAGCCGTGCAGTCGGTCACCGAGGTGGTGCGGGTGGCCGGTGGCGTCGGCACGCGCGAGCTGCTGGTGAACGGTGCCGTTCGCAGGCCTCGCGAAGGGCGCCTTGCCGAGCGCCTGGACCAGGTCGGAGCAGCGCCCGACTCCGGAGCATCGCCCTGCACCGGAGCATCGCCCGGCTCCGAGGAGGCAGTCGCCAGGTGAGCTACGCGGCACTGCTCGGGCTGCTCGCGGGCGCGCTCGCCGCCTGGGGGCTGGCCGAGCTCGTGATCGCCGGCGGGGTGGCCGCGCGAGAGCGAGGCAGGGGCCTGGCCCTCGCGGTGAGCGGCCTGGCGGAGGTGGTGGTGCGGCTGGGAAGCGAGGGCCGGGCACCCGGGACGATCGAGCGCCGGCGCCTGCTGATTGCGGGTGCCGTGGGCGCCTTCGTGGCAGGGGCCGTCCTCGCCGGCCCCTTTCCCGGGGCGGCGCTCGCCGCGGCCGGGCCCTGGGGAGTCGCCCGTGTGCTGGCCGCCCGGCGTGAGCACTACCGACGCGCTGTCGACCGCGGCGCCGCGGCCATCGCCGTCGCGATGGCCGACGCGCTCGGGGCGGGGCACTCCCTGCGCGGTGCGCTGCTCGAGGCGGCAACCGGCGTGCACGGCGCCGGGGGACACGAGCTACGGCGGGTGGCGGCCGAGCTGTCGGCGGGGGCCCGCACCGACGATGCCTTCGAGGAGATGCGCGCCCGTGTCCGGTCGAGTCGTCTCGACACGATCGTGGCGGCCTGCCTCGTGCAGCGTCGTGCCGGCGGAGACCTGGCCCGGCTGCTGCGGGAGTGCGCCGGGGCATTCGGGGACCAGGACCGCCTGGAGGACGAGGTGCGTAGCGCGACAGCCCAGGCGCGCTTCACCGGGCTGGTCGTGGTGCTGCTTCCCCTCGGAGGCGCGCTGCTAGCGGAGCTGGCCGCCCCCGGCTTCGTGACCGGCCTATGGAGCTCCTTTCTCACGGCATGGCTCGTGGGGCTCGCGCTCGCGCTGCAGGTGGTGGCGGGCGTCGTGATCCGGCGCCTCGGGCGGGTCCGCTGGTGATCGCCGGCGGCCTTTCCTTCGCCGCCGCCGCGTGCGCGGTGGTGGGCGTGCTGACGCTGCTCGGCGACTATGCGCGGATCGGGCGCCGCCGGCGGGGAGCCGGCCGCGGGGCGCCCGGCCCGCGGTTGCTCCGCGGACTGGCGACGGTCGGCCGGCGAGCCGCGGGTGGGCGCGCGCCGCGTGAGCTCGAGGATCGGATCGCCGCGGCGGGCCGTCCCGGCGGCCTCGGCCCTCGTGAGGTGATGGCGGCCAAGATATCTGCCGCGACTGCCGGGGGCATAGGCGGTGCGATGCTCTCGGTGGCGCTGCCGGGGCGCCTCGGGATCGCGCTCATCACGCTGGCGCCGGCTGCCGGGTTCCTCGCCCCCGACCTGTGGCTGGGCCGGCGGGCGGCCCACCGCGCACGGGCGGTGCGCCGTGAGCTCCCTACCCTCCTCGACCTGCTGCGCGTGACCGTCGATGCGGGCGCTTCTCTCACCGCCGCCATGTCGGAGGTGGGCGACCGTGCGCGCGGCCCGTTGGCCCAGGAGTGGCGCGTGGTCGGCCGCGAGGCCGCTCTCGGGGTCCCGCTGTCCGAGGCGCTCGAGGCGATGGGCCGCCGGCTGCCCCAGCCCGAGGTCAGGACACTCGTCGGCGCGCTCGACAGGGCACGGCGTCACGGCGCCCCACTGGGCTCGACGCTCGCCGCCCAGGCGCGCGACTCGCGGCTGGCCGTGCGCCGCGCCGTGCAGGAGGAGGCGGCAAAGGCCGGGCCCAAGATCCAGTTGGTGGTTGCCCTGCTGCTCGTCCCGTCGGTGCTGCTGATGGTGGCCGCGGGGCTGATGGTCGCGCTGCTCGATTCCGGCGGGCTGCCGGGGGTCTGAGCACAAGGCGCCGGCGCCTCCGGGGCCCGGAGTATGAAAGTTCCATTGCAGCCTGCCTCGCCGGCTGCAATCTCCCACCCACGATGGCGCGCTGCAACGGAAGGACCGCCCGGTCGCCTGAACCGTCCCACCCCGCTCGAGGGGCAAGCCCGCTCTGTCAGCGGGTTCCTGGCGGACCCGCTCGCACATGCGTCCACGTCGGACGGAAAAGTGGGGCCAGATGTTGCACAGTGGGATGTAGTGGGCTAGAGTGGCGGCCAGTCAACGAGGACCGGAGTGGCGGGGCTCCTCCCACTCCGCCACTTCGGTCCGAGTTGCCTTCCCCTTCTGCGGCTATGCGCCGAACCGAGCCACATTGGCATTCAGAGGTCACTATGAGCACTCGCTGGACGCGAAGCACCGGCTCAGCATTCCGGCTCGCTTTCGCGCGGCCTTCTCCTCCGGCATCGTTCTCGCGAAGGACGCGGATGCCTGCATCTCGGTGTGGACGCCCGAGGTGCACGAGGGCACCGTCGAGCGCGCGCTCGCGGGCAGGAACCCCTTCAGCCGCGAGTTCAAGCAGCTGCAGCGCTATTTCCAGGCGCATTCGTTCGACACCGAGCTCGACGCCTCCGGCCGTGTCACCCTGCCACCTCCGCTCCTTCAACACGCAGGCGTGGAGAAGGACGTCGTGGTGGCCGGAGTCGGTGACCACCTGGAGATCTGGGCGCGCGAGCGCTGGCGCGAGGAGCAGCCCGCGCTCGACGCCGACATCGAGGAGGTGACCCAGCTACTTGGCCATCCTTCTTGACATGACGCGCTCTCACGTACCCGTCCTGGCAGGTGAGCTGATCGACCTGACCGCGCCCGCCCCGGGTGAGAACGCCGTGGACTGCACCTTCGGCGCGGGCGGCCACGCCCGGCTGATCGCGGAGCGTATCGGCGCGGGGGGCACCCTCGTCTGCGTGGACCGCGATCCGGCGGCAGAGCATCGCTTCGAGCAGATCGCCGCGGAGGCTCCCTGCCGGACCCGCTTCCTGCGCATGGAGTACGGCGAGGCGCTCGAGCTCCTGCGGAGGGAGGGTTTCAAGGCCGATCTCGTGCTCCTCGACCTCGGCATCTCCTCCATGCAGATCGACGCGCGTGGGCGCGGGTTCTCCTATTCCTACGACGCGCCGCTCGACATGCGGATGGATCCGGGCCAGGAGCTCGACGCCCGGGCGGTCGTGAACGGCTACGACGAGCGGCAACTGGCGCGACTCTTCCGCCGCTACGGCGAGGATCCAAATGCCCGGGTGATCGCGCGCGAGATCGTGCGCCGTCGTGGGCACGCCCCGATCGAGACCACCGGCGAGCTGGTGGACGCCATCGAGACGGCGCTGCCCGCGGCCGTCCGCCGCCGCTTTGGGGGCGGCTCTCCCGCCAAGCGGGTGTTCCAGGCCGTGCGCATCGCGGTCAACTCGGAGCTGGATTCGCTCGACCGCGCGCTGCCGGTGGGATGGGACCTGCTGCGCGAAGGCGGCCGGCTGGCGGCGATCTCCTTCCATTCGCTCGAGGATCGCCGGGTCAAGCGCTTCCTTGCCGCCCGCGCCCGTGGCTGCGTCTGCCCGCCCGACTTCCCGGTCTGCGCATGCGGGCGTAGGCCCGAGGCGGAGGTGCTCACCCGGCGGGCGGTGGCGCCCACGCCCGGCGAGGTGGCCGACAACTCGCGCTCCAAGTCCGGTCGGCTGCGGGTGGCGCGCCGCATCGAAGAGGGAGAGGCCTGATGGCCCGCACCGCCTCCGCCCCCGCTCGCCACGCCCCCGCCCGCCGCGTCCCCACGCGTTCGGGCGCCTCGGCCCCGCGCCGGGGCCGGCTCGAGGCGCCCAGACGGCGGCCCGCCCCACCGGTTCCACGCGGCGCCGCCGTGCTCGACGCGCTCCTTCAGGGGCGAGCGTGGATTGGGCTCGTCTTCGTGCTGCTCGCCGGCATCGTCTTCTTCAACGTGGACCTCCTTCGCATGAACCGCGAGATCGCCCTGACGGCCGATCGTGCCGCGGAGGTGAAGCGCGAGAACGCGCGCCTGCGCACCGACCTGGCGCGTCTGGGATCCAGTGAGCGGATCCAGCGGGTGGCCGCCGAGCGGGGCCTCGTGCTACCGGCGCCGGGCGAGGTCCGCTACCTGCGCTCCGACCCCGTAGTGGACGCCCGCCGCGCCGCCAGCCGGATCGACGCCGGTGAGGGGAGCGGCCAGGCGCCGGCTGCACCGCCCGCCGCGCCTTCCGGGCGCGCCGCAACCGCTGCACCCGCCTCGTCGCCGGGGCCCGTCGCGCCCGGCGTGCCGCCGCAGGGGTAGACCGTGCGACTCCTCGATCGCCGGATCGGCCTGCTCTTCGCCGTGTTCCTCGTGCTGATCGTGGCCGCAAGCATGCGCGCCGCCTGGCTGGGCACGGTAAGGGCCGGCTCGCTCAAGGAGCGCGCGGTGACCCAACAGGTGGAGGACCTGAAGATCACCGCCCGCCGCGGGACGATCACCGACCGCAACGGCGTGGAGCTGGCGGTGGCAGAGGACGCGGTGTCGGTCTTCGCTCACCCGTTCCTCATAGACGACCCGGCGTCGGCGGCGGCGAAGCTGGCTCCGGTCCTCGGACGAGAGCAGCAGGAGCTGATCTCCGAGCTCGGAGATCGGAAGACGGGGTTCCTCTACCTTCGCCGGAAGATGGACGCTGCGGCCGGCGAGAAGGTCGACAAGCTCGGGATCGAGGGCGTCGCCACGGTCGATGAGCCCCGGCGCACCTACCCGCAGGGGGCGCTCGCCGGTCAGTTGCTGGGCGCCGTGGGCACAGACAACGTCGGCCTGTCCGGGCTCGAGCAGCAGTACGAGGAGAGCCTGCACGGGTCCGATGGGCACCGTCGGCTGGTGAAGGATGCGATGGGCGAGCCGGTGAGCATCGTCGAGACCGATCGCAGCGAGCCGGGCGAGGACATGCGGCTGACGATCGACGCCGCGTTGCAGGAGCGCGTGGAGGCGGTGCTCGAGGAGGTGGGCCGCAGCCACAGTCCGCGGGGAGCGACCGCGATCGTGATGGACCCGCGCAACGGCGAGGTGCTCGCCCTGTCGAACTGGCCGCGCGTGGACCCCAATGACATCGGCAAGGGCTCGGCCTACGCGCGCACCAACAGGGTGGTCGCCGCCAGCTACGAGCCCGGCTCGACCTTCAAGGCCTTCACCGTGGCGGCTGCGCTGGAGCAGGGGGTGGTGCGCCCGGAGACGAAGTTCAACCTGCCGCCCACGCTGCAGGTGGCCGACCGCGAGATCGGCGAGGCCCACGACCGCGGAGCGGTAGAGCTCTCGGTCGCGGACATCCTCGCCCAGTCCTCAAACGTCGGGGCCGCCATGATCGGCCTCAAGCTGGGCGATCGCCGTTTCGCTCGCTGGGTCCGCCGCTTCGGCTTTGGCAGGCCGACCGGCGTCCGCCTGCCAGGCGAGGCTCCGGGCATCGTGCTCCCCCCTGAGCGCTACTCGGGCTCGACGCTCGGCAACATGGCGATCGGCCAGGGCCTCGCCATCACGCCGCTGCAGATGGGCGCCGCGTTCTCGGCCATCGGCAACGGGGGGATTCTCCATCGCCCGCACGTGGTCCTCGGGGAGAAGGACAAGGGCAGTAGGGTGGTCTCGCGGCGCACTTCCTCCCAGGTCATGAAGATGCTGGAAGGGGTGTTCGGGCCCGGGGGCACCGCGCAGGAGGCGCAGGTGCCCGGCTACAGGCTGGCCGGCAAGACCGGCACGGCGGAGAAGCCAGACCCGAAGGCCGGCGGCTACTCCAAGTTCAAGTTCTTCTCCTCGTTCATCGGCCTGGCTCCGGCCAACGCTCCGCGACTGATGGTGGCGGTGATGGTGGACGAGCCGAAGGGCGAGTACTACGGCGCGGCCGTGGCAGCTCCGGCCTTCGAGCGGATAGTGGAGTTCGCGCTGCCGTACATGCGCATCCCGCCACGCTGAGCGCGGGTCTAGGATGCCTACACCTTGACCCTTCGCGAGTTGATGGGGGATGGGGCGCCCGAGGTGCCCATCACCGGCCTTGCCCTCTCGAGCCGAAGCGTCGCTCCGGGCACCCTCTTCTTCTGCGTGCCGGGCTTCAAGAGCGACGGACACGACTTCGCCCCCGATGCCGTCGAGCGTGGCGCGGCGGCGCTGGTCTGCGAGCGGCCCCTCGGGCTCGGGGTCCCCGAGGTCGTCGTTCCCGACGTGCGGGCGGCCATGGGCCCGCTGGCGGCGCGCTTTCACGGCGACCCGACCGCCACGTTGCGGGTTGTGGGCATCACCGGCACCAACGGCAAGACCACCACCGCGTTCCTCCTGCGGGAGATACTCGAGGCGGCGGGCATACCGACGGGGCTGCTGGGAACGGTGAAGCAGGTGGTCGGCGGCACCGAGGAGACCGTCGAGCGCACCACCCCCGAGGCGGTCGACCTGCAGGCCACCTTCCGCCGGATGGCCGACTCGGGTGACGAGGCCTGCGTCATGGAGGTCTCCTCCCACGCCCTCGAGCTGGGCCGGGCGGCGGGGATCCACTTCGCGTGCCGGATCTTCACCAACCTCACGCAGGACCATCTCGACTTCCACGAGACGATGGACGCCTACTACGTGGCCAAGCGGCGGCTGTTCGAGGCTCCGGGCCCGGCGGTGGTGAACATCGACGACCCCTACGGACGGCGCCTTGCGGGCGAGGTCGACGCGGTGAGCTTCGGCGTCGAGTCCCCGGACGCGGACCTGCGCGCCACGCACGTCGAGTTCGACGTGAGCGGCGCCTCGTTCAGCGTCGAGACGCCGGACGGGCCACTTGAGCTCGTCACGCGACTGCCCGGGCTGTTCAACGTACAGAACGTGCTGGGCGCGCTCGGGGCCGCGCGGTCACTCGGCGTGGATTTTGAGGTCGTCCGCTCCGCCCTCGCTCGAGCGGAGCGGGTTCCGGGTCGGATGGAACCTGTGCAGGAGGGGCAGGACTTCGGCGTGCTGGTGGACTACGCCCATACCCCCGACTCGCTCGAAAACGTGCTGCGCGCCGCTCGCGAGCTAACCGACGGCCGCCTGCACGTGGCCTTCGGGGCCGGCGGAGACCGGGACCGCGGCAAGCGCCCTCTGATGGGCGAGGCGGCCGCGCGTATGGCGGACCGGGTGATCGTGACCTCCGACAACCCGCGCTCGGAGGCCCCGGAGGCGATCATCGAGGAGATCGTGGCCGGCGCCGGAGCGGGGGTCGACCGCGAGCCCGACAGGCGCCGGGCGATCGCGCTTGCGATTGAGGGAGCGCAGGCGGGGGACGTGGTGGTGATCGCCGGCAAGGGCCACGAGCAGGGTCAGGAGCTCGAGGGCGGGCGCAAGGAGCCCTTCGACGACGTGACCGAGGCGCGCCAGGCGCTGCGCCGGCGGCTCGCCGCGGAGCGCGGCGGACCGTGAGGGAGCAGGGCGCGGCATGGGTGGCCGAGGCCGCGGGTGCCCGCCTCGTATCCGGAGACCCCGCCTCGGAGGGGCCCCGGCGCGCCGTCGTGGACACGCGTGAGCTGGCCGAGGGCGACCTCTTCGTAGGCCTCCGCGGCGAGCGGGCGGACGGGGGCGAGTTCGCAAGCGAGGCGGTGCGCGCGGGCGCTTGGGGGGTGCTGGTCGGAGCTCAGCACGAGAAGCGCGCGAAGGTGGCGGCGGCCGCCGGGCGAGGTGCGGCATCCGGCGGGGCGGGCCCCGGGGCGGCATCGGCTGCTGGCACTCCGGTTGTCCTCACCGCGGCCGATCCGCTCCTCTCCCTTCAGGCGCTCGCCCGTGCATGGCGGCGGGAGCTCGGGTGCCGCGTGGTTGGCGTGACCGGCTCGACCGGCAAGACCTCCACGAAGGACATCCTGGCCGCGCTGCTGGCGAGCCACCTGCGAACGCACGCCAATCGGGAGAACCTGAACACCGAGATCGGGCTGCCGCTCACGATCCTCGAGGCGGGGGAGGACACGGAGGTCATGGTGCTCGAGATGGCCATGCGCGGGGAGGGGCAGATAGCAGAGCTGGTGGCCGTTGCAGAGCCCGACGTGGGCGTGATCGTAAACGTTGGCCCGGTGCACCTGGAGCTGCTCGGCACGATCGAACGAGTGGCGGCGGCCAAGGCCGAGCTGATCCGCGACCTGCGCTCGGGCGCCGCGTGCGTGGTCCCCGCCAGCGAGCCGCTGCTCGAGGCCCACCTGCGCCAAGACCTCGACACGATCACCTTCGGCCCCGGTGGCGAGGTGATGCTGCTGAGCATGGACAGGGGTCGCGCGGAGATCGAGTCGCGGGGCCGGCTCATCGAGCTCCAGCTGCCCTACGCCGAGCCGCACAACCTGCTCAACACGCTCGCAGCGGTGGGCGCGGCCACGGCCCTCGGGGTGCGCCCCGGCGGACGCGTGGCGGTGCGCTTTTCCTCCCTACGGGGGGAGGTGATGGAGCTGCCCGGCGGCGTGACGGTCGTGAACGACTGCTACAACGCCAACCCGATGTCGATGAAGGCAGCCCTCCAGCACCTGGCAGAGATGCCTGCAGAGCGCCGGCTCGCGGTGCTCGGCACGATGGCGGAGCTGGGGCCGGCCTCGGCTGACTTCCACCGAGAGATCGGCGAGGAGGCCGCAGCGCTCGGGATCGACGTCCTGGTCACCGTGGGGCAGGAGGCGGTGAGCTACTCGGAGGGCTTCGACGGCGACACCTACGCGGCCGGGACGCCCGAGGAGGCGGGGGCGCTGCTCGAGGAGCTGGCGCTGCCCGGCGACCGCGTGCTGGTGAAGGGCTCCCGCTCGGCGGGCCTGGAACGGGTCCTGTCCTAGTGCTCCACCGAGCTGCGAGGACGGACCACCACTAGGAGGGTCCGGCGAAACGACTAGCGAAACGCCGTAGTATGATTGCTCTGGGCTTCAATGATCCCTCTACGCGTCATGGTTGCGGTCTTCGCCGCCTACGGTGCCGCCTACGGAGTGGCGGTTCCGGACGATTGGCCTTTCGTTGCTCACATGGCCGTTGCCCCGGCAGGGAGCATGGCAGTCGCGGCGGCGCTGATTCTCTGGCAGCGACTAAGCCGCGAGGGGAACGGCTCGCGCTCGTGAGAGCGCGCAAGCGAGCTTTGCGAGGATGGTCAGGTCG
Source organism: Thermoleophilaceae bacterium (assembly GCA_030448005.1). GTDB lineage: Bacteria > Actinomycetota > Thermoleophilia > Solirubrobacterales > Thermoleophilaceae > JAAYBF01. The sequence goes on from JAUJNT010000008.1 coordinate 13,924, forward strand.
GCGTGTAGCCGTACCCGCTCAAGGCCGCGCACGCGGAGGGGAAGTAGTGCCCATTCGTGCTTCAGACGGCCGAACTCCCGCTCGACGGCACCGCGAGAGTGGTAGAGCTTGCGTGAGCGCGCAGTCTCTCGCGGGATCAGCGGGTGGAGGCGATCGGCCTTGACCCAGCGGGAGGCGGGCTTGCACTCGCCGGTCGGGCAGCGCCACTTGGTTGCCCTGCGCTTGTAGTCGGCCCCGGCAAAGGTCCACTCGCCGTGCTCGCACGATGGCGGCTTGTGCTCGCCGCGCTTGACTCGCTCAGTCTTGCGAAGTGCCGTGACCGGGGCCACGTCGCGGTCCATGCACCCGTCGTGGATTGGGCCGTTGTCGTACCCCTTGTCCATGATCGCTGTCTTGACCTGAAAGCCGCGCTCGCGTGCCTTGTCGATCAGCGCGAGCGCGAAGGGGGACTCGGCCGCGCTCGCCGTTTCGACCGTCCACGCGATCGGGAGGCCGGTAGCGGTGTCAACGGCGGCGTGGACCTTGTAGCCGTAGTAGCCGCCTCCCTTGCGCGTCGAGACGGCGGAGCGGTGGCCCCAAGAGGCGTCCGGGTCGGAGAACCGCTCGCGCTCCGGGCCGTCCTTAGAGACGTAGCGCTGACCGTTCGCGTAAGCGGGGAGGTCCGACCCGTCGATAGCCACGTCTGCGCCCATCCCGGGGTGCTCGGCCCGGAGCGACTCCAGCACGCCAGCGATGCAGGCGTCGAGCAGATTGGCGTAGGCGCGGAGCTTCGCGCCGAAGCGATAGCAGGCGTAGACACTCGGAACCTCGCCGCCGATGGCCTCGCGGAGCGCCGCGTGTTCGGAGACGAGCCCCACGGTGCGCGTCCACGTCGGGATGCTGTAGAGCGACTTGGCGAGCGCCATGCCGACCATCGCCCGGATTGGGTAGCCGGGGCGCCCGGTCCAGCGGGTCGCCTCAAGCTCGGAGACGAGCCTCGCTATCTCGGGCGAGTCGAGTAGTCCTGCAAGCTCGGCAGCCGAGCGCCGTGGTACCTTCGTACCGTCCATGGAGGTGCATCTCCGTGGTCCGGGCCCCCGGAAGCTCCAACTTCGCGGGGGCCACTTTTCGCTTTCTAGAGCCTAATGTACAGGGGTGGTCGGACGGAATCGCCGCCGCTATCCTGTCCGGTAGAGCAACTTTCGGCTCAAGCTTGCGTTCTTTCCGCCGAATCGGTTATAAGACCATCAGTAACTTAGCGGCCGGGAGGGCTCGTGTTCGGGTCCGCGGAGCCTTTACGGCTCCCCCGGCTGCTTTACTTCCTCGGCCGTGTACCTCCTGTACTCAGATGAGTCGGGCAACATCGCCAATCCTGATGACGCTGCTGTCGTGGTCGGGGGCGTCGCCGTGCATGAAGACGCGGTACGACCGCTGGCGGGCGAAATCAACGGCACCCTCACGAACTTCATCGGTGCAACGCGAGCGAAGGAACTAGAGATCCACGGAAGCCCTCTGCGGAGGGGTCGGGAAGGGTGGCGCGATATCGGAGCCGGAAAGCGACATGGCCTAGCGCACGCCCTCCTGAGGCTGGTGGACGAGTGGGAGCACGAGGGGTCCAGTTCGGTTGTGCAGCCTTTCGTCGTGGCCATCGATCGGAACCACTCCCAGTCGCCGATGGAAACCGCCTACGGGGAACTCCTGTTCATGTTCGATCACTACCTGCGGGAAGGGCGACGTAAGGGCAATCCCCACAATGGGGTTCTCGTCGCAGATCGAAGCAACTACGAACGCGCGCTGGCCGCGTGGGTAGAAGTAGCACGGGCGCGATACCGGCGTCCAAGCCAGGATGCCCGCCGCCTTTATGCCCTCGCTGAGACGCCCTTCTTTGTGGACTCGCAGACCACTCGACTGATGCAGGTTGCAGACCTTGTAGTCCATGCCCTCTTCCGCGCCTACAACGTCGGGGACTGGCGATGGGCTGAAACCCTGCGCCCAGCCCTGACGCTGGCGGGCGATAGGCGCCTGTTACACCTGACGGGCACCGATCCGTGCTCGTGCCTCGCATGTGACCCCAGCACCGCCGTGACGGTTGACAGCGCTGGGGTAGGAACGCAGTAATGGCGGGGTAGTCGTACGTGCCCATCCAGTCAATCCCGCACCACGACTGGCCTAGCGAGTTTCGCTAGACCCTCCTAGTGGGCGAGATCCTGATCGGGGGGATGGCCTCCCTTCTCATCTGCATCTTCCTGGGGCCGAGGTTCATCGCGTGGCTTCGCAGGCGTGAGTTCGGCCAGCACATCCGCGAGGAGGGGCCCGAGGGCCACCACGAGAAGGCGGGCACGCCCACGATGGGGGGGCTCGTGATCTTCCTCGCCGTCTCGGTGCCGTTCCTCATCCTGAGCGACTATCGGGCGGTCTCGCTGGCGGTCTTCGGCACCGCCATCGCCGCCGCCGCCCTCGGCTTCGCCGACGACTGGACCAAGGTCTCCAAGCGACGCTCGCTCGGCGTGTCGGGGCGCACGAAGCTGGCGGTGCAGGCGCTGATAGCCGTCGGCCTGTGGCTGGCCGCCACGGAGTACGTCGGGCTCAACGACACGCTCCGGCTGCGAATCGTGGACGTGTCGGTGGACCTCGGCTACTTCTACCCCCTGCTGATCCTGCTCGTTCTGTTGGGAGCCACCAACGGCGTCAACCTCACCGACGGCCTCGACGGCCTGGCAGCCGGCTGCAGCGCCATCGTCCTGCTGGCATTCACCGCCATGACCTTCATCACCACCGGGCCGGGGCAGACCGACCTCGCCCTGCTGTGCGCGTGCCTGGTGGGCGCCTGCGTCGGCTTCCTGTGGTTCAACTCGTTCCCCGCCTCGATCTTCATGGGCGACACGGGCGCCCTGGGTCTCGGGGGGGCCATCGCGGCGCTCGCGGTGATGACCAAGACGGAGGTGCTGCTCCTCATCATCGGCGGGATCTTCGTCATCGAGGCCCTGTCGGTCCTCATCCAGGTGTTCGCCTTCCAGCGCTTCCGCCGCCGGGTGTTCCTGATGGCCCCGCTTCACCACCACTTCGAGATGCTCGCCTGGTCGGAGACCAAGATCATCCTGCGCTTCTGGATCGTCGCGGCCATCTGTTCGGCGATCGGCTTCACGCTGTATCAGCAGTCGATCGCATAGGGGGCGATACTGCCGGGATGAGTGAACGCAATGTCCTCGGCGGGGAGCTCGAGCTCTGCGGCACCGACCCGGTCACCGGCTTCTACCGGGACGGGTGCTGCAGCACCGGCCCCGAGGACCTGGGGAGCCACACGATCTGTGCCGTGGTGACCGCCGAGTTCCTCGAGCACCAGCGCTCGATAGGCAATGACCTCAGCACGCCGGTGCCGCAGTACCTCTTCCCCGGCCTGGTGCCCGGCGACCGCTGGTGCGTGACCGCGACGAACTGGCTGCGGGCCCATGAGGACGGCGCGGCCGCCTACGTGGTGCTGGCATCCACGCACGAGGCGGTCCTCGAGCTGGTGCCGTTGGCGGCGCTGCGAGAGCACGCCGTGGACGTCCCCGGCGATCCGGGCGTTCTCGAGGACTGAGCGAGGAGGGTCCGCGTCCGCTGCGGCGAGCGGTCGACGGTCGAACGCCGGCTCTACGCCACCTCGGCGTGGCGCCCGGCCGCCGCGTCCACGATCCGCCATGGTGCCGTGTCCGGACCGTCGAGGGCGAGCGTCCAGTGCTCGGTGAAGGTCCTGGCGGCATCGCGGCTGCCCGAAAGGACCTCCGCGGTGTCGCGATCCTCGACGTAGCGGCGGCCGCCGAGCTCCACGGCGATCCTCATGGTGCTCGGCTCCGAGGCGGCGTCGAGCGCCTCGATCCGGATCTGTCTGACGCGTGGGCCGCGCACCACGAGCCGCGTCTTGGCCGACGCGTCACCGGCGTGAAGCAGCTGGTGGACCGCCTCCGAGCTGGCGAGCGCCTCGAGCGCGGCGTCGTCGCCGTCGACTGCCTCGGCCCACGCCTCGACGGCGCGGCGGGCCGCTGCCTCGAGCACGTCGGGTGCAAAGCGTGGGTCCGCCACGCTCAGGTCGAGGGCGGCGGTACGGGCGTGGCCGTCGAAGTCGAGGTCGGCGACGTCCGCCGGCGTGAAGCCCTCCGGCAGCTTGTCTGCCACGGCGGTCTCCACCAGGGCGTCGTCGGCCACGCGGGAGTCAGCCCACGGCGATGCCACGATCTCGGCGTCGAGGTGATGGAGCCCCTCCGTGGCCTGCTCGATCGAGACGACGATCCAGCGCCCGTCGCGCTTTGCGAGCGTCCAGTACTCGTGGAGGCTCGTGGTCCTGTCGGTTTCGCCGGTCTTCGCGATCTCCTCGCCATGCTCGTCGACCACGTAGTCGTCGAGCGTCGCCTCCACCTCCACCACCACCCGATCATGCTCGTCCTCCTCGCGATTCACGAGACCGATGTAGGTGCATCGCGGCTCACCGTGGACACGTACGCGGTTGTGCCAGCCCTTGCCGGCGAAGTCGCGCAGCCGACGCTGCCACTCGACGAGCAGGTCGGCTCCCACGAGCCGCTCGATCGCCGCGTGGTCGCGGGCATCCCAGGCCCGTTGCGCGGCAAGGAAGAGCTCGCGCGCGTCGCTCTCCACCCGCTCGGCGGCAAACGCAGCGTCGTCCTCCGCCGCCTCCGCTGACGCAAGCCGTACGCGCTCGATGCGCGCCGCGCGGCGCCGGCGAACGCGCCGCGCCGACAGGGCCCCAGCGAGCACGAGTGCGAGGACGAAGATCGCGAAGACGCCGAGGAACCAGCCGCCGCCCCCGAGGCCTCCGCCGCTGCCGCCTCCGCCGGAGAAGCCGCCGCCGCCCGAGCTGCCGCCTCCGCCCGAGCTCCCGCCGCCGCCGCCGAACCCGGAGCTGCCGCCGCCCGCGGCGGCCAGGGCGTCGGCTGCGCCAGCCACCGCCAGGACAAGCAGCGCAAGGAGTGCAAGCGAGGGGCGGAGCATCGTTCCCATGTTACGACGCTTTCGTCGATCCGCTCGACGTTCGCTTCGAGGACCTCGTCGAGGACAAGGAGGGTGAAACGCTCCGGGTCTTGCGGTTTCTCGGCATCGAGTTGCCCACTAGCGCCGTGGTCGCCGGGCGGACGGTGAAGACGGGTGACGCGGCGTCCCGTTCCATCGCTACTTATCCGCCGCCTTTGGCGGCTGCTGCGAGTGGCCGCGGGCTACTCACACATCAAGGGTGGCCGCCCGCCGCTGGGCCGGCGGGCGGTGAGGAGTCCCTGCCAGGGATGCAGGGACAAGTCTTCGACTCTTTCCTCCCGGCCGTCCGCCGGCGCCATGGCTGACGGTTGGAAAGAGGCTACCGGCTGCTCCCCGCGCCGAACCTGAACCGTGAGCCCACCGTATGAAGGCCTCAGATCTGCCACGGGGAGGGGACCAGCAGCCGGGGCTGAAGTCCCAGTAGTTGTAGGTCGGTCAGGATCGAAGCGAGCGCGATGTCTTCCTCGAGCGGGACCGCGCGGTCTCGCAGGTCGACCTCTACAAGCCAGTCCGCATCCTGTCCATCGCGTGCCGGCGTGAGGTGACCAAGCCGCAGCCCACGGGAGCCGGCCTGGTCGCGCTGCAGGTCTACCTGCTGCTTGACCCACCGCTCGATCTTCGAGCTCGATACGGGCGCCACGAGGGAGATCGTCACTTCGTCGACCGAGCGCAGGGAGCGAGCCTGCGGCGCTCGCGCCCTCTGACTGGCTGATTTCTGCTGCTGGCTAGTGCTCATGGGAGCCCTCCGCCCCGCAGGCGCAGCTGACGATCTCGCGGGAGATGATCCGGCCGTTGCCGGTGTGCACGTGAGTAGTGCACGGCATGCAGGGGTCAAAGCTGCGAATGGCCCTCAGGACGTCAATGCCCTTGAAGTCCTCCGGTTTCTCGTAGTTCTCGAGCAGCGGCGTGGACATCACGGCCTCCTCGTAGGGGCCCGGGTTGCCGAAGGGATCCTTCGGCGAGGCCATCCAGGTCGAGGGCGTTAGGATCTGGTAGTTCTCGAGGATGCCGTTGTCCATCTCCATGTGATGGGTGAGGAACCCACGGGAGGCACTCCAGAAGCCGACGCCCAGGCGGTGGTCCTTGGGGACCTTGTAGGGCACCGACATCCTGGCCTCGGGCCCGCCCTTTCGCAGCAGGTCGTAGGCGATCAGCATGTTGTCGTAGGCGATCGCGGCGGTGTAGATGATGCTGTATGCGCGCCCGCGGTTGCGCTCAAAGGCACCCCAGGTCTCCGGGATCTTCCACTCGACCAGGTCGTTGGGAAGCTCCGCCTTCGGCAGGTCGATTTGGAGGCTCTTTCCGGTCGGCTCGATAAAGCGCCCCTGGCTGTATGCGGAGGCCTGGGCGGCCGCCCAGAGCCGCCCGTAGGCGCCCGTTTCCATCGCCTGCCGGTCCCAGCGGGGAGCAGTCGACCAGGAGTACTTCTCCTTCCAGCTCGTCCCTCCCGGCCTTGGCAGGGTCTGCTTGTTCCAGGGGTGATAGGGCGAGAGCGGGTTTCCTGACGGGTCGGTCTTGAAGGGGGCGGCGCCGTTTCCGACCCACTCGTCATAGAAGGCGTGCTCGACGAACTCCTCGAGACCCGCGTTCTGCATCTTGAGGCTCGTGGTAACGAGCTCGCCGTCGACTACCACTCCGGGCGGCGCCCACCGCTTGGGCCCCCACTCGTCGCAGTTCTCATAGGTCCCGTCGTAGGCGTAGGGGTCATCCCACTGCCCCGGCTCGAGCATGCTCTTCGGGCGCGTGCCGACGTCGCGGTACTTGGGGTTCACCTCGTAGAAGAAGTCGCAGAGGTCGTTCCAGATCGCCACGACCTTGCGCCCGTAGTCGAAGTACTTGACGATCCGCAGCATCATCTCGTTGAGGTCTGAGGTGTCGATCGTGGTGCTCACCCCGCCGGGCACGACCGTCTGGGGGTGCGGGAACTTGCCGCCGATCAGCACGTAGGCCTCGCGCGCCACGCGGGTGTAGTGCAGGCCCTCAAGGTAGAGCTTGCCGGTGAGCGGGGTCAGGTCGCTCATCAGCTCGGACATGAACTCGTAGCCGTGGGCCGCGCGGCTCCGGAGGCGCGTGGTCAGTGCGCGCTCCCAGATCTCCGGGTTCGTGTCTCTGATGGCGGGCTCTGAGAAGTCGGGACCGGCTAGCAGCGACAGGTGGATCGGGTGGTCGTAGAGGTACTCGATCGCCTGCAGCAGGTTGCGGGCCACGATCCCCATCGGGGGCGGGTGGATGCCAAAGGCCATCTCGATCCCGAGCGCTGCCGTGTTGGCATGAACGCCGCCGCACACACCACAAGCGCGGCTTGAGATGAAGATCGCATCGCGCGGGTCGCGTCCCTGGAGGATCACCTCGTAGCCGCGGAAGAGGGTGGCCATCGAGGCCGTCTCTAGCACCTCCCGGTTCTCGAGATCGACCACCGTGTGAAATGCGAGCGCCCCGGCGACACGGGTCACCGGATCGAAGTCGACCCGCCGCACGGCCCCGTTGCGGGCGAACAGCTCCTGCATCCGCTCCGGGTCGTCCTCGATCGGGGTCTGAAGCTCGGTCTCGTTGTACGAGTACGGGTCAGGGACACCCTCTTTGAGCGTCGCGTTGCCCTGGGCGTCGAACTCGATCGGCAGGTTCTTAAAGCACATGGATTCTCCAGCTCCTCCGGGGCTAGCCCGTCGTCTCAGGGCGCTCCCACCTCGTCGGAGATGAGCCACCCGTCTCAGTGATCCGCGGCACCGACCGTAGTGCGCATGGAACAAAACCGAGAGATCTTGGAAGCTATGCTTTAGGGATCGCGCGACAGGGCCCCGAACCCACAGCCGGGCTTGACGGCGATGTCGCCGCCACCGGCGTCGCCGAGCTCGACGAGGTCCTCGGCGGGCTCTTCTGGGGCGACAACGTCGTCTTCGACGTGGCTGAGAGCGCGACGGCGGAGCCCTTCTACAGGGCCGCAGCCGCCAGCGGGGTGAACTACGACCGCCGCCTGCTGGTTCGCCTGGAGAACCACTCCCCGTCGTATGACGGCTTCGATGTCCTCGATGCCCGCCCGGCAAGCAAGCTCGCGCAGCCGGCTCCTCTGCTCCACGCCGTCTTCGAGGCCTGCGCGGGCACGGAGCGAAACCTCCTCCTGTTCGACGGTCTGGAGCCCATGGCCGAGCGGTGGGGAGCCAACGTCGCGGCCGGTTTCTTTGCCCGCTGCTGCCCGCAGCTGCTCGAGGTCGGTGCGATCGCCTACTGGTTCATGCCGGCCGGCGACGACTACCTCGTCCTGCGCCGCACCGTGGAGGAGGTCACCCAGTGCGTCTTTCGGCTCGAGCAGGGGCGCCTGCGGGTCGCAAAGGCAGACGGACGGCCACCCGGGGTCGAGGGCAGCGTGTTCCACTGCTCCGAGGTCGACGGCCTCCCGGCGCTCACTGCCGCACCGATCGTGGCGCGTATCGGCGCGGCACTGCGGGCGGCGCGACTGCAACGCAACCTCAGCCAGTCCGCACTGGCGCGCCTTGCCGGCGTCTCACCGAGCGCGATCTCGCAGTCAGAGCGCGGACAGCGCGGACTCTCGCTCGAAACCGTGCTGCAACTCGCAACAGGACTCAACGTCACCCTCGACGAGCTTCTTCGTGGTGAGGTTTCAAGCGGGTACCGCCTCGGCCGTCGCCGCTACCCGCCGCGCCGGCGCGCCGCCACGCGCGGCGAGCCACTGCCGCTGCTCGATGACCCCGAGGCGGGACTGCGCGCCTACCTCGTGCGACTGCCGCGACGCGGATCAGGCGAGCCCCACATCAGCCACAAGGGAGTCGAGCTCATCACTGTCGCCAGCGGGCTCGTGCAAGTCCTGCTCGGAACCGGCCGACCGGTGCTCAGAACCGGCGAGGCACTCGTGGCCGACGAGACGCCGATCGCCGGCTGGCGCAACCTCGGTGTCGGGGAAGCGGCGCTCTTCTGGATCCTGCGCGACCCCCGGCACGACGCATAGCCGTTCACCAGCCTTGCTCCCAGTTGACCGGAGGGCAGCTCGAGGGTAGCGGCCCTGGGTTCTCCGTTTGGATGCCAACCTAGACGCAGGGTGACCGGACCGGCGCGCATGGCACTCGAGGAGCTCCGAGGCGAGCTGGCCGCATTCCTCGGCTTCGCCGTGCCGCCTGCGCCGGTGGTCGAGTGGCTCGAGCGCTCTGCCGAGCCGGGCTACACGCGCACTCTCCTTAGGTACCGCAGCGGAGACGGTGACGTGATCCCTGCCTTGCTGCTCGTGCCCGAGGGGGATGGACCCTTCCCGGCAGTGCTCGTCCATCACCAGCACAACAGCGAATACCACCTCGGCAAGAGCGAGCCGGCCGGGGTCGCGGGTGAACCGCTGCAGGCGTTTGGATCGGCTCTGGCAGCGCGGGGAGTCGTGGTGCTGGCGCCCGACTCCATCTGTTTTGAGGATCGCCGCCGCCAGCGGGGTGGGCTGGCGCCCGACGAGGTAGCGGATCCGTTGCAGCACCACAACGAGTTCGCTTATCGGCTCCTTACCGGCGGCCTGCTCTCGCGCAAGGTCCTCGCAGACTCCGCGCTTGCGGTCTCGCTGTTGGGCTCCCTCCCGGCGGTCCGGAGCGATCGAGTCGGCATGCTCGGGCACTCCTACGGGGGAAGCACGGTTCTCTTCCACGCCCCACTTGACGCTCGCATACGGTTCGCCGGCGCGAGCGGCTCGGCCTGCACCTACCGGGCAAGGATGGCCGCCGGCACCGGGATCGAGCTCGCTCAGGTGATCCCCGGCTTCGCGCAGCGCTTCGATCTCGAAGACCTCGTCCGATGCATGGCGCCGCGACCGCTGCTCTTGGCCTCGGCAACGCGCGACCCCTACTCCCAGGACGCCGATGTGATTGAGACCGCCGCGCGTGAGGCCTACGAGGCGCTCGCTGCGCCTAAGGCCCTCGAGCACCTGCGAGCAGACGCCGGACACCGGCTCGACGCCGGGCGGTTCAGGCAGATCATCGAGTGGACCTGGGCACAGTGCATGGCCTGACCTGCGCCTCTCAGACGCATGGGGCTAGCGTCCCCGGCGTGCGCGTGCGCCCGGAGCTCCCGGCAGGACCCTACCTCGTCGTCGGTCTGGCACGCTCGGGCACCGCGATCGCCCGGGCCCTGAGAGCCCACGGAGAGGTGATCGGCTGCGATACCGGCGAGCCGGAGAACGCTGCAGGCCTCGAGCGCCTCGAGCTTCACCCGCGCTCTGGCGGCCTCGACCTGCTCGACCGGGTGCACACCGTGGTCAAGTCCCCCGGTGTGCCGCGCGAGGCCCCGGTGGTGGCCGCCGCTCTGGACCGCGGGCTCGAGGTCACCGGCGAGCTCGAGCTGGCGTGGCGCCTGCTGCCCAACCCCTTCGTCGCGGTCACCGGCACGAACGGCAAGACGACGACCGTCGAGCTGCTGGGCGAGATCTACCGCGCCGCCGGCATTCGGGCGGTGGTGGCCGGAAACGTGGGCACCCCGCTCGCGGCGCTCGTGGGCGAGATCCCCCCCGAGGTCGTCGTGGTCTGTGAGTGCTCGAGCTTTCAGCTCGAGGACTCCTGCGCCTTCTCACCGGAGTGCGCCGTGCTGCTCAACCTCGAGGAGGATCACCTCGACCGTCACGGGGATGTCGCCTCCTACCGTGAGGCGAAGATGCGCATCTTCGCCAACCAGCTGCCGGGCGATCACGCGATCGACCCGGCCCTCATCGCCGCGGAGACCGCGGTCACCGAGGGCGTGCTGTCGGTACGCGGTGAGAGCCTGCTGCCGGTTGCAGAGATCCGCCTGCGCGGCGCCCACAACCTCGAGAACGCCCGGGCGGCCGCCCTGGCGGCCAGCGTGACGGGGGTCCCGGGCCAGGCGATCGCCCAGGCCCTTCGCGCATTCGCCGGCGTGCCGCACCGGTTGGAGGAGGTGAGGACCCTGGGCGGCGTGCTCTACGTGAACGACTCGAAGGCCACGAACGTGGCGTCCGCCGTGAAGGGGATCGAGGCGTTCGAGGGCGGGGTGCACGTGGTGCTCGGCGGCAGCCTCAAGGGCGGAGGGTTCACCGGCCTGCGCGAGGCGGTGCGCGAGCGCTGCCGCGCCACCTACCTGATCGGCGAGGCGCAGGAGCGGTTGGCATCGGACCTGGCGGGCACCGTGCCGCTGCGCCGGTTTGGCACCCTCGAAGACGCCGTCGGCCAGGCCGCGGGAGCTGCGCGCCCCGGTGAGATCGTGCTGCTCTCGCCCGCCTGCGCGAGCTTCGACGCGTTCCGGGACTACGAGGATCGCGGCGACCGCTTCCGCGCCCTCGTGGAGGGTTTGGAATGACTCCGGGCCCCCGCGTCGAAGGAGGCGCGGATGTCTTCGATCCGCGCGCGCAGGCAGCGACCGATCGAGTACTCGATCCTCTACAGCGCCACGCTCTGCATGCTGGCCCTGGGCGCGGTGATGGTGTACTCCGCGAGCTCTGCCGAGTCACTGCTGAACGGCTCGCAGGACCCCTCCTTCTATCTCAGGAGGTATGTGGTCTTCGGACTGGCGGGCCTGTTCGTGCTGCACGTGGCCTCGCGCTACGGCCTGGAGCTCGTCGAGCGGGTCACCCCGCCGCTGCTCCTGGCCGGATTCCTGCTGACCGCTGCCGTGATGGTGCCGGGGGTGGGCGTCACCGTGAACGGCGCGACCCGCTGGCTCGGCGCCGGCCCGCTGCAGTTCCAGCCCTCGGAGCTGCTCAAGCTCGCCCTGGTGCTGTATGCCGTCCGACTGCTGGCGGCGCGACCGGATTCGGTGCTGCGCCTCGTCGATCTCGTACGGCCCCTGCTGTTGGTGGTCGGTGCGGCATGCACGCTCCTGATGGCGCAGCCCGACATGGGCACCTCTCTGGTCATCTGCTTTGCCATCGGGGCGCTGCTGATAGCGGCCGACACCCCGCTGCGGCATCTCGGCACGATGGGCGGCTCGCTGGCGGGGCTGGCCCTGATCCTCACCGCCATCGAGCCCTACCGGATGGCGCGGCTCACCGCGTTCCTCGACCCCTTCGCAGATGCCGAGAACACGGGCTTCCAGACGGTGCAGGCGCTCACCGCCATCGGCTCGGGAGGGCTGCTCGGGGTGGGTCTCGGCGAGTCGGTACAGAAGATCTTCTACCTCCCGGAGGCTCACACCGACATGATCCTGGCGATCATCGGCGAGGAGCTCGGCCTCTTGGGCATCCTCGCGGTGGCGGTTCTATACGGCATGATCGGCTACGCCGGCCTGCGCGCCGCCAAGGCCGCCGTCGACCGCTACTCCAAGCTGCTCGCCGCCGGGATCACCTCGCTCATCCTGTGCCAGGCAACGCTGAACTTCTTCGCCGTCCTCGGGATGGCTCCCCTCACCGGCGTGCCGCTGCCCTTCATCTCATACGGCGCCACCAACCTCGTCGTGTTGCTCGCGGGGATGGGCCTGCTGCTGGGGGTGGCCGGCGGAGGGCGCGTGCGCAGGGAGCAGGCCCGGCCGCGCCTGCGCGCGATCGAAGGGGGTGGCCGTGCCGAGGGTCGTGATCGCGGCGGGCGGGACGGCGGGGCACGTGGTGCCGGCGCTGGCCGTCGCGGAGGCGCTCGCGGATAGCGGAGCGCACGTCGAGTTCATAGGCGGAGAGCGCGCCGAGGCCGAGCTCGTGCCCGCCGCCGGCTACCCGTTTCACCGGCTGGCGATGGCCGGCATCGACCGGCGCAACCCGCTCCGGGCGGCTCGCGCCGCCATGCTAGCCCTGCGCGCCACGGCCAGCGCAAGGGGCATCCTCCGGCGTGTCCGCGCCGAAGTGGTGATGGGCGGCGGCGGCTATGTGGCGGGCCCGGTGGGGCTCGCCGCCCGGTCGCTCGACCTCCCGCTGGCGCTCACGGAGGCCGACAGCCATCTCGGGGTTGCAAACCGCCTGCTCGCACCGCTCGCCTCGCGCGTGTTCCTCGCGTTTCCGCTCGAGGACCGGGCCGGAGACAAGTACCAGGTGGTGGGGCGACCGATTCCGAGCGGGACCGCCGCGGGTGACCGCGTCAGCGCGCGGCGGCGGTTCGGGATCGCGGCCGGCGAGCGCTGTCTGCTCGTCTTCGGCGGCTCGCTCGGCGCCAAGCGCCTCAACCGGGCCACCATCGACGCCTTCGGAGACGCCGCACCGTGTGCGGTCCTCCACGCGTGCGGCAGACGCGACCATCCCGACCTGGCAGGGCGCCTTGCGCAGAAGGGAGACCCGCCGCACTACCACCTCCACCCCTACATCGAGCCATTTGCCGATGCCCTCGCGGCGGCTGACCTCGTGGCCGGCCGCGCAGGCGGCTCGGTGCTCGAGGTCGCGGCCGCCGGCCTGCCCGCGATCCTCGTGCCCTACCCGCACGCCACCGGCGACCACCAGAGCGCCAACGCGCGCTACATGGCGCAGGCGGGGGCGGCCGTGGTGGTGCCGGACTCAGGGCTCGACGGGGCCCGCCTCCATCTCGAGGTTTCCGGCCTTCTGGGCTCGCCCGCGCGCATGCGCGCGATGGCAGATGCCGCCCGCGCGGCCGCCAGGCCGGACGCCGCTCAGCGGATCGCCCGGGAGGTCCTGGCGCTCGCGCCTAAGGGCAGCGGCTGAGCTTGCGGGCGCCTGGCATCAGGCAGGCATCCCTGCGGCTCGGCACGCTCCGCCGCCGGACCTTGAGGCGGGTGAACTTCCCGATCGCGCCGCGCCTGGTGACGCGGATCTCGATCGTGGTGCCGGGACCGTAGATGCGCTGGAAGCGCTTGAGGCGAAGCGCGCCCCTGCGATTGAGCTTCCCGCGAAAGGCGCCCTTCGGGCACCCGCGACCACGGCAGCGCACGGACACGCCGGCGCCGCTGGGGCCACTGCGGACGACGAGAGCCGAGATGAAGGTCAGCCCGCGCGCCACTCGGCCGGCAACCACGACCTTCGGGAATGGGCGCAGCTTGCGCGGGGTCACCGGGGGAGGTGTGCTGCCCGTGCTGCCCGGACCCGTTCCGGAGCCACCTCCTGGGTCGCCGCCGGAACCACCTCCGGGGCCGCCGCCCGGAGCGGGCGGGGCGGGGATCGGCCCGAAGGGCGCCGATGCCACGCTCCTGGCGCCGAGGCCCTCCGCGGACACGACCACGCGGATGAACTTGTCGGCATCCGCGGCGCTGAGGGCGTAGGTGGCGCCCGACTGGCCGGCCACGTCCTCGCAAGTGAGCCCGCTGCCCCCCGAGCAGCGCTGCCAACGGCGGGTGTAGGACAGGCTCGCGGGGCTGGGGTCGCTCCAGGTGCCGAGGGTGGAGGTGAGGGTCGGGCCGTTGCCTGTCACCACGGGCGGCACCATGTTCAGCGGCGGTGAGGCCACGATGGGATCGGTGGCATCCGAAGGTGCGGAGCTCGGGCCGAGCGCGCCGTTGCTCGCGGTGACGATCGAGCGGATGCGCCGCCCGATGTCCGCGGTCGTGAGCAGGTAGCTCGAAGCGGTTCGGCCGGGCACCACGGCGCATCCGCCGGCACCGCAGCGCTCCCAGCGATACGTGTATGAGTTGCCGGATGGCAGCCACGACCCATTGCTGGTGTAGAGGGTGCGACCGAGCCTGGTCAGCTCGGGCGCGTCCACGAGCAGGGGCCCGGCCGTGGCCGGCGCCACCTCGCTGAGGACGGCAAGCGTCACGGTCGCGCACAAGAGCGCGACCCGCCTCCGGCGCGCCCTCGGGGCGCGCGCTGTCTGCTCTGCGTTCAGTGGCGCCGCCCTGTCGTCTTGGGGTCTGGGTGAGGGTGCTGCGCGAGCTCCGGTAACCCAGGGTAGCCAGCGCTCCCGGCGCCCACAAGGGGGACCCGCGCACTATGGTGGCCCTCGATGAGCGGTGGACCTCTCGCCCGGCGCAGGCTCCATTTCATCGGCATCGGCGGCGCCGGAATGAGTGGCCTGGCGCTGGTGGCGCGGGCGCTCGGGGCCCGGGTCAGCGGCTCCGACGACACGGACACCTCCTACCTGCCCCGGCTGCGCGCCGAGGGCATGCAGCCGGTGATCGGCTACAGCGCCGCCAACCTGCCCGGGGACGCGGAGATCGTGGTCTCGACCGCCATCTCGCAGGACAATCCGGAGCTCGCGGCGGCGCGCGCGGCAGGCGCCGGCGTGTTGCACCGGGGAGAGCTGCTGGCCGAGGTCTCGACCATCAAGCGCTCGATCGCGGTGGCCGGCACCCACGGCAAGACCACCACCTGCGCGATGATCGCGCACGCCCTGCTTGCCTGCGGGCGAGACCCCGCCTACCTCGTCGGGGGCCGGCTGCGATCGACCGGTGCCAACGCGGCGTGGGGGGCGGGCGAGTGGGTGGTGGTGGAGGCCGATGAGTCCGACCGCTCGTTTCTCGGGCTGCGGCCGGACGTGGCCGTCGTGACCAACGTCGAGCTCGACCACCACGCCAGCTACCGCTCCCTCTCCCAGCTCGAGGAGGCCTTTGGCCAGTTCGCGTCCGCTGCGGGCGTCCGCGTCGTCGGCGAGGGGGTCCGACTACCGGGCGGCGGTGTCGCGGTGAGCTTTGGGATCGGCGTCGGGGACCTGCGCGCGGAGGCCCTCGAGCTTCGGCCGCTCGGCTCCCGCTTCGAGGTCCAGGGCATGGCCGTGGAGCTGAACGTGCCAGGCGAGCACAACGTGCTGAACGCGCTCGCGGCGCTTGCCGCGTGCCGGGCCGCGGGCGTCGAGCTCAGCGAGGCGGCTCCGACCCTCGCGGGGTTCGCCGGCACGGGCCGGCGCTTCGAGGGGCGCGGGCGCGCAGCGTCGGGAGCGCGGATCTTCGACGACTACGCGCACCACCCCACCGAGGTCCGGGCGACGCTCGAGGCGGCCCGCACGCTGGGGGCCAGGCGGATCGTGGCGTGCTTTCAGCCGCACCTCTTCTCCCGCACACTGAAGCTCGCGCGGGACTTCGGCCGGGCGCTTGCCCTGGCCGACCTCGTGGTGGTGCTCGACGTGTACCCCTCGCGCGAGCGTGCCGAGGACTTCCCGGGGGTGAGCGGGCTCATGGTGGCCGCCGCCGCTGCCGACGAGGCGGGCGGGCGGCCGGTCTGGTGGCTCCCGTCCATGGCTGAGGCTGAACAGATGCTCCGCGAGAAGCTGCGGGAGGGAGACGTGCTGCTGACCCTCGGCGCGGGCGACGTCGACCGGCTGGCGGGGATGTTGGCGGTCGAGGCGCCGGCGGCGGCCTCCCAGTGAGCCTGCCCGAGGGGCTCGAGCGCGACTACCCGCTCGCCCGCCTCACAACGGTCCGAACGGGCGGCTGGGGCGACTACTTCGCCCGGCCCGACTCGGCAGAGCGTCTGGCGGAGCTGCTGGCCTGGAGCCGGTCGGCCGGGGTCGAGGTAGGAGTGGTGGGCTCCGGATCGAACCTTCTGATAGCCGATGACGGATTCCGAGGACTGGTCTTGAAGCTCGACGGGCTGCTCGCCTCGATCGAGCGCGAGGGAACGCAGCTGCTCTGCGGGGGAGGCGCCCGCCTGCCCCAGGCCTCGGCGCGCGCGGCGCGCGACGGGCTGACCGGCCTCGAGTTCGGGGTGAACATCCCCGGCACGGTGGGCGGCGCGGTCAAGATGAACGCGAACGCCTACGGAGGCGACCTGGCCGAGGTGCTCGAGTGGGTCGAGGTGACCACCCCCACGGGCACCGACGTGCGCACCCCTGCCGACCTCGGGTTCTCCTACCGCCGCTCGAACCTGCGCGCTGACGAGATCGTCGCGCGCGCCTCCTTCGCGCTGGCCCCGGCCGAGCCCGAGACCGTCAAGGCCGCCCTCGCCGACATGCGCGCGCGTCGCCGGGAGGCGCAGCCGTCCGGGATCAAGACCTTCGGCTCCACCTTCAAGAACCCTGACGACCCCCGGGCCGAGGGAAAGAGCGCGGGGATGCTGCTCGATCAAGCCGGCTGCCGGGGCCTCGCGGTCGGCGGCGCACGCTTCTCGCAGAAGCACGCGAACTTCGTGGAGAACAGGGGGGACGCTAGCACCGCGGACGTGATCGCCCTCATGGCGGAGGGGCGGCGGCGCGTCCGCGAGCGCTTCGGCGTGGTGCTGGAGCCCGAGGTGCAGCTCCTCGGCCAGGTCGACGCCGCACCCATCTTCGAGGCGTGAGTGCCACGGGAGCCACCGCGGCAGGAAGGCCGAGGCAGAGGGGCCGGGCGATTCGAGCCGCCCTGCTGCCGGGCCCGCGGATGGCACGCCGGCTGGTGGCGCTGGGCGCAGCGGGCTGCATCCTCGTGGCGGGGTATCTGTTCTGGCTGCGCGACTCGTCCCTCGTGCAGGTCGAGACGGTCGCGGTCACTGGCCTCGGTGGCGCCCACGCGGACCGGGTCCGCACCGCTCTTGCCTCCAAAGCGAAGCGGATGACCACGCTGCATGTAAGTCGACGGCAGCTCGAGCGTGCCGCCGCTGCCTTCCCGGTCGTCCGCGCGATCGAAGTGGCTCCCGACTTCCCCAACGGGATGCGAATCCACGTGGTGCAGCACCGCCCGGCCGCGTTGCTCGCGTCCGGGTCCCGCCGCCGCGTGCCGGTCGCCGGGGACGGCACCGTGCTGGCCGGCTTGGAGGTGAGGGGATCCCTGCCCCTGGTGAACCTGGCCGGAGCGCTGCCCGCCAAGCAGGTGCCGGCCGGGGCCGCGCTTCAGGCCGTCCGCGTCGCCGGCGGCATACCCGCCGCCCTCAGGGCGCGCGTCCGGGCGGTCCGTCTTGAACGTGGCAAGGGTATGGTCGTCCTGCTCGAGGGTGGACCGCGCGTTATCTTCGGCGACGTCACGCGGGTGGCGGCCAAGTGGGCTGCGGCGATCCGGGTGCTGGCCGATAGGGACGCAGCCGGGGCCGCATACGTGGACGTGCGGCTTCCGGAGCGCCCCGCGGCCGGGGGCCTGCCGGTGGAGACCGTGACGCCGGTTGCACCCGCCGCAGCGCCGGCTGCAAAGGAACCCACCCCCGCGGACTCGGTGCCCGCGGCCGGGCCTCCGGCATCGGCGTCCGCCCCCTCGGCGCCCGCCCCAACCGCGCCGGACCACTCCGTCGGCTCTGGGGCGCCGGCGGGGCTTGAAGGGGCGAGCCGACCCTCGCCACCCGCGCGTCGGGCCCCTGCCGCCGAGGGCGGTGGCGCTACCCCTAACCCTCGACCTTGAGTCGAGGTTCGCATCGGCCCTCAGGTTCAAGTCGAGGGTGAGCGTGCACGATTCCTTGCGAGGTGTGTTGACATAGACGCCGAACTCCCCGTACAGTGGGGACTTTGCAGGCGGTTCGGAGCGGCATGAAACCCTCAATGATCGCTTGACCTCCGGACGGAGGACCGTCCGGGGCACGCAGCACAACGACACAGGGACCCGAGGCGAGGATCGAAGCGATGGACACGGGCAGCTACCTGGCGGTCATCAAGGTCGTCGGCGTCGGCGGGGGCGGCACGAACGCCGTCAACCGAATGGTCGATGCAGGGCTGAAGGGCGTGGAGTTCATCGCGGTGAACACGGACGCCCAGGCGCTCGCGATGTGCGACGCGGACATCAAGCTTCAGATCGGCGATCAGCTCACCCGCGGTCTCGGCGCGGGTGCGAACCCCGAGGTGGGCTTCGGCGCGGCCAACGAGAGCCGTGACCAGCTCAAGGAGGCCCTGAAGGGCGCCGACATGGTCTTCGTCACGGCCGGCGAGGGGGGCGGCACAGGCACCGGCTCGGCGCCCGTGATCGCCGAGGTGGCCAAGCAGGAGATCGGTGCGCTGACCGTCGGCGTGGTCACGCGACCGTTCGACTTCGAGGGAAGCCAGCGCCGTCGTCAGTCCGACGAGGGGATCAACCGCCTGCGCGAGCAGGTCGACACGCTCATCGTCATCCCGAACGAAAAGCTCCTGGCCGTGGTGGAGCGGCGCACGAGCATCCTCGAGGCGTTTCGCGAGGCGGACAACGTGCTGCGCCAGGGCGTTCAGGGCATCACCGACCTGATCACCATCCCGGGGCTCATCAACCTCGACTTCGCCGACGTGCGAACGATCATGCAGGACGCCGGCTCTGCCCTGATGGGGATCGGCGAGGCCAGCGGCGAGAACCGGTCGGGCGAGGCCGCCAAGAACGCGATCTCGAGCCCGCTGCTCGAGCAGTCCGTGGAGGGGGCCACCGGCATCCTGCTGAACATCACCGGCGGGACCGACCTCGGCCTCTTCGAGGTGAACGAGGCGGCGGAGATCATCCAGAGCGCCGCCGACCAGAACTCCAACATCATCTTCGGCGCCGTGGTGGATGACGCGCTGGGCGATGCGGTGCGGGTGACCGTGATCGCCACCGGCTTCGACGGCCGCTCGGGGGGCCCGCTCTTCACCGAGGACACGACCGGCCGACGCCGAGAGCCCCGGCGGAGGGACGTGTCGATGGATGACCGCCAGCGCTCCTCGCTCGAGATCTCAGAAGACGAGATCGACATCCCCTCGTTCCTGAAGGACTAGGGAGACCACCGGGGGCTCCCGCCCCCGGAGCCCCCGGGCCGCGCTTGACCTACGGCTCCGGTGGTCGGGCCCCGGTGGTGGAGGGCTCCGGCTCCCGCTGCGATCTCCGGCCCCTGCGGGGCCGGCGTCGCCCGAGGGAGCTCCCCCGCCTCTTCTCGGTGCGTGCACGTCGGTGCCCGATGCGCCACTCGCCGGCTCCTGCTTGAGGATCGGGCCCCGATGGCCGATCCTTGTGCGGAGTGATCGGGCCGAGCCGCATCGGGAGCCTCCTGTTTGCCGCCGGCTGCGTCTGCCTGCTCGCGCTCGCGCCTGCGCCTGCCGCTGCGCAGTCGCCGTCCCTTACGCCGGTGGGTGGGACGTTCTCCGCGCCGGTGTATACCACGGCGCCACCGGGGGACGGGCGCCGGCTGATGGTCGTGGAGCAGGGCGGCACCGTTCGGGTGATCCGCGACGGTGTCACGCTTACCGACCCGTTCCTGACCGTGACTGCGGACTTCACCACCGGCGGCGAGCGGGGACTGCTGGGGCTTGCGTTCAGCCCGGACTACGAGCAGTCGCGGCTGCTCTACGTCTACTTCACCGACGCGGAGGGAGACATCCGGGTGGACGAGCTCCGACGCGCTGAGGACAGCAGGGACCGGGTGGAGCCCGAATACCGCAGGCCCGTGATCGAGATCCCGCACCGCGAGGCGGGCAACCACAACGGCGGTACGGTCGCCTTCGGCCCCGACGGCCGGCTCTACATCGGCACCGGGGACGGCGGCAACGGCTACGACCAGCCCGTCCGCGACGCCCGCGACCGCACTTCCCTGCTGGGAAAGCTGCTTCGCATCGCGCCGACCCCGGGCGGGGGCTACACGATCCCCGTCGACAACCCCTTCGCCGGCCCGGCCGAGCCGGGCCGCGACGAGGTGTGGTCCTACGGTTTGCGAAACCCGTTCCGCTTCTCCTTCGACAGCCTGACCGGCGACCTCTTCATCGGCGACGTCGGCCAGAACACGATCGAGGAGGTCAACCACGCGCCGTTCGCGACGGGCGGTGCGGGCCGGGGGGCGAACTTCGGCTGGGACGACTGCGAGGGGAACCTGGCCGCCGAGCCGAGCACCGGGACCGCCCCGTGCGAGCTCGTCGGCGACCAGCGACCGGCGATATCCCTTCCCCATGCCAGCCGGTACTGCTCGGTGATCGGCGGCGTGGTGGTGCGCGACGCCTCGGTCGCGCAACTCGCAGGCCGGTATCTCTACGGCGACCTCTGCCAGGCCCGGCTGCGCTCCTACGTGTCGGGCGCGCCGGAGACCGACCGCGAGGAGCCGACGCTCGCCGTCCGTCAGCTCGCGGGCATCGGTGAAGACGCCTGCGGCCGCGTGCACGTGGTCCAGCTCGGCGGAGCGGTGTCGCGCCTCGATGGCGGGTCCCCCGGCGACTGCGCGCTGCGCGTGCCCGAGCCCGGGGGCGGCGGAGCACCCGCGGGCGCCGGACCGCCGGGCGGTGCGTCGGTCATAGGCGGTGCGACGGGCAGCGGGCGCTCCCCGATCGCCGCGCCTGTGACCCTGCGACTGCGCCTCGGTGGGCCCCGCCGCCAGCGGCTCACGCGCCGTGGGCTGCTGGTTCGAGCCCGTTGCAGCGAGCCATGCCGGCTGCGAGCGCTGGGTGCTCTCAACGTTCGGCGCGGCGAGAGGCAGATCCGGCTGCCTGTGCCCGCAAGGGTGCGCCAGGTGCACCGGCGCCTGCTCGCCGGCCGGCCGGCCGCCCTGAGGCTGAAGGTCTCGGGCGCCTCGCGAGCCGTGGTTAGGAGGGCGCTGGCGCGAGGGAGGCGGGTGCTCGCCGCGGTTACCGTGCGCGTGCGCGACGCCCGGGGCAACCTCCGCAGGGCCCGACGCACCATTCGCCTGCGGCTCTGACCGGGCCCGAAGCGGACCGCCGCCTACCCCTGGGTGTCCGGCGTCGGCCGTGTGCCGCCGGCGCTCCCTCTCAGCACCGATCATCTAGCCTGCGAGCGGCTTGGGACCCGCCGCCGACACCCTGCGCAGGACGCCGTTGTTTCACCGCCACCGGGCGGCCGGCGGCAGGGTGGTGCCCTTCGCCGGGTGGGAGATGCCGGTTCAGTACGAGGGCATCCGGCAAGAGCATCTCGCGGTCCGCCGCGGCGCCGGCGTCTTCGATGTCTCCCACATGGGCCAGATCGAGACGGGCGGGCCCGCAGCGGAGGCCTTCTTACAGCAGATCCTGTCGAACGACGTCACGAAGCTGGCTGACGGCGGGGCCCAGTACTCGCTGCTCTGCCGCCACGACGGCGGAGTCCTCGACGACCTCTTCACCTACCGCATCGGCGACCGCTTCCTGACCGTCACGAACGCCTCGAACCACGCGCGCGACCACACGTGGTTCACCGAGCAGGCGGCCGCGTTCGACGTGGAAATCGGCGATGCCCGCGACCGTTACGCGATGCTGGCGGTGCAGGGCCCGCAGGCCAGGGGGATCGTGGCCCGGTTGGCCGACGGGGAGCTTCCGGGCAGGATGCGGACCGCGACCTTGCCGGTGGCGGGCTCCGAGTGCCTGGTCTGCGGCACGGGCTACACCGGGGAGGACGGCGTCGAGCTGCTGATCGCCCCCGAGGACGCCGCGGGCGTATGGGACGCGCTGCTGGCCGAGGGCGTGACGCCGGCGGGTCTCGGCGCACGGGACACCCTGCGCCTCGAGGCATGCTTTCACCTCTATGGAAACGACCTCTCCGTGGATCGAACCCCGATCGAGGCGGGTCTCGGCTGGTGCTGCAAGCTCGACACGGGCTTCATCGGCGCGGATGCGCTGCAAGACGCGACGCCCGCGGAGACCCTCGTGCCGTTTGCCTTCACCGGCCCCGGGATCCCGCGGCAGGGAAACGGCGTGCAGACGGAGGCGGGACCCGGGACGGTGAGCAGCGGGACTCTCTCGCCGTGCCTGGATACCGGCATCGGGATGGCTTACGTTCCCCTGGGCGCCGCGCCGCCGGGGACCCAGATCGAGGTGGACGTCCGCGGAAAGATGCGCGCCGCGGAGGTCCGCGAGAAGCCCCTGTACTCCAAGAGCTGAGAGAGGACGCGAGTGGCTGAGAGCTACCCGGAGGACCTGAGGTACCACCCAGATCACGATTGGGCGCGCGTCGAGGGGGATGAGGCCGTCTTCGGCATCACCTGGTACGCCCAGGACGCCCTCGGCGAGGTCGTGTTCTTCGACCCGCCCAAGGTGGGCGCGTCGGTGACCAAGGACCAGGCCTACGCTGAGGTGGAGTCTGTCAAGGCGGTCTCCGACGTGTTCGCGCCGCTCTCCGGCGAGATCCTCGCGGTGAACGAGGGGCTGTCCGACGGCCCCGAGACGATCAACGCCGACCCCTACGGAGAGGGTTGGCTTGTGAGGGTGAAGCTGTCTGACCCCGGCGAGCTCGATTCCCTGCTCGACGTGAACGCCTACAGGGACCTGCTGAAATCGTGATGGGAACCCCATGAGCCGCTACACCTCCGCAACCGACGCCGACACGCGGGCGATGCTCGACGCCATCGGCGTGGGCTCGCTAAACGACCTATTCGCCGAGATCCCGGACGGTGTGCGCCTGAAGCGCCCGCTCGACCTGCCCGACGGCCGCCCCGAGCAGGAGGTCTTCGAGCACCTCTCGGAGCTCGCGGCCCGCAACCGGCACGCCGACGAGGAGGTCACGTTCCTCGGGGCCGGGATGTATGACCACTACGTGCCGGCGATCGTCGACTCGATCACCCTGCGTTCGGAGTTCCTCACGCCCTACACGCCCTATCAGCCGGAGATCTCACAGGGCGGCCTGCAGGTGATGTTCGAGTTCCAGACGGCGATCTCCGAGCTGACGGGGCTCCCGGTGTCGAACGCCTCGGTGTACGAGGGCCCCTCCGCGGTGGCGGCGGCGGGCTATCTGGCAAGGAACCAGACCGGCCGCGGCAAGCTCGTGGTCTCCCGCGGGATGCACCCCCACTCCCGTGAGACGCTTGCCACCCACGCCGTGGGGTACGGGATGGGCACCGCGGAGGCGGGGCTGACCCCCGAGGGGGCGACGGACTTGGACACGCTCGCCTCCCTGGTCGACGAGGACACCGCGGCGGTCTTCGTACAGCAGCCCAACTTCCTCGGCACCGTGGAGGAGCTCGGCGCCCTCGGCGAGGCCGCCAAGCGCACCGGCGCCCTCTTCGTGGTGGCCGCCGACCCGCTCGCGCTCGGGATCCTCAAGCCCCCCGGGGAGTTCGGCGCCGACATCTGCGTCGGAGAGGGTCAGACGCTCGGAAACCGGCTCGACTTCGGCGGGCCGTCCTTCGGTTTCTTCGCCGCGGACGAGCGCTTCATCCGGAAGATGCCCGGCCGCATCGCGGGCCAGACGCGCGACATGGATGGCAAACGCGGCTTCGTGCTCACGCTCCAGACCCGCGAGCAGCACATCCGGCGCGAGAAGGCCACCCATAACATCTGCACCTCGCAGGCGCTCAACGCGCTCGCCGGGGTCATCTACCTCTCCTGGCTTGGCAAGCGTGGCCTCGTGGAGCTTGGCCAGCTGATGGCAAAGCGCACCCACTACGCACGCGCAGTCCTCGGACTCGATGCGATCAACCCCGGACCCGTTGTGCGGGAGTTCGCGGTGCGGGTGCCCGACCTGGACGGCCTTCTCACCCGCGCGCGTGCCGAGGGCATCAACCCCGGATACCCGCTGCGCGACACCTACCCCGAGTACGGCGACGGGCTGCTCGTGGCGATCACCGAAAGGCGCACCCGCGCCGACATCGATCGGCTTGCCGCCCTGACCGCGCCCTTGCGCGAGGAGGTGGCCGCCTGATGGCCGCGCTCGACCCCCGCGCGGGCGAGGAGACCCTCACGATCTACGAGCGCTCGGTGGCGGGCCGGCGCGCATTCACGGCGCCCGCGCTAGACGTGCCGGACGTGCCGATGGAGGAGATCCTTCCCGCGTCCGCCCTGCGGACCCGGCCGGCGGAGCTGCCCGAGGTCTCAGAGCCCGAGATCGTGCGCCATTTCAACGGCCTGTCCAAGAAGAACTTCGACCTCGACACCGGCTTCTACCCGCTCGGGTCCTGCACGATGAAGTACAACCCCAAGCTCCACGAGCGCGTAGCCGCCCTGCCCGGGCACGCCCGGCTTCACCCGCTCCAGGACCCGGAGTACGCGCAGGGGGCACTCGAGCTGATGTGGAACCTTCAGGAGGCGCTCGCCGAGATCGCCGGCCTGCCGCACGTGTCCCTGCAGCCGAGCGCCGGCTCACACGGGGAGCTTGCCGGCCTGCTGCTCACGCGCGCCTACCACGAGGGCCGGGGCGAGCAGCGGCACAAGGTGCTCACACCCGACACCGCACACGGCACGAACCCCGCCACCGTGACCATGGCGGGATACGAGGTCGTCAAGGTGGGCACCGACGAGCACGGCGGCGTTGACATCGCGGACCTGCGCGAGAAGGCAACCGACGACATCGCCTGCCTCATGCTCACAAACCCCAACACGCTCGGCCTCTTTGACCGCAACATCGAGGAGATCGCGGCGATCGTGCACGGCGCCGGGGCCACGCTCTACTACGACGGGGCCAACCTGAACGCCGTCATGGGCATCTCCCGTCCCGGCGACATGGGCTTCGACATCGTCCACTACAACCTGCACAAGACCTTCACCCAGCCCCACGGCGGCGGTGGCCCGGGAGCCGGGCCGATCGCGGTGTCCGACCGCATCGAGCCCTACCTGCCGCGTCCGCAGGTGGTGCGCGTCGCGCGCGAGGGCGAGGGCGACGCGCACGCGGGCAACGGCCGCGCCGGCGAGCGGCCCCGCTTCGGGCTCGAGCACGACCGGCCGAGGTCGATCGGCAGGCTGCGGGGCTTTCAGGGCAACTTCGGGGTCTTCGTGCGCTCGTATGCCTACATCTGCTCGCTCGGCGGTGACGGCCTCAGAGAGACCTCGGAGACCGCGGTCCTGAACGCCAACTACCTGCGCGCACGGCTCGCCGAGCCGGGCGTGGCCGAGTACCTGCCGATCGCCTTCGATCGTCTCTGCATGCACGAGTTCGTGCTCTCGGGCAGGGGCGCGCGCGACAAGCTCGGCATAAGGACGCTCGACATCGCAAAGCGCATGCTCGACCACGGCGTGCACCCGCCGACCGTCTACTTCCCCCTGCTCGTGGAGGAGGCGCTCATGATCGAGCCCACCGAGACCGAGCCCAGGGAGCGCCTCGACCACTTCGCCGGCGTCGTGCGCTCGATCCTCGAGGAGGCCGGCGAGGATCCGGAGATCGCGCGCAACGCCCCGTACACCACCCCGGTGCGCCGCCTGGACGAGGCGGGCGCGGCCAAGCGGCCGGTGGTGCGCCAGCCCTCCGCCGACGGAGGCGGGGGCGCCGAGCAGAACCCGGGTGACCCTCGGCGTGCCGCCGAGAACCCGGCGGGCGCCACCGGCGCCATCTGAGACCTGCCGGCGCCCATAGACTGCGCCGCCGTGCGCATCTTCAGCGGCATCCAGCCCACCGGCCGCAAGCACCTCGGCAACCACATCGGAGCGGTCCGGGGCTATCTGGAGGGTCAGGATCGCGGCGATCCGGCGATCCTCTGCGTGGTCGACCTGCACGCGATCACGGTGCCCTACGAGCCCGCCCGGCTTCGCTCCCTCGTGTACGACACCCTCGCCATGCTGATCGCATCCGGCCTCGATCCCGACCGCTCGATCCTCTTTCGCCAGAGCGACGTCCACGAGCACACCGAGCTCTCCTGGCTCCTCTCGTCGGTGACCGCTCACGGGGACCTCAACCGGATGACCCAGTTCAAGGAGAAGTCGGCAGCGCAGCGCGAGCTGGTGTCAGCCGGCCTCTTCCTCTACCCGGTGCTGCAGGCCGCCGACGTGCTGGCCTACCGCGCGCACGAGGTGCCGGTGGGCGATGACCAGCGCCAGCACGTGGAGCTCATGCGCGACATCGCCGAGCGCTTCAACACGGCCTACGGGGAGGTCCTCGTGGTGCCCGAGCACCGAATTCCCTCCGTCGGCGCGCGCATCATGGACCTGCAGCAGCCGGGGCGCAAGATGTCGACCACCGGCAGCGAGGAGCGCGGGCTGATCTTCGTGGACGACGAGGAGAAGGCGATCGTCAAGAAGGTCAAGAGCGCGATCACGGATTCCGGGGGGGAGGTGCGCCGCGGCCCGGACAAGCCGGGCATCACGAACCTGATCGACATCCTCGCCGTCATCCGCGGCGTCTCGCCGGAGGCGGTCGAGCGGGAGTTCGAGGGGCAGGGCTACGGATCCTTCAAGGAGGCGGTGGCCGAGGCCGTTGTCGACGTCCTGCGCCCGGTGCGCGAGCGCTACCTCGAGCTGCGTCCCGACGAGGGTGCGCTCGAGGCCGTTCTCGGCGAGGGTGCGGACAGGGCCCGCTCGCTGGCCGCGGAGACGCTTGCCGACGTGCGCCGCGCCATGGGCGTCGGGCCGCCCGCGTAGGCTTCCCGCGATGTCCGTGCCCGCCCCCCTCGAGCTCGAGATGGACCTCGAGGTCTTCCAGGGGCCCTTCGACCTGCTCCTCACCCTCGTTCTGCGCGAGGAGGTCGATCTGCTCGAGGTGCAGCTCGCAGACGTGGTGCTCGCCTACGTAGACCACCTGGAGCGCACGAGCGAGCTCGACCTCGAGGCCGCCACCGAGTTCCTCGTGCTGATCGCGGCGCTGCTCGAGCTCAAGTCGCGGCTCATGCTGCCCGGAGAGCAGGTGGAGGGCGAGGCGCTCGAGCCCGGCGAGGCCGCGGACGAGTTGCTTGCGCGCATGCTCGAGTACAGCCGCTACAAGTCCGCCGCGGCGTATCTGCGCATCCGGCTCGAGGCAGAGAGCGGGTTTCGCTACCGCGCGGCGCCGCTGCCCCCGCCGCTGCGGCGGGTCTCGGTGGACCTGGCCGAGCCGGTGTATGACCCGGCGCTGCTGGGGGAGGCGATCGGGTCGCTGCTGCGCACCCCGCCGCGGCTCGAGCTCGCCCACATAGCGCAACCGCAGGTGTCGATCGAGCAGAGGCTCTCCCACATGCGCTCGTTGCTCGGCCGGGGCAGCTTCGTCTTCGACGAGGCGGTGAAGGGTGCCGACCGGCTGACCGAGGCGGTCACCCTCTTCGCGTTGCTCGAGCTCTACAAGGCGGGCGAGGCGGAGTGGGACCAGCCCGAGGCCTTCGGCGAGATCACGGTACGGGCCGGTGGCAGCTCCGCGCGGGAGACGGTGCGGGCCAGCGATCAATCTGCGCGGGAGGTGGACGGTTGAACGAGCTCGCGCGGATCGTCGAGGCGCTGCTCTTCCTGTCGGCCGAGCCCGTCTCCCTGGACCGGCTCGCGGATGCGTGCGAGTCCTCGGAAGGAGAGGTGATCGAGTCGCTCGCCCGTCTGCGCGAGCACTACGCGGAGGGGTACCGCGGGGTGGTGCTGAGGGAGGTGGCCGGAGGGTTCACCCTGGCCACGGACCCGGTGGCCGAGCACGCGGCGCGCCGGCTGCTGTCAAGGCCTCGCACCCCGCCGCTCACCCCCGCCCAGGCCGAGTGCCTCGCGATCGTGGCCTACCTCCAGCCCGTCTCGCGCCCGGAAGTCGCGCGCGTGCGCGGGGTATCCTCGGAGTCTGCCGTGGGCACCCTGCTCGAGAGCGGGCTGATCGAGGAATCGGGTCGGTCTCGATTCGGGGCCGTGCTCTACCGCACGACCGAGCTGTTCCAGAAGCTCTTCGGGCTCGAGGCGCTCGACGCGCTGCCCGACGTGTCCGGCTTCGACCCCTCCCCGGACGAGGAGGGCCGGCTCCGGGAGCGGCTGCTGAAGGCCGGCGAGGCGCGCGCGCAGGCCTGAGTTAGCGGGAGCCGGGCGGCCCCTTGCACTTCTCTCCGCCGCATTGAGCGCGTCCGCGATAGACGCCTTCTACGGATCCGTGCAACACAGCGCATTGCACCGCAGCCTTGTCTCTATGCGGGTGGGCCGAGAATCGAACGGCGCGCTACACAAACGAGTTGTCGAAGTCTTCGAGGTGCCGTTTGGCGTGCCAGACTGGGGATCGACGGAGACGATCAGCTCTTGGGCGGCTCTACCGAGGAGATCGTC
This sequence comes from Thermoleophilaceae bacterium, assembly GCA_030448005.1. Classification (GTDB taxonomy): domain Bacteria; phylum Actinomycetota; class Thermoleophilia; order Solirubrobacterales; family Thermoleophilaceae; genus JAAYBF01. Next base: position 42,429 of record JAUJNT010000008.1, read on the forward strand.
GACGTGACCTCAACGCAATGTGGCTGCGCCGGTGACACGAGTTCTCCCTGCCATGGACCCGGCGCCGATGCCCGGAAAGGCCGCCAGCTGGTACTGGCGAGCTGGACCGGCGGGCCGACTACGGTGGCCAGGTGGACAGGGATCGACCCGCTTTCGGCCGGCCGGCGTCGTCGGCCCCTGGGGACTTCTGATGGGCTCCAAGGGACCCGGCCTGCGATCGGCCCTCGCCGGTGCGCTGGGCTCGGCTATAGCGGTGTTAGCGGTCCTGTTCGCGACGGGCAACCTCTATGAGGAGGATCGGGAGAGCACTGGCATCAGCGCCTCGGCGAAGCCGGCCCGAACCGCCGCCGCCCTACCTGACGTATACGAGCGCTCGCGCCGGAGCGTGGTCCTGATCGACCACCGCCCACCGGGCGTCCGGCCGAGAAGGGGCCCGCCACGGCGCAACGACGGAATCGCGACGGGCTCTGGGCTCGTGATCGACGCGAAGGGACATATCGTCACCAACCACCACATCGTCGCCGGCCGGGGCAAGACCACCGTCCGGTTGGACGCGGATGCCGGCCCTGTGGATGCCACGGTCGTCGGACGCGATCCGGGCACCGACCTCGCGCTGCTGAAGATCGCACCTGCTGATGACGCCAGGCGGCTGAACCCGCTCCGGCTCGGTGATTCCGATGCCGTTCGCGTCGGTGATGCGGCGATCGTGATCGGCAACCCGTTCGGGCTCGAGCGCAGCCTGACCGCGGGCGTCGTCTCGGCCACCGACCGCAGGATCGACGCCCCGAACGGCTCCAAGATCGCCGATGCCGTCCAGACGGATGCGCCGATCAACCCGGGCAACTCCGGCGGCCCGCTTCTCGACGCGGCGGGACGAGTCATAGGGGTCATCTCACAGGCTCGCGGCGACGGAATCGGATTCGCCGTGCCGGTCGACACGGTGAAGCGAGTCGTTTCGAAGCTGCGGCGCAACGGACGGACTCCGGGTCGGCCGCCCCGAGGACCTCGAGCAGCCGACTGAAGCGCCGACGCCCCGGCGCGGCAGAGAGGGCCCCGCGAAGTGGGCGACGACTGGCGCAGCCGCCGACGCCTCCGGGAAGGCCGAGATCGCGGTGATGAGCGCGTGGTCCTACCCGGGGTCGACGCGCGCCTGCGTCGAGGGCCACGCCTAAAGGTCCTCGCCGGGGTGCTCATCGGGTCCCAGCACGAAGGCTATCCAGAGCATCACAGGGGCGGTTGCCAGGGCCGCGCCGCCGTAGAATGCGAGCAGCATGTGCGGCGCCAGCGGGCCGAAGAAGCCCGCAAGGGCTGCGAGCGGCACAGCGACCAGGACGTACACCAAGGGCCCTGACTCGTTGTAGACCTGCTGGCGCTCAGGGTCCCTCGCACGGCGCAGGATCAACCGTCCCTGTCCGTGGCGGTGGAGCATTAAGGCAAGTATGGGACAAAACCCGGCCAAGAAGGCCCCGGCAAACGACAGCCCATCGCCCGCAGCGCCGTGGCGATGCATCGGCCACGACCGCCAAGAGTACCGCCCCGAAGAACGACGCCAGATAGAGCCGCTCGTGCTGGTCGTCCTCGCTAGTCTCGCCCTGAGGTTGCCCGTGGCCGGAGCAGAGCCGACGGTAGGATCGTCCAACGAGAGGAGTCCAGATGAACGAACCCCACGGAGCTTCGGACGCGGACGTTCGAGGCGAGGAAACCCTCACGGACGACGAGATACAGACGCGACCTTTCGGTTCGGCGGCGAGTCCCTCGCTCGACGACGACACTGATACCGGAGATGTCGCGGACAGCGGCGACGACAGCGGCGACGACTCGGACACCGGAGACGACAGCGGGGACGACTCGGACACCGGAGACGACTCGGGAGACGACAGCGGCGACTCGGACTCGTAGGGAGCCCGCTAAGCGGCCGGGCGGCACTCCTGGCGAGCGCCGCGGTGCGGTCGAGCTGACGCTCGGTCCGATACCGCTGGAGGCGTTTCGCGACCAGCACTGGGAACGTCAGCCGCTGCTTGTCGGGCGCGCGGAGAGCGGGCGCTTCGACGGCGTCCTCTCGACGGCTGACGCCGAGCGGCTCGTCTGCACCACGGGGATCCGGGCGCCGGCGTTCCGCCTTGTGAGAGACGGCCGCCAGATCACGCTTCGCGATTACACCGAGAGCATCCCTTGGCGGCCGGGTAGCTTCAGCGACCGGGCGATCGTCAGTCGCGTTGCCGAGGAGTTCGAGCAGGGGGCGACGATCGTCCTGCAGGGGCTCAACCTTCATTGGCATCCGGCGGCGCTCTACTGCAGGGAGCTCGAGGCCCGCCTCGGGTGTCCAGTCCAGGCGAACGCGTACTACACGCCGGCGGCGGCTCAGGGGTTCGCTGTGCACCACGACACCCACGACGTGTTCGTGCTCCAGGTTTCGGGGCGCAAGCGATGGCGCATCTACGAGCCGCTGCTCGAGCTGCCGCTGAAGACGCAGCGCTGGTCACCGGACCTCGGGGACGTCGGTGACCCCGTTGAAGACTTTGTGCTCGAGGCGGGGGACACGCTCTACTTGCCGCGGGGTTGGCCCCACGAGGCGGCGACCTCTGACGAGGACTCGCTTCACATCACCGTCGGCCTACACCCACAGACCCGACTCGACGCGCTCCGAGCGGCGCTCGAGAGCTGCGCTGACGACGTCGAATTCCGCCGCTCCGTGACGGGCGACGGCGTCCTGTCCGACGAACTCCTCGAACGCCTGGCCGCGCGCCTTGACCCAGATCAAGTGCTCCGACGGGCGCGGCGACGCTTCGTGTCAACTCGGCGTCCCGTGCTCGATGGCCAGCTCGCGCAGGTGCGGGCGCTCGCGGGCCTCACCGTGCGCCACGAGCTCCTGCCGCGGCCCACGGTCGTTGCCGACCTGGAGGTCCGGGAGGCCGGCGTCGCCCTCATCTTCGATCAGAAGGAGGTCGTCTTTCCCATCAAGGCACGCGCTGCCATCGAAGCGCTCTACGCCGCGCCGGAGCCCATCACCGCGGAGGAGCTGCCCGGCCCGCTTGACGAAAGTGGGCGCCTCGTGCTCGTGCGGCGGCTCGTCCGCGAGGGATATCTGCGAATCCCCGGCGTCTAGGTCGTTTCGGGGTTTGATAGCGCAGAAACTCCCCTCATTTCAGCGCGCGCCGCTTCGGTCGCTCTTCCGGAGCGCCACCGATCCGCAGGCAGCTCCTTGGCGGAACGCTCCACGTCCGCTCAGCGCGGTGGCTCGCGCGCCACGATGGCCGCAAGGCGAGAGTGCTCGTGAACGGCGGAGAGCAGCCCGTCGGAAGCACTCGTGACAGCGGCGGGACCCACCGAGCGCCCCTGTCCGGTTCATCGAGCTCGCGGGCGCACGTCCGCTCTGGTCGGTTACTTCCAGCTGCTGGCTCACGCCGCTGCAGCGTCGAGGATCGAGGCGAGCAGGCCCGGAAAGCGCGCTTCCAGATCCTCGGTGCGAAGCGTGTTACGGCGTGCGGTCCCCTCCTGGCGCTGGCGGATGACGCCGGCCTCGCGCAGCACCTTGAAGAGGTGCGTGCAGGCAAGAGTGCCTCGTGCCACGGGCTCGTCACGTCCTCGTCCTCGCACTCGAAGGCGCCAGTCGCTCGACGTGCTAGGCCCGGTAGAGGTCTTCTACGTCGCCTCAAGCCGCGGTCGACGATGCAGGAGTTGTCAACTGGGTGGCGCGGGCGGCGGCGCCAGGCCGAGCGTACCGCCTCGGTTTGTACCGGCTCCTACGTGCTCGCGGCGGCCGGCCTGCTAGATGGCCGCCGGGCAATCACGCACTGGCAATTCTGTGACGACCTCGCGCAGCAAGCTGCCGTCCCGGCGTTGCGGGAGCTTCGCGCTCGCTGCTCGACTGCTGGTCGTCAGCCGCAGGCGACCGTCGAGGACGTAGAGCCACTCTCGTGTCCCGCGTACGGGTAGCGGATCGGGCGGGGTGAGCCGCCGTGCGCTGAGATTGATCTAGCGAAGACTTTCAGCGGCGCGCCGGAGGCTGCCGCTTTCGATGAGAGGAGGAGCCGCCTGTGCTGCGAGGAGCTCCTGATTCGACTAGTTGAGGAGCGCCGCGCGGAGCCTGCCGGCCCTGCGCCAATAGACGACGGTGTCGCGCAGCCGGAGTGACCCCGGTGCGATGTCGCGCCCGCCGTCGAGCAGCGTCTGCCCGACTTGGTCTGCCTTGCGGACCTCGTAGAAGTGGAGGTAGTCGATCGGCATGGCGTAAGGCTTGAGGGCCACGTCGATCGGCTGTGCCGTCACGATCCACGCGACCGAGCCGTTACCCGCCAGCCTGACATCGGTGATGAACTCGAATGGGCCGACGCGACCGGCCTCGGCGTCGTGGATCATCCGTCCCCGCCGCAGCTCCTTCACCCTGACCCTCCTCCCCGAGGACCGATGCAGGCTGTATGCGACAAACCGCCCCCGCAGGGCCAAGTTCGCGATCCCGTCGTCACCAAAGGGCCCGTCGCGACCCCCAAGCCGGAAGGCACGCCGCCCGCGTCGCAGGCAGGCATAGAACTGGCCGCGGTGCTTGAAGGCGCGCGCGTCCCGCGTGGCAAGGAGGG
>JAUJNT010000008.1:47105-53748 GCA_030448005.1 Thermoleophilaceae bacterium
GCATAGAACTGGCCGCGGTGCTTGAAGGCGCGCGCGTCCCGCGTGGCAAGGAGGGATGAACTCGCTAGTTGGCATCGTCGTCTGGTAGACGGAGACGCCGTCGCCTCCAGCGGTTGCCGGTGCTCCCAAGGACCGGCCAACGTTCTTCATCGATGTCCCTGGCTGCCCCGTTTCGACGGTTGGGGGAGCGGCCAGCCGGCTGTGACGGGCCAAGCCCGCGTCGGAGAGCAGGCGCCGGCGCGGCTGAGCCTCCTCGTCGGTGTGGCAGACCGAACCCGCGGACACAGGCAGGCCCCATGGTCGGCCGCTGGAGGCAGTGGGAAGCTCACACCATGGGGACGCTGCCGCCGCGATTGAGAGCGAGTCTCGCACGACGGCTTCTCGGCGATCCGCCCTCGATAACGGGGAAGGGACCGACCACCGGTGCTTGCGCTGCGGTGTAGATATCCGGCGACGGCGGAGTCGCTGCCGCTAGCACGGCGGGCCGTCGCTCAGTGCGCTGGAGAGCTCGGTGGCGGCGACTCGGTGGCCGGAGCGATCGCCCTCGCGGTGACCGAGGCGTGCTCGAATGTCATCGTTCACGCCTACCGTGATCACACTCGAGCGGGAGAGATGACCGTCTCGCTCGAGCGGTCAGACGACTGCCTGCGGGTCTACGTCGCCGACGATGGGATCGGCATGGTGCCGCGGTTCGACAGCCCCGGGCTCGGACTCGGGATCCCGCTCATCTCACGACTGACCGACGGCTTCGAGGTCCGCAGCCGCCCCGAGGGTGGCACCGAGCTCTGCATGCGATTCACGCTCATGTGAAGGCCGCGGCCTGACGGCGCCTTTGAGCTGTTCGGGTGTGACGCCTCAGACGACGGAACCTACGAGAAGACGGGAACCGGCGGCGCGTCACCTCCCAAGGGGCGCTCTCCGTCCAGCCCATGAAGGCCGGGCGTCGGCGGTGCTGGTAAGGGTGTGCGGGTGACCACTGCCCTGTCTGCCCGTGGCCTCTCGAAGCGCTACGGCAAGACGACCGCGCTCGACGGCGTCGATCTCGAGGTCGCAGAGGGAGAGCTCGTCGGCCTGCTCGGCCCCAATGGGGCGGGCAAGTCGACGCTGGTGAAGATCGCCTGCGGCCTGGTCGGGCCGACCGCCGGCGAGGCGCACGTCGCCGGCGCGCCGGCCGGCAGCCGGGCGGCACGAGCGTCGACGGGCTACCTCGCCGAGCTGTTCCGCTTCCCCAGCTGGGCTAGCGCCGGGGAGGTGCTCGCGCTGCATCAGCGCCTGGCCCGCTCCGACGGCGGGGCGGCGGAGCGCGGGGCGCTGCTCGAGCGGGTCGGCCTCACGGGCGAGGACGGGCGCCGGGTGGGGACGATGAGCAAGGGCATGCAGCAGCGGTTGGGCATCGCCCAGGCGCTGATCGGCGCCCCGCGGCTCGTGCTGCTCGACGAGCCGACGAGCGCGCTCGACCCGGGCGGGCGGCGCACGGTGCGCGACCTGCTCATCGGGCTGCGCGAGCAGGGCGTCGGCGTGCTGCTGAACTCACACCTGCTCAGCGAGATCGAGCTGGTCTGCGACCGCGTCGTCATCATCGACGGCGGCCGGGTGGTGAGCGAGGGACGGCCGCAAGACCTGACCGCTCCCGGCGGCGTCGAAGTCGAGACCTCCGAGGGCGTGCGCCGCCTGCCCGACGCGCGCCGCGAGGACGTCCCGCGGATCGTCCGCGAGCTCGTGGCCGGTGGCGCCGAGGTCTACGGCGTCCGCGTGATGACCGGCACGCTCGAGGACGCCTATCTCGCCGCCGTGGTGGGCCGCGACGGATGAGCGACGCGATCACCATCGCCGGTCATGCGCTGCGGGAGGCCGTCCGCCGCCGCGTGCTGCTCGTCGTCGCACTGCTGACAGCGACCTTCCTCGGGCTCTACGCGCTGGCCGCGTTCCATGCCTTCGATTCGATCGAGCAGACGAGCGGCAGGGGCATCCCGATCGACGAGCGGGCGCTGACGGGCGGGACGCTGCTCGGCCTGGCGATGTTCGTCGCGCTCTTCCTCGGCGTGGTGCTGGCCGTCTTCCTCACCCTCGACGCGGTCCGCGGCGACGCCGAGCGCGGCCTCTTGCAGCCGCTGGTCGTGCGCCCGGTGGGGCGTACGACGCTGCTCGCCGGACGCCTGCTCGCCGCCTCCGCCGTCTGCGCGTCCTACGTCGTCATCGTCTTCCTCCTCGCCGCGCTCATCACGCGGGCCGCCGGCGACTTCACGCCCTCGTCGCTCGTCGTCCCCGCCGCGGGCCTGGCGCTGGGTGTCGTCACCGTGGTGGCGGCCTCGCTGCTCGGTTCGACGGTGCTCTCGACCACCGCCAACGGCATCGCGATCTTCATGGTCTTCGCCACGGGGCTCGCCGCCGGGCTGCTGGGCCAGATCGGCGACGGGCTCGATGTCGACGCACTGACCACGGCGAGCTCGATCATCTCGTGGATCGTCCCGTTCGAGGCGCTCTATCAGAACGGCCTCTACGCGCTGACCTCGGACATCGGCGGCGCGACCGGAGTGATCGTGCAGCTCGGCCCGTTCGGCGGGGCCAGCACCGTCAGCGTGGCGATCTGGCCGTGGGCGGTGGCGTGGTCCACCGCCGTGCTGTTGCTGGCGGCGCTGGCGTTCCACCGCCGCGACCTCTGAGCGCCGGCGCCGCGGCTGGGCGACGCCGACCGCCGTTCCAGCGTCAGGCTCCGCACGGAACCTAACCCCACTCTGCACAGATAAGCGGGAGTCTCGGATCCTGCGGTTTTCGAGCGCGTCGCGGTGGGCGCGGGTAGCGAGGCGCGCAGGGTTACCCTGTGGCAGTGGCGCTCGCACATCGCAGCTGGCAGACTGGTCCTATGCGCCGCCTCCGCAAGCGCCACCGCAAGCGCTGAGCGACTGACACTCCGCTCGCCGCCCGGCTGTACGCGTATGCGTTCCTGGGCGACTTCGTCCTACTCTACCCGCTCTACGCGTTGCTGTTCGTGGATGCGGGCCTGTCGACGGCGGAGATCTCGTCGCTGTTCGCGATCTGGTCGGTCACGGGGTTGGTCCTGGAGTTACCCTCGGGGGTCTGGGCGGACGCCTTCTCGCGGCGCCTGCTGCTGACGTTCGCTTCGCTGCTGGGTGGCGCGGGTTTCGCCGCCTGGGTCCTTGCGCCGTCGTATTCGGTGTTCGCGCTCGGCTTCGTGCTGTGGGGCGCCCAAGGCGCCCTTCAGTCGGGCTCGCTCGAGGCGCTGGTCTATGAGGAGCTCGACCGCGCGGGCGCCGCGTCGCGGTACGCGCATCTCATCGGCCGCGCGACGGCGCTCGGCACGATCGCCAGCGCCGCCGCTATAGGCCTCGCCGCGCCAGTCTTCGCGGCCGGTGGCTTCGAGGCTGTCGGCGCGGCGAGCGCGCTGGCCTGCTTGGCGGCAGCCATCGTCGCCGTGACGTTCCCCGAGCACCGCGACGTGCGCAATTCCGACGGCGACGAGAGGCTGCGCGCGTACGGCGCGATCCTGCGCGCCGGCGCGCGCGAGGTGCGTCGCTCGCCCGCGCTACGAGGGCCGCTGCTGCTGGCGCCCGCCGTCGCAGCGGTCTGGGGCTCACTCGACGAGTACCTGCCGCTGCTCGCCGTCGAGACGGGCGTCCGGCCGGACACGGTGCCGCTGCTCGCCCTTCTCGTCTACGGGGCCATGGCGCTGGGCGGAGCGCTCGCCGACCGCGCGACCAGGCTGTCGGGCCGTGCCGTCGCACTCGTGCTGGTCGGTGCCGCCACGGCGCTCGCCCTCGGCGCGCTCTCGCGCACGCCGGCCGGCTTCGGTCTCATCGCGGTGGCCTTCTGCGCGTTGCAGGCACTGACAGTCGCCGTCGATGCACGCCTGCAGGACGCGATCGAGGGCGGTTCCCGATCGACGGTCACCTCCATCGCCAGCCTCCTGACCGAGCTCCTCGTCGTCGGGGTCTTCGCCGGCTACGCGGCTGGGTCGATGCTCGTCGACCACGCGACGCTGTTCGCGGCATGCGCCGCGGTCTACGTGGCCGTCGCTGCCGTCGCTCCTCGCCTCATCGGCAGACACACGTAGCGCCGATGCAGCTCCTCGCTTCTCTCCTATAGACGACAGCGGCAGCGAGTACGGCGGCGTTACCCAGGCAGGCGGTCGTGCAGCCCGCGTCCGGCCTCGCTCGTCTTATCAGCGGCGCGCTGTGTCAAGGCCGGCGCCTTAGCCGTCCAGTTCCCGATACGCCCAGCTGAGCGGTCCCCCTTCTCCTGGCCACGCGGGCTGTCATCGACGTGGCTGAGACCTTGGGATGCTCTCGGCAATGGACGCGTGCCTGTTCTGCGAGATCGTCTCTGAGCGCCGTGACCGAGGCGCGATCGCTTACCAGGAGGAGGAGGTCGTGGTGTTCCCCTCACGTGAGCAGCGGCCGATGAACCAGGGCCACATGCTGGTGGTCACGCGTCGCCACTTCCGCAACCTGTACGACCTTCCTCCAGCACTCGACGCCGAACTCCTCGGTTGTGCCCGCCGGACTGCGCGGGCCGTTCAGCAGGCCTTCCGCGCATCGGGCACGACCATCAGGCAGAACAACGAGCCGCCCGGCCAAGATGTCTTTCACGTCCACGTTCACGTGATGCCTCGCCATTTCAACGATGGCGATCTGTCCGCTCCCTACCAGACGGTTGATCTAGCCACGCGCGTGGAACAGGCGCAACGACTCGCGGGTCTCATGGCGCGCTAAGTAGTTGAGGACGAGAAGCACCTCCTCCTCTTCGACGGACCGCCAACGTCCGCATTGTGGGCTGGAGATCGAAGTCCTCGATGAAGGGGGCGCTGAACGGCTGGTCTCCCCGCAGACGAACGCTACAGCCACCTCCGGGCCCGCGTGCCCGCGAGCGAATGGAGATGGAGCTCCCTCCTGGGGCTTTCATCCGGACGACGATCCGGATAGGTATTCCCCAGACGCATCTTCTGACAGTCGTCCCTCACGCCAACAAGGGAGCGCCACATGCTCGAGCGTCAACGGAAGAAGGTCGAGGCCGCGGTGTCGCGGCACCTCGAGCTGGATGAGCACATGCGTGCCGCATTCATCGGGCAGACGCCGATCCCGCCGATCACCTATCTGCTGGTCGGGCCCATCCTCTTGCTACCGATCATCAAGTTCCGCACGATCGTCGTGACCGAGCGCCACCTCTACGTCTTCTCGCACAAGTGGATGCGCTCCTACGAGTACACCGGCGAGCCGTACAAGGTGGAGATCGAGCGGGCGCGCCTCGAGAGCGGCCCGAGCTGGGCGCGCGTGGACGGCGGCCCGAAGCTGTGGGTGATGCCCTTCGGGCCGGTCAAGCGCAGTCTCGACGAGCTCGAGAAGGTGGCGTTTGACAGCAGGGCCAAACGGCTACGGGCGGACGTTCAGCCGCGCGACCGCGGCTTTGGCAGCACGCCGATGTAGCTTGCTCACCGCGGCCTGACAGGCCCGCTGAAGCGGGGCCGGTCGATGGCGTCGACGAGAGGTTTCGAATCCGCCCACGAGGATGATTCTCGCGCCGCCGTGGAGGTCTATCCCCTGAAGGATGTACAACCACGCGGATCTTCGAGCCTCCCGCAGCTCCGCCACGAGATCCGTTCTCGTGGCGAGCGCGCCACACCCCGCTGCTTTCCTCGTGCCCCCCCGAGCAGCTCAGGCCGCGCTCAAAGGTCTGGATGGGCTCGGGCCGGGGGCGGTCCGACGGCTTCGCCTGACTCGAGTGGTGGGCGGCTCGTGAAGGCGGCGGAGCCGATGGCGTGGACGATGAGCGCCCGCTGGGCCTCGCGTCCGAGGGTTCCCGTGACCCCGCGTCGGGCCAGGAGCGCCAGCATGATCTCCCCCAGGCGCTGCGCGTTGGAACCACGGGCGCCCTGTAGCTACTCAGCCCCGCGTGTCGCCCGCCGCGAAACATCGTCGAACGTGGCTTCGTCGATGGCTTGCGCGGTGAGCTCCGGCTGCTCAGCGGCTCCTCGCCGCGTGGTGGTCGGCCTAGACTTTCGGTGAATGGGCAGGACCTATGACGAGATCGACGAGCGCTGGCGCCAGTGGATCGCACGCCAGCCGATCTTCTTCGTGGCCAGCGCCCCGCTGGTGGCGGACGGCCACGTGAACGTGTCCCCCAAGGGCCCGATCGGGACGCTCCGGGTGCTCGACGGGCACTCCATTGCGTACCTGGACGTGGTCGGAAGCGGGGCGGAGACGATCGCCCACTTGCGCGAGAACGGGCGAATCGTGGTCATGTTGTGCGCGTTTGAGGGCCCTCCGCGGATCCTGCGCCTGCACGGACGGGGGGAGGCGATCATGCCGGGCGACCCGCGCTACGAGGAGCTGCTCGAGCGCTGTGCCTTCGAAAAGACGGGAGCTGACGAGGCGCGCCGAGCGATCGTGCTCATAGACGTCGATCGCATCGCGGACTCCTGCGGATACGGGGTGCCCCTGATGAGCTTCGAGGGCGAGCGCCCGCACTACGACGCCTGGGCTCGGAAGAAGCTGCGCACCGGAGGTCCCGACGCGCTCGATCGCTACCAGGAAGAGCACAACTCGGAGGCGATCGACGGCCTGCCCGCGGTATCTGCGCCGGGCAGGGCCTGATCGCTCCCCGGGGTGATCGTCGGACACAAGGGCGG
>JAUJNT010000008.1:53848-87871 GCA_030448005.1 Thermoleophilaceae bacterium
AACGAGCTCGACGGCGTAGCGCTCTGCGCTCTGCACGAGGGACCACTTGGCGACTGGATCCTCCCGCAAACCGGCCGAGTCTGCGCGACGCACGTGCCAGCGTCCGGCACTGCGGCGTGAGCGAGTCACGCTTCCTCGAACGCACCCGCCCGCCACTGCCCGAAGAGACGCCGTGATGCAGGCCGCTCGTTTTCACCGCCCCGCAGTCCTCTTGCCGCGTATGTTGGGGCGCCCCTACGCCGCTCGCGGCGCTCAGGACACCGCGGCTAGGGATGACGGCTCTTCCCGGAACTCCTCCGCCACGTCCTCGAGGATCTGGAGCATCGCCTCGCAGGCGGGCGAGCGGTAGCCGTCGACCAGTCGCGCCGCCCAGATGCGCCTCACCGGTGCGTCGCGCCCGAGCGAGCGCGCGACCACCCCCGAGTGCAGCGGGTTGAGCGCGAGCCGCGGGAAGATGGTGACACCGACGCCCGCGGCCACCAGCGCCTGCGCGGCCATCGTCTCGTCGGCCTCGAAGGCAACCGCGAGGTCGAAGCCGGCGTCCCGGCAGGCGCGGTCGGTGATCTCGCGGCACCCGCACGAGGGGCTGCCGGCGATCCACGGCTCGCGCGCCAGGTCGGAGAGCCGGATCCTCCGGCGGGTGGCGAGCGGATGGTCGTGGGCGATCACGGCGTCGTAGCGGTCCTCGATCAGGGGGGTGAGCTCGAGGTCGTCCCCGAGCGTGCCGGACAGCGGCTCGAAGTCGTAGACCAGCGCGAGGTCGATGTCGCCGCTTCGCAGCCGCGCCTGCGCCTCTTCGGGCTCGGCTTCCACCATGCCGAGCTCGACGGCGGGGTGGCGGTCGTGGAAGGCCTTGACCGCTCGGGGCACGAGGGTGGCGCCGGCGCTCTGAAAGGAGGCGATCCGCAGGCGCCCTCCGCGCAGGCCCGCGAGCGCCGCAAGCTCCTCCTCGGCGTCCTCGATCCGGGCCAGGATCGCGTCGGCATGGGATACCAGCGCGCGCCCCGCCTCGGTGAGCCGGACTCCGCGCGAGCCTCGGTCGAGCAGCGTCGTGCCCGCCTCGCGCTCGAGCGCCGCCACCTGCTGGCTCACCGCGGACTGCGTGAAGGACAGCGCCTCGGCGGCCGCCGAGAACGAGCCGCGGGCGGCGACCTCCCTGAGGACCTTCATGCGGCGCACGTCGAGCATAAGCGCAGCTTATCGAGGGCCCGGTGAACGGTCATGGGAAGTAATGGTCGCGGCTGCGATCATCGGAGCGGATGACCCGCCGTGACTGGATCCAGTTCAGCCTGCTCTCCGCTCTCTGGGGCGCGTCCTACCTGTTCATCAAGGTCGCCCTCGAGGACGTGTCCCCGGCGATGGTGGTGTTCGCAAGGACCGCCCTCGCGGCCCTCGTGTTGCTCCCGTTCGCGCTACGGGCCGGCGCGTTCGCCGGGCTGAGGGGCCGGTTGTGGCCGATCACCGTCCTGGCGTTGGTGCAGATCGCCGCGCCGTTTATGCTGATCTCCGCGGGTGAAGAGCACCTCTCCTCTTCGCTGACGGGGATCCTCGTGGCCACCTCGCCAATCTTCACCTTCCTGCTCGCAATCAAGCTCGACCAGGACGAGCGGGTCCACGGGGTCGGGCTCCTCGGCGTGTTTCTCGGGATAGCGGGCGTGGTGCTGCTGTTGGGCGTCGATGCCGGCGGCGGCACGGCGGCGCTGGTGGGCGGCGGGATGGTCATCCTCGCCAGCCTGGGCTACACGCTCGGGGCCTTCTACCTGAAGCGCCGCTTCACCGCCGTCCAGCCGATCGGGCTCGTGGCGGCCACGATGCTGGCGAGCGCGGTGATGACGTTGCCCGTCGCGGCGGTGACCTTCCCGAGCGAGGCTCCGGGGCTCCAGGCGGTCGGCTCGCTGGCTGCCCTGGGACTGCTCGGCACCGGGCTGTCGTTCGTGCTCTTCTACACGCTGATCGCCCGCATCGGCCCGGGCAAGGCATCGCTCGTGGCGTACATCTCGCCCGGCTTTGCGGTGATCTACGGGGTGGTGCTGCTCGACGAGGGCTTCGGCCCGGCGTCGTTCGCCGGCCTGCTCCTGATCGTGGGGGGCTCTTGGCTCGCCGCCGAGGGCCGTCTTCCGTTCAGCGAGCGGCGAGCTGCCCGCAGGCGGCGTCGATATCCCGCCCGCGCGTCAACCTGACGGTGGCCGGAACGCCACGCTCCGCGAGTGCAGCTCTGAAGGCCTCGATCGCCTCCCGGGTCGAGCCCTCGAACTGCGAGTCGGTGGGGTTGTAGGGAATGAGGTTGACCTTGAACGTGTTGCGCGACGAGAGCAGCCGCGCGAGCGCCACCGCCTGCTCGTAGCGGTCGTTGACGCCGTCCAGCATCAGGTACTCCACGAAGACCTTCCGCCTGCGGCGCTCGTGCCAGCGGCGGCACGCGTCGAGCACGTCATGCAGCGGATAGCGATCGTTCACCGGCATCAGCTCCGAGCGCAGCGCGTCATCCGGCGCGTGCAGCGACAGCGCCAGCCGCACGGTGGGCCCGTCGTGCTCGGCCAGCCGATCGATCCCGGGGATCCATCCCACAGTGGAGATCGTGGTGCTGCTGGGGTGGATGCCGAGGGCAGGCAGCCGTTCGCAGGCAGACAAGACCGCGTCGAGGTTGATCAGGGGCTCTCCCATGCCCATGAAGACGGCGTTGGTGATAGCGGCTGTCTCCTTCCTGCGGAAGTGCAGCGCCTGGTCGAGGATCTCCGAGGGGGTGAGGTTGCGGGCGAACTTCATCGACCCGGTCGCGCAGAAGGTGCATGTGAGCGGGCAGCCCGACTGGCTCGAGAGGCATATCGAGCGGCGACCTTCGGCGTATCGCATGAGCACCGTCTCCAGCGGCCGCCCGTCCTGTGTGGAGAACAGGGCCTTCTCGGTGCCGTCGCGAGCCAGCGCCTCGCGGTCAACTTCGAGACAGGACAGGGGCACACGCTCCGCGAGCGCCTCGCGCAGGGCACGCGGAAGGTTCGTCATCTCCGCGTATGAGCCTGCCCCGCGGGCCGTCCAGGCCCACACCTGCTCGGCCCGGAACGGCGGCTCGCCACGGTCTGCCAGCACGTCGCGCAGAAGCTGCATGTCCATGTTGGGAAGTGTCGCAGCCATCATCTAGGCTCACACTGCGATGGCCGAGCACGTGCGGGACAAGCGGATCATGCTCACCGGCGGCGCCGGCTTCCTGGGAGGGCGGGTCCGTGACCGCCTGGAGCGCGCCGGAGCGGCCGAGGTGGTGGTGGTCAGGCGGCGTGACTTCGACCTTACCGAGCCCGCGGAGGTCGCCGAGGCCTACGAGGTCGCCCGTCCGGACACCGTGGTCCACCTGGCCGCCGAGGTCGGAGGAATCGGTGCCAACCGCGCGAACCCGGGCCGCTACTTCTACGCCAACATGGCGATGGGGATGCACATGATCGAGGAGGGCCGCCGGCGGGGAATTGAGAAGTTCGTCCAGGTCGGGACCGTGTGCTCCTATCCCAAGTTCACGCCCGTCCCGTTCTCCGAGGAAGATCTCTGGAACGGATACCCCGAGGAGACCAACGCTCCCTACGGGATAGCCAAGAAGTCGCTGCTCGTGATGCTGCAGGCCTACCGGGAGCAGTACGGGCTGAACGGCATCTACCTGATGTCGGTGAACCTGTACGGCCCGGGGGACAACTTCGACCCCGAGACCAGTCATGTGATCCCCGCGCTCATAAGGAAGTGCGAGGAGGCGCGCGTGTCCGGCGCGGACGAGGTCATCTGCTGGGGCACCGGTGACGCCTCGCGCGAGTTCCTCTACGTCGAGGACTGCGCGGAGGCCATCGCCTCAGCCACCGAGCGCTTCGACGGCCCCGAGCCGGTGAACGTCGGCGCCTCCAGCGAGATCTCGATCCGCGAGCTCACGGAGCTGATCGCGCGGTTGACCGGCTTCGAGGGCAGGCTGGTCTGGGACCCTTCCAAGCCCGACGGCCAGCCGCGACGCTGCCTCGATACCAGCCGGGCCAAGGAGCGCTTCGGCTTCGAGGCCTCGACCTCGCTCGAGGAAGGGCTGCGCGCGACGATCGACTGGTGGCGCGGTGAGTCCGCTCTCGCCGGCGCCGGCGCAGACGCCGGCGCCGCCCGCCCCTAGCCGCCCGACCTCCGAGCATCATGCGCCTCGCAAAGTACCTCGCCCACTCGGGTGTGGCCTCGCGCAGGGCGGCCGAGGAGCTGGTGGCCGCCGGCCGGGTCACGGTGGCCGGGGCGCGCGTGGGAGATCCCGCGCTCGATGTGCACGAGGGGAGCGGGGTGGCCGTGGACGGCCATCGCGTGGCGCCCGAGCCGCGCGAGGTGCATGTGCTCAACAAGCCGACCGGCGTCGTCTCGACCGTCCGGGACACGCACGGGCGCACCACCGTGACCGAGCTGGTTCCCTCAGCCCGCCGTCTGTACCCGGTGGGGCGCCTCGACGCCGACACCTCCGGCCTCATCCTGCTCACCAACGACGGCGAGCTGGCCGATCGGCTCACCCACCCCCGCTACGGCGTGGAGAAGGTCTACCGGGCACGTGTGAGCCCTGCGCCGGTGCCCGAGCGGGCGCTCAGACGGCTGCGCGACGGCGTGGACCTCGAGGATGGCCGCACCTGCCCCGCCGCGGTCAGGCAGCTCCGGCCGGGCCTCCTCGAGCTGGAGCTGCGGGAGGGCCGCAACCGCCAGGTACGGCGGATGTGCGAGGCCGTCGGGCACCGGGTGCTCGCGCTCGAGCGGGTGGCGTTCGGGCCGCTGCGCGTGGACGGCCTGCCGGTGGGCGAGTCCCGGCGCCTCGGAGCCGCCGAGGTCGAGCGCCTGCGCGGCGCGGCGGGCTGGAAGAATCGGCAGCCGTGAAGCTCAGAGCGCTCAGGGGCGCAACCACCGTAGAGGAGAATGACTCGGACGCGATCCTCGACGCAACCGAGGAGCTCCTGCGCGAGCTGATGGAGCGAAACCAGCTCTCCCAGGAGGACATGGTGAGCTGCCTGTTCACCTGCACGGATGACCTGAACGCCGAGTTTCCCGCCGCCGCCGCCCGCCGCCTGGGGATGGGCGCCGTGCCGCTTCTCTGCTCGCGGGAGATCGATGTGCCGGGGTCCCTGCCGCGGGTGATCAGGGTGATGCTGCACTGCTACGCCGAGCCTGCCGCGCCGGCCCGCCACGTCTATCTGCGCGAGGCGGTCGCGCTGAGGCGCGACCTGCAGGAGGCACAGTGAGCGGCATCGAGTTCAACCGGCGGTTGAGCGGCATCCCCATCTATCCGGCGGCCTCGACCTACGAGCACTCCGGCGACCTCGTGAAGCTGTCGTCCAACGAGACGCCCTGGGGGCCGCAGCGTCAGGTGATCGCCGCCATCCAGGATCAGCTCGAGACGCTCAACCGCTACCCCGACCCCGACAAGTCGGTCATGCGCCGGGCGATCGCCGACCGCACCGGGGTTCCGCCCGCGCGGGTGGCCGTGGGCAACGGGTCGTGCGAGATCCTAATGGCGGCCGGCGAGGCCCTGCTCGAGCCGGGAGCGGAGCTGGTCCACGCATGGCCGTCGTTCTCTATGTACCCGCACCTGGCCGCCCAGTCGGGGGCTACCGCGGTGAGGGTGCCGCTCGACGCCCACGGCCGCCACGACCTCGACGAGATGGCCCGACAGGTCACGGTGGCCACCCGCCTGGTCGTGATCTGCAACCCCAACAACCCGACGGCCACCGCGCTGCCGGTCGAGGCCATCGACGCCTTCGTGGCGGGCCTCCCGCGGCGCGTGGCGGTGATCCTCGACGAGGCCTATGTGGAGTTCAACATGCTCCAGGATCCCGACGACTCGCTCGATCTGCTGCCCCGGCACCCAAACCTGGTGCTGCTTCGCACCTTCTCGAAGGTCTACGGGCTGTGCGGGCTGCGGGCGGGCTACGCGCTCTGCTCCGAGCAGTTCCGGCTGGCGGTGGACCGCGTGCGCCAACCCTTCTCCGTGAGCACACTGGCCCAGGCCGCCGCAGCGGAGGCGATCCGCCATCAGGACGAGGTGGAGCGCCGCGTCGAGATGACCGCGATCGAGCGCCTGCACCTCGAGATGGAGCTCGAGGAGCGCGGGCTCGATACCACGGACAGCCAGGCCAACTTCGCCTGGGTCTCCCTCGGCGAGCGCGACGAGGCCGCGGTGGTGAAGGGCCTCGCCGAACGCGGGGTGATCGTGCGCTCCGGAGCAGCGCTAGGCCAGGAGGGGGCGATGCGGGTGACATATGGCGCCCGCCGCGAGAACGACCGCTTCCTCGCGGCGCTCGACGAGGTGCTGTGAGCCCTCCGCAAGGCCTTCGCCGAATCCGCCGATGTCTGCTACAAGTCATGGGGATGCTTCGAACCGCCACGCCGACCTCTCTCATGTGTGCCCTCGCGGGTGCCCGTCGGCGTGCGAATTCGTATTGGCGATTTAGCTAGGCGTCCGGCCGCGGTAGCTTCTGCCGTCGACCGAGTCGAGTCCCCGCCGGGCGCCGACCCCACGGCCTGCAAGTAGGCCATCTCCGTACCCGCTACGTACCTATCTTTGAGAGGCTTAAGGAAGACATGATGATCGTGATGAAAGAGGAGGCGACGCCGGAGGAGATCCGGGCGGTCGTCAACCGCGTGGAGTCGGTCGGCGCCCGCGCCCACCTCTCCGAGGGGGAGATCCACACCGTGGTCGGCGCCATCGGCGACCGCGAGCAGGTGGCCAACCTCGAGCTCGAGGGCTCGCCCGGCGTCGACCACCTGGTGCCGATCACCCGCCCGTACAAGCTCGCCTCGATGCAGTTCAGGCATGGACGGCGAACGGTGATCGATATCGACGGTCGCAAGATCGGCGGCAACCACTTCGCCACGATCGCCGGCCCCTGCACCGTCGAGTCGCGGGACCTGCTGCTCGACGCCGCCCACACGGTCAAGGAGGCCGGCGCGCAGTTGCTGCGGGGCGGCGCCTACAAGCCGCGCACCTCGCCCTACTCCTTCCAGGGGCTGGGGGAGGAGGGTCTGCGCCTCCTGGCCGAGGCCAAGGAGGTCACGGGCATGCCGATCGTGACCGAGCTCATGGACGTGCGCGACCTCGACGCCGTGCTCGAGGTGGCCGACGTGATCCAGCTGGGCGCGCGCAACATGCAGAACTACACGCTGCTCACCGAGGTGGGCCGGGCGGGGCGGCCGGTGTTGCTGAAGCGCGGCCTCTCCGCAACGCTCGACGAGCTGCTGATGTCCGCTGAGTACATCCTCAAGGAGGGCAATACGGACGTGATGCTCTGCGAGCGCGGAATCCGCACGTACGAAACGGGCTACCGCTTCACGCTCGACCTGATGGCGGTGCCCGTGCTCAAGGAGCTGACCCACCTGCCGGTGATCGTCGATCCCAGCCACGCGGCGGGGCGGCGCGATCTGGTGCCCGCGCTGTCGATGGCGGCCGCCGCGGCGGGAGCGGACGGCGTGGTCGTGGAGGTGCATCCCGACCCCGAGAACGCGATCTGCGACGGCCCGCAGCAGCTGCGCTCGGAGGACTTCGCCTCCTACCTGCGGCGGATGGAGCAGGTGGCGGAGATCGCAGGCAAGGAGCTGGCCTCGGCCGTCTGATTCCTTTACCGCAGGCTAAGATGGTAAAGGGTGCCGAAGCTGTCCCGCAAGAACCAGATCACCATTCCGGTCGCCGTGCTGCGCGAAGCGGGTCTCACGCCCGGTGACCAAGTGAGCGTGCGCGCGGCTGGGAAGGGACGTGTCGAGATCGAGCGCCTCGTGGACGCGATCGAGCTGTACGCCGGCAGCTTCAAGCCCGGCTATCCGCCGGGGTACCTCGACGCGCTGCGCGACGAGTGGGATCGGTAGCGCTCGACTCAGGCGTCGTGATCGGGCTGATCGACCCGCGGGACGCACACCACGATGAGGCGGTGGCCGAGCTGAAGGCGGCGGCCACACGGGGAGACGACCTGCTGATGGCCTCGAGCGCCTATGCGGAGGCAATCATCGAGCCGTTGCGCGCGGGCCAGGGCGAGCTGGTCGACGGCTTCGTCGACGCGAGCCGGATCGCGATCGTCTCGATCGATCGCGGGATCGCCCGCCAAGCCGCCGCCCTGCGCGCGCAACATGGCTCGCTGCGGCTGGGCGATGCCCTCGTGTTGGCGGTCGCGCGGGAACGCGAGGCCTCACTGCTGACCTTCGACGCTCGCCTTCGACGTATCACCAAGGCCTCGTAGATGCGTATCGCGATCCTCGGCGTGGGCCTCATCGGAGGGTCGATCGGGCTCGCGGCGCGCGAGGGATGTGAGAGCCCGGAGATCGTCGGCTTCGGGCGCGACCCGGAGCGGCTGGTGCGCGCGCTGAAGCTCGGCGCCCTCGACACCGTCGCGGGATCGCTCGAGGAGGCGCTCGAGGGCGCCGGGGCGTGCTTCTGCTGCGCACCCGTTGGTGTGCTGTCGGGTCAGATCGCCGATGCGCTTGCCGCCGCGCCCGGCGACTGCGTGGTCACCGACGTCGGCTCCATCAAGCGCGACATCGTCGAGCCCGTCGCGGACGAGCGTTTCGTGGGGGGCCACCCGATCGCCGGAGCGGAGACGGCGGGCGTTGAGGGCGCACGTGGCGATCTCTTCCGTGGCGCCGTCTGGTACCTCACCCCGACCGAGCGCTCGTCGGGCATCCTCCTCGAGCGCCTGCATCGGTTGGTGGTGGCCTTCGGGGCCCGGCCGGTTGCCATCGACGCCGAGTCCCACGACAGGCTGCTCGCCACCGTCAGCCACCTCCCTCACGTGCTCGCCAACGTGCTGGTGGCGCAGGCCGCGCTGGCGTTGACCGAGGAGGACGCCGCGCTCCCCCGCGTTGGGCCGAGCTTCCGCGACGCCACGCGCGTCGCGGGGGCCAACTCGTGCATCTGGACGGACATCTACATGGCAAACCGGGGAGCGATCGCGGAGCAGATCGAGGCTGCGGCTGCGCGGATGACCGACGTGGCCACCACGCTTCGCTCGGGGGACGCCGCGGCGATCGAGGCATGGAACGAGGAGGCAGCGGACTGCCGTCGGCGGCTGCTCGAGACCGACCTGGCGGGCGGCGTGGTGCACGAGCTGCGCCTGACCGTGCCAAACCGCCCCGGTACCGTCGCGCAGGTAGCCCTGGCCCTCGGCAAGGCAGGCGTGAACATCGTCGATCTGGCGCTCGCTCCTGCGTCCGACATGCGCTCGGGCGCGATCACCCTCTGGATCGGTGGGGACGAGCAGACCGTCCGCGCACGCGAGCTGATCGACGAGCTCGGCTTCCCGGTGGCCGGGCCGTGAGCGCCGGAGGGGGCCGCCGCTTCGAGCCCGCTGGTCCTATCCGGGGCACCTACAGGCCTCCCGCGGACAAGTCGATCTCCCACCGCGCCGCGCTGTTCGGCGCCATGTCCGACGTGCCGGTCACCGTGCACAACTACCTCGACTCGGCCGACACGGGCAGCACCCTCGATGCGCTGCTGGAGATCGGCGCCGGCATCACGCGGGACGGTGACGACCTGTTGGTGCGGGGGGTCGGGCTACACGCCGCCCTCGAGGCCACCGGCGGCCGGCTCGACGTGGGCAACTCGGGCACGCTTCTGCGGCTCCTGCCCGGCTGGCTCGCCGGACAGCCGGGTGGCGAGTGGACGCTCGACGGCGACGAGTCGATACGCCGCCGGCCGGTGGATCGCGTGGTCGAGCCGCTGGCGCTGATGGGCGCGGGGGTGGCCGCCCGCGAAGGGCGCTACCCGCCGCTCACCGTGCGGGGCGCCGAGCTACACGGCATCGAGTACCCAGCCCCGGTGGCGAGCGCGCAGGTCAAGTCATGTGTGCTGATCGCGGGAATGCTGGCCGACGGCACCACCACGCTCACCGAGACTCGCCAGAGTCGCGACCACACCGAGCGCATCCTGCAGCGCTCGCGGGTGCCGCTCGAGCGCGACGGGCTGACCGTCACGGTCACCCAGGTCGACGAGCTCGAGCTGGACGAGATCACAGTGCCGGGAGACCCGTCATCGGCTGCCTTCATCGTGGCGGCCGCCTGTCTCGTGCCGGGCTCTAGGGTGGTGATCGGCGATGTCGGTCTCAACTGGACGCGCACGGGGTTCCTCCGCATCGCGCAGCGGATGGGAGCCGTGATCCTCGGGGACCTCGAGGAGCCCGGCACCGTTTCCTCCGAGGAGCCGGTCGGTGAGCTCGACGTGGCCCACGGGCCGCTCGAGGGCACGGAGGTGGGTCCGGACGAGGTGCCGACCTCGATCGATGAGCTGACGCTGGTGGCGCTGCTCGGCGCCTTCGCGGAGGGGGACACCACGGTGCGTGGGGCTGCGGAGCTGCGTCACAAGGAGTCGGACCGCATCGCGGGCGTGGTGGACGGGCTGAGGGGGATCGGCGCCGACATCGCGGAGACCGCCGACGGCTTCTCGGTGCGAGGCAACGGGGCCCGGCTCGAGGGGGGTACCCTCGACGCGCGCGGCGACCACCGGCTGGCGATGCTGGGCGCCGTGGCGGGACTGGCATCGCGCAAGGGCGTGCAGGTCGTGGGGATGGAGGCTGCGGCGATCTCCTACCCGGCGTTCGAGCAGGACCTGGCCGCGTTGCTTCCGGGCTGAGGCGTCGCCTCGGGCCGCTGTGGCAGGGGTCCGACACCGGTGGCGTGGCGATCCTGGACCAGTTGTTCCTCAGCGGCCGCCTGGGCCGTTTGCGAACGAGCGGTTGCCGGTGCGGCTCTGATCCTAGGTTGTCCTCCGGGAGCGTGGTCGCTATCCAGGGACGGTCGTTCCAACTCAACGTGGCCGGACCCACTAGCAACTACTGGCGGGCGCGGTCGGCACTGAGATTCACCCGCCGCGAGAGCCTTGTGCGCGAGCGCTAGCGCCGCTATCCTCTAGGTGTGGCCTGGTCGCCCTCCTGGGCTTGACTTCGGTCACGAGCCGGGGCCCGCTTGCGCGGGCCCTGTGCACTTCTAGGGCTCGACGCGGTGGTGATACGTGGGGCCTGCCCCCTGTGGGTGCAGTTAGCACCGTCCCTTATGAGACGTGGACCGACTAGGCCGTCAAGCCAAGTCTCGGAACCAGGGAAGAACTGTCCGCTCGGCCGCCAAGCCTGCCGAGCTGAGGTTGCGACGAGATCGGCAAGTTGGACCCGCCGATCCGTTTTCGAGTCGACGAACGTGGGCACAGCCGCGGACGATCCAGCCTCGAAGTGCTCGCCAAAGGCGGCGGAATACCCCGCGTCGTGCCCTCGATCCACCGTCGCCCTCACCACGATGAAATTCTCCGCGGCAAGTGCGGTCAACGCGAGTAGCGTGGCTCTCCGTAGCCGGTAGTCGGCGCCACGACTCGCGGGCGTCACCGCGGATGTCCACTCGTAGGCCAGGGCTAGTGCCCAGACGCCCGCAACCCGTTGGACCGCTGCCAATCCTCTCGCAAAGATTGCGGGGCGGGCGGCCCGATTGGGCTCCTCGCCAAGGCGAATCCGTGACCGGCGGGATCGTGTTGGACGGCGACCAAGTACCGAGCCGTGCCACTCCGGCATGTTGGCGAGTTTCGGCCAGAGCTGTTCGATCTCGGCGGTCTGCCTCGCCAAGTGCTCGCGGAGCTGCTCCTCCTGTCCCGCCTCGCAAAGCACCAGTCCGAGCACGACGTAGTCATCGGTTGGCCCCGACTCGTCGATGAACGCCGTCACTCGTCGGGCCACGGCGGGATTCTGCACGAGGCACTGCGGATCAGCCTCATGCGCCCAAGCTAGGGACGGAACCAATCGGCGCTTCCTTCAGGCTCGCTGGTGCGAACTTCATGACCGAGGCAAACTGGGCCCAGTTGAGGCTGAGGGGCCGCCCACCGCCGACAGCGAGGGGCTGTCGACGCTCGGCCTCGGACACACTCACGCCGGCGGCTGCTCGAAGCCGCGCCCCGCGACAGTTCGAGGGGTTTCGGCATTCGCCCTGTGGCATCCAGGTCACCTCGCGCTCGACCACCGATCCACATCGGACGCCTCGAACTACCTCGACGGCATAGGGGACGTGCTCGCAGAGAAGCCCGCCAAGGCGAGCTCTAGCACCCGGTGAGCGCGCTTCCGTCTGCTGTACGCGAACTACCCCCAGAGTCCGCAAACGGCGCCACCCCAAGAGCGCGGCACCGCCGCCAACGCCGTCCGCCTCTGGGCTTGCAGCCTCGCGCTCGTTGCGATCCGTAAGGGGCGTCTTACGTTCAACAAGCGCGCGCGCCCTCTTCAAAGGGCACCCCGGCGTCCCCGTGCCATTCATAGAAGCATCTGGGTGGCCTCCCGCTACCGGTCGTACCAGTCCAAGGCGTCCGAATGTCTCCCTAGGCTGTGACAGCCATGGAAGCGCCAAGGGATCCCATTGCTTCGACATTCCAGACCGAAGGTGGCGGGCTTGGTGATCCCTTTGACTTGAGACCGCCGCCAGGCCTCCAGGCCCTACCGGGGACGCGTTCCACCCAGGAGGCAGCACGGATTGCGCAGGAACTATCGGTGCGACTTGGAGATCACAGCCCGGTCGTTGACGTGACGCTGCGGTCCCTTAGCAAGGTGCCCGGAGACCACCTACGGTTCTTGCAGCTGCGGGGAACGCGGATCGTTTTCGCGCCCACGATCGCCGCGGCCCTGGAGTCGTCATGGGCTGCCGAGCGCCGCGGACGCCGCCTTACCCGGGAAGAGGCGCTCGACGCACGGGCGCGTTTCTCGCAGGAGACCGAGACGGCCAGCATCTATTCGCCCGAGCTGGACATCATCGTGTTTCCCACGACCTGGACATCCAAAGCCATGGACCGCGTTGTCTTCCATGAGGTGGGACACGCGCTGACGTTCCACCAGGCCGAAGTGCGGCTGGGCCTGCTTCGCAATTTGCCACCGGACATCGCGCGTCACCTGCAAAGCCCGCACTACGGCGGAGAAGATGACGCCGGAACGCTACGCCGACGATGCCTCGAGGCCTTGGCTGAGGCCTACGTGCACCTCGTTACCGGGCGAGCGGAGCACCTCTCCGGATCGTTGCTGTCCGAGCTGATGTTCATTCTGACCGCGGTGGCTGAGTCCGACGACAAGATCCGCTTGGACTTCGGAGAGGACAAAGATCCCTCCGCCCTGCGAGTCCCAAAGACAACAATCGTCGGGCGAGACCATCCCGAGCTGGGATGGTTGCTGGCTCCTGAAGTGCCCGCCGATGCCTCGCTCGAGGCCCATGAGCTGGCCGACGACGAGTTGTCGTGTCGCCGTCGACGACGACACGCCGCCTGAAGGGCTACCGGCCCGGGAACCCGGAGCTCGGAGCGTTGGGCGCTCTCACGGGCTCTTGCTCTGATCTGCCATTCACCTCGGCGAATTGGGTGTTGCTCTCCCGATCACGGCGCGCTGGGGGTGGGGCTGCGGGAGATCTCGTGGGAGCGCCCCGGTGGCCTACCCAGCGCGCCCACGCGCGGTTCTCGAGGAGGACTTGGGAGCTGAACCGCAGACGCACGCCGGCTTCGGCTTGATGAGTGCCGGCGCGTCCCGCACCGTCGCCGCAAGCGCCGGCGCTCGGGAGTCAACGTGCCCGCCGATCGCCTCTGCCGAGCGTCCCCCGGGAGGTGTGGGGCGTGCCGAGTGGTACTAGCCTTTAACCGCGATGGTGGTGGCGATCGACGGTCCCGCGGGAGCGGGCAAGAGCACGGTGGCGCGCGCGACCGCGCGCGCGCTCGGGTTCACCTACCTCGACTCCGGCGCGATGTACCGCGCCGCCGCGCTCACCCTGCTCGAGGAGGGAGGCGCCGCCTCCGAATCGGCGGAGCGCCTCCAGATCGACGTCGGCGAGCGGGTGATCGCCAACGGACGCGACGTGACGGAGGCGATCCGTACCCCCGAGGTCTCGGAGGCCGCGTCACGCATCGCCACGAATGAGAAGGTGAGGGCCGCGCTCGTGGCAAAGCAGCGTGCCCTGCTCGAATCTGGAGATTGGGTGGCCGAGGGGCGTGACATCGGAACCGTGGTGGCCCCCGAGGCCGAGGTGAAGGTGTTCCTGACGGCGAGCCCCGAGGAACGAGCGCGCCGGCGGGCCGACGAGCTGAGAGCAGACCTCGAGACCGTGCAGCGCGATCAGGCGCTGCGCGACGCTCAAGACGAGGGTCGCGAGCACTCGCCGCTGCGACCGGCCGCCGGGGCGATCGAGCTCGACACCTCCGGCCTCAGCGTGGAGCAGGTGGTGGAGCGCATCGCCTCCCTCGCGCGCGCCGCCCGGATGGGTTGAGGGAGCGATGGCGCTCCCGAAGGTGGCCGTGGTGGGCTACCCCAACGTCGGCAAGTCCACCCTGGTCAACCGGCTGTCCGACAGCCGCGAGACCGTGGTGCACGAGCAGTCGGGGGTCACGCGCGACCGCAAGGAGGTAGAGGCCGACTGGAACGGGCGCTCGTTCGTGCTGGTGGACACCGGCGGCGTGGACATGGACGAGCGCGGCGACCTGGCACGGTCAGTCCAGCGCCAGGCCCGCACCGCCCTCGGGGAGGCCGACGTGGCGGTGTTCGTGGTGGACGCCGCCGCGGGGCTGCGCCCCGGCGACGCCGAGCTGGCCGCGGAGCTGCGGGCGGCCCCCACCCCGGTGATCGTGGCCGCCAACAAGGTGGACGACGGACGCCAGGCGCCGCAGGTGGCGGAGTTCTTCGGACTGGGGCTGGGTGCGCCCGTGGCGGTCTCGGCGGTGCACGGACTCGGCACCGGGGACCTGCTCGACCGCATCGCCGAGCTGCTCACCCACGTTCCCGAGCGGGAGGAGGTGCAGGAGACTCGGCTGGCGGTGATCGGCCGTCCCAACGTGGGGAAGTCCTCGCTCGTCAACAAGCTGCTCGGAGAGGAGCGGGTGATCGTGGCGGACATCGCGGGTACCACGCGGGACTCGATCGACACCCCTATCGATTTCGAGGGGCGGCGGGTGGTGCTGGTGGACACCGCGGGCCTGCGACGGCGAACGAAGGTGGCCGGGACGGTCGACTACTACGCGCAGCTCCGTTCGGAGCGGGCAGCCGAGCGGGCCGCGGTGGCGATCGTGCTCTGCGACTCCTCGGAGGGCGTTACCACCGAGGACTTCCGGATCGCCGAGCTGGCGATGAAGAAGCGCTGCGCGACCGTGATCGCGCTCAACAAGTGGGACATCTCTGACACCGACCTGGAGGACGCGAAGGCACGCGTGAGCAACAAGCTGCGCCAGCGACCGCGCGTGATGGCGGTCTCGGCGCAGACCGGGCGGGGGCTCAGGCGGCTGGTGGCCGAGGCGCTCGACCTGGCCGACCGCGCCGCCGCGCGGGTGCCCACGCCCGAGCTCAACCGGTTCCTCGCCGACCTCCAGTCGGCCCGCCAGCCGCCCGCCACCCGCGGCAAGCGCCTCAAGCTCTACTACCTCGCCCAGTTCGAGACCGGGCCGCCGCGCTTTGCCCTCAAGGTCAACGACCGCTCGCTGATCACCCGCGACTACGCCTACTTCCTCGAGAACAGGCTGCGCGAGCGCTTCGGGCTACAGGGCGTGCCGGTGGTGATCGACATCGAGACGGCAGGAGGGCGGCGCCACGGAGGCCGTTGAGCGCGGGTGACGACCGCCTCTGTACCCTTGACCGCTTCCGCCGTCGACCCACCGGAGCCGATCTTCTCCCCCCATGCGCCCTGACGAGCTTCCAGACAACGAGTTCCTGTTCACCTCCGAATCCGTCACGGAGGGACACCCGGACAAGATCGCCGACCAGATCTCAGACGGAGTTCTCGACGCGATCATGCGCGACGATCCCGGCGGTCGCGTTGCCTGCGAGACGCTCGTGAACACCGGCCTGATCGTGGTGTCCGGCGAGATCTCGACCGACACCTACGTCGACATCCCGGATATCGCCCGCGAGACCGTGCGGGGCATCGGCTACGACAACGCCACCTACGGCTTCGATTGCAACACCTGCGCCGTGATCAACGCGATCGACAAGCAGTCACCCGACATTGCCCAGGGAGTGGACAAGGCCTACGAGGCCCGCACCGACCCCGGCGACGAGGACCGCCTCGACATCGCGGGCGCGGGCGATCAGGGCATGATGTTCGGCTACGCCACCAACGAGACCGACGAGCTGATGCCGATGCCCATCTCGCTCGCGCACAAGCTCGCCCACCGGCTCGCTGACGTCCGCAAGAGCGCGGTGCTCCCGTACCTGCGCCCGGACGGCAAGACCCAGGTCACCGTTCGCTACGAGGACGGCCGCCCGGTGGAGATCGAGAAGGTGCTGATCTCGACCCAGCACGGCCCCAAGGCCGACTCCCAGACGCTCATCAAGCCCGACCTCTGGGAGCAGGTGGTGCACCCCATCCTGCCCCGCGACATGTACGACGAGAAGAAGCTGCAGTCCCGGCACAACTTCCTTGTCAACCCCACGGGCAAGTTCGAGATCGGCGGCCCGATGGGGGACTGCGGCCTGACCGGACGCAAGATCATCGTCGACACCTACGGCGGCGCGGCCCGCCACGGCGGCGGCGCCTTCTCGGGCAAGGACCCGTCGAAGGTCGACCGCTCGGCCGCCTACGCGGCCCGCTATGTCGCCAAGAACGTGGTGGCCGCCGGACTGGCCGACCGCTGCGAGATTCAGGTGGCCTACGCGATCGGTGTGGCGCATCCGGTGTCGGTGATGGTGGAGACCTACGGGACCGAGAAGGTGGCCCGCTCGACGATCACGAAGCTCGTGCACGAGCACTTCGACCTGCGCCCCGGCGCCTTCCGCGAGTACCTCAACCTGCACCGCCCGATCTACCAGAAGACGGCCGCCTACGGCCACTTCGGCCGCGAGGACGCCGACTTCACGTGGGAGCGCACGGACAAGGTGGAGGCGCTGCGGGAGACCGCGGGACTCGCCGCGGGCAGCGCCGCCTAGGATCGGCGGGACCCTCCGCGGGACGGCGGCCCGCGTAGCCTACGGGTCGTGACCGGCTCCGCCGAGCTCCGCGACGTCTACGAGGGCCACTACGCCGCCGAGGGGTCGGACGCCGTGCTCTACGGCGGCTGGCGCGAGCTGTGCGCGGAGGGGAAGGCAGACCACGTGGCCGAGCTGGTCGGGCGGCTGCCCGAGCCGCCCCGGACGGTGGCCGACGTGGGTTGCGGCGACGGCGTGCTGCTCACGCTGCTGGCGCGCCGCGGCATCGGCGAGCGCCGACACGGCTTCGAGATCACCGAGCGCGCGGTCCAGATCGCGGCGGGAAGGCCCGAGATCGAACGGGTGGAGCGCTTCGACGGCGTGACCCTGCCGCTACCAGACGGCGCCTACGACCTGGGGGTCCTCTCCCACGTCCTCGAGCACGTGCCCGAGCCGCTGCCGCTGCTCCGTGAGGTGGCCCGGGCCTGCCGGGCGGTGGTGGTCGAGGTTCCACTCGAGGACAACCGCTCCGCCTCACGCCCCGCCGCCGAGGCCGGCCGGCGCAAGATCGGGCACCTGCACCGCTTCAGCAGGGCCGCCGTGCACCGGCTGGCCCATGAGGCGGGGCTTCGGGTGGCCGGCGAGCTCTCCGACCCGCTTCCGCGGGCCGTGCACGTCTACTTCGCCGACTCGGCACGGGCGCGCGCCAAGGGGCTTGCCAAGGCAGGCGCGAGGCGCGCGCTCTTCGCCGCCTCGCCTCGACTTGCCGAGCGCGCGTTCACGGTGCACTACGCCTGCCTCTGTGTGCCGGCGAAAGCGCCGGTCGCCCCCGCGTCCGGCCGCGGGGCGAACGCGGCGGTCGACCCTGCCTCTGGCCGCCCGGCGCAGCCGCCGGCCGCCGCCGGCGTCCGCCGCCCGGCGTAACTTGGCGGGGTGATCGCCAAGGTCGAGCCGCTGACCCCCGCGCGCTCGCTGCGCGGCCCGTTCGACTACCTCCTCGGGTCAGGCCACGAGGGCGTCGGGGTGGGCAGCATGCTCGTGGTCCCGTTCGGTGGCAGGCGGCTGCTCGGCGTGGTGGTAGATGTGGCCGAGGAGAGCGAGCTGGCTCCCGAACGCCTCGCCGAGCCGCTGGCGGCACTCGAAGCCGATGTCCCGGCAGAGCTCGTGAGGCTGGGCCTGTGGGTGGCCCGGGAGTACGTCTCCACCCCTGCGCGTGGGCTGGCCCTGGTGCTCCCGCCCGGTACCGGCACGGGGACGGGTCGCCGCCTGAGCGCCCGCCGCTCACTCACGGCAACGCTCACCGGCGCCGGGCGCGCCGCACTTGCGGAGGGCTCCACAGGGCCGCTCGGCGCCCGTCAGAGGGCGGGGCTCGAGGCCCTCCACGGCGGCACCGTGCGAGTCAGCGTGCTCGCCCGGCAGACCGGCTGCGATCATCCCTCCGTGCGCGGACTGGAGCGCCGCGGGCTCGTGAGGATCGAGCACACGCTGGAGGCGGCGCGCCGTCCTCGCATCGGCGGCGTCGGCGCGCGGACCACGGTGGGCGAGCTCACCACGGAGCAGGACGCCGCCCTCGCCGAGATCCTCGCGCGGATGGAGGGCACCGATGGCGAGGCGCGCAACGTGCTCCTCCAGGGCGTCACCGGCAGCGGCAAGACGGAGGTGTACCTGCGCGCCGTGGCGGCGGCGCTCGAGCAGGGGAGGGCGGCGATCGTGCTCGTGCCCGAGATAGCGCTCACACCCCAGACCGCAAGCCGGTTCATCGAGCGCTTCGGCGACACGGTGGCGGTGCTCCACTCGCGGCTCACCGCCCGCGAGCGCTTCGACGAGTGGACGCGCCTGCGCTCGGGGGAGGCACGGGTTTGCGTCGGCCCCCGGTCGGCCGTGTTCGCGCCGCTCGAGCGCCTTGGGCTGATCGTCGTGGACGAGGAGCACGACGCCTCCTACAAGCAGGAGGGCGACCCTCGCTATGACGCCCGCTGGGTGGCCGAGCGGCGCGCGGCCGAGTGTGGCGCCGTCCTCGTGGCGGGGTCTGCCACGCCTCGGCCCGAGAGCGTGCGCCGCCTCGACCGGCTGCGGCTGAGCCAGCGGGTGGACGGACGCGGATTGCCGCCGGTCGAGGTGCTCGGCATGGTGGGCGTGTCGGGGCCGCTTCACGAGCGCACGCGCGACGCGCTCGACGACGTGCGCCGCGCCGCGGGAAAGGCGATCGTGCTGCTCAACCGGCGGGGGTGGTCGAACTTCCTGACCTGCCGGACGTGTTCGCGCGTCTGGGGCTGCCCGGCCTGTGACGTGTCGCTCGTGCTGCACCGTCGCGCCGGGCGCGTGTCCTGCCACCACTGCGGCCATCGGGAGCGCGTGCCGGGGGCGTGTCCCGACTGCGGCTCGGTCTCGCTGTCGAGGCACGGGATGGGCACCGAGCAACTGGGAGCGGAGCTCGAGCGGCTGGTGTTCCCGTTGCCGGTGTTCCGCCTCGACGCGGACACCGCGGCAGACGCAGGCGCCGCAGGCACCCTCGAGCGCTTCGACGCGGCGCAGGCAGGAGTGCTCGTGGGTACCCAGATGGTGGCCAAGGGCCACGACTTCCCGGACGTGACGCTCGGCGTGGTGCTCGATGCCGATGCCACCCTGCGGTTCCCGGACTTCCGCGCGGAGGAGCGCACGTTTGCGCTCGTGGCCCAGCTCGCGGGGCGAAGCGGGCGCGGCGCCCGCGGCGGCCGAGTGGTGGTGCAGGCGCTCGACCCCGGGGCCCGCGCCCTGCGCCACGCCGCGAGCCACGACGCGGACGGCTTCCTCGAGGCCGAGCTCGGGCGCCGGGAGGCGCTCGGCTACCCGCCCTTCGGGCACCTCATCCGAGTGGTCTGCTCCTCGGTGGAGCACGGGCCGCAGCTGAGCGCCGCCGAGGCGGTTCGCCAGGCGATCGACGCACCGGAGGCAGCAGTGCTCGGGCCCGCTCCGCTCTTTCGCCTCAAGGGGCGGGAGCGCGCCCAGCTCGTGGTGAAGGGACAGGATCGGGGGGCCGCCATCGCCGCCGTGCGCCGTGCGGTGGAGTCGGTGGCGGCCGATCGCGCTCACCGCGGCGCGAGCTACGCCGTGGACGTTGACCCCCAGTAGGAGGCTCTAGACTCGTCGGGGATGGCCGGCGAGCACGAGCTGCGGGAGGGCGAAGCGGACGAGGTCGAGGAGCGCGTTCCGGCCCCGGATCCCGAGCTCGAGGCGCGTCGCGCGGCCGCGCTGTCTTTCATCCGCCGCCTGGGCGATCCGGTGCTGCGAAGCCGCGCAACGGAGGTCGACCGCTTCGATGAGTCGCTCACGGGCCAGGTGGCGCGGATGGCCGGGCTGATGCACGACGCCTTCGGGCTCGGCCTGGCCGCGCCGCAGCTCGGGATCTCCCAGCGACTGCTGGTCTATCGCGTCGGAATC
Organism: Thermoleophilaceae bacterium; assembly: GCA_030448005.1. Classification (GTDB taxonomy): domain Bacteria; phylum Actinomycetota; class Thermoleophilia; order Solirubrobacterales; family Thermoleophilaceae; genus JAAYBF01. The sequence continues at coordinate 74,125 of JAUJNT010000008.1, forward strand.
GACGCTCCGGTGATCGCCCTGGCCAACCCCGAGCTCGAGTGGTCGAGCAAGGATGAGGAGACGATGGAGGAGGGCTGTCTCTCGCTGCCCGGGGTCACCGTGGACGTGGACCGGTCCGTGCACCTGCGGGTGCGTGCTCGCGACGAGCACGGCGACGAGCGCCGCGTGGAGGCCTCGGGCCTCGAGGCGCGCGTCATCCTGCACGAGATGGACCATCTCGACGGCGTCCTGATCCTCGACCGCACCAGCCGCGATCAGCGCAAGGAGGCGATGAAGGCACTTCGAGAGGCCGAGCGAGACCGCTCGGAGCGGGCTGCCTGAGGCGAGCGCGGCGCGGTGGGTAGCGCTGTCCGGCCCGGGACCACGACCCCCGTGCCTCCTTCCCAGGGCACCAGCTGGAGTGAGTACGGCGAGCGCCCACTCGAGCTGAAGAGGCTCGTCCACCTGCTGGGCCCGTCCCTGAGGCTGGTGTGGCGCGCCAGCCCCTCCGAGACGGTGGTCCTGCTGGTCCTCCAGGCCCTCTCGGGTCTGGCGCTCCCGGCTCAGGTGCTGGCCGGCAAGTGGGCGCTGGACGAGGTGCTAGCGGCCGGCCGCGCGGGCGCGGGCATGGAGAGCGCTCTTCCCGCGGTGGCAGTAGCGGTCGGCACGTTGACGATCGGCCGCCTGGTGTCCACCGCCTCTCGGCAGCGCCAGCGGCTGCTACCGGAGCTCGTCGGTCAGACGGCGATGACGATGCTGGCAGCCAAGGCGGTCGCGCTTGACCTGGTGGCTCTCGAGACGCCCGCCTTCCACGACCGGCTCGTGCGCGCCCAAGAGCAGGCCAGGTTTCGCCCGGCCAACCTCGTGATGGACCTGGGGATGATCGTGACCTCAGGCGTCGCGGTCGCGGGCCTCGCCGTGGTGCTCGTGACGGTTCATCCGGTGCTCCTGCTGCTGCTCGTGGCAGCCATGCTCCCGCTGTGGTCGACGAGCATCTCGGGCGGGCGGGCCTTCTACCGCCACATGCTGCTCAACACTCCCAACCGGAGGGTGATCGGGTATCTGCGGGGTCTCCTCACGATTCGCGAGTCGGCGAAGGAGGCGCGTGCGTTCGGGCTCGGTCCCTACCTGCTCGAGAAGCAGCAGCGCCTCTTCGACCGGCAGATGGTAGAGCTCCGCCGGCTGATCGGGCAGCGATTGCGCCGCGAGCTGCTCGCCAGCTTCGCGAGCTCGGTTGTGAGCGCCGCCGGCCTGATGATCGTCCTGTGGCTGCACTTCTCCGATCAGATATCCATCGGCGAGCTTGCCGCAGGGGTCGGGGCCCTGCTTCTGGTGGTGCCGCGGCTGGGGTGGCTGGTTGAGGCAACGGGGCTGCTGCACGAGAATGCCCTCTTCGTGGAGGACTTCTGGTCCTTCCTCGAGCAGACGCCGCCGCAGATGGCCACCTCCTCGTCAGAGCCACCGCCGCCGTCCCTGTCGAAGGTGTCGGTGAACGACGTCAGCTTCACCTACCCGGAGTCAGAGGTCCGCGCGCTGAAGGGTGTCTCGATGGAGATCGCGCGCGGGGAGACGGTGGCGCTCGTCGGCGAGAACGGAGCGGGCAAGACCACCCTCGCGAAGCTGCTCTGCCGGCTGTATGACCCCTCCTCGGGGACGATCAGCTGGGACGGACGGGACATCACGAGCTGCGACCCGGACGACCTGCGCGGGCGGATCGCCGTGATCTTCCAGGACTTCGTGCAGTACCAACTCTCGGCTCGCGAGAACGTCGGCTTCGGGAACCTCGGCGCGATCGACGACCACGGGGCGGTATCCCAGGCCGCGCGCAGGGCTGGCGCCCACGATTTCCTGGAGGCTCTCCCGGACGGGTACGAGACGATGCTCGGCAGGATCTTCGAGACGGGCCACGAGCTGTCGATCGGCCAGTGGCAGAAGGTGGCCCTCGCGCGCGCCTTCATCCGGGAGGCTCCGCTAGTGATCATGGACGAGCCCACCGCGTCGCTCGATGCACGCGCGGAGTACAACGTGTTCGAGACCATGCGCGAGCTGTTCAAGGACCGGGCGGTGCTGCTGATCTCACACCGCTTCTCGAGCGTGCGGATGGCCGACCGGATCTATGTCCTGGACGACGGTCGGGTCGTCCAGTCGGGCAACCACGACGAGCTGATCGCCGCCGGCGGCCTGTACGCAGAGCTCTTCGGCCTGCAGGCGGCGAGCTACTCCCAGGCGCGATAGTCACCCCCTGACGCGTCGCTCAGTCGAGCACCTCGTAAGCGGGCAGCGTCAAAAACTCAACGAACTCGTCGGGGCCTGAGAGCGCCACCCGCTCGAAGAGCTCCCGCGACTGTCGCGGCCTGCCCTCCGCCTCGAACCACTCGTCGTCCCCGATCTCCTCTCCGATCCGCTCGAGCTCGGCGGTGGCCAGGTCGCGCACCAGCTCGGGCGTGACCGAGCGGCCGTCGGCAAGCTGGGCGTCGTGGCGGATCCACTGCCACACCTGCGAGCGGGAGATCTCGGCCGTGGCCGCGTCCTCCATCAGCCCGTAGATGCCGGCGGCCCCGTTTCCACGCAGCCACGACGACAGGTACTGGATGCCCACGTTCACGTTGCTGCGAAGCCCTGCCTCGGTGATCTCTCCCGGCGTGGCCTCCACGTTCAGCAGGTCGGCGGCCCCGACCTCCACGTCCTCGCGCGTGCGAGCCACCTGGTTCGGCTCCCGCGCAAGCACCGAGTCGAACTCCTGCCTCGCCACGGCCACGGAGTCGGGGTGTGCCACCCACGTGCCGTCGAAGCCATCGGTCGCCTCGCGGCGCTTGTCCTCGCGCACCGCGGCGAAGGCCCGCTCATTTGCCTCCTCGTCGGTGCGGCTCGGGATCACCGCGGCCATTCCGCCCATCGCGTGCGCACCGCGGTGGTGGCAGGTCTTCACCAGCAGCTCGGTGTAGGCGCGCATGAAGGGGACCGTCATCTTGACCGCCGCCCTGTCGGGCAGCACGAACTCGGGGCGCGTGCGGAAGCGCTTGATGGTGCTGAAGATGTAGTCCCAGCGGCCCGCGTTGAGCCCGGCGGAGTGGTGGCGCAGCTCGTGGAGGATCTCGTGCATCTCGAAGGCGGCCGGCAGCGTCTCGATCAGCACCGTGGCCTTGATCGTGCCGCGGTCGAGCCCGAGGCGGTCCTGGGCGGCGCAGAACACGTCGTTCCAGAGCCGCGCCTCAAGGTGGGACTCGAGCTTTGGCAGGTAGAGGTAAGGGCCGGCGCCCCGCTCGAGCAGCTCCCGTGCGTTGTGGAAGACGTAGAGCCCGAAGTCCATCAGCGCCCCCGCCACGGGCTCGCCGTCCACGAGCAGGTGCCGCTCTGGCAGGTGCCAGCCGCGCGGTCGCACCAGCAGCGTGGTCGGCTCGTCTGCGAGCCGGTACTCCTTCCCCTCGGGGCTCGTGAAGTCGATGGTCCCTCGCACCGCGTCCGCGAGGTTCACCTGCCCGCCCACGAGGTTCGACCATGTCGGGGAGTTCGAGTCCTCGAAGTCGGCCATGAACCCGGTGGCGCCCGAGTTGAGGGCGTTGATCACCATCTTGCGGTCCGTGGGGCCGGTGATCTCCACGCGGCGGTCCAGCAGCGCATCCGGCGCGGGCGCGATGGTCCAGTCGCCTTCCCTCACCTCGGCGGTGCTCTCGAGGAAGTCGAGCGTGCCGCCGCCGTCGAGCTCTCGCTGACGTTCCTCGCGGCGGCGAAGGAGCTCCCGCCGGGTGCCGTCGAACTCGCGGTGAAGGCCGGCGAGGAGCTCGAGCGCGTCGCGCGTGAGGATCTCGCCGAAGCGCCCCTCGACCGGACCTCGCAGCTCCACTCCCTCGACCTCTCCCTGCGGCATCTGCCCAGCTCCCCTCGATCGACATCCACAGCAAGTCCATCGGAAGCAGCACCGGCAGGCTCCGGCCCAGCCGCTCACTGTGCGAGGCGATCTTCAGCGAGCAGCCGAGGTTTGCCGAGGCCACCGCGTCTGCCTCCGTGGCCAGCAGGTTACGTGCCTTTCGCCGTCACCCGCCCGCGCGGATCGCCGCTTGTCCTCAATCAGCTTGTCGTACTGAACGCCCGACGGGCAGGCCGTCACGCACGCCATGCACCCGAGGCAGTTGTCGATGTGCCCGACGAGCTCCCCCGAGAGCTCGGCGCCCTCGGCGTGGCCGGCCTTCATCACACGATGCGGCCCCGGCGACTCCATCTCCTCTACCCACAGCACCTAGGTCGGACAGGTCGGAAGGCAGAAGCCGCAGTTCGCAATCGTCGATCAGCTCGAGCTGCGGCGGCCGCTCGGGATCGTATGCCCCGCCGGCCAGCTTGATCGAGCCTTCGCTCATCGGAGGCATCGTCCCGTACCTGAGCGAAGCGTTGCTGCCCTGATCATCAGGTGCTCTACTTACTAACATCACGCAGCATGCCGCGTACGACGATCGATCTCGACGGCTCGGTGCTGGAAGGGCTGCGCCGCCTCAGCCGCCGCGAAGCCAAGAGCATGGGGCAGGTCGCCTCCGAGCTGCTGGCGCCCGCGCTCAGCGGTGCCGAGCGGTCGGACGAGGGGGCGGTCGCGTTCAAGCTTCGCACCGCCCGGCTGGGGAGGCCGCGCGTCGACCTCGAGGACAAGGACGCCCTGAGGGCGGTCCTCGAAGAGCGGTCGGGGTGAGCCAGACGGTCGACGCGAATATGCTCGTCTACGCGGTCAACGAGGACGCCGACGAGCACGGGCCGGCGCTCGCGCTGCTCGAGCGGTTGGGCCAAGGCCCCGAGATCGTCTACCTCTTCTGGCCCGCGATCATGGGATTCCTGCGCATCGCGACCCACCCGGGAATCCTCCCCAACCCGCTGTCGATCACGGACGCCGTCCAGACGATCGGTGACCTGCTGCGCCGGCCGCACGTCAGGACGCCCGGCGAGTCGCCGGGCTTCTGGGAGCTCTACCTCGACACCGGCGGCGCGCGCGCACGCGCCAACGACGTTCCCGACGCACACCTGGCCGGTCTGATGCGTCAGCACGGCGTCGGCCTCATACATACTCGCGATCGCGGCTTCAGGCGCTTCACGGGAATCGAGATCCGCGACCCCCTCGCATGAGCCCATCCCGAGCGCAGGACCACGCGGGCGCGAGATGCCGGCCTCTTGCCGCGGCGAGGGTCGGGAGTCGCCAAGCGGCGCCCGGCGCAGCAGGCCATCCCGGCCGCCCGCCCGGTCGCGGCTCGTGTCGCAAAAGGAGTCACGAGCCGCCACACGACTCCCTTGTGGCGTGGCCGTTGCGTAATCCGCGCGATGGTCTCGCGATGTGCGTCGGCTGGATCCGCTCGCAGGTCGCTTTTGGCCGGGCCTTGTCCAGCGGGGTAGCCTCCCTCACCCGATGGCGAGGGCGGCCCGGTGGCGGTAGAGCTTGCTGAGGTTGTGAGTCGCGGTGATCAGTCGCCACTCCGACCGCGCGGCGGCTCTGCCGCGGCGTAAGAAGCGATCGATCCGGCGGTTGAACTTCGTGTCGGCGAAGACGGGCTCGATCATGCCCTGGCGTTTTCGATAGAGCTCGCCGCCGCGGTCGGTCTGAAGCGCGCTGCGCATGAACGCGTAGGGGCCGCCATCCCACCCTGGTCGTGGTGTCTTGCGTCCGCTCGCGTCCGGCGGGACGAGCACCTGGATCCTCGGTTGACAATCTCATGCATCTGTTCTGTGTGCCAGTAGCCGGCGTCGGCGACCACGACTTCAGGCGTCTCGGACACGCCGGCGTTCGTGAGCTCGCCGAGGGTGGCGTCGACCATCGGGCCGAGGTTGCCGAAATCGGCGGTGGAGGCATTGACCTCAGCGGCGATCACGATCTGGCGATCGTTAACTGCGGCCTGCGCGTTGTAGCCCTGCAAATAACCCTGCGGCGCCTTCAATCTGCGCGAGTCGGGATCGGAGGTGTTGATCACCCCAGCCGGCGTATCGGGTGGGGAATAGGGCTTTGGCGGCCGGCTGCTGGGCTGCTCTCCTGCCGCGCTCCTGGCCGCCCACATTTCATCTTGGCGCTCGGCCGCGCGGCACTCGACCGCGAGCTCCTCCTCAAGCCGCCGGGCGCACTCGTGTAACCGGTCGGGCCGCGACCTAGGGATCGGACGTGCCTCCTCGGCGCGGCGCTGTTCGAGGCGCTGGCGGGCCTCGCGCAACCACGCCCGCCGGCCCTTCGAGCTGCGAAAGCCCTCTGGCAACACGTCAACGCTCGATCCCGGCCCGTAGCGCTCGTCCTCCTCGCGGTCGACAGCGTCGGCCTGCTCGAGGATCTCGCTGGCGATCTGCTCGTAGTCTGTGTTCGCGTCACGGCTTGCGTTCGCGTGCAGTTTCGTGCCGTCGATCGCGACCACCCCAAGCTCGACCAGCCCCGCCTCGGCGCACAACGACAACACCTCGCCGAAGAGGTCGGCGAGCGCCGCCTCGTGGCGCTGGCGAAAGCGCGCGAGCGTTGTGTGATCGGGCGCCTTGTTGCCCGCGACGACTCGCACCGCGACGTCCTCGACGCACGCCCGCTCGATCTTGCGCGACGAGCGCTCCCCGCGCGCGTAGGCGTAGAGAAGCAGCGCCACCATCATCCCCGGATCGTGCGCAGGCCGCCCATGCCCATCGTCGCGATAGACGCCGTAGAACGCCGAGAGGTCCAGCTCCGCGACGGCGTCGACTACAAACCACGCGAAATGGCCCGCCGGCAGCCACTCCCGCAGCGACGGCGGCAAAAAAAGCTCCTGATCACGATCACACGCGATGAAGTTCTGAGACATACCGGAATCGTCCCGACCACCCCGGACAGCCCCGGTTTACGCAACAGCCACTGGCCGAAGCGGTCGCGCCAGCTTCATTCATGAGGCGGTGGTCGCACTCGTGGGGCAGGCCAGCGTCGAAGCAGTAGACGCCCGCGCGCAGCGGTGCGAGCCCCTAGCCGCACCGTACGCAGCTGCGGGTTTGGACGGCCGGGTCCTTTCTGCGGAGGCCACGGCTCATCGTCCCTGTATAGCTCGAGGCGTGCCCCCCAGCGCTCGACCTCCTTGTCTGGAAGATCCCCGACCTCGAAGGCATTCGCCTCCTCATCGCGCTCTCCAGCTGGCGCCAACGGCTGGCCGGAAGTTCGTAGATATGGGCGTTCTCGCGGGCTTCGCTTGAGCGCCCGCCCTTCGCTGCCCGCGCGCGCTGCTCGAAGTCGTCCGCACGGCGGCGCACCTGATTGATCGTCATCGAACGCAGGCGTTCAAGTAGGTCCTCATCAGCGGGTCGCCCGGCGAGGCCGTCCCGAATGCCGTCCACGGTACCCAGCACATACGGCGCGACGTAGAGAGCGACAAAGCCCAGCACCAACAGAGCCGCGATCACAGCCAGGAGGGCGGTTAACCAGGGTGGGAAGCCGAGAAAACCGACGACCCACCATGCCACGAGCACGCTGCCTGTGACCGTCGCGAGAGCCGCTGCCCACCACCGCCAGTGCATTCGGTCCATCCTAAGGAGCCGCAGCTCGCGGCGGCGGAGAAGGCCACCATCCAATGTCCATTTACCGGCGAGGCGGCGCTGCCACACAAGCGACCAGGGCTCGAAGCCCGCACGCCAGCGGGGCGTCGGCTGCCCTTTGCGCAACGAGACGCAACTGCGGGTCAGGCGCGCGATGGCTTCCGGCGCCGACCGATCGCCGTGCGTCCGCTACGCCACGCCACTCGTTTGGCCACATTCCAGCTGCGAGCGCGATCGCTTGGTGGCCGAAGGAGTCGTCTGCCTGATCGCCGCCGGCATGATCGCTCTGCGCCGAGAGCAATCACGCGTCCGGTCCCCCAGCGGAAGACTGCCGGGACGATCGCGATGAGGGCACGGCGCCTCAACGAGGAGAGAGCGCTCGTTGCCGCGGCGGCGTTGGTCTGGTTGCATTTCGCAACATGAGGCTGGCGAGACTGCTGGTTTTGTTCGTCTACGGTGAGTCGCGCCCGGCCTGCCCGGGAGCGGGTGGCGCGTTCGTCCTGCACGCGCGCGCGGCGAGGGGGAGATCGTGCGCGCGAACGGCCGCCGGGTCGCCGAGCATCTGCTATCGATCACCGAGTCGGTCAACTGATCGCCGTCCTGACTGGCGAGGTCCCCCGGCTCGGCGACCGGCTGCACTTCACGGCGACGGTGGCACGGCGGCAGGTCCTCTTGCTGGCGGGCAACGTCGTCTGCGCGTCCGCGCTCGCGTACGGGCTGGGCTGGGAGGTCGGCGGTGGCGCCCCGGTTGCGGTCGCGCTGGCGTCGGTCGCGTTCGTCGCCTACGTCGTCTGGTACGCGCGGCTGGTCTGGTGGTTCGAGGGCGAGCTGTGGTCGGCCTACCTGCTCGACCTTCCACGCCGGCGGCGGGCGATTCCCGGGCCTGCACCCGGCACATGGGCGACGGACGTCGTCCGCGCCGACGGCCGGTATGCCGTGCTGCTGCTGCACTTCGGCACCGACAGGAGGCGGGTTCCGCCACGCGCCGATGACGTGCCGCCCGAGGGGTGGGGGCATTATCCGCTGCTTCCGCTGCGCGGGACGCGCACCGTCGTCGCGCTGGAATGGGCCGAGGAGTGCCGGCCATGACCATGGCAAACGCCTTCTCTGACTCTGCGGCGTACTCCTGTGGTCAACGCCGCTGTCTTCATAGCTGGGATGGCCGCCGGTGTTGCGGTAACGCGCCGACGCGCAACCTTCCGCCGTGCCCCGCCGCACCAGCGGGGCATCAGCTAAATCACTCCTCGACCACCGGCCAGCCTTGCCGTCGAAGTGCCTCGGCAAACGCCGCCGCGTCGAACCGGCCAAGCGGGTGACGGGCCTGGATCTTCCAGCCCCTTCGGCGCACGGCAACCCATCCACCGGTCCGCCCGCCGCTAACGGTGATGAGCTCGACATCGGCGCGCTCGATCGAGAAGCCCCGCGTGGGGCCGGGCCCGAGTACTGAGAAAGTGATGGTCTCGGGAGTGATCTCGCAGCGCAGCCCGCGGTTGCGCACCAGCAGGGAAACTGTGCCGAGGCCCATCGCCAGAAAGAAAGCACCTATGAACAGTCCCTCTCCAGTCACGAAGCTGTAGAGGGCCAGGCCAAGCGTGGCTACAGCGATTGCTGCCAGCAGCGCGAGCGTCTGCCAGGTGTCGGTCCCGGTGAATACGGCCGGATCGACGCCCGGTGGGTCCGGGTCCGGTGAACGGACCCCGTTCATCGATGCACCCGCTGCATGGTCGTCCCCGTCCGTTCTAGGCGGGGACGCCCGCACGCAGCAGGTGCTCTCCACCCTCGGGGGTCGGAGCGATGCGCCATTGACGTGTTTACCGCACTGGCGGGGGCCGCTTTGTGTTGTGGCGCCGAGAGTACGCCTGCTCGAGCCCAACGCGCCACCCTCAAGTCGCCCTGAGGGATCACGGCTCCTCGATCGCGCGCTCAAGCCACGCCTCCTGGCTACCCGCCCTCATCCAGATATGAAGGCCGCCCATCGTGAGGCTGAGGTGCTGCAACTTGTTCCTCCAGTAGGCACCATCAAATACGAATGGGTCCAAGATGAGCGCCACGTCGGTTCCGATTCGCAGCCTCAGTGTGTCCGAAGCGCGGCCCGCGATCGCGTTGAACTCCTCGACGATCTGCGTTACCTCGCTGGACTGGGCTTCTGGCTCAGGGCCGGGTCTGAGAATGCCTGAACAGCTCAGGAGCAGGCTGCGTGGTTCCACGGTCTGCACACCAGCTCCCACCTGCTCGCCCATCAGTCCGCTAGCTTGGCGAGCATCTCTTGGAGGTATCGAGAACCTCGAGGTCGTCGGGCTGTTCGGGAACGGTGTCGCCCATAGCTCAGTATCTCGCGAGCTGGCCCGTCCCAGCGACCTGGGATCGCTGGGCGACCTGCCGCCCGGCTCTCGGGAGATCATGTAGCCCGGTGTCGTCGGGCGTTCACGGCTATCGCCGGCGGGCCCACGGTGACGCCCCCGGCCGACATCCGGATGCGCCCGCGCGCCTGCCGAATAACGGCGGCGGTAGCTGCGGCTACAGCGGCGGCGAGACGGAGCGAGGCTGTACGGTCGCGCCCTCACCAGGCGCCGCCGTCGCACTTCGGAACCCAAGCGTTTATCCGCGGCAAGTAACCAAAGCTTGCATCCCCGGTGCCTTGAGGCGCCGTCTATGCCTTCATCAGAACCTGGAGAGCCTCGGTCCTGCCTTCAGCGCGGTCTTTGCCTTCATCAGTACCTGGTCGAGACGACAACCTACCCGGCGCCGGCGCCGGCCCGCCGCTACGAGCCCTGACCGAAGACGCCGCTCAGCGGCATCCGTATGGACCGTAGCTTGCTTGACCGGTGGGTCGCGGAGGTCCCGGCAGGGCCTACGTGCCGTTGCTCAGGCACACGTCGGCGACGTTCTTGAAGCCGTGCGAGAGCGCATCGGCGAGCGGGCGACGGTGGTTGTAGTCGCTGTGGGCAAACGTCCGCTCGAGCCCCGACGATCCGCTGCGCCCCGCGGCGGGCGATGGCGCATCGCCGGCGCCGCGAGCGCGATGCTCAGGCCGGCGCCCCACCAAGAGTTCGTACGAGGGACATCTGTGCCTTTCGGGTGATCGGCGGTTGGCGGCGCCGATGCTTTGGAGACGTGCGGCAGCGTGGGCGGCCCGACGCGGGTTGCACCCATCGCTACGCACCGTCGCGGGCGCGCCGCAGCTCGCCTCGGCCGACGCGCTGCGCGAGGTCGGGCGCGAAGACGCCGAAGCCGGTCCGCGCCCACAGCGAGTCGGTCTCGAACCACGGGCGGCCGTCGTCGAGCAGCGCGTCGGGCGGCCGGTTGGCACGCAGGGCGGCGCGGCACGTGGCGCAGGCCGGCACGGTGAGGCCCCCCGGCCAGTCGACGGGCAGCGTCGATCCCGGGTGGCGCGGATCAAAGAAGCACAGCGGTGCGGTGCGGGGCGCGGGGCGGCTGGCCTCGAGCGCCTCGGCGGCGGCGAGCGCGCGGCTGCCGTCCTCGACGAGCACGAGCGCACCGACGAGGTCGACCATGCGCGGCTCGGACGCCAGGACGCGGCGCGCGGCCGCGTAGGCGGCCAGCGCGTGCTGCTGGCGCTCCTGGGCGGTATCGCTCGCGGGCGTGCCGGTCCGGTCGATCCGGTCGGCGAAGGCGATCAGGCGCTCCTCGATCTGCTCGCGCAGCTCTCCGGCCTGGGCGCTGTGGGCGTGCTGAAAGACGCGCGCGGGGATCAGCGGCTCGTCGGCGGGGGCCGGGCGGGCGTGGCGGCGCCGGCGCCGATGCACGAGCGCGCCGCCGGCGCCGGCGCCGAGCGCTGTCAGCACGGCGACCGGCAGCAGCCACCCGACGCCGCCATCCTGCTCCTCGCCGTCGGCCGCGGCGGGCGGTGGCGGGGCTAGCGACTCTTCGCGCTGCCTGCGCAGGCGCGCCTCCGTGCGCGCGTAGCGGGCGGCGAGATCAGGGGCGCGCAGTGCCTCGACGAAGCGCCGGACCTTGGCGATCTGCGGCTCGTCGTAGACGCCGGACTCGAAGTTGCCGACTGTGCTCGCCTGGTTGAGGTCAGGGTGCTCGTCGTCGACGCCGAACGCCCTGTGGCTGAGCAGGCGCCCGGAGACCGTGACGTAGACGCCGTCCCGACCCAGGCGCCCGTGGACCACGCCGAGGAAGCGGCCCGCGTCGCCGCCGTAGCGATCCCCGGCCGTGATCGGCACGAGCACGACCCAGACGGGATACGGCGCCGCCTCGATCGCCCGCAGCACCGCGCGCCGCTGCGCGGCGGGGACCGCCTCCGCCAAGGACGGATCGACGACGAGCGGGGAGCGGCGCAGCTGGGCCGCGATGTCCTTGGGCAGGGTGGCCGCGGCGGCGGGGAGCGCGCCGGCGAGCAGCGCGGCGAGCGCGACGGCCACTCCGATCAGGCGGCAGATCAACGCTTGCCCCTGCGTCGGCGCCGAGGGGGGGCGGTACGGGGTGGGCGGGCAGCCACGTGTCGCGCGCGCAGGCGCGCCAAGCCACCGGCGAACAGGCCGAGGATGCCACCGGCGATGGCCGCATCCAGGGCAACATCCGCGGTAGACTCGCCGTATCGACGGGTGCGCCAGTTCTCGTACGGCTCCAGCGGGCTCAGGTACGGCTCGTCGGTCGTCCGCCCGCGCGGGGCCGCCGCGACCTCGGCGACGAGATCCCGTACGCGTTTGACCGCCCCTGCGGCCGTGCGGGCCTCGCTACTACTGGGAAACGCCAGGCTGTTCGACACGCGGATCTCGCGCGGGATCGCCCACGTGCCCGCCGAGAAGTAGCCGTGCTGGTCGATGACGAGATAGACCCCCGGGCGTCCCAGGCGCTGGTGCAGCGAGGCCACGATCCGGTTGCCGTCGCCGCCGGACTCGTCGTCCTCGAACTCCGGCACGAGCGCGACGTGGAAGTCGACGGGGCTGCGCCGCAGCGCCCGCACGAGACGGACCTCCTCGGCGCTGCTGAAGAACCACAGCAGGTCCGCGTCGATCGCGAGCGGTCGCTCGCGCAGCTGCTGGGCGAGGTCGTCGAGGCGGTCGGCGGCGCCGGCCGGCGACGCGTGGACGAGCAGCGCCAGCCCCACAGCGATCACCAGCGCCCTCATCGCCGGGCCTCGCCGCCGAGCACGCGCGCCGCGAGCTGGTCATCGAGCGCGCCGAAGCCGGTCCGCGCCCACAGCGTGTCGCGCTCGAAGTAAGGCAGCCCGCCGTCCTGCACCGCAGCGGGCGCGCGCCCCTTCGCCACCTTCCGTGCGCACGGGCGACACGCGGGGATGTCGGCCTCCTCGCGCCCGAGACGCCAGCGCGTTCGCGTGTTGGCCGCGCCGTGGCGCGGATCGAAGAAGCACGGCGCAGAGGGCCGCCCACGCAGCGTGGCATCGGCGCGCCGCACGAGCTCGAGCGCGGCGAGCAGGGCGAGCGCATCGTCCTCGTCTGCGTCTTCGAGTAGCTTCGAAGCGGCCGCGTAGGCGTCGAAGGCGGGGGTCGGCGGAGCGTCGGCCGCGGCGAGCGCGGCCGACAGCCCGGCCAGCTGCCCGTGCGCCCGGTCGCGCAGCACCCGCGGATCGAGCGGCGGCGCGGCGGCGAGCGCAGCCTGTGGCGCAGCGCTCTGCTCCCGGCGGCGGCGGCGCATCGCGATCCACGGCCAGCCGGCGGCGGCGAAGCCGAGCGCGCCGGTCGCGAGCCCGGCGGCCACGACCGGGGCCGCCTGCACCGTCGCCTCGCCGCCGCGCCGCGGCACTGCGTCGCGCCGGCCCGTCGTCAGCAGCTCCACGGCATAGCGCGCGGCCTCACCCGGACCAGCCTCGGGACGATCGTCGTAGACGGCGCTGCGCAGATCGCCGGTGTCGAAACGGACCGGCACGCCGAACGCCTGGCCGTGCACGCTCGGACCGAGCTCGACGGCCAGGTAGATCCCGTCGCGTTCGAGCCGGTCGTGCAGCAGATCGGGCAGCGAATCGAACGTCCCGAGCCCCGGCTCGCCGCCGAAGGCCGGCGCGACGACGACAAACACCCGCACCCGCGCGGCGGCAACCGCGCGGCGCAATGCCCTGATCTGCGCGGGCGGCACGGAGCGGCTTGCCGCGCCGCTCACGAAGACGGGGTCGGTGCGCAACGCCTTGACCATCGCGTTGACTCTCTCGTCGGCCTGCGCCGGCGTCGCGCTGAGGCACAGCGCGACCGCCAGCACGGGCATCAGCAGGATCGTGCAAGTCCGCGCCACGGGTCAGATCATGGCGTGATCGAGCGCACCCTGCGCGGGAGCTCGCGGC
>JAUJNT010000001.1:0-19202 GCA_030448005.1 Thermoleophilaceae bacterium
GGGGCCGCGGTTTTTACCCGCCCTGGTTTGGGGGGGCCAGTCGGGCGGGGGGGCCCCCTCCCGCGGGGGTCCCCCCCCCCCCGGGGGGGCGGGGGCCCAAACCCTGGGCCGCCCGGGGGGCCCGCGGGCCCCCCCCCGCCCCCGGGGGTGGGGGGGCCCCCCCGCCCCCCGGGGTGGGGGGGCCCCCCCCCCCCCCCCCACAACCACCCGGCCCGCTTGAACGCCCGAAACAGCGACCCGCAGACCGTGAGCATCACCGCCAGCACGAGTGGATACCCGAAGGTCCAGCGGAGCTCGGGCATGTGCTCGAAGTTCATCCCGTAGATCCCGGCGATCATCGTCGGCACGGCGGCGATCGCCACCCAGGCCGAGATCTTTCGCATGTCCTCGTTCTGGCCGACGCCCACCTGCGTCAGGTTTGCCTCCAGGATGCTCGTCAACAGGTCGCTGAAACCGTCGAGCTGCTCGCGGATGCGCACCACGTGGTCGTTCACGTCCCGGAAGTAGGGGCGGACCTGGCCCGGGATCAGGTCGTAGTGGCCGAGGGCCAGCCGGTTGGTCGGCTCAACGAGCGGCGCCGTGGCCCGGATGAAGTGGAGCACCTCGCGCTTGAGCTTGTAGATGCGCTCGGCGCGGTTTTGCCGAGAGGTCGAGAAGACCTCCTCCTCGAGCTCCTCGATGTCGTTCTCGAGGCCCTCCATCGCGAGCCCGTAGTCGTCCACGACGCGGTCGACGATCGCGTGGAGGACCGCCCCGGGCCCGCAGCGCATGAGCTCGGGGTCGCACTCCAGCCGGTCGCGCACGTCGTGGAGCTCCCTTCCTCCGTGGCGCACGGTGATGAGGAACCGCTTGCCCACGAAGAGCAGGAGCTCGCCGAAGACCACCACCTCCTCCTTGTCCTCGTACTTCGCCGTCTTGAGGACCACGAACAGCGTGTCCCCGTAGGCCTCCAGCTTCGGGCGTTGATGGGCCTTGATGGCGTCCTCGACTGCGAGGTCGTGGAGGCCGAACTCGCGCCGGACGGTGTCGAACTCCTCCTCCGTGGGCTCGAGCAGGCCGATCCAGACGAAGGAGTTGTCGCCGCCCACCTGCTCAAAGGCGTGATCGAGCTCGACAAGGCCGTTCTTGCGCTGGCCGGCCTCGTATACGGCGCAGTCGACGATCATGTCCGTTGATCTTCTCGCAGCCGGCGTGCGAGCGCCAGGGCGTCGTCGCGAGTGGCCGCCTCGCCGGTGTAGGCGGCCTGCTCCAGGCGCCCGAGGAGGTGCCCCAGCTCGGGACCCGGCTCCATCGCCAGCGCGGCGGCCAGCTCGTCGCCGCGCACCGGCGGCTTCGGGGGGCCCTCCGCCCGCCATTTGAGCGCCGGGCCCATCAGCTCCGAGGCAAGCTCGAGATGCGCGGCGATCGCGACCTCGAAGCTCTCGCCGCGGGTCGCGAGCCGGTCGGCACACGACAGCACGGTGACCTCGACCTCAACGGGGGCGCACCGCTTGAGGTAGGAGTAGACCGCGGCTGCCGACAGCGGCCGCTCGCGCACGAGGAAGCCGAGCACCAGATGGTGGCGGGCGAGCGCCCCCACGAACGTGCGCAGGCGCTCGCTCGTGCGCAGGCGGCGGAAGATCTGCGCCACCATTTCCTCGCCGGCGAAGTCGTGCCCGATGAAGGTCACCTTGCCGTCGGGCCGGATGCCACGCGTGTCGGGCTTTGCCACGTCGTGGAAGAGCGCTCCCAGGCGCAGCGCCTGCAGGCGAGTCAGCTCGTCCGCCAGCGGCTCCTCGAGGAGCGCCCGCAGCGGTGGGCCGAGCTCGCCGAAGAGCTCGTCGAGGCGTCCCTCGAGCTCGATCTGGCGGCGCAGCACCTCGAGGGTGTGCTCGTACACGTCCAGGTGGTGAAAGCGGCTCTGCTCGACGCCGCGCAGGGCGGCGACCTCGGGCAGCACGGCGCCCAGAACGCCCAGCCGCTCCGCCAGCTCCAGGCCGGCGACCGCACCCGGCGCCACCAGCAGCCGGCGCAGCTCGGCGAAGACCCTCTCCGGCGAGGGCTCTCCCAGCCGGGCGGCCGCGTCGAGGGTCAACCGCTCGGTCTCCGGGTCTGGCACGAGCCCGAGCTCTGCGTGGAGCCTCACGAGCCGCAGCGGGCGAAGCGGGTCGGCCGCGTACGCACCGGGCCCGAGCACGCGCAGGACGCCCCTCTCCAGGTCGGCGACGCCGCCGGCCGGGTCGATCGGTTCGCCGCCCCCGAGGGGCACCGCGACTGCGTTCACCGTGAAGTCGCGGCAACGCAGGTCCTCCTCGATCGTCGCGCCCCGCAGGGGCGAGACATCACAGGAGAATCCGCGCCCCCGGTCGAGCGCCCGCCACGCGCCGAACTCGTCCGAGAGGGGAAACGCCGGCCCTCCCACCGCCCGGGCTATCCGGCGCGCCGCGGCTCGCGGGTCTTCCTCCACCACGATGTCCACATCGCCGAGGGGGCGTGCGAGAAGGGCGTCGCGGACAACTCCGCCCACGAGCCAGGCGCCACCCTGCGTGCCGGCCAGAGCCTCTCGGGCCATGCGGACCGGCTGCGCCCGCGCCAGGCGCTCGGCAAGCGGGGCGCTCACGGGGAGTCGACGCGCGGGACCCGTCGCGCGATCCCGCAGGTGACCTCGTAGTTGATCGTGTCGAGCCGCTCAGCCACCTCCTCAGCGGTGATGCGCTCACCGCCCTGGGTCCCGATCAGGACCGCCTGGTCGCCCACTGCCACTTCAGTGTCCGGTCCGAGGTCCACCGTCACGTTGTCCATGCTGACGGTGCCCACGAGCGGGCGCCGGCGCCCGCCCACGAGCACGTCGCAGTTGTTGGTCAGCCCACGGCGCCACCCGTCCCCGTATCCGATCGGCAGCACGCCCACCCACGTCGGCTCCCGCGCCGTCCAGCGGCGACCGTAGCCCGCGCTCTGGCCCGGCTTGAACCGCTTGACCGCGGCCAAGTAGGACTCGAGCTCGAGCGCGGGCTCGAGCTCCTGCTCCGCAGCGTCCCGCCCGAACGGGTCGAGGCCGTAGACCGCCACGCCGCAGCGCACCATGTCGAAGTGGCTGCCGGGGTCGCGCAGGGTGGCGGCGCTGTTGGCGGCGTGCACCACGAGCCCCGCGTACTCGGCCCGCATGTCCGCTACGAAGGCACTGAAGCGCTCGAGCTGGGCAGGGAAATGCTCGTCGCCCCGCTCGTCGGCGGTGGCGAAGTGGGTCATCAGCCCGGCGAGTCGCAGGCGCTTGGCGGCGTCGATCTTGCGCGCCACCCCGCGCGCCTCCCGCGGGTCATCCGTGCCGAGGCGCCCCATGCCCGTGTCGAGCTTCACGTGCACCTGGGCAGGGCGGCGGCCCCTGTGCTCGGCGAGCGCGCGGACGAAGTCCGTGCTCCAGGCCACCACCTCCGCTCCGGCGTCGAGCGCCAAGGGCATCTCGCCGGCTGTGAGGGCGCCCATCACCAGCAACCTGGCCTCTATGCCTGCCGCCCTGAGCTCCGCGGCCTCGACGGCGGTGGCAACGGCGAGCCATGAGGCCCCGCCCGCCAGCGCCGCGCGGGCGCAGCGCTCCGCGCCATGCCCGTAGCCGTCGGCCTTCACCACCGCGCACAGCTCGGCCCCGCCCCCTAGGGCTCGCCGCAGCCGGGCGCAGTTGCGCTCGACCGCCCCCGGCCGGACTCGCGCGAGCGCTCGCTCTGGCATCGGGTCAGGAGACGAAGGCGCCGAGGATGTCGACCCGCGTTACTACTCCCACCAGGCGCCCGTGCTCCACCACGGGCATGCGGTTGTGGCCAGTCTCGTGGAGCAGTCGAGCGGCCTCCTCGACGGTGGTGTCGGGCGCCACCGTGTCGGGGTCGGCGGTCATCAGGTCCTCCGCCTTCGAGGCGAACGCCTTGCGCAGGCGCTCCTCGAAGCGCTGAAGCGGCTCGAGGAAGATGGTCCCACCGAAGATGTTCACGTAGTGGGGGATGTGAAGGTCACCGTCTTCGTCGGGCAGGACGAGGTCGGCCTCGGTGATGATGCCCACGCAGCGGCCGCCGTCGCTGACCACGGGAATTCCCGGCAGCTCGTGCTCCCGCAGGGTCCGGATGACGGTCTCGATGTCGGCGTCGGGGCTGACCGTCGCAGGGCTCGAATCCATGATTTCGCCGACCGTGGCAGGCACGGAGGCCACCTTACCGGGCGAAACCGGCCGGGAGGGCGTCGATCACGTCCCCCGCGATCACGTGGTCGGCCCCGTGGCGCTCTGCGGCGGCCCGGCCCGCCCGCACGTGCGCGAGAGTGCCCAGGGCCGCCGCCTCGAAGGCGTCCATCCCCTTGGCCAGGAGTGCGCCGATCAGCCCTGAGAGCACGTCTCCCGTGCCGGCCGTCGCGAGTGCGGGCGTGCCGCCCGGGCTGATCGCCACGGGCCGGCCGGGCGCGGCCACGAGGGTGTCGTGGCCCTTCAGGAGAACGACCGCGCCGCTGCGCTCGGCGGCCTCGCGCACGCAGGCCATGCGGTGTGCGGTCACCGTCGCGGAATCCACCTCGAGCAGCCGACCGAGCTCGCCCGCGTGCGGAGTGAGCACCGTGGGCGCCGAGCGCCGCCGGAGGGTCTCGAGGGCTCCGGCGTGGGCGTTGAGGCCGTCGGCGTCGATCAACAGCGGCACGGCGAGGCAGCGGGCACCCTCCCTGGCGAACGCAACGGCGGACTCGGCGCGCCCCAGGCCGGGACCGAGCACCACGGCGCCCGCCCGCCCGGCCAGCTCTGCCAGGCCGGCGAGTCCCTCCGGGGTGTGGGAGCCCTCCTCGTCGGGCAGCCCGCGGGTCATCCCCTCGAGCAGCCGCAGCGCCAGCACGGGCTCGGCCGGCCGGGGGACGGCCGCCTGGACGTAGCCGGCGCCCGCCCGCTGGGCCGCGAGAGCGGCCATCGTGGGCGCCCCCGTGAGCCCGCGGGCACCGCCGGCAACCACCACGGTCCCCGACGTGAACTTCGAGCCCTGCCGCGGGCGGCGCGGGTATAGGTCGAGAACGCCCTCGCCGATCAGCCCGGCCGCCGCGGGCGCCGGCGCGCCGCGGGGAATCCCGATGTCGGCCACCTCGATCGCGCCGGCACAGAAGGCGCCGGGCGCCACGTGAAGTCCCACCTTCGAGCCGTGGAAGGTCACCGTGGTCGAGGCCCGGACGGCCACGCCGGCCGTCTCGCCTGTGGATGCGTCGACGCCGGATGGCACATCGCAGGCCAGCACCGGCGCCTCCTGCTCGTTGATTGCGGCGATCGCGCCCGCCACCGGCTCTCTCGGCTCGCCCGCGAAGCCCGTGCCGAGAAGGGCGTCCACCACGGCGCCCGAGCGGTTCAGCCGGGCGCGGTCGAAGGGCTCCGGCGGGGGCCCGGGCAGCCGCCCGAGGTTCGCGAGCGGATCTCCTCGAAGCTCGTCGAGCGGCGCGGTGGTCAGGACATCCACCTCGCGCCCGTCCTCGCGCAGCAGGCGGGCTGCCACCAGGCCGTCCCCGCCGTTGTTGCCCTTTCCGGTCACTATCCGGATCGCGCCGGGGCGGGCGACGCGCGCGACGGCGCGGGCCAGGCTGAGGCCGGCCCTCTCCATCAGCTCGAGCGACGCGATGCCCGCCTCCTCGATCGCCCAGGCGTCGACGGCGCGCATCTCGGAGGCCTCGAAGAGCGGCTCCAGCCAATCGGGGAGCGGGGGCATCGTTTGCGGGCCGCCGGAGGACCGAGCGCGCCGGCGCTCTCTACTCGACGGTGACCGTCTTGGCGAGGTTGCGCGGCTGGTCGACGTTGAGGCCCCGCCCGCGGGCGATGTAGTAGGCGAGCAGCTGGAGGGGAATCACCGCGAGCAGCGGCTGTAGCAGCCAGTCGGTGCGAGGCACGTAGATCACCTCTTCGGCGTGGCGCGCCACCTCGCTGTTGCCCTCCGTGGCCACGGCCAGCACGTGGGCCCCGCGGGCGCGCACCTCGGCCACGTTGGAGAGCACCTTCTCGAGCACAGGGGAGTCGGTGGCCACGCAGACGACCGGCGTGCGGTCGTCGAGCATCGCAATCGGTCCGTGCTTCATCTCGCCCGCGGCGTAGGCGTCGGTGTTCACGTAGGAGATCTCCTTGAGCTTCAGCGCCCCCTCGAGCGCCACCCCTAGCCCGCAGAGCCGGCCAAGGAAGAAGAAGAACTCAGACTCGCGCCAGTCGTGGGCCATCGCGCGAACCGGCCCATCCACAGAGGCCAGCAGCTGCTCGACCCGGTCGGGCATGCTCCTCAGCTCGTCCACGAGGCGCTCGAAGACCCCGGCCTCGAGCGACCCGCGCACCTCGGCCACCTTCAGCCCGAACAGGTACATCGCAGCCAGCTGAGCGACGAATGTCTTCGTCGCGGCTACGCTGACCTCGCGCCCGGCGCGCGTGAGAAGGAAGCCGTCCGATTCGCGTGTAGCGCGAGTCCCCATCACGTTCGTCACCGCCAGGACCCTGGCACCCGCCCTGCGCGCCACCCCCATCGCTGCCAGCGTGTCCGCGGTCTCGCCCGACTGGGTGATCCCGATCACGAGGTCGCGCTCGTCGATCACGGGATTGCGGTACTGGAACTCAGAGGCGACGTCCATCTCCACGGGCACGCGCGACCATGCCTCGATCGCGTAGCGGCCCAGGAGGCCTGCGTGATAGGAGGTACCGCAGGCCACTATCACCACCCGGCGGATGTGCTTCAGCTCATCGTCGGTGATCCCCACGTCCCCGAGCTCCACCTTCCCGTGGGCCAGGCGATCCGCGACCGTCTCGGCCACGGCGTCGGGCTGCTCGTGGATCTCCTTGAGCATGAAGGTCTCGTAGCCCCCCTTCTCGGCTGTGTCCGCATCCCAGTCCACCTCCTCGACAGCGCGCTCCACGGTGGCGCCCTCGGCATCGAGGAAGCGAGTCTCGTTCGGGGTCACGACCACTATCTCGTCGTTCTCGACGAACTGGATGCGCCTGGTGGCGCCGAGGAAGGCCGGCACGTCCGAGGCGATGAAGCTCTCACCCTCGCCAAGGCCGACCACGAGGGGGCACTCCTTGCGCGCCCCCACAAGTGTGCCTGGCTCGTCGGCGCCGAGCGCGACGAACGCGTAGTGGCCGCGAAGCTCGCCGTATGCCAAGCGCACGGCCTCAACGAGGTCGCCGCGGTAGTGGGAGGCCACGAGGTGGGCAACCACCTCGGCATCGGTCTGGGAGGTGAACGTGGCGCCCTCGCCGGACAGCCGCTCCTTGAGATCGACCCAGTTCTCCACGATCCCGTTGAGCACGACGTGAATGCGGCCGGAACTGTCCTGGTGGGGATGGCAGTTCTCCTCCGTGACCCGGCCGTGGGTGGCCCAGCGCGTATGCCCGATGCCGCTGAGCGCCCCGTTGCCGGCGCCGTTCAGCCGCCCCTTCAGCGCGGAGACGTTGCCAACGGCGCGCACGGAGGTGATACCGCCGCCATTGACCATCGAGAGACCCGCCGAGTCGTAGCCGCGGTACTCGAGCCGCTCGAGCCCGGCGATCAAAATCTCCTGGCAGGGGCGGGAGCCCGTGTATCCGACGATTCCGCACATACGAGCGTCAGGGTACCTGCGACCCGGTCATCCTCTCAATTCCCGCTCCACGAGCCCGACCAGGCGTGCGGTGATCTCCTCGCATTCCACCTCGTCGGGAGCCTCGACCATGACCCGCACCAGCGCCTCGGTGCCGGAAGGGCGCACCAGGACCCGCCCGCGGCCCTCGAGTCGGGCGGACTCGGCCTCGACGCCCCGCCACACGGCGCTCGCGCCCTCGAGCGCGCCACGGTCCCTGACCGCCACATTTACCAGGCGCTGAGGCACCTTGCGCATGGCCTGACGATCGGCCAGGTCCCCTCCCGGCCCCAGAGCCTCGAGCGTCAGAAGCGCCGCCGCCACGCCGTCGCCTGAGGGCACGAACCCGGTGTCGATGATGTGCCCCGACTGCTCGCCGCCCAGGCTCCATCCGCGCTCTAGCAGCTCGGAGAGCACGTGCCGGTCCCCCACGGGGGTCACCGCCACCTCCACGCCGGCCTCTCGCATCGCGGTGTGGAAGCCGTAGTTGGTCATGACCGTCACGGCCACGCCGTCGCCGGCCAGCCGACCCGCAGCGCGCAGGTGAAGCGCGGCGAGCGCCATCAGCTCGTCGCCGTCGACGACCTTTCCCGCACGGTCCACCGCAAGCACGCGGTCGCCGTCTCCGTCGAAGGCAAATCCCAGGTCGTGCCCGCCCGCGAGCACGCGCGCGGCCAGTGCCTCGACGTGAGTGGAGCCGCAGCCGTCGTTGATGTTGCGGCCGTCCGGCTCGACGGCGAATGCGTGCACGGTGGCGCCGAGGCGCCTGAAGATCTCGGGGGCCACGCGATAGGTGGCCCCGTTGGCGCAGTCGAGGAGCACGTTGCGGCCCGACAGGTCGAGGTCGCGAAAGCGCAGCTCGAGCTCTCGCAGGTAGTCCCCGGTGGAGCCGTGCAGCTCCCGCACCCGGCCGACCGGTAGCGCAGCAAGTGGCTCCTGCCCCGATGCGATCGCCTCGATCCTCGCCTCCTGCTCGTTCGATGCCTTCGTGCCGTCGGGGCCGAAGAACTTGATCCCGTTGTCGCGATACGGATTGTGCGAGGCGGAGACCACCGCGGCCAGATCGAAGCCGTAGCGGCGTAGCAGCAACGCGGCTCCGGGCGTCGGCAGCACCCCGCCCAGCAGCGCATGTCCCCCTCCCGCCGCCACCCCGGCCGCCAGCGCGGCCTCGAGCATCTCGCCCGACTCTCGCGTGTCGCGCACGATGAGCACCTGCGGAGCTTGCGCGGGCGAGCACGCTGAGGCGGCGCGGCCGAGCTCCAGAGCGAGGTCGGCGGTCAGGAACTCCCCGGCCACCCCGCGGACGCCGTCCGTGCCGAAGAGCAGTCGAGGAGCGAGGGCCGAAGCATTCGGCATCCCTGCCGAATCCTTCACACGAACCTCAGCGCTTCGAGAACTGCGGGCGCTTGCGGGCCTTCTTCAGCCCGGCCTTCTTGCGCTCTTTCACACGCGGGTCACGCGTGAGGAAGCCGCGGCTCTTGAGCTCGCCGCGCAGGTTCGGATCGGCCTCGGTGAGCGCCTTGGAGATACCGTGGCGCAGCGCACCCGCCTGGGCCGAGACGCCGCCGCCGTGGATCTTGGCCACCACGTCCATGCGCTCCTCGTGGCCCACCGTCTGCAGCGGCTGGCGCACGATCGTCTGCAAGGTCGGGCGGGGAAAGAAAGCGGTCATCTCGCGACCGTTGACCATGTAGACACCGGTGCCCGGCTTCAGGATCACGCGCGCCACGGCCTGCTTGCGCTTGCCCGTGGCGCGATAGCGGGCGTCGGCCGCCAGATCGAGCACCGTGGTGGGCACCGGCGCGGGCGCGGGCGTCGGTGCTTCCTCCACAGCCTGCTCGCCAAGGTCGCCGTCCCGCTCCTCGAGCGCCTCCTCTGCCGCCTCGAGCTCCGCGCCGGCCAGGCCGCCGACGTCACCTCGATCGCCGGAGGTGTCCTCGAGCACGAGGTCTGGCTCCAGGTGGGCGCCCGGGATGGCCTCCGGCTCGTCCTCCTTCTCACGCTCGCGGTCGCGCTTCGACCGCGACCGGGGGGCGGCAGCCTCCCGGCCGGCGGGCGCGGCCTCCTCGGCGCGTACTTCGGGCTCGCCGGCTGCCTCCGTGGCGGCGGCCTCTGGCTCAGCGGCCGGCTCGTCGGCGGGAGCGCCACCCTCGGGGGCGGCAGCCTCTTGCTCAGCGGCCGGCTCGTCGGCGGGAGCGCCAGCCTGCGGGTCGCCGGCCTCCTCGGCGGAAGCCTCCTCAGCGGGAGCGGCGTCCTGCGGCGGGCCGGCCTCCTCGGCTGCCTGCTCGTCTTGCGAAGTGCGGTCTTCCTCGTCGTCGATCATGTGGCTTCGATCTCCATCTGCCTGGGCTGCTGCGCCGCATGGGGGTGGTCGGGACCCGCGTAGACCTTGAGCTTGCGCAGCTGCGCTCGGGCCAAACGGTTGCGAGGAAGCATGCCCTTGACGGCAAGGCGGATGACTTCCTCAGGGCGCTTGGCGAGCATCTCGTTCAGCGTGCGACTGCGCAGCCCACCGGGATATCCAGAGTGACGGTAGTACCTCTTCTCCTCCCGCTTGTTGCCCGTGACCGAGATCTTCTCCGCGTTGATCACGATCACGAAGTCCCCGACGTCGCAATGCGGCGTGTACTCCGGCTTGCGCTTGCCGCGCACGGCGTCGGCCAGCTGAGTGGCGAGGCGGCCGAGCGTCTTGCCGGTGGCGTCGACCACGAGCCATTCGCGCTCGCGGTTTGCAGGTGTGGCGACGTAGGTCTTCATACGAAAGGGGCCGCGCAGGGGGCGGGCGGCCGCACAGTGTGGCACACGTGCAGGTGAACCGACTCCTGCGGCAAACCGAGTCTGGACATGAGAGGAGTCGCTCTGTTTGACGACCAGACACGGGTTATACTGCCGCCGAATCCACAAGCCTGCCGAGTCCCTGGAGCGAGTTGCCTCGTAACCGGGGAGCGGGGGAACCGTTCGGACATCGCAAGGAGGGTGTTCGAGGGGGCGAATCGGTCGAGCCCAAAGGGCGCCGGCCGTAGCGCCGCTCTTTCGGCGCGAGCCCGTCAGCTAACCCCGTAGGCCGGAGAAAGAGAGGCTGGACGAGTGCCGTCGAGGAAGGTTTCCCCGAGCGACGACGCATGGCTCACCACAGGTGGCGGCGGGGCTCGCCTCGGAGCCGTGCTTGCGGTCGTGGGGATCGCTTCGGGCGGGCTCGCGGCCGGTGCCGGCGCGCGGACCGAAGGCAGTCGCGGCGGGGGCGCCGTGTTCGTCGAGAAGCCGAAGGTCGCGAAGGTAAGCTGCCTGCGCCGCTGCGCCTCGCGCAAGCGCGCCCGGGCGGGCAGCACCCTCGAGCTCAGCGGCAGCGGCCTCTCGGATGCGCGCAGGGTGATCTTTCACGGGAGCTTCGGCGCGCGGGACGACGCCGAGGCTGTGGTCGGTACGGGCAGTCCCACCCGCCTCAACGCAGCGGTGCCAATCGACGCCGTCACCGGTCCGGTGTCCGTCGAGACGGGCGCCGACACGCGATCGCAACGCACGCCGCCCGTCCGGATCCTGCCACCGCCACCGCCCGATTCAAACCCCACTCCCACTCCGGTGCCGGGCTTTCGCCAGCGGGGCGCCCCGCGCCTGGAGACAGGCACCAGCCGGACAAAGGCGTTCTTCGGCGCCCAGCGCACGGTCGTGTTCTCCTACCGCATCCTCGACGGGCGGGCCGCTGCGGTGCGGGTGGAGTTGGTCCGCCTGCAGGACGGGGTTCCGGTCCAGGGCTGGAAGGAAGCCATCCCTCCGGCCGGCGCGGTGCAGACCGTGGTGTGGAACGGCATGCTCGGGGCGGCGCCCGCCCCGCCCGGGCGCTACGCCTTCCGGCTGATCGTGGCGGGACGCGGCGGCGCCGTCGCGCGCAGCACCCAGGCCGGAGACCTTTCCCGCGACGCGTTCGACCTGGTCGACCACCAGTTCCCCGTCCGCGGCCGTCACGACTACGGCGGGGCGGGCGCTCGCTTTGGCACCGGTCGGGCCGGGCACAGCCACCAGGGGCAGGATGTCTTCGCACCCTGCGGCACCCCTTTGACCGCAGCGCGCGGCGGGCAGGTCAAGTTCAGGGGGTTTCACCGCTCGGCGGGCAACTACATCGTGATAGATGGCGAGGGCACGGGCGTCGATTACGCGTACATGCACCTGGCGGAGCCCTCACCGTTCGAGTCCGGCGACCGGGTCCACACGGGCCAGCGGATCGGCGCCGTTGGCGAGACCGGCAACGCAAGGGGGTGCCACCTCCACTTCGAGCTCTGGAACGCCCCCGGCTGGTACGACGGGGGCCGCCCGTTCGACCCGTTCCCCGCCCTGCAGGCCTGGGACAGCTACAGCTGACCCCTCGGGCGGCGAAGCCGGCGCCAGGTATCCGTGTAGCTGCAGTGACGTAGTCGAGCGTCCTCCGACCCTCGTCGAGGCCATCTGCGGCCACTGCCTCCAATGGCGAGCGGGGGACTCAGTAGGCGAACAGCTCGACCCGGTATCCGTCAGGGTCAACCACCTGCAGGCGGACGAAGTTGCCGTCGTCCTGCCACTCGGTCTGCGGAGGGCCTACGCCAAGGGCAGACAACGAACCGGGCGCCGGCCGAGCGCGAGCGGAACCCGTGAGGCGATCACCGACGCGGCGCGACACCAGTTCGCCGAGCTCGGCTACGACCGGGCCACGATCCGTGGGGTCGCGACCGAAGCGGGCGTGGACCCCGCCCTCGTGGTGCATTTCTTCGGCTCGAAGCAGAGGCTGTTCCTGTCGGTGATGACGCTCCCGTTCGAACCGGAAGAGGCCATGCCGAGGATCTCGCCGGGCGCCGTTCCGAGGTCGGCCTCCGTCTCGCGCAGTTCGCGGTTGGCGTCCTCGAGGAACCGAAGGCGCAGCGCGTCGTCACGGGGATCATCCGGGCCGCCACGTCCAAGCCCAAAGCGGCGCGTATGGTGCGCGACCTGTTAGCGGAGCGCGTCGTCGGTCCGATCACGGAGGGCCTCGCGGTCGCCGACGCGCGCTTGCGGGCAAACCTCGTCTCCTCGAAGATCATCGGCCTCGTTATGGCCCGCTACGTGGTGCGCGTGGAGCCGCTGGCCTCACTGCCGCCTGAAGCACTGATCAAGGCGATCGCGCCGACCTTACAGCGGTACCTGGTCGGGCCGCTCGAAGCCCCAGGCGCGGGAGCGCCCAAGTCCGGCGCCGCCTGAGACGACGTCACGGGACTGGGCGACGTCGAAGCGCTCTCGAGATGTGATGGCCGCTACTTCAGCCGGCCGACGCGGCGGCAGCCCTCGAAACGGCGTCGCCGGCGGCGGCGGCGAGCTGGGCGTCGAGCTCCGCGACCCGTTCGGTGTCGAGGTACACGCGCTGCTCTTGGAGCATGCCCCACCGCATCCGCAGGAACTCCATGCCCTCGTTCTGGTACTCGCCTCCACCAGGGATGGAAATCCGGTCGGTAAAGCGAAAGCAGACGCGCATGTTCCACGGCGGGCCGGCGACGGCGACGTCGTGAATGACAAAGCTAGGCCGGAGCTCGACGAAGCGCTTGAACCATGCCTCGATTGCAGGCTTGCCGCGATGTTCGCCCGCGAATGAGCTGGCACCCGGAAAGACTAAGAGCGCATCGCGTGCGACGGTGCGCATTAGAGAGCGGGTGTCGCCCGCGTTCAGCCGCCCTATCAGGGCCTGGAGGACCCGTCCGATGATCCATGAGTACATGAGTTTCTCCGGTCGAGAGGCTTCCGCAAGATACAGGTGCTCGACGGAGGCCTGGTCGAGCCGCGGCCGGTCCTGGAGAGGGTGGGGCTTACGAGGCATGGGCGGCGGCGTACCGGACGAGCACATCGTCCGAGCGCTCCCACGTTCGCGTGTCCAGCAGGCAAAGCGGGGCTGCGGGCTGGCTGCCGAAGGCCGGCGTACCCGCGCCGAGGACGACCGGGCCGACCATCAGGTGGAGCTCGTCGACCAGTCCTGCGGTCAACAGGTCGTTCCAGAGCGTGCGGCTGCCGAAGATCAGGATGTCCCTGCCGGCACCCTGCCTGAGCTCGGGGACCGCCTCGTGTGCGTCCGCGCGGCGGACGACCCGCGTAGTGTGGCGCCACGGCTCCGTGTCGTCCACGGTGAGGCTGTCCGAGACGACGACCTTGTCGATGGCGTCGTCGAGGCGCGAGATCTCCTGCTGGGCCGGCGTGGCTTCTGGATCGTCGGTCACCAGGGTATCGGGGTGACCTCGCGCTCCTCCAAGAGGAGCGCGATGGCGCTCGAGTACTTGCCGAACTCGACGGTCAGAGGGACGTCCCCGTCGATCAGCTCCACCAGTCCGGGGCGGGAATCATCGCGCAGGATCGGGCGCGGAATACGGTGTGATCTCCGGGCTGAAGGGGTCTGCCGCCGTCGCACGGCGGCCGAGAGCAGGGCGAGGAGACGAAGCGGTGATCGAGCCATCGTGGCGCGACCCGTCAGATGCTCCGCACACGAGCGACGACGGTGCGCGGGAAGCTCACGACCGGTACTTCGATATGCGGAGTACCGACCATGAGCGCCGAGAACGTGTACCTGCCCTCGTCCTGACCGTACGCGTGCGCAGCGACGATCACCACCTCGCCCGAAGACAAAGTCACCTCCCACTCCGACAGCGCGTCGGTGAGTTCCATGCGACCGTGGTCCGATCCCGCCGTCATTCGAGACCCAAGTAGCGCCGACCGGTGGTGATTGCGCGCCAGACCCGTTCCACGGGGTACCGCAGGTGGCGCTCGAACCGAAGCGCCGGCCTACCATCGACGGTTTGCAGGCGGCCGCTCATCTCGGGTTCTCCCCAAGGTGTCGTTCGAGCGCATCCAGCCGCCCCGACCAGTGCACGCGGTAGGGCTCGAGCCACTGATCTACCTCGACAAGCGGCTGTGCCCGAAGGCCGTACCAGCGCTGCCGACCCTCGGGCCGGGCCTCGACGAGACCCGCCTCGCGCAGCACCTTCAGGTGCTTTGACACGCCGGGTTGGCTGAGCTTCAGGCGCGAGACGAGGTCCGCCACCGACCGCTCGCGGTGGCGAAGCAGGTCGAGGATCTGGGCGGCGATGGGCTCGGCGAGCGCTGCGTACGCGGTCATGAAGTCAATTACTGTGCGGTTATGGAATTGGTCTGAAAGGAACTAGTCAGTCCGAAAGGTACCATACGGCCATCGAACTGACCCCTACCTCCTACATCGTTCTAGGGCTCGTCGAGCAGCTCGGCGAGGCCTCGCCCTACGACCTCAAGCAGGCCGTCATGCGTTCGGTCGGGAACTTCTGGAAAGTGCCCCACTCCCAGATCTACCGCGAGGCGGAGAGGCTGAAGGGGGCCGGCCACCTCGACTGCCGGCGCGAGGAGACCCCGGGAGGCCGACCGCGGAAGGTGTATAGCCTGGCCGAGCGCGGGAAGCGCGAGCTCTCGCGCTGGAAGGAGCAACCGCCGCAGGAGCTTCCCGAGCTGCGTGATCCCGGCCTGCTGAAGCTCTTCTTCGGCGCCGATCCTGGTCCGCTCGCGGAGACGCGCCGGGCAGCGCACCAGCGCAAGCTCGAGGAATACGAGGCACGCAAGCGGGAGAATCCGGGAAGTGGACCTCAGGGCCCGTGGCTCTCGCTCGACGCGGGCATCGGCCACGAGCGGGAGTGGGTCCGCTTCTGGTCAGCGATCGCCCGCGATCGGCGTCCCTGAGTGTCTCTGCGTCCGGTCACGCCAATCGCTCTTCGTCCACGCCTTCGTCGCAACCGCGCTCACCGCTCGTCGATGTCGCTGCTGAGCACCGGCTTCACGTCGACGATCGGCGTGCCGTCCACCGCTTCGAGGTTGCGCACCCGCAGTCTCTCGCCGTCGATGGACGCCACCTTCACCCGATGCAGCCCGATCGGATTGGGTCGGTGGGGGGAGCGAGTGCTGAACACCCCTTGCTGGGCTCTCGACACGTCGCCGCGCGGATGGACACGCAGCACGTCGCGGCGCGCACGGTCGAGCCAGGTGAGGACGATGACCTCGTCCCCTGCTCGGATACCGTCGAGCGCCTCGAGCACCGCAGGCTCGAAGGCGAGCCACGCGTCCGGCGCGCCCTCGTCGCCCTGCTTCGGCGCCGACGCAGTGTCGGTCAAAGGAGACTCGACCCTTCCGATCGGCGTTACCTCGAAGCGTCGCGGGTTCGACGTAGGAACCGAGTGGGGGGCCACCGGGCTGGTTATTCGCCTTAACCCGCCAGCGTGCCGAGCTGCGTGCGCTCCAGCCGACCGTCCGGAAAGCGCAGGTGCGTCTCATCGCCGATGCAGACGACCCTCTCGGCGTCGTCGCCGACCGCCATTGCCGCCAGTAGCGCGCCGGCGATCCTGTGCACGTCGCGGACCAGGCCGAGCGGCAGGAGCGACCGAGTCTCGTTGGCGACCTCGCCGTCGCCGACGCGCAGCACGACACGTACCTCGCGGTGCGCGCTGCGGGCGGCCATGGCCACCGCGATGTTCTCGAGGTCGTCGGCCGTGACGGCAGCTACGGCCCTCGCCTTCGGCAGCGAGACCCGTGCCATCAGCTCGGGGTCGGAGCCGCGGCCCACCAGCACGGGCAGCCCGAGCGTCTTGGCCAGGCCCAGCATCTCGCCGTCCTCGTCGCGTTCGATAGCGAGCACCGGCACCCCGCAGGCGCGGAGCACCAGGCACAGGCGCAGGCCTACCTGGCCGAGCCCGACCACGACCACATGGTCCCGGCGCGGCCCGGCACGCCGCCCGACGAGGCCGGTCAGACTCCGGTCGATCACACGGTTCACGAGGCCCGCCGTGAACCCGGCGGCGAACACGAGCGCAACGATCATCGTGGCCGAGGTGAAGAGCTTGTACCAGCCCGGTCCCTTGGCGACATCCGGGTTGGGGTCGACGGTGACGAGAGTCTTGGCCGACCCGTAGATCGCACCGATGATGTCCTGGTCGAGAACGAAAACCGCCGTGACCGCTTCGACCAGGAACACGGCGACCAGCCCTATGGCCCCGAACAGCAGCAGCCCTGCGCTCTTGTCGTACGGCGTGAACAGCGCACGCAGAAGGGCTTCCGCCTGGCGCGGCCTACGTCTTTGGATCGGCTCCTCGCGCACCCCATCGCCGTCCTCGACCAACCCGACGGGGTGATCGCCATCGAAGCTGACGGCGGTGAAGCGCTCTTCGATGCACGGCCCGGCGAGCGACGGTGCGACGATGTCCGCCAACGAGGTCACGTGCGTGTTGGGCAACTGGTCGGCCATCTCTGCGGCCATGGTGGGATCGAAGATCGTGAGCAGCAGCGGGACGTCATCGGAAACGGCGCGCACCATCAGAGCCCCCCGGAGCACGATCGGGTCCTCCCCAGCCACGACCGCGACCGAGTGGACGCCGCCGCCCTTCAGCGCTTCTCGGACATCGCCCTCGTCCGGCTGACCCAGCCGGGATACTCGAGCGCCTGAGGCCTCCAAGGCCTCCACCGTCTCCTCGGTGAGGTCCCCCTCCCCAATGACGAGGACGTGCCGCTCGGGCCTTCCGTCGCCGCCCGACGGCGCCGGGGTGTCGCCGTCACTCGCGCCCGAGGAACGCTGCTCGCTACCTCCGCTCACCGGCGGGAGCGTACAGGCGGTTTGGCGCAGCCGTCGCCCGCAGGGAGCTAGCGGCGCCGCAGGAGCACGCGGAACTCGAGGCGATCGGCGCGCGAGGAGAAGAGCGCGCGCGTGGCGAGGCGCCTGCGTCGGACGGTGAGCCGGCGCGCGCGACTGTTGAGGCGCACCCGCAGGGTCGCGCGGCCTCTTCTGATCCGGAGGCTCCTCGAGCCGAGGATCACGGGGCGGCGCCGGCCCTTTGTCCTCAGCACGGCGGAGAGCTCGACGCGGGCGCGGCAGCGTGGCTTCAGGCATCGGATCCTCAGAGAGGCAAAGCGCCGGCCGAGCCTTCCACGACCCGCTACCCGGAGCGATGGCTGCGGCGGTGTGACGGGCGTCGGCGGCGGTCGTGTCGGCTGGACCGGAGGGGCGGGTGGTCCCGCTTGCCCGGGTGGCGTTGTTGTCGAGCCGAAGGGCGCGCGAATGGTGGTGGCGAAGACGTCGGTCCCGCCGGAGCCCGCCTGCGCGAAGAGCGGCTTGAAGGTCTGGCCGACCGCGGCGAGGCCTGCATAGTCACCGACGAAGAAGCCGCGCGCCACCGGAGCGGCCCTGATGTCAAAGGAGGAAGGCGTGAGGCGCTCTTCGGTGAACGTCTCACCTCCATCCTCCGAGCGAAGGAACCAGACGTCCGTGTCGAGAGACGGCGAACCCACGGTGTCGTTTCTGAAGTCGTAGTAGGTGACGCCGAGGTTACCGGCGGCGTCCACCCGGATGGCCGGCGTGAAGGCCTGCGTGTCCGGGACGGTCGAGATCCGCCTCGGTGCCGACCAGCTGTCGCCGCCGTCGCTTGACTTCGAGAGCACGATCTGGTCGCGCCGCCCCCCGGTGAAGCGAGCGTCCTGCCAGACCATGTAGACGGTATTGGTGCCCGGACGCTCATCCGAGGCAAGCTCGGGGATGATGTCGCCCGTGCGGACCGGCTCACCGGTCCGGGGATCACGCACCCGGACCGTCTCGTGTGAGCTGACCACCACCTGAGGAGCCCAACTCGCGCCCTTGTCGCCAGAGCGCATCACCGCGACTGACCGGGTGCCGTCCTTGATGAGTGAATAGCCGTTCACGAGCGCGCCGTCCGGCATCACCACGATCTGGTTGCCGATCGTCTGATCGTTCACACCGGGATCGAAGATCACCTTGGCGGCCTCCCAGGAGACACCGCCGTCCGAGGTCCGCGCAAACCAGGTCGGGCCCTTGTACGTGCTCGGGGACAAGTTCTCGAGCCGATCCCAGACCACATAGACGTAGCGGCCATCGGTGTAGTCGGCGGTGATCGCCTCCTTGTCGTTGAAGAACTGGGGCGAGGTGTCACGCCGGATCACGCTCACCGGTCCCCAGGTCGCTCCCCCATCCCTCGACTCGCTGACGAGGATCGCGTTCGCCTGATCGCGCGTCTCGTTGAAAGAGAGGCTCACACCGTAGGCATCGCCCTCGGGTCCAAAGGAGACCCATGGGTCGGAGGCGCGCTCGTAGTCGCCGTCGCTCCCCGCGGCGGCGCCCTGGCAGCGGGTGAACTTCGGTAGGTTCGCGAGCGGTACCTGAGTCCAGCTCTGCCCGCCGTTCTGCGAGACGCCCACGCCCAGCCCGTTTGCGCCCCCATCCGAGTAGCGGTCCTGCTGCCACATCGCGAGGAGGTTGTCGCCGTTCGTGGGATTCGCGTCGATCCAAGGCTCGACCTCGGCATTGCGGTACTCGACGCTGCTCTGCGGTTGCGCCGCGCCGTTGCAGGCCGGCGGGAAGGGGCTCGATCCGCTGACCGGAACCAGTGGATCGACGGCCGCCTGCGCCACCGGCGCCGCGACAACCGCCACCGCCAGCCCCACGAGCAGCGCGAGGAGCGCCCGGTCCCAAGCTCGCGTTTCGACGCGCCACCCCACCGATCTCAACGGTAGCGCAGCAGCCGAGCGTTGACGCGCCGCGCTTGACACCAGCGCGAACTAAGCATAGGACGGCGAGGTATGAGCGGCGAGCACCTCAAGGGTCATCTGGACCTTCTGCT
>JAUJNT010000001.1:19302-89428 GCA_030448005.1 Thermoleophilaceae bacterium
TAGGACGGCGAGGTATGAGCGGCGAGCACCTCAAGGGTCATCTGGACCTTCTGCTCCGGCGCTTCACCGGCTTGAGCGCCAGGGGCTGATCAAGTCCGAGTGGTCTGAGGCCACGGGTAGGCGCCGGCGTGTCTACCGGCTTGCGCGCAAGGGTGAGCGTGCGCTCGGTGAGAAGACGGAGGCATGGCGCAGCTTTTCCCGCGGGATGGCGGGCGCGCTCGAGGGGGCCAGGTGAGCAAGCCGTTTTCACCTGCCAACGAGTACTTGGCCGACTTCAACGCGGCCTTGCAGGTCGGGCTCGGAAACCGCAGCCGGATCCTCACCGAGGTCGAGGAGCACCTCCACGAGGCGACGATGGCCCATTGGACGGCGATGCTCAAGGAGAGGGAGCGGACCGATCTCGACGCGCGTCGCTCCGACGAAGAGCTGTGGGTGGAGGCTCAGCGCCGCGCGGTTGCCGCCTTCGGGTCGCCGGAAGAGGTTGCGGCGAGCTTCGAGTCGGGGCTCCTCGGCGCGCTCGATCGGCGCGTGGCGATAGCCACCCAGCGGCTCGACATGTGGCTTGCCCATCCCTTCCGCGGAATAGCGCTGAGGGTGGCGTTTGCGCTGACGGCTTACCTGATCGTCTCCGCGCTCGCCGCGTTGTTCCACGCGAGGTGGCCGCTGGCTGGAGTCGCCCAGTCGGTCCTGCTTCTGGGGATGGCGTGGGCGCTAGGCCGCGGCTTACAGGCATACATGCTCCGGAGACGCCCCGAGCGGGGATTTCGAGCACGACTCAGGTCCGGCATACCCCGAGGGCCGTTCGGGCGCTCCTTCACCCCTTTGCAGATCGGCTACCTGACCTACTTCCTGCTGGGGGGAGCTGCCAGCATCTTGCCGGGCAGCCTTTATGGGAACACCCCTTCCGCGCGCGCCCTGCCGCACCTGTGTCTGGCGCTGCTGGTGCTGGCTGCGGTCCTCCTCACGGAACGCCTAGCGGCGCGGGCCGCGCGCGGCTACCCAGGAGAGACCAGCGCACAGAGGAAACGGGCCTGGCGAGCCGCACATCCCTGGCCGGCCGTCCTCCTGCGCATCTCGCCGCTCCCGCTCTTCCTGCTGGCACTGCTCTCGCTGAGCTCGACTTTTCCCGGCTCACGGCTCGCGGTCGGGGTGCTGTTCGTAAGCGTCACGATGCTGGTCGCCGTGGGCATGCGCCTTGCCCAGAACGCGGATGAGAAGGACATCTTCGACTGGCGCCTGCGGCACTCGAACTGATCCGGCACAGCGGCGGGGGTGGTCGTGAAGTAGGTCCGTGGCAGTCCCTGAGATGGAGCCTTTGCAAATCCGGCACCAGCGCTCAAAGGTGCCGTGAACGGGATTTGCGGCACTCCATCCCGGCGAGCACTCTCTCCAGGTAGTGCTCAAGCCGTGCAAGCTCGAAGCGGGTCCAATCGTCAGGGTCGAGCTCGGCGACGAGATCGAGAAGCGTGATGACATCCCAGTAGGGCTTATCCTCGAAGACCCGGGAGGTGAGCGACCGATATAGGCGCAGGAACTCGTCCGCGGCGTCGAGCCCGTAGGTGAGGCGAGGTTCCCAGCGCATGTGGGCGGTGTCGATCGCTGCCGGTCCCCAGGAGGCGCTCGTCCAGTCGACGACCCCGGTCAGTCGCCCGCGGGACCAGAGGGTGTTCTCCGGGTGATAGTCGCGGTGGATGAGGCAACGCGGTCCCTGCGGCGGTCCGGCACGGGCGAGCTCGAGCGCCGCTGCCCAGAGCTTCGGCGGTGAAGTCCGGATCCTCCACGACCCACTGGGGTCGCGCCCATCGGCGCAGGACGAGCCGGTGGGATATCCCGCGGCGGTCGATGATCGTGAGCGCATGATTCGCGTGCTCGCCACCTACCGGCAGACGGCGCAGCGATGTGAGCCGGCTCCCGTGCCCGATCGCCTCGATCGCCCAGCGCAGCGTCTGCTCGGGGGGCCTACGCCGACGCGGGTCGCTCATCGCTTACCTACCCTCCCGAGATACGAGACCGCCGCCGCGACCCGACGGCCGCGGCGGCGTCCCATGGTCCTGTCTCAGCCGCCCTCGACGATCTCGAGGCCGTTTCCGTCCGGATCGTGGAGCGCGAACATGGGCGGAACGCCCTCCCAGCGCAGGAGCTCTCCCAGCTCGACGCCGGCGAACCCTAGGCGCTGGTGATCGTCCTCGACGTCCTCGGTCGCAAGCCGGATCCCGGTCTCAACGCCCGCTGGCACGCCCTCGCGCTCGGGAATCAGCGCGAGCGTGGTATCGGACCCCGCCGGCGCCACCTCGATCCAGCGTCCTCCGAGCTGCGGTACGGGGGGCGTCCAGCCGCTTCTCGAGGCCGAGCTTGTCGACGTAGAAGTCGAGCGCTCGATCCTGGTCGCTGACGGGGACCCCGATCGTCCTCACCGCGGTGATTCGGGTCTTGGTGTCGTCGTGCATCTGCTCCTCCATTTTTCGGTCGTGGTCAATCGATCGGTGCCGCGAAGACGATCGCGGGAAGCCGCTCAACGCTCCAGCCGAGGAGTGGCTCACGGGAGGTGGCGTTCGAGCCAGTCGGCGAGCGGGCCGTCCGCGACTTCGAGGAACCGCGGCTCGACGCGGCCGCCGGCGTCGGTGAGCGCCTCTGCCACCGCCACGTGGTCCCTCCCGGGGAGCTCATGGTGCTGCGAGCCGAGCGCCGCCCAGGCGAGTGGCGTGTCGTAGTCGGTACAGGTGCTCGCGAGTGGGTCGGCTCCGCGAGCGAGCAGCCCGGCCACCACCTCGGCCGACCCGGCCCAGCTGGCGTGGTGCAGGAGGGTGCCGGGCGGCGAGCCGCCGACCACACCCGAGAGCCCGGAGCCGAAGAGCTCGAGCACGAGGCCGAGCTGGCCGCGCAGAGCGGCGAGGATGACGACCTCCTGCTGGTCGACGTCGAGCGCATCGGGAAGTGGCGTCTGCGGTCGCTCGCCGCGAGCGACTGCAGCGACCGCAAGGTCGGCGGCGTCCACGCCGTCGGTCCTGGCCCCGAGGCCGGCGAGCAACGCGACCAGGTCGTGGCGGCCTCGCAGCAGGGCGTGCTGGTAGGGCGTTCGCAGCGGCACGTCGCCGCGCCACGTCTCGCCGCCGGGCCGGTCGAGATCGGCACCGTGCTCGACCAGCAGCGTCAAGAACTCGGCGCCGCGGCCGCGTCGGACGGCGTGGGACAGCAGTGCCCCTTCGTTCGGGTCCGCGCCCGCCTCGAGCAGCAGCCGCACGTGCTCGAGATGATCATGGTCGAGCGCGTGCGCCAGGGCGTTCGTGAAGCGCGTCTGCGCGCCGCGGGCGAGCAGCACGGCCAGGCAGTCGGGACGCTTCGCCTCGGTCGCGTGGTAGAGCGACTCGCCGTCGTCGGGGCTTGCCCCCGCCTCTAGCAGCACCCCGGTCAAGAGCGGGTCGTGTACGCGCCCGGCCGCCCCGTAGAGCGCGGACATCCTCCCGTGCTCGTTCTCGAAGCAGGCGTTGGGGTCGGCTCCGGCGTCCAGCAGTCTGCGCGCGAGCCCTACGCTCGCGAAGCACGAGTGGCAGACGTAGAGGAGCGGTGCCCAGCCGCGCGGGCCACCGGGCTCGCTCGGGTCGCTATCCCAGCCGTCGCGGCCGAGCACGAGCCGCGCCCAGCGGTCCTCGGCGATCTCGGGGCGCGCCGCGAGAAGCGCCTCCGCGCGCGCCCGGCGCTGCTCTGTGGCGGCGAGGATGAAGGCTTCGACCGGACGCTCGCGGACGGGGCGGCTCATTTGATCGCTAGAGCCATCCGCGCTCGCGGGCCACGCGCCACGCCTCGGTTCGGTTGCGTGCGCCGGTCTTCCCGATCGCCGCAGACAGGTAGTTGCGCACGGTGCCCTCGGAGAGGTAGAGGCGCTGGGCGATCTCGGAGATCGGCGCGCCGCCGGCGCCCGCCTGCAAGAGCTCCCGCTCGCGCGGGGTAAGGGGGCTCTCGCCGTCCCGCAGCGCAGCTGCGGCGAGCTCGGCATCCACCACCCGCTCGCCCGCCACCGCCCGGCGGATCGCGTTGGCGAGCCGCTCAGCGGGCGCATCCTTCACGAGAAAGCCCGAAGCCCCGGCCTCCATCGCACGGCGCAGGTAGGCGGGGCGTCCGAAGGTGGTGAGGATCAGCGTGGCACACGTGGGAAGCTCACGCCGTAGCGCGGCGGCGGCATCGATGCCGTCCATGCCGGGCATCTCGATGTCGAGTAGCGCGACGTCCGGGCGCGATTCGAGCGCCGCCCGGACGACGTCGTCCCCTGAGGACACCTCGGCCACCACTTCGAGGTCCGGCTCGAAGGCGAGCAGGGCGGCGAGGGCGGCGAGCGCGCCGCGCACCATCCCTTGGTCCTCGGCGAGCAGGACGCGCGTCATCGCGGCGCCAGCGTCCTCGTCAGGGGGATGCGCGCGACAAGGTGGAAGCCGCCGCTCGACGCCGAGCCCGCGGTGAGCGTCCCACCTACCTCGGCCAGGCGCTCGCCGAGGCCCCGCAGGCCGCTTCCGTCCCCTTGCGTCTCTCGCGCCCCCACGCCGTCGTCGCGCACCTCGAGCTCGACGGTATCGCCGGTGCTCCGCACCGACAGCTCGCACCGGTGCGCCCGGCTGTGGCGGATCACGTTCGTCGTGGCCTCGCGCACCGCAAAGCCGAGGATCCCCTCGAGCTCGCCCGGAAGCGGGCCATTCGGGCGCACGGCGGTTTCGATGCTCGCCGCCTCGAGCGCGTCGCGAGCCCGGTCGAGCTCGGCGCTCAGCCTGCCGCGCCGCAGCCCCCGCACCGCCTCGCGGGCCTCCTGCAGGGATTCTCGCGCGACCGACTCGACGTCGTGCATCTCCTCCGCGGCGGTCGCCGTCTCATGGCGCTCGATCAACCTGCGGGCAAGCTCAGCCTTGAGTGCGATTACCGAGAGGTTGTGGCCGAGCAGGTCGTGCAGATCGCAGCAGCTCGAGCGTCGTCGTCTTACCCGCTCCGTTCGGACCCAGCAGGGCCACCGTCTCGCCCGGGCCGATCTCGAGGCTCAGGTCTGCGACCGCGAGCACGTCGCCACGGCGGCGGGTGACCTGACACAAACGGGCGACCGGTTCGGCCATCGCCTGTGACCGTAGGCGTGCCGTGGGCGTCGCGCCAGTGGCGCATGTAGGAACTTGCACATGACATTCGTCACTGCGCCGGCGTCATCGCTTGCGTGCGAACGCGAGCGCTCCCCGTTTCGTGACCCTCAGCGGGAGCTCGATGCTTTCGGCTGCGGCTCTGGCCAACTCCGGCTCGACGCGCTTGCCGAGCAAGTAGGCACGCACGGCGTCGCGGGTTGGGGCTCGAGGAGCGGAGCGCTCCAGCGCTCGACCTCGACGTCGGCGAAGAGCTCCGCGAGCATCTGAGGCGCGAGCTCGGCGTCGAAGGTGAACGGGTTCCTCGGAAGAGCGTGGGCGAGCTCGGGCGAGTCATTCCGGCTCGGCGCTGCTACGGCGACGACGCCGCCCGATCTCAACACCCGGGTGTGCTTCGGCCAGTGCGTGTGCTTCGGCCAGTGCTTGAGTCGGGTCGGGCAGCTGGTAGAGGACGTAGAGCAGAGCGACCGATCCGAAGGAGGCGTCTTCGAAGGGAATGCCGTGGCCTCGCCTTTGACAGCCGCTTCGGGTGTCCGCTCGAGCATCGTTGGCGAGCTGT
This sequence comes from Thermoleophilaceae bacterium, assembly GCA_030448005.1. Taxonomy (GTDB): domain Bacteria; phylum Actinomycetota; class Thermoleophilia; order Solirubrobacterales; family Thermoleophilaceae; genus JAAYBF01. The sequence goes on from JAUJNT010000001.1 coordinate 24,973, forward strand.
CCACCCGAACCACGCACCGTCCGGCAGGTACCGCGCGAGCTCGCCCTCGCCACAGCCGACGTCGAGCACCGGCATGAGCCCCGCCGCGAGCAGCCGACGCGCGACGCGCTCGTGCGTCCCTTCCCAGGCCGTGGTGGCGTAGCAGCGAGCGCGCCAGCCGAAAGCGTTCGGGATCGTCCGTCGTAGCTGAGGGGATCACCCGCCCCGGCCGATTCGTCATGCCGATGAGTGACGGCCGGCAAGCCGGTCGAGCAACGGAGCTTGACCCTGCACGATCTTGCGCTTGGCCGTCGCCAGATCCAACCAGGCGACCCGGTCGATCTCCGGGAACAGCTCGCGGCGGCCGGACCGCGGCGGCCATTCCAGCTCGAAGGTGCCGGGGTCGAGCTGAGCGGGATCGAAGTCGCCCTCCACCGCGAAGGCGACGAGTTGCTTTCCGGCCCGCTGACGGATCTCGCCAAGCTCGATCACCGGACCGTCAGGCGGCGCGTGGCCGAGCTCCTCCGTGAACTCGCGCAGCGCACCCGCCAGCGCATCCTCGCACTCTGCCAGCTCGCCCTTCGGGATCGACCACGCCCCTTCGTCCTTGCGCGTCCAGTATGGGCCACCCATGTGGCCGAGCAGCATCTGCAGCGTGCCCTCGCGCATGCGGAACAAGACCAGACCCGCCGACGTAGTCACGGCTTTGAGTCTCGCAGCCGCCCTCCATGCGAGGGCGCTGAGTCTGTCCCCGCCGGCGCCACCGCTCACGCCTGTCGCTCCCATGTCCGGACTCCACATGACGAAAGTCATGTCGAGATCCCGACATCCGGCACTACCGCGGGCTGGAGTACCCCCATACGGTGCAGGGCGATACTTGGATCGACTTCAACGAATCGGCAAGAAGCTGACATGACGACACAAAACCGAGAATCAGACCGGTTGGCAGCGCCCTGCCCGCGATCATGATCGCGCTCGGTCCGGCCCCCGGCGAGGTCCGGCACCCCGTCTTCGCCCGCTCCTTCGACCGGCTCAGCCAGCTGATGGAGCGGGAGGTAGGGGGGTGCCGCGAAGAGCTGCTCGCCGGGCTCCGCGGCCGGGTCGTCGAGATCGGCGCCGGCAACGGGATCAACTTCCAGCACTATCCAGACACTGTCGAAGAGGTCGTAGCGCTCGAGCCGGAGCCCTACCTGCGGGGCAAGGCGGAGTACGCTGCGCGCGGCGCGCCGGTGAAGGTAAGCGTCCACGACGGCGTCGCGACCCCCCTTCCACTGAATGACGGGCGGTTCGACGCCGCGATCGCCAGCCTGGTGCTCTGCACGGTGCCGGATCCCGCAGGCGCGCTGGCGGAGCTGCGGCGCGTGCTGAAGCCCGGTGCCGAGCTGCGCTTCATGGAGCACGTGCGCTCGCAGCGGCCGCGCAAGGCCCGCCTGCAGGACCGGCTCGACCGCTCCGGCATATGGCCGCTGGTGGCCGGCGGCTGCCACTGCGCGCGCTCCACGGTTTGTGCCATCGAGGCGGCCGGCTTCCTGGTGGAGCGGGTCCGCAGCTTCGACCTTGGCCCGTCATGGCTTGTCACCAACCCCCACTTGCTGGGCCGCGCCCGCTCCCCGGACCGCGGCGGATGACGGTGCTCTCAGAGGCGGCGAAGCTCAATGAGCGATCCGAACAGTTTCGGCGACCGCGGCGGTCTCTATTGCCGACGCCCGCAACCGGATGAAGAAGGAGAAGCCCCATGCAGACAGTTACTTCAAGGGACGGCAGCCGAATCGCCTACGACCGCCTCGGCTCAGGCCCGGTCGTGATCCTCGTCGGCGGCGCGCTCGGCTACCGCAAGTTCAAGAAGATGGAGGAGCTGGCGAAGCTGCTGGCGGCGCGCTGCACGGTGATCAACTACGACCGTCGCGGGCGTGGCGACTCGAGCGAGGTGAAGCCGTTTGCCCTCGAGCGCGAGATCGAGGACATCGCGGCCCTGATCGAAGCCGAGGGCGGCTCTGCTTCGCTTTGGGGCTGGTCGTCGGGCGGCGCGCTGGCCTTGCGCGCCGCGGGCGCCGACGTCGGGGTCGAGCGGCTCTCGGTCTACGAGGTGCCTTTCATGGTCACAGCCGAGGCCAAACGGCCAACGCCGGACTACGGCGAGCGCCTCGACGAGCTGGTCGCGGCCGGCGACCGAAGCGGCGCGGTCAAGCACTTCATGCGGAATGCCGTGGGCGTCCCCGCCCCATTCGTTGCGCTGATGCGGCTGATGCCGATGTGGAAGGGGTTGAAGGCCACGGCGCACACCCTGCCCTACGACTGGGCCGCTCTTGGCAGCCACACGATGTACGGGGCGCCGCTCGACCCCGAGGAGTGGGCCTCGGTAACGGTTCCGACGCTCGTCGCCTACGGCGCCAAGAGCCCCGCCGTGCTGCAGCACGGCTCACGCGCGCTCGCGGAGGTGCTGCCGAACGCGGAGCTGCGCGAGCTAAAGGGCGTCAGCCACAACCTCAAGATGAACGTGCTGGCGCCGGTGCTCACCGAGTTCTTCGCGGACGAGACGGACATCGGCGTCCCTGGCAAGGTGAGGCCCGCGACGGCCTAGCGGGTCAGACCGCGGGGAGGAGCAAAATCGAGAGCGTTGCCTCGAGGAGGCTCGCGGCTGCGGGGCGCCGAGCGGCTCCTGATTCAGTCCGACTTCCACCAGGACATCGTGGCAATCAGCCCGCCGACGGCCGGCCGACCCCGTCACCGCTGACGTGCCCACGCCGACCGGGTCTCGGTGTCCTCGAAGGCAGCGACATAGAGTCCACGCCCACACCCACGTCCAGGAGGATTCGATGTCTGCAACCACGCCCCCGATCGACGGGGTCGACTTCGTGTCGCTGCCCACGCGCGACCTCGCGGCCGCCATGAAGTTCTACGGCGAGACGCTTGGCCTGCCGCGTTCCATGTACATCGAGGGCAAGCCGTTCGCCGAGTTCGAGACTGGCAACCTGACGCTCAGTGTCATCGAGTCCGAGCGGATGGGCCTAGGGTACGCGCCTACCCGCAACCCCCTCGCGTTGCGCGTCGACGATGTGGCGGCTGCCCGTACCGCGTACGAGTCCAGCGGCGTGACCTTCGAGGGCGAGACGCTCGACACCGGTGTCTGCCATATGGCGTTCTTCTCCGATCCCGACGGCAACGCCCTCATGCTCCACCACCGTTACGCACCGCGCGAGCCGCAGGGTTAGAGCGCCTCACGCTCACCGCGGACGGTGAGCACCGCCCCGTGGTCGGCCGCCGACCAGCTCATCGCGCCCGGGCCGAGCGGTTCGCCGCGCTGCTCGACGCCATTCCCCGAGACCGCCGAGACGACGTCTCACCGCCCTTGACCTTCTCATGACCGCCACCGAGAAAATGAAAATGGAGAGCGCCCGTGTCTAAGACGCGACCGATGATTCCACTCCTGGTCGTCCTCGTCGCCGCGATCGCCGCGCTCGTCGCCGTCAGCGCGGCCGACGACGACCCAACCGCAAGCCGGCAGTCGGAGGTCGCCGCGCGGGGCGCGCAAGTGATGCCGTTCGATCTCGACAAGACCACGCACCGCTTCAAGCCCACCGGCGGCGGCGGCGTGCAGGCCGTCGTGGCAAAGGACCGCGCCGACCATGAGCAGATCGCCGACATCCGCCGGCACCTACGCAAGGAGGCCAGCGCGTTCGCGCGAGGAGACCTGTCAGACCCCGCTGCGATCCACGGAGAAGGCATGCCCGGCCTTGAGGAGCTCGAGGCCAACGCCGACGCACTCGCCGTCCGGTACAGCGAGCGCCCCGACGGGGCCGAGGTCCACTTCAAGAGCAGCGATCCCAAGGTCGTCGACGCCCTGCACCAGTGGTTCGACGCGCAGGTCTCCGACCACGGCAAGCACGCCGAGCACGCAAGTTAAGGGGCGAACCCTGGGCGCCGGTCTTCGCGGCCTACTCCCACTCGATGGTTCCCGGGGGCTTTGACGTGACGTCCAGCACCACCCGGTTGACCTGCCGGATCTCGTTGATCATCCGCGAGGCGATTCGCTCCAGAAGGTCATAGGGCAGGCGCGCCCAGTCGGCGGTCATCGCGTCGTCGCTGGTGACCGCGCGGATGACGACGACGTAGCCGTAGGTGCGCTCGTCGCCCTGGACACCGACCGTGCGGAGCTCCCCTGGCAGCACGCAGAAGGACTGCCACAGCTCGCGGTAGAGGCCCGCGCCGCGGATCTCTTCCTGAAGGACGTAATCGGCGTCGCGCAGGATCGCGAGCCGCTCCCTGGTGACCTCCCCGCCCACGATCCTGATGCCGAGGCCCGGACCCGGGAACGGCTGGCGCCACACGAGCCGGTCGGGAAGCCCGAGCTCGAGCCCCACCCGGCGTACCTCGTCCTTGAACAGCGCGCGCAGCGGCTCGACCAGCTCGAACTCGAGGTCCTCCGGCAGGCCGCCCACGTTGTGATGGGACTTGATGACGGCGGCCCCGGTGCCCCCACCGGACTCGATCACGTCCGAATAGAGGGTGCCCTGCACGAGGTACTTCGGGTCCCCGAGCTTGAGCGCCTCCTCCTCGAAGACCCGGATGAACTCCTGCCCGATGACCTTGCGCTTGGCCTCGGGCTCGCTCACTCCCGCGAGCCGCTCGAGGAAGCGCTCCTGCGCCTGGACCGCGACCAGCGGCACCTTGAACGTGTCGCGAAAGGCGGCAATGACCTGATCGCCCTCGTTCTTGCGCATGAGGCCATGATCGACGAACACGCATGTGAGCTGGTCGCCGACGGCCCGGTGCACCAGCAGGGCGGCAACCGAGGAGTCAACCCCGCCGGACAGGCCGCAGATGACGTGCCCATCTCCCACCTGCTCGCGGATGAGGCGGACCTGCTCGTCGACTACCGAGGCGGCATCCCACGACATGTCGCAGCCACAGATGTCATCGAGGAAGCGGGCCAGGATCTGAGTCCCGTAGGGCGTGTGGACCACCTCTGGGTGGAACTGGATGCCATAGAGCCCGCGGGCGGTGTCCTCGAAGGCGGCCACCGGCGACTCGCTCGAGGATGCGAGCGCGGCGCCGCCCGGCGGCGGCTCGAAGACGGTGTCGCGATGGCTCATCCAGCAGCTCTGCTCGGCCGGCAGGCCCTCGAGCAACCGGCCGTGCTCCTTGACGGTCAGCCGTGATCTCCCGAACTCTCCGACCTCTGCCGCCTCGACGCGGCCACCGAGCTGGAGCACCATCGCCTGCATCCCGTAACAGATGCCGAGCACGGGGATCCCGAGCTCCAGCAGCTCGGAGCGGAGCGCCGGCGCCCCCGGTGCGTAGACGGAGGCGGGGCCGCCCGACAGGATGAGCCCGCGCGGGCGGCGAGCGCGGATCTCCTCGAGAGCGGCGTGATGGGGCAGCAGCTCGCTGAAGACCCCGCACTCACGCACCCGCCTGGCGATCAGCTGCGAGTACTGCCCCCCGAAGTCGAGCACCAGCACCTCGTCATTGGTCACGGCCGTCTCCGAGGGCGGCTCGGGCACCTCTACCGCGCGCGCCTCCACGACCTACTCGACGAGGCGCGGGTCAGCTGCGGCGGGATGTGAGCCGTTCGTGACGCCGTCGGCCGCGGGTGCGGCCCGGGCCGCCGACTGAGCGCCCATGCCGATCGCCTGGTCGCGCTGAAGCTGCTTGCCCTCGGTCTGCAGGGAGGGCGCCACCATCACCTCGGCGCGGTGAAAGGACGGGATGTCCTCGTAGCCGCAGGTGGCCATCGAGGTGCGCAGGCTGCCCATGAGGTTGAAGGTGCCGTCGTTCTCGTGTGCGGGGCCCAGCAGGATCTGCTCGAGCGTGCCGTTCTGGGTGGTCCGGACCCTGGCGCCCCGCGGGAGGTCGGGGTGGAAGGTGGCCATTCCCCAGTGGTAGCCGTGGCCCGGCGCCTCGTAGGCGCGGGCAAGGGGAGAGCCGATCATCACGCCGTCCGCCCCGCAGGCGAACGCCTTCGAAATGTCGCCGCCGTTGCGCATGCCGCCGTCGGCGATCACCTTCACGTACTCGCCGGTCTCGAGCATGTGCTGCGACCGCGCGCCCGCGACGTCGGCGATGGCGGTGGCCTGGGGCACGCCGATGCCGAGCACGCCGCGCGTGGTGCACGCCGCGCCGGGGCCCACGCCCACGAGGACGGCCTGCGCTCCCGTGCGCATCAGGTGAAGACCCGTGGGGTATGACGCACAGCCCCCGATCACGACGGGCACCTCCACCTCCCGTGTGAACTCCTTGAGGTTGAGCGGTGGCCGCGACTCGTCGGTGGAGACGTGCTCCGCGGATATCACGGTGCCCTGGATCACGAGGATGTCGAGCCCCGCGTCGATCGCCACCTCGTAGTGGGTGCGCACACGCTGTGGCGTCAGCGACGCGGCGCAGACCACGCCGTACTCCTTGATCTCGGCGATGCGCTGAGCGATCAGCTCCGGCTTGATCGGCTCCTGGTAGATGCGCTGCATCTCGGCCGTGGCGCGCTCCTTGTCGAAGCCCGCGATCCGCTCGAGCTGCTCCTCGGCGTCCTCATAGCGGCAGAAGACGCCCTCGAGGTTGAGCACGGCGAGGCCGCCGAGCTTTCCGATGATTCCCGCCGTGCGGGGCGAGACCACGCCGTCCATCGCCGAGGCGAGGAGCGGAAGGTCGAAGAGGTAGTCACCGAGCTTCCAGGTGATGTCGATGTCATCGGGGTCGCGCGTGCGACGTGAGGGCACGATCGCGATGTCATCGAAGCCGTAGGCGCGACGGCCCTTCTTGCCCCGACCGATCTCAACTTCCATGGTGGCATCCTAGGTTCGGCGGCGGACGAAAACGGACCTTAGCAGCGCCGTTCCGCGGGTCCCCGAGCGTGTTACCACGGAGTTTGCGGCATAGATAGCTTGCCGGGGCGGAAGGTGTGCGCCGTTGAATTATCTGGCAGGGACGCCAGATAATTCGACTCCTATCTGGCAGGGATGCCAGATATTTCGAATTCACCTCCGCAACGGCAGGGCCGGCTCCTCCTCGCAGCTCACCTCGCCCATGAGTCGCTCGACCTCGCGCGGATCGAGCACGCCCGCGCCGAAGTACTGGGTGGACTCCGCCCCGCAGGCCACCCCGAAGCGAAGGCAGTCCTCGTCGGCCCGGCCGGCGTAGCGGGCAGCGACGTAGCCAGCCAGGAAGGCGTCACCCGACCCGATCGAGGACACCGGCTCCAGCGGTTCGAGGGTCGCGCGGAATAGGCGCCGCGGATGCGCCTGGTCCCCCTCCTCACCCACGAGCGCGAGACAGCCGTCGGGGAGGGTCATGATCGCCTCCGAGGCCCCCATCTCGGCTATCTCCCCAATGGCGGTGCGGCGGTCTTCGTCGTCTGCGAACTCGTGGCCCACGAGCTCCTCGGCCTCCCGCTCGTTCGGGGTGACCACGCTCGGAGCCGCCCAGGTGGCGAGTCGGAGCGGCTCGCCCTCGGAGTCGAGCACGGTGGTCACCCCCAAGCGGTGCAGCTCCTTGATGAGCTCGGAGTAGAGGTCGGAGTGCACCCCGCGCGGGAGGCTCCCGGAGAAGACGCAGATGGCGGCGCCCTTGGCGAGGTAGAGCAGCTTGTCCACGAAGAGCTGGAGCTCCGTCTCAGATACTGCGGGCCCGCGCTCGTTGATCTCCGTCTGCTCGCCGGAGGTGGGGTCGACGACCGCGGTGGACATGCGCGACTCCTCCCGGATGCGGACGAAGTCGTTGAGGATCGCCTCGTCGGTCAGCTGCTCGATGATGCGCGTGCCGGTGGGCCCGCCGGCCACGCCGGTGGCGATCACGGGCTGCCCGAGCGCCTTCAGTGCCCGGGCCACGTTCACGCCCTTGCCTCCGGCCATCGAGGTCTGCTCGACGGCGCGGTGGCGCCTGCCCAGGCGGAAGCTGGGGACCGCGAGGGTCTTGTCGATTGCCGCGTTGAGGGTGACGGTGATGATCATGTCGTCGGTGGGGGGCCGTCGGCCGTGGCTTGTGCACGTGCCCGCGCCCGGTGTCTATCCGCACGGTCCCGCGCCCGCTGCCGCCTGCGGATGAGGTTAGCCATGAATGTGACAAGGGACACGATGACCACCACGAGCAGGAGCGTCAAGGGCAATCCCAAATCGTGGACCACCACGCGCAACGGCCCGGCGCCCTGCACCTCCGCCGCGGTCACAAGCGGCACCCGCTCCACCACCCGCCCTCCGCGCAGGACCGAGACCCGGCCGACGCGGGTACCGGCCGCCAGCTCGCCATGGAGCACCGCGGGAGCATCCACGCGGGTGGCGGTCCGCTCACCCCGCCGCACGAGGACGGATACGTCCCTCGAGGGCACTAGCTCGGCACGCTCGTCGCGGTGGGCAACCGCGGTCCTGGCCGCCACTCGACGAGAGCTGAGCGCCTTCACCGTGCGGAACTGCGCGAGCCCGTGGCGCAGCAGGGCGAGCGTGTCGACGTCGCGCGAGCGCTCTCCGGGCTCTCCGAGCACCACGCTGACCACCTTGGCCCCCAGCCGGTTGTCGGCTGCCCCCACCAGGACGTATCCGGCGCTGCGGGTGTGGCCTGTCTTGACCCCGTCGACGAAGGGGTAGCGCGCGATGAGGTCGTTGCGGTTGTCGACGATCCGGCGCCGCGCACCTGACTCGAGCACCGCCGAGGGCTGGTCCACGAGCTTTGCGAACCGCCCGTTTCGCAGCAGCCGGCGGGCGAGAGCCGCGAGGTCGCGCGCGGTCGAGTAGTTGAGCGGGTCGTCGAGCCCGATCGGGTTCGCGTAGCTCGTGCCGTCAAGGCCGAGCTCCCGGGCCCGCTCGTTCATCTCTCGCACGAACGCGGCCTCAGAGCCCGCCACCCCGGCGGCGATCGTGACGGCGGCGTCGTTGGCGCTCTCGAGGAGCAGGCCCTCGAGCAGGTCATCCACCCGCATGCGCTCCCCCTCCCTCAGGTTGATCTTCGACTCCACCGGCAGCGGCCGGTAGCCGGTGGCCGTGAAGACGTCCTCGGGACGGGCCCGTTCGAGGACCAGGAGAGCCGTCATCAGCTTGGTGGTACTAGCGATCGCCCGGCGGGTGTCCGCGGCCTTCTGGAGGATCACGGAGCCGTCACGAGCGTCCACGAGGATCGCGGAGGCGGCCTGCCGGAGATCCGGTGGGCCCTGCCCCCCTGCGGAGACCGGGACAGCCATGGCCAGCGCAAGCGCGGCCATCGTCGCGAGCGGGACTCGCCTCACTTGGGGGGCAACTTGATCTTCTGCCCCGCGACGAGCGCCTGGGGATCAAGCGAGGGGTTGAGCTGCTGCAGGATGTCCACGTCGGTGCCGGTCTTCTCCCCGATCCTGCCAAGCGTGTCGCCTGGCTTTACGGTGTAGCGCGTGGGGGGCGGGCGCCGCTCGCCGGCGCGCTTAGTGGTCGTGGTGGTACTGGTGGTTCGCTTGCCGCGGGTGCTCTGCCCTCCCTCCGAGCCGTCCCCCGTCCTCCCGGAACCGAGCGCGATAAGAGCGACGGCGAGCGCAAAGGCCACGAGCGCCACGGGCGCTAGCAGGCGGGCTTGGCTAGAGGTGCGGTTCGGGGGCATGTCTGCCTGCTCTTGGCCGATCAGGATAGTCGGGGACCGCTCGGGCTAGATGTTCCACGTGTCCACCCGAAGCTCCTCCGCCGCCGCGGCCGCGGCGGCCTCCGGGTCACCCCCCCGCTGGCTGTGGGCGTTCACGATCGACCGGGAGGCCGTTACCAACCCGGCGGCGGGATGGGGCGCGAACGCGGCGCCAAGGCCGGCGGGGCTTCCGCCCTGCGCCCCCACGCCCGGCAGGAGGAAGATCGCGCGCGGCATCAGCGCCCGCAGGCGCGCAAGCCGCTCCGGCCTGGTGGCCCCGGCCACCGCGCCCACCAGCGACAGCCCGCATTCGGCGATCGCGCCGGCCCCGAGCGAGTCGACGAGAGCCGCAAGCCGCTCGTACAGGGGAGCGTGACCTGCCGGCAGGTCCTGGAGATCGGATGCCCCGGGGTTCGAGGTGCTCACGAGCACGAAGCAGCCCGCGCCGGCGGAGGACGCAGCATCCACGAGCGGCTCGAGCGAGTCGCGCCCGAGCAGCGGGTTGGCGGTGAACGCGTCGGCTCTCAACCCCGGAACCTCCCCGAAGGGCCCCGGAGTGGCGCCCACGAGCGCCTGCCCATAGGCGGCGGCGGTGACCGGCACGTCGCCGCGCTTGCCGTCGGCTATCACGAGCAGGCCGCGGGAGCGGGCGCTCTCCCGCACCTCTCCCAGGGCCGCCCACCCGGGCGCCCCGAGCCGCTCGAAGCAGGCAAGCTGTGGCTTGACCGCCACGCACGCTGGGCCGGCGGCCTCGATCGCCGCCTGGCAGTGACGGGTGACGGCGCGGGCGGTGAGCTCGGCGACCGAGCCGTCGCCCTCCCCGCCCTCGAGCGCCTGTGGCCAGAGCGCGGACGGGTCGGGATCGAGCCCCAGCACGACACGGCTGCGGCGCTCCTCTACGAGCGCCGCGAGCCGGTCAGCGAAGTGCGTCAGCCCCGTTCTCCCGGGGCGGTCAGCCGCCCTTGACCGACTTCTTGAGCGCCGAGCCGGCAGAGAAGCGCGGCACCCGGCTCGCGGAGATCTCGATCTTCTCACCTGTCTGCGGGTTCACGCCCTGACGGGCGCCACGGTCGGCGACGGAGAACTTGCCGAAGCCGGTGAAGCTGATCTCCCCGCCACGCTTGAGGGTCTCCTCGATGACCTCGAGCACGGCTTCGACGGCCTCCTTGGCGTCGCCCTTTGAAAGACCGGACTTCGCGGCCACCTGATCCTCGAACTCGGACTTCGTCACCTTCTCCTCCTTGGAACGGGGAAAAACAAGAGGCCGAACCTAACAATGAGCGCGGACGACGGACGCGCGAGCCCCCTCCCGAAGCGGACCGGAGCGCCCACCCCGCCGCACTTTGCGGGCTTTGGCCTCAGGCCGATGCGCCGGCGGATCGCCTCAGGAGCCGGAGACGGACATCTCGCCGATCAGCAACGGCACCGCCTTCACGCTGCCTCCGAGCGGCATCCAGCGGCTCTCCGAGCCAACCGCGGACACCGCCCGCAGCATCCCCACCAGGTCGCTTGCGATCGTGATCTCGCGCACCGGACGGCCGAGCTCCCCGCCCTCGATCAGGCGGCCCGCGGCCCCTACCGAGAAGGTTCCCGACACCGGGTTGACGCCCGAGTGCAGGCCGGCCACGTCGGTCACGTAGAGCCCCTCGCCCGCCTGTGAGACAAGCCCCTCGAGGGTGGTCTCACCCGGCTCGATCAGCAGGTTGGTGGTCCCCACCGACGGCGGGGTGCGGTAGGACCCGCGGCTGGCATTGGCCGTTGTGGCGCGGCCGTCCTTGCGCGCCGTCCGGGCGTCGTAGAGATAGCCCGCCAGGCGACCCCCGTCGATCAGCGGCGTCCGCCGGGTGGCGGCGCCCTCGCCGTCGAACGGCGCGCTCGAGGGCCCGCCCGGCTCGCGGCCGTCGTCTGCCAGCACGAAGGAGGACTCTGCCACCACCTCTCCCTCGCGCCCGGCAAAGAGGGAGCGGCCGCGTTGCACGGCATCGGCCGAGAGCATCGCTCCGATGAAGCCCGCAAACGAGGCGGACACGAAGGCATCCAGCACCACCGGGCAGCGGCGGCTCTCGGGCTGACGAGCCCCCTTCAGGGCCAGCGCCCGGTCGGCCGCCTCCCTCCCGATCGCCTGCGGGTCGAGCGCGCCGGGGTGGCGGGCCAGGTCGATGCCGATGCCCGTCATGAGGTCCTCGCCTTCCCCGGCGAACGCCGAGGCGTACGCGTAGGCCTGGGTGGCGGCGTAGGAGGCCGAGAACCCGCGAGAGTTCGCGATCGCGGCGCTTCCCTCCTCATCGGCGAACACGGTCTCCTCGACCTGGGAGATGCCCTCGCGTGAGCGGGCGGCCCGCTCGACCGCCAGCGCCAGCTCGATCTTGTGCTCGGTGGTCCAGGCGGCCATCTCGGGCGACGCGATGCAGGGGACCTCGGTCACGCCGAAGTCGTCCGGCAGGCCGGCGTGCTCGTCGGGATCGGCCACCGACGCGGAGGAGTGGGCCGCCTGCGCGAGCGCCCGGATGCCCTCCTCGCCAAGGTCGGTGCCGTAGGCGTAGCCCGAGCGCCCGTCGAGGAAGGCGCGGATGCCGATCCCTCGGCCGCCGGCGTCGCTCAAGCTCTCGACGGCCCCGTCGTAGACCCGGATCTGGCGGCTCACAGACTCCTCGCACCACGCGTCGGCGTCGCTCGCGCCGGCGGCGAGCGCCGCCTCCACGCCGGATCGGGCGAGCTCCTCGAGGCTCACCCGGCCGTGCCGCCCACGGTGAGCTCGCGGATGCGCACATGCGGCTGGCCGACCCCCGCCGCCACTTGCTGGCCGCCCTTGCCGCAGTACCCGGTGGCGATGTCGAGGTCCCCCGCGATCCCGTCCACCGCGGCCAGCGCCTCGATTCCGTTGCCTACGAGCGTTGCCCCGCGCACGGGGGCCGTGACCCTGCCTCCCTCGATCAGGTAGCCCTCCGAGATGCCGAACACGAAGTCACCCGTGGCGGGCTCCACCTGACCACCTCCGAAGGACACCGCGTAGATGCCGCGGTCCACGCCCGCGATCAGCTCATCGGGGCTGGCCTCCCCCGGGGCGAAGTAGGTGTTGGTCATGCGCGGCAACGGCAGGTGGCGGAAGGACTCGCGGCGGCCGTTTCCGGTGGAGGCAACGCCGTCGGCGCGCGCGCGGACCACGTCGTACAGGTAGGCGGTCAGCCTGCCGTCCTCGATGACGGTGGTGCGCTGGGTGGGAGTGCCCTCGTCGTCGATCCCGTCGCTTCCCCACTGGCTCTCGAGCCGCCCGTCGTCGTAGGCCACGACGCCCGGCCGTGCCAGCTGCTCGCCGAGACGCCCGGCGTACACGCTCGCCCGCTTCTGCACGGCGTCGGCCTCCAGGCCGTGGCCGACCGCCTCGTGGAGCAGCACCCCGCCAAACCCGTTTCCCACGACCACGGGGAGACGGCCGGTGGGAGCGTCGACTGCGTCGAGCATCGTGATGGCCTTGCGCGCCGCCGACTCGGCCACCGCCTCGGGGTCCTCGGCCAGCAGCTCGAAGCCGGCGTGACCGCCTCGCGTGTCGCTGCCGGTCTCCACACGGGGCGGGCCATCACCGCTATCGGCCCGGCGCGCCACCACCTGTGTCGAGAGGCGCGTGCGCGTGCGGTCATCGGAGACGGCGAGGCCATCGGAGTTGTAGATCTCGACCCGCCGCCTGCTCTCGGCGTATCCCACCGTGACCTGCACGACCTCCTTCCCGGCGGCGCGCGCCCGCTCCTCGCAGGAACGCAGGAGGTCCGCCTTCTCGACGGCATCGACCTCCTCCGGGCGCCGGCTTACCGGGTGGCCCTGTGCCGGCCGTGGGGAGCCGGGTGCCTGCGGGGTGCGCGCGTCACCGCGCACCGCCTGCGCCACCGAGCCGGCCACCCGCAGCAGGCCCTCCTCGGCCAGGCCGTCCACGTATCCGAAGTAGCTCGCGTCCCCGCGCACCACCCGCACCGAGGCGCCCAGCTCCCTACCGGCCTGCGGGCGCTCGACGCGGCCGTCGTCGAGCGAAAGCGCAAAGCCACGGCGGTCCTCCACGTAGAGCTCGCCTAGGTCACCGCCGCGCTCGAGGGCGCGCTCGAGAACCCGCGCGGCCAGCTCCGGGTCGACCAAGCTCATCGCTCCTGCTCCCCCGCCCTCGCGGCGCGGCGGCTCTCGCGACCATCGGCCTGGGCGGCTCGGCGCGCGCGGGCCCGGTCACGGCGGGCGCCGCGGTCGGCCTCGTCGACGAGCGCCACCATCCGCTCCGCCAGATCCAGGATGCGGTCCTGGCCCTTCGCGCCGGGCGCGAGGATGCGCGGCTCACCCGGCCGCGCGTAGAGCAGCACGCGCGGCTCGCGCTCTCGCTGGCGCCTGCGAACGCCGGCGGCCATGCCCTCGGCCACCGCCGTGGCGCGGCCGATGGCTCCCTTGGCGGGCTCCCTCATCTCGCGGCTTCCCGACGGCCCGCGGCGCGCCCCGCGGGAAGGCGGGTCACGACGTCGCCCTCCAGCTCGAGCATGGTCTGGCGCAGGTCGTAGAGCACGAGCGCCGGCAGCGCCAGCCGCCGCGCGACGCACGCCAGCGTGTGACGCACGGTGCGCACCGCAAAGACCGCGCCCCCCTCCACCCGCACCTCGATCTGCTCGGTGGGCTCGGGCGCTACGGCGTCGGCGGCCTCGATCAGCTCCCTGGTCAGCTCCGCGAGCCGCCGGGCGCGGGCGGTGTCGGAGTCGCTGGCCGCGAGAAGCGCACCCGCGGAGTCAGTGAGAACGGCGGAGCGGACGTCCTCCGCGCGCTCCACCAGGCGCGCCGGCGCCGCCCTCGCCGAGACGGTGGCGGTGCTCACGCCGTGTCATTCCGGCTGGGCGCGGCGGCTGGTGGGCGCTCGGCGGGAGGCATGGAGGTCACAATAGCGCCGTGCCGCTCTCCCGAATCTCATGGATCGTGACCGTGGCGATCTGCCTCCTCTCCGCGCTGCTGCTCCTCTTGAACGGCTACCAGGGCTACTCGGGCGTGCTGCTGGCCGTGGGAGCCGCGGCCGCGGTGAACCTTCGCTAGCAGCGCTCGGGCGGCTCGGAGGAGTCCGAGGGCTCCAGGTGGATCAGGACGTCCGCCCCGCGGAGTCGGCCGCGGATATCGGCCTGCAGCTCGTGGGCCAGCTCGTGCGCGCGCCGGAGGGTGGTCCCGTCCTCGAACTGCACGTGCATGTCGATGTATCGCCGGCTGCCCGCCCTGCGCGCCCGCAGCTTGTGGAAGCCCTGCAGCTCGCTTGCGCCGTGCTCCTCAAAGGCCTGCCGCACGGCGTCGAGCTCGGGCCCGGGCAGCGCCTCGTCGACGAGGACGCGCGAGGAGCGCGACAGGATCTTGATTCCGGCGAACACGATCGCCACCGCCACCACGAGCGCGGTGGCCGGGTCGAGCCATGTCACGCCGGTGACCTCCACCACCACGAGCGCCACGAGGACGCCGGCGGAGGTGGCGGCGTCCGTGCGCAGGTGGGCGGCGTCGCCCTCGAGCGCCGGTGACTCGGTGAGCGCCGCCTGCCGGTACAGGTAGCTCGACACGCAGAGGTTCGCCACGGCCGAGAAGGCGATTACCCCGATGCCCACTCCGAGCGACTTCACCTCGGGAACGTCCACCAGCCGCCGCACCGACTCGAAGACGATGATTCCCGCCCCCACGAGGATCAGCATCCCCTCGATGGCGGCCGCCAGGTTCTCGATCTTCGCGTGGCCGTAGGGATGGTCCGCGTCGGCGGGCTCGTCGGCCTTACGCACCGAGAGGAAGGCGATCACCGACGCCATCAGGTCGACGCTCGAGTGCACCGCCTCGGTGATGATGGCGATCGACCCGGTGATGGCCCCGGCCGCGAGCTTGAGCCCGATGAGGATCGCGTTCGAGGCGATCGACAGCCCCGCGGCGCGGGTCTTCTTGGAGGACCGCGCGGCCGGGCCGACCGCCTCGACGGGGCCGATCACGCCGATCCGATCGCCTCGGCGGGGCCGATCACGCCGACCCGATCAGCTCGAGCAGCCCACGCGCCGCCCGCCCGCGATGGCTGATCGCGGCCTTCTCGGCCGCCGATACCTCGGCCATCGTGCGGCCGCCCGGCAGGTCGTCGGGAACGAACGCCGGGTCGTAGCCGAAACCGCCCTGCCCACGTGGCTCGTGCGTCAGCCGCCCACTGCAGGTGCCCTGCGCGCACACCTCGGTGCCGTCGGGCCATACCGCCACGAGCGCGCACACGTAGGCCACGTGCGTGTCACCCCCGGGAGGCACCTCGCGCAGCAGCCTGGCCAGGTTCTGCTCGTCGCCGGCGCTCTCCCCGGCAAAGCGCGCCGAGCGCACGCCGGGGGCTCCACCCAGTGCTGCCGCCTCGATGCCCGAATCGTCGGCGACCGCCACCGATCCGGTCAGCGCCGCCGCGGCGCGTGCCTTGGCCAGCGCGTTCTCGTGGAAGGTGGAGCCGGTCTCGGGCGGCAGCTCGAGCCCGTCGGGAAGAGGCACCACCTCGTGCGGGGCGAGCAGGCCGCGCAGCTCCCCGAGCTTGTGCGGGTTGCGGGTGGCGAGCACGAGCCGCATCCGCACTCCTCACGGGGAGGCGGGCTGGGACACGGCTTCCCGCTGAGCCTCCCGCAGCCGCTCGATGCCCGTGGCCGCGAGCGAGAGGAGCGCATCCAGCGAGGTGCGTGAGAGCGGGGTGCGCTCCCCCGTGGCCTGCACCTCGACGAGCCCGTCGTCGCCGGTCATGACCACGTTCATGTCCACCTCCGCGGTCGAGTCCTCTGGGTAGTCGAGGTCGAGCACCGGCACACCGTCGACCACACCGCACGAGACGGCGGCGACCGACTCGGTGAGCGGCAGCGACTCGAGCAGCCCTTCCGCGATCAGCCCGTGCAGGGCGAGCTCGAGGGCCACGTAGCCACCGGTGATCGCCGCACAGCGGGTGCCGCCGTCGGCCTCGAGCACGTCGCAGTCGATCCAGACCGTGCGCTCGCCGAGCGCCTCGAAGTCGACGATCCCGCGCAGCGCGCGCCCGATCAGGCGCTGGATCTCGACGGTGCGGCCATCAGCTCGCCCCTTGGTGGCATCGCGCGGCTTCCGGTCGCCGGTCGACGCCGGCAGCATTCCGTACTCGGCGGTAACCCAGCCACGCCCGCGTCCCTTCATCCAGCGTGGCACCTCCTCCGCCACCGAGGCCGTGCAGATCACCCGCGTGCCGCCCTGGGTGATGAGCGCCGAGCCGCTCGCGGTGCTCACGAAGCCAGGCTCGATCGTCACCGCGCGCAGCCCGTCGGGCGCGCGGCCGTCGTGGCGGGTCACGCCGCCGCTCCGGTCGCGGCCGGGACGGGGCCGGCCGGGACGACCTCGACATGGCGTACGCCGGCGATCGGCAGCTGCAGGAAGCGCGTGCCGAGCCTGCGGAAGGCCTCCGGGTCCCCGGAGGCGAGAAAGCGATAGTCCCCGCGGCGATCCGTGGGGGCGCTGAGGCCCGCGGCATCGAGCTCTCGCTCGACCTCTGCCGCTATCGCCTCGCCCGAGCTCACGATCTCCACCTCGCGTCCGAGAGTGCGCTGAAGGACGGGACGCACCAGTGGATAGTGGGTGCAGCCGAGGATCACCGTGTCCACCCTTGCGCCGCGCAGGGGAGCGCATGCCCGCTCCACGCACTCGACCGTGCGCTCGTCCACCTCTCCCCCGTTCTGGATCATCGGCGCGAGCTCCGCGGAGGCCACGGCGTGCAGCTCCGCGCGGCCCCCGGACGCATCGGCAAGCGCCCTCTCGTAGGCGCCGCTTGCAACCGTGGCCGGGGTGGCGATCAGCCCTACCCGGCCGCTGCGCGTGGCGGCGGCGGCCAGACGCGACTCGGGCCGTACCACGCCGATCAGCGGCACCCTCCCCTCGAGCTCCTCGCGCAGCGCCGGCAGGGCTGCCGCGGTGGCGGAGTTGCACGCCACCACGAGCAGCTTGGTGCCCTCGTCGAGCAGGATTCCGGCCAGCTCCCGTGCGAAGGCGAGCAGCTCGCGGGGCGAGCGGTCGCCGTAGGGGAAACGGGCGGTGTCGCCAAGGTAGAGGTAGTCCTCGTGGGGAAGCGACACGAGGCACTCGTGCAGGACGGTGAGGCCGCCGACGCCGGAGTCGAACACCGCGACGGGCAGCTCTGTGGAGGTGGGCGGCACCGCCGCATGGTGGCACGCGGTGCACCGGGGCGTTCCCGGGCGCGCCGACGCAGGGCGGCAGACCGCGGGCCGCCGCCCCGCAGTCGCCTCAGAACTGCACCTTGCGCACCGCCTCCTTGATCTTCCCCAGGATCACGTCTCCCAGCTCCTTGCCCTCGTCGCTCCTGAAGCCCTTCATAGCGGCCACGACGCCCGCCATCACGAGCGCGACCAGCAGGATGAGCGCTACGTACTCGACGGTGCCCTGGCCGCGCTGGCGGCGAAGCGCGTCGAGAGCGCGAACGCCCGTGGCGTGTACCAATCCCATGAAGCGGTGCATCGGTCCTCCTTGTCTTCGTGTGCAGTGAGGGCATCCTCCGCCCGTCCGCAGCACGGCTCCACACCTCGAGGTGACGGCTTGGCACCCACGTCGCCACAGGCGGGTGCGACAAGATGGGCGCCATGTGCGGCATCGGCGCCCTGCTCGACCCGGCCGGAACCGCGCCCGCGGACTGCGGGCGCAGGATGGTGGACGCGCTGCGCCACCGGGGCCCCGACGGCGACGGGGTCTACCGCGACGGTCCCGCGACCCTTGCGCACACCCGTCTCGCGATCATCGACGTCCCCGGGGGCGACCAGCCGCTTCACTCGGAGGATGGACAGGTCTCGGCCATCGTGAACGGCGAGATCTACAACCACGCCGCCCTCCGCTTGGAGCTCGAGCGCCGCGGGCACCGCTTCGCCACCCGCTCGGACTCGGAGGTCGTGGTGCACGCCTACGAGGAGCACGGCGAGGATCTCGTGCGGCACCTCAACGGCATCTTTGCCTTCGTGCTGTGGGACGGCCGGCGCCGCACGCTCGTGGCCGCCCGCGACCCGTTCGGCGTCAAGCCGCTCTACTGGTGGAGCGACGGGCGGCGGCTCGCGATCGCGTCCGAGGTCGGAGCGCTGCTCGCGACGGGACTGGTGGAGGCGCGGGTGGATCGAACGGCGCTCGACCACTACCTCGCGTGCCGCTTCGTGCCCTCCCCCCGCACGCTCTTCCACGGAATCGGCAAGCTGGCACCGGCCTCGCTGCTGGTGACGGCCGACGGTGCGCCGCCCGCGCGGTCGAGCTACCGGGAGCCCCCGGGAGCGCCGCTTGACGCCACCGAGGGCGAGCTCGAGAGGGAGCTGGCGGAGCGCTTCGTGGACGCCGTGGAGCGCCAGATGATGTCCGACGTCCCCTACGGCGCCTTCCTCAGCGGCGGCGTGGACTCCGCGGCCATCGCCGCGGCGATGGCGCAGCGGATGCAGGAGCCGCCGTCCACGTTCACCATCGGGTTTCCCGGCCACGGCGCGGTGCTCGACGAGCGCAGCTACGCCGCCGAGTCGGCCCGGCTGATCGGCACAGAGCACCGCGACACAGCGATGGAGGAGGCGGACTTCCTCGATGAGCTGGCGCGGTGCGTGCGCCATCTCGAGGAACCGACCGGCATCCCCTCGGCCCCCGCGCTCATGCAACTCTCGCGCTTCACGGCCGGCTCTGTGAAGGTGGTGCTCTCCGGCCAGGGCGCCGACGAGCCCCACGGCGGCTACGGGCGCCACCAGGCCGCCGCGGCGCTGAGCGCGGCGGGTCGGCTCGGGCCGCTGGCGCGGCCCCTGCGCGCCGCCACCGGCCTGCTGGCGGGAAACGAGCGAGCGCGGCGCGCCGGGCGGCTGCTGGGCGACCTGTCGAGCGCCGAGCGCCTGGTGCGGCTCGTGGAGATCACGGGCGACGGGCTGCGCACCCGCCTCGTCGGCGGGACGGGCGAGGATGCCGCCGCGGAGCGACTCGCGCTTGCCGAGGACGTGCTCGGTGACGTGGCCGGGCGCGGGCTGGTCGAGCAGGCGCTCTACCTCGACACGCGCCTCTTCATGCCCGACCGCCTGCTGATCTGCGCGGACAAGATGTCGATGTCGGCGAGCCTCGAGCAGAGAGTGCCCTTTCTCGACGTGGAGCTGATGCGCTTCGTGGAGCGCATCCCGGTCCGGACGCGGGTTCGGGTCCGTGCCGGCAAGCGCCTTCACCGGCGCGCGATGGCGCGCCTGCTGCCCGAGCAGGTAGTCCGGCGGCCCAAGCACGGCTTCTCGACGCCCTACGAGAGCTGGCTGCGCCGCGCGCTCGGCGAGGAGGTCGAGCGCCGATACGCGCCCGGCGCGGACCTCGCCGAGCTGATCGAGCCCGGCGTGGTGGCCGATCTCGTCGGCGCTCACCGCTCGGGCCGCGCGGACCAAAAGAGCATCCTCTACTGCCTGCTCGAGCTGTCGGAGTGGCACCGGATCTTCATCGAGGGCGTGGCCCGGGAGCCGGTGCGCGCACTCGGCGGCAGAGGATGAGCGCGCCTCCACGCATCCTCTACGTGCACAGCCGAAAGGCGAGCTTCGTGGCCATCGACCGGGCTATCCTCGCCGAGCGGTGGGAGGTCGAGGACCTCTACCAGCCGGGACGGGTGCCCAACGTCTTCGAGATCGTCCCCGCCGTGTTGCGAGCGGACCTCGTGTTCGGCTGGTTCGCCTCGTGGCACACGTTCGTGCCGATCACGCTCGCGTGGCTGTTGCGAAAGCCGTCGGTGCAGATCGTAGGCGGCTTCGACACCGCCAACATGCCGGACATCGGATACGGCTACCAGCAGGGCGGCCTGCGCAGGTGGGCCTCCCGCTGGATCATGAAGCGCGCCGGGCGACTGGTCACGAACTCCCATTACTCGCGCAGCGAGATCGCCGCGAACACGCCGATCCCGCCGGAGCGGGTGACCGTGGTCCACCACGGTGTGCCCGATCCATTCGGCCCGCTCGACGAGCGGCGGGAACGCGAGCCGCTGGCCCTCACCGTTGGCCATCTGGTGAAGACCACGCTCATGCAGAAGGGCCACCGGCCGTTCGTCGAGGCCGCGCGACACCTGCCCGACGTGCGGTTCGTGTTCGTGGGCAAGTGGCACGACGACGCGATCGAGGAGCTGCGGGCGCTCGCGCACGAGAACGTGGAGTTCACCGGCTGGCTCTCCGACGAGGAGCTCGAGTCCCTCTACCGCCGCGCCGCGGTCTACGTGCAGGCCTCGCGCCACGAGGGCTTCGGACTGGCCGTCGCGGAGGCGATGCTCGCCGGCTGCGTCCCCGTGGTCATGGACGTCACCGCCATGCCAGAGGTGGTGGACGGGGCCGGCATCCTCATCTCCTCCCAGTCCCCGGAAGCCGTGGCCGCCGGCGTGCGCGAGGCGCTCGCCCTCGGACCGGAGGCGCCCGGCGCGGCGCGCGAGCGCATCCTCACCGAGTTCCCGCCCGAGATACGCCGCGAGGGCATCCAGCGCGTGGTCGAGGAGGCGCTGGGAGCGTAGATATAGTCAGACGTCTATCGGTAGGGGCCTGACAGGCTTGATGCCACGCCCCGCCACAGCACCTCATGCCAGAGCGACCCACCCAGTCCCGCGACGCCGTCGACTCCTCCGGGGGCCGGCTCTCCGCACGCCCCGGAGCACGCGAGCGTGGCCGCATGCGAAGGCGGCTGCGCCAGCAGCGACGCATGCGCGAGGCATTGTTGCTGGACCTCGGGGCCCTCGTGTTCGAGCTGCAGCGTCAGGGCAGGCGCGAGCCGGAGCTGCTGCAGGCCAAGGCGGCGGAGCTGAACGCGGTGGATCAGGAGGTGCGCGTGCTCGCTCACGCGCTCGAGGCGGGCCACACCGTGCTCGAGCTCGTCGCGACGGGCGTGGCCGGCAGCTGCGGGAACTGCGGCTCCCTGCTGTCGACCGACGCTCGCTACTGCTCCGCCTGCGGCGCCCCCGCCGTGCCGTCACTCGAGCGGGACGGTCGCGGCGGTGGACCGGCCCTCGCCCCGGGGCGCGCGGCCGAGGCGCCGGCCTTCCCGGAAACGGGGCGCGCCCCGGAGGCGCCGGCCTTCCCCGAAACGGGGCGTTCCGCCGAGGCGCCGGCTTTCCCCGAAGTGGGTCGTTCCGGCATCCACCCGCCCGCTCTCGATCGCCGCGGAAGGAAGGCGGCGGGATCTCGTGAGCCGGCGGCGGGCAGGCTCGAGCGCATGCGTGAGCTGATGCGCCGCCGGAACCCAGACGGCTAGCCTCGAGCCCCGTGCCGGACTATTCGACAGGGTCGCTCCGCCGGAACGACACTTCATGCCCCACCTGCGGCGCGCGCGCCGAGGAGGGCCAGCTCGTGTGCCTGGAGTGCGGTTCCCGAGTGGCCCTCGGCTACAGGCGCCCTCCGAGCTGGCGTGTTCCGGCCGCGATCCTGGCCGGAGTGGTGGTGCTCGCGGTGGGAGGCACCGCGTTCGCCATCAAGCGGATCGGGGACGACGCCGAGCGCGAAGTGCGCCGCACGCCCGTCAAGGTCGGCGGGCCTTCCGGGGCAGGCGGTAAGCGGAAGGGGGATGGGTCCGCCGTGGACGCCAAGAAGAAGCGGTCCTCCGGGAACGACCGGTCCGCAAGGGAACCGGACGAGAAGCCCGCCTCCCCCTAGCTCGAGGCGAAGGAGAAGCCGGCCGCGGATCCGGCGCCCGCGACCGGTACCCAGATCGTCAAGCCCGGGGCCTTCTACGCCTGGCCGAGGGACCTGAAGGCGTCAGCGTGGTCCTGCACTCGGGAGAGCCAGTGCTGTCACACCGGGGGGGCCGAAGACCGTCGGCACGGAGGTGTGGTCTTTCAGTACGCGAGGAGTCAACAAATCAGCCACACCCCCAATGGCGGCACCCAAGGGAGGCAGGAGAGGCACCGGTCGAGTTGCGCCGGGGTCGAGCACGGGCCTCGTGACGGCTCCCCGTGCCGAAGTCCCACCCGCCGGGCCAGCCCCTCGCCCCGCCTCGTCCGCTGCTACGCGGCGAGCCGGTTGACTACGCCTGCGCCCCTTCGTGCAGGCAGTTGTGCGTCGCCGGCGAATCCGGGCTGCGGCCGAGCGTCTTCGCGGCCGGCTCGGCACGGACTCCGATCACCGAGCTGAAAGCTCACCCCGTGCGTTCATTTTCCCGCGACCAGGCGAAGCTAGTCCCGCGCGCGCACGCCCGGCCAGTAGCGCGCCACCTGCTCGGCGGCCGCGGCCACGAGCGCTACCGGATCGACGGAAGGGACATCACCCCCCTCGGCCAGCCCCTCCATCGTGGCCGCCACCGATTCCGCCAAGGCGTTCACCTCGTAGCCGCCCTCGAGCACGGCCGCGACCGGGACGCCCAGCTCGTCTCCTAGCGATCGCACCCTGCGTCCCATGTGGCCGAAGCTCTGCGTGTCGAGCATGCAGTCCGCGAGTGGGTCCCTGCGGTGCGCATCGAAACCAGCCGAGACGAGCACGAGGTCCGGAGCGAAGTCGCGGGCCGCCGGCTCCACGACGTGCTCGAGCAGCCCGAGCCACTCCGCCTCGCCGGACCCGGCCGGGACGGGCAGATTGATCGTGAACCCCTCCCCCACTCCCGAGCCCGCATCCGAGAGTGCGCCGGTGCCGGGGTAGAACGGCCACTGGTGGATGCTCACGAAGAGCACCTCGGGCGAGGAGCGGAAGATCGCGTTCGTGCCGTTTCCGTGGTGCACGTCCCAGTCGAGCACCAGCACCCGCTCCGCGCCGAGTGAGTCGAGCGCGTGGCGCGCCGCGATCGAGACGTTGGCGAACAGGCAGAAGCCCATGGCCCGCTTGCTGCCGGCGTGATGGCCGGGCGGCCGCAGGGCAGAGAACCCCGTCGGCGCGCGGCCGGACAGCAGCTCCTCGACGAGGCGGCACGGGCCGCCGGCGGCGTGCAGCGCGGCCTTGAAGGAACCGGGGCTCACGGGGGTGTCGAGGTCGAAGGGCCGGCCTCGCTCGGAGTGCTCGCGGACCGCGGTCACGTGCTCGGAGGGATGGACCGCAAGCAGCTGACCCTCCTCGGCGGCGGGGGCCTCGCGCACCTCGTAGCCCAGCCAGTCTCGCCGTGCCAGCTCCGCCTCGATGGCGAGGATGCGTTCGGGGCGCTCGGGGTGGCCGCCCGTGTCGTGCCCGAGCGAGGAGGGATGCCTGAAGAGGAGCGGGGCCGTGATCGCGTTACGGTATCCGCCGATCCGTGCACCGCGCCGCCTCGACACCGCTGCGGGCCGACGTGACCGTTGTGGGAGCAGGCGCCGCCGGGCTGTTCTGTGCCCTGGTCGCGGCGCGTGAGGGCGCGCGCGTGGCGCTCGTATCGAGCTCGCCGCTAGCGGCGTCTGCCAGCTACTGGGCACAGGGCGGGATCGCGGCCGCACTGGCGGTCGACGACACCCCCGGTCTGCACGCCGAGGACACCCTGGCGGCAGGCCGGGGCGCCGCGCGCCCGAGCGCGGTGCGCGTGCTCTGCGAGGAGTCGCCGGATCGTGTGCGCGAGCTCCAAAGGCTCGGTGTCCGGTTCGACGCCGACCGACACGGCGCGCTTGCCCTCGGGCTCGAGGGCGGCCACTCGGCACGCCGGGTCGTGCATGCGGGCGGGTCCGCTACGGGCCGGCGGATCACGCGCCAGCTCTCGGCGTCCGCGGCCACGCACGAGCGGATCGAGGTGCTCGAGCAGAGCACCGCAACCGCGTTGCGGATGGCCGATGGGCGCTGCATCGGAGTGACGGCCAAGCGCGGCGGAGGCGCACCGCCCCTGGCAATCGGCTCTCGCGGGACGGTCCTGGCCACCGGTGGGACCGCCGCCCTCTGGGCGCGGAGCACCAACCCGCCCGGGGCCACGGGCGTCGGGCTGGCCCTCGCGCACGCCGCCGGCGCCTACCTCGCCGACCTCGAGTTCATGCAGTTCCATCCGACGGCGCTCGTGAGCAATGGCGCGCGCGACGGGTTCCTGATCACCGAGGCCGTCCGCGGCGAGGGCGCGACGCTCCTGGACGCGACGGGAGAGCGGTTCGTGGACGAGCTGGCCCCGCGCGACGAGGTGTCCCTGGCAATCGAGGCGGAGCTGCGCCGAAGCGGCGCGCGCTCGGTGCAACTCGACCTGCGCGCGGTGGACGTGGACCGCTTCCCGAACATCGCTGAGGCGCTGTCGGAGATGGGCATCGACCCGCGGAGGGAGACCGTTCCCGTGGCCCCCGCCGCGCACTACACGATGGGCGGGGTGGCCACCGACCTGGACGGCCGTGCTTCTCGTCCCGGCCTCTTCGCGGTCGGGGAGTGCGCCTGCACGGGGCTCCACGGGGCCAACCGCCTGGCCTCGAACTCCCTGGCCGAGTGCTTCGTGCTCGGGCGTCGCGCCGCCGTCGCGGCGGCGGCCGAGCCACTTCCCGCCGCCGCCCCTCTCCCCGAAGATGCAGGGCTGCCCTCGCCGCCCTCCGCCGAGACCCGGGCGGCGCTCTGGCGCCACGGCGGGCTACGACGCACCCCGGAGGGTCTAGCCGAGCTGGCGCGCGACCCGTTCCCGCTCGCGCGGCTGGTCGCGGCGGCATGTCTGTCCCGCGAGGAGAGCCGCGGCGCACACCAGCGTGAGGATCACCCCGGCACGGACCCCGCGCTCGACGCGACCCACGCGTTGGTGGACTCGGAGGGCAAGGTCACGCTCGAGCGCTGGAGCTGAGGGCGTCGGCGATCGGCTGTGGGCGCTCCGCGTGTCTCGTGCCGGCACCCCCCTCGCATCCTTGGGGCCTATCGCCCGCTCGATCGGCGCGTGAGTCGGTCGATCCGCTCCGCGTCTCCGAGCACAGTGGCGCTTCAGGGCGATGCGCTGCAAGGTTCGACCCGGCGGACTGCACGTTGATCAGTACGCGCGATTTCGAGAGGACGCTGGTTGAGCGCCCGGCCCTGCGCCGCCGCTTCTCGTGGCGGGACCGCCGCGCCGCGTCGTCGTTCGCCTGCACGACTGGACGCTCCCGACAGTCCGCTTCACACCGTCCGGTTCCTCGTGCTGACCGAGTCCGGCGGCGGTGAATCCGGCCGACGAGGAGAAGCCTGACCCGATCTGACTTCCGCTGCTCCGCTGAAGCAGCCGCGATAAACGACCGTGCGGAATGCGTGGCGGTAGCGGGTGCGGTCGAGGTCGCTCGCCGCGATCGCACCTGGTGGTCAGGCGGTGTAGTCGTTGCCGTGCAGCCTGGCCCCGGAGGGCGAGGCGGAGCGGCAAGACCACCATCAGTGGTGGCCGTCGTCGGTGGTGAGGTACTTCTCCAGGAAGATCAGCTCGAACGGACCGCGGCGCTCGCGACCGGTCACGCTGTACCCGTGAGTGCAGTACAGCGCCCGGGCTGCGAGCTGGCCCGTGGTCGTGTCGAGATGAAGGTGCGTGTAGCCGAGCTCTCGGGCGCGCTGCTCGAGGTGCTCGAGGATCACGCGACCGAAGCCGCGGCCTTGGACGTGTGGCGCGACGCGCATGCGTCTGATCTCTGCGCGGTGGGAGCTCGTGTGTCGCAGGGCGCCCATCGCTACCAGCTGGCCTTCGAGCAGCCCGGCAACGAAGTCGCCACCCCACTCGAGGTAGACGTCCGCAACCGCGTGAAGGTCGTCATCCCAGGAGCCGGCGCCTCCGTGTGCTCCGGCGTCGTCTAGCGCCTGGTGGTGCAGCGCCCAGACGGCGTCGTGGTCGGCGTCTTGGTAGCGACGGATCCGCAGGTCGGCGGTCACGAAAGTCAGCTAGCTGGTGAACGAGCAGTTAGCTACGCCTCTCCACGCTAGCGGGAGCCTGCACGCGGGCTTTTCAGTTCGGCGAATCCAGCTGACCATGCCCTCTCGTTCAGGCTCGAGAGATGCGGGCACGAACCCTGGGGCGGCCGCGCAGCGCTGGCTGGCCACGTGGCGGCTCTGGATGCCGGCGATGAGCCACTCGACGCCTGCCAGCCCCTCTGATGCAGCCACGGCAAGCAGCGCCGCGCGCCCATAGCCCCGTCTCCAGCGCGCCGGGTCTTCGCAGAGCATCAGTCCCGCGCTTTGCCCTTGCCATGTCGGCGCCGGCCAGCTGGGTCGTCCGTCGGCGTCGAGGAATGGCGGCCGATCGTAGATCTCGGCAGCGAGAAATGCGACGGGGAATCCGGCTTTGTCTACTGCAATCCAGGCGCGGCGTTCGCGGACCCGCGCTCCGCGGTATTCGCTGCCCGGCATCGCGTCTAGGAACTCCAGTTCGCGGGCAGGCGGGTCGCGCGCGAACTCACGCTGGTCCGGGTGGGCAAACCAGGGCAATACCACGGGCAGATCGAACGCGGAGAAGACGCGCAGGACGACGGTCGACATCGAGGGTTGACCTCCAGGGTCGAGCATGCAGAACCCAGGCCGGCCGAAGCCGGCACCAGCGGAGGCGGCGCACGCGGCCAGGCGCCCGTCAGGCGACGGGCACGACGGGGGTGGCGGCGATTAGATCAACATCGACGCATGGAGGCAGCATACCTCCTCAAGGTCCGACTACCCAGCTCGTCGCGGAGCTCGCTCTCTTGAGAGGTCGGGCGACGCGAGGCTGCCAGGTGACGGTTCGGTGAAGAGGCCGACGCGCCTCGCCGCGTCGAGGACTGTCAGCCTGGCACAGCGACTGTGGGTCCAGCGGCTGAGGAGGTGGTCAAGAGCCCGTATCGGAACCGGCGGGCGCGTCTAGGATTCGGGCCGTGAGCACCCCGTCGCCGAGCAGGCTCTTCCATGAGGCGATGGCCTCGCTGGCCTCGGGCGTGGGCGTGGTCACCGCGCGGCGCGGGCCCGGTCGTGCCTGCGGGCTAGCCGCCACGTCGATCACCTCATACAGCGCCCATCCGCCCTCGCTGCTCGTCAGCATCGACCACAGCTCGCGCTGTCACCGCGCGCTGGCATCGTCCGAGCGCTTCGGCGTTCACATCCTGCGCGCCGACCAGGAGTCGCTGGCGCGCGTGTTCGCCGGCCGCGGCGAGGACAAGTTCGCGGGACTCGACTGGCGTTGGGACGGCGACGTGCCGGAGCTGACGGGCACGCTTGCCTACCTGAGCTGCCGGCGCGCCGCCGGCTTTGACCTGTATGACCACACGATCATGGTGGGGGAGCTCGACGGCGGTCACGTGGCCGGGGGCGAGCCCCTGCTCTACGCCCAGCGGCGGATGGACTGGCTGCTTGTGCCCGGCTGAGGGTGCTTGTGCCCGGGCTGAGGGTGCTTGTGCCAGGGCTGACGGCTCCCTGGCGTCCGAACTGCCTGCGATAAAGCCCCGGATCCAGCTCTGGGGGGCGACGGCGGAGCCGTCGAGCCCTTTAACCCGAAATTAACTTTGGATCCGTTTTCACTTCATGAGGCACTGATGCAATGCCATGAGGGGACAAGGAGCGTCTCGGAACGGCGCCCATAGGGACAGGAGGCCCGCCATGTACCAGTTCAGCAGAGGCATCTACCGGGAGTTGGCATCCGAGGTCCAGCCGGGTCGTGCCGGGGGCGCCTGCGAGACGCGCCAGCGGCTGCTCCGTGACTGCGAGGCCGCCATGGAGCGACTCGCCACCGACCGCCACTACTTCGCCCGTCCGGTGCGCACGTTGTTCAACGACATCCGCTGCCTGTTTCCGATGAGCAGCCAGATGCATGTCCTGCGAGTGATAGAGCGCCACGTGTCGCTCGCGATCGAGTACGTGGACACCCAGGCACGCGAGGGAGTCACCTTCGATGGCAGCCCGCTCTGTTGCCACGCCACGACGCGGAAGGGCACCTCATGCCAGCGGGTGCCGCTGCCGGGCACGAAATACTGCCCGTCGCATAAGCACCTCGATGACGAGCTGCCCGAGCTGGAGGTCACGGCCGCGTAGGCAAATCGTGTCCGGGAGCCGGGGCGGCTCCCGTGGCGCCGGGGAGATCGGAAGGCGGCCTCGGCCGCCTTCCGCATGTAGCGTGCCCCCATGATCCTCGGCGTGGACGTGGGCGGGACGTTCACCGACGCCGTGCTCCTCACCGCCGAGGGGTTCGTGACCGGCAAGGCTCCGAGCACTCCGCACGACCAGTCGGCCGGAGTGATGGCGGCGATCGAGGAGGCGCTGGGTAGCGCCGGTGCCCAGGCGGCCGACATCGAGCGGCTGGTGCACGGGATGACCGTGGGCACCAACGCCCTGCTCGAGGGGCGTACCGCAAGGACGGCCCTGGTGGCGACGCAGGGCTTCACCGACCTCGAGGAGCTCGGCCGGCAGGCACGCCCCGACCTCTACCGGCTCTGCGTCGCCGGCCCGGCCCCGCTCGTTGGGCTCGAGCTGCGCGTGCCCGCGGACGAGCGGTGCGGTCCCGAAGGCGAGGCACGCCCGCTGGATGAGGAGTCGCTGCGTGAGCGCCTCGGCCGCCTCGACGGAGAGGTCGAGGCGGTGGCCGTGTGCCTCCTGTGGGGCTTTCGCCACCCCGCGCACGAGCGCGCCGCCGCCGCGGTGGTGGCGACCGCTCTGCCCGAGGCCCACGTGTCCATCTCGCACGAGGCCGCGGCCGTCTTCCGGGAGCACGAGCGGTGCGTGACCACGGTCGTCGACGCCGCCGTCTCCCCCCTCCTCAGGCGCTACCTGACCCGGCTCGCCGCGCGCACCCGGGAGGCCGGCCTGCCGGACCCGGAGGTGATGCTCTCGAGCGGGGGCGTGGCCGCAGCGGACACCGCCGCGGCGCACGGCTCTTGGACCGTCCTCTCGGGTCCTGCCGGCGGCGCCGTCGCGGCGGCGCGCGCCGCACGGCTTGCCGGGGCGGGAGAGGCGGTGGGGCTCGACATGGGCGGTACCTCCTGCGACGTGTCGCTCGTGCTCGACGGGCGGGTGGCGGTCACGGGCGGGCGCGAGGTGGGTGGGCGCTCCCTCGCGCTGCCGATGGTGGACGTGCACACGGTGGGGGCAGGCGGGGGCAGCATCGCCTGGCGCGACGAGGGCGGGGCACTGCGGACCGGGCCGCGCTCTGCGGGAGCCGATCCCGGTCCGGCCTGCTACGGGCGCGGCGGCGATCAGCCGACGGTCACCGACGCCAACCTGCTGCTCGGCTTCCTCGATGCCGACTCGCCACTGGCGGGCGGCGTGGCGCTCGACCGATCGGCCGCCGAACGCGCCGTGGGGCGGCTTGCCCGAGATCTCGGCCTCTCGGTGGAGGACACCGCAGCGGGAATCGTCCGAGTGGCCGGCACCGAGATGGCGCAGGCGGTGCGGGTGGTCACGGTGGAACGCGGCATCGACCCGCGCTCGCTCACGCTCGTTGCGTTCGGAGGCGCGGGGCCGTTGCACGGGGCCGCGATCGCCGAGGAGCTCGGGATGGAGCGGGTGGTGGCGCCGGTGGCTGCCGGCGTGCTCTCGGCGCTCGGCCTGGCCGTCTCCGAGCGCCGGCGAGACCTTGTGGAGAGCGTGCTGCTGGCCGGCGAGGACATGACCCGCGAGGCCGTGGCGGCCGTGGTGGACCGGCTCGGCGCGCGCGGGCGCGAGGAGCTCGGCGCGCCACGGGCCGAGCTGCGCGCCACCTACGAGCTGCGCTACCGGGGCCAGGCCTTCGAGCTGCCGATAGCCGGAGAGCTCGCGCCCGATCCGGCGCAACTGCGCGCATCGTTCGACCGCGCCCACGCCGAGCGCTACGGCTACGACGACGCCAAGGCAGAGCTCGAGCTGGTCACCGTGCGGGTGGCCGCTGCGCTCCCCGGCTCGGAACCGGCGGCCGCCCGCGCAGCCCCCGCGGAGCGGCTGGGCACCCGCCGCGCGCGCTTCGGGGAGGACTGGCACGACGCGCAGCTGGTGGGGCCCGGCTCCGGCCGCGTCGAAGGTCCGGCCATCCTCACGCTGGCGGGCTCCACCATCACGGTGCCGCCCGGCTGGTCGGTCCAGGCGGATGCCGAGGCCGTGGTGATGGAGCGATGAGCCTCGACCCAGTGGCCCTTCAGGTGATGCTGGGAGCGCTGCGTGCGGCGTGCGATGAGATGGGCGTGGTGCTCATCCGCTCGGCGCACTCCGCGAACATCAAGGAGCGCGAGGACGCCTCGACGGCGCTCTTCGACCCCGACGGCCAGCTCGTGATGCAGGCCGAGCACATCCCCGTGCATCTCGGGGCGATGCCCTCCGCGGTCGCGGCGGTGCTCGGCGAGAGCCACTCCCCCGGCGATGCGTGGATTCTCAACGACCCGTTCGCGGGCGGCACCCACCTGCCGGACATCACGGTGGTGTCCCCGGTCTTCACCGCGGACGGGGAGATCCTCGGGTTCGCTGCAAGCCGCGCCCACCACGCCGACGTGGGCTCCCCGGAGCCCGGAAGCATGCCCGCCGGCTCGCGCACGCTTCGGGACGAGGGCGTCGTCATCCCCCCTACGCGCCTGTCCCGCGCCGGCACGCTGGATCGTGGGCTCCTCGCGCAGGTAACCGGGCAGATGCGCCACCCACGCCAGCGCGAGGCGGACCTTCGCGCCCAGCTCGCCGCCAACCGCACCGGCGGCGAGCGGCTGAGGGCACTGGCCGAGCGCATGGGCCCCGAGGCGCTTCGCGCCGGCATGGCGGAGACGCTCGACTACGCCGAGCGCCGCACGCGCGCGGGGCTCTCGGAGATCGAGGACGGCGAGCGCAGCGCCGTCGACGTGCTCGAGGCCGCGGAGGGAGACCTGGAGCTGCGCGTGCGGGCCACGGTTAACGGCGACGAGCTCGAGCTCGACTTCAGCGAGAGCGCCGGCATGCACGCCGGAAACCTGAACTGCCCGCTGGCCGTGACCCTGTCGGCCTGCTACTTCGCGCTCCGAGTTCTGGCAGACCCGGACACGCCCGCGAGCGCGGGCGCATTCCGGCCGCTCACCGTGATCGCACCGTCCGGCTCGCTGCTCAACGCCCGGCCCCCGGCCGCCGTGGCCGCCGGCAACGTCGAGACTTCCTCGCGCGTGGCCGACCTCGTGCTGGGGGCCTTCGGCCGCGCCCTCGGGCAGGGCACGATGAACAACCTCACGCTCGGCAACGATGCCTTCACCTACTACGAGACCCTCGGCGGCGGCCAGGGGGCCTGCCCGGACGCGGACGGCCCGGGGGCGGTTCACGTGGCCATGAGCAACACGATGAACACGCCGATCGAGGCGCTCGAGCTGGAGTTCCCGCTGCGCGCGGTGGAGTACGCGATTCGCCGAGGGTCGGGAGGCGAGGGCCGCTTTCGCGGCGGAGACGGCGTGGCGCGCGAGGTGGAGGCACTGGAGGAGATGCGCTTCTCGCTCATCACCGAGCGCAGGCGCCACGCGCCGGCCGGAGCCAACGGAGGCAAGCCGGGCGCGAGAGGCCGGAACCTCGTGAACGCGCAGGAGCTGCCCTCGAAGGCCTCGGGCACGCTGGCCGCCGGCGACCGCCTGCGGATAGAGACGCCGGGCGGCGGTGGTCACGGCTCGCGATGATGAACCTCTCCCCCCCTCGATCGAACACCTCGGAGGCGAAGCAGATGCAAGCGACTCTCCCGGAAAGGACGTCGGCCACTTCCTGTCGGAGGCGCAGCGACTCGGATTCCTCCCCGGGATGGCCGCGAAAGCCCAGGAGGGCTACCTGGAAGCCGAGGCGCAGGGCCACGGGCAACATGACTTCGCGGCTGTGATCCAGCCTCTTGTCACGAAATCCGGCTTGAAATAGGGCAACCGGTTCGTAACAATGGATCGCTCGTGCCGCCCCGGTACTGAGCGAGCGTCGTGGGCACGAGACGGAGGTTCCCTTTCCATGCCAGTTGCTTTCAAAGAATGGGCCGTGACCGTGCGCGCCCTCGCCGAGGGTGAGCAGTTGCTCACCCTGCGCAAGGGTGGGATCCGCGAGGAGAACAAGCACTTCGAGATCGAGCACGACCAGTTCTTCCTCTATCCCACCTTCGACCACCAGCGCAACGACCTCGTCCGCGAGTCCCACATGCCCGAGCTCGGCCGCGCTCTGGAAGAGGGTGTCTGGCCGGACGGCGAGCCTCCCGCCCGTGCGCTGCTCCAGGACGGCGGCATCCCCCAGCCCGACCGCGTCCGCATCCGCGCGTGGGCCGAGGTGGCCGCGAGCTACCTGATCACCGATCCGCGCGCGGTTGACGCGCTGTCGCCCTACTACATCTGGACCACCGACTACGCGGAGAAGCGGCTTCAGTGGAAGCGCCAGCACCCGATGCACGTGATCGTGCTGCGCACCTACCGGATCCCCAGGCCCGTCACCGTGAAGGTCCGCCCGGAGTACCAGGGGTGCCGCTCATGGATCGAGCTGCATCGTGAGCTTCCGTTCGAGGGCACGCCCGTGCTCTCCGATGAGGAGTTCGACCGCGCCGCCGGCGAGATCGAGGCGATCGCCTCGGGCGGCGCCGTGCCCGTGTTCGCCTAGCCCGAGGGCCACGAGGGGCGCTCACGGTTCATGCCGTGGGTCGAGACAAGCTCCCTGTCGTTCACGGCGCGGCACGAGTCGGCGCAGGACGACGCCGCGCAAGCGGTGCTGGGCGACCTCGAGGACTTCCGCGTCTCGATGGCGGACCTGTTCGACCACGTCCCCGGCCCGGTATCCGTGGTCATCCATCCGAGGACCGAGATGCTGGCGCTGGCGGCGCCGTGGCTGCCCCTCGCGCGGGCGGTCTCGGCACCCGCCGGGCGGCGCTACTTCGCCGGATGGTTCGCCCGCGACGAGATCCACGTGCTGGCCCCGGACGCCCTGAAGCGCAGGGCCTCGAACGTCCCCGGCTCACGCGAGGCCCTGCTTCGCTCGCCGCGGCACGAGTACGCGCACCTGGTGCTCGGTGCCAACAACGCCTCCCTGCCCCCACCGTTCGGCGTCGCCACTTTTCGCCGGTACGTGCGGATGGCGTGGTTGTGCGAGGGAGCGGCCACCTACCTGGCCGGCCAGGTGCCACACATGCGCGCGGCGATCGCCCGGCGCCTGCGAGAGGGCGGGAGGCCAGCGTTCCCGCCCGCCCCGAGGGATGCCTTCGTGCTGGGCGGCACGGTGTTCGGCATGCTCGAGCGCGAACGCGGCTTCGATGCCTGCGCCGAGCTGGCGCGGACGCCGGAACCGTCGGGGTCGAAGAAGGCGATCGAGTCGGCGTTCGGCCGGGCGGCGGCCTCGGTCGAGCGCGGCTGGGTGGATTACCTGGCGTCGCTCACGGCGGGGTGAGTCGATGGCGGTGAGGAGGCAGCGGGGGGCGCGACGGGTTCGCGCTCGGCGAACGGGTTGGAGGGTTCAAAGCCGGATGGCGGGGAGGGGACTGGCGATCTGAGACAGCCGTCCTGCCGAGCGGTCGCCCCGTCACCCCAGACCAGAACGGCGCGGCCGGCAGTGACGGCACGCCACCTCCAGAGCGTCCGAACCGGCGGCGTCGCCGAACACCACGCGGGCCGTCGCTGCCTCCAGGACGCGGCCTGGCGAAAGTTGGCCCTTGAGGGAAAGGGCGCTCGTAGATGGTCCCTAACCGACTTGTTCGGTTTCGCCCTCTGCAACGGAATCGACCGGGTGTCCATCGACGACCCCGCCCAGCAGGTAGCCGACGCCCAGCAGCAGCGCCCCCACGCCCGAGACGCCTGCGATCAGCGTGCTGCGCTCCCGGAGCATCACAGCCCCAGGGTCTTCGCGATGATGTTCTTCTGGATCTCCGAGGTGCCGCCGTAGATGGTGCTCACCACCGCGGCGCGCAGATGCCGCTCCATCGGATACTCCCTCGCGTAGCCGTAGCCGCCCGCCATCTGCACGCCCTCTAGCGCGCAGCGCTTGGCGAGCTCGGTGGTCGCGAGCTTCACCATCGATGCCTCGCGGGGAAGCATGCGCGTCGGATCCTCGTCGGTCAGCCGCGCCACCCAGCGCACGAGCAGGCGCGCCTGCACCAGGTCGGTGGCGAGCTTCGCCAGGCGGTGCTGGAGCGCCTGGAAGGACCCGACCGGCCGGCCGAACTGCCGGCGCTGCTTGACGTAGGCAAGCGTGTCGTCGAACGCTCGCTGCGCGAGGCCGAGGGCAAGCGCCGCCAGGATCACGCGCTCGTTGTTGAGCCCGGCCATCAGCTGGATCCAGCCGTTCCCCTCCCCGCCGAGGAGGTTCTCAGCGGGCACGCGCACCTCGGCCAGGTGAAGCTCGCTGGTCTCCTTCCCGCCGAGCGTGTCGATCGGCGTGATCGTGAACCCCTCCGCCTCACGGGGCACGAAGATCATCGAGAGGCCCTCATGGCGTTCCGAGCCGGCGCCGGTGCGGCAGACCACCAGCGTGTGGCTGGCCTTGTGCGCGTAGGAGCACCACATCTTCGAGCCGGAGAGCACCCACTCATCACCCTCGCGGCGGCCCCGGCACTTGATAGCGGCAACGTCCGAGCCGGCGTCTGGCTCGGACATCGCGATAGCGAGCGTCCCGCCCTTGGCCACGCGTGCGAGCAGCTCTCGCTTCTGCCCCTCGCTGCCGAAGCGGTTGAGTGCGCCGACCACGATCAGGGTCACGCCATAGCCACCGATCGGCGCCTGTCCGCGGGCGGTCTCCTCCAGGAAGAGCACGGCGTCGAAGAACGAGCCGTCCGAGCCTCCGTGCCGCTCGGGGATCGTCAGCCCGTACCAGCCGAGCTCGGCGATCCTCGCCGCGAGGCTGTCGTTGTGCAGGTCGCTGAAGTCATCTGTCAGCTCGGCGAGCCTGTCGGGCGCGCACTCGCGTGCACAGAAGTCGCGGATGGCGGCCACGAAGTCCTGCTGCTCGGCGGACAGGCCGTGGTCGGCGGCGCGGGCTTCGATCACCGGATCTCCTGGCGCGCGGCGCGCTTGCCCTCGGTGTCCATCTTCCAGGCGGCGTGCAGCACCATCAGCCGGGCGCCGTCGATCTCGATGCGCGACTTGGCGATGAAGTCCTGGACGAACTGCTTCTCGGCCAGCGGCCGCCGAAGGCGTGGCGGCCGTGGGCGCCGTCGATGATCCACTCGCCGGCGCCGTCGTCGAGGCGAGCGCTCGCGGCCAGCCCGGTGGGATCGGACCCGGAGGTCTCGGGCTCGGTCATAGCGAAGCAGGAACGAGGGTGATCGTTTAGGAGCGGGCCGAGCCAGCGCTCCTTCTGCTCGCGCGTGCCGTACTCGGCGTTCCGCAGCCCCTCCTCGCGAGCCCGCTCGCGCAACTCGACCAGGATGGTGGGGTAGGCAACCCCCGGGCGGACCTCCTCCTTGAGGGCCCGGACCGCCTCGACCTCGACGGGCATCACGTGGGTATCGATGAACTCGCGGAGGCGCGCGCGAAGCTTGGCGACTCGGTCAGACGGGGCGAAATCCATCGGCGGAAAGGGTATCCCCGCGCACTCGGGGCCCGGCTCAGCGAGTTGCCAGGTAGAGGCGGCTCGGTATCAGGTCGCTCCCCACGCGGCCATCGGCCTCCACCTCGAGCACCCGTGCTCCGCCGGCCGACAGCGCCGTCTCGGCGGCGTCCTGGCCCAGCCCCTCCGAGGTGCATGGCCCGAGTCCCCTCACCGAAGGCGGAGGCGGGCCCCGCCCGGCTGGGCGAGGCCGCCTTTCCGCGTTCTCGTCTAGAAGTCGAGGACCTGCGCGTCGTCGGCGCGGATCGCCGCGATCTTCGTGTTGGTGGCCGTGGTGAACGGCGGCTGGGCGAACAGGTTCAGACCTTCGTTGCCCTCGGCCTTGCAGAGGACGCTGGCATCGAAGGGGCTGTTCTGGAAGTGCGCCTGCAGCAGCGGAATTACGCCGGTGTTTGCGCTGTTGCCCGGCGCCAGGGCAACCGTGCCCCGATCCTCGCTGGAACCCGCCCGCAGGAAGCACACGCCCTTGAGCGTGCCGGTCGCGCTGTTGGACACCGCGACCTTCGCGGTGATGATGTAGGCGCCCGCGGGGAGGGTGATCTTCCCGATCAGGGTCTCGTTGCCGGTGAAGCCCGTGGGCGTCTTCTGTGCGGCGAAGAAGGCCCGTGTGGTCACGGCGGCAGGCGTCTTGTCGCCCACTCTGTCGGCCACCTTTGCCTTGGGCACCTTGCCGACCCTCGACTCCCTGATCTGCGTGCCGGTGAGGCTGTCCTTCCGGATGTCCTTGCCGGTCAGCGATCCGTTCTTGACGCTCCCGCCGGTGACCGTGAGCGCGTACGCGCTCCCTCCGAGCGCGATGAAGAGCGCGATCAGCGATATGACCATCGCGGGCGACGGCCTGCGCCTGAGTATTCGATTCATGAGACCTCCTGTGAAGATTCGTGGCCGCGCGTCAGCACGCCAGCCGGGCCTTGCCCTCGGCCAATCTTCATCAGGTGCGTGGGCCAGTGTCAAGCCACAAGGAGCCCGATCAACCGGTCAGTTGCAGCAGCCCCCACGTGAGGAGCGCGGTGATGAAACCGCCGCCGAGTATCGCGGCCACTAGCTTCGCGGCGTGCGCCCCGCCCTGCCCTGCGCCGGGAGGGGGTTGCTGGGGCGCCATGTCCGCCTCGAGCAGCACCTCCCGCGCGGCCTCGGCCCCCGCCTGGGGCACCAGCACGTCGCGAGGCCCCGCGGCCAGGAAGTCGGGCACGTCGAATCCCGCGGTGCGGCGAAGGATGCTCGGCACGCCCTCCTCGAGCAGCATCCCCTGGATCAGCTCCGCCTCGGGCTGGTTGCGGCCACCCGCCACCCGAACGAGGTCGCCCTCGGCGTACACCGGGTTGATCTTCCGCGCGCGAGCGTGGGCCTCGGTCCTGGCGCTCTTCAGGGGCTCCCCACCCACGTGGACGAGCGGCATCCTGCACGAGGCGCAGAAGCGCTCGTCGAGCGAGTACCTCAGCGCGCAGGAAGGACAGGCCAGCGTTTCCCGCGAGGCCTTCACGGCTCGAGTAGCAGCTCTTCCTCGGTGACCTCCCGGTCGGCGATGCGCCACGCCCTCACGACGGGCTCGCCGTCCTGCAGGGACACGATCAGATAGGTCCAGTGCGGATAGTGGGCCAGGTTGATGTCGGTCTGCGAGGGCTCGGCCGGACTTCGCGGGTGCGAGTGGTAGATCCCCACCTGGAATCCCTCGTCATCCAGCTCGTTGGTCGCCAGCAGGCTCTTCGAGTCGAGCTCGTAGCCATAGGGCGAGCGGCGGGGGTTCTCGGCGCGGACCACCTCCTGAACCACCCCGTCGGCCGCTCTCACGTAGCCGCAGCACTCGTTCGGGGCCTCGTCCCGGGCGTGTTGCACCAGGGCGTTCCACTGCTCGCCGGTCATCCTCACCGACCCAAGGTTACGCAAGGCCCTCCCGGCGGTTGTGATCCAGCCCGAGGTCCCGAGCGCAGACCCTGCATCATGAGGATCGCGCCACGACGGCTCGGCTCCCACGGAGCCAGGCCGGTACTTCCGGCCCTGACGGGCTGCCTCGTCCTGCTGGCGCTTCCGGTGTCCGGCTGCGGAGGCGACGATGGCGGGGAGTCGGCCGCGGGCGGCGGAGCGTCCGCCGCCCCGGCGGCCAAGGAGGCCGTCACGGTGGACATCGCGAGCTTCAAGTTCATGCCCGGCGCGATCAAGGTCAAGGCGGGCGGCACGGTCACCTTCGTCAACAGGGACAAGGCCCCGCACACGGCACAGACCGAGCTGAACCCGAAGACCGCCAAGTTCGACACCGACCGCCTCGAAAAGGGCGACAAGAAGGCCGTGAAGCTGAAGGATGCGGGCAGGTTCGAGTACTTCTGCGCGTACCATCGCTTCATGGAGGGCACAGTCGAGGTCGTGGAGTAGCCTGATGACGATGGCCTTTCTCTCTCCATCACCGATCGAGCTGATGATGATCGCGGTCATCGCGCTGATCGTGCTCGGACCGAGCCGGCTGCCCGAGGCGGCCCGCTCGCTCGGCAAGGGGATGCGCGAGATGCGCAACTCCTTTCAGGGCGGCGGCGACGATGACGAGGACGACCGGGGCGGCGGCAGCCGACCGCTTCCGCCAGACGACGAGCCCGAGGACGACGGTGTCGACGACGACGCCTCCTTCGACGAGCTCGGGCACGTCGAGGAGCCTCCGGCCGCCCCCCGTGCCGATCGCGAGAGCGTCGGCGCCGCCGAGCGCGCCTAACCCGCCAGCTCCAGCTTCTCGGCCCGCGTCAGGCACTTGATGCGCGCCTCCTCACGCAGCGCCTCGGGGCGCGAACTCACCCGCACCGACCACGCGAGCTCGACGGGCAGCCGGGAGCGGGTGTACCGGCTCGCGCTGCCGGCGCGGTGCTCCTGCAACCGACGGTCGAGGTCCGTGGTCCAGCCACAGTAGAGGCTCCCATCCGCACAGCGCAGGAGGTAGACGTACGCGGACGTGGCGGCAGTCGACACGCCGGAAAGGTATTGGTCACGCCAGTCGCCCAGCGCGCCTGCAGCCGGGCTACCAGAAGGAGGCGCTCTCGAGCGTCCCGTCGGCCTCGAGCTCCTCGAGGCTCTTGGTGTAGACGCCCGAGCTCAGGTACTTCCAGCCGTCGTCGCAGACCACGAAGACCACGTTGCCCTCGTCAAGGCCGTTGGCCACCCGCACCGCGATCGAGGCGATCGCACCGCTCGAGACGCCCGCGAAGAGCCCCTCCTCGGCCAGCAGCTTCTTGGTCCAGACCACGGCGTCGCGGTTTGTGACGATGATCTTCTTGTCGAGCATCGAGAGATCGATGATCTCCGGGATGAACCCGTCATCGAGTGAGCGCAGGCCCTGCACCAGCTCGCCCTGAAGCGGCTCGGCCGCCACGATCACCGTGTCGGGATCGTGCTCCTTGAGCCGCCGCGCGTTTCCCATCAACGTGCCGCCGGTGCCGAGCCCGGCGACGAACGCGGTCACCGTGTCGATCTCCTCGAGGATCTCGACCGCCGTGCCGTTGTAGTGGGCGTCCGGGTTGGCCTGGTTCCCGTACTGGTAGGGCATGTAGTAGGACGAATCGCTCTCGGCCAGCTCGAGCGCCATGGCCACCGCGCCGTTCGATCCCTGCTCCCCTGGCGAGGACACGATCTCCGCGCCATACATGCGCAGCAGCTCGGTGCGCTCCGCGGTCACGTTGTCGGGCATGACCACCTTCAGGCGATAGCCCTTGCGCTTGCAGATCATCGCGAGGGAGATGCCGGTGTTGCCGGAGGTCGGCTCGAGGATCGTCTGCCGGGGACGGATCGCGCCCTTCTCCTCGGCGTCCTCGATCATCGCCCGCGCGACGCGGTCCTTGACCGAACCGGTCGGGTTGTAGGACTCGAGCTTTGCGTAGATCCGCACGCCCGGCTTCGGCGACAGCCGCTTCAACTCGACGAGCGGCGTGTTGCCGATCGCCTGCACGATGTCGCCGTACTTGCCGCCGCACGGCCGGTTCTCGAGACCGGGAGGAAGCATCGCTTCAGAAAGTGTAGCCGTGGCCTGTGGAGACGGAGACCCGTCGCCGCCGGGAGCGGCTAACGGCCGCCGGCCATCGCCGGGAGGATCACGAGCGTGTCGTCGGGCTTGACGGGCGTGTCGAGGCCGTCGAGCACGCGCACGTCCTCGTCGTTGAGATAGACGTTGACGTAGCGGTTGAGGCTGCCGTCCTCGCCGAAGAGCTGTACCTGCGTGCCGGGGTGCTGCTCCGTGAGGGCGCGCAGCACCTCGCCGACGTCGTCGCCGTCGGCGGCCACCTCTTTCTCGCCTCCGGTCGAGCCGCGAAGCACCGGAGGGATCTTGATCTTGCTCACGGGCGGGAGCCTACCGTCCGGGGCGGCACGGCTATCCGGCGCAGAAGTCCTCGTAGTCCGGGAAGACGCCCATCTCCTCGCTCGAGATCGACTCCGGATCGCGCGAGCAGATCGGGCACTCCGGGTCGCGGCGCACCTTCAGGTCCGTGAAGGTGGTGCCGAGCGCCTCGTAGAGCAGCAACCGGCCGATCAGCGGCTCGCCCGAGCCGGTCACGAGCTTGACCACCTCGATCGCCTGCAGCACGCCCATCACTCCGGGAAGCGCCCCGAGCACGCCGTTGGCGCCGCACGAGGGCGCCAGCTCGGCCGGCGGGGGCGTCGGATAGAGGCAGCGATAGCATGGGCCCTCGTAGGGGGCGAAGACGGAGAGCTGGCCGTCGAACCCGAGGATCGAGGCGGAGACCACGGGGATCTTCAGACGCACGGTGGCGTCGTTCAGCAGGTAGCGGGTGGGGAAGTTGTCGACGCCGTCCACGATCACGTCGTAGCCCTCGATGATCTCCATGATGTTCGAGGCGTCGAGGCGCGTCTGGTACTTGACCACCTCGACATCGGGGTTGATATCGCCGATGGCCTGCTCGGCCGAGTCAACCTTCGGGATGCCGATGCGGTCGTTCGAGTGGACGACCTGGCGCCCGAGGTTGGAAAGGTCCACCACGTCGTCGTCGACGATCCCGAGCGTGCCGACCCCGGCGGCGGCGAGGTAGAGCGCGGTCGGCGAGCCCAGACCACCCGCTCCGAGCAGCAGCACCTTCGCGTCGAGCAGCTTCATCTGGCCCTCGATGCCGATCTCCGGCACGAGCAGGTGGCGCGAGTAGCGCTCCCGCTGCTCGGCGGTCAGGCGGCGAGGGACCTCGACCTTGTACCCGCGGTCCTTCCACAGCGTGATGCCACCCGTCATCGACTCGACGTTCTCGTAGCCGAGCTCCTGCTCGAGTGTGTGGGCGGCCAGTGCAGAGCGGTTGCCCGAGGCGCAGTAGAGGACGACCCGCGCCGAACGGTCCTTGACCGCGCCCTCGATCCGCGACTCGAGGTGCCCGCGCGGAACGTGCCTGGCCCCCGGGAGGTGCGCCTCCTCGAACTCCTGCTGCTCGCGCACGTCCACGATCACGGCGCCGTTGGGGCTCTCGACCAGCGGGCGGACCTCCTTCGGGTCCACTTCCTTGACCTGCTCCTTTACCTTGCGGATGTAGTCCGCGCCGCTCGCCATGAGGTGGAAGTCCTCGTCCTCTCTTTGGATGCGGAGCCGCCAACCCGGTCCCCGCCTCATTACTTCACAAAGTGTAGCGCCCGTCACCAGGCCGCCGCCGACCGGCCTACCGGCGCGATGGGGCTATTGTCCCCGGGAATCAAAGGGTGGGGGCGCCGGTGATCCGATCGACATGGATGGCGAGGAGCGGCGCGGTGGCGCTCGTGTTCGCGCTCCTCCTTGCCGGTCCGCCGGCGGCGCACGCGGCGTCCCGGGACGCTGGGCCGTGCGCCGGCCAAGCCGCGGCAAGGCACGGCCACATCGCCGCCGTGCTCGACCGGCGCGCGGGCGCGCGCAGGACTCGGGGACAGCTCGGTGACGCGCGGGCCGATCGCCGGCGGTCGCGCTGGCACGCTCGACTGGCCCGCTATTACGGTGAGCAGGCGCTGCTGAGGCCGGTTCCTCGCGGCACCGCGATCACGTACCGCACCCTGCGCCGCAGCCGCGCGCTGCGGCGCTCCTTCCTGACGGGCTTCGAGCAGTTGACGCCCGAGAACGAGATGAAGATGGAGCGCCTGCAGCCCGCGCCGGGAGTCTTTCGCTTCGCCGAGGCCGATCGGATGGTGCGGTTCGCGCGCAGGTACTGCAAGCGGGTTCGCGGGCACACCCTCGTCTACGGGCGCCAGTTGCCTCGCTGGGCCACCGACGGACGCTTCGGGCCCGAGCAGCTGGGCTTCGAGATGGAGTGGCACGTGCGCACGGTGATGAGTCGTTACGCCGGACGCGTGGCCGAATGGGATGTGGTGAACGAAGCGATCGGGCCGGATGGCAGCTATGCGAGGAACGTCTGGTTCGATGCGCTCGGAAAGCGATACGTGGAGCGCGCCTTCCGGGCCGCCCACGACGCCGACCCGAGCGCCCGGCTCTTCTACAACGACAACGGGATCGAGTTGCCCGACCATCCGCATACTGTGGCGGTGCGAGCGATGGTCGCCCGGTTGCGCCGCCGCGGGGTGCCGATACACGGCGTGGGAATCCAGAACCACGTGAGCACCGCCCACCACGCCTCAGAGGCGCAGCTTGCCCGCACCATCAGGGGATTCACCAGCATGGGGCTGAACGTGGCGATCACCGAGATGGACGTCAAGCTCGACCCCCCGGGCACCCGAGCGCGCAGGCTCGAGCGCCAGCGGCTGGTCTACCGGGCGGCGGCGCGCGCCTGCGCCCGCAATCCCCGCTGCAGCAGCTTCTCGACCTGGGGCGTGGGCGATGGGGTCTCCTGGCTCGGCCCGATGGCCGGCGGCCTGCTGTTCGACCGCGGCTACCGG
Organism: Thermoleophilaceae bacterium; assembly: GCA_030448005.1. GTDB lineage: Bacteria > Actinomycetota > Thermoleophilia > Solirubrobacterales > Thermoleophilaceae > JAAYBF01. The sequence goes on from JAUJNT010000001.1 coordinate 67,620, forward strand.
CGCAAGCCCGCCTACAGCGCGGTGTCGCGCAGCCTCGGAAGTCCCGCCGCGCCCTGAGGGGCGCAAAGAGAACTTGGGGCGCCCCACGGCGCCCTGACGGGCGCACAACGACTCGGGGCGCCCAACTTGGGGCGCCCCGGACCGATCCCAGACCCGCTGTCGGAAGCTCGCCTGTGTTCCGGCGCTGTCAAAGCTTCATATGAGCATTGTCGCCCATCGCCGCTCCTGCCGATATGGGGTCTGGACCCCATTTCATGCTTCCCCCACCCTTCAAGACGCGCGGCGACTCCCTCATCGGCCAGGTCGTGGCGGCAAACGTCGTGCTCGTCACGCTCACGGTGCTGGCCGCCAGCCTTGCGGCCGGGCTCGACCTGTCGATCTCCGAGCAGCGCTGGCAGTTCATCGTGTTGGCGCTGGTGGTGGTGCTCACGTTCTGCGTCAACCTGTGGATGCTCCAGCGTCGCTTTGGCCCGCTGGAGCACCTGATCGAGCGGATCGAGCGGATCGACCCGGCTGAGCCGGCCAGCTTCGAGATCGCGAAGGACCCGGTGGCGGAGATCGATCGGCTCGCCGAGTCCTTCCGCCGGCTCCTCCGCCGCGTGGACGATGAGCGCCGCCGCTCGGGCAAGCTCGTGGTGCGAGCCCAGGAGGAGGAGCGTCGCCGGGTGGCGCGCGACCTTCACGACGAGGTGAACCAGGCCCTCACCGCCATCCTGCTGCGACTCGAGGCGCTGGCGCAGGACACCCCGCCCGAGCGCTCCGCGGACGTGGCGGAGCTGAAGCGCCTGGCAAGCCAGGCCATGGACGAGCTACTGACCCTCGCACGGCAGCTGCGTCCCGCGGCGCTCGACGATCACGGCCTGGTGCCGGCGATCGAGTCCCAGCTGCGTGTGTTCTCCGAGCGCACGGGGATAGCAGCGCGGCTGCGCACCGCCGGCCGGCTCGGGGACCTCGACGAGGAGCAGCAGACCGCCCTCTACCGGGTCACCCAGGAGGCGCTCATGAACGCCGGCCGGCATGGCGGGGCGACCCGCGTGGAGGTCGAGCTGGCGGCCGTGGGCAAGCACACCGAGCTCCACATCCGCGACGACGGCAAGGGCTTTGACCCTGCGTCGGTCAGGGGCGACGGGCTCGGGCTCGAGGGGATGGCCGAGCGCGCGCGGCTCGTGGGTGGAGAGCTCGATGTGCGCTCCTCACCGGGCGCGGGCACCGAGATCAGCATGAGGGTCCCGTGATCAGGGTCCTCATCGCCGACGACCACGGCATCGTGCGCTCCGGGCTCACGATGCTGATCGAGCGCCAAGCGGACATGACCGTGGCCGCCGAGGCCCAGGACGGCCTCGAGGCGGTCGAGCGCGCGCTCTCCGAGCGCCCCGACGTGGCGGTGCTGGACGTGTCGATGCCCCGGATGACCGGGCTGCAGGCGGCGCGGCAGATCCGCTCCCATGACCAGGCAACACACGTGCTCATGCTCTCCATGCACGAGGACGACGGCTACTTCTTCGAGGCTCTCGAGGCCGGCGCCTCCGGATACGTCTCCAAGCGCGGCGCGGACAGTGACCTGATCGATGCCATCCGCACGGTGGCGAATGGGCGCACCTTTCTCAGCTCGCGCACGCAGGGAGCACTCATGAGGCAGTGGCTCGAGGATGGGCACACCGGCCCGAGGGACGACCTCACCCCGCGCGAGCTCGAGGTGGTGAAGCTGATCGCCGAGGCCTACACCAACCGCCAGATCGCCGAGGCGCTGACCCTCTCGGAGAAGACGGTGGAGTCCCACCGCGGCAACGTGCTGGCAAAGCTCGGGATGCGCGACCGGGTCGAGCTCGTGCGCTATGCGATCCGCCGCGGGTTGGTGGAGCCGTGAGCCGGTCAGTGGAGCCCTGAGCCGGCAGCGGAGCCGTGACCCGGCCAGTGCAGCCTGAGCCGGCCAGCGGAGCGCTGAGACCCGCCAGTGAAGCCCAAGGCCAGATGGGGCCAGAGCTACGCTGAGTGGAGTGAACCCACGCGTGCTGATCGCGCTCCTCGTGGCCGGCGCCCTCGCCCTCGCGGCCGCGGTCCTCCTCGCCGGCCGAGGCGACACCCGGACCGCCTCCGGAGCGCTTCGCTTCGAGGGAGCCACCCTGCCGAAGGGCCTGCGCGCGCCGGAGCTGGGCGCCGTGCGCACCCAGGACGGCCGGCGGCTGACGATGCATTCGCTGCGGGGCCGGCCCGTGATCGTCACCTTCCTCTACACGACCTGCGAGGACACATGCCCCGCACAGGCCCAGCAGATCAAGGGCGCGCTCAACGAGCTCGGCGAGCGGGTGCCGGCGATCGCGATCGCGGTCGACCCGCCGCGCGACGACGCGCGCCGCGCGCGTGCCTTCCTCGCCAAGCAACGCATGACCGGGCGGATGGACTTCATCCTCGGCCCGCGCCCGCAGCTGCGGCGGCTGTGGAAGGGCTACTTCGTGCAACCCCAGCGGGATGACCTCGAGCACACCGCGCGCCTCGTGCTCGTGGACCCGAAGGGCATCCAGCGCGTGAGCTTTCCCCTCGATCAGCTCACACCCGAACGGCTTGCCCACGACGTGCGGCTGCTGGCGCACGGGCACTGACCACAGTGAGGCGGCCTAGTTTGGGGCTGCTCCGCCGGGGGCGCTTCGCGACCGGCTGGGCGTTCCCCGCCTACAGCCTGGACACGCTCGCCACCCGGACTGGCTGACAGCATTCATTTAGGCTCGAACAGAGCGAAGTACGTTTGCCAGGAACGGCCGCGTCGCCCACCGAAGTGGTGCCTTGGGAGTCGTTTACCCGGGGGATGTGGCTAGCGGGATTCGGTCGGTGGCGGGATGCCCACTTGGCGGCAGATCGCCCGTGCGGTTCCGATGGGTATCTCGCGATGGCGAGGGACCGGCGTGCGCAGATCACAACTCGGATTGCTCCAGATCGCGTGCCGGCCGCCTTCGCGAACCGCGTGGAGCCGTGGTCGGTGAGGTGCCGCTCGAGATCGCGGCGCTTCAAGCTGCGATGTCGAGCTTGAGCGACTCGACGCGTCCGCCGCCGATCGGCGGCTCGCGACCCTCTGCGCGGTAGGCGGCCACTATTTCGTGCGCAGCGTCAAGCAGCATGTCCCGTGCCTCGTCGAGAGTCGGGGCACAGGTCACGACCGCCGGCCATTCGGCGAGCTGGGCCATCGTCCAGCCATTCTCGTCTGGCGTGAAGACAGCGGTCAACGCCCATGTCTGAAGTATGTACCTCCTATCCCGAGTCCTCCGAGCATCGGCTGAGCCCCCACCCCGTAGCCACGAGCGCGCCTTGGGGCTCGGCCGCCCCGGTCCGTTATCCTACCCCTCAGGTAGGATTACCCTTTCTGATCACCGGTCCGGAGGCCGAGCCACGGATGATGTTCTCAACCAAGGCCGAGTATGGGGTACGCGTGATGGCGCACCTGGCCCGCCGCGAGCTGGACGGGGCGCCCGGCGTGTCGCCGATCGCACTCGGGACGATCGCCGAGGCGGAGGGCCTGCCGCTGGCCTACCTGGAGCACCTAGTGGCGCGCCTGCGGCGCGCGCAGCTGGTCGAGAGCCGGCGCGGCGCTCACGGCGGCTACTCGCTGGCGCGAGCGGCCGAGACGATCACCATGGCCGAGGTGGTCGAGGCCCTCGAGGGGGAGATCGCGCCGATCGAGTGCATCACGGCCAACGCCGACGGCGCTCTCGTCTGCGTGCGCGACGGTCAGCCAGGTCACGACCCCTGCCCCACCAAGCTGCTGTGGACGCGCGTCCAAGGCTCCATCGTCCGGACCCTCACGCAGATGACCCTTGCCGATCTGGTCGAGCCGGCCGCCAAGGCACAGAGAAGAAATTCGGCCGCGGCGCTGCGTTCCGCGGGCACACCTCGAACGAACTCGGAGACAGCAACCGCATGACCCTAGAGATCCAGAACCTGCACGTCCGCATCGAGGAGCGCGAAATCCTGCACGGCGTGAACCTGAAGGTGGACAAGGACCAGACGCACGCTCTCATGGGGCCCAATGGATCGGGCAAGTCGACGCTCGCCAACACGATCATGGGAAACCCCAACTACGAGGTCACCGAGGGCAAGATCCTCTTCAACGGCGAAGACCTCACCGAGGCGGACCCCGACGAGCGCGCCCGCGCGGGGCTCTTCCTGGCCTTCCAGTACCCCGCCACGATCCCGGGCGTCTCGGTGGCCAACTTCCTCCGCCTGGCGGTGAACGCCCGTCGCGAGGAGCCGATCAAGGTGAAGGAGTTCGGCAAGGTGCTGCGCGAGAACATGGACCTGCTGCGGATCGACAAGGCGTTCTCCAGCCGGTACCTGAACGAAGGCTTCTCGGGCGGCGAGAAGAAGCGCGCGGAGATCCTGCAACTGGCGATGCTGAAGCCCGAGGTTGCGGTACTCGACGAGACGGACTCGGGCCTCGACGTCGACGCCCTGCGGATCGTCTCCGACGGCGTGAACGCGCTGCGCGGCCCGACGATGGGCGTGCTGATCATCACCCACTACACCCGCATCCTCAACTACGTGAGTCCCGACTTCGTGCACATCATGCTCGACGGCCGGATCGTGCGCGAGGGCACGGCCGAGCTGGCGGACGAGCTCGAGGAGAAGGGCTATGACTTCATCCGCGCAGAGGTGGAGGCATCCAATGCCGGCTAGCGCCGCCACCACCTGGCTCGACGAGCGGCGCGAGCAGGCGGTCGCCGCCTATGAGCGCGAGGAGGTGCCCACTTGGCGCCGCTCCGGGTTCTGGACGACCTCGCTGCGAAAGCTCGACCTTGACGCGCTCGAGCCGCGCCGGTACGAGCCGCTGGATCAGCTTCCGCCCGTGGTCGCAGACGCGCTGGGCGAGGACGACCTCGGAGCCCTCGTGGTGCAGCGCGGAGCGAGCACCGTCCACGCGTACGTGGATCCCGACCTCGCCCGCCAGGGCGTGATCGTCACCTCGCTCGAGCTGGCCGTGGAGGAGTATCCCGAGCTCGTGCGCGAGTGGTACATGCGCCGCCTGTCCCACGAGGAGGGCAAGTTCCCGGCCGCGACCGCGGCCTTCTGGACCGGTGGCGTGTTCATCCACGTGCCCAGGGGCCTCAAGCTCGACAAGCCGATCCAGAGCGTCTACCTCATCGACGAGCCCGGGACCGCGCAGTACGCGCACACCTTGGCGGTGGTGGGGGAGACCAGCGAGTGCTCGATCCGGGAGTACTGCCTGGGCGCGCCCATCGAGGGCCAGGCCCTCCATGCCGGCGCGTTCGAGCTCTACGCCCAGGCGGGCGCCAACGTGCAGCTGGCCCATTTCCACGACTGGGGTCCCGGCCAGATCCACGACATCTCCACCAAGCGGGTGGAGATCGGCCGCGACGCCCACGTGGGCTGGGTGCCCGTCCACCTCGGCGGGAGGCTGATCAAGCAGACGCTCGACATCATCACCGCCGAGCAGGGCTCGGACATGCGCCACACCGGCCTCTACTTCACCGAGCGTGACGAGCACCTGGACCTGTTCACCAGCGACAAGCACGAGCGTGGCCACACCACAGGCGACACCGTCTGGAAGGGGGCACTGACCGGTAACTCGCGCGCCTCCTACGAGGGCCTGATCCACATCGTCAAGGACGCACAGGAGACCCACACCTACCTGCAGACGCACCAGATGCTGCTCTCCCAGGACGCGAAGGGAGACGCGATCCCGTCGCTCATCGTGCAGACCGACAACGTGTCCGCCTCCCACGGCGGCACCGTCGGCGAGCTCGACGAGGAGCAGATCTTCTACATGACCTCGCGCGGCCTCCCCCGCTCCGAGGCCGTTCGCATCCTCGTGGAGGGCTACTTCGAGGAGGTGGTCCAGCGGCTGAACGACGAGGGCCTGCAGGGGCTCGTGAGAAGGCGGATCGCCGAGAAGCTGCTGGCCGCCCAGGATCAGGTCAACAGGTTCATCGGCGAGCGCGTCGGTGCTCGCCGGATGCCGGAGGCGGCCGAGAAGGAAGGGGCCGCCGCGTAATGGCCCCGGTAGCCGCCTCACTCGACGTGCGCGCCGACTTCCCGCTGCTCGGCCGGGGCTTTGCCTACCTCGACTCCGCCGCCACCTCCCAGAAGCCGGAGCAGGTGATCGGCGCGATCGACTCCTACTATCGGTGCTCCAACGCCAACATCCACCGAGGGGTCTATGCGCTCGCCCAGGAGGCAACGGACCTGTTCGAGGGCGCCCGCGAGCGGATCGCCGCCTTCGTGGGAAGCGAGCCGGCCACCACCATCTTCACGCGCAACGCCACCGAGGCGATCAACCTCGTGGCCTACGCCTGGGGCGCCGCGCACCTCGAGGCCGGTGACGAGGTGCTTCTCACCCACATGGAGCACCACTCCAACATCGTGCCGTGGCAGCTGCTCTGCCAGCGCCAGGGCGCCACGCTGCGCTACCTGCACGTCTCCGATGACGGGCGGCTATCGCTGGACGAGCTGGACGAGGTGTTGGCGGGCGGCCGGGTCAAGATGGTGGCCACGGCTCACGTCTCCAACGTGCTCGGCACGATCAACCCAGTTGCTGAGATCGCCGCGCGGGCGCGCGCCGCCGGCGCCACCTCGCTGATCGACGGCTCGCAGGCCGTCCCGCAGATGCCGATCAACGTGTCTGAGATCGGCGCGGACTTCTACGTCTGGACGGGTCACAAGGCACTCGGCCCCACCGGCATCGGCGTGCTGCACGGACGCCGCGAGCTACTCGAGTCGATGCCGCCCTTCCTCGGCGGAGGGGACATGATCGCCACCGTGGGGTTCGACTCCTCCACCTGGAACGAGCTTCCCTGGAAGTTCGAGGCCGGGACATCCCCGATCGCCGAGGGGGTCGGGCTGGGCGTCGCGATCGACTACCTCGCCGCCATCGGGATGGATGCGGTACGGGCACACGAGCGCGACCTCACCGGGTACGCGCTCGAGCGGCTCGCGGAGATAGACATCCTGCGCCCCTTCGGCCCGACGGACCTCGACCACCGCGGGGGCGTCGTGTCATTCGAGGTGGAGGGCATCCACCCGCATGACATCGCCGAGTTGTGCGACCGCGAGGGAGTCTGCATCCGGGCCGGTCACCACTGCGCCCAGCCGCTCATGCGTGAGATGGGCGTCCCTGCCACGGCGCGGGCGAGCTTTCACGTCTACAACTCGCGCGAGGACGTGGACCGGCTGGTGGACGCGCTTCAGAAGGCGCGCAAGGTGTTCGAGCTCTAGGTGGACCGATAGCCGTGGACGACTTCTACCGCGACTACATCCTCGACCACTACAAGAACCCGCGGAACTTCGGGACGCTCGAGCCCCACGACCTCGAGCACCACGACGTCAACCCGCTCTGCGGCGACGAGCTCGGGGTGCACCTGATCGTGGACGAGCAGGGAACGATCACCGGCCTCCGATTCCACGGACAGGGCTGCGCGATCTCGCAGGCATCCGCGTCGATCGCCTCCGAGGAGCTGATCGGGATGAAGGCCGACGCCGCCGCGGCGCTTGGCGCCGACTGGATGATCGAGCTGCTCGGGATCGACATCTCCCCCACGCGCCGCAAATGCGCGCTGCTGAGCCTCAAGGTCATGCGCGGCGCCACCACCGGCGACGCCTCCTGGCCGCAGTAGCTCGCCGCCCCTCGGCGGCGGGATAGCGGCGGCGCTGTCGGGTCGAACAGCCGGCGCGGCACGGCGCTCGTGAGTGCGCCGGCTACTCGCGCAGGAGCCGTTCGCGACCGCGCTGGATCGCCCCGGTGAACCGCTCGAGGTTGCCCTCGAGGCTCCCGAGAATGCCGTCCGCATAGTCCTCGGCGGCCAGCCGGATCTGGCGCTCCTGGGTGCGGGCCTCCTCGAGGATCCTCTCCGCCCGGCGCTCTGCCTGCTTGGCGATCTCCTCGCTGTCGGTCAGCCGGGCGCGTTCATCGTGGGCCGCCTCGAGGATCCGCTCGCACTCGCGCTTTGCCTCGGCGAGCATCTCGTCGCGCTCCTTGGCGATCCAGCGCGCCTGCTTGATCTCCTCGGGGATCGTGGCGCGCATCTGGTCGAGGATCGCGTAGGTCTCCTCCTTGTCCACCTTGACGTAGCTGCTCCGGATGCCCGACTTGGCACCGTTCACCGTGTCGTCCAGCTCGTCTATCAGCAACAGGACGTCCCTCATGAGCTCTCTCTTCTACGTCCCTCGCGCGCTTCCTCCCCAGACGGGCGTGTAGCGTCCAAGTTCCTCTTGGCCCTCCTGCGCAACTTCCGGGCAAACACCGCGGCGGCGGTGGATCCGCGCTGGTATGAGACGTTCTTCGAGGACGACTGGCTCGAGCTGGCGGTCGATCACGACGTGTTACAGACACGCGCCGAGGTCGACTTCCTGATCGAGCGGCTGGAGCTTGAACCGGGCGCCCGCATCCTGGACCTCGCCTGCGGCCACGGCCGCCACGCGGTCGAGCTGGCGGCCATGGGCTTCCGCGTGACCGGCCTCGACATCAGCGAGCCGTCCCTGGCCATCGCCCGCGAGCGGGCGGCCGAGCGGGGAGTCGAGCTCGAACTGGTGCGGCTCGACATGAGCGAGCTGCGGGCCGACTCCGAGTTCGGCGCCGCCTTCAACTTTTCCTCCGCGTTTGGCTACCTCCCGCGCGAGCAGGACGATCAGGAGGTGCTGGCGCGGGTGGCCCGCGCGCTCGTGCCCGGCGGGCAGTTCCTGATCGACACGATGAACGGCCAGTGGCTCGTCCGCAACTTCGAGCGCCGGGCGGGCAGGAAGCTCGCCAGCGGGACGGAGATCACCGAGGAACGGCACTATGACCCAGCCACGAAGCGCAGCAGCGCCACGTGGACGCTGGCGCGAAGTGACGGCAGCCGGTCCGAGCTGCGCCACTCCATGCGGATCTACACCTGCCCCGAGCTGTGCGGGATGTTCGCCAAGGCGGGTCTCCAGGTGAACGGCCTTTGGGGAGCGGTCGACGGCTCGGAGCTGAGCGTCGACAGCCGCCGGCTGATCGTGCGCGGTCGCAGGGGCTAGCGAGCCGGGGCGAACCGGCCCCACAGCCGGCGGGCCGCTCCCCCATCCTGCCCTGCGGTCACTCTGCAACCCCAAAGTAGGACAGCGCCCCCTTAGGCGGGCCAGCACGCTCCATCGTCCTGCCCTGCGGTCACTCTGCAACCCCTAAGCAGGACAGCCACTCCCGGGGCGAGATGCGTGGAGCCGGCCTCGACGTGCCCTCTGGCTGACGCCATGGTCGAAGGCAATCGCGTCGGCGGCGTCAGGGCGCCGGCGACGAGGCGCGCGCGGGCTCCACAGTCCCGGCGCTTGCAAGCGCCGGCGCCGGCTCCCCGGGCTCGCGGCGCACCACCGTGGCCACGGACAGCACGATGGCCGCGGCGCCCACCACCACGGCCACCGTGACCTCCTCGGAGAGGATGAGCGCGCCGAGCACCACCGCGATGACCGGGTTCACGTAGGCGTAGGTGGCCACCGTGGAGATCGGCGCGTTCTGGAGAAGCCAGGTATAGGCGGTGAACGCAAGCAGGGAGCCGGCCGTGAGCAGATAGAGGAAGGCAAGCATCGAGCGGGTGGAGAACGACGCGAGGTCAACCTCGGCCCCCTCGCCCGCCGCGAGGGCCACGGCGATCATCGCCGCGCCGCCGAGCAGCATCTGAAAGGCGGTGGACACGAGCGTGTCCGCGGGCAGGTCCATGCGCTTCGAGTAAAACGATCCGGCCGCCCATGAGATCGAGGCGAGCACGATGACGAGCATGCCGAGAAGCGGCGCATCTTCCGGCCGATCCCCTGGCAGCACGAGCACCGCGAGGCCCAGGAAGCCCACGCCCACTCCCGCCAGCGTGCCCCTGGGCACGCGGTCCCCGTCGAGCAGGCGCATGAGGACCACCCAGAGCGGCACGGCACCGATGATCAGCGCCGCCAGGCCGGAGGGCACGTCCTCCTCGGCCACCGTGACCAGGCCGTTGCCACCGAAGCAGAGCAGCGTGCCCACGAGCGCGGCGGCACCCGCCTGCGCCCCGGTCACCTTCATCCGCGCGGCCCCGCCGCGAAGGCGCAGCGCGGCGTAGAAGATCGCCCCGGCCACGGCGAAGCGCACCCCTGCGCTCAGCAGGGAGGGCATCGTCTCCACCATGATCCTGATGGCCAGATAGGTCGAGCCCCAGACGACATAGACGGTGAGAAGGGCGGCCCAGACCATCCGGGCACGGTCCCAGAGCGCCCCTACCGTGGCAAGTTCGTTTCCTACTGACCTGGATCAGCCGCGCTGATGGCCGTCGCCTGGGCGGCCGCCGGCTCCGCGGCGAGCGCGTTCACCGGACCCTCGATCCATACGCGCACGCGGTCGCCCGGGTGCCAGATCGGAAAGCCCATGCTGCGGCTTCGCAGCCGGCGCCCCGAGGCGAGCTTCACCACCACGAGCTGATCGTGGCCGTAGTACTCGCGTGCAACCACGACGCCCTCGTGGGAGCGATCCCGTCCCGGAGCCGGTCCGGCGCCGAGGGCCACGGACTCCGGGCGCACGAGCACATCGACGGTCCCCTCGAGCTCCTTGGGAATCGGGAAGCGGCCGAGCTCGCACTCCACCGCGCCGTCGGCGGCCGTGCCGGGCACGATCTCGGCGTCGCCGAGGAAGTCGGCGACCCAGCGGGTCCGAGGGCGCCCGTAGACCTCCTCCGGCGTGCCCTCCTGCTCCACCCGTCCATCCCGCATGACCGCCACGCGGTCCGCCAGGGACAGCGCCTCCTCCTGGTCGTGGGTCACGAAGAGGGCCGTGACTCCGGCTTCCACGAGGATCTCCCTCATCTCGCGGCGCACCCTCATGCGCAGCGCGGCATCGAGGTTGGAGAAGGGCTCGTCCAAGAGGATCACCTCGGGTGTCGGGGCCAGGGCGCGCGCTAGCGCCACCCGCTGCTGCTCACCGCCCGAGAGCTCATGGGGGTGGCGACCGGCCAGGCGCTCGAGGCCCACGAGCGAGAGCACCTCCGACACGCGGGTCCGGTCGGGAGAGCGCCCGAGGGCGTAGCCCACGTTGCTCTCAACCGTGAGGTGCGGGAAGAGCGCGTAGTCCTGGAAGACCATTCCGATCCGCCGGCGCTCCGGGGGAACGAACGTGCCCTCGCCTGCCACCAGCTTCTCCCCGACCAGCACGCGTCCTGCGTCCGGTCGCTCGAAGCCCGCGATCAGGCGCAGGGTGGTGGTCTTCCCGCAGCCGCTCGGGCCGAGCAGGGCGCATACCACCCCCCGCTCCACGTGCAGATCGACACCGGCCACCGCCCGCTTGCCGTGGAAGGACTTCGCGAGCCCTTCGCTCCTGATCACGCTCATCGCGCATCCATCGTAGGCAAGGCGGGCACGCGCTCCTCAACGCCCGCGCGCGGTGAGGAGGTAGAGCGGGGGCGCCGACACGAGCAGCAGGACCAGCGACGGCACCGCGCCCCGCTCGAAGAAGCCGACGCTCGTTGCGCCCCAGATCTCCGTCGAGAGGGTCTCGAAGCCGATCGGGGCGAGGATGAGCGCCGCCGGCAGCTCCTTGACCGCCGTCAGGAACACGAGTGCCGCACCCGCCATCACCCCGCTGGCCGCGAGCGGAGTCGTCACGGTGCGGAGCACGTCGAGCGGGCTGCGGCCCATGGCGCGCGCGGCCTCCTCGACCCGGGGCGACACCTGCAGCAGGGAGGCGCGGGTCGAGCCGATTGCCTGCGGGAGGAAGAGCACCACCCACGCGAACACGAGCATCGCAAGCGACTGGTAGAGCACCGGCACGGCGCGCGTCCCGAAGAAGACGAGCGCCAGCGCCACCACCACGCCGGGAAGGGCATAGCCGGCATAGCTCGCGCGCTCGGCGAGGCCGGACGCCACCCCGGGGAAGCGCACCGAGAGCAGCGCGACCGGGAGGGCACAGAGCGCGGCCACGGCGGCCGCCATGCCGGCGGCGATCAGCGAGTTGCCGGTCCCCGCTCCGATCCCCGCCCAGTCCGGGCTGCCCGCCACGCTCTGCAGCGACCAGTACACGAGCACCCCCACGGGGAGCACGAGCGCCAGCAGCACGACGGCGGAGCAGAACGCGAGCGCCGGCCAGCGCCAGCGCCCGAGCGGCACGGTGGCCGGCGGCCGCGCGGTCCCCGGTGCGCTGCGGTGGTATGCCAGCCTGCCGCGGGCACGTCCTTCTAGCCACAGGACGGCGAGCATCACGAGCACGAGCAGCGATGCCAGCGCCGCGGCGGAGGTGCGGCTGCCGGTGCCGTAGGCCGTGTAGATGACGCGCGTGAAGGAGTCGAAGCGCAAGATCGACACCGCGCCGAAGTCGTGCAGCACGTAGAGCGCCACCAGCAGCCCGCTCGCTCCGATCGCCGGCACGAGCTGGGGGAGCACGACGCTTCGGTATGTCCGCCACGCGGAGCGGCCCATGCCGCGCGCGGCCTCCTCGAGCTGCGGGTCGAGCCGGCTCATTGCCGCGCGGATCGTGAGCAGCGCCAGCGGGTAGGTGAACAGCACGAGCGTGAGCAGCGCGCCCGGGAAGCCGTAGATCGAGGGCAGCCGCTCCACGCCGAACGGGCCGGCCAGCAGGTCCTGGAGCAGACCGCGCGGGCCGAGCGCGGACACGATCAGGTAGGCCCCGATGTAGCTCGGGATGACCAGGGGCAACAGCGTGAGCACGGTCCAGGCGCGCCTGCCCGGCAGGTCCGTGCGCGCGGTCAGCCAGGCCAGTGGCAGCGCGAGTGCCACCGCCAGCGCGGTGACGGCCCCCGCAAGGCCCACGCTCCGAAGCACCAGGCGCAGGGTGCGCTCGCGCCACAGGGTGTCGAGTGCCTGATCGAGCGAGCCTCCCACCGTGATGGCCAGATAGGCCACGGGCAGGGCGGTGGCGGCGCCTATCGCGAGGCCCACCGCCAGCAACGCCCGCGGCGGCCGGCTGCGGCGCGCGCGAGGGACCGCCGCGGCCGCAGGCGGGACGAGCGGCGTGGCGCTGCGCGCCTCTACAGGACCCCCGTCCGCTCGAGCAGATCGACGGTGCCCTGGAGGTCGGCAAGGTCGGCCAGGTCCACGTCTGGCTGCCTGATCGAGGAGAGGGGAACGAGGCCCGGCGCGGGCTTCACCCCGGCCGCCAGCGGGTACTCCTTCGTGCGCTCGGCGAAGTAGCGCTGAGCCTCCCGCGAGAGCAGGAACGAGATGAAGTCGCGAGCCGCATCCTCGTGCTCGGCCCCGGCGATCACCGCGGCGCCCGCCACGTTCACGAGCGCTCCCGGGTCGCCTCCCGGCGGCTCATAGATGCCCACCGGGTAGTCAGGGCCCTCCTGCGCCCGTGCCTCGGCCACGTAGTAGTGATTGATCAGCCCCACCTCGATCTCGCCCTTGGCCACCGCGTCCCGGATGGCCACGTTGTTCTCGTAGACCTGGGTGTCGTTTGCCTTCATCGCGCGGAGCCAGCGCTCCGCTCCGCTCTCGCCCTCGGTCTTGCGCAGCGCGGTCACGAAGGACTCGAAGGAGGCGTTCGTGGGCGCCCACCCCACCTTGGACTTCCACCTGGGCGCGGTCAAGCCGAGGACCGAGCGGGGGAGATCCGGCTCCCTCACGCGCTCCCTGTTGTACGCCACGACCCGCGCGCGCCCTGAAACCCCGACCCAGTCGCCCTGAGGCGAGCGGAAACGGCTGTCCACCCGGTCGAGAATCGCCGTCGGAAGCAGCTCCAGACGGCCCTTCGCCTGAAGCGACCCGAGGGCGCCCGCGTCCTGCGAGAAGAAGACGTCGGCGGGGCTGCGGTCGCCTTCCTCGTTCAGGGTGGCGGCGATCTCGGGCGTAGTGCCGTAGCGGACCTTGATGTCCACGCCCTCCTCCTTCGCGTAGCGATCCAGGAGCGGCCCCACGAGATCCTGCTCACGGCCGGAGTAGATCGTCAGCTCGCCGGATCCGCCGTCCGCGCCGAAGCCACAGCCGGGCAGGGCCGCCGCCACGACCATGCCGAGGATCGGAAGAAGCTTGCGCACAGGGGAGTTAGGGTACCCTAACTCCCGCCTCGAGGCGATGGTTCGGGCGCGTATCCGCCGAGCCGAGACGCTAGAATCCTATATCCGACCGCCCAGAGCGGAGATCCTGACCCGAGGCAAGGACACGATGGCAGCCAACGACAAAACTCGAATCCCCAAGTCAAGCCCCATCGTCGAGGACGAGCAGGGCCAGCTCATCGCCCAGAAGGGTCTCTCGCGTGAGGTCGTCGCGGAGCTCTCCAAGGTCAAGGGCGAGCCCCAGTGGATGCGCGACCTGCGCATCAAGTCGCTCGAGATCTTCCAGCGCAAGCCAGTCCCCACGTGGGGCGTGGACCTCTCCGCCCTCGACCTCGAGGAGCTGGTGCTCTACAGCCCGCCCGAGGCCGGTCGCTACGACTCCTGGGACGAGGTCCCGGAGGAGATGAAGAAGACATACGAGGACCTCGGCATCCCCGAGGCCGAGCGCGAGCACCTCGCCGGCGTCGTGGGCACGTGGCGCCAGGAGCCGGTCTACGAGAACCTCAAGAAGGAGTACTCCGATCTCGGGATCCTCTTCTGCTCCATGGACACCGCGGTGACGGAGTACCCCGAGCTGGTGCAGGAGTACTTCATGAAGAAGTGCGTCCCGCCGCAGGACAACAAGTTCTCGGCGCTTCACGGCGCGGTGTGGTCGGGCGGCTCCTTCCTCTACGTGCCCAAGGGCGTCAAGGTGGACCTGCCGCTTCAGGCCTACTTCCGCATGGAGGGCGCCAACGAGGGCACCTTCGAGCACACGCTGATCATCGCCGACGAGGGCTCGGAGGTGAACTACATCGAGGGCTGCACGGCACAGACCTACAGCGTCAACTCGATGCACTCGGCCGTGGTCGAGATCTTCGTGAAGGAGGGCGCCAAGGCCCGCTACACGACCGTCCAGAACTGGTCGAAGGACGTCTACAACCTCAACACCAAGCGCGCCATCGTCGAGGCCGAGGGCACCGTCGAGTGGGTCGGCGGATCGATGGGCGCCAAGGTGGTCATGCTCTACCCGGGCTCGTTCCTGATGGGGGAGGGCGCGCGCGCCGACCACCTGAACGTGGGCGTGGCCTCGGGCGACGTGTGGAAGGACACCGGCGCCAAGGTGCTCCACATGGCGCCCAACACCACCTCCAACATCCTCGCCAAGTCGATCTCCAAGGACGGCGGGGTCATGGGCTACCGCGGCCTGGTCCACATGGGCCACAAGTCGCAGGGCTCCAAGTCACACGTGCAGTGCGACGGCCTGATGATGGACCCGTACTCGCGCTCTGACACATGGCCCGACATCCAGATCAACAACCCGCACGTCACGGTGGCCCACGAGGCGGTCGTCGGCAAGATCTCCGACGAGCAGATGTTCTACCTCCAGTCGCGCGGGCTCTCCGAGGAAGAGGCGGCGGGCATGATCGTGAACGGCTTCATCGAGCCGGTCACGAAGGAGCTGCCGATGGAGTACGCGATCGAGCTGAACCGGCTGATCCAGCTGGAGATGGTCGGCAGCGTCGGTTAGCCGGCTGCAAAGCCTTCGCCAGGCGGTGTCATCGCTCGCTCGCGCGCAGAGCACGCGTCGCTTGCTCTTCCTTGCCTGACTTGCCTTTCGCTCGGCTAACCGCCGTCGCACTCTGAGCGCGGTCGGGGTTCGGTCCTGCAGCGACTACGCTCCTGGGGTGAAGGACGAGTTGGTGGTGCGAAGAGCGGATCGGGGACTCGGGCGCCATATTGGTCGTTACTGGGGTTACAGGCACCGGGCGCCAGGACCGGCCCGGCAGCGAGAGCCACTCTCCACGGGGGTCGTTCTGATCTTCGGGCTGGGCTCGCGACTGGGCCTCGTCGACCGGGCCGACCCGACGCGGCCACCGACCTGGGTTGGGTCGTTCGTGGCCGGTCTCGACGATGCTTGCGCGGTGATCGAGCACAACGGCGAGATGCTTGGCGTGCAGGTCGATCTGAGCCCGCTCGCGACGCGAATGATCTTCGGGGTCCCGATGTGCTCGCTCGCACGCGAGGTGGTGGCGCTGGAGGACCTGCTCGGCCCCGAGGGGCCCCTGCTAGAAGAGCGTTTGATGGAGGTTGGCACCTGGGGTGAGCGCTTCGACCTGGTGGAGGCCATGCTCGCTGCGAGACTCCAGGCAGCCGAGCCGCCGCCGCCGGATGTCGACTGGGCTTGGCGGCGCCTGGTGGCTGGCGGCGGACGACTCCGCGTGGCCGATCTCGCGACCGAACTCGGCTGCAGCCGCAAGCACCTCGCCGCGCGCTTCCGCGAGCACGTCGGCCTACCGCCCAAGCTTGTCGCACGCATGCTGCGCTTCCGCCGGGCGAGCGACTTGCTGGGCGCTTCAGGTACCAGCCTCGCCGAGCTCGCCGCCGTCTGTGGCTATTACGACCAGGCCCACCTCGACCGCGACTTCCGCGACTTCGCAGGGACCACTCCCACGGCCTACGCGTCGGAGCGAGTTACGTTCGTCCAAGACGCCGGCCCGGCCGCATCGTAGCCTCGCGCCAACCCGACCGAGGAGCACGAGATGGCCGACCAGACGCCGAACATCTTCCCGACCATGCGCTTTGCCGACGCGGATGCCGCACTGGAGTGGCTCTCCCGGGCGTTTCGGCTCCAGGAGGGAGCCGTCCACCGCGACGATCAGGGAGTGATCCGCCACGCCGAGATGGGGCTCGCCCCCGGCACGATCATGTTCGGGCAGGGCGATCCCAGCTCGCAGGGAATCTACGTCGCCGTCGACGACGCGGACGCCCACTACGAGCGCGCGAAGGCGGCCGGCGCCGAAATCACGCGCGAGATCCAGAACACGCCCTACGGCACCCGCGAGTACTCGGCGCGCGATCTCGACGGGCACACGTGGAGCTTTGGCACGTACCGGCCCGAGCCGGCGACCTGAGCGCGATTCGTGCTCTCCCAAGGACAGGCTCGGTCGCTCGCACTCGGACTGCCCGAGGCCGTCGAGCAGGATCATCACGGCAGGCCCTCCTTCCGAGTCGCGGGCAAGATCTTCGCCACCCTCTGGGACCAGGACCACATGAATGTGATGCTCGACGAGGACGGGATACTCACCGCTGTCCAGAGCGAGCCCGAGGCATGCGCGGAGTTTCGGTGGGGCAAGCGCCTGCGCGCCGTGTCCGTGAACCTCCGCCGCGCCAGTGCGGACGTCGTAGCCGACCTGCTGACGGACGCGTGGGAGAGCAAGGCTCCGAGGCGACTGACGAAGGATCGGCCCAGCGGGGCGCCCGACGGTTCCACACCCTGAGAACCGCAACGGAAACGACAACCAGGGGCTACGGGCGGGAGCGGGCATCCCGGAGGGCGTGACGTACGCTGGAAAGGTGCCCCTGGCCATCCGACTCCGCGGCGTCGTCAAGCGCTACGGCGAGATCACAGCCGTCGGCGGGCTCGACCTCGACGTGCCCGAGGGCACGTGCGTGGGCCTGCTCGGTCCCAACGGGGCGGGCAAGTCCACGACGATGCGGCTGCTCACCGCCCAGGCGATCGCCGACGAGGGCGAGCTCGAGGTCCTCGGATTCCGGCTGCCCGAGGAGTCAAAGCAGGCGCGGGCCCAGTGCGGAGTCACGCCGCAGCTCGACAACCTCGATACCACCCTCACGGTGGAGCAGAACCTGATCGTGTTCGCCCACCTCTACCGCGTCCCCCGCAAGGAGCGCAAGGCAGCGGTCGAGCGAGCGCTCGACATCGCCAGGCTTCGTGAGCGGCGCGGGGCGAAGGTGGATGAGCTCTCAGGTGGCATGCGCCGCCGCCTCTTGATCGCGCGTGCGCTCGTGCATCAGCCGCGGCTCCTGCTGCTCGACGAGCCCACGGTGGGGCTCGACCCGCAGGTGCGCCAGGAGCTGTGGGCGCTGATCGACGGCCTGCGCTCGGAGGGCGTCTCCATCCTGATGTCCACGCACTACATCGAGGAGGCAGAGCGCCTGGCCGACACCGTGATGATCATGTCCCACGGCAAGGCGGTGGCCTCCGGCGAGCCGAGGCAGCTGATCGACGAGCACGCTGGCCGCGAGGTGATCGAGGTCTACGGGCCGCCCGCCACCCTTGTCGAGGCAGAGGCCGAGGCGCAGAGGAACGGCTTCCTCACGCGCCGGACCGGAACGTCCGTGGCGGTACTGAGGCTCGAAGGCGCCAACGGCTCCGCACCACAAGGGCGGCGCCGCGCCTCGACCCTGGAGGACGTCTTCGTGCTCCTCACGGGCGAGGAGATCAGTTGAGCGCCCCGGCGGCTGCGGAAGCGCCCCCGAAGGCCGAGCGCCGGCTGGGCCGTCTCGAGCGACCGGCCCTGCAAGGCGTGCTCGTGCGTGAGGTCATCAACTACTCGTCGTACTGGCGCGGCAGCACCTTCTCCGCCACGCTCGAGCCCACCATCTACCTGCTGGCGTTCGGCTTCGGCTTCGGCTCGCTGGTCTCGGAGGTCGGGGGCTTCCGCTACGTCGAGTTCGTCGGCACCGGGACGGTGGCCACGGCGGTCCTGTTCTCGTCCGTGTTCCCGGCCATGTTCGGCACGTTCGTGAAGTACCAGTTCCAGCGCACCTACGACGCCATCCTGGCAGCTCCCGTGGACACCGAGGAGCTCGTGACGGGCGAGGCGCTGTGGATCGCCACGCGGGCGGGCGCGTACGGCTGCTCGCCGATGCTGGTGGCGATGGCGTTCGGGCTCGACCCGAGCTGGGGCATGCTGGCGGTCCCCTTCATCAACTTCGCGGCGGGCTTCGGCTGGGCAGCCTTCGGCATCAGCGTCGCCGCGTTCCTCAAGTCGATCGACAACTTCAGCTACGTGACGAGTGGCGTTATCACGCCGCTGTTCCTCGTGGCCGGCACTTTCTTCCCGATCGACGGGCTCCCCCAGTGGGCGCAGATCGCCGCCCAGCTCAATCCGCTCTACCACTGCGTCGAGCTGGTGCGCCACGCGGTGTTCGGCTGGGAGGGGACGACCGACCTGGCACACCTCGGGGCCATGCTCGCCTTCGGCCTCGTGGCGTGGCGGCTTGCGATCTTCGGGATGACGCGCAAGCTCGTGACCTAAAGAGCGCGAGGCCCGCCCTCGACCACGAGGCCGCCCTCGACCACGAGGCCGCCCCCCTCGGCCGTGAGGCCCGCCCTCAACCTTTGACGGGCAGGTGCCGACGCTTCTGGGGTGAGCGTCGACGACCTCGTACTGGTCCAGGGCATGAAGGACAGCCGCACGGCGCTAGCGCGGTGGCAGGACGCCCGGTTCCGCGTGCTTGGCCCGTGGCTCGGGGTGAGCGCGCTGATCGCCCTGGGGCTTCTGCTGGCCATCCTCGGGATCGCGACGCTGTCCGAGCCCGACGCCACCCGCTTCACCATCCCCGGCCTCAACGTGCCCGCCACGGGGGCCGACTACCTGCACGTGCTCTACCGCAACTCACTCGTGCTCGCCTTGCACGCCATGGCCTGCGTCGCGGGCTTCATCGCGGGCAGCTCGCTCCCGCTCTCGGCGGCCAACCGCAACGGCATCGACCGCTGGGTGCACGAAAGGGCGGGCCCGCTGGCGATCGGGTTCGTGGTGTGCGCGACCGCCTTCTCGCTCGTTACCCAGGCGTTCGCGATCGGCGCCGGGGCCTCGACGATCGCGGCGCAGCTCGGAATCTCGCCTGGTGCCCTTCTCCTTGGCCTGCTCCCCCACGCGCTGCCCGAGCTGATCGCGCTCTTCCTGCCCCTCGGCGCCTGGCTTGTCGCCAGCCGGCGGGGGCGCTGGGACGAGCTGCTGGCTGCCACGGTCGTGACCGTGGCAGTCGCCGTGCCGGTGCTGCTGGCGAGCGCCGCCGTGGAGCTGTGGATCTCGCCGGAGCTCCTGCGCGCCCTGGCGAGCTAGGGGCTGCGGCGCCGGCTCGCCGTCGGGCACCCGCCCGCGCCGCCGTTCTGGATAGTGGTCGTGGAGCGACCGCGAAACAGGACAGCGGAGCTCCCTACCCGACGCCCCAGGCCGCCCTCCTGGATAGGGGGTCATGGAGCGACCACAAGACAGGACAGCATCTGTACCGGCCCCCCAAGCGCCTCCGGGCACCCCCGTTGAAGGCGGCTCTACCCGGCGAACTGGCGCTCGACGCCGTCGAGCAGCTGCCAGTTTCCCCTGAGCACACCCTCGGCCACCCCGAGCAGCCGGTCGAGGTCTGCGTCCGCCAGCCGCTCCTCGATCAGCTCACGCGACTGCGCCGCGTGCTCGTGGTCGCGCTCGGCGTGGAGGGTGAAGTACTCGGTGGCGGGGCCCTCCTCGAACCCGTAGTGGCGGGTCAGCCCGGCGAGCTTCGTGTCCGAGATGGCGGGCTGGCCCGATTCGATCGTGTAGGCGGCCACGAGGCCCTCGAGGGCGTCCCTGCCGGCGGTCCAGGACTCGGCGCATGCCTCGGTCTCGGGGCGCGGGGCCCGCGTGGTGTCGGCGTCGAGCGCGCGGGCGAAGCGATCCCACATCTCCACGTGCTCTGCCTCCTCCGCGGCGTGCTCGGCCAGCAGTTCGCGCGGGGCGCCCGGCTGGGCCGCCGCGGAGCCGAGGGCGTCCGCGAGCGCGACCACCGCGTGGCGGTACTCGCCGGCGTAGAACACAAGCTCATCGCGCTCCAGCGAGCCGTCGCTCCAGCGCCGGTAGAAGGAATGCTCGAGCACGTTCCAGCGCTCGCGAAGCGACTCGACACGGGCGAAGAAGTCCATTCTCAATCTCCTTGGATGGCCGGCAGGGTGGGTAAGGGGTTCGGTGCGCACCCGGCCGAGCCGGTTGCTTACCGCGTGGCATCCTACTTCGCCGTGCGACCACCCGCCGGAGCCGAGATCCGAGCACCCGAGTTTCCGCCCCGGATGCACTGGCTGAACGTGGCGTTCCTGCGGATGGACCGGCTGGTCGGCCAGAGCTGTGTGTTGATCGAGTTCTTCGACACCGCGCGGATCAACTCCCATAGGACGCTGCCCTACCTGCAGAGATGGGACTCCCGTTACCGCGATAGCGGCCTGCGAATCATCGGGGTGCACGCGCCCGCCTATTCCTTCGGACGCGACCCGGCGGTGGTGGAGCGAGCGGTTGACACGCTCGGTATCGAGCACCCCGTGGTGCTCGACCCCGGGTTCGAGATATGGCGCGCCTTTGGGAACCGGGGATGGCCGGGGCGCTACCTCTTCGACGGCCGCGGCCTGCTGCGCTTCATGCACTACGGCGAAGGCGAGTACCGGGAGACCGAGCGTGCGATCGGGGAGGTGCTGCGGGAGCTCGACCCCGACCTCGTGCTCCCCGATCCGCTGGAGCCGCTGCGTCCCGAGGATGAGGAGGGGGTGCTGTTGGAGGCTCAGAGCGCCGACGTGGCGCTGCCCGCGGAGCGGGAGCGGCTTCAGCTCGTGCGGGATTGGATCGACGGTGAGGACTACATCGAGGCGGCCGACGCAGGCGGCGCCGCCACGGTCGAGTTCACCGCCGGTGGGGCCTGGGCGGTCCTGTCGGGCCCCGTCGAGCCGGGCCTCTACGAGTCGGACGGCACCGTGGTGGCCACAGAGCCGGGCCTGCGGCTGCACGGGTTTCAGTTTGCGGCACTGCCGCCCCGGCGCGCCTGAGCCGGAGCCCGCTACCTGTCCTGCCCCCAGAAGGTTTGAACGCGGCTGATGGGTGTCCGGTTGCCGATCCCGCTGCCACCGCCGCGCCGTCCGAGTGCGGCGGAAAGCGTCGCCGCTGTTCGCTTCAGGTTAAGGCGAGGGCAGCCCGGGCGCCGGCAGCTGAGGCGCCGGCAGCTCGGGCGCCGGCAGCTCGGGCGCCGGCAACTGAGGCGCCGGCAGCCCGGGCGCCGGCAACTGAGGCGCCGGCA
>JAUJNT010000001.1:89528-100065 GCA_030448005.1 Thermoleophilaceae bacterium
CTGAGGCGAGGGCACCCTGATTGGGGGCTCAGGGGTCACAGGTGAAGGCTCCTGAGGGCTCACGGGGTCGGGGGCACGCTCGCGTATCGGAACCGCCTTCGGCTCCTCTTGGCCGTCCCCTCGCGGAGCGCTCTCGGAGGGGGGGGCCTGCGCTGGCCTGTTGTGAGCGAGCCCCCCTTCCAGCGCTTTGCTCGGCTTCTGCGGGCGTGCGCGTGGCCGCCGCCGCTCGGGCGCAGCGCCGCGCCGGTCGCCGGCACGGGCGGAATGCGCTTCGCCCAAGCGGGAGCGAGGGCCGTTCCTGGCGCCCTCCGGCGCGATCGCCGGCGGAGGCCCGCCGGGCGGGTCATCGCTGTCGAGGGCGGCCTTACCTGCCACCCCGGCACCGGCTACCAACGCCCCGACGACCGCCACCTTCGCGACCGTCGCGCCGGCGGCGGGGAGGACTCCCGCCAGCAGGCCGCCCCCGGCGGCGGCGCCTCCGCCCCCGGACGCTCCCCCGCCCAGGCCCACAGCCGAGAGGACGCACTTCTTGAGTCCCACCGTCGGTACGACGGGGAGGATCAGCGCCATCATCTTGCGCTGGGCGCGAACCTCCTCGAGATAGTGGGAGCATGCGGAGCAGCTGCGCAGGTGATGCCGGAGCTTGCCCCGCCGGAAGCCACCACCGCGGGCTGTGGCGAGTTCCTGCTGGACCTCCTCGCAGCTGGCGCCGCGCGCGTCGCGGCGTTCGATCAGCCCGGATCGCGCCCGGAAGACGAGCCGCTTCACCTTGGCCACCTCACAGCCGAGCGCCTCAGCCACGTCGGCGTGGGAAAGGCCGCGCAGTTCCGAGAGGACGAGCGCGGCGCGCTGGTCCTCCGGAAGCTCCTGGAGATCTGCCACGAGCTCGCGCAGGTCGGCGCGCCGCTGCACCTCATCGTCGAGCCCTTCGGTGCTTGGGCCCAGGGCCTCTTCCGGCTGCTCGCGGCGCGCCCGGAGCATCGACAGGCAGCGGTTGCGGGCGATCGCGTAGAGCCACGGCCTGAGCCGGATCTCGCGGTCGTCGCGCAAAAGGTCCCGATGTGCGGCTGCGAAAGCGTGCTGAACGGCGTCCTCGCCCTGGTCGCGCGACCCGAGCATGTGTCGGCAGAACGAGAGGACGCCCGGCACGTGGCGCTCGTAAATGACCTCGAATGCCGCCTCGTTCCCGCCGCGGAGCTGCTCGACCAGCTGGTCATCGCCGCGCACCGCAAGGAGCCGCTTAGAAGCCCGCGAGACTGCGCGGCCGTCGGCCGGGACACTGATGGTGCGCGCCACGGTCTCATTGTCCTACCTAGGCCCCCGAATGCCAAACAAGATAGACCCTGCAACGTCCCCTAGCGGTGAAGGTGCCCCCGAAAGCCGCTCTAAATCCCGAACCCTTGGGTGCGAGTAAATATCCCCGGTGAAGTCACCGCTGCCGCGTCAGTGACCTCCGCAGGGGGCCATCGTTGAGAACAACACCGACTAACCCTGCAGTTGGAGCTTAGGAGCAAGGAGGCGCAAAAGCGAGCGAGGGGCCGGTACCGCACGGGGCCCCTCGTACCTGGGCTACGTCGTCTGCACCCATAGGGGGGCAGCCCACCCCTAGCCCGCTGCAATCGCCTGGCGGATCTCCTTCGGAAGCATGAAGCGGACGCTCTCCTGGACGACCTCGAACTCGGAGACGTCCTGCGTGCCGCGTTCGCGGAAGAACTCGACCAGGCGCTGCACGAGCTCCTCGGGCGCGCTTGCCCCCGAGGATATGCCCACGACGCGCTTGCCCTCGAGCCATGCCTCCTGCACCTGGGCCTCGTTGTCGATCAGGTGCGACTCGGCCCCGTGGTCGCGGGCCACCTCCACCAGCCGGTTGGAGTTCGAGGAGTTGCTGGACCCGATCACGAGCACGAGGTCGCACTCGCCCGCCATCTGTCGCACGGCCATCTGGCGGTTGGTGGTGGCGTAGCAGATGTCGTCGGTGCGAGGCCCGGTGATACCCGGGAACTTCTCGCGCAGCTTGAGGATGATCGCCCGCGTCTCGTCCACCGAGAGCGTGGTCTGGGAGATGTAGGCCACCTTGCCCGGGTCCGCCACCTCGAGGCGATCGACGTCCTCCTCGCTCTCGATCAGCACGATGTGCTCGGGCGCCTCGCCCATCGTGCCCTCGACCTCCTCATGGCCCGCGTGCCCGATGAGGACGATCGTGTAGCCGTCAGCCGCGAACTTCTTGGCCTCCACGTGCACCTTCGTGACGAGCGGGCAGGTGGCGTCGATGGTCTTCAGCGACCGCTTACCGGCGTTGGCGTGCACCTTGGGGGCCACGCCGTGGGCCGAGAACACCACGGTCTCCCCCTCGGGCACCTCCGTCTCCTGGTCGACGAACACGGCGCCCCGCTCGCGCAGCGCGGCCACCACGTGCTTGTTGTGGACGATCTCCTTGCGCACGTAGACGGGCGGGCCGTAGAGCTCGAGCGCACGCTCCACCGTCTGCACCGCACGGTCGACCCCCGCGCAGTATCCGCGCGGCGCCGCCAGCAACAGCTTCTCCGGGGCCGCAGTCACTCCTCCCAGGGTATACGGCCCCGCCACGCGCCCGTCCGCCCGCCAGGCGTTCGCGGTCACAGGCGGCGCAGCAACTCGAGCACGGTCTCCCCCACGGCATCGAGACTGCGCGGCGATATCCCCGAGAGGTCGTCGCAGTTGCGGTGAAAGCACGGGAAGTCGAAGTCGATCAGGTCGATCGAGGGAACGCCCTGGCGGATGAACGGGACGTGGTCGTCGAGGACCGGCCCCTGGGTGGCGCTCGGAAAGACGCGGGCCACGCCCACCCGCCGGGCGGCGGCGCGCAGCATCCGCCACAAGCGGGCGTCCGAGAAGCCCTCGCGGGGTATGCGCAGTCCCCGCTCGCCGACGAAGTCGAGCAGGATCATCGCGCGGGCACGGCGCAGGGCTGGGGCCAGTGCCTTGCTGCCGCGCAGCCCGAAGCGCTCGAACTGGTCGTCGGGTGTGCCCGCGGGGCTCTCCTCGCCGTCGAAGGCTACGAACACGACCGTGGACCGCAGTCGCCGCGGCTTCACCGTACGGGCCAGCTGGGTGAGGATGGCGGTGCCGGAGGCGCCGTCGTTTGCTCCGAGGAAGCCCGGCTGGTCCTTGGTGTCGTAGTGGGCGCCCACCACCACCACGCGCTTCGAATCCCTTCCGCGCACCGTGCCGATCACGTTGCGCAGGCCACCGGGAACCGGATCGAAGCGCCCGCGCGGCAGCGTTCGGCGGATGCGCTCGCCGAGTACGCGGGAGGCGGGCGAACCGGCGGGGCGAGGCCCGAGCGCGACCTGGCGCCTGACCGATCCGAACGCGCTGCGGGCGTTGAAGCGATCGACCTCGGGGGGCGGGACCCGCTCGGCGGCGCGCGCGCTGGCGCCTTCGCCGTCGCCTCGGCTCACGAAGGGGAGGTTGTCGGTGGCGGTGAGCGCGATCAGCGCTCCCCCGAGCACGACCTGCACGCCGAGCAGCACAGCCAGCCATCGCATCCGCCGTATTGTCGCCGGTAGGGTTCGCCGATGGCGCAGGTCACGAGGACCGTCTCAGCGCGACGGACGCATCCTGCCTCCACGAGGAGCGCCAGGCCTCGCACATGCACTTAGGCGCCGTGGTGTTGCTGGACGGGCGTAGCCGGAGCCGTAGGAAGAGAGCGGCGCGGGGGTTCAGGAGGCCGCGAGGCCGCCGGGGGTCATCTCTTTATCACCAGCCGCACATCCGCCTTTGGCGGGGCGCCCTCGAGATTCCCGCCGCGATCGCGGGCGCGGGTGTAGAGACGGTAGACCCCGGGGCGCAGGCGCAGCTTGGCCGAAGGGCGCCGGGTGGCCACGCGGACGCGGCGATAGCGGCCCCGCTCGCGCTTCATGTACAGGTCGTAGCTCGCGACTCCGGAGGCAAGGAGCGCAGCGGCCCCGGGCCTGTCCGACCCCCGCCAGCGCACGCTCAGAGCCGCCTTCCGCGCCCGCCCCCGCAGTCGCAACCGCTTCCTCGCCCGCGCCTTGGAGGAGGGCGGGGTGCGGTCGATGCGCCGAGCTGCGTCGACCGCGCGACCCGCGTCGAGGATCCCCCAGCCGAGATCCGGGTTCCAGCCTCCTGAGCGACGGGCGGTCTCCTTGATCAGACGGATCTTCTCGGGCGCCGAGAGGAACGGGTTGAGGTTGCCGACCATCGCCGCCAGCGCGGCCACCTGCGGCGTCGCCATGGAGGTGCCGAGAAGGTAGGCGTAGCGGGGGTCCCCCGCGACGGTTCTCCGGCACCCGCATCCGCCTGAAAGGCCCGACTCGAAGCTCGTCGGGTTGCTCGGGAACGTGGAGATGATCCCCGGCGGACCTCCCGACTCCCTGTAGAAGCCGTAGGCGGCCATCGAGATCTGGGTGCCGCGGCCGGTGCCCGCACGGCGGTCGAGGAAGTCCGCGGCCGTGACCACCAACCCCCTGCCGGCGGTGATGTCCGGCGCATTGCCCGGCTGCAGCAGCGACGCCGGGGCGCCCTGCTCGGTCTCGCCGGAGTTTCCCGCAGCGGCCACGGGCACCACACCTGCCGCTACGGCGCGGTCGATCGCCAGGTCGAGCGCCGCGCTCGTACCACCACCGCCGAAGCTCATGTTGATCGCGTCCGCTCCCCGCGCCACCGCGGTGTTGATCCCCGCGATGATGTCCTCGTCGAAGAGGCGCTCCACCTTGACCACCGCTATCCGGCAGTCCCAGCCCGCGCCGGCGGTGGCCCGCCCGTCGTTGGTGGCAGCGCATGCCAGGCCGCTCACGTGGGTGCCGTGGCCCTCCGTGTCGACGGTCGCGCCGGTACTTGTGCCGATCTCATCGAGGGAGTGGAGCTTTCCGCTCAGCTCGGGGTGGTTGCCATCGACGCCACTGTCGAGCACCCCGACGATCGCACCCCCGCCGGTGGTGACCTCCCACGCGGCGGGAAAGTTCTCGCGGGCGAGGGTCCACTGCAGCGGAGCGCCCCCCGGGAGGCCCCCGAACTCCGTCTCCGGCGTCGTGAGGGCGGGATCGTTTGGCATCCGGCGCAGGTCGCGCTGCCACTCCGGCGACACGCTTCGCACAGAAGGGTCGCGCCGCAGCCGCGCGAGGGCCCCCTCCGGGCCCCGCACCGTGGCGATCCCTAGACGGGGAATGCCGGGCCCGGCCCTGACCACCCCGGCACGCGCGAGCACCGTGGTGAGCACCGAGGAGGAGCGGGCACTCGAGGGCTTGTCGAACACCACCAGCTGGCGCCCCGTGAGGCGCGCGGCATCGGCCGCACCGGCGCTCAGAAGCGCGAGCAGCAGAGCAGCGGCCACGGCCGCGCAGGCGCACGCTGTTCTGCTCCGTGTCGCTCCCGCGAGGGTCACCTCGTCTATTGCAACACGCCGTGGCCCTCTCCGTCGCGGTTCACCCGGAACTCTGTCGCGTTGCCACACGCCGCCGCCGCGCTCGAGGCGGGGGCCGTCGAGGTCGTTTCCGCTTGAGAGCAGGGGTTTCATCGGTAGGTGTAAAGTGCATATACTAGTTGTGCCCTTACCTCCCTCCACACCGCTCCCGATCGCCGATCCCATCGAGGTGCGCTCGGCGCTGGAGGGCGTGAAGGAACGTGACCGTCGCGTAATCGAGCTGCGCTATGGCCTCGAGGGTGAGCGCCAACACTCGCGTGCCGAGATCGGCCGGCTGATGGGAATATCCCGCGAGCGGGTCCGCCAGCTCGAGAAGAGGGCGCTGGAGCGCCTCGGCACCGGCGCCGGTGAGCCGGCGGGCGGCGGGCGGGCCAGGCCATCAACGTCGCGCCGAAACGCTGCGGAGACGGGCGAGTCCTCCCGCCGGAGCTTCCTGCGTTCCTGGACCCTGCTGCTGCTCCGGCTGCGTCCGGCCCACGTCTACGCGCTGAGGGCACGCCTGCGCGAGCTCGGCCTGCCGCCCGCCAACTACCGCCTCCTGCAGGCACTCGAGAGCGAAGGGTTCCTACGCTCCTCATGGACGCCGGGTCGAGGGGCAGGACCGAGCCGTCGTGTCTACAGCCTGACCCCGCGGGGAGCCGCGCAGCTGCGAGAGGATGCGCCGGCCCTCGCCAAGATGGCCGCAACGCTGGAGCTCTTCTTGAGCCAGGACGACCTCCTGTCCTCGTCGGGAACAGAGCCGGTAGACGCTTCGCCCGAGGATTGACCCTCAGCCGGTCGGGCTCAAGTGCTCCGGTGCCAGGCGCCGCGCCAGCGCCAGCGTGTCGGCGTCAAGCGATGCCGGCTCGAGCTCGTGGCGGCGCCCGTACTCCTCGACGATCGCCGCCGAGACGCTCTCCCAGGTCTGCGCGGGTGCCTCCTCCGTCACGGCTCCGGTGGTCTCCGGACGCCAGTCGAGCGCAAGCGCCGCGTAGACCGGCAAGAGGATGTCCCTCACGCGATCCGCTCCGGCCACCACGACCACACCACCAACGTGGACCCCGCCCGCCACGAGCCGCTGCCCCACGCCCACCAGCTTGCGCTCACCGCGGACGCTAACGCTGTGCGCGCCGGGGCAGTACTCGCCCGCCACCTCCCCCACGCGGGCCTCGACGCCGAGGCGGCTGAGGGCGCTCGCCAGCAGTCCGGCGGTGGCCTCGAAGCGCTCGTCCACGCGTGAGCGAGGATCCGGGTCCGGCACCGCGTGGGCGATGGCGATCGTGTCCTCGTGAAAGACGGCGGCACGACCCCCGGCCAGCCGCTCGATGGCCTCGTAGCCGCCTCCGCGGGCGGCGCGCACCGCCTCGCGGTAGCCAGGGCTCACGGCGTCGCGCTTGCCGAAGGCAACGATCGACCCCGGCCTGGAGATCCGCAGCGTCTCGGGCAGGTCCCCCGCGGCCACCCGGAGCATCAGCGCGCGCGATAGCGCGGTGTCGAGTGCCGGGTCCGCCGGAAAGGACTCGGTCAGCAGGCGCGCCATTCAGGCTCGACCCGGCACGGGTTCCTTATGATCTGCCGACCTCCGATTCGAAGGGATCACGATGAGCGCCACAGACGAGTTCCTCGAGCACAACGAAAGCTACGCGGCGGACTTCGACAAGGCCGACCTGCCGATGCCCCCCGGACGGAAGGTGGCGATAGTGGCATGCATGGACGCTCGCCTGAACCCGTACGCCGCACTAGGCCTGAAGGAGGGCGACGCCCACGTCATCCGCAACGCCGGTGGCGTGGTCACCGACGACGAGATCCGGTCGCTCGCCATCTCCCAACGGCTGCTGGGAACCGAGGAGATCGTGCTCATCCACCACACCGACTGCGGCATGCTCACCTTCACCGACGAGGAGTTCAAGCACTCGATCCAGGAGGAGACCGGCATCAAGCCCGAATGGGCTGCCGAGTCGTTCACGGACCTCGACGAGGACCTTCGTCAGTCGATGGCCCGCATCCACGCCAGCCCGTTCATCCCGCACAAGGACTCGGTGCGCGGCTTCGTGTACGAGGTCGAGAGCGGCAGGCTGCGCGAGGTGAGTTGAGAGCGGGTGAAGCTCTCAGAAGCCGAGCGCGAACTTCGCGTCTTCGGACATGAGCTCAGGGGTCCACTGCGGTGAGAACACCATCTTCGGGTGGACCTTCGAGACCCCCTCGAGCTCACCCACGTACTCCTCCATCTGCTCCGAGACCTGCGGCCCGATCGGGCACCCGGCGGAGGTGAGCGTGAATGTGATGAAGACCTCGTCGTCCTCGACGGCGATGTCGTAGACCAGGCCGAGCTCGACGAAGTCCAGACCTAGCTCCGGATCGATCACGTTCTCGAGGGCCTCGCGCACGTCGTCGACGGTAACGTCGCTCATGGACCCGATGATACCGGCCAGTAGGGTTGAACACGATGCCGTTGCTGCTTCTCGTCGCGCTGTTCATCGTCGTTCCCCTCGCTGAGCTCTACCTGATCCTCAAGGTGGGCGACGTGATCGGTTGGTGGCAGACGATCCTCCTCCTGGCGCTCGATTCGGTGCTGGGCTCGGTGCTCCTGCGCACGCAGGGAAGAGCCGTTTGGCGGCGGTTCAACGAGACGATGGCGGCGGGACGGGTGCCCCACAAGGAGCTCCAGCACGGCATCGCGGTGATATTCGGCGGCGCGCTGCTCATCACCCCGGGCTTTCTCACCGACATCCTCGGCCTCCTGCTGCTCCTGCCCCCCACCCGGCTCGTGGTTTTGCGCCTGGTGATGCGACGCATCGCCAAGCGGGCGCAGGCGCACGTGGTGGCAGAGGGCAGCCGGCCGCGCAGCAGGGGGGCCGATGTGGAGGGAACGGCCACCGAGTACCCGCGGGCCGAGCCGCCGCATCTCGAGCGGTGAGCGACGCCGCCGTCTCCATAGCGTTCTTCGACCCCGAGCACGGGCTGCACGGCAGCGCACGCTCGGGAGCGACGCTCCTCTTCGAGGGCTCGGAGTCGAAGGTGTTGCCCGAAGGCCCCGAGATCGAGCGCCGGCCCGGGGCCTGGCGCGCGGAGCTCGAGGGCGTCTTCTCACTCGAGCTGGCGTCGCTGGGTGACGCGGCCGTCCTCGACGGCGTGACCGCCCACGTCTGCGAGGTAACCGGGGTGGTAGGAGCCACGAAGGTGCGCTGCCTGGGCACCGTCGGTGAGACGCGAAGGGCTCCGTCCTGGGAGCGGCTCGACGCGCTGCGCAGCCTGTCCGCGGTGTTCGACGCCCAGCACGCGTTCCTCGCGGTCTCCCACCGGCCGCGAGGCGCGGCCGGACACGGGGCGGAGGACGTGGCGGCCTGGCTGCTTCACGGGGGAGAGGCGCTCGGCATCGAGGATGCCCGCATCTCGACGGTCTACGACGGCAACGGCCGGCAGCGAAGCGCGGGACTCGAGCTGTGGATAGCCGGAGAGGACTTCCCGCGGCGCCTCTCGGGCACCGTGGCGGCCGGCTCATCCCTCCAGCTCGAGGGGGTGGACGTGCACGCCGCGATCTTTCGCTGGCGGATGGGGGATCGCGAGGGCGCGGGGGCCTACGAGCTGTGGGTGCGCCGGGACGAGCAAGCCGCGTGAGGAGAGCCGTCATCTGCGACTTCGGCGGCGTGCTGACCACCCCGCTCGGCAACTCCTTCGCCGCCTGGTCGCGCGAGTCAGGCATCCCGCTCGAGGACGTGGGCACCGCGATGGCCGGTGCCGCGGAGCGCCATGGCGGGCACCCGCTCTTCATGCTCGAGAAGGGCGAGATCGACGAGCAGGAGTTCCTCCGTCGCCTCGAGGCGGAACTTGGAGGCGGGCGCACGGTCGCCACGGGGGTGGAGGTCTTCCGGCACCTTGAGCGCAATCCCGAGATGATCGACTACATGCGGGAGCTGCGCGACCGCGGGCTGCGCACCGCGCTGCTGACCAACAACGTCCGCGAGTGGGAGCCCAGCTGGCGGGCGATGCTGCCGGAGATAGACGAGATATTCGAGGTGGTGGTGGACTCCGCGTTCGTGGGCATGCGCAAGCCCGAGCCGGAGGTCTACCGGCTCACGCTGGAGCGCCTGGGAGGCGGCACCGAGCCCGCTGACTGCGTCTTCGTGGACGACGTCGCCATCAACTGCGACGCGGCCCGCGAGCTGGGAATGGCCGCCGTCGTGTTCGAGAGCACCGACCAGGCACGCCCGGAGATCGAGGCGGCCCTCGCATAGATCGCAGGCGACTGGCTGCCCGCAAGTAAAGAGACGCGTGACCCCGCGCTCGAGGAGCGCGCCCCGTCGGCAGGGCCTTCGGGGCTTGCGCGGCGGGCCTCGCACCTCCGGGCCTCGCTCTTTGCGCTCTGGGTCCGCGTCTCGCGACGAACTCAAACAGCGGCCCCGGGGCCGGTCAAGGGCATGCCGGCACGGGGTTCCCGCAATTTGCGGGGGAGGAACGCGGGCGCCCCCGGAGCGGGCGCCCCCGGAGCAGTCCGCCCGGCCCCACAGCCCGACCGCCTGCTCGCGGGCGCCTCGCGAGAGCCGCGTGAAGAGCGCGGCATAGTCGTTGTTGGGTCGGATCGTCAGGGGCTGCGCATACCCGCGGCTGACCAGCATGGCGTTGAACGAACGGCCGTCCTCGAGCCACAGGTACACGAGCAGCCGGCCGTGCCGGTCGCGATCGTCACGCCCGACGGTGTAGCGGATCCGCCTGCCCTCGATCTGAGCTTTCGCGTAGGCGGATGCCTCGCGTCCGTAGCACTCGACACCTCCATAGACCTCCGGCGTGTCGATCCCGATCAGCCGGCTCTTCCCGAGCCCACCCCCGAACTCCACGGTGTCACCGTCCACCACGCGCACCACAGTGGCCTCACGGGCCCCCCGCGGCAGAGCCGGCCCAGACACGGACTTCGAGTCCATGGCGTCCTCGCCGCGGCCCGAGAGGAGCACGGCGCCAAGACCGACGAGGGTGGCGACCGCAGCGGCAACGTAGCGCTTCACGGGTCAGTCAGGCAGGCAGGGCCCAGGGAGGCGAGGCAAGGACGGGAACCGTCCTGAGTGGCGGGCAACGGAACCGCTCGGTTATCGGGCCGCTCAGTTGTGACTGCCGAGGCGGTCCCAGCAGTACAGCTCA
>JAUJNT010000001.1:100165-139569 GCA_030448005.1 Thermoleophilaceae bacterium
CGGTTATCGGGCCGCTCAGTTGTGACTGCCGAGGCGGTCCCAGCAGTACAGCTCAACCGCCTCCGCCGCCAACTCCATCGTGCGCTCGAGGGACAGCCAGGGAAGTACCGTGTCGAGTGCCTGCTCCTCGCTGATGCCTGCCTCGAATGCGTCCTCCCCGCGAAAGCCCGCGGCGATCTTGAGCGCTTCGCGCCGGTGCTCCCCGAGGCGGGGGAACGCCTGCAGCAGGAAGTCCTTGTTGGCGATCGGATGCCCGACCTCGAGGGAGGCGTGCCACGCGGCCAGCATCGAGAGGTCGTCCTCATCGAGGACCTCGACCGCCTTGGCGTAGTGCACCTGGAGCTCGTCGTCGGGGATCTCGTCGACCCACGCACGCACTACCTCGCCCAGCAGCTGGCGGCGAGCCTCGCGCCCGACGGCCTCCGCGACGACCCTGATGGCCTCCTGAGGCTCTATGAAGCAAAGTGGCATGGCAATCAAGGTACGGTGCGCCTCCGACGGAAAAGGTGCTCCGAACGCCCCCGTTCATTCGGAGGCAGCGCCGGCGGGCGCAGTCGTGCGCTCGGGCCCCCAGATGCAGAGCGCGCGCTGCCCGGGGCAGCCGGTGCAGAGCTCCCTGTGAGGGCGCTCCGAGGGCTCAAATCGACCGCTCACCACCCCGGCCGCGAGCTCGAGGAGGCGGCGCTCGAGGTCCGCTGCCTGCGCCGCCTCGTAAACCGCCGAGACGGGCTCCTCCGGCCGCTCGAGGAAGCAGTAGGTCACCTCGGCGCGCTCGGCGCCCGAGCGCAGCGCGGCGAGGGCGTAGACGATCCGCTGGGTCCCGTATGACCCGGCGGTGAGCGTGGCGGGATCGCGGTCGCCGAGGCGGTCGCTCTTGTAGTCGACGATCAGCACGCGGTCGGCCTCGACCGCGTGGACGTCCACGACGCCGTTCACGAGCAGGCGGCGCCCCCCGGCACCTTCCGGCTCGAGCGGGAAGGAGAAGGGCAGCTCGGTGCGCACCCGCCGGGCCGCGGCGATTCGCTCGCGCAGAGGCGTGCCGGCGAAGCTCGCCGCCATCCCCTGGAGGTCGGCGACGTCCGTCTGGCGGACCCTCTGGCCGTGGGCGGCGATCAACTCCTCGATGCGCCCGGCGGGGGGCGGGGAAGGCGAGGTGAAGCTGAGCGCCTCGAGAAGCTGGTGGATGAGGGCCCCGCGCAGGCGTGCCGGCAGCGCGGAGGCGGCCAGCGGTCGAGCCATCTGCTCCGCCTCGACGGCCGCCGCGCCGACCTGCCGTGCGCCGGACTCCGCGGCCTGCCGCGCATCGGGCTCCACGCCCGCCGGGTCGTCGGACTCGACGGCCGGGGGGTCGGGCGGAGCGAGTTCCTCCCCCCGCGGGAGCTTGAGCGCTCTCTCGAGGTAGAAGCGGTAGCCGCAGCGCTTGTAGCTCTCGAGGCCGGAATAGCTGAGTCTGCTGACCGGCAGCGCGGCGGGGACCGCCACGGCCGCAAGGGCGGGGGCCTGCAGCGCGTCGAGGCCCACGGGCTCGGGCTCCGGGGCGCCCGGCGCACGGTCGGCCGCCGGCAGCGCGGCATCCAGGTCGGCCGGCCGAACCTCCTCCGCCCGCACTCCCGGCCGGCCGTGGAGCGCCGAGCGGATCCACCGCATCGGCTCCTCCATGTCAGCGGCCTCGGGAAGGTTCTCGAGGTCCGTGGCGCCGCTCAGGACCAGGTGCTCCTGGGCGCGGGTGGCGGCCACGTAGAAGACCCGCCGCTCCTCCTCCTCGTCCTCGCGGCGCTGGCGCTCCTTGATCTGCACCAGTTGGGCGCTGTCCATCCTGTCCCCCTTGATGGAGGCCAGTCGTATGCCCACGCTGCCGTCCTCGGTGATGCGGAGGGCCGAGTCCTCTTCGCGCCCCCTCTTGCCGAGGTCCCCCACGCACACCACGGGGAACTCGAGCCCCTTTGCCCTGTGCACGGTCATGAGGCGCACGGCCTGCACGTCCTCGGACTCGAGCGGCGCCTGACCCTCGCGCTCCTGGAACAGGTCGCGCGCGGCCACGAAGTCGATGAACCCACGCAGATCCCGCCCTTCCTCCGCCTCGAACTCACGCGCCATCCGCATCAGCTTGCGCACGTTGGCCATCCGGCGTTCCCCGGCCGGGAGCGCGAGCACCGTCCGGTCATAGCCCGAGTCGGTGACCGCGCGGTCGATCAGGCGCTCGAGCGACATCCGTGGAGCGTCCAT
This sequence comes from Thermoleophilaceae bacterium, assembly GCA_030448005.1. Taxonomy (GTDB): domain Bacteria; phylum Actinomycetota; class Thermoleophilia; order Solirubrobacterales; family Thermoleophilaceae; genus JAAYBF01. Next base: position 102,392 of record JAUJNT010000001.1, read on the forward strand.
GCGCTCGCCGCGGAAGCGGGAGACGAACGACTCGAGGCGCCGCAGGTCCTCCGCCGGCAGGGCCGCCGCCAGCGCCGCGGCCTGCTCGTCCCGCCCGCCGCCGTCCACGGGGACGAGCCGCTCGAGGGCGTCCCAGACACCGTGCGCGCGGCGGCCGAGGTCGGCCACGAGCACGAGCGCATCGAGCGACACGCTGACGATCGGGGAGCCGAGCAGCGAGTGCAGCGCGAGCTCGTCGCGCGGATTGGCGAGCGCGGCCAGGTAGGCCCGCAGGTCGGCCACCTGCTGCTGGCTCCAGTATCCCCGGCCACCGAGCACGTAGGTGGGGATGCCCCGCTCCTCGAGGGCGCGCTCGTACACCGACAGGTTGGTAGTGGCACGCACCAGCACGACCACCTCCCTGTGCTCGTAGGGCCCATCGCCGGTGAGCTGCTCGATCCGCCTGGCCAACACGCGCGCCTCCGCCGCCCGCCAGGTGGGGACGCCACGCATCGAGGCCCCGAAGAGGGTCTCGGCGGCGTCCTCGTCCTCCTCTGCCCCGGCGTGCTCCTTCCACCGCTGGGCGCAGCGGTCGGTTACCAGCAGCTCGACGCAGGGCAAGCTGCGGGGCTCCCCCTCGCGAGCCGCCGGTCCCTCGCGCAGCGGTTCGAACGAGTCGCCCCAGAGTGAGCCGAACAGGGCGTCGACCGCCTCGAGCACCTCGCCGCGGCTGCGGAAGTTCACCGTCACGCGCTCCGCGCGCCCCGCGGCCTCGGCGGCGTCGCGATGCTCGCGGAAGACAGCCACGTCTGCGTGACGGAAGCGGTAGATCGACTGGCGCTCGTCTCCCACGCGGAACAGGTTGTCCCGCCCGAGCTGGGCGAGCAGCCTGTTCTGGAGCCGGTTGGTGTCTTGGAACTCGTCCACCATGATCTGCGTGAAGCGCCCGGCGTAGCCCTCGCATACCTCGGGCTCCTCCGCGAACAGACGCGTTGCACGCAGCTCGAGGTCGTCGAAGTCGACTCCCGAGCGCTCGCGCTTGAGCGCCTCGTAGCGGGTGCCGTAGGCATCGAGCAGGTCGCGCAGGTGGCCGTGGTCGGCGAACTCCGCCTGGGCGGCGCAGAGGGCGAGCAGCGAGTTGCGGGCCTCGAGGTAACGGGCGCAGGCCGGCCCCTTCAGGACGTTCGCCCCGCCCGGAGAGAAGCCGAACGGCTTGAGCGCCGCCGGCTCGGGCAGGCCGTCCGCGTCGAGCAGCTCGAGGCACGACTCCACGGCGGCGCGCGCGGCGCCGACCTTCTTTCCGGCGCTCGCCCCCAGCTCGGCCAGCGCCAGCCTGGCCGCGGCGCGAAGCTCTTCTACCTCCCCGGCGGGCTCCGGCGCATCGAGGTCGGGCAGCCGCGGGTGCTCGTGGCCCAGGCTGCGCAGGTGCGAATAGGCGGTGCGCACCATGTCCGCCAAGCGGTCGGACCCGTACCGCACCAGGAGGTCCAGCCGCTTGCCCTCGTCAGCCTTGCCCAGGAAGTCGAGCAGCGCCAGGTCGAACGCCTCCAGCCCGAGGCGCTCGGCCTCGAGCGCCTCCATCACCCGGAACTCCGGATCGAGCCCGGCCGTCAGCGCATGCGTGCGCAGGACCCGCGCGCAGAAGCCGTGGATGGTGGAGATCCACGCCGTCTCGGTGGCGCGGGCCTCGACCGGCCTCTGGCACTCCGAGAAGCGCCCGCGCACACGAGCCCGCAGTTGCGCGGCCGCCTTCTCGGTGAAGGTGATGGCGAGGATGGAGTCCACCGCGGCGCCGTCCTCGATCACCGACCTGACGAACCGCTCGACGAGCACGGAGGTCTTGCCCGCCCCGGCTCCGGCCGATACGAGCAGCGGACCGTCGCGGCGCTCGATCGCCCGCAGCTGCTCCGCGGTGAAGGATGCCTGCGCGCTCATCCCTCCGCCCGGCAGATCGAAGGGTGTTCGCAGCCGCCGGCGTACCCACACGAGTCCGGGCATGAGCGCAGCCGGCCGGCGCGCATGCCCTCGGCGGCGGCCGCGATCGCGGCGCGCGCGCGCTCCATGCCCTCCGCGAAGTCCTCGGGCGAGCGACGGTCCCGGACGTGCACTCCCCCGCCCGCCTGCTCGGCCACCCCCGCCGCCAGGAGGCCGCGCGAGCGACGGTCGGAGCCGCGCAGCGGGGTGTACACGCCGCCCACGGCCTCGAGCCCCAGCAGCTTCTCCACGACCAGCATGTAGAGGGGCGCCTGCAACCTGCGCTTGCGGCCCCAGCTGGCCGCCTTGTAGCCATCGACCTTTCCGCTCTTGTAGTCGCGCACGAGTGCGTAGCGGCCCCAGGTGTCCACCCGATCGATCATGCCCCGCACGGCGATCCCCGCTGCCACCTCGACGGCGGCGTGGCCCTCCTCCTCCAGCCCGAAGCGCAGCTCCAGGTGCTCTGGCTCGAAGGCGGCGCCCTGCTCGGCCTCGTGGCGCAGGGTGGTGAGCAGGTCGTGCTCGAGGCGCCGGATCGCGGCTCTGACCCGCGAGTCGGTGGCCGCCACGCGGTGGCGCCCGCGCTCCTCCCTGAGGGCCCCGCGCAGGATCTCCTCCGCCTCTTGGAGGTTTCCTTGCGAGACCCCGCGCGCGCCGGTGCGCTCTCGCAGCCTCCTGAAGGTGAGCTCGAGCACCCGGTGGGCGAGCTTGCCGCGCACCATGTGCTCGGAGTCGGGCTCGAGTCGTGCCGGGCGAAGGACGTCCTCCACAAGCCAGCGCACCGGGCAGCCGGCGTACTTCTCGAGACCGCCGGCCGACACCGAGGCGGTTCGCTGCGCTAGCACCGCGAGCGCCGCCTCGCTGCTCAGCGACGCCACGGGGGCCGGCAGCCGGCGTGGCCCTCGCAACGTGACCGACCGCTCCCACTCGGCCGGCGTCGGGGCCTCACCGGGCTCCCAGGTGACATCCGCCAGGGTACGCCGGCGCTCGGTTCCCTCGAGCGAAGGAAAGACCGCAAGCACGTCGTCGAGGAAGAAGGAGCGCGCCTGCGGGTTGCCCTCCTCGTCGCAGTAGCGAGAGCTGAGCACGAGCTCGCGCTCGGCGCGCGAGGCGCATACATAGAAGAGGTAGCGCTCGCGCTCGAGGCGCTCCTCGCGCATGGGCAGGCGCATTCCGCTGGCCGTGGCTATCGCACGGCGGTCGGCATCCGGCAGAAAGGCCTCGGGCACGCCCCTGCGGGGAAACTCCCCCTCCTGCAGCCCGCAGACCACGACGGCCTGAAAGCGCCGGGCGCGGATCGCCTGGGGCGAGGCCACCTGCACCCGGTCGGGCTGCGAGCTCTCCCCCACCCGGATGCGCAGCGTCGCGAGCTGGTCGTGCACCCGCCGCCCGTCGATCCTGACGCGCGGGTTGGCGAGGACCACGGCGCGCAGCTCTTCGATCGCGTCGTGGGCGGCGCGAAAGGCGCGGGCGTCATCGAGCTCGGCGCCGGCGAGGACGGGGGCGACCCGGCGATGGGGCGCGCTGAAGAGCCGCTCCAGACATCCGTCCAGCCCATTGAGCAGCGCGGCGATGTCGCCTGCCCCCGCGAGGCGGTCGATCACGTTCAGTGAGAACGCGGGCACGATGTGCTCCCAGAGCCTCCTCGCCTCGGCCGCCGTGGCGGCGGCGCCCTGGCGGACCTCGGCCTCCAGGCGGTCGGCCAGCCCGGGCTCCGCGAGTAGTCCCGGAGTGCGGAGATAGGAGAGCAGGTCCTCGGCCGTGCCCTCGAGGCAGGCGCAGCGCAGCACCGCGAGAAGGCCCTTTCCGAGCGAGGTGTGAGAGAGGGTGACCGACCTGTCGATCGAGTACGGGATCCCATAGGCGCCGAACACCTGCTCGAGGGTCGAGGCGTAGCGAGCGGGATCACGCATGACCACCGCCACCTCCCCGGGAGGGGTGCCCTCGCGCAGCAGCCGCAGCACCTCGGCGCCACACAGCTCGATCTCGGCGCGCTCCCCCCCGCAGGCGTGCATGCGCACGGCCGCGCCCGGCGCCACACCCCCGCCGTCGGGCTCGAAGAGGCCCCGCTCGAGCGCGTGGAGCGCCGCGCGCGAGGCGGGCGCGTAATGGTCCGAGGTGGGCTCCAGGTGCTCGACCCCATCCGCGAGGGCGGCCAGCTCCTCACGGATAGTGGCGGTGGCGCGGAACGCCTCACGCCCGGGCTCGTATGGAAGCGACACGGTGACCTGCGCTTCCGCACGACCGGCGAGGACCTCGAGGGCATCGAGCTCCAGCGGCGTGAAGTCATCGAAGCCGTAGACGAAGACCGGTGTGGCCTCCCAGCTGGCCGGGGCTGCGCGCAGGGAGTCGAGGGCGCGCCAGGAGAACAGCGCCTCGTCCATCAGCCCCGCGGCCTCGAGTCCGGCGCGGTAGCGGCGATAGATCTCCGCCAGCTCCTCGGCGTACCGTCGGCGCCGTCCATCCTCCGTCCAGGCGCGAAGGGCCTGCCTGAAGCGGGCAGGCTCGACCATCGATCGCTCGAGGTCCTCCACGAACGCCGCCACCGCGCGCGCGAAGCCGGGGCGTGCCGCCGACTCGGCCAGCACCTCGAGACCGGCCATGGCCACCGCCTCCTCCACGATGAGGCCGCGCTGGAGGTCGGAGGCCACGCTGGCGGTGAGCCCCGCCCGTGCGGCGATCATCCCGAAGAGCTGCCCCGAGCGCAGCACCCTGGCGCCGAAGACCGCTCCCCTGTGGGCCAGCTCGCGCTGGCTGTGCTCGACGTCCTCGAAGGCCGGCACGACGAGGATCGGGTCCTCCTCGAGCCGGTCGCGCAGCCGGCCCAGCACCGCGCCGGCCTTCGCGGAGTTCGCGGGCCCGGTGACGAGGGTCAGTGGCACGGCGACGAGGTATAGGAGACGGACAGGACGGCGCGGCACACGACGGTCAGAGTCGCGAGGCGTCTCCGGCGTCTGACGTCCTCGATGTGATACCGCGGCGCGCGGCCTGCGCGATCACCTCGGCGTAGCGGGCGGCGGGCAGCATCGGCGGAGCCTCCTGCAGCTGCCATCCGCTGCCCGGACGCAGTAGCCATCTACCCATCCGGACGCGTCCGTCGCCGACGGACTCGAGCCGCAGCTCCTCCTTGAAGTCGCCGCTGCGGCCACGGCTGACGCCGAGGGTGTCACCCGCAGCGCCGGCCGCCTCGTATTCGCGGCCGGCCGGATCGGACGCGGCCTGCAGGGCCTCGCTCATGCGAGTGGCGTCGCGCTCCTCCAGGATCTCGGCCGCCCGCTCCACCAGGCTCGCCACGTCCTCGGCCGCGAGCAAGGGGGCACGCCTGCGAAGGCCCGATCCATCCCATTCCGCGAGCCGAATGCCCCCGGGCACCCGCTCGAGGCGCACCTCGTAGGAGCCCTCCCCCTCCTCATAGGGGCCGACGCTCACATACCGGCCGCTGAACGCCCGCGGCGCGGCGCTCTCTGCCTTCGCGCGCGGGCCGCTGCCCGACGGGGACCGGCGCGCGGGCCTCCGGCCGGGATCGAGCGGAGTTCCCTTCGAGCAGATCGGACAGTCCGCGGTGAAGCGGTTGTGGCGACAGAAGACGGGCACCGGAGCCTCCAGTATCCCCGACCGCCCTGCCAATATCCCGGCCGATGCGCACGGCCATCGTCTCCGACCTGCATCTGGCTACGATCGCGGGCGAGGACGTGGCCCGGCGGCCGGCGGCGCGGGCGCGGCTGGTCGGGGCGATCGCAGGGGCAGACCGGGTGGTCGTCCTCGGCGACATGCTCGAGATGCGCGAGCAGCGAGCGGTCTCGGTGCTCGAGGCAGCCGCCCCGTTGCTGGAGGACCTCGGCGAGGCCACCGCCGGCAAGCAGCTCGTGATCGTGCCGGGAAACCACGACCACGAGCTGGTCAGGCCGGCTCTCGACCGCGCCCGCCTACGCGGCGCCGGCAAGCTGGGCGCCGAGGCCACCTTCCCCGCCGACGAGGGAGAGCTCGTGCGCCGCGTGGCGGCCCGGATGCCCCATACGGAGATAGTCCTGGCCTACCCGGGGATCCGGCTGCGCGACGACGTGTACGCCACCCACGGCCACTACCTCGACAGGCATCTCACGGTGCCGCGCATGGAGTGCGTGCTCGCCTCGGCGATAGCCCACTTCGCGGGCTCGGGCGAGAACGGCAGCTCGCCGGCAGCCGACGACTACGAGGCCGCGCTCGCCCCGATTTACGCCTTTGCGTACAACGTGGTCCAGGACGGGGAGGGGAAGGCGGTGACCCGCGGGGCCGAGTTCACGCGCAGCGTCTTCAGCCGCTCGAACCCGACCGGGCGCAGGGGCCTCGCGGGAATCGCCGTCGCGCGCCTGGCCATTCCGGGAGCCGTCTGGGGCCTCAACCGCCTGGGGCTCGGACCGTTCCGGCCGGACATCTCCCCGGCCGAGCTGCGGCGCGCCGGGCTGCGCGCGATGGCGGATGTCATCCGCTCGCTGGCGATCGAGGCCGAGCACGTGATCTTCGGTCACACCCACCGGCCCGGCCCGCTTGCAGGCGACGTCGAGGGTTGGACGCTGCCGGGCGGAACGCGGCTGACGAATACGGGCAGCTGGCTCTACGAGCCGGTCTTCATCCGGGGCGACGGACCGTCGAGCCCCTACTGGCCGGGCGGCGTGACATGGCTCGCCGACGAAGGCCCGCCGCGGGTGACCAACGTGCTGGGGGACATGGACCTGCGCCCGAAAGGCCGGGCCTAGCCGCCGGCGGCGGCGGCAGCCGGCGCCTCCTCCACGGCACCGTCACCCTCAACGGCCGCCTCGCGCCCGTCCTCCTGCTCCTTCGGGGGCTCCTTGGCCCACTCCTCGTCGAAGTCGACCTTCCACTTGCCCGGCTCGTCCGCGCGCGGCTCGATCTTCAGCTTGGCCCGGAACGTCCGCCCGGAGCGGCCCTTGAAGCCGGGGACCTGCTTCTCGGTGCGGCCGACCGGCGGCTCGTCGCCGCGCTCGATCGAGGCCTTGAGGCTTGCCATCAGCTCCTTGGCGACGGCCACCGGCAGGTTCTTGTTGGCCTTCTTCTTCCAGATCACGAAGCCGCAGCCGGGATCCTCCCTCGACCAGCAGGAGTAACCCTTCCTGTTCTCGTTCACCTCCCGGCCGCATACGGGGCACGGACCGAGCTTGGCGCGCTCGATCCTCACTCCCTTGAGCTTGTCGAGCTCCTTCACGGTGTCGGTGGTGAACTTGGCGATGTCGCGCATGAAGGCCGGGCGCGAGTCCTCTCCGCGCTCGATCAGGGCCAGGCGGCGCTCCCAGTCGCCCGTGAGCTCAGGCGAGGTCAGCTGGTGCTCTCCGAGCAGGCGGATCACCTGGATGCCCTTCTCCGTGGCGTGGAGCGCACGGCCCTCGCGCTCGATGTACTCGCGCCCGATCAGGAGCTCGATGGTGTTCGAGCGCGTGGCTGGGGTGCCGATTCCCGAGTCCTTCATCGCCTCACGCAGCTCGACGTCCTCGATCTCCCTCCCCGCCGTCTCCATCGCGGCCAGCAGCGATGCGTCCGTGAACCGCCGCGGCGGCTGGGTCTCCTTGCGCAGCGACTCAACGGAGCGCGTCTCGACCTGCTCCCCTTGCTCCAGCTTCGGCAGCCGCTGGTCGCCGCCCGAGTCATCTTCCGGCTGACCGTCGGCGCTCACCTCCTCCCCGTACACCGAGCGCCAGCCCGCCGTGATCAGCACGCGGCCGCTCGTGCGGAAGACATGCTCCTCCACCGTGGTCTCCACCCGCGTGCGCTCGAAGACGGCGTCGGGATGGAAGATCGCCAGGAAGCGCTTGGTCACCAGGTCGTAGACCTTGAGCTCGTCGGCGCCCATCTTCGACAGCTTGTGCTCGGACTTGGTGGGGATGATCGCGTGGTGGTCCTGGACCTTCTTGTCGTTGACCACTCGACCGAGGGGGAGGTCATCCAGCGAGGTCACGTACTCGGCGCCCTTGCGGTACTGGGGGCTGTGGCCCACGAGCTCGGCCGTCGGCCGGATCTCGGCCACCATGTCGCCGGTCAGGTAGCGCGAGTTGGTGCGCGGATAGGTCAGCGCCTTGTGCTCCTCGTAGAGCTTCTGGGCTGCCGAGAGGGTGCGGCGCGCCGAGAACCCGTGCAGCGTGTTGGCATGCCGCTGCAGCGAGGTCAGGTCGTAGAGAAGCTGCGGGCGCTCCTTCTCCTCCTTCTTCTCGAGCTTCGTGATCGTGCCGCCCCGCTCGCGGCACTCCTCCACGATCTTTGCCGCCTTCTCCTCGTCGATCCGCTTGCCCCCGAGGTAGCGGCCGGCGTAGAGCCGTTCGCCGGAGGCGGCGAACCGCGCCTCGACCAGCCAGTAGGGCTCGGGCACGAAGGAGCGGATCTCCTCCTCGCGCCTGGCCACCAGGGCGAGCGTGGGCGTCTGCACCCGCCCGAGGGAGACCGCACCGTCGAAGGCCGCGCGCAGCCGGATCGATGCGGCGCGCGTGGCGTTCATGCCGACGACCCAGTCGGCCTCGGAGCGCGAGCGCGCCGCCGCTTCGAGGCTCTCCATCTCCTCGCCGGGGCGCAGGTTCGCAAACGCATCCTCGATCGCCTTCCTGGTCATCGAGGAGAGCCACAGCCGCTGCACGGGCGGTTGCCTCTTGGCCGTCTCGTACACGTAGGCGAAGATCAGCTCGCCCTCGCGCCCGGCGTCGCAGGCGTTGATCACGCGGTCGATGTCCTCGCGGGCCATCAACCGGTGGATGGCGTTCAGCTGCTTCTTGGCGCGGTCGTCGTTTGGCACGAGCTTGAACTTCTCCGGCACGATCGGCAGGTCGGCGTAGCGCCACTTCTTCAGCTTGGGGTCATAGGCATCGGGCTCGGCCAGGCCCACGAGGTGCCCCACCGCCCAGGTGATCACATAGTCCTCGCCCTCGAGGCTGGTCTTGTCCTTGCTCGGAGCGAAGGTTCCCGGGAGCGCCGCGGCCACGTCTCGTGCCACGGAAGGCTTCTCTGAAATCACAAGTGTCTTGCCCATGAGCTCCCTCCACTGTACGCAGACTCGCGCCGAGCGTCGTCCGGTGAAGGGCTCTCGGGCGGTTCTCAGCCCCCCTGACGGCGTCCTGTGGCGCCTCCGCCCTGGTCAGCCGTGACCAAACGGGGTACGGTCCCCACCATGGGCGCAGCGGCCCCATCCCTTCGCTTGCGTGCGGGGGGCCCCGATCAGGAGGCGAGGCTGGCCCATGCCGCCGCGGCAGGGACCGGCCGTGCCTTCTCTGCGCTCTATGCGCGCCACGAGCACAGGGCCTTCAATCTCGCCTTCCGCATCACGGACTCGGAGGAGGACGCCGCCCGCATCACACGTGACGCGTTCGTGGACGCCCTGCGGGCGCTCGCCCACTTGGGTGACGGCCCGCCGAGCTTTGGCACCTCCCTCACGATCGCGACCTGGAACGCCGGCCACGAGCTGGTCGAGCTGCCCGGCGCCCGGGGGGAGGCAGAAGAAGCGGATTCGGAGCGCGACCCGGCGCCCGACGCTCTCGAGGCTCAGGTAAGGGAGGCCAACTTCCGCCTGCCAGTGCGGGCGCGTGCGGTCCTCGCGCTCGGGGAGCTCGACGGAACCTCCCACGGGCAGATCGCCACGGTGGTGGACATCGACCCCGGATCGGTCGCCGGCGTGATCGCGAGCGCCCGGCTCGGACTGCACGCTGAGCTGCGCGGCGCGGACCTGACGGCGGACACCGGCTCGTCGGAGGACTGCGAGCAGGCCCTGCCCCTGATCGCGATGCGCGACGACGGCCAGCTCGTGGACGAGCAGGACTTCGAGTGGCTCCTCGAGCACCTGGCCCACTGCGCGGGCTGTCGCCTGCGCCTCGACGCGATGCAGGAGGCCGCCGCTGCCTACCGCGCCTGGCCGCAGATCGCCGCTGCGCCGGGGCTCTTCCGGCAGACGAGGGCGGCGGCAGCCCAGCTCAGCGGCGCAGACTGGAGCGAGATCGAAAAGGCCGGCGGCCCCAGGCGGGCTCGCCCTTCGGGCATCGGCGGGCAGAACGCGAGGGTGATCCTCGCGGCGATCGGCAACGCCGGCACCGCCGCCGCCGCGGGAGCTCTCGGCGCTTTGCGCGGGCGCGCGTCGACGCTGGCGGCGCAGACGATGCGACGCCGCCCGCAGCGCAACATGGTCGTGATCGCCGGCCTGCTCCTCCTGGGGCTGTCCGCCATAGCGGCGGGGGCGACGCTCATGCGGCCCGGCAACGATGGGCCCGAGAAGGCCGCCCCGCCGGCGAAAGAGGCAACCGAGCCCGCCGCCAGCCGGCCCGCCCCTGCGACGAAGCCGAAGAGGCGGTCCAAGGCGCGGCCCGCCGCCAGGGAGCGGGAGGCACCGCCCGTGCCCCGGCGGGCGGTCGCGATCAGGCCCCGAGCCGCCCCTGAGCCCCAGAGGCCTGGCCCGCGGCAGCGCCCGCCAGAAGAGCGAAGGTCCTCACCCGAGCGGCGAAGGCCCTCACCCGAGCAGCGCGCACCCAAGGCACGGCTCGCCCCCGAGCAAGCCCCCGCCCCGACACCCCCGCCTCAGCAGCAGCCCGACCCGCAGGCACCTCCCCCCGTTACGCCCCCGCAATCCCAGCCGGCCCCGCCGGGCTGCAACGTCGGAGGCGGCAGCCCGGACCCGTGCCCCTGACGGGCCGCGCGCCCCCCGGGGCAACGGAGCCCAGGGGAATTGACCCTGCCACGAGCGGTGCTCACTGTCGCCCCCGAGCCGGAGGGTCAATACCCCGTCCCGGGCGCTTCATCACGGGAGGGCGGCGGCGCCGGGGCGCGCCGTGCGCAGCGCTGGGGACCGGGCCTGAAGGGGAGACGAACGGTCACCGAGGCCGCGTTGTTGCGCTCGTTGGACTCGTAGACGCCGTTGAGCGGGTCGGCTATGTGACGGAAGCCAAAGCACCCGCGCAGGCCCGTCACGTCGATCCACTGCTCCGGATAGGTCGGGGGATACACATCTGACCAACCGACGGATGTGCCGAGCGTGACCCGGCGAGTGGCGGCGCCCGTGTTGCACGCCGGGTAGACCATGCGCCGCGGGGACGGGCGGAGTGAGGGACGGGTGTGCTTCAGGTCGCGCAGGCAGTAGCTCACCTTCGGCCCGGTCTTCACCCGCTTGATGCGGCGCCCACGGGAGTTCAGGCGCCAGAGCTCGAAGCGGGCCGCGTGAAGGAACTTCCAGTACCGCTGCTGGCCCGGGACGAACTTGAAGAGCAGCCGCGCGCCCGTCTTGATCCCGATACGGCCTCTGCGGCGACGGTAGATCCGCTGCCTGCCGCGCATCTGGTACCGGCTTGTGCGCACCCCGTGCAGCTCCGCGGGGCCGAGACCGACGTTGTCGATCGAGTTGCCCGCGCGGAGGACCACGCGGCCGGGTCGGACCAAAGGGTCGATCTGGAGGCCGAACGGCTTGCGCATCACCAGGTCGGGGCACAGCAGTCGCGCGCGGGACTTCGCATCGAGACAGGGGTTGGCCGGCCGGGCCGCCGCCGGCGGGACCGCCGCCGAGGCGGCAATGACCATCCCGAGCAGGGCCGTCGCGGCAATCCGTGACCTGAGCATGGTGAACTTGTACCCCACGAGGTTGCCCGAGCCGCTAACGCGTGCAGGGCCCGGTGCCTACTCCCGACCTCGCGCGGGCCAGGGCCCGCTGCATCGAGGTGTCAGGCACGCCGAACCCGCTGCCGCTCCCCGATCGCAGGGTCGCCGCAAAGACGGTCGTGACCACCCGGCCGCCTCCGTCGACCATCGGGCCGCCCGAGTTGCCGGAACGCACGACGCCCCGCAGGGCGGTTATCCGGCGCTTCACCGGGCCGCGGTTGTAAGCGTCCCGGCTGATCACCGTGCGCGTCCGGCCAAGACGAGCCGCCTGCGCGTCGTATGAGCCGTTCTCAGGGAAGCCCAAGACGGCCCCCGACGTGCCCACAGGCGCGCCTGCGTTCAGTCCCAGTGCCGGCACGCCAGACGTGCCAGGAGCGCGCAGGATGGCAATGTCGTTCTTGGGGTCGAACCAGATCGCCTCGGCTTCATGGCGGTTGCCTTCTCCCCGCACCTGCACCGTCGTGTCGTCCTGACCGGCCACCACGTGGGCGTTCGTCACGATCACGCCGTCTCGGGCCACCCAGCCCGAGCCCTGGACGCCGAGCCCGCAGGCGGTGCCGAGCACCCGGACCACGCTGCCGGCGGCGGCCCTCACCTGGGGGTCCCTGACGATCGCGGAGCTCGGCGGCCCGACGCCGGGGTCGGGGCCCGCGATTCGGGGAAACGGATCGAAGCGGGCCAGTGCGTTGAGCAGCGAGCCCGACGGCGGCAGTATCTGGTTGAGCTCCTGGACGACCGCCGAGCGCTGGAAGGGCTTTCTCAGCTCCCGCGCCCCGGGGGTCTGCAGCGCGACCGCCGCGATTATCCAGACGAGCCCGAGGCCGAGGCAGGCGATCAGCAGCGAGCCCCCCAGGCCGTCGAGGACTCCGAGCCGGTCGTCCATCCGGCCGCGCAGGTGGAACCCGAGCAACTCGAGACCTGAGGCCACCATCCCGCCCACGAGGAGCGCCCCCACGAGCGCAACCGCGGGTGCAAACGGCGATTCGGAGCCCTCGTTGAGGAGGTGCGGACCCAGGCGCGATCCGAGGAGCGCCCCTCCGGCGAAGCCCCCGAGGGAAAGCGCCCCGACGATCAGGCCTTGGGAGTAGCCCCAAGCACCCATTGCGAGGGTAAACGCCAGGATGCCCCAATCCAGTGGAGTCACAGTCGATGGAAGGTAGCCTGAAGGGCTCTTGACTGACGAGGTCGCCCTCGAGCGCCACCGGCGCAGGAAGTATCGCGTGCTGCCGGCGCTGGGCGCTCTGGCAGTGGTTGCGCTCGGAGCGGGAATCGCAGCCGGGGTGGGCGCGTCATCGGAGTCCGAGCGCGTCGCGCGGGACTTCGGCAGCGCTTGGGCGAAGGGGGACTACGGAGCGATGTACCGGTTGCTCAGTCCTGGTGCGCGCGCCCGGTTCGACATCCGGGCCTTCCAGGGCGCCTACGAGAACGCCCGCCGGATCGCCACGGCTACGGCCCTGCGGGACGCCGTGCCGGAGGGTGAGCGCGGCGGGACCGTCCCGTTGCCCGTGACGGTGGGCACCCGGGTGTTCGGCACGGTGCGCGGAGTGGTGCGCCTGCCACTACGCGAGGGGGCGGTGAAGTGGGAGCCGCACCTGGTGTTCCCCGGGCTGCGGAAGGGCGAGTCGCTCTCCCGCAGGACCGTTCCACCCAAGCGTGCGGCGATCCTGTCGGTGGATTCCAAGACCCTGGCCGAAGGGCCCGCGGAGCTGCGGACCTCGCCGCTCGGGGGGCTTGCGTCTTCGGTGGCCGGCACGGTGGAGAAGGCCGATGACAGGGCTGAGCGTCTGCGCCTGTTCGCGCGCGGGTTCTCAGGCGGCACGCCCGTGGGAGCCACCGGCCTCGAGCGGATCTTCGAGGAGCAGGTGGCCGGGCGCCCCGGCGGAGTGCTCCTGGCAAGGGGGCGGGTGCTCGCGCGAAGCCAGCCGCGGGCCGCCGAGCCGGTGCGCTCGACGATCGACACGCGCGTGCAGGAGGCCGCCGTTACCGCCCTTGCCGGTCGGCTCGGGGGCATCGCCGCCCTCGATCCGCGCACGGGGGCGGTGCGGGCGCTGGCCGGAATCGCCTTCTCGGCGCCCCAACCGCCCGGGTCGACCTTCAAGATCGTGACGACCACGGCGGCACTCGAGGCAAAGCTGGTCAGCGTGTCGGACAAGTTTCCTGTGCAGAGCAACGCCGTGATCGACGGGGTCGAGCTCGAGAACGCCAACGGCGAGCTCTGCGGCGGCACCTTCAAGCAGTCCTTCGCCCACTCGTGCAACTCGGTCTTCGGGCCCCTCGGCGTGAAGGTCGGCTCGAGGCGGCTGGTGGAGACCGCCGAGCGCTTTGGCTGGAACGCTCCCCCCACGCTCGCGGGCGAGAAGCCAAGCACCCTCCCCGCCGCCGAGCAGATCGTCTCGCCTCTGGAGATCGGCTCGACGGCGATCGGGCAGTTCAGGACCCTTGCCACGCCGCTCCAGATGGCCTCGGTGGCCCAGACGATCGCCAACGGCGGCGTGCGGATGACCCCTACGGCGATGGCCGCGCGACGCCCCCGCGCCGTGCGGGTGACCTCCACCGGGGTGGCGGCCTCCCTCGAGCGGCTGATGCTCGCCGTGGTGGCCGAAGGCACCGGCACCTCCGCGGCCATCCCCGGCATCAAGGTGGCGGGCAAGACGGGCACCGCGGAACTCGAGGACACGCGCGGCGCGGCCGGGGAGACCCGAAGCGGGGATCCCTCCAACACCGATGCCTGGTTCACGGCCTACGCCCCCGCCGGACGACCGCGAATCGCCGTTGCGGTCCTGCTGGTCAGAAACGGCTCCGGTGGAGCCACCGCGGCACCGGCGGCACGCACGGTCCTCGCCCGCGCGCTCGGGAAGTAGGCCCGACCCCGGACGCTCTAGAGGTCCAACTCGACGGTCTTCGTCTCCCGCTCTCCCTCTTCGAAGTCGTACGGACCCTCGATCTTCAGCTCGAGCGGCCGGTTCTCGGTGGCGGCGAGCGGGAAGTTGAAGAGGAGAATGGACGCTGCCGTCGGGCCAAACTCCGCGACGCTTCCGGCCTCGGGGATGCAATCCCCCGGGAGGAGCTTGCCGGGGTGATAGATGAAGGGGTTGTCCTCCTCGACCTCGACGGGCTCGAACTCGTTGCCCTGGTTGTCCTCCACGTGGAAGCTCGACGCGGTCATCCGCGGCTTGGATCCCTCGTTGCACGCCTGGAGGAAGACTCCATAGAGGGCTCTGCCCGGCTCGGCGGGCTTGTCGTAGAAGGCCCTGTCCGGGGTGATGTTGAGGTTGAGCTCGCGCGTCAGAAAGACGTTGTAGGCGATGCCCGCCACGTCGATCGCGAGGCCCTCCCGGGCCGGTTCGTCCACCCCGGGCTCGTGCCCCCTCCCGCATGCGGACAGACCTCCGACGGTAATCAGGGCCAGTGCGCAGGCAGCGGTAAGTTTGAGGCGGCGGAGGCCCATCGCGGCGGGCAGTCTATCCGTCGGCCGCGGCCATCTTCCTCGGTGCCCGCACGTGGTCTCCGAAGCGCGGCGCCGTGTGCGGCTCGTATCCCGCCACGGTGACCTGCTCGGGAACGCCCGTCGCGGGCTCCTCGAGCAGCCGGCGCAGTCGTTGGAGCGCCTTGTCGGTGCTCCGGCGAATCCAGCGGTGCGCGCCGCGCTGCCGGAAGCGATCGACCGCCGTCTTCGGCTCGCTGCGTGTGGTCAACTCAACCCGGCAGCCCCCCTCGCGCTCGGGCTCGAAGTCGTAGACGGCGGAGAGCGTGGAGCGCCCGCGACGACCGACCCTGCCCTCCTCCACTATCCGTCGCGGCCGCTCACACTCGGTGATCCTTGTCTCCGCTCGCTCGCTGAAGAGCGGCCGGTCGAGCAGGAAGCGTGCCGAGGCCCCGGAGCCGCGCGGGTTGGAGCGTGCCAGCCGGAAGTCCTTGAGATAGTGGTCCGTGAACGCCGGGCGACGCGAGAGGTCGGATACCAAGTCGAACACGTCCTCGCACGGAGCGGAGATGACCGTGCTCACCTTGACCTCGCGCATCGGGCCGCATTCTAGTTCGGCGGGCTAGGCCGCGCGGGGAGCCACCGCGAGGTGGCGCTCGCTCGCGTGCACGCGCTCAGTGCGCACGGGGTCGCGCTCGTCCGCGGGCAGCTGCGAGCGGCACAGGTCGCACAGCACCCGTCCCGAGTCCATCTCGTGCAGCCGCTCGCCGACCAGGGGAGTGCGCCGGCAGGTCGCGCAGCGAGACCTGCCGCTTTCGAGCGAGCCGACGCTCTGCCGCAGCAGTATGCCCGCGAGGTCTGGCATGGGTGGTCCATTCGCGCCGTTTGCACCTATCCCTTTCCCGCGGTTCGGATGTCCCGCAGAAACAGGACTAGAAAGCGGAGAACCGGCTAAGACCTCCTTGACTCTTCGTTAGCATTCGCACAAACAACTAGCCCCAGAGGTGACGATGAAAGCCGTCAGCACAGGAACCCTGGCAGGGGCCGGTTCGTTCAGCTGTGCCATCTGCGGATTTGCCGTGGCACTCCAAGAGCAGGACGAGATCCCCGACTGCCCGAGCTGTGGCGGAGGAAGCTTCAAGCGCTGCTCCATGTTCGGTACGACCCTCTCGCACGCCCCTCCGCGGCCCGAGGCCGACCACCCGGCGTGGCTCGCTGAGGCCCGCGACTCGCTGGCCGACCCCGGCGACTACATCGCATACGACGCCGGCGATAGCACTGTGGCGGTTCTGCTCAAGGACGGCTGGACCCGCGTCGGACGCAGCCTCTCCGCGGACCTCCGCCTCGACGACCCCACGGTCTCGCGCCGTCACGCCCTGATCTACAGGGACGAGGAGGGCGCCAGGGTGCTCGACGACCGCAGCCTCAACGGCGTCTTTCGGAACGGCGAGCGAGTGGAGCTGGCGCAGCTATGCGACGGCGACACGCTGACCGTGGGCCGGTTCAACCTGCACTTCTTGCGACAGTAGGGGAGTAGCCAAGGCTTCTGCTTTCACGCGGGCGGAGTGCTGGCGGCCCGGCGCGGCCTTCTGAGCGTGTCCGTTGTCGATTGGTGCCCGATTGGGTTGATAGGCGCGTTGCCACTCTACCCCGGGCCATGGCTGCGGCATCGTGGGGGCGCGGGCCTTCGGGGTTCTCCGATGGACTCGTTCGTTAGAACTACCACGCAGGGGAGAGAAGATATGAGTGAGTCGGAGATGAGCGGAACCGATCCGTTGACGGTCGCACGCGAGGTTGGCGATACCCGTGCGGGCTTCCTGCGTAAGGCGGGCCTTGGTGGCGCCGCGTTGGTTGGTGGTGGCGTGCTGCTTGGGAGTGCCGGTCCGGCGTTTGCGGGGCACGATGATGGGGTTCCGGATGAAGACATCCTCAACTTCGCGTTGACGCTCGAGTATCTGGAGGCGACTTTCTACACTCAGGCGCTCGGCGGTGGAGGCACGACCGGCGTACCGGGCAGCTCAGCAACGTTCAACCGCAGAAGGCTCACCGGCGGCAGGCAGTTCGCCGGTTTGGGCGGGCGCATCCGCCGCGACGCATATGACCACCTGACCGACATCCGTGACCACGAAGTCACGCATGTCGACTTCTTCGTTGGTGCGCTGGGCCCGGCGGCCGTGGGGCCGTGCCAGTTCGACTTCTCCTCGGCCTTGAGGAGTGTCGGTTCGTTCCTCGGAACCGCGCAGGTTCTCGAGAACACCGGGGTGATGGCCTACGACGGCGGGATCCGCTACGTCGATGCGGGGGACAACCTGCAGGCGGGGGCACAGATCGCGACCGTCGAGGCGCGGCACGCCGCCTACCTGAACCTGATCAACCGCGACTCCCCGTTCCCGGATGCCTTCGACATGGGCAAGAAGCCCTCGGAGATCGTCGCGGCGGTGCAGGCGACGGGGTTCATCGTCTCTTGTCCCGCGGAGGTGACGGCCCTCTTCGCGCGCCTGCCCTAGCTTCGCCTGCTGGGTTGGGTCCCGTCGTGCGACAGACGAGGGCGGGCTCCGCCCTCGTCTGTGGCCCGGGCTTGCGCAAGAACACCAGAGACACCGCTCGCTCAATCGAGGCATTGTGTCGAGAGCAGGCGAGTGACCCCTCGTCCTGCTAGGCAACGTTCAGCCTCGCCCGCCGAGCCCGACCAACGACTGAATCGCGACCCTCGCCGTTGCGCAAGCGCGCTGCTCCTCGCGCGCTCGCGCGCATGAAACATCGTGTCCGTGGTGACCAGCACTGATGACCCACGGTGATGCCGGTCATGATTTGGCTCGCTTGAACAACGAGGAGCTCGTTCGGGGTGTCGCGCGGGTTTGAGCCTGCGGCCTTCGACGTCCTGTACCGGCGCCACGGAGCGGCAGCTTTCGCGCTGGCGCGGCGCATGCTGAGACAAGCGCGCGCGGAGGACGCCGTCCAGGAGGCATTCCTAGGCCTGTGGCGCAGCGCGCGCTATGACTCCCGCAGAGGATCGGTGCGTACCTGGCTGCTCAGCATGTGGGTGGTCACAAGGGCGGGCGGCGGCCCGGACGCGCGCGCCGCGGTCCTGATCCGTAATGACCAACCTCGACTTGTGCTAACCGACATCGACCGGCCACGGGACGGTCGGATCTATCAGGCATGGCTGGTTCGCCCACCATCGCTGCCCGTCCCCACCGGAGCACTGTTCTCGGTCGGTGGGACCGGGGACACGACGATCATGCTCCCCGCCCTTGGCGGCGCCGTGCGCGTGATCGTCACCTCAGAACCGCCGCGCGGCAGCACCTTTCCAACACTGCCGCCGGTAGCGGCCGTACGTCTTCCTGTCCATGGGCAGACCCCACGCTGACTCCCCAAGGACACTCAGGGCGGTCCCGTCGACGAAAGTCGCTAGCCCTATCAGCGAACCCTGTCTGGAGGGCATCAGCCGGACTTGGCGGGAGGACGGGAATCAGCACATCCACACGGGGATGATGCGCGCGGGTTGCTTCCGAGCTCCGTCATGTCCGTGAAGTAGCCGCCGCGACCGGGAGGGTCACTCCCCCTCCTCGTCCCGCGGCCCGGACCAGAACGCGTCCCCCACCGTCACGGTGCCCGCCGTCTCGGCCTGATGTCGGAGCGAATGGGGGTCCCCGTCCTCGAAGGCGAACATCGACTCGGCGCTGACGGGACGGGCCACGCCGGTGCCCCCGAGGAAGCGATCGACCACCCGGGCGCAGCGGCGGCCCTCCGCGATGGCCGTTACCACGAGCGACTGCCCTATGCGGGCATCGCCGCAGGCGAAGACCGCCTCCGTGCGCGTGGCATAGACGGGCGCCCTGACGTTGCCGCGTCCGTCGAGGTCGAGCGCAAGCTCTTCGATCAGGCCCTCGTGCTCCGGGTGGTTGAATCCGATCGCCACCAGCACGAGGTCAGCCTCGTGGTCGAACTCGCTGTCCGGCACCGGGCGCAGGTCGCGCGATGAGCTTCCCTCGACCCGGCGCCCGTGCACGCCGGCGACCCGGCCGTCGTGCCCGAGGATCTCCGTGACCTGAGCGGCCCAGTGGCGCTCGCCGCCCTCCTCGAGGGCGTAGGTGCTGTGTGTCCGCTTGGGGGGCAGCGGCCATGGGGTCCTCGCGTCGCGTCCCGACGCGGGCAGCTCCGGGTAGACATCGAGCAGCAAGACGTCGGCGGCGCCCTCGCGGAGCGCGTTCGACACGCAGTCCATGCCCGTGTCGCCGCCCCCCACCACCACGACGCGCTTGCCGGCCGCCGATATCTCCTCGCCGGTCTGGCGTGCCGGACGGCCCTCCTGAGCTGCCACCCAGCGGTTGCGCCTCTCCTGAGCTGCCACCCAGCGGTTGCGCCCGTAGAGGTAGTCCATCGCCGGATGCACCCCCCGGAGTCCTGCACCGGGCACCTCGATCTGCCGGGGCACGCGGGAGCCGGTAGCGATGACAAGGGCATCCTGGCGGCGCCAGAGGTCCCGCAGCGTGAGGTCGCGACCCACGTCCACGTTGCACTCGAAGATGACGCCCTCATCCTCCAGCAGCTTGATGCGGCGGTCGATGATCCACTTCTCGAGCTTGGCGTCGGGCACCCCGAAGCGCAGCAGCCCGCCCGGCGCCTCATCGCGCTCGTAGACGGTGACCTCGTGACCAAGCCGGTTGAGCTGGGAGGCCGCGGCCATGCCCGCGGGCCCCGAGCCCACCACGGCCACCGTGCGCTCGGTGCGGCGCTCGGGCGGGTGGGCCTCGATCCAGCCCTCCTCGAACCCGCGCGTCACGATCGCGAGCTCGATCTGCTCGATCGTCACCGGATCGTCGTTGATGTTGAGCACGCATGCCGACTCGCACGGCGCCGGGCAGATCAGGCCGGTGAACTCCGGAAAGTCGTTGGTGGCATGCAGCTGGGTCAGCGCATCGCGCCAGCGGTCCAGATAGACGAGGTCGTTCCAGTCGGGGATCTTGTTGCCGAGCGGGCAGGCCTCATGGCAGAAGGGGATGCCGCAGTCCATGCAGCGCGCGCCCTGGTCGCGCAGGGTCTCGTCGGGCGGGAGCCTGAAGTACTGCTTGTAGTCCTTCACGCGGTCCTCGGGGTCGCGCTTGTCGAAGCCGACCCGTTCGAGGCGAAGGAAGGCGCCCTGCTCGCCCATCTAGGCGGCTGCCTTGTCGGCGGTGTCGGGCGCGAGCTCTGCGAGGGCCCGCTTGTAGTCGTGGGGCATCACCTTCACGAAGCGCGGAAGCTGGGCGTCCCAGCCCTCGAGCACGCCGGCGGCCAGCGGCGACCCCGTGCGCGCGGCGTGCTCGGCGATCAGGTCGCGCAGACCGAGCGCGTCATCGGGGGAGATCTCGTCGAATCCCACGAGGTCGGTGTTGCAGTGCTCGCGGAAGTCGCCCTTCACGTCGAGCACGTAGGCGATCCCGCCGCTCATCCCGGCGGCGAAGTTGAGCCCCGTGGGCCCCAGCACCACGACGCACCCGCCGGTCATGTACTCGCAACCGTGATCTCCCAGGCCCTCGACCACGGTGGAGGCCCCCGAGTTGCGCACGGCGAAGCGCTCGCCCGCGTAGCCGCGGAAGAAGGCCTTGCCCGACGTGGCCCCGTAGAGGGTGGTGTTGCCCGCGATCACGCAATCCTCCGCGGCAAAGCCGGCGTTCTCCGGCGGGCGAACGGACAGAGTGCCCCCGGACAGGCCCTTGCCGGCGTAGTCGTTCACGTCGCCGAGCAGGCTGAGCGTCACCCCGGGGGCAAGCCAGGCGCCGAAGCTCTGGCCGGCGGACCCTCGGAAGGAAATCTCGATCGCGCCTTCGGGGAGGCCCTCGGGACCGTGGGCGCGGGCGATCCTGCTTGACAGAAGGCCCCCGACGGCCCGGTTCTTGTTCTCGATCCCGCGCTCCAGGCGAACGGGCTCGCCACCTGCCAGAGCGGACGCGCAGGCCTCGATCAGCTCGTGGTCGATGGCGTCCTCGAGCACCGGATCGGGCGCGCGCACGCGGTGGCGCGGTCGGCCGTAGGCCTCCTCGGGCACCTCGAGCAGCGGCGCCAGGTCGAGGCCCCGCGCCTTCCAGTGGTCGACCGCCGCGTCGGGCACGAGCAGCTCCGTGCGCCCGATCAGCTCGTCCACCGTCCTCACCCCGAGGGCGGCCATGATCGCGCGCGCCTCCTCGGCGACCATGAAGAGGTAGTTGACCACGTGCTCGGGCTGGCCTGCGAACCGCGCCCTCAGCTCCGGGTCCTGGCTCGCGATGCCCACCGGGCAGGTGTTGAGATGGCAGACCCGCATCATCACGCAGCCGAGCGCGATCAGCGGGGCGGTGGAGAAGCCGTACTCGTCGGCGCCGAGCAGCGCTGCGATCACCACGTCGCGCCCCGTGCGCAGCTGGCCGTCCGTCTCTACCACGATCCGCGAGCGCAGGTCGTTGCGCAGCAGGGTCTGCTGGGTCTCCGCCAGCCCGATCTCCCACGGGATGCCGGCGTGCTGGATCGACGACTGTGGCGAGGCGCCGGTGCCGCCGTCGTGCCCCGCGATCGTGACGTGGTCGGCATTGGCCTTGGCAACGCCGGCCGCCACCGTGCCCACGCCGATCTCGGAGACGAGCTTGACCGACACCCGGGCGTCGGGGTTGGCGCAGCGCAGGTCGTAGATCAGCTGCTTGAGGTCCTCGATCGAGTAGATGTCGTGGTGGGGCGGCGGCGAGATCAGCCCCACCCCCGGCGTCGAGTGCCGCAGACCCGCGATGTAGTCGTCCACCTTGTGGCCGGGAAGCTGGCCTCCCTCGCCTGGCTTGGCGCCCTGAGCCACCTTGATCTGCAGCTCGTCGGCGTTCACCAGGTAGTCGATCGTCACGCCGAAGCGCCCTGAGGCCACCTGCTTGATCGAGGAGCGGCGATCGTCCTTGAACCGCTCGGGATCCTCTCCCCCCTCGCCGGTGTTCGACTTGCCGCCCACGCGGTTCATCGCCTGCGCCAGCGTCTCGTGGGCCTCGGGTGAGAGCGCGCCCAGGCTCATGCCACCGCTCTTGAAGCGCTTCACGATCTCGCCGGCGTGCTCCACCTCGTCGATCGGCACCGGCTCGACGTCCTCGCGCAACCGGAGCAGCCCGCGCAGGGTCGATCGCCTGACGGCCACGTCGTTCACGTACTGCCGGAAGCGCTCGTAGGCCTCCGGGCCCTCCTCACCGCGCGCCGCGTGCTGCAGGGTGGCGACCGTCTCGGGGTTCCAGCCGTGGAACTCCCCCCCGCGCCGCCACGCGTAGACCCCGCCCGGCGGGAGCAGCTCCGAGGCCGCTGCCGGATAGGCGCGCGCATGCCGGTCGAGCGCCTCGCCCGCCAGCACGTCCAGCCCGATGCCGCCCACCCGCGAAGGCGTGCCGGTGAAGTGGCGGTCCACCAGCTTGCGGTCGAGCCCGATGGCCTCGAAGATCTGTGCGCCGGTGTAGGAGCGCACCGTGGAGATGCCCATCTTCGAGAGGATCTTGAGGAGGCCCTTGCCGATCGCCTTGATCAGCGCGTCCCCGGCCTCTTCCTGGGTGAGCGTCTCGGGCAGGCGGCCCTCGCGCTGGATCGCCGACAGCGACTCGAACATGATGTACGGGTTCACCGCCGCCGCGCCGTAGCCGATCAGGCACGCGATGTGGTGCACCTCGCGCGCCTCGCCCGTCTCCACGACCAGGCCGCAGCGCAGGCGGGTGCCCTGCCGCACCAGGTGGTGGTGCACCGCGCCCGTGGCGAGCAGCGAGGGGATGGCCGCGCGCTCTGCGCCCAGGTTGCGGTCGGACAGGATGAGGATCGTGACGCCCTCGCTCAGCCACTCGGAGGCCTCTTGGCAGATCTCCTCTAGCCGGGCCTCCATCCCGTCCGGGCCCTGGGCTATAGGCCAGGTAATGTCCACCGTGCGGGCCTGGAACACGTGGTGGTCGACCTGGCGGAGCTTCTCGAGCTCCGGGTTGCGCAGGATGGGCTGGCTCATCACGAGCTGGTGGCAGTGGTCGGGCGTCTCGCCCAGCAGGTTGATCTCCGGCCCGACGCACGCCTGCAGGCTCATCACGACCGACTCCCGGATGGGATCGATCGCAGGGTTCGTGACCTGCGCGAAGAGCTGCTTGAAGTAGTTGAAGAGCGGCGGCCGGCGGTCTGACAGGACGGCGAGCGCGGTGTCGTTGCCCATCGAGCCGGTCGGCTCGGCTTCCGCCTTGACCATCGGCGCCAACAGCACCCGCAGGTCCTCCTCGCTCCACCCGAACGCGAGCTGCTTTGCCCGCAGCGGCTCCACGCGGGGAACGCGCGGGCCGCGGTCCTCGATGTCCTCGATCCGGACGACCCGCTCGGAGAGCCACTTGCCGTACGGGTTCCGCTTGCCGAGCTCGTCCTTCAACTCGGCATCACCCACGATCCGGCCGCCCTCCACGTCCACGAACAGCAGCTTGCCGGGGTGCAGCCTTCCCTTGGCCACCACGTCGGCCGGGTCCACGTCGAGCACACCGGCCTCGGAGGCGAACACCACCCAGCCGTCCCGCGTCTCGAGCCAGCGCCCGGGGCGCAGGCCGTTGCGGTCGAGCGTCGCTCCGACCGAGCGGCCGTCGGTGAAGGCCACGGCGGCCGGGCCGTCCCAGGGCTCGATCAGGGAGTCGTGGTAGGCGAAGAAGTTTCGTACTCCCTCCGAGAGCTCACGGCGCCCCTTGTAGGCCTCGGGGATCAGCATCGACATCGCGTGGGGAAGGGTGCGCCCGGAAAGGACCAGCAGCTCGAGTATCGCGTCGAGCGATGCCGAGTCCGACAGCTCCTCGTCGAGGATCGGCAGGAGCTTCTTGACGTCGTCGCCGAACAGCGGCGAGCTCAGCTGCTCCTCGCGTGCGCGCATCCAGTTGCGGTTGCCGCGGAGGGTGTTGATCTCGCCGTTGTGGGCGATCATCCGGTACGGATGGGCAAGCTCCCAGCTCGGAAACGTGTTCGTGGAGAACCGCGAGTGCACCACGGCCAGCCTGCTCTCGACGCGCGGGTCGCGCAGATCGGCGAAGAAGCGCGAGAGCTGTGGGGCGGTGAGCATCCCCTTGTAGGCGAGCGTGCGCGAGGAGAAGGTGGGGATGGCAAGACCGTCGAGATGCTCGTGCTCGATCACCTTCCGGGCCACGTAGAGCGCGCGCTCGAAGGCGTCCTGGTCCTCGGCCACCGCATCGCCCGCGCCCACGAAGAGGTGGGCCATGTGCGGCGCGGTGCGCAGCGCGCCCTCTCCGCAGGCGCTCTGGTCCACGGGCACCTCGCGCCAGCCGAGCACACGCTGGCCCTCGGCCTCGACCGTGCGCTCGATCAACTCGACCGCGGCGGCGCGGTCGTCCACGGGACGCGGCAGGAAGCAGACCGCCACTCCATAGCGCCCCGGCGCGGGCAGATCGACGTCCACCACCTCTCGAAAGAAGCCGTCCGGGAGCTGGAGGAGGATGCCGGCGCCGTCGCCTGTGGCGGGGTCGGCGCCCTGTCCCCCTCGGTGCTCCAGGTGCTCGAGGGCCACGAGCGCGCGCTGCACGACCGCGGCCGAGGGCGGCGCCTCAAGGCGTGCGACGAACGCGACGCCACACGCATCGTGCTCGTGGTCGGGGGCATACAGACCCCGGGGGGGACTCTGGGCTGCGGTTGCGATCATTGGGCAAGGGGTCCCGCGACGAGGTGGCCGAGCACCGCAGCGAGCCCATAAAAACTACCAGTGCCGCATAGCGTCCGGCCACTGGCCGGACTGCGATGATCGCCGGGTGACGGGCCTCCTGCGCTCATCCGCCCTCGAGCTCGGCCGCATGGTGCGGGCGGGCGAGGTGAGCGCGCGCGAGCTGGTCGAGGCCTCGCTGGCCCGGATCGAGGCGGTGGACCCCGCGATCAACGCCTTCCCGCTGGTCGACGCCGAGGGCGCGCTCGCCGCCGCCGAGGGGGTGAAACCGGGCGACGAGCGGCCATTCGCGGGGGTGCCGATGGCCATCAAGGACCTCTTCGCACCCGTCGCCGGGTTGCGGATGTCGCAGGGCTCCGACCTGCTCGGTGACTACACGCCCGACTACGACTCCGCGCTCGTGCGCCGGTTTCGAGAGGCCGGGTTCGTCATCGTCGGGAGGTCGGCGTCGCCGGAGTTCGGCATTCCGCCCGTGACCGAGCCTCGGCGCTTCGGGCCGACGCGCAACCCGTGGGACACCGAGCGCACCCCGGGGGGCTCGAGCGGCGGGGCCGGCGCCGCGGTGGCCGCCGGAACCGTGCCGGTTGCCCACGGCAGCGACGGCGGCGGGTCCATCCGCATCCCCGCGGCCTGCTGCGGTCTCGTGGGACTCAAGCCTTCCCGCAACCGGATCTCGAGGGCACCCGACATCGGCGAGCACCTCCTCTCCACCGACGGCGCACTCACGCGGACGGTGGCCGACAGCGCGGCGCTGCTCGACGTGATGGCCGGCTACGAGACGGGCGATGCCAACTGGGCCCCAACCCCTCCCGAGCCGTTCGCCGTGACCGCGGCGCGGGGACCCGGGAGCCTGCGGATCGCGCTGACGCTCGACCCGCCCATCGAGGCCGTGCTCGACCCCGCCTGCGAAGAGGCGGCTCGCGCGGCCGCCGAGCTGCTTGCCTCCCTCGGTCACGAGGTGAGAGAGGTCACGGCCCCCTGGAAGGGAACCGACCTCCTGTCCACCTTCTCGGTGCTGTGGGCCGCCAACGTGGCGATCTCGGTCACCCACGGACAGCTCGTCGGGGGCCGCACCGCCACGGAGGAGAACGTGGAACCGCTCACCTGGGCCTTGCACCGGCGCGGCCTCGAGCATTCCTCGGTCGAGTACCTCGGCGCGACCGCCGTCCTGCAGGGCTTCGCCCGCGGGGTGATCTCCCTGTGGCGTGACATCGACGTGCTGATCACCCCCGCGCTTGCGCGCCGCCCCGTGCGGATCGGCGAGATCGACACCTGCGGCGAGAAGCCGATGGACGAGTTCCGCAAGGCCGGCCAGTTCACCCCTTACACGGCGGCCATCAACGTGACCGGCCAACCGGCGATCTCGGTGCCCCTCTTCCAAGGAGCCGACGGCCTGCCGCTCGCGGTGCAAATGGTGGGCCCGCCGGCGGGAGAAGGGGTGCTGCTGGCCCTTGCGAGCCAGCTCGAGGAGGCCCGGCCGTGGGCGGGGCGCGTACCGCCCGAACCGGCGCCCTGAGCGGGCCCCGTTGCTACGGTGAGCGCCTGCGAAAGGCCTGCACCGCACTCCTTCTCGGCGCCCTTGCGGTCGGCGCCGGCACCTCCTCCGCGGACCCGCCCGCCCGCACCTCACAGAGCTCCGAGCTCGCCGGCAGGACCACGCTGGAGCAGCGGCTCGGCGGCGGCGACCCCGCCCGGGCGTTCACGTTCCTTTCGCCGCGACGCGGTGAGCGCCATGTGCTTCGCCAGGAGACGGTCGGCACCGCGCTGCCGGACCGTGCCGGGCGGCGGCGCTCGCTGCTCTACTTCGCCCAGCTCTCGGACTTCCAGCTCGCCGACGAGGAATCCCCCGCCCGGGTTGAGTTCGTGGACCTGACGGCCAACTCGCCGTTCCCGCAGACCTTCAGCGCCGCGCAACGCCCGCAGGAGGCGCTGGTGGCACAGGCCGCCGAGGCCAGCATCCGCCAGGTCAACCGCTTCCGCTCGAGCCCGGTCCGCCAGGCCGATGGTAAGCGGGCGGCGATGAGCTTCACCGTCTTCACGGGGGACCTGGCTGACAGCCAGCAACTGAACGAGGCGCAGGGAGTGCTGGCGCTGCTCGAGGGAGGGCCGCTGAACCCCAACAGCGGGGGCACCAACCAGGGCTGCCCGGCCGGCACCCCCGGTGCCGAAGAGGCTGCTCGCTACACGGGCGTCCAGGACAAGGACGACTTCGCGGAGGGCCCCCAGTTCTACGACCCCGACTCGCCGAGCGGCCCCTACGCCCGATGGCCCCGCTGGCCCGGGCTGATGGACCGCGCGCAGGTGCCGTTCTCCGCCACCGGGCTGAGGGTTCCGAGCTACCTGGCGTTCGGCAACCACGACGGTCTCGTGCAGGGAAACGCGTCGGCGCTCGCGCCCTACGAGGCGATCGCCACCGGCTGCGTCAAGCCGACCCTCCCCGCCGTCGATCTGCTCAACCCCCAGAGCGTCCTCAGCCCCGGCTACCTCGGCGGCCTGCTCGCCACGAGCCCGTCCCGGGTGGCACTCGTCCCGCGCGACCCCTCGCGCCGCTACCTCGACCACGCGCAGTTCAAGGAGCTGTTCCGCTCCGGGCAGGCCGACGGACACGGCTTCGGCTACGTCGATCCCGCCGAGAACTCCGCCGGCGCCGGCCATGTCGGCTACTACGCCTGGAGTCCCAAGCCGGGCTTTCGCTTCATCTCGCTCGACACCGTCTCCGAGGGAGGCGTGCCCGGGCCCTCGGCCGAGGGCAACATCGACGATGCCCAGTGGCGCTGGCTCGGGCGCCAGCTGGCGGCCGCCGAGCGCGCCGACGAGCTCACGATCGTCTTTGGCCATCACCCCGTCCGCAGCCTCAACTCGAGGATCCCCGACGAGGAGGCGGGGCCGTGCGTGGTGAACGACTCCCACGGCCACGGCCTGAACCCCGGCTGCGACCGCGACCCGCGCCGATCGACCCCGTTGCACCTGGGCAAAGAGCTCAGGGACATGCTGCTGGCCCACCCGCACGTGATCGCGACCGTGTTCGGGCATACCCACGAGAACAGGGTCACGCCGTTTGCCCGCGTCGGCGGCGGCGGCTTCTGGGGGATCGAGAGCCCCTCGCACATCGACTGGCCGATACAGAGCCGCCTGATCGAGGTGATGGACAACGCCGACGGCACGCTCTCGATCTTCGGCACCCTGCTCGACGTGGACGCCCCCGTGCGGGCCCCCGCATCAGGCACGCCCGCAGCCGGCTTCGGGGTGCCCGAGCTTGCCTCCGTTGCTCGCACGCTCGCATTCAACGACCCGCAGGCCGGCGGGCTGCCGAGCGGCGACGGAAAGGGCGACGGCGAGGCACGCGATCGCAACGTCGAGCTGGTGGTGGGCGACCCGCGCCGTTCGACGGGCGCGCGCGGGCGCTGTGCCCCGCCACGGGGGCGGGTGAGGGGCGCCTACGTGGGCCGCGCACGCCTTGGGCGCAAGCGATCGACCAATCGGTGGGCCTTCCCGCGAAGGAGCCTGAGCCGGCCGCGCGCGAGCATCGACCGCTTCTGCCTCGTCGGGGGCCGCGCCACCCGGGTCGGCTACCCCTCCCGCCGCCTGCACTCGGGCATGTCGCCCCGCGAGCGGCGCCGCACGCGCGGGCGCGCCGTGCTGGCGCTCAGCTCGCACCCGACGTATGCCGTCAGGCGCGTGCGCAACGGCACCCCCGTGCGCGCCCTGCGGCGCCGTTTCCGCGGGGAGCGGCGTTTCAAGGTGGGCCGCAACAGCTGGTATCTGGTCCGCGGAGCGCGTGCCCGGATCGTCTTCAAGACCCGGGGCCACACCGTGAGGGAGGTCGGCCTCGCCGACCGGCGGCTGACGAGCACCCGGCGCGGGGCCCTGCGGCTGCTGCGCGGGTTTCGCTGAGCGGGCCTGGTCGCTGAGCGGCGGGATCTGGTCGGGCCAGACCTGACCTCTTGTTGTCGGTGGCCGGACCTACCTCTTGTTTGTCGGGCCAGACCTGACCTCTTGCTCCTAAACTGCCCCCTCGGCTGTTGAGGAACAAATGGTCTTCGATACACCCATCGGTCAATGCCGCGTCAGCATTCGACCTGCCCTGCCGAGCAGGTTGACCACCGTCGCTACCACCTCGTCAGGACTGTGCACGAGCTCTTGGTCGGTGAAGCGGACGGGATCGTACCCGGCGAGTCGGAGCACGCGATCCCGGCGGCGGTCCTCGACGAAGGCGTGCGGACTGAGGTGGTGGTAGCGGCGGCTGTCGAGCTCGATGACCAGGCGGCTGGCACGCCAGAGGCAGTCGACCTTGATCTCCTCGCCGGGGATCGGCACGTGGACGTTGAGCTCCGGGCGCTCCACACCGGCTCCGTCGAGGAGGGCCAGGAAGAGCTCCTCGAGGCCGCTGTGAGTGACTGTGGCACCCAGATGGTGTCGCTCGACAAGCTTCCTGAGCCGTCTGGCGCCGTGGTGTCCGCCTGCCCGCTCGAGCACGTCGAGGAGAGAGCGGGTGTCGAGCAACCCGAGAATCCAGCCCTGCTCATATGCCCTCTCGAGGGGGCGAGGTGTGGCCACTGCCGCGAAGTCCAGCATCGTCCGGGACGGACTTGTGCACGGGATGCCAGCGTTCACGCACCTGTCACGAGGGAGAAGGATCGCGGTGTGGCGGTCGATTCCCCTGAGCTTGCGCCCCCTCTGCCCTGCCGCCGTGACGTCGATGCGAGGGCGCGAGCTTCGCATGAGCCCGAGGAGCATTGCAGCGTCGCGGTGGCTCAATACGGCGCCCGGCCCGCAGGCGCGCACGGCCGCAAGCCACCTGCCACGCAGGCTGAGCAAGGGATCGCCGACCGCATACACCCCCGGATAGAGCCGGTGAAGCGATCCGCGGGCCGACCGGTTCTGGATTGCCGCGCGGGAGAGCCCCAGGGCGAGGGGATCCTGAGTGGTCAGGACCCCGTCCTGAGCCGCCGAGAGGTCTGCAACCGCCCCCTCGACGTGACCTCTTGTTCCTGAACGGCCCCCTCGGCGGTTTTCGAACAACTGGTCTGCCATCGACCTACCCTGGCGCGCGCCCCTTCACGGAGGAAGGCAGGCCTGTTACGACTGCCTGACAGGACTGACACGAGCGTGTCGCCCTCCATCACGACCGGCGACCTCGGCTCCCTCGCTCGGCCCTTCGTGGCCGAAAGGGAACCCGCGCAGCTCAGCGAAGCGCCAGTGAAGCCCGGCCGCGCTCAGCGCCCGGCGCCGCGGCGATAAGAGCGCCGAGCGGCTCGCTCAGCTCACGAAGCTCCTGGAGGCGCGCGCGCTCCTCGGGAGGCTGATAGGACTCCGTGTCACGCTCTGCGAGGTAGAAGCAGAGCGCCTCGCGCAACGCGCCCAGCTCTCTCTCGCCCAGCACCAGCCTGCCGCCCAATCCCGCGCTCGCCACGGACTGCAACCGATGGGAGAGCTCCGAGAGGCAGCGCAACGAGAGCGCGTCCGAAGCGATCTCCAGCCCGTCCCCGCCAAAGCGCCGGCGCAGGTAGAAGGAGAGCGCGTCGGCCAGGGCGGCCGCCTCGGGCGCGGCTAGTTCCACCACAGCGTGGTGCGTCTCAACGGCATGCTCTTCCCAGGTGAAGCGCATAGTCCTCTCTCGACAGGTTAGACGTCGAGCTCCATAGGCAATTCCTTTCCCGATCGGCGGGCCCGAAACACCGGCCGCGCGCCAGACGGCGGGGCGAGCGCCCGGCTTGCGTTTCCTCGCCGGGCGCCAGACCGGCGTACAGACGCCACCGGGCACCCGGGCGCCAGCCGCCGCCGGCAGCCGGGCGCCCGGGACCGGCGTGCAGCCGCCGCCGGCAGCCCTCGGTCTAGACCGGATCCCCCTCGAGAATGCCGAGCTCCACGAGCCCCGCCGCCACGAGCATCAGCAGCGCGCTCGGCAGGTAGTACACGCCGATCGTGGAGAAAAGGGTCGTGATCAGCGCGAAGGCCACCAGGAGGGCACCGCAGACCGTCGCTGCGACGGTCGTGCGCTTCACGAGCGCCGTGGCGCAGAGTGCGATGGGCGCGATCAACAGGACGATCACCCACTTGCCGTGGGCATCCACGTAGGTGCGCTTCTCCCGCTCGTTGATTACGCCCCCGGAGGGCGTGGGCACGAGCTCGCCCTCCTTCTCCCTGACCGTGGGCTTGAACGAGAACCAGGCGGACACGAGGACCGCCAGCACGAGGGCCGCGATGACTAGCGCCCTGGGCACCTGCGTCCTGACGTTGCCCGCGCGGGCGCATGCGGGCGCCGCTGTATGAGCATTTCTCCCGGTGGCTTCAGGTGTGCTGGCATTAGGATCGCGCGCAGCCTAGTTACCGCCGCCCGGGCAGTCAAACCACAGCGGGAGCGCTCAACCTGCGGCTGCCAACCGCCTCAGGGTGGCCGCGTCGAGCCGCCCGGGCGGGTCGAGCTCGTGCGGGTCTGCGAGCACGTCGGCGGGGGCGTCGCGGCTCCCGAAGCCGTCGAGGACGAGATCGGCGGCATCGAGGTCCTGCTCCCGCGTGTAGTCGTTGACCACCACCACGCACGGGAGGCCGGCTGCCTTGGCCGCCTCCAGCCCGACGGCGGAGTCCTCCACAGCAGCGGCAACCGACGGGGTCACGCCAAGGCGCTCCAGCGCCATCAGGTAGGAGCTCGGGTCGGGCTTTCGCCGCGGCACCTCGTCGCCTCCCACGATGGCCTCGAAGCGTCCGGGTCCGAAGAGCCGGTCGAGCAGCGGGTCGACCCACTCGCGGCTTCCCGTCGTGGCCACCGCGAGCCGCACACCCGCGTCGTCCAGCTCGTCCACGAGATCCTCCACACCGGGGCGCGCCTCGATCTGCCCCTCGCGCGCCATCTCCTTGAAGAGGTCCGTCTTTCGCCGGTGCAGGCGGCCGGCCAGCTCGTCCCGCTCCTCCTCGGCCATGCCCCGCTCCTCGAAGTAGGCGCTCAGCCGGCGCTTGCCTCCTGGGACGGCCAGCAGCTCGCCGTAACGCTCCACGTCCCAGCGGTCGGGAAGACCGGCCTCCTCGAAGGCCATGTTGAAGGCCACGCGGTGGCCGTCGCGCTCGCTGTCCACGAGCGTCCCGTCCACGTCGAGCACGACGGCCTGGAGTCTGTGCCCCGCGCTCACAGAGCCGGAAGCTATCCCACCGCGGGCCATCCCGCTCCCGCGCCGCGCCGGAGCTAGTAGGACGGCTCAGAGCCGGATGCCCGCCACCAGCTCCCGGTCGCGCTCGTAGGTGAGCGCCTCGACGGCCCCGTGCGCGGTCATCCAGCGCAGCTCGTCCACCTCGTCGTTTGGCTCGAACTCGCCGCCCACCACCTCCATCAGCCAGTAGCGCACGATCTTCTGCCTGCCCCTGCCGTCGGCGTAGTGGGTGCTCTCAAGCTCCGGGCCCAGCTCGCACCGCAGCCCGGTCTCCTCCTCGACCTCGCGCAGGGCGGCCTCCTCGAAGCTCTCGCCCGGGTCGAGCTTTCCCTTTGGCAGCGTCCAGTCGTCGTAGCGCGGCCGGTGCACCACGCAGATCTCCATGCCGTTCTCGCCGGGGCGCAGCACCACGCCCCCGGCGGCTTCAACCGTGCGCGGCGTCATTCGAGTGCCTGCACGTCGGCTCCGCCGGGGGCAAACTGCGCGCGCCGCACGATGCAGTCGGCCGCCTCGGTCCAGAGCGTCTCCATCACCGCGCCGGTCTGCTCCCAGTGACACCAGAAGAGCACGCTCGGGCCGGCTCCGGAGATCGTGGCTCCCACCGCTCCCAGCTCCGCGGCGTGGGCGACCAGCTCCACCGAGCGAGGATACAGGTGCGCGCGGCGGGCCTGGTGCAGGCGGTCCGAGAGCCCGCGGCCGATGAGCGCGAAGTCCTCCCGGGCCAGCCCGAGCATCAGAAGCGACACGTGGGCCACGTTGTGCACGGCATCGGTCAGCGGCACCTCCGCCGGCAGCGCCGCGCGCGCGTCGGCGGTGGGCACCGGCTCCGGGGGCGTGGCCAGGACCCCCTCGAGGCCGGCGGGCGGCTCGAAGCGCACCGGCCCGTCCGCGGCGCACACCACGAATCCGCCGTGGATCGCGGCGGCCACGTTGTCGGGATGCCCCTCGAGGTCACGCGCCAGCTCGAAGATCGGAGCGTCCAGCTCGTACATGTGGTCGGCCGCTGTCAGCCCCGCCACGATGGCCGCCGCGCTCGAGCCGAGACCCGCCGACGACGGGATCTCGGAGTGGATCCGGAAGGTGAGCCCGTCCACCGGGCTGAGTGCCTCGAAGGCGCGCACGCAGAGGTTCGACCGGTCGAGCGCGACGCCCGGGACGTCGCACTCCACGGTGAGTGCGCCGCCGGTCTCGGTGACCTCGAGCTCCAGGTAGATCGAGAGCGCCGCCGCGAGCGCGTCGTATCCCGGCCCGAGATTGGCCGAGGAGGCCGGCACCCGCACCCGCCGCCGGCGGTTCACCCGCCCCCCATCACTGCCGTCTCCACTTGTTCGATGTCGGGCTCGCAGGGAATGACCGACGCCGCGCGGTTCATCGCCGTCTGCGGATCCTTCAGCCCGTGGCCGGTCAGGACGCACACCACGCGGCCCTCGGCCCCGTACCTGAGCAGCCCTGCCACCGACGCGGCCGAGGCCGGCTCGCAGAAGACCCCCTCCCGCGATCCCAGCAGCGAATATGCCTCGAGGATCTCCTCGTCGGTCACGGCGCGCACCTCTCCCCGGGAGCCCGTGAAGGCGCTCATGGCGTCCTCCCAGCGGGCCGGGTTGCCGATCCTTATCGCCGAGGCCACCGTCTCGGGCTGCTCGACAGGTGCGCCCTCCACCAGCGGCGCGGCGCCGGCCGCCTGATAGCCGTGCAGCCGTGGGCGCACGCCGTCCTCCTGAAACCCGCGCCACCAGGCGGTCACGTTGCCGGCGTTGCCCACCGGGATGCAGAGCACGTCGGGTGCCTCCCCGAGCTCCTCGCAGACCTCGAACGCACCGGTCTTCTGCCCTTCGATCCGGTAGTCGTTGACCGAGTTGACGAGCGCGATCGGATGACGCTTGGCGAGCTCACGCACCAGCTCAAGCGCCTGATCGAAGTTCCCGCGCAGAGCGATCACGCGCGCGCCGTGCATCAGGGCCTGGGCGAGCTTGCCCGTCGCGATCTTCCCCTCGGGCACGATCACCACGCCGCGCAGGCCCGCCCGGGCGGCGTAGGCCGCGGCGCTCGCCGCCGTGTTGCCCGTGGAGGCGCACACCACGGCCTTGGCGCCCTCCTCGAGGGCCGCCGACACCGCCACCGTCATACCGCGGTCCTTGAACGACCCGGTCGGATTGGCCCCCTCGACCTTCAGGTAGACATCGCAGCCCGTGCGCTCGGACAGGAAGGGGGCACCCACGAGCGGCGTGCCGCCCTCCTCGAGGCTCACCCGCGGCTCGACGGGAAGACGATCCGCGTACCGCCACAGGTTCAGGGGGCCGCTCCCGTCACTCGAACACCTCTTCGATCACATGGATGACCCGGGGGGGCGCGCGCACGAAGTCGAGTCGCTCGATCAGGTCGACCGCCGCCCGGAAGCGCGACTCGAGCACAGCGTGCATGACCATCGCAAGGCGGGCGTCCTCGCCGATGCCCTTCTGCACCACCGACTTGATCGACACCCCCTGGAGGCCCAGGATCTCCGCCACCTGGGCGAGCACCCCCGGACGATCCGCCACCTCCACGTGCAGGTAGAACGCCGACTCGACGTCGCTCACGAGCGGTTGTGGCTCCGCCGGTGGCGGGTTGTAGGAAGGGGGGATCATGGCCGAGACCACGTCGCCCAGCACCGCCGAGGCCGTCTGGCTGCCGCCTGCGCCCGGGCCCGAGAGCGTGATCTCGGTGATCGCGGGAGACTCAATCGTGACCGCGTTGAAGGAGCCGTTCACGGCCGCCAGCGGATGACCGCCGTAGAGGAAGGCGGGATACACCTGTACCGAGAGCCCGTCCGCGCGACGCTCCGCGCTGCCGATCAGCTTGAGCGATAGGCCGAGCTCCTTGGCGTAGGCGATGTCCTCGGCCGTGATGCTCTCGATCCCCTCGCAGGGCACCTCGTCGAGGTGCACCGGCGTCCCGAAGGCCAGGCGGGCAAGGATCGCCATCTTGGCTGCCGCGTCCTTGCCGGTCACGTCCTCGGTGGGGTCGGCCTCGGCATAGCCCAGCGCCTGCGCCTCGCTCAACGCCTCCTCGTAGGAGGCCCCGGTGCGCTCCATCGCCGTCAGGATGAAGTTGGTCGTGCCGTTCACGATCCCGTGGACGCGCTCGATGTGCGCGCCCGCAAGGCTCTCGCCGATCACCCGGATGGCCGGCACCACACCGGCCACCGCTGCCTCGTAGCGCAGCTGGGCGCCCGACTCGCCGGCCGCCTCGAAGAGCTCCTCGCCGTGCCGGGAGAGCAGCTGCTTGTTGGCGGTCACGAGGTGCTTGCCGGAGCGCAGGCAGCGAAGCGCGTACTCGAGCGCGGGATCCGTGCCGCCGATCAGCTCGACCACCAGGTCGCTGCGCTCGAGGATCTCGCCGAAGTCCCCCCGGCTGCGGGTGAGCACGCCGCAGATCTCGGGGCGCCGGCCCACCACGCCGGCGATCGCGTCCGCTCGCTCCTCCAGCAGGCGCTCGAAGGCGCCACCAACCGTGCCGTGGCCCAGCAGCCCGACCCGGAAGGGCCGGGTATGGCTAGCGGTCACGGAGGGTGAGATCGTCGTAGGTCTCACGCCGCACGACCACGCGGGCATCGCCCTCGCGGCAGAAGATCACAGGTGGGCGCCGCACCGCGTTGTAGTTGTTGGCCATCGCGTGACCATATGCGCCGGTGGCCGGGATCACGAGGATGTCGCCGGGGCGTGGGTCCTCGAGCGCCGCCTCCGGCACGAGCACGTCGCCCGACTCACAGTGCATCCCCGCGATACGGCAGGGTGTGGAGTCACCGAAGCGCGCGGCCAGGTCGGCCTCGTAGACCGCGCCGTAGAGCATCGGGCGGATGTTGTCCGACATGCCACCGTCCACCGAGACGTAGGTGCGCACGCCCGGGATCTCCTTCACCGTGCCTACGGTGTAGAGCGAGACGCCCGCGTTGCCCACGAGCGAGCGACCCGGCTCGCAGAGCACCGTCACGTCGCGCGGCGCGCCGCGCAGCATCGCCTCGGCGTACTCGTCGGCCGACGGTGGGCGCTCGTCGCGGGTGTAGGCGATGCCGAACCCACCGCCGAGGTTGAGCAGCGGCAGGTCGCCGATCTGCAGCAGCACGTCGGCGAGCGCCTCGTAGACGTCGAGGGCGTACACCTGGGAGCCGATGTGCGCGTGCAGTCCGCGCAGCTCGAGCCCCGCCTGCGAGCAGCGCTCGATCGCCTGCCCTACGTGGGCCATCGGAATCCCGAACTTCGAGTCCGCCTGGCCGGTTCGGATCGAGGCATGGGTCTCGGGCTCGATGCCCGGGGTCACCCGCAGGAGCACGCGCTGGGAGGCGTCGCCCGTGAGCCGCTCGAGGCGGTCGATCTCGTCGAAGGAGTCGACCACGATGTGCCCGACCGCGGCGGCGAGCGCCTCCTCGAGCTCCCGGTCACTCTTGTTGTTGCCGTGCATGTAGATGCGGTCGGCGCCGAAGCCGCCGGCGAGCGCCATGTGCAGCTCCCCGCCGGAGGCCACGTCGCAGTCAAGCCCCGCCTCGGCGAAGAGGCGAAGTGCGGCGGTGCACGGGAACGCCTTGCTCGCGTAGACCACGCCGAAGCGCTCGGTGCGGCGCGCGAAGGCCTGCGTGACCACGCGCGCCCGCTCGCGCATGTCGTCCTCTGCGTAGACGTAGGCGGGCGTGCCGAACTCACGTGCCAGCTCGATGGTGTCGCAGCCACCGATCTCGAGGTGGCCGGCCGCGTTGATGCGCGAGCCCAGTGGATAGACGTGCGCGACGGCACCGGGCAGGCCGGCCTCCCTCGCCTCAGGCAGGGCCTGGTCTGCGTCCTCGCGGGGCATAGGCTTGGCGATTATGAAGCACGCCTCCCCGCAGCCACCGGAGCTGGGCGAGCAGGATGGCCTCTCGTACGCGCTGTTCCTTCCCGACCGCCGGCCCAGCGCCGGAGTGGTCATTCTCCACGGCGCCGGCTCCGCCAAGGAGAGCCACTTCGACTTCGCTCGCCTCTGCCGGGAGGCAGGCCTCGCCGCCCTGGCCTATGACGCCCGCGGGCACGGCCGCTCCGAGGGGGTCTTCGGACCATCGGCCATAGAGGACGCGGTGGCCATGTGCTCGCTGCTGCGGCAACACGCACCTGAGGTGGCCCTCCGCGGCTCGAGCCTCGGTGGCTGGCTGGCGATCCACGCCGCCGCGGCGGACCGCCACGTAGCCGCCGTCGTGGCCATCTGCCCGGCGCCCGAGGCCCTCCTTCTCCGCGGCCTGCGCTCCGGAGCCCTCCAGGGCTTCAGAGCCGACCGCGAGGCGCTTGAGCCGTTCCTTCAGGAGCTCGATCTCACGCACGCCGTCAGGCAGCTCGGCCGGCAAGGATTCAGCACGGACGCTGAATCCTTCGAATCCGGT
>JAUJNT010000001.1:139669-159783 GCA_030448005.1 Thermoleophilaceae bacterium
CAGGCAGCTCGGCCGGCAAGGATTCAGCACGGACGCTGAATCCTTCGAATCCGGTCAAACCGCCCTCCTTCTCCTGCACGCGCGCGGCGACGAGCAGGTTCCCTACACCGTGAGCGAGGAGCTTCACGCGGCCGCTCACGAGCCCAAGCGGCTGATCCTCTTCCCGGGCGGCCATCACCGCTCGCTGCAGCACGACCTGGAGGTGCAGAACCTCTCGCTGCGGTTCATCGCAGACGCCGCTCGCGCGCGCGCTTGATAGGACCGCCCCGCGCGGTGGCCGGATGCCGCGATCAGCGGCGGGGCGCGCCGAGACGGCGAACGAGGTCAGACAGTACCCGGCCGGTGTCGGTGACGATATGCCCGAGCGGGGGGTTCAAGCCTCCCACGGTGTAGCCGAGGCCGTCCGTCACGCTCTGTGTGGTGTCGCCGAGCCCATCGGTGAGCCGGGTGACCTGGGTGGACAGCGGTGTCTCGGGCAGCAGCCCGCCCGGCTCTCTCGGTTCTGGGTCTGGAGGCGAGGGGCCGCCTCGATCCACTTCGCCGTCCGGGTCGCGAAAGCCCTCACGGTCGCGCTCCACGCGTGGAAGGGGCACGAAGGAGTCGAGCCCCCCATCGGCGCCGCCGCGGGCCGCCGCCACGCCCGCCCCGCCGGCCGCCGCGCTTCCGGGAGCGGGCGCCTGCGCAACGGCCGCCGCCGCGGATGCGGCGTTCAGCGCCACCCGTACGGGTCCCTCAACGGGCAGCCGCTCGGGCTTGTCCACCACAAGGCTCTCGATGTCGTCGTCGAGGCCGCCGGGCCAGCCCTGGAAGGCGACCAGCGTGCTGACCACCACCAACAGGAGCAGCGCAGAGCCTACGAGCACGCCCGTTGTCCCGATTCCGGCGATGTAGGCCTTGGAAGCACGCATATTGTGGGTCCTGTCTAACGTTCGATCGGCAGGTGGCGGCGGAACCTTTAGTCCTTCTCGGCAGGCAATTGTGCCGACGTTAGCGACCGTCCGCCTTGGCGAGAATGATTCTCGTTACGCTCCCGGGGTGGACCCGGGCACCGTACCCTCGCCGCTGGACCTGCTCGACCTGCCGCTGACCCGCACGGCCCTCGCGGAGCTGACCCTGCTGGCGATATGTGGCGGCCTGCTCGGTGCCTTCGTGGTGCTTCGCGGGCTGGCGTTCTTCGCTCACGCGGTGGGCACCGCCACGTTTCCGGCCGTCGTGGTGGCGGACGCCACCGGCTTCAGCGCCACGTTGGCGGGGCTCTCGGCCGCGGCGGCCTACGCGTGCGGCGTGGAGCGTGCCGGACGCTCCGTGCGAGACCCCGGCGACAGCGCCACCGGCCTGCTGCTCGTGGCCGCGCTCGGAGGCGGGATCCTGCTGGCCAGCGACGTCTTCGAGTCGGGAGCGGCCGTCGACCGCCTTCTCTTCGGAACGGCGATCGGTCTCAACGGAGCGGACCTCGCGCTCTCGGGTGCCGCGGCGGCGCTTGCGCTGGCCGCAACGATCCTCTTTGGCCGCACGTGGGCGGCCGTCGGCTTCGATTCCGACGCCGCTGGTGCTCTCGGCCTGCCGGTACGGCGCGCCGACGTCCTGCTCCTCGGCTCGGTGGCGCTCGCCGCGGTGGCGGCGCTTCCCGCCGTGGGGGCGCTGCTCGTGAGCTCGCTCTTCGTGGTTCCGGCGGCGGTGGCACGGCTCTTCGCCCGCGACGTCCCGGCGCTGCTGCTCGGCTCCGTGGCGATAGCGGCCTGCCTCGCCGTGCTCGGCCTCTACCTCTCGCTCTGGCTCGACGTCCCCCCCGGCCCCGCCGTGGCGGTGCTCGGCGCGGCCGCGTACGGAATGTGCGCACTGCTCACCGGGCTCCGGGCGTCCACGCGGACCCCCGCCGCGGGGACGTCCTGGTGACTCGGGCGCCCGCCGTGGAGGCCCACGGGCTGGCCCTGGGCTACGGGGGCGAGCCGGCGCTCGAAGGCGTGGACTTCGAAGCCGCTCCCGGGGCGGCCTTGTGCGTGCTCGGGCCGAACGGCGGTGGCAAGACCACGCTCTTCCGGGCGCTCCTCGGCGAGCTGCAGCCGCTGGCGGGCCGCGTTCGGGTGGCCGGCCGGCCGGCGTATCTGGCGCAGACCGAGCGCACCCGCCTGGACTTCCCCGTCTCCGCTCTCGACGTGGCGCTGATGGGATCCCTCGCTGACGGCCGCTGGTGGCGCCCGCCGGGACGATCCCAGCGCCACGCGGCGCTGGCGGCGCTCGGGCGAGTCGGCCTGGAGGGGCAGGCGAGCGTGCGGTTCGGCGAGCTCTCGGGTGGACAGCGCCAGCGGGTGCTCCTTGCGCGCGCGCTTACACAGGACGCGGCCGTGCTGCTTCTCGACGAGCCGTTCGCGGGCGTCGATCCGGCAAGCGCGGAGCGGATCACGGCGGTGTTCACAGAGCTGCGCGCGGAGGGCCGCACCCTGCTCGTATCCACGCACGACGTGGAGAGCGCCCGTCTGTTCGACCTCGTGCTGTGCCTGAACAGGCGCCAGGTGGCCTTCGGGACCCCGGCGCAGCGGCTTGGGCGCGAAGTGCTCGAGACCACCTACGGCAGCGACATCGTGGTGCTCGAGGGCAGCGGGGACACGGCCGTGCGCGCAATCACCGTCCAGCATCACGAGCACTGATCGCGCTTGGACTTGACCGACCTCATTCTGGACCCGCTGCGCTCCGGCATCTGGCGGCGGGCCGCGGCGGAGGTGGTGCTGCTCGGCGGGATCTGCGGTGCGCTCAGCTTCTGGGTCACGTCCTTTCGCCTCAGCTACCCGGCCGAATCGCTGGCGCACGGTCTGCTGCCGGGCCTGGTCCTCGCCGCGCTGGCAGGCATCCCGCTGGTGCTGGGTGGGCTGGGGGGCGTTGCCCTCGCTGCGGGGTGCGTTGCCCTCGCCAGCCGCGACCCGCGGATCGGCGCCGATTCGGCGACAGCGGTGGTGGTGACCGGCATGTTCGGTCTCGGCGCGCTGCTCGCGCTCTCGCCCGACGCGCCGCCTCGGCTCGAGGAGCTGCTGTTCGGCGACCCCCTCGGGATCACCCACACCGATCTCATCTCCGCCCTCGCACTCGCCGTCGTGGGCGCAGGCGCTCTTGCCGCCCTGCACCGGCCCCTGTGCGCCGTGGCCTTCGACGCCCCCGGGGCCGGAGCGCTTGGGCTGCGACCCGGCGGGGTACGGCTCGCGCTGTTCATGCTGCTGGCCGTAGCCGTGGCCGTGGCGGTCCAGGGACTTGGAAGCCTGCTGGTGCTCGCCGTGCTCGTGGCGCCCGCCGTGGCGGTCCGCCGGGCCGCCACCAACCCCGGCGTCGCGATGCTGAGCGGCGCGGCCCTCGCCGCCGTCGCGGGCCTGGCCGGCCTGTACGCCTCGCACCACCTCGGTAGCGCCGCGGGCGCCTCTGTGGCGCTGGCGCTCTGCCTGGCGGCCGTAGCCGGCTCGGTGCTTCCGTGGCGGCTCAGGCGGGGCGAGGCTCGGGCGAGGCGAGGCCGCCGCGCAGCCGCATGAGCCACGCCATGCCGGCGGCGATCATCGCCAGGCTGATCAACTGGGCCTCCGTCAGACCGAGAAGCACGTCCTCGTTGCGACGCAGGAACTCCACGAGCAGCCGCTCGACACCGGCAAGCACCAGGTAGAGCGCGAAGAGCGCACCTGGCCTCATCCGGTCCCGCAGGCGCCACAGCAAGAGCGCCGCGAGGCCCATGGCCACGGTCTCGTAGACCGGGGTCGGGTGCACCTCCTCGAGCGTCTTCACGGTGCCCTCCGGATATGCCATGCCCCACGGCAGGTCCGTGGCCCTCCCGTAGTCGCCATCACCGGAGAGTTGGCATCCCACTCGCCCGATCGCGTTGCCGAGCGCGAGCGACGGGGCGCACAGGTCGAGCAACCCGAGGCCGAGGAAGCCCCGCCAGCGTGCCCACAGGAGCACTGCCGCCGCCCCGCCGACCACGCCGCCGATCCAGACGAGACCCGCCCCCGTGAAGAGGTTGGAGAAGAGGCTCTCCGAGCCGTCGTACTCCCCTATGAGGTAGTGCAGCCGCGCGCCGATCAGCCCGCCCACCATCGCGGCGAACGCGATCTCGTAGGCCCAGTCGACCGGCTTGCCGAGCTCCCCGAGCCGACGCGCGATGAGCGCGCCCGAGGCGAGAAAGCCGACCGCGAAGCAGATGCCGAAGGTCTGGAGGGAAAGCGGGCCCAGGTCGAGCTCCGGGAGCACGGCCCTGACCCTAGCTGGGGGAGGCCTCTAGAGGTAGCCGAGCGGGTTGACCGGAGATCCGCCGATGCGCACCTCGAAGTGCAGGTGGGCGCCGAAGGAGTTGCCGGTGTTGCCCACGTACCCGATCACCTGGCCCTGGCGCACACCGGCGCCGCTCGAGGTGGCATAGCCGGACTGGTGCGCGTAGCAGGTGGACATGCTGCTCGTATGCTGGATGCAGGTGTAGTTGCCGTAGCCGCCCGTGAAGCCGAGCAGGACCACGCGACCCGAGTCGGCGGCTCTGATCGGGGTGCCGCTCGGGGCAGAGATGTCGATTCCCGCGTGAAGCCTTCCCCAGCGCATGCCGAACGGCGAGGTCAGCGGCCCGTTGATCGGCCAGATAAGGCGGCCCGAGCCCCGCCTGATCGGCCCTGCCCCTGATCTCGGCGCGAACGCACCAGGCGCCGCCCCCGCCAGGGCGCTGCGCACCTTCGCCTGCTCCCGCTCGAGCGCCGCCAGATCCTCCTGAGCCTTGTTGCGCTGGCGGCGCACCTTGGCGAGCACGCTCCGGCGGCCGTTGCGCGCGGTGCGCAGCTCTCCCTGAGCCGTGGCCAATCGATTCCGCGTGGCCGCGATGTCGTCGCGCCGGCGCAGGATCGTCTCCGCGGCCACCCGCTTCTGTTCCTCGAGGTCGGCCAGCCGCCGCTCGGATCTCTCCGCGCGTGCCTTGAGCACCCGCACCTTCTCGACGATCTGGCGATCCTGGTCGGAGATGCGCTCGAGGAACTCGGTGCGCTCGAGCAGATCGGCGAACCCGTCGGCCTCGAGCACGACGGTGAGGGCATCGGGCTCGTCGGCCTTGTACAGCTCCACGAGCCGGTCGGCAAGCGCGCCGCGGGAGGCCCTCAGCTCAGCGCGGGCTCGCTCGAGGCGATCGCGGGCCACCTCGAGCTGGTCGCGCACCCGGAGCAGCTCGTTGCGCTTGGCGTCGAGGTCTGACTGCACCACGTTCAGCCTCTTCTCCGCCTGGCGGATGTCCCCCCGAAGGCCTCCTATGCGGCTGTTGTAGCCCTGGATGGTGGTCGTGAGCACCCCCTCCCTGCGCTTCTTGCTCTCAACCTGCGCGCGCTTTGCCTGGATCCTCTTGGACAGGGGAGCCGACTGCCCGGGGAGGGGCAGCAGCAGGTAGGCCGCGACGGCCAGCGTGATGGGAACCCAGAAGGTCTTTCTCATGCTCATGGTCTTGTCTCGTCCAGACGGCGCTACGGGGTCGGCTTACGGGTCGCGCGCTCCCCGCTACGTCACGCTCGAGATGACGGCTCGCCCCTGCCAGAGGCATGGCCGCGGATGTCCCGTTTACGATGGTTATGCAGGGCAATTCAGCGCTTGGGACGGGGGGCACCGTAGCACGCAACCACGCCTCCGGCAGCCCTTTTCCTGCCCCCTGCAAGGGATCGTGCAGGAGCGGCCCGAGAGGGGGGCCTGGGTCACGTCGGCCCTCACTACACTTCATCTCATGGCATCACAGAAGGCGATCTTCCCGCGCGACACCGGCCTGCAGTTCCGCATGCTGATCACGATGTTCCTGCTCGGGCTGCTCTACACCGCGTTCGTGGTGGGGCTCCTGACAGCGGGTGCCCAGGTGGCGGTGATACTGGTGGTGATCGGAGGGATGACGCTCGCGCAGCTCTTCCTGTCCGACAAGCTTGCGCTACGGGCGATGGGCGCCAGGGAGGTCTCCCCCCAGGAGGCACCCGGTCTCCACGCGATGATCGAGCGGCTCTGCATCCAGGCCGACCTTCCGAAGCCGAAGATCGCGGTGGCCGACACGGAGATGCCCAACGCCTTCGCGCTCGGCCGCTCCCAGAAGAGCGCCACCGTCTGCGCCACCACCGGCATCATGAACACGCTTTCGCCCGCCGAACTCGAGGGCGTCATGGCGCACGAGCTCGCGCACGTGAAGAACCGCGACGTGCTGATCATGACCATCGCCAGCTTCTTCGCGAGCGTCGCGGCGATGATCATGCAGTTCTCCTTCTTCTTCGGTGGAGGCGACGACGACGGCGGGGCTCCGGCCGCCATCGTGATCCTGCTCGTGTCGCTGGCGGTCTACGTGATCTCCTTCTTCCTCATGCTCGCCCTTTCGCGCTACCGGGAGTTCTCCGCCGACCGCGGCGCCGCGCTCGTCACCGGGCGCCCGAGCGCGCTGTCCTCCGCGCTCATGCGGATCTCGGGGCAGATGGACAGGGTGCCTCAGCAGGACCTGCGCCAGGCGGAGTCCTTGAACGCCTTCTTCATCGTGCCCCCCAGCGTCAAGGGCGCGATACAGACGATCTTCGCCACCCACCCTCCGATGGAGAAGCGGATCGAGCGCCTCAACCAGCTCGAGGCGCAGCTCCAGCGCGGCACGGCCTGATCACGGCCGATGGGGTTCTTCGACGCGGTCCTGGGAGGGCGTAAGAAGCTCAAGGCGCCCGCACCCGATCGCCTGTTTGCGATGACCACGGCGTACGTCACGATGCAGACCGCGCTGGCCATCGAGAGCACCGGCGCGGCGGGCATCGTCTTCCAGCCGCTCGCCACCGCCGACTTCGAGCAGATACTCACTGACGCGGAGCAACTGCTCACGGGTATGGCCGAGGAGACCGGGGCGACGCTCGAGTCAGCCGACGACGAGTTCGGCTACCGCTGGATCGTCCTGCGCGACCCCGACTTCGACGACCT
Source organism: Thermoleophilaceae bacterium (assembly GCA_030448005.1). Taxonomy (GTDB): domain Bacteria; phylum Actinomycetota; class Thermoleophilia; order Solirubrobacterales; family Thermoleophilaceae; genus JAAYBF01. The sequence goes on from JAUJNT010000001.1 coordinate 146,597, forward strand.
GGTGGTGTCGCTGAACACCATCTCCACCGAGCTCCAGGCAGGTGGGTATGGCGACCGGCTGCTCTGCGCCGTCTTCTCGTTCGAGGCGAATGCGAAGCATTCGGCGTCCATGCCGAATCCTTCCGAGGCGAATGCGAAGCATTCGGCGTCCATGCCGAATCCTTCCCAGAGCAACCGCGTCTACCTGATCTACAACTACAAGCGCGGCATGTTCTACCCGTTCGTGCCGGCCAAGGGCCGGCAGCAGCACGACTCCGAGCGCGAGCTGCGCCTGAAGGCACAGCTGGACAAGGAGCTGCCGATCGAGCCGGAGCTGACGCGCTGGTTCCCGCTCTGGGAGATCCCTCTGTAGCGTTCCACTTTGGTCGGCCTGCGTGCCGTCAATCCAGCATCGAGCCGGGTGTGCCAACTCCTGCTCGCAGCCGCTCGTCCACCCAGGCGTCGAGCTTCTGCCACCACCCGAAGAGCCAATCGATCTGCTCCTCGCGGTCGCCGGGTATCGAGCTCGAGGGCTCGTGCCATAGGCGGACCTCGATCGTCTGTGCTTCGGGCAGCCGCCTCCACACCTCCGCCAGGCCCGCCGGGAAGCCGACGTGGCCCATCAGGACGACGTCCGCTTCCGGCGCCGCCTCAATCGCCGCCAGCGTCCCGCCCGGGCGCGGCGCACTGAGATGGCGGATCGCGCGCGCCCACGCGGCCTCCTGGGTGTGTCCCGCCCGGTCGAGCCGCTCGATGCCCCGCAGACGCCGATGCTCGGAGAAGTTGGCGCCTTCGGGGAAGATCACGAGGGCCGCACTCTGAGCCATCGCTCGGGCCATCGCCGCGATCTCCACCTCGGTGTCGCCTCCACGGGGATCGACGAAGCGGTTGGGAAGCCGCTCGCCGAGCACGTCTATCAGCGGGTCGAGCCGGAGCGCCTCGTGCATCACCACCTGCGGCGCACGCCGGTGCCGGCAGAGAAGCTCGTGGAGCACGAGCAGCGTGTCCCCCTCCCCCGCGTGACGACTGAGCAGGAGCACCGGGCGATCGGCTCGCGACATGGCCTCGCCGGCGGCGCGGGACTCCGAGACCTCAACCCGGACCCGGGCCAGCCTCACTATGGCCCGATAGAGGCCCGCCACGAACCAGCGCATGACCGCGTAGTGCGCGCGCTGCATGCCCTCGTGTTGCGCCGTGCTACCGAAGCCGCTTGCGATCCAGAGCAGTAGGCACGCGACCGTCGCAGCCAGGTGATAGGCGGCGAATGCGATCACGATCAGGGCCACCCGCAGCGGACGCCAGCCGCCGAAGAATGGCGAGGCAACCGCGGCCAGAACCATCACCACGGGCGAGACCGCGATCAGGAGGGCGTCAAGCAGAAGCACCGCGGGGCCGAGCAGCAGGCGTCGCAGCGGCTTCGGTGGCACGCGCATCAGGGGTCGCCGAGCGGCTTCTCGACGAGGTACCGCTCGGAGGCCTCGTATGCGCGCGAGATGTGCTCGGTCGTCTTCGACGTGTCCCTGTAGCGAAACTGGGACAGGTCGGTGAAGCGGGGAGGGTTCGCCTGCCCGGTAGGCAGCACGTGCACGTCGATGTCGTCCGGCAGGTCGGCGAGGTCGCCCACGAAGCGATGACGGCGCGCAATCTCGAACGCTACGAGTGCTACCTCCCACGGCCACCTCGGCGGCTCGAGCGGCCGCTCGATCCGTCCCACGTGGAGCACGTATATCGTGCGCGCGCCGAGGGCCAGCGCCCGGCCCACCGGGATGCTGTTCACGATCCCGCCGTCGAGAAAGTGCTCTCCGTCGATCTCGAAGGGCGGCAGGATCCCCGGCACGGCCGAGGAGGCCATCACCGCGTCCACCAGCGGCCCGGAGCTGAACCAGCGCTCCGAGGCGGTCTCGATGCAGGCGGCCACGCACTCGAAGGCCACCGGCAGCTCCTCGATCCGGTCGGCGGGGAGCGACGCGGCGAGCATCCTGCGCAGAGCCTCATTCTCGTGCAGGTGCGTTCGGCTCCGGGCAAGCGTTGCGAGCCGGCCGAAGACCGAGGCCTCGAATGCATCGCTGCCCTCGATCTGCGACCACATCTCGGTCAGGCGAACGATGGCTGCCGGCGTCGGCTCGGCCGCGACCGCCGCGCCGTTTATGGCACCGATCGACGTGCCGACCACCAGGTCCGGCACGACCCCCCGCTCGAGCAACGCCCGCAGCATCCCGACCTCGTGCGCGCCGAGATGGCCGCCCCCGCCAAGAACGAACGCGACCTTTCCCGTGCCCACCGGGCCCAGTATCGCTCAGCGCCTGATCGTGACCCTGCGCAGCACCGCGCGCCGGTTGCCGGCGGCGTCTGAGACGGTGACCTTCACCGTCAGCGTCACTGCGCGCGCGGGGCCGAGCCTGGCACGGGCGCGGCGCGATAGCTTCAGCACAACGCCCTTCCGCGTGCTGCTCGCAAGCGCGATCCCGGCGCGGCGGGCAATCAGCGCTCTCGCGCCACGGGAGAGCTTGAGGCGCTTCGCCGTACGGCCTGGTAGCCAGACCTCCGCTTTCGCGGTGCACCCCTCGGAGCAGCGAAGCGCTACGGCGAGCCCCTTGCGGACCACGGTCGTCAAACGCTGTCGACGAATCGACAGGGCGGCGGAAGGAGCGGTGCTGTCGACAGCAGCCGGAGTCGCCGGAGCCGGCGCCGGCCGGGCCGGCGCGGACGCCGGCGCTGTCCCGCCTTCCGGCGCGGAGCCGCCTGGCGCCTCGGCGGGGGCGGGCTCGGGGACCTCGGTTCCCGGCGGGCCTGCCCAGGCCAGAGGCCCGAAGTACCCACGGGCGACGGGCCGCAGCGGGTCGCCCACGAACCCATATTCGGAGTTCTGCCGGCCAGTGCCTCTCATCCTTGTGACGATGTCGGCCGGCGAGAGTCCGGCGCACGGCCCCGCACCGCCGGCTTCTCCGAGGCAGAGCGCCACGGCGCCGGCGACGTGAGGGGAGGCCATGCTCGTACCGGAGATGGTTGCGTAGCCGCCCCCCGGCCATGTCGAGCGGATACACACGCCCGGCCCGGCCACGGTGTGCGCGGCGCCCGCGGTCGTCGTAGCGTAGTTCGAGAAGTTCGCGTATAGGTCGTCAAAATTGTCCGCCCGGCAAGGGGGCGCGCCGCCCAGCGCGCCCGCAGCTCCGTCGCTATCTGACATCGCCGTCACGGTGAGAACCTCTGGGTAGGCCGCCGGCAGGTCCGGCGCCCCGGCGTTGTCGAAGTCCCGCCGCTCGTTGCCCGCGGCCACCACGTAGGTCACGCCCGCGCGCGTTGAGGCGCAGATGGCCCTGTGAAGCGGGTCCCTGGTAGTCGCGCATGGGGCAACCGGCGGCCCGGTCCCGCCCAGGCTGAGGTTGGCAACGGAGATGTCATTGGAGGGGTTGGCGTCGGCACGGGTTGCGGTGACCCAGTCGATGCCGCACAGGACCTGGGAGACGCTGCCTTTGCCTTCGACGTTGAGCACCTTGACCGCATGGGTCCGCGTGCCGGGTGCCACGCCCACAACGCCGCGCCCGTCATTGGTCGCCGAGATGGTGCCCGCCACGTGTGTGCCGTGGCCATCGTCGTCCCGGGCCGGCGTTCCGGGGGCGATGCAGTTGATGCCGTCCGCAGCGTTCAGGTCGGGATGGGACAGGTCGATGCCGCTGTCGAGGACCGCCACGTTGACACTGCTCGCCTGGCGGGCCGTGACGAGGGTCGCGGCGCCCATGCGACGCACGCCGGTGGGGGCGCTGTCGCCGGGCACCAGGTCCACCTCGCCGAGGGCTCGCACAGGGCGATCGGGCGTCACCGATGCCACCGCCGGCTCATCGCGGAGTCGTTCAGCCTGCTCCTCGGTGAGCTGCGCGGCGAAACCGCGAAGGGCCCGGCGAAAGCGGAGGCGGGCACGGAAGCCCCGCTTTCGCTGGAGGTCGTCCGTGGCGGCGTCGGCATTTCCCGCCGAGCTCTCGAGCGTGACGATGTACGCGCCATCCAACTTGCCGGCCGCCGGCGCGGCCGACGCGGGACCCGCTGCCAAGAGCGCCAGCCCGACCGCAGCGAGGGCGACGACAACCACGGATCGGACCAACTCAATCACATGGTCAGTATAACTGCTCTGGAAAACAAGTCTTACCTATCGTGTCATACAGTACTTGCTTTGCACCGTAAGGGAAGGTAGGCTGAGGGCATCGCCGGCTTTGACTTCCTCACCAACCACGCCCACGTGTTGCTGTGCGTCTCTCGCGACCCGAGCTTGCTGCTGCGCGAGATCGCCGACTGCGTCGGCATCACCGAGCGTGCCGCCCACCGCATTGTCTGCGAGCTCGAGAGCGAGGGCTACCTCACCCGTCGCCGCGAGGGCCGGCGCAACGTGTACGAGGTCCATTTCGAGCTACCGCTGCGCCATGACGCGGAGCAGGGTGCCACCGCCGGTGACCTGATCGGGGCACTGGTCGGCGACCGCCAGACAGCCTTGGCGGGCAGGCGCGGCTAGCCCAGCCACCCCGACGTTCGCTCTGGCTCAGAGGCGCACGGTCTGCACCCGGTTGCCGCGGATCGTCTTCCACTCCCGCACGCCGTGGTCGCGGAACCGGATCTCGATCTTGCCGGGCAGGTGAGTGAGGTAGAGCGAGCAGATCGGATCCTGCTGCTCGCGCACCTTTCCGACACCGGCGATCGCCGACAGGTTGATGGAGAGGATCGTTCGGCCCGCCGGCAGCTTCGCGCGGGTGATGAGCCCGGGAGCCTCCAACGGCGAGTGGGTGTGCCCGGAGATCCAGGCCTTCGCGTTGGGGTTGCGGGCCAGCAGGGCACGGATCTGCCCGTCCGGCTTTGCGTGGAAGTGGCGCATCGCGGAGGTGAAGAGCTTCCTGTGATCTCCCATGACCGTCCGGTAGAGCGGCCAGTGGCAGGCGATCCAGCAGTCGCGCCGACCCGGCGCTCGCCTCAGGCGCTGCTCGAGCCAGGCGAGCGTGGCGGACGAGAGGGTGCCTGAGCGCTCCGGCGGAAGGTCGCCGTCGGGAGCCACCGCGATGATGCGCACGAACGGCAGGTCGATCAGGTAGTTGGGAGCCGGGTTGCCGTAGGCCTTGGCCCATTGGACGGGGGTGCGGATGTTGTGCATCACGTCGTGGTTGCCGAGGATCGTGTGCGCCGGGCCCGGCAGGCGACCGAGCCAGCGCCGCGCCAGCACGTCCTCCTCGGGGCGTCCGCGTTCGGTCGAGTCCCCTATCTGAAGGTGCACGGCAGGCGTGGAGAGCTTCTCCGCGTCCTCGAGCAGCGCCGCCACCCGCGGCCGCTTGACTCCCCCGGCGTGTAGGTCGCCGATCCCGTGGACAATGCGCGACCAGTTGGCCACGACGAGACCTAGGCGGCGCTCAGTCCGGGATCAGCCCTTCGCCCGTGAACTCGCCCTGTGCCTCCTCGAAGGAGATGTCCCGGGGCGGCAGGATCACGTCGGACTCCACGAGCTCGTCGTCGGGGAGGGCGTTGCCGTCGGCCCTGACCACCTCGAGCATCTGCGCCCACAGCTCCTTGAACCTCTGCTCGTCGTCCGCCTCGACGGCGACCACGGCTTCGTTGTCCAGCTCGTTCAGGCGCTGCTGGTCCTCGTCGGGCAGCCGAAACTGGCCCTCCCCGGCGATCCGGACGATCACTTGCCCTCCCCCTCCCCCTTCTCGATCTGGGGGGCGTCGCCGCCTCCGCTGCCAAGCTCGGCCTTCATCTTGGCCAGCTCGTCGTCGACCTGAGAGCCCGCGCCGATCTGGGCGAGCTCGCGGTCGATGTCGTCCTGGCCGCCGCCGAGCTGGGTGATGTCGTCGAACGCACCCGCCTGCTCGAGCTCCTCGACCGCCGAGGCACGCGCGCGCATGTTCTCGGTCTTGTCCTCCGCGCGCTGAATGGCCAGCCCGAGGTCGGCCATCTGCTCGCCCACGCCGTTGGCCGCCTCGGAGATCTGCACCTGCGCCTCCGCCGCGGAGTACTGGGCCTTGATGACCTCCTTCTTGGTGCGGAAGGTCTCGATCTTCGTGCGCAGCTTCTTCTCGTTCTCGATCAGCGCCTCCTGCTGCTTCTCGAGCTCGGAGATTTGGCCGTCGAGCGACTGAAGCTCGGTCTGGGCGACCGTCTTGCGCTCGAGCGCGGCCCTGGCCAGGTCCTCGCGTCCTTGTGCCATCGCCTGGCGAGCCTGCGTGTCGAGCTTGACCACGGACTGCTCGAGCTTCTGTGACTGCATCTGCAGACGCTTCTTGGAGGTGACCACGTCGGCGATCCCCTTCTTGACGTTCTGCAGTAGCTCCACCTGCTTCTGGTAGCCGTAGTCGAGCGTCTCGCCCGGATCCTCGGCGCGGTCGAGCAGCCTCGAGATCCTGGCCTTGATCACTGTGGACATGCGTCCGCCGAGACCTGCCATGCCAGCCTCCTTCTCCATCGCTCGTACGTCGTTGCGGGGGTCGGTCCTAGACTAGACGCTCGGTGGAGCCGCGCCCCCCTTCCCACTCGCAATCGGTGCTCACCAGATGGATGGGCGTGGGCGAGGCCAACACCGCCGGCAACGTGCACGGCGGCTGGATCATGAAGCTCTGCGACGAGGTGGCCGGCATCGCCGCCATCCGCCACTCGGGCCACCGGGTGGTCACCGCGGCCATCGACAGGATGAACTTCAAGCACCCGATCTACGTCGGGGAGCTCGTGACCCTCAGCGCCAGTGTGAACGCCGCCTGGCGCAGCTCGATGGAGGTGGGCGTCCGGGTGGAGAAGGAGAACGTGTGGACCGGCGAGCGGATCCACACCTCCACCGCCTACCTGACGATGGTCGCTCTCGATGAAGACGGCGAGCCGGTGCAGATCCCGGCAATCGCGGCCGAGACACCTGTCGAGCATCGCCGCGCCCGCGAGGCCCAGCTGCGCCGTGACAACCGCCTGTCCGAGCGAGAGCAGATCACGGCAGGGCGCGGCGGCAGGGCCGACAGCACGCTCTGAGAGGAAACATCTGTGGTACGCAGGGGGATGGGTAGTCCTCTTTGCGGACTTGAGTTGGGCTGCACGGTCAGGTTCCGGGCGCGGCCTTCGATGCGGGCTGGTGGCCGATGCCCGATGCGCGCAGCGCCGCGGCGAGTCGACCCGCGAGCGCGGGCAGCCGCGCGCGGTTGCGGTCAAACGCCCAGCGCACCTTGTCCACCGCTTCGAGCGCTCCGAAGGCGAGTACATCAAAGCGGATGTCGCGCCGAAAGGAGGTCGGGTCGATGCCGTAGCCATCCAGGAGCGCGGCGAACTCGACAGTGTCCTCGCCGAGGCTGTCGGCGAGGATGACACCTAAGTCGTAGTGGGGCACGAAGTGCCCTTGCGCGCAGCCCCAGTCGATGACCTGGACTGACCGGTCGCGCACGATGACGTTCCTCAGCGACAGGTCTCCGTGACACAGGCCGAGGCGCACGGGCCGGGTCGCGAGATGCTCGAACAGCCCGCGCAGGTGCGCCTGCGCGGCGCGGTCTAGGAGCCCGAGGCTCAGCAGCGGGTCGCTGGCGGTGAGTTCGCCGAGGTTGTAGGCCAGGTACTTGTGCCAGCTCGCCTCACTGCCGGCGGCCAGGTCGCTCACCGTCTCGCCAAACCCGTCCACGGGGACGGCATGGATACGGCGCATCTGCGTGCCGATGCCGCGCCACGCCTGCTCGCGCTCGCCAGGTCCAAGCTCATCGCCGGGCGTTCCGCGCAGGAACGGCTGGAGCATCCAGGCGCGCTGGCCGACCTGGCCCGTCGCGAGCACGGGCGCGACCAGCACGCCGGCCGCGCCAGCATGCTCTATTGCCCATGCCTCCTTGTGGTAGCGGTCGAGCTCTGCCCGCTCGTGGGAGCGCACCACATACCGGGCGCCGTCGCCGGTCCTGACCACGTAGACCTGGTTGACATCGCCGCGCCCGACGACCGGCGCGACATCGGCAACCGTGGCGCCGGTGTAAGCGCCCACCACATGGCGTGCGAGAAGACGGTCGGATGACGGCACCGGTCCAGTATGCGCGTCGGCCGCATCGTTAGCTTTAGCTTGAGTAGCGCCAGCCCAACTCCGGTCCGCACGAGTGATTCTTCGCTCAGCCCGCGCAGGCCGGGCCAGCGAGCAAGGAGCTGGGCAGGACGGTGCCCTGGATCGACCGCTGGGCTTCCACGCGATCCTCCTCTGGGGTGACAGGACGACCCCTGGGCAGGACGGCGCCCTCCTTGCCACTGCGCTTCCACGCCATCCCTCTGGACCTTCCCCCTATTTCATCAGTCCGGACCGCCGCAGCGGGCAGCTCATCTAGCCGGGCACCGCCGCCCCGTCCACCTGATGCGCGCGATCCTCGTCCTCGCCGGAGCGGTGGAAGATGAACCCGAGGCAGAACAGCATGACCAGCAGGTCGAGTCCCAGCATCATGCCGCCCGCCACCTGCTGGTCGGTGAGGGGCGAGAAGCCGTGCTCCCGGGCGGTGCGCCCGTAGAAGTCGGCGTATGCAGGTGTGCGCAGGAGGATGAACGCCATCCCGAGGAACATCCCGGAGAGTCGTGCGCCGAGGATGTAGGGGACCTTCCAGAGCTCGCCGGGAAGCCGCCGGCGCTTGGGCTCGATCACCGACCACCAGACCAGCAGGGCGCCGAGCACGAAGGACTGGTGCTGTATGGCGTGGACGAAGTCGTTGCGAAGCGCGGCCTCGAAGGCGAACTGCAGGTGCCAGCCGTAGAGGATCACGACCCACACCGGGATGGCCACGAGCGGCCGGCGCAGCTTGCGCAACGCGCGCCGGAAGCCGGTTCGGCGCGCGAGCGGCACCAGCACGGGGCGGGGCATCAGAAAGACGTAGACGGGTGACCGGATCCCTACCAGCAGAAGCGGCGCCGCCAGGTCGGCGATCAGCAGGTGCTGTCCCATGTGGGCAAGCAGGAGCTCCTCGCCGAGGCCGTCGAGCGGGGACAGCAGCCCGACGGCCGTGAGCCCGATGCCCGCGTGCCAGGCCAGCTGCTGGCCCGGCGGCACCACGTACCCGCGCCGGCCGAGCACGCGGACGGCGCGCGCGTAGAGCCCGGCCGCGCCGAGCAGCAGCGCGATGACCGCCGGGTCGAATGAGAAGCCCACCACTCCCATTCTGGAGGGAGGCGGGCCCAGGCGCCCTCCTACACCGCGGCCGGCTCCTTGTCGTCGTCGAGCGGCTCGCCCGTGGCCGTCCCCGGCGCCTGCTGGAGCACCTCGGCCGCGGTCACCAGCCTCTCCTGGTGGTCCTGGCGCTGCATGCGCGAGATCACGAGCCGCTGGACCTGTGCGGTGCCCTCGAACAGCTGGTAGATCTTGGCGTCGCGGAAGTACTTCTCGAGCGGGCACTCGGTGCTCTGGGCGTACTCGCCCACCAGGTCCATCAGCACCGTGGTGGCCCACATGGTCACATCACCGGCCTTCAGCTTCGACATGGACCCCTGGCCGCCGGTCATCGGCACTCCGTTGCGGCCCATCCAGGCGGCGCGCCACACGAGCAGGCGCGCGGCCTCGATCTCTGTGGCCACGTCTGCGAGGGTCTGCTGCACGTGCTGTTGCTCAAGCAGCGGTCCGCTCTCGTCGGCCTTTCCCTCCAGGTACTCGAGCGTGTACTCGTACGCGGCCCGCCCGATCCCGAGCGCGGAGGCTCCCACCATCGGCCGGGTGATCTCAAAGGTGGCCAGGGCGTTCGAGGGCCCGGACCGGTTGCCCGACCGCGCGCGCTCGAGCTTCCTGTCGAGCTTTTCCTTGCCGCCCAGCAGGTACTCCATCGGGATCCGCACGTCCTCGAGCACGATCTCCGTGGTCTGCGAGGCGCGGATGCCGATCTTGTCCTCCTTCTTGCCCCGCGAGAGCCCCGGCGTGCCCTTGGGGACGATGAAGGACGCCTGCCCGCGGTGGCCGAGGTCCGGGTCGACGGTCGCGACCACAACGTTGACGTCGGCGATCCCGCCATTCGAGATGAAGACCTTGGTGCCGTTGAGCACCCACTCGTCGGCGTCGGGATCGAGCCTGGCGGTGGTGCGCAGGGACTTGACGTCCGAACCGGCGCCCGCCTCGGTGACCGCGTAGGCCGCGAGCTTAATCTCGTCCCCCTCGCCGAAGCACTCGGGCACCCACCTCATCACCTGCTCGGGCGTCCCGGAGGCGGCGATGCCCGCCGCGGCAAGGTTCGATGCCGTGATTGCCAGCGCGATGCCGGCGCAGCCCCAGTGCAGCTCCTCGGCGTAGATCACGCCGAACATGCCGTCGGGGTCGCTGCCCATCCGCATGAGGTGATCGACCCCGTGGAGCCCCCACCGGCGCGCGGCCTCGATGGCCTCCCACGGGACGCTCTGCTCGCGGTCGTACTTGTCGGCGAGCGGCCGGATGACCTCGGCGGCGAAGCTGCGGCACTGCTGCTGGAACTCCAGTTGTTCGTCTGTGAGCCTGAAATCCACCTGGTCTTCTGCCTCCAATTCGAGCCGGAGCGCTGTCCATGCCGGTCCGGCGGCCACCTAACGTGAGGGTCAGCTCGTCTTCGATGCGTAAGCAAAAAACGTTGACTGACTGGTCAACCAAGACGGATTGTACCCTCCGCCGGCGACGTTCGCCCGCTCTCGGCTCGCCCGCGAGGTCCGATGGCTATCGTGCGGGCCGTGCGCGTGAGGCCCCTCTCGATCGCCGCGGCGGTCGCTCTGGCAGCGTTCTCCGGCTGCAGCCTCGGCGACGAGCCGAGCAGGCCCCCGCAGCTTGGAACCGCGTCCGGGGACGAGGATGCCGCCCAGAAGCTCGGCTTTCCCTCCACCGCCACGAAGAACACGATCAGGGTGGGCGGCGGGGACGCCGCGGCCGACGCCGCCGGCGTGGCGAGTGCGGTGTTCCCGGGCACGAGCGACGCGGCGCGGCCGACGGCCGTGGTGCTCGTGGACAAGGACGACTGGCAGGCGGGGGTGACCGCCTCGGTGCTGGCGGCTCGACCGATCGGGGCGCCGCTGCTGATCTCGGATGGCAACGAGCTGCCCCCCGTCACGAAGGACACCCTCGAGCGGCTGAAGCCCAAGGGCTCGGATCTCTCAAAAGACGCCCAGGTCATCCGTATCGGCGACAAGCCCGCCCGACCCAGCGGGTTCAAGACAGCGGTCATCGAGGGCCGGGACCCCTACGAGCGCGCCGCGGCGATCGACCGGTTCTTCTCCGCCGCAAAGGGCAAGCCCTCGGCCAACGTGGTCGTGGCATCCGGGGAGCGCTCGGAGTTCGCCATGCCGGCGGCCGCCTGGGCGGCGCGCTCGGGGGACTCGGTCCTGCTCACCCGCAAGGACACGGTGCCGACCGCAACGGCGTCGGCGCTGAAGGAGCACGGTAAGCCGAACATCTACGTCCTCGGGCCGCGGGAGGCGATCTCCGGCAAGGCGGCGAAGCAGCTGGAGAAGCTAGGCAAGGTCACCCGCATCCAGGGGTCCACCGCGGTCGAGAACGCGATCGAGTTCGCCCGCTTCGAGAGGGGCAGATTCGGCTGGGGGGTCGTGGTGCCGGGCTACAACCTCACGGTGGCCGCCACCTCCCGCCCGCTCGACGCGGCCGCTTCTGCAGCACTCGCAACGAAGGGCGTCTTTGCGCCGCTGTTGCTGACCGACCGCGCCTCGGAGCTTCCGCAGCCCCTTGAGGCCTATCTGCTCAGCATCCAGCCCGGCTTCGAGGACGACCCCGGACAGGCGGTCTACAACCGTGTGTGGATCCTCGGAGACGACAAGCAGATCTCCGTGCCGGCCCAGGCACGACTCGACCAGGTCACAGAGCTGGTCCCGGTGCAGGGAAACACCCCTTAGCCTGCGCTCAGAGGTACGGCGCCAATGGCGCCTCAGGCAGCGGCGGCCCGACGAGCCTCCCGGCTCAGCCAGCCGCCTGGTATCCGGCCGCCGCGATCGCCGCCCGCACCGCGGAGTCCTCGAACTCACCACCCACGGCCACGTGCCCGGAGCCCAGATCGACCGCGACCGCCTCAACGCCGCCGACCTTCGCCAGCTCGCCCCGGACAGCGGCCTCGCAGTGCCCGCAGCTCATTCCTTCCACCTTGTAGGTACGGCTCGTCTCAGTGTCCATCGATGCTCCTCTTACCGGGAGGGGGTATCGTAGTGATACCACGATAGCATCACCCTGGGGGGGTATCAGCTCTGGAGCTCACGGGCGATCCTGTCGGCGGCGTGGAATGGCTCCACACGGTCGCAGGGCCGGCAGGCGCCCCCCACGGGATAACCTCTCGCCGCGGATGAGCGAGTACGAGCAACCGGGGCGCCTGGAGCGCGAGCCCACCGTCGAGGATGTGCGCCAACTGATGGGAGCATCAGCTCCTCATTTTGCGATGCACCTCCGCAACCGGATCAGGACGTTGATCTCGGGCCTTCCGCCGGAGCACCCCGCGCGCGTGGAAGGCGAGCGCGAGATCGAGCGCCTCAACCAGGTGGCTCTCGGAGCCGAGCGCAGGGGCGAGGAGGGCATGGACGAGCGCCCGCTGCCGAGCCTGCGTGACAGGGACAACGAGGACTGAGGCCGGCAGAGCTCTGGTGACCGACCGTATCCGGGTCGTCGACAACCCCTATTCGACGTTGGCCGCGCGCTCGACCCGGGTCTTGCCCTTGCGCTTGGCACGCGCGAGAGCTGCAAACGCCGCGGCGACCAATGCCTTGCAGGGCCGTGGCGGATTCGGGTACGGCGGCGACTCCAAAGCTCGCCGTCACGCGCACCTCGCCCGGCCGTCCAGGCGCGGTGTCGAGAGCTTCTCGGTCTCCTTTCGCATGCGCTTGGCAGCCTCCTCGGCACCATCTCCGTCGGTCAAGGGCATAACGACGACGAACTCCTCGCCTCCCCAGCGCGCCGGTTCGTCGACATCACGGCTGCACTCGCGTAGGACCCCTGCCACCGCCGACAGCACCTCGTCGCCCTGCAGCCAGCCGTAGCCGTCGTTCACCTTCTTGAAGTCGTCGACATCGAGCGCCACCAGCGCGAGCGGTGCCTCGTCGCGGCGGCGACGAGCGAATTCGCGATTGAGCGCCTTCAACACCGGCCGCCGGAGCGAGAGCCCGGTGAGCTGGTCGGTCGTCGCCTCCTTCTCGACAGTCTCATGCAGGTCGGCGTTCTCGACCGATGCCTCGGCGTGTGCAACGAGGTACTGCAGCAGCTCCGCCTCCTGGGCGGAGAACTCCCGGCCCTTACGCGCTAT
>JAUJNT010000001.1:159883-317337 GCA_030448005.1 Thermoleophilaceae bacterium
CCGCGGAGCGGACGAGCGCACGGGCATCGGTCACCGAGAGCGAGAGCCTGCCGCGTAGGCCGCCGGGCCCACGCACCCGGAAGGTCGCCGCGGCGACTCCGCGTGGAGAGCCGGCGCGAATCAGGCGCCTCCCGCTCGCGTCAGAGAATGTTGCCGAGACGATGCGCGGATCGGAGTCGACCAATCGCGCGAGTCGGTTGCGTACAGGCCGAGGTCAGCGGAAGTGAGTGCCGCGCGGCTCCGGTACGGATCCGTCGAGCGTGGTCAGCGACGGCTTCACGCCCGTCCTCGTAGGACACGAGCGCTCCATCGAGTCCGGCAGCGAGCCTGGCATCGGTCTTCCCCCGCTCGCTGTCGGCGGTCAGCTCAAAGAGCACGGCGGCCATCGCGAACATCGGAACGACGACGATGATCGAGAAGAAGAGGCGGAGCCTGCCGCGAAAAGTCATGGTGTACCCATCCGCGGGCAGGTCCAGCACGCGCGCGCCGGATTCGACAAGTGCGCGTCCGGCGCTGCTTCAGCGCAGTGGCTCGTTTGCGGCAGCAGCGACCGGCGAGCGCCACCGGCGCCGACGTCGTGGGACCAAACGCGCTCACGCAGCACCTAATCTCATATCGGCCGCGGTCAGCACCAGCTTGAGCCCGCTGGTCTGGCGGGGTGTGAAGCGGCTGTTGAGCTCAGAAGCACTGTATGCCCTCCACGTTGGCTATCCCGGCGCCGATCCCCCCGGTCGGTTGAGGTTCCTCTCGCCCGGGCGGGCTGCCAAGATCCTGCGATGCACCCCGAGCAGCGAGCCACCGACCGGCCCGCCGGCATCGACGGCAGCGCCCTGAAGGGGCCCTTCCCGGTTGGCGAGTACGCGCTGGCCCTGCGCTCGAGGCTGCGCGACATGGCGCGGGTCCAGGTCTTCGGCGAGGTCTCCGATGTCGGGATCCGCGCCAAGGCGGTGTACTTCGAGCTGCGCGACGCAGGTGGAGCGCTGCCCTGCTCGATGTGGCGTACCGACTACGACGACGCGGCGATCCGGCTCGAGAACGGCGCTCAGGTGGTCCTGGCCGGCGGCTGTGACTACTACCCGGGCAGCGCCACCTCGTCACCGTCATTCTCGTTTCGCGCGACGGCGGTGCGCCTCGCCGGCGAGGGCGAGCTGCTGGCACAGATCGAGCGGTTGCGCCGCAGGCTCGACCGTGAGGGGCTCGTCCGGCCTCAGAAGGCGCTGCCCCGTCCCGCCCTCCCCCGCTCGATCGGCGTGGTCACGGGCGAAGGAGGCAAGGCCCGCGACGACGTGCTGGCCGGTCTGCGCCGGCGTGGCTGGAAGGGGCGGCTCGTGTGGGCCTTCGCGCCGGTGCAGGATCGACGAGCCGCGCCGCTCATCGGGCGAGCCGTCCAGGACCTCGCGGCCCTCGGGGAGGTCGACGTGATCGTGGTGGCCCGCGGCGGCGGCTCGGTCATGGACCTGATGGCCTTCTCGGACGAGACGCTCTGCCGCACCGTGGCCCTGCTCGCCGTGCCCGTGATCTCCTCGGTCGGCCATCACACCGACCGGCCGCTGATCGACGATGTGGCCGCCCTGTCGTGCTCGACGCCCACCCACGCGGCCGAGAGCGCCGTGCGCATCCACGCCGGCGATGCCAGAACCGACCTGGCTGCCGCCGCCGGCCGTCTCCGACGCTGCGGCGGTCGCGCGGTTGTGGAGCGGGCCCGTCGGCTGGCGCATCTCTCACGGGCGCCCGACGAGCACGTGGCCCGCCACCGTGCCGTGCTCTACCAGAAGCTCCGCGAGCTGCGGGCAACGGGGCGCCGCGGCCTCGACCTCCGCGTCGCCGCTGCCGAGCGCCACCTCCTCGTCCTCGGACGAAAGGCCGCCGCAGCGGCCGGGGAGCAAGAGCGGGCGGTGGCCACGGTGATCGCACGTGGAGAGCAGGTGGCGCGCGCACGGGACTCGGGGCTCGCCCGGCGCGCGCGCGATCTCGACCGGCTCGCGATGGCGCTGGCCGCCCACGACCCCGAGCGCACGCTCGCGCGCGGCTTTGCCCTCGTGGAGGACCGCGCCGGCGAGATCGTGACCAGCGCCGAGGCCGCACGCGCCGCCCAGGCGGTGTCCGTCCGCTTCCACGACGATCGTGTGCGAGCCGAAGTCAGCGAAGCCGACGGCGATCCGTGACCCACCAGGAGCTCCGCAGCTACGAGTCCGCCGCCGAGCGGATCGAGGTGATCATCAGGCGCCTCGACTCCGGCGAGGCGGGCCTGCGGGAGACGCTCGACCTCGTGAGGGAGGGGCGCGAGCTCGTGGAGTGGTGTGCCGGAGAGCTGGAAGCGGTCGGGAGAGGGCTCGAGGAGCTCCGGCTCGACGAGCTGGTGGAGCGGTTGCAGGGTGGGGAGCGGCCAACCGGCGAGACGGCGCCGGGCGAGGTCACGCAGGACCGGTTTCACGATTGAGCCGCGCGGTGGGTGGGAAGCCCCGAGGCGATGGGGTCCTCGGGATCGCTTCTGCGCTCGGCTCTCCGGCCGCTGCCCCACACGCGCCTCATAAGACGCCGGCGATCTACCTGGCAGCAATTGAACTGGCGCTTTCTGGCCTACGCGGGAGGCGTCGTGGCGCTCACCCTCTCGCGCAAGCGCCTGCGCCTGCCCCGCCCGCCAATGGTGCCGCTGGTCTCGACGGTGCCGCTGGCGGTGGCCGCGGCCCTGCCCCGGGGTCGATGGCAGTACGCCGCCACCTGGGGCGCATACGTGTGGCTGTTCAAGGTTGCCTGGGAGATCCCCTACGACAAGCCGGAGAAGCTCGAACCGCGGTTGCGCGTGGAGTACCCGATCCGGGTCGACCGGCGGATAGGCGCCGGGATCCCGCCGGGAGTGCGTCTTCAGAGGGCCGTTCGCAACCCCCCACGGCTCTCCGCGCTCGACTTCGCGGCCACCGGGCTGCACTACCTGCTCTGGATCGCCCCCCATGCGGCCCTCGGCGTGATCCTCGTGACCGACGAGGATCGCTTTCCCCGCACGGCGGGGCGGCTTGCCGCCGTCTACCACTTCACGACGCTCGGGTACTGGTACTTCCCGACGACGCCCCCCTGGTGGGCGTCCGAGCAGGAGGGGCGGATGGGCGGTGCGCTGCAGCACGTGACGCGCGACGTCGGAATCGCCGTGAGGGCGAAGCTGCTCGGACGGGATGCCCCTCCGCCGAGCGAACGGCTGAAGTCCGACCGGGAGGAAGGAAACCCGTGGGGCTCGATGCCCTCGGACGCGCTCCCCTCGCTGGCCATCACTGCAAGGTCTCTGGGCGAGGTGAGCAGCGCCTTGGGTGCGCTCGGGTGGGCGCTCACCACGGTCGACGGCCTCGTTCTCGTCTATCTCGGCGAGCACTATGTGACGGATCTGATCGCCGGCCTGGTTCTCTCCGAGCTGGTCTGGCGTGGCGAGCCGCTCGTCCTGCCTCTCGTGCGGACAGGGACCGCAACCCTCAGGACGCTCGAGCGGGCCGTCCGCTGAGGCCCTCGGCCGGCTCGAGGTCCACGCGGACGGTCATCAGATCGGTCCCGAGCGCTCGCACCGTGGCGGCGTTCAGGCGGCGCCCGATCTTCCTCTGGCGCTCGAGTGGATCGTCGTCGGGCAACAGGCGAGCGGTGCCCGCGCGCCAGCGCCCCGCGACCATCAGGCGCACCCGCGGCTCGGCCTCGATGTTGCGCACGTATGCCGCGCGCCGGCCGTGCTCGGCCACGATCCAGAACGTGTCGCCGTCCAAGCCGTTGCCGACGGGCGTCTGGCGGGGCTCGCCGGACCTTCGGCCGGTGGTCTCGAGGATCGCGTACCCGCGCAGGGCACCGGCCCGGACTCCCGCCTTCACGATGGGATTGACGATGTACCTGCCGATCGCGGTGGTGAATCGCCGCTTGTCGAGCTTCACGGCCGTGCTCCCGGCCTCCAGTGGATGATCGCCGCTGGGAGCGTGCGCAAAGGCGACCTGAACGCCCCCCTGCGACCCATCAGCCATGTGGCGAGCAGCGCCTCGAGCTCCTGTCTCACCTCCGGGGTGTCCACCAGCAGAAGCCCCTCGAGGTAATGCTCGACCGCCTCGCCGACCGTGGCGAAGCGCTTGCGATTGGGAAGCTCCACCACCTTCAGGTCCGGCGCTATCCCAACTTCGCGCAGGAGGCCGAGCGCGTCGAGGTAGGTGGGTTCCGGCGCCCGGGGGGCTCGATGGAAGTGCCGCCACATCGGGTCGAGGACGGCATCGCCGCTGAAGGCGCCGAGGTATAGGAAGATGTGCCGGCGAGCCTTCTCCTCGAGCTTCCTCACGAAGGCGGCTCCGTCCGGCACCAGGGGGAGCACGTAGGCCGAGAAGACGACGTCGGCGGCTTCTGTGGCGGCCTCATCCCACCGACCTTCGACGGCGCTGACGTTGTCGAGCCCCAGCCGCCGGGCCTCGCCTTGCAGCCTTGCGAGCATCGCCGCGCTGGGATCGACGGCCGTGAGGTGGCCGACGCCTTGAGCGAGGGGCAGCGCGAACCGGCCCGTGCCGGCGCCCACGTCGATAACCGTGCTCGATTCGTCAGCCACCCGGCGCAGCCGGCGCAGGAAGGGATCGGCTTCACTGTCCGCGAGCCTCACCGCGGAGGCAAAGCGGTCGGCGCGCAGGTCCCAGAAAGCTCTGTCGAGCGGCCCGTCACCCGGTGAGAGGCGCTCCCACTCCGCGAGGCGGTCGCTCACCAGCCGGTGCCAGCGCGCCGCGGCGGGTCCGGGGTCGACCGGCAGGGCTCAGCGCTCCTGTAGGACCGACAGCACGTTGCCGGCGGGATCCTTGAACCACGCGATGTACGGGCCTCCTCCGCGGAAGATGCCCTTCTCGTCGGTCTCCATGCCGCTGCCGGCGTAGCGCTCGAAGCGCACGCCGCGGTCGGTCAGCGCGTCCACGGCCGCCTCGATGTCATCCACCGGGAAGTTCAGGATCGTGAAGCTGGCGGGCGTATGGTCGGGCTTCGCGTAGATGAGCGTGTCCCTGTCACCGGCGATGTGCAGCGTCAGAAGGCCGGGTATCTCGCCGTCGGAGACATCGAGGCCCAGCGTCTCCCCGTAGAACTCCTTGGCCCGATCGGCGTCATCCACCGAAAAGCCACTGAATGCCTTCGTGTCCTTGAACATCGGCTGATCCTCCTCTGAGGCGCCATCTGGAGCCTCTTCTGTCGGGATCCTCCTTTGACCGGGCCAGCGGCAACAACTCATCGCCCTGGACCTGGCGGGGGTCAACGTGGCGCTGCCGTCGATCCAGGATGACCTCGGATTCTCGCAATCGAGCCTCGCCTGGGTGGTGAATGCGTACCTGATCGCCTTTGGCGGGCTGCTCCTGCTGGCCGGCCGGTTGGGGGACCTGGTCGGCTCGAACCCGAGAGCGATGCGGCAGGGCAAGCGCAGGAGGAGAGCCGTCCCATGCCCGCCGAGCCGGCCCTCCACGAGGCAGCCTGATATCAGGGAGAGCGATCACAACGCAGACACCCATCCGAGGTTCCGGGGGGTGCGCTGAGCGGGAGGTCAACCGGCAGCCCGGCGGGCCGCCTCGAGCTCACGGCGAACGGTGGCCGTCTGGTTCGGGATGCGCAACCGCTTCTCGAGGATCGGCACGGCCTCATCCGGGCGGCCCGCCAGCCTGAGCGACCTACCGAGGTTGTAGAGGGCAAAGGCGTATGTCAGGTCACCCGAGCCGTCAGGGTACGCGGCCACCGCCTTCTGCAGGAGGGGGATCGCCTCGTCGTAACGTCCCTGGCTCATGAGGCTGAAGCCCCGGTCGTTGAGCGCGGCGGCACCGCCGCCCCCCGATGACCCCTGGGCCGCCCCGGCGCCTGACCCGGGCTGCGCCGGCTGGGCGCTCCTTGAGGCACCGGAGCTCGTGCGGTCTCCGGAGCTCGAGCCGCCACCGGAGCTCGAGCCGCCACCGCTGCCCGAGGCCCCGCCACCCTCCCCGGAGGCGTCGCGCTTCTCCTCGCTTCCACTCGCCTTGGATCTGCTCGCGTCCTCGGTTCCCGCGGAGCGCTTGGGGTCCTCGCCTCCACCCCCCAGCACCGCGAACGCAACGATCGCGAGGATGCAGAGGGCGGCGAGGGCCCCGGCTGCCGGGAGCCAGGAGGGCGCCTGCCGGCTCGGGCGGTACGTGCTCGGCCTCTCCGCAAGGGGTGGAGGAAGCGGTGCGTCACGCTTCCCCTTCTCCGCGTGCGCGGAGGGCTCCGGAGTGGCTTCGACCGGCGAGGCCGGGGCGGCCTTGGCGGTCGGCGCAGCGGCGGCCGCGCCCTTGGCGGTCGGCGCAGCGGCGGCCGCGGGCTCGGCGGTCGGCGCGGAAGCGGCCACGGCTCCGGCGGCCGGCTCGGCAGCTGCCACGCCCCGGGCCCCCCGCAACCCGCGCTGCAGCGCGGTGGCGAACTCGCCGGCGGAGGACGGGCGCGCCTCCGGCTTCCGGGCCATGGCCCGGCCGATCGCCTCGGCTGCGCCGTCGGGCGCGTCTGGCCAGGCCTCGCGCAGATCGGGGGGCGGCGAGGAGACCACCCTGTGGGCGATCTCCATCGGGGTCTCACCCGTCATGGCCTTGCGGCCCGACACCGCCTCGAAGGCCACGGCCGCCAGCGAGTAGATGTCGGAGGCGGGCCCGGCCTTCCGCCCGTCGAGCTGCTCCGGGGCCATGTAGGAGGCCGTGCCGAGCACCATGCCGCTCCTGGTGATGCTCGGGCTCTCGGCCGCGGTGGCGATGCCGAGGTCGGCGAGCTTTGTCATGCCGTCGTGGCGCAGCAGGATGTTGGCGGGTTTCACGTCGCGGTGCACGATCCCGTGGGCGTGCGCGTGGTTGAGCGCGGCGGCCACGTCGTGGATGATCGAGACCACCTTCGCCAGGGGGAGCGGCCCGCTTGCGATCGCGTCCTTGAGCGTCCTGCCCTCCACGTACTCCATGACGATCAGCACGGACTCCGCGTCGGTGGCCACGTCGTAGATCGACACGAGGTTGGGGTGGTTGAGCGACGCCCCAAGCCTGGCTTCGCGATCGAAGCGCTCGGCCGCCTCGTCAGGGCTCTCGGCGTGAAGCTGCTTGACGGCCACCCGCCGGCCCAGCCGCTCGTCCTCGGCCAGGAACACACGGGCCATGCCGCCTACGCCGATGGGCCTTATCTTCCGGTAGCGGCCGGCAAACAGGGTCCGGGTGTCGGTCGCCATCCTGCGGGCTTACCCGCCTCGTAGGGTCAGGAAACGGCCAAGGAGCGTCAGAGCCGTTCGATCAGGGTCCCCGTGCCAAGCCCTCCGCCGCAGCACATGGTCACGAGGCCCACCTGCTTGTCGGAGCGCTCCAGCTCGTGCAGCAGGGTGGTGATCAGCCGCGCGCCGGTCGAGCCCAGCGGGTGGCCGAGCGACATCGCCCCGCCGTTCACGTTGACCCTGTCCATGTCGGCCCCGAGCTCGCGCTGCCACGCGGCCACCACGGGGGCAAACGCCTCGTTGATCTCCACGAGGTCGATGTCCCGCATCGTCATCCCGTTGCGCTCGAGGAGCTTGTGCGTGG
The DNA here is from genome assembly GCA_030448005.1 of Thermoleophilaceae bacterium. Classification (GTDB taxonomy): domain Bacteria; phylum Actinomycetota; class Thermoleophilia; order Solirubrobacterales; family Thermoleophilaceae; genus JAAYBF01. The sequence continues at coordinate 167,419 of JAUJNT010000001.1, forward strand.
CGGGTATCGGCCCGGTCAGCATGATCACGGGATCCACCCCCACCGTGGTCTGGTCGACGATCCGGGCGCGCGGCTCGAGGCCGAGACCCTCGGCCTTGCCCCGCTCCATCAGCAGCACCGCCGCGGCGCCGTCGGAGATCTGAGAGGAGTTGCCCGCCGTGATCCTTCCGTCCTCCTTGAATGCCGGCTCGAGGCCAGCCAGCTTCTCGATGCTCGAGTGGGCGCGAATTCCCTGGTCGGTCACGTAGGTGTCCCCGTTCACGGCAAACGGCACGATCTCCCGCTCGAAGCGACCCTCCTCCGTTGCCTGGTGGGCGCGCCGGTGCGACCGCACGGCCAGCTCATCGAGCTCCGAGCGCGAGATCTCCCACCTCTCGGCGATCATCTCGGCAGAGAGGCCCTGGGGAATCAGGTCGTACCTCTCGAGCAGCTCGGGCGAGAAGGGGGCGCCGTGCTCGGACATGACCTGCATGCCGTCGGCGAAGGAGATGTGGCCCATGTGCTCGACGCCGGAGCCGATCGCGCAGTCGAGCACGCCGGCGCCGATCTGCGCGGCGGCGAAGTTCACGGCCTGCTGGGCCGAACCGCACTGGCGGTCGATCGTCGTGGCCGGGGTCTCGACCGGGAGCCCCGCCTCGAGCCAGGCGTTGCGCCCGATGTTGAAGCCCTGCTCACCGAACTGCTGGACGCAGCCGGCGATCACGTCCTCGACCTCGGATGCCGGGACACCCGAGCGCTCGAGCACCTCGGCGTAGGTGCGCGAGAGCAGGTTGCTCGCGTGAACGTCCCGGTAATAGCCCTTTTCCTCGTGGCCCCGCCCGATCGGCGTGCGGACGGCCTCGACTATCACGACCTCTCGATTTCCGTTGTGCAACGTGACCTCCGGAGGAGTTGACCGGCCGGGGGGCCCGGCACGGCACCCTTGCGCTATCCGTGGTCTAGGGTACCGAGTTGACTGGTGAGTCAACCAAGTTCGACAGAGCGAGTTGGGATCCTCGGCACGGGAGCTATCGCCACGGGGCTGGCACGGCTTGCCGCCGAGCGCGGCGAGGTCGTGATGTGGGCTCGCAGCGAGGCCTCCGCGGAGCGGGCCTCCAGCGCCACCGAAGGCGCGGCGGCCGTGGTCACCGAGATGGAGGCGCTGTCGGAGAGCACCCTCGTGGTGGAGTGCGTGGCCGAGGACATCGAGGTCAAGAAGGACGTCCATGCGTTGCTCACGGAGCTCCTGCCCGAGGCCACGCTCGTGGCCACGACCACCTCGTCGCTGTCGGTAGGCGAGATCGCCGCGGCGAGCGGACGGCCCGACCGCTTCGCCGGCCTGCATGTGTTCAACCCGGTGGAGAAGATGCCGCTGGTGGAGCTGGCGTTCCCGGGCGAGGCCACCGAGGAGACCCGCCGGCGCTTTCGCGAGCTCTGCGAGCACCTGGACAAGACCGTGGTCGAGGTTCCCGACGTGCCGGGGTTCGTGGTCAACCGGCTGCTCTTTCCCTACCTCTTCAGCGCGGTCGACCTGGCCGAGGAGACCGGGCTCGAGCCGCAGGCGGTCGATGCCTGCATGAAGCTCGGAGCCGGCCACCCGATGGGCCCGCTCAAGCTGCTCGACTTCGTGGGCCTCGACGTGTCGGTGGCGATCGCCGACTCGATCGGCGTGGTCGTGCCGGCGCGCGTGCGCGAGATGGTGGCGGGCAACCGCCTGGGCCGTAAGACCGGCACCGGCTTCTACGAGTACGACTGAGCCGGGCGGCGCTCAGACCGCAGGCGGAACCTCGGCCTCCCCGATCGGCCTCCGGCCGTTGCCGTCCTCGTGGTGCCGGATCCGGACCGCCTCGATCCGGTTCTGACGCACCGACTCGACCCGCAGCGAGTAACCGTTGGAGCGCACCATGTCACCCCGCTTCGGCAGCCGGCCGAGCTCCCCGAACACGTACCCTCCGACCGAGTTGAAGGCGTCGGAGTCGACGGGTAGGTCCAACCCGTAGTCGGTGAGGTCGGTGATCGGCACGTGCCCGCGAACCCACCAGTCGCCGTTGGCGAGGCGACGGATGCCCGCCACCGCCGGATCGGTCTCGTCGGCGATCTCCCCCACTACCTCCTCGACGATGTCCTCGATCGAGACGATGCCCGCCGTGCGCCCGTACTCGTCCACCACGACGGCGAGCGAGGCCCGTTCGCGCTGAAGGTCGGCCAGCAGGTCGTCGAGCGCCTTGGTCTCTGGCACGATCAGGGCGTCCTTCACGCTCGGCTCGATCGAGGCCCCGGGTCCCTCGTTCATGAGGCGCCGCGCCAGCGAGTTGTTGTGCACGATCCCGCGAATGCGGTCGTCGTTGCCGTGCTCGGTCACCACCAGGCGGGTGTGGCCCGAGTCGACGCACTTTCGCAGCGCAGCCTCGGCGGTCTCCGACACGTCCACGGTGACGACCGCCGGGATCGGAGTCATCACCTGCCGCGCCTCCTGCTCGTGAAGGTGAAAGACGCCGCGCAGCATCCCGGCCTCGCCCGGGTCGAGCTTTCCCCCAGTGGCGCTGCGGGCGATGATCAGCTTGAGGTCATCAGAGGAGGAGATCTCCTCGAACTCGGCCTTCGGGTTCACCCCGATCGCGCGGAGGATCCCGTTGGAGGCGGTGTTGAGCGCCCAGATCAGGGGCTTGAAGGCCACGCGGAAGGCCTCCAGCAGCCTCGCGGCCCTCCGCGCGACGCCCTCCGCGTGGGTGATCGCGTAGATCTTCGGCACCTGCTCCCCGACCGTTATGTGGAGCGCCGTGCTGATCAGATAGGCGAGGGTCACGGACACGGCCAGCGTGACCCCGTGCGGCACGCTGTCGCCGATCGCCTTCTCGAGGAGGCTCGCTATCGCCGGCTCGCCCAGGAAGCCGATGCCCAGCGAGGCCATGGTGATGCCGAGCTGGCAGGCCGACAGGTACTCGTCGATGCTCTCGAGCTGAAGGCCGGCGAGCTTTGCGCCGCGCACGCCGTCCTTCTCCATCTGGTCGAGCTTGCCGTCGCGCGCCCGCACGAGCGCGAACTCCGCGGCCACGAAGAAGCCGTTGGCGGCTACCAGCACGGCGACGCCGACCAAGAGCAGAAGCTCGGTCACGGCGGGCCCTCACGGGCCGGGGGGAGGCCTATCTTCGGCCTACTTCGAGGAGGTTCGTCGTCGCTCATGCGAGTGACTGCCCCAAAAAGCTAGCAGAGGGCTCGACCCGCTCGGAACACCTCCGGGCTGGTCATCGGCCCAGCGCGTCAATGCGGCGCGCCAGCTCGAAGTCCGCGGCCGTCAGGCCGCCCTCGGAGTGGGTGGAGATGGTGAGCGTCACGGTGCTCCAGGAGACCGTGAGGTCGGGGTGGTGGTTCATGTCCTCCGCGACCGGGGTCAGCCGGTTGACGAACTCGACCGACCCGGCGAAGTCGCCGCACGAGAAGCCCTTCGCGATCGCCTCTCCGTCACGCGACCACCCGTCGAGCTCGGACAGGCGCCGTTCGATCTCGTTCTCGTCCAGACGTGTCATCGTTCCCCTCGTGCGGATCGCTTCCCTGGTGCCGTCCTCCACCGAGATGCTGTTCGCGCTCGGCCTGGGCGACAGCGTAGTGGCGGTCACCCACGAGTGCGATTACCCGCCGGAAGCGGCGGCCAGCCCACACCTCACCAGCAGCGTGATCCCCGACGGGCTGCCGGCGGCCGGCATCGACCGGGCGGTCCGGGAGCGCACCGAGGCGGGTCTTGCACTCTACGAGCTCGACGAGCCGCGGCTCTCCGGGCTCGCCCCGGACCTGATCGTCACCCAGGCGGTCTGCGAGGTGTGCGCGGTGTCCTTTGAGGACGTACAGGCCGCAGCCGAGCGGCTGCCCTCGCGCCCGGCGGTGCTCTCGCTCGATCCGTCCACCGTGGACGACGTGCTGGCAGACATGCAGCTCCTGGCCGAGGCCGCGGGCATGGCAGAGGCCGGCACCGCTCTCGCGCGGGACGCCGCCCGCCGGATCTCCGCCGTCCGGAAGGCGGTGGCGGGCGGGCCGCGGGTCGGGGTGGCGGCGCTCGAGTGGCTCGACCCGGTGTTCATAGGCGGCCACTGGGTGCCCGAGATGATCGAGTGGGCCGGAGGGCGCGATGTGCTCGGGCGGGCGGGCGCTCGCTCGCGAACGGCCGAGTGGGCGGAGATCGAGGGCGCCGCGCCGGATGTCGTGATCTCGATGCCCTGCGGCTACGGCGCCGAGCAGGCGGCGCGTGAGACCCTCGAGGCACGCGATCGGCTCGCGGCGCTCGGGGCACGGGTGGTGGCGGTGGATGCCTCCTCCTATTTCTCCCGTCCGGGCCCGCGACTGGTCGACGGCATCGAGCTGCTGGCCCATCTGCTGCACCCGGACCGCGTGCCCGCGCCGCCGGACGGACGAGCCGTCGTGCTTGACCTGGGCGCGAGCGGCGCCTAGCGCGCCCGCCGTCCTGGCCGGGTGCCCCGCACCGTCCTGATCCTGCATTCCTCCGCCGGGCGGTACGGGGCGGACCTCCAGCTGCTGGCGATCGCGGGCGGCCTGGACCGCGCGCGCTGGAGAGCGCTGTGCGTGCTACCGGAGAGAGGGGAGCTGGGGCCGCTTCTCGAGGAGGCCGGCGCCGAGGTCGTCGTACACCCTCTGGCGGTCCTCCGTCGCACGCTGTCCCTGCCTGCGGGAGCGGCCCGCCTGGCCCGCGCCGCGGCCGCCGACAGGCGCGTGATCGGCGCCCTGGCCCGCCACCGGCACGCGGCGGTGGTCCACTCCAACACCTCCGTGATCCTCTCAGGCGGCGCGATAGCGCGAGCGGCAGGCGTTCCCCACCTCCTGCACGTGCGGGAGATCTACGCCGGCGCCGGGGGGCCAGCCGCCGAAGCGCTGTGGCCGCTCTTTCGCCGACGCCTGCTTCGTGCCGACGCCCTCGTCTGCATCTCCCGCGCCGTGGCCGTGCAGTTCCACGGCGCCGCACACGCCCTGGTCATGTACGACGGCATCCCCAGGTCGCGGGAGCCCGTGCCCCGCCAGAGGGCGCGAGAGGCGCTCGGCGTGCCGGCCGACCGCTTCGCGGTCGCCCTGATCGGCCGCATCAGCGACTGGAAGGGCCAGGACGTGCTGGTCCGCGCCCTGGCGCAACCGGCGCTGGCCACGATCGACGCCGTCGGCCTCGTGGCGGGCGACCCCGTGCCCGGCGGCGAGGAGGCAGCGCGCCGGCTGGACATGCTGGCGTGCGAGCTCGGCGTTGAGGACCGCCTCCTGCGGCTCGGGTTCCGGGAGGACGTGGAGACCGTCCTGGGTGCCGCGGACGCGGTCGCGGTGCCCTCGATCCGGCCCGAGCCACTCGGTCTGGTGGCGCTCGAGGCCGCCGCCGCGGGCCTCCCGGTGGTGGCCTCCGGCCACGGCGGCGTGGCCGAGGTCGTACGCGACGGAGAGAGCGGGCGGCTGGTGCCTCCGGACGACCCAGCGGCTCTCTCAGCCGCGCTGAGGGCGCTGGCCGACGACCCCGCGGCCGCCGAGCGGATGGGCCGGGCGGGCCGGCGCGACGTGGCCGAGCGCTTCGGCATCGAGCCGATGCTCGAGGCGCTTCAGGCGGTCTACGACCGGCTGTAGGGCGGCGGGCGTAGGTGTCCGATGCACTTACCGTCAGCCCCTCATCGCGCTACGTTTCGGCTGGCACGGGCTGCCGGGGTGGTCTCGGATGGGCTCCAGCCAGGGAGAGTCCGATGGCGGACCAGCGAGGGCAGACTGGCGGCACCCGTCGTGACGGGGTGGGCGCCGTGAGCGTCCTGCGAGCGGATCCCGGCATTGCGCGGGGGCTCTTGCCGGTGGAGGCCGGGAGGGCGAGCCGCCGGGCCGTAGCCAGCGTGGTCTCGCTGCCGAAGGGGGTCTTCTGGCCGCACGAGCGGTTGCCGAGCGAGAGCGGCACCCTCGGGATGCTCCTGCTCGACGGCATGATCTTGCGAGGGGTTGCCGTAACGGACCGCCCCACCGTCGAGGTGCTCGGCCCCGGAGACCTCTTCCGTCCGTTTGAGCCGGATACGGATCCCGACGCGATGGTGTCAGGGGAGGTGCGCTGGTGGGCGCTCACGCCGGCGAGGGTCGCGGTACTCGACGCGGGCTTCCTTCGCAGGATGTCCGAGCACCCCACTGTGGTTGCCGAGCTGGCGAGCCGGCTCTCGCGCCGCTCAGCGGCGAGCAGCCTTCGGCTTGCGATCGTCCAGGAGCCGCGTCTCTCGGTCCGCCTTCAAGCCGTGCTGTGGCAGCTGGCCGACCGCTTCGGCGAGCCGCAAGCGGAAGGGATGTTGTTGCGGGCGCCGCTGTGCCACGTGCTCCTCTCGTGGCTAGTCGGGGCTCGCCGCCCGGCCATGAGCCGCGCGATCAACGAACTCGAGCGGGCGGGACGGCTCGCCCGCCGCCCGGATGGCACCTGGTGGCTTGGACGGCAGCGGCCGGAGGCGTTTGGGGACCCGCCGCTCGCCGCGGAGCGCGCAGCGGCCTGACCAACGCGCCGCCCAGCCGGGCCGGGCACTCGAGCTAGGCCACCGAGGACGACACGACGATCGACCCCACCACTGAAACGACGCCGATCGCCCCCGCAAGCAGCGCGGGCGCGACCCGTGGCATCCGCACGCGGTCGGGCAACTCGACCATCAGCGCCGCGGCGACGGCCCCGCCGAGGAGCCCGCCGATGTGGCCGCCGATCGAGATGAAGGGGATGGTGAAGGTGATCAGCAGGTTGAGACCGATCCATAGCCCCAGACCGCTCTCCATCGGATTGATTCCGCGGTGCCTCATGACCACCACGGCGGCCGCCATCAGCCCGAAGACCGCGCCGGAGGCGCCCAGTGTCGAGCGCGTGGGCTCCAGCAGCAGGGCGCCGAACGAGCCCGCGAGCAGCGAGACGAAGTAGATGACTCCAAAGCGGAGCCGTCCCACTGCGGGCTCGAGCAGCCCTCCCAGGATGTAGAGGCCGAACATGTTGAAGAGCAGGTGAAGGAACCCGGCGTGGAGGAAGCCGGCGGTGACGATGCGCCAGTAGTCACCGTCGTTCACCGTGAAGCGGGAGACCGACCCGTCGAGCGAAGACCCTCCCAGCCCGCCGCCCCCGGTGGCGCTGGCGCCGCTGAGCAGGGCGCCGAGCGCGATCGCCACGTTGATCCCGATCAGGACATAGGTGAGCATCGGCTCGGCCACCGAGCCGATCCCCTTCACCTTGGTCTTCTGGTTCGAGCACTCTGGGCAGCGCATGCCCACGGACGTGGCCGTCATGCAGTCTGGGCAGATGGGGCGGCCGCAGTTGGAGCACGACACCCCGGTCTCCCGGCTCGAATGGCGATAGCACGTCTCCACAGCGCAGGAGACTAATGGGAGCGATCGCGGTCCGGTCAGAGCCGGATGAAGAGGAGGGGATCCTCAGAGGGCGCCCGCGCGCCACCGGCGGGCTCGCGCGTGACGAGCACGGCGTCTGCCCCATCCAGGTCTCGTGACACCGCCGCGGCGCCCTCGCCGTCCTCGCCCACGGTGAAGAGCGACGCCGAGATGACCTCCTGGCCGCGCTTCACCCACAGCTGGTAGGTCGACTGCTCCTCGAGCGGGGGCATCCCCTGCACGCGCAGGATCCCACTCTTCTCCGAGTCGGTCCCCGAGACCGTCAGGCTGCCGGTGGCATTCGGCACGCGCTTCTTGTCCACCTTCGCCGCCAGCGCCCGCGCATCATCGCCGCCGTCGGTGACCTGCGTGACGGCGTAGCCGGTCAGCATGCCGACCAGCAGGAGGAAGGAGGCGCCGACCAGTGCCAGGCTCGGCCGCATCGAGGGGAGCGACTCGCCGCTGGCGGACAGCCGCTTGCGCAGAGCCGCCAGCGGTCGAGCGCGGCGCCCGCGCGCCCGCCCGCCCGCGCGTTCACGCGCCTCGGCCTCCACCACCTTCATCAGCGAGGTCTTGAGCTCCGGCGGCGGGGTGACCGGGGTGACCGAGCGCGGCAGTGCGTCCGCCGCGGGACGCAGGCGGGCGACCTCGTCGCTGCAGACCGGGCACTCGTCGAGGTGGCGCACGAAGGCGCGCTCCTCGACGTCGGTGAGCGCGCCGAGCAGATAGGCCCCGACGTTCTCCTGCTGGATCTCGTGGCGCTCGACGCTCATACCGGCTCCTCGGCCAGCTCGCGGCGGAGCTTCTCCAGTCCAAGCCGCATGCGGCCTTTCACGGTCCCGATCGGGGTGTCGAGCATCTCCGCGATCTTGCTGTGACTGAATCCGCCGAAGTAGGCGAGTTCCACCACCCGCGACTGGTCGGCCGGCAGCGTTCCGATGGCGGCCCTGACGGTGCGCGCTTCCTCCCGTCGCGCCACCTCCACATCGGTGCGCTCGGCGGCTTCGAAGCGCTCCTCCATCCCCTCGGCGCTTCCCCGGCGGCGGTCGTGGAGCATGCTGCGCCGCAGCGCGTCGATGGCGCGGTGGTGCACGATGCCGAGTACCCACGTGCGCACGCTCCCGCGGTCGGCCTGGTAGCGCATCTTGCTGCGCCAGATGGAGAGAAACGCCTCCTGAGAGACGTCCTGGGCGCTCGCGCGGTCGCCGACCATCCTGTAGGCAAGCGAGAAAGCCGCTCCGCCGTGGCGCTCGAACAGCAGCTCGAAGGCGCGCGGGTCGCCCTCCTGCACGAGGTGCATAACCTCTTCGTCGGCAAGGCGCTCGATTTTTCCGGCTCGGCTCACGTAGGTCATTCGCGCGGGTGCGCGGCCTGGATCACCGGTCCGGGCCTGGGGGCGCCCGGGGCCCGGCAGGTGGCACGCCCTTCCTGCCTTGGCTAGCGGCCGAGTCGCCTGCCGAGGTCATTCGCCGCCTCCGTCAGGCCCTTGCCGAGCGCCGCCACGCCGCGCTCGGGGCGGCGCCTGTGGCGCTGTCGGGCACGCACGAGCACGAGTGCTCCGGCGGCGGCGCCTCCCACCACCATCGCGGCGGCCGGCCGGCCCCAGTTGCGCGGGTCGCGCATCGCGCCGAGCTCCCAGTCGGCAAGCTCGCCGGCAGCGGCGTCCGTGAGCTCGGAGAGTCCGCGCTCGAGCCGATCGCTCAACCCCTCGGAGGGCTCGACAGGCACGAGCGCCAAGCGCAGCAGAGCGTCCATGTCGATCGCCTCACTCATCCTCGTGCTCCTTCAGGCCTTGCTCCAGTTGCTTGATCGCCCGATGGATCAACACCTTCGTGGCCCCTTCGGAGCGGTCGATCGCCCGCGCGATCTCGCGGTTGTCCATACCCAGCGCAAAGCGCATGATGAGCGCCTCGCGGCGGTCCTCCGGAAGCTTCGACACACCGTCGAGCACGTCTCGAAGCTCCTCGCGCCCTTCCGCCAGGTCCGCGGTGCTGTGCAGCGCAGACACCACGGCGGCGTCCTCCAGCTGGGTCTGAGGCCGGCGCGAGCGGTCCCTGTAGTAGTTGGCCGCGAGGTTGTGAGCTATCCGTATGAGCCACGGCCGCAGCGGGCGCCCATGTGACTCGCGCTGCGCGCGCTCGAAGTGACGGTAGGCCTGCAGGAAGGTCTGCTCCGTTAGGTCCTCGGCATCGTGATGGTTGCCGACGCGGTAGTACGAATAGCTGTAGACGTCCCGCAGGTGGGAGCGGTAGAGCTCCGTGAACTCGTTGTCCAGCCGCCGCTTGTCCGCGTCCTCGTGCACTCATGGCCAGCCTACTCCGGAGATCGCGGACGGCTTCTCAGGCCGCGTAGCTCTCCGCCGCCTCTTCGTTCGCCGGCTCCGGCTGCGATCTCATCGGGCCTCCCAGCCACGCCCACTGCAGTTCCACGCACGGCCATATCCGGGCGGTGACCTCCGCCGCCAGATGCGGCGAGGGCGCCTCGACCCGGGGATAGCTCAGCGGGCGACCACAACGGATGCTCACGCGCACGGGACGGATGCGCCAGCCGCGCCGCGCCCGCTCGCTCCCCGCAACCGCGATCGGCACCACCGGCGCGCCGCTCTCGAGCGCCAACCTGCCCACACCGCGCTTTGGATCCTGTAGGGGCCCGGACCGGTGACGGGTACCTTCGGGGAAGATCACGACCGCCTCGCCCCGCTCGAGCAGGGTCAGGGCGGTGGCCAGAGACTCCGCGTCGGACTCGCCCCGCCTGACCGGGAAGGCGCCGAGGCAGTTGAGGAACCATCCCACCGCGCGGTTGTGGAAGATCTCCCGCTTGGCCATGAAGTAGATCGGGCGTCGCAGGCAGGTCCCGATCACGAAAGGGTCGAGAAAGCTGCGGTGGTTGGCGGCCAGGATCACCTTGCCGGCGGGGATGTGCTCGCGTCCGGTCCGGCGGATGCGGAAGTAGAGGTGCAAGGCGGGCTGCGCGAACGCCCGGAACGGCCAATAGACGAGCCGGTTCACGCCGCGACGGCGGATGCGCTCGTGGTGGGGTGCGAGCCTCTCTGCCTCGGGCGTCTGCATGACCTGTGCTACCCGCAGCGCGTGTCGCCGTTACGCTCCCCGTCCAGTGGACCTGCGGCGAAGCGTCAACGGAGCACTGGCAGGTGGCGTGGCCGCCGCGGTGTGGGCGGCGCAGCAGCCACTCGACAAACGCGCGTTCGGCACCTCGATCGACGACGTCGAGCTCCTGGGGAAGGCCGTGACGAGCGGCCGGGCGTGGCCGCTCCCGGGGGTGGCGCTCCACGTGCAGAACGGCGCGGCGTTCGGCGCTATGTACGCCCAGCTCAGGCGCTTCCTGCCGGGCCCCGCGCCAGTGGTGGGCCTCGGCGCCGCGATGGTGGAGCACCTGGCGACGTGGACGCTGGTCGGCGTCGTGGACCGGTTTCACCCGCGCCGTGCCGAGCTTCCTCAGCTCAAGGGCGATCGGCGCGCGTTCTGGCAGGCCACCTGGCGCCACGCGGTGTTCGGCCTGGTGCTCGGCGAGCTCGAGCGGAGGCTCAACCCGGACTTCGACGAAGAGCCCCCCGTCGTGCCCGTGGCCTCCAACGGACACGGAAGCATGGAGGCGGTGGTAGGCGTCGCGTAGGAGCTGCGAGAGCCCACCCTCGGACTCGAACCGAGAACCTCTCCATTACAAGTGGAGTGCTCTGCCAATTGAGCTAGGCGGGCAGGACGGATCGGTTGCCTGGCGCATGGGCCCCTTGCCGCTCAACTCTGCCGAGAACCCAGCGGCATCATCCGGGCAACCGAGCGGGATCCACGGCGTCAAGATACCCCTCCGCCGGCTGAGGGCCGTCCCCTGCATCCCCCAACGCCGTCCCCGCAAGGTTGGCCGGCGCGCCCCCCCGCAAGGGCGCCGTGCCGGCCTGCGGTGGGTCAGGCTCTCGAGCCGAAGCGTCCGCCGAAGCCGAACCCGCCGCTCGGAATGCCGACGAGCAGGATCAGTACCGCGGCGACGATGCCTACGATCGCGCTGCCCGTGATTGCGACGAGCAAAAGGTATGCCAAAGCCGCCACGACCAGTGTGATGATCAAGCCGATCATTATCCCTTCCTCCTTGAATTGATAGATAGGCCATCTCCTGGATACCCGGCACGAGATTGGGCCAAACCGCACAAGGTCAGGTCAGGCCAGCACCTCGCGCGAGGCCAGGTGCGCTCCCACCTTCCGCTTCACGCGCTGAAGTGCGTTGTCCACCGTCTTCGTGTCGCAGTTCAGCTCCTCGGCCACCACCTCGTAGGAGTGGCCGTCGAGGTAGAGCGAGAGCACGGAGCTCTCCAGCTCGGAGAGCACGCTCGACAGGCAGGTCACGAGGCTGTGCAGCTCCTCGCTCGAGATGGCCTGGTTCGCCGGGTCGTGCACCCGTGGGCCGGGCAGCATCTCGTCGAGGGTAGGGTCGCTGTCACCCCCCGACGCGGCGGCGGTCTGGGAGAAGGAGACGTACTCGTTGAGCGGGGTGTGCTTGTTGCGGGTGGAGGTCTTCACCGCGGTGATGATCTGACGCGTTATGCACAGCTCCGCGAAGTTGCGGAAGCTCGACTCCCGGTCGGTGCGAAAGTCCCTCACCGCCTTGTAGAGCCCGACGAGCCCCTCCTGAATCAGGTCGTCTGAGTCGCCGCCGATGAGAAAGTAGGAGCTCGCCTTCAGCCGGACGAAGCCGTAGTAACGCTTGACGATGCGGTCGTAGGCGTCCGGTCTGCCCTGCTTGGCCAGGGCGATCAGGTAGTCATCCTCAAGCTTACCCTTAGCCTGGGACCGTGCAAGGGGGGACTGAGAGATAGATGCAGCCACGAATGCTCCTTCCGGACCCCTATCACGGGACCTGAAGCTCATGGCGCGCTACCTCCCCTGGCGGCGCCCGGAAACCAGAGCGAGCCTCAGGCTCTACTCCAGCGTTATTTTTCTGGGCGCAAGTATGGCCCCGTTATGTCTCCTCGTCAACCCCCACCGCGGAAGTGCAGCATTCCGTACACGAGCGCCGCCGCGGCGGTGGAGACGTTGAGGGACCCCACCCGGCCTCGCTGCGGGAGGCAGACGAGGGCGTCGCAGCCGGCGGCCACACGTGGCCGCAGCCCCCTGCCCTCCGATCCGAGCACCAGCACGACCCTGCCACGGTAGTCGGGCTGGTGGTAGGGCACGGCCGCCTCGGAGACCTCCGCGCCATACACCCACGCGCCGGCGTCCTTTGCCCGGCCGAGCCAGTTGGCCAGGTTCGGGACCTGTGCCACCGCCAGGTGCTCGACCGCCCCCGCGGAGGCCTTGCAGGCCGCCGGGGTGACCTCCGCCGATCGGCGCGCGGGGATCACCACGCCCGTCGCCCCGGCCGACTCGGCCACCCGGCAGACCGCCCCGAGGTTATGGGGGTCCTGGATCTCGTCGAGGCAGATTACGAGCGCGTCGTCCTGGTCGAGCAGCCGCGCGACATCTACGTATGGATACGCTCCCGCGTCTGCACAGACGCCCTGGTGATCGGGCGATCCACAAAGCCGCTCGAGCGCTGAGGCATCGGCCCGTTCCGCGTCGACCCCGGAGAGCCACTCCTCGCCCGCGGCGGCGGGGCTTACCCAGACCCGCTTCACATCGCGCCGGCCGCGCAGCGCCTCACGGACCGGGTTGCGCCCGTAGACGATCACCCTCTACGTACGAGCCGAGCACCCATAGGGGTGTCGCGCACCTCGTAGCCCATCTCCGCCAGCTCCTCCCGCTTGCGGTCCGCGAGCTCGAAGTCACGGGTGCGGCGGGCCTCCTCCCGCTCCTCGAGTAGCACGCGGGCCTCACCGTCGGGCCCGCCCTCATCGGGTCCCAGGAGCTCTTCGAGCCCCAGGAGGTGGAGCATCTCGGGCAGACGCCCGGCCCCGACGCGCTCCCCATGCTCGAGCCGGCGGTTGGCCTCGCTTACCCAATCGAATAGGACGGCTCGCGCCGCGGGGGTGTTGAAGTCCTCAGCCAGTGCGTCGAAGAAGCGCTCCGCGTACTCCTCGATCCCCGCGGGGTCGGGCGCGCCGGGGTCGAGCCGTCGGCCAAGCTCACGAATGCGCTCTGCCGCTCGTCCGGCCTCGAGGAGGGTGTCGTTCGAGAACGCGAGGGGCTGGCGGTAGTGCCCCGAGACGAAGTACATGATGAGCGCGTCACGGCCGTGCTCGTCGAGCGCTCCGTGGAGCAGGCTGATGTTGCCCACGGACTTCGCCATCTTCTCCCTGCCCATCTGCACCATCCCGTTGTGCATCCATATGCGCGCGAGTGGACGGCCGCGCGCCGCCTCGGTCTGGGCGATCTCGTTCTCGTGGTGTGGGAAGACGAGATCGCTGCCTCCGCCGTGTATCTCGAAGTCGGTGCCGAGCAACTCCTCCGCCATCGCCGAGCACTCGATGTGCCAGCCGGGGCGCCCCTCCCCCCAAGGCGCGGGCCAGGCTGTGTCCTCGCCCTCCTTGCGCGCCTTCCAGAGGGCGAAGTCCGCCGGGCTCTCCTTCAGCTCGGCCGCATCGTCGCCTTCCCCCTGGGCCATCTCCTCCGGCGAGCGGTTCGAGAGCTTGCCGTAGTCCCCGAAGCTTGCGACCCTGAAGTAGACGTCGCCGCCGGCGGCGTAGGCGTGCCCCGCGTCGATCAGGACGCGGATGAGCTCTACGATGGCAGCGACCGAGTCGGTGGCGAGCGGCTCGTGGTCGGGCCTGCCCAGCCCGAGCCGCTCGGTGTCCTCGATGTAGTGGGCGGTCATCTCGCCCGCCAGCGCGTCACTTGCCACCCCGGCAGCCTGCGCAGCCGCGTAGATCTTGTCGTTCACGTCGGTGATGTTCTCGACCAGCGTGACCTCGAGGCCCTCGTGCTCGAGGAACCGCTTGAGCAGCGCGAAGACCACGAAGGGGCGGGCGTTTCCCACGTGCACGCGCCCGTACACGGTGGGGCCGCAGGTGTAGATGCCCACCCGGCCCGGCACGCGCGGGTCGAGCGGAGTGAGTCCTCCCCTCAGGGTGTCGTGGAGCTGGACCTCGCGCACGGAACCCAGGCTATGACAACGCTCAAGCCCGCTCGACGGTCGCGCTGGCAAGCGCAGCGACGCCCTCGTCGCGTCCGATGAAGCCCATGCCCTCGTTGGTGGTGAACTTGACGTTCACGTCGAGCGGCCGGATGCCTATGGCGTCGGAGAGCGCGCCGCGCATGGACTCGCGGTGAGGACCGAGCTTCGGCCGTTCGCAGATCACCGTCGAGTCCACGTGGAGCACCGTCCAACCCTGCCCGTGAAGGAACCCACGCACCTCGCGCAGGAGGCCGATCGAGTCGGCGTCGCGCCAGCGCTCGTCGGTGTCCGGGAAGTGCAGCCCGATGTCCCCCAGTCCGGCTGCGCCGAGGAGGGCGTCGATCACCGCGTGGGTGAGCACGTCCGCGTCGGAGTGACCCACCGGGCCGCGTACCGCGCCGGGCACCTCGACGCCGCCGAGCACCAGCGGCCGTCCTCCGGCCAGCCGGTGGGAGTCGTACCCAATGCCCGAGCGGACGCTCATGAGCTCACGCTATCCGAGCGCCTCGAGACGCCGCCGGCGGCGGTCGAACACCACCAGCTCGCTCACGCCGAGCTCGCCCAGCCACTCAAGCGCCCGCTCGTACTCGTGGCCGAGGTGCTCGGGGACGTGGGCGTCGCTCGAGAGCGCAACCGGACGACCGATTTCGAGGCACATCTGAAGGAAGGCGGCGTCCGGATAGATCTCGCCGACCGGCTTTCGCAGCCCGGCGGTGGAGACCTCGATCGCGACGTCGGACTCCGCGATCCCCGCCATGGCGAGCTCGTAGAAGCGGCGCCGGTCGCCGACGGGAAGCGGCGCGCCGCTTCCCCAGACCTTTACGAGGTCGGGATGGGCCAGGATGTCGAACAGCCCCGAGCGGGCCGCCTCACCGAGGGTCTCGAAGTACCGTCGCCACACCTGCTCGGGTTCACCCGAGCGCCAGATATCCCAGGGGGTGCCGAGCATGTCGACCGCCTCGTCGCGCAGGAAGTGGACCGAGCCGACGACGTAGTCCCACTCCCGGGCATCGAGCAGGTTGGCGGTGCGGTCCTCCCGCCCCGGCACGAAGTCGGCCTCGATCCCGAGTCGCAGGTCGGTCTCCTCGCGCACGAAGGCGCAGTAGGCGTCGATGTCGTCATGGGCATTCTGCCTCCACCACGGGTGCGTCCAGACCTCGAGTGCCTGCCCGAAGCGGTGCACGTGCTCGGAGACCCCCAGCTCCTGGATCCCACGGGCGGAGGCCGCCTCGCGGTAGCGCTCGGCGTTGGCCGCGGTGAAGTAGTCGGACGCCGGGGTGCCCTCGTCGTCGGGGCGCAGGTGCACGTGGTAGTCGGTGAGCACGGCTACGAGGGCACCCGCCAGGCCAGCAGGGTCTCCGCGAGCCTCAGGTCGGTGGCGGTCGTGACCTTGAGGTTCTCCACCGGGGCCTCCACGACCGCGATCGTTCCGCCGGCGGCTTCGACTAGGGAGGCGTCGTCGGTGGCGGCGGCGAGGGTCTCGGCGCCCACGTCGAGGGCGTTGCGAAGTGTCGCGGCCCGGAACACCTGAGGTGTCTGCACCGTCCAGAGCACGGAGCGGTCGAGCGTGCGAAGCACCCGGCCGTGGACGTCGGCCTCCTTGATGGTGTCGGTGACCGGGGCTGCTGCGATCACTCCATCCGTATCACCCTCCCGCAGCTCGAGCAGGCAGCGTTCCACGAGGTCGCGGGTGAGCAGCGGACGGGCGGCGTCATGCACCACCGCCACCGCGGCCTCGGGCGCCACGGCGAGAGCCGCCCGCACGGAAGCCGAGCGCGACGCACCCCCCTTCACGCGGTCTGGGCCCGCCTCATATCCGGCGGGCACCGCCACGACGACGCGGTCGCAGACCGTGGCCAGCACCTCCACGCTCCATTCGAGCAGCGGCCGGCCGGCCAGAACGACGAACGCCTTGGGCCGGTTGGCTCCAAGGCGTTCGCCGCTTCCGCCGGCGGGAACGACCCCGACGACGGTCAAGGGACGGGACTACGCGGTCGCCGCCGCGCCGTTGCGGCCGACGTGGGCGTTCTCGATGAGCGAGTCGAGGTGGTCCTCTGACTCGTCCTCCTCCATCTCGAGCGCGTACATCAGCTCGGAGGCGAGGATCTTCTTGGCACGGGTGTACATCTGCTTCTCGCCCGTCGAGAGCCCCTTCTCGGACTCGCGGATGGCGAGGTTGCGAACCACCTCGGCGAGCTCGAATACGTCGCCCGTCTTGATCTTCTCGCGGTTGTGCTTGAAGCGCCGGTTCCAGTTCTTCGGCATCTGGCTGACGTCGTCGCGGAGGACAGACAGCACCTTGGCAACCGCCTCCTCCCCGATCACGCGCCGGAGCCCGGCTCGGCCGGCGTTCTCACACGGCACCATCACCGTCATGTCGTTGTGCAGGATCTGAATCGTCAGGTACTGGCGCTTCTCCCCCAGCACCTCCTTCTTCTCCTTCTTCAGGACCTTGCCCGCCCCGTGGTGCGGATACACGACATGGTCTCCCACCTCGTACTCGATATGGGGTACCTCTCGCGTGATCTCGAGATCCGCGAAGTCTTGCTCAATCGCCGTTTCGGAAATGACGTTCCCTCCTAGTTCGAAACCCCGCAGCGTCGCTGCCCCGAGGTACTCCTTCAGGTTTGCAGATATCGGTCCACGAGGTTGATCTCCTGCAGGCGCCGGAGACCCTCGCGGATGTCCTTGGCACGCATGTCTCCCACACCCTCGACCATCTCCAGCTCACCGTCGCTGGCGGCCAGGATCTCGTCCAGCCCTCCGAACTCGCCCACGATGCCGTGGACCACCAGCCTCGGCAGGCGTGGGATGCGCCCGAGGATGCGGTGACCCCGGGGCGAGACGGGATGGTCAAGGGTGTTGAGCTTGCGGTCGTAGCCGAGCAGCTCGGCCAGCCTGCCGAAGTCGAGCAGGTCCTGGTGGGGCAGTCGGGCGAGCGAGTCGAGCACGCTCGCGAAGTTCTCTTCCGTGGGCTCGGCCATGTAGTCCTGCACGAGCGCGGACTTGTCGGCGGCGACACCCACCATCGTCTCCTCCAGCTGCATCTCGATCAGCCGGCCCTCGGCGCCGAGCTCCACGATGTAGCGCTCGATCTCGACCGCCATCCGGGTCACCAGCTCGCTGCGCTGGAGCACGGTGAGCACATCGTGAAGGGTGACCCCGCCCTCGAACTCGAGGGCCGTGAGCCGCGTGGAGACCTTGTCGAGCCGGCTGCGGTACTTGTCGAGGGTGGCGAGCGCCTGGTTGGCCTTGGCGAGCACGACGGGGATGTCCTCGAGGATGTACTTGGCACCGTCGAGATACAGCGAGACCACGCTGCGGGCCTGTGACACCGCGATCACGAGCGCGTCGGTCTGCTTGGAGACGCGCTCGGCGGTCCGGTGGCGGGTGCCCGTCTCGAGCGAGAGGATCGTGGGGTCGGGCATCAGCTGGACGTTGGCCCAGCCGATCTTCGTCCCGTTCGAGGAGAGGGTGATCGCGCCGTCCATCTTGGCGAGCTGGAAGAGGATCGCGGGCGTGTAGTCCACCTCCACCTTGACGCCCCCCGAATAGAGAAATGACAGCTCCTCGCTGTCCCCGATGCAGATCAGCGCGCCCGTGCGCGCCTGAACGATCGCATCGACCCCCTCCCTGACGGCGGTGCCGGGAGCGATCATCTCGAGGGCCCTTACAAGCCGGGGTTCCTGGCGAGCCTCAAGCTCTGCGACGTCATCCCCGGCGAAAGGCACAGGTCGGATTGTACGGCAAGGGAGCCGAAACTGTCCCCTTTTCGGCTCTGGGCTGCGGAATCGAGCCCGAGCGAGCTCAGGCGGCGCGCGCGGAGCGGCTCCCGGCGTCGCCCAGGCCCGCCCGCAGCGCCGAGCGGAGATCGGGCAGGGCCGCCCCGGGGGCCAGCACGCCATCGAGGCCGAACTTGGCGGCCTCGGCCAGGCGACGGTCCGGGTGGGCCGAGTGGCGCAGCTCGCCGGTGAGGCCCAACTCGCCGAAGGCGGCGAGCGGCTTGCCCCCGCAGCCGAGCGCCACCCCCCGCGAGGCCGAGGCGACGGCGAGCGCCACCGCGAGGTCGGCGGCGGGCTCGTCCACCCGCACGCCGCCGGCCAGCGACACGAAGACGTCCGCCGAGCCCACCGCCAGACCGGCATGGCGGGCAAGCACCGCAAGCACGAGGGCCAGCCGGTTGCGATCCACCCCGTTCGCCATGCGGCGGGGTGGCACGAGCTCGGTCGGGGCCACGAGCGCCTGGACCTCGACGAGCAGCGGACGCGACCCTTCCATCGCGCAGAGGACGACCGATCCGGGGGCCCGGGTGGCCTCGGCAACGAAGCGGGCGGAGGCATCCTCCACCTCCACCAGGCCCTCGTCACGCATCTCGAAGACCCCCGCCTCGTTGGTGGAGCCGAAGCGGTTCTTGAGCGCGCGAACGGTGCGGTAGGTGCGCTCGCGCTCCCCCTCGAAGCTGAGCACGCAGTCCACGAGGTGCTCGAGCACCCGCGGGCCCGCCAGCGCGCCCTCCTTGGTCACATGGCCTACGAGGATCACGGCCACCCCGCGGCCCTTCGCAACGCGCATCAAGCGACCTGCCACCTCCCGGACCTGGCCAACGGAGCCGGGCGCGCCGGAAAGGGCGGAAGCGTGGAGGACCTGCACCGAGTCGACCACACACACCTCCGGGCGCTCGGCCTCGATCGTGGCGATCACCGCTTCGAGGTCGGTCTCCGCCACGATCGGCACGGCGAGCGCGCCGGCTCCGAGGCGCTCGGCGCGCAGGCGCACCTGGGCGGCCGATTCCTCCCCTGACACGTAGAGCACTCGGTGCCCTGCCGCGGCGAGGTTTCCGAGCGCGCTCGTGGTGATCGTCGACTTGCCGATGCCGGGAGAGCCTCCCAGCAAGACGAGCGAGCCCGGCACCACGCCTCCGCCGAGAACGCGATCGAGCTCGCCGATCCCAGTCGAGAGGCGCCCGACCCGCGGCGCCTGCACCTGGCCGAGAGGGACCGGGGTCAGGGCCTTGGCCGATCCACGGCCGCCGCGGGTGGCACCGGTCGGGGCGGCGCGGGCCTCCTCGACGAAGGTGTCCCACTCACCGCAGCCGGGGCAGCGGCCATGCCACTTGACGCTCTCGTGCCCGCAGGAGGAGCACGCGAAGACTGTGGCCGAAGGCGGCATTCCCCCCAAGCTAGGGCGTCGGGTGGACGTTCTCGCCCCCCGAGACGCGCGGAGGTCTCCGGGGCAAACCTCGGGCCGCGGCTGTCGTTCCGACGCTGACCGGCCGGGTTCGCAAGCTCCCTTGCGCTCCGTCCGGGCCCCGCGCTGGGATCACCCGCATGGATCCCGCCCTCGCCTCGTTGCAGTCGGCCGAGTACCTGGCGGTGGACGTGGAGACCAACGGACTCGGTGGAGACCGGTGCGAGCTCACCGAGATCGGGACCGTGCTCGTGGGCGGCGGCGAGCTTCACGACACCTGGGAGTCGCTCGTGCGCCCGGCCCAGCCCCTCACCCGGGGCATCGAGCGCTTCACGGGCATCACCCAGAGCATGGTGGACGCCGCACCGCCCCCGGAGGAGGTGCTGCCCGAGATCGCGCGATCCATGGAGGGGCGAGTGCTGGTGGCCCACAACGCGAGCTTCGACGCACGTGTGCTGCGACAGGCCTTTGAGCGCTGTAGCATCGACTGGCCGAAGCCGCCCGTGCTCTGCACGGTGGCGATGGCGCGGAAGCTCGCCCCCCTCGTAAGCCAGCGCAAGCTGGCCCTCCTGGCAGAGGCGCTCGGGATCGAGGTGGAGGGAGTCCATCGCGCCCTGCCCGATGCCTTGACCTGCGCCCGGGTCTTCTGTGCCCTCTTTCCGAAGCTGTGCGCGAACGCCCGCAGCGTGCCGGAGGCCGCCGCGCTCCTGCGGTCGAGACGCGCCGCCCGCCGCGCCGCGCGGCCGGTCGGTCGCCGCCGCTCCGTCGAGGAGCGCCCGGACCTCTCCAAGCTGCCCGACGATCCGGGCGTCTACATCTTCCGCGACGAGCGTGGCCGACCGCTGTACGTGGGCAAGTCCTTGTCCCTTCGGACCAGGGCGCGCTCGCACTTCTGCGCCCCGTCCGGGTGGACGGAGCGGGCAGAGGTGGTGGACTACCGACCGACCCACTCCGAGCTCGGGGCGCTCGTCCTCGAGAACCGGCTGATCAAGCAGTGGCAGCCGCCGGGCAACCGGCAGCTCAAGCACACCGACCGCTGGAACTATCTCCGCTGCCGCCTGGACATTCCCTATCCGGTGCTCGAGGTATCCGCCCGGCCGGCCGCCGGGCGGGCCGTGAGCATCGGGCCGCTGAGCGGCAGGCAGCTGGCGGGCGAGCTGGCCGACCACCTGACGTCCCTCTTCCGCCTCCGTCACTGCGGCCGGACAATGAAGAGGCGCGAGCACCCCTCCGTCTACGGCCAGATGGGCCGCTGCTGCTCGCCGTGCCTGGGCGATCTGGACCCGAACGCCTACCGCCACCAGGTGGACCGGGCGATGGCGCTGTTCGACGGCAGCGAGGCGGCCGAGGACCTGCTGCTGTCAGAGCTCGACCGGCGGATCGCCGAGGCCTCCGCCGACCGGCACTACGAGGCCGCCGCGGCGCTGCTGCGGCGCCGGGAGCGCCTGGCGGGAGTGCTCAGCCGCCTCGGCGGAATGCTCAGGGCGCTGCACGCCGACCCGCGGCTCATCGTGGCCGCCCATCCGGTCAAGGACCGGTTCGACGCGTTCTGGATCGTGGGCGGGCGGGTAGCCGACTGGGGTGCGCTGCCACCGGCGGACGAGATCGAGGCGCGCGCCGTGGCCGCGCTGGCCGGCAGATCGGGCCACCTGGGGGCGGTGCCGGCCGAGGAGGTGGACGAGGTGCGCATCGTCTCGGCATGGGTGGCCGAGCATGAGCCGCCGCAGCTCTCGCTGGCGGCCGGGCCGCCCTCCGCAGCGCAGGTGAGCCGGTGGCTGGAAGGTGTGCGGGCTCGGGGCGCGGTCGGCGGACCTGCGGGTGCCCCGGCGGAGGCGACCGCGGCTTCTTCGGCGGTTGCTTAGCGACGGACCGGGTCAGAGCCCAGTCCGCGCCGCCGAGTGCACGGTTGATGGCGCCAGAGACCCGTCAAATGTTCACTCGGCCGTGCTATCCCCGGCACTATCCCTGCTGAGCCACGGCGCGCTCCGCCGCCTCGAACCCCTTCTTCGAGTGAGTGCCGTCGCAGAATGGCTTGGTGGTCGAGCCCCCGCAGCGGCAGAGCGCGATCGACTCGCCGCGGTCCCCGAGCTCGTACTCGTTGCCGTCGGCGTCGATCAGTCGGACCGGGCCCGTGACCTTGAGGGGCCCGTTCTCACGGGCCTTGATCTCCACCTCGGCCACGTTCGGTCAGGCGCGCCGAGCCTACGGAGCGGATGACTCGCCGTCGTCATCGGGCGCCGGCGGGGCATCCGGGACGTCGGGGAGCACGTCGGACTCGTCCGGGAGCCCGGTAGGGCCTTGCTCGGAGTCCGAGCCCGCGTCCTCGCCGCCCTTCGCGCCCACCCCGACCGCCTGGCGCTTGCGCGCCGGCTCGGTGATGGTGATCGAGACCTCCTGCTCGTCGCCCTCCGGGGCGCGGTCCACCTCGACCGTCGAGCCTGCCGGCATGCTCTTTGCGAGCACCTCGTCGGCCAGCGGATCTTCGATGTAGCGCTGGATCGCCCTGCGCAGCGGACGGGCGCCCATCGACGGGTCCCAGCCCTTCTCGACCAGCAGGTCGGCGGCGTCGTCGGAGAGGTTGAGTGAGAGCTCCTGGTCTGCCAGCGACTCGCGGATCCGCTTGAGGAGAAGCTCCACGATCTCCTTGATCTCATCCTTGGCGAGCTTGTGGAAGACGATGACCTCGTCGATGCGGTTGAGGAACTCGGGGCGGAAGACCTTCTTCAGCTCGCCCATGATCCCCTTCTTCATGTCGTCGTAGGTCACGCCCGTCTCGTCACCGACGGTGAAGCCGATGCCGGTGTTCTTGGCGATCTCAGACGCGCCCACGTTGGAGGTCATGATCACGATCGAGTTGCGGAAGTCGACCGTGCGGCCCTGGCTGTCGGTCAGCCGGCCGTCCTCGAGGATCTGCAGCAGGATGTTGAAGACGTCCGGGTGCGCCTTCTCGATCTCGTCGAGCAGCAGGACGCTGTAGGGCTTGCGCCGCACCGCCTCGGTGAGCTGGCCGCCCTCGTCGTAGCCGATGTAGCCGGGGGGCGAGCCCACCAGCCGCGAAACGGAGTGCTTCTCCATGTACTCCGACATGTCGATCCGCACCATCGCGTCCTCGTCGCCGAAGAGGAACTCGGCGAGCGTGCGGCCCAGCTCGGTCTTTCCGACCCCGGACGGGCCGAGGAAGATGAACGAGCCGGTGGGGCGCTTGGGGTCCTTGAGGCCCGCGCGCGAGCGGCGGATGGCCTTCGAGACGGCCTCGATGGCCGCGTCCTGGCCGATGACCCGCTTGTGGAGCTCGTCCTCCATGCGCATCAGCTTCTGGGTCTCGGCCTCCGTGAGCTTGACCACCGGTATCCCGGTCCACATCGAGACGATGTCGGCGATCTCCTCCTCGCCGATCTCCGGGCGCTCGCCGGACTCGCCCGAGCGCCACTGCTCCTCGAGGTCACGCTTCTTGTTGGTGAGCTGGCGCTCCTGATCGCGCAGGTTGGCGGCCTTCTCGAACTCCTGCGCCTCGATCGCCGCCTCCTTGTCGCGCCGCGTGTTCTCGATCTCCTCCTCGAGCTCGCGGTAGACGGGCGGCGCGGTCATCGACTTGATCCGCGCGCGCGCCGCGGCCTCGTCGATCAGGTCGATCGCCTTGTCCGGGAGGAAGCGGTCGGAGATGTAGCGGTCGGCCAGCTCGGCGGCGGCCTCGAGGGCCTCGTCGGTGATGCCCACGCGGTGGTGGGTCTCATAGCGGTCGCGCAGGCCCTTCAGGATCTGCACGGACTCCTCCGGCGAGGGCTGGTCCACCTTGACCTGCTGGAAGCGGCGCTCGAGCGCCGAATCGCGCTCCAGGTACTTGCGGTACTCGTCGAGGGTGGTTGCCCCGATCGTCTGCAGCTCGCCGCGGGCGAGCGCCGGCTTGAGGATCGAGGCGGCGTCGATGGCACCCTCGGCGGCACCCGCGCCGACGAGGTTGTGCAGCTCGTCGATGAACAGGATGATGTCGCCGCGCTGGGTGATCTCCTTCATCACCTTCTTCAGGCGCTCCTCGAACTCACCGCGGTACTTCGAGCCGGCCACGAGCGCCGCAAGGTCGAGCGTGTAGATCTGCTTGTTCTTGAGCAGCTCGGGCACGTCGCCGCTCGTGATGCGCTGGGCGAGGCCCTCGACGACAGCGGTCTTGCCGACGCCCGGCTCGCCGATGAGCACCGGGTTGTTCTTCTGGCGACGCGAGAGGATCTGCATGATCCGCTCGACCTCCGTCTCGCGGCCCACCACGGGGTCGAGCTTGCCCTCGGAGGCGAGCTTCGTGAGGTTGCGGCCGAACTGGTCGAGCAGCTTCGAGCTCTTCTTGCCCTCGCCCTGGGCGCCACCCTGGGCACCGGTGCCGCGCTGGCGGCCGCCGGGGCCAGAGAGCATCCGGATCACCTCGTTGCGGATCTTCTCCGAGTCGGCGTCGAAGTCGAGCAGGATGCGGGCGGCGACGCCCTCGTTCTCGCGGACCAGGCCGAGCAGGATGTGCTCGGTGCCGATGTAGTTGTGCCCGAGGCTCAACGCCTCGCGGAGCGCGAGCTCGAGCACCTTCTTGGCGCGGGGGGTGAACGGGATCTGCCCCGATGTGACCTCCTCGCCCGAGCCCACGATGCGGACCACCTGGGCGCGCACGCGCTCGACGGTGATGTCGAGCGACTCGAGCACACGCGCGGCAAGGCCCTCCTCCTCGCGCAGCAGCCCGAGCAGGATGTGCTCGGTGCCGATGTAGTTGTGCTTGAGGATGCGGGCCTCCTCCTGTGCAAGGACGACGACCTGCCGGGCCCGTTCTGTGAAGCGCTCAAACACTGCTGTGGCGATCCTCTGTTTCGGGGTCTTTCGGGACGGTGCTAGTGCAGGCCCTTTTCCCATGTTCTCGGCATCTAAGCCTGAAGGGATGAGGGTGCCTGCCCGCGTACTCGGCCTGCGTCCAGTCTAACAACGCCCTGCGGTCACCCCGTCGGGTCTCCTTGCCCTCACCGCATCGTCGGGAAGAGCACCACCTCGCGGATCGAGCAGCGTCCCGACATCAGCATCACGAGCCGGTCGATGCCGACGCCGATGCCGCCCGTGGGAGGCATGCCCTGCTCGAGCGCCCGGATGTAGTCCTCGTCGTAGGGCTGAGCCTCCTGATCGCCCTGTGCGGTGAGGCGCCCCTGCTGGTCGAAGCGGGTGCGCTGCTCGTCCGGGTCGTTCAGCTCGGTGAACGCGTTTGCGAACTCCATTCCCCCTGCAAAGCACTCAAAGCGCTCGACCAGCCCGGGCTCCGAGCGATGGCCCTTAGCGAAGGGAGACAGCTCCACGGGGTAATCGAGGACGAAGGTGGGCCGACTGAGCTTCGGCTCGACGTGCCTTGAGAGCAGGTCGTCGACCAGCCCCGGCCAGGTGTCCGTCGAATCGAGCTCTATGCCGCGGCCACGCGCCGCCTCGAGCAGCTGCTCTTCGTCGCGATTTGCGAGAACGTCGACACCCGCCTCGTCGAGGATCGCGTCGCGCAGGGTGACCCGCCTCCAGGGAGTGGCGAAGTCGATGTCGCCGTCGTAGCCGATCTCCGTGGCCACGAAGGCCACCATCTGCTCCAGCTCGGCCGCCATGTCCGTGTAGTCGGCGTAGGCCTCGTACCACTCGAGCATCGTGAACTCCGGGTTGTGCTTGGGCGAGAGCCCCTCGTTGCGGAAGTCCTTCCCGAGCTCATACACCCGCTCGAGCCCGCCCACGATCAGGCGCTTGAGGTAGAGCTCCGTGGCGATCCGCAGATAGAGGTCCCGGTCGAGCGCGTTGTGGTGGGTGGTGAACGGCCGCGCCAGGGCGCCCCCGTAGAGCGGCTGCAGCACAGGGGTCTCGACCTCGAGGAAGCCGCGCCCGTCCAGCCATCGCCGCACCGCGGCCAGCACCCGCGAGCGCAGGATGAAGAGCGTGCGCGCCTCCTCATTGGCCATCAGGTCGAGCTCACGACGGCGGTAGCGTGTCTCGACGTCCTCGAGCCCGTGGAACTTCTCCGGAGGCGGCAGGAGCGACTTCGCCAGCAGCGTCCACCCCGTCGCCTTCAGGGAGAGCTCTCCGCGGCGGGACTTGAAGGCGGTCCCGTCCACGCCCACGAGGTCACCGAGGTCGAGTGAGAGCAGCTCGTCGAAGGAATCCTGCCCGAGCACGTCCAGGCGGGCGTGCACCTGGATGCGCCCAGAGCGGTCCACCACGTCGAGGAACGCCGCCTTCCCATGCCCACGCCGGGCTGCCAGCCGCCCGCCCACGCGGTAGGCGGCCTCCGTGTCCTCGCCGGCCTCGAGGCCCCCGTGTGCCTCGTGGATCGCAGAGACGGGCCCGACGCCGGGGAAGGCATGGGGAAAGGGTTCGATCCCGCGCTCGCGCAGGCGCTCGAGCTTGCCCCGGCGATCCTCGTCCATTGGCGAACCCTACGCGGCGCTACCTGACGGCGTCAGGAGTCAGGCGGCTTCGATCTTGGTGATCTTCAGCTCGCGCGCCGGTCCGCGCGGCACCGCGACGGAGACGATGTCGTTGCGCTTGTGTCCCATGAGCGCCTTGCCCACCGGCGACTCGTTCGAGAGCTTCTGGTCGGAGGGGTCGGCCTCTGCCGAGCCGACGATCTTGAACTTGTTTGACTTGTGCGTCTTCTGATCCTTGACGTGGACGGTCACGCCCACGGTCACGGCCTCCGTGCTCACGTCGTTGGAGTCGATCACCCGGGCATTTCGCAGCTTGTCGGCCAAGTCGGAGATCTGCTTCTCGAGCATGGCCTGCTCGTTCTTGGCGTCGTCGTACTCCGAGTTCTCGGAGATGTCACCGAACTCGCGCGCCTCCTTGATGCGTTCGGCGACCTCCTGCCGGCGCACAGTCGAGAGGTAGTCGACCTTGGCCTTGAGCTCTTCGAGCCCTTCGGGTGTGAGCAGTGTCTCTCGCGGCATAGAAAAACCCCCGGACGATGGACCAAAGCCTCGGAGGGACGCGGCAGTGTAGCACCGGGGGCCTCCCGCCCCCGGAGCCCCGGCGGCGCTCGTCCGACGGCCTTGGGGCCGCCCGGTGGCCGGCGAACCCGCGTGCGGGCGGCGGGACCTTAGGCCGACACGGCGGTCGGCTCCGAGCGGGCCACCTCCTCGAGCACGCGCCTGGCTTCCGCGGTGGTGGGGGCGCTCACGAGTCGTTGGTGGAGCTCCTTCCGAGCCTCGAGGCGGTCCGCGTACCACGGATAGAACTTGCGCAGGTAGCGACCGGCGCGCTCCGGGCCGAGGTGCTCCTCACAGCAGTCGATGATCCATGCCAGCTCGTCGACGACCTCGCGGACGGTGGGCTCGCCGTCGCGCAGGCCCAGCAGCCGCTCGAACCGCCACGGGTTGCCGAGCGAGCCGCGGGCCAGCATGACCGCCTCCGCCCCACTTTCGGTGAACGCCTGTAGCGCCGCCTCGTCGGAGAGCAGGCCCCCCGACACGATGACCGGCACGTCGAGGGCCTCGACAAGGCGGGCGGCGAGGGCATAGTCGGGCTTTCCCTTGTGCTGCTGGGAGGCGTGGCGAGGGTGGAAGGAGATGGCCGCAACGCCTGCCTCCTCCACCAGCCGGCGCGCCAGCGTGACCCCGCTGCGCTCCCCCGGCCGCTGGCCCGGACGCAGCTTGACGGTGACGGGCAGGCCGCTGCCCTCGGCCGCGGCCTTTGCGATCGCCACGGCGCGGTCGGGCTCCTCGAGCAGCGCGGCGCCGGCGCCGGTCTTGCAGATCTTTCTGACCGGGCAGCCCATGTTCAGGTCGATCACGTCCGCACCCGCGCGGGCGACGATCTCCGCGGCCTCGCGCATCACCGGGGCGTCGTGGCCGAAGAGCTGCAGCGAGACGGGGTGCTCGTCGGGATGGACGCACAGGAACTCACGCAGGGTGCGCTCGTTGCCGTGCTTGATCCCGAAGCTCGAGATCATCTCCGACACCACGAAGCCGGCGCCGTGGCGCTTTGCCTGCAGGCGCACGAACCAGTTCCCGATGCCCGCCAGGGGCGCGAGCACCAGGCGGTTGGGGAGCACGTGGTCGGCGAGCGTCCAGGAGTCGGTGAGTGCGCGCATGTCGAGTGCCGGGCCGTCGCGGACCCGCGTTTTCCATTGTGGCGGGAATCAGCGGCGGCGGCCGTGCTCGCCTTCCGCCTGGCTAGGACTCGCCGTTGCGCTCCCAGATGATGCGCAGCCCCTGGAGGGTGAGCAGGTCGTCGACCTCGTCCACCTGTTCGCAGTGCGGCACGATGGCTCCGGCGAAGCCCCCGGTGGCGATCGCGGTGGCCTCCTCGCCCAACTCCTCGCGAAGCCTCCCGAGAACGCCGTCCACCTGGCCGGCATAGCCGAAGACGACGCCTGACTGCATCGCCTCGAGCGTTCCCCTGCCGATAGCGGCGCGGGGGCTTGCGAGGCTCACCTTCGGCAGCGCGGCGGCCCGCTGGCTGAGGGCCTCCAGCGAGATCTCGATGCCGGGCGAGATCACACCGCCCAGGTACTCGCCATCGGCGGAGACGACGTCGTAGTTGAGCGCCGTGCCGAAGTCGACCGCTATGCACGCTGCGCCAACGCGGTCGTAGGCGGCCACCGCGTTCACCAGCCGGTCGGCACCAAGCTCCCGCGGGTTGTCGATGCGGATCGGCATGCCCGTGCGCATGGCCGGTCCCACGAGCGCTCCCTTGCCCTTGAGGTAGCGCACCCGCATCTGGTCGTACTCCTGCGAGAGGCCCGGGACCACGCAGGAGACGATGGCCGCATCGACGTCGGAGAGGCGGAGGTCTCTCAGCGCCAGCAGGGCGCTGAAGATCAGCGCCAGCTCGTCGGTCGTGGCCGTGCGCGCGGTATGGAAGCGCCAGTGCTCGAGCAGACCTTCCTCGCGATAGAGGCCAACGTGGGTCTGGGTGTTGCCGACGTCGATCGCGAGCAGCATCACCGGGGAGTATCGCGGCGCCAGTGTCCATCCGAGAAGTTCGTGGCCGCTTCGGAATCTCTAGGTGAGGCCCAGCCGCTCGGCGCGCTGGACCGCCTCCGCGCGGTTGCGCACGTCAAGCTTGCGGTAGAGCTTTCCGGTGTGCTCCTTGACCGTGTGCGGGGAGAGATGCAGCTGACCGGCGATCTCGCGGTTGGTGGCGCCCGAGGCCAACAGCCCCAGCACCTCGAGCTCACGTGGCGACAGCGCCGCCGAGGGCCCGTCGGGACTGGGAGCGAACACCGTGCCGCCGTTGCCGACGGTGCGGATCGCGGCAGCCACCTCGTCGGCGCCCGAGTCCTTGGACACGAACCCGGACGCGCCCGCCACCCGGGCCGCCTGCGGGGATATCCAGCCGGCTCCCGAGATCAGCAGCACCGCCGTCTTCGGCGACTCCCGCCTCAGCGTCTCGCATAGCTCCGCCCCCGACTGCTCGCCGAGGAAGAGGTCCACCAGCGCGACGTGCGGCTCGTACCGGCGGGCGAGCTCGCGTGCCTGGCTCTCGTCCCGCGCGGTGAGGCAACGCTCCACCCAGGGCTGGTCGGCGAGCAGCAGGCGAAAGCCCCAGTGCACCACGTCGTGGTCGTCCACCACGAGCACCCGGAGCCGCCGCCCGCCCATCACGCCTGCTCGCCCGAAACCGGCACGACAAGTCGAACGCGCCACACCCCTTCGTCCAGCGTGCCGAACTCGACCACCCCGCCGCGCTGCAGTGCGTCGAGGGCTGCCAGGCGCAGCCCCATCCCCGCGCCTTGCCCGCGCCCGGACTGGCCTACGCCATCGTTGCGCACCTCGAGCAGGAAGAGTCCATCATCGCCGGCGAGCTTGACCTTCACCTTGGTCGGCGCGGCGTGCTTGTGCGCGTTGCGAAGCGCCTCTGCGAGCACTGACTGGGCGAGCTGCTCGAGGTGCTCCGGCACCTCCTGATCGCGCTGCCATGAGATCTCGATCGGCGCGCCGTCGTAGTGTCGGCTGAGGCGTTTGAGCTCATCCCGCAGCTTCGCACCGGTGCCGGCTGGCGGCGACTCGATCGGCCTCGCCATCGCGCTCCGGAGGTCGCCGACGGCCGCCTGGATCTCATCGCCGGCGCGGCGGCGCTCCTCACGCGTGAGCTCGCGCTCGGCCCCGAGCACTAGCGAGACGCCGAACAGCCGCTGCATCACACGCTCGTGGACCTCCCGCGCAAGGTCGACTCGCTCGTCGAGCAGCCTGGCGCGCGCCTGGTGGGAGGTGGCGATGCGGGCGCTGGCCGCCAGGGCGGCGGTCTTGCCGAGCGTCCACATCCGGTGGCGCTCCTTGCCCGTCAGCTCGAAGCGACCTCCCCCTCGGTCGGCGAAGATCACCCCCAGCCAGCTTCCCCCCGCGGACACCGGCGTACACGAGAGCGTGGTCTCCCCGAGCACCCGCGCGTAGCGGGGAGGCACCTCTCGCTCGAGGTGGTCGGAGGCCATCACCACCCGGTCCTCGGCCAGGGCACGCTTTGCGATCGGGGTCTCGTCGAGCGTGCCGAAGACGTCCGCAAGGAGCTCCGGCTCGATCCCGTGGCTGCCGGCGGGCACCACGAGCTTGCGGGCGTCCTCGTAGAGCACGAGCATCACCCGCTCCATGGAGGTCAGCCGGGACACCGCTTCGCACAGCGGGTCGTAGAAGGCCTGCGGGGCGTCCACGCCGTCGGCATCGAGGCCCGAGAGCAGCTCGACCATGACATCGAGCTGGTCCGTGCGCTGGATCGGCGCCGAGTCGGGCATACAAGGAAAATACCGGGGGGCGGGGGCTCCGCCCCCTTGAGAACACCGGGGGGCTCGCGCCCCCCGGAACCCCCCCGCCGCAGGATCAACCCGGGGGCTCGCGCCCCCGGATTCTCTCTCAGTTCAAGCGGCGGTCGACCGAGAGCCTCAACGCCTGCTCACCGGTGAGCGACACCGTCCTGAGGTCATCGCAGCCGCGGCAGCGGCACTCCACCTCGGCGTCCCACTCGTCCACCCGCAGCGACCAGTCGATCTCGCCCGAGAGGCACATCCTGCACGCCAGCGACGCCTCGACGAGGGGGGTCGCATCATCGCCACGGAAGCTTGCCGTCTCGGTCAGCGTGACCATGAATTCGAGTGTTGCGCAGTGGCCGGAGGCATCCCACGGATCGGCGCATGAAACCCCCCGTTTGGGGGGTCAAAACCGTCCGGCGCGCTCGACCCGCTGGTCACGCACCGAGTCGAGCAGGGCCCAGAGGCCGGTGCCGTCGGGCAGCGTCAGGCAGGGGTCGATCTCGAGCAGCGGCTCGAGCACGAACCGCCTCGTGGTGACCTCCGGGTGGGGCAGGGTGAGCCGCTCGGATGCGTGCTCGAGGTCGCCCATCAGCAGCACGTCGACGTCGATCGGCCGAGGGCCATGCCGCACCCCGTGCCGCCTGCGGCCGAGCTCACGCTCGACGTCCTGGCAGAGATCAAGGAGCTCCTCGGGCTCCATCCCCGTCTCTACGGCGATGCACGCGTTGAGGAAGTCCCCCTGGTCGAGGACCTCGCCCTGGGCCGCCGTCTCGTAGACGGAGGAGGACGCCACCACATGGAGGCCGCGGCGCTCGAGCGCGGAACGGGCCGCGCGTAGGGCCTGCTGGCGCTCGCCCTCGTTCGAGCCGAGCCCGAGGTGGGCCCGCATCTCAGCGCGGGGCGACCGCGCCGCTCGCGCCCAGCTCGTCCACCAGGCGAAGGAGCGCCAACGGGCTGAACGGCTTGGTGAGGAAGAGGTCGGCGCCTGCACTCTCCGCCTCCCGCTCGGCGGCGTCCCCCCCGGCAGCGGTGAGCATGACGATCATGGCCTGTGCGGTGTGGGGCTCCGCCCGCAATCGCCGGCACGCCTGGAAGCCGTCGAGCTCCGGCATGTTCACGTCGAGGAACACGAGCTCCGGGCGCTCTCGCAGGGCCACCTCCACGGCCTGCCGGCCGTCGGCGGCCTCGATGAGCTCGAAGCCGGCCACGTCCTCGAGGGTCGTGACGATCAGCTTGCGAACGAACGGATCGTCATCGGCGATGAGGACGCTTGCCATCAGGACGGCATCCCCGAGTGCCCGCGGATGGCCTCCCGAGCGCTCATCCGGTCCCCGCCCTGATGAGCTCGAGCCGGCTGTCCGGCACGTGCGCGAGCTCGTCCGCTACGGCGGGATCGAACTGCGAGCCGGCCATAGCGGCGATCTCCGAGCGCGCCCGGGCAAACGACACCCGCCGGCTATAGGGCCGATCGGTGGTCATGGCATCCAGGGTGTCCGCCACGGAGAAGATGCGCGCCGCCGCGGGGATTTGCTCACCGGCCAGTCCGTCCGGGTAGCCGGCGCCGTCCCAGCGTTCGTGGTGGTGGCGCACGATCTGGGCGGCGTCCTCGAGGAACGGGATATCCCGCACGATCTCATAGCCGATCATCGGATGACGGCGCATCAGTGTGCGCTCCTCCGGGAGGAGCGGCTCCGGCTTGAACAGGATGCCATCGGAGATGGCGACCTTCCCGACGTCGTGGAGCAGGAACCCGAACTCGACCTGCGGGTTCTCCGCGAGCTCGGGGTCGATCCGCCTGGTGAGCTCGAGGCCATAGGCGGCCACCCGCTCCGCGTGCTTGCCCGTGTAGGCGTCGCGCGCCTCGACCGCGTTGGTGAGCGCGCGCACGGTGGCGAGGTAGGAAGCGTGCAGCTCGTCGGTCCTGGCGCGCTCGGCCTTGAAGGTCTCGCGCAGATCGGACGCGTAGCGCTCGAGCTGGCGCTCCTTCTCCTCCGCGAGGCGGCGTTGACGGTCGAGCGCGAGCTGCAGCCGCTCGAGCTCGTCCTGTCCCGCACCCTTGCGTATCCCCGCTTCTGCCATATCTCCCCAGCGAAAGGCTACTTGCCCGGTGCCTTCGGTGACGCGGGCCGCGTCCCCTTCCTGAGCACGTCAAGGGCTGCCCGCGCCGCCTCCTCAACGAGGACGACCTGCGCACCGCCGGCCGAGGCGTGCTCTTGGCCGCCGTCGGCGGTGAAGAGGATGGCGGCCGCCGGGCGGCCGGGTCGGCCGGCATCCAGGCCGCTCAACACCCCATCCACCGCGCGCATTCCCGAGTCCACCAGCGCAACCTCGAAGCGGCGACTCCTGCAGGCCTGGGTGGCGGCGGCGCCGCTGGTCACCCACTCGTGGTCGAGTCCGAGCTGCACGAGCGCCGGCTCGAGCCGGCTGCGGATCGCGGAGCGACCGACCACGAGCACGCACTTGGCGCGGATGGCCTCCGAGGCCTGCAACTCGTCGGGCACCCGCGCCGGCTGGGCCGGCAGGCGGACCGTGAAGGTGCTCCCCGCCCCCACCGTGCTGTCCACGTGGATCGAGCCGCCGTGCAGGTCCACCAGCGACTTGACGATCCACAGCCCGAGCCCGCTGCCCGAGCCGCCGTCCTCGCGCCGCACGAATCGGTCGAACGCCTGCTCGACGTCCTCCGGGGTCATGCCGCGCCCGGTGTCGCTGACGGCCAGCTCGACGGCTCCCTCCCGGGCGCCCAGGGTGACGGCGATGGACCCTCCGGGGTCGGTGTACTGGTGTGCGTTCGACATCAGGTTGGTCACTATCTGGCGGACGCGCACCGGATCGGCCAGCGCGCGCGGCAGGAGCTCCGGAGGATCGATCTCCAGCCGTTGGCCCTTCTCGGCGAGGCGCGGCGCCATCAGCGCCGCGACCTCCTTCACCACGTCCGCCAGATCGACGAGCCGCGGATGCACCTCCACCTTCCCGGCCTCGAGGCGGGCCACGTCGAGCAGGTCGTTCACCAGATCGACCAGTCGATCCGTGCTGAGCAGGATCACGTCGACGAACTGGCGCTCGCGCTCGCCGAGGGCATCGGAGCCGCCGAGGAGCTCCACGAAACCCTTGATCGACGTGAGCGGGCTGCGCAGCTCGTGGGAGGCGGTGGCCACGAAGTCCGACTTCACCCGCTCCAACCGCGCGCGCTCGGAGATGTCGCGAAGCGTCCACACCACCCCGCCGCCCGCGCCGGGACCCAGGCGGGCTGCCGTGATCGACAGCGTCCTGTCGCCCCGCTCGACGGTGACCTCTCCGCGGAGCGCCTGGTCGAGAGGCGGCAGCGGGCTTGCGCGCCCATGCGCATAGACCCCTGGCTGCAGCTCCGGGGCGATCTCCCGGACCCGCGAGTTGATCGTGCTCACCACGCCGGC
This sequence comes from Thermoleophilaceae bacterium, assembly GCA_030448005.1. Lineage (GTDB taxonomy): Bacteria > Actinomycetota > Thermoleophilia > Solirubrobacterales > Thermoleophilaceae > JAAYBF01. The sequence continues at coordinate 201,163 of JAUJNT010000001.1, forward strand.
CGAGTCGCATACCACGAGTGCGTCGCCGAGGCTCTCGATCGTCGTGGAGAGCTTCATGCGCTCGGCCTCGATGCGGGTCTGCGCGCCCTCGAGCTGCTCGGCCATGGCGTTGAACGCCGAATCGAGCTCTCGCAGCTCGAGCGGACCGCTCGGCTCCACCCGCTCGGTGAGGTCCCCGGCGGCGAGCTTCTGCGTGGCCGTGACGAGCTCGTCCAGCGGGCGACGGATGGATGCGATCAGGGCCGCTATGAGCGTCACGGCACCAAGGAGCGCGAGGGCACCGGCAGCCGCGGCGGTGACCAGCGCCGTGCGCGACTTGTCACGGGCGATCTCACGCGCGCTCGCACGGCGGCGGTCTTGGCGAGCCGCAAGGTCGTCATCCACCGCGCGCGCCACGGAGATCGCCTGCACCAGGGCACGCTCCGCTCTCGCCGAACGGCGTCTGCGGGGAGCGGCGAGCCGCCTGGCCCGGCTCTGGGCTCGAATGCGCTCGCGTACCAGTCGGACGCTGTCGGGGTCTCCCCGCGCGAGGGTCAGCGCCTCGCTCGCCTGCTCTTGGAAGACCTTCCGCGCGCGCCGGCGCGCCGGCACCGCCGCCCGCCCGGTGACCCGAAAGCCCGTCTCCTCGATCACCCCCGCGGCGAGCAGGCGTGAGACGGCCGACTCGAGCTCGTAGCTGCGCGCCAGGGCGTCTTCGTAGTCCTGCCTCGCTGCGATGAGATTGCCGATGCCGAGCGCAGCGATGAGGGCGAGCACGAGCGTGAGGCCCACGAGCGCCAGGGTCAGGGTCGGCGCCAGGGCAAGCCGCCGGAACGCCCCGCGCGGTCCCGTGCTCACCGGTGCTCCCAACGGCCTGCCTGACACCCGTCGCCGGCTCTGGCGTCAGCGCCTACCATGTGGGCGTGGGACTCGTGCGCATGTGGACCGGCCAGGTGGCGCGCGCGGCGGGCGCTTCGCTGCTCGCACCACTCGTCCTGCTGCTCGCCGCGGGCGCTCTTGCCTCCGTGGGCGGCCTCGGCGGATTGGGGTCGCTGGGCGAGATCTCGTCGGGGCCCTCCCTGCCGGAGACCGGCCTGAGCGGCGCGCCGGGAAGGGCACTCGAGGATGCGCAGATCGTGGGCGCCGACGTGGCTCCGCCCGCCGAGGTGGCGGAAGCTCCCGCCTCGCCGACCGGGGCGATCGCCTCCGCCGCCCCACCGACGGCAGCCCCGGCGGCGGGCGGCCGCCGCAGGCATTCCGGCAGGCAAGCCGTGAAACGGGAGGGGCTCGAGCCGGAGCAGCCCTCCTCCCCCGGGACCGGCGAAGTCACAACGCACACCGCCCCCTCCGCGCCGCCGGCGGCTCCGGTGGCACGGGAGCTGGGCGAGGTCACCCGCGAGCTGGGGGAAGCGATAGGAGCACCTCTCGATCCGCTCACCGATGCCATCGTCGGGCTGCTGTGGGGGCCGCCGCCCAGGTAGGGGCCCCGGAGCTTCAGGCCTCCCGCCAGACCTCAACCGAGACCGCCTCGACCGGGAGTGCGATCGGCGGCTCGGGCTTCGTGGCCTTGACGCGCACCGAGTCAGCGCCGTAGCGCTCGATCAGCCTGTCAGCGATGGCCGTGCAGAGGCGCTCGAGGGTGCCGTAGGAGCGCTCCTGGGCGGCCAGGGCCACCTGCTCGCATGCGTCGGCGTAGTCCACCGTGTCCTCGACACGGTCGGTGACCATCGCGTCGCAGTCGGTGAGCTCAAAGGCGACGTCCACCACGAGCCGCTGCCCCATCTCTCGTTCTGCCGGCGTGACTCCGTGGCGGGTGAACAGCGAGAGGCCGGTGATCTCCACCGTCACCGCGGGTTCGGGCGCCTCGTCGTCTTCGTCGTCGAACTCCCGTCCGTCGAGGTCGTCGTCCGGCTCGAGCCGGTCGTGCTCGTCGGTCATGCGCCCGCTCCCATGTCCGGGCCGACCGTAGCACTGGCGACCGCCAGCGCATCCACCACCTCGGCCACGTCGTGCACGCGGAACACCTTCGCGCCGCGCTCCAGCGCGAGGACGCTCGTGGCGATCGTTCCCGGCAGACGATGCTCCTCGCCGCGCCCCCCGGCGAGCTTGCCGAGGAAGCTCTTGCGAGAGGTTCCGATCACCACCGGACGGCCGATGGCCACGATCTCATCCAGCCGTCGCACCAGCTCGAGGTTGTGCTCGACGGTCTTCCCGAATCCGATCCCGGGATCGAGCCACAGCTTCTCCTCTGCGACTCCCTCGGCGATCGCGAACGCCATGCGCTGCTCCAGGAATGCCTTCACCTCTGAGACCACGTCGTCGTAGGAGGGCGCCTTCTGCATCGTGCGGGGCTCGCCGAGCATGTGCATGAGACAGCAGCGGGCGCCTCGCTCGGCCACCAGGGCCGCGAGGCCGGGATCGAACCGGAGGGCGGTGACGTCGTTCACGATCCGCGCGCCCGAGTCGAGAGCGACGCGGGCCACCTCCAGCTTCATCGTGTCGATCGAGAGGTCGAAGTCCCCGGGCTCGCCGGCCAGCCGCTCGATCACCGGGATCACGCGCCGAAGCTCCTCCGCCTCGGACACGGGCCCTGCGCCGGGCCGGGTGGACTCGCCTCCCACGTCCAGCACACCGGCTCCCTGCACGGCCAGCTCGCGACCGCGCGCCACGGCGGCTTCCGGATCGAGGTACCGACCACCGTCGGAGAACGAGTCCGGTGTCACGTTCACGACCCCCATGATCAGGTGATCCGCCGGGGGGCGCGAGCCCCCCGGCTCGATCATGGCTTCTCGGGTGCTTCGAGGCCCGACATCTCCGCCGTGCCGCCGGCAAGTCCCGGGCGGGGAAGCGGATGTGGCTTGCGCTCGGGCTTTCGCTGCGGCAGCTCGGGGGCGGGCGCGGGGCCCTGGGGCAGCACCGGCTCGTCCGGGCCGAAGACCTCGAGCTCGTCCTTGCCGTCGAGGAGCTGGATGAACTCCTCCCGCTCGATCGTCTCGCGCCGGAGCAGGATCTCGGATGTGTGGTCGAGCTGCTCGCGACGCTGGTCGAGGATGTCGCGGGCCGCCTGGTGGGCCTCCTCGACCACGCGACGGATCTCGTCGTCGATCTCGCGCGCCACGTCGTCGGAGTAGTCGGGCTCGGAGGAGAACTCCCGGCCCAGGAACGGCTGGCCGTGGTCGTGGCCGAACACGCGCGGGCCGAGCTTCTCGGACATCCCGAACCGCATGACCATCTGCTTGGCGGTGGCGGTGACCTTTTCGATGTCGTTCGAGGCGCCGGTGGTGACCTCGCTGAAGACGAGCTCCTCGGCGGCGCGCCCCCCGAGCGTCATCGCCATCGTGTCCTGCAGCTCGGCGCGGGTAGTCAGGAACTTGTCCTCGGTGGGCAGCGAGATCGTGTAACCGAGCGCCTGACCGCGGGAGATCACGCTGATCTTGTGCACCGGATCGGTGTGCTCGAGGAAGTGGGCGACTATCGCATGGCCCATCTCGTGGAACGCGGTGATGCGCCGCTCCTTCTCACTCATCACGCGGGTCTTCTTCTCGGGACCCGCGATCACGCGCATGATCCCCTCCTCGAGCTGCAGGTGGTCGATCTCGCGCTTGCCCGTGCGCGCCGCGAGCAGCGCCGCCTCGTTCACCAGGTTCTGCAGGTCGGCGCCGGTGAACCCGGGCGTCTGGGCCGCCAGGTTGTCCAGGTCGATCGACTTGGCCAGCGGCTTGCCGCGGGTGTGCACCTCGAGGATCTTTGCGCGCCCCTTGCGGTCGGGGCGATCCACCACGATCTGCCGGTCAAAGCGCCCGGGGCGCAGCAGCGCCGGGTCGAGGATGTCGGGCCGGTTGGTGGCGGCGATGAGGATGATGTTGTCGGTCATCGTGAAGCCGTCCATCTCCACCAGGAGCTGGTTGAGCGTCTGCTCGCGCTCGTCGTGGCCGCCGCCCATGCCGGCGCCGCGATGGCGCCCGACCGCGTCGATCTCGTCCATGAAGATGATGCAGGGGCTGTTCTGCTTGGCCTGCTCGAAAAGGTCCCGCACGCGCGAGGCGCCGACCCCCACGAACATCTCCACGAAGTCGGAGCCCGAGATCGAGAAGAACGGCACCCCGGCCTCCCCGGCCACCGCCCGCGCGAGCAGCGTCTTGCCGGTGCCGGGCGGTCCATAGAGGAGAACGCCCTTGGGGATGCGGGCGCCGAGTGCCTGGAACTTCTTGGGGTTCTCGAGGAACTCCTTTATCTCGTGTAACTCCTCGACGGCCTCGTCGACCCCGGCGACGTCACGGAAGGTGATCTTCGGGGCGTCCACCGACATCCGCTTGGCGCGCGACTTGCCAAAGGACATGACCTTCGAGCCCCCACCCTGCATCTGGTTGATGATGAAGAGCCAGAAGAGCAGGAAGATCACGAACGGCAGGATGTAGATGAGGGCGGTGCTCCAGCCGCTCCCCGACTTGGCCTTGACCTCGATCGGCACGTTCTCCGAGCGCAGCTCGTTGACCAGGTTCGGCTCCGTGTTGTCGGGATAGGCGGTCCTGTACTTGGTGGGCTCCCCGCCGGGCTGGGGCTTGAGCGTGACGTCGATCCGGTTGTTCTTGGTGTTGAGCGTGACCTCCTTGACCTTGCCGCTGTCGAGCTGGGCCAGGAACTCCGTGTAGACCGGATCCGGCTCCTTGTCGTTCGGGCTGATCAACTCGCGCGCGAAGAACGCGAGCACGATCACGATCAGGATCGGAAACAGCGCACTCTTGAAGAATCTGCTCACGGGAGGGGAGGGGCGTCAGGCCGGGTGAAACGACAGCCTAGCAAGGGGGTAGTTCCCTTCTTGTGCCCTGCGCGGACGGGCGTGTACCGTTTAGGCTCCGTCGGCGAGGACCGCGACGTAGGGCAGGTTGCGGAAGCGCTCGGCGTAATCGAGGCCGTACCCGATCGCGAACCGGTTGGGTATCTCAAAGCCCGTGTAGCGGATCGGGAGGTTCACCTTGCGGCGCTCGGGCTTGGTGAGCAGTGCGCACACCTCGAGCGACGCCGGGTCGCGCGCCTTCAAGGTGCGCAGCAGGTAGGAGAGCGTGAGGCCCGAGTCCACGATGTCCTCCACGATCAGCACGTCCCTGCCCTCGATCGAGGCATCGAGGTCCTTCAGGATCCGCACGACGCCGCTCGAGTCCGTGGAGGACCCGTAGGAGGCGACGGCCATGAAGTCCACCTCGCATGGAACCTCGAGCCGGCGCATGAGGTCGGACAGGAAGAACATGGCGCCCTTGAGGACCCCCACGAGCAGCAACGTCCGCCCCGCGTAGTCGCGCGTGATCTCCTCGCCGAGGGCCTGGACCCTGTGAGCCAGGTCGTCGCGCTGGACGAGCACGTCTCCGATCGCGGGGTCCTTGACCACCGCGCGAGTCTAGATGGGCAGCACCTGGCGAGCCGAGAGCCCCACCGGGCGGACGTCATCCGGCGCGGCCGCGAAGCGCTCGTCGAGGGCCACGCCGGCCACCCAGACGATGCCGTCCCTTGCCTCGACGACCGGCAGCGAGGCGCGTAGGGCCCTCGGGACCTTGCGGTCGGTGAACAGGTCCTGAAGTGTCTTCGTGCCGCCCAGACCCACCGGCCGGATGCGATCCCCGGCACGCCAGGCACGCACGGTGAGAGCCCCACCGAGCGCCTGCGCGGACACCAGCGCCTCACCACTGCCCGCGATCGCCTCCACCTCCCAGCCACCAAACCGCGCTCGACCGGGAACCGAGAGGGGCACCGACTCCAGAGGCGGCCGGTCACCGCCCCGCCTGAACCGAAGCGTCCCGTACTCGACGATGGCCCTCAGGTCCCCTCCGAGATCGAGTGAGCGGCTTCCCGCATCGGCGGCTGCCAGGATGCGCGCCACGTCTGCGCGAGACAGGGGGTGAGGCCCACCCTTTGCCCGTTCCGCTAGCTCTCGCAGGATCAGCCGCGACAGCGCCGGCGGCAGCTCTCGCAGTGCCGCCAGCTCCACCCTGGGTCCCCCGCCGAGCGCCTCGAGGGCGCTCGCCACGACCCCCTCGAGCAACTCCGACTCGTCGCGGAGCAGCAGTGCGGTCTCGGTGATCGTCCGCTCCGCCGCCGGGTTCAGTGAGCGCAGCGCCGGCAGCAGGTCGAGCCGCACACGAGCGCGGGCGAACCGCGGGTCCTCGTTCGAGGCATCGTCACGCCAGGAGAGGCCGCGCTCGCGGCAGTAGGCGCGGGTCTCGTCGCGTGTCACGGCGAGCAGCGGCCGGACCAGCCTGCCCCTCCGCGGCTCGATCCCCAGCAGGGCGCGCCGGCCCGGCGAGACAGCGAGCCGGTAGAGCACCGTCTCGGCCTGGTCGGAGGCGGTGTGGGCGGCCGCGTAGTCACCGGCGCCCGTGCGCTCTGCCAGTCCGTAGCGGGCGTCCCGCGAGAGGGCCTGCAGGTTGCCCTGCTCGGGCAGCCACGCGGCCTCCACGGTGAGGGGCACGCCGAGGGAGCGGCACAAGGCCCTGCAGTGCTCCTCGTCCCCCTCGGCATCGTCGCGCAGCCCGTAGTTGACGTGGAGCGCCGCGGTGCGGGCGCCCAGGCGCACCGCCACGTCGAGCAGGCACACGGAGTCAGCGCCGCCTGAGAGCATCACGAGGAGGGGCTGGTCCACTCCGATGAGCCCGCTCTCGCGCGCCGCCTCGAGTACCGGCTCCGCCATCCCGCCTACCTCGGCGTCGTTGCCCGGCATAGCAGCAGCCCAATGCTGCCCCAGAAGCGCTCGATCAGAGCCGGCTCGAGGCCGGTGGCCTCGGCCGCCTCATCCAGCGATACCGCCCCCCGCACGGGAGGGAACGTCTCCTCGGCGAGGCCGTAGGCAAGCCGCCCGTCCGCCGCCGCCCGGCGGATCTGCTCGAGCGTGTGTCCGCGCCTGCCCAGCCGGGCCACCACCCGCGCGTGAGCGGCGGCTGCGGCGCTCCAGGCCTCCCTCCTCTTCCCGGACACCTCCGGGATCACCCCGGTGGCTGCCCAGCGCCTGAGCGTGGCGCTCGAGACGCCCGTCCGATCGGCGGCCTCCTTCGTGCTGAGCGTGCACTCGCTCACGGGCCTGACGCTACAGCGGCGACGCCGCCGGCCATGACCCCGCCGTGGTCCGCGGGCGCCCGCGCAGTGGGCGGAGGCCCATCGGCGCGCTATAGACTCGCCGCGTCCTGAGGGAGAATGGGAGAGGAGTCTTGAACTACTTCGTCACGGGAGCCACGGGCTTCATCGGCCGCCACCTGGTCGAGCAGCTGCTGGGGCGCGAGGGCACCATCTACGTGCTGGTCAGAGAGGGCTCCCGCGGCAAGGTGGACGCGCTCGCGAGCCGCCTGGGCGCCGCGGAGGGACGGATCGTGGCCGTGCCCGGCGACCTGTCGAAGCCCGGGCTCGGAGTGCAGGCACTGCAGGGTGAGCCCTCCGGGTCCACCCTTCGTGGGGACGAGAGGATCGACCACTTCTTCCACCTGGCGGCGGTGTACGACGTCGAGGCCGACGAGGAGACCTCGGTCAAGGCCAACGTGCACGGCACCCGGCACGCGATCGAGTTCGCCGACTCACTCGCGGTCGGGCGCTTCCACCACGTCAGCTCGATCGCGGTGGCGGGGTCCTACAAGGGCGTCTTCCAGGAGGACATGTTCGACGAGGGACAGAAGCTTCCCCACCACTACCACCGGACCAAGTACGAGTCCGAGGAGCTCGTGCGGCGGGGCGTGAAGGCAAAGTGGCTCATCTTCCGCCCCGGCATCGTCGTCGGCCACTCCGAGACGGGCGAGATGGACAAGATCGACGGGCCCTACTACTTCTTCAAGCTGATCCAGAGGCTGCGCAACGCCCTTCCGCAGTGGGTCCCGATCGCGGGACCCGAAGGGGGCCAGACCAACATCGTGCCGGTCGACTACGTGGCGCGCGCGATAGACCACATCGCACATCTCCCCGACGCCGACCTGCCGGGCGACACCTTCCACCTGGTGAACCCGGAGCCGATGTCGGTGGGCGGGGCGCTCAACACGTTCGCGAAGGCAGCGCACGCACCCCAGTTCGCGATGCGCATCGATTCCCATCTGACGAACGCGATACCCGCGCCCGTCAAGGCCGGCGTGATGGCGCTTCCCACCGTCAAGCGCATCCGCAACCAGCTGCTGCGCGACTTCGGCGTCCCCCCCGACGCCATGCAGAACCGCGACTTCCACTGTCACTTCGACGCGCGAGACGCCATGCGGGCACTCGAGGGCACGGGCATCGCGGTGCCGCCGCTCGACACCTACGCCGCCCGGCTATGGGACTACTGGGAGCGCAACCTCGACCCGGACCTGTTCCGGGATCGCTCGCTCACGGGCGCGATCACGGGCAAGCGGATCCTCATCACCGGAGCCTCCAGCGGCATCGGTCAGGAGACGGCGCTCAAGGTCGGCGAGGCCGGCGGCACGGTGCTGCTGGTCTCCCGCACGCGCGAGAAGCTCGAGGAGGTGGCAGGGCAGGTGAGAGACGCCGGCGGGACGGCGTTCGTGCACCCGGCCGACCTCTCCGACATGGAGGACATCGACCGGCTGGCCCAGGAGGTGCTGGAAGAGCACGGTGGCGTGGACATCCTGGTCAACAACGCCGGACGGTCGATCCGGCGCAGCGTCGCGCGCTCGTATGAGCGGTTCCACGACTACGAGCGCACCATGCAGCTCAACTACTTCGGCGCGCTCAAGCTCATCATGGCCTTCCTGCCCGGGATGCGGGAGCGCAAGTCCGGCCATGTCATCAACGTGTCATCGATCGGCGCGCAGACCAACACTCCGCGCTTCTCGGCATACGTGGCCTCGAAGTCGGCGCTCGACGCGTTCACGCGCTGCGCGGCCCCGGAGTGCCTGACAGACAACGTGAAGTTCACGACCGTCTACATGCCGCTCGTCAGCACCCCGATGATCGCCCCTACCGACATCTACAAGGCGTTCCCCACGCTCACCCCCGCGGAGGCGGCCACGCTGCTGTGCGACGCGATGATCGACAAGCCGAAGAAGAAGGCCTCGCGCCTGGGCACCTTCGGCGAGCTCCTGTATACGCTCTCGCCCGCAACGGTGGACATCATCCTGCACCAGGCCTACGACCTCTTCCCCGACTCCGAGGCGGCGAAGAGGAAGGACGCGGGGGACGGGGCGGCGCCCGCCGAGCCCCCGCAGGACCAGGAGATCTCCACGGAGGCGGTCGCGATGGCCTACCTGCTCCGCGGAGTGCACTTCTGAGCTCCCGGGAGCGCCGGGGCAGTGGTGGCTGGGACGACGTCCTCGCCACCGAGCACCACCTCGCGGGACCCGGGACGGAATGGCGATCCGAGCTCTGGGGCATCGCGGTCGCCCAGTTCGAGCAGGCCGCCGACGTCCTGGGGCTCGAGCCCGAGGTCCGCGGTCGCCTGCTGGAGCCGCGCCGCTCGCTCGTGGTGAACTTTCCGGTCAGGCGCGACAGCGGTGAGGTCGAGATGTTCACCGGCTACCGGGTCCAGCACACGCTGGCGATGGGACCGGCGAAGGGCGGGATCCGCTATGCCCCGGGCGTCTCACTCGGCGAGTGCGCTGCGCTTTCGATGTGGATGAGCATCAAGTGCGCCGTCGTGGGGCTGCCCTTCGGAGGTGCGAAGGGCGGTGTGCGGTGTGACCCCAACAGGCTCTCGGCAGGGGAGCTCGAGCGGATCACCCGCCGCTACGCCACCGAGATCCTGCCGATCATCGGGCCGGACAGGGACATCCCGGCTCCCGACATGGCCACAGGCGAGCGGGAGATGGCCTGGTTCATGGACACCTACTCCCAGCAGGCCGGGCATGGCGTGCCGGAGAGCGTGACCGGCAAGCCGGTGGTGCTGGGGGGCACGGTGGGGCGCCGGGCCGCTACGGGGCTCGGCGTCGTCTTCTGCATGGAGGCGCTGTTCGAACGGCTCGATTGGAGCATGGACGGCTGCCGCGTGGCCATACAGGGGTTTGGCAACGTCGGGACGGTGGTGGCCCGGGAGCTGACGCGCCGCGGGGCATCGATCGTCGGGCTGGCCGACGTGACCGGCGGGCTGCTGGACCCGGAGGGTCTGGACGTGGAGGAGGTGATCGCCTGGGTCGCCGAGCACCGCTTCCTTCGCGGTTGCCCGGCCGGGGAGGCCACAACGCGCCAAGGCGTGCTCCGCGCCTCGTGCGACGTGCTCATCCCGGCGGCGCTCGAGAAGCAGATAACCGCCGAGAACGCGCAGCAGCTCGAGTGTCGCCTGGTCGTGGAGGCCGCAAACGGCCCCACCACTCCGGAGGCCGACCGCATCCTGCTCGAGCGGGGAATCATGCTGCTTCCCGACGTGGTGGCCAACGCCGGCGGCGTCACGGTCAGCTACCTCGAATGGGTGCAGGACCAGCAGAAGTACTTCTGGGACGCGGACACGATCGCCGACCGCATGCGACGCCAGCTGCACGACGCCCTCGGACGGGTGTTCGACGCCGCCGAGCGCACCGCGGCGGACTGGCGCACGGCGGCCCAGCTCGTTGCGCTGGAGCGCCTGGTCGAGGCCGCGCGGCTGCGCGCCATCTGGCCCTGAGCCCGCCGGTGGTGGGCGGGCCTACTCGACGAGGTGGGGATAGTCGGCTTCGACCATCGCCTTGTACTTCGCGAACACCGGCTTGGTTATCGGCGCGAGCGCCAGCGCCTTCTTGATGTTGCCCGACGTCTTGATCCGCCTTCGCGCGACGGCCATCGCGATGTTCTCGCGTCCCTGGAAGTAGCGGTTGGCCACGTCCGAGTCCATCGTCATCTCCACCTCGGGCTGCCAGGGCACGTCGTCGGACCACTCCCAGCGCAGGTTCTGGCCGTCGGTGACCGCAGGAGCGAACGTGATGTTGACCACCAGGTCGAGGTCCGGGAACTCGAAGCGCTGGGGCGTCTCGGCGTCGCGGAGCTTCGGTCCCATCTCGGGGTCCGTGCTCATGAACTCGAAGGTCCTGTCGATGACCTCCCTGAACTCCGCCGCCGACTGAAAGCTGCCCATGCGGCGCCAACCCTAGACGAACGCCCGGCCGCGCTTCACGAGGCTCTCGTAGAGCTTGCCCTGGATCGTCTCGCGCACCTGCTCGGAGAGCTCGAGCACGAGGGCGCGGTCATCGGCGGCCGCGGGCCCGTATGCCGCCGTCTCGATCGGCTCGCAGAACTCGATTCGCCACTTGGAGGGAAGCGGCACCACCCCGATCGGCCCAAGCCATGGAAACGTCGGGGTGAGGGGGAAGTAGGGCGCCCGCAACAGCCGGGCGAGCAGGGGCGCCTCGCCCAGCTTGGGGTAGATCTCCTCGCTACCCACCACGGCCACCGGGACTATCGGAGCCCCGGTGCGCAGGGCCACCTCGACGAAGCCGCCGCGACCGAAGCGCTGCAGGCGATAGCGCTCGCTGAACGGCTTGCCGGCGCCCTTGACCCCTTCGGGGAACACGGCCAGGAGGCGGTCCTGCTCGAGCAGTCGAGACGCGTTGTGGGGCGAGGCGACCACGCCACCGAGCTTCCTGATGGCCACCGACACGTAGGGCAGCTCGAAGGCCCAGTTGAGCACGAGGAAGCGGGGATAGCGCGGCAGCGGGTGCTCGCGCTGGATCGCGAGCGAGATCATCATGGCGTCCCACGGGAGGATGCCGGCGTGGTTGGCGGCCAGCAGGACCCGCCCGTGCGCCGGAACGTTGGCGACGCCCCCGGCGCGGACGCGCCACCAGCGCTCGTACAGGAACTCGAAGGCGGGCTCGACCATCCGCACGAACTCCTCGTCGAAGCCCCACTCGTCCTCCGGGTAGTCCCCGGAGAGCCGCCTGAGCGCCGCGCGTACCCGCTCGCGCGCGTCGCCCGGAAGGACGGCCGCCGACCGCGTGAGTGCGTCCGGGAGCTCCGCGCCGGCGTCGAGGCCCTCGCGCAGAGCCGCCAGGAAACGGGCGGCCATCTCTATCTGGCCGGTCGGCGTCAAGGCGCCACCGGCACCCGCGACGGAGCGGCGCCGGGGCTCCCGCGCCGGGCCAGATAGTCGGTCACCGCCGCCTCCGTGGTGAATCGGGGCTCAAAACCGACATCCTCCGACAGACGCGAGGTGTCCACCGCCCGGCCGTAGCGCAGGAGCCGGCGGAAGTCCGGAGACAGGTCGGCCAGGCCGGCCCGCCGCATCCCGTCCACCACGGGGCCGAACAGCGGCCCGATCACCGGAAGCGAGACGCGGCCCGCAATCCGCAGCATGCGCGTGAGGCCGATCGTGCCCCGCCCCGCAACGTTCACCGCGCCGTGTACCGGGCGGTGCACCGCCGCCGCGAGCGCGTCCAGGGCGTCGTCCTCGTGCACCAGCTGGATCCGCGGATCGAACCCGAGATAGGTGGGCGCCACGGGCAGGGAGAGATAGCGGGCGACCTGGGTGTCGAGCGAGGGCCCGATGGCAGGCTGGTAGCGCAGCAGCGTGCAGGTCACGTCGGGATGGCGGCGGGCGTAGGTGGCGAAGAGGTTCTCGATCTCGGACACGTCACGCTGGAAGCGCGTCCGCAGCGGGTACAGGTGCGCCATGCCCTCATCGAAGAACTGCGGCGCCTGTGGCTCGGACCCGTAGATGCCGGCGGAGCCGCGGACGACGATGTTGCGGATCTGGGGCGTCCTCTCGCATGCGCTTATCAGCTGTAGCGAGCCGATCACGTTCACGTCGTGCATCGTCGCGCTCGACATTCCCCGTCCCGGCCGGCGGACGATCTGGTTGTGCACGAGGGTGTCCACCGCCGTGGAGGAGATGACGTCCGCGATCGCGGGATCGCGAATGTCGGCGTCGATGAGCTCGGTGCGGCCAATATCGCCGCCGGGGCGGCGGGTGTCTAGCCCCGCGACGTACTCGAAGCCCGGGTCCTGCTCGAGCCGCCGCGCGAGCGCCGCGCCCACCGAGCTGCCCACCCCTGTGATGAGGACGCGGCGTCCCGCCACGTCAGCGCTGGGGCTTGGCTCTCGACCCCGCCCGCGCGGCAGGTTTGCGCCCCGAGCCTCCGCCCGGCCTGGCCTTGGCCGCGGGCTCGGCCTTCGGGGTCCTCGAGGCCTTCGCACGTGGCTTTTCGGCCAGACTGGCCTCTATTGCCTCGAGCCGCTTGCCGATCCGCCGCAGCTCCGCGCGGATCGCCTTCATGTCGTCGTGAGTGGCGGGCAGTCGCTCCCCCACCGCAGCGCGCATGGTGCGCCTGCTGCGGGTGAGGCCCTTCTCCGCGCCCTTCACGAGTTCGTCCACCGACGCGGAGAGATCCGACGCCGCGCCCTGGGCGAGCTCGCGCGTGCCTACGGTTGCCTGCACCGTACGCTCGACCGCGTCACGAAGGGCATCGGGTATGTCGCGGCGCTCAGCCATGGGCGTCGTGAGTCTATGTGCTCCGGGACCGCATCACTAACGTGCCCGCCGTGCCCGCGCCGGCGCCCATCCACCTGCGTCCGGCCGCGGACCTGGCCGAGCGCGTGCTCCTACCCGGAGACCCGCACCGCGCCCTGGCGGTGGCGCAGGACCTCCTCGAGAAGCCGCTCATGTTCAACCACGCCCGCGGGCTCTGGGGGTACACGGGAACCGCTCCTGACGGGGCGCCCCTCTCCGTGCAGTCGACCGGCATGGGAGGGCCGAGCGCCGCTATCGTGATCGAGGAGCTGCTCGACCTCGGCGCCCGGCGCCTGATCCGGATCGGGACGTGCGCGGCGCTCACCCCCGACCTCGAACTCGGCCGGCTGGTGGCCGTGGGGGAGGTGGTCGCCTCCGACGGCGTCAGCGCGGCCCTCGGAGCGGGCCACCGCCTGTCCCCGCATGGGGGCTTGACCAGGGCACTGGTCGAGGGCGGCGCCCCGGCGGTCACGGCGGCCTCCACCGACCTCTTCTACGACCCGCGCCAGGATCTCGATGCCGAGTGGCGGGCCGCCGGCGTGGAGGTGATCGAGATGGAGGCGGGCGCCCTGCTCGCTCTCGCCGCGAGGCGTGAGGTGTCCGCAGCGGTGCTGCTCGCGATCAGCGACGTCCTCGTGGAGCGATCTCGCCGGCGGATCGGGAGCGATGCTCTCGAGCGGGCCGGCCTTGAGCTCGGAAGGGCGGGTTACGCTGCGCTGACCGCCTCCGGCGAAGAGCCGCTCGCTCCCTCTACCTGACGGATGGTCTCGTGCCGGGGGGTCGGCGGGGCTCAGGACCAGAGTCGAGCCAAGGTCAGGGACGGCAGCCGGAATCGCCCTTCTCCCTCCAACGCCGTCCTGTCCCGGGGTCACGGACGACCCTCGCCAGAACGGCCCTCCCATCACACTCTTACCAGCGCCGTGCTTGCGCCACGGCCCTCGGTAGGCAGGACGGCTGTCTCAGCCAGACCGCCACTCCCCCTCGGCCCACCGCTGGATTCGCCGGTTCACCCTCCCGCGTGGACCCTCCCGCCCGGCAGGGGTCCTTAGGCGGAGTCGGTGACGGTAAGCCGCTCCTGGGCCCGCGGCACGGGGTCTGCCGCCGGGGAGACCGCCTCTTTAAGGGCGGAGAGGTCGCGGGCCATCTCGTCCAACCGGCGCTCCACGAGGGCGTTGCGATCGTCGCCCGAGAGCTCCGCCGCGCCAGGGGTGCGCTCTTCGATCCGGTCGAGGGCGTCCTCGATGCCCTCGAGCCGCTGGGATACCGACCGCAGCCTGCGGGTCAGACGCTCGATGTCCGCGGCCGAAGGGATGTTGAGCGCGCCCATAGCCGCCTCCTGAGCCTGGACGGCCTTCTCGCGCGCATCGAGCGCGCGCGAGACCGCCCCACTCACCACTGGATTCGCGATCAGCTCCTCCGCGATCCTGCCCAGAGCCTCCTCGCCCTGCCGGGTGAGCCTGTCGGTCACGCTCGGCTCGTGCTCGTCGGTCATCGCCAGGCAGGCTACAGCACGCTCCTGCGGGCGTGACCCGCAACGGGAGAGACCCTTCAAGTGCATTGCGGCGAAACCGCGGACGGGTTGCCCGGCCGCGAGGCGCGGATGAAAGCCGCGCCGCGCCCGCGCCGCGCGGCGGGAACGCTCACGCTCTACTCGAGCGTGACCTCCCCCCACCCGTTTCGGCGAGCGCATTTGCGGACCGCGTCCCGAGCTCGCATTTGGGGACCACGTCCCGGAGCTCACATTTGGGGACCGCGCCCCGGAACTCATCACCTCGCGAGGGGTGTAGGTCGCGGCGGTGCCGGCCGATAGTTCCCTCGCGGGCACCCTCAGGGGGAAGACCGCCGCGAGAGCCTCTCGACGAGGGTCCCGGTTGCAAACGCCAAAGGCAACCGATAGCTTTCCCGCGACGAGTAGGTGCTTTCGTCTGATAGCTTGCGCGACGGCGGGGAACACCCCCCCGTCCGGGGTCCCGGGGAGGAGACACACATCAGGATGAAGAAGCGGCTCTCTCATTTTCTGCTTTGCGCAGGGCTCGTCGCCGTTGCCGCTCTTACGGCATTCACGCTGCCGGCATCCGCGGTGAAGGTCCAGATCCCCGTGAAGAAGCTCAACGGAGAGGTCGTCTATGTCACCGTCGACGTCTCCCCCGGCACGCCGCTGTCGGAGATCGTCGGGCTTCCGGGCACCCCGGTGCCGCCCGGCACCCCCACCGGCCCGGCTCCGGGGGCGCCGGTGGCCCCCGGTGCACCGGCGCCCCAGCCCGGCGCAGGCAGTGAGCAGCCCGCGGGCGGCGGAGACCGGAGTCCCGCCAAGCGGAAGAAGAAGAGGAAGGGAGCACAGGACGGGGATGAGATACCTCAGGTAGTGCCTGAGGCTCCCGGGCAGAAGCAGCGCCCGCGGAAGACCTTGCTGCGCAACTCCGACGGGTCGCCGACCCCGCAGAACCCGGGTTTCATGGATGCCCTGCCGGGCCCGTCGTTCACCACGGGTGTCCCGAACTTCGTGATCCGCAAGTTCCGCGTGCCGATCTTCCTGCTGCCGATCTACCAGGCCGCGGGCATCCAGTACGGGGTGCGCTGGGAGATCCTGGCGGCGATCAACGAGATTGAGACCGACTATGGGCGCAACCTGAACGTGTCCTCCGCCGGCGCGCTTGGCTGGATGCAGTTCATCCCATCCTCGTGGCGGATGTACGGGGTCGATGCCAACAAGGACGGAAAGAAGGACCCCTACAACCCGGTCGACGCGATCTTCGCCGCGGCGCGCTACCTGAAGGCGGCGGGCTACGAGAAGGACGTGCGCCGCTCGGTGTTCGCCTATAACCACGCCGATTGGTACGTCGACTCGGTGATGCTGCGCGCGCGCCTGATCGCGGGTGTCCCGGCAGACCTCGTGGGCTCGCTGACCGGCTTGACCGAAGGCCGCTTCCCGGTCGCCGCCCGTGCCCGCTACGCCGATGACCTGAAGGAGCGTGAGGCCACCAAGCGCGTCAAGCGCGGCCAGAACGCCGCCAACGTGATCAAGTCCCAGGACGACCGGCGCACGGTCGAGATCTTCGCGCGGCGCGGCTCGCCCGTGGTGGCCACCAACGACGGCGTGATCAAGAAGATGGGCTCCAAGCCCGGGCTCGGCCGCTACGTGGTGCTCCAGGACGTGTACGGCAACCGCTACATGTACTCGGGGCTCGGCTCGGTCGCCAAGCACTACCCCGTCCCCAAGCAGGACGCCGACAACCCGACGAAGGAGGCCAGGGCGCTCAAGGCGAACGCCAAGGGCGGCGACGCCAAGCCCCAGAAGCCGGCTTCCGCGGGCCGTCAGCCCGACGTCGACGACTCCGACTCCCAGCCGAAGGGGAAGGGCGCCCCCCGGCCGACTCCGGGTGCTTCGGCTCCGGTGAAGGAGCGCCTGTTCGCCCATCCGAACATCCCGGGGGCGCGCGAAGCCGGCGGCCTCGAGCAGCTGCTCGACTCCAAGCTGCGCCGTCAGGGCGGCTTCGAGACCTACAGGAACTACTTCTCCCGCCCCTTCGGCGCGGATGCCAAGGACGTGCGCCTGCGGCGCATGAAGGTCGGCTCGAAGGTGATCGGCGGCACGATCCTCGGTCGCGTCGGCGCCCCCGTCGCCGGAAAGGCATCGAACGTCGACTTCGAGATCCGGCCCGCGGGCAGGGGCGCGCCGCGGATCGACCCGAAGCCGATCCTCGACGGCTGGAAGCTGCTCGAGGCGACCGCCATCTACCGCGCATCGGGCAAGAACGTGCTCTACGGCAACGAGAAGTCGGACGGCTTCTCGATCGGCCAGATCCTGCTGCTGCCCAAGCCGCTGCTCGAGCGCCGCGTGCTCTCCGATCAGCGCATCGACGTGTATGGCTGCGGGCGCGACGACATCAAGTCAGGTCAGATCGACCGGCGCGTGCTGGCCACCATGGCCTACCTCGCGGAGTCGGGTCTGAGGCCAACGGTGACCTCGCTCAAGTGCGGCCACGGGTTCTTCACGAGCTCGGGCAACGTGTCCCACCATTCGTCGGGCAACGCGGTCGACATCGCCAAGATCAACGGGGTGCCGATCATCGGCCACCAGGAGCCCGGCGGGGTGACCGACACCGCGGTGCGCAGGCTGATGCGCCTGCAGGGCACGATGGCTCCCGACCAGATCATCAGCCTGCTCGAGATCGGCGGGCCCACGATCGCCATGGGCGACCACGCCGACCACATCCACGTCGGGTTCAGGCCGCTCTTCGGGACCAACAAGAAGCTCGGCCGCCAGGCACTCGCTGTGCTCAAGCCCGGCCAGTGGTCAAACCTGCTCGACAGGCTGCGCAAGATCGAGAACCCGGTCGTGCCCACCAAGCCCTCCAAGTACTCGATCGACGTTCCCAGGAAGAAGCGCGCGTCGCGCGCGCACCAAGGCGAATAAAGAGCCGCCGGCCGCTCCGTGGTGAGCGAGGCCGGCGGCATCTTCGCCTTCGTGCAGCTCGAGTTCGGGTTCCTGCTGGGGCCGGCCGACGGGCGCTACCTCGTTCGCCGGTCGTCTGAGGCGCCTCCCGACCACGTCCTCGTGCTCACCACCGAGGGCGCGCCGTCGCGGCGCTCCCTGCGCGGCAGAAGGGGCAGCTCGATCGCTCATGCGACGCCGGAGCCGGTACCGACGGCGCGCATCACGGTGATCGATCCCCAGCCCTTCCCGGACCACGAGAGCGCCGAGGCCTGGCTCGCAGAGGTGCGCCGGGCCGGCGAGAGGACCCACTCCGAGGTCAGGTCCGCGGTGCGGGTGGCAAACCGCGCCCAGCAGGCCTACCGCGCGGCGGCGAGCGACCCTTATGCGCGCGACGTATCGGCCGATCACGCGCTCGTGGTGCGGCTGGGCTTCGGCGCGGGCGAAGCGGTGGCCAAGGGCCACTACCAGGCGGCGTGGGAGCGGCCACCAGGCATCCGGGAACGGCCGCAGAGGGCGATGGAGGCGCCCGACCAGCGCTTCGCCGCGCTGATCGGCGCCCGCGAGCCGCTGCTCGTGTGTGAGGAGCTCGTGCTGAGGGCGCGCGCCGACCTGACCGCCGGGCGCCTCCGCGAGGCGGCGCTGCAGGCGCGGGTGGCGCTGGAGAGCCTGCTCTCCGAGCTCATCGACGCCCTGACAGGCGAGCGCCGTTCCGTCCTCGAGGCAGACCGCGCCCCCATCGGAGACGCCGCCAACATGGCGCTGTGTGGTCCCCTCGACGAGGCAGCGGCACAGGCGGTCACCGCGGCCGTCGGCAGGATGGAGGCCGCTCTGCGGGTCCACCGGCTTGGTGGCGCCCCCTGAGAGGCTTCGGGCTCCCGGTCACGTCATCTTCACCACGCGCCCTCCCACGGCCCATAGCTTCCCGACATCCGGTCGAGCTCGGCCGGCAACTTTGGCCACCCGGCTATAGGACGGAGCGATGGAGCCCACAAGGATGCCCCCCGTGAGACCTCCCGGCCCCACGATCCCGCACCCCCGCGATCGCTTCGATGGCCGGGTGTTGCGGGCTCTCCAGGCCCGCCGCCGCTTGGACCCTCCCCGGCCAAGCGGGCGTGCCTGGATCAACGGCCGGGAGGCCGGCGGCCCCGACTCCCGCTACGTCCACCTCGGACAGACCTACGACTGAATCATCCGGGCCGGTGCTCTCCCATCAGGGCGAGCACGGCTTGCAGCTCGACTGCCACGTCGCCGTGCAGCTTGACGTCGGCCTGCGAGTCATACGGGGTCTCCCCGACGGTGACGAGCGCGAGCCTTCCGCCCGCGCGGCGGGTGAGCTCCGGCAGCCCCGCCACGGGATGGACGGTGAGTGAGGAGCCGATGCACACCATCAGGTCGGCCTCGGAGGCCAGCGCCTGAGCCTCGGCCATCGCGGCGGCCGGCAACAGCTCACCGAAGAGGACCACGTCGGGCTTGAGCGGCGCCACGCAGGCCGCGCACTCCGGCGCCCCCTCGCCTGCATCGAGCATCTCGATCACCCGCTCGAGCGGCACGCGGGCGCCGCACTCCATGCAGCGGCTGAACTCGATCGACCCGTGCATCTCGATCACCCTCTGGCTGCCGGCCATTTGGTGGAGCCTGTCGATGTTCTGGGTGATCACCGCCCGCACCGCGCCGCGCCGCTCGAGCTCCGCCACCACCTCGTGCGCCGGGTTCGGTCGGGTGTGGACCAGCGAGGCGAACCGCTCTCCGTAGAACCTCCAGAAGCGACCGGGGTCCCGGCGCCAGGCCTTGATGTGGGCGACCTCTATCGGGTCGACGTTCTCCCACAGCCCGCTGCCCGGAGACCTGAAGTCGGGGACCCCGGACGGCACGGAGATGCCGGCGCCGGTGAGCACGACGGCCCGCTCGCTCGCGCCGAGCAGGTCGGCGAGCAGCTGGGATCCGGCAGGGACGCCGGATCGTTCGAATTCGGCTCGTGACTCGGCCGAGGCCAAGCGCCTACTTCCCCTCGAACCTGGCCTGCCGCTTCTCGAGGAACGCACCGATCCCCTCCTTGGCGTCCTCTGAGCCGAACGCGGTGGCAAAGCCCTGCTTCTCTGCCTCGATGCCCTCGTCGAGGTCGCCGGCGGCGGAGACCCGCTTGATCTGCTCCACGGCGATCGGCGCCTGGGCGGCCAGCTTGCGCGCCCACCGCAGCGAGGTGTCGAGCAGCTCGTGGTCTGGCACCACCCGGTTGACGAGCCCGGCCTCCAGCGCCTCGTAGGCGCCGATCGGGTCGCCCACGAGGTTCATCTCGAGCGCCTTTGCCTCGCCCACCAGCCGCGGTAGCCGCTGGGTGCCGCCGAAGCCCGGAATGATCCCTAGGTTGATCTCCGGTTGGCCGAACGTGGCCGACTCGGCCGCCAGGCGGAAGTCGCACGCCATCGCCAGCTCGCAGCCGCCGCCGAAGGCGATTGCGTTGACGGACGCGATGGTCACCGTGGAGGAGCGCTCCATCGAGCGCAGGAGGGCGTGACAGGCGTCGATCAGCTCCTTGCCTTCTCCGGGCGACATCTTCGTGAACTCCTTGATGTCCGCTCCCGCGGAGAAGGTGAAGATGTTGGAGCTGGCGAAGACCACCGCGCGCAGGCTGCCGTCGACCTCGTTCCACAGCTCGGTCAGCTCGCCGATCATCTGGGGCGAGAGCGGGTTCGCCGGCGGCCGGTTGAGCCAGACGATGCCGACCTCCCCGCGGGTCTCGAGCAGCACCGTCTCCCGCGACTGCCCCCCGTCGGCCCGGGGGTAGGCAAAGAAGCCCTGTCCCGACTTCTTGCCAAGCCGCCCCTGCGCCACGAGGCGCCGCAGGATAGAGGGTGGCTGGAACCCGTCGCCCCATTCGGCGTGCGCCCCCTCGAGCGCCTCGAGCACGGAGTCCAGGCCCTGCTCGTCGGCCCGCGTGAAGGGACCGGGCAGGATGCCGGCCCCCATCATCATCCCGACCTCGATGTCCTTGGCGGCGGCCTCGCCCTCCTCGAGGACGAGGCATGCCTCGACCATCGCCTTCAGCGAGAAGCGCTTGAGGAGCGTCTCCTTCGCTCCCTGCCCATCAGCCGTGCTCATAGAAGCCCCTTCCGGTCTTCTGCCCGAGGTTCCCCGCGTCGACCAGCTCCTCCATCGCGGGGGACACGAAGAAGCGCTCGCCGTAGCTCTCCTGAAGGTGCTCGGCCACGTGCAGCACCGTGTCGAGCCCGAGCAGGTCCGTCAGGTAGAAGGGACCAACGGGCGCCATCTTCGACTCCTGGATCAGCCTGTCGACGTCCTTTTCGTCGAGATCCTCCTCGTGGGTCACGCGCCATACCTCCGAGATCGCGGACAGCAGGATGCGGTTGACCACGAAGCCCGGGCCCTCGCCGCAGCGGATCGGGGTCTTCCGGATCTGCTGCGCGAACGTGGTGGCCGCCTGCAGCGTCTCCTCCGAGGTGTCCTCGCCCTCGACCACCTCGACCAGTCGCATGATCGAGGCGGGGTAGAAGAAGTGGAAGCCGACGACCCGGTCGGGACGCGATGTTGCGTCCGCCATCGCCGTGACGGCGAGGGAGGAGGTGTTGGAGGCAAGTATCGCGTGGCCCGGCGTGACCCCGTCGAGCTCCGAGAAGACGGCCTGCTTGATCGGCATCCGCTCGGGCACCGCCTCGATCACGAAGTCCACGTCGCCGAAGCCCTCGTACTCGGTCGTGCCGGTGATGCGCCCGGTTATCTCGCCGAGCTGCGCGTCGGCCTGCTCCTGGGTGATCTTCTCCTTTGAGACCAGCCTCCCGAGCATGCCCCGGGTGACCTCTTCGGCCTTGCCGAGGCCGGTCTCGACGAACTCCCCCTTCACGTCCTTGAGCACGACCGGAATGCCCGCGGCGGCTATGACCTGGGCTATCTCCCCACCCATCGTGCCTGCGCCGACCACTGCAGCCTTGAACACGTACATTCGTCCTCCACATTCCGTTGGGCGGCGGCCCGGGAGGCTACCTGAGCCAAGGCGCCGGCAGTGAGCGCCCGGAGGTCCGTGCCGGCTCGAGCGCAACCCGGTGGGCCGCGGCCGGCTCGGGCGCAACCCGGTGGGCCGCGGCTGTCACGGCGCCCGGCATCAGCCGTACAACTCCCGCACGATGTCGTCGATCGACCGGGCCACCGAGTCGAGGAACGGACGGACCTCCTCCATGAGGCGCCCGTACTCCTCCCGTCCGTCGGGCGTTATCGAGTAGAACCGGCGCGTGCGGCGTTCCGGGTGCTCCCACTGGCCGGCGATCAGGCCCCGCTGCTCGAGGCGGCGCAACAAGGGGTACATGGTGTTCGGGTTGACCGATAGGACACCCTCGGTCATCCCGGCGATGCGCTCCATGAGCTGGTTTCCGTACGTCGGCCCTTCGGCGATCAGGTGCAGGACCAGCAGCGGCAGGACCTCCCGGCGCCGCAACTCGCCGCTGAACGGGTCCGATCCACGCCCGCGAGCAGCCGGTTCGGCGGCGGCTCCCGGGATCGCCCCGGCGTGAGCCACCGCCTCGCGAGCGGCTTCGCGGCTGCGGTCGCCCTTGGTGTCGCGGGCGCGAGCCATGAACGACGGATCCTGACACGCGCGGAGCCGCGGACCGCTCGCAGCCGGGGGTCCGCCTCACGGCGGCCCCCCGGCGAATGCGTCCTGCCCGTGCCGCTCCTACGCCGCGGCGCCTGCCTTGACGGGCTCCTCCGCGGGCCGCGGCATCAGGACCTCGCGTGCGATCACGAGGCGCTGGATCTGCGAGGTGCCCTCGTAGAGCTGCATGATCTTCGCGTCGCGGAACAGCTTCTCCACCGGGTACTCCTTGATGAAGCCGTACCCGCCGTAGACCTGCACGGCGTCCACGCTGACCTCCATCGCGCTGTCGGCGGCAAAGCGCTTGGCGTGCGAGGAGGCGAGCGTGTTGCGCTTGCCCTGATCGAGCAGCACGGCAGACTTGTGCACGAGCAGCCGGGCGGCCTCGATCTTGGTGGCCATGTCGGCGATCATGAACTGGATCGCCTGGTGCATCGCGATCGGCACGCCGAACTGCACGCGCTCCTTCGAGTAGTCCGACGCGAACTCGAACGCCGCCTGCGCGATGCCCACCGCCATGGCGGATACCCCCGGCCGCGTGCGGTCGAGGGTCATCATGGCGAGCTTGAAGCCCTTGTTCTCCTCTCCGAGGAGGTTCTCGGCGGGGATCTCGACGTCGTTGAAGGAGATCGTGGCCGTGTTGGAGGCACGCTGTCCGAGCTTGTCCTCCTTCTTGTCCACCGACACGCCGTCCAGGTTGCGATCCACCACGAAGGCGGAGATCCCGCGGTGGCCGGCCTCCTTGTCGGTCTTGGCGTACACCGTGTAGTAGTCGGCGTGCGAGCCGTTGGTGATGAAGCACTTGGAGCCGTTGATGACGTACTTGTCACCCTTCTTGACGGCGTTGGTCTTCATGCCCGACACGTCGGAGCCTGCGTCCGGCTCGGTGAGGCAGAAGGAGGCGAGCTTCGGCTCCTCGGTGAGCATGCCCAGGTACTTCTTCTTGATCTCCTCCGAGCCGCCGAGCTGGATCGGGGCGGTGGCGAGCCCGTTGCACATCACCGAGGTGCCGATGCCCGAGCAGCCCCAGCCGAGCTCCTCCTCGATCAGGCAGCCGGTGAGGTAATCGAGCCCCGGTCCGCCGTACTCCTCGGGGATGTGGTTGTTCATGAGGCCGACTTCCCAGGCCTTCTCGATGACCTCCTGGGGCCACGTCGAGTCCTTGTCGAACTCCCACGCGACCGGCCGCATCTCCTTCATGGCGAAGTCGTGGGCGAGCTCCTTTATGTCCTTCTGCTCGTCTGAAAGCGTGAAATCGACCATCCGTGCTCCTTGCGGTCTGGGGGCGCCTGCAACGCCTGATTGATTCGTCAGTCAATACCCGGTCCACCTGAGGGTACCGGAACCGCCGGAGAGCGCCAACCGAGGCGCCGGATGGCGTCACACTCTTAGGCCGATGGAGACGTTCGGAACCGTGCTGATCGCCTGCGTGCTCGTCGCGATCGTCGTCTCCTGCCTCAGCTACATCGGAAGCGGGGGCATCTACCGGGGCCTTGGCAGGACCGGGATGTCCCTCGACGAGCCCGACAGCCGCGCCGGCCCGGCCCCGGGCAGCGCTGCCGCACGCGCCGAGGCTCAGGAGGAGATCCGTCAGATGCTCGAAGCGAAGTCCGCCCGCAGGGAGGAGCGCGGCGAGGCGCCGCTGGACATACCCGCGGAGATGGCGGCCCTATCCGGCCCGCCTGCGGCCGGCGACGCAGCGCTGCGTGAGGAGGTCCGCCAGCTGGTGGTGGCCCGCAACGAGCGCCGGATGCGCCGCGGCGAGGAGCCGCTCGACGTGGAGGGCGAAGTCGATCGCCAGCTCGAGGAATTCGGCGCTTAGCCTCCGCCCATCGGGTATAGATACGCGCATGGCCGACGACCGCCGCTATGACCTCGAGGAGCTGCTCGTGCGCCCCGGCACCTACTTCAATCCCCAGACCGAGGTGCTCGTGGTGGTGGACGACTCCTCGGCGATGGACAACGAGATCTTCAACCTCGAGGAGTTCGAGGGCGCGGACTGGGTGCTCATATCCGACGAGTCGCCGGTCGACGAGCCAAAGCGCGACGAGCTGCTCGAGAACTTCCAGGCCACCTACCACGGCGGCGACGGGCGCCAGACGCGCGCGATGCAGGATCCCGACACCGCCGATGACGACGTGGACGAGTCGCCCGACGAGGACGAAGACGAGGTAGAAGCCGACGTCTAGCCCACGGCGCACGTAGTCTCCGCCGCGCGTGCGGCCCGTCCACTACCTCGGAGTCTTCATCCCGATAGCCATCGGGCTCGAGCTGGCGCACGCATCGCCGGTGCTCATCTTCTCCGCGGCCGCCCTCGGCGTCATCCCGACCGCCGCCGTGATGGGCGAGGCAACCGAGCACCTGGCCGCCCAGACGGGCCCCGGCATCGGCGGCTTCCTCAATGTGACCTTCGGCAACGCGCCCGAGCTCATCATCGCGTTCTTCGCGCTGAAGGAGGGACTCCAGGAGGTCGTGAAGGCCTCGATCGTCGGCTCGATCATCGGGAACATCCTGCTCGTGCTGGGCGCGGCGATGCTGGTGGGCGGCTGGAAGAGGGAGAGGCAGACGTTCAACCAGACCGCCGCCAACGCGCAGTCCTCGATGCTGCTGCTTGCGCTGACCGCGCTCATCCTGCCGGCGGTCTTCCAGCTCGTCCACGGCGGCGGCCTGCCGGGGGTCGGAGAGGAGCGGGTGGACTTCGGGTCCGAGCTCGAGAAGCTCTCGCTCGGGGTCGCGATCGTGCTCATGATCACCTACGCCGCCGGCCTCTACTTCTCGCTCAAGACGCACCGCAAGGTCTTCAACCCCTTCGAGGGCGGCGAGGTGAAGGAGGCGGAGGCGGAGGGCCACACTCACTGGTCGGTCAAGCGCTCGATGATCTCGCTCGGCGTCGCCGCGCTGCTGGTGGGCGTCATGAGCGAGGTGCTGGTGGGCTCGATCAGCGAGGCCTCGGCGGAGATCGGCCTGTCGGAGTTCTTCGTGGGCGTGTTCGTGGTGGCGATCGTCGGAAACGCCGCCGAGCACTGGGTGGCGGTGCTAGTGGCCGCCAAGGACAAGATGGACCTGGCGGTGAGCATCGCCGTGGGCTCGAGCGCGCAGATCGCACTGTTCGTAGCCCCGGTTCTCGTGCTCCTCTCCTTCGTGATCGGACCCGATCCGATGGCGCTCGTGTTCAACGGGTACGAGCTGGGAGGGCTGATCTTCGCGGTCCTGATCGCCAACTTCATCACCCAGGACGGCGAGTCGAACTGGTTCGAGGGAGCGCAGCTGTTGGGCGTCTATGCCGTGCTCGGACTGGTCTTCTACTTTGCGTGAGCCTGAGCGATGAGCTCCCTGCCTGAGTCTCTGAAGCTCGAGGCGATCTCCCCGCGAGCGTTCGAGCATCCCGCCGATCGCGCGGCCACGGCGGCGCTGCGCTCGATCCCGATGCTCGACACCGTGGTCCGCAAGCTGGTGGACCTCCAGTACGAGCGCGCGCTCAGGCAGGAGCTGCTGGCGGGCGCGGTGAAGCTCGGGCCGGATCAGCTGCCTGGGATCTGGGCGGAGTACCTCCGGGGCCTCACGGTGCTCGACATGCCCGAGGTCTACGACCTCTACGTGACCGAGAACCCGGTGGCCAACGCGTTCACGATCGGGGCGAACGCCCCGACGGTCCTGTTCACCTCGGGCCTCGAGAAGGTGCTCGAGGCGGACGAGGCGCGCACCGTGCTCGCTCACGAGATCGGGCATGTGCTCTCAGACCACGTGCTCTATCGCACGGCCCTCGAGATCCTCATGCGGATCGGGACCTCCGTGCGGGTGCCGGTGCTCTCGGGCCTTCCGCTGATGGCGGTGCGGGCTGCCCTGCTCGAGTGGTTTCGAGCGGCCGAGCTGTCGTGCGACCGTGCGGCCACGCTCGTGAACCGAGATCCCCTCGTGACATGCCGGACCCTCATGGTGGTCGCGGGGGGCCTCCCGTCGGAGCGGCTCAATCTCGATGCGTTCATCAAGCAGGCAAACGAGTACAAGGAGTGGGATTCGAGCCTCGACCGGATCCGGCGCTTCTTCGCCGAGGCAAACCTCACCCACTCCTATCCCGTGCGGCGGGTGTCCGAGGTGATCGCCTGGGTCCAGTCGGGCGAGTACGACCGGATCCTGGCGGGCGAATACCCGCGGCGGGGCGATGAGCAGCCCGACGCCCGCGCCGAGGCAGGCGACGCCGTGGACTTCTACGTGGAGCGCTTCCGCACCATCTTCGGCGAGGCCAGCCAGACCGTCGCGTCCGCCGGAGACCAGGTCGCGGGCGCCGGCGGCCGGCTGGCCGAGTGGCTCCGCGGTGCGGGGGCCAGGGGCGAGGGCGGGTAGCCGCGGCCTGACCTAGCCGGTCGTGCCGGCAGGCTCCGGCTCGTCCGGTGATTCCTCGTCATCCTGCCCCGTGCGCTTCGAGCGCTCCTCCTGCTTGCGCTCGGAGTTGGGATCGCGGCTGTCGGCCACGAGCGAGGCGGCGATGCCGATCGCGAACAGCACCGCGATGATCGCCAGGCTTAGCACCGGCCCGATCTTCACCACGTCCTCGATCAGGAGCTTTACCCCCACCACTCCGAGCACCACCGCGATCGTCTCGTCGAGGTAGCGGAAGCGGGCTATGAGTCCCTCCACCAGCACGAACAGGGCACGGAGGCCCAGCAGCGCGAACACGTTTCCCATCCAGATCAGGAACGGGTCCCTGGTGATCGCGAAGGCGGCCGGGATGGAGTCGATCGCAAAGGCGATATCGGCGAAGACGATCGCCGCCAGGCAGAGGAACAGGGGCGTGACGAACCGGCGGCCCTCTTCCTTCACGAACCAGTGCCTGCCGCGGAACTCGCCCGTCACCGGGTAGAACCGCCGGACGAGACGCACCATCAGGTTGCGGTCGGGATCGACGCCCTCGTCCACGCCCCGGAAGATGCGATAGGCCAGCACGAGGAGCGCCACGCCGAGCAGATACACCACGACGTGGAACTGCTCGATCAGCGTGATGCCGGCGAGGATGAAGACGCCCCGAAGCAGGAGAGCCGCCACGATGCCCCAGAACAACAGTCGCGGGCGGTACTCCATGGGCACGCCGAAGTAGGCGAACAGCAGCAGGAAGACGAACAGGTTGTCGAGCGAGAGCGAGCGCTCGATGAGGTAGACGGTGGTGTAGAGGACCGCGTCCTCGCCGTTGCGCGTGGCCAGCACAAGCAGCCCCACGAGCAGGCTGAGCACGAGCCAGCCGATCGACCAGACGGCCGCCTCGCGGAAGTCCGGCTCTCGCCCGCGGGCGAAGAACTTGATGTCCACCAACAGCAGGCCCACGAGCGAGACGGCAAGCAACGCCCAAGGGGCAATTTCATTCAGGGCCATGAGTGGGGACGCTACTCGGCGCGCGGCGCGGGCAGCGCGACGCCGCCGTTGGCTAGCGCAAGAGCTCGGCGCAGCGCGAGAGCACCTTCGTGTCTTGGGGGTCGGCCTTGTCGAGGCAGTCGGAGTAGCGCCGGACCGCCTCAGCGCCGGCGTCACCGTCCGTGCCGCCGACTGAGGATCCCGAACCGGCTCCGGTCGACGCGCCGCCGCGTGCCCCTGGGCCCCCCTTCCGCCCACGGGCCTTCCCGGGCCCGCCTCCCAGCGCACCCTCGAGCGCGCCGAGGCCGCCGAGCTGGGTCGTGAGGTCGGCGATCGGCCGCGCGCTCGCGGGCGCCTCGACCCGCTGGTCCCCGCCGAGGTCGCTGAGCTCCACCGAGAAGCGCAGGCTGCCACCCGCGATCCCCCCCAGCCGCTCTCTGTCCCGCTCGGGCACGCGGACCTCGAACCGGGCGGAGAGCCGGCGGATCACGTCGTCGGTCTTGCCCACGTAGACGTCGAAGCCGGGGCTGCGCACGATCTCCGCCAGCTCGTCGATCTGGCGGCTGGTGAGCGGCTCCGGCACGTCGGCCGGGGCGCCTCCGATCGCGCCCGCGGAGCGCTCCACCAGCTCGTTGAGGTCGCGGAAGAGGCTGCGCGTGTCGAGCCTGCCCGAGACGTGGTCGGTTTCCGCGCCTGCCACCTTCTCGTCGCCCTCGTCCCTGGCCGCCACGATCCAGGTGCGCGGGTTGAGGCCGAGGTCGCGCAGCGAGGCGTTCGGGCCCACGCGGCCCTTGCCCAGCTGCCGGTTGGCGCGCTCGACCTGACGGCGGGGCTGCTCGTAGAACTGGCCACCGAACTTCACGAAGGCGCGGTCGCCCGTGCGCAGCAGCCCGAACTGGACCGTCTGGCCCGCCCCCTGCACTCCGACCTTCAGATCGATGTCGAGCTTCGGCAGTGCGCGCCCGCCGTCGATGTAGGGCCCCGCGGCCTGAAGGCGCACGGGCCGGTCGAAGCCCTCGAGCCCGTCGATGGTCAGTTGCGCTTCCACCTTCAGATCCGCGCTGGCGATCGACTGGCGAAAGGCCCGGTCGAGCAGGCCCTCCACGTCCTCCTCGCTCTCCCCTCCGCCGCATGCGCCCAGCGACCAGGCGCATATGGGAAGGACGGCGGCGAGGAGGATGGCCGCCGCGAGCCGTCGAGGAGAGGTTCGCGGGGGAAGCGGTTCCATATCGAGGCGGAGCGGGAGTGGACAGTAGCGGGAGGTGGGAAGCCGGGAGGACCCGCCGACCGAGCAGCTTCGCGCGCTCCGCATACCATGGCCCGGTGGCGCCCCGGACGATCCTATACACGGGCAAGGGCGGGGTCGGCAAGACCAGCGTAGCCGCCGCCACGGCGCGCAGGTGCGCCGCAGCCGGCCTGCGCACCCTCGTGATGTCCACCGACCCGGCGCACAGCCTGTCCGACTCGATGGGCACCGAGCTGTCGGGCGCCCCCACACCGCTCGGCGCCAAGCTCGCCGGTCAGGAGGTGCACGCCCAGGAGGAGATGGAGCGCCACTGGCAGGCTGTGTCCGGATGGCTCGGCGAGCTGCTGGCGGAGCAGGGCGTGGACCCGATCTCCGTCGAGGAGCTCACGGTGCCGCCCGGCATGAACGAGCTCTTCTCGCTCCTGCAGATCAAGCAGCACCACGAGTCGGGCGAGTTCGACGTGGTGGTGGTGGACTGCGCGCCCACCGGCGAGACGCTGCGATTGCTGTCCTTCCCCGAGGTGTGCACGTGGTGGCTCGAGAAGGTCTTTCCCTGGCAGAGCAGGTGGCTGGCCGCCGCGCGGCCCTTCGCCAGGAACGTGCTGGACGTGCCCCTCCCCGAGGACGGCGTGCTCGAGGACGTGGAGCGCCTGGTGCACAACCTCGTGGCGATGAACGCCATCCTGCGAGACCCGGCCCTCACGTCGGTCAGGCTGGTGATGACTCCCGACCGGATGGTGGTGCGGGAGGCGATGCGCACCTTCACCTACCTCAACCTCTACGGCTATCTGACCGATGCCGTGGTGGTCAACCGGATCTTTCCCGAGGCGATGGGAGACCCCTACTTCTGCGAATGGCGGGAGGCCCAGCGCGACCAGATGGAGTCCGTGCGCTCGGCCTTTGCACCCGTGCCGATCCTGACCGCTCCCTACCTCCCGCGGGAGGTCATGGGCGAGGAGATGCTGGACACCCTCGGGGATGCCGTATTCGGCGATCTGGCGGCCGACGCCCTGCTCCACTCCGGGCTGACCCAGGAGCTCTCGGTCACCGACGGGCGGGCCACCCTCCGGCTCCTTCTGCCGTTTGCCGAGCGGGGGGACGTCGAGCTGAAGAAGGTCGGGCTGGAGGTGATCGTGAAGGTGGCGGGGCACAAGCGCACTATCATCCTCCCGCCCGCGATGGCAGCCTACGAGACGAGCGGTGCCCGCTTCAAGGACGGGGCGCTCGAGGTGTCCTTCGTGCGCGCGAGCGATGGAGCCACAGCCGAGCACACCCCCTGACGGATCCGAGCGCGGCGCCCCGTGGGGGCGGCGGCCGGGCGCCGAGCGCGAGCAGGATCTGTACGCGGGCTCGCGCGCCGAGGAGCGGGGCGGCGTCCACGAGGACTGGAGCACCCGCTACGGCGCGCCCCCACCGCCTCCGCCCGGCTCCGGGGGCCCCGACCTCTCAGCACTCTTCATCCTCCTCGATGGCCTGCGCCGGGCGGCGCCGGCCGAGCTGCAGGGGCGGCTCACGTCGCTCATCCGCGAGGGCCTTCTTACCCTGCGCTCGCTGATCGACTGGTATCTGGAGCGCCTGGATCGCAGGCCCCGCGAGCCGGAGGTCGAGGACATTCCGATCGACTAGCGCGCGCGGACCGCATCGCGCCGCGCCGTTACCCTTCTGCGGGTGGGAGGCAAATCCAAGACCTGGGTGCTCACTGGTTCGCTCGAGAACTTCCGGGCCACCCGCGAGCGGGAGTTCCGGCTGATAGGCGCCAAGGAGAAGCGGCGCCGCATCGCCGAGCAGATCGCTCCGGGCGACGACGTCGTGTTCTACGTGACCGGCGTGCAGGGCTTCGGTGGCGTGGTGAGGGTTTCCTCCGAGATGTACGAAGACCGCGAGAAGGTGTGGCCGGGGAAGCCCGGCAAGTCCGACCCCTATCCCTGGCGCTTCGAGACCGAGCCGATCGTGGTGCTCGAGGAGGAGCGCTTCGTGCCCGCGGTCGAGCTGGCCCGCGAGCTCGAGCACGTCCGGAAGTGGCCGGCCGAGCACTGGCATCTGGCGTTCCAGGGCCAGCTGCGCTGCGTGTCCGAGGGCGACGCCCGCGTGCTCGAGGACCGGATACGCGCTGCAGCGCAAGAGGCCGCCGCAACGGCGTGAGCGCGCTCGCCACTCCCGCGGTGCAGCGATCCGGGAGGAGCTGAGCCGTGCAGCACGCACGGCACTACACGCTTGAGCAGGCGGCCGCGGCGATCCCCTGGGTGATCGAGCGAATCGAGACGCTACGTCTGGCGCGTGATGGGTTGAACGACGAGGACGCGCGCGCGGCGCTGGCGGAGGCGGGGCCCGGCAACGGTGGCGGGGGCGCGGGACGAGTGGTCTCGGACGCGTTCATGTCGATGCGCACGGCGCTGTCCGAGCTGCGCCAGATGGACGTGGTCGTGCGCGACCTGGACCGCGGGCTCGTGGACTTCCCCACATTCAGGGAGGGCCGCGAGGTCTACCTCTGCTGGCTCGAGGGTGAGGATGCGATCCGCTTCTGGCACGAGCTCGAGACAGGATTCGACGGCCGGCAGCCTCTCGAGGATGGCTGAGGCCGGGCGCGCGGCAGGGTCGCGGCGCGCGGCCGCCGACACGGCGGGCGGCCTGCTTCAGACGTGGCGGCGGCTGGGCTTCGAGCAGCGGGTGGCCACCGTGGCCTCGCTGCTTCTGATCGCGAGCACCTTCGGGCCGTTCTCCTTCGTGGAGGCTGCGATCGTGCTGACGGCGGTGGGCGTGCTCGCGCTCCTCAAGCAGCGCGCCGATCGCAAGCGGTTTCACCTTCCCTTCGGCGACGGCACGGTGATCCTCGCGGCCGGTATCTGGTCGGCGTTGCTGATCGCGGTGCGCCTCTTCGATCGCCCGCTCGGGCAGAGCGTCCTGGCGCTCGCCTGCGCGGCGATCCTCGCGGGCGCCGGCGCCCGTGAGCGAGCCAAGCGCCCCGCCGACGACCTGCCCCCGCCCGCAGAACCGCGGGAAGGGCCCCCAGCAGAGCCGCCGGGGCGGCCTTCGGGTCCCGCGCGCGCCACCACGGCCCGCCTCTCACCGGGGGATGAGCCCCCGGACGAGCGCCGGGCTACTCGCCGTCCGGTCAGGGCACCCCCGCCGGAGAACGAGGGCCGCGATGCTCCGCCGCATCGTGGGGAACGCCCGTGAGCTGACCGCCGGAGCAGTCGTGGGCCTCCACCCTGCGCTCGGGGTTGCGGATGAAGAGACCGAGCAGCCCGCCTCCTGCCACCAGCGCGGCCGAGATGATCATCGCCATGTGGAAGGCGCCCTCGGAGGAGTCCGCCGAGTCGCCGTAGCGGGCCGCCACGATCGCGCCCACGATGGCGATGCCGAGCAGGCCCGCGAGCCTGGCGATGGCGTTGTTGACGCCACTGGCGATGCCCGCATTGCGCTCGTCTGCTCCCGAGAGCACCGTGGCGGTCAGCGGTGCCACCGTGATCGCGAGCCCCAGCCCGAAGACGAGCAGCGGCGGCAGGAGCTCCTTGGTGTAGCTCAAATCCTTGCCGAGGCGGGCCATCAGCGCCATTCCCGCCGCCGCCACGAACGGACCGGCGCTCATGAACAGGCGCGGCCCGTACCTGTCGGCGAGCGCCCCGAAACGGGTCGAGAGCAGAAAGAGGACCAGCGTGACCGGCAGGATGGCAGTGCCGGCCGCCACCGCGCTGTAGCCCGCCGCCCGCTGCAGGAACAGCACGAGGAAGAAGGACACGAGCGACAGCCCCGCGTACATCGACAGCGTCTCCACGTTTCCCACCGCAAAGTTGTGGCGGCGAAAGAGCCCGAGCGGCAGCATCGGGTGAGGGATGCGAGCCTCGTAGGCCAGGAAGGCTCCGAACAGGACGATCCCGCCGCCGAGCGGCCCGAGCACGGTGGGGTCGCCAAAGCCCGCCTGCGGCTGGCGGATCAGACCGAAGGTGGCCGCGGCCAGCCCGAGAGCGCAGAGCGCACCGCCCACCACGTCCACCCGGGCGCCATCCCCGTGGGCCTGCGCGCCGGCAGGCACCACCCGCCGGACGAGCAGCAGCGTGATGAGGGCGAGCGGCAGGTTGATGGCGAATATCCACCGCCACGAGGCGGTGTCCACCAGTTGCCCGCCGATCAGCGGGCCGAGCACGAAGCCGATCGCCCCCCAGGCGGTCCATGCCCCCACCGCCTGTCCGCGCTCGTCCTCCGAGAAGCTGGTCACGATGATCGCGAGGGCCGCGGGCGTGAGCAGCGCGCCGGATACCCCCTGCAGGGCGCGAGCCAGGACGAGGGTCTCGATCGTGGGGGCAAGCGCGCACAGCAGCGAGGTCGCCCCGAAGACCGCCACCCCGAGCGAGAAGACCCGCCGGGCACCAAGGGTGTCCCCGAGCGAGCCGCCCACGAGGATCAGCGAGGCGAGCGTCACGAGGTAGGCGTTCACGGTCCACTGCTGTCCCGCAAAGCCGCCTCCGAGGTCCCCCCTGATCGCGGGAAGGGCCACGTTCACCACCGTCGAGTCCACGGTGACCAGGGTCGAGCCCAGAATGCACGCAGCGAGGATGATCCGCTTGCGCGGGGCCGTGATCGGTGCGGGGCCAGGCCCGGTCATCACCGGAGTATGCACCGGGGGCTCAAGCATTCCTCCTCGCTGCCGATAGGTCCTCTAGAGCGGCCCACGGACGGGCCCTTCACGCACAGGACGTGCGGCTCGCACATACCCCTCCCCTGTAGCGCAGCGCAACGGCCATCCTCTCCCCGGGGTGGCCGTTGACACTTGGGGCGCTTCAGACCTAGGAGACCTCTTCGATCGAGCGCGGCGACGGGCCGACGTACCTCGCGCTGGGGCGGATCAGCCTGCCCTCGCTCTTCTGCTCCATGATGTGAGCTGCCCACCCGCCGACGCGTGCGCACGAGAAGAGCGGCGTAAAGAGCTCCGGCGGCACCGCTGCGAAGTCGAGCACCACCGCCGACCAGAACTCGACGTTCGTGGCGAGCACGCGGTCGGGCTTGCGCGCCCGCAGCTCGGCCAGGGCCGCCTGCTCGAGCGCCTCCGCCGCCTCGAGGCGCGGGGCGCGCAGCTCACGGGCGGTGCGCCGCAGCACGCGCGCCCGGGGATCCTCGGCTCGGTAGACACGGTGCCCGAAGCCCATCAGCCGCTCGCCGCTGTC
Organism: Thermoleophilaceae bacterium; assembly: GCA_030448005.1. GTDB lineage: Bacteria > Actinomycetota > Thermoleophilia > Solirubrobacterales > Thermoleophilaceae > JAAYBF01. The sequence continues at coordinate 235,312 of JAUJNT010000001.1, forward strand.
GAGCCACTCCTTGACCCACGCCTCGGCATCGCCGCGCTCCTCGACCGCGTCGAGCATCGTCAGCACGCGCGAGGGCGCGCCACCGTGCAGGGGGCCCGAGAGCGCACCGACGGCGGCCGACAGGGCGGCGGCCACGTCCGCTCCGGTGGATGTGACCACGCGGGCCGTGAAGGTGGAGGCGTTCATGCCGTGCTCGGCCGCCGCGGTCCAGTAGGCGTCTATCGCCCGCACGTGGCGGGGATCTGCCTCTCCCCTCCAGCGGACCAGGAAGCGCTCCGGGATCGAGACCGCCTTGTCTATCTCTTCCTGGGGCACCGGCGCCTGGCCCACCCCCCGCGCCGACTGGGCCACGAAAGACAGCGCCATCACCGACACCCGCGCGAGCTCCAGGCGCGCCTCCTCGTAGGAGGTGTCGATCACGGGCTTGAGCCCCCACTCCGAGGCGAGCATGGCGAGCGCCGCCTGCAGGTCCACGCGCGGATCGCTGGTCCGCACGCTGAGCGCATGCGGGACGGCCGGCGGCAGGCCCGGCTCGAAGGTCCCGTCGACCAGGAGGCCCCACACCTTCTCGAAGCTCACGCGGCCGACGAGATCCTCGATGTCCACGCCGCGGTAGCGCAGCGCACCGCCCTCCCGGTCGGGCTCGGCGATCTCCGTCGCGAATGCGACCACCCCCTCGAGACCCGACTGAACCTCTGCTACCTCGGGCAATGCGGCCTCCTCGGCGACTGGGGACCCAAACGAGCCGGGAGGATAGTTGAGCCGGGGCATGGCGCCGCTGCTCAGTAGGGTCCGGGGCAGATGACGCGTGTATGGCGTGCGGGCGCCGAGGAGGCGGTCGTGGTGGCCGGGCTCCTCGCCGAGTTCAGGGACTGGCTGGGCCGCAGCCACCCGACGGCGGAGAGCTTGGCCCTAAGCGTCACGCGCCTGGTGGACGATCCCGGCACCGAGTACCTGCTGGGTACCGCGGACGGCGAGCGGGATGCCGCGGGCGTGTGTCAGCTGCGCTTTCGCTTCGGCGTCTGGCACGCCGCCATGGACTGCTGGATCGAGGATCTCTTCGTGCGCGAGGACTCCCGCTCCTCGGGCCTTGGCTCCGGCCTCGTCCAGGCGGCGCTCGCGCGCGCCCGCGAGCGCGGATGCGCTCGCGTGGAGCTCGACGTTAACGAGGCTAACACCGCGGCTCTGGCGCTCTACGAGCGGTTCGGCTTCAGTGCGAGCTCGAAGGCCCCCGGCGGGCGCGATCTGCTGATGCGCCTCCCCCTGTGAGCACGCGGGTCTTAACCACAAGGCGAGTTAGCCGCTCGAGCCCACCGCCACCATGAACGCGGCGGTGCCGAGCAGGACCATCGCGATGCCGGCCGCCTGGAGTGCCCGCGACTGCGTGATGTGGCCGAGGACGGCCACGAGGAACCCGAGCCCGAAGAGCACGTAGAAGGCCCGCAGGAGCCGGCGCAGGTCCTCGGGTCCCTCTCGGCCGAGACTGGGGAGGTCGATCTGGGCCAGCAGGGCTCGCACATGGTCGAAAGTATCCTTTCCCCGGTGAGCGTGGACTTCGTGTCGATCGAGGAGACGCAGACCGCGCTGACCGGCGCCGGCTACCTCGCGGGCGGCTCGACGGCCCTGGTCTGCTACCTCGCGCAGCGCCTCGGCAAGCCGGTTCTGGTTGAGGGCCCAGCGGGGGTGGGCAAGACAGAGCTTGCAAAGGCGCTGTCGCGCGCCACCGGGCGCTCCCTCATCCGGCTGCAGTGCTACGAGGGCCTCGACGAGGCCAAGGCGCTCTACGAGTGGAACTACCGCAAGCAGCTTCTGCGCATCCAGGTGGAGGCCTCGGACGCGGGATGGCAGGAGGTGAAGGACGACATCTTCGGCGAGGAGTTCCTGCTCGCGCGCCCGTTGCTCACGGCCATCTCCGAGGAGCGGCCGGTGGTCCTCCTGATCGACGAGATCGACAAGACCGACCAGGAGTTCGAGGCGATGCTGCTCGAGGTGCTCTCGGACTTCCAGATCTCGATCCCCGAGCTGGGGGTCGTGCAGGCGCGCTCGCAGCCGCTCGTGCTGCTCACCTCGAACAACTCACGCGAGCTGACGGAAGCCCTCAAGCGCCGCTGTCTCTACCTCTGGCTCGACTACCCCGACGTCGAGCGGGAGCTCGAGATCGTTCACCTGCACGCCCCCGACCTGGAGGAGAGCGTGGCGCGCAAGCTCGTCGAGGTCGTGCAGATGGTGCGCGACCTCGACCTGAAGAAGCCGCCGTCGATCGCGGAGTCGATCGACTGGGCGCGGGCGCTCCTGCTCCTCGGAGCGGAGAACGTGGACGAGGAGGTGCTGCGGCGCACGATGAGCATCATCGTCAAGCACCGCACCGACCTGGACATGGTGGCCGAGCGGGTCGGCGTGAAGCTCACGGATGGACTGATCGGGAGTCGGCCGGCGGGCTGAAGGGAACCAGCCCCGCGGGGTGAGGGCGGGTCCCTGAGCCAGGGGATTCGCGCCCACGGCGCCCGGATCGAGGCGACCGATCGCGCGAGCGTCAGCGGAATCCCGTGCACGAGCGTCGCTCGCACGCTGCTCGCCTCGGGGAGACCGTTGACACGCGGGGCGTGCAGCGCGCGGTTGACGAGACGGAGGTGCGCCGCGTCTTCGACGGGCGTGCCGTGGAAGAGGTCCTGCGCCGGGGCGGACTGGCGGCGCGGCCGGGGCGTACTGCGACGGGTGCTCGCGGACCTGAAAGAGCCAGGCCCACAGAGAGCGAGCTGGAGGAGCGCCTTCTGGCGCTGTGCCGGGAGGCGACATTGCCGCGACCGGCGGTCAACGCCTGGATCGCCCTCGCCGACGGTCCGGTCAGGGCCGACTTCCTCTGGCGGTCCGAGCGACTCGTGGTCGAGACCGACGGGCGCGCGTTCCACCGGAGCCGCCGGTCCTTCGAGCGCGACCGCGCCCGCGACCGGCGCCTCCTCCTCGCAGGCTTCCGAGTGGTGCGCTGCACGTGGCGACAAGTCACTCGCGACCCCGCTCGCCTCGCCGACACGATCGGCGCGCTGCTCGCCCGACCGCGCCCGGCTCTACGCTCTGACGGGTGACCCCCGCCTCCGACGGCAACACCCACCGGCCGACCGGCATGGCGCCCCGGCTCCTGGAGCTCGCCGACGAGCTGCGGCGGGAGGGCATGGCGGTGGGCACCTCGGAGCTGCTCGACGCCTTCGAGGCCCTGAGGGCGGTGAGCTGGGCAGACCAGGCCGAGTTTCGGGAGGCGATCGCCGCCACCCTGGCCAAGTCCCAGGAGGACCTTCGCCTGCTCGAGCTCGTGTTCGACCGCTTCTTCTTCCGGGCCGTGGAACGCGAGGCGGTCGGGCGCGGGCTGAAGGAGGGCGCCAAGCGGAAGGGCGTCGAGCGCATGGACCTCGACGAGCTCCGCGACCGAATCCGCGATGCGCTGCGGGACGGCTCCGACGGCGAGCTGCGCGACCTGGCGCGCCTGGCCATCGCCGCCTTCGGCCGCCAGGGAGAGGGCTCGGGCGTGATCGGTGTGGACGTCCAGCGGATCCGTCGCACCCTCGCGCTGAAGGGCGAGAGCCGGAGAGCCGAGCCCCAAGATCGCGAGAGCGTCCCCCGCGAGCGCCTGCGCCAGTTCGAGGGTCATGTCCGCCGTGAGCTCGAGCGAGAGCTGATCGAGCGGACCGAGTCGCTTGCGCCTGCCCGGCCCCTGCGCGACCTGGACCGTGCGCTGCCCACCGGCCCCGCCCAGGACCTGGCCGCGGTGCACCGGGTCGTGGCGGGGCTGCGCCGGCGCCTGGCCACGCACGGCCGCGAGCATCGGGGGCGCAGCCGCTCGTCGGTGGTGGACGTGCGCCGGACGATGCGCCATTCGCTTCAGACCGGCGGCGTCCCCCTGGATCTGCGCTATCGCCCCAGGCGCCCGCGGCGCCCCGAGCTCTACGTGCTGTGCGACGTGTCCACGAGCGTCACGAGCGCCAGCGTCTTCTTCCTCTCGGTCCTGCATGCGCTGCACGACTCGTTTCGCAGGCTGCGCTCCTTCGTGTTCGTGGAGCGGATCTCCGAGGTGAGCGACGTGTTCGAGCGAGAGCGCTCCTTTGCCGCGGTGTCGCGCGCGATCGCCGGGGACGCCGGCGTGGCGGACGTCTCGGGCTACACCGACTACGGCCGCGTATGGCTCGAGTTCCTCGACGGCGTGGTGGACGACCTCGATCACCGCTCCACGGTGATCGTGCTCGGAGACGCCAGGACCAACGGCCGTGAGCCGCACGCCAGGGTCTTCTCCAAGGTGGCCGCCCGGGCCGGGCGCACGTTCTGGATGAACCCCGAGCCGCGGCTCTACTGGAACTACGGCGACTCCGTTATGGCGGCATACGAGCCTTACTGCACCGGGGTGTTCGAGTGCTGGACCACGAAGCACCTCGAGGCCTTCGTGAACGCCCTGACGGCACAGAGGTGAGCCGAGCCCTCCGCGCGAGCGCGGGGGGGGACGCCTAGGGCAGGGGCGGTCGGGGCTCCGGGGGGCCAAGCCCCCGTCGTGACCTCGAGTGAACGCTTGACCGCGCCGGAGGCCCACGAAGGGTTCACTCGGGCGTCGGCTCGGCGGCAGGGCGCTGTCTGCCGATCGCTCGAGTGAACGGTTGGCGGGGCCCGGGACCACTCAAGGGTCCACTGGGTACGGCACCGCTGGACACGCCCGAGGAGTCCGATCCGCGCATCGCTTGACTGAAGGGTTGCTGGCGCCAGGACCCCCTGAAGGGTTCACTCAGCCGCCGCAGCGTGGGGCGGGCCGATCCACCCCCCGCGGGAGGTCGAGTAAACACGGGACCCGCGCGACGGGCCACGTCACAGCTCATTCTAGGCTGGGAGGCCCCGGCGGCCGGGCGACCCCGCCCCGAAGGGCTGGAGGTCCCAGCGGCCCCCTCCCCAGCCACCTGGACCGCCAGAGGTCGCCCGAGCCTGAGCGCGGGAGCCCGCAACGGGAGGCCGTAGGGCAAGAGCCGCCTCGGGGGCTCCCGGGGGCGCGAGCCCCCGGGAACCTCGGGCCGCCCAGGGTTCCGGGGGCACGAGCCGCCTCGGGGCTCCGGGGGGCACGAGCCCTCGGAAACCTCGGGCCTCCCGGGCTCCGGGGGGCACGAGCCCCCGGTCGTTACACTCCTGCCCGAGAGACAACCGGGGGGGCTCGCGGGAAGGCGGGCTGAGAGGGTGCCCACGATTCCGATCGCCTGGCGCCGACCCTTCGAACCTGTGGGGTAATGCCCGCGGAGGGAGCGTATGCAGACGAAGGTGGTGGCTGCGGCTGTGGAGCCGCCCTCCGAGACGGAGACGAGCGTCGCGGTCAGAGGCGTGAAGCGCGGGTTTCGCGGGGCCCGCCGCGAGCCGCTGTTGGCGCTGGCCGGCGTGGACCTGCACGTGGGCGCAAACGAGGTACTCGGCGTGGTGGGGCCCTCTGGCTGCGGAAAGTCGACGCTCCTCGAGCTCGTGGCCGGCCTGCAGGAGCCGGATGGCGGGAGCGTCGAGGTGGCCGGGAGGAGCACTGCAAAGGCCCGCCGCGAGCTCTGCGCGTTCATGCCCCAGCGTGACCTGCTGCTGCCCTGGCGCGATGCGCTCGGCAACGCCGCGCTTGCCCTCGAATGCCAGGGCGTGCCGCGCGAGGAGGCCCGCTCCCGCGCGGCACCGCTGCTCGAGCGCTTCGGCCTGAGGGGATTTGAGGGGGCCCGGCCGGCACAGCTCTCGGGCGGGATGCGACAGCGGGTGGCCTTCATGCGCACCCTGCTGCCGGGACGTCCGGTGCTGCTCCTCGACGAGCCGTTTGCCTCGCTCGATTCCATCACGCGGGCATCGATGCAGGCCTGGCTGGCCGACGCCCTGGCCGGCGAGCCGCGCACCGTCCTGTTGGTGACCCATGACGTGGAGGAGGCGCTCTTCCTCTCCGATCGCGTGGCCGTGCTCTCCGCCCGCCCGGGTCGGGTGATGCAGGAGCTCGAGGTGCCGCTGCCCCGCCCGCGCGACCGCCGCGCCGCGGTGACCGACCCCGAGCTGGCCCGGCTGCGCGAGCGCGCGCTCGAGGTACTCGGGTCGTGAGACGGTGGCTGCCCGCATCGGCACTGCTCCTCGCGTTCGTGGGCGCCTGGGCCTGGTTGGCCTCGCTCCCCTCCGTGGACGACCTCACGCTTGCCTCACCCGCGGAGGTGTGGGGGGCCTTCGGCGACGACCGGGACCTGCTGCTCGACAACGCCCGCGTCACGCTCGTGGAGGTGCTGCTGGGGCTCGTGGTCTCGATCGTGGCCGGCGTCACCTTCGCGGTGGCCATGCACCTGAGTCGCACCCTCCGTGATGCGACCTACCCCCTGCTCGTTGCCTCGCAGGCCGTCCCGATCGTGGTGCTCGCGCCGATCTTCGTGCTCGCGTTCGACTACGGGATCGGACCGAAGCTCGCCATCGTCGCCCTGATCTGCTTCTTCCCGATCACCGTGAACGTGCTCGACGGCCTGCGCTCGGTCGAGCAGGACCACCTGAAGCTGATGCGCTCCTTCGGCGCCTCGCGGCTGAGAACCCTGCGCAGCGTGGAGGTCCCGGCCGCCCTGCCGTCCTTCTTCAGCGGCCTCAGGGTGGCCGCCACCGTGTCGGTCATCGGCGCGGTCTTCGGAGAGTGGGCCGGCGCCGACGAGGGGCTCGGGCGCCTCGTCCTGCTCGGCAACAACCAGCTGCAGACGCCGCGGGTCTACGCCGGAGTCGTGCTGCTGACCCTGATGGCCGTGGCGCTGTTCACGCTCGTGACCCTGCTCGAGCGCCTCACCTGCCCCTGGAACCGATCCGAGAGGACCGCATGAAGCGAACCCCGTGCCTGCTGATCTCAGCGCTCCTGCTCGCCATGGCCGTCCTCGCGGCGGGTTGTGGCGAGAAGAAGGACACCATCGCCGCCGGCGAGAAGCGGAAGATGAGCCTGCTGCTCGACTACTTCCCGAACGCCGACCACGCCGGCATCTACGCGGCACAGGCGGGCGGGCACTTCAAGGACGCCGGCCTCGAGGTGGCGATCCGCCAGCCCACCGACCCCGCCGCGCCCATCAAGCAGGTGGTGGCCGGGCGCGTGGACCTGGCGGTCTCCTACGAGCCGGAGGTGCTCCGCGCGCGCGACAAGGGACTCAAGGTGGTGGCGGTGGCGGCGCTCGTGCGCGAGCCTCTGACCTCGATCGTCTCCCTGCCCGGCGCCGGGATCCGCTCACCGAAGGACCTCGCGGGCAAGACGGTCGGCACCGCCGGGATCGACTACCAGTCCGCCTACCTGCGCACGATCCTGCAGGACGCGGGCGTCGATCCGGGGCAGGTCAAGGAGCGCAACGTGGGGTTCAACCTGACTCCCGCCCTGCTCACCGGGAAGGTGGACGCCGTGCTGGGGGCGTTCTGGAACTACGAGGGCACGGAGCTGCGGCAGAAGGGCCGCAACCCGCGCATCATCAGGGTGAACGATGCCGGGGTCCCCACCTACGACGAGCTGGTGCTCGTGGCAAACGAGGATGCCCTCGAGCGCGACGGGGACAAGATCCGAGCGTTCGTCGGGGCCCTGGCGCGCGGGACGAAGGAGCTGAAGGCAGACCCCGACAAGGGAATCCAGGGGCTGCTCGAGGCAAACCGCGACCTCGACCCGCGCCTGCAGCGGGAGGTGGTGAGGGTCACGCTTCCCCTGTTCCTGCCGGAGAAGGGCAAGCCCTTCGGGTACCAGGATCCCCGAGAGTGGCAGGAGTTCACCCGGTGGGCACGCCAGAACGAGATCGTGCGGGAGCTCCCCGACGCGTCTGGTGCCTTCACCAACGACTTTCTGCCAGGCTCTGGTCTATGAGCGAATACCTCGCCCGCGTGCACTCGCAGCGCCGCGAACAGGTTCTGGGTGCGGTTGCGCACGTACTCGTTGTCGCGCCGCGCCGGCCGGGGGCGGTCGCGGTGTCGGGGCGGGCCAGGCCCTTGGCCTGCACGCCCGACTTCTCGTCGATCGAGACGACGATCGCGTTCCCGGGCGGGTCGAGGTAGAGCCCGCAGACCGCGGCCGCTTGAGCGTCGAAGTCCGGGCCGAGCTCGGACATCACCCAGTACTCGGTGAGGTGCGGGCGGACCTCGAGCGCGCGCAGGATCGCGTGCGCGCGCAGGATCGCGTGCGCGCGCGAGCGCGAGATGCCGACCTCGGCGCCCAGCTCGGCGTAGGTCCAGCGCTCTCGGCCCTCCGCAGGCAACTCGAGCGGCAAGGGCAGGGATCGGGCCGCGTGCCCGAGCCGACCAACGCGGATCTGAAGGAGATCGAGGGTGCGATCGAGGGCGCCGACGTGGAGCTGGCCGTCGATGAGAACGACGTCCTTCGCCGTTTCATGAACGGACATCCGGTTCGACGTGCCCCGCGACGGTGGCGACGAGGACGTGAAGGGCAAGCTCAGGCTCACGTACGTGCTGCGCAAGGTGGGCACCGGTCGGGTCATCCGCGCTCCCTCGAACCCGCGGCCCCCTCAGCGAGCTGCTCGGCGGGTTCGGGCTCGGCGGGCTCGGAAGCGGACCGGGGAGCCCCCGCGACTAGCCCTACTCCGAGCCGGGCTCCAGGTCGAGGGCGAGCGAGTTGATGCAGTAGCGCTGCCCGGTGGGGCCGGGGCCGTCGTCGAAGACGTGACCCAGGTGAGAATCGCACTGGGCGCACTTGACCTCGGTGCGCCGCATGAAGAGGCTGTTGTCGGGCTCGAGGGTCACGTTCTGGGCCACCGCCGGCTCGGTGAAGCTCGGCCAGCCGGTGCCCGAGTCGAACTTGGCGTCCGCCCTGAAGAGCTCCGCGCCGCATGCGCCGCAGCGGTACATGCCGCTCTCCTTTGAGTGGGTGTACGCGCCGGTGAAGGGAGGCTCGGTGCCCTTCTCGCGCAGGATCTTGTATCGGTCGGGCGACAGCTCGCTGCGCCACTGGTCTTCTGTCTTTTCCATGCTCGTATCGTAGGCGTGGTCGCTTACAGGGCCCTGAACGCGCCGCCTGCCGCCGCGGAAGCCAGGTGCGTGCCGGCCAGCCCGGCAAAGGGCGCGTAGGGCTCGAAGAAGGACCTGACCTCCTCCTCTGTCGCCCGCCGGCCAAGGCGCGCGAGCCGACCCACGAGCTTCAGGTAGGCAAGATCCCCCGCCGGAAGCTGGTCGTCGCGGCCCTGGCCGTGCAGCGCAAGGAACTCGACCGTCCACGGGCCGACCCCCGGGATCCTCCGCAACCGCTGCCAGGCGGGCTCGTGGCGCTCGAGGTCCGCCCTGCCGCTGGCGACTTCCCGGGCCGCCCTCACCATCGTGATGGCCCGGCGGGGAGAGAGGCCGCAGGCCTCTGCCTCTGCCGGGGCCAGACGGGCCAGCTGGTCCGCGGAGGGAACGTCGCGCAGGGCGCCCCAGCTGCTGCGGCGCCCATGGCGGTGCACCAGGCGGCGCTCGATCGCCACGGCACGCTCTCCCTCGATCAGCTGCTCGCAAATCGCCCAAGCAAGCGCCTCGAAGGGGACGGGGCGCCGGCGAGGGCGCAGCCACGGCCGGCGCCGGATGAGCGGTCCGAGCAGCGGGTCGCGCTTGAACGCCTGCACGAAGGGTGTGATGTCGTGATCCACCCCGAGGCAGAAGCGCATGCGCTCGATCGCCGCCCCGGCCGCCTCCCGCGAGCCCGCCTCCGCCCGGATGCGAACGCAGCCGGCCGCCGGCCAGGCCCGCACCACCGCCGGCTCGTCAGCCACGTGGAGGAGCCGCTCGAGCGCTGCCTCGCGGCGGCGCATCACCCGGTCGCGCCCGCAGCCCGGCATGCGGAAGGGGCCGACCGGCACCACGTCGACCTCCACGCTCTTGGCGCTCGCGATCGGCACGCGGGCGCTCAGCGCTTGAGCACGTGCACGTCGACCAGGAACGAGCGCGTTTCAACCACGTCCGTCCCACGGCCCCCGGCGAGCAGCTTGCGGCGCCTGCGCGTGAGCGAGCGCGCCGCCGCCGGGCGCCGCAGCAGCTTCATGAGCATGAAGGCCGCCACGCCGAGCACGAATCCACCCGTGGCCGCTGCCACCGTGGCGGACAGGCCGGCAGGCGGCAGGTTCCCGAGCTGCGACGACCGGGCGTCCACGGGGGCGGGCAGGGGGCGGGCCTCGGGGACGAGCTCGGCGTCCAGCTCGGTCGGCTCATCCGGTTCCGGCGGGCTGTCTGCATGCTCGGACACCTGCCCGGCGAGTCTACCCCCGGTCAGGACGGCATGGCGTCAGGGAGCGAGGATGCGCTCGTAGACGCGGTACTTCTTCACGATGCGGCCGCCCATCCCCTCCATGCCGCGGTTCATGGCATCGTTGGTCTCGAGGATCCAGCCCATCTCGCCCCACTTCTGGGGCCGGATCGCGGCCATGTCGAAGTGCTCGATGTAGAAGGCCGCCGCGACGCCCGTGTGCTGGTACTCCCTTTTCACGCCGAGGAAGCCGACCCGAACGCGATCCATGATCTCCGCGCGGCGCAGGAAGTGCCACCAACCGAAGGGCAGCAGCCGCCCGTTCATCCGCTTCAGCACCTGGTTGATGTCGGGCACGGTGATCGCCACCCCCACGCTCTCACCCGTGTCGATTCGCTCGGCCACCATGAACCAGTGCTCGTCGAAGACCAGCTGCAGCTCGAGGGCGTAGTGGTCGAGGGTCTCCTTGGTGTAGGGCACGAAGCCCCAGTTGTCCTTCCAGGCCTCGTTGTAGGTCTCCCCGAAGAGATCGAGCTCCTTGCGCAACCGGCGGCGTGACATCTTGCGAATCCGGATCCCGTGCTCGGGCTCGAGCCTCTCAGCCATCTCCACGATGCCCGGCACGATCCTCTCGCGGTCCTCGATGTAGAGCTCCCACATCCACAGGTCCATGGCCTTCTCCAGCCCGGCCGCCTCGCACAGGCGCCGGTAGTAGGGCGGGTGCCAGGGCTGCTTGATGAAGGGCTCACGGTCGAAGCCCTCGACCAGCACGCCCGACTCGTCGTTGATCGTGAAGTCCATCGGCCCGACCATCCGGTCCCTGCCCCGCTCGCGCAGCCAGCCGGCGGCGGAGTCGAGCAGGGCGGGAAGGACCTCCTCGTCGTCATCTGACTCGAGGAAGCCGAACATCCCCCAGCGGTTGCCGTGGTAGCGGTTGAAGGCGTGGTCGATCTGGGCGCTGATCCGCCCCACCACCCGACCGTCCCGACGGGCCAGGAAGAGCTGCGCGTCGCCGTCCTTGAAGAAGGCGTTGAAGCGGCGGCTGAGGAACAGCCGCCGCTCGATGCGCAGCGGTGGAATCCACTCCTCCCGGGTAGAGTGAAGCCGGAAGGGCAGTTCGATGAACTCCCGTAGGTCGCCCCGCGCACCCACCGGTCTCACCTCGACGGACACGGCCGAAGACCCTAGTTCAATGCCCATCCAGACCGACCTCTTCGAGAAGGCCCGCGCCCACGAGCGCCTCGAGCAGCTGAGCGCGGCCCGCGAGCACGACCTCCTGCCCTACTTCAGGGAGGTCCAGGGCGAGCCCGGGCCGGTGGTGGCGATGGAGGGGCGCGAGCGGATCACGCTCGGCTCGAACAACTACCTCGGCCTGACCACCCATCCGGCCGTCAAGGCGGCCGCCCGCGACGCGCTCGATGCCTATGGCACAGGGTTGACCGGCTCCCGCTTCATGAACGGCACCACGCCGCTGCACCTGGAGCTCGAGCGGGAGATCGCCGAGTGGGTGGGCACCGAGGACGCGCTCGTCTTCACCACCGGCTACCAGGCAAACGTGGGGTGCATCGCGACGCTGCTCGACGTGGGCGACACCGTGATCTGCGACTCCGGCGACCACGCCTCGATCCTCGACGCCGTCATGATGTCCCGCGCCCGCATCCGCCCGTTTCGCCACAACCGGCTCGACAAGCTGGCCAAGATGCTCGAGCGGGCGGCAGACGACGGTGGCGGCGTGCTGGTGGTGGTGGACGGCGTCTTCTCGATGGAGGGCGACCTCTCACCGCTGCCCGACGTGGTCGCGCTCTGCCGCGAGCACGGCGCGCGGCTCATGGTGGACGAGGCACACGGGGTCGGGGTGCTCGGCCGCGAGGGCACCGGCGCATGCGAGGCCTACGGGGTGGCCCGGGAGGTCGACCTGCGGATGGGGACCTTCTCGAAGTCGCTCGCATCCTGTGGCGGCTTCATCGCCGGCCCCGCCGAGGTGATCGACTTCCTGCGCGTGCAGGCACGGGCGTTCATGTTCACCGCCTCCGCCGTGCCCGCGGCCGTCGGGGCCGCGCTGGGCGCGCTCAGGGTCATCCGCTCCGAGGAGGGCCGCGCGCTCATTGCGAGGGTGCTCGAGAACGCCCGCTACCTGCAGCGCGGGCTGGCGGAGCTCGGCTTCGAGGTGGTGCAGCCCACGAGCATGCCGGACGGATCGGATCTGCTCACTCCCATCGTGCCGGTGCTGATCGGCGACGACTGGAGGGCGGTCCTCTTCTGGAAGGGCCTGTACGACGAGGGGGTCTACGCCAACGTGGCGCTCTACCCTGCGGTGCAGCCCGGCGCGGCGCTGCTGCGCACCAGCGTGATGGCCACCCACGAGCGCCACCATCTGGACCGCGCGCTCGCCGCCTTCGAGCGCGCGCGAGACCGGCTGCCCGAGGATCCCGCAGCCGTGACCCCCGCCGCCTCGCGCTGAGGAGCGGCTGCCACCTGCCGGTTGATGAGGCTGGTCATCCGGCGGTGGCCTGATGGGCTCGCAGGTCGAGCAGGTCGATCACGTCGGACGTTCGCATGAAGGGATCCGCCACCGTGTCTCCGTACCTGAGCGACCGCGCCACCGCGAGCTCGCCGTCCACGAACCCGAGCAGGGCAGCCCCGCCCGGAACGTCGCTCTCGTCGAGCGCGGCCAGCCGCGCGATCGCCCCGGCGTCCTCTTCCCGTGCATCCCGGATCGTGATCTCGCTCATGTGCCCTCCCCTGGGGCGGCCGGCCTCTGCTAACCGCCTTTCGTAGTTTGCTGGTTTTCAGGATATCACCCGCAAACTGCATTTGCCAGTTACGATCAATGATACCCTCCATAAGCGATGCTGTTCTCCGGCCACTTACCTTCGCCCGAACTGCGCGGGAACGGGAGGCACGGGTGATTCCGGAGGCCGCCCCCGAGAAGCGCGCGCCCGAGCCGCTTCGGGTCGTGCAGCAGTTCGTGAACAGCGCGGATCTCGAGGAGGGGAAGGACGATCTGGATACACCGGCGGCGCTGGGCGAGTGGCTCTCTGCCCGTGACCTGCTCGAGGCGGGGGCAGAGGTATCGCCCGTCGACCACCGCCGGGCCCTGGAGGTACGGGAGGGCCTGCGTGGCGTGCTGCTCACCCACAACGGCGGCGCGCCCGACCCCGAGGCGGTGGAGCGCCTCGAGCGCGCCGCCTCTCACACCTCCCTGCGGCCGAGCTTTCCCGCCGGCGAGCCACCGCGGCTGATACCGGCCTGCCACGGCGTGAGCGGCGTTCTTGCCCGGCTGCTCGGAGTGGTGGCAGCCTCGGCGGCCGACGGCACCTGGGAGCGCCTGAAGGCCTGCGCGGACGACGAGTGCCGCTGGGCATTCTACGACCATTCCAAGAACCGCTCGGGCCGGTGGTGCTCGATGGCCACCTGCGGTAATCAGCAGAAGGCCCGCAGCTACCGCGCCCGTCGCCGCGAGGGTTAGGACGTTCGGCCACCAGCTCCGGTTCGCCGAAAGGGGGAACTCGGAGGTCCCGCCGAAAACCGCGCTCTTAGCGGGGGGACCCGCCCGCCGGCGGTTGACGTCGGGTGGGAGCTCAGCTTTATTTCACCGGGATCCGGTGGACGCGAGGGGGCGCTCTCGAGGCGCCGGAGGCCGGGGGGACTTGGCACTGCTTTCAATACCGCGCTGGCGCGCGGGGAGGTCTTCATGGGCGAAGTGGTTGGATCTGATGCTGGACAGCAGCGCTCCCGGGCGTTGAACCGCGCCAACCGGGTGCGTCTCGCGCGAGCGGAGATGAAGCGGCGGATTTGCGCAGGAGCCCTCAGCGCCGCGGACGTGATCCGCGAATGCCCGTGGCAGGCCCAGAACATGTCGGTCAGCGACGTGCTGAGGAGCCAGCGACGGTGGGGTGCCGCCCGCTGCCGACGGCTGCTGATGTCGATTGGCATCCCCGAGGACAAGACGGTCGGCACGCTCACCGAGCGCCAGCGCGCGGCCCTCGTGAGGATGCTGGGCGGCACCCCCGGGGAGGGCGGCACGCCCCGCCAGAGCGGCACGCCCGGCGAGGGCGGCACGCCTCGTGAGAGCGGCACGTCTGCGCAGGACAGCACGCCCCGCCAGAGCGGCAGGCCTGCCAAGGGCGGCACGCCCGGCGATGGCGCCGCGCGCGACCAGCCAGACTCTCCTAGACGCGATACCCGCGAACGCGTGCTGTCCCCGGCCTAATCATGGCCCTGGCCGGGGCCCGCCCCCGGCCAGGGCTACTCGTCGGGTGTGAGGCCCGCGGACGCGGTGGCCAGCTCGACGATGTGTCCGTCGGGATCGCGCAGGTAGATCGACTTGGAGAGCTCCCGGTCGAGGACCTCCGTGCAGGCCGCGCCCTGGGCGCTCAGGTAGTCCCTCCAGGCACGCAGCTCCTCCTCGGTCTCCACCGCCAGGGCGAAGTGGTGGGTCGAACCGGTCCCGACGGTGCCCTTGTCGAGCTGAGGGTACTCGAGGCACGTGACGAGCGTGCCGGCGTTGCCCTCCTCGTCCCCGAAGATGAGGTGACGGGCCTCGTCGTCGTCGTCGTTGACCGTCTGCTTGACCATGCGCATGCCGAGCAGGTTGCGGTAGAAGGCCGTCGAGCGTTCGAGGCTCTCGCAGATGAGGGTGATGTGATGGATGCCGGCTATTCGTAGCCGTCGGGGCTCGTCCATGCGTGCAGGGTAGTCGCAGGTATCCCCTTACCGGAAGGACAGACCGCCGGACCGGCGCCTGAAGAGCTCGCGCAACCCGAGAAACGAGGCGGCGAACGCGAGGGCTCCCGCCAGGAGCAGAGGGCCGAGCGTGCCGAGCCCCGCGCCGAGCCCCAGGAGCACGATCACGACGATCGCGACGGCGCCGGAGAGGAGCGTCGTGTGGGAGCGAAAGCCCGCCACGTGCTCGCGGACCGCAAGCTCGAGCCCGGCGATCGACGCGATGGCAAGACCCGCGGCGATCTTGGCGTTGCCATTCCTCCCCCCCTCGGAGAGAAAGCCCCAGACCATGAGCACGATGCCGGCGAAGGTGACCAGCTCCGTGAGCGGGAAGGCGCCCCACAGGGCTTGTGGGCGCTCCTGCGCCGACGGGCGGCGCGGGTGCGCGGCCCTCGCGGGGGTGGCGTCCTGCCTCGCCAGCCGTGCGCGCTCACGCGGGACGGCGTCACGCTCGGCGCGGCCGGCGCCCGAGCCACCCTCGCCGCGGTCTCCGCCGTGTGTGCGCTTGCGGCTACGCCGCCCCATCAGGTCGCCGGTTCCGGGTCACCGCGTGCGCGGCGACCCTGGGCTAAGGGGCAACCGGACGAGATCAGTACCCGCCACCAGTTCATGAGCATGCCGAGGAGCCCCCACCGCGGTCTGACGTGCCAGTGCCTGCAGCCGGGCTCGCCGATGTCCTCATTGCCGATACGGACCCACTTGTGCCTCTCCGGCTCGAGCAGCATCTCCTCGATGCGGCGCCTGTTTCGCTCCTCGAGGTAGGTGCGGTCGCTCAGGCTACGGCGCGCGTGGTCCACGCGCTCCACGAGGTCGTCACGCAGCCCCTCGAGCTCCTCCAGCGACAGCAGGCGCGGCCCGCCGCGGCCGGGAACCGAGAGCTCGAGGCCCTTGCGCGGCCAGCTGGACGCGAAGAGGCAGGCGAGCTCTGACTCCAGCCGCTCGACCTGTCCGAGCAGCGAACGGCGCCCGTGCCGCTCATCAGGCGGCGCTCCCTGGATCGCCGGCCGCGGCTCGAGAGGCGGCCCGAGCGCCTTTCCCGCCACCGCTGTGCTTTGCTCGAGTACGTCGCGCACGGGGCCTCTCCTAGGTCGACGGGTGTCACTCTACCAGCGCTCGGACGGCAGCTCGCCGGGCAAGCCGACGGTGTCCGCCACCGTCCAGAGCGCCTCCTCGACGCTGATCTGCGTCACCCCCTTGACCTGCACGGCGGCGATCGCGATCCGCCTCGTGCTCGGGCCCACGCACCGGTCGGCCGCCACCTCGCCGCCCAGCATCGCAAGCGCACGGTGAGCGTCGGAGAGGACGATCTGTCCGCCCGCGAGCGGGCGGCCAGAGCCGCCCAGGGGCTCGGCGTCGCGGGCGAGCCGCAGCCCGAGCGGGCCCTCGAGCAGATCCCCGTCGAACGCCGTGAGGGCGACGCCGGTCTCGAGCGTGGCGATCGTGATGGCATCGTCGAGCAGATTCCGGCTCGGGAGGCCTCCCCGGATGAGGCGATCGAGGGCGATCCGCTCGATCGGCGTGCGCACCGTGTCGGGGTCGATGCCCACCTGGCGCCAGAACACGCGGTAGGCCGACGGCACCGGGTCCTGTCGCATGTGCACCACATGACCGCCGCTCAGGCGGCCCGCCAGTGCGCCCAGGCGCCGACGCACCGGCTCCGGGCTGGGCCCCGGTTGGGCCGAGAGCGCGAGGTACTGGAGCCCGAGGTGCGGGAAGTCCTCGGAGAGCTCCCGTGCGACCCAGCCGAGCTCGGGGGCCGGGTCGCCCACTTCTCAGCGGCGCGCGAGCTCGCGCACGCGCTCGCGCAGCCCGTCCTCGGAGATCGGCCCGAGCACGCTCTCGGTCACCCTCCCGCCCTTCGCGGCGAACACCGTGGTCGGGCATCCGCCCACCCCATAGAGGTTCACCACGGCGCCGTCGGAGGTGTGGGCCACAGGCATCGTCCACTTCCGGCGTCGCACGATCGCCGCCACCTCGGCGCGCTCCTCGTCGGTGAAGTAGACGACGGCGAAGTTCACCCCCGGAAACTCGCCCTTCATGCGCTCGACCCGGTCGACCTGCGGGTTGCAGTCGGCGCCCTTGTCGAAGACGAAGGTGAGCACGAGCGGTCGCCGGCGCGCCTCGCAGACGTTGAAGATCTCCTCGCTTCGCAGCTCGCAGGCCGGCACCGGGCCGGCCTGCTCGTTGCACTCGCCTGCCTTCTGGCAGACGTTGGCGTCGCCCTCCTTGTCACCGGTGGCAAGCGGCGCCGCGAAGTCCGGCACGATCTCTCCCCGCTGCACGCCGCGCAGGCCCTCTCCCGTGTTCGGGATCGCGGTGGTCAGCAGGAGGACGCCGACGCCCATCAGCATCACGATCCCCACCACCCAGGCATAGCGGTTGCCCTGCCGCCTGACCTCCGGGCGCCTTGGCGGGGCGTCCGGCTCGGGGCGGAGAAGGTCCTCCTCCTCGAGGCGCTCGGCGGCGCTGCGCCGCCCTTCCCCGAGACCCTCGAAGCGATCCTCAGGCATCGGCACGAGGTGGGCGCGGGCGCAGCGCACGGAGGGAGGGCCTGCGCCGGCGAGGGCGGAGCGCCCCGAAGGCGCCCGCCAACTCGCGCAAGAAGGGACGCGGATCGAGGTCGCGGGGACTGAACGCCCCGTGGGCCTCGGCCCAGACGAGCGCCGCCGGCAGGACGATCATCACCCCGAGCAGCGACACGCCCAGATCCACCACGGTCAGGATGCCGAAGTCGCGCAGCATCTTGATGTCAGAGGCGATCAGCACAGCGAACCCGGCGATGGCGGTGGCCCCCGAGGCAAGCACCGCCGCGCCCGTGGAGCCGTAGGTCAGCTCCATCGCCCTGGCGGGCGGCGCCCCGGCATCGCGCTCCTGGCGGTACCTGGCGCTCAGCAGCACGCTGAACTCGGTGGAGATCGCGATCACGAGCGCCCCTAGGGTGACCGACATGGGGTTTAGCTCGACCTTCAACGGCTCGGGCAGCAGCCCGAGCAGGAACAGAAGACCCGCCGACCAGCCGGTGGCAAGCGCGATCGGGATCAACGGCACGGCCGCCTCGCGGCGGCTGCGCCTGAACGCCAGCAGCACGAGGAAGACCGCGCCGAGCGCCGCCAGCAGCGTGAGCGCCCGCCGCCAGGGCGAGGAGAGCTGCCCGTTTGCCTGCGCCGCCAGCACCGGCAGTCCGACCACAGAGGCCGTCACGCCCGGTGGCGGGTCGAGCCGGTCGGTGATCGCGTCGACCACGCGCTTCTGCTCCTCGAGCGACTGCAACCGGATGCCAAAGGCCAGGTTCGCAACCTTGCGATCGCGCCGGATGACCCCTTGCGAGAAGTACGCCGGCACCGCGTCGAGGAGGCCGTTGACCTCGGCCTGGTCGCGCGGGTTCACCGTACGCAGGATGGTGGGGAGCGAAAGCGCCGGGCACAGGTCGGGCGGGTCCTTGGCCTGGGTGCAGCTCGACCCCTCCTTGTAGCCGGCCTCCGCGAGCACCCCCTCCTGGAAGCGCGACAGCCAGCCGATCACCTCCGGCCGCGTGATGTCCTCGGCGCGGACCGTCACGTCGATCTCGCCCGAGACCCCGGTCTCGCGCTGTAGCTCCTCCACGTCCCTGAGCGCCTGGAGGTCCTGGGGCACGAGCTCGCGGATGTCCGAGACCACCTTCGTCTGGGTGTCCGCGGCCCAGCCCATGATCGCCACTGCCAGGCCGATCGCCAGCACGCGCCGGGGTCGGTCGATCGACAGGGCCAGCGCGCGCTCAGCCCGCTCGATCGCGCCGAGCCTTGCCTCCCGGGAGCGGAGCGAGATGCGCTGCCCCGGGCCGGAGGCCCGCAGAGCGTCCCGAGCGACCCGGGCCCGCGCGCGCAGGCGCGAGAACGGCGGCGGGACATCCGCCGGGCGGTCACGGGAAACGCCGCCGCCAAGGCGCGCGAGCGACGCGAAGCCCGCCGTGAGCGCGCACACGAGCGCGATCACGATGCCGAGCACCAGCAGCGCGCCGAAGCCCCGCACCATCGGGACCGGCGAGAGCAGCAGCACGAGGAAGCCCGCGGCGGTTGCAAGGCCGGCGGTGGCGATCGTGGGGCCGCCCACGGCGGCCGCCTCGGCGGCAGTCTCGGCAGGGGCCGCGCCGCCTCGCCGGCGGATCTCCTCGTGCCGGGCCTGAAACTGGATCGCGTAGTCCACCGCCAGGCCGATCAGCACCGGGAGCGCCGCGATCGAGGCCATCGTGAGGCCGCCGCCCGCGAGCGAGAGCGCCCCGAAGGTCATGGCCGCGGCAGCCAGCGCCAGCGTCAGGGGCAGCAGGCGCAGCCGGGTGCGGAACACGAGCGCCAGCGTGCCCGCCATCACGAGGATCGCCGCTCCCAGCAGCCACAGGATGCCCTCGCGGACCGCGCCGGCCAGCCCCTCCACCACCACGGGGACGCCCGTGATCACGTACCTCGCACCGCGCCTCGGGACCAGGCGCCGATCGCGCGTCACCTCCTTGATCAGCGCGATCGTGCGGCTGCGCTCCGAATCGGTCAGGTCCGGCCGCAGGCGCACCTGCACGAGGGCGGCGGTCTTGCTGGGGAAGAGGTAGGAGAAGCGCGACTTGGGTACGCCGACCTTCCCTGCACGGCGATCGAAGACGAGCGCCGACACGAACTCCGGGCTGTCCACCGAGGGCAGGCCCGTGATCCCGTAGCGCAGGGCCAGTTGGAGCGCCTCCCTGGTGAACCGGCCCTCCACCAGCGATCGTGCGCCGGCGGCGAGCCGGCGCTGCTCGGAGGGTGGGTCGCCACGCCGCGCCGAGGCTCTGCGTGCGGAGGCGGCCGCGCGCCTGGCCTCGCCGGCGGTGGCGTCCCGCCGGCGCATGAACTCATCGGTGATCTGGCGGGCGGCGGTGTTGATGAACGTGCCCGGCCCGTACACCGCTCGCGCCGGCTTTAGCTCGCTGAGCTCGCGGCAGCCGGCCGGGAGCTTTCGCAGGCCCTCCTCGGGGGTGTTTCCCGACAGGCACCCCTCGAGGCTGATGAGCCGCCCGAGGTCCTCGGTGAGCACGGTCTTCTGGAGGTTGCCCTTGACGAGCACCACGACCGCCTCGTCGCCGAAGTCCTCCTTGAAGCGCTCGGTGGCGCGAAAGGTGTCCGATGAGCTGGATACGAGCGTGTCGGTGGCGGCGCTCGGCTCGAGCCGGAGCGCCAGCGCGGTGCCGCCGAGCGCCAGCACCGCCACCACCACCATCGCCTGCAGCGGACGGCGCGTGACGGCGCGCGCAAGCCTGCCAAACGTCTCGCCCTTCAACACGAGTTCAGCTTAGGGACAGCCCCCCACGCCGAGGCGCAGAGCGCGGGCGTCCGAGGGCTTTCAGCGCGGGCGGCGCTCGACGAGCAGCCGGAGACGCAACTCGGCGTCTGCGCGCAGACGGGAGAGCTCGCCGCGCTCCTGCGCGTCCCCCGTGGCGGCTATCAGTGTGCCGAGCCTGGCGACCTCGCGGCGCGCCTCGAGCTCAGGGGGCACGCAGCCGGCGTTGCGCAGCAGCCTCAGCCCCATGCGCAGGTCGCCGGCCACCCGCGAGAACTCGTCAGGCGGCAGCGGCTTGCCGTGGCCGGGCAGGCCCTCGAACTCCCCGCGCGCCATCGCGGCGCGGATCTTCGACTCGGCGAGCAGAGCGAATGCATCCACTCCTACTCCATCCCCAGCGGCCCGCGAGCTTCCCCTGAGAGGAACTGCCGGACGAACTGGTTCGGGGAGTCGAACAGCTCGCTGGCCGGACCGGATTCCACGATCCGGCCCTTCCAGAGCACGGCGATGTAGTCGGCCACCCGCCGGGCGGACATGATGTCGTGGGTGATCACCACGTAGGCGCCGCCGTTCTCGGCGTGGACCTCCTGGATCAGCTCGCACAGCAGGGCCGTGCGCACGGGGTCGAGGCCCGAGTCCGGCTCGTCGAAGAGCACGATGTCCGGGTCGAGAACGAGCGCCCGCGCAAAGCCCGCCCGCTTTCGCATGCCGCCCGACAGCTCGTTCGGGAACTTGTCGAGCGCCCCTTGGAGGCCCACCTCGCGCAGGCGGCGGCGGCAGATCTCGTCGATCTCCTCCTCACCCTTGTCGGTGTGCTGGCGCAGCGGGAAGGCCACGTTGTCGAGCACGTTCATCGATCCGAAGAGCGCGCCGTCCTGGAACAGGACGCCGAACTTCTTGCGCATCTCGAACAGCTCGTCGTCCACCATGCCCGGCACCGACTGGCCGTGCACGAGGACGTCGCCGCGATCGGGGTAGAGCAGCCCGACCATGTGCTTGATGCACACCGACTTCCCCGTGCCGGACGGCCCGAGGATCATCGAGATCTGGTTGTCGGGGATGCCCAGGTTCAGACCGTTGAGGATGGTGTTGCGCCCGAAGGACTTCTCGACGTCGATGAACTCGATGGCATCGGTTGAGCCATGCTCGCGCTTGAGCCCCGAGTGCCACTGGTAGGGCTCCTCCCCCTCGCGCGTCTGAGCGACGATGTTGGAGGGTACGTCGTCGCCGGGCCGGCCCTGCTCGGCGGTCCGCTGTGCCCCGCCCGGCGCCTCGACCTCCCGCGCGGGACCCTGCTCCATCGCGCGCGGATCGAGCGGCCTGTCCCCCCGATCGTCCCTCTCCTCAGCCACGTGTCCCTCCTCGCATCTCCTAGCCGCCTATCGGTGCCCGGGGATTCGATCCCCAGAAGACCTGGGTCCCGACCATCCCGATCAGATGCACCATCACGGTGTTCAACACCATCGACTTGGCGGTTGCGGTTCCCACGCCCACCGGCCCCCGCTGGCGGTATAGCCGTAGTAGCAGCCCACGAGCACGATCACGGTGGCCATCGCCATGCCCTTGATGAGCGAATAGAGGAGGTCGGGCGGGTTCTGGAACATCCAGAAGATCAGGAAGAAGCCCCTGAGGAGACCTCGCCGATCTGCTGGACCACCGCCAGATAGGAGGCAAAGAAGCCGGCGCCGACGGCCGCGATGTACATGAAGGGGAGCACGAGCCAGGCGGCCAGCAGCCGCGTGGAGCAGAGGAAGGTGAGCGAGCTGATGCCCATCACCTCGAGCGCGTCGATCTCGTCCGAGATGCGCATCGCACCGATCTCGGCCACGAGGCCGGTGCCGACCTTGGCCGACATCATGTAGCCGAAGGCGTAGGGCATGATCTCGCGGAGGTCACACCATGCGGAGAAGACGCCCGCGTAGGCCGGCGAGCCGACCGACCGGTTGAAGTAGGCGCCCTCGATGCCACAGGTCAGCCCGAGGATGAACGCGAGGCCCCAGATCACGATGGCCGAGCCGAGGATCAGGATGCCCGCCTGGCGCAGCGCCTCGCCGAAGAACTTGAGCACCCGCAGGGCGAATACCTCGCCCACGACCCTGGACGCGAACTTGGCGATGTCCCCCACCGAGGAGACCCACTCCTTGGGGGCGTCGAACCGGCCGCCTCCCGTCACTTGATCACCGAAATCTCGGGATGGGTGGCGAGCAGGGTCTGGGTGAACACATAGTTGAACGCGAACGCGGCGAGGAAGGTGATCACCACGGCCTGGTTGACCGCTCGTCCGACCCCCTCGGCCCCCCCGGACGCGGTCATGCCCTTGTAGCAGGCGACGATCGCGATGATCGCCCCGAACAGCGTGGTCTTCACCACCGAGCCCCACAGGTCCGTGGTCGACGCGTTGTTCAGCAGCGTCGAGAAGAAGGGGCCGAGCGGCGCGTTGAAGGTGAGCGTCGCGAGCACCCCGCCGAAGATGCCGAAGATCAGTGCGTAGACGTTGAACAGGCCCGTGAGGATCATCAGCGCCAGGAAGCGGGGCACGACTAGGTTCTTGATCGGGTCAACGCCCAGCACCTGCAGCGCGTCGAGCTCTTCGCGTATCTTGCGCGCGCCGAGATCGGCGGTGATGGCGGTACCCCCGACCCCCGCGACGATGATCGCCGTCACGAACGGGGCGAACTCGCGGATCGTGGCCAGCACGAAGAAGCCACCGAGGCGGTCGATCGCGCCAAAGAGGACGAGGAAGTTGCCGGCCTGGAGCCCCGGGGCGCCGTACCCGAAGGCGATCGTGGAGATCGTGAGCGGGAACCAGCACAGGCGCAGCACGAAGAGGAACTGCTGCACGAACTCCGTGCCGTAGGGATAGGGCGGCCTGAGCGCAGACGTGAGCGTCTTGCCGGTCAGGATCATCATGTCGCCCACCTCTTCGAGGAGGCTCTTGGCGGGTAGGAAGGCTCGGTCGGCTACTGCGCGAACCACTGGTGTCCTATCTGCGCGAACAGTGCGCCGGGAGCTCGCATTCTCGGGCCACGGAGCCTACGCGATGGCCCCGTGGGTCACCAGAGGCAACCGCGCCGCCGGCCCCCACCGCCGTGCTATGTTCGAGCCGCATTGCGGGCCACGAGGACGCACCTGGCAGCTGCGCTGCTGAGCGCTCTCGCGCTGGGTTCGTGTGGGGGTGGGGAGCGCCAGGACGCAAACGAGCCCGAGGGCGAGTTCAGGGTCGAGCTCGTGGAGGCGAGCTTTCCCGCCGATCAGCAGCTCGCGAGGCGATCGAACCTCGAGATCACGGTGCGAAACGCCGAGCGCAGGCGGACCGTGCCCAACATCGCCGTGACCGTAAAGGGCTTCGAGGCGCGCGTGGACGACGGCTACGAGGCCGATCCCTCGCGCCCGGTGTTCGTGATCAACGGCCGGCAGAAGGAGATCGGCACCTATCCGGAGTCCAAGGAGGCCGCACCCGGGGGCGAGACCGCCTACAACGGCACCTGGACGCTCGGTCCCCTCAGGCCCGGCCAGAGAAAGACCTTCAGGTGGAGCGTGACCGCGGTGCGCCCCGGGCCATACCGGCTCTCATACGAGGTGGCCGCGGGACTCGACGGCAAGGCGAGGGCGGTGGCCGCCGGTGGTCGACCCCTCAAGGGCCGGTTCTCCGGCGCGGTCGAGGATGAGCCGCCCGACACCCGCGTCGGCGAGGACGGCCGCACGGTGGTCAAGGGCGTGCGTTAGGCGCAGGGCCCTCCCGGCGGTCCACTTCCTCGAAGCCGGGGCATTCCAGCACCGGCACGCGCGGGTACTTGGGGTAGTGCGGGTCGGTCTTCGAGCGTTCGCACAGCGAGAACCTGCTGCCGCGCGTGTTTGGAACCACCCGTTGATGGCGGCAGCGCTCGCACAGGCCGGCGCCCACGTGGGCGGCCGCGGGCAACGCGTCCCTCCTCGCCTTGCGTGCCCGTGGAGGCCCGCTCGGCGAGGCGCTACTTGATGAACAGCATCTCGGCGTAGGTCGGCAGGGGCCAGAGGTCGTCGGCCACGATCCGCTCGAGCCGGTCTGCCACCTCGCGGACCCTGTTCATCGCCGTCAGCTGGTTGTCGCGCGCGTAGATGGCGAGGTCCATGCCCTCGACGTCCTCGGGATAGGTGTTGGCCCGCTCGAGCTCCCTGATCGCCTCGACGAACTCGTCGACGAGGCCGCGGGTCTCGCTCGCCAGCTCGCCGACGCCCGCCTCCTCCACGAGCGCCAGGTGGCGCAGCGCCGCGGGTAGCAACTGCGTGCGCGCCATCGCGGCCGCCGTCTCGGCCTCGATGTTGGCGAGCGTGGCGTACTGCTCGACCCACACCTCGAAGCGCGACTCGAGCTCACGCCGTGAGAGCACCTCGTACTTCTCGAACGCCGCCACGCTCTGATCGGCGAGCACCTCGGGAAGCGCGTCGGGCGTTGTGTGCAGGTTCTTCAGTCCGCGCCGCTCTGCCTCGCTGTGCCACTCCTCCGAGTAGTTGTCCCCGCCGAAGCAGATCTGCCGGTTGCCGTCGTAGGCGTCCTTTACCACCGAGGTCACGGCCTCGGCGAGCGATCCCTCGCCGACCGCGCTCTCGAGCTTGTCGGCCAGCTCGTCGATCGCCTCGGCGACGATCGTGTTCAGCACGCTGTTGGGGAACGCGAGCGACTGGCTCGACCCGAGCGTGCGGAACTCGAACTTGTTGCCGGTGAACGCGAACGGCGACGTGCGGTTGCGGTCGCCACCGTGCATCGGCAACGGCGGCAGCACCGGCGTGCCCAGTCCGAGGAACGACCCCGGCGTGTGCGGATCCCCCTCGCCGGAGGCGATCGCCTCGAAGACCTTCTCGAGCTCACCGCCGAGGAAGATCGAGATGATCGCCGGCGGCGCCTCGTTGGCGCCGAGCCGGGTGTCCTGGCCCAGGGCGGCGACGGAGGCGCGAAGGAGCCCTTGGTGCTTGTTGACCGCCTGGATGACTGCCGCGCAGAAGAACAGGAAGTTGATGTTCTCAGCCGGCGTCTCCCCCGGATCGAGCAGGTTAACCCCTGTGTCCGTGCCCATCGACCAGTTGTTGTGCTTGCCCGAACCGTTGACGCCTGCGTACGGCTTCTCGTGCAGCAGGCAGACCAGGCCGTACCTGCGTGCGATCTTGCGCATCAGCTGCATCGTGAGCTGCTGATGGTCCGAGCCGACGTTCGAGTTCTCGAAGACCGGCGCGATCTCGTACTGGTTGGGGGCGACCTCGTTGTGGCGGGTCTTGACCGGCACGCCGAGCTTGGCCAGCTCTCGCTCGGTCTCCATCATGCACGCGAGGATCCGCTCCGGGATCGAGCCGAAGTAGTGGTCGTCGAGCTCATGGCCCTTCGGTGGCTGGGCACCGAACAGCGTGCGACCGGTGTGGATCAGGTCCAGGCGCTCGAAGTAGTACTGCTCGTCGATCAGGAAGTACTCCTGCTCGGGTCCCACCGTGGTGAAGACGCGCTCCGATTGATCGTCGCCCAGCAGCCGCAGCGCCCGGATCGCCGATCTCGACAGGGCGTCCATCGAGCGCAACAGCGGGATCTTGGCGTCGAGCGCCTCCCCGGTCCATGAGGCGAACGCGGTCGGGATGCAGAAAAGCGCGCCGTTCGGGTTCTCGAGGATGAACGCGGGGCTCGTGGGATCCCAGGCGGTGTAGCCGCGCGCCTCGAAGGTCGCGCGGACCCCACCGGTGGGGAACGATGACGCGTCGGGCTCGCCCTGGATCAGCTCCTTGCCGGAGAACTCGGCAAGCGCCGTGCCGTCGTCGTCGGGTGAGAAGAACGAGTCGTGCTTCTCCGCCGTCAGGCCGGTGAGCGGCTGGAACATGTGCGTGAAGTGGGTCGCGCCCTTCTCGAGCGCCCACTCCTTCATGGCGTTCGCCACGGAGTCGGCGAGCGAGGGGTCGATCGCCTCGCCCTGTTCGAGCGTGCGCTGCAGCCGCTTGAAGACGTCCTTGGGGAGTCGCTGGCGCTGGGCCGCCAGGGAGAAGACGTTCTTGCCGAATGGGTTGTTGGCGGGCTGCGTGAGGTCGACCGGCCCGGGGGCGTTCCCGTTCGGACTCCACTGAGCGGCGGTTACGTTCTGCTGGCGAATGCGTGACATGCGTGCTGTCCATCCTCCGGTTGGTCGGGCGGGGGCACTCTAACCGCACACGACGAGTTCTCTTCCATCCGTCTGTCCAAGAAGTGCGCTCGAGCTCTCTATCGCGGCAGGCGCGGCTCGATGATGTGGTAGGCCTTCAATCCGAGGCCCAGCCGTTCGCGGTCCTCGGAGGTGAAGGGGTCGAGACCCGACAGCTCCTTCACCCGCTCTAGCCGGTAGCTCACCGTGTGCCGGTGGGCGTGGATCGCCTGCGCGGTGGCGTTCATGTTGCAGTTCTCCCCGAGGTAGGCCTCGAGCGTGCCGACCAGGTCGGTGGAGTATTGGGTGTCGTAGCGCACGAGCGGCGCGAGCGTGTCCTCGTAGAAGCTCCTGACCTCCTCGGGGTGGCTCGCAAGCACGCGGAAGAGCAACCGGTAGGTCCCGCCCCCGATCCTCTCCCCGGGGGGGCCACCGCCCGCCATGGTCACCCCGAGCACCAGGTCGGCCTCCTCGAGCGCGCGCCGCACGTCGGCGACATCCGAGTAGTGGGAGGAGATGCCCACGAGCGCGTGCGCCAGGCGGCCGGCCACGCGACGGGCATCCTCGACGCTGCCGGGCAGAAGGGCATACACGCGTCCACCGACCGCCTGGGCCAGCGCTCCGGGGCGCTCGCCCGAGATGGCGGCGAGCAGACGCCCGGGCGCCCGTTCGCCAGGGTCGGCGCACAGGCCGACCGCGCCGGCGCTCAGGTCACAGCCCAGCCGGGCGGCACGGCGCAGGATGTCGGCCGGGTCGAGGTCGTCACGGGTCAGCACCTCCTCGAGGAAGGACCCGCGCAGGGTCTGCTCGGTCTCGTCGCGTGCCTCGGCCACCGCCACCTCGGTGAGCGCCGCCACCGCCGCCACGTGCAGGTACTCCCCGGCGTCCGCGGCGCCCTCGGCGAGCAGCAGGACGGCGCCGAGCTGCTGCTGGCCGGAGGCGATCGGCACCTCGGCCTGCACGTCGGCCGGCCGCTCCGGCCTGCCGCCCGCGAGCCGCTTGGCCACGTAGCGCTCGTAGGGAGCCCACGCCTCGACCGGCGCGGCCAGTCGCGGCACGACCACGGCCACGGGGGCCCCCGCGTGCGCCGCGGCGATCTCGGCCACCCGCTCCAGGCCGTCACCCGCCAGCACGGCGCCCACCATCTCGAGGTGGGCGCCGCGCGGCGAGGGAAGCGACTCGGGAGCGCTCACTGGCATGCCCGGCCCGCGAGGGCTAGGCCCCCGCCGGGATCTCCTTCGTCTCATGGGCCTGGAGGACCTCGTGCCCGTCCTCGCCGGTGCGGATGCGGATGGCCTCCTCCACCGGGATCACGAAGATCTTCCCGTCCCCGACCTGCCCGGTACGGGCGTATCGGAGGATCGTTTCCGTGACAACCGGGAGGTCCTTGTCGTCCACCACGATCTCGAGCTTGAGCTTCGGGCGCAGATGGATGGTCAGCTCGGAGCCGCGGTACTGCTCCGTGATGCCCTTCTGCCTGCCCGAGCCCTTGTACTCGGCGATCGAGAGGCTGGGGAACCCCTTGTCGAGCAGCTCCATGCGGATCGGCTCGAACGCCTCGTGGCGGATGAACGCCTCTACCTTCTTCATGCCGGCACCTCCTCCTTGCGTGGTGTCGTACTCGTGCCCGGGATGGCCGGGTTGGCGATCGGGGAGGCCGCTGGACCGGTCGAGGCGGCCCCGATCTCGGGCAGCGGGATGAACTGCTCGGGATATCCGTACATCCCGTGCTCGACGATGTCGAGCCCCGCGTCCTCCTGCTCCTCGGAAACGCGCAACCCGATCGTCGCCTTGATGGCCGCGAAGGTGGCGTAGCTGAGGATGAACACGAACGAGAACGCGATCGCCACTCCGACCGCCTGCGCGATCAGCTGGTCGAAACCGCCGCCGTAGAGGAGGCCGCCGTCGGGGTTGCCGAACTCGTTGTAGGAGGCCAGGCGCGGCGCCGTGAAGAAGCCGCACGAGAGCGTGCCCCAGATGCCGGCCAACCCGTGCGCCGAGAGGGCCCCGATCGGGTCGTCGAGCTTCTTGTCGATCGCGATCACTCCGAAGACCACGATCAGCCCGGCCACGAAGCCGATGATCGGACCGGCCCAGGCCTCCACGTAGCCCGAAGGCGCCGTAATCGCCACCAGGCCGGCGATCATGCCGTTGCCGATCATGCCGATGTCGACCGTCTTCAGCTTGATCTGCGAGGCCACGAAGGCGCCGATCACTCCGCCGGCCGCGCCCAGGAGGGTGACCACCGCCACTTCGGCGAGCCGTGCGTCGGTGGCTCCCAGGGTCGATCCCGGGTTGAAGCCGAACCACCCGAAGAACAGGATCATGATTCCGAGGCCCACGAGCGGCATGGAGTGCCCGGGGATCACCCGCGGCTTGCCGTCCGCGCCGTACTTGCCCTTGCGCGGGCCGAGCAGCAGGAGCGCGGCGAGCGCTCCCGTCGCACCGATGAGGTGGACGGCCGTCGAGCCCGCGAAGTCCTGCATGCCGGTGGGCAGCAGGCCGGTGTCGCCGTTCTGGAGCCAGCCGCCACCGAACACCCAGTGGGAGCCGATCGGATAGATGATCGACGCGAAGACGATCGCGTAGACGACGTAGGCCCCGTACTTGATCCGCTCGAGCGTCGAGCCCCACACGATCGCCAGCGACACCGCGCAGAAGGCGAACTGGAAGAGGAACTTGGCTTCCACGGTGGCGTTCGAGACCGACATGACCGGCAGACCGAGGTGACCCCCGGTCTCCGGGTCGAGGCTCCCGGAGAGCTGGAGGAAGAAGCCGTTGCTGCCCAGGATCGAGCCGCTGCCGAAGACGTCGGCGGAGCCGAAGGCGAACGCAAAGCCGACCGCCCAGTAGCAGATGGCGGCTATGGAGAGGTTCGTGAGGATCTTCGCGACCCCGGTGCCGGCGTTCTTCCCGCGCGAGAAGCCGATCTCGAGCATCGCGAAGCCCGCCTGCATCAGCAGGACGAAGACCGCGGCGATCACCACCCACATGGTGTTGATCGGAACCGTGTCTCCGAGGTTTCCGTCAACAGCCTGCTTGAGGTCGTCCGCCGTGGCCAGGGCGCTTGCGGGCAGGATCAGAAAGGCTGCCAGCGCGAGCAGCGCCAGCGCTCCGGCCCTCTTCGGACTGGGTCTCATGTGTGCGAGGTCCTCCATATCTCCGACGGCTCGGCGGCCGGCGGATCGCGGAATCAGGGAACGTCTCGCAATCTAGGAGCGGTCGCGGGCCCGGTCTTTAGACGAGTGTCGAAGATTTGAGGGCTCTCACCCCTCCGATCGGTCGAAGGGGGCAGGCCCACTTGTCCGAGCCGGCCTTGGAGACTGGAGGACGATCGACTCATGCAGCAGGGAGACTGGAGGACGATCGACTCATGCAGCAGGGAGGCTGCGGCTACTGGCGATCCTGGCCTCGCCGCAACCACTTCACTGCCGCACGCGCGACCGGCCCAGGGACGGTGTGGCCGCCCGCGAACTCCCGGTAGTCGACGCGGTAGCCGCCCCGACGCAGGGCGGGCACGAGTCTCCTGCTGCAACTCTCGATCGGCAGGACCTTGTCCCCGACGCCGTGTGAGACGTAGATCGACGGGCGTCCCCGCTTGGCTGCGGGAGCCATGAAGCCCGGCGAGAACGCGATCAGGTGGGTGAAGAGGTCGCCGTTCGAGAGGCCGAGACTGAGCGCATAGGACGCACCGTCCGAGAACCCGCCGAGTGCGATCCGCTCGAGGTCCACGGCGTAGCGCTTGAAGACCTGTGCTAGTAGGGCGTCGAGGGCCGCCACGTCGGGCCCAAAGCCGTCCAGGATCACGTCCCAGGTCCGCCCCCGCGACTTGGGTGCCAGGAGCATCAGCCCGGCGTCGTCGGCCAACTCACGCAGCGCCGCAAGCCCGCCACGTGCGTCAGACCCCGCGCCGTGCAAGACCACGACGAGCGGGGCCGGGCGAGCGGGCGAGTAGCCGGCGGGGACGTACAGCAGGCCCTCGCCGCCGCTCCCGAGGCTCAGCTCCTGGAGGCCCGCCTTCTCGGCGCTAGGGCGGCGGTCCGCGGGGCGGGTCTGCAAGCGCCCTTCCCGCGCGCTTCGGTCGACGGTGCCGCCGGTCACGTCCGGGGATCTCGCTGAACCGCCCTCATCATCGCCGCAACCGACACCGCCGATGAGGAGCGCCAGGGCGGTCGCGACGGCCGGCCGCAGCACTCGCTTCACACCCTGGCCGCACGCCGCCCGCCCCGCCAGTCCTCGAGCCGGCATCGTCGTGTCGAAGTACCCGTGCCCCCTTCCCGCGAAACCGCGGGCGCGGTGACCGGCGCCTCACTGCTCACCGGCCGGATGCGCTCTTACCTGGATGACTCGGGTCGGCCCTCGGAAGTGGAACAGCTCGCACCTCCGGCTGCGGGCGCTGTCTCATCTGGCAGCTGGAGATCACCATTTCTCGCTTTCTGCCCCTACCGTTCGGGGAAGTGGTGCGTATCTCCAGCGCTTTTACCAGCATCGGATCGGCTTCAGCCAACTGTCTGCGGGTCGCGATCCCGCTCGGCGCAGAGCTGAACGCGTGAACCAGGCGCCCAAGTTGAGGATCGGCGAGCTCAGCTACCGCGTCAGGGTCCGTCCCGAGCTGCTTCGGGCGTGGGAGCGGCGCTACGGGCTGCTGCAACCGGCCCGCTCGGAGCGGGGCTTTCGGCTCTACTCCGAGGCCGACGAGCGGCGGGTGCGCCTGATGCAGCATGAGCTTCAGAGTGGACTGTCGGCAGCCGAGGCGGCACGGGAGGTGGCCCGAATGGAGTGTGAGAGCGATGCGGCGGACCGGGCCCTCGCCACGCCCCTCGAGCTCGCCAGGGAGCTGCGCGCCGCGCTGGAGGCGTTCGATGAGGCGGGTGCCCACGAGGTGCTCGACCGGCTGTTCGGCATCTACGGGCTGGAGCGAGCGATCCGTGAGGCCCTGATGCCCTACCTCCGCGGAGTTGGAGAGCGCCGGGAGCGCGGGCAGGGGGGCATCCCACATGAACGCTTCGCCAGCGGCCTTATCGAAGGGCGTCTGCTCGCCCTCGCCCGCGGGTGGAACAAGGGACCGGGCCGGCGGGCGGTGCTTGCCTGCCCCTCCGGCGAGGAGCACACGATTCCGCTCGTGTGCTTCGGCCTCGTGCTCCGCAGCCGCGGCTGGCGCAACATCTACCTAGGCGCCGACACGCCGCCGAGCACACTGCACATGGCAGCGGACACGGTCGACGCCGACGTGATCGTGCTCTCGGCGGTCTCGAGCGACCGGTTCGAGCCGATCGCCAGGGACCTCAAGGGCCTGGCCCGCAAGCGGCCGCTGGCCCTGGCCGGCGGGGGCGCCACGCCCGCGCTTGCGGCACGCCTCGATGCCAAGTGCCTGACCGACGACCCCGCCACCGCTGCCGAAGCGTTCTCGAGGAGCTTCGTCTGCGACAAGAGCAACGGGCGTGCGGGCGTGCGGGGGTACGGGCGCAAGCCTCACCTCGTCGGCTGAACGGGCCCCGCACGCCAGCCCCTGAGGCTAGGATCGCAGCCGACCTCAGCGACTGCGAAGGAGGAGATTCGCGTGGCGGACGTGGACAGCGCCGTAAGGGAAGCGGTGGTGGGGGCCCTTGCCCTCGAAGCGGAGGAGGTAATTCCGGAGTCGACCTTGATGGACGATCTCGGAGCCGAGTCGCTCGATCTGCTCGACATCCTGTTCAGGATCGAGAAGAGCACCGGCGTGAAGATCGAGGCATCCGCGCTGGGCGACTACCTCCAGGGGAGGCCCCCACGCGACGAGTTCGGCGCGGGCGCCGTGAGCGCCGATGAGGTGATGGCGCTGCTCACGGTTCAAAACCTGATCGACCTCGTCGAGGGCCGCGCCGGGGGCGCCCGGCGACCAAGCGGTCGCCCCCGGGTGGCGCTCAAGCTCCGGGTGGGAGTGGACGCCGTACGGGTTGCACGCCTCGAGCGAGTCGTGGGGGACGATGAGCGACGCCAGGCACGTCTGTTCACACCGGGCGAGCTTGCCTACTGCCGCGGCAAGCGCCGCCGCTACGAACGCCTGGCGGCTCGCTTCGCCGCCAAGGAGGCGGTGCTGAAGGCGTTCGGGACCGGCATCAGCCAGCGCATGCGCTGGACCGAGGTGGAGGTGGTTAACGAGGCCAGCGGGCGTCCCCGCATCGAACTCGATGGTGCCGTGGCCACCTTCGCGCGGCGACACGGGCTCGAGGACCTCGACGTGTCGCTCACCCACACCGAGGATCTCGCGCTCGCCCACGCGGTGAGCATCTGGGAGCAGCCGGAGAAGGCAGGGCGAACCGGGCTGCGTTAGGTTGCGCGCCGGCTACGACGGAAGGAGCGCCGGACATGGGCAAGATCGCGTTTCTGTTTCCCGGGCAGGGCTCGCAGCGGGTGGGCATGGGCTCCGAGCTGCTCGAATCGAGGCCCGAGGTCCTCGATCGCTACATGAACGCCGCCGACGAGGCGTCCGGCCTTCCCGTTCGCAAGCTCTCACTGGAGGGGCCGATCGAGGAGCTGACCGCCACCGAGGTGGCCCAGCCGGCCCTCTTCGCCACCTCGCTGGCCGTGCTCGACCTGGCACGGGAGGCGGGGTTCCAGCCGGCGTTCGTGGCCGGGCACAGCCTGGGCGAGTACACGGCGGCGGTTGCCTGCGGCGCCCTCCCTGCCGAGGTGGGAATCGAGCTGGTCTCCCTCCGCGGCAGGCTGATGGCGGAGATCCAGTCCGAGCGCCCGGGCGCGATGGCCGCCGTCATGGGCCTTGCCTCGGAGCGGGTGCAGGAGCTGTGCGGCACGGCTTCCGAGCTCGGCGTGGTGGCTCCCGCCAACTTCAACACGCCTACCCAGATCATCGTGTCGGGCGAGGAGGCGGCCGTCCTGAAGGTGATCGAGCTCGCCGAGGAGGCGGGCGCCGACAAGGCGGTCCGCCTTCCGGTGGGCGCCGCCTTCCACAGTGAGCTGATGGAGCCCGTGCAGCAGCGGCTCGGCGAGACGATGGACGGCCTCGAGTGGAGCGATCCGGAGGTGCCGCTGGTGGGCAACGCGACGGGCGAGGCGCAGACCTCCGCGGCCGGCGTGCGGGAGGCCCTGCGCGCCCAGATCGCGAGCCCGGTGCTGTGGGCCTCGTGCACCGAGACGCTCGTCGAGAACGGCTGCGACACGTTCCTCGAGCTAGGCCCGGGACGCGTGCTGAGCGGACTCGTGCGCCAGATCGACTCCGAGGTCGAGACCTTCGCGGCCGACGGCCTCGCGAAGCTCGCCAAGTTCGCCGAGCGGCAGCGGGGCTAGCTGCGCCGCTCCTCCCTCAGCCGCTCCCGCACTCCTTGAGCCCCAGCCGCTCGGCCTGCGCGTCGCGCTTCTGGTTCTCCGCCGTGGTCTCCTGGAAGACGCGCCGCACCTCGGACCGGTCGTTCTCCTCCGCGGCCTTCTCGAGCTCGTCGAGCGCGGAGAGCGACTTCTTGGACTCCGAGATGTAGTTCTCGAATCCCTTGCGATCCTCCTTCGGAAGGTCGAGCTTCTCGGCCTCCTCGATCGAGTCCTCGACCACCACCCGGCTCTCGCGTACGAACTTCGGGATCTGCTCGAGGCTTTGCGGGGGGTCGAGCCTCTGGATCTTCTCCTTCGACTTCTTGCAGACGGCGTCGAGGTCGGCCATGTACTCCTTCTTCGAGGGTGCGCTCTCGCCGCAGCCGGCGCCGGCCAGCGTGAGCAGGGCAAGGAGCGGGCAGAGGTACTTCCGCATCAGGCCTCCTGGATGGGGATCGGGGCGGAGGGTAGAGGTCGGCGAGCCGCACCGCCCGCACCTCCGCCGATCACGTGGTCGCGACGTGACACGCGCCAGCCCGACCCCGGCACCTAGGTCGAAGAAGAAGAGTCTCCACTGGTGAGCGCCAGCCCCAGGACAAGTCCGACTCCGACCACCAAGGCGCACAGCAGCAGCAGGACCACGATCTCTGATATCACCGGATGGCGGCGAATCACCTGGTCTCACCCGAACCGAAGTACCTCATGTGTCCTCAATTGGGTCTGTCGAAGTCCGCTGGGCCGTTCCTTTCCCATACGCCACGCAGCGAGCCACCAACCAGTGGGTGGTCTGCCGAGTGGCTCCATTCACGCGTGCGCGAGGAGCTCGGCATGGTCCCGACCAGGGCCGGCGCTACTCGTGGGGCTATCCCGCCTGCCCGGATCTACCGAGCACACCAAGGTGTGGGAGCTGCTCCGCCTCGGCGAGATCAGCTGCACCTCTCAGACGGCTTCGCGGTGATGCCCGAGCAGGCAGGACCCTCGGCCGACTGCACCCCCCAGGCCGTGCGTGAAGAGCTGCTCGGCGAACCCGCCGTCGGGCTTGATCTGTGCCGTCAGCTCGGTCACCTCGTCGCCGCCGGTCACTCCCTGGAGTGTCACCACGTCGCGCTCGGCGCCCCCGAGCGGGCGATCGGGGACGTCGCATGCACCTGCACCGCGCTGAGATAGCGCGAGTTGGAGCGGGGTCAGCTCATGCCAGCCCTCAGACCGGGGCGCCAGTGCCCGAACTGGCACCGGTGGCTTCATCGGTCCTCCGCGTGGGCCCACCTCGAACCGCTGAAGGGTTCGAACCCGGTCTCGGATCCGATGGGGGCTCGTGGCCCCGCCCAAGTTCGCGACGATGACTGCCGGAAGGGCGGCCGACGCGAGACCAAAGCAGCCACGCAATGATGAAAAGCCCTACGCCGAGAAGCCACTTCCCTGGCTCTACCGGAGTCATCCCACTAGCGATGAGAGACCAGTATCCGTACCAGAGCGCGACGACGGCAGCAAGGCGCCCTGCGGGCCGGAGCAGTCGCTTCATCGCCTCGATGCCACCGGGCGTTCATCGGACCGCTGACCGTCACACGCCCGAGCGCTCGGCTCCACTCGCCGCGTTTCGCCACAGAACAGAGCCGGAGGTATGGGCACTAGCAGCGCTCGGGCAGGGGCTACGAGACGCTCGTGCGCGAGGTCTCGGACTCGCTTCATCTGCGCCGCTTCTGTCTGATCGCGATCGACCAGCGGGTGCCGGACGAGTCGACCGTGCGCAAGCTCTGTCGCCGGCTCGGCGCGCAGGTGGTGGAGGAGATCACGCGGCTGGTGATCGAGAAGGCTCGCCGCGAGACTCGCTTTCATGGGCGCGCGGCGCGGATCGACTCGACCGTGATCGAGGCGGACATCCGCTACCCCTCGGACGCGATGCTCCTCGCGTTGCAGGGAGCGCGGGCGCTGGCGAGGGAGGGCCGCAAGCTCGCGCAGCTGGTCACGGGCAAGACGGTGCGGGTCGTCGACCGCTCGAGTTCGGTCGGGCGCACGGTGCGGGCGATCTCCCGGACGCTGTCGTGCAGGACCGGCGAGGCGAAGGCGCAGCTGATCGAGCTGAACTCACGCGCCGGGAAGCAGATCGCGCGTTCGGCGCGCGAGGCGCGCCGCCTCGCCGCGCAGGCGAGGCGGGCGGCCCGCGGCCGCGGCGCACAGGCAAAGCTGCGCGGTGCGGAGGCACTCGAGCAACTCGCCGCCCGCGCCGAGAAGGTGGCCGAGCAAATCGATCGCCGCGCGCGGCCTCAAGATCTCAGATCGGCTCGTCTCGCTCGCAGACCCAGACGCGCGGCCGATCCGCAAAGGCAAGCTCGGCAAGCCGACCGAGTTCGGCTACGTCGCACAGATCTGCGAGGTGACCGAGAACACGAGGCCCGGCGCGCGCGGTTTCATCCTGCCGGCCGCCTACGCCCCGGGGAATCCGGCCGAGAACCGGCTGCTGGGAGCCACCGCCGGCGAGCTCGAGCGGGCGGGGCTCACGCCACGCGAGATCGTCGCCGACGGTGGGTTGCTGCCCGGGCCGACGCTGGAGGCATTCCCCGATCTGCGACCCGACCAGGTCCAGGTCTCCGGCCGCCACGAGCCCGGCTCCAGAGGCACCGCAAACGCAGAGCGCGCTTTCGCACCGGGATCGAGGGGCGCATCAGCCACCTCAAACGCGGCTACGGCCTGCGCCGCTCACGCCTCAAGGGCACTGAAGGCGCGATGACCTGGACCGGCTGGACGATTCTCGCCTACAACCTCGACACGCTCGCCATCCGGACCGGCTGACAGCATTCACGACGCTCGATCAGAGCAAACCCAATTGCCCAAACGGCCGCGCCGGATAACGGTGCGGCCGTTTGGGCGCTCAGCCGTTTTTCCGGGGCAAGTAGCTGGGTGCTTGCGGGTGCCGAGCGCCATCTGCAGCGCGTCGATGACGAGCTCGCTCGGCGCGCATGTGGCCGGCGAGCTGCCAGCCGAGGATCATGCG
This sequence comes from Thermoleophilaceae bacterium, assembly GCA_030448005.1. Lineage (GTDB taxonomy): Bacteria > Actinomycetota > Thermoleophilia > Solirubrobacterales > Thermoleophilaceae > JAAYBF01. The sequence continues at coordinate 271,949 of JAUJNT010000001.1, forward strand.
GCTGAACACGTCGAGGCAGAACGCGAAGAACACCAGTCCCTCCCAACACCGCACGTAGGTGAAGTCGGCGACCACCAGCTCGCCCGGCTGGGAGGCCGTGAAGTCGCCCTCCACCAAGTCGGGGCGCCGATCGGCCTCGGATCTGGCGTCGTGGTGCGCCACGGCCGTCCGCGCCGCTTCGCCCCCTCGATCCCGTGCTCGCGCATGATCCGCTGTACCTGACAGCGCGGGACGCGCTCCCGCGGCGACGCAGCTCCTTCCACATCCGCCGGTAGCCGTAGGCCTCGTAGTTCTCCTTGTGGTCCTCCCGGATCAGCGCGAAGCAGCCGCTCGTCCTCGCGCTCGCGCGCCGAGCGCTCGCCGCTCCGCCGGGCATAGTACGCGGAGTCCGATACCTCCAACGCCCGGCAGATCGGCTCGACCCCGAAGCGATCGCGGTTCTCCTCGACGAACACGCTCACCTCGATCGGGTCGGGTCGAGCTCCGTGGCGAAAAACACCGACGCGGCCTTCAGAATCTCGTTCGCCTTGCGCAGCTCGCGCTCGAGGCTCTTCAACCGCTCGCGGTCGACGCCGGTCAGACGATCGGCGCGCTCGCCACCGTCAGCCTCAGCCTGGCGCACCCACGCACGCAACGACTCCGGGCCGATACCGAGACCTCTCGCCACCTGAGCGATCGGCCGGCCCGACTCGAACACGAGCCCCACCGCCCGCTCACGCAACTCCTCCGGATACCGCTTCTGTGTTGATGACATCGATCGAGCCTCGACTCTCTCCAGGACAGAACCCGGAATCGAGGTCTCCGTCAAACCCGGCCTGGCTCAGTACGTGCCCGTCGCACCGGTCGAACCAGCGCCAAAGTCAGCGAACCCCTCCGACGAGCCCCGTGAGTCCGACCCGCCGGCGAAGACCCAGCAGAATGAGCGGGTCGCCCCCTCGGCAAGGACTCCGGTGCCGCGCGAACTGCAGCCGGCGGAGCCGAACGCACCCGTTCAGCCTCCCATTCCCGCGGTTGCGCCACGCGGCACGCCGGACGCCTCAGCGCCGCCGACGCCTCCGGCGGTCAGCGATGATGCAGATGCGGTTCACGTGGTCAGGAGCGGCGAGACGCTGTGGTCGATCGCCGCCCGCTTGGCTGGCCCGGGGGCTTCACCAGCCGAGATCGCACGCCAAGTCGAGCGACTCTGGTCGCTGAACGCGTCGTCGATCCGCTCGGGAGATCCCGATGTGATCCTCGTCGGCGAGCGCCTACGGCTCCGATAGGGGTTAAGGAACCGGCTCTACCATGGGGCCTCCTCACGACGGCGACATGTCGCAAGGGGACTCGCTTACATCGCTCCAATCCTGCCAGCGTCAGGGCGAACATTGCCGGAGCGGCACTAGTTTCTGCTGGGTGAGGGCGCGGCGAAGCGCCAACGTGAGGCTGCACTCGCGAGCCAGTGCCGCGTGCAGATGCGCCGCAACGCATGCGGCGCTAGCCTGGAAGCCGAAGCACCTGGCCTGGGACGATCAAGTCGGGGTTGCCGGCCCCTATCTCACCTGAGTTCAGTTCCCAGAGTAGATTGACCATTTCGGCCACCTGTGCATTGGTTGCGTCGCTTCCGAGCACGCCGGAAGCTACTGACCAGAGCGTATCTCCGGGACGAACGACGTGTACCGTGCGCCGCGCGAATCGCTTGCCGCACGGGGCGAGGGGGCATGCGCCGGGTTGTTGTCGGCCTCATGCGGGGATGACGGCAGTGCAGCGGGTGCAGCGGGTACCGCCGTGCTCACGCCGGGCGTTTCACGCTCGGGAATGTAGACCCCGGGATTCGGGTCGGGCCGATCGTCGCCCCGCCTGGGCCGGTGTGCCCGCTGTCTCTTGTGAGTGCGGCCTTTGTTTGTGTCATGCGCGCCGTCCCCGGGCGGGGCGGGCGTTGGGGCAGCCTGAGGCGGCGGAGTCGGGGACGGGGACGGCGACGGCGACGGCGACGGGGAAGCCTGAGGCGGGGACGGCGTCGGCGCGACCTCAGGCGGGGGCGAAACCGGCGGCGGGGACGGCGTCGGCGCGACCTCAGGCAGGGGCTCAACCGGCGGGGACGGCGTTGGCGCGACCTCAGGCGGGGGCGGCGTGGGCTGGGGCTCCGGCGGGGCTGAGTCCCCTGGAGTCACTGGCTCGAACTCCGGTGGGTCTTGGTCACCATCCGGTGGCCCGATATCGGGCTGCGTATGGGACGCGACCGCGGTACCGGAGGGCACGAAGGCCGAAAGTGCGAGCGTCGCGGCGGTCAGAGCGGCTTGGGCTGCGACGGGAACCATCGGACCCTCCGGATAGGTGCCGTGAAGGCGCTGCGCTCTGCAGGTCGGGCAGTCGGCGCGAAAGGCCAGGCCACCGTGGTCGCCAAGCTCGCTCATGTGCCGGCTCAAGGGCGCCATTCGGTCATCCCCTCTGGCGGGCGCGGCGCTCCACCCGGCAGATCGAGCGCTTGATCGCCTTGGGCACCTCGCCGGGAGCGCGGCAGGTTGAGAGGGACAACACCTCTTTCGTGCGTCCATCGACGATCTGCCTGCCCTCGATCCCTCGCCCGAGCGGTAGTCCGATCTGCCGGGCGGAGCGCGGCCCCGAGCAGCGTGCATCGCGGGGCAGGCCGAGCGTGATCGCGATCCGGCGGCTGCCTTCATCTGGCTCGGCCTCGATCTCCGAGCAACTGCGTCCGAGCCAGTGGACGGTGACCACGGTCGGCTCCGGGCCGGCCTGCACGGCCCGCAGTGCCACCGGATCGCTCCGCGCCTCCCGGGGCAGCGGCTTCGCTTCGCCGCCGCACGCGCCGAGTCCGAGGGCCAGCGCCGCTCCGGCGATCTTGAAGGCACTCCGCGGGCTCACACGTCGCTCCCTCGCAGCTTCAACGCTCCGATCGCGCCCGCGCAGGCGAGCGCGGCGGTGATCACGAGCGCCGATAGCCCCCAGGAAGCCCCTTCGGAGCCCCGGGTCATGAAGTGAACTGCGTAGAGCAAGTGGTAGAAGGGGTCGAGTGAATCGGCATCCCGTAGCGCAAGGTCCGGCAGAGCGAACGCCTCCACGAGGGTCCACAGGATCGCCGCGCCAGCCGGGATATAGGGCCGCGGGTTCAGCGCCGAGGCGGCGAGGACCAGCGCTCCCAGCGCCCACAGCGCGACCGCGCTGTACAGCACCACGAAGGCGAAGAAAGCGGGCATGGGCAGGCCATCGAAGCGGGGATAGACCGCATCCTGCGCCGGCCACGCCACCTGCGCGGCCGCGCTCGGATGGAGCTCGAGTGGTAGCCGTACCGCGCTTACCACCAGCGCGACGCCCAGCCCAAGCGCCGAGAACGCGAGCGCGAGTACCCCGATCGAGGCCACCCTGGCGAGCCACCACCACGTCCGTGACCGGCTGCGGATGAGCGTGAGCGCGACCGTGCCCCGCGAGCGGTCCTGTGAGTACCTGTCGCCCACCAGCACCATGAAGCCGAGCGCCAACACCCAGATCACGACCGGGCCGTTAAGCAGCATGCTGAGCGGCCCGTCCCAGAGGTTCAGGGGCGGCCGGCCGCCATTCCGCAGCGAGCTGACCTCGTCCCAGCAGGCGAGTGCGAACACCACGGGCACGGCCGCCCAGCGCCAGCCGCTCAGGCCGCTCAGAGCGTCGTAGCGGACGAGTCGCGCGAACTCGCGCACCGCTAGGCTCCCGGCCTCACGAGGTCCATGAACTCCTGCTCCAAGGACCGCTTGACCGCCGCGACCTCCTCTATGTCGATCCCCTCCCCCACGAGCTCGCGGATCAGCTCCGGAGTGGCAAGAGCCGGTCCAGCGATCAGTCGTGCCCTGGCGCCTTGCTCGGGGTCCTCGAGCGCCAGTCCAACGCCACGGCGCCGGGCCCACGCCTCCAGCGCGTCGAGGTCCGCCTCGCGCGACACGACCACTCGAACGGTCTTGCGGGCCCTCTCCTCGGTCCGCCGGACCTCCTTGACGATCGAGCCGCCGCGAACGAGGATGACCCTGTCGCAGACCTGCTCCACCTCGGTCAGCAGGTGGCTTGCCATGAACACCGCCGTCCCGGCGCCGGCCACCTCACGGATGATCTCCCGCAGCTCAACGATGCCCGCGGGGTCGAGGCCGTTGGTGGGCTCGTCCAAGAGCAGCAGCCGCGGTCGCTCCATCAGCGCTTGCGCCAGCCCAAGGCGCTGACGCATGCCGAGCGAGAACTTGCGCGTGGCCCGTCGATCCTCCGGATCGAGCCCCACCCGCTCGAGGACGGCCCGGATCTCCGCGGGCCCGGCAACGCCGCGAATGCCCGCAAGGTACTCGAGGTTGCGGAAGGCGGAGAGATAAGGGATGAACTGCGGGCTCTCCGGGACCAGCCCGACCCCGTCAGGCGTCAGCCCCCGGTCACCCAGACGTGAGCCGAGGATCTCCACCTCCCCCTCGGATCGCCTCGCGAGACCGGCCAAGAGCCTGATCAGCGTGGTCTTGCCGGCGCCGTTGGGACCGATGAAGCCCAGCACCTCCCCCGCATCGAGCGAAAGGTCCACGCCCCGCAGCGCCCAGTGGCGGCCGTAGCGCTTCCCTACCGCATCGAGCCTCACGACCGGTCCCGAGAAGCTCATTGGAGCTCCCGCCACCTGGCGGCGAGAGCACCCGCGACGACCGCCGCGAGCGTAAAGCAGACCCAGTAGCTGACCCCACCAACCGGGAGCAGCGAGTCGGGAAGGACGGTCACGTACTCACTGCCCAGGTCGAGGTAGGTGAAAGGGCTGACGAGGGTGGCCGACCCGCTCAGCAGAAAGAGCAGGGCTATGGTGATCGCGAGCGGAACGGCGGCCGCGAGGTACTCGTTGGAGACCAGAGCGCCGACCAGCACGCCACTCGTGGCCAATCCGGCCGTCGCCAGCACGAGGAAGCCGATCGCGACGAGGTCATTCAGCAGGGGCTGGGCGGCGAACAGGCTGGGGATCGGCCCGGGCGGGTGTGGTGCGGCAGTCTCTCCGCCCGGCAGCAGGAGAGCCCCAGCCAGGAGGATCATCAGGCAGGCCACGAGGGTCGCCGCCCCCGCGGCCAGGGCCATCGCCACTGCCTTGCCGGCCAGGTAGCTCCTCCGGGAAAGCCCCCGGCTCATCAGCAGCGCGGGGAAGCCACGGCTCCGGTCCTCCGCCAGCGCTCCCGCGGACACCACCCCGGCCACAAGTGGCGCCATCCCCTGGAAAGCCAGCCCGCCGGCCATCGCGAACGACCCCGAGAAGCGCAGGGAATCCAGGGCCTCCCGGTCAAGCAGGTTGAAGACGCCCAACGCGGCGGTCACTCCCACCATGACCCAGAAGCGACCGCGCACGACGAGCCGTCGCGTCTCGACCGAGATCAACCTAGCGGTCACCACCGGCCCCTCGACGCCGGCGTACCGGCAACGTCAAGAGCGGACACAAGCTTCTTGAATTGGCGCCCACCACGAGTGAAGTCCTGCCCGCCGACTCCGCCGAGTGGCGTAAACCCTGAGCCTAGTAGGGACCGAAGAGAAAAAGGCCCGTGGCGACCGTCTCCACTAGCCCTTTGGCGTCTGCCGTGAAGCTGACGATGAGGGCGCAGCCGGTCCGGCGCCAGGGCCGAGAGCGTGCCGAAGTCCGGATTCGCGTCGACGGCGATCGTGCGCAGACGCAGATGCGAGGCAAGCGGGTTCCCAACGAGAAAGGTGCTCGTGGTCTTGCCGACCCCGCCCTTGGGGCTGATCATCGACACCGTGTTCGCCCGCGTGATGCCCGGCTGCGAGCGGATCAGCTCCTCGACCTTCGCCTCGTCGCGCTCCCCCTTCGAGACAAGCAGCGACTGCCCGCGCATGCGCAGGCGAGCAAGCAGCCCCGACGAGATCTCGCGCCCGTCGACCACCGGCTGCGGATAGACCTCCCGGCGCTCGATCTGACGCTCGCCTCGGGAGCTCACGGGAGGCGGCCGCTCCGCTTCGCGTGACCGGGGGTGGGCCAAGGCGTGGAGGTATCCACTGCGGCAGTTTCGCGTAGATCACGCCCCCGGTGGGCGACGTTCGCTCACACCGGGATCTCGTCAGCGGCGCGCGCCTCGCCCTCCTGCTCGGAGGCACCCTCCTCGGGGTCCTCGTCGGGTGGCAGCTCGCCGCCGCGCTCTCCGCCGGCGATCAGCTCGTCCGGCGCCTTCTCCTCGGGGATGAACCCGGACTTCATCCCGAAGTAGACCGCCTGCGGGTGATGGCTCACGATCGCCACCGTGGACTGCTCGGGCATCACCGCGAAGCCGTCTGAGAGGTACATGCCGACCTCGTCGAGGCCGAGCAGCTCCCACACCTTGGTGTGCTCGGACTGATCCGGGCAGGCGGGGTAGCCCCACGAGTAGCGCCGGCCCTGGTCGGGCTCGATCCCGAGCTCCTCGCGCACGCGTGAATGGAGCCACTCGGCAAGCCCCTCGGCCGACTGCACGCCGAGGCCGTGGGTGAAGAGCTGCTCGGCGAACTCGCCGTCGCGCTCGAGCTGTGCCATCAGCTCGGTCACCTCGTCGCCGACGGTGACCCCCTGAAGTGCCACCACGTCGCGCTCGCCGCTCTCGAGCGGGCGGTAGAAGTCGCTCAGGCAGATCCGGTCGTGCCTCGGCTGGCGGGGAAAGACCAGCCGGGTGAGCTCGCGGTCGTGGTCCTCGGGATCGAAGATCACCAGCTCGTTGCCGTCCGCGTTGCAGGGGAAGTAGCCGAGCTTCGCGCGCGGGTGCAGGTAGTCCTGATCGCGCCACATGCGCTCGAGCTTCGGCCTGAAGCCCTCATCCTCGCCATCGCCCTCGACGATCCGCTCCCACTCCTCGCCCTTCTTTCCACGGCCGCCCCAGTGGAGCTTGAAGAGCACGTGGCGGTCGAGGTGCGGGAATACGTCGTCGAGATCGACCTCGATCTCGCGCGCGCCCCAGAACGGCGGCGTGGGCACGGGGGTGTCCGTGCGCGCGGCCGAGCGCACGCTGGCATCGGTCACCGGCGGGCCGGTGTCCTTCACCACGGGCTTCTCGCGCAGCGTGCGGGCCTCGGAGCGGATCTTCTCGACCAGGCCGGCGCGCGTGTCTTCGTCGATGAGCGCGTCCATCGTGTCGAGTCCCTGGAAGGCGTCCTTGCAGTAGAAGACGCCCGGGTCGTAGATCTCGTCGGACTCCTTGCCCTTCGGGTAGAGCATGCGCCGGCCGAAGTCGCGGTTGATCGCCGCCCCGCCCACCAGCACCGGGAACGCGAGGCCGCGGTCATTCAGCTCACCCACGCAGATCGGCATCTGCTTGGAGGTGGAGACGAGCAGGGCCGAGAGGCCGATCGCGTCGGCATCGTGCTCCTCGGCCGCGCTGATGATGGTGTCCACCGGCACCTGCTTTCCGAGGTCCACCACGGTGTAGCCGTTGTTGGTGAGGATCGTGTTCACGAGCGACTTGCCGATGTCGTGGACGTCGCCGAACACCGTGGCGATCACCACCGTGCCCTTGGTGTGGCCCTCGAGCTTGTCCAGGTAGTTCTCGAGCCGCGCAACGGCGCGCTTCATCACCTCGGCTGACTGCAGCACGAAGGGAAGGATGAGCTCGCCCGAGCCGAACTTGTCCCCCACCTCCTTCATCGCGGGCAGTAGCACCTGGTTGAGCGTGGGCACCGCGCCGATCTTCTCGTTGGAGCGGTCGATCCAGTCCTCGACTCCCTCCTTCTTGCGCCGCAGGATGTGCCAGTGAAGCGCCTCCTCGGGCTCCATCTCGGCCGTGGGGTCGGCCGCCTCTCCCTCGGCCTCCTCGCCCTTTGACTCGAAGTGCTCGATGAACCTCTCGAGCGCGTCCTCGCTGCGGTTGAAGACGAGGTTGTCGGTGAGCTCGCGCTCGTTCTCGGGGATCTCCGGATAGGGCGTGACCTCCGCCGGGTGCACCATCGCGAGATCCAGGCCGGCCTGCACGCAGTGGTGCAGGAACACGGAGTTGAGCACCCTCCGGGCGTTGGGCGAGATGCCGAAGGACACGTTCGAGACACCCAGTGAGGTCTTCACTCCCGGGATCTCGCTCTTGATCATGCGAATGCCCTCGATCGTCTCGACCGCCGACGGACGCCACTCCTCGTCGCCCGTGGTGAGCGTGAACGTCAGCGCGTCGAAGATCAGCAACTCCGGGTCGAGCCCATGCTCGTCGCATACGAGGTCGCGAATGCGCTTGGCCACCTCGAGCTTGCGCTCGCGCGTCTTTGCCATGCCCACCTCGTCGATCGTCAGGGCGATCAGGGCCGCGCCGTGGGCCTTGGCGAGCGGGACGACGGTGTCGAGCTTGTCGCGCCCGGCCTCGAGGTTCACGGAGTTCACGATCGCCCGGCCGGGGATCTGCTCGAGCGCACGCTTCATCACCTCGGGCTCGGTGGAGTCCACCTGGATCGGTGCCGGCAGCTCCAGCGAGACGCGCTTTGCGAGCACGCGCATCTGCTCGTCCTCGTCGGCGCGCTCGGTCAAGGCCACACACAGGTCGAGCACGTGCGCCCCACCTTCGACCTGGCCCGTGGCGATGTTGAGCAGGCCGTCGTAGTCGTCCTCCAGCAGCAGCTTCTTCGCCCGCCGCGAGCCCTGCGAGTTCACCCGCTCGCCCACGATCGTCGGAGCGGGCTCCTGAGCGAGGGGCGTCGCGCTCATCATCGAGGAGACCATCGGCGGGCCGGGCGCCGGGCGGGGAGGCGCATCGCGGCCCCCCACGCGGTCCACGATCGCGCGGATGTGATCGGGCGTGGTCCCACAGCAGCCGCCCACGATCGAGATCCCGTTCTTCTCGACGAACTCCTGGAGCGTGGCGGCCAGCGGGTCGGGCTCGGCCGGGAAGATGGTCTCCCCCTCGGGACCCTGGATCGGGATGCCCGCGTTGGGGATGCAGTGCACGGGCACCGGCGAGTGCTCGCCCAGGTACCGGATGGCATCGCGCATGTCCTCCGGGCCGGTCGAGCAGTTGAGCCCGAGCACGTCGACCTCGAGCGCGGTGAGCGTGGTGAGCACCGCCGCGATGTCCGTGCCCAGCAGCATCTTGCCCCCGTTTGGCAGCAGCGAGACCGAGGCCTGAATCGGAACGGCCCTCCCCGTCAGGCGAAATGCCTGCCGCGCGCCGAAGATCGAGGCCTTGACCTCGAGGATGTCCTGCGCGGTCTCGACGATGATGAGGTCGACGCCGCCCTCCAGCAACCCCTGCGCCTGCTCGGTGAAGACCTCGTAGAGCTCCGGGAAGGTGATCTTTCCGAGGGTCGGATCGTCTGAGGCGGGCAGATGCCCTGTGGGGCCGATCGACCCCGCCACGAACCGGTCCTCGCCCGCAGCCTTGCGCGCGATCTCGGCTGCGCGGCGATTGATCTCGAGCGTATGGTCAGCCAGGCCCCACTCGTCGAGCTTGATCCGGCTGGCCTGAAAGGTGTCCGTCTCGAGCACCTCGGCACCGGCCTCGACCATCGAGGCGTGCACACCCTCGATCACGTCGGGCCGGTTGAGGACCAGCGCCTCATGGCACTTGCCCTTCAGGCCCCCGTAGTCCTCCGCGGTGAGGTCGAACTGCTCGAGCGTGGCCCCCATGCCGCCGTCGAAGACCACCGTGCGCCGCCTGACGGTGTCTATGTACTCGCGCGCCATCCAATCCAGGCTATCGAAAGCAGGCAAACCTTGACAAGCTCGTGTCAAGGTTGCCGGTCACACCCGCCGGACCGGCTCGGACCGCCCGGCGGGCGCGCCGGGCGCTACCTGCCCGGAGTCAGGCCTCGGCCTCCGCCGCCCCCTCGCGACTGTGCCGCGAGGCGGCCGCCAACTCGACGGGGGTGGCATGCAGCGCCCGCAGGCGGAGGTCCTTCCACGACATGCCCTCGCGCACGAGCGCCGGCATGCCCAGAGCCACGGCGGTTGCGATCTCGACCGCCTGCAGGATGATTCCGTAGGCCAGGGCGTCGGTCTTGCCCACGCCGTAGGCCGAGAGCACGACCACGCAGGCGGCCTGGAAGACACCCAGGTTGGAAGGCGTGGCCGGAAGCGCGGCGGTCACGTTGACGGCGAACAGCACCGCCGCCGCCGCACCTACGCCGGCCCGGTGGTCCAGCCCGAGCGCCACCAGGAGCACGTAGCACGAGAGCCACTGGATCGCCCATGCGGTGAGCTGTGCGGTCGTGGCCCAGGCCGCGAGCCTGGGCTGGCGAAAGACCCCGAGGCCGCTGCGCACCCGTTCTGTCGCCGAGCGGGCCACGGCAGCGGCGTGCCGGACGCGGGCAAAGCGCGAGGGCTTTCCCCGCCGCAGCAGGGCCGGAGCGCTCAGAAGCAGGGCTATCACCACCAGCGGGGCGATCGTTGCCACCACCAGGGCGTCCTCGCCCCCCCTGAAGATCCCCACGGTGGCGAACATGATCGAGCCGAGCACGACGAGTGCGAGGATGTTGAGCAGCGTCTGCGAGACGAGCGTGCCGAGCACCACCGGGAACCGGTCGCGCACCCGCCCGAGCCGGCGGGACAGGATGAGCGCGCGCGAGGGCTCGCCGAGGCGGGCCGGAAGGGTGGCCGACATCAGGACGCCCACCATCGTCGCCCGGGCGGTGTCGCGGCGGTGAACCGGCGTCCCGGGCAGGGCGGCGCGAACGATCGCGTTCCACGCCTCCGCGCGGACCAGCATCGAGAGGCACATGAGCCCGAACGCCAGGAGCACCCAGACCGGGGTGGCGGCGACCACCGCATGACCGATCTTCTCGATTCCCAGTTGGTCGACCGCCAGGGCAGCGAGGCCAATGCCTCCCGCTGCCGCCGCCACCAAGGCCACCCGCCGTGCCACCCGCGCCGCGGCGCGACGGCCTGCCTTCGCAACGGCGGGCTCGAGCGATGGAAGCCGCCGGGGCCGCACCGCAGCCTCCCCGTCGGCGGGCGCCAGGCCCATTCGGATGGCTGCGCGCGATCCACGGCCCTCGGTCACGGCGGCTGCCTGGGCATCGCGGTAGGCCTCGATCACCTCGCTCGCGACCTGCGGCCAGGCAACGCGCCGGGCGCGCCGGCGCGCCGCCTCGGACATGCGGGCACGAAGGTCGCGGTCGAGCGCCAGGGACCGGAGGGCCTCGCCCAGCTGGGCCGGATCGGCGAGGGGCACCAGCAGCCCGTCCTGGCCGTGCCTGACCACATCGCGGTAGCCCGCGATGTCCGATGCCACGACGGGCGTGCCCGACGCGAATGCCTCCGTCAGGACCATGCCGAAGCTCTCGCCGCCGAGGGACGGAGCGCAGAGCAGGTCCGCCCGCCCGAGCAGGCGCCACTTCTCCTCCTCGGAGACGCGGCCCGCCACGTGCACCCCCTCCGAGTCGAACAGGATCGGATCGACCTCCTCCCTGGCGGCGCCTGCCACCGTGAGCCGCGCGTTTACGCCGGCGGTGCGCAGCGCCTCGAAGGCTCGCAGTAGGACCGGCAGCCCCTTGCGCGCCTCGGCGCGGCCCACGAACAGGATCTCGAGGGCGCCGTCCCCGTGCTCGGCGTGCGCCGGGCGCGCGGCCGACAGGTCGACCCCGTTCGGGACGATGCGGTAGCGCCCGCCGTAGAAGCGCTCGGCCGTCCAGCGCGCGGCCTCCGACACCGCGATCCGCACGTGGAGCTTGTTGTAGAGGCGGCTGGCACCGGCGGCCGCCCACCATCGGTTGATCGGGGCGTTGGTGGAGTAGCAGTGAAAGGTGCCCACGAGCGGGACCTTCGCGGCCTCCACGGCGTACCAGCTCACGGCCGGGGCGTTTGGCTCGTGCACGTGGACCACGTCGTAGCCGCCGCCGCGCAGTTCGCGTCTGAGGAGGCCCACCGCCTCCGGGGATACCGAGAGGTTGGACACCGCGCCGTTGGCCGGCACGCCGACCGTCCGCCCGAGCGGGACCAGGTAGTCGGGCATGGGGCGTCTGTCCGGCGCCGCGCCGCGATGAGCGATGCGCGCCAGCCGATCGTCGGGGTCGTACGGAGCAAGCAGCCGGACATCGTGACCCTGGCCCATGAGCTCCTCCGCGAGCGCCTCCACGTGGCGACCGACACCGCCTGGATAGGTGTACGAGTACGGTGAAACGAGCCCTACGCGCACCGCGCCATCGTAGTGGACCTTCCGGAATGCGCCACACTTCTCGCCGTGGGCCGCCGAAGCTTTCTCAAGCTCACCTTCATCCGCGTCCCGCCGGAGTGGAGGCGACGCGACGCGGCCGAGCGAGCCCGTGACAAGCAGGAGTTCATCGCGGCCTGCCGCAGCTTCTCGGATGAGCACTTCCTGCGCACCTACTCCCTCGTGGGCACCCGTGGCGACTGCGACCTGATGGTTCGCGCCGTGGCGCCCACGCTCGATCCGATCCACCAGCTGCACGTGCTGCTCAACCAGAGCGGGCTCATGCACTGGGCGGAGATCTCGCACTCCTACCTCGCGATGACCAAGGAGTCGGTCTACTCGGATGAGCCGATGCCGCTCGAGCCCCGTCCGGGCTCGGATGCCAGGTACCTGATCGTCTACCCGATGTGGAAGAAGCGCGAGTGGTACCTACTGGCGCCGGAGGAGAGGATGCGCATCATGCGCGGCCACATCGAGACGGGTAAGCGCTACACGGGCATCGAGATCAACACCGCCTACTCCTACGGCCTCGACGACCAGGAGTTCGTGGTCTCCTTCAACGCCGACGAGCCGGCCGAGTTCCTCGACCTGGTCCAGGAGCTCCGCTCCACGGAGTCGAGCGCCTACACGGAGTCCGAGACCCCCATCTTCACCTGTATCAGCGCCACGCCGGAGCGCGCGCTCGACGCGCTCGACGGCGAGGCGGGTTAACCCCAGCCTGGCGGCGAGCGAGGCCGGCGGTCTGAGCTATCCGGACCGGCGTCCTGCCGCCTCGATCATCTCCTCGAGGCGCGTGAACTTCACGCGCGGGCGCCCGCGCGGCTCCCCTGCGGCCACCTCGGCGGCGTCGATCAGCTGCCAGCCGGCGAAGCTAACGAAATCCGGCTTGCGCTCGGCGATCAGCGCCTCGATCGACCGAGGGTCGGCGTCCGCGGGCTCTGGCAGCCGGCCTTCGGCCATGTCCTCGAGCAGGTGGTCCACGGTCTCCTGGGCATCGCGCTTGTTGGTCCCGATGACCCCGGACGGGCCACGCTTGATCCAGCCCACGACGTACTCCCCGGGAATCGCGTGCTGTGCCTTGGGGTCGATGATGCGGCCCTCCTCGTTGGGGATAGCGCCCTTCCAGTCGTCGAAGGGCACCCCCTCGATCGGGACGCCCCGATACCCGATCGAGCGGAAGACGATGCCCGCCTCCAGCGTCTCGTGATCACCGGTCGCCTTGGCGATGAGAGCGCCTTCCCCGCCGTGGTCGAGCTCATTCCTCACAAGCTCCACCGCCTCCACCTTGCCGTCCCCGTGGATCGCGACGGGCGAGCGCAGGAAGCGCAGCACCACCCGCCGGCGCTTGCCGGCCGGCTCTCGCCGCGAGTAGTCGGTCAGGATCTCCACGTTTCGGCGGGCGGTGATCTCGCCCTCCCCCTCGATCGAGCGGGCGCTGTGGTCATCGAGCTCGACCTCCTCGGGGTAGACGATCACGTCGGCGTCGGTCAGCTCTCCCAGCTCGCGCAGCTCGGGGTTGGTGAACGCCGCCTGGGCGGGGCCTCGCCGCCCGACGATCACGACCTCCTCAATGCCGCTGTCGGCCATCGGGTGGATAGCGTGATCGGCGGTATCGGTGCCCTCGAGCTCCTCCCGGGGAAGGAGCAGCATCCTCGCCACGTCCATCGCCACGTTGCCGTTTCCGATCACAACGGCACGCCTGCACGACAGATCGAACTTCAGGTCCCGATAGTCGGGATGGGCGTTGTACCAGGCCACGAACTCGGTGGCGGCCCAGCTGCCGGGCAGGTCCTCGCCCTCGATGCCCATGCGGCGGTCGGTCTGGGCGCCCACGGCGTAGATCACCGCGTGATAGTGGGCCTTCAACTCGGCGTGGCTGAGGTCCTTGCCCACCTCGACGTTGCCGAAGAAGCGGAAGCCGGGTCTTGCGGCGGTCTTCTCATACACGCGGGTCACCGACTTGATCTTCGGGTGATCGGGCGCCACGCCCGCCCGCACGAGCCCGAAGGGGGTGGGGAGCCTGTCGAACAGGTCCACCTCCACCGTGACCTCCTTGGCGCTCAGCAGGTGCCCGGCGGAGTAGAACCCCGCGGGCCCTGACCCCACCACCGCCACTCGCAGAGGATGCTCGGGTGTTCCCGGGAGCGGGGCCATGTCAGTGAGGCACCGGCGCACGCGGCGGTCCGCGGCGGCGGCCGGCGATCATACGAGGGGCTTGCCCGGGCCGGAGACGAGTCGCGCGCGGTCTTCCTGGCCGGCGTCGGCAAGCACGTCCTCGAGGTAGGGGCCGAGCACGGTGCTCACCGAGGTTGCGGTCAGGCCCGCGGGACCGGCCGGCAGCGTGGCGTAGCTGATCCCCAGGCGCACGAGGCACTCGGCGAGGAGATCGGCGGCGCCCCGCTCGAGCATCGGCCAGCCCGCCACCATCACCTCCGCCAGCCGCTCGGCCGCCCGGCCGACGATGGCCCCGCCGCCCGTGGTCACGAGGGCCAGCAGGCCGTTCTCGGCGCCGTCGAGCACGATGGAGCGCACGAGCGGGTCCCCCCGGGCGGCGGTCAGGAACACATCGAAGGCCCCAGCGAGCGCCGCCCGGGGATCGTCGAGGCGCCCGCGCAGGGCGCCCTCGACGGCCACGAGGAAGCGGTCGCTCTCGCGCATGACGAGGGCGCGCGCGAACTCCTCGCGCGAGCCGAACTCCTTGTAGAGCGTCTGACGGCTCACCCCTGCCGTGCGCGCGATGTCGCGCATGGTGATCTCTCCCCAGCTGCGGCGCTCGAGCTCGTCGCGCGCCGCGTCGAGCAGCGTGTCTCGCAGCAGCTCTCGCGCCGCCTCGCGGTAGAGCTTGGGCTCGCCGGAGGTCCGCACAGCGCGGGCGGTGGCGGCTGAAGAGGACGAGCTCACGTCAGTCGGCGGGCTCGAAGTCGACCTTGTCACGCACGCCGCAGTCGGGGCAGGCCCAGTCCTCGGGAACCTCTGTCCACGGCGTGCCGGGCGGAAAGCCCTCGCGCGGGTGTCCCGCCTGCTCGTCGTACACGTAGTCGCACGCCGGGCAGCGAAAGCGGCTCACGGGCCTGCCCGCCGCCCGGTGAGCGAGTGCCGCCGGGGCTTCGCGTTCACGCGGCTGAGGTCACCCCCGTAGTGCTCGAGCAGGCGGCGGTCCATCACCCGCCGCCAGAGCGGCGGGAGCGCCGCCAGCACGATCATGCCGGCGTATCCCGTCGGGAGCTGCGGGGCCTCGTCCACGTGGCGCAGCGCCTGATAGCGGCGCGTCGGGTTGGCGTGGTGATCCGAGTGGCGCTGGAGGTGGTAGAGCAGCACGTTCGATGCCACGTTGTTGCTGTTCCAGCTGTGCTCGGGACGGCAGAGCTCGTAGCGCCCGTCCTCGCGCCTCTGGCGGCGAAGGCCATAGTGCTCGAGGTAGTTGACGACCTCCAGCAGCAGAAACCCTCCGACGGCCTGGATCAGCAGATACGGAAGGACGACCGGGCCGAAGACGATCGTCAGCCCGGCAAAAAGGACGAAGGTCATCGCCCACGCGTTGAGGATGTCGTTGCGAAGCGTCCAGCGCGACTTGCCCATGCGGCTGAGCCGCCTGCCCTCGATCTCCCAGCTCGAGCGCAGGCTGCCGAGCACCGTGCGCGGGACGAACGCGTAGAAGCTCTCACCCATGCGCGAGCTGGCCGGGTCCTCCGGCGTGGCCACACGCACGTGATGGCCGCGGTTGTGCTCGATGAAGAAGTGCCCGTACGCGCTCTGTGCCAGTGCCACCTTGCTCAGCCAGCGCTCGCTTCTGGCCCGCTTGTGGCCGAGCTCGTGGGCGGTGTTGATCGCGATACCACTCACCATCGCCGTTGTGAGCGCCAGCCCGACGCTCTCGATCGTGGACAGGTCGCCGCTCGACCACAGCCAGCACGCCAGCACGAGCCCGGCGTACTGGAGCGGGATGAAGGCATAGGTGCACCAGCGGTAGTAGCGGTCCCGCTCGAGCCACTTGAGCACGCTGTCCGGAGGGTTCTCGGCGTCGGTGCCGATCAGCAGGTCGAGCAACGGGAACACCCCGAACACCAGGAGCGGGCCCAAGAACCAGAAGATCGAGAGACCAGTGGCCTCCACGAGGCCCCATGCGAGGAACGGGAGCGTCGGCACGAACAGGCCGAGCAGCCACGCGTAGCGCTTGCCGTCCCGCCAGCTCGCGGACTTCCCGGCTTGCTCGTCGATCCCGGCCGGCACCTGGCCCGTCCCGCCCGCCACAGTTGCTACGCGCTCCCCCGTCATAGATGACCTTGATGTTCGCCTAGTTTACACACGAGCGCATTGTGTCAAGAGGACCCCCATTCGGGGGCACGCGGAAGGCGGCGTCATCCCTGACCAGAGCCCGCCACGAGCCCGAAGGCTTCCGCGATCAGCTCGTAGGAGCGCCTGCGCGCCTCGTGTGAGTGGGTGATCGTCACGACGATCACCTCCTCGGCGCCGTACTCCGAGCTGATCTCCTCCAATTCCTCCCTCACGGTTTCCGGAGAGCCGAGCACGGCCCGCTGCGGGGACGCGCTCGCGTCCTGCGCTGCGCCTCGCTCCTCGAGGTAGCGCAGCGCCACCTCCGGGGGCGGCACCGGTATCGACGACCCGCCGCGCTGCACCGACATGCTCATCTGGACGCTTGCGGCCAGCCGCGCCGCCTCATCCTCGCTCTCGGCGCAGATGACCGACACGCACACGGCCACCCGCGGCGCAGGCAAGCGCCCCGAGGCCACGAAGCTCTCGCGATAGAGATGGGTCATCTCGTGTCCGTCGGGGTTGATGAAGTCACCGAAGGCATACGGCAGCCCGAGCCTGCCCGCCCACAGAGCGCTCTGAAGCGAGGAGCCGAGCAACCACGGTTGGGGGCGCGCCGGGAGCCCCGGTAGGGGCGAGAGCCTGGAGAAGCGCTCGTCGGGCGGCGGGGTGCCATCCAGGTGGGCAACGAGCTCGGCGAGCTGGTCGAAGAAGTCATACGGTGCGGGCACGCGGCGGTCCCGCTGGAGCGCATGTGTGTGCACCGCGTCGGCGCTCGCGCCGCGGCCGATGCCGAGGTCGATCCTGTCGCCGAATACCCCGCTCAGCACGCTGAAGCTCTCCGCCACCTTCCACGGGCTGTAGTGGGGCAGCATCACGCCGCCGCTTCCAACCCGAATCCTCGCGGTGGCCGACGCGAGCGGCCCGACCAGCACCTCGGGGCTCGCGCCCGCGAGCATCGGCGTGCCGTGGTGCTCGGCCACCCAGTAGCGGTGATACCCCAGCTGGTCTGCCAGCCGCGCCAGGTCGAGGGTGTTGGCCAGCGCCTGGGCGCCGGTCGAGCCCTGCGATATCGGCGACTGGTCGAGCACGCTCAGCCGCAGCGGCGCGCTGCGGGAGGCGGGGCTCTCCTCTCCTGCCGGCATCGCGGTCACCGAGAGTAGTGGCCCCTCCGGGCCGTCCTGCCGGGGTCCTCCGCGGCATACCGCCATCATCCGCTCACGATGGAACGCGTGGCCGTCATCGACATGGGCTCGAACTCCTTCCGCCTGGTGGTCTTCCAGTACGAGCCGGGCAGCTGGTGGAGCCTCGCCGACGAGATCAGGGAGGCCACGCGCGTGAGCGCCGGAATGGGAGACGAGGGCGTGCTCCGGCCGGAGCCGATGGACCGAGCCCTCCGCACCGCCGCCGTCTTCTCCTCCTTCCTGCGGGCCTCGGGGGTCGAGCGCGTCGATCCGGTCGCAACGAGCGCCATCCGCGACGCCGCCAACCGCGACGAGCTGCTGGCCTCGATTCGCGAGCGCACCGGCCTCGCGGTGCGCGTCATCAGCGGCGCCGAGGAGGCCTGGTATGGCTACCTCGCGATCGTCAACTCGCTGGCGTTCGAGGATGGCTTCGGCATCGACGTCGGCGGGGGGAGCGTGCAGCTGATGCGCATCGCCGGCCGCCGGCTCGAGGATGCCGAGTCGGTGCGTCTGGGATCCGTGCGCGTCTCCGAGGCCTTCCTCCCGGGCGAGGAGACCTCGGGCAAGCAGCTGAAGGCGCTGCGCAAGCACGTCTCGCGGACCCTCGCGGAGCTCAAGTGGTGGGAGGCGGCGGACGGCCGGCGGCTCGCCGGGATCGGCGGCACCATCCGGAACCTCGCCACCGCGGCGCAGAAGACCCTCGATCTTCCCGACGTGGACGTCCAGGGATTCCTGCTCGAGCGCGATCTGCTCGAGGACCTGATCGAGCGGATCGCCTCGAAGCCGGTGTCCAAGCGCGCATCGATCAAGGGCGTCAAGCCGGACCGCGCCGACGTGATCCTGGGCGGAGCGGTCGTGGTGGCCGCGGCGATGGACCACGGCGGCTTCGATGCCCTCGAGGTCACCGAGGCGGGCCTGCGCGAGGGCATCTTCTTCGAGCGTCTCCTCGAGGGCCGCGATCCGCCGCTGCTCGAGGACGTGCGCCGCGAGTCGGTCACCAACCTAGCCCACCGCTTTCGCACCGACGACCTGCACGTCGAGCACGTCGCGCGCCTCTCACTGCAGATGTTCGACGCTCTCCGCGAGGCCGGCCTGCACAGGTTCGACGACGTCGAGCGGGAACTGCTGTGGGCCGCCTGCATGCTGCACGACATCGGGATGACGATCGACTACGACGACCATCACCATCACTCCCACTACCTCATCCAGAGCGCGGGGCTGCCGGGCTTCGACCCCCGCGAGCTCGAGCTGATCGCGCTGGTGGCCCGCTGGCATCGCAAGGGCGATCCCGACGCCTCGACCCTGCGCGACCTCGAGCGAAAGGGCGACTCCGACCGCCTGCAGCTCCTCTGCGGGGTGATCCGCCTGGCCGAGCAGCTCGAGCGCAGCAGGGACCGTTCGGTGGCCTCCGTGCGGCTCGAGGATGGCGAGAAGCGCGTGACCCTGCGCGCGGTCACGGGCGGCGATGCAGGCTCGGACCCCAGCGTGGCCATCTGGTCGGCGCAAGGCAACGCGGACGTCCTGGGGGCAGCGATCGGCAAGGCCGTGAAGGTGGTCGGTCCGGCGGAGTGAGGCGACCCGAGGCTAGACCAAGCTCGTCTCGAGGCGGCCGAGCTGCGGCGAGTCGATTACCACCTCGTCGCCCGGCTTTAGCCATACCCGCGGGGACCGCCCCCCGCAGCTCACCGGCCTGGGGGCCGTCCCCGCAGTCGAAGCTCACGAGCCGCACGGGCCGACGATAGACGGTGGCCCACCCGCGGCCGTCCACGTACCCTCAGGGAGTGGCCAACAAGAGGGACAACTCAATCCCGACGGGTCGCATGCGGCGAACGGCCAAGGTGGCCGGGCTGGCCGGCGGTCAGACCGCGCGCAACTACGCCACCAAGGCGGCCAACCTCGCCCGTGACGAGGACGGCAGGCGCGAGGCCGCCGGGCGCCGGCAGGCCGAGGCGGCCGAGCAGGTACTCGAGGTGCTCGGGAACATGAAGGGCGCCGCGATGAAGGTGGGCCAGGTGGCCTCCTTCATCGACACCGGGGCCTTTCCCGAGGAGTCGCGCGAGCGAATCCAGGCAAAGCTCGCCGAGCTGCGCGACTCGGCGCCGCGCGTGCCCTTCAAGGACATGCGCCGCGTGATCGAGGACGACCTCGACCAGCCGCTCGACGAGGTCTTCTCCGATTTCGACGAGCAGGCGATAGCCGCCGCCTCGATCGGCCAGGTCTACCGCGCCACCCTCAGGGAGAACGCGGGCTCCCGCTCTGCCGGGCGTGAGGTGGCCGTGAAGGTGCAGTACCCCGGGGTGGCCGCGGCGGTGCGCTCTGACCTCCAGAACCTGGGCCTGATCATGCGGGTAGCCAAGCGCATCGCCCCCGGCATGGACGCCAAGGCCATGACGGCGGAGATCCGGGAGCGGCTCTCCGACGAGCTCGATTACGAGCACGAGGCCCAGAGCCAACGGGCCTTCGCCCGCGAGTGGCGCGGGCACCCCTTCGTGGTGATCCCGGACGTGGTGACCTCCCTGTCGCACGAGCGGGTGCTCGTGACCGAGTGGGTCGACGGCATCGGCTTCGAGGAGATCAGGCAGCTGGGCCCCACGGAGAGGGACCGCTTCGCCGAGACCCTCTTCCGCTTCTTCTTCGGCTCGCTCCACCGCAACGGGCACTTCTCGGGCGACCCCCACCCGGGCAACTACAAGCTGATGGAGGACGGCCGCGTGGCGTTCCTCGACTTCGGCATGACCAAACGGCTCGGCCGCTCCCATCTCGAGGCCGAGGTGAAGGCGCTCAGGCTCGGGATGGAAGGCGACGCGGCCGGGCTTCATGCCCAGCTGGCCGGCATGGGCTTCTTCGATGCCGCCGACCCGCTGGTCTCCCCCGAGGCGGTGCTCGAGCACTTCCACGCGGTGACCCACTGGTACACGGCCGACCGGGAGTGCACGCTTGACCGGGCGCTCGTGGGCCAGGTGCTGATCGACCTGGGCGACCCGCGCTCAGAGTTCTGGGAGCTCATGAAGCGCCAGACGATGCCCCCTGACGCCCTGCTCGCACGCCGCATGGAGGCCCTCACGCTTGGTGTGCTGGGCCACCTGGGCGCCACCTCCAACTGGCACAGGATCGCGCGCGAGTGGCTCTTCGGGGATCCCCCCTCCACACCGCTGGGAGCGCTCGAGGCCGAGTTCTTCGGCGGGCGGCAAGCCGCGGCGTGAGCCCACGTCCGAGCGCGGGGAGCCGCACGACGCTCGTAGCGGTCACCGCCGAGGGCATGGAGCACCTGGCGAACGCCGATCCGGTGATGGCCGCGATCGTGAAGGCCCATGGCCGGTTGGACGAGGAGGGGCGCCGCCGCGGGCGTCCCGCCGACGCCTACGGTGCGCTCCTGCGCTCAGTGGTCGGCCAGCAGCTCTCCACAAAGGCGGCGCGCACCATCTACGGGCGGCTGACAGGCCTATACGGCGACAGGGCTCCGACGCCACGGGAGCTGATGGAGACCGACCCCGAGCGCCTGCGCGAGGTCGGGCTCTCGCGGGCCAAGGCCCGCTACCTGCGCTCGCTCGCCGAGCACGTGCTCGCCGGGAAGCTCGAGCTCGAGCGCCTGGACGAGCTGCCGGATGAGGAGGTCTCGGCACAGCTCACCGACGTGAAGGGCCTGGGGCAGTGGACCGCCGACATGTTCCTGATCTTTCACCTGCGCCGGCCGGACGTGCTGCCGGTGGGTGACCTGGGGATACGCCGCGCGGTTCAGATCGCCTACGGGCTCGACGGGCTGCCCACCCCGGCGGAGCTCGCGCAGATAGCGGAGCCCTGGCGGCCACACCGCTCACTGGCGTCGCTGTACCTCTGGAGCTCGCTGGACAACGCGCCCGGATAGCGCGCGGCGAACTTCGACGGGCCGGCTGGGACGCAGCGGCTCCGGCGCGCCCGAGTGCGCTTGAGAAGAGGAGCGGCTAGACGGCGCTGCCGCAGCTGGGCTCTTCGTCGGCCACGCGGAACGAGGAGCCACAGCCGCAGGCCGCAACCACGTTCGGGTTGTTCACCTCGAACCCGGAGCCCATCAGGCTCTCCGTGAAGTCGACCTGCGAGCCGTCCACGTACTGCAGGCTGGCCGGATCGACCAGCAGCCGGATGCCGTCATGGTCGAAGACATGGTCGTCCTCCCGCTGCTCGTCGAGCGCGAGCGCGTACTGGAAGCCCGAGCACCCACCGCCCCGCACTCCGACGCGGAGCCCGATATCGCCGTCGGCCTCCTGCTGTGCCAGGAATCCGCGCACCTTCTCCGTGGCTATGTCTGTGAGGGTCACCATGCTTCAGTAAAGATAGCAATGGATCGCGGCCTGGTTGGAAGCTCCGTATGCGCCGGCGCTATCTTGTTGGGTGTGCCGAACGCAGACCAGCTGAAGGAGAGGATCGAGGCGGCCCTGCCCGGGGCCCAGGTGCACGTCGAGGACCTGACCGGTGGAGGCGACCACTTCCGCGCGGAGGTCGTGTCGGGCCAGTTCGACGGCCTGAGCCGCATCGAGCAGCACCAGCTGGTCTACGGCGTGTTCGGCGAGGAGGTGGGCGGAG
Source organism: Thermoleophilaceae bacterium (assembly GCA_030448005.1). Taxonomy (GTDB): domain Bacteria; phylum Actinomycetota; class Thermoleophilia; order Solirubrobacterales; family Thermoleophilaceae; genus JAAYBF01. The sequence goes on from JAUJNT010000001.1 coordinate 294,042, forward strand.
CGATCCACGCCCTCTCGATCAAGACTTCGACACCTGGAGAGAGCTGACATGACAAACGCGGAGATCCACGAGTTCCTCGAGAAGGCGATCGGCGAGAACAACGTGATGCTGTTCATGAAGGGAACCCCTGAGCAGCCCCGGTGTGGCTTCTCGATGCGCACCTCGGGCGCCCTCAACGCACTGGACGTCCGGTACGCGGCGCTCGACGTGTTGGCCGACCCGCGCATCCGGGAGGAGCTGAGCGCGATATCGGGGTGGCCCACGATTCCGCAGCTGTTCATCGACGGCGAGCTGGTCGGCGGCTGCGACATCGTCATGGAGATGTACGAGACGGGCGAGCTCGCCGGGAAGCTCGGCGTCGAGATGCCCGAGGACGCCGAGCCGGTGGCCCCCGAGCCGCAGATGCCGGCGCAGTCGGGGCCGATCCCGCTAGAGAACCGCCTCGACTGATTCAGGGCCGGCGGCGCGGCCCCCGAACTCCCGAGCGACTCTGCGCGAGGGTCTTGCGGCCCCGCTCGACGTACTCGCGGGCCTGGCGCCGGTAGCGCTCCTTGTCGGCCTCGGGCAGCGCCTGCCAGCGCTCCCACGCCATCATCAGCACCGGCCACGCCCGGCGCGCCCCACTTGCGGCGCGGAGAAGACCGGCGCGCGAGCCCGGACGCCGCGCCATCAGCCGAGCCCTGGCTCTTCTGAGGAAGTACGGCAGGCCACGTCGGGGGACGCCTTTCGGCGGTAGCAGATCGCCATCGCGCCCAGCTTAGAGCTTTCGGGCGTTCTGCCCGCGGCTTTCGGGCGTTCTGGCCGCGCTATCGCCCGCCGAGGCCACGGAACAGGCGCCCGGCGGCGCCCACGGCGCCCTCCGCGGCGGAGATGGCCGTGCCGGCCAGGCGGTAATGGAGCTCCTGCGAGTGGCGAGCGCGCACGATCCGCTCGTGCTCGTTCTCCAGGTACCAGGTCACCGTGGCCTCGAGCGTCTCCTCGTGTGGGCGCGCCTTCCACCCGAGCTCGCGTTTCGCCTTCGTAGACCGGTAGGTCCAGAACTGGCTTGCGGCGAGCACCTCCTGGGAAGAGAGCGTGGTGCGGCCGGGGCCGATCCGCAGGAACGTGGCCGCGGCGGCGGCCATCTGCCGGGGCACCTTGATGGGGGGCTCCACCCCGCTGATGCGGCCGAGGTCGGCGAAGAGGCGGTCGAACGTGAAGTTGCGCCCACCCAGTATGTAGCGCTCCCCGACCGCACCACGCTCGTCTGCCAGGAGGTGACCGGCCGCCACGTCGCGGACGTCCACCACGTTGAGGGCTCCGTCGGCGTAGGCCGGCACCCGGCCGAGCAGGAAGCTGCGCACGAGCCGGGTGGAGGTCACGTGGATGTCCCCGGGGCCCAGGGCCATCGACGGGTTCACGAAAACCACCGGCAGCCCCTTCGCGGCCATGCGGACGGCCTCGGCCTCCGCCTCGTGCACGGCGTTCACGTACGGGATGCCGAGGTGAGCGGCCGTGAAGAGCTGGGTCTCGTCGGCCGTCTTTCCGCGCTCGGCGGGCCCGAGCGCGGCAGCGTGCGACGTGAATATCACCCGGCCGACATCCGCTCGCAGACATTCTCCGAGCACCGTGCGCGCACCTCCTACGTTGACCTCGAAGAGCCGCCGCGCGTCAGCCGGGCGCATGGACGTCATCCCGGCTGCATGGAACACCCGCCCCACTCCCTTCAGCGCCCGCCTGACAGCCCGCCGATCGAGCACGTCGCATCGGACCCGTTCCACGTCGAGCTCGTCGATCGAACGCGTGTCGGAGCCCTCGCGATAGGTCAAGCGCAGATCGTCCCCCCGTTCCGCCAGCCGCCGCGCCAGGTGAGCACCGAGGAAGCCGGTAGAGCCGGTGAGCAACGTCTTGGACACGGCGGACGAGTCTATGCCGGCACGCAAGCGCGGGCCCTCCCCGCCGGGCGGGGCCCGCGCTCGCCGCGCAGCTATGTCGGTCAGCGTCGCCTCACGCGCTCGCAGTTGCGTGCGACTCGGTCGCGCGCGTCGGCGATAACCGTGTCACGCCCGCTTCCGCAGTTCACGCGGTCGCGCAAGCTGTCGCGCGAAGTGATCCGGTCGTTGCCCGAGTTGCCGCTGATTTTGTCGCCGCCCGAGTTGCCGTTGATCCGGTCGTGGCCCGCGTCGCCTGCGATCCGGTCGCCGCTGCTTCCGCCGGAGATGCGGTCGTTGCCAGACCCGCCGTTGATCCGGTCGCGCCCACGGCTGCCGGTGATGAGATCCCTTCCGCTCACACCATGCAGACGGTCGTTGCCAAAGCTGCCAAGCAACGTGTCGTTGCCGGAGTCACCCGTGACGCGGTCGTCGCCGCGCCCGCCGTCGAGGCGGTCATTGCCCGAGTTGCCGCGCATGCTGTCGTTGCCGGCGCTGCCGCTCAGCCGGTCACGCCCGGTGCCCGACACCAACAGGTCGTTGCCAAGACCTCCCTGCCCGCGATCGTCGCCCGTACCGAGGTCAACGCAGTCGTTGCCCGCAAGGGCATCCACCAGATCGTCACCGGTGCCGGCGAAGATGCGGTCAGCAGCGGTCGTGCCGTTGATCGTATTGGCAGCGGCCGTGCCACGGATCACATTCGCGGTCAGCGTCGGACAGCCCCGGAACGTGGGCGACGGCTGCGGGGAGTCGGGTGGGGAGGCGGGGCGCTGTGGGGTGGCGGGCACGTTGGAGAGGAAGAAGTACTGCCTTCCCACGTCCTTTACGCACCCGGGGGTGGAGGCCTGACAGTTGAACGCCGAGGGGCCGACGTCGGTGAACGGTGCGCCGGCCACGTAGTCGGGCTCGCCGTCACTGTTGAGGTCCCCGGGAGCGACGATTGACCAGCCAAGATTGGACCCGAGGTTGTTTGCCTCGCCCGGCTGTGCATCGCTCGCCGGCAGCTCCAGGCTCTTCAGCAGCGATCCGTTGTCGCCGTCGAAGACGTACGTCCCCCCGCTCTCTTCCTTGACGACTTCTCCCGCGGCGGGGTGATGGGGGTTCTGGCCTACGTAGAGGTCGGGAGTGCCGTCCTTGTTGTAGTCGGTCCTGGCCAGCGAGAAGCCAAACGCTCCCCCCACGCTCGGAGTCGGATCCTTTAGCTCGTAGAGCACCGCCCCCGTTGCGCCGCTGAACACCCATGACCGACCCCCGCCGGCCTCGCGGGAAGGCCCCGACTGCAGGGCGGCGCTCGAGGAGTAGTCCGGCGTGCCGTCCCCGTTCACATCGCCCGGAGCGAGCGGCTCCCCGTCCTGCAAGCCCCACTGCGCCCCGGCCTCTGGCACAGGATCGTCTGTGCGTCTGATGAGCGCGCCGGTCGCGCCGCTGAACAGGTAGACCGCACCCTGGCCCCTGTTGCAAGTCGGCGCCGTGGGGTTCGCGCACGGCCCATTGCTCGCCATGTCGAAGTTGAAGCTCGTGGCGCCGACCTGCTGGTCGACGACGCCATCCCCCGTCAGGTCTCCGACCCCCTGCACGGGAAGCCCAAAGAAGCCGCAGGGGATCGCGCCCGCTCCTGTGCCGCCGCACGCCCCCGGCACCCTGTCAGAGGCGGGCAAATTGAGCGTGCGGAGCAGCCCCGACGCCCCGCCCGCGTGGTCGCTCGCCCTGCCCGAGAAGATGAACGCCTCACCCTCGTCGGCACGGCAGCCTGCGGGCAACGAGGCGGCCGGGAGCCGTCTTCCGTCAGCTCCGTTCCCGCAGCCCGCCGGCACGTCGGCTGTGGAGGCACCGACGAGTATGTCCTGAACGCTGTCGTCGTTGATGTCGCCCGCCCGACCGGTCCAGATGCCGAAGCGGGCAAAGCCCTGAGGGTTGGGCATCTTGAGCTCGAAGAGCGTTTGGCCGTTGGCGCCGCTCAAGACCCATGCCTTGCCTTGATCCTGGTTGCAGGCTCCGAGCGGGCCTGTGGCGGGTGGAGTGCAGGGCGTACCATCGGCCAGCGCGTCCTGCCCGTCCGCGCCGGCGACGAAGTCGGCCCTCCCGTCGCCATTGACGTCGCCGATCACAGCCGGCACGAAGCCAAACTGCGAGCTGGCCTGGATCTGCGGCGAGTCGACGAAATACAGGATCCTGCGAGTCGCGCCGTCCTGCATGTAAACGCGTCCGGCGACCGAAAATCCGCCAAAGCTCTCCCGGTAGTCGGAGACAAGGATCTCGTTCTTCCCGTCCCCGGTGAGATCGGACACGGTCCGCATGCGCTGGGCCCACTGCCCGCCGACCTGCGGGTTCGGAGCCTCGCCACGAACGAGGTTGGTGCTGTAGTCGGTGAGCGGCGTGGCGGCCACGGTCTTGGACGCCGAGAATGTCAGCGTTCCGGCCAAGGCGGCTAGCATCACCGCACAGCCGCCAGAGGCCAGGGCACGCCTTCGTCTGCGCGACGCTGCTGCGCGAGGCAAACCGTGGGGCAGGCGCGCCGCTGGGTTGCCCTGTTGCTCAGCGGTATCCATCTGGCCGGCCGGCGGTCTTGATGCGGTGCGCATGGGGAGTCCTCTCCAGGGGTCAGGCAACTAGGTGGAAGCGCTGGCGGTAAGCGGCGGGCCCGACGCCGACCCGCCGGTGAAAAGCTCGACGGAGCACCTCCGCGCTGGCGAAGCCCGACGCCCGCGCAACCGCCTCCAACGACCGCGCTCCGCCCTCGAGCAGCGTCCGGGCATGGTCGACTCGAAGCGCCTCGACGTAAGCGGCGGGCGTCACGCCGACCTCGCGGCGAAAGGCGCGCGCGAACGAGCGCTCGCTCAGGTTGGCGCGCGCCGCGAGAGCGGCAACGGAGAGATCCTCATCCAGGTGCCGGGCTATCCACCCCTGAAGCTCACGCAGCGCCGGGACGGCAGCTTGCTGGGCCGCCAGCGCGCCACTGAACTGCGACTGGCCACCCGGGCGCTTGAGGAAGACGACCAGCAGTCGAGCGACAGCCAGGGCAACCTCCGGGCCGAGGTCCTCTTCGACAAGTGCCAGGGCGAGGTCCATGCCGGTCGTGATGCCGGCGGAAGTCCACACGTTGCCGTCACGGATGAAGACAGGATCCGAGTCCACCTCCACGGCCGGGCGGCTGTCCGCGAGGTCCTCGCAGAACCGCCAGTGCGTCGTTGCCCGACGGCCGTCGAGCAGTCCGGCCGCGGCGAGCAGGTAGGCGCCCGTACAGACCGAGGTCGTACGCCTCGCCTGCCCCGCCGCACGCGCTACCCAGTCGACGACTCCGGCGTCGTCGACCGCAGCGCGCGCCCCCGCGCCGCCGGCCACAACCAGAGTGTCATGACGCTCCGGTGGTTCAGGCAGTGGCGCCACGCCCAAGCGGAGTCCGTTGCTCATCATGATCGTGTCGCCGTCCGTGGCGCCCACAACCTGCACGTCGTAGGCACCGCGAACCTGGCTTGAGGCGAAGCAGAAGACCTCTACTGGACCGATCACGTCAAGCGCCTGGCAACCTTCGACTGCGAGAACGAGTACGTGGCGAGCCCCCGGCACGAGGCTATCTTGGCGAGACAACGGCGTGACAACAAGGTCACATGCCCCACGAAATCTGCCAAGCCGCATCGATGCGGCGGCCCGGGGCGCGGATCCGAGGGCGCTCCAATGCCGCTGCCCCGGGCTCTTCCGACTTGCGTCGTGAGCCGGAACTCAAGCGTACGGTGTACGTCATGACAACGCAGCCCAGATCTTCTATAGGCAGGCAGCGGCTTACTAAAGGGCAGCACCGTCAACCTTACCCCCGTAACGCGCCTTCGACGGCGCTCTTAAGGCGAGAACGCCCGGGCGACACTCGCCCCCTGGGGGCGAGGGATCGCAGCGGCCGCCGGAGCCCTGAGCCAACCGGACCCGCCACCGGAGGCGTAGGGCAAGAGCGCCGGGTGCTCCGGGGGCGCGAGCCCCCGGCCGTATAACCTGCCGCGATGTCGTCCGTGGCCGTTGTGACCGACACGACCGCCTATCTACCGACGGACGTGGCAGAGCGCAACGGCATCTCCGTCGTGTCGCTCTACGTCGTGTTCGGATCCGACCGCACGGTGCCGGAGTCCTCGATCGCCGACTTCCCCGCCTTCTTCGAGGAGCTGCGCAGCGCCGACTCGGTGCCGACCACCTCCCAGCCCTCGGTCGGCGACTTCCTCTCGGCCTACGAGCCGCTGCTCGACGCCGGCCACGACGTGGTGTCGGTGCACATCTCAGAGGGCCTCTCGGGCACCGCCGGCGCGGCACGGCAGGCGGCCGAGCAGCTAGAGCGGGACGGGAAGGGCGGCGAGCGGGTGCGGGTGGTGGACTCGGCGACCGCCGCGGGGGGCATCGGCCTGCTGACCCTCGTTGCCGCACGCGCCGCCGCCGCCGGGGCGGGCCTCGACGCCGTGGTGCAGCGCGTGAACGAGGCTCGGTCCGAGTACAAGATGTGGTTTGCACTCGACACGCTGGAGTTCCTGCGTCGCGGGGGTCGCATCGGCGCCGCCAGCGCGTGGATCGGCTCGACGATGAAGGTGAAGCCCATCCTCACGGTGGAGAGCACGATGACGCCGGTCGAACGGGTTCGCACGAGCGCGCGGATGTTCGAGCGGATGGTGGACTACGCCCAGCAGCGTCACGACTCGGGCGCGGACGCGTGGGTGGTGCAGCACTGCACGGCACCCGACCAGGCCCGACGACTGGTCGCAAGGTGCCGGGAGATCTTCGGCCGCGAGCCCGAGTTCGTCAGCGAGCTCGGCCCGGTGATGAGCGTGCACGCCGGCCCGGGCATGCTCGGGCTGGCCTCGGTCCCCGCGCGCTTCCTGCAGTAGACCGGCGGACCGGGACCGCCGTCCGGGTGCTCGTCCAGAATCCGCTGGCAGTGGCGGCGCCCGACTCTCTCTCCCCTCGCGTCGTGGCCCGCACGGTGCTGCTCGTGGTCGCGCTCGCCATCGGGCTCTATCTGCTCTACCTGGTGCGCCGGCCGGTCGGCTGGCTTCTCACCGCCGCCTTCCTGGCGGTGGCGCTGTCCGGGCCGGTGAACTACCTGAGCGAGCGGGTGCGGCGTGGCTTTGCGATCACGCTCGTCTACCTCGGCATGTTGACGGTGCCCTTCGCGCTCGGCGCACTGATCGTGCCGCCACTGGTCGAGGAGGGCAACAACCTTGCGGCCAATGCCCCGGAGTACGCGCGGGACATCACGAGGTTCGTCAACGACAACGAGAAGCTGCGAGAGCTCAACGAGGACTACGACGTCACCGAGAAGCTGCAGGAGGAAGCCGGCATACTTCCGGGCAAGCTCGGTGGAGCCGCATCCACGCTGCGGGACGTGGGGGTAGGGATCGTCAACTCGATCTTCGCCCTCGTGACCATCCTGATTCTCACGGCGTTCATGCTCGGCGGGGGAAGAGGCTGGATCACCGCGGGGTTGCGATACCTCCCCGAGGATCGCGCGGAGCGCATCGAGAGCGTCCTCGGGCGGGCGGCCAAGGCGGTGGGAAACTACGTGGCCGGTGCCCTTGCGCAGGCGAGCGTGGCCGGGTTGCTCTCCTACCTCGTGCTGATGATCCTCGAGGTGCCGTTCGCCGCTCCCCTTGCGGTGATCATCTTCTTCCTCGACCTGATCCCGCTGATCGGCGCCACGATCGGAGCGGTGATCGTGGGCATCGTCACGCTGTTCTCGAACTTCCCGACCGCCACGATCGCGTGGGTGATCTTCTCGATCATCTACCAGCAGGTGGAGAACAACCTGATCCAGCCGCAGATCCAGAAGCGCGCGGTGAACATCAATCCGTTCCTCGTGGTTGTCGCGGTGCTGTTCGGGTCCGCCCTCCTCGGGGTGCTGGGCGCGCTGGTAGCGGTACCCGTTGCCGCCTCCATCCAGATCGCGATCCGCGAATACGCCGAGTACCGCGGCATCCGTCCGCGCAGGCAGCCGGAGCCGCCGCCGGAGACCCCACCGCCGCCGGAGACCCCACCGTCGTCGGAGGGACCGCCGGCGGACGGCCCTCCGGAGGGAGGCCGGCCGAGAAAGCGGCTGCGGAGGAAACGGCCAAAGGGCTCAGGCCCCGCCGAGGGTCCGGCCGCGGCCTAGGAAGCGGGTGCGACGGGGATCAGCTCTTGCGGCCGCGCAGGAGCGAGAAGGTGGCGGCCACCCCTCCGCCGATCACGAAGCCGGCGGCGGCCGCGCCGATCAGCGCCGTCTGCCGGTTCTCCACGAGCTGGCGACGCCAGTCGGCCAGCTGGTTGACCTTCGAGCGCAGATCGTTGACCGAGAACGCCAGGTCCTGGCGCGTGGCCTCGATGGAGCTGCGGATCTGCTCGGGGCTGCGGTTTGCGGGGGGCCCGGCCGCCATCAGCTCCTGGCCTCCTCGTTCGTTCGGTCGAGTGAGCGCCCGGCTTCTTCGCGCTGGTTGCCCTGCCGCTCGAGCGTCTCGCGGGTGATCTTGGCCTCCTGGATGGCGGCGTCCGGAGTGGGCGGGCCCGTTGCCAGCCACTTCTTCGCCTGCAGCCCGGCCAGGACGCCTGCGGCCACGAGGAGCAGCGTGACCAGCCCGAAGCCCACCCAGGGCGGCTGGTCGAGCAGATCGATCAGGAACCAGGCAAGGGTGTGCAGGAGCATGACGACGGCGAACACGAGGAAGACCCCAGCCGCTCCAGCCACGGCCGCGCCCTTGCCGAGCGTCCTTGCCTTGGCCACGACCTCCGCCTTTGCGAGCTCGATCTCCTGGCGAACCAGCAGGGAGGCCTTCTCGGAGACCTCGGCGACGATCTCTCCGAGGCTCTTCTCCGCACTGTTGGGGCCGGACGGGCTCACCGAGCGAGCAACCTTATGACGCCGGCAAGCACGAGGCCACCCGCGAAGGCGGCGCCCACATAGAGCTCGGGGCGCTCCTCGAACGGGGGGGCCGGCACGGGTGTACCCGCCTGGTCGCCGGCGGCCCCGCCGGTCACGCCGCGCAGCCGGTCTGCCGCCCCTTCGGGCAGCCGGTCTCCCACCGACTGGAGCTTCTCACCGGTGGCCGCCTTGAGCCGCTGGCCGGGGTCCGGGCCGAGCCGCTCCTCGGCCCTCGTCCGGAGCCGGTCCCCCAAGCCCGATAGCTTCGCAAGCGGGGAATCGCCCTGGCCGTCGCCCTGCCCTGGAGAAGGCCCCCCCGCGTTTGCGTCCCGCGCCGAACTCTCCATCAGGCGTCGGGCGGATCCTCGTTGAACAGCCGCACCCAGATGACCGTCGCGAGCCGGTTGGCCACGATCGAGACGAGCGCCCCGGTGAGCGCCAGCAGGCCGGTCCACATCACGCGCTTGACGAGGTCGTTGTCCATCGGCGCATTCAACCAGACACGGGCTGGGCGCCGGACTTAGACACTTCCAGGCCGCCGCAGATGGCATCCACGACGAGGCCCTTGGCCCCCTCGTACTGCTCCTCGGTCTGCGGCAGCAGGTCGAAGATCCACCCGGAGAGCAGTTGCTCGATCGCGCCGTAGAAGCACATCGCAGCGAACTCGGCGGAGATGTCGGGCTTGAAGACACCCTCGCGACGAGCGGACTCCACGATCTCCGCGATTCCCGCGTAGGCCTCGCGGATCTTCTCCAGGTGGATGCGCCCGAACGAATTGGCGGCGCGCGTGACCTCCACGATGATCACCTTCATCAGGTCCGGCTGGTGGCGGTAGGAGTCGATGATGAAGCTCGCCACCATGTAGAGCTTGTCGCGCGCGGGAACCTCCCCGAGGCGGTCGATCTCGGCGATCGCGTCGAGCATGATCTGCCAGCGTTCGAGGAAGAGCTCGTTGAGGATCTCCTCCTTCGAGTCGAAGTAGTGGTAGACGAGACCGTAAGCCACCCCGGCCTCGTCGGCCACGTCGGAGACGCGGCAGTGGTGAAAGCCCTGCCTTGCGAAGACCGTGATGGCGGCATCGAGTATCAGGCGGCGCTTGTCCACGGCCCCCGAGCGTTGGGACGCTCCCATCACGCACTCCCGGCGCGCGTGGTCGCCGGCACGACACCGGGGGGCGGTTCCGCCTCCCCCGGCCAGCGATACGCGGATGGGACGCGGTTGGCCAGGCTCGGCAGCGAGCGCCGTACCTCCTCCTGGCGGGCGAGATCGAGGTCGGCCGCCACGAAGCACTCCTCGTCGGGCGCGCGCACGAGCACCTCACCCCAGGGGTCCACGATCTGGGAGCCGCCGAAGCTCTCGTTGTCAGGCGGATGGATGCCGATCTGGTCGGCGGCGATCACGAAGGCCTGATTCTCGATGGCCCGCGCGCGGACGAGCACGTCCCAGTGGGCGGCGCCTGTGACCTTCGTGAACGCGGCCGGAAGCGTGAGTACGCGGGCGCCGCGGATGGCGAGGATCCGGTAGAGCTCCGGGAAGCGCAGGTCGTAGCAGACGCTCATCCCGAGGCTGAGACCGCGCGCCTCGCTGGTCACGAGCTCCACGCCCGCCTCCTGGGAGGTCGACTCCCGGTACTCCTTCCCCCCCACCGTCACGTCGAACATGTGGATCTTGCGGTAGACGCCCCGCAACTCGCCTTCGGGCCCTACGTGCACGGACGTGTTGCCCAGCTTGTCGTGGCCCTCACGCCGCTCGACGATCGAGCCGGCCACCAGGTCGATACGGAGCTCGCGTGCGATCTCGCGCGCCCACGTGATCGTCGGGCCATCGAGCGGCTCCGCGCCCGCCAGGTAGCTCTCGTGCGTGCCGAGCAGGTTGAACTTCTCCGGCAGCAGCACGAGCTGGGCGCCCGCTGCCGCCGCTGCCCGGGTCAGACGGTCGGCGCTGCCGAGGTTGCGCTTCTTGTCCTCGGTGGAATTGAGCTGAACTGCCGCCGCGCGCATCCCTCTCCTGGGTCGACACCCCGCGTTGACTGACGAGTCAATCCAGTGTAACGGCGCCCGTGGCCGGCCGCGCGGCGCGGCGATAGCTGAGGCCATACGCCTTCTCGCGCCCGGGATAACCCTGTCCCGGGGACACCTCGGCGTGTTCGTGCGCCGCCGCGGGGTCCGCCGGGGGAGATGGAGCACCACGACGTCCGTGGGTCATGCTCCACGCTCCAGACGCGCCTCGCCCTTCCGGAATGCGCTGTACCCCACATCGACTATCGACGGCGGCCGAATGCGGCCGAAAAGTCTTTCCGACCGGGGCGTCGTCAAGTTGCCAAGACCCGGATCAGCGTGTATGGTTGACATCGACCTGCGGGAATATAGGCGACGAAACTCAGTCTCTGAGTGGATAGGGGTGGTTCTTATGCGTAAACGAGGGCGGTTCATTTCAATCGCGATCTTCGCCTCACTGGCGACCATCGTGGGGGCGACCCTCTCGTGGGCTTGCACCCCGGCTACGTTTGGCACTCCGGCCACCCCGGCCGCTCCACCGGCCCCCGCCTCACCCGACTCTTCTGCGGCCCCCAGTGCCAGCACCGGCGCGCCGCCGGCCCCGCCGGTCGCCGTGGGCGTCAACAACCTTCCCTCGCCCGCTCTCTCGAACGGCACCAGCGGGTCGGGCTCCACCAGCGGCGCCCAAGGGCGGGCCAGGACCCCCTCCCCCGCCGCCGCCCCGCGGGCCAACGGAGTAGCTCCGCAGGGCGCCGTTGCTCCCAGCCGCGTGCAGGGCACCACCGGTGCAGTCGCCAACAAGAACTTCGCGCAGCGGGCGAGCGGTGGCACCGTCGGCACCACCTCCCGCGGGGGTCAGCCAGTGTTCGCCCGGTCGGCGGCTTCGGCCAAGAAGAAGGGCAAGGCATCCGGCGACGCGCGCACCGCGCCCTCGGCTCGTAGCGCCGCCGGCGACCTGTGGAGCGGCTTCAAGTCCGGACAGAGGTCCTCCGTGTTCGCCGCCCAGTCGGCAGCCGGGCAGGATGGGGGCGTCAACGGCACCGTGGTAGCCGCCCTGGCACTGCTGGGGATCGGCCTGACCGGCATCGCCGGCGCAGCCGGCTTCCTAGCCCTGCGAGGCCGGCGGGCGAAGTCGCGGCCCACGGCCGGCGGTAACCGCACCACCACCAAGATGTGACGGAGGCTCAAGGCGCGCCGCCCGAGGCGAGCGCCCCTGAGCCACCAGGAGAGTCGGCCACGAGCCCCGACCGCCGCCGGCGGCGGGGCTCGTGGCTCTTTCCCTGCCTGGGCGCCTCGCTCGTGCTGGTGGGGGCAGGGTCGATGGTGCTCTCCGACGGCTTCCAGGATCCTCCGAAGCTAGAGCGCGTCGGGCGGGACGGCCCCGTCAACGTCGGGGCCACGAGCCGACGGGACATCGACGCCAACAACTCGCCGACGCTGGTGCGCAACCCGGTCCGCAAGGCGAACCTGGCGGTCGCCAACCGGGTCGACACACCGTTCTTCTCATGCGCGCTGCATGTCTCCCTGGACGGGGGAGCAGCTGGAGACGCACCCTGATCCCGGCGCCGAAAGGCGAGGAGGCCAAGTGCTTCAGCCCGGATGTGGCCTTCGCGGCAGACGGGACGCTGCACCTCTCCTTTGTCACCCTGAAGGGGAGGGGAAACGTGCCCAACGCCACGTGGCTCTCGAGCTCCAAGGACGGTGGGCGTACGCTGTCCAAGCCCGTCAAGGTGACCGGGCCGCTGGCCTTCCAGGTGCGCCTGGCCCCAGACCCCGCCAAGCCACGACGCCTCTACATGACCTGGCTCCAGGGGGCCGATGTCGCGCCCCTGCGCTTCACCACGACCGGCAATCCAATCAACGCCGCCCGCTCGGACGACGGCGGGCGCTCGTGGACGCGTCCGATGCGAGTGAGCGACGGATCGCGCCAGCGGGTGATCGCGCCCTCCCCGGCCGTGGGCCCCAAGGGCGAGCTCTACGTCCTGTTCCTGGACATCGGGGGAGACAGCCTCGATTATGCGGCGGGCCACAACGGCAGGGGCGGCCCCCGTACGGCGGACGCTACAAGCTGCTCCTCACCCGCTCGTTCGACGGCGGGCGCAAGTGGGGCGAGTCGCTGGTCGACGACCGCATCCGTCCCATCCACCGCTACATCGTCTTCTTTCCGCCTTCCCCATCCCTCGCCGTTGGCAGGGACGGCCGCATCTACGCCGCCTTCCACGACAACCGGATGGGCGACCCCGACGTGTGGTTGTGGTCGCTGGCACCCGATGCCAGCTCCTGGGCGGGTCCCAAGCGCGTCAACGACACGGAGCAGCGCGACGGCACCTGGCAGTACCTGCCAAAGCTCTCGGTGGCCCCCGACGGCCGGCTGGACGCCCTCTACTACGACCGCCGCTCTGATCCCAAGAACGTCATGAACGAGGTGTCGCTGCAGTCATCAGCGGACGGGGGCAAGACCTTCACGCCCGCCCTCGGCCTCGCGAGCCGCCCGTTCGACTCGAGGATCGGCTTCGCCGCCAAGGAAGGGCTGCCAGACCTGGGAAACCGGCTGGGCCTGATCTCCGACGTTCGGTTCGCCCTCGGCGTGTGGACCGACACCAGGTCGGGCACGGCAGCGACGCAGAAGCAGGATCTCGCCACGGCCGTGGTGGCGGTCTCGAAGCCGACCCGTCTGTCTGATCCGGTCGAGAAGGGTTTGCGCTACGGCGGTCTAGCCCTGATACTCGCGGGGCTCGCATTGCTCGGCTTGTGGCTCACAGGCCGGATATCCGGCGAGAGGACCGGGGCGCGGTCAGGATCCGGCGCCTGACCCCTTTGGCGAGACCACGTCGTTTGAGAGCCGCCGTTGATCCTGTCGCGCCTGCGTGCCCCGCGCCCGCCCTGGCGTACGGTCCGCCCCCGCCGCCCGGCTCACGCCATCACTGGCGTGTCCGGACGGTGGGTGTGCGGAAGGAAGGAAACGACTGCTCTCGCTCTTGCTTATCTGGAGCTCCGTCGCACGCGCTCGCAGTTACGCGAGACGCGGTCCTTGCGGTCGGCAACGACGCTGTCCCTGCCAAGCCCGCAGTTCACGCGGTCGCGCGCACCGTCGCGGGAGCTGATCCGATCGTTGCCCGAGTTGCCACTGATCGAATCGCTGCCCGAGTTGCCGTTGATCCGGTCGTGGCCTGCATCGCCGGCGATCCGGTCGCCGCTGCTTCCACCGGAGATCCGATCATTGGCAGAGCCGCCGTTGATCCGATCCCGCCCGCGGCTGCCGCTGATGACGTCCTTCCCGCTCACCCCGTGCAAGCGGTCGTTGCCAAAGCCGCCAAGCAGCTTGTCGTTGCCTGCATCACCGAAGACGCTGTCGTTCTCACGGCCACCGTCAAGGCGATCATCGCCCGGGTTGCCGCGCAAGCGGTCGCGCCCAGAGCTGCCGCTCATCCGATCATCCCCGGTGCCCGCCAACATCAGATCGTCACCCAAGCCGCCCTGACCCGTGTCGGTCCCCGTGCCCAGATCAACGCAGTCGTTGCCCGCCAGAGCATCCACCACGTCATTACCCGTGCCGCCGAAGATCCGGTCACCCCCGGCGTTCCCGTGATCGAGCCACCCGCCGCGCTGCCACGAATCACGTTCGCAGTCAAGTTCGGACAGTCCTCAAACGGAGCCGCCGGAATCACCGGCCCAGGACCAAGGCCAGGGCCGGGGGCCGCCTGACGCGGAATCGGCTCCCAGTCGCACCGCTCGTCGGTCCCTGGCTGGTTCCGTCACCCGCGTCTCGTTGCCGCCGTCGGCGTCCATGATGTAGATCTCTGATGGGTTTGACGGTTGGGCAGGCGGCGTGAACGGGTCTCGATCGCGATTGGAGTGAAAGACGATCTTGGTGCCGTCGGGTGAGAACTGCGGGAGCGCGTCGAACGCTGTACCGGCAATGCCGGGAGTACCCGCGTTGGTGGTGAGGCGCGTGACCCCGCTGCCGTCGCGGTTCATCTTGTAGATGTCGTTGTTCGACGGCGCGGTGCTCGACGGCGGGCTCGTGCCTGGCTCGTCACGGTTCGAGTCGAAGACGATCTCAGACCCGTCGGGGGACCACCGTGTCGATCGGTGGGTCACCGGCGCCCGCGTGTCGGTCAACACAGTCACGTCGCTGCCGTCGGGATTCATCGTGGCGATCTCGTTGTTGAACGGCCCCTCCGGAGGGTCACTAGCGCTCCTGCGCGAGGTCTCAAAGGCGATCCTGGTGCCGTCGGGGGACCACGAGGCGGGCCGTCATTGCGCGTCGGGTTGTCGGGGGTCAGATTCGTCGGGCTGCTGCCGTCTGCGTTCATCCTCCAGACGTCGAACTGGTTGCCTACCTGCGAGGAGGTCCAGACGATCTGGCGGCCGTCGGGTGAGAAGTGCGGTGCGCCGTCGTCGCCGGGGAAGAAGGTCAGACGCCTCTGCTGGCTCCCGTCGGCGTTCATGGTGAAGAGCTCCGAGCCGCTGCCGGTGCGCGTGCTGTCGAACACGATCCGCTTGCCGTCGGGCGAGTAGGAGGGCGAGGTGTCGTTGGGAGCCTCGCCCGGAGGACCGCCGCCATTGTTGGTCAGCAACGTGTATTGGCTGCCATCGGGATTGATGGTGAAGATCCCAAAGGTGGTCCCCGCCTCGGGGTTCGAGCCTGCGCGGTTGATCGAGCCGTAGCAGGCGAGCTTGCCGTTGGCCCCAGGGAAGGCGGCTTGGGCCGGGGAGCCCGCCGCGGTCAGGCCGGCGAGGGTGGCCAGGCCGAGAAGTGCACCGCCCGCGAACAGGTGCCGACTAGACCGTCGGCGCCGCCGCTGGTGCACCGCACGCTCGCCGGGCGATGGGACGTCCGCCGTCCCCTTCCTCGAAAACCAGCTCATGCTTGTAGCGTCCTCCCCGACGGCTTGGCTGCGTTAAACAAAGCAGTCCGCAACCCTACACGAGAGGGGCGCTCCTGTCAGGACGAACCGTCGTCTTGGCGTGGGAAAACGGGTAGCGCGCGGCGTCGATTGGGGGCACCCCGCGAGGGATACGTCGGGTAATACATAGGTGAGGGGCAGTCTCCTTCACCCCGTTGGGTCCCTCTCACCTGTCGGCTCGCCGCCCGACCCGGAGGCGACTCCATCGAGGGGCCCACCCCGCCGGGGCCGGTGCCCTGTCGCTGTGTCGGGACTTGTTAGCGCCTGCGGGTGACGCGTTCGCAGTCGCGTGCGACGTGGTCGCCGCGGTCTGCGATCACGCGATCGCGTCCGATACCGCAGGCGACCCGGTCGCCGCCGCGCCCGTCGCGGGCGTCGATGCGGTCCTTGCCCCAGCCGCCGGATATCCGGTCGCGGCCGGTCGAGCCCTTGATCCGGTCGTTGCCGGAACTGCCGCTGAGCGAGTCGTTGCCCGAGTTGCCGTTGATCCGGTCGCCGCCCTTGATCGCCGGCGACGCGGTCGTTTGAGCTGCCGGCCGAGACCATGTCGTCCGACGAGCCGCCGTTGACCCGGTCGCGCCCGCGTGAGGCGTTGATCCGGTCAGAGCCCGACTGGCCGTTAAGGCGGTCATCGCCAAAGCCCCCGTCGATGCGGTCCCCGCTCGGGCCACCACGAACCGTGTCGTTGCCAGAGCTGCCCGCCATCCGATCCGCACCACGGCCGCCGAGCACCAGGTCATCCCCGAGGCCGCCCTGGCCCGTGTCGATTCCCGGGCCGAGGTCGATGCAGTCATTACCCGCCAGGCCGTCGACCACGTCATTGCCCGTGCCGCCGAAGATCCGGTCACCAGCCAGCGTGCCGGTGATCGGCCCACCTTCCGCGCGCCCACGAATGACGTTCGCAGTCAGGCTCGGACAACCCGCGAAGGCGGCCGGCTGGGGCTGTGGAGGATTGGGCGCCGGAGGAGCGACGGCGGCGGGGCGCACTATCGGTCCCCAGTCACACCTCCCATCAGAACCGGGGTTGTTGGTCACGCGGCGCACGTCGCTGCCGTTGCCGGCATTCATCGTGTAGACCTCGGTGTCGCCACTGCGGCTACTGTCGAAGACGATCCTGGTGCCGTCAGGCGACCAGACGGGCGCGTCTTCGAACGACTCGCTGATCGTCGCCGTATCGGGGTCGTCAACGGCGTTGTTGCTGAGGTTGACCTGGTTGGAACCGTCGGCGTTCATGGTGAAGACCTCCGAGTTGGCAATGGAACCCGACTCGGCCGCGGAGAGTCTCTCCGGAAGACGATCTTGTTGCCGTCCGGAGACCACTGCGGGAAGAGGTCACTTCCCGGCCGCGTGGTCAGACGCCTGATGTCGCCGCCCGACGTGTTCATCGTGTAGATCTCGTCGTCTGGCGGCGTCCCCGCGGGATCTTCGTTGCCAGCCTCCCCTGGCCGGCGCAAGCTGCGGAAGACGATCCTATCGCCCTTCGGCGACCAAGCCGGGTTGCTGTCCGTGCCCACATGGCTCGTCAGGCGCCTCGGATCGGTGCCGTCGGCGTTCATCACGTAGATCTCGAGGTCGTTGTTATCCCGCGCGCTGTCGAAGACGATCTGGCGGCCGTCGGGCGAGTAGCTGCCGGGACGGTCCTCGCCCAGTGCGAAGGTGAGGCGCTTCTGGTTTGAGCCATCGGCATTCGTCGTGTACAGCTCAGGCTGGCCGGTGCGATCGCTCTCGAAGGCGATCTGCTTGCTGTCCGGCGAGAACACGGGATCGAGATCTTCGACGGTGTAGGTCTGGTCAGGGGGTCGAGAAAAGGGCCATTGTCGGTGAGGAAGGTCTGTTCCCCCCCATCCGGATTGATCGTGTAGATCTCACTATCTCTGTCGATGGCAGCAGGTTGCCCTGCGGCCGCACGCTCCAGCGCACCGACGCATACGAGCTTCCCATTCGCTCCGGGGAAGGCGGCTTGGGCGGGGGAGCCCGCGAAGGTCAGGCCGCCGAGGGCGGCGAGGGCGAGCAGGGCTCCGACCGCGACCAGGTGCCGACTAGACGGTCGGGGTCGCGGATACCCCACGCTGCGCCTGCGAGGCCATGCGGCGTCCGTGGTCCTCGACCTTGACAAGCGGCTCATGCTCGTAGCGTCCTCCCGACGGCTCGTGCTTGAACAAGCGGTGTCAGACCCTACACAAGGGCACTTTCGTCCGAGTGAAGCAGCCTTTCGGGGTACGATAGGGTGACTATCGGGCGCCGATTGCGGGACCTCGAAGGGAGCTTTCTTGGGTATGGGCCGGTTCGTGCATCTGTCCCGGAAGTATGGAGCAGCTAGGGTTGTCAACTGTCCCGAAGTTCCGGTGGTTAGGCGGTTGCCGCAGAGCTTGCGGCCGCGGAGCTCTCGGGCGTAAACACAAGACAGGGGAGGTCAAGTCGTGCTTCGGGTGCCATCGAGCCGTCCGTCACCTGCCATGGTGGTCGCTGTGATCGCGCTTTTCATTGCGCTGGGGGGCAGCGGCTACGCGGCCGTCAAGATCAACGGCAAGGACATCGCCAACCGCTCGATCGCCGGTAAGAAGCTCAGGAAGAGCGCAGTGACCGGCCGCGAGGTCAGGAACGGCTCGCTCCGCGCGGGGACTTCAAGCGCGGCCAGCTGCGCGCGGGGCGCGAGGGACCGCCCGGTCCGAAAGGCGAGGACGGGGAACCTGGCGAGGAGGGACTACCGGGCGAGGACGGGGAACCTGGCTCGGCACTGGCCTACATCCGCGTGTCCAAGACAGGTGATGTCGATGCCTCCGATTCCAAGAACTTTCCGGTCGGCAACGTGCATCGCGGCCTTCCCGACAGCGGCACCTACTGCTTGAGGGGGCTGAGATTCAGTCCTAACAACGTTGTCGCGACGCTAGGCACCGACGGGCCGGGGATCGGCATCGCTGCGGATCTTGGCGGCGGCTTCGGATGTCCGGTGGACACGCAGATCGTCGTGCTGACGTTCAGCGAGGTTGAGCGCAGGGACAACAACTTCATGCTCGCCGTGAACTGAGGTCGCGCGCGGGCAGGGCAGCTCGCTCCACGAGCGCGCGCTCGAGCGCGCTCAGCACCGGATTGTGAAGCGCGCACGCCTGGTCTCTCCACCGGCGCAATGTGGCCGGTTCACCCGGCGGCGCCTTCGAAACCGGACCCGTATGGGTTCGACCCGACCCGATCCGCCGGCCGCCCGGTGACTCAACGCTATCGCTGGCGTGTCCGGGCGCGGGTGCGGGGACTTCCGTGCTCGCTCGCCTCGCTTTGCTCTTGCTATCTGGAGCTCCGTCTCACGCGCTCGCAGTTACGTGAGACGCGGTCCTTGCGGTCGGCAACGACGCTGTCCCTGCCAAGCCCACAGTTCACGCGGTCGCGCACACCGTCGCGGGAGCTGATCCGGTCATTGCCCGAGTTGCCACTGATCGAATCGCTGCCCGAGTTGCCGTTGATCCGGTCGTGGCCTGCATCGCCGGCGATCCGGTCGCCGCTGCTTCCACCGGAGATCCGATCGTTGGCAGAGCCGCCGTTGATCCGATCCCGCCCGCGGCTGCCGCTGATGACGTCCTTCCCGCTCACCCCGTGCAGACGATCGTTGCCAAAGCCGCCAAGCAGCTTGTCGTTGCCTGCATCACCGAAGATGCTGTCGTTCTCGCGGCCACCATCAAGGCGATCATCGCCCGGGTTTCCGCGCAAGCGGTCGCGCCCAGAGCTGCCGCTCATCCGATCATCCCCGGTGCCCGCCAACATCAGATCATCACCCAAGCCGCCCTGGCCCGTGTCGGTCCCCGTGCCCAGATCGACGCAGTCGTTGCCCGCCAGAGCATCCACCACGTCATTACCCGTGCCGCCGAAGATCCTGTCACCCCCGGCGTTCCCGTGATCGAGCCACCCGCCGCGCTGCCACGAATCACGTTCGCGGTCAAGTTCGGACAGTCCTCAAACGGAGCCGCCGGACTCACCGGCCCAGGACCAGGGCCAGGGCCGCCAGGGCCGGGGGCCGCTTGACGCGGAATCGGCTGCCAGTCGCAGCCCGCGTCGACTGACGCGGCGTCGGTCAAGCGCGTCACGCCACTGCCATCGGCGTTCATCGTGTAGACCTCTTGGTCGCCGCTGCGGTTGCTGTCGAAGACGATCTTCGTGCCATCAGGAGACCAGGCCGGATTCTGGTCCAGCGACTCGTTCAACGCAGTAGTCGGATCGTTTGTCGAGTTGTCGGTCAGGCGGACGATCTCTGTCCCGTCGGCGTTCATCTTGTAGATCTCGGCATCCCTCGCCGTCGTGCTCCCGGTGACGAAGGTGCGCTGGCTCGACCAGATGATCTCACCCCCGTCGGGCGACCAGTCCGGTCTCGTGTCGCTGCCCGGGGACTCGGTCAGACGGGTTTGATTGCTGCCGTCCGGGTTCATCGTGTAGAGCTCTACATCGTTGGAGTCCCGGTTGCTGGCGAAGATGATCTTCGTGCCGTCGGGCGACGCGGTGGGCACCGAGTCGTTGGCTGGGTTGTCGGTCAGCCTCGTCTGATTGCTGCCGTCGGCGTTCATCGAGTAGATCTCTTGGTTTCGGTCGCGGCTGCTGTGGAAGTAGATCGTCCTGCCGTCGGGCGACCAGCCGTGTGGGGTGTCCGCCGCGATAGCGAAGGTCAGGCGCTTCACATTGGTTCCGTCGGGGTTCATCGTGTAGACCTCGACATTCCCGCTGCGCTGACCCGCGAACGCGATGGTCTTCCCGTCGGGCGACCAGACCGGGTTGGTGTCATCGTTGTAGAAATCAGTCGGATCCGTCGGTTCCCGGACGAGGTTGTCGGTCAGGTAGGTCAGGTCGCTGCCATCCGGGTTGAGCGTGTAGACCTCGTAATCGTCCTCGCTGGGGTCCGGCAGGAGGGTGCGCTCCTTGATCCCGTAGCAGGCGATCTTTCCGTTGGTCCCCGGAAAGGCGGCTTGGGCGGAAGCTCCACCCAAGCTGAGGCTGGTGAGGACGGCGACGACAAGCAACCCGCTACACGCGCCCAGGGCGCCAAAGGACGACAGCTGCCGCGGGTGCCGCACGCCACTCCCGCCGTGCATCGGGACGTTCTCAGTCCTCGTCCTTGACAGCCAACTCATGTTTGTAGCGTCCTCCCGACGGCTTGCGCTGGGTTTGAACAAAGCGGTGCCCGACCCTACACGAGAGGGGAGCTCTTGTCAGGGGTAAAGAGACTCCTGGCGTGGATAACTGGTTAGTGCGCGGAGCCGGTTGGGCGTGCCGCGGAGCCGGTTGGGCGTCCCTGAGGAAGCGCTCTTGGGTATGAGCGGTGTCCAAAAAGACCCGGCGTGTCCGGCCGCGGCTTGGCCGAGACCCCTCTCTGCCAACGGCACGTGAAACGGTCATGACCATGGAACTACTGAGTCCTCAGGGCGAGATCGGAGCACGTGATGTCGTTTGGAGATCAACAGCGGTGGCGGCGGCCGAAGCGGAGCGAGCCGTAGGCGGCCGCGCGGCAGCCTACGCCGCCAACCCGGAGCGGTTCGTGCGCCGCGCGCCCACGCCGCCGCCGGTACCGGCGGCGGCGTGGATCAACAAGCCCGACAGCGAGGAGGCTGCTCACTAAGTCCGAACACGAACTGTCTCATTCGGCTTCGACAGGCTCCGGACTTCGCGTGGCTCTCGCTTTGCTCTTGCTATCTGGAGCTCCGTCGCACGCGCTCGCAGTTGCGTGAGACGCGGTCCTTGCGGTCGGCAACGACGCTGTCGCGGCCAAGCCCGCAGTTCACGCGGTCGCGCGCACCGTCGCGGGAGCTGATCCGATCGTTGCCCGAGTTGCCACTGATCGAATCGTTGCCCGAGTTGCCGTTGATCCGGTCGTGGCCTGCATCGCCGGCGATCCGGTCACCGCTGCTTCCACCGGAGATCCGATCATTGCCAGAGCCGCCGTTGATCCGATCCCGCCCGCGGCTGCCTGTTATGACGTCCTTCCCGCTCACCCCGTGCAGACGATCGTTGCCGAAGCTGCCAAGCAGCTTGTCGTTGCCTGCATCACCAAAGATGCTGTCGTTGTCACGGCCACCGTCAAGGCGATCATCGCCCGGGTTGCCGCGCAAGCGGTCGCGCCCGGAGCTGCCGCTCATCCGATCGTCTCCGGTGCCCGCCAACATCAGATCGTTGCCAAGGCCGCCCTGGCCGCGATCTTCGCCTGTCCCCGTATCGACGCAGTCGTTGCCCGCCAGAGCATCCACCACGTCATTACCCGTGCCGCCGAAGATCCGGTCACCCCCGACGTTCCCGTGATCGTGTTGGCAGACGCCGCGCCACGAATCACGTTCGCACTCGAAGCTGGACAGTCCTCGAAGGACGCCGGCTGAACCGGCGCAGGCGCCTGGATGGGAGGCGTCTGAGGATTGGCGGCGGGGCGGACCAGCCGTCCCCAGTCGCATCTCCCGTCGAAGCCCTGAGCGTTGGTTATGCGACGCACGTCGCTGCCGTCGCTGGCGTTCATCGTGTAGACCTCGCGGTCTGCTGTCTCGACAGAGCTGCCCGGCGCGCGGCCCGAGCGGAAGCTGTCGAAGACGATCCTCGTGCCGTCCGGCGACCAGATCCCCTGATCGTCGAAGGATTCGGGGAGCCCCCTCGTCGTTGCGGGGTCGTCGACTGCGTTGTTGCTCAGGTTGACCGGATTGCCGCCGTCGGCGTCCATGGTGAAGATCTCCGCATTCGTGCCAGTGGCCGGCGCCGTGGCAGGCAGATCTCGCCGGAATACAAGCTTGCTGCCGTCGGGAGACCACTGCGGGAAGGCGTCGATGCCGGGGAAGTTGGTCAGGCGCCTGATGTCGCCGCCCGACGTATCGATCGTGTAAATCTCCAGGTTGGGAGGAGTTCCCACCGGGTCGGTGTTGCCCGGCTCACCGGGAGCCCGAGTGCTGTGGAAGGCGATCCTGCTGCCGTCCGGAGACCAGCTCGGATTGCTGTCCTGCCCGACGCGGTTGGTCAGACGCCTCTGGTCGCTGCCGTCGGCGTTCATGATGTAGACCTCGAAATCGCGGTTGTCGCGCGTGCTGTGGAACACGATTTGGCGGCCATCGGGCGAGTAGCTGCCCGGACGGTCCTCCCCCGGTGCGAATGTGCGGCGCTCCGCGTTCGAGCCGTCGGCATTCATCGTGTAGAGCTCCGACTGCCCGGTGCGAGTGCTCTCGAAGGCGATCTGACTGCTATCCGGGGAAAAGATCGGGTCGAACTCGTCTATGAAGGAGTTGGGATCGGCCGGGTCAAGCAAGGGACCGTTGTTCGTCACGAACGTCTGTCCGCTCCCGTCGGGATTGATCGTGTAGAGCTCAAAGTCCGCATCGACAGCGGTCTCTCCCCGCTCCAGGGCTCCGGCGCACAGGATCTTGCCGTTCTCTCCGGGGAATGCGGCATTGGCGGGGGAGCCCGCGAAGGTCAAGCCGGCGAGGACGGCGAGGGCGAGCAACGCCCCGCCGGGGAAGAGGAGACGACCAAGCGGCCGGTGTCCGCGATCTTCCGCCACGGCCGAGGGACGGAGCCCGGCCGGCGCTTGAAGAGTTGTCAATCCGGTCCTTCGAAAGCGGCTCATGGGTCTTGGCGTCCTCCCGACGTCTCGTGAAGCTCCTG
>JAUJNT010000001.1:317437-369525 GCA_030448005.1 Thermoleophilaceae bacterium
CTTCGAAAGCGGCTCATGGGTCTTGGCGTCCTCCCGACGTCTCGTGAAGCTCCTGCCCTTCTAGCAGAACCAGGGCGGGACTCTACACAAAAGAGCACCCCTTGCCCCAGGTTGTCGCTCCCTTCCTGCAACCCACTTCGGTAAAGACGCCACCCCGTACGGCGGCCAAAGGGCCAATCCTCGCGCGGATGGCACGTCGTCGACCCCGCGGGACCCCAAAAGCGGCCTGAGGCCCCCTACCCCCGGGAGCGCCCTCCGATCGGCATCTGCGCTATCCGCTCCTCATCGATCGGTTCTCCCCGCCCCCCTGCCGTGCGGCAACTGCCAGTGTCGCGAGCCCTACGAGCGCCAGGGCCCCTCCGCCGTAGCGCAGGGCAAACCGCAGTGCCACTGAGAGCCGGGCCGGGAAAACCGCCTGAGCCGCGTAGATGTCCTGCTTGTTCGACGTCACGGTACCGGCCCGGGTGTCGGTCCAGACGGCGGTGGCTCGGGAATCGCCGGCGAGCAGCCCGAGACGGCTGCCGAGGTCCGGCAGGTCGCGCTCGCTACCGAACCCGACCCTCGAGTCGAAAGCCCGCCGGGAGAGCCGCAGCCGCTTGGTGAAGCTTTCGCCGTTGTCGAACGAGGACTGGAGCGACACCTCGTTCATCACGTTCTTCGGGTCGGAGCGGCGGTCGTAGTAGACGACGTCGAGGCGACCGTCAGGTCCCGCCGCGAGCTTTGGCAGGTACTGGGAGGTTCGGTCCCCGGGCGCGTTGTCGTTGACTCGTGTCGGGCCCTGCCAGCTCGAGTCACCCCGGGGCAGCGACCACACCAGCACGTCCGCGGCTCCCCGGCGCTGACTGTGAAACCCGGCGTAGACCCTTCCGTCGCGCTGATCGACCGCCAGGGAGGGGAAAGCAGGGAGAAACACGAGAAAACGCTCGATGGGTGCCAGTCTGCGCTCCACCACCGACTCCTCCCAGCTGCGGCCTCCATCGACCGAGCGGCCGAGTACCAGCTGGTAGCGGCCCGCGAAGGGCGGCCCTCCGAGTCCGCTGTGGGCTCCCTCGTAGTCGAGGCGGTCCTGGCCGAGATCCAGGTAGAGAACGTAGATCTCACCGCGGGGACCGACCGCCGTCGAGGGTGCAACCACCCGCTCACGGGAGGGCCTGCTCACGCGCACGGGGCGCCGCCAGGTGGCTCCACCGTTATCCGACCTGGAAAAGCGAATCGGGTTTCCCGGCTCAGCGAACCGAAAGAGAGCAACCTCGGACGCCTGCAGCCAGGTCAGGTAGAGCCGGCGCGGGTGAGCCGGGTCGGCGGTGAGCCGGACCTGGAACGCCAGCGGGCCGAGCACCCGCTGCGGCTTCGAGAGCGTGCGCCCGCCATCGGTCGAGCGAACGATCCAGGCGGCGTGTGGGACGTTGCCGCCCCCCCGCAGGGTGACGTAGGACAGGTACAAGGTGCCGTCGCCCCCGAAGGCAACGTCGGGCGCGAAGCACTTCGGCTCTTCTCCCCTCGGGATCGGCACGGAGACCGTCGGAGACCAGCGGACGCCGTTGTCGAAGGAGACGTGCAGGGCACAGGAGAACCGCGGAGTGTCGACGCGGTTGGCCACCGCCAGGTTGCCGCGCCTGGTCGGATTACGGGCGATCGAGGGGGAGTTGTTGGCGCTGATGTCCCCCATGTCGCCTGCCCCTTGGTTGACCGGCCGATCGCCACCACGCAGGCTTCCCCGCGCGCGCTCCCCAAAGGTCACCGAGACCAGGACCGCGGTCAAGCCGGCGACCAAGAGCGCAACACCAAGGATCACCCGCCACCGGCTCACCCCGGATCAGCTCCCTCTGCCCCCCGACGCACTGCCCTGTCTGTCTCTGGCTGCGCTGCCCGGACGCCCGGCAGGAACGACACAGGCCGGCGGCGGGCCTGGGCCCGGCCGCCGGCCATGAACGTGTCGTCGAACTCGCTGCTACCTGCTACCTGACCGAGACCATGCTGTCCCGGCCGGCGCCGCCCGACACGCGATCCTGGCCGTCGCGGTAGAGCAGGTCGCTGCCACTCCCGCCAAGCAAGCGGTCCCTGCCACTGCCACCCCGCAGGGTATCGCTGCCGCCGTTGCCTCGCAGGGTGTCGTTGCCCGCCCCGCCCGACAGCTTGTCGTTGCCGGAACCGGCCGCGATGATGTCCCTACCGGCACCCCCGGAGATGCGGTCGTTGCCGCCACCGCACCTGATCACGTCGTTGCCGCCCAGGCCGCGGACGGTGTCGTTACCGGCGCCGCAGCTGATGACGTCGGCGAACGGCGTGCCGGTGATCGTGTCGTTTCCACGCGTTCCGGTGATGAAGCTCGTGCCGATGCCCGAACCGGGCAGGAGGATATTTTGCGGAGCCTGCGGAGCCTGCGGAGTCGGCGGTGTCCCGGGCGCAGGAGGCGCCGTCGCCTCCGGTACCACGGCAAAAGTCTCCCTCGCCACGAGGGTCTGAGGCGCACCGTTGCGGATGCCCGTGGTCTGGACCCTGACGATGTAGTCCCCGACCGCTGCGGTGGCCGGAAGGACGAACGAGTCAGAGATGCCACCAGAAGCGTCGGTCTTCACGGGATTGCCGTCTGCCCCGCTCCCCACAGGTGTCTCGCCCCCGGATGGCGGCGTCAGCGTCATCTTGTACTCGGCGTTCGCATGGAAGCCTGTGGCGGAAACCCCTACCCTGGCGCCGGCCTTGTACTGGTAGGAAGCCGAGTCGAAGCCCATAGAAGTCGCCGGTACGCAAGCAAAGGCAACGGCTGCGGACAGCGCTCCGACGAGCCCAGCGGCCAGTGAGGCGCTGACCAGCACTCGCCGCCGGCTCGGGCGACCTCCTCTACTTATGGCGCAAAATCCAGTCATGCATCCCCTCCCGTGATCGTCAACTCTTGGCTTATATTGCAAAGGTAGCAAGGTTGACTCATCTGTCCCAGCGCGCGGCCGATTTCGGCTACCGGGACCTCACCTTGACGGCCCTCGATCGTCGCCCAACTCCGCGTGAAACGTTGTCACGTGCGGCTACCGGACGGCGCCCGGGCTCGCTTGCTATCTATCGCCGTCTCACGCGCTCGCAGTTGCGCGAGACGCGGTCCTTGCGGTCGGCAACGACGCTGTCGCGGCCAAGCCCGCAGTTAACCCGGTCGCGCGCACCGTCGCGGGAGCTGATCCGATCGTTGCCCGAGTTGCCACTGATCGAATCGCTGCCCGAGTTGCCGTTGATCCGGTCGTGGCCTGCATCGCCGGCGATCCGGTCGCCGCTGCTTCCACCGGAGATCCGATCATTGGCAGAGCCGCCGTTGATCCGATCCCGCCCACGGCTACCGCTTATGACGTCCTTCCCGCTCACCCCGTGCAGACGATCATTGCCAAAACCGCCAAGCAGCTTGTCGTTGCCGGCATCACCAAAGATGCTGTCGTTCCCGCGGCCACCGTCAAGGCGATCGTTGCCCGGGTTGCCCCGCAAGCGGTCGCGCCCGGAGCTGCCGCTCATCCGATCGTCTCCGGTGCCCGCCAACATCAGATCGTTGCCAAGGCCGCCCTGGCCGCGATCATCGCCTGTCCCCGTATCGACGCAGTCGTTGCCCGCGAGAGCGTCCACCACGTCGTTACCGGTGCCGCCGAAGATCCGGTCACCCCCCGGCGTGCCCGTGATCGTGTTGGCAGACGCCTCGCCGCGAATCACGTTCGCACTCGAAGCTGGACAGTCCTCGAAGGACGCCGGTTCGACCGGCGCCGCAGGCGTCGTCGGCGTCGGCGGTTGTGCCGCCGGGCGGGGCAGCGCTTGCCAGTCACACTTCCCGAACTGGACGCCGGTTTGCACCAGACGCTGTAGGCCGGCAGCCTCGCCGGCGCTGGAGTCCATCGAATAGACCACCAGGTCGTCGCCGGCAGGAGGCGGGCCGGTGCTCGTGCGACCGCTGGTGAACAGAATTCGCCTGCCGTCAGGAGAGAAGGTGGGGGTGTTGTCGAAGTCGCCCTCCGTCTCGGGCGTGTCGCCGGTCAGGTTCGAGGTCAGTCTGACCTGACCGCTCCCATCCCGGCTCATCTTGAAGATCTCGAAGTTCTGGTTTCCGGGGGTCACGCCGCTCCGCGTGCTGCTGAAAACGATCTGCTGCCCATCGGGCGAGAACTGTGGAGCGCTGTCCAGCGCGTCGGTGTTCTCGTTGATCTCCCTCGTGGCGGGGCTATCCGGAGTGCCGGGGCTGTTGCTCACGTTGGTGACGTCCGAACCGTCGGGGTTCATCGTGAAGACCTCGAGGTTCTGGGTTTGGCCGGCGGCGTTTTCGCGCAAGCTCTGAAACGCGATCTTGCTGCCGTCGGGGGACCAGTTCGGGGCTGCGTCCTGGCCCCTGACGTTGGTCAGGCGCTGGAGGTCCCCCTGCTCGCCCGTGACGGCATCCATCGAGTAGATCTCGAAGTCCCTCGCGGGGGTCGGCGCGCCGTCGCTGAAGGTGGTCTCCCGCCCACTGTGGAACACGATGCGAGTGCCGTCGGGAGACCAACTTGGATTCCGATCCGTGGCGGCGACCTGGTTGCGCGTGCCGCCGGTCAGCTCACCGTTGTTGAAGGTCAGGCGCCTTACGTCGGGACCTTCCAGGTCTCCGTCGTTGTTGGCGACATAGATCTCGGAGTTATCCGGCTGCCCCTCCACGCGGCGGGCCTCGAACGCGATCTTCGTGCCGTCGGGGGAGAAGGCGGCGTCGCCGTCGCGCGTCCGGTTGTTCGTCAGCAGCGTCTCTCCGGTGCCGTCGGGATTGATCGAGATGATCTCCGCGCGGGAGATGGCGGTCGGATTTGGACTTGGTATTCCGAACTCCCCCCGGTTGGCCTCACAGGCGATCCTGCCGTTCAGCCCCGGAAACGCGGCTTCCGCGGTGGACACCCCCGTGGCCGCGAGGCAGGCAAGCCCCAGGACTGTGGTGGCGGCAAGGAGCAAACGGATGGTCGTGGGTCGTTCGCCTGGGGGAAGAGCGAGCGGTGCGGAATCAGCCGCCCTCGGCGCAGCCGTGGCTCTCCAAGATCGGTCAAGATGCTTCAAGTGATCCTGCTGTCGGTACCGCATGTCGGGCGGGCGGTGCCCCATGCGAGTCGCTTCCTTGCATTCGGTCTTAACATTTCGATCACCGCGTCCTCACCTTCACGACCGTCGACCGCCGCCCGAGTCTGCGTGAAACGTTGTCCCGCGCAGCGACCGCGTAGTAGTAGGTGGTGTGCGGGCGCAGGTCGCCGACCTTCAGGGTGATCTTGGCGCCGACGCTGGTGACGGTCGGGAAACGGCAGGTCCCCTTGCACAGCGTCTGCGCGCGCCGGAAGCCGCGTGACCCACGGATCCGGCGGCGTGACTGCTTGACGAGATAGGTGCGTGCTGCCGGCGGGTTGGCCCCGTCGGTGCCGGGGGCGTTGAACTCGAGGACGACCCTGGTCCTCGATACAGCGCGTGCCTTCAGTTCCGTTACCCGCCCGGGCTTGCGCCCGTGGCGCTTGAGGCACGCCCGTCGCAACCTGCTCCGGTGGCTCCTCAGGTGGCGCTTGGCCCGAGCTCGCCTGCTCCCCGAGAGGCGCCGCGCTCTGCCGAGCTCCCGCCTCGTATGGCGCGCCGCGCGCCTGAGGCAGCTCCGAAAGGCTCTCGCGCGGGCCTTTTCGGCTTCGAGCGGATCGACGGGGGTTGCGGGGCCGGCTGGGGGTGCGGTCGGCCCCGGGGTCGGGCCCGGGGGGGCAGGCGCACAGGCGGGGGCGCCACTCCCGAGCGTTCCGAGGTCGACCGGACCCGCGGATCCCGGTGTCTCATTGTCGCCGACGTTCCGCTCGCTGCAGAGCCCGAGCCGCCCGTTGGCGCCATAGCCCCAGCAGCGCACGTTTCCATCATCGAGGCGCGCGCAGGTGTGGCGCCGGCCGAGCGCTATCGCGACGGCGCCGCGCCCGCCGAGGTCGACGGGCCCCGCCGAGCCGGGGGTCTCGTCGTCGCCGATGTCGACGGTGTGGCCATAACCGAGGCGCCCGTCGATGTTGAAGCCCCAGCAGCGCACGCTGGCATCGTCGAGCAGCGCGCAGGCGTGGCCGTCTCCGACGCCGATCGCCTTGGCGGTGCGTCCGGCGCCGAGGTCCACGGGCGCAACCGACCCGGGAGTCTCGCCCTTCCCGATCGGCGAGGTGTTGCCGTATCCGAGCCGGCCGTTGCCGCCAAAGCCCCAGCAGCGCACGTTGCCGTCGTCGAGCACAGCGCAGGTCTGGGCGGCCCCTGCGCTTACGGCCGTGGCGGTGCGGCCGGGCCCCAGGTCAACAGGCCCCGCGACAGCGGGGGGGTTGGTGCGGCGGTGACCGACGTTGTTCTCATTTCCGTAGCCGAGCTGCCCGTTGGTGCCTTGGCCCCAGCAACGGACCGTGCCATCGTTCAGCAGCGCGCACGTGTGAAGGTCGCCGGCGGTGATCGCCTTGGCCGGGCCGCCCAGGTTCACCGGCCCCACCTCGCCAGGCAGCTCGTTGTCACCGATGTCGTCCGGATCCGGCTCTTGATCCGGGGTCTCAGGGTTCGGTGGCGGATTGCCGTAGCCGAGCTCGCCCCAGAAGGCAAATCCCCAGCAGCGCACGGTGCGGTTGTCGAGGAGTGCGCAGGTGTGTGAGCCGCCGGCGGCGATCGCGGCGGCCGAACGCCCGGCGCCAAGATCCACTGGCCCGACAGACGCCGGGGTTTCGTCATCGCCGATGTTCCGCTGGTTTCCGTAGCCGAGGCGGCCGTTGCCGCCAAAGCCCCAGCAGCGCACGGTGGCGTCGCCAAGCAGGGCGCAGGTGTGAAAGTCACCCGCGCTGAACGCCGCGACCTCACGCCCCTCGCCGAAGTCGACAGGGCCGGCGGCGGCCGGCGTCTCGTCGTCGCCGATCGTGCTCCTGTTGCCGTATCCGAGCTCACCCTCGGCGCTGAAGCCCCAGCAGCGCATGGGGGCGGGCCCGGCCTCGGGGAGAAGCGCACAGGTGTGGCTGGAACCGGCGTCGAGCCCGCCGGCCGCGGGCGTCACGGGGTCTGAGCCCTGGTCGGCCGCGGTGCCTGCCGGCAGAGCCGCCACCATGACGGCCACCAGCAGAGCGGCCCCCAGGGCGAGCGTCGTCCGGCGGCGGCGGACGGTGTTGTCGGTGTGAGTGAGCGCTCGACCGGGTCGCATCAGCCCGAGGGTAGCCCATCCCCGCGAGCCCGATGACACTTCAGCCATTCGATCAGCGATTTGAGTGAAGTGACCGGAGTCGAAGTCGAGCGCGGCTCGCGCCGCTCTCGCTCCTCATGCCATGAACGAGCCCCGCTCTTCCGATGGAGGCCCGTCGATGGCACCCACCCTCTCGAGCTCTGCGATCTCCTCTTCGCCGTAGCCCACGCCGCTCAGCACCGCGCGGGTGTGCTCCCCGAGCGCCGGCCCGGGGGCGCGCGGCCCACCCGGCGTGCGGCTGAGCTTGATCGGCACGCCGAGCTGCCTGACAGGTCGCTTCACACCGGGTTGATCGAGCTCGACTATCATCTCTCGCGCGCGCAAGAGCTCCGACTCGAGCGCCTCGTCCAATCCGAGCACGGGCTCCAGGCAGCAGTCGTGCTCGGCGCCGAAGCGAGCCCAGGCCTCGCGCCCTCGCCCTGCGAAGACCCTCTCCACCTCCACGTGGGCCTCCGATCCCGGGGCATCGAACGCTCGCTCGAGCAGATCCTCGCGTCCCACGCCTCTACACCACGCCCGCCAGAACTTGGGCTCGAGCGCGGCCAGGGTGACCCACCCGTCGCTGCAGCGATAGGGCCGGTAGCAGATGTACCGGCCCGCGAGCTCGAGCTCTCCCCGCTGGGGCACCGCCCCGTCGGCCAGGTGCCTTGCGGCCACCAGACCGAGCAACGACAGCGCGCCGTCTGCCATCGAGACGTCCACGAACTGGCCCTCGCCCGAGCGCTCGCGCTCGCGGAGGGCCGCCATGATCCCGAAGGCGGCCATCAGCGCGCCACCGCCGATGTCGGCTATCTGCCCCGCCGGCTGAATCGGGGGGCCATCCCGCTCGCCGGTGAGCCCGAGGAGGCCAACGCGCGCCAGGTAGTTCATGTCGTGCCCGGCGCGATCGCGAAGGGGGCCATCCTGACCGTAGCCGGTGATCGCGCAGTAGACGAGCCGCGGGTTCTCGGCACGCAGGCGCTCGTAGCCCACCCCGAGACGGTCGAGCACACCCGGCCTGAAGGACTCCAGGAGGACGTCTGATCCCCGTGCCAGCTCGATCAGCACCCGCCGGGCCCGCTCTTGCTTCAGATCGAGGCGAATCGAGCGCTTGCCGCGGTTGAGCGCGAGGAAGAGGGCCGAGGCGGCCGAGCCCTCGGCGCCCTCGTAGAACGGCGGCGCGCAGCGGATGTAGTCGCCCATGCCCGTGTCCTCGACCTTCAACACGTCCGCGCCGAAGTCGGCTAACAGGAGCGAGCAGAAGCCGCCCGGCAAAAGGCGCGAGAGGTCGAGGACCTTTACGTCCGAGAGGGCACCCTCCTCAGGAGGCACGATCAAGAGGCGCAGACCTCAGGAGGCACGGTCGATCGGTACGTTCCGGTGCCTACTCCAGGGCCCCCCGGGGATCAGCCGTAGTTCTCGAGCCGCTTCTTCTCCCGCAGGAAGTCCTCCTCGTTCATCTTGCCGGATGCGCGCAGCTCGGTGAGCCGCTCGATGGCCGCCATCCGCGCGTAGTCGGGCGCGGGGGCGCCGAGGTCCGCCCGCAGCGCGGCCGCCGCCGCCCTGAGCTCGCGGCTGCTCAAGGCGCCTCGCTCGGCGGGGATCCGGCGGCGCCGTCCGTGCTCGTCGGTGTAGATCATCATGCCCTCGCCGTCCGCGCGCGCGTCGCTTGGCGAGGTCTGCTCGAGAAGGCTGTCCATCGACTCCTCGCCCTCGACCTTCCAGACGGGGTCTCGCTCAGGCTCTCCTTCTTCATCCTTGCGGGGTGGGGTCTTCTCGCCCATGTCGCTCCTCCGATCGCAGGTCCTCACTCAGGCATATACACGGCAAGTGCCGGGAAACTCTACGCCGTGCTCGCTCGGCCGGCCGCGGGGTCAGGTCACATCGGTTCGCGCGAAGCGCGCCCAGGCCGCGGTCAGGAGGACCACCATCCACGCAAGCGTCACGCGGACGGCGTGCCCCACGTCCTGCTCTCCCGACCCTCCTTCGATTGCCCTCCCGATCTCGCGGAGTGCCGAGCCCAGGCTGATGTCCCCGACGGGCAGCGCCGTGAGCGCGGTGTCGAGCACGAAGACAAGTGCCAGCATCGCCGTCATGCCACCCGCCATGCTCCGCGCCAGCACCGCCACGCCGCAGCCGATCGCCGCATAGATGGGATTGGCCACCAGCGACTGCCCGCTCGCCGCGACGATGTCGCCGCCCGGCGACGGAGCGCCATTGGCTGAGGCGGCCAGCAGCAGCAGAAGCGCCGACGCGGCCCACACGATCACCGTGAGCGCCAGCGCGGCCGCCACCGCGAGCAGGACCTTGACGGCGAACACACGGCCCCGTCGCGGGTCCGAGGAGAGCACGCGACGCATGGTGCCCTGCCCGTACTCGACGCCTGCCACCCATACGCCGAGCACGATCGAGCCGATCACCGTGCAGATCCCGGTGATCACCTGTGCGGCATCCACATAGGTCGACTTGGCCTCCGAGCCGTCGAACAGCGCCACCACGGCGCCCATGGCCGCGAAGCCGAGGCAGACGAGCAGCGTCCACCGCGGGGTGGGCAGGAAGCGAAGCTTGTGTAGCTCAGCGGCCATGGGATCCCGGACGGGTCAGCGAGAGGAAGACCTCCTCGAGGGTGGCCTCGGTGCGCCGCAGCTCCGAGACATAGATCCCGGCCTGCGCGAGCGGGCGGCTGATGTGGGCGCCATCCACACCGGGGCCGCTCACGGTGAGCACGCCGTCGGAACCGCTGGCGATCATCCCCCTCGAGCTCAGGAGGGCGATCGCCCGCTCGGTTCCCTCCGGCTCGAAGACCACGTTGAAGCCCGTGCCGCCCTGGCGCGAGACGAGCTCGGAGATCGTGCCCTGGGCCACCATCCTGCCCCGGTCCACGATCGCAGCGCTGTCGCACATGAGCTCGACCTCCCCGAGCAGATGGGAGGAGACGAGCGCGCTGGTGCCACGCTCGGGCAGCCGCTTGATCAGCTCACGGATCTCCACGATGCCGGCGGGGTCGAGCCCGTTGGTGGGCTCGTCGAGGACCACGAGGCGCGGCCGGCCCAGGAGCGCCATCGCCAGCCCGAGCCGCTGCTTCATGCCGAGCGAGAACTCCCCGGCCTTGGTATCGGCGCGGTCGAGCAGTCCGACGACCGACAGCAGCTCGTCGATCTCCGAACCGCTCTCCCGCAGCCCCAGTGCGGCGGCCTCGATGCGCAGGTTCTGACGCGCCGTTGCCCGGGCATAGACCGCCGGCCCCTCGATCAGCGAGCCCACGGAGCGCACGGCCGGTGTGAAGGCCGGGGTCCCCGGGCGGGCGCCGAGCAGGCGGGTCGAACCGGCGGTGGGCGCCGCGAGGCCCAGGAGCACGCGGATGGCGGTGGTCTTGCCGGCGCCGTTGGGCCCGAGCAGACCGAAGACGCCGCCCTCCGGCACCTCGAAGGTGAGCTGCTCGATCGCGGAGATCTCGCCAAAGCGCTTGACGAGCCCCTCATAGGCGGCAAGAGGAGCCATCAGATGCGGGTGTGGCGGGTCATTCGTGGGTGCGCGCTGTCGCGTCGAGCAGGGGCTCGAGCACGTGAAGCGCGGTCGATGACGCGGCCTGTCGCTCGAGCGTGTCCTCCGGTGACTCGAATGCGGTGATCTCGAGACCGACGAGCTCGCAGTCGGCCGCCACGGCTTCCATCAGGTCGAAGAGCTTCTCGGGCGACAGCCCGCCGGGGGCGGGGAACTGGGCGGGAAAGTCCTCCGGATCGAGCACGTCGAGGTCGATGTGAAGGTAGACCGGCCCCCCGTCGAGCGCGTTCTTGACGGCCACGAGCGTCTCGACCGGGCTCGCCCCGATCACCGTGACCTCGCTGCCCTCGAGGGTCTCCCGCTCGCGTGCGTCGAGCTGACGCACGCCGGCGAGCACGACCCTTCCGGGGTCGGCCGGCTTGACCCCCAGGCCGGCGTCCCACAGGCCGCAGGCCCCGGCGAGAGCCATGCCGCCGAGGTAGCCGCTCGCCGTGGTGGCGGGCGTGTTGAAGTCGCCGTGGGCGTCGAGCCAGAGCACGCGGGCATCGGGGCGGTGGTCCAGCACCGTCCCGAGCGTGGCCAGGGCGATCGAGCACTCCGCCGCCAGCAACACCGGCATGTTCCCGCCGGACAGCGCGTCGTCGATCTGGCCCCCGGCCTCCAGCAGGCAGCCGCGGGAATCGCTCAGGTCATCGCGGAAGCGCCCCTCGCGGAACTCGCCGGGGGCGCCTATCAGGCGCGGCTCGCATCCGAGGCGCTTGCCCACGAGCAGCGCCAGCTCGTGCGCCCCGCGCACGGCGGCGGGGGTGCGGTCCGAGGTGCGGCAGCGAAGGACGACCAGGGAGGGCGTCAGCGGTTCCTCCACTCCGGCTCGCGTCTCTCGACGTTGCGGTCCAGGGTGATGGTGGCCACGCCGCCGGGGGCCACGTCGTAGAGGATCTTCTCGTAGGGCATCCCGCTCGCCTCCTACAGCCCGTACTCCTCCAGCAGGTCGAGCCAGACCTCGCTGCGGGTGGGGAAGGAGGGCACGGCGTGCCAGAGGCGCTCCAGCGGAACCTCCCCCACCACCGCGATCGTGGCGGCGTGCAGGAAGTCGGCCACCTCGAAGCCCGAGAAGGTGGCGCCCACGATCACGCGGCGGTCCTCGTCCACCACGAGCCGCGTGACGCCGGGCACGTTGCGCCCATAGAAGCTGGCGCCGGCGTTCCCAGAGGTGTCGCGGTCCACCGTCCTCACGTTCAGCCCGGCAGTCCGAGCGCTCTCGACGGTGTGGCCCACCGCCGCCACCTGCGGATCCGTGAAGATGACCCGCGGCGAGAGAGCCCCGTCCTCGGTGGCCTTCGCATCACCCCCCAGGATCACCGTGGCGGCCACCCGGCTCTGGTACTTGCCCATGTGCGTGAGCAGCGAGCGGCCGTTGACGTCACCGATCGCATAGAGCCAGTCGCCCTCCACGCCGCTGGCACGCATGTGATCGTCCACCTCGATCGACTCGCCCGGCTCGAGGCCGACTGTGTCCAGCCCGAGATCGTCCGTGTGCGGGCTACGCCCGATGGCCACGACCAGCTCGTCGGCAACCACAGGAGGGCCCTCCCCCAGCGAGATCGTGACCTCTCCGCCATCTGCGCGGCGCACATCCATGGCCTTCGCGCCAAGGCGGACGTCGACGCCCACCTCTCGCAGCGACTCGGCCACCTGCTCGCTCGCGAACCGCTCCTCGCGGGGGATCAGCCGGTCCATCGCCTCGAGCAATGTGACCTGCGCGCCGAGCCTTCGCCACGCTTGCGCCATCTCGACTCCGACGACTCCTCCGCCCAGGATCGCA
Source organism: Thermoleophilaceae bacterium (assembly GCA_030448005.1). GTDB lineage: Bacteria > Actinomycetota > Thermoleophilia > Solirubrobacterales > Thermoleophilaceae > JAAYBF01. The sequence goes on from JAUJNT010000001.1 coordinate 329,947, forward strand.
AGCCTCGATGGGACCACCTCGGCTGTGGTCACCTCCCGGTTGGTCCAGGGCTCTGCCTCCCGCAGTCCCTCGATCGGCGGGATGAGGGCACCGCTTCCGGTGGCCACCACGACGGCCCTCTCCGCGACCAGCAGCTCGTCGCCCGCCCTCACCCTGCGCTCCCCTGCCAGCCGGCCGTGCTCACGCACGAGCTCGATGCCGCGCTTCTCGAGCCACGGGAGCTGGCCCGAGTCGTCGAGATCGTGGATGACCTCGTCGCGGCGAGCGAGGACAGCGGGTACATCGAGCTCTGCCCTGACCGCCTCTGTCACTCCCGGGACCCGCCTGGCCTCTGCCAGGAGCTCGGCGGGGCGAAGGAGCGCCTTCGATGGCATGCATGCCCAGAACGCGCACTCCCCGCCCACCAGCTCCGGCTCCACGAGGACCACTCGCAGCCCGCCGCCCGCGAGCCGACCGGCGCATGCCTCTCCGGCGGGACCGGCACCGATCACGATCACGTCGAAGCTGCGCTCGCTCATGCTCTCCTGTCATGCGCCGGAGTCCGGGATCGCCTCATCCTACGGACCGCCTGCGCTGCCAACGGAAGCCCGCCCAAGGCGGGCTGAGCATGCGCTCTGCCCGCCTACAGCCAGGCGGCCCGAGAAGAGCGGCGCCGGACGCTCATCCGCTCGCCCGCAAAAGCGGCTCGAGGCGCTCGGCATCCCGGGAGACGGTGATGTGGATGGCCGAGGGCTCCCTGACCCAGGCGATCAGGTTGAGGGCTCGCAGACGGTCAAGGGCAAACTGGAACGCCTGCGCCTGAGATCGCGAGCGGTACCTGCGAAGCACGTCGAAGGCATAGCCGGTGGTGTGCAGCGAGTATCCCCGCGTGGCCTCGCGGTTTCGCTTCACCAGCAGCCGCTGGTACTCCTCGTCGCGCACGGTGCTCGTGACCACGAGGGAGCTCCCGGGCCCGTCCACGGCCCGGACCATGCGAGCCAGGTAGGCCGCGAGCGCGAGGGCCTCCGGCCGAAGCCCGCGATAGAGGCGCGGGTCGCGGTCGAGCCGTTCGGCCAGCTCTCCCATCCGCCGGTCCCGAGCCAGGCCGAGCCGGCGGGGGGAGTGCGGGAAGGCGCTGATGTTCCCGTCGCGATAGGCCTCCTCGAGCGCCTCCCCATCGTCGAAGGCCTCCGTCTTACCCGCGGGGTGAAGGACCTCCTCAGAGGAGCCCTTCGCGGCGTGCAACGCCGCCGTGGACTCGAGCCCGGCGGGGTCCTCGCGGTAGCGGCGCATGATCTCTCGCGCGGCGAGCACACGCCAGAGGTAGGTGGAGGAGTCGTCCCCCAGCGCGGCGAGGCGACGGTGTGGAGCCGGGCGTCCCCTCGGTGAGCTGCCGAAGTAGAGCTCGGCGTAGCTGCGGGGCGCCGACCCCGTGGCGGCGAAGTCACGGATCACGTTCTGGAGGTTGCCCACGCCCATGTGGTAGGAGGCCACCGCGAAGTCGGACCGGCCGAGGCGCTCCCGCGCGAACGTCAGATAGCGACCGGTGGCCGCGACCGACTCCGCCGGATCGAAGCGCTGATCCACCCTGGCGCGCCGGTCCCGCAGGCGGCGCGCGGCCGTGCGCTCGCCGCGCCGCTCGGCCCGCCGGATGCGCCGGGACAGCGCGCGCGCCGCCACCGGATCCACCCGCATCGAGAGCAGGTTGCGCCCGGTCTCGGCCAGGATCTGCATGAGCCCCACGGCGCCCTCGAGCTTTGGATCGGCCACCGCGTCGGGCCGACCAGCGCTCTCGAGGAAGACGATGGCCTCGAGGATGTCAGGCTCCACTCCCGCGTCGGGCGCCGCCGCCTCGATCTGCGCCCGGAACACCGCCGTGCGCTCCGCCGTGGCAAGCACGCCGCCGGGGCTCTTCTCGTAGAGCACGTGGCTGAGCCCCGCGGCGGCGCGGCGCTCGAACTCCTCGCGCCGGCCCTCCTCGTAGCGGAACGGGTCGGGCACGTCCGGGTCGATGACCGCCGACTCACTCGGAGACGGCAGGCCGTCCTCGCGGGCGAGGGCCCAAGCGGCCGCGCCGGTCCCCAGGAGGATCAACAGGAGAAGGAGCCACCGGAGGCGCGGCGCACGAGGCACCGGCTCGACCCTAGCGAGGCGCCCGCGCAGGCAATGGCCGGGCGGCCCCGCCCCGCCCTCCCACACGCCTCAGCCTCAGGCCTCAGGCCGCCGGTGCCGGGCTGCCCCCGCGCGCCCGTCGCAGGTAGCCGAACATCTCGCGGAGCAGGTCCCGCTCGGCGAGGGCGGTGGCCAGGATCGTGACCGCCACGAAGGTGCAGAACTCGGCCAGCGCGGTCAGCCCGCTGCGCTCCCCGGACTCGAGCAGTCGCGCGACCGCCACCACCGCCACGGCCGGCACCACCGGCAGCAGCGCGCGGGCGGCGTGGCGGGCCATCCCGAAGCCGTCGAAGATCCTGGTGAGGAAGTAGGTCCGGCCGACCACCGCGGAGAACCCGTACACCGCCATCCCGACGGCGAAGCCCGACAGGCCCTCGAAAGCCAGCAGCGGGATGGCCACGGCCAGGAACACGACCGTCGAGAAGGTGGATACCGCCGCGATCGGCTTGGTCTCCCCGCGGGCCCTGAAGAAGGCGTCCCAGTTGAAGCCCACGTGGCTGAAGGCCGAGATAAGCCCATAGGCCTGCAGCAGGCCGACCGCGGGCTCCCACTTCTCCCCGAGCACGTGGTCCACCAGATCGGGGGCGAACATGAGCAGCGCGAGCCCGAACGGCACCCCCCAGATCAGCACGAGCCGGTTGGACTTCACGAACGTCTCGAACAGCAGGGCCGTCTGGTCGCGCACCGCGCAGACGGCTGGGTAGATCGTCTGGGTGACCATCGCGTCCACCTTCTGCGTGAACGCGATGATGGCGCCACCGAGGGTTATCGCCCCCGCCGCGGCGAGGCCGACCTGCCATTCCCCCACGAGGATCGGCGCCTGGACCACCAGGAGACGATTCACGTTGGCAACCAGGAGCGGCCACGAGAACGCCAGGTAGTCCCGCACCCCCTCACCCAGCTGCAGCCGCGGCCTATAAGGGGAGGTCGCGAGCGTCACGAGCGCCGCCGACCACGTGCCCGCCACCGCCCCCACCACGAGGCTCCAGTAGCCCATCCCCGCGATAGCGAGCGCCACGGTGACCACGAAGCCGACGATCGGGTCGATTGCCTGCAGCGCGCGCTGGCGCACGAACTGCATCCGGCGGTAGTAGATCCACAGCGGGCTCAGCAGGCCGGCGGCGGGCATGGCCAGGGCCAGCACCAACCCGGGCGCCACGACGTCGGGTTGCCCGTATATCACCGCCAGGAGCGGTACGGCCGCCACCATGATCAGCGTGAACGCCAGGTTCACGATCAGGTTGAGGGTGAAGGCACGATCGAAGGCGCGGGCCTGGTCGGCCTCGGTCTGCTGGATGTACTTGTCCCCCACGCCCAGCTCGGACAGGAACGAGAGCGTGACGATTCCGGCCAGGAGGATGCCCCAGATGCCGTAGTCCTCGGGCGTGAGGAAGGCCGCGACGACGAAGGCCTTGAGCAGTCCGAGGAAGCTCAGCCCCGTGAGGAACCCCGCGTTGATGACCGTGCCCCGCGCCGTGTGCTCTCGCAGGGTGCGCTCTCCCAGCGGGATCCGACCCGCATACAGGTCGCCGCTTCCGTCGCTTGACACCGCGCTCAAGGTAGCACCGCTACGCTGGCCGCCGGTGAGGCCTCCACTCGGCAAGCAAGCCCGCCGGTTGCCCCGCCGGCGCACCCAAGTGATCGAACCGAAACCAATCCCGCGGCCGCCCGCGGGCGCGCGCAACTTCGTGGTGGTGATCCTCGACTCGCTGCGGTGGGACTCCTGGAAGGCCTCCCCGCCGTCGAGCGTGACCGCGGCCCTCGGCGATGCGGAGCGCCGCTTCAGCTATGCCACCTGGACGGCACCCTCCCACCTCAACCTCCTGATGGGACTGCTGCCCCACACGAGCCCCGCGCACGTCTACGCCTCGGAGTACTACAAGCGGGACTTCCTGCGCTACAGCGAGCGCCTCGGCGTGGCCGACATGGAGTTCAAGCGGCTCCTTCCCTCGATCTTCCTGCCCACCTACCTCCGTCATGCGCTCGGGTACAGGACCCACGCGCGAGTATCGATGCCCGTGCTCAACAAGTTCACCGTGATCAACCGCGACTTCGAGAGCTACGAGCTGATGCCGAGCCACAACGACATGGCCGCCATGGTCGAGGAGGTGCACTTCGACCCCGAGCGCCCGAGCTTCTGGCTGCTCAACGTGGGGGAGACCCACTACCCCTATGCCAGACCCGGCGAGGACACCTCGGACCTTCCCCACATCTCCGGGGTCCACGGGGTCTTCAAGAAGCTCGACCAGATCCGCGCGGAAGGCGGGGAGGCAGGTGAGTTCTTCGACCAGGCGCGGCTGAGGGAGCTCCACGAGCGTCAGATCGCCGTGCTCGAGTACCTCGACGGCGTGCTCGAGCGGCTGCTCTCCAAGTTGCCGCAGGACACGTGGCTCGTGGTGACCTCAGACCACGGCGAGCTGTTCGGTGAGGAGGGCTACTTCGGCCACGGGCCCGTCGCGCACGAGAAGGTGCTCGAGGTACCGTTCGTCGAGGGCCTGGTGCGCTGAGCTGAAGCAGGGCCCGACGAGCGGGCCGCCGTCACATGTAGCCCAGCAGCTTCATCTGGCGCTCGAGCTCCGCCAGCTCCTCCGGGGACGCCTCCGGCGCGACCGGCGGTGCCCCGGTGGGCGCCGGCGCGACCGGGGTGCGCTCCGCATCCCGGATGGCGGCGCGCAGGCGGTCGAAGTCTCCGCCCGCCGCCGATGAGGCGAGCGGCGACTCCTCGAGCGGATCTGCCTTCAGGTCGTAGAGCAGCTCGCTGCCATTGCGCAGCACGATCTTGCGGGCACCGTCGGAGGCGCTCGTGAGCACCGCGGTCAGCCGCTCGAGGCCCTCCTCGCCCAGGTCGAGGTCGCGGACGAACCTCTGCACGCGCGGGTGATCGGCCGGGCCGGGAGGATCGAACTGGGACACGGGCATCGACGGGATCTGCCCGTATGGGTGCTCCGTAAGGTCGGCCGCGTCGGCCACCATGCGGGGGAGGTCGGCGAGGCTGAACGCCCCACCCTCGTCGGGAGCGCCCGGGCCGGCGGCCACGAACGGCACGTGGATCAGCCGCTCGTCCAGCGAGAAGGCGTGCCCGAAGAGCGCGTTCTCGCCGAGGTTCTCCCCATGGTCGGAGGTCACGATAACGAGCGTCTCCTCCAGCAGCCCGCAAGCTTCGAGTGACTCGAGCACGCTCCCCAGCCAGTCGTCGGCGTAGGCCACCGAGCGTCCGTAGAGGTATCGCATGCGCGCCAGCGCGGAGTCGTGTATCTCCCAGCGGCCCCCGCAGGTCTTGCACACCCCGTAGAAGGACTGGTGCTCACGCGCGTCGTCTCCGGCGCGGATGCGGTCGAGCGTGCCCAGATCGTTCCAGGGACGGGGCGGGAGGTAGGGGGAATGGCACTCAACCAGGTTCACGAACCAGAAGAAGGGACGCTCGCGCTCCTCCGCCACCCAGCCGCGCAGAACGTCCAGGGCGCGGGCGGCTCCGTCGTCGTTCACGGAGCGCAGGCCCTCCCGTGCCCACCCGAGCCGCTGCCGGGGGCCGCTCTTTCCCGCCACCTGCATCGCCATCTGGTGGCGGGGCTCGATGTAGCTGAAGCGCTCGAACCCGATGTCGAAGCCGCAGTGGGGGGACACCCACAGGTTGGCGCTCACCGCGCGGGTCTCGTAGCCCCCGGCTCGCAGCACTTCGGGCAGCATCCGGTCCCTGACGGCCTCGAGTCGCGGGCGGGCGCTCTGCGGAGTCTCCTCGGGGGGCTGGGTCAGCCCCAGGGCGCGCGGCATGAGGCCCGTGAACATCGACGCGTGAGCCGGAAGCGTCCACGAGGCGGTGGAGTACGCGTGGGGCAGCGCCTTGCCCCCGCGCGCCAGGTCCGCCACGGCCGGGCTCGACCCCAGTGGCGCCCCGTAGGGCTCGAAGGCATCCGCCCGCGCGGTGTCGAGCACGACGCAGAGGACGTTGGGCGCCACTCAGCGGACCGCTCAGCAGGGCGGCGTCCGGAGTGTCCGCAGCGGCACGCGACGCCGCACCCCCCTGGGCAACGCGCTACGCCGCATAGCGCTCAGCCGCGCGGGCGCGCGCCTTGGCCGCCTCGACCTCGCGGTCCTTGGGCGGGGCCGAGGTCACCAGCTCGCCCAGCAGCCGAGAGGAAGCTCCGGCCACGGCCTCGACGGCCCGCTCGAAAGCCGCCTCGTTGGCCTTCGAGGGCTTGGCGGCACCGCTGATCTTGCGAACGTACTGGACTGCCGCCGCGCGGATCTCATCCTCGGAGGCGGGGGGGTCGAAATTGTGGAGTGTACGAATGTTTCGGCACATGCCGAGAGGTTAACCGGCGGGTCAGCGGCGCCGGCTCGAGCCGCCTGCCGTCCAGAGCCCTCGGGCCCGCATCGTCATCATGCCCCGCTCACCTAGTGGACCCAAAGGAGAATCAGTGGGAGTTCTGGACGGAAAGGCAGCGATCGTCACCGGATCGGCGCGAGGCATCGGCCGCGCCACCGCCGATCTGCTCGTGGAGCACGGTGCGAGGGTCCTGATCAACGACCTCGACGGCGACGTCGCCCAGGAGGCGGCCGCCGAGATCGGCGGTGAGACGGCCACCTTCGCCGGCGACCTCACCAAGGAGGGCATCCCGGAGAAGCTGATCGAGACGGCCGTCGAGGCCTTCGGGCAGATCGACATCCTGGTCAACAACGCCGGCTACACCTGGGACGGACCGGTGCACAAGATGTCCGACGAGCAGTTCCAGGCCATGCTCGACATTCACAACGTCGTGCCCTTCCGCGTGCTGCGAGCCGCCGCCCCGCATCTGCGCGAGCCGGCAAAGAAGGAGCGCGAGGAGGGAGTCGAGGTGTTCCGCAAGGTGGTGAACGTCTCGTCGGTGTCCGGCACCATGGGCAACGCCGGACAGGCCAACTACGCCTCGGGCAAGTCGGGCGTCGTGGGGTTGACCAAGACCGTGGCCAAGGAGTGGGGTCAGTTCAAGATCAACGTGAACGCTGTGGCCTTCGGCTTCGTGGAGACGCGCCTGACGGCCGCCAAGGAGAACGCGGAGGCCTTCGACAAGGACGGCCAGAAGATCGAGCTCGGGATCCCGGAGCAGCTGCGCCAGGTGGCCTCCATGCTGATCCCCCTCGGCCGTCCGGCCACGCCCGAGGAGGCGGCCGGCGGCGTCTTCTTCCTCTGCTCGCCGTGGTCGAACTACGTGCACGGCCAGGTGCTGAACGTGACCGGCGGGCAGTTCACCGGGATGACGAGCTAGGAGAATCCCGGGGGGCTCGCGCCCCCCGGAACCCCCAGCGCGTTTGAGTTCTCCGCCGGCCTCCGGCGAGGGCCCGGTTTGGTTAGGGCTCAGGCTCCGGCTTGCGACCCCTGGCCCCTGCGGGGCCGCGGTCGCCCCTGCGGGGCCGCGAGCGCCCCTGCGGGGCCGCGGTCGCCCCTGCGCGCCCTCGGAGCGCGAGCCGCCGGCGCCAGATCACTTGTTCCCGAGCACTCGAGGGAGCTTTTCAGGAACAAGAGGTCCGTCCGGCACCGGGGCAACCCCACCTCGCGGCCGCGAGCGTTGAAACGGTCACGGGTGGACGTAGGGCAAGGGGCGCCGGGGGCTCCGGGGCGGGAGCCCCCGGGTTTCTCGCTTAGACAGGCTTGAGGGTGTTCACCCTCGTCCTGCCAACCGACGGGGTGCGCTTGCGGACCTCGTCGAAGTCGTAGAACCTGCCCGGTGCGCTGCCCTTGGCTCCGAACCCGAACCCTGCGTCCTGGAGCAGCTTCACGGCGTCGCCGATCTGCGTGAACGTGTACTTCATGAACACGCGATCGTTGCCGAGCTTGCCGAGCGACTGGCGCGCGAGCGCCCGGTGGACGGCCTCGGTGCCCATGAACTCTCCGGTGAAGCGAGCCTCCTTGCCCTTGCCCGCGTTGGCGAAAACGGTGGTGCCGATGAGGTAGGCGTTGATGAAGATCTGATCCCCCGCCTCGAGGGTGGTCAGAAGTCCCTTCGGGCTCTTGAAGACGGCGTTCGGGACCCAGATCTTCTTCGTGAGCGACTTTGCCCCCAGGCTCGCCAGCACGTCGTGGTGGATGAGCTCCTCACGGGCGGCTGCACGCACGTTGCGGTAGGTGACCTTGTCGAGGCGCCGCTTGTCGGCCACCCGCCTGCCGCGGCGGTTGACCGTGCGGGGCTTGAGCTTCTCGGGCCCGACCGTGTTGACGATGGTGGCCAGCACCTCGGCGGTAGCAGCCACGTTAAGGATGGTCGTGGCGTCGTTGGCCAGCATCTGGGCGTGCGCCTGGTCGTTGTTGACGAGGCTCAGAAGGCCCATGCTGCCAACGGCCGCGGCCGCACCTCCCACGAAGCGGCGGCGCGTGTGTGCGGACTGCTCGGCGTTGTCGCGGTCGATCGCCGCGTAGGCGATGTTCAAAGCTTCTGACATGCATCCCTTCCTTGAGTTTCCGGTATCCCCCCCTGCGCGCCCCGGAGCCCTACCGGATCACCCAGACACAGGGGTGCGCGGGCGCCAACCGACGGGCAGTCACGGGATGACTCGTAGCCCGGTCTGGATCGGATCGGGACGGGCGCGCCGGCGCCCGTCCCAACCGATCTGCCCCGGCTACTAGCGGGGCTTGCGAGTGTTGACCGCCCGTGGGTTCGGCGTGCGCTTGCGCACGTCCTTGAAGCTGTAGAAGGCACCGGGGCCCTTGCCCCGCTTGCCAAAGCCGAAGCCGGCCTTCTGCAACATCGCCACAGCCGTCTCGATCCTCGAGAAGGAGTACCTCATGAACACGCGGTCGTTTCCGAGCTTCCCCAGCGACTGACGCGCCAGCGCCCTGTGCACGGCTTCAGCCCCCATGAACTCCCCGGTGAAACGCGCGAACTTGGCGTTCTTGGCCCCACCCGCGGTGGCAAACGCGGTCGTCCCGATCAGGTATGCGTTGATGAAGATCTGATCACCGGCCTCGAGCGTCTTCAGAAGCCCGTCGCGCGACGCGAAAACCGCGTCGGGAACCCAGATCTTCGTCGTCAGCGGCTTGCCACCGACGGACGTCAAGACGTTGTAGTGGATCAGCTCCTCGCGCGCCGCCGCCCGCACGTTCGCGAGCGTCTCATCCCTCCCTAGCTCCCTGACGAGCCGCTCGGCCCCGACCGTGTTCACGATCGTGGCGAGGACTTCCGCCGTAGCCGCAATGTTCAGAATCGTCTGCGGGGTGTTCCTGGCCGCACGCGCGGCCCACGCGTCATCGTTGACCAGGCCCAGGACGCCCAACGTCCCCAGCGAAGCCGCCGCGCCTCCCACGAGCTTGCGACGGGTCAGCGCGGACTCCTCACCTGCCTGCTCGTCGATCGCGTCGTACGTGATGTTCAAGGCTTCTGACATGCACCCTCCTCGAGTCTTTTCGGGATCAACCCCCTATTGGCGAGGCAGCGGGGTCACCGGATCACCGAGAACGGGTGCGCGTGCGCCAGCTTCCCGCGAGCCGCTCGCTCCCTTCGCGTCGGGCGGCGGCTAGGGTCTGGCGATGGGCACCGCCGCAGAGCCCCGGCCCGCAGAGCTACCGCTCTCCGGCGGGAGGGACGGTGCCACCGTGCGCCTTCATCCCCTGCTCTGCGCGCGGATGATCGCGCCGCCGGCGTTCCTCGAGCGGGTCGACGGGCGCATGGGCCGCTTGAAGGCGCTGGGGGTGCGCGTACCCCGGGAAGAGTGGGTTCAGATTCCGGTGGTCGCCTTCCTCGTCGAGCACCCCACGGCGGGGCCGGTCCTCGTTGACACCGGCCTCCACCCGGCCGCGGCGGTTGACCCCAAGCAGGCGCTCGGCTCGCTTCTGGGCATTCTCTTCAAGGATCTGGAGATGGACGCGAACGAGGCGGTGGCCGCCCAGCTGCGCGATCGGGGAGTGGATCCGGCGAAGGTCAAGACCGTGGTGATGACCCACCTGCACTCTGACCACGCGAGCGGCATCGCCGAGTTTCCCGGCGCCACCTTCGTTCTGAGCGCCAAGGAGTGGGAGGCGGCCTCCGACGGGCGCCAGACCGACGGCTACCTGCGCAGGCAGTACGACCACGCCTTCGACTACCGCACGCTCGACTTCGACGCCGCCGACGCCGACTCGTTCGCCACCTTCGGCCGCTCCTTCGACATCTTCGGCGATGGCAGCGTGCGGATGGTGTACACCCCCGGCCATACGCTCGGGCACTGCTCGGTGATCCTGCGGCTCAAGGGAAGGGAGGCACTGATCGCCGGGGACGCCGCCTACACCATGCGCACGATCCGGGAGTCCCACCTGCCGTTCAAGATGGACGACGAGCACCGCTTCAGGCGCTCGCTGCGCGAGATCGAGCTCTACCTGAAGGCAACCCCGGACGCGCTCGTGATCCCGGGCCACGACATGGAGGCCTGGCGCCGGCTCGACTCGGTCTACGAGTGATGCACAGGAGACCGCGCCCCGCCGGAGGACCCCGGCGGCGTGGCACAACAGCGGTTTCTGCGGAGCCGGCTGCTAGCGCCCGGCAGCTGTGGCCTGGCCGCCACGCCGCGCGGCCCGGGCTGCCCTCACCGTGGCGCTGCGGCCGTTCTCGCGGAGCCCGCGCCAGAGCGCCTGGATGCGAGCGAAGATCTCCTCAGAGGCGGCCTGGCACTGCGCGCGGTCGGGCGCGTCGACCCGCTCGAAGCGGATCGGGTCGCCGAACTGCAGCGTCACCTTGGGGAACTGGAGGCGCTTCCAGTCGCGCACTCGCTCGGATCCCGCCAGACCGCAGGGTACGACCGGGGCACCCGACTCGAGCGCCAGCCGGCCGATCCCTGGCTTGGCCTCCCCGAGCTCACCGGTCCGCGAGCGGCCGCCCTCGCAGTACATCACCACGATCCCGCCCCGCGCGAGCACGGCGTGAGCGGTCTTGAAGGCCTCCTCGTCGCGGTGGCCGCGGCGCACCGGGAAGACACCGCCGTTGTGGTAGACGACCTGCATCGGGAAGGTGAAGAGCTGGGACTTGGCCATGAACTGGACCTTGCGCCGGAGGTAGATGGCCACGAAGAAGTGGTCCAGGAACGAGAAGTGGTTCGGCGCGATGATCACCGGTCCGTCGGCCGGGACCTTTTGCGAGTCGATCGCCCGGGTGCGGAAGAAGAGCAGCAGGTAGGGGGTCACGATGAGGCGCACCACCTCGTACATCCAGTTGGGCGGCTTGGCGCGCGTACGAGCGTGGAAGCGGGCGAAGTGCTCGGCGGGTCGCTCGTCCCTATAGACCTGCGGCTTCAGCGAGCCCTTCGGCTGAGATCGCTCCGGCGACATGCCCCCCGTCTACCCGCCGTCTCCTGTTTCGTTACGTGCCCAGTCGCGGGCGCGCTCGAGCGCTCTGCCCCAGCCCGCCAGGAGCTCCTCGCGCTCCCCGTCGCCCATGCCGGGCTCGTAGCGCGCCGCCTCGCGCCACATCCGCCGCGTGTCTTCCTCGCTCCAGAGGCCCGCTGCCACGCCCGCGAGGTAGGCGGCGCCGAGGGCCGTGGTCTCCGAGACCTCCGGCACGACCACCGGCACGCCGAGCACGTCCGCCTGAAAGCGCATGAGCCACGCGTTGTGCACCGCGCCGCCATCGGCCTTCAACTCCGCAAGCGCGACTCCCGAGACGTGCTCCATCGCCCGAACGGCGTCCACGGTCTGGTAGGCGATCGCCTCGAGGGCGGCGCGGGCCAGATGGGCGCGCCCAGAGCCGCGCGTCAGCCCCACGACCGTCCCCCGCGCGTAAGGGTCCCAGTGCGGCGAGCCAAGTCCCGTCAGGGCGGGCACGAAGTAGACGCCGTCGTTTGACTCGAGCGAGCGCGCTAGCGCCTCCGTCTCGTCCGCCGCCTCGATGATCCCGAGACCGTCCCTCAGCCACTGGACCGCCGCGCCCGTCACGAAGATCGCCGCCTCGAGCGCGTAGTCCACGCGCCCGCCGACTCCCCAGGCCACCGTGGTCAGCAGGCCCTCGGCCGGCGGGGGCCTCTGCCCGCCCGCGTTCTCGAGCACGAAGCTGCCCGTGCCATAGGTGTTCTTCCCCATGCCCTGCCCGTGGCAGGCCTGACCGTAGAGCGCGGCCTGCTGATCGCCCGCGATGCCCGCCACCGGCACGCTCCCGCCGAACTCCGAGGTCCTCCCGTACACGTGGGCGCTCGGGCAGGGCTCGGGAAGCGCCTCCACCGGCACGCCGAGCAACCCGCACAGCTCGGCGTCCCACTGAAGCTCGCCGGTGTGGAAGAGCAGCGTGCGCGAGGCGTTCGAGTAGTCGGTGGCGTGGCGGCCCGTGAGCTTGTGCACGAGCCACGAGTCCACCGTGCCGAAGGCGGCCCTCGCGGGGTCGACGTCGCCCTGCCGGATCAGCCATTCGATCTTCGTGCCGGAGAAGTAGGGGTCGAGAACGAGTCCGGTGCGGTCCCTGAAGAGCGGCTCGTGACCCGCCTCCCGCAGCTCGTCGCACCGCTGTGCCGTGCGTCTGTCCTGCCACACGAGCGCCCGGTGCAGGGGCTTGCCGCTCTCCCGGTCCCACGCCACCACGGTCTCGCGCTGGTTGGTGATGCCGATCCCGGTCAGGCGGCGCCCGTCCATACCCGCCGCCTCGAGCGCATCCCGCCCCACCCGGCGGGTCACCTCCCAGATCTCGTCCGCATCGTGCTCGACCCATCCGGGCCGGGGAAAGTGCTGCCCGAACTCGCCATAGCCGCGACCCACCGGGCGCCCTTCACCGTCGAACACGATCGCCGTCGTGCCCGTGGTGCCCTGGTCGAGCGCGAGGATCATGGCGCGACCCTACCCCGATCCCCCGCGCATGGCACGTCAGCTGGGGCGAAGCGGCGCGCGTGCGCCGTCGGTGCCGGTAGATAAGGTCTCGCCGCGCGACCGCTCCCACAACAGGAGGACGCTTTGCCCAACGTCGAGGCTCACATCACCGGCATCGTCTGGAGTGTCGACTGCGAGGTAGGCCAGGAGGTGAAGGAGGGAGACACCGTGGCCATGCTCGAGTCGATGAAGATGGAGATGCCCGTGGAGACCGAGTACGACGGCACGGTCAGCGAGATCAAGTGCGAGGTGGGCCAGTCGGTCAAGGAGGGCGACGTCCTGGTGGTCCTCGAGTAGGGACCGCGAGCGGAGGTCGCCCGCGCAGCGGAGATCGGGCCCGATGAACCGCCTCATTCGAGCTCCGTGCGTCCTACCTTCATTCGAGCTCCGTGCGTCCTGCCTCCGCATCAGGACATCCACGAGGGGTACGCCGGGGTGCGTTGCGGCATCATGTGCGATGGTCTCGGACTTGCCGTCCGGGCTCCGTCCGGTGCCCGCCCTACCGTGCGCGTAATCGTTCCCCAGGGAGGTCGAGAGCTTGCCGCCGCTCATCACCTACGAGGAAGCCCTGCAGCTGGGTGAGATCGAAGATCACGCCCAGATCGAGGCGCTCATCGACCGGGCATGGAAGGCACGGCTCGAGAGCTTCGGCGACTCCACGGACCTCTGCTCGCTGGTCAACGCCAAGTCGGGCGGTTGCGCCGAGGACTGCGGTTTCTGCGCACAGTCGCGCTTCGCCGAGGCCGACACGCCGATGCACGCGATGATGACCCCCGAGCAGATCCTCGAGCACGCGCGGGCGGCCGAGGCCGCGGGCGCGCACCGCTTCTGCATGGTCACCCAGGGTCAGGGGCTCTCGAAGCGCGACTTCCAGAACATCCTCGACGGCGCGAAGCTGGTCGCCGAGAACACCAACCTGAAGCGCTGCGCGTCTGTCGGGCACATGTCGGTCAAGCGTGCGCAAGAGCTGAAGGAAGCCGGGATCCAGCGCGTGCACCACAACGTGGAGACCGCCGAGAGCTATTACGACGAGGTCTCCACCACGGTGCGCTACGAAGGCCGGCTGCGCACGATCCAGGCGGTCGAGGAGGCCGGTCTCGAGACCTGCGTGGGCGGCATCCTCAACCTGGGCGAGTCGCGCGAGCAGCGCGTGGAGATGGCCTTCCAGCTGGCGAAGATCGACCCCACGAGCGTCCCGATCAACATGCTGAACCCGCGCGCCGGAACGAAGTTCGGCGACCGCGACCACATGGATCCCTGGGAGGCGGTCAAGTGGATCGCGATCTTCAGGCTGATCCTCCCGGCCGCGCTCTTCCGGCTCTGCGGTGGCCGGGTGGAGAACCTCGGCGAGCTGCAGCAGCTGGCCGTCAAGGCAGGCATAAACGGCGTGATGATGGGCAACTTCCTCACCACCCTCGGCTCCGAGCCCCAGGACGACCGCGCGATGTTCGAGGAGCTGGGGCTGAACGTGGCGCGCCAGCCCGACAACGGCTCGGAGCCGCGACCGGACAACCGCTCGGGCTGGCTCGAGGGGCAGACCCCCAAGACACCGGTCGACGATCTGATCGACAGCCAGGCCGAGGCCAACTTCTGGAATCCGGAGGTGCAGCTCAGGCGCAAGAAGAAGAGCTCGGTACCGCCACGTCCGGACGGCGCGGCCAATCGCGGGCTCGAGATAGTCCAGGTCGAGGGAGACGGGCGATGACCGACATCGAGGGCCTCTTGGAGGACATCCGCGACCGCGGGCTCATGCGCCGCATGCGCATGGTCTCCGGGCCACAGGGGCCGAGGGTCCTTCTCGACGGCAGGCCGGTGCTCTTGCTGTGCTCGAACAACTACCTCGGGCTGGCAGACCATCCCCGCGTGCGGCAGGCCGCCGCCGAGGCCGCGATGCGCTACGGGGCGGGCGCCGGGGCCTCGCGGCTCGTGTCGGGCAACATGCGGATCCACCGTCGCCTCGAGGAGCGCCTCGCGGATTTCAAGCGCAGCGAGACCGCGCTGCTGTTCGGCTCGGGCTACCTGGCCAACGTGGGCGTCGTGCAGGCGCTGGCGCGGGCCGGCGATGTCGTCTTCTCCGACTCGCTCAACCACGCCAGCATCGTGGACGGCTGCCGTCTCGCCGGCGCGGAGACCTTCGTCTACGGGCACTGCGACGTCGAGCACCTGGCCTGGGGCCTCCAACAGGCAGGTGGACGAGGCAGCCTGATCGTCACCGACGGCGTGTTCTCCATGGACGGCGACGTCGCGCCCCTCCGGGAGATCGTCGAGCTCGCTCAGCGCCACGACGCGCGCGTCATGGTCGACGAGGCGCACGGCACCGGCACGGTCGGCCCCGATGGGCGCGGCGCGGTGGCGGCCGCGGGCCTCGAGGACGAGGTGGACCTGCTGGTCGGCACGCTCGGCAAGGCGCTCGGGTCCTACGGCGCGTATGTCTGTTGCGATCGCCGGATGGCCAAGTACCTGCTCAACACCGCCCGCACGCTGATCTACTCCACCGCGATCGGCCCACCCGCGGTGGCCGCGGCCATGGCGGCGCTCGAGCTGCTGCGCGAGCAGCCGCGCCGGGTCGAGAAGCTCCAGCGAAACGGTGCCGTCCTGCGCGAGGCGCTGGCCGCGGAGGGGCTGCCGGTCCCCGCGGGCCACACCCCGATCGTGCCGCTCGTGATCGGCGATGCCGAGCACGCCGTCGCGGTCAGCGAGCGGGTACTCGAGCAGGGCGTGTTCGCACAGGCCATCCGTCCTCCCACCGTCCCGGCCGGAGGCTCCCGGTTGCGGCTCACGGTCATGGCCTCGCACACGAAGACCGAGCTGCGCGAAGCCGCCAAGGCGGTGGCGGGGGCCGTGCCCCCATCCGTCAGAGCGGCGATCGCCCAGCGCACAGCCGACACGGACGCGTCCGTAGACGTGCGGGCGGCGCGCTCGACGGTCACCGAGTCGGACACCGTCTCCGACTCGGCGCGCGCGCGCGCGTCCCGAGTCTTCGACGGGCTCGCCGACGCGGCCTGACAGCCGCGCACGGCCGTGCGCGGGATCTTCGTAACCGGCACCGACACGGGCGTCGGCAAGAGCGTGGTGGCGGCGGCCATCTGCGCCGCGCTGACCGGCCGCGGGGAGACGGTGGCAGCCTTTAAGCCGGTCGTCACCGGTTTGGACGAAACCCCCCCCGGTGGGTGGCCGCCCGACCATGAGCTCCTCGCGGCGGCCGGCGGCGGAAGGCAGGCGCCGAGCGAGGTCACGCCCTACACGTTCGGGAGACCGGTGTCCCCTCACTACGCCGCGCAGCTCGAGGGGGAGCCGATCGACCCCCGACGGATCCGGGCGGCGGCCGGTTCCGCCGCAAGAGGAGCGGATGCCCTCGTGTGCGAGGGCGTGGGAGGCCTGCTCGTGCCGATCGCGCTCGGCTATTCGGTGCGAGACCTCGCGGTCGAGCTGGAAATGCCGGCCCTCGTGGTGGCCCGCAGCGGCCTCGGCACGATCAACCACTCGCTTCTCACGGTGGAGGCCGCACGGGCGGCGGGGCTGCGCGTTGCGGGCCTCGTGATCTCGCCGTGGCCCGAGCGTCCCAAGCCGATCGAGCAGTCCAACCGCGCGACGGTCGAGGAGCTCACCCGGATCCGCGTGAGCTGCCTGCCCCCAACCACCCCGTCGGAGCTGGCCTCCGCCGGCGACACGCTTCCGCTCGAAGAGTGGATCTAGCCGAGCTCCAGCGAGCCCACCGGCTCCTCCGCGCGCGAAAGGCAGCGGTCGAACTCGGCAGCCTTTAGCCTTGACCCGCATGGCCACCACGCCAAGACCACCGGAGGCGGCACACGAGGACAGCCGCGGGGAGGATGCCGTCAGAGAGGACGGCGGCAAGGACGATCGCCCTGACATGCTGATCAAGCTCGAGGAGCGCAAGCGGCGACACGCCGAGCGCGGCATCGTGGCCCGCGTCCTCGTGGTCATCGGCGGCGTCCTTCTCATCCTGGCCGGCATCGTGCTCTCCGGTCCGGGGATCCCTGGCCCGGGCTTTCTCTTGGTCCTGCTCGGGCTGAGCTTCCTCGCGCTCGAGTTCGACCGCGCGGAGCGGCTGCTGGCCAAGGCGATCGTCTGGGCCGACAAGGCGAAGGGGCGCGCGGAGAGCGCCAGCCCGCGGCAGAAGGTGCTTACGGCGGTGCTCACGGTCATCGCGCTCGGGGCGTTCGTGGCCGCGGCGATCCTCTACGACATCCCGCTGCTACCCGTGTGACCCTTTTTCCGCGCTCGTAAGACGGCCACGCGGCGGCCGGCGGCCGTCCTGCCGAAGGGTGGGAGTGCGACCAGAGGCAGGACGGTGGAGCCGCGCCGGCCCGCCGGGGGCCCGCGCTTCGGCACCGCCCTGCTCTGGAGAGCGGCTCGCCCCGCAGCGGGCAGCGACCCGAGCGGTGCGACCCAGTTGAGCATCGAGCGGTGCGCCGGAGCGACTGCCACGATTGTGGCGTGACCACCGCCGCACCAGAGACGTTCGCGACCGCTGCCCGCGCCCGTCTCCAGGCCCTCACCGGGGACCCGGCGGCGAACTTTCGCCCCGATCAGCTCGAGGCGATCCGCGACGTCGTCGTCGACCGCGCCCGGGTGCTTTGCGTCCAGCGCACCGGATGGGGCAAGTCGGCGGTCTACTTCGTCGCCACGGCACTGCTGCGCGACGCCGGCGCGGGCCCGACGCTGATCCTCAGCCCGCTGCTCGCGCTGATGCGCAACCAGATCGGCGCGGCCGAGCGCCTCGGCCTGCGCGCCCACACGATCAACAGCACCAACCGCGAGGACTGGAGCGGTGTGCGCGATCGGCTCGCCGCGGGGACGATCGACCTGCTGCTGATAAGTCCCGAGCGGTTGAACAACCCGCGCTTCCGCGACGAGATGCTGCCGCTGTTCGCGGCGTCGGTCGCCCTGCTCGTGATCGACGAGGCCCACTGCATCTCCGACTGGGGGCACGACTTCCGCCCCGACTACCGTCGGGTCAAGGACGTGCTCGACGCCGTCGGTCCCGAGGCCGGAGTGCTGGGCACTACGGCCACCGCGAACGACCGCGTGGTGGGCGACGTGCTCGAGCAGCTCGCCGGTCACAGCGGCGAGCAGGAGCCCGCCCAGCGCATCCTCACCGAGGACCGCCTGCTGCGCAACGAGGTCAAGGCCGTGGTGGCCACCAGCGCACTCGGCATGCTATGACAAGGCGGACCTAACCTTTGTCGTGCACTTCCAGGCACCGGGCTCGGTCGTCTCCTACTACCAGCAGGTCGGCCGCGCCGGGCGCGGCGTCGATCACGCCGACGTCGTCCTGCTGCGTGGCGGCGAGGACCGCCGCATCCAGGACTTCTTCATCGAGCAGGCGTTCCCCGCGCGGGAGCGCGTCCGCGCCGTGCTCGACGAGCTCGAGACCGCGGGCGGGGAAGGTCGCACCACGCGCGAGCTGATGGGCGTCGTGAACCTCGGCATGGGACGCATCGAGGCGATGCTGAAGATCCTCGACGCCGAGGGCGCGGTGCGCCGCAGCGGCAACCGCTGGCAGGCCGTGCCCGCCGGCGGCTGGAGCTACGACGCCGACCGCTACGAGCAGGTCACCGCCTTGCGCCGCGCCGAGCAGCGCGCTATGGCCAACTACGGAATCGACGGCCGCTGCCTCATGCGCGTCCTGCAGGAGGAGCTGGACGAGCCCGACCCGCGCGACTGCGGGCGCTGCTCGGTGTGTGCGGGGCCGCGCTTCGCGCGGCCGCCCTCCCCCGTGCTCGTCGAGATCGCCCAGCGCCACCTGCGCTCCCGCCCACTCGAGCTCGAGGTGCGAAAGATGGCGCCGGACGAGGCTGGGACGATGCGCAAGATCCCCGAGGACGCGCGGACCGAGACCGGCTGGGCCCTCGCGCGGCCCGGCGACGGCGGCTGGTGGCCCGCGATCGAGCGCGGACTGAGCGCCGGATGGCTGGACGACGAAATCGTCGTGGCCCTCGCCGAGGCCCTACGCGCCTCCGAGACGCGCGCCGACTGGGTCACGAGCGTTCCGTCGGCGCACTTGGGCGGTGTCTGCAACGAGCTGGGCGAGCGGCTCGCCGCCGAGCTCGGAGTCGAGTACGTGGCCCTCGTCGAGCGGACCGAGCCGCGCCCGCCCCAGCGCGAGATGGCGAACGCCGTCCAGCAGGTCGCCAACGTCCGCGGCGCGTTCGCGATCACGACCCCTCCCCCGCCCGGCACCGGCGTACTGCTCGACGACCGCCGCCTCTCGGGCTGGACGCTGGCGATGGTCGGCGGTCAGCTTCGCCGGGCCGGAGCGCAGGCCGTCGTCCCGGTCGCCCTCTCAACGCTGTCGTAGCGGCCGAAGCGACGGCCTTCTGCGGTCGCCTCGTTCCGAATGATAGGTGGACTAACCGGACTAGGCACGCTAAAACTTAGATCATGAAGCCCGTGAAGATGCATGAGGCAAAGACGAACTTCTCACGCCTGATCGGCTTGGTGGAGGCGGGCGAGGAGATCATCGTGCAGCGTGACGACCGTCCCGTGGCGAAGATCGTCCCGTATCCGTCCGATGCCCATGCGCGAAAGGCCGGGGCGCTGAAGGGCCAGATCGCCCTTGCCGATGACTTCGATGCGATCCCGGATGGCTTCGAGGATTATGTCGGTTGAGCGCCTGGCTGGTGGACACGCAGGCGCTGCTTTGGTTCCTCGCCGACGATCCACAACTCTCCGAGACCGCGAAGGCCACGATGGAGTCCGGCGACAGCGTGCTGCTGGTCAGCTCAGCGTCGATTTGGGAGATGGCCATCAAGCGCAGCCTCGGCAAGCTCCAGGCACCGGCCGACCTCCCCGCGGTGCTGCGCGGGCAAGGGTTCGAGAGCCTCGCGATTCAACCTGAACACGTCTGGGCGGTCGGGCACCTGACGCCGGGCGCCCACAACGATCCGTTCGACCGCCTGCTGGCGGCTCAGGCGAAGTGGGAGAACCTGGCATTGATCAGCAACGACGCGCAACTCGACCAATACGGGATCAAACGCCTCTGGTAGGTCAGCCGGGGGCGAGCCGTCCCAGCAGCCTGAGCCGGCCGGTTGCGCAACGTTCGCGTCGGCGCAGTGGTCCTGACGCCGATAGAAATGTCGACCCGACCTGGCATTCCGGTAGCGCGGTGTCGGCGGCGCCTTCGTCGCGAAGTTCGCGTGGTCGCGGGTGGCGGCCGGCCGCACTCAGCGCGAAGGTCAGCTGCTCCTGGCTCTTCGGTCGGCTGCTCCTCACCTCCAGCTCCCGGAAGTGGTCGCGTTCAGCACGGATCCGGTGCTGATCCCTACCCGAACCCGAATCGTCCCGGGTGCCCCGCTCACGTACACCGGGATCGCCGCCCTCGACGATGCTGGGTCAGACCAGGTCGCGGCAGACCTCGCCGCCTTCCTCGCCCGGCTTCACGACCCCTTGGTCCTCCACAAGGTTCAACTGGTTGCCCCGATGGTGGCTTCTGAGCCGCAGGCCGACACGAACTCGCTCCGTCAGCGCTTCGGTAGGTGGGTGAGCGCTGGGCGGCGCGACGCCGGCGACCCCTCCACCTGGGTGGATGAGCTTGCGCAGACGATGCTCGAGGCCGGAGTCGAGGCGGCGTGCCGTTGACAAGCCGCTCCTCGCTGGATCCCAGCGCCTGCGCGTTGAGGCACAAGCGGCAGCCGAGGCTCGCGCCCACGATCGAGACGGGTGGGTAGGCCTCTTCGACGAGCGCGCGGAGCTCGAGGCGCCGGGAGGCCTCCGAGTCTCGGGCCGAGCCGGCGCAGAGCAGTTCTATGACACGTGGAATGAGGCGTTTCCAGACAGCGCCATTCAGGATGCTCGCGTCTTGGGGGCTGGCAGCGAGGGCGCCGAGGAAGCGAAGTTCGGCGGAACCCACACGGGCACGCTGCGATCGCCTGCCGGCGACATCCCCGCAACGGCAAGACCGTGCTCTCACGCTACGCGGCGGTCTCGCGTGTCGAGGATGGTGAAGAATCACGTCGTTTCACATGTACTTCGACCTTGTTGACGTCCTGACGCAGCTCGGGGTCATGCCCTGACGCGACCGGCGGACCTGTTCGCGCGTCCCTGCTCCTATTCGAGCTGTTGGGAAACCCTCGGCGAGCTCGCTGGATCGCTTCGAAGGGTGGCTCCGAAAACGGCCAGCACGACCGTCACGCGCGCGATGTGCGTTTCCGACCCAGCCAGCGCGCGCGTGTGCTGCGGGGAAGCGCCGCACGTTGCGCGTTGTCCGAGCTTGCCGTCGAGCCGCGGTGCTTGACGGGCAGCGCGAGGGTGATCGGCTCTACGCCCGTCCCTCCGCGGCACCGAGGGCGACGCGCTCGACGTCCAGTCGGGGAAGCGTCCGCTCCAGCCAGCTCGGGATCCACCAGTTGCGGCTGCCGAGTAGCTGCATCACAGCCGGGACCAGCACCATCCGCACCAGGGTGGCGTCGAGGAAGATCGCCGAGGCGAGTCCGACCCCGAACAGCTTCAGGAAGACGTCCGGCGCCGCCAGGAAGGCGAGGAAGACGACGACCATGATCGCAGCGGCCGCGGTTATGACGCGCGCGGTCTTGGCCAGGCCGTCGGCAACTGCCCGTCCCGTGTCTCCGTGCTTCAGGTACTCCTCGCGGATCCGCGAGATCAGGAACACCTCGTAGTCCATCGAGAGCCCGAAGAGGATCGCGAACATCATCACCGGCATGAACGGCGCCACGGGCACCTCGTGATCGACTCCGATCAGCTCGCCGACCGTCCCGCCCTTCGCCACCAGCGTCATCACGCCGTAGGCCGCGCCGACCGAGAGCAGATTCATGACGCCGGCCTTGAGCGATATGAGGGGTGCGCGGAAAGCGAACAGCAGGAGCAGGAACGAGAGACCGACGACGCCGGCTATGAACAGCGGCATGCGGTCCTTGATGTACTCGCTCTGATCTTCGAGCGACGCGGTCACGCCCCCGATCTTCGCGGTGATTCCAGAAGCGCCGAGCGTCTCGGGGAGGATGTCCTCGCGCAGCCGGTTGACCAGGTCCTCGGTCTCCTGGTCCTGGGGTGAGCCTCTCGGAATCACGGTGATGATGGCCGCGTCGGCCTTCTCGTTTATCTGCGGATCGGGGACGAACGCGACCCCGGGCTCGCCGCGAAGCCGTTCCGCGAAGGAGGCGATCTTGGCCTTCCCGGTCGAATCGGGCAGCTCGGCGGCGATCACCAGCGGCCCGTTCGTGCCTGGTCCGAATCCCTCGGTGTTGAGGTCGTAGGCCTGGCGGGTCATCGTGTCCGGTGGGTCGTTGCCGGCGTCGGGGAAGCCGAGGCGCATGCCGAGCGCCGGGGCTGTCAGCGCGAGCAGTACGGCGGTCGCGGCTATCGCGGCGGTCCAGGGCCGCCGCTGGACCGCGTGGCTCCATCGCGCCGCAGGCGAGTTGCCGTCTCCCTCCGCCTTCAGCGTCCGACCGAGGAAGGGGAGCCGCAGGCGGTCGACTCGCGGCCCCAGGTACGAGAGGAGCGCCGGCAGCAGGGTGACCGCGGCGAGCAGCACGACCAGGACGGCGAGCGAGGCCGAGATGGCGACGCCATACATGTAGGGCAGGCCGGTCAGGAAGAGGCCGAGGACGGCGATCACCACCGTGCCGCCGGCGATGATCACGCTGCGTCCGGCCGTGGTGACGGCCTCCACCACGGCGGCGTGGCGGTCCTTGCCCTCGTTCATCGCGGCACGGAACCGGGTCAGGACGAGCAACGCGTAGTCGATGCCGACCCCGATGCCGATCAGCCCTGAAACCGCCGTGGTCCAGTCGGGGACGGCCACGATGTTGGCGAGCAGGAGGATCAGGCCCCCCGACGAGATGCCGAGGCCGACGAGGGCGATCACGAGCGGCAGGCCGGCGGCAACCACGGAGCCGAAGGCGATCAGCAGCACGATCGCGGCGCCGAGAAACCCGATCCCCTCCGGGCTGGTCTCCTCCTGTGCGTTGTAGATCGGATCCCCGCCGAGCTTGATCTCGAGCCCATCGCCGCTGTTCTCCTCGGCGGCGGCGATCAGCTTCTCGCCGTCCTCCTTGGGGACGTCCCAGCCCTCGACGGTCAACGGGAGCGTGGTGGACCCGATCGTGCCGTCGCGCGAGACCCGGATCGGGGTCTGCTCAGCGACGTGATCGACCTGCTTTGCCTCGGTGAGGAACGCGTCGACGCGTTTCTTGGCTCCAGCGCTCGTGGCACCCGCCGGGTCCTTCCAGACGACGTAGATCTCCTGGCCGGAGTAGCCGCTGAAGCGCTGCTCAGTGAGCTCGCTCGCCGCCTTCGAGTCCGATCCCGGGGTGTTGTAGTCGGCGTTGTACTCCCCCGCCAGCGAGGAGCCGACGCCGATGATCACGACCGTCGCTGCGATCCAGGCCAGGACCATGCGGCCGCGGCGCCGGTAGGCGAGGTCGGCGAGACGGGCTAGAAGACGCGTCATCGTTTGTGCATCCCTTCTGTTGTCAGGGCCTTGGTTCCCCTAAGACCGCGGACGGCACTCGAACTCATCGCCATGCACTTTGGTCAGCTTGGTTGTCTGCGCCAATGGGGCTTGCCGGTGAATCGAGGTGCGGCTACCCGAACCGCGCGGAGCCCCGCAGCTTCACGATGCGCTCGAAGCGGTCAGCGTCGACTTGCCGACCTTTCGCGGCGTGCCGTAGCCCTCGCGGCTCAGTCGGTGCCCAGCTTCTTCACGCGCTCGGCCTCGCGCAGCTCGATCCGCCGGATCTTGCCAGTGAGCGTCTTGGGCAGGTCCTCGACGAACTCGATCTCGCGCGGATAGGCGTAGGCCGAGTGGCGCTCGCGCACGAAGCGCTTGATCTCCTCGGTGGTCCCCTCGTCGGCGAAGTGGCCCTCGGCGAGCACGATGAACGCCTTGACCACGTCACCGCGCTTGGAATCCGGTGAGGCGACCGCGGCGGCCTCCCGCACCGCCGGGTGCTCGACGCAGGCCGATTCCACCTCGAACGGACCGATCCGGTAGCCGGCGGAGATGATCACGTCGTCGGCACGGCCGGCGTACCAGACGTAGCCGTCCTCGTCGAGCTCGGCGGCGTCCTTCGTGTGGAACCACTCGCCCCCGAAGACCTCCTCGGTGTCCTCCGGCCTGTTCCAGTAGCCGAGCGGGAAGTGGGGGTTCGAGCGCGCGCGCAGGCAGATCTCTCCGCGCTCCCCCGCAGGCAGCGGACTCTCGTCCTCGTCGAGGATCGCCACGTCCCAGCCGGGCATCGGGCGCCCCATCGAGCCCTCCCGCACCTCGACCGTCGGGAAGTTCCCGCACAGCGGGTAGCTCTCCGTGAGCCCGTAGTAGTCGAGCACCGTGAGGCCGTACTGCTCCCGAAACCAGCGGATCACCTCGGGGTTGAGCGGCTCCCCCGCGGAGCACACGTTGCGCAGGCGCGCGAGCGGAAAGCGCTCACCAGCGTTTGCGATGCCGGTCATCGCGCGCAACGCGGTAGGCGTCGTGAACATGCCCTCGACGCCGTGCCTGGCCAGGAAGCTCAACTGCTCCTCGGGGTCGAAGCCGCCCTTCCGGGCGTAGACCAGCGCGGTGGCACCGTACCGCCAGGGGCCGAGCAGAGGGCATATGCCGGCCGCCCACGCCCACTCGCCCATTCCGTGGAAGAGCTCCCCGTCCTGCACGTCGTGGCAGAACTCGAACTCCTCGTGGCCCAGCAGGTAACGGTGGGCGTGGAGGATGCCCTTGGCGAGGCCGGTGGTGCCCGAGGAGTAGTAGAGCTGCGCCGGGTCGTCCGCCGAGGTGTCGGCAATCTCGTAGGAGGGGGCCGCATCCTCCAGCGCCCGCTCCAGGTCCACCTCCGCCCCCTCCCCCTTGCCGCCGATCACGAAGACGTGCTCGACGCTTCCCCGCGGAATGCGGTGGCGGTTCTCCGCATCGGTCACGAGCACCCTCGGGCCGGAGTCCTTCAGCCGGTGCTCGATCCCCTCGTCGCCATAGAGCACCGACATCGAGAGCAGGATCGCGCCCCGCTTGAACGTGCCGAGAAAGACGGCCGCGGTCTCCGGCAGGGAGGGCAGCAGCGTCGCCACGCGGTCGCCGCGCTCGACCCCGTGCCCCTCGAGCACGTTCGCGAACCGGTTCGAGAGGTCCTGCAGCTCGCCGAAGCTGACCCTCCGATGGTTGCCGCGCCAGTCCTCCCACACCATCGCGAGCTTCTCGCGCGGGTGCTTGTCACAGACATCCCGCGCGATGTTGTAGCGCTCGGGCACCTCCCAGCGGTGGCGGGCGCACATCTCCTCGTACCCGCCCAACTCGTACCTTCTGTGGCTCATCGGCACACGTCTCCTCGGGAGACCCTAGATCAATCCTCGCCTGCCGCGTAGTTCACGATCGACTTGTCGATCAGCCACTCCACTGGCGCCCTGTCGTCGGTGTACACCCGCCCGCCCTCGAGCGGGGCGGCGATGCGGCCCGCGGCCTCCCGAGCCGTATCCCGCAGCCCCGCGGGAAGGCTCGGGATGGCCCGCCGGAGCGCCATGGCCGACAGGGGGCTATCGCCGCCCACGATCAGCGTGTTCGTGTCCTCGATCGGATCGCGAAGCACATGCGGGAAGACCGCCTGCATCGTTGCCGTCAGCACCTTCTCCAGCTCGTCCTGATCCTCGGGGTGGCCGGCGTTCACGATCACGACGCCTCCCGGCGCCAGCCGGTCACGGACCAGCTCGAAGAACTCCTCCGTGGCGAGGTAGAACGGTATGTAGGGCTGCCGGTAGGCGTCCACCGAGATCACGTCGTAGCGCGCATCGGTGCGGCGCAGGTAAGGCCTGGCGTCCTCGTGGAAGAGGCGGAGCCGCGGGTTGCTCATGTCGAAGAAGCGGCGGCCGATCTCCGACAGCTCCGCATCGATCTCGACTCCATCCACGCGCGTTCCGGGAAAGAACCTCTCGTAGGCGCGCGAGGTGGTGCCCGCGGCGTTTCCCAGGATGGCCACGCGCCGCGGCGGCCGGCCGAGCGCGGTGAACGGAAGCACCAGGTGCCCGTCCCACACATCACCGGTGAGGACCGAGTCGCGGTTGTAGATCGAGTGCTGGGCCTGCCCTTCGTTGAGCTCGAGCGCCCGGCTGCCGTCGGTGCGCTCGACCACGCGCGCGTACTGGTACTCGGTGTCGGCCTCGTGGATCACGCGCCCGCCGTCGGCATCCGCCTTGAGCGTGCCCACGGGCAGGGCGATCAATGCGGCGATGGCCGCCGGCGCGAGCGCGTAGCGGCGAGCGGGGCGCAGGCCGATCACCGCCACCACCGCGATCGCCAGGGCGAAGATGAGGAAGGTCCTGCGGGTGCCCACGAGCGGGATGAAGAGGAGCGCGGAGAGCAGCGTGCCGACGAGGCTGCCCGCCGTGGAGAGGGCATACAGGCGACCGGCCACCTCGCCCGCCCGCTCCACCTCCTTCACGCCCAGGCGCACGGCGTAGGGGGTGACCGCGCCGAGCAGCAGAACCGGGACCGCCACGAGCCCTAGCACCCCGATCAGGGAGCCGACGAATGCTCCGGCGGAGATGGAGTCGAGGGCATCGACCGCCACGTCGAGCAGGGGGTCGGCCACGAACGGCACCACTGCCAGGAGGACCGCCGCGGTGAGCGCGAGCAGGCAGAGGCTTCGCATGTCAGGCCGCCGGTCCGCCCAGCGGCCCCCCAGCCAGTACCCCACCGAGAGCGCCACGAGCACCACCCCGATCGTGTTGGCCCACACGATCGTGGAGGCACCGAAATAGGGGGAGAGCAGGCGGACCGCCGCGATCTCCGCGCCGAGAGAGCCTGTCCCGACCACGAAGACGAGGAGCGGGAGCGGCGGCATTCCGACCTTCACGATAGCTAGGGTCCTACGCGGTGGACGGACGCGCCGAAGACCCCGCCAAGCTGGTCGAGGACGATCGGACCTGCCTCTGGCACCCCTTCACCCAGCAGCGTGGGTGGGAGGAGGAGGACCCGGTGATCGTTGCGCGGGGCGAGGGCACCGACCTCCTCGACGTCCACGGCCGGCGCTACATCGACGGCGTCTCCTCGCTCTGGTGCAACGTGCACGGGCACCGCCATCCGCGCATCGATGCCGCGGTTCGCGCGCAGCTCGACCGGGTGGCCCACTCCACCATGCTGGGCCTCACGCATCCCACCGCCATCAGCCTGGCGCGGCGCCTGGTGGACCTGGCGCCCCCGGGTCTCACGCGGGTCTTCTACTCCGACAGCGGCTCGACGGCCACCGAGATCGCGCTCAAGATGGCCTTTCAGTTCTGGCACCAGCGGGGAGGTGAGGATCGCCGGCGCACGCGCTTCGTCGCGCTGCGTGACGCCTACCACGGGGACACGATCGGCTCGGTGTCCGTCGGCGGCATCGACCTCTTCCACTCGCTGTACCGCCCCCTGCTCTTCGACACGCTGAAGGCCGAGCCGGGCGACGTCGCGGACATGGCGCGGCTCTTCGACCGCCATCCCGGCGAGATTGCGGCCGTGATCATGGAGCCGCTCGTGCAGGGGGCGGCCGGCATGTTGGTGCACCCGCCGGGCTATCTGGGTGCGGTGCGCGACCTCTGTCACCAGCACGGCGCCCTCCTGATCTGTGACGAGGTGGCCACGGGGTTCGGGCGCACCGGCAAGATGTTCGCCTGCGAGCACGAAGAGGTCGCGCCCGACATCCTGTGCCTGGCCAAGGGCCTCACCGGCGGCTACCTGCCGCTGGCGGCCACGCTGGCCACCGAGAGGATCTACGAGGGCTTCCTCGGAGAGCACGGGGACTTCCGCACCTTCTTCCACGGCCACACCTACACGGGCAACCCGCTGGCGTGCGCCGCCGCGCTCGCCACCCTCAACGTGTTCGAGGAGGACAGGACCCTCCAGCGGCTCGGTCCCAAGATCGAGCTGCTGGGCGAGCTGCTCGAGCCGATCGCGGCCCGCCCCGCGGTGGCCGGGGTCCGCCGTTGCGGCACCATGACCGGCATAGCGCTCGCCGACTATCCGGTCGACCTCCGCATGGGCCACCGCGTGACGCTCGAGGCCCGTCGCCGGGGCGCGATCATTCGCCCCCTCGGCGACACGGTGGTGCTCATGCCGCCCCTCTCGATCTCAGAGCGCGACCTGAGGCGCCTGGTCACGATCACCGGGGTGGCGATCGACGAGGCCACGCGCCGCAGCGGCCTCGCCGAAGCCGCATAGCCGGACCACCTACACCGATCTATCCCTCGTGTGGCTCGAAGTCCTTCTTGCGGGCGCCGCAGACCGGGCAGAACCAGTCGTCCGGGATGTCGTCGAACGCCGTCCCGGCGGGAATGCCGCCATCAGGGTCGCCCTGCTCCGGGTCGTAGATGAACCCGCAGGAGATGCATATCCACTGCTGCGCCGTTGCTGTCTCACTCATTGGGGGTCAATGTACCGATCCATGGGATCGCTTGGCCGGTCGGTACGCTCGCCCGGTGGACTCGGACCGTGCCAGGGAGGGCAGTTCTCGCCCGTTGCCGGCGGCCGGAGCGGCGCCGGCGGCTCGCCCTGCGCCGGCGGCCGGAGCCGCGCCGGCGGCAGGGGAGGAGCTGAACGGCGGTGAGCTCTCCGAGGCGAGGGAGGCGGCCACCCTGATCCTCCTGCGCGACGCGCCGGGCGGGCCGGAGGTCTTGCTCGTCGAGCGCAACCCGGAGCAGCGGTTCATGGGCGGGGCCTGGGTGTTCCCCGGGGGCGCCACGCACCCCGAGGACGCCGACGAGCTGCAGGCGGCCGTACGGGAGCTCCGGGAGGAGGCCGGCATAGCGCTCCCGCAGGATGCTGAGCTGATCAGGTTGTCCCGCTGGATCACGCCGGCCGAGGTGAGCGTTCGCTTCGACACCCACTTCTTCCTTGCGCGCGCGCCGAAGGGTGCACAGCCGGAGGTGGACGGCATGGAGTGCGTCGACGCCCGCTGGCTGCGCCCCCGCGACGCACTCGAGGCGGGGGCGCGCGACGAGCTGCTGCTTGTCTTCCCGACGGTCAAGCACCTCGAGCAGCTTGCCGAGTTCGATTCGGTGGCAGGCGCCCTCGCCGCCGCCCGCCACCGAAAGGTCCTGCCGGTGCAACCGCGGGTGCTGGGGGAGGGAGGCGTGGCTCGGGTGCTCCTGCCGGGCGAGCCTGGCTATGACTGAGCCGCCGCGCGCCATGCTGCGCGGGCCCGACCCCGTCCCGCTCTAGCCTTCACGGCCGTGAGCCCCTCGGTACAGCTGGGACTCCTGCTTGCGGTGGTCTGCGCGTTCACCTCGATCGTCGGGTTCCTCTACAAGCACCGCGGAGCGGTCGAGTCCCCGCCCGTGGACTGGCGCCGCCCCGTGCGCTCATCGATCGGACTGTTCCGGTCGCGCTGGTACATCCTCGGCATCCTGGTGGCTCTCGGGTCGTGGGGCTTTCACGTGGCGGCGCTCTCCCTTGCCCCTATCTCGCTCGTACAGTCGGTGATCGCGGGCGGCCTAGTCCTGCTCACCGTCGTGGCGGACCGGCTGTTCGGCTTCACGGTGACCAGGCGCGAGTGGATCGGGGTGGCGCTCACCGCCGCCGGGCTTGCCTTCCTCGCCGCAACCCTCGAGGGCACCGGCGACGCGGCACACAGCGGCCACGGCAACGGAACCCTCGCTTTGTACGTGGGTGGAGCCGCCGCGCTGGGCCTGTTCGCCGCGGCCGCAGCCGCTCGTCAGGAGCGACACGGCGGCAGCCTGCTGGCGGCGTCCGCAGGGCTGGTGTGGGGAGCCTCGGACGTCGCGATCAAGGCGCTCAGCGACAGCCTCGACGACGGGATCGGCGTGCTCCTGCACCCGCTCGCGCTCGTGATACTCGTGGCGTCGCTCGTGGGGCTCGCCATCTCGGCCCGCTCGCTGCAGGTGGGCAAGGCGGTACCGGTCATCGCCGTCACGAGCGCCACCGCCAACGTCTGCACGATCGCCTCCGGGCCGCTCGTCTTCGGAGAGCCGCTCCCCGAGGACCCGCTCGGGCTCACCCTCCGGATCCTCGCCTTCACGCTCGTGATCGTGGCCGCGGCGCTCACACCGCCCCCGATCGGAGCCGCCGGCGCCGACCCACAGCCCGAAGCCAAGCCGCAACCCGCCTGAGGTCGGCTCGCGGGGGTGTGAGCGAGGCGGGCCGTCGCGGCGTGGGGCACCCCCGGATCGGGTAGAACAGGAGGCGTGGCCGCCCAGGGGCTGACCGTCGCGGTGACCGGCCCGACCGGCGACCTCGGCGTGGCCGTGGTCTCAGCGCTCGAGCGCTCGGGCTCGGTGAGGCGAGTCGTGGGAATGGCGCGCCGTCCATTCCACCCTGGCGAGCGGGGGTGGAAGAAGACCGAGTACCGCCAGGGCGACGTGCAGGACCACGGCAGTGTGCGCGACCTCGTGAAGGGCGCCGACGTGGTGGTGCACCTTGCTTTCGCCATCGTCTCCGCCGGGGAAGCCACGCGCGAGCTGAACGTCGGCGGGTCGCGTCGGGTGTTCGAGGAATCGGCCAAGGCCGGGGTTAGGCGCATCTGTTACGCCTCGAGCGTGGCCGCGTACGGCTTCCATCACGACAACCCCGACTGGCTGACCGAGGACTGCGCCGCGCGGGGCACGCCCGAGCACTTCTACTCCAGCCAGAAGGCCGAGGTCGAGCGGGTGCTCGGCGAGGTGCTGCTTCGCCACCAGGGGCTGGCAGCCTACGTTTTCCGGCCCTGCTTCGTGGCGGGCCCGAACGCGCAGATGCTGCTCGAGGAGCTTCCCTACATGCGCCTCTCGGACGCGTTGCCGGGCGCGGTGCGGTCGCTTCTCTCCCAGGTGCCCGCGCTCAAGCCGGTGATGCCCGACCCTGGGATCCGCTTCCAACTGGTGCACGAGGACGACGTCGCTGCCGCCTTCCTCGCCGGCGTGCAGGGAAAGGGCGAGCCGGGGCCCTACAACCTCGCCGGGGCCGGCACGCTCACCGTGCGCGACCTGGCAGACGCGCTCGGCTGGTACTCCGTCCCCGTGCCCGAGCCGGCCGTGGACTTGACTGTCGAGGTGGTCTCGCGGCTGCCACTCCCGGCCGCCGCCTCCTGGATCCACAGCGCGCGCAAGCCGGTGCTGATGAAGACGGGCCGCGCCGAAGAGCAGCTCGGCTGGAAGCCGGAGCACACGAGCAGGGGAGCCCTTCACGAGCTGGTGTCAGCCAGGCGCTTGGGCGACCCGCCCCTGAGCTAGCGCGATCTCGCTCTGCGCCAGGTAGCCGCGGGCCCGAGGCGGCTGGTGAGGCGCGGGCCCGAGACGCGTCCGCCCAGGAGGCGCCACGGGACGACCCGGCTACAAGGCGCGGCGAAACAGCTCGACGTAGTCCTCCTCGGTGGGCTCGCGCGGATTGAGCAGCGTCAGGCCGTCTCCCATGGCGCCGTCGGCCAGCGCCGGGATACCCTCCTCGGGCACACCCACCTGCGACAGGCGGGTGGGAAGCCCCATCCGCTCGATCATGCCCTCCACGTGTGTCGCCAGGCGGTCCCCGACCGCTGAGTCAGAGCCACCGCTCTCCAGGCCCAGCACCTCGTTGAGGTCGCGGTAGCGGTCCGCGATGTCGGCGCCTCCGCCCGCGTTGAAGCGGATCACGTGGGGCAGGTTGATCGCGTTGGCCACCCCGTGGGGCACCCCGAACCGCGCTCCGCACGGGTGGGACATCGAGTGGGTCGAGCCCAGGCCGATCGTGATCGCCAGTGAGGCCGCGATCAGCATGTTGCCGCGCGCCTCCTCGTCCGATGTGTCCTCGACCGCCCGCTCGAGGTTGTCCCGGATCATCCGCAGCGCCACCAGCGAGCGGCCATCCTGGTAGGGGTTGGCGTCCAGGGAGACGTAGCCCTCGACGGCGTGTGTCAGCGCGTCCATGCCCGTTGCGGCGGCGATCGCGGCCGGCAGGGTGGCGGTGGACTCCGGATCGAGGATGGCAAGCCGCGGGAACAGCGGGAAGTCGGCGATCTCGAGCTTGACCTTGTTCTCGTGGTCCTTGACCACCGCCCCCATCGACACCTCCGATCCCGTGCCGGCGGTGGTGGGGATGGCAGCCAGGGGCGCAATCGGCAGCGGGGCGCCCATTCCGTCGTCTGCGCGCGGCATCAGGTAGAAGCCCTCCGACTCGCGGGCGCTGCCGCCGTGGGTGAACACGGAGTCGGCGACCTTCGTGGTGTCGATCACCGAGCCTCCCCCGACGGCGAGGAACGCGTCGGCTCCGGCTGCACGCGCCTGCTCGGCGCACCGGTCACAGACCTCGGTCGAGGAGTCCTGCGGGACCTCGTCGAAGATCCCGACCACCTCCAGGCCGCCATCCATGAGGCCAGCCTCGACCTTGTCGACCAGCCCGGTGGCGCGGATAACCTGGTCGGTGACCACGAAGACGCGGTGGGCGCCCTCCTTGGCGAACTCAAAGCCCGCGCTGCTCAGCAGATCGCGCCCCGCGATCACCCGGGTCCCGTGGGCGAACTGGCAGAAGTCCTTGAAGCCGGACAGCTGGCGAGCGCCGAACTGGGGGGCCGCCTCCATCCCTCAGGCCTCCTGCAGGTCCTGGCGCCCGGCCTCCTCGAGCATCTGGCGATAGCGCGGAAAGACCGGCTTCACGAGCGGCACGAGCTTGAGGATCTTGGCGACGGGGCCCTTCGCCTTCATCTGACCCCTCGCCAGGGCCACCGTCACGTTGACCTTGCCAAGCCAGAACCTGTGGGCGGTGTCAGCCTCCATGGTCATGACCACCTCGGGCTCCATGTCGGTCTCGCCGAGGTCCACCTGGCCCTCCTCCCCCTCCCGCATCTTCACCGTGATCTGCGACTCGGGGTTGCGGTACTGGTACTGCACGGTGGTGTCGGCCTTCCGAAACTTCGGCCCGAGCTCCTCGTCGTCGGAGAGGTCCTGAAACAGCCTGCCGATGAACCGGTAGACCTCGTCGGCGTCCTTGAAGTAGGGCAAGAGTCTTCTCCTCGTGGTTGGTGGGCCTCTTTACCGCCAGGAGCGCCCTGCCGTGTTCGGACCCTACAGGCTAGGAGTCGCCGGTCGGCCCCTTTTGGTGACCCTCGGCGAAGCCGGGATGCACGCCCCGCGGGCCGGTCTGCTCGACCTGCAGCCGCTGCAGCAGATCGATGAGCTGATCGCCCCCGTCAAGTGGTGCGGGCCTTCGTGACGTGGAGGGTATCCATGGCGCCGTCGCCCCGACCGACCCGGGCTGGCGGCGGTAGGGAACGCCCTCGTGGAGGCGATTCCCGCGCCCGACAGCGGGTCGGACGAGGGGCGAGGACACGCTGGCGGGGGTGCGTGAGACCGCACGCGGGCGGGATCGGATGTGCTCGTCGGTGGAGAGCCCGCCTCGGCCAGGCCGACTCGCAGCCGCCCGGCGGGTGCGCGGCTAGCCAGGGCGCGGGAACTGCTTGGCCACGAAGGCGTCCCACATCCGATCCGTGAGGATCGCGCGCTGGCCCATGAGCAGCCGTGCCGAGGGCGTGACCCGGTAACGGGCCCTGGGGCGCCGGCTCGTGATCGCCTTCTCGATCGTCCTAGCCACGGTGCCCGGGCCGCCGCCGAGCATTGCCGCGGTCGGACCCTCGTAGGCCCCCACCGTCAGCGCCGCCACCGCCTGGTTGAACTCGCCGTAGGGACCCCCGTCCTCCGTGCCGGAGTTCAGGGCACCGACTGCCGCCGCCGCAAACTCGGTCTGGATGACGCCGGGCTCGATGAGCACGACGTCCACCCCGAAGCCCTTGACCTCGAAGCGCATGGCATCGCTGATCGCCTCGACGGCGTACTTCGTGGCGTGGTAGATGCCGCCGCCGGGAAGCGTGAGCTTGCCACCCATGGAGCCCACGTTCACGATCCGCCCGCAGCCCTCGCGCCGCATCCCGGGCAGCACGAGCTGGCTCATGCAGATGAGGCCGAAGACGTTGGTCTCGAACTGCGCGCGAACCTCGTCGAGCTTCACCGACTCGACGGCGCCCGACTGGCTGTAGCCGGCGTTGTTCACGAGCGCCCCCACGGCGCCCTCGGCCTCCTCGACGGCGGCGACGGCCGCTGTCATCGACGCCTCGTCGGTCACGTCGAGCTGCAGGACGCGGCAGCCGGCCGTCTCGAGGTCCCGTACCGATTCGAGCCTGCGGGCGCTGGCGTACACCGTGTGCCCCGACCCGGCTAGCCGCTCCGCCGTGGCGCGTCCGATCCCGGTCGAGCAACCCGTGATGAGCACCGCCTGCGCTCGATCCGCCATGCCTGCTCCCTTCGTGGGGGACGAGGGAGCGTAGAAGGTCTCGGCGGGGGGACACGCGAACGAGTAGCCTCCACGCCGTGAGCGGCTCTCCGTCTAGGGGGTCAGCGCTCCGACCGGGGGCAGGCGACGTGCAGCCGGTCGACAACGAGACGCGTGACCGCATCATCACCGGCATCGTGACCGGCGTCCCCTTCCTGGCGCTCGGCCTGGTCGGCTGGCAGCTCTGGGAGAGCGCCCTGCACTGGCATGACCTGCTGGTGCTCGCAATCGTCTACGTGGTCACCGGCCTGGGGATCACCGTCGGCTTTCACCGGCTGCTCACTCATCGGGCCTTCGAGACCAAGCGGTGGCTGCGCGGGGTGCTGGCGGCCTGCGGCTCGGCGGCCATCGAGGGGCCGGTGATCTCGTGGGTGGCCGATCACCGCAAGCACCATGCCTTCGCCGACCGCGAGGGGGACCCCCACAGCCCGCACGTGGATCACGGCGCCGGCTGGCGCGGTGCCCTGCGGGGACTCGCCCACGCGCACGTGGGATGGCTCTTCATCCACACTCAGCGCGGCGCCAAGGACCGCTTCGCGCCCGACCTGATGAACGATCCCGTGATCAAGTTCGTGGACCGCACCTTCGTGCTCTGGGTGGCCCTTGGGCTGGCCGTGCCCTTCGGCCTCGGCTTCGCGATCGGGGGCGACCTCCATGCGGGGCTCACGGGACTGCTGTGGGGCGGCGCTGTCCGGATACTCCTCCTGCACCACGTGACCTACAGCATCAACTCCCTCTGTCACTTCTTCGGGAGGCGGAGGTTCGTCACGGACGACCAGTCGCGCAACCTGTTTTGGCTCGCGCCGCTCTCCTTCGGCGAGTCGTGGCACAACAACCATCATGCGTTTCCGACCTCCGCCCGGCACGGCCTGCGCGCGTGGGAGCTCGACATCTCGGCGCTCGTAATCCGCGGCCTCGAGCTCACCGGCCTCGCGTGGAACGTGCAGCGGGTAAGCCCGCAGCGCCAGCTCGCCCGCACGGCCTCCACCTGACCGGGACGGCGGGACCGACGTTGGCGGCAACCGCATGCTCGCCGAGGCCGGTACCGTGCCCGCTGTGGGCGTCTACCCGGTCGAATGCAGGGTGACCCCCTACCGCTCGTGGCCCACCACATGAAACGGGAGAGGCCTGTACCGTGTGCGACGGCCGTGAGACGCTCGAGATCGTGATGGCACCCTGATGGACCCGCGCGTGATGGCTGCCTTCGGGCTCCAGCTCGACATCTGGCGTTCCGCCCTGGCCGAAGGTGCGGAGCGGGTGGGATGGAAGATCGGCTTCAACACGCCGGCTGCACAGCAGGAGGCCGGCATCATCGAGCCGGTCGTCGGCTACCTGACCTCCGCCTCCACGGTCAAGTACGGAGCCCACCTCTCGCTCGAGGGAGCGACCCGCGCGATGGTCGAGCCCGAGGTGGCGATAGAGGTCGGAGACGACGGTGAGGCGGTGGCGCTCGCGGCCGCCCTCGAGGTGGTGGACGTGAACGCGCCGTTCTCGGACCTCGAAGGGATCGTGGCCGGCAACATCTTCCACCGGGCCGCGCTGCTCGGCGACTTCCGTCCGAACTATCCGCCCCCTCGCACGGCTGCCGTGCTCGTGAACGGCCACGCCCAGCAGCAGGCGGAGGTGAGCGGCTTCGACGCCCCGGAGACCATCGATCTCGTGGCCCGGACCCTCGCCGAGGCCGGCGAGCGCCTCGAGCCGGGGGACAAGATCATCGCGGGCTCCCAGACGCCCCCCGTGGAGGTGTCACCCGGCGATATCGTAGGCGTCCAGCTGGACAACCTCGGCATGGTTCAGCTGATCTTCAAGCCGTGACCGCCTCGCCGAGGCGACCCCGAGCAGGGAGTACCTGGAGCTAGCGGCTGCGCGCCAGGCGGAAGACGCCGCCGTCGAGCGACACGGCATGTACCCGCCCGCTCGCGTCCTCCCCGAAGGAGACCAGCGACGGAAGGCGCGGTCCGAGCGTGCGGTCGCCTTGCGCGCGCCCGGCTCGCAGCCGCGCCACGCGCAACCTCGCGTCGCAGAGATC
Source organism: Thermoleophilaceae bacterium (assembly GCA_030448005.1). GTDB lineage: Bacteria > Actinomycetota > Thermoleophilia > Solirubrobacterales > Thermoleophilaceae > JAAYBF01. The sequence goes on from JAUJNT010000001.1 coordinate 366,148, forward strand.
GCCATACACGTAGGCCCCGTACAGGCTCCCGAGCGATCGGTCCCGGATCACATATCCCCCGGTGATCGAGCAGAAGCCCTGGCGGTGGGTGCGCTCGAGCGCGGGCGGCACGTGCCCCGCGGCGCTCGGCGAGCTTCCCTTCGGGTTCCGGCCGCGGCCCTCGAAGGGATCCCAGCCGAAGTTGACGCCGCCGCGTGGGCGCCGCGCGCGGCGCGAGGCCTTCACGAAGTTCACCTCTTCGGCGGCGTCCTGCCCGACGTCCGCCAGGGCAAGGTCACCCGTGCGGCGGTCAAACGAGAAGCGGTAGGGGTTGCGCAGGCCGTAGGAGAAGACCTCCGGCCGGGCGCCCGCACGCCCGACGAAGGGGTTGTCACGCGGCACGCGATAGCCGCCCCCCGGCCTCGGGTCGATCCTCAGCAGCTTGCCGAGAAGGGTTCGGAGATCCTGGGCGTTGTCATCGGGATCGTGTGCGCCACCCCCGTCGCCAAAGCCCATGTAGAGCATTCCGTCGCGCCCGAACTGCAGCTGGCCGCCCTTGTGGTTGCGTCGGGTGTGCGGCTGGGCGATCACGCTGCGCCGGGATCCGCGCTCGGCGCGATCGGCACTGCTGGCCGAGCGGCGGTAGCGGTCCACGCGCAGGGCTCCCGATCTGTCCACGTAGTAGACGTAGAGCAGCCGACTCCTGGCGTAGTCGGGCGAGAAGGCCATCGAGAGCAGCCCGCCCTCGCCCTCGGTGCTCACCCGGCTCCGGATGTCAAGGAACGGGGCGCGAAGCTTGCGCCTGCCGAGCACCACCCTGATGCGTCCGGCGCGCTCGGTCACGAAGCGCCGCTCGCGGTCGCCCGGCGGCGAGGCCAGGTAGGTCGGCTGATCGAAGGAGGCCACCCGCAGGAGGCGAACGCGGACCGCCGCGCTGTTGGCCGCTTTTTCCTCGCCGGCGCGCCAAGCCGATCCCGATCCACCGTTTCCCGCGGACTTCGGGGCCTCGGAGTAGCCCGCGGGGGCGGCGAGCGAGAGGCAGCCGACGACGAGGGCGACAGCGAGGGTTGCCTTCACCAGCTCGAGTATGGCAAGCGGTAGGCTGAGTACCCTGTCATCGCCACGGGCTGTGGCGCAGTCTGGTAGCGCGCTCCGTTCGGGTCGGAGAGGTCCCCAGTTCAAATCTGGGCAGCCCGATCAACTGCTCATCCCGTCTAGCGCTCAGGCCCGTCGCAGCTCGGGTCGTTGGGCACCACGTCCAGCCGGTCATTGCCCTTCGTCGTGACGTAGAGGCGATGGCCGTTGTCGCACTTCGTCTCGACGTTGGGATACTTGTTGTTGAAGGCGATCACGTGAGGCGGGCTCTTGTCGACGTCTTGGCTGTCCCGTGCGTCCTCGCGCGAGGCGTCGCCTCCGCAACCGGCGGCGAAGGCAAGGACCGAGGTGCAGAGGAGAACGGTTGTGAAACGCCGCATCAAGGACTCCTTGTTCGGGGAGGGCTCGTAAACGCTGCTGGTGGCGGGCCTGGATGTCAAGTCACCGGGGCCGCAGGTTTCACTGTCTGAATCGGTTCGGAGAGTGGTGGCTGATGTCCTTCCGTGCTGCGTCCACCTGGCTGCCGAGCGCTCATGATCGATCCCGATCGGTCGATGAGGTACCTGTGATCCACGCGCGAGTGCTCTTCATCGTGCTCCTGGCCTGCCTGCCGGCGCCTGCCGCGGCTCACGGCGCGGCATACGCGCCGGAGCGCGGAGAGGTCTTCCACTCAGGCATCGGCGGCTACGACGCCGGCGCGATCGAGGACTTCACCGCTCAGTCCGGCAAGCACCCGGCGGTCTTCCAGTACTTCGTCTCCTGGCGCAGCGGGGCCTCCGACGTGCGCTTCCTCGAGCGGCTTCTGCACACCAGTGACCGGGCCCGGTCGCGCGCGGCCTTCGCCGTGTCTACGAAGGGAACGGGCCTGTCGCCGGCAGACCTTGCCGCCGGGGAGGGCGACGGCTTCCTGCTCGCGCTGAACCGAATCCTCGCCGCGCACGGACGGCCGACATACCTGCGGCTGCTCTCGGAGATGAACAACGCGAACAATCCCTACTCGGCGTACACCCACAGCGGCCGCTCGCGCGGTAGCGCCTTCTCGACGCGGATGTTCAAGCGGGCCTGGCGGCGCGCGGTCCTCGTGGTCCGTGGTGGAGACGTCGCCGCGATCAACGCGCGCCTGGGCCGCCTCGGCATGGCGCCCGTGCGCACCGTCTCGGCCGCGCTCGCCACGCCGCCTGTGGCGTTCATGTGGGTGCCGCTCTCGTTCGGCAACCCCGAGATCCCGCGCAACCATCCGCGCCACTGGTGGCCGGGCTCGGAGTACGTCGACTGGGTCGGCACCACGTGGTACTCCCCGTATCTCGCCGTCCGCGCGTTCGAGCGCTTCTACCGTTTCCGCCTGTGGCGGCACAAGCCCTTCACCTTCAGCGAGTACGGGGTGTGGGGCAGAGAGAGCCCGCGTTTCCTGCGCCTTTTCTTCAGGTTCGCAGCACGGCACCGGCGCGTGCAGATGATCTCCTACTACCAGTCGGCCACGCTGAAGCCGGAGTTCCGGCTTTCGACGCACCCCCGCTCGCGGAGCGTCCTGCGGCGACTGCTGGGCCCCAGGCGCTACCTGCCTTTCGCGCCCGAGTACCGCCCGTAGCGAGGTCCTAGCCCCGCGGCCCTCACGAGAGGGCGCTTGCCACGCTGCGCAGGTCGGAGGCGAATGCCTCCCGCTCGGACTCGCGCGCGTCCTCCTCACGGGTGCGCAGAATGGCTGCGGGATGGATCGTGGCGCTGACCACCGGCGCGATCCCCGACTCGAGCAGCCGGCCGCGCTCGAGGCTGACCCGGAAGGAGGAGCCGAACAGCGCCTTGGCCGCCACGGCCCCGAGCGCGACCACCGCCTCGGGGGCCAGCAAGTCGATCTCCTCGTCGAGCCACGGCCTGCAGGCCTTGATCTCGATCTGGCGGGGCGTCTGGTGGATCCGGCGCTTGCCACGCTCCTCGAACCTGAAGTGCTTGACCACGTTGGTCACGTAGACCTCGCCGCGATCGATGCCGGCCGCGACCAGCGCGCGGTCGAGCTCACGTCCTGCCGGCCCCACGAACGGCCGGCCCTCGAGGTCCTCGCGATCACCCGGTTGCTCCCCCACGAGCACCAGCCGGGCACCCTCGGGTCTGGCCGAAGACGGTCTGCGTGGCGGGCCGCCAGAGATGGCAGCCCCGGCAACCGGCGGCGGCCTCGCGCAGCCGTTCGAGCGACGGCGGGCCGTCGGTGAAGGCGGGGATGAACGGGGTGGCGTCGCCGGGCTCGGTCATCTCCTCAGAGCTCCCCGCCGGCGTCACACGAAGCGGGGGTAGAGCGTCATTCCGCCA
>JAUJNT010000001.1:369625-414394 GCA_030448005.1 Thermoleophilaceae bacterium
CCTCAGAGCTCCCCGCCGGCGTCACACGAAGCGGGGGTAGAGCGTCATTCCGCCATCGACGAACAGCGTGGCTCCGGTCACGTACTCCGCCTCGGGCGAGGAAAGCCAGGCGATGGCCGAGGCGATCTCCTCCGGCTCGCCCAGCCGACCCAGCGGGATCTGCTCCTCTTGCTCTCGCCGCTTTTCCGGATCCTCGATCAGCTGCTGGTTGATCGGCGTGAGGATGGCCCCCGGTGCGACCTGCACCACGCGGATGCCTCGCGGTGCGAGCTCGCGGGCGATCGTCTGGCCGAAGAGCTTGAGCCCGCCCTTGCTCGCGCAGTAGTGGCTGAAGCTCGGCCAGGGAATCACCTCGTGCACGCTCGACACGTTCACGATGGCCGCATGGCCCACCTGATCGGGCAGCCGGCGAACGAGCTCTCTCGAGCATAGGAACGGACCGGTCAGGTTCACCGACAGCACCCGCTGCCACTCCTCCAGTGGCATGTCGGTCAGCTCGTAGGGGGCCTCGACTCCGGCGTTGTTGACGAGGAGGTCGATCGGGCCCCCCATCGCTTCCTCCGCCCGCTCGAACATCGCCTGGACGGCCGCCTCTTGCGCCACGTCGGCCTCGATGGCCGTCGCGCGAGGGCCGATCGTGGCCACCACGTCGGCCGCGGGCGTGCGATCGCCCACATAGTTCACCCCCACCGCCGCCCCGTCCGCCGCCAGGCGAACCGCGGTGGCCCGCCCGATTCCCGACGCCGCCCCCGTGACCAGGGCACGGCGCCCGCCGAGGCGCTGGCTCACGGGCGCCGGACGACGAGCGGGCGCCGAAGCGCCCGCGCTGACTCCACCGCCGTCACAGACGACCGACGCAGATGCGGTCGCTCAGGTCTTGCGCTCGAGGTCGGCCACGCGGTCGGCCTCCCGATCGGCGCTGTCCTGCGCCTTGTCGAGGCGCTCCTTGGCGTTGCCCTTGGCCTCTTCCTTCTTGCCCTGACGGCGGAGGGACCGATCGCCCGCCAGGTCGCCGGCAGCCTGCTTCGCCTTGCCTGTGATCTTGTCGATGATGCTCATTGGCGTCTTGCTCTCTCTCTTTCGGGTCTTCCCCGAGGGTTACCCCTTTCCGCCTCGTTCTAACGACTCTCCGGCACGGCCTCGGCGGCTTGTCGCCGTGCCCTCTTCCAGCTTCCGAAGGCGGCGAACACGTCGCGGAGCGGGGGGATCCGCGGGTCCGCCGCCGCGAGTTGCTGGTAGTCCACCATGAGCAGCCGCTCGGGACGCTCCCCCACGTGCTCGGCCACGCCGCGAATCGCCTCGATGACGTGCTCGGGGGAGGAGCTGACGTGGCCGTCGTCGCGCTTGGCCTGGCGGCTGAAGATGCCCGCCGCCGTGCCCTTGGCGCCGGGCTCGCCGGAGGGTTCGGCTTGGGAGCGGCCTGCGCCGATCAGGAGCTTGCAGTGCGGGCAGCGCACGGGCGCCGGCGGCCACGGGCCGGTTGCCCGGGCCTCGACGAGAAGGTGGCAGTGCGGGCAGTGAGCGCCCGTGATCTCTGCTTGGCTCGCTTCGGGCATCTGATTCTTTCCCCTTGCCGATCGGGGGTCCCCGTAAACCGGATCCGCCGCCGCGACGAGCCGCTTCACCGGCCGGGCCCTCGCGGGTTTGGCGGACGCGGCCGCGGGTAGCGAAGGTCGCGGGGGAGGAGCAGAAAGAAAAGCGGGTGGTCCCGTCGATCCGGGTATGGACCCGGATGAGGCGGTGGGCTCCGTGAAGAGGGAGGGAAGCCAACCGGGCAAAGGACGACGGGAAATCGCCGGCTCCACGGCAGGCGGGCCCGACGGTCCATAGCGCAAGCTCATGATCGACATCGCGATCGACATCCGCCGGACACAGCTCGATCTGCGCCTCCCGTGCGACTCGGAGAGCCTTCCTGTGGTGCGTCAGGCCCTGCGTGCCCTCGGCAGGGCCGTGCAGGCAGACCCTGACGCTCTCGAGGACGCCGAGCTGGCTGTCACCGAGGCGTGCGCGAACGCTGTGGAGCACGCGTCGGGTGGGGAGGCCGGCACCATCGAGGTCAGCTTGCACCCGAAGCGCTCGGAGATGGTCGTCTCGATCCGGGATCGCGGTCCGGGCATGCCCGCCAATGGCAGGCATGGGACCCGGTCCAGCTTCGGCCTCGCGATGATCGAAGGCATCGCGAGAGAAGTGGAGGTCCGTCCCCGCGAAGCGGGTGGAATGGAGCTCGTGATGTGCCTGCCCATGGGCCCATCCCAGCTCAGCCTGAACGGAAGCGCACCCCCCGACGCCGCGCCGGCGGAGCGGATCGCCCGGCGTCTCGTGGCCGTGATCGGCGCACAGACGGACATGCCGAGCGACCGCCTCATAGAGTCACTCCTGGCCGTGGAGCTGGCGGCCCGCCACGCGCCCCGCTACCTCACCGGCGACCGCGTCCATCTGACGCTGGAACGCCTGGACGCCGGGTTCGAACTGAGCATCGGACCGCTCGCCGCGGACGGCGCGCGCGCCCTGGTACAGGAGAGCGAGCTGCCGGTGGTCGGGGCGGTCATCGAACGCCTGTCCGATCAGGTCGCCGTAGAGCCTTGCGAGGACCCCCCGGGCACCGAGCGCCTGAGGATGCGCGTCCAGGCGCTCTCATTTCCCGGGTGAGGGACCCGACCGGCTCCCACCTCGGCCCATGTTTCGCCGTTGTAGCAGTCTCTGGATCACCCGCACCCACTCCGCTCCGGCGCGGGGGCTGACACGCTTGCTGGAGCCGTCAGAGCTTCCGGTCAATCGGCCTTGCTCACGGACGGGCACCGACGCCCGTCAGCAACTCGCGGATGCGCAATGCTCCGCCGGTATGCCGCGATAGCGGGGGCGTGCCGAATCCGGCGCCCTCGCGGATTCCCTCGAGGAGCTCGGCGAGGGCCTCGTCCGCGCCGTGCCTCGGGGTCCAACCGAGTTCCTTGCGGGCCCGGGTGGTGTCCAGGAGGGGGACCCCGAGCGCCAGGTCGACCCACGAGGGGTCGGTGGGCTGCGCGCGCGCCAGCCAGGCTATCCGTGCCGCGGCGCGCAGCACCCTGGGAGGAACTGCCACCGGCTTGGCGCGGAGGATCCTGCCCAGCTCGTCTGGGTCGAGCACCGGCTCGGCGGCGATGTTGAAGGCGCCGTGGGCATCGCGGTTTGTAACCGCCAGCCGGTAGGCCTCGCCGACGCAGTGCGAGTGCACTGCCTGGAAGGCGAGCCGCTCGGTACGGGGCACGATCGGAATGAGGTCCGGACGCACCAGGGGATTGGGAACGAATGGGCCCGCGAACAGCCTCCGGATGCCCGCGGCGGCGTCCCGCTTGAAGATCAAACCGGGCCGCAGGCGCACCACCCGCATTCGCGGCGCCTCGCGCTCGATCCGGTCCAGCCGGCGCTCGACTTCTGCCTTGTGCCGCGAGTAGTAGTTCGACTCGATCCCTTCCGTGGGCCAGCTCTCGTCGACCTTGCGGTCCTTGGGCCCCGGCGAGTAGGCACCGACCGACGAGGCGTACACCAGGGCCGGGACCTCCGCGGCCACAGCCGCCCTGAAGACACGCGAGCTGCCCTCGACGTTTACCCGCGCGAGCGTCTCCTTGTCGCGTGAGGGCTGAATCAGCCATGCGAGGTGGATGACCGCATCGGCACCGCGCACGAGGGGCACCAAGTCGGAGTCAACGACGTCCGCGGTCTCCCAGGTCGTCTTGGGCAACCGGATGGCTGGTGCGCGGCGTGCCACGCCCACGATCGAGCTCACCGACGGCTCGGAGCCGAGCGCCCGGATCACGCTCGTGCCGACGTTTCCCGTAGCGCCGATGATCGCGACTCGCACGCAATCCGGTTACCCGACAGCCCGCCCGGCAAACGGCCCAGCGAGGGCCCTGCGTGGCCTGCCGAGTGCCAGCGTCCGGCGGAGCTCGTGGGCGGTGCGCCTGAGGCGCCCCGCCCACGAGCGACGGCTTACCGTGTGGCTTGCCCCGCCTGCTGGCGAGCGGCCTCGCCGGCCTCCTGCGCCGTGCTCTTCGCGGCCTCCTTGGTCTGCTCGGAGGCGCTCTGGGCAATCTCCTGGGCCGCCTCCTTGCCGTGCTCGAGCGCCTGCTGGCCGGCTTCCCGAGCCCGGTCCTTCACCTCGTCGGCCACGGGGCCGATCCGCTCGTTCTCGGTGCGCGTGGATGGGATCAGCATGCCCGCCAGGAACCCTGCGGCGATCGCACCGATGCCCAGACCCAGCGGGTTCTCCTGAGCGGTGCTGGCGGCCCGCTGGGCTCCTTCCTTGACATCCGAGCCGCTGAGGGTCGATTCGCTCACGCGGCCGCCGGCACCGCTGAGCTTGCCGACCACGGCGTCGCGACGCTCCTGGATCGTCCCCTTCGCCCTGCCCTTCACGTCAGCCTTGTTTCCGCGCGCGTCAACCGTCCCGGACATCTCGTCGCGCGTCTCCCCTACCTGACGGCGGATTGCTTCTGTGTCTTGGCCCATTCGACGTCCTCCTTCACTGTTGCCATCCCAGTCGCCTACTGGTGAGCCGGAAGACCGGTCGGACGGGTGCCCGTGCCCGCCCCGACGCCCTCGCCGGTACCTTCAGAGCCCGCCAACTGGCCTCCGCTGCCATAGACGGAACGCCCGCCGGCTGTGTAGCCCGGCGTCATGTCGCCCGGTCCGCTGCTCACAGTGCGGTAGCGATCGGCGCTCGATGCCTTCAGGAATCGCGAGGCCAGCAGCCCGATCACGAAGCCCCCCGCAACCACAGCCAGGGGCTGCTTGCGGCCGAAGTCCTCGACGTCCCGCAGGATCCGGTCGGCGTCGGAGTCACGCAGGTATCCGCCCACCCGCTCCACGCGGTCGGCGGCTTGCTCGGCGATCTTTGCCGGCTGCTCCTTGCCCTGCTTTCTCAGCTCCTCGCCCACCGTGCGGGTGTCGCCCGCCAGCGTGGCCAGCTGCTCACCGGCCTGGGTCGACCGCTGGTCCACCTGCTCGCGCGCTCGCCCACGAGCGGCACCGGCTGCCTCGCGGCCCTTCTCGGCGGCCTGGCGGCCCACCTCCTGGGCCCCCTCCTTCACCTGCTGGCCACCTGGACCTGCACCCTCTGCATGGGCAGTGCTTGCCTGGTCCATGTGCTCCTCCTCTCGTCCCGTCATTTCGTGAACTGCCTGAGCTCCCCGAGCGGGTGACCCCTAAACCAGGTTGGGCACGGACTGGAGTGGTTTCCCGACCGTGCCTGCTTGGTACCGGGGGTACATGGCAGGGCACGCGGTGCACGTCGGCTGCTCGGGTTGGAACTACGACTCCTGGCGAGGTGGCCTCTACCCCGCCGGGTTGCCGAAGGCCCGCTGGCTCCGGCGCTACGCGGAGCTCTTCGGCACGGTCGAGGTCAACTCCACCTTCTATCGCCTGGCCTCCCGCCCCGCGGTAGAGCGATGGGTGGAGCAGACTCCCCCGGACTTCGTCTTCGCGGTCAAGGCCAGTCAGTACCTGACCCACATGAAGCGCCTGCGCGACATGGGCGACGGGGTGGAGCGCTTCTACGAGCGGATCGAGCCGCTCGTCCTCGCGGGCCGCCTCGGCCCGGTGGTGTGGCAGCTGCCGGCCCGCTTCGAGCGCGACGACGAGCGGCTGGAGGGCGCCCTCGCCCGGCTGCCGCCGGGGCGCCACTGCTTTGAGTTCCGCCATCCGAGCTGGTTCGCCGACGATGTGTACTCACTGCTCCGGGAGCGGGGAGCCGCGCTTGTGATCGGAGACCGTCCCGACCGGTCGTTTCAGACCCACGAGCTCACGGCGGACTTCACGCTCGTGCGCTTCCACTACGGGGCGGCGGGCCGGCGGGGCAACTACTCGAAGGCCGAGCTGGCGCGCTGGGCGAAGCGACTGGAGGCCTGGTCTCGCCGGATCGAGGTATTCGCCTACTTCAACAACGACTGGGAGGAGTTCGCGCCTCGGAACGCACTCGAGGTGGCCCGCCGGCTAGGCCTTGAGCGGCCCGAAGGCGCAGCTTCGTCAGGCCAACGGGCGCATTAGGGCGGTTTGGGTGTGGGCCTTTCGGAAATATTGCGGTGAATGCAAGAGGAGACGAGAACACGGCTGGAGCCGATGCTCAGCCGTTGGGAGGAGCAGGGTTGCGTGAACCTTTCAGAGTTGAGCGGCTTGGTCCATGACCTCGAACTGGATGACGAGGCGGCGGGCGAGGTCAGCGACGAGCTCGACTCGCGAAGCCTCGATGTGACGGATGACTGCTGCCGCGGTGACGCCGTTGAGGAGACCAGCTACGACAACGACGCGATGGCGGGGGTCACCGGAGATGCCCTTGCGCTCTTCCTTCGAGACATCCGCCAGTATCCGCTGCTCTCGAGGGAGGAGGAGGTTGAGCTCGCCGGTCTCATCGAGCAGGGAGACCTCGCGGCCAAGGAGCGCATGATCAACTCCAACCTGCGATTGGTGGTGGCGATCGCGAAGAAGTATCAGGGCAATGAGCTGCCGCTGATCGATCTCATCCAGGAGGGCATCTTCGGCCTCATCCGGGCCGCCGAGAAGTTCGACCACCGCAAGGGTTTCAAGTTCTCCACCTACGCCACCTTCTGGATCCGCCAGGCCATCCAGCGCGGCCTCGCCAACAAGGCGCGCACAATCCGCATCCCCGTGCACATCGGCCAGCGCGAGAGAAAGATCGCGCGGGCGAGGAGGGAGCTTTCGGTGCAGCTCGGGCGGGAGCCGACCGACGATGAGATAGCAACCAAGGCGGAGATCACGCGGGAGGAGATCGATGAGATCCGCGAGGCGCCGCGAACCGTCACCAGCCTCGACCGCCCGGTGGGCGAGGACGAGAGCTCACAGCTCGGGGACCTGCTGCCAAGCGATGAACGCGGTCCCGAGGAGGAAATCGAGATCACCCTGCGCGGGGACGCGCTTCGAAGCGCCGTGGCACGACTTCCCGAGCGCGAGCGAAAGGTCATCGAGCTGCGGTTCGGTATCGGTGATGAGGGCCCCGCGACTCTGCGTGAGACCGGCCGGATGCTCGGCCTATCCTCAGAGGGTGTCCGCAGGCTGGAGGGGCACGCGCTCAAGCGGCTCGCGGGCGAACGGGAGCTCGACGGGGTGCGCAGCGCCGCCTGAGACCACTCGACCTACGAGAGGGAGCCAGACCATGATGAGTGCCGAGGACAGCGAAGGCGTGGGGGGCGAGCCGGTCGATCCCGACAGGCTGGCCGAAGAGCAGGCGGCCGCCGCCGCAGCCGAGGCGGCGCAGATCGGGGGTCCGGTCCCCGAAACCGATCTCGACCCCGCGCAGCGACCCGTGCTCGAGGGCGGCGGCGGAGTGGCCGAGGGCTTCGAACAGGCCGAGGCGGACCTCATAAGGCAGGCTTCCCACGAGGAGGAAGGCGTGCCTCCTACAGACGAGTTGCTGGCGGGCCCTTTGGAGGATGCCCGCACCACCGCCGTCTACGGCGACGCCGACGAGGTGGGCGCCACCGAGGTCGTGCGCGACCCGCTCGAGGGCGACGAGGACCCCGGCGCCGGCCCGGGGATCACGGCCGACCGCTGAGGCGGCTCCTGTTCGTCGCCGTGCCTCGTGCCGAGCACTCGGGGCGGTGCCGTTGGAAGGCGCCCCGCTCAGCCGGCGTTCTCGGGGTGCCCGGTGGCCTGCTCAGCCGGCGTTCTCGGGGTGCCCGGTGGCCTGACCTGGGTTGTCTCTGACGCCCGCGTTCTCCTCTGCGTCGTCCCTGGCCTCCTCGCCGGTGTCATCGGGCACCTGGTCGGCGGGCCCGTCCTCTGGCAGCTGGTCTGATTCCTTCCTGGGAGTCTCCATCGCGGCTGCCTACCCCTCGCGCAGCCGGGGCAAACCGCCGCGCGGCGCCCTCCGACGCCAGAGGGCCGGTGCGCAACCGCCGCACCGGCCCTCGACCGACCTGCCGGGAAGCGCGGACACGCCGCGCTCCGCTCTCTAGCCCTTGATGAACGGCATGGCGGCGTCGAGCACCGCCTGCTTCTCGAGCGGCTTGTCGAACGCGCCGGGCGAGATCGGCTGGCCGCGCAGGAAGCGGATGGCCGCCGCGTGGCGGCCCTCCACCTGCACGATGGCGCCGGCCGCGCCGAGCACCTCCTTCGACTTGATCTGCGGCCCCGCGCCGTTGTAGGCGCTCACCCCGAGATCCTCGAAGGTCTGAGCCGTCTTGAGGAACGACTTCTCGTTTGCGAACGCCTTCCCGAACTGGACGCCGGGTGCTGCCACCGGCTTGCCTCCGAGATCCTTGATCGTCGCCGTGAGAGCGTCGACGTGCTCCGCCTCGTTGTCCCGGAGGGTCTCGGCGATCTCCTTCGTCTCCCCGCCAAGCCCCTGAACGTTCTTCAGCGCTTCGGTGTAGAAAGCCGTCTCCAGGTGCTCGAGGGTGAGGGCGAAGTTCAGGATGTCGACGTCGCCGCCACCCTCCTGAGCGATCGCCCGGCCCACGAACGGGCCGACAGTGGAGAGCCCGTAGACCGAGCCCGCCGCGACGGCGCTGCGCATCATGAACGCATGCCGGGTGATTCCCTTGATCTCTATCGACGCCAGCTCGGGCGCCACCAACTTGCTAGATGACATTTCTGTCTCCTTTCTCCGGCGTCCTGCTCAGGACACCAGGAACGGCTTGACCTGCTTCAGGACCTCGTCCATCGAGGCAGGCTTCGCAAAGGCGCCGTCCGGAACGATCGACTTGCCCACGATCTTGTTGAGGGCCGCGGCGTGGCGTCCCTCGACCGTGTGGATGGCCAGCGCGGCGGCAAGGATCTCCTTGCTCTTGATCCGCCCGGCCTGGCCGAGGTATGCGGCCGCACCGAGGTTCTCGACCGTGGCGGCGGTCTCGAGGACCATCTTCTCGCCACCGTCGATGACCTTCTGGAAGCTGGCCTTCGGCTTCTTCGCCGGAGTCCCGAGCTTCTTTGCGGTCGCCAGCAGGGCGTCGACGTGCTCCTGCTCGTTCTGGCCAATCATCTTGGCCGCCTCGCCGACTGCCTTGTCGGTCACGACGCCGGACTTGAGGACGTCCGCGTAGAACTGAGCCTCGAGGTACTCGAGCGTCAGCGCGTAGTTGACGATCTCGAGGTCACCCCCGCCACCGCCCGTCTTCTTCTCGTCGCCGGCGGTGCCGGCCGACTTCTCCTTCTCGTCCTCGCCGCACGCGGCCAGGAACATCGTGAGGGCACCGGCTGCGCCGGCCCCGCCCACCATGCTCAGGAATCGCTTGCGCGAGGAGGCATCCTGCGTGAGCTCTTCCAGCGCGCTGCCGGATTCCGGCTCAACTGTCTTGCTCATGTCTCATCCCTTCCCTGTTTCGTACTGGGACAGCGAGTCATCTCGTTGTTGGGTGGTGCTTCGATAAGCACGCCGGACCGGATCACTTGGGAGCGTTCGATCGGGTCCCCGGCGACCGACCCGGAGTGGGCGGCGCGCGCGTCCGGGCATGCGGGGCTGACCTCCGCGGCGCGGGGGTCAGGCGCTGACGGGAACCCCGAAAGGGGTCTCGTCGATGCGGTTCAGCAGCTCCTCAACGGAGTCATACACCGCGGATGCGCCCGCCTCGGCAAGCTCCTCGCTGGAGAAGCCGCCGGTGAGTACGGCGATCGAGGGCACCTCCGCCCGCTTGGCGGCCTCGCAGTCGAAGGTGGAGTCTCCCACCAGCACGGCTCCCGTCTCGGTGTTTCCCGCGCGGTCGAGTGCCGCCTGCACGAGATCCGGTTCGGGCTTGGTGGATTCGACGTCCGCGGAGGTGGTCCAGGAGTCGGCCAGCTCGCGGGCGTCGAGGACGTCCAGGTAGTGGTCCACCTCTGCTTCCTTGGCCGAGCTCGCCAGCACGAGGGTGTGCCCCTGCTCCTTCAGCCGGTCCATCAAGGCGCGCGCGCCCGGCAGCGGCTCGGTCTCGTCGATCAGCTCGCGGTAGTAGTCCTTCTCGATCTCCCGGACCTCCTCACCCTTCTCGGTCGCAAAGTCGTCTCCCGCAAGCGCCGGAACCATCTGGTCACCGCCCATGCCGATGTGACGGTGCACGTGCCACATCGGCAGCACTACCCCGAGCTGACGGAATGCGCGGTACCAAGCGATCGCGTGGTGGTAGTTGGTGTCCACCAGCGTGCCGTCTATGTCAAGTATTGCGGTGAGTGCCACGGCGCCCAGCTACCCCAACGCCGCGAAGCCCAAACGGGGCATCCGTTTTGCACAAGCCGCTCACGGGTAGCGGACAGACATGCCCGCTCCCACGCTCGAGATCATCGACCCGATCCCTCCTACCGCCCCGGAGCCGGGGCCGCCCGACAGTCCGGACATCCCATCGACGCCGATCGACCCGCCAGAGCCCGCGCCCGACGGCCCAGGCGTACCCGAGCCCTCGCCGCCGGAGCAGCCGGACGTCGACCCGCCGGATGTGCCGGGGGTGGACCCGAAGGGCCCCGAGACCATCTGACCTCGTCAGGAGGAGGCAGCGTTACGCGCCAGAAGCCGGGGGTTGTTTACCGCGCGCACTCGAGAGGGTAGGATCGGTTTTGGGTAGCACGGGCGACGGCTCCTTCTGAGGGTGGTGGCTCGCGAACTCCGGTCAGGACTACGAGGGACAGACCGCGTCCCGTGGGCTCGGGAATGACCTCGTAGGAGAGAGCGTCGCTTCCGTTTCAGGAGAGTTCGCAACGTGTCTTCGATCCCAACCGCCAATCAGACTCCCGAGGTTCCGGGATCCGCCAACGCTCCCCCTGTGGGCCTACCCGAGTCAGAGGAACGGCTCCTTCGCAGGTACCAGGGCGGCGACATCCGCGCCCGCGAGGAGCTGGTGCATCGCTTCTTGCCGCTGACCAAGCGCCTGGCCGCGCGCTACCGGCATACCGGTGAGTCGCAGGACGACCTCGAGCAGGTGGCCAGCATGGGGCTGATCAAGGCGATCGACCGCTATGACCCGGACCTCGGGCCTTTCGTGCGGTATGCGGTGCCCAACATCATGGGCGAGCTGAAGCGCCATTTCCGGGACAAGGGCTGGGGCGTGCGCGTCCCTCGGTCGGTTCAGGAGCGCTTCCTGCGGGTCAATGACGCCGTGGATCAGCTCTCGGGCCGGCTCGGGCGCTCACCGTCTCCGAGGGACATTGCCGAGCACACCGGTCTGTCGCTGGAGGATGTGCTCGAGGCCCTCGAGGCCGCCACCGCCTATTCGCCCGTCACCCTCGATGCCCCGCATCCCGGTGATGGCGACACCGACCGGACCCTGGGCGACAACCTCGGCGCGGAGGACCCCAGCTATGGGTTCGTGGACCTCGGCCAGGCCCTTGCCCCCGCCTTCCGCGCGCTGCCCGCCCGCGAGCAGACCATCCTCAGGCTTCGCTTCATCGACGACCTCACCCAGTCGGAGATAGCCGAGCAGATCGGTGTCTCCCAGATGCATGTGTCGCGGCTGCTTCGCCGCTCGCTCGACCGCCTGAGCACCGCGGCGGAAGGCGGGTAGACGCCCGCAGCGCCGCGTCGGGAGCGGCTAGGCCACGCGCTCTATCGCGAACGAGTCCTCGTCACCGGCGATCAGGTCCAGCACGGCCTCCTCGACCGACCGCTGGGTGAGCGGCCACTCCTCGGCCTCCTCCACGAGCCTCGGGAGGACGCCTCCGATGGTCAGGCCGCCGTCGTAGCGGTCGAAGACCCGTGGATCGATGTATGACGCTCGGCAGACCGCCGGGGTGTTGCCGAGGTAGCGCGCCACCTCGTCCACCGCGCGCCTGATCGCGCGCGCGGAGGACTTCGCCCCTCCAGCCGCCGGACCCGCCACCGCCAGGGCCACCGCCGCGATCACGGTGGCGTTCCAGGTTCGGAAGTCCTTGGCCGTGAACTCACCGCCCGTGGCCTGCTTGACATAGCCGTTGATGTCCGCCGACCTCACGTCTGCCCAGCGGCCCCCGGCCTTGTACGCCAGCAGCTCGGGGCCGCCCCCTCGCCGGGCCTTCAGGACCCTTACCACTTCGTAGACCTCCGTGTCCACGATCCGCTGCCGCTGGCGCTTGCTTCCCTTGGCGGCGTAGTCGAAGTGCACGGTGGCACCTTCGCCGAGCCTCACGTGGGACTTGCGCAGCGTGGCGAGGCCGTAGGTGTCGTTCTCCTCCGCGTAGCCCTCGGAGCCGATTCTGAAGAAGCCGCGGTCGAGTAGGCGCACGGCGCACCCGAGCGCTCGTTCCCTCGGCATGCCGGGTTGCGCCAGATCTGAGCCGGCGCGCTCTCGCAGAGCCGGCAGGGCCCGTCCGAAGTCGCACATCGAGTCGAACTTCGCGCGGTCCCGCCGCTCACGCCAGCGGTCGTGGTAGCGATACTGCTTGCGCCCGGCGGCGTCCATGCCGGTGGCCTGGATATGGCCCATCGGGTAGGGACAGATCCAGACGTCCCGCCACGCCGGCGGAATAGCCAGCTCGCGGATGCGGGTGATCACCTCGGGCTCTTCGATGTGACGCCCCGCCTCGTCCAGGTACTCGAACCCCCGGCCGCGACGCCGTCGCGAGATGCCGGGCCCTGAGCAGTTGACCCGTCTGAGTCGCGGCACCGGCTAGGCCGCTACCGCGTTGTAGTAGCGCACGGCCAGTCCCGTGAGGAGCGTCTCGAAGCACGCCTCGACCGTCAGCCGGTGATCCTCGGCGTATGCACGGATGCCCGCACGTTCGATGGCCTCGCTCTGGGCTATGACTTCATCGACCAGGTCCGGGTGCTCGTCCGAGAAGTAGGCGCCCATCGAGTAAAGGCTCGTGTCCATGAGCGACTCGATGAACGAGTCGCTCTCCCGGTGCGAGCCTGCGGTCGCCTTGGCCACGTGGCCCAGGGTACTCGCGCCGGCGCGCGCGCCCGTCGCGATCTGGGAAACGGGCGCCAGGCGGCGACCGCCCTTCAACGAAAAGGGTTGCAACGTCGTCCGCTACCAGTAGATTTAGTCCCACCGCAACCAGTGAGGACAAGGAGCAGGCATATGGCGATCCATTTGACGCCCACGGAGCTCGGTCGCGAAGCGGGGATGCACCGACGAGAAGTCATCACGAAGTGCATGGAGCACGGCGTGCCGATCTTCCAGGGACGGATCGACAAGACGCTTTTCCTGAATACGCTGAAGCATGCAAAGCAGAGCGGTACCACGCTGGCCAAGGCCTAACCCCTCACCGGGCAGCCTGCACTCCCCCCTCACGGCCTAGAATCCGCCCCGAAAGCGGATCTGGGGGGAGAGGAAGCGGATGGAAGCAGCCACCTCGGCATCCGCGGGCACGGGCTCGCGGAGCATCGCTGACCTGGCACACCTCGCCGCCGAGAAGCACGCGGGGAAGCGAGCCCTCATCTACAAGAGC
Organism: Thermoleophilaceae bacterium; assembly: GCA_030448005.1. GTDB lineage: Bacteria > Actinomycetota > Thermoleophilia > Solirubrobacterales > Thermoleophilaceae > JAAYBF01. The sequence continues at coordinate 382,949 of JAUJNT010000001.1, forward strand.
GGCGAGGAGTGGCGGGATGTGAGCTATGAAGAGCTCGGCCAGACCGTCAGCGAGGTCGGCCGAGGCTTGATCGACCTTGGCCTCGAGGCCGGGGACAAGGTCTCGATCCTCAGCCACACGCGGCCCGAGTGGACCTATGCGAACCTGGCGATCCTCGCCGCCGGTACGGTGTCGGTCTCGATCTACCAGACCAACTCGGCCGAGGAGTGCCACTACGTCCTTGAGCACTCGGAGTCGAAGGCCGTTTTCGTGGAGGATGCAGAGCAGCTGGCCAAGGTGCGCGAGGTCGAGGCCGACCTGCCTCACCTGGAGCACATCGTGGTGATCGATCCTCCGGGCGAGGCGGGCCGGCTCGGGAACGCGGTCACCCTCGCGCAGCTGCGAGAGCGCGGCGCCGCCCGGCCCGAAGCCGAGCTCGCCGCGCGCCGTGACGCGGTCACGGAGGACGACATCTGCATCACGATCTACACCTCGGGCACCACCGGCCCCCCGAAGGGCTGCCTCATCAGTCACGGCAACTACCGCGATGTCACCAACATGACCGTCGCACGCGGCGTCGTCGGCGTGGACGACGAGGTGGTCTATCTCTTCCTGCCGCTTGCGCACGCGTTCGCGAAGCTCGTCCAGTTCGTCGTGATCGACACCGGCGGCACAGTCGCCTACTGGGAGAAGGATCCGCAGAAGATCGTCCCCAACCTGATGGAGGTGCAGCCCACCTCCTTCCCGTCCGTGCCCCGCATGTTCGAGAAGATCTACACGCTCGCCACGAGCTCGGCCGAGGACAGGGCACAGCTCGAGCGGGCCGTGCGGGTGGGCGTGAAGGTCCGCGAGTTGCAGGCCGCGGGCCAAGCGGTACCGCCTGAGCTGCAGGCCGGCTTCGACAGGGCCGAGGAGAAGCTCTACGCCGACGTGCGGTCGATCTTCGGGGGGCGCATCCGTCAGTGCGTCACGGGCGCCGCCCCGATCGCCCCTGAGATCCTCGAGTTCTTCTACGCGTGTGGCATCCCGGTGATGGAGGGCTACGGGATGACCGAGACCTCCACCGTGGCCACTGCCAACGTCCCGCATGACTTCCGCTTCGGCTCGGTGGGCAAGCCCCTGTCCCGCGTTGATGCAAGGGTGGCCGAAGACGGCGAGTTGCTGCTCAAGGGCGCCAACATCTTCAAGGGCTACTACAAGGACGAGCAGGCCACGCGGGAGACCCTCATCGACGGCTGGCTTCACACGGGTGACATCGGACGGATCGACGAGGACGGCTTCGTGTACATCACCGGCCGCAAGAAGGACATCATCATCACCGCGGGTGGCAAGAACATCACCCCGACCAACCTCGAGAACGGCCTGAAGCAGAACCGGTACATCTCCCAGGCACTGGTGGTGGGCGACCGTCGGCCGTACCTCGTGGCGCTCGTCACCGTGGACCCCGAGGAGGCGCCGGGGTTCGCAGAGCGGCATTCGCTCAGTGTGGAGGAGGTTCCGAGCTCACAGGCGATGCGCGAGGAGGTCCAGCGCGCCGTCGACGAGGTGAACGCCAGGGTGGGACCGGTCGAGCAGATCAAGAAGTTCACGATCCTCCCCCACGACTTCACGCAAGAGACCGGTGAGCTGACCCCCACGCTCAAGGTCAAGCGCAACGTGGTCGGCCACAAGAACGGCGACGCGATCGAGGCGCTCTACGCCAAGTAGCGCCTCCGCGCGCCCTCGCCTACCTCTGGCTGGCGAGAGTGTCCTCAGACCTCCTCTGACTGCCTGAGCAGGGCGCCGGTGGTCTGCTCGAGGATGCGGCGCCACGCGGCTGTCTTCTCCTTTTCCCTGGCGACGTTGCGGACCACATTCCGCACGCGTGCGGCGGAGATCTCGATGCCGTGCCTCGCGCAGACGGTCTTCAGCTCGTCGTAGTCCTGAGCGAGCTTCAGCGTGACCGACTCGAAGCCGTGGCGGGCTATCTCCACCCGCTTGGTGAAGCTCATGATGTTGGTCGCGAACATCAGCTCGTCGTTGGGCTCGGGCTCGATGAGGATGATGTCAACCCCCGGGTACCGCTCCTGCCAGTGCTCCACCGCCTCGTGCAGGCGCTGATGGGCCAGCAGCTTGAAGGCCTGATAGCCGATCTGGGGGAAGCCCATGTCCGACACCCGCCTCACGCGGCTACCGAGCACGGTGGGGATCACCTTCTCGAAGTCGTTCACGTAGGGGACGAGCGGATTGACCACGATCACGAACTTGGCACCGCGCTCCACTGCTATGTCCACGTTGGTCGTCGACCGGATCCCGCCATCCACGAGCTGGCGGCCCTTGATCTCCACGGGCTTGTACAGCATCGGCAGGGCGGTCGAGGCGGCCACCGAGCGGGCGATCGACACGTCATCCCAGTGCTGGCCGCCAAGCACGATCCGCTCGCAGGTATCGAGGTCGGTGGCCGCCAGGTAGAGCTCGTTCTGGAGCAGGCGGAAGTCATTGGTGCGGTCGGGATCGCCCAGGACGGTCTCGAGGTACTGCTCGATGGCCAGCCCGTCGTACATGCCCGAGGGCAAACCGTCGGCCATCTGCACCACGAGGTCGATGACCGAGAACTGGCCGACGTGGCTCACCAGGCTGCGCGCCAGCCCCAGCATCCGCAGCGGCAGCAGCGCCGCGCTGCGCGCGAACTCCGAGTAGTTGGGGCGCATCAGCGAGCCGCGATCCACGTCGTGGAACGGCGTCGGCACCTGCCGGTCGACCACCCGCATCATCTCCTCGGGCGTCACGCCATTGGCCAGGAGCGATCCGACGAAGGCTCCGGCGCTGGTGCCCACGTACACGTCGAACTGGTTGACCGTGCGGTTCACGGCCAGGAGGTCGAGGGCCCGCAGCGCGCCGATCTCGTAGACGCCGCCGGTGAAGCCCCCTCCGCCCAGCACCAGGGCGGTCCGCGAGCGGCTCGGGCGACGCCGTCTCGGCTTGCCGACCGTCTTTCGGTCCTTGGCCGGGACCTTCTGGAGCTTTACTACATCACCCACGCCTTCCATTATCGGCCATCGGGCTCTCCGGGCCGTCAGACCTGGCTAGACTGGCCACTCTCGGGAGCGCTCCCCTGGCCTCGCTACGGTGTTCCACTCCGAGATGTCCGTCCGGCGCCTCCCAGCATTCATCGCCCTGCTCGTCCTGATCGCTCTCGTCGAGAGCGCTCCGGCGGCGTCCGTGGCTCCGGCCCGGGCGGCGCAGGACGCCGACTCCGCCCTTCGAGGCAAGCTCAGCCGCTCGATGCGCGCGGCGGGACGGTTCTCCGGCGCCTACGTGGTGAACGTGGACCGGGGGAGGACCGTCTTTCGCTGGCGCCACACGAGCGCGCGGATCCTGGCCTCGAACGCCAAGCTGTTCACCACCGCCGCCGCGCTCGCGCGCTTCGGGTCCGCTGCCCGCCTGAGCACGGAGGTGCGCGGTGACGGCGACCTCGAGCCCGATGGCACCTACCGCGGCAACCTCTACCTCGTCGGCGGAGGCGACCCCACCTTCGGCAGCCGTCGGTTTGCCCACCGCTCCTACGGCGGCGGGGCCGCCGTGGAGGACCTGGCCGGCAAGCTGAAGGATTCCGGCATCGAGCGGGTGACCGGCCGGGTGCTCGGTGACGAGTCGCGCTTCGACTCGCTGCGCGGGGGGCCCGACTCGGGCTTCCGGACCTCGATCTACGTGGGCCCCCTCTCGGCCCTGTCCTACAACCGCGGCCTCGCGACGGAGGGAGGACACGGCTTTCAGGGAACGCCCGCCGTCTTCGCCGCGGCCCGGCTCGACTCGGCCCTCGCGCAGCGCAAGGTCGGCGTGAGGGGGGCCCCGCGCTCCGGTCGCGTGCCCGCCGGCAGCCAGATCATCGCCTCGGTGAGCTCCCCGAAGATGGCCCGCCTCGCCGCCCTCACCAACAAGCCATCCGACAATTTCTTCGCCGAGACCCTCCTCAAGGACCTCGCCATGCAGGCGAACGGCAGGGGCACCACCGCCGGCGGAGCAAGGATCGCCGCGGGCTTCGCCGCCCGGGTGGGCAGCGGCGTGCGCCTGGTCGACGGCTCCGGGCTCGCGCGCGGCAACCGCGCCTCGCCGTTCGCGGTGGCAAAGCTGCTGATGGCGATGCGCCGGCGCAAGGACGATTTCCCCGCGTTCTTCGAATCGCTGTCGATCGCGGGCCGGGACGGCACGCTGAGACCACGGATGCGCCGGGGCCCGGCCCGGAGCCGCTGCCGGGGAAAGACCGGGACGATTTCTGGGGTCTCGGCGGTGTCCGGCTACTGCGAGGCCCGGTCGGGCGAGACCTACGTCTTCTCGATCCTCATGAACGGCGTCAATCCGTTCGGAGCCCGGAACCTCCAGGACGGCATGCTCCAGGCCATCGCGGGCGTCAGGGCCGCCCGCTGACGGACGCCGGAATCAGCCGTCGAGCAGCGCCAGCACCCCCTGCTCGTCGAGCACTTCTGTACCCAGCGCCTCCGCCTTCGCCAGCTTCGATCCGGGATCCTCGCCCGCCACGACGTAGTCGGTCTTCTTCGACACGGAGCCCGTGACCTTCCCCCCCGCCGCCTCGATTCGCTGAGTGGCCTCCTCACGCGAAAGGCTCGGCAGGGTGCCGGTCAGCACGAGCGTCTTGCCCTTCAGTGGGCCGTCGATCGCGTCGGCGGGTCGGCCTTCCTCCTCCATGGCCAGCCCGTGCTCCCGCAGGCGGGCGATCAGCTCCCGTGTTCCGTCCTGGGCCAGGGTCTCGGCGATCGTCCGGGCCAGGATCGGCCCGATGCCCGGGGTCTGCTCGATCTGCTCGGGTGAGGCCGACGCCAGTGCATCCATAGTGCGGAAGTGCCCGGTCAGTGCCCGTGCGTTGACGAACCCGATGCCGGGGATCCCGAGGCCGTAGAGCACCCTGTTGAACGGCTGGCCCTTAGAGCGCTCGATCGCCTCGAGCAGGTTGCGGATCGACACCTCGCCGAAGCCCTCGAGCCCTCTCAGGCGTTCGGCGTCGAGCTCGTAGATGTCGGCGATGCCCGAGATCAGACCGTCGGAGAGAAAGCGCTCGGCCTGCTTCTCTCCGAGCCCCTCGATGTCCATCGCCCCGCGGCTCACGAAGTGCTTGATCGCCTGGAAGAGCTGGCCGGGGCACGAGGCGCGGTTGGGGCAGATCGTCCAGACCCCGCCCTCGGGCTTCACGGTCGGCGTGCCGCACGCCGGGCACTCGGGGGGCGGGCGGGGTATGGGACCGCGCTTTGCGGCGCGTTGGGCCTTCGAGGTGGGCGACACTACCTGGGGGATGACGTCCCCGGCGCGCATGACGATCACCTCGTCGCCCTCGCGCACGTCCTTGCGCTTCAGGTCCTCCTCGTTGTGAAGCGTGGCGAGCTTCACGGTCACTCCCGACACCTGCACTGGCTCGAGCTGGGCGAAGGGCACCATGTGCCCGGTCCGTCCTACGTTCCACGCGACGCGGTTCAGGGTCGTCGTGGCGGTCATCGGCGGGAACTTCCAGGCGATTGCCCCCCGCGGCTCGCGCCCTACCACCCCCAGGCGGCGCTGGAGCTCGAGGTCGTCCACCTTGACCACCACGCCGTCGATCTCGAAGTCAAGTGACTCGCGGCGGGCCTCCCAGTTGCGGCAGGCCTCGACCACCTCTTCGAGGCTGTCGAACCGCTCGACATCGGGGTTCACCTTGAACCCGTGGCTGCGCAGCCACTCGAGCGACTCCATGTGGCTCTCGAACTCGAGCCCCTCGAGCGCTCCGATCGAGTAGCACCACACCGAGAGCGGGCGCGCGGCGGCCAGCTGGGGATCGAGCTGGCGGATCGAGCCCGCGGCGGAGTTGCGTGGGTTGGCGAAGGTGGGCTCGCCCGCGGCGGCCCTCTCCTCGTTGAGTCTGGCGAAGGCCTTGCGGGGGAGATAGGCCTCCCCGCGCACCTCGAGCAACGCCGGGGCCCCCGGGACACGTAGCGGGATCGCCTTCACCGTGCGCAGGTTCTGGGTCACGTCCTCGCCGACCTCTCCGTCGCCGCGTGTGGCCCCCCGCACGAGCACGCCGTCCTCGTAGAGGAGCGAGATCGCCAGGCCGTCCACCTTGGGCTCGGTCACGAACCGGATCTCGGCGTCCGGCACGCCCTCCTTGTTCAGCAGTCGCTCCGAACGCTCGAGCCAGGCCCGCAGCTCCTGCTCGTTGCGAGCGTTGGCCAGCGAGAGCATCGGCTGCAGGTGGCGGGCGGGCTCGAACTTCTCGAGCGGCTTGGCGCCGACCCGCTGGGTAGGCGAGTCCGGGCCTTGGAGCGCTGGATGCTCCGCTTCGAGGTCGCGCAGCTCGTTCAGCAGCGCGTCGTACTCGGCATCCGAGGCCTCTGGATCGTCGAGGACGTAGTAGCGGTGATTGTGGTACTCGAGCTGCCGCCGGAGATCTGCGACCCGGGCGGCGGCCTCATCGCCCCCCTCCCTCGAGCCCGTCGCCCCGGAGACGGGAGAGTCCGTCAAGCCTCGCGAGCGGCCGGTGCCATCAGCCGGTCGAGGTCGAATCCGGCGAGCTCCTGCACACCGGCGGCATCGGTCAGGTCGAAGTGGAGGGGAGTGACCGCTATGCGTCCCTCACCGAGGGCGGCGAAGTCGGTGCCGTCCTCGTGGTGATAGCTCGGGTCGTCACCATAGATCCGATAGCGGCGCCGGCCTTCCTCTTCCTCGGCGAGCTCGAGGCGATCGCGGTAGATCCGCTTTCCGAGCCGGCATGCCAGCGCCCCGCTCGCCCTCCCGGCCGGACAGTTCACGTTGAGGAGGGTGCTCTTCGGCATCGGCACCTCCTCGAGCTCCTCCACCATCCTCGCCACGAACGCGGCAGCCTGGTCGAAGTCCTCCGGCTGCCAGGAGCGGCCGGCGCGGAAGTCCATCTGGCCCCGGTCCGCCTGTTGGGAGACCGCGATCGCGGGTATGCCCAGGATGATTCCCTCGAGCGCCGCCGCCACGGTCCCGGAGTAGGTGATGTCATCGCCGAGGTTCGAGCCGTGGTTGATGCCGGACACGATCAGCTCGGGCTCGAACTCGATCAGCCCGAGAGCCGCGAAGCGCACGCAGTCCACCGGCGTACCGTCCGTGGCGTAGCCCACCGCGCCGTCGCCCATATCCATCTCCTCCACCCAGAGCGGCTTTCGGGTGGTGATGCTGCGGGCCATGGCGCTGCGGTTCGAGTCCGGCGCGATCACCGCGAGCTCCACGTCCGGAACTTCGAGCAGAGCCCGGCGCATGGCCCGCAAACCCACGGCCTGGATGCCGTCGTCGTTTGTCAACAGGACCTTCATCGGCGTCTCCGAGGATAGTCGGACCGGGCGGGCCGATCTGCCGCGGGGCGCGCCACGAGCCGCCCACCCGGAGGGTTTCGATCCGTGTAGACGGCCTGCCGTGATAGCCGAGCAGGGGTGTCGGCACCGCAGCAGTCGCGTCAGCCGAGGGTCGCGGAACAACGGCCACCGAAGGGTGCGGCACGCGAACAGGAAGGTGATGCCCCTCTCATGGTCTGGGATGTCGGCTGCATGAAAGCGGCCTCCCGATCGACGAGCCCCATCAGTAGCGCACCGACTCGAGGTATAGCCCCCACGCCGCGGCCGTCTCGCCCGCCTCTCGGCGCGGGCGCCCCTCGAGCAGACGGCCGAACTCCGCAACCTCCATTCGACCAGCCGCCACCTCCAGCATCGTGCCCGCCAGCGTGCGCACCATCCTCCGCATGAAGCTGTCCGCCTCGATCCAGAACGCCACCACCTCCGGGCTCTCGTCCACCCACTCCGCGCGCGTGACGCACCGCCCGAAGCGCGAGTGGCTGGTCTGCGTCGGAGTGAACGCCGTGAAGTCATGCCCACCCGGCAGGAGCGCCGCGCACGCGTCCAGAGCCGCCCGGTCCAGGGGATACCTCCAGTGAAGAGCGCGGTGGCGCTCGAACACACGTGTGACCGGGCCGCTCTGGACGCGATAGCGGTACGTGCGCGCGCGGGCGTCACGCCGGGCGTCGAATCCCTCCTGTGCCTCCTGGCTCTCGAGGACACGGACGTCGCGCGGAAGGACGCCGTTGAGCGCCGACCGCCAGGCCGGCGACCCCTCGTGGCTTGCCACCTGGCCCCGAGCGTGCACCCCGGCGTCGGTACGACCGGCCACCGTTAGATCGACGTCCCGGCGAAGCAGCCGCGCCAGCGCCTCCTCCATGGTGGCCTGCACCGTGCGCTGGCCTGGCTGACGGGCCCACCCGGCAAAGCGGGTGCCCTCGTACTCGAGCAGCAGCCGCGCGGTCATGGGAGGAGCGCAGCCGCGGACGCCGGCCGCCGCCAGCACCGGACCCCGTCATCCCGGAGGAGCGCAGCCGCGGGCGCCGGCCACCGCGAGCACCGCATGCCTATCCGCGCTTGCGGGCCACGATGAGGACGTAGGGAGCCTCGGTGGCGATCGGCCCATCGCCGCCCGCCCACTGCCGGGCGAGCCCCACGAGCTCCTCTCGGAGCCGCGCGTAGACCTCCCGGTCCATGTTCGCCTTGGCCGAGGCCTGCATCGGGGCGTGACGCTCCATGTCCGTTACGAAGGCCTCGGGCGAGTCCGCGGTCCACGGCAGCGTGCGCCGTTCCATCTCGATCGAGTTGGCGAGGCCCTCGAAGCGCTCTCGCACAGCCTCCTCCCGCGACCACTCCTCAAGCCTCGGAAGGCCGGGAGGCGGCTCGCTGTAGGAGCGGGTCACCTGGAACATCTCGTAGGTAGGCCCCTCGGGGAGCCATGCGGTCATGCCCACGGTGTTGCCCGGGCGCACGACCCTGAACATCTCCTCGGCCACCACGCGCGGACGCGGCGCGATCATGGCGCCGAACACCGAGCCCACGCAGTCGAAGCGGGCGTCCTCGAAGGGAAGGTCCTCCGCGTCGGCCTCGACCCACTCGATGTCGTGGCCCTCCGCCTCCGTGCGGGCGCGGCCCTGCTCAACCATCCCGGGAGCGATATCGGAGGCCACGACGCCGGCGCCCTCCTCGGCGCATGCCACCGCGAAGTTCCCGTCACCGGCGGCCACGTCCAGCACCTCCTGGCCGGCGGAGACCGCGCAGGCGTCACATAGGGCGTGCGCGGCGGGCCTCAGCACCACGGACAGCCCGCTGTACTCGCCCATCCCCCAGCCGACCCTGGCCTGCTCCTTGATCTTCTCGAGGTCCATTAGCAGAACCTACCGTTCGAAGGTCCCTCGAAGGATTCGGCATGGACGCCGAATCCTTCGCATCAGTTTCAGAGGATTCGGCATGGACGCCGAATCCTGCGCATCTTCACACCAGCTCGAGAAAGACCATCTCCGTGGAGTCAGACTTGCGCGGCCCCAGCTTTAGAATGCGCGTGTAGCCGCCAGGGCGCTCGGCGTAGCGGGGAGCGATCTCCTCGAACAGCTTGTAGACGATGAACTTGTCCTGCCCGAGCCGCGACATCGCGAGCCGCCGAGCGTGCTGATCGCCGCGCTTGCCGAGCGTGATGAGGCGCTCGAGCTCGGGCTTGACCGCCTTTGCCTTTGCCTCGGTGGTCTGGATGCGCTCGTGATCGAGCACCTCCCGCGACAGGTTCATCATCAGCGCCTTGCGGTGCGCGGGGTCCCGGCTGAGCTTGCCTCTCTGCTTTCCGTGGCGCATGACCGCTCGATCCTAGTCGCTACGCGCGCAGCGACAGCCCGCGGGCCTCGAGCGTCTCGATGACCTCTTCGATCGACTTGCGTCCGAAGTTGGGAATCGCGTTGAGCTCGGACTCGCTCTTCTGAACGAGGTCCCCCACCGTCTGAACGCCGGCCCGCTTGAGGCAGTTGTAGGACCGCACGCCCAGCTCGAGCTCCTCGATCAGGATGTCGTCCATGCCGTCGGCGCCCGCGATCGAGCCGCCCGCGCCAACCACGCCGAGGTCGCCGCCGGCCATGGCAGCGGCTCCCACGAGGCCGGCGCCGGCCTCGCGCAGCGCCTCCACGCGCTCGGGCTCTGAGAAGATGGCCAGGTACTTGATCAGGATCTCGGCCGCCTCGCGAAGCGCCGCGTGCGGATCGACCGATCCGTCGGTCTCGATGTCCATCGTGAGCTTGTCGTAGTCGGTGCGCTGCCCGACGCGCGCGGACTCGACCTGGTAGGCCACCCGCTTGACGGGCGAGAAGATGGAATCGATCGGGATGACGCCGATCGGCTGGTCGGGGGTCTTGTTGTCCTCTGCCGGGGAGTAGCCGCGGCCGTGACCCACGGTGAGGTAGATCTCGAGCTTCGTCTTCTTCTCGAGGGTCGCGATGTGGGTCTCCGGGTTGAGGATCTCGACCCCGGAAGGGAGGTCGATGTCCCCGGCGGTGACCTCACCCGGCCCGGTCACCACCAGAGGCGCCTCGATCTCGGCGGCGTCGGAGTGCATCCGGCACACGACCTCCTTGAGGTTGAGGACGATGTCGGTGACGTCCTCCTTGATCCCCGGGATCGTCGAGAACTCGTGCGCCACCCCTTCGATCCGCACGCTCGTGACGGCGGCACCGGCGAGCGAGCTGAGCAGCACGCGCCGCAGCGAGTTGCCGAACGTGTAACCGAAGCCGCGGTCGAGCGGCTCGATGGTGAACGTGCCGCGGCTGTCCCGCACGTTCTCGGCGGAGATCTGGGGGGTCTGGAACTCGATCATGGTGGTGTCCTTCGCGTTGGGAGTGCGCGCACGCCCGCACCGGCGGCGGCGCGGCTTTGACGGCTACTTGGAGTAAAGCTCGACGATCAGCTGCTCTTGCACCGGCGCGGCGATCTCGTCGCGCTCGGGTGCCCGGAGCACCTTGGCGGTGAGTCCGTCGTGGTCCGCCTGCAACCACGCGGGCACTACCGAGACCAGCTCCGTGGCGTCACGGATCGTCTGGTCCCCCTTGGATCCCGCCTTCAGCATGATCACGTCATCGGGGCGCACCTGGTAGGACGGGATGTCCACGCGGCGGCCGTTGACGGTCCAATGCCCATGCCGGATCAGCTGGCGGGACTGGCGGCGAGAGACCGCGAAGCCGAGGCGTACGAGCACGTTGTCGAACCGGGTCTCGAGCATTCTCAAGAGGTTGTCGCCGGTCACCCCGGGCTGCCGCGACGCGCGGGCATAGTAGTTGCGGAACTGCTTCTCGAGCACACCGTAGTAGCGGCGGGCCTTCTGCTTCTCGCGCAACTGAACGCGGTACTCGGACTGCCGCGATCGGCCGCGCCCATGATCTCCGGGAGGATAGTTCCGACGCTCGATCCCGCACTTATCGGTCAGGCAGCGCTCGCCCTTCAGGAAGAGCTTCTCGCCCTCCCGGCGGCATTGCTTGCACTGAGGGCTCGTATCGCGGGCCATCTCAGACCCTCCGGCGCTTGCGCGGACGGCAGCCGTTGTGCGCCTGAGGCGTGACGTCGCGAATCGTGGTGATCTCGAGGCCCGCCGCCTGCAGTGAACGGATCGCCGTATCGCGTCCGGAGCCGGGTCCCTTCACGAACACCTCGACCTTCTCGAGGCCCTGCTCGATGCCTTTCCTGGCCGCGGCATCGGCGGTGACCTGAGCCGCAAAGGGGGTGGACTTGCGCGAGCCCTTGAAGCCGGCGCCACCGGCGGACTCCCACGCGATCACGTTGCCTTCGCGGTCGGTCAGCGAGACGATGGTGTTGTTGAAGCTCGTCTTGATGTGCGCCTGGCCGTAGGGAATGTTCTTCTTGACCTTGCGACGGCCGCGCGGCCGTCCAGGCCTCTGGGCCGCCATCAGCGCTCCGCCTTTCCGGGAATCACTTGGACACCTTCTTCTTGCCTGCCACCTGCATCCGGCGGGGGCCCTTGCGGGTGCGCCCGTTGGTCTTGGTGCGCTGGCCGTTCACCGGCAGCCCTCGCCGGTGGCGCAGCCCCCGGTAGGCGCCGATCTCCATCAGGCGCTTCACGTTCTGGGAGCGCTCACGGCGGAGGTCGCCCTCGACGGTCATCTCATTGTCGATGACCTCGCGAAGCTTGATCACCTCGTCGTCGGTCAGGTCCTTTACGTACGTGTCCGGGGCGACCCCGGCTCGCTCGAGCGCCTTGAGCGACTGGGATCGACCGATCCCGAAGATGTAGGTGAGACCGATCTCGACCCTCTTGTTGAGGGGGATGTTGATGCCTGAGATACGTGCCATGTCGATTACCTCAGTGGGGCATCCAGCCCCACCTTCTGATTTCGCCCTTCGACATCCGGTCTCAAGTCGATCAGCCTTGGCGCTGCTTGTGACGCGGGTTCTGGCAGATCACCAGGACCGCCCCGCCTCTACGGATCACCTTGCACTTCTCGCACATTGGCTTGACCGAGGCTCGGACCTTCATGGCTCCGTGGATCTACCTTCCGTATAGAGAGAATGACCGCAATGCCCAGGAGTCGGCAAAGCGCCAGCCAGAGAGATTAGCAAGACGCAGTTGGGAGCGACCGCTCAGGTGCCCGCTGCGGAGGTGGCGGGCGCAGAGTCCGAGGCTCCGTTGCCGCCCGACCCGGTCGTCTCGTCCTCATCGTGCCAGGGCGTGAGGATGCGCGGCCCATCCGCGGTGACGGCCACCGTGTGCTCGAAGTGGGCGGCAAGCGACCCATCGAGCGAGTACACCGCCCAGTTGTCGGTGCCCATCCGCACCTCGTGGCCTCCCGCGTTCACCATCGGCTCGATGGCGAGCACCATGCCCTCCTCGAGCATTGGCCCCGTGCCCGGCCGTCCGTAGTTCGGGATCTGGGGATCCTCGTGCATGTCGCGGCCGACCCCATGGCCGACGAGGGAGCGGATCACGGAGTAGCCGTCTGCCTCGACGCGCCGCTGCACGGCCGCGGAGACATCGCCCAGGCGGTGGCCGGCGCGGCACTGACCGACGGCCTCGAAGAGCGCGGCCCGGGTGGCGGCAAGGAGGCCGCGGGCGACCGGGCTGACGGGGCCGATCGGCAGGGTCACCGCGGCGTCGGAGACCCAGCCGTCCCGCAACACGCCGATGTCGATCGAAAGGACGTCGCCCCGGCTCAGGCTGTAGGGCCCCGGTATCCCATGGACGACCATCGAGTTCGGTGACGTGCAGATCGAGCCGGGATAGCCGCGGTACCCCTTGAACACGGGCTCGGCGCCCTGGGATCTGATGAACCGCTCCGCCGCCTCGTCGAGCTGGCCCGTGGTCACGCCCGGGCGGGCCTTCGACCGCAGGAGCCGGTGACAGCGGGCGAGGATGCGGCCGGACGCGGCGATCGCCTCGATCTCGCTGGGAGTCTTCTTGATGATCACCCCTAGAGCTCCTCTTCCAGGCGGAGGGTGGCAAGCGTCGCCCTGATGTGACCGTGCACCTCTTCGGGCGGCCTGCAGCCGTCGAACCGGCGCACCAGGCTCTGCTTGAGGTAGTGGTCGATCACGGGGCGAGTCTGATCGTGGAAGACCCGCAGCCGGTGGCGCACGGTCTCCTCCTTGTCGTCCTCCCGCTGCACGAGGACGGAGCCGTCCTGGTCACAGAAGCCGGGGTTCTTGGGAGGGTCGAGCTCCACGTGGTAGACGTGGCCGTTCTTCTCGCACATCCGCCTACCGGACAGCCGGCGGATGACCTCCTCGTCTGGCACCTCGATGGAGAGCGCGGCGGTTAGCCGCCTCCCGAGCGACTCAAGCGCGGCGCCGAGCACCTCGGCCTGCTTTACCGTGCGGGGGAAGCCGTCCAGGACGAAGCCGTCCCGGGCATCCGCACCGTCCACCCGCTCGACGATCACCCGGCCGATCAGGTCGTCGGGCACGAGGTCGCCCCTGTCCATGTACTCCTTGGCCTCGCGACCGAGCGGAGTTCCCTCCTTGACCGCCGCGCGCAGGATGTCGCCCGTGGCGTAATAGGGCAGCTCGAAGTCGGCCCGCAGCCGCTCCGCCTGCGTGCCCTTGCCCGCGCCCGGCGGGCCGAGCAGGATGAGATTGAGCTCGCTCACGACCTGGGCAAGGCTATCGCCCCGGCACAGCACAATTGAGTCACACGGGCTCGGCATCCTGCCTCGCCTTCGACTGGAGAGCCTTTTTCGCCGTTCCAGCGACGAGTCCCGGACGATCGCTACGCGATCTGTACCGGGACCGTTGCCCACCCGGGACGGGTGTCAACCCGGGACCGGTATCCGACCCCCGGGACCTGCGGTAGCTCCGGAGTGGTGCCCACGGCGGTTCGTCCGGACGCTCGCCCCGTGTGGGCTTTCAAGGGTTCGTTACAGGACGCCCGGGCCCGGGTGATTTCCAACCGTCCTGCTGGCGTCCCGGGAGGATCGCGAAGCTATCCGACCGGGACTCGCCGCAGGAACGGCGAAAGAGATTCTCTGTCGAAGGCGAGGCAGGATGCCGAGCCCGTGTACTTCCAACGCGCTGCACCCTGCGCTGACAGCTACTTGAGAAACCCCTCATAGTTGCGCATCATGAGCTGCGCCTCGAGCTGCTTCATCGTGTCGAGCGCCACGCCGACCACGATCAGGATCGACGTGCCGCCGAAGAAGAAGTTGGCGCTCGTCTGGTTGATGAGGATCGTGGGGAGCGCCGCGACGCCGGCAAGATAGAGAGCGCCGGGGAAGGTCAGCCGGGCGAGGATGCGGTCGAGGTATTCGGCGGTGGGCCTTCCGGGTCTCACCCCGGGTATGAACCCGGCGTGTTTCTTCAGGTTGTCCGCCTGCTCGACCGGGTTGAAGGTGACCGCAGTGTAGAAGTAGGTGAAGAGGATGATGAAGATCGACTCCCCGACGATGTAGGCCCACCCGTTGGGGTTGAAGAATGCGGAGAAGTCGCGCGCCCAGCTTGCCTGTGAAAGCTCGCCGACCGTCGGGGGGAAGGCCATGAGCGAGGCGGCGAAGATCACGGGGATCACCCCCGCCATGTTCACGCGCAGAGGCAGGTAGGTGGAGCCGCCGCCCGACATCTTGCGGCCAACGACCCGCTTCGCATACTGCACGGGTATCCGCCGCTGGCCCTCCTGCATGAACACGATGAACACGATCACCGCGAGCCCGATGAACGGCATCATCACCTTGAAGACCTGATCCGGGCTCTGCCACCACTGGGTGACGCCATTGGGAAGGCCGGACACGATGCTGGCGAAGATCATCAGCGAGATGCCGTTGCCGATCCCGCGCTGGGTGATGAGCTCGCCGAACCACATGAGCAGCACGCAACCCGCCGTGAGCGTGGTCACGATCACGAAGACGCGTCCGAACGTGAAGTTGTCCACCACTTCGTTGCCGCCGGTCGAGAAGGTGCGGAAGAGGAAGACGTAGCCGACCGACTGGCCGAACGCCAGGCCGACGGTGAGGTAGCGGGTGTACTGCGTGATCTTCTGCTGGCCCACCTCGCCCTCCTTGCGGAGCTTCTCGAGCTGGGGCACCACCACCGTCATCAGCTGCAGGATGATCGAGGCGGTGATGTAGGGCATGATGCCGAGCGCGAAGATCGCAAAGCGCTGCAGGCTCCCACCGGAGAAGAGGTTGAGGAAGCCGAGCACGTTGGAGCCCGTGAAGTTCTCCGCGATGCTCTCGACCGCGTCGACATTGATGCCCGGCGCCGGTATATAGGCGCCCACGCGGTAGAGCAGCAGCATCGCGGCGGTGAACGCCAGCTTCTTCCGGATCTCAGGTACCCGAAAGGAGTTGAGGAAGGTCTGGAGCATCGTTGCCTGCTTACGAGTCGAGCACGCGGACGCTGCCCCCGGCCGCCTCGATCCGCTCCCGCGCCGTGGCCGAGAAGGCATGGGCGTGCACGGTGAGCGCCTTCGTGAGCTCTCCCTCGCCCAGCACCTTGACCGGTACGCCTGGCCGAGTGGCGAGCCCCTTGGCCTTGAGCGCGTCGGGGGTGACCTCCGCGCCCTTGTCGAAGCGACCGTCGAGGTCCTTCAGGTTCACGGGCTGCGTGTGGGTGCGGAACTTCTCGAAGGGCATCGACTTCTTCATGTGCGGGCCGCGCAGCTTGCGCATCCGCATCTGGATCGGGTTCTGCCCGCCCTCGAACCCGGCCCTGTCCTTGGCTCCGGCGCGTGAGCCGGCGCCCTTCTGGCCCCGCCCCGAGGTCTTGCCGAACCCCGACCCCTCGCCGCGGCCGACGCGCTTGCGGCGGTGGGTGGAGCCCTTGGCGGGCTTCAAATTGTGCAGGCCGATCACGCGCTCCTCAGCCATCCTTGACCTCCACGAGGTGGTGCACGGAGTAGATGAGGCCCCGCACGACGTCGTCGTCGGGGCGCTCGCACTGCCTCCCGATACGCCCGAGGCCCAGCGTACGCAGAGAGTCGCGCTGCTTCTTCGAGGCCCCGTTGGGCGACTTCACCTGCCTGATGGTCAGCGTGGACATCAGGCGCTCTCCGACTCGCCGGCCGCGGCGGCCGTGACCGGCTCGGCTGCGGCCTCCTCGGACTGCCCTCCGTTGGCGCGGTCGATGCCGAGCACCTGCGAGATGCTGAGGCCACGCAGCTTCGCAACGTCCTCAGGCCGCCGGAGGGCCTCGAGGCCTGCCATCGTGGCCTTCACGAGGTTGATCGGGTTCTGACTCCCGAGGGACTTCGAGAGCACGTCGTGGATACCGGCGAGCTCGAGCACCGCACGAACGCCCCCGCCGGCGATGACGCCGGTACCGGGCGAGGCCGGCTTGAGAAGGACGCGCGAGGCGGAATGGACCCCGGTGACCTGGTGGGTGATCGTGGAGCCGTGCATCGGCACGTCGAAGAGGTTGCGGCGCGCGCGCTCGACGCCCTTCTGGATCGCGACGGGGACCTCGTTGGCCTTGCCATAGCCGACGCCGACCTTCGACTTCTCGTCGCCCACCACCACGAGTGCGGTGAAGGAGAAGCGCCGACCGCCCTTCACGACCTTCGCGACGCGGTTTATCTCTACCACGCGCTCCTGGAGGTCGCTCTCGCGGCCGCGGCCGCCCTGATTCCTGTTGGTCTCTCTCGCCATTTGTCGTCCCGTCGAGGGTAGCTAGTGGTGGGTCCGGGCGGTCCTGGCGCGCATCAGAAGTCGAGCCCGGCCTCGCGGGCCCCTTCCGCCAGGGCCCTCACGCGACCGTGGTACTTGTAGCCGCCGCGGTCGAAGACGCAGCGCTTCACCCCGGCGGCCTTGGCGCGCTCGGCGATGGTGGCCCCGGCCTTGCCGGCCTGCTCCATCGAGCCGAGGTCGCGCAGACCTGGCTCGGTCCAGCTCACGGCCGCCAGCGTGTGGCCCCGATCGTCGTCGATCAGCTGCGCCACCACCCCACGGTTCGACCGGAAGACGGCAAGCCGTGGGCGCTCGGCGGTGCCTCGCACCCTTGCGCGCACACGGCGGCGGCGGCGCAGACGGGTCTTCTGCTTGGTCTTGACGCTCATGCCCGCTTGCCCACCTTCCGCGCCACGAGCTCGTCCTTGTAGCGGATGCCCTTCCCCTTGTAGGGCTCTGGTGGGCGCTTCTTGCGGATCTGGGCCGCGATCTCGCCGACGGCCTGCTTGGAGATGCCCCGCACCACGACCTCGGTAGGAGCGGGCACCTCGAACTCGATGCCCTCGGGAGCCTCCACCGGTACGGGGTGCGAGTAGCCCAGGGCAAGCTCGAGGTTGCGTCCCTTGAGCTGGGCACGGTAGCCGACGCCCTGGATCTCGAGCCGCTTCTCGAAGCCCTCGGTAACGCCCTGCACCATGTTGGCGATGAGGCTGCGCGTCAGGCCGTGCAGCGCTCGGTGCTCGCCCCTGTCGGAGGGGCGCGTGACCAGGAGCTCGCCATTTTGCTGCTCCACACCGAGGTCGCGCCGGACGCGCTCTGAGAGCCGGCCCTTCGGGCCCTCCACGCGCACGAGCTCGGGCTCCACCTTGACGGTCACGCCCTCCGGCAGGGGGATCGGCTGCTTTCCGATTCTCGACATATCAACCTCCGCAGGGCTTTCGGCCCCGCCGCCCGATGTTCGGCTCTTGCATCATCCTCGGTCTCACCAGACCTTGGCCACGAGTTCGCCGCCCACGCCGGCGCGGCGGGCGTCGTGGCCGGTCATGACGCCCTTGGACGTCGAGACGATCGTGGTTCCCATGCCGCCCTGGACCTTCGGGACCTGCCCTGCACCGACGTACTCACGGCGACCCGGCGTCGAGACTCGCTTCATGCCGGAGATCACCGGCCTGCGGTCCTCTGTGTACTTGAGGGTGACTCGCAGGGCCCGGCCCACGCGCGCCGGCTCCACCGAGCAGCTCTCGACGTAACCCTGCTCGACGAGGATCCGCGCAAGCTCCGCCTTGAAGGTGGAGTGCGGCATGACGGCAGCATCATGGTCGGCCTGAAGGGCGTTGCGGATGCGCGTCAGGAAGTCGGCTATCGGGTCGGTCTGGCTCATGGTCTACCAGCTGCTCTTGGTCATCCCGGGGATGTCGCCCTCGTGGGCGTGCGCGCGCAGGCAGATGCGGCAGAGGCCGAACTTGCGCATGTAGGCACGCGGGCGCCCGCACTTGCGGCAGCGGTTGTAGTCCCGGGTCTTGAACTTGGATGGGCGCGCCTGGCGCACCCTCTGTGAGGTCTTTGCCATCTATTTCGCGCGGGGGAAGGATTGGGCACGTTATGCCTAATCCTTCGCACTCCTTTCCTTGGTCTCTTCCTCAGGGGAATCGCCCGGCTCGCCCTCCGCGGGCGCCTCGGGCTTGGCGTAGGCGTCCGGATTCTCTTCCTTGAGCTGCTCGAGGGCCTCCTGCTCGGCCTGTGCCTTGGCGCGCGCCTCCTCCTGCCGGCGCTCCTCCTCTGCCTCGTCCTCTTCCTCGGCGGGCTGGCCCGGGCGGCCGGCCTCTTGGAAGGGCATGCCCATCTCGAGAAGCAGCGCAAACGCCTCCTCGTCGGTCTTGGCGCTGGTGGTGATCGTCACGTCGAGGCCCCGTACCTGGTCGATCGCGTCGTAGTCGATCTCCGGGAAGATGACCTGCTCGCGGATACCCATGGTCCAGTTGCCGCGGCCATCGAATGAGCGCGGGTTGAGACCACGAAAGTCACGGATGCGCGGAATTGCGACGGACATCAGACGGTCGAGGAACTCGTACATCCGCGCCCGGCGCAGTGTCACCGTGAGGCCAACCGGCATCCCGTCGCGAAGCTTGAAGTTGGCGATCGACTTGCGGGCGGGGCGGACGTTCGGCTGCTGACCGGCGATGGTGGCCAGCTGCTCCCTGGCCGCGTCGAGCATCTTCGAATCCTGCTTGGCCTCCCCTACGCCCATGTTGAGCGTGACCTTCTCGACCCTGGGGACCTGCATCACGTTCGAGTACCTGAACCGCCTCTCGAGCCGCGGCCGGATCTCTCTGTCGTAGCGCTCCTTGAGGCGGGGTGCCTGTGTCTTCGGGCTCTCGGTGGTGGCCGCCATCAGTCGATCTCCGTCCCCGACTTCTTGGCTACCCGCACGCGCCTGCCGTCCTCGCGCTTGATCGCCACACGGGTGGGCTCTCCCGACTTGGGATCGAGTAGCTGCACGTTGGATACATGGATCGGCCCCTCAACCTCGATCACGCCGCCGATGTCCTGCGCGCGCTGGGTATCTTGCAGCGTGCGGGGGCGCTGGTGGCGCTTCTGGAGGCTCAGACCCTCGACGTACACACGCGACCGTCCGGGCTCGGTGCGAAGCACGCGCCCGGTCTTCCCGCGGTCCTTGCCCGAGATGACCTTGACCATGTCGTCCTTGCGAATCTTCATGAAGGATTTGGCATGGATGCCGAATGCTTCGCGATCGGGGAAGGATTTGGCATGGATGCCGAATGCTTCGCGATCGTTTCCATCAAAGCACCTCTGGCGCGAGGGAGACGATCTTCATGAAGTTGCGGTCGCGTAGCTCACGCGCCACCGGGCCGAAGATGCGCGTTCCGCGCGGGTTGTTGGCCTGGTCGATCAGCACGGCGGCGTTCTCGTCGAAGGCTATGTAGGTGCCGTCGTCCCGGCCGAACTCCTTGCGCGTGCGCACCACGACGGCCTTGACCACCTCGCCCTTCTTGACCGAGCCGCGGGGGATGGCCTGCTTGACGGTGGCCGTGATCACGTCACCGACGCCGGCGTAGCGACGGCGCGAGCCACCGGCCACGCGGATGCAGAGGATCTCGCGGGCGCCGGTGTTGTCGGCCACCCTCAGGCGTGTCTCTTGCTGGATCACCTATCTCGCCCTCTCCAGGATCTCGATCAGGCGCCAGCGCTTGGTAGCGCTCAGTGGACGACTCTCGACCACCCGCACGGTGTCCCCCGTGCCGGCCTCGTTGCGCTCGTCGTGTGCGTGCAGCTTGGTGGACGTCCGCACGATCTTTCCGTAGGTGCGGTGCTGGCGGGCCTGATCGATCTGCACGACGATCGTCTTGTCGGCCTTGTCGGAGACCACCACCCCCTGACGGACCCGCGGACTTCCGGTGCCCCGCCGCTCAGCGGGCGGCGTGCCCTCCCGCGGTCCTTCGGCACGGCGCTTCTCGCGACTCTTCGTACGCCAGCGGCGCCGCTCGGCTGCGTTTGCACTGCGCTTTGCGGCACGCTCGGCCAGCCGCTCCTCCAAGGACATGGGCGGACGGGCCTCGCCGGAATGGGCAGACCGGGCGCGCTGCCGGCGCTCCTTGGGCGGAAGCGCGGGGTCGGGCTCAGCGTCACGTGGCGCCGGAGCCGAACCGCCCGCCCGGTCCTCCTCCGGGGCCTCGGCGGCCGGAGTTTCGCCTGTCGCTTCGTTGGTCTCCTCTTCAGTCATCTCTCTGCTTCCTGAGCTCGGCTTCCACGTCCAGCCCGCGCTGACGGGCGATGGTCAGACCACGAGCCAGATCCCTCTTGGCGCCCTTCATGGCCCCCGTGTTCTCGAGCTGTCCCGTCGCGTGCTGGAAGCGCAGGTTGAAAAGCTCCTGGCGCGACCGGTCGACGAACTCGATCAACTGCGGATCATCGAGATTATGGACCTCGACGGCTTTCACTGCTGCCCGGCCCCTTCCCGCAGCACGAACTTGGTCTTCACCGGCAGCTTGTGGCCCGCAAGCCGCATGGCCTCACGGGCAAGCGCCTCGTCCACCCCGGACAGCTCGAAGACCACCCGACCGGGCTTGACGACCGCCACCCAGCCCTCGGGGGAGCCCTTGCCGGAGCCCATCCGGGTCTCGGCCGGCTTCTGGGTGACCGGCTTGTCCGGGAAGATGTTGATCCAGACCTTGCCGCCGCGCTTGATCTTGCGTGTCATGGCGATACGCGCAGCCTCGATCTGCCTGTTGGTGATCCAGCCGCGCTCGACCGCCTTGAGGCCGTACTCCCCGAACTCGACCCGGGTGCCGCCTCGCGAGAGCCCCGGCATGCGGCCGCGATGCTGCTTGCGGTGCTTGACGCGCTTGGGCGCCAGCATCAGCCTGTGCCCCCTTGTGGGGTGCGACCCCTCCCCCCGCCACGCGAGCCGCCGGGCGCACCGCCACGTCCACCCGGGGCACCGCCACGTCCGCCGGGGCCGCCCGAACCCGCGCCGCGACGCCCGCCCGGGCCGCCCGAGCCGCCCTGACGGCCGCCCGGCCCGCCGCCCCGCCCGGCGCTGGCGTGCTGCGGCGCCTCGAGCTCGGTGAGGTCCTGGGCAAAGCCCTTCGGCATGATCTCGCCCTTGTTGATCCAGACCTTCACCCCGATACGACCGAAGGTGGTCTTCGCCTCGAAGAAGCCGTAGTCGATATCGGCCCGGATCGTGTGCAGCGGCACCCTCCCGTCCGAGTAGCCCTCGGTACGCGCCATCTCGGCGCCGCCGAGCCGGCCAGAGACCTGCACCCGCACGCCCTTCGCTCCTGACCGCATGGCGGAGGTGAGCGAGCGCTTCATCGCCCTCCGGAACGCAACCCGGTTCTGGAGCTGCTCGGCGATCGACTGCGCCACGAGCTTGGCGTCGAGCTCGGGCCGCTTGATTTCGAGGATGTTCACCTTCACGGCCTTGCCGGTCATCTTGTGGAGCTCCTTGCGCAGAGCGTCCACCTCGCTGCCGGACTTGCCGATCACAATGCCGGGCCTTGCTGTGTGGATGTTGACCTCAACCTCGCTCTTGTTCTTGCGGATCGTGATGTCCGAAAGGCCGGCGTGCGCGAGCTTGTTCTCGATGTGCTCCCGGACGCGGATGTCCTCCAGGAGGTAGTCGGAGAACTCCTTCTCGGAGAACCACGTGGACTTCCAGTCGTGGATGTAGCCGACCCGCATCGACTCGGGATGGACCTTCTGACCCATTACGCAGCCCTCCGAGAGCAATGCGAAGGATTCGGCATCCCTGCCGAATCCTCGAAGCATTCGGCATCCCTGCCGAATCCTTCGGGATGGACCTTCTGACCCATGGCTAGCCCTTCTCCTCTGTTGTCAAGGTGATCGTCATGTGGCTGGTGCGCTTGTGGATCGGCGTCGCGCGACCCAGGGCGCGCGGGCGGAAGCGCTTGATCGTCGGCCCCTCATCCACGAACGCCCGGTCGATCTTCAGATCGTCCGGGTCCAGCTCGAAGTTGTTCTCTGCGTTGGCGATCGCCGACTCGAGCAGCTTGGAGATGTCGGTGGCGGCCGCGCGTGGGGTGTGGCGAAGGATCGCGCGAGCGTCGTCCACTCGCTTGCCGCGGATGTGGTCCATCACGAGGCGGGCCTTCCGCGGCGCGCTGCGGACGTACCTCGCCTTTGCGCGGACCTGGATGGCACCGTCGCTCTCGCGGCGCGGCACGGGACGCGCCGACTGCTTGCGGGTGGTGGTCTCGGCGGCCCCCGGCGGCGCTTGGGCTTCGAGGCCTCCTTGGCCTCGGCCTTTGCCTTTGCGTCGGCCTGGGCCTTTGCATCTCCGTCCTCGGTGTCTTCCTCGGTGTCATCGGCTTGGCGGCCGCCCTCGCCTTGGCGGGCGCCTTCGCCCTTGACTTGGTCTTCGAAGCCGCCTGGGGATCGTCGCCTGCCTCGGTCGGGCGCTCGGTCTGATCCCCCTCGGCGGCGGTCGGCGCGTCGCCCGCCGCGGCCTCGTTTACGTCTGCCTCGGGTGCCTCCTCGGTCGGAGCGACCTCCGCGTTCTCGGGATCCTCCTTGCGCTTCTTCGGTCTCTTGGGGATCGGCATGCCTACCTCATCCTGACCTTGTCGCTACCTGCGTGACCGCGGAACATGCGGGTGGGCGCGAACTCGCCGAGCTTGTGCCCGACCATCGACTCGGAGACGAAGACGGGCACATGCTTGCGCCCATCGTGGACCGCGATCGTATGACCCACCATCTCCGGAAAGATCGTGGATGTACGCGACCAGGTCTTCAGCATCTGCTTGTCGCCCGACTCGTTCATGGCAACTACGCGCGCCATCAGACGCTCCTCCACCCACGGGCCCTTCTTGGAAGATCTGCTCATCGGCCACCCTTCTTGCCTCGGCGCCGGCCGCGGACGATGTAGCGGTCCGAGCCCTTGTTCTTCTTGCGTGTGCGATAGCCCAACGTGGGAACGCCCCACGGGGTCACGGGATGGCGGCCGGCCGTGGTGGAACCCTCGCCTCCGCCGTGCGGGTGGTCGACGGGGTTCATCGCCGTGCCGCGGGTCTGCGGGCGACGGCCCTTGTGCCGCGAACGCCCGGCCTTTCCGAGGTCGATGTTCTGGTGCTCGCTGTTGCCGATCGACCCGACGGTGGCGCGGCATTCCAGCCGCACCATGCGCATCTCGCCCGAGGGCAGCCGCAGGGTGGCGTACTCACCTTCCTTCGCTACAAGTTGGATGGCCGTCCCCGCGGAGCGGCCCATCTGGCCACCGCGGCCTGCAGCCAACTCGACGTTGTGGACGGTGGTACCGGTCGGGATGCTCGCCAGGGGCAGGCAGTTGCCGACGGTGATGTCCGCCTTCTCGCCGGAGGCCACCGTGTCGCCCACCTTGAGGCGTGCCGGGGCCAGGATGTAGGCCTTGTCGCCGTCGGAATAGTGGATGAGGGCGATGTGCGCAGTGCGGTTGGGGTCGTACTCGATCGCCGCCACCCTGGCGGGCACACCGTCCTTGCGACGCTTGAAGTCGATCTTGCGGTACTTGCGCTTGGCGCCGCCACCCCGGTGCCGGGAGGTCACACGCCCGTGGGCGTTTCGGCCTCCGGACTTGGTGAGCCCCTCGGTGAGCGACTTCTCCGGCTCCTTCTTCGTGACCTCGGCATGGTCCGAATAGGTCGCGAACCGCCGTCCGGGGCTGGTCGGCTTGTGCTTCTTGATGGCCATCAGTCGATCTCCTGACCTTCGAAGAGCTCGATGGTGTCGTCCGGATGGAGCGTCACGACCGCCTTCTTCCACTGGCGCCGCTTGCCGGAGTGGATGCCGCGGCGCTTCGGCTTGGGTTTCACGTTCACGGTGCGCACGCCGAGCACCCGGACCCCGAAGATCTCCTCGATGGCCTGGCGGACCTGCGTCTTGTTGGCTCCGTCGAGGACGCGGAAGGTGTACTTGTTGGCCGCCAGCAGGGCATAGCTCTTCTCCGAGATGACCGGTCGGATGACGACGCTGCGGGCGTTCATGCCGCCTCCTCCTGATCCGTGGCGGCGTCGCTTCCGGCGGCGCGCCCCCCTGGCACGGCGGCGAGTGCCGCCAACTCGTCGAAGGCCCCCGGGGAGGCCACGAGACGGGCAGCGCCGACCACGTCCGCCACACCGACGTCCGCGGCGCGCAGCACCCTCGCTGAGGGCAGGTTGCGGAAGGAGAGCGCCGCCATCTCCTCGCCCTCGACGAGCACCACTAGGACGTGTCCGCCCTTCCCGAAGTCCTCGAGCGCCTCGGCGGCCTGCCTGGTGGAAGGCTCGGAGAACGCGTCGGCGCCCAGAGCCGCCAGGGAACCGCGCTGGGCATGCATCGAGAGCGCCGCACGCAGCGCGCGGCGGCGCTCCTTGCGGTTGACCTTCACCGTGTACCCGCGCGGCCTGGGACCGAACGCCACGCCCCCGCCGGTGCGCTGAGGGCTGGAGAGGGCGCCAACTCGGGCACGGCCCGTCCCTTTCTGCCGCCATGCCTTCGCGCCGGTCATGGCCACCTGACCACGGGTCAGGGTCGACGCCGTTCCGCGCCTGCGCGCGTTCAGCTCGGCTGTCACCGCCCGATGCACGAGCGGCTCGTGGAATGGCTCTCCGAAGACGGCCTCGTCGAGCTTGACGTCGCCGCTCTTCTTGCCGAGGTAGGAGGCCCTTGGCGCGGCCATCTAGGCGTGCCTCCCGTCGGTCCGGATCTCGACGATCGAGCCCCTCGGACCAGGCACGGATCCACGCAGGAAGATCAGGTTGTCCTCGGCGCGTACGTCCACGATCTCGAGGCCCTTCTGGGTGACCCGCTCGTTGCCCATCTGGCCGGGGCCCTTCATGCCCTTGAACACGCGGGAGGGCGTGGCCGACTGGCCGATCGAGCCCGGCGCGCGGACGTTGTGCGAGCCGTGGGAGACAGGCCCTCGGGAGAAGTTGTGTCGCTTGATCGTTCCCTGGAAGCCCTTGCCCTTCGAGGTGCCGGAAACCTTTACCCGGTCGCCCTTCTCGAACATGTCGCCGACGTTCAGCTCCTTGCCGACCTCGAGCTCTCCCCCCTCATCACGAAACTCCGCGAGGCGGCGAAGCGGCGGCGCGTCGGCCACCTTGAGGTGCCCGAGCTGCCCCTTGGTGAGGCTCTTCTCGCTGGCCTCCCCGAAGCCGAGCTGCACGGCGTCGTAGCCGTCACGGTCCTTGCGGCGGATGGCCGTGACGAAACACGGACCGGCCTCGACCACGGTCACGCGCTCGACGTGGCCGTCATCGGGATCGAAGACCTGGGTCATCCCGAGCTTGCGCCCGAGTAGCGCTCCCATCAGTTGAGCCCTCGAACGACCCCGAAAACCGAGCTATCCAAGGAAGCAGGATCGCCGCTGTATACGGCTTGCGCCGTCGACAGCGGACGACCGTACGCGTGCGCACGCACGCGAGCGACCGATGACGCCGGAGAGCGAAGGTTTGCAGGGGTTGCCATGGGGGAGGCCTAAATCAGCTGGATTTGGATGTCGACGCCCGCAGGCAGGTGATCGAGTCGCTGGAGCGAGTCGACAGTCTTCGGCGTGGGCTGAAGGATGTCGATCAGCCGCTTGTGCGTACGGATCTCGAAGTGCTCGCGCGAGTCCTTGTCCTTGAACGGACTGCGGATGACCACGTAGACGTTCTTCTCCGTCGGAAGCGGGACCGGCCCGGACACGGTCGCGCCGGTCCGCTGGGCTGTTTCGACGATCTCGCGGGCCGCCGTCTCGATCGCCGAGTGGTCGTACGCCTTGAGCCGGATTCGGATCTTGTTTTGTGTGAGTGTGGCCATGGTGTGGCTCGAAATCATGCGAACGATTCCGCATCGTGCTGAACCGTTGCCGTGCGGACGGCGGGCCCGATGGTCGTCGGAGCCCGCCGCCGGGGGGTACCCGGGGGGTGTCCCCCCGGGTGTCTACTCGACTACCTCGGACACCACCCCCGAGCCGACGGTGCGCCCGCCCTCGCGGATCGCGAAGCGCAGACCCTGGTCCATCGCTATCGGCTGGATCAGCTCGACCGTCATCTGGACGTTGTCGCCCGGCATGACCATCTCGACGCCCTCGGGGAGGTTCGCCACTCCGGTCACGTCGGTCGTGCGGAAGTAGAACTGCGGCCGGTAGCCGTTGAAGAACGGGGTGTGGCGCCCGCCCTCCTCCTTCTTGAGGCAGTAGACCTCGGCCTTGAACTTGGTGTGAGGAGTGATCGACCCCGGCTTGCAGAGCACCTGGCCGCGCTCGATTTCCTCGCGCTTGGTCCCGCGCAGGAGGCAGCCGACGTTGTCGCCCGCCTGACCCTCGTCGAGGATCTTGCGGAACATCTCGACGCCGGTCACGACCGTCGTGTCCGTCTTCTCCTTGATGCCGACGATCTCGACCTGGTCGCCGGTGTGGACGATCCCCTGCTCGATACGGCCGGTCGCAACGGTGCCGCGCCCGGTGATCGAGAAGACGTCCTCGACCGGCATCAGGAACGGCCGGTCGAGCGGGCGCTCGGGCTGCGGGATGTAGGTGTCGAGTGCCTCCGCGAGGTCGAGGATCTTCTGCTTGTGCGCGTCGTCGCCCTCGAGCGCCTTGAGCGCGGAGCCGAGGATGACCGGCACGTCGTCGCCCGGGAAGTCGTACTCGGAGAGGAGATCGCGAACCTCGACCTCGACCAGCTCGAGCAGCTCGTCGTCGTCCACCTGGTCGACCTTGTTGAGGAAGACCACGATGTAGGGCACGCCGACCTGACGGGCGAGCAGGATGTGCTCGCGCGTCTGGGGCATCGGGCCGTCGGCGGCGGAGACCACGAGGATCGCGCCGTCCATCTGCGCGGCGCCGGTGATCATGTTCTTGATGTAGTCGGCGTGCCCGGGGCAGTCGACGTGGGCGTAGTGACGGTTCTCCGTCTGGTACTCCACGTGGGAGGTTGCGATCGTGATCCCGCGCTCCTTCTCCTCGGGAGCGTTGTCGATCTCCTCGAAGCTCTTGGCCTCACCGCCCATCGCCTCGGCGAGGACGTTCGTGATCGCCGCGGTAAGCGTGGTCTTGCCGTGGTCGATGTGACCGATGGTGCCGACGTTGCAGTGCGGCTTGTCGCGCTCGAACTTCTCCTTCGCCACTGGGGTGCTCCTTTCGAAAACTCTTGGAGGCGGCCTGTCGCACTGGGCGAAGGCGAACCTCGGAAACATACTCCTTTGAATTCTTGAAGGATTTGGCACGGAAGCCGAATCCTTCGCGCTCCTCTGAAGGATTTGGCACGGAAGCCGAATCCTTCGCGCTCCTCTGAAGGATTCGGCATGGAAGCCGAATCCTTCGCGCTCCTATCCCTACGCTGCCGCCGAGCCCCGCTCCCCGGTGCCGTCCTCCACGATCTCCGCGGCGATGCTGGCCGGAACTTCCTCGTACCGGTCGAACTGCATCGAGTAGTTGGCGCGGCCCTGGGTGTTGGACCGCAGGTCCGTGGCGTAACCGAACATCGACGACAGCGGCACGCTTGCCTGGACGGCGATCGCGTTGCCGCGGGGCTCCTGGGTCTCCACCCGGCCGCGGCGGCTCGACAGGTCACCGATCACCGTGCCCACGTAGTCCTCTGGAGTGGTCACCTCGACCGCCATGATCGGCTCGAGCAGCACGGGCTTCGCGCGGCGCGCGGCCTCCTTGGCCGCCAGCGAGCCCGCGACCTTGAAGGCGATCTCCGAGGAATCGGTGTCGTGGTACTTGCCGTCGGTGAGCGTCACGCGGACGTCAACCATCGGGAAGCCCGCCTTTACGCCCGACTCGAGCGCCTCCTCCACGCCCTTCTCGACGGCGGGGATGAACTCGGAGGGCACCGACCCGCCCTTGATCTTGTTGACGAAGTCGAACCCTTCGCCGGGCGCGGGCTCCATGTTGATGTAGACGACCCCGTACTGACCCGAGCCGCCCGTCTGACGGATGAACTTTCCCTCGATCTTCGTCGCCTCGCCCCGCACGGTCTCCCGGTAGGCGACCTGTGGCCGGCCCACGCCTGCCTCGACGTTGAACTCGCGCTTCATGCGGTCGACGATCACCTCCAGGTGGAGCTCGCCCATGCCGGAGATCACGGTCTGGCCGGTCTCCTCATCGGTGCGGATGTGGAAAGTGGGGTCCTCCTCGCCAAGCCTCGAGAGGGCCACTCCCATCTTCTCCTGGTCGGCCTTTGTCTTGGGCTCGATCGAGACATGCACGACCGGGTCCGGAAACGAGATCGTCTCGAGCCGGATCGGCGCGTCCGGGGCGCACAGGGTGTCGCCGGTGGAGGTCTGCTTGAGGCCCACGCCGGCGGCGATATCGCCCGCGTAGATGGTCTCTTCCTCCTCGCGATGGTTGGCGTGCATCATCAGGATGCGGCCCACGCGCTCGGTCCGGCCGGTGGAGGCGTTGAGTATGCGCCCGCCCGCGTCAAGCGAGCCGGAGTAGACGCGGAAGTAGGTGAGCTTGCCGACGAAGGGATCCGACATGACCTTGAAGGCAAGCGCGGAGAACGGCGCCTCGTCGGAGGCCTCGCGAACCGCCTCGTGCTCCTCATCCCCGGAGCCCTTCGCCGGAGGCTCGAGCCCCATCATCGGAGGGACGTCCAGCGGGCTCGGCAGGTAATCGACCACTGCGTTCAGCAGCGGCTGAACGCCCTTGTTCTTGAAGGAGGATCCGCACATGACCGGAAAGATCGAGATGTCGAGCGTGGCCTTGCGGATGTCCTCCCGCAGCCGGTCGGGCTCGATGGGCTTGTCCTCGAGGTAGTCCTCCATCAACTGCTCGTCGTAATCGGCGAGCGCCTCGACCAGATGCGTGCGTGCCTCCCCGGCCGCGTCCACCATGCTTCCGGGGATCTCCTCCTCGCCCCAGTCCTGCCCGAGGTCGTCCTTGTAGACCACGGCCTTCATGGTCACGAGGTCCACCACGCCCTGAAACTCGCCCTCTGCTCCGATCGGGAGCTGGATCGGGATCGCCATGCCGGCGCCCTCGGTCCTGCCGTCCGCCCCCAGGCGGTCCTTCATCGTCTCGACCGAACGGTCGAAGTCGGCCCCGATGCGGTCCATCTTGTTTATGTAGGCGATCCGAGGCACCCGGTACTTGTCGGCCTGGCGCCAGACGGTCTCGGACTGCGGCTCCACGCCGGCGACCGAGTCGAACAGCGCGATCGCGCCGTCGAGGACGCGTAGGGAGCGCTCCACCTCGACGGTGAAGTCGACGTGTCCCGGCGTGTCGATGATGTTGATGCGGTGCCCGTTCCACGAGGCCGTTGTGGCGGCAGAGGTGATGGTGATGCCGCGCTCCTGCTCCTGCGCCATCCAGTCCATGACCGCCGCGCCCTCGTGAACCTCGCCCATCTTGTGGGTGCGCCCCGTGTAGAAGAGGATCCGCTCGGTCGTGGTCGTCTTGCCCGCATCGATGTGGGCCATGATCCCGATATTGCGGGTTTTCTCGAGTGAAACCTTGCGTGGCATGAGGGATCCTGAGTCGTCTGTGTCCGGGCAGAAAAAAGGCCCGTAGCGGGCCCTAGGCTTCTTGGAGCAAGCAGTGTCGCCCGGGCGAGGTCTATGCGGTGGGTATCTCCATCGGAGGATCGAATGCCCGGGACGCGATGAGAGGTCGCGCACCGGGCGATGCTCCTGGCGCAGATGCCGCGCCGAGAGCGATTGGCGATGGTAGCAGAGGAGGGGCGACATTCCCGCTTCGGATCTGGGATACCGGTACTGCGGATACGCTTGCGGGCATGCGCGGTTCAGGCACGACCCGCGCCGGGGCAGAACGGGGCGCTGCCGGTGGGCGCCTCCCGGCCCTGACACTCGCCCTAGGCCTGCTTGGCAGCGTCCTGCTGGTGTCAGCGGAGCTCTCCCCGATCGCGTCGGTGGAGATTCCGGGGCGCACCTGCCGCGAGGTGGCGGACCTGAGAGCCGTGGACCGCTGCGAGCTGAGCGGGTTCGAGCGCCACGGCGGGGCGCTCTTCCTGCTCGGTGCCTTCGCCGCCCTCATGGCTGTCGTAGCCGGCCGTGGGCGCAGCACGCCCGCCGCCGCGGCGCTGATCGCCGTTTCCCTCCTCACACTTGCCCTCGCCCTGCTCGGGGATCTTCCCGAAACCAACGAGGTGGGCGCGATAGGAGTCACCTACGAGGGCGCCACCGGAAAGGCCGGCCCAGGGCTCCTCCTCGAGATAGCCGCGGGCCTGCTGCTGGCGTGTGCGGGCGGTCTCGGCCTCAGTACCCGCCCGACGGCGTCCCGAAGAGCTGCCCGCGACCATCCGTGAGCGTCTCACCGGACTCGCCGTCCGCGCTGTAGGCGGCCAGGCCGGCCCGCTCGGCCTCCTCCAGCTGGTGGACCGCCCGCTCGAAGTCGTCGAAGCGGCGGAAGGGGCGCAGCCACGCCCAGCCATGACGGCCCTCGAGCTCCTCGGTGCGATCGCTCTCTCCGGTGTCCGGGCGCTCCTGCGCGGACCGCCCGCGCAGGGCCTTCGCGCGCTCCGCGGCGCAGCTGCGCTCCTTGGAGGCCATGTGCGCCGCGATGGCGGCCTTCAGGTCGGCCGGGGGCGGTGTCTCGACGATGTCCGCCTCCCTGGGGAGGGATAGGTTCGAGACCGCGGCGGTCAGGTCGACCGGCTTGTCGGTCTCCATCGCGATGCTGGCCTCGAGCATCGTGCGCAAGGTGTGTATCTCGTGCCTCGTGGCGGGGCGGGAGAACCTCACGCCGGCGTAGGCGTCCCAGGCGCGGGCGAACGGCTTGCCGGTCACCTTGGACGAGCCCACGGAAGCCGCCATCATGGGACAGCGGCCGCCACGGACGTTGCCGTCGGCCCCGACGATGATGTTGTTGGTCTCGAGTCCCTTCAACATGTTCTGGCGCGTCCCGAGGGGAAGACGGTCCACCGCTGCTCTCAGGTCCTGCGCCCGCTGTCGCTTCATTTCGTCTAGCCCGCCTTGGATCGCCGTCGAGTACGCGCCGCAGGCTAGGGGGCGACGTCGCCACTCGCAAGAGAACCCCTGCTACTGACGGGAAACTTGCAGCAGGCAAGTTTTGGTGCAGC
>JAUJNT010000001.1:414494-507601 GCA_030448005.1 Thermoleophilaceae bacterium
CAAGAGAACCCCTGCTACTGACGGGAAACTTGCAGCAGGCAAGTTTTGGTGCAGCCCAGACGCGCGCGGGCGGCGCTCTTAGGTACTGCGGTTACCAGCGGTAATGCGCAAACGCCTTATTGGCCTGAGCCATGCGGTAGATGTCGTCCTTGCGCTTGTAGGCAAGGCCCTGTTGGGATCCCGCGTCCAACAGCTCGTTGGCCAGCCGCTCGGACATCGTCTTCTCGCGCCGGCGCCGGGCGAACTCGACGAGCCAGCGCACTGCCAGGGTGCGCGCACGACGTGAGGGGACCTCGACCGGCACCTGGTAGGTCGCGCCTCCGACACGGCGGGAGCGAACCTCGAGCACCGGGGTGAGGCTCTTGATCGAGTTCTCGAGGGCGGTGACGGGCTCCTCGCTCGTCTTGCGCGCGAGCACCTCGAGCGCGTCATAGACGATCTTCTCGGCAGTCGACTTCTTTCCGTCGACCATCACCTTGTTGATCACCTGCTGAACGAGCTGGGACTGGTGAATGGCGTCCGGGTCGAGGGGGCGCGCCCCTGCTGCCGCGCGGCGTGGCATCCGGCTACTTGGCCTTGGCCCCGTATTGGGACCGTGCCTTCTTGCGTTCGGTGACGCCGGCGGCGTCTAGCGTGCCGCGAACCACCTTGTAGCGCACGCCCGGGAGGTCCTTGACGCGACCGCCACGGATCAGGACCACGGAGTGCTCCTGCAGGTTGTGGCCCTCACCCGGGATGTAGGAGGTGACCTCCATGCCGTTGGTCAGCCGAACGCGGGCGACCTTGCGAAGCGCGGAGTTGGGCTTCTTGGGGGTCG
Source organism: Thermoleophilaceae bacterium (assembly GCA_030448005.1). Taxonomy (GTDB): domain Bacteria; phylum Actinomycetota; class Thermoleophilia; order Solirubrobacterales; family Thermoleophilaceae; genus JAAYBF01. The sequence continues at coordinate 415,312 of JAUJNT010000001.1, forward strand.
TCGTATACACGCGCGTGCATACCCCACGGCGCTGCGGCGCGGCGATCCGCTTCTTGCGGCCCTGCCCGGACTTGAGGCCCGGAGTGGCCACCTTCTTATTGGGCTTGGTACGCCCCTTGCGGATCAGCTGATTGATGCTCGGCATGCGGCCGCGCATCCTAGCAGCGGCCGGCCGACCGAAGCGGAGAGGACCTTACCCCTCCGGGACCGACAGCGCCTCCGCTGGGAGTGCCTCCTCGCACGCACGCACGAAGAAGCCGTAGATCCAGGGACGCTTCAGCTCCGCCGGATCGTCGACAGGCCCCTGCTCCGGGTCGCGCTGCAGGTGCGAGCCGATCGACCTGCGGGCGAGGAAGTGGCGCACGTGGCCGCCGGGGCCCGGCACGCGCCAGCTCCAGGCGTGCTCGTCGTCCACGTCCGGCTTGTCAAGCGGCTCCACCTTTGCGATCTCCGTGCAGACGCTCACGATGGCATCCGACCAATCGGAGGTCTTCGAGAAGCGCTCCTCCAGGAGCTCGGGAATCCAGTCGGCAACACTCTGAGCCGGCTCGAAGATCTCGGCCTCTATTACGCGCGTGAAGTAACCTGCCCGGCGCAGGCCTCGATCGACCGCCGGATACTTCGTAGCCACGACGAGCTGCTCGCGCGAGTCCAGCACCGGAAGGATCTCATCCGGTGGCTCGGTCAGGAGGCGTTCCTCCACAAGGTCGTGCACCCTCTCGACCAGCGTGTCCAGGATGACGTTGGTCTTGACGGGGAAGAGGCGGCTGCGATCGACGCTCATGGTCACACGCTACCCAGGCAGGGGTGGTTTAGCAGTTACGCGCCCATGTTCCCGTTTGGCACCGCAATGGAGGCCCGTATATGTACGATACACACAGCAGCCCACCAGACCGGGAGGAGACGCACAGCCCATGGCGTATCAACGTACGGGGTTCGGGGAGGACATGAAGCTTCAGACGGTCCCCAACGCGGGGGCGGTCTTCGGCGCCAATGCGCCCATCGGACTCGGAGGTCTGGGCGGTAGCCCGGACGGTCCCCTCAACATCGTCCACGTCTTCTGGATCGCGGGAATGAGCTGCGACGGCTGCTCGATCGCCGCCACGGCCGCTACCAACCCCTCGGTCGAGGATCTGCTGCTCGGACGAATTCCGAACCTGCCGAAGGTGGTGCTCCACCACCCGGTGCTGAACCCCGGCGCGGGCACCGAGCTCATGCGCCCGATGAAGGCGGCCGTGAACGGCGAGCTCGGCGCTCCGTACGTCGTCGTGCTCGAGGGCTCGGTCCCCGATGATCAGGCGTTCCCCACGGACGACGGCTACTTCTCCGCGATGGGCGGGGGCGGGTTCGACCCGGACACGGAGACCGATCAGCCCAACCGCGTCACCGACTGGCTCTGGAAGCTCGCGCCCGGCGCGGCGGCCTACGTGGCGATCGGAACCTGCGCAACCTGGGGCGGGATTCCGGCGGCTGCCGGCAACATCACCGGCTCGATGAGCCTGATGGACTATCTGGGCAAGGATTACCGCTCGGCCCTCGGCGTCCCGGTGGTCAACGTTCCTGGGTGCTCACCGGTGGGCGACAACTTCATCGACGTCGTCCAGGCGGTGCTCCTGTTCCTCCAGGGGATCGCGCCGCTGCCGAAGTTCGACGATCTCGGTCGTCCGGCGTGGCTCTTCACCGAGACGGTGCACCGTCACTGTCCGAAGGCCGGCTACTACGAGGAGGGCGTCTTCGCCGAGGAGCCGGGTGACAACCAGTGCCTCGTCGAGATCGGCTGCTGGGGCCCGGTGGTGCAGTGCAACATCGTCGAGCGCGGCGCCATCAACCACATGGGCGGCTGCATGGTCGCCGGTGCGGCCTGCATCGGCTGCACGATGCCGGGATTCCCCGACAAGTACTCTCCGTTCTACAAGGCACCGCCAGGCTCGGCCATCTCCGGAGGCATGTCGAAGATGTACGGCGGTGCCATCCGCCGGCTTCGCAGGCTCTCGATGAGAAAGCTGAACCGCGAGCCGCTGTGGGACAAGACCGGAGAGGTCCCCAGTCCGTGGGCCGAGAAGCACAAGAAGCCCACCGGAACCGACAAGACGATGAGCTTCTTCTACAAGAAGCTCCAGTACAACAACTCTGTGAACCAGGCCAAGCGCAACAAGAAGCAGCCGATTCCGCAGAGCCGCGACATCCTGAGCCAAAAGGGACTCTAGCCTTGTCCAAAATCGACATCTTGAGAGATCGGGTTAGATCCCGGGAGGAGCTGTAACCAATGTGCTTCAAGAACCTGCCCATCGAGTTCGACAGTGCGGGTAACGCGACGCTGAAGCCCGGCGCCGCAGACCCGTACCTGTACACGGAGACGCCGGTCCAGACGCCGATCGAGGACGACCCCGAGAAGATGCGGGAGTTGCTCGAGCGCAACGGTCACGTCCGTCGCGTCGACTTCGACCCCGTGACCCGTGTCGCGGGGGCGCTGGCCTTCCACACGGTGGTCGACCTCGACAACCGCGAGGTGCTCGAGACGGCCTCGATGGCCACGCTCTTCCGTGGCTACGAGATCATCCTCCAGGGCCGGGATCCGCGTGATGCGATCTTCATCTCGAGCCGCGCCTGCGGTGTGTGCGGTGGCGTCCACGCCAACGCCTCGGCGCTCGCGATCGAGATGGCCTTCGGCATCTCGCCGCCCCCGATGGGGGTCGTTGCCCGCAACCTGCTGCAGGCGATCGAGTACCTGTACGACCACCCGATCCACCTGTCGCTGCTGGCCGGCCCGGACTTCTCCGAGCCCGCGATGCGCGACACGAACCCGGAGATCTGGGAGAAGGCCCTGAGCACGCGCGTCAAGGGACGCGCCACGCACGGCTACGAGTTCATGTCGGAGATCATGACCGACCTGACTCCGCTCACCGGCAAGCTCTACCTCGAGGGGCTGCACTACACCCGCGTCGCCCGTGAGGCCTACGTGCTGATCGGCGGCAAGTTCCCGCACCCCCAGACGGTGGTGCCGGGCGGGGTGAGCACCACGATTGACACCTCCGATCTCAACGAGATCATGCTGCGGATGGTGCAGTACTTCGATTACGGTCGGAAGACGATCGCGATCTGGAACGACATCTGCGACTTCTTCTACGAGGTCAACCCGAAGTACCGCGACATCGGCACGCGACCGAAGAGCATGCTCGAGCCGGGGCAGTGGGATGACCCCTACGCCTACGACGGCACCTACGAGAACGCCGATGACTGGGCCCGCGAGCGGTGGGCTCCCCCGGGAGTGATCGTCGACGGCGAGCTGGTCACCACGAGCGTGAAGATGCTCAATGCAGGCGTCGAGGAGTTCGTCGAGCACGCCTTCTACGAGGAGTGGGTCGGCACGACCGGCGGTCCCAGCGGAAGCTATCCGTTCCCGACCGACCCGTCGGGCAACCCGCTGTCGCCGTACCACCCCTGGAACAAGCAGACGATCCCGAAGCCGGGTGGGACCAGCTGGAAGGAGAAGTACTCCTGGTCCACGGCTCCGCGGTGGGATCGCCAGGCGATGGAGACCGGGGCCTATGCCCGCATCTGGGCAGCCGCGCAGGCACCGGAGTTCTCACACGCGCGTTTCATCGAGCCGACCGGGAAGAGCCTCAAGGTGGACCTCCCGAAGGCGGAGCTTCCCAACGACCTGGTCGAGTGGAAGGTTCCGGAGACGTGGGGCGCGTTCGAGCGCAACCGTGGTCGCGCCTACTGCATCATGTACACGGCCGCGATCGCCTATGACAACCTGCTCATCGCGTACGATCTGCTGCGAAAGGGCGGGCCGGACGCCAGGATGTCGGTGCCGTACAAGGTCCCGAAGGACCACCGCATCGGCGTCGGGCTCTGGAGCGCGGGACGCGGGTACCTCACGCATCACCTCGAGATGGACAACGGCGTGCTGGAGAACTACCAGATCCTCACGCCCTCCACGTGGATGGCCTCGCCGAAGGATCCCTTCGGCAACCCTGGCCCCTACGAAGAGGCCGTGATGGCCACGCCGCTGCTCGAGAACTACGAGAAGCCGGAGGACTTCAAGGGCATCGACGTGCTCCGTGCCCTCCGCAGCTTCGACCCCTGCATGCCGTGCACCACGCACATCCACACGGACGAGCGCACCATCTCGCGCGAGGTCGTGACGTGTGCATGCGGGGCAGAGGGCAACCACGCACACTGAGCAGTTCGGAGAAGGTCACCGAGGCAGGAAGCGCCGCCGGCCAGGACATGCGTGTTCTGGTCGGCGGCGTGGGCTACCGCTTCCTGCGCGATAACGCGCTCGGGGTGTATATATCCGACAGCTTCGCGGGGCGGGTCAGCAATGGCGTCGAAGTCGAGGATCTGGGCTACCACCCGATCGGTTTCACGCAGAACCTGCAGGACCGCCCCACTTACGATCGCATCATCCTGGTAGCGGCGATTGCCAGGGGGCGGGAGCCGGGCACCGTGAAGGCGTATCGTTGGGACCATGAACTGCCACCTGCCGAAGAGATTCAGGATCGGGTCTCCGAGTCGGTGACGGGCGTGATCTCCCTGGACAACCTGCTGATCGTGACCGAGGCCTTCGGGGCCTTCCCGGAGGACGTCTGGGTGGTCGAGGTAGAGCCGGCGGACGAGAGCTGGGGCGATGGCTTCAGCCCCGAGATACAAGCAAGACTTCCCGAGATCGAAGAGACTGTATGGAATTTGACCAAGCCATAAAGGAGCTCGAGACCCTCATCGGGACGCTCGAACGCGACGAGGACGACCGTGCTTTGCTTCTGCTCCAGCTCGTCGATGCGATTCACCGCCCCGGGCTCGAGTTGATCGCCTCTGGAGACCTCGAGCATCCGATGGCACAGGCACTCTTGGGGATGTACGACCTTGCCCCCGTCGAGGAGCACATCCAGGTCGAGGAGATACTCGACGAGGTGCGCCCCTACATCGAGTCCCACGGCGGCGACCTGGAGTTGCTCGACGTGGACGACGGAGTGGTGCACGTGCGGTTGAGCGGCTCGTGCAGCGGGTGTGCCGCATCGGCGATCACCCTGCGGCGCGGTGTCGAGGACGCCCTGCGCGAGAAGTATGAGAACTTCAAGGAGGTCGTGCCCCACGAGGCGGAGGGCGCCGAGGCCGAGACCAGTGGAGCCAACGGCGGTCCACAGCTGCTTCAGATCGAGGGCCTTAATGACCAGCAGCCGAAGCGCAAGCTAAATCGGCCTGTCTTCGAGGACGCCGGCTCCATCGAGGACCTCGCGTCCGGCGAGATGAAGCCCGTCGAGGTCGACGGTGCATCGGTGCTCATCGTGAACATCGACGGTGAGCCCTACGCCTTCAAGAACAGCTGCCCGATGGACGACCGCGGGCTGCCTCTCGACGGCGGCCGTCTCTCCGGCAAGGTGCTGGTGTGCCCGTGGCACAACTGCGGCTATGACGCGCGCTCCGGCAAGCGGGCGGACGACGAGCCCGACAAGCCGGATCTGGCCGTCGTGCCGATCGCGCTGAGGGACGGCAAACTCCAGGTCGCGGTGAACGTAGCGTGAGCCTTGCCGCCCCCGAGCCGATCGTTCGGTCCCAGCGCATTCTCGTGGCCGGGGTCGGCAACGTGCTCCGGGGCGACGACGGTTTCGGGCCCGCCGTTACCGAGCTCTTGAAAGATCTGCCGGAGGGAGCCGAGGTCATCGAGACGGGAATCGGCGGCGTGGCGCTGCTTCAGGAGCTGATGGCGGGCTGCACCGGGCTTATCCTGATTGACGCGGTGGAGCGCAATGCCCCCCCGGGTACCGTCTTCCTCATCACGCCGGAGGTCATGGAGGGTGAGCACGTTCCCGACGTCCACCTGGCAAACCCCGACCGTGTTCTGTCGATGGCCAAGACGATGGGTGTGCTGCCCGACCGGGTGATGATCGTCGGCTGCCAGCCGGCCGACAACATGGAGGAGCTCGACCAAGGGCTGTCCCCTCAGGTCCAGCGGGCGCTAGCGGTTGCCGTAGCTAAGATCGAGGAGACGGTCAATGCCTGGCTTTGACAGCATCGACACCCTACGCACCGGCCTCACCCGTGAGCGCTACTTGGTGGATGAGGGCCTTGCCACGGTCGTGTTCCTGGCCCTGCGCCTGAAGAAGCCGCTGCTGGTCGAGGGCGAGCCCGGCGTAGGCAAGACTGAGCTGGCCAAGACGCTTGCCTCCGCCCTGGGTGCCCCCCTTATCCGACTTCAGTGCTACGAGGGCATCGACGTTCACCACGCCCTCTATGATTGGGACTACCCGCGCCAGCTCCTACAGCTCCGCGCGGGCGGCTCGGCACCTCTGTACTCGGAGGAGTTCCTGGTTCGCAGGCCTCTCCTCGAGGCGCTCGCACAACCCGGGGCCGTGCTCCTCATCGATGAGCTCGACCGCGCAGACGACGAGTTCGAGGCGTTCCTGCTCGAGTTCCTCTCCGACTTCCAAGTCACCATTCCCGAAGTCGGAGTGATGCGGGCGGAGGAGCCGCCCACGGTGATTATCACCTCCAACCGCACGCGCGATCTTCATGAGGCGCTCAAGCGCCGCTGCCTCTACCACTGGATCGACCACCCCGGGCTCAAGCGCGAGGTGGCGATCGCCCAGGCCCGGCTCCCCCATGTGAGCGAGCGGCTCGCTGGACAGGTGTGCGCCTTCGTTCAGGATCTGCGCTGGCTCGACCTCTACCGCTCACCGGGCGTGGGCGAGACCCTGGATTGGGCAGAGGCCTTCCATGTGCTCGGTCGCGACAGCATCGACTCCGCCACGGCCGAAAGGACGCTGGGGACGCTCCTCAAGGAGCGCGACGACCTCGAGCGCGTCCGCCAGCAAGGGCTCGACGCCCGCATCCAGCAGGCAGAGGACCTGGCCGGGAAGCTCCGCGACCACGGGGGGGCCGATGGAGCCCGTTGACGGGGGAACCCCGACGGGCCCGCTCGGGCGGCCGGATCGCCCGCCCGACCAGCAGATCCTCTCTGCCGCCGTCGCCTTCGCACGCTCCTTGCGTTCGTTCGGGATGGCGGCGAGCGTGGACGCCGAACTGGTCTTCATCCGGACGCTGCCGGAGCTCGACCTTCGCGATCGCCGCCAGGTCTACTGGGCCGCTCACGCCACATTCGTGCACAGTCCCGATGAACGTCCGGTGTTCGACAGCATCTTCGAGCGGTTCTGGGAGGGCAGGGAGCTTCAACTCGAGGCACGCGCATCTGAGCACGGCGAATCCGACCCGCGCATGATCGGCCCGGCGCACGGCGGCGAAGCGCTTCCCCAGTTCCGCCAGGATGGCAAGGAGACCAAGAAGGCGGCGATGGACGGCGCGCCGGCGAAGGCCACGCGCGATCTCAACACCGCCGAAGGCGACGACGGGGCGGCCAACAACGACCAGCGCGGAATCCTTGCCGCCTACAGCCCGGCCGAGCAAGAGGCCAAGAAGGAGAAGCTCGAGTACGCCGACGATGAGCTGGCCGCTGTTCGCCGGCTGGGCGAGGAGATCAAGCGAGCCGCTCCTCGGCGACGCTCCCGCCGCATGCGCCCGAATCCTAGAGGTGACCGGCTCGACATCCGACGGACCGTGCGCAACTGCCTCGCGACCGACGGCGAGGCGCTGCGTTTGGCCTATACCGCTCCCCGGGAGCGCCCCCGGCGGCTGCTATTCCTCTGCGACGTATCGGGGTCCATGGAACGCTACTCGAGGGTCCTGCTCGGCTCGCTGAAGGCGATCGTGGGAGCCAACACGAAGGCCGAGGCGTTCGTCTTCGCCACGAAGCTCACGCGGTTGACCAAGGCACTCGACGGCCGCGATCTCGACCGGGCACTCGAGGTGGCGCGGGGCGCGGTATCGGACTGGTCGGGCGGCACGCGGATCGGAAGCTCCTTCGCGGAGTTCAACCACACGTACGGGCGGCGCGGGTTCGCGCGCGGCGCGATCGTCATGGTGGTGAGTGACGGGTGGGACCGCGGCGATCCCGCCGTCCTGTCCGCCGAGGTGCGCCGTCTCCAGCTTCAGGCCTGGCGACTGGTCTGGATCAACCCGCGACCGATGCTCGTCGATCAGCAACCACTTGCCATCGGCATGCGGGCGGCGATGCCCTACATCGACGACTTCGTCCCCGGACACGATCCGCGTGCGGTGGCGGGACTCGCCCCCCTCGTCGGTGGACTGGGTACACAGCGCCCGCGCCGGAAGCTAGTTGGCGGCGAGGAGCTGAAGGTCCGGCCCCTACCGATGCACGGCAACGAGGCCCTTCCGAAGGACAGGCCCCTGCCGGCAAACCAGTGGCCCTCAGCCGCTAACTACTAACTACTAGCGGCGGGTCAATCCCGCCAGTAACCTCGGCGCGACTCGCCGAGACGGACCACCGACCACCGGACGGCCCCCGCGGCATGCAGGCCCGTGGGAGGAGATGCACGGCCCCCGCCCCGGAGGGATGGATGGACGACCGTGGTATGCGCTGCACCCACAGGGGCCAGGCCGGGCCGCCCGCCCGGTGCCCCGGAGGGAGATGCACAACGGAGCCAGGGCGGGCTAGACCTTCCCCCTACAACGCGCCCTCTCCACGCGGCCTGGGGGAAGAACTTAACCCAGGAGGAGAGCCTCCAAGGGCTCGGCCTCAGGAGCCCCAGTGGCTCCAGCTGGGGCTGACCGTCTCCGCGGCCTCGGGCTCGGGCTCCTTGCGCTCCTCGAGCCGCTTGACGGCCGCCTCGAAGCGCTCGCGCCCGCGGCCAAGCTCCTTGTTGATGTCATCAATGAGAGGGCCCATCGGGCGGGCCTCCTCCGCGACGCCGTTGACGGCGCCGAGGATGGTTACGAGCCGGTCGATGACGTGCCAGAGGATGAGTGCGATCCTGATGAGGTACGCAGCGATGACCGCCACGATGAACGCCGTGGCGATCAGCGTGACCACCGCGTGCACTCCCATGTTGAGAACTGCGAGCGAGAGCATCAGGCCTCCCTAGCGGATGTCATCGAGCGCTCTGCTGTACCGCTCGAGATCGACGTTGACTTGCCTGGCGAGGTCGCGCGTCCGGGTGAGCTCCCTGAGGGCCTGCAGGTGGCCGGGGAACTGGGAGCCGCTGTCGAGGATGTCATCTGCGTAGTACTCGATCTGCCTCGCGGGCTCGAGGACCCGGTTGAGGATCCAGATCACCAGCGGAATGATCGCCACCACGAAGAGGAGGTTGCCGATCCACCACAGGGTCATGACCTAACCGCCCCGCGGCCGGCCCGCTCCGCAGAATCAGCCACGCGCGGGAGCGTCGCGGCGATCTCCTCCATCGCCCAGTTGGTCTGGTCGATGTTGGAGCGGACGGCGCGAAGCTGCTTCTCTACGGCCCGGGCGCCCCAGCCGACCTCTTGGAGCGTCCTCGCGATCGAGCGCAGCTGCCCCGCGACGACCAGGAGGTAGATGGCGAGGATGACCACGAGGGCGACGATCTCGACGACCGTGATGACCGTCAGCAGTCCTTGGCTCATCGGCTCGCCCACAGCTTGTCGTGGCGGATCAACTCTTCGCGCAGAGCCCGGAGGATCGACGCGGTGCCCGCGAACTGGTACATGCCGGTGGTGTTCTGGGCGACTCGCTCGGTGACCGTCCACAGGTTGGCAACATTCACGTCGATGTCGTCGACGAGGCGACTCAGCAGGGTCAGGAGCGCGATGACCACGAGGATCACCACGAACCCGAGCCCGAGCGCCACGTACCAGAACACCTTCTCCTGCGAGTCGACCTGCGTCGCGAGGAAAGTCATCTACCGCCCTCCGGAGATTGTTTTGCGGGCCCGCTCGGCTGCCTTCCAGATGGAGGTGGCCGACACGTTGATCAGCTGCAGGTCCCACACCGGCAGAGTGGCGTCGCGCGCCTCGTCCATGAGCTCGATCCCGTCGAGCGCCTGGTGACCGATACGGGACGCCTGGGCCAAGATCATTCCAACGAGGATGACCACTACGACGACGATGAGGAAACCGATCCCAAGGCCGACATACCAGCCCGTGTACGTCTCAGAGTTGATGGCAATTAGCATGTAAGTCCCTCCCTCGGCGCCAATCTATCACGTCCGCGGGCGCTGTGGGTCAAACACATATACTTGGCGCGAGCGGGTGGTTGACGAGCCATATACTGGCTCCGGGCGGGGTTTCCGCCGGGGTCGAACAGGTAGGGGAGGATGGATAGAGATGGGAAATAGCAACGCGGCACAAGTGTTCGCCTTGGTCGCCGGCGTGGTATACGCGCTGGTCGGAGTTGTCGGCTTCGCGGTGACCGGGTTCGAGGGCGTCGTCCAGAACGGGCCCGACGCCCTCCTGGGATTCGACCTCAACCCGTTCCACAACGTCGTCCACTTCGCCATAGGCCTTGGCTTCATCGTGGCCTCCAGGCTCGACGCGACACTCACCCAGGGCATCGTGATCGGTGCCGGGCTCGTCTACCTGCTGGCCGCGGTGCTCGGGTTCCTCAACGAGCTCCAGATCCTTTCGATAAACGACGAAGTGGCGCCTGACAACTTCCTGCATCTCCTCTCGGGATCCGCAGCGGTGCTCTTCGGACTGATCGGCGCGCGGCAGACCGACGCACTTGTCGAGAGCCGTGGCCCGCGCGCACGAGGAGCCTGACGCTACCTATCAAGTTCTCAGATGTACCTCGCCGGCGGCTGATAGCCGTGGGCGTGGGTGCCCTCGTCCTCGCCGTCGCTGCCGCGGCGCTCGGGCGCAGCTTCGTCGATGACCCTCCGAAGCCCACCACGACGACAAGGCAAGAAGGGGAGTTCACGCGCTTCGTGGATGCACGGAGGAAGCTCTCGATCACCTATCCGTCAAGCTGGCAAAGGATCTCCTCCCCGGACCCGGAGGTAGTGCTCGTAGCGGCAACCGTCGACGCCTCGATGCTGATCAGAACCACATCGCTCCCCACACCGGTAGGGGCGGAGAGCATAGGCAGCGCGAAGAAGCTCACCGACAAGCTCGTCATGGCCGGGAGAGGCGTGAAGAACCTGCGCCCGCCCCGCAGGATCGACGACCTGGGGGGACTGCCCGGTTGGCTCTACATCTACTCGTTTCGGGACGCCGCCGGCAAGCGGGGCGTTCACGCGCACTACTTCCTCTTTCGGGGCAAGACCATGATCACCCTGGTCTTCCAAACCGTGCCGTCGGAGCGCTTCGCCACCTACGCACCACTCTTCGACCGACTGGCCGGGACCTTCAGGGCGAAGTCGCCGGACAAGGAATCGTCCGGCTCAGGCGCGTAGCCGGCTGCACTGGCATTCATGGATCGATCCCCGCCCCGTCGCGATCAGACGGTTGGGTTGGGCACTCGCCGAGCTCCTCGACCCGGGTCGGCCTTCTCGCGCTCGACGACGCAACGGTGACGCCAGTCAACCGACGGCCCAAGGACGGGGATCCGTCCCGCGGCGTCCTCTCCAACGTCGGCGGCTTCAGGCGGTCATCGCAACAGCAGTTCGGTCATCTTCTCAGCTGGGGTTCTCCAGTCGAGCGTTTGCCTTGGTCGGCTGTTGAGCTCGGCTGCGACTCGGTCGAGGTCGACCTGGCCGTGCACGGCCAGGTCGGTGCCCTTGGGGAAGTACTGGCGCAGCAGCCCGTTGGTGTTCTCGTTTGAGCCCCGCTGCCACGGTGAGTGGGGATCGCAGAAGTAGACCGGGGCCCCGGTGGCGATGGTGAACTCGAGATGGCGTGCATCTCGCGGCCTTGGTCCCAGGTCAGCGAGCGCCGCAGCTGCTCTGGCAGCCGCATGATCTGCTCGGCGATCTTGTTGGTGACGGTCTCGGTGCGCGCGTCGCTTCCGAGGTAGCTGAGCATCACGTAGCGGGTATGGCGCTCGACGAGCGTGCCGATATAGGAGCGGTTTTGCTTGCCGACGATCAGATCGCCCTCCCAGTGGCCGGGGACGGCGCGGTCTGCGACCTCCGCCGGGCGCTGGGAGATCGAGACCATGTGCTTGATCTTGCCTGCGCCGCCCGAGCTGCTGCCGCGCGGCTTGCGAGCAGCACGACCGCTTCGCAGGTAGCCGGTCAGGTCCTTGCGAAGGCGGCCTCTGGACTGGACATAGAGCGACTGGTAGATCGTCTCGGGGGCGATGCGCATCTCCCGGTCGGCGGGATAGTCGAGCTTCAGTCTGGCTGAGATCTGCTGCGGTGAGAGGCGGCGCTCGAGCATCTCGCAGACCGCTCGGCGCAGCCTCGCGTGCGAGGCGAGCTTCGAGCGCTTGGGTCTCAAGCGCCGCCAGGCAGGCGCGATCCTCTGCGCGCGTCGCGCGATAGCGCCCGCGCCCCGCGACGCCGCCGACCTCGCGGCTGACAGTCGACGGCGCCCTGCCGATCCGCCGCGCGATCACCCGAAACGAATCACCGGCGGCGATCCCCGCCCGGATCTCCTCGCGCTCGACCAGCGACAGCCTCAGCGGCGAGCGCCGCCGCCGGCGCGACCGCCGCGACGGGCTACCCCCAGCTGCCGCCAGCACCCTCCTGACGCTGCGGTCGGTGCTCCCCAAAGCACGCGCGACCTGGCGCTGGCTCTCACCACGAGAGACCCGCTCCAGGATCTCCAGCCGCTCCCCATAACCAAAGCGATTGCCAAACGGGCTGATGCCCTCTCTCACAGTACATCTCCAATCCGGTCAACACAAACAACGTCCATGTTGCGTTGACCGGTGGACACCACCGTAGTGACTGCCACGAGCTCAATAGACGGCCGCCAGAGGCGGCATCTGTCGCCATGTACAAGACGAGGTCGGCACTCTGCAGACCTCGATTCAGCGACCAAGCGAGAGTACCGTGTCAAGACGGCCGGTGGTCATCGCCGGGCCCGCCGGCCACCAATCCGAGCCGCCGGCCCGCCCCCCTGCTCGCGCTGACTGGCGAGCAGGGGCGGCGGCCTAACGAGAACTACCTGTTACAGGACTGCGTGCGCCCGATGATGTTGAGCAGCCGTGCGCAGTCGATCGAGTTGGCGTGCTCGTCGATCTCCGTGACGTTGCCAAGGACATTCCCGAGGTCACCCTTGATCAGGCGGGCGCCTCCGATGGCATCGTCACCACGCCTGTTGATGCCCGCGGCGCCGGTATCATTGGGCCCCTCGGGACCGGAGTCGATGGACCGGGTAACGGGGTCCAACGCCCGCAGCTCACCGAGGATCCGGTTCACGGACGCCTTGATGGACCTTGGGTCGGTCGCTCCGCGGGGACCCACGGAGGCGAAGATCGACCGGGCCAGCCGGTTGATCGATGAGACGTTCCCGCCGATCGAGCCGACCCTCTGGTTGATCTGGACGACGCTGCCCCCGATCGAGCCGACCGTCGTATTGATCGACCGCGCCGTCTCGTTGATCGAACCGGCCGTCTGATTGATCGATCCCGCGGTGCCGAGGATCGACCGCGCACTCCGGTTGATCGCACCCGCCTGCGTGAGGATCTGGTCGGCCTGTCCTGACAGCGGCTGGGCCGCGTCGCGGATGCTCGCCACGTCGCGCTCCACCGAGACGAGCTCCTTGACGTTGTTCAGGTCCTTGTCGATCCCATCGGTGGAGGAGACCTGGGTGTTGATCACCTCCACCGTGTCCTCGATCTCTCTGGCGTTGATCAGCGTGCCTGTGAGCATCAGCACGGCCGCCAGCGCCCAGAAGATGACGACGACCAGCACCAGCCCTGGCAGCATCGTCGCCAACCCCAGGGTGGCGCCCCGGCTCCTTACTCCACCTCGCGGATCGCGCGTTGTAGGCCTCATAGGTCCCCTTCTCCTCTTGTCCGCCTCACCGGTCCCTCCTCACTAGCAGGGACCGGGTGAGATGAGGCCGGGCAGCGGGATGGTGAGCACGGGCGCCTGACAGACACTCGTCAGGTGCTTGTTCACCTCTCGGAGACCGGCGAGGATGTTGTCGGCATCCGTCAGGGCCGGCTGGAGGCCGTTCCTGTTGTTACCGGGGCCGCGGAGGCTGTTGTCGTTGTCGTTGGCGTCACCGGGCCGACGGAACGGTCCACCGTTGAGGAACCGCACCCGCCTCCAGATCGCGTTCGTACCGAGGCTTCTCACGCTCTGTGCAGCTTCCAGCGTGCCGTCGATCCGGTCCGCGAGCGTCCGGATGCTCACCAGCTCACGCGATGTATCGACGAGCGATGGCGCGATCCGCCCGAGCAGACCCGTGGTGCTGACGAGCGAGCCCGAGATGGTCCCGAGCGTGCCCGACGTGTTCACGAGCAACCCGGTGATGTTCCCGAGCTGTCCGGACGTGTCCGTGAGCGAGCCCGAGGTGTTCACGAGCGAGCCCGAGGTGTCCTCGAGCGAGCTGTCGACGCTCACCAGGGAGCCCCTGATGGAACGCAGCGCGCTGAGGATCTCGTCCGCCTGGCCCGTGATCGGCTTCAGTGACCTGTCGATCCTGGTGAGGTTCCCGTTGATGTTCTGGATGTGCTGAGGGAGCGGCGTGACGTCCTTGCCCGCGCCAGACACCGCGTTGTCGGCCTCGAACAGACCGTCATCGATGTCCGACAGGGCGCCGACGATTCCGAGTAGGAACCCGACCACGACCACCACGACCAGAGCCAGGATCGTGATCCAGATCCAGAGCCATCTTACGAATGTCGGAGCTGTCTGATGCATTCCGGCCACCCCCTACTTTCCGGACCTGGCTTGGCCCAGGAGACCTGGGAGCAAGCTATCGATGATGTTGTCGCTTGGCCCGTTGCCGGCACCGTTCTCTGGAGCAGCTCCCGAGCCGCCCTGACCGCCTGGACCGTCGCCGTTGCCCGCCTCGGGCTCGTCAACAGGATCCGGGACACCCGCATCGGAGTCGTCCGGAACCTTGATGCCATCGCCGGCTGCGTTCTGCTCGCGCAGCTGAGACTTGTCGCGAAGCAGCTTCCTGAAGCCGTCCGTCGTGCGGGCGTCGGATGGAAGCAGCTTCAGACCATCCTTGCGAGAGGCGGCAGCGGCTTGCCCCCTGCAGTCGCCGTCCCTACCTGCCTGACCTATGAGCTTCCGGTCGATGCACGCCGCGGTGTCGTGAGCGGAGCCCGCCTGCGCGAGGATGTTCCCGGTGTCCCCCTTGATGCCCCTCACGATGCGCAGGGACACGTCGAGGTTCCGGTTGATCAGGCTCACGTCCACGTCGACGTCCCGGGCGGTGCCGAGAATCGAGCCCGCCAGGTTGTCGATCCTGTTGGCGCTCACATTGATGCTCTGCGCGCTCCTGTTGATCGAGACGGCGCGCTGGTTGATCGATCCGGCGCTGCCACCGATGCTGCCCGCGCTGGCGTTGATGCTCGTGGCAGCCGAGTTGATGTCGCCGGCGCTCGCGTTGATGTCCGTGGCCGTGGAATTGATGTCCGTGGCGCTGTTGTTGATGTCGCCTGCCGTCTGGTTGATCGACCCGGCGAGCCCGTTGATGGACCTCGCGGTGCCGACGATGCCGGCAAGCTGCTGCTCCAGCGGATCCGCGGAACCGAGGATCGATGTCGCAAGCTTGTTGGTACGCGTCAGTTGGACGACCGAGTCGGTGTCCTCGTTGATCCCAGTTCCCACCCTTGCGATGTTCTGGGCCTTGTCGTTGATGCTTTGCGCGTTCTGAACCGTCTTCGCCAATAGAACAGCGGCTATTCCGACAACCGCTACAACAATGACGAGCACGATTACGCTCGCGATCGTAAAACCCCTCATGGCCTCCCCTGTGGGCGGATTGCAAAGCTACTCATGGCACTCTCCCCGTCGTTACTCTCCCCTTCGAGTGGCATCATAAGCGTATGTGTCGGCTACACACAACCCCCAACCGCAGAGGACGTTCCCGGCCAACGCCGGGAGACGCGCCCAGCCGACGGATCGTCGCATCGAACGCGATGTCGGGGCAGACCGTGAGCGGCGCACCGACCCGCTCGCGCGGCCGGTCGGCCACGGGGCTTTCCCTGTGAGCCGCCGACTTGCCGGGCTGGCCGGGCCGTTGGTCCTCGCCGGCCTGCTCTTCGCCGGATGCGGCAAGGACATAAAGGTCGAGACCTACGATCCGCCGGCGGAGCGCTCGGCCGGAGAGTGGCGGACGTGGGTGATCGGGGATCCGGCAAAGCTCGCGGTGCCGGCTCCGCCCGCCGCCGGGTCCCAGAAGACCAAGGCGGAAACCCGCGAGCTGGAGCGACTCGCGGATCGTCGTGACCTCGCCCAGGAGCGAGAGGCCCGGTTCTGGGCCCTCGAGCCGACGGTCCGGCCCTGGATCGCCACCGCGCTGAACGGGTGGACCCACCGCGGCAAGCAGGATCCCGTGGCGGCTGCCCGTGCCTACGCCCTCCTCTCCGTGGCGATGTATGACGCGACGGTGGCCACCTGGCACTGGAAGTACAGGTATCGCAGGAAGCCGCCCCCCGGAAAGCCGCTCTTCCCGGAGGGAAAGGTGCCGTCCTACCCCTCGGAGCACGCAGCCATCGCCGGGGCCGCCGCGCGCGTCCTCGCCTACGCCTTCCCGGGGCGCCGGCGGGCGGAGTTCGAGGGACTTGCGCGCGAGGCGGGTCGATCGCGGGTAGTAGCGGGGGCGAACTACCCGAGCGACGTCAAGGCCGGCCTAGCTCTGGGCCGAAGGGTCGGCGACGCGGTCGTGCGGCGCGGCATGGCCGACGGCTCGAGCCGCACGGGCGACGGCGAGCGGCCAACCGGCAAGGGCTTCTGGGAGCCGCCACCGGGGTCCCGGGCCGGGCCGGTCCAGCCGCTGGCAGGATCATGGCGACCATGGGTCCTGAGCTCGGGAAGCCAGTTCCGGCCGCCGGCTCCTCCCGGGTTCGACTCCCCGGAGGTGAGAAGCCAGGCGCGGCGGGTGCTGGAGGCAGGGAAGGGCCTTTCGGCCAGGCAGAAGGCGCTCGCGGAGCGCTTCGAGGGCGGTGCGGACACGCCGCAGCTGCCAGGAACCTGGAACCAGATCGCGCTCGAGCGGGTCCATCGCCGAAACCTGAGCATCCCCAGGACCGCGCGCATGTTCGCACTGCTCAACGTGGCCATGGCAGATGCGGGCATCGCGGCCTGGGACTCGAAGTACACCTATTGGTTTCCTCGACCCCAGAATGCGATTCGGGACCTGGGCCTGGACAAGAACTTCAGGCCGTTCCTTGCCACGCCCGCTTCGCCGTCCTTCGTCTCCGGCCGATCGGCGTTCTCAACCGCCGCCGCCCAGGTGCTCGGGCATGTCTTCCCGGACAGCTCGAAGCGGTTTCGCCGCACCGCGATCCAGGCAGGCAGGTCGGGCGTCTACGGCGGCGTCCAGTTTCCATTCGGAGATCAGGCCGGTCGCAGCCTGGGTGGCAAGGTCGGCAGGCGAGTGGTGGCGCGGGCGCGTAGCGACGGAGCCGCGCGCTGAGCGCACGGCGGCGCGGGCAGCTGGCACCCGTCCTCACGGCATTGCGCTGTGCCCTTTCGCGGTAGGTTGGCCTCCAAGTGCTGGTCGACCTGCTCATCATCGGCGCCACCATCGCGGTGGCCATCTTGGGCTATCAGCGGGGCTTCAGCGCCGATGGCCTTGCCCTGATCGGGTTCGGCGGAGGGGCCCTGCTCGGGTCCCGGGTCGCGCCGCTCATCCTCGACGACGGGCTGAGTGACCCCTTCGCGCCCGTCCTGGCGCTGCCCGGGGCGCTGCTCTTCGGCGCCCTCTTGGGGGCAGCGGTCGAGCGGATCGCCCTACGCGCGCGGCGTCTGAGGCTCCGCAGCAGCTTGTTCGACGGGCTCGCGGGCGCGGCAGTGGCCGTGTGCCTCGGCCTGATCGCCGTCTGGATCCTCGGAGCCGCCGCCACGAATGTGGACCGTTTCCAGGACTCCGTGAGGGACTCCGATGTGATCGACGGCCTGAACGCGGTGCTCCCGCCTCCCGGGCCACTGGTGCCCGCGAAGACGCGGTCCGACCCGCTCCCGCTCCCCAGCATCGCCGGGCCGCCGCCACGCGTCGGCCCCGCCCCCCAGGGAATCAAGCGCGAACCGGGGGTGAGGGCGGCGGCGGACAGCGTCGCGAAGATCGTGTCGCTGGCGTGCGGCCACAGCGGGTCTGGCAGCGGATGGGTGGCCGCGGACGGCCTGGTTGTCACGAATGCCCACGTCGTGCGGGGCTCGGACGAGATCCGGGTCCAGATGGAGGGCCGCGGACGGCTGCACGATGCCGACTCCATCTGGTACGACGCAAGGAACGACGTCGCGATCCTGAGGGCCAAGGGGGTGCGGGGAACCCCTCCCCTTCCGATCGTCCCGAAGCCCAGGTCCAGAACACCGTCCGCGGTCCTGGGATTTCCGGGCGGAGGCCCCTACACGGTGAAGCCGGCTCGGCTCGGCCCCACGGCCAAGATTCCGGGCCGGCGGGTGGAGCGAGAGTTCCTCAGGCGGGAGGTCACCTCACTGCTCGCCAAGGTGCGTCCGGGCAACTCGGGTGGCCCGGTCGTGGACCGGCGCGGCCGCGTGGTCACGATGGTCTTCGCCGGCGGGAGCGGGTCACACAGCGCGTACGGAGTGCCCATGCCCATCGTGAGGAACGCTCTCCGGCGGGCGGGTCCGCCCGTGGACACGGGCGAATGCCGGGAGGAATGACCGAGCGCCGGGGCTGACTACCAGTCGACGCGCGCGGACGGAGGCGCCGCAGAAATGATCGAGCCGTGCAGGGCATCCGTTTCCTCGATGAGCGCGCCGGCAAGGTCTGACTTGCGCAGGATGCCGACGACGAGATCGCCCGAGATGACCACGGCCGGCCTGGAGTCGTCCCGGAACGCAGCGAAGGCGTCCGCTATCGACATCTCTGGCGTCAGGACCATGTCCTCCTTGCGGACCATCACCTCGGCCACATCCGTGGCGGGGTCGCCATCGAGCGCGTCGGCCGCCACGCCCGGGGAGATCACGCCGACCACCCGGCCGTCATCGACAACGGGATAGGCCGCCGCCGCCTGTCCCCCGTCGCGGGTGAGACGACCGAGGAAATCGGAGACCGGAGTGCCAGGCGCCGGCATTACCGGCGTCGGCTGCAGCAGATCGCCCACCTGCCGCCCCCGCAGCGTCAGCTGGCGCAGCTCGGAGGGCGGACGGATCGTGTACGCGACGGTGGCGAGTATGGCTCCTACCATCATGACGCTGAGAGCGTCGGGACGCCGTTCGAACCCGCCGGTCCAGGGGGCGGCCAGGAGGTCGAGGAACGGACCGACCACGCCGAACGCGATCAAGGACATTCCCACCGCAACGCCCACCGGCGTGGTCCACCTGGCGGCGACTGAGAAACCGCGCCGATGCCACAACGTCGCGTGCAGGATGCGGCCGCCGTCGAGGGGATAGGCCGGTGCAAGGTTGAACGCGAAGCCCAGCGCGTTGTCGACGAACACGATCGCCAGAAGAGCGACCAGCCAGTCCGCAGAACCTCCGCTCTCGGCCACCCACAGCAGCCCGCCGAAGATCACGGCGAGCACCAGGCTCACGAGCGGCCCCGCCGCAGTGATCCGGAGGTCCGCGGCCGGGGACCGGGCAAAACCGCCGGTGAAGGCCAGTCCGCCGAAAGCCCACAGGATCGTGCGCTCGGCGGGCATGCCTTCGCGCCGCGCCTGGAAGATGTGGCCCAGCTCGTGAAGCACCGTCGAGATGAACAGCACCGGAACCGTTGCAAGGGACAGCGCCGTTATCGCGCCACTCGACAGCTCCGGAAACCACGGTCGAAGCAGGGACGGCATCACGATCGGCACGTAGATGGCGAGCAACACGAACGACCAGTGGACGTCGATCGCCACGCCCCTCACCCGCAACAGGTGGACGCTCGTCGACCATGCACCCAGGCGCTTGAACACCGCTCTGCACTCTAACCCGAGTGGCCAGCCTTCGCGGCGACAATGGGTGATCCCCCGCCGTGTCCTAGTAGGCTCTCACGTGCTAAGCCGGAAAGGACCCGCGTGAGCGTACCCGAGCGAGAGAAGGACAAGGAGAAGATCAAGCGCCCGCGGCGACCTCCCAAGCCGCGAGAGGGCAAGCGCCGCTTCGGCACGCTCGGCTTCTTCACCACCCTCGCGGTCATCATCCTCGCGGTCGCACTCGTGCAGGCGGTGGCCGCCTCCCGGCCGCAGGTGACCGGAGAGGAACTCCACTACAAGCGCTTCGTCGACCTTGCGGAGGCGGGACGCGTCGAGAGCGGAACCATCCTCAACGCCGACGCATACGTCGTGGGGCGCTACCAGCGCGCCGACCGCACCCTCGCTGAATACAACGTGCCTTACCTGAGGACGGAGCTCCAGCAGGATCTCCTCGACATGCTGCTCGAGAACGGCATCCCGGTCCGGATCGAGCAGCAGTTCGGAAAGACCCTGGTTCCGTTCGCCATCACTGGGATCCCGACGCTGATCCTCGTCGTCCTCCTCTTCTATGGCTTCATGTCGTATCGCCGCGGGACCGGGCTGTTCGCCACTGGCAGCGGCGCGCAACTCGCCGGCCGCGAGGACAGCAAGACACGCTTCGATGACGTCGCCGCGCAGGAGGAGGCCACCACCGAGCTGAAGGAGCTCGCGCAGTTCCTGTCCGATCCCAAGCGGTTCACCTCGCTGGGCGCCCGGATACCGAGTGGAGTCCTGCTCTACGGTCCGCCGGGCTGCGGCAAGACGCTGCTGGCCAAGGCCCTTGCGGGGGAGTCGGGGGCCGCGTTCTACTCCATCTCCGGCTCGGACTTCGTGGAGATGTATGTCGGCTTGGGCGCCGCCCGCGTCCGGGAGCTCTTCAATAGGGCGCGCGAGAACGCGCCGTCGATCGTCTTCATCGACGAGATCGACGCCGTGGGGCGCAGGCGCAAGGCCACCTCCTCCGAGGGCTCCGGCGAGGAGCAGACCCAGGCCCTCAACCAGATCCTGACCGAG
Source organism: Thermoleophilaceae bacterium (assembly GCA_030448005.1). GTDB lineage: Bacteria > Actinomycetota > Thermoleophilia > Solirubrobacterales > Thermoleophilaceae > JAAYBF01. The sequence continues at coordinate 436,133 of JAUJNT010000001.1, forward strand.
ATGGACGGCTTCGTCTCGGGGCAGGGAACGATCGTGGTGGCCGCCACCAACCGCCCGGACGACCTCGACCCGGCGCTGCTTCGCCCCGGCCGCTTCGACCGCGCCATCTCCGTCGACCGGCCCGACGAGAAGGGCCGCGTCGCGATCCTCGGCGTTCACGCGAGGGGCAAGCCGCTGGCCGCCGACGTGGACCTTCAGGCGATCGCCCACCGGGCCATCGGCCTGACGGGGGCGGATCTCGAGAGCGTGATCAACGAGGCGGCGCTGCTCACGGCCCGCGCCGGGACAACCGAGATCTCGCAGCAACTGCTCGATGAGGCGCTGACACGGATCCTCGAGGCCCCCGAGCGCCAGCGCCGGCTGTCGGTGAAAGACCGCAGCCTCGGTCAGCAGGCACTCTCCGACGAGCGGGTGACCTTTGCCGACGTGGCGGGCATCGAGGAGGCGCTCGAGGAACTGAACGAGGTCAAGGATTTCCTGAGCAACCCCGAGCGGTTCGTGGAGATCGGTGCCCGCTTCCCGCGCGGGTTCCTGGTGGTCGGCCCCCCCGGCACCGGAAAGACCCTGCTGGCGAGGGCCGTGGCGGGTGAGGCCAATGCGGCATTCGTCACGGTGGCGGCCACGGAGTTCACCGAGATCTTCGTGGGGGAGGGAGCCGCGCGAGTGCGCGACCTCTTCGGCCAGGCCCGCTCGGTGGCCCCGACCATCCTGTTCATCGACGAGATCGACGCCATCGGATCCAAGCGGGGGGCCGCGATGGACGGCCACCGGGAGCGGGAGCAGACCCTCAACCAGATCCTGATCGAGCTGGACGGCTTCCGTCAGCGCGACACCGTGATCGTGATGGCCGCAACCAACCGTCCGGAGATCCTCGACCCGGCCCTGGTACGACCGGGCCGCTTTGACCGCACGATCACCCTCGGCCTCCCCGACCGCGCCGGCCGCCACGCGATACTCGAGGTGCACGCCGCCGGCAAGAAGCTCGGCTCCGACGTCGACCTGGACGCCCTCGCAGGCGTAACCCGGGGGCTGTCTGGCGCGGAGCTGGCAAACGTGATGAACGAGGCCACGCTCCTGGCAGCCCGCCGCGATCAGCAGGAGGTCACCATGGACTTGCTGGACGAGGCGGTCGGCAGGGTGAGCCTCGGCATCTCGCGCGCTCACATCCTCTCGGACGAGGAGCGGCGGGTCGTTGCCTACCATGAGGCTGGCCACGCCGTGGTGGCGCTGTCGCTGCCGGATGAAAGGCTGCCGCACAAGGTGAGCATCATTCCGGCGGGCACTGCTCTCGGACAGGCATGGCTCACCGAATCCCACGATCGGCTGCTGCACTCGCGCTCGGCGCTGATCGACGAGATGGCGATGCTGCTCGGCGGGCGCCTGGCCGAGGACATCATCTTCGGGCAGCCGACGACGGGGGCCTCGAACGACCTCGAGCGGGTGGGCTCGATCGCGCGCAACATGGTGCGAAGGCTGGGCATGAGCCAGGCGGTGGGCGCGCTTGGCTACCCCGACGGCGCGGACGGGAACGGAGGAGGGTCGGTCGAGCCCTACTCGGAGGAGACCGCCCGCATGATCGACGTCGAGGCGCGCGCGCTGGTCGACCAAGCGGAGGAGCGCGCCCGTCAGCTTCTCGAGAGCTCAGGGGACCGGCTCGAGCGAGTGGCCCAGGCGCTGCTCGACCGGGAGATCCTTTCCTCGAAGGAGATCGAGGAGATAGCCGGTGCCGCCGTCCGGGTCGACACCCGCACCGGTTAGCTTTTCGCGCCCGCTACCTCATAGATGTCGCCCGCACACACCGGCACGCTAAGCTCCCTATTGCGATGAAGCTCGCGGTGGCAGGCAAGGGTGGATCGGGCAAGACCTCGATATCGGGGACCTTGGCTCGCTTGTTCGCGCGCCGTGGCCACGACGTGCTCGCCATCGACGGCGACTCGAACCCCAACCTGGCGCTCACGCTGGGCGTGGACCCCGACCTCATGGATGCGGTGCCGACGCTTCCAGCGGACCTGCTGCGGCGCACCGGCGATGGCGGAATCGAGCTCACCCGGTCCTTCGACGAGGTCGCGGCCACCCACTCGCTCGAGGCGCCAGACGGCGTCCGCCTGCTGGTCATGGCGCTGCCCAAGTACGCGGGCACGGGCTGCCTGTGCAGCATGCACGCCGTCGTGAAGACGCTGATCCAGGCCGCTCCGACCGGGGAGCACGACGTCACGATCCTCGACACCGAGGCCTCGCCCGAGCAGTTCTCGCGCGGCACCACTCAGCACGCCGACGGTGTGCTCACCGTGGTCGAGCCCTACTACAAGTCGATGGAGACCGGCCGTCGGATGGCGGCGCTGGCACTCGACCTGGGCATCCCGGAGATCGGCATCGTGGCCAACAAGGTGCGCGACGAGCATGAGCTCGAGGCGGTGCAGGAGTTCGCCGAGGCCAACGGGCTTCGAATCGCGGGGGTCGTTCCTTTCGACGGCAACATGCAGGACGCGGAGCGCGAGCGGCGCTCACCCTTCGACTTCAACGCGGAGGCGCCCGCGGTCGGCGCCATCAACGATCTGATCGACGGGGTGCTTGCGAATGGGAACCTCAACAAGGTGCCTTCGTGAGGGGACCTCGGCCAACGAGACTGGAGGAGCAGCGATGAGCGAGCTGGCGGTGTTGAAAGTGCGCGAGGAGGTGCTCCAGGCCATGTACTGGATGCGCGCGGAAGGGATCGCTGATGAGCCGTCGGCGCGCAACCTATCGAGCTTCCTCGCCATGCCCCCGGACTCGCTGTCGGCCTACCTCGATCGCTTCGTCGCCGAGGGTCACCTGGAGGAGACGGCGACGGGCTTCCGGCTGACCGAGACCGGCACGGTGGCCGGCAAGCGAAGCTTTGCCGACGAGTTCTCCGACATGACCAACTCCGGGCACGGCGAATGCGGCGCGGACTGCACCTTCTGCAACAGCGATCCAAACGCTGCGGCGAGCTGCCTCGAGCAGAACGGACAGCATGTCCACCAGCACTGACCTGGCGCAGCCTGCGCTGCCCAAGAACTTCCTGAGGCCGTGTCTGCTGCTCCTGCTGCGGGAGGCACCCGCGCACGGCTACGAGTTGCTCGATCGCCTGCGTGCCTTCGGCTTCGAGGGCTCCGATCCCGGCGGGCTCTACCGCGCGCTTCGCAAGCTCGAGGGGGAGGGGCTGGTGGCCTCTGCATGGCAGCGCTCCGGCGCCGGGCCCGATCGGCGCATCTACGAGCTCACCCGGGCGGGCCGGAAGGAGCTTCACCGGCGCGCAAAGGCGCTCGCGGAGACCCGCCAGACACTCGCTTCCTTCCTCGGTCGCTACGAGGAGTTCGTCGCGCTCGACCGGCCGAAGGAGCCGGCTGGAGAGGCGCGCGAGCGGGCCACCGCAGGGGGATAGAGCTCCGGGCTCTCCTGCCGCGACTGCCTCTCGACTGCCTCCCCCAGCCTCTCCCCTGCCTCGAGGCGGGGAGCACTAGCGGCGCGGACCCGCCGTCCGGCGACAGCGTCAGCGCCTTAGCCGGGCCGCCGTGTAGACGATCCGAACCGGCTCACACCAGATCACGACCGAGCGAACCGCGTCCGCGTCCACCGATCGCGGAAGCACGTAGTTCTGGTTCCCGAGCGTCGACTTCAGCACCGCCACCTGATCGTGGGGCGCCTTGACCGCGGCGCTCGTGGTCTTGGGGCGGGCGGCCTCGCTCAACCAGACGAAGAGGTCGGTGTTCGAGGAGGTGTTGAAATCCTCGAAGCGCAGCGCCAGACGACCGGTCGGCAGCCGGTAGAGCGCGACCCGGCCCTTCCCGCGGCGCTCGACCTCGTAGAACCTCCCACGGGCGAGCACCTCCGCCCGCGGTGAGCGCATCGCGCGCAAGGGCGGTTCATCGAGGGGCGTGTCCACCTGCTGCTCCACGATGACTCGCCAGCGTCCCGTGGCGTTCACCTTCAGCGTCTGCTTGCCGCTCTGGATCCACTCCGCCGCCCCCTTGCCCTTGCCCTCGCAGCTGCCACCCGGCCGCTCCGGCGCCGAGCGTGGCTCCGGCGTGACGGACATGGCCAGCTCGCCCTCCGTGCAGCGCCAGCGCGCGCGCCACTGAATCGCGCGCTTGGACACCACGATGCTGCGCTCCTTGGGGCCTGAGCCCTTCATGGTTGCGATCGGCTCCCACCGCGGCGCGGCACGGTCACGCACCTTAGTGATCTGTGGATCGACCTTCGCGAAGGGATCGGCGCGCTTCTCCTCATCATCGCTGCCGCATCCCGCCGCTGCCACGAGCAGCGAGACCAGGAGGGAGCCGCCAAAGAGCTTCATCGCTCTGCACCGTCCTGCCCATCGCGACGGCGAGGAAGAGGGCCAGAGTGAGCGTCGCGAGCCTGCAATATCTCAACATCGAACCCAAGGTTATCTGCGCCGAGCCTTGCGCCGCTCGGCAAGCCCGACTCCGCCAAGAGCCAGGGCGATCAGCAGCACCGCCAGTGAGGCGACCCTCAAGATGTCGAGGAAAGAGCTCGATTCATCGGCATCGGTTTCCTCGCCGCCGTTCGTTGCCGCTCGCGCACCTGGAGAGGGCCCTGTCCGCAAGAAGGAGCGCTTGTCGAGGATGCCCGTCCCTTTCACGAAGAGCCAGCCGTCATGGATGGCGGGGCGGTAGGCAAAGCTGCCCTCCGGGAAGAACAGCGGCAGCGCCGGCAGGTCCTTCGCCAGCAGCCTGAGCTCGGCAGTTACCGCCCGTTGCCGCGTCCTGCGGTTCGGTGCGGAGGCCACGCGGTCGGCCAGCGCTTCGAAGGACCGGCTCCGGTAGCCGCTGTAGTTCAGGGGCGAGCTGCCAGTCTCCGATCCGAACACGCGTTGCAGGAAGTCAGGGTCGTAGGAGGCAAGCGGCGGCATGCTCACTATCGCGGCGTCGAAGTCGGCGGCCGAGCCGTCCTCGCCTATCGCGCGGCCGAGCCTCGAACGCGTGGTCTCGATCGCCTCCGCATCGAGGCCCCCTCGCCGCATGGCGAGGGCCACCTGCCGGCCAGCTTCGCGCCGGACGGGGTCGTTGTCGGGCGCCAGGACACGGATCGCCGGAAGCCTCAGCCTTCTGAACGCCCGCCGCGCAGCGGGCAGGTCGAACCTGTGGAGGGTAGTGTCCGGGGCCCAGCGCGACGCCGGATGGAGATATCCCCGCTCGGCCGCCACCCCTGAGCCGACGGTGCGCACGATCCGTTCGAGCTCGATCGACCTGGCGACGGCCCTGCGAGCGCTCGGGCGGTTGAACGGAGCCCGCCTGAGGTTGAACAGCAGTGCCGTGCCGGAGTAGGAAGGCCCGCTGGCGATGTTGATGCCAAAGGAGCCGCCGAGGCGTTCGACGGCCCTCTCGGGCAGGCTCACGGGAAGCATGTCCACCTTTCTGCGCCTGATCGCGCTGTAGGTGCGCGACTCCTGCCGGATGATCGGCACCTGGATCCGCTCCACGCGCGGGCGCCCCTTGAAGTAGGCGCGGTTGGCACGGAAGCGGTAACCGGTGCGCCGCCGCGCCTCCACGAGGCGGTAGGGCCCGCTTCCGATGGCCGGCCCGGCGGGGGCGCCCCCCGCCGCAAGCCCCTGCCAGAGGTGGCGCGGGAGGATGGGCAGGTCGGCCAGCGGCTGGTCATCGAAGCCCAGGGAAGGCCGGCGTAGGTCGATCGTCACCGTCCGCCGGTCTGGCGCCCGGACCCGCTCGACGTCCGCGAGCTGCGGAGTGAAGCGCGGGTGGAAGCGATCGGCGACGAAGTCGAAGGTGAAGGCGACGTCCGCGGAGGTGAGCGGCCTGCCGTCGTGCCAGCGAACGCCATTCCTGAGCCGGATCGTCAAGCGCCGTCGATTTCCGCTGCGCGTCACCGACCGCGCCAGCCAGGGACGGGCCACGCCCTTCGAGTCGCGCCAGAGAAGCGTGTCGTAGACCAGCGTGACGAGCGGATATCCGAGCTCGAAGGTGTAGGGGGTGAGCGTGCCGTCGTACACGGGCAACGGCAGGCGTACCACCTTCGCCGGGCCTTGCGCTTCCGCCTCGGGCACGCGGGCGCCGGCCACCGACGCGGTCAAGGCAAGCGCGGCCAGCACGGTCATCCGTAGCCTCATTGCGCGCAGGTTAGGGATCCTCATGCGGTGGAGATTGAGATCGAAGCCTCCAGGGCGGACAGCCGCGCGGGACGGCAGACCACGCCGCGTCTGCCGCCCTGCCCTCTCGGCTAAGGCGTCGTCCGACCGTCCTCGGCCGGCTCCACCTGAAGCACGCGGATGACGAGCCACAGTGAGAGAGCTGCGACGACCGGACCGAGCGCCGAGTGCAGGATGACCGCGCCCCATGGACTCTCCGGCCGGCCCCCGTCGAGTATCAGCGGAATGTGGCTGCTCGTCTCCCAGACCCCGGCCAGCATGCAAACTGCAACTGCAATTGCCAGCATCAGGCTGTCTAGCCCGATTCGCCCCGCGCGCAGGAGCAGAAAACACGCTCCCGCGGCCAGGAAGGTCAGCAGTCCGGGCACGACGTGGTCCACGACCTCGACGGTGTCGTCGATGTACCCGAGCTCGAGCCCGATCACCGGGCCCAGGTAGGGAGGCACGGCCGACAGCGCTCCGATCATGGCCAGGGAGCCCAGTGCACGGGTCATCGAGGAGCAGTCTAGTCCGAGGCACCGCCGCCGCCACAGGATCGATCGGGTGCCGGGCCGGCTCTCCCTGTACTCTATGAGGGGTGAAGCTAGCTATCGCAGGCAAGGGTGGTTCCGGCAAGACCACGTTCTCGGGCACGATGGCGCGCCTGCTTGCACGGCGCGGCCATCGTGTGATCGCGATCGATGGCGACTCCAACCCCAACCTGGCGGTCACGCTGGGCATCCCGCTCGCGCGTATGCGCGACATGCCCACGCTTCCCAACAATCTGCTGCGGCGTACCGACAGCGGCGTCGAGCTCTCCAAGTCGCTCGAGGAGGTCGTCGACTCACATTCGCTCGCGGGGCCGGACGGCGTCACCTTGCTGGTGATGGCCAACCCCCAGCACGCGGGCACCGGCTGACTGTGCAGCATGCACGCTACGGTTCGTAGCGTGATCGAGATGGCCTCCGAGAGACAGGAGGATGTCTGCATCCTCGACACGGAGGCGTCCCCCGAGCACCTCTCGCGCGGCACCGCCCAGTACGCGGACGTAATGCTCGTGGTGGTCGAGCCCTACTTCAAGTCGCTCGAGACGGGACGGCGTATGGCCGCACTGGCCAAGGACCTCGGTCTCGAGCGAGTGGCGCTGATCGCCAACAAGATGCGGGAAGATCGGGATCTCGAGGCGGTGCGCGAGTTCGCCCAGCGAAACGAGCTGGAGATCGGTGGGATCATCCCGCACGATGACTCGATGCAGGGCGCCGAGCGAGCAGGCAAGTCGCCGTTCGACTTCGCCCCGGACACGCCCGCCGTCCTGGCGATCGAGGCCGTGGCGCGTCGCTTCGTGGAAGGCGCCGCGCAGACGAACGGCGCCGGCGCGAGCAACGGTCACCAGCAGTAGCAGGCCGGGGGCTCGCGCCCCCGGAACCCCCCGCGCCTCTTGCCCTACGGCCACCCGTGACCGTTTCCACCCTCGCGGCTCGGCGCTGCTGGCGGCGCCCCGCCCTGCTGCGGAATGTAGCTCTTAGAGGGTTCCGGGGGCGGAGCCCCAGGCCTGCTTATCTATTCTATGCGCGGGCTTCGGCCGCGCGGACCGGCGCCGGGGTGAGCGTGGCGGCCACGATCACCAGGATGAAGGCAAAGCTCTGGACGACGATCCCGAGCGCGTCTCCTGGCATCGGATCTCCGAACACCGCGATTCCCCCCGTAATCGCCGATACGTTTGCGGCCGCGCTCGTGACGGTGATGACCGCCACCGCCTCGCCCGTCTGAAGACCTCGTGCGGAGGCGTAGAAGGCGACCACCGACGCCAGCATGCAGGTAAGAAGCCAGGGCGAGAGCAGGCCGAACATGCCCTCGCTCCCGACGCTCCCCGTCAGCGCCTTGATGGCGACGTCGGAGACACCGAAGAGGATGCCGGCGGCAGCGCCGAGCAGAACACCGTGATGCTCGTTCGGGGCTCCGAGCTTCGGGGACAGCACGAGCAGCATGCCGATCGCCAGCAGCCCGGTCTCGAATGCGATCATGCCGACCACCGAGTAGCCCGAGTTCGGATCGGCGCCCGCGGGCAGCGTGACCGCCAGGAGCGAGAGACCGACAGCGGTAAGCCCGACGCCGATCCACTGCCGCCGGCCTACCTCGAACCCGAACACCCGGTCTGCGAGGACCGTGAGAAAGACCAGGCCGCCCGAGATGACGGCCTGGACGAGGGACAGCGGCGCGAGCGCGAGAGCTCCGACGTGAAGGGCGAAGGCGCCCGCCGCCACCAACATGCCGATGGCAAACCAGCGGGAGCGCCAGAGGCCGACGGCGCTTCGGATGGGCCGGCGGAAGTCCACGTCCGGCGCCGCGCACGCCCCGCGGTGCTTCAGCAGGAAGCCCGCGTTGGTCGCGAAGGCGCAGAGGAGCGCGAGCAGTATGCCGATTTCGAGTGTCATTGGAGAGGAGCGGCGATGTCGCGGCCTCCCATGCCGCTGAGCCGGCTATCGACTCGAGTCACCGTCCGCTTAACTACCTTGAGTCAGCCTAGCTGGATTTCTATACCCCTCCCACACAATTCCTCTACCTCTGTGACAATCGACACACAGAAGCCGATCCTCTTCGTGGACGTGGATGGCGTGATCAGCCTGTTCGGCTTCCCCTCCTCGCAGAGCGACCTCCCCGGTCGCTTCCACTGGGTCGACGGGATCGCCCACTGCATTCCCGAGGAGGTGGGCGGACGCCTGGAACGGCTGGCCGAGCGGTTCGAGCTGGTGTGGGCGACAGGCTGGGAGGAGAAGGCAAACGAGTACTTGCCGTTCATCCTCAAGCTGTCCGTCTCCGCGCTGCCCGTGCTGACCTTTGGAGGCCGGGCCGTCTTCGGGTCCTCCCACTGGAAGCTCGAGGCCATCGAGGAGTACGCGGACTGCCGCCCCGCAGCCTGGATCGACGACAACATCGACGACCAGTGCGAACGCTGGGCCAAGCGCCGGGAGGCGCCGACCCTGCTGGTGCGGACCGAGTCACCGACGGGGCTGACCGACAAGCACGTCAAGCAACTGCTTCGGTGGGCCGACGAGGTGGCCGCCGACCAGGAGCATGCGGCTGCCGAGACCTGAAGGCCGCGCAGGATACGCGCCGGTTATTCGGCCTTATCGTCGGTCGGAGCGTGGAGGTCGGCGAGCTCGTCGCCGAAGGCCGTTTCCCCGTTGCCTGCACCGGTGCCGCCACCGAAGCCGAAGCCCTCGAGCTCGCCGTCCTCGGTGAGCCCCAGCTCGGCCGCGAGGTCTCCCTCGTCGAGCAGGCCGATGTCGTCCGGCGTGTGCCGCCGGATCGCCTCGGCGGGCTCGATCTCGAGGCGCCTGTAGTGCTTGAGACCGGTGGCCGCCGGGATCAGCTTGCCGATGATCACGTTCTCCTTCAGGCCGAGCAGCCTGTCGGTCTTTCCCTCGAGCGCGGCATCGGTGAGGACCTTGGTCGTCTCCTGGAAGGAGGCTGCCGAGAGGAACGAGTCCGTGGCCAGCGAAGCCTTCGTGATGCCGAGGATGATCTCGGCGAACTCGGCCTGCTCCTGCTTCTTCTTCTTCAGGTCCGCGTTGATGCGAGCCATGTCGTGACGGTCGACGAAGGCGCCGGGTAGCAGCGGCGAGTCCCCCTTCTGGTCTACCCGGACCTTCTTCATCATCTGCCTGACGATGATCTCGATGTGCTTGTCCTTGATGTCGACGCCCTGTGACTTGTAGACCTTCTGGACCTCCTGAACAAGGTAGACCTCCGTGTCGGTGCGGCCGCGGATGTCGAGCAGCTCGTGCGGGTAGATCGACCCCTCGTTGAGCTGGTAGCCCGCCTCGATCTTCTGGCCGTCCTCCACGAACAGCCGTGTGCGCACCGGGAAGGTGTAGGCATGCTCCTCCCCCGCGGCGTCGGTGACCGTGACCTTGAGGGCCTTCTCGGTGCGCTCGATGTCGGCGGTTCCGTCCACCTCGGCGAGCTTCGCGAGCCCCTTGGGCTTGCGTGCCTCGAACAGCTCCACCACGCGCGGCAGGCCCTGCGTGATGTCGAGGCCCGCCACTCCGCCGGTGTGGAAGGTTCGCAGCGTGAGCTGCGTGCCGGGCTCACCGATCGACTGCGCGGCGATGATGCCCACGGCGTCACCGACCGCCACCAGCTTGCCGGTGGCGGGGGCGATCCCGTAGCAGTGCTGGCAGATGCCCGTCTCGGCCTCGCACTTGAGCACTGAGCGCACGGTCACGGTCGAGACCTCATCGTCGTCGGCGCCGGCCTCGATCAACTCGCCGGCGACCGCCTGGGTCAGCAGCTCGTCCTTGCCAAGCAGCGACCGTCCCTTCGTCGTCTTGACCTCCGCACCGGTGAACCGACCGAGGAGGTTGTCGTTCTGGCGGCCGTCCGGCCCCAGAAGCGGCATCTCGATGGTTTCCTTCGTGCCGCAGTCCGACTCGCGCACGATCACGTCCTGCGCCACGTCCACGAGGCGGCGGGTCAGGTAGCCGGAGTCCGCCGTACGCAGGGCGGTGTCCGCGAGGCCCTTCCGGGCACCGTGGGTGGAGATGAAGTACTCGAGCACGGTCAGGCCCTCCATGAAGTTGGCCTTGATCGGTCGCTCGATGATCTCGCCCTTCGGATTGGCCATCAGGCCTCGCATGCCCGCCAGCTGGCGGATCTGCTTGAACGAGCCACGAGCACCTGAGTTGGCCATCATGAAGATGGGGTTCAGCTCGTGCAGGTTGTCCTGCATCGCCTGCCCGACCTCGTCGGTGGCCGCGTTCCACTTGTCCACGACGGCCTCGTGGCGCTCCTCCTGGGAGATGAGCCCGGTGTCGTACTGGTCGAGGATCTCCCCGACCTCGCCCTCGTAGCGCTCGAGGATGTCGTCCTTGGCCGGCGGGATGACGACGTCGTTCTTCGAGATCGTGATCCCCGCGCGGCTGGCGAAGTGGAAGCCGAGGTCCTTGAACGCGTCGAGCACCTGGGCGGTGGCGTGCGGGCCGTGGCGCTCCACGAGCTCCTGGATGACGGCGTTGGTGTTGCGCTTCTTCAGCGGCTCGTTGACGAAGGAGTAGCTCGTCTCCGGGTCGTACTTGTCCTCCAGCACCTCCTCGAGCGCGCGCTCGACGCGCTCGTTGAAGATGATCCGGCCGACCGTGGTGAGGATGTGGCCCTCACCGTGCACGCGCCTGTACTCGGCGAGGTCGTGCAGCTTGACCATGCCGTGCTCGTAGGAGAGCTCGGCCTCCTGGGCGGAGCGGAACACGTGCGGGCGCTTGCCCTGCGTCTCCTCGTCCCATTCGCCCGAGCGCTCCTGCGCAGCGAGCTTCGTGAGCTCCTCGGGCCCGGGGCCGTAGGTGAGGTAGTAAGCGCCGAGCACCATGTCCTGCGTCGGCGTGGCGAGCGGTCCCCCGTGCGCCGGCGACAGGATGTTGTTGGCCGACAGCATCAGCAGCCGCGCCTCGGCCTGGGCCTCGGCCGAAAGCGGAAGGTGCACCGCCATCTGGTCGCCGTCGAAGTCGGCGTTGAAGGCATGACATACGAGCGGGTGGACCTGGATCGCCTTGCCCTCCACTAGCACGGGCTCGAACGCCTGCAGGCCGAGACGATGAAGCGTCGGGGCGCGGTTGAGCATGACCGGGTGATCGGAGATGACCTCCTCGAGCACGTCCCACACCTCGGGGATCATCGAGTCGACCATCTTCTTGGCCGCCTTGATGTTCTGCACGGACTTGCGCTCGACCAGCCGCGCCATGATGAACGGCTTGAACAGCTCGAGCGCCATCAGCTTCGGCAGCCCGCACTGGTGCAGGCGCAGGCTCGGCCCGGCGACGATGACCGAACGGCCCGAGTAGTCGACCCGCTTTCCGAGCAGGTTCTGGCGGAAGCGGCCCTGCTTGCCCTTGAGCATGTCGCTCAGCGACTTGAGCGGACGGTTGCCGGGACCCGTTACGGGGCGCCCGCGGCGGCCGTTGTCGAACAGCGCGTCGACGGCCTCCTGGAGCATCCGCTTCTCGTTGTTGACGATGATCTCGGGCGCGCCGAGGTCGAGCAGCCGCTTGAGGCGGTTGTTGCGGTTGATGACCCGCCGGTAGAGGTCGTTGAGGTCCGAGGTGGCGAAGCGGCCGCCGTCGAGCTGCACCATCGGGCGCAGCTCCGGCGGGATCACCGGGACGGCCTCGAGGATCATGTCCTCAGGCTTGTTGTCCGAGTGGATGAACGCGGACACCACCTTGAGGCGCTTGACCGCGCGGCTCTGCTTCTGGCCCTTGGCGGTCTTCACCTGGTCCTCGAGCTCTGCCTGCTCGGCGTCGAGATCCACCTGGGAGAGGAGGTCACGTACCCACTCGGCGCCCATGCCGCCGCGGAAGTACTCGCCGAAGCCGTAGGGGGAGCCGAAGCGGTCCTTGAGCTCGCGGAAGAGCGTCTCGTCGGTGACCACGTCCTTCGGCTTCATCTCCTGGAAGAGGTCCCAGACCTGGCGCATCCGCTCGGCGGCGTCCTCGATGTAGGCCTCGGTGTCCGAGATGTCCGACTCGAAGGTCTTGTTTAGCTCCTTCTCGAGCTTTACGCGGTCCTCGTCGGAGAGCTTCTTGAGGTTGATGTCGAGCGAGTCCGCCCAGATGTGGTCCTCGTCGGAGAAGCTCGTCTGGCGGCCGGTCTTGAGGTACTCGAGGCGGCGGGTGAGGGACTCACGCAGCTCGAGGACCTGCTGCTCCTTCTCGGCCTCGAGAGCGTCGAGGACCTTCTGGACCTCCTTCTCGAGCTTGGGCACGTCCTTCTCACGGGCCTCGACGTCCACCCAGGTGATCATGGATGCGGCAAAATAGAGGACCTTCTCGAGCTCCTTCGGAGCCATGTCGATCAGGTAGCCGATCCGTGACGGAACGCCCTTGAAGAACCAGATATGCGACACGGGCGCCGCCAGGTCCACGTGGCCCATGCGCTCGCGGCGGACCTTCGAGCGCGTGACCTCGACGCCGCAGCGCTCGCAGACGATGCCCTTGTACCGGACGCGCTTGTACTTGCCGCAGTAGCACTCCCAGTCCTTCGTCGGACCGAAGATGCGCTCGCAGAAGAGACCGTCCTTCTCCGGCTTCAGCGTGCGGTAGTTGATCGTCTCAGGCTTGGTGACCTCACCGCTCGACCACGAGCGGATCTGCTTCGAGGAGGCGAGGCCGATCGAGATCTTGTCGAAGTTGTTGATGTCAATCATGTGGGGGCTCCTGGGTAACGAGAGAGTGGGAAACGCTGGACCGAGCGGCGGCCTACGTCTCCTTCTCCAGGTATTCGGCGTCTTGCTCGGCCTTCGGCTCCGCGGTCTGCCCGCCGTCGCCCTCCGCCTCGACCTTCTCCTCGGACTCGTCCGCGGCCTCGCCGTCCGTGGCGCGAACGCCCGAGAGGTCGATGCCGAGCTCCTCGGCGGCGCGCAGGAGATCGTCGTCCTCGTCGCGCATCTCGACGCCGCCGCCCTCCTCGGAGCGGACGTCCACATCGAGCGCAAGGGACTGCATCTCCTTCAGCAGCACCTTGAACGACTCGGGGATGGACGGCTCGGCGATGTTCTCGCCCTTGACGATCGCCTCGTAGGCCTTCACGCGCCCGACCGTGTCGTCGGACTTGATCGTGAGCATCTCCTGCAGCGTGTAGGCGGCGCCGTAGGCCTCGAGCGCCCAGACCTCCATCTCGCCGAAGCGCTGGCCGCCGAACTGCGCCTTGCCGCCCAGCGGCTGCTGGGTGACGAGCGAGTATGGGCCCGTGCTGCGGGCGTGGATCTTGTCGTCCACGAGATGGAGCAGCTTCAGGATGTACATGTAGCCGACGGTCACGCGCTCCTCGTAGGGGTCGCCCGTGCGGCCGTTGAAGAGCTTGACCTTGCCCGAGCAGCGCCTGTCGGCGCGATCGGAGTGGTCGATGTCGAAGCGGATGCCGCGATGCTCGTGCTCCTTCTGCCACTCGCACAGGGCATGGTCGACGTCCTCCACTGTCGCGCCGTCGAACACCGGCGTGGCCACGTTGACCCGTCCCCCGTTGCTCTTGGCGTGCGTGTAGGCATCCGAGCCGTCGTCGTACCAGCCGTTGCCCGCGACCCAGCCGAGGTGGGTCTCGAGGATCTGGCCGATGTTCATTCGGCTCGGCACGCCGAGCGGGTTGAGGATCACGTCCACGGGCGTGCCGTCCTCGAGGTGGGGCATGTCGGCCTCGGGCACGATCTTCGAGATCACGCCCTTGTTGCCGTGGCGGCCGGCCAGCTTGTCGCCCTCGGCGATCTTGCGCTTCTTGGCCACGTACACGCGCACGAGGTCGTTCACGCCCGGCGACAGGTCGTCCTCGTCGTCGCGCGAGAAGGTCTTGACGTCGATCACGACGCCGCCCTCGCCGTGGGGCACCTTGAGCGAGGTGTCGCGGACCTCGCGCGCCTTCTCCTTGAAGATCGCGCGGATCAGCTTCTCCTCGGCCGTGAGCTCGGTCTCGCCCTTGGGCGTGACCTTGCCCACCAGCAGATCGCCCGACACGACCTCGGCGCCGATCCGCACGATGCCGCGGTCGTCGAGGTTGCGCAGCGACTCCTCGGAGCGGTTGGGGATGTCGCGGGTGATCTCCTCGTCCCCGAGCTTCGTGGTGCGGGCGTCGATCTCGTACTCCTCGATGTGGATCGAGGTGAGCTCGTCGTCCTTCACGAGGCGCTCGGAGATGATGATGGCGTCCTCGAAGTTGTAGCCCTCCCAGGACATGAAGGCCACGAGGCAGTTCTTGCCGAGCGCCAGCTCACCCTGGGCCGTGGAGGAGCCGTCGGCGAGGACCTCGCCGGCCTTCACCGTGTCTCCCACCGACACGAGCGGCTTCTGATGGATGATCGTGCCCTGGTTCGAGCGCATGTACTTGTGCAGCGGGTACTCCGCCTTGTCGACGGTGATGCGATCCGCGTCCACGAAGGTGACCTCGCCCGAGTTCTCCGCGAGCGTGACGTCGCCGGTGTCGATGGCCGCACGAGTCTCCATGCCGGTGCCGATCAGCGGTGCCTCCGTCTTGAGCAGCGGAACGGCCTGGCGCATCATGTTCGATCCCATGAGCGCGCGGTTGGCGTCGTCGTGCTCGAGGAACGGGATGAGCGCCGTGGCCACCGACCAGATCTGGTCGGGCGAGACGTCCATTAGGTCGACGTCCTTCGGGGCGGCGAGCACCAGGCCGCCGTCGCGCGAGCGCGAGGTCACGCTGGGGCCGCGCAACCTGCCGGTCTTCTCGTCGATCTCGGCGTCGGCCTGCGCTATGACCTTGTCCTCCTCCTGGGTCGCGTCGAGGTGGACGACATCGTCGGTGACGACGCCGTTCTCCACCAGGCGATAGGGGGTGGTGACGAAGCCGTGCTCGGAGACCTCGGCATACGAGGACAGCGAGCCGATCAGGCCGATGTTCGGCCCCTCGGGCGTCTCGATCGGGCACATGCGGCCGTAGTGGGTGGGGTGCACGTCGCGCACCTCGATCGGGGCGCGCTCACGCGTGAGCCCGCCGGCGCCGAGGGCCGAGAGCCGCCGGCGATGGGTCAACCCCGACAGCGAGTTCGTCTGGTCCATGAACTGCGACAGCTGGCTCGACCCGAAGAACTCCTTCTGGGCCGCCACGACCGGGCGGATGTTGATGATCGTCTGCGGGGTGATCGTGTCCGAGTCCTCGGTGGTGAGGCGCTCGCGCACCACGCGCTCCATCCGGTACAGGCCGATCCGGAAGGCCTCTTGGATCAGCTCGCCGACGGTGCGCAGCCGGCGGTTGCCGAAGTGCTCGTACTCGTCGAGACGCTCCTCGACGGGCTCGCGCGGCAGCGTCTGGGCCTCTGCCGCGTAGTCCTTGATCGGCTCGCCGTCGTACTCCCCCGTCTCCGGGATCGTGAGCAGCTTGGGGAGGGCCACGAGCTCCCTGATCAGCTCGATGATGTCCCGCGGGGTGAGCGTGCGGGTCTCGAGCGGCTCGTCGATGTGCAGTCGCGAGTTGAGCTTGTAGCGCCCGACCCGCGTCAGGTCGTAGCGCTTGGGGTCGAAGAAGAGCTGGCTCAGCAGGTTCTTCGCGGCGTCGACCGACGGCGGCTCGCCCGGGCGCTGCTTCTTGAAGAGCTCGATGAGCGCGCCCTCCTCGGACTTGGTGACCTCCGTGTCCGACTCGAGCGTGTTGCGGATGTAGAGCGAGCTGTCGAACAGGCCCAGGATGTCCTCATCCGTGCCGGTCCAGCCGGCGGCCATGCCGCTCTCGCGGATGACCTCGCCCATCGCGCGCAGCAGCACCGAGACCGGCAGCTTGCGCTTGCGGTCGATGCGGACGAAGACCTTGCCCTTCTTGTCGATCTCGAGCTCGAGCCACGATCCGCGGGCCGGCATGAGGTTCGCTATGAAGACCTGCTTCTCGCGGTCCTTGGGCTCCATCACGTAGGCGCCGGGTGAGCGCACGAGCTGCGTGACCACGACGCGCTCGGTGCCGTTGATGATGAAGGTGCCCCACTCGGTCATCCAGGGGAAGTCCCCCATGAAGACCGACTGCTCGCGGATCTCACCGGTCTCGCGGTTCTGGAACGCGACCTTGACGGTCAGCGGGCGCGCGTAGGTGAGGTCCTTCTCGCGACACTCGGAGATGGAGGCGACCGGATCGTCGAAGCGGATCTCCTCGAAGACCACGGCGAGGTTTCCCGTGTAGTCCTCGATCGGCGAGACGTCGTCGATCGTCTCTCTCAGGCCGCCCTTCTCCGTGTCGACCAGCCACTCGAACGAGCGACGCTGGATGTCGATCAGGTTCGGTACTTCCAGGCGGTTCTCCAGCCGCGAGAAACTGCGGCGCAGACGGGTGGCATCAACACGTGCCAAGGCGACAACTCCTTAGAGGTTCGGCGGGAAGCGAGAGGGGCGCAACGCGACCGCTCAGAATAGCACAGTGAGACCCGCCCCCCTCTCCAGGGGCGGATGCCGACCATCCCGGTCGGCCAGGCCATCACGGACCCCGTCCCGAGGCTCCGCGATATGTGGGCGGAGCGCTCGATGCCTGTCCGCGCGCACCCGGCAGAGCCAGGTGCTTGCGGCAAAGGGACGGCTACGGCTATAGACCAAGTGCCAGGGTAGCGCACGGACAGCCGCCCGGGGGCCTCGCCTGCGCGCCGCTCCCGTCCTGAGGGGCCCCTGCACCCACAGGGGCAGGCCAAGCACGACCCTTCGACGGGACGATGCCCCTCGGCGATTGCCTGGAGGCCGATAGCGGCTGCCGGAGGTCGCGCGGGCGTTAAGTATGATCTCGGGCGATGGAGCAACACGGGGGTCTTCCCGAAGCTGGCAAGCTCGGCGCGGCGTTCGATCCGCGATCGCGGCTGTATCGCGACCCGTTCAACGAGCTCGTCGTCTTCGTGATCTCTGCCGTGGGGGCCGGCGTGCTCGTGCCTACGCTGCTGACGGTCCTGAGCGCGATCCTCGGCTGGAAGCTCGACTTCGTGCCGTTCGTCCTCCTCAGTGTGGCGCTCGAGCTCGGGCTCATCTTCGGGCACCTGCGGCCGGTCATGCGTCCGGCCGAGCGGCTTGGCTGGGCGCTTCTGTGGGGCTTCACCGCCGCAGCCCTCGGCGCGGCGTTCTGGGAGCTCACCTACATCCAACTGCTATGAGCCGCCTGGGGGCGAGCGCCCCCGGCTGTCAGTCGCCCCTCGAACGCCCGGGTCCCGGGAGGTAGTCGTCCGCCGGCCACCGCACGAACAACCCTAGGCTCGCCACACCTCTGCTGCGCCGTCGCTGGGTGGACCCGTGCCCGGCGGAGCCTACGCGGGGGAGTACGCCATAGCCGGTGCCAGGAGCTCTGGGCGGTAGAGGCGCTCGCCCGGGAACCCCGACAGGCCGTGCGTGGCGGCGGTGTAGTCGATGGTCTCCTGCCACTTCTCCGCATCCATCGAGCCTGGCGCTACCAGGTCGAATGCATACCGCTCAAAGAGCGCCCAGTTCGCGCGGATGTGCTCCTCGGAGACATCCGGATACTGGCGCCTGAACGCGGCAATGCCGAGCTCGGGACGCGCGACCTGCAGCTGATACCCCGCCGCCCACGCATCGCGGAACCGCGACACCAGCTCCAGCGGCACACGATCAGCCGCTACCAGCCCGGTGGTGTACACCTCGATGTCAAGCGGCACGGTGCGGATCGGGAAATCGGCCTTGCGGTGATAGAGGGTCATGTCCATCCAGGTCGGGATCACATCGATCTCCCCCCGACCGAGCGCCCCGTCGAGATCCTTGGACAACTCGACGATCTCCGGCGACCCCAGGCCCACATGCGCGAGCGCACCCGCGTACTCCTGGGCAAACCACGGGATGCTCCACCTGGCCGCGCGTGCACCCGGCAGATCCTCCGGGTCCTCCAAGCCCGAATCGTCACGGACGATCCCGACGATCGGGTTGCGCTGATGAGCGACCGCCGCAAACCGAACCGGCAGCCGGCCCCCGAGCTCGGTTTGAGCGGCCAGCAGATATGCGACCGAGCTGAGCGCGAAATCAGCATCCCCCGCGGCAACCGCCTTCGGCCTGGCGGTGAACCCCTGGAGCGAGTAGTCGGGCGCCCGAGCGCAGCCGACGAACTCGACCTCGATCCCCTGCTCGGCGAACAGGCCGCCCTCCGCTGCCGCAAAAGCGGGCAGGTGCATGCCGCTCACGCATGTGCGGCACCAGCCCATCAAACGTACGCGTTCCATACCGGGACCTCCAGGCGGTCGGATGCTGCTCGGCTGCTCCCAGCCGGTAGCCACAGGTAAGTGTCTTCCGCGTCGCAGCGTGACGAAGAACGAGGTGCCTATCAATTCGTAGAACTACGCATCTTTTCGCTGCGGTTACCTAGTTTTCGCCAGCCCCCCACATCGCGCGTGCGCGGGTCGTTGCCGCGACCTACGTACTTTTCGGCTGAGCTTCGCCCCCCGCCACCGACGCGAGCTCCTGCCGGGACTCGATGCCGAGCTTGCGAATGGCGGAGGCCACGTGTGCCTCAACGGTGCGTGGTGATATGAACAAGGCCTCTGCGATCTCCCGGTTCTTGCGACCGCTACCGGCCAAGCGGGCGACCTCAGCTTCGCGCGGCGACAGTTCCTCCCCATAGCCCCTGCGTCCGCCGCGCGATCGTGAAGGCAGCGGGAGGTCGTGGGCCCTGAGCGCGGCACGTGTCCGCGTGGCGTCCCAGCCCGCCCCCAGATCTTCGAAACCGTCAAGCGCGGAAACGAGGAGATCGGCTCCTCCGTCGTCGTCCTGGGCAAGCAGGCACCGAGCCCGTGCTTCACGCGACTTTGCCACCTCGTAAGGACAGGGCAGGTCAGTCCACCGCCGCTCTGCGGTCTCAAGGAAATCGGCTGCGGCTCGATAGCTGCCCTCCGCCTCGGCCACTGTGCCCTGGCAGAAGTAGCTGGCCGCGAGGGCAGCCGGCGCATCCTTCCCGCGAATCCCCGCCGCGAACCGTCCGGCCAGCTCGCGCGCCTCCACCGGTTGCCCGCATCCGAGAAATGCCTGAACCGCCGCCGGAATCACCTCCCTGCCCCAGATCCAGATCCTCTTGTGCCTGACGACATCCAGGCCGAGCGCTGCCACTTGACGGGCCGCTTGGGCATTGCCTTGCGAGAGGCGAATCCGCGCAAGCCAGGCCGACGCCGCCACCCGCGCTCCCAGCCATCCTCTGCGCCGCGACTCTTGCAGAATCGACTGGAAGGTCGCCTCCGCATCCTCCACATCGCCACGAGCGAGTAGCAGCGAGCCCAGAACCAACTCGCTGCCGACTGCCAGTGTGGCCGTTCCCGTCCCGCTCTCAGCGAGCCTTCGGGCGCGCGGCTCGAGCCCCTCCCATCGTCCGACACACCAGTCAATCGACACCCTTGCGCTCTCACGCCAGGGACCCCACCAGACGTGGTCGAGCTCCTTGTTGATACGGGCGACCTCCGCAAGGAAGCCTTCGGCGCGCCGGTAGTAACCGAGGCCGCGCACGACCCCCGAAAGACTGTGGTAGCCCCGCAGCAGTTCCAGCTTCTCGTCTAGCGACCTCCCTTCGGAAGGAAGGTTCTCAAGCGCGCTCCAGCCTGCCGGATCGCCGACGCAGAGCAAGACCGCCGCCCGCGTCGCGCGAATGCCCGTCTTGGTCACCGGGTCACCGCTCTGTTCCGCTGCCTGCACCGCGCGGTCAAGCCAAGTCAGGTCATCCTCCACGTCTCCTTCCCTCAGCATGGGCCAGGCGAGCTGGCCCATCGAACGCGCGGCGAGGCCTGGTCGTCGCCGAAGCTCGCCGACGGCACGAACCATCTCCTCGTACCAGAGACCCCCCTCGCCGACGCAGTAGCGCAACTGGGAGAGGCGGAACCGCAGCTCGCCGCGGACACCGACGGGCGTGGGGTTTCCATCCAGGACCTGTTGGAGCAGGTGGATGGCCCTCTCGGGGCAATCGCTGTGGCGAGCCGTGGAGCCAAGCCTGATCGCCATCCGAACCCTGGCCGCTTCGGAGAGCCCCGGGGCGGAGAGTGCCTGCTCGAGGAGGCGGGCCGCAGCCCGAGCGTCCCCTACTGAGCCGGCGTCCTCGGCAGCTGCCTCGGAGTAGCGCGCCCATTGCTTCGGACGATCGGCCTCCTTGAAGTGGTGGGCGAGCTGGGTATGCGCAAGCGCTTGGTCCGATTCCAGAGCCTCTCCGGCGCGCTGATGTAACCGTCGTCGCTCTGGAGTGGGGATCTCGTCGTATACGGCCTGCGCAGCGAGCGCGTGACGGAAGCCGTACGAACCCTTGCCCTGATCCTGGAGCAGAGCCGACGAAAGGGCCTTGGCAAGCCCCCGTAGAGTCCGTTGAGGCGGCAGGCCGGCCACGCCGGCGATGAGATCCTCGGAGGCCGGGACCGCGAGGACCGCAGCGGCGCGGGCGACCAACCGCGCGTCGGCAGTCAAGAGCTGCATCCGCTCCTTGATCGACTGCCTGATCGCCGGAGGGACATCGATCTGCTGCAGATCGGCAACTGTCTGCCCCGCTTCCGTGACGGTGAGCTGCTCGCGGTCTCGCAGCAGGCGGATGACCTCTTCCAGTGCGAACGGGATCCCCGCCGTCCGTTCGTGCAGGTGCTTGACCAGCTCGTCTGAGACTTCCTCCGTCTCGAGGATGGCGCATATGAGCCGCCGCACTTCCTCGACCCGGAGCGGAGAGAGCTCGATCGTGACATTGAGCATCTCTGTCGGGAGGCGCGCGGCCAGCCCGAGCAGGCGTGACGAGGCGGGCAGATCCTCGCCGCGATAGGTAAGCACGAGAGCAAGCTCCTGTGGCGGCTGGGACAGGAGGAATGCGAGGAACTCGAGCGTGCCCTCATCCGCCCAGTGGAGGTCCTCCAGTACGCAGACGGTCGGGCCGAAGGCGCCGATCAGCTCCCGGAGAGCCCGGAAGACCCGGTGGCGTTCCGCCCTCGGGTCGCCTACGGACGGGGGTTCTGGTGGTAGGAAGTCTGCCAACTCGGGCAGGAGCGGTTGAAGTACCCCGACCACCGGGCTGAGAGGTCGACTGGGCGGTTCTGAGGCTGCACCTCTGAGCGCCTCGACGACAGGGCCCATCAGAAACGGCTCGCTCAGCCGATGACAGGTTCCGACGAGGACCCGGCGGCGCTGGATCGCCGAGTCGGAGACCGTCTCGTGGACGAGCCTACTCTTGCCGAGGCCCGCCTCGCCCTCGACCAGGATCAGCGCGGGAGGGCTTACGGACGCTTCTAGAAGGAGCTCCAGCTCACGCTCGCGCCCAACCAGGATCGGTGAGGACAGCCGTCCCAAGTTGTGACGGTCCAACAGGCCGGAACCGGCCTTCCCGGCTTTTCCCATCGAGACTCTCTCCGCGGCGGGAGTAGCGCCGCCTTGGTCAGCCACCTGGCCTCCGCCCGTTGATGGCCGGACCGTAGAACAGAGCTGCGCCGTGCGTAAGGGGGTTGGACACATAGCGGCCTTCCGGGCATGGTGGTCGGTCCCCGGGGCGCCTGGACAGCCGACGACCTCGAGTCCCTACTTCGTTCGAGCCCTGCCAGGCCCGCCACTGAGCCGGTTGTCGGGTCGCCGCTGCTGCGTGGGGCGTTAGCGCCGCCTGACCCGCTCGCAGCTGCGGGTGACCCGGTCGCCGCGGTCGGCGACCACGCCGTCGCGTCCGATACCACACGAGATCCGGTCGCCGCCACGCCCGTCGCGTGCGTCGACGCGGTCCTTGCCCCCGCGGCCGCCGATCCGGTCCCTGCCGGTGGAGCCCTTGATCCGGTCGTTGCCGGAGTTGCCCTTCAGCACGTCGTTGCCCGAGTTGCCGTTGATGCGGTCGTTGCCCTGATCGCCCGCTACGCGGTCGTTCGAGCTGCCGCCCGAGATCGCGTCGTTCGACGAGCCGCCGTTGATGCGGTCGCGCCCGCGGCTGCCCGCGATGCGGTCCTTGCCTGACTGGCCGTGCAGGCGATCGTTCCCAAAGCCGCCGTTGATGCGGTCATCGCCCGGCCCACTGCGGATCCGGTCGTTGCCCGAGTCGCCCGCCATGCGGTCCTCCCCGAGTCCGCCGAGCATCACGTCGTTGCCGAGGCCGCCCTGGCCGCGATCGGTCCCCGTCCCGAGGTCGACGACGTCGTCGCCCGCGAGGCCCGCGACCACGTCGTTGCCCGTGCCACCGAAGATCCGATCGTTGCCGCTGCCACCATTGGTGATGTCGTTGCCGCTGTCACCGCTCACCTGATCGTCGCCCGGGCCACCCACGACACGGTCGTTGCCGGCCTCGCCGTCCACCAAGTCGTTACCGGTGCCGGCATCGATGGTGTCGCCGCCCGCGCCGCAGCGAATCTCATCGTCGCCACTGCCTGTCCTGACGACATCATCGCCGGTGCCACAGGTGACCACGTCACGCAAACCTTGGGCGCCAACGATCGTGTCGTTGCCCGCCGTGCCAGTAATCCTCACGGTGTCTCCCATCCTCTCGCAGATCACCCCGGCCGAAGTTCCCACCGGGCACTGGAGGCCTGAAGGCGGCGGCGACGCGCACGAGGGCAACGCCGGGGTAAGGGGCGTTGTGGCCCGCACCCCCCAGTCGACGTCCCTCTTGACGCCCGGGCTGCTGGTGAGCTGCGTGATGTCAGTGCCGTCCGAATTCACGGTGTGGATCTGGTCGGTTCCGCTCCGGTTGCTCCTGAAGGCCACCTTCGTCCCGTCGGGGGAGAAGGCCGGGTCCCGGTCGATGGTTCGAACGTTGGGGCCGGGACGCCTCGAGGTCAGCGGTGCCTGGGAAGAGCCATCAGCGTTCATCGTCCAGATCTCGTAGCTGAAGTCGGGGAAGCCCCGCGCGAATACGATCTTGGAACCGTCCGGGGAGAAGGCCGGTTCGGCGCTACCCTCCAGACCTTCGGTGAGTCGGGTCTGGCCCGTGCCGTCGGGGTTCATCGTGTAGATCTCAGGCTGCTGCGCGGCGGCGTCGAAATCGCGAAAGCTCGAGAAGACGATCTTCGACCCGTCGGGTGAGAAGGCAGGGTCGCCGTCCGGGGCGGGATCGCTGGTGAGCCGGGTTTGCCCGCAACCGTTGGCGCTCATCGAGTAGATCTCGCCGTTGCCGTCGCGGAAGCTCGTGAACGCGATTCGAGATCCGTCATGCGAGTAAGACGGCTCCAGGTCGCCCAACGGCTGGCTGGTAAGACGTATCAGGCCGCTGCCGTCCAGGTTCATCGTGAAGATCGACTGCGGCCCGTCGCGGAAGCTCGAGAAGGCAATCTTCGACCCGTCCGGCGAGAACGCCGGGTCGCCGTCGACAGCCGGGTCATTCGTGTGCTGCACCTGGTCGGAGCCGTCGGGCGCGATCGTGTAGATCTCGGTCCCGATCACAAAGGCGATCCTGCCGTTCTCACCGGGGAAGGCGGCCTGACTCGAACCCGCCGCGGCGCCTGCGCCGGCGACGAGCAATGCGACCGCCAACGCCATCCTCGCCCGCCGGCCGACGGTTCGAGGGCGCGGCGGGTTCACCTTGAGTATGGCCGAGGTTCTCTTCATCACACGCCGGCCGGGGTGCACGCCGCTGGCACATGTTCGACACCAGCCGATCAACCGTAGGCGTTCCATACCGGGCCTCCTCCGTACAGCTCAGCCACGGGCAGCTGGCTGAGCTCGTTGGGTCCTGCCGCTCTCCGTGGGCCTGCTACCGCCGCCTGACCCGCTCGCAGTCGCGCGCGACCCGGTCGCCACGGTCGGCCACCACGCTGTCGCGCCCGATTCCACACGAGATCCGGTCGCCGCCGCGCCCGTCGTAGGCGTCGACGCGGTCCTTGCCCCCGCCGCCCGAGATCCGGTCCCTGCCGGTCGAGCCCTTGATCCGGTCGTTGCCGGAGTTGCCCTTCAGCACGTCGCTGCCGGAGTTGCCACTGATGCGGTCATTGCCCTGATCGCCCGCGACGCGGTCGTCCGAGCTGCCGCCGGAGATCACGTCGTTCGCCGAGCCGCCGTTGATGCGGTCGCGCCCGCGGCTTCCTGAGACGCTGTCCTTGCCCGACTGGCCGTGCAGGCGATCGTCGCCAAAGCCGCCGTTGATGCGGTCATCGCTCGCTCCGCCGCGGATGCGGTCGTTGCCAGAGCTGCCGACCATGCGGTCCTCGCCGAGGCCGCCGAGCATCAGGTCGTTGCCGAGGCCGCCCTGGCCGCGGTCGGCCCCCGTCCCGAGGTCGATGCAGTCGTTGCCCGCGAGGCCGTCCACGGTGTCGTTGCCCGTGCCACCGAAGATCCGGTCTCCGCGCACCGTGCCGGTGATCCGGCCGCCCGCTGCGCTGCCGCGGATGACGTTGGCGGTGAGCGCCGGGCAGCCGGCGAAGGCCGCCGATCCCGCGCCGGGGCCCGGAGGAGGCGGAGGTGGAGGCGGAGGTGCGCTCGGGCAGGCGGTCGGCCCGTTCGAGAGGAAGAAGTACACCTTGCCCTGATCCGTCTGGCCGCCGACATCCTGGTACGGGGCTCCAGCGACGTAGTCGGGCTCGCAGTCCCCGTTCAGGTCGCCGGGCGCCCGCGAGCTCCAGCCGAGGGCACCAGTGGGATCTTCGGCCACGTCCGCGGCCGGCGTGTTGAACCTCTTCAGCTCTGAGCCGTCCCTGCCGTCGAAGACGTAAACGGAGGTGTTCCGGGCTGACAGGTTGCTGACGAAGAGGTCGGGCCTTGCGTCCTTGTTGTAATCGGTCTTGCTGTTGGCCCACCCGAACGCCCTTCGTTCGCCGAGAAGGGGGTCGATCAGCTCGTAGAGCACCCGACCGGTGCCCGCGGCGACCGTGGCCTTCCCGTCGAAGGTCCACGCTCGGCCGGCACCGCCGTGCCCACCGGTTGAGCCGGCGCCGAACGCATCGAAATAGAGGTCGTTCGTCCCGTCGGCGTTCAGGTCCCCCGGCGCGTAGCGGTCGGGGTCCTCAAGTGAGAAGAACCCGTTACCAACAGCCACTGGCGGATCGATCTTCGCGAGGACCCGGCCGGCGGTCGGGCCGCCGCCGCTGAACAGGTATGCGCGACCGACGAAGCGAAGACCCGATCCGGGGGGGTTGTAGGCGTAAGCGGAGACCATGTGGTCAGGCCAGCCGTCGTCGTTCACGTCGCCCGGGCTCTGGACGGTGCCACCGAAGCTGCACCTGCCGGGCACAACCGCGGAGGTGCAACCGTCCACGTCTTCTTGCGGTACGTTGAGCTTGCGGACCAGAGATCCCGTGGCGCCGTTGAAGATGTAGGCCTGCCCCACGTCCTTCAGGCAGCCTGCGGGAACCGGATCCTGGTTGCCGCACCCTGCCGGAAGGTCGTTGCCGTTGGCTCCGAGGATGATGTCACCCACCCTGTCGCCCGTGATGTCTCCGGCCGCCCCGATGCGCGTTCCGAACAGACCGCCGGCCTGGGGGTCGGGGTTGTCGAGCTCGTGGATTACCGCGCCGGTCGGGCCGTCGAGCACATACGCCTTGCCCTGGTCCACGTTGCCGTCGACGTCGCGATAGCCCCCCGACACCGTTACATCCTCCTTGCCGTCCCCGTTGACATCACCGGGAACCGAGACATAGAAGCCGACGCCGGAGTCGGACGTGGGGTTTGCCTGCGCTCCCGGACTGACGTTCCACACCACCTGCTGGGTGGCACCGTTGATCAGGGTCACCCTTCCTGCGTTGTTGTCCGCGGCTCCGCCCGGGCCCGGGGTTCCGCCCGTGACCTGCGCCGGCGGAAGATCCTGGGCATATGAGCCGACCACGATGTCCTGGACCCCGTCGCCCGTCAAGTCGCCGGCAGTGAGGCGCGTGCCGAAATTGGAGCGGACCCGGTCCTGCGTGGTGTCCACGGGGTCCGGAGAATCGACAGCCACCGTACGATAGGGCGTAGCCGGCGCCGCGCCGAAGCTGGTCGCGACGCCGAGGATAAGCGCTCCGCTCGCCACGGCCGCGAAGACCAAGACCTTGAAAGTCCTTGCTGCCATGCCGAAACGCTTCACGCGGAGTGCCCTCCCTGGATTGAACCGAGCCACCAAGCGTTATCCCTGCGGTGACCCCAATGTGCCCGTTACGAGCCACAGGCTTGCGAAAGGGGACAAGGTTTTCAATCCGTAGAGCTACGTAATTTTCGTCGGAGCTACGTAGTTTTGACCTCACAAGGCCCGGAAGGCCAGTCTGGTTGCAGAGTCAGGTGTGTCAGCCACTATCGTCACCCGGTGAGTCTGCCTAGTGCGGCGACCCGTGGGAGCCATGGCTAACGATTCGGGCAAGGGAGACAGGACGCGGGCGCGGGGCTCGCCGGGCCTGTGGTGCTCGATTGCGATCATCGTCATGTTCGCCGCCTTCTTCGCCCTGCTGGAGGCGTCTCGCCCACACGCGTCGGGCGAAAAGCTCCGCTTCGACCAGTTCACTCGCCTGGTCCAGTCGCGTGACATAAAGGACGCCCGCATTCTCGTCGAGGACGGCGTCGTCGTGGGCAGCTACAGACGAAACGACGGCTCCACCGCCAGCTACAACGCTCCTTACCTGAAGGGCGGGCTGGCCGAGCGAGACCTCACCTACCTGCTGGTCCGCAACCGGATCCCTACCACGATCGATCAGCAGTTCGCGAAGAGCCTGATCGAACCCCTCACCTACCTGCTCCCCGCCCTGATCCTCGTGGTGGTGTTCATATACGTGATCTTGGCATCCCGCAGCGGAACCGGCCTGTTTGCCACCCGCAGCGGCGCTCGCCGGGTCGAGCAACAGCAGGGCGGCGCGACGTTCGCCGACGTCGCCGGCCAGGATCAGGCGATTGCCGAGCTGCGCGACATCACCGAGTTCCTCTCAGAGCCGGCGCGGTTCCGCGAGCTCGGCGCCCGCCACCCGAAGGGCGTCCTGCTCTACGGCCCGCCGGGCTGTGGCAAGACCCTGCTCGCGCGCGCCCTGGCGGGGGAGACGGGCGCTTCCTTCTATTACATCTCAGGCTCGGATTTCGTCGACATGTACACGGGCGTGGGCGCGGCGCGCGTGCGCAATCTCTTCCGGGAGGCGCGCGAGAACGTGCCCGCGATCGTGTTCATCGACGAGCTCGACTCGGTCGGCAGGCACCGGACGGGCGGGGGCGCCGGGGCCGAGACCGGAGGAGGCGAGGAGCAAGAGCAGGCGCTCAACCAGATCCTCACCGAGATGGACGGCTTCTCGGTGACCGACGAGGTCATCCTCGTCGGAGCGACCAACCGGCCCGACGTGCTCGACCCCGCCCTGCTGCGACCCGGCCGGTTCGACCGCACCGTCGGTCTCGAGCAGCCGACCGAGGAGGGGCGCTTTGCCATCCTCTCGCTCCACGCCCGGAGCACCCGGCTGGATCCCGAGGTCGACCTGCGCGACATCGCCAACCGCGCCATCGGCCTCACGGGCGCGGACCTGGCGAACGTGATCAACGAGGCCGCGCTCCTCGCCGGGCGCGCCCACCGGTCCACGATCTCGAGCACCGAGCTCGAGCAGGGGCTGCAGAGGATCCTCGAGGCCCCCGAGCGCCAGCGGCGCCTGTCGATGCGCGACCGCAGCGTCGGGCGCCGCGCGACCGGCGCGGAAGCGCGGGTGACATTTGCCGACGTCGCCGGCGTCGACGACGCCCTCGAGGAGCTCGGGGACATACGGGACTACCTCGCCCTGCCGGAGCGCTTCATGAAGCTGGGAGCTCGCGCGCCGCGAGGCATCCTCCTGGCCGGGCCCCCTGGATGCGGGAAGACCCTCCTCGCACGGGCGCTCGCCGGTGAGGCCAACGCAGCCTTCTTTCAGGCGGCGGCCACGGAGTTCGTCGAGGAGATGCAAGGCCGCGGGGCCGCACGCGTGCGGGACCTGTTCGCCGAGGCCAAGAGCGCCGCGCCCGCGATCCTGTTCATCGACGAGATCGACGCCGTCGGGACGCGTCGAGGAGCGACGGCCGACGCCAGCGAGAGCGAGCACACGCTCAACCAGATCCTCGTGGAGCTCGACGGCTTCCAGCAGGGCTCCGGAATGATCGTGATGGCGGCCACCAACAGACCGGACATCCTCGACCCCGCACTCATGCGGGCGGGGCGGTTCGACCGCCAGGTCACAATCGACCTGCCAGACCGGGCCGGCAGGCGCGCCATCCTTGAAATCCACTCCAGGGCCACGCCGCTTGCCCCAGATGTGGATCTCGATGCGGTGGCCGGGGCGACAGCCGGCTTCTCCGGAGCCGACCTGGCCACCGTCATGAACGAGGCGGGACTGCTCGCCGCCCGCAAGGACCTCTACGAGCTGACCGCCCAGACCATCGACGACGCGATCTCGAGGGCGGTGCTCGGCATCTCCTCGCGCCGGCATGTGATGTCCGAGGAAGAGCGCCGGGTGACGGCCTACCACGAGGCCGGACACGCGCTGGTCGGACGCACGCTGCCCGGCGTGACGGTGCCGCACAAGCTCAGCATCATCCCGCACAGCCTGGCCCTGGGGTTCGTCTGGCAGGCGGACGAGGCCGAGCGCTCGACCCATTCACGCTCGATGCTCCTCAACCAGATGGCGATGGGCCTGGCGGGAAGAGCCGCCGAGGAGCTGGTGTTCGGCGAGTCTGGCTCCGGGGCGGGCCCCGACCTGCGGGAGGTCAACGCCGTCGCGCGCAGGATGGTGTGCGAGCTCGGCATGAGCGAGGCGCTCGGAGGCATGAGCTTCAGCCCGGACGGCGAAGGCGATCCGGGCGAGGGCTTGGCCCTACGCTACTCCGAGAAGGAGGCCCAAATGGTCGGGGACGAGGTGCGCCGGCTGGTGGACGAGGCAGACCGGCGCGCGCTGGAGGTTCTGCGCGAGTCCCGTGCGACCCTCGACCGCCTCGCCGAACTGCTGCTGGAGCGCGAGACGCTGTCCGGGCCGGAGCTCGAGGCGATCCTGGACGATTCGCTGGTCCCCTCGCCCTAGCTTCAGCGTTGGTGAGCGCGCCAGCGCCGGAGCGCCGCCGCGGACAGTGCGATCGCCAAGAGCAACAGTCCGACGGACGCGAGTCCGGGGGCGCCGAGCGGAAGGCCGCCGGAGGGATCGCCGGACGGCGTCACCGCGGGCGCTTGACGCGCCGAGCGGGGCTCGTCCGGCGCCAGGAAGCTGCGCTTGTCGAGAATGCCCACCCCCTTCACGGAGACCCAGCCGTCATAGACGGCGGGGCGGTACGCAGACGCGCCCGGCGAGAAGAGAAGCGGGATGGAGGGAACGTTGCGCGCGAGCCGGCGCAGCTCCGCCGCGGCAGCTCTGAGCCGCGTCCGCCGGTCCGGTGCCCGCGCGACCCGCTCGGCGAGCCGGTCGAACGCGACACTCTTGTAGCCGGTCCGGTTGAGGCGTGCCCCGGAAGCGAAGTAGCTGCTGAGGTAGTCAGGGTCGTAGGAGGCAAGCGGTGAGATGCCGGTGATCGCCGCCTGAAAGTCGGGGGAGCCGTCGGCACCGAGGGCCCGATCGAGGGCCCGCCTGGAAACCGCGGTCAGCTTGGCCCTGGCGCCGGCCCGCCGGAGAGCCGCCACCACCTGCCGGCCGACTACCAGCCTCAGCATGTTGTCCTTGGACGCCAGCACCTCGATCGCGGGGTTTCCGAGCCGGGTCATCGCGCGTCGAGCGGCGGACTCGTCCGCGCGGTGAAGCCGTGAGTCGGCCGCCCAGGGCGACTCCGGATGGAGGAAGCCCCGGTTCGCAGGGAGCCCCTCGAGCGCGTCTGCGATTCGGTCGAGGTCGAGCGCGCGAGCCACCGCGCGTCGGGCCTCGATGCGGTCGAGTGGCGCACGTCTCAGGTTGAGGGCAAGGGCCGTGCCCGTGTAGTTGACACCCGGTCGAGCCTCGATTGCCGGTTCGTTGCCGAGCCGTTCCAGGGTTGCCGGGCCAAGACCCGTCGGGATGACGTCCACATCGCCTCGTTCGAGGGCATCGACCGCGCGCCGGCCGCCACGCGTGAAGTCGACCTCGATCCGGTCCACCCGCGGCCTTCCGCGGAAGTATGCGCGGTTGGCGCTGAACATGTACCCCTTTCCGGGATCGTGGGAGGTCAGGCGGTACGGACCGCTCCCGACGGGCAGCCCGGGGGGGACCACCCCGCTCCCCCCGCGCGCCCATAGGTGTCGGGGGAGGATCGGAAGGTCGGCCAGCGGCTGGTCGAGGAAGCCGGGTGCCCACCGGCGGAGGTGGATCGCGACGGTGTGCGCATTCACGGCCCGCACGCGGTCGACCACCCTGACCTGGGTCGTGAACCGCAGGTGAAGATGACTCTTGACGAATTCGAAGGTGAACGCCACGTCCGCGGCGGTGAGCGGGCGGCCGTCGTGCCATCGCACGCCTCTTCGCAGGCGAAGCACCAGCCGGCGCCCCCCGGCACTGCGCGCCACCGAACGCGCAAGCCAGGGCTTTGGCTTGCCGTCACGGTCGCGCCAGAGGAGCGTGTCGTAGATCAGCGTGACCAAGGGGTAACCGAGCTCGAAGCTGTAGGGAGTCAGGGTGCCCTCGTGCCGCGGGAACGGGACGCGGACCAGCGGCGCCGAGGTCCGCGCGCTCACGGGCACAGGCGAGCACACGGTCGCAGCCGCGCAGGTGAGGGAGGCGACGATGAGCGCCACACGCCTCATGAGGAGCGTTCCATGCAGCGTTCACCCTAGAGACCGACCCTCGACATTTCGGTGACTGGGAAAACTACGTAGCCGCCCAGAAAAATAGGTAGCACTACGAATTGATGCGCCGCCGATCGTGGGCTTTACTCGTTTGTGGTACGGGAGGCACAGTGCGTGGCGCGCTGGCTCCGACAGCAGAGAACTTCTGGAGGAAACCGTGAACCTACGTATTCGCCGCCTTTCGTCGGCAGCCGTCCTGTCCGTTCTGTGCGCCTGCACGGCGGGGGCGAGTCTCGCTTGGGCATGTGCCCCCGGCAATTGGGGATGGACTCCGCCCGCGACTCCTGAGTCGACTCCGACGAGTGGTGGGCACACGCCGCCTGCCTCCCCCGCACCGTCTAGCAGCCTTGCCCCCGCTGAGGCGTCACCTTCCGAGCCGGCGCAGAGCCAGCCGCGCCAGCCGGCCAGGAGCCCCGCCCAGAGCCCGGCCAGGCAGCCGGCCAGGAGCCCCGCAAACGCGCCAAGCCGAGCGTTCGCCCCGCGCCGCTCGACCGGCGGCTCCCCCGGTGTCGCCGCGGCGCCTCGCGGTGCCCAGAGCTCCGGCGCGGCTGCCGGAACGCAGTCGCGGGCAGCTCGATCGGCCGCACGAGGCCGTGCAGCCGCCGCTCGCTCCGGTGCGGCCAAGAAGTCGAAGCAGGCCACCTCTCCGTCCCGTGCCCGTTCCAATGCCACCGTGCAGGCCGCGACCGACGGCGATGCGTGGAGCGGAGCAGGGAGCAAGAGCCCGTCGCTCCTGCCGAGCGCAAGCGACCCGGCCGCTCCGGCCACCAATGCCGGGGGTGCGCTGGGCGTGGGTGCAGCGTTGCTGGGACTTGGCTTGGTGGGACTCTTCGGAGGACTCGCCGTTGCCGAGACGCGCAGGCGGCGCTCCCTGGCTCGGAGGTAGACAGGCAGCCTGACGAAAAGCAATCTTAAGGTCCTTGGCAGCAGGCGCAGGGCGCGGATTCATTCCGCGCCCTGCGCTTCCAGTTGAGGCCTCAGACATCATGCTCTGAGCGTCGGATCAGATGGGGTCACGGAAGGAAGCGGGGGAGCAATGCTGAAGCGGTTGCCATCGGGCCGGCTGTTGCGGGTCATCATCGGCGTGTCGCTTCTGGTACTGGGTGCCGGGGCGGTGCTCGTGTCAACCGCCTACGAGGATCCTCCGACCGCGAGCGTGCTCTGGGGCGATGCCCCCGTGAACGCGGGAGCCGGCAACCTCTCCGACATCAGGTCCCACAACTCGCCGACGCTTGTGCGCAACCCGGTTCGAGCCGGCAACTTGGTCATCTCCAACCGGGTCGACACGCCGCGGTTCGCCTGCGTGCTTCACGCCTCCTTCGACGGCGGATCGAGATGGACCCAGACGCCGATCCCGGTTCCGAGGGGCGAGGAGCGCAAGTGCTTCGCTCCCGATGCCGCCTTCGCACCCGACGGGACGCTCTACCTGTCCTTCGCCACGCTGAAGGGGCGCGGGAACGTTCCGAACGCCGTCTGGACCGCCAGCTCCACGGACGGTGGCCGCACCATCTCGAAGCCTGTCAGGGCTGGCGGGCGGCTTCGGTTCCAGGTGCGGCTGGCCGTCGACCGGGTGAACTCGCGCCGGATCCACCTGACCTGGGTGAAGGCCGACGACGTCGGCTTCCTGAAGTTCACGGAGACTGGAAACCCGATCCAGTCGGTCCGCTCAGACGACGGCGGGCTCACCTGGCAGAAGCCCGTGCGCGTCAGCGACCCTTCCCACGCGCGCGCCGTTGCGCCGGTCCCGACGGTCGGGTCGAAGGGCGATCTATACGTGCTCTACCTCGACCTGGGAGCCGACCGGCTCGACTACGAGGGAGGCCATCGGGGCAGGGGCGGGGCGCCATATCAGGGTCGCTTCTCACTCGTGCTCGCCCGCTCGCGCGACCTGGGGAGGAGCTGGGCGGAGTCCCTGGTCTCTCGGCAAATCAAGCCGATCAATCGTTTCGTCGTCCTCTTCCCCCCCTATCCGTCCCTGGCGATCGACAGGCGCAACGGCCGCATCTACGCCGCCTTCCACGACGCACGCCTCGGAGACCCCGACGTCTCAGTCTGGTCTCTACCGCCCGGAAGCAGCAAGTGGGAAGGACCAACGCGCGTCAACGACACACCCGAGCGCGACGGCACCTGGCAGTACCTGCCACAGCTCGCGGTCGCCCCCAACGGACGCCTTGACGTCGTCTACTACGACCGGCGCTCCGACAGGGAGAACGTCATGAACCAGGTGTCGCTTCAGTCCTCGTTCGACTCGGGCGACAGCTTCATCTCTTCGACGCGCCTCTCGAGCCGGCCGTTTGACTCCAGGATCGGCTTCGGCGGCAAGAACGGCCTCCCGGATCTCGGCAGCCGTCTCGCCCTGCTGTCTGACACGGAGCGGGCGCTTGCGGTCTGGACCGACACCCGGGCGGGAACCCGGGCAACCAACAAGCAGGACCTCTCGCGCGCCGTGGTGGCCTTCTCGGATCCTCCGCGCCTGTCCAAGGCGGTGAAGTACGGCCTTCGCTACGGGGGGCTGGCGCTCGCGCTCCTGGGCGTGGTGACCCTGGCCTCGGCGCTGCCGAAGGTGCGCTCGACAGTCGCCCGGGCGTAGCGCTGCGGGGCTCGGCGACACGTCGGAAGCTTGTCAACGCAGGATAGGAACCTGGACCGGGCGATCGACTGTTGGGTTCCCCCTTCGCCAGCGGGGCCTCGGTTAAACGGTCGTCGTAGAGTTCTCGGCGTTGGACACACGGTGGGAAATTTCCCCGTATGAGCGCTTCGGCCCGGTGGCATTCGGTATGTCTCGCGAAGACGTCATGAAGGCACTCGGGTCCGCCTGAAAGCGCCGACATCGACTTCTTCCATTACGGCGCGCTCGCAACCGTGGGCTTTGATCGGCAAGGTCAGTGCAACTGGGTCGCGACATCTCCCGGTCGGCCGGTGACGGCAAGCGTCGCAGGCATCGATCTCACCGGCGACCATGACGAGGTGACCGGCCGTTTGGCCGACCACGGCCACCAGACCAGGCAGGGGCTCGTAGAGGAGGGTGACTCGGGGTCCACCTACGTCGATGACCTTGGCATCTACCTGGGGCGAGAAGACCCAGACGAGCGCACCCTCGATACCGTCGCTGCTTACCGCAGAGGGTACTGGGACCAGTGAGGACCCTGTGCGGCTCAATCCAATGTCGCCCAGCGGCGCACACACTCCGTCAGGGACCCGTTAACCGTTGTCCTCGCGCTGGCTCACATCCGGTTCGCTCGCAGCCGAAGAGGGAGTGCTCCGTTCCACGGCGACGACATCCCGTTCGGTGGGGGTCGGGCCTTGCGGGGACTGCTCAAGTAGCGGCTGGGCGGCGGTTCGGGCGGACTTGGCGGAGATGACGGCAGCTCACGACGCGCTGCGTGCGCGGCTCATGGAGGCGGGGCTCAAGCGCCATGCCGATGCGCTGCTCGCGCTGGCGGTCCCGTCGGTCCGGCTGCGCTCGGGCGAGGCGGTGTGGCGGCCTCCCGCGCCGCCGCGTCACGTCGCGGCGCCGGTGCCCCGGATCGACTCGGCGATCGCTATCGGCAGCTCCGCCAGGCATCGCGTCGCGCTGCTCGCAGACGGCACTGTGCGCGCCTGGGGTTACAACGCCGCCGGCCAGGTCGGGGATGGCACGAAGGTCGACCGGCCTGCGCCGGTCGTCGTGAGCGATCTCGCAGATGTGCGGGCGATCGCGGTCGGCGGCGGTCACGCGCTCGCACTCACCGCTGGCGGCACGCTGCATGCGTGGGGCTTCAACGGCAAGGGGCAGATTGGCGACGGCACAATCGAGAACCGGCGTCGGCCGGTCGTGGTGCCGGGGCTCGAGCGAGGCGTCCGCGCCGTCGTGGCGGGCATCAGCTCGAGCTTCGCGTGGCTTGAGGACGGGACCGTGCTCGGCTGGGGCGGCTGTGTACTGCCTGGGTCCGTGGATCCCGAGCAACACCGGGCGCGCCCGGTCCCGATCGACGCGCTGCGCGGCGTCGTCGCGATAGCGGGAGGTGGGACGCATCATCTTGTGCTCCGCGGCGACGGGGTCGTCCTCGCGTGGGGCCTCGAAGTATTCCCTTGGCGTGCACATCGACGAGTACACCGTGCGGCACCCGGACCGGTGCCGGGATTGCCGCCGATCGCGGCCGTCGCGGCCGGGGCAGACCACAGCCTCGCGCTCGACGAGGCGGGCACGATCCACGCGTGGGGCAGCAACTGGTTCGGCGAGCGTGGCGACGCGGAGCTCGGGGACGCGGGCCGGGTGGAGCCTCGGGCCGTCGACGGCCTGCGTGGGGTGCGCGCGATCGCCGCCGACCGCAA
Organism: Thermoleophilaceae bacterium; assembly: GCA_030448005.1. Taxonomy (GTDB): domain Bacteria; phylum Actinomycetota; class Thermoleophilia; order Solirubrobacterales; family Thermoleophilaceae; genus JAAYBF01. The sequence goes on from JAUJNT010000001.1 coordinate 471,651, forward strand.
CGTGAGCTTCGCACTGGCCCACGACGGGCGGGCCGTCGCCTGGGGATTCAACTACGAACGGCTCGGTGACGCGGAGGAGAATTGCAGCAGGCACACCTCCGCACCTGTTGCGGGCCTCGGCGATGACGTCGTCGCGATCGCGGTCGGGCTCGCCTTGCGGGCCGATGGCACGGTCATGCAATGGGGCGAGGGGCTGCCCACCGGCGTGCCCCCCTGGGATGACGGGCTGCCAGTGAGCAGGACCAAGCTCGGTGGCCGGCCAGACCTCCCGAAGGGCGCGCGCTGGCCGCGCGCCGAGGGCCGGCCGATGACCTTCCTCGCGCAGGTCGCGCTCGCCGCGGTCGCGCCCCACGATGCGACCGCGAGCCTGCCGGCCGGCGGCCATCTCGTGGCCTTCTGTGACCTCGAGGACCCGGAGATGACGACCGCGCGCGTGCTCTACGCGGACGCGGCCGAGCTCGTGCGCCCGCCGCCCCCCCCGCGCGGCGGCGCCCGGGCTGGGCGGTACCGTCGCCCTGAATCCCGAGTCCGAGCTGACGCTATGTCCGGCCGACTCCGAGCCCGTCCGCCAGCTTGCCCTGTCGCCGCAGGAGCGCTCCGCCTACGAGGACCTCATCGAGCTCGAGCGGGAGCCGCGGCACCGGATGCTCGGCCATCCCGACGTCGTCCAAGAGGATCCGCGCGCCGACCGGGGCGAGGTGCTGCTGCTGCAGGTTGATTTCGCCGAGGAGACGGTATTCGAGCTCGGCGAGGGCCGGATGTTTTGGTTCGTCGCGGCGAGCGACCTCGCGGAGGGCAAGCTCGACCGCACGCGAGTCGTCTTTCAGCAGACCTAGCAGCGGTTGAGTGCCTTCGGACCAGTGCCAGCACAACAGCAGCGCGACCGTCCCGGCGTCACGGAGCGCCGCTCATTCTGCCCAAGGGAGCAGCGAGCCAAGCCCGCTGCCGCATCCGTCGGTCGAGAAGCAGTAGTGGGGCAGCTCGGGAGCGATGGTCGACGAGGCGCTACTGGTCCGCCAAGGCCAACGCGCGCCGCACGTAGACTTCGAAGTCGTTCAACGAACAGTTGAACCACGCGAGTTCGTCGTCGAAGTCGAAGCTGTACGAGGCTCCCTCTGGGAGGACGTCTGGCAAGAATCGCAGGAGCGGCGCGAGATCGTCCTCGGGGACGTACAGGGGCCGCGATGGCCTGATCTCTTCCGGTGGCTCGTCTCCCGTCATCTCGCGGTAGACGTCTTCGAAGGTGACTCCCAACTGCCTGAATACCTTGCTCTCGGGCTTGTCGTACAGGAAGGTCCCTAGCAGCAGATGCTCGGTGTCCGCAGCAGCGGCCCGAAGATAGATGGCAAGCCAGCGCGTGTGGGTAACGATCTGTCCGACCTCCGGCCCGGCACCCACTACGTCATGCCCCTCCGTACTGCGCGGGCAGTGACGGTCCATGAGCTCTCGCAGGAAGCCCTCGCTGACGCCTAGCCGGTTTAGGATCTCCGAGCCGCGCCCCCTTCCTCGCTGCCGAGCCCGCTGAGAGCAAGCATAGTGTGCTCGCTGCCCCAAACCGAATGCCCAAGCTTGCGCGCTTCCGCGCTGGCCCGCTTCAGCGCGGTGGTCGTCTTGTGGGTTCGTCGTAGACCGATTTGGCTAGCGCTCCCCTTTCGGTTCGGCAGCACGCTGCTGAGGTTCCGGCATTTGCACCACAGCGAGGTCACTCAAGGCATCCGCCGGGGACTGAGGACCGGAGGGCGCGCTCCCAGAGGGCTTCGCCGGCAGCCTACTTCAGCTCGACGAGCCCGCCTGCCTCCTCGATCTCGCCCTTGAGCTTCTCTGCCTCGTCGCGCTCGATGCCCTCCTTGATCGGCTTCGGCGCCTCGTCCACGAGAGCCTTGGCCTCCTTGAGCCCGAGACCGGTCGCCGCGCGCACCACCTTGATCACCTGGATCTTCTTGTCACCCGGGCCGGTCAGCACGACGTCGACCGTGCTGCTCTCCTCCTCGGCGGCGGCGCCGTCAGCAGCCCCCGGGGCAGCCGGAGCAGGGGCAGCCACCGCCGTCGCCGAGACGCCGAAGGCCTCCTCCAGCGCCTTGATCCGCTCGGACAGCTCGAGCACGGAGATGCCCTTCAGCTCGTCGATCCACTCTTCGGTAGTAGTGGCCATCTAGCCCTCCTTCTCTTCATCGTCGCCCGCGGGGGGCGTGTCGGTTTCATCCTCTGCGGGCGATTCGCCCGAAGCTTCTTGTGCGGGGGCCTCCTCGGCCGCCGGGCTCTCATCTGCGGGCGGGGCATCCTCGGCGGCGGCCGGCGCTTCGTCTTCGGTCGCCTGAGCTTCCTCCTCGGTGGCAGTGGGCGCCTCCCCCGCAGCGGGTGGGGCCTCCTCCTCGGCAGCGGCCGGGGCCTCCTCCTCGGCAGCAGGGGCGGCGTCCGCCTCCGGCGGGGCGGCCTCGGCCTCGGCCACCGGGGCCTCTCCGCTCACGAGCCCCTGGTCGGCGATCTGGCCCAGCTGCAGCGCTAGGCCCTGGATCAAAGCGTTCAGTCCGCGGACGAGACCCGTGACGGGTGAGGCCAGCATGCCTACCATCTGGCCGTGCAGGACCTCGCGGGAGGGCAGGAGCGAGATCGCCTCGAGGTCCGGGACCGACAGTGGCTTGCCGGCCATCGTGCCGCCCTTGAACTCGGGCACCGCGTGCTGCCGGCGGAAGGTGGCGATCGCCTTGGCCGCCAGGGCGGCGTCGCCGCGGACGAAGGTGAAGGCGGTCGGCCCCTCCAGCAGCACCTTGAGGTCCTGAGCCCCGGCCTGGTCGGCGGCCCGCTCGGTGAGCGTGTTCTTGACCACGCGCAGGCTGGCATCGGCCTCGCCCAGGCGCTGGCGCAGCTCGGCGACCTGCTGCACGGTGATCCCGCGGTAGTCGATGGCGAAGATGGCCTCGGACTCCTGGATCTGCGTGGCCACCTCTTGGACGACCGCTGCCTTCTGCTCTCGGTTCATCTTGTCTCGGCGGCCATTGCCAACCGCTCCTCCGTATGGCGTTTCATTGAAGAAAAGAGCCCGCCGGCAGGCAGGCTCGAAGGGACGGCTTCGGCCTCGCCTGCACCGGTCTTACTGCTTGCCGGTGGTCTGGGGCAAGAAAGTGGTGTGATCAGGCTACAGCGGCGGCGTCCTCCGCGGCTCCACGTGCCGCCGGGTCGACCCGCACGCCAGGCCCCATCGACGTGGAGAGGGTGACCGTGTGGATGTAGCGCCCCTTGGCCGAAGCCGGCTTCGCGCGGTTGATCTCCTCCATCAGCGCCCGGTAGTTCTCGAGCAGTGCGGCCTGGTCGAAGTCAGCCTTGCCGATCGGCAGGTGCACGATCGCGTGGCGGTCGGTGCGGTACTCGATCTTGCCGGCCTTCGACTCCGAGACGGCCCGGGCGACGTCGGGGGTCACCGTGCCCACCTTGGGATTGGGCATCTTGCCCTGGGGCCCGAGCACACGGCCGAGGCGGCCTACGACGGGCATCATGTCGGGCGTCGCGATCGCCACGTCGAAGTCGGTGAAGCCCTCCTCGACCCGCTTGGCAAGGTCCTCATCGCCGACGTGGTCGGCGCCGGCCTCCTCGGCCTCGCGTGCCTTGTCGCCTCTGGCGAACACGGCCACCGTCATCTCCTTGCCCAGTCCGTTGGGAAAAGAGATCGTGCCCCGCAACTGCTCCTCGGCATGGCGAACGTTGAGCCCGGTCCGGATGTGGCACTCGACCGTCTCGTTGAACTTCGGCTGGTCGAATCCCTTGATCAGGGAGACGGCCTCGGCGGGCGGATAGTGGCGCTCGCGGTCGACCTTTGCCAGGTTGTCGCGGTAACGCTTGCCGTGCTTGGCCATGGCTATGCCACCTCCACGCCCATCGAGCGGGCGGTGCCCTCGATGATCTTCGCTGCCTGGTCCAGGTCGTTGGCGTTCAGATCGGCCATCTTCCTCTCGGCGATCTCGCGTACCTGCGCCTGGCTGATCTTGCCAACCTTGTTCCGGTTGGGCTCCCCCGAGCCCTTCTCGATGCCGATGGCCTGCTTGATCAGCACAGCGGCCGGGGGGGTCTTCGTGATGAAGGTGAACGACCGGTCCTCGAAGACCGTGATGACAACGGGGATGGTCGTGCCGTTCTCGCCCTGGGTCTGGGCGTTGAAGGACTTGCAGAACTCCATGATGTTCACGCCGTGCTGGCCCAGCGCAGGACCTACCGGCGGAGCGGGGTTGGCGGCGCCACCGGGGACCTGCAGCTTGATCTGTGTAAGGACTTTCTTGGCCATCTAGATTTTTTTCACCTGGTCGAAGCCGACCTCGACGGGTGTCTCCCGGCCGAAGATGGATACCAGCACCTTGAGCTTGACGGCATCCTCGTTGATCTCGGAGATCTCACCGGAGAAGTCCGACAGCGGGCCCGAGACCACCTTGACCGACTCCCCGATCGCGAACTGAGCCCGGGCCCGGGGGCGCTCGGCGGTCTCCCGGTTGAGCAGGCGGTCGATCTCGACCTGGCTGAGCGGCACGGGCTTCTGCGAGGAGCCGACGAACCCGGTGACGCCCGGGGTGTTCTTCACGAGCACCCACGAGTCGTCGGTGAGGTTCATGTTCACCAGCAGGTAGCCCGGCATCGTGCGCTGTTCCTTGGTCACCTTCTGGCCGTCCTTCATCTCCTGCACCTGCTCGGTGGGGATGACGACCTGCCGGACTGCGGTCTGCTGGCCCAGGGTCTGCACCCTGTGCTCGAGGTTCTGCTTGACCTTCTTCTCGTGGCCTGAGTAGGTGTTTACCGCGTACCAGCGAAACATGGTGAAAGTAGGCGCTCTCGCTTAGAGGATGGCTTGGATGATGCGGGAGAAGATCGCGTCCAGAAGGCCCAGATAGCCCCCCGCAAGCAACACGAAGCCGAGGACGACGCCGGTCAGCGTGGTGAGGGCCTGGCGGTCAGGCCATTGGACACGCTTTAGCTCCGCCCAGACGGCAAACAGGAACTGTACGAAACGCGGGCGGTCCTTGTGGCGCTCGGCGGCGGCGCGCTGGCCGCTGCGCTCCGGTGTGAGGTCTTCTTCGGGCTCGTCCTCGGCCAGGTCGAAGTGCTCCTCCTCCCGGCTCGAGTCGAGGTCCTGCTCGTAGTCGAGCACCTCGTCCGAGCGCCCGGCTTCCTCTGGCGGGGCGTTTGCGCGGAGATGCGGATCGAGGACGGGCTCTTCCTCACGGCCGTTCTCCTTTGCCTCGGGCTGAGGGGGTGACTTGCCATCCCTCGTGAGATCGCGAGAGTCCGGCTCGGCCGGCGGCTCGGTACGGGCAGGCGGCCTCGGCCGAGGGGCACCCTGGCCGTCGGTCGAACGGCCCTGGGCCTTGCGACGGGCTTGACGCTCCTTCGCCCTCTGACGGTTTCGAGCCATTTGCTGCGCACGCCGAGCGTGGCTACGCTCAGCGTGTCTCCTTGTGGGCCGTATGGCTGCTGCACCAGCGACAGTACTTGCGCAGCTCAATCCGATCCGGATTGTTCCGCTTGGACTTCTGGGTCTGGTAGTTACGCCGCTTGCAATCCTGACACTCCAGGGTGACGGCGATTCGAACGTCTCCGCGAGCCATGGCTCCTGCTCAATCGTTGCTGTCGGGACAAAGGAAAACCCCGCCGCCGCGAGGTTCGCCACTGAGGATAGCGCGGGTCAGATCCCTTGGTTGCGCGCCTCGTCGAGGTGCTCCAGCGCGCGCGGGTCGAGCGCCTCGTCGAACTTGCGGGCAAAGTGCTTGCCCGAGGAGAGCAGGCCTTCCACATCCTCCGCTCGGAAGGTGCGGGGGTGCGGTGAGCCCTCCTCGAAGCCGAGCAGTCGCGGCGCCGGTCCCACGCTGATCGAGGGGTCGTTGACGAGCACCGTGGCGAACAGCGACTCGCTCGGAATGATCGTGCGGCGGTAGTGGCTCATCACGGATGTGCGCGTGCGGGCGAAGTCGAGTACCGCCCTCACGGCCCGGCGCTCTAGTGTCAGCCAGTCCGAGGACACGTAGCAGCGCAGGCCGGGACCGAACGGATGCCGCGGTGGCTTGACGCCCAGGCGCATGCCGAGGCCCATTGGCAGCTCGCGGAGATAGGCGCGGGATCCGAGAGCGCGCCCGAGGACCGTCGCGAGCGGCCGAGGTGGCGCGTAGTGGCGGTAGCGGTAGCGCAGGTAGAACTCCCGTTGAGGGGGCGGCGGCTCCGCGGACAGGTCGAGCTGCCAGTGGTCTCCGAGCAGCGCTCGGTGAGGGCTTTCTCGCAGGTGGCGCTCGAAATCCGGAAGCGGGCGCAGCGGATAGTCCTGCCCGGAGAGCAGCGCCACCCAGTCGGGGTCGACCTCCTCGGACAGCTCGGACAGGGCTCGCAAGAGCATCTCGGTGTATGCCACGTTGCCCCATTCCACGACGAGCCCGTAGCTAACGAAGTGACCGCCAGCCTCCTCGAGCGCCGCCACGTCAAGCGGCTCGCGACGCTGATCGTGATGCACGAGGACGTACGTCTCGTCACCTTCCCGCAGCGCCCGCACCAGCCGGAGCACCTGGCCGGGGCTTCGGTGGGAGACGACCAGGAAGGCGATCACGTGCGCGGCCAGGCTAGCGCGGTCCCGGCGCCCACGGCGCGCCGGAAGGTCGCAAAGTTACGCGCCCTCGGTGAGCCCTCCGCCCGAGCTCTGTTCCTGGTGGGCCCCCCGGGCGCCCGCCGCTCAGGCGAGCGGCAGGTCCCGATGCTTCTCGGCCACCATCGCCACGTAGTGCAGCGGCTCACCGTCGATCGACAGCCGGTGGCGATAGCGATGCTTTGCTCCGAGCTCCATCGTGCCGTCATCGAGCGCGCGGCGAACCAGCCGGGAGAACCCGCTGCTCTCATCTCGGGCGATGAAGTCCTCCTTGATCGTGAAGGCGATCAGGCCACCGGGCTCCACGAGGTTGTAGGCCGCGACGAACGCCTCGGGCGGTATGTCTCCGAAACCGAGGGCGGCCACGGTGATCAGGCAGTTGAAGCGCCGCGCCTCGAGCGCGCGCCGCGCGGCGGGCGGGATGTCGGTGAGGTCGAGCACGAGGTAATCGTCGTAGACGCCGGGCCGGTCGCGCTCGGTGGCCTCGGCTGCGGCTTCGATGATGTCGACGCCCACGATGGTCGTGACCCCGAGCGACTGCAGCCGCTCCCCGACCATTCCGTTGCCGGCGCCCACGTCGAGGACCGTCAGGTCCGAGCTGTGGCGCCCGGTGTTGCGAAGGTGCTCGCAGAGCAGCTCCGCCACCATCCGCGGGGAGTCGCACTTCAGCCCCTCGTAGAAGATCTGCTCGTAGAGCCCCGGCAGGGCGTAGATCTCGGCGTAGTCGTGGAAGCGGATACGGCGCGCGTCCCCGTCGACCTGTACTTCGCACCACTCCTGATCTTGGTCGTGGTCCGTTCCATCCGGAAAGTGGATCTCGTAGCGCTCGACCTCGCTGAGCGCGCCCGGCGGGGAACCCTCCATTCCATCGTCGCTCATGCCCCTCCTGGTGGTCATGACGGCGCCGGGGCGCGTCGGTTTCTCCTGCTCCAGCGGCCATTCATCATACGCTGCCCGGTTGTTTGAGGCAGGCCCGACGGGAGATCCACGCCTCATGAGGAGCAGTGCATCCCCATTGATGGGTCCCCAGCGCCTGCTCGAGGAACGAGATCACCGCCCTTGGGCGCTGCCCCGGCGCCACTGGCTGATCGGCCAGACGTGGGAGACCTTGCTCTTCGCGCACTGGCGCCTGCCCCTGCATGCACTTCGCTCGCTCGTCCCAACCGAGCTACCGATCGACACGTTCGACGGCAGCGCCTGGCTCGGAGTCACGCCCTTTCGGGTTGCAACCCACCGCCTCCGGGGCACCCCGCACATCCCGACGCTGGCCTCGTTTCCCGAGGTGAACGTGCGCACCTACACCACGGTCGAGGACAAGCCCGGGATCTACTTCCTGAGCCTCGACGCCGCGAGCAGGCTCGCGGTCGCGTCCGCCCGGCGCGTCTACCGGCTTCCGTACTTTCACGCCCGCATGCAGCGGCACCGCCGGCAGGGGACGATCGAGTTTCACAGCCAGCGCGTGTCAAGTGACGGTCCGCCGGCGAACCTCCATCTGGACTACCGGCCGACCGGTCCACCGCAGCCCGCCGCGCCCGGATCACTAGAGGCCTTCCTCGCCGAGCGCTACTGCCTGTACACCCTCGATGAGCGCCGACGGATACTTCGATCCGACATCCACCACCCTCCGTGGCCGATGCAGAGCGCCGAGGCGGACTGGCGGCGCAACTCCATGGCCGCGGGGCTCGGCCTCGCGCTCCCGGACGGCGAGGCGCTTCTTCACTTCTCCGCGCGACAGGACGTCCTCATCTGGCCGCCGAGCGTTCTGGGCGGCTCTACCTGAACGAAGTGCTCGGGCCTGGCCAGCCGCCGGTTCGAGCCGCGGGGCCGGCTGATCTACGAGCCTGAGCGTTCACCAGCGCTTTACAGGGCGGTCACCAGCGCTTAGCAGGCGGGCGGGCGCCGCGGTCGACCATCTCCCCATGACAGAGACAAGGACAGAGAAGCTGCGCCGATCCGCGGCGCTCGCATTCATGGCGCTCGTGACCAGTTGCTTGCTGGCCCTCGCGCTCAGCCAGTCGGAACGAGGCGCGGCTGGTCTCCCGAGCGTGGTGGTGTACGCCTTCGCCGCCGGTTTCGGCCTGGAGTTCGTGGGCTCGGCCTGGAGCGGGGCGCGCGGTCAGCCGGACGGCGCCCGGCGGTAGGCATCGCGGGTTGTGCCCGGGCTGCCTATCCGCCGCTTGAGGACGGCTGGTCGAGCGCGGCCTCGTCGGTGGCCACCCCCCGCTCGGAATCCTCGAGCTGACCCTCGGCCGTGGCCTCGATGGCATCGCCGCTTCCATGGGAGTCGAAGACGAACATCTCCACCACCACGTCCGGCTCGAACATGATCTGGGACTGGTAGGTGAGGATCTTGCGGCCGGTCAGCTCCTCCATCTTGCCGGTCAGACGCTCGGTCATCGCGTTCTCGAAGAGCTGGCGAAACTGCCGCACCTGGTCGGGGTGCCCGAAGTCGAGCATGGTCTTCTCCGCGGTGGTCATGCCGCCGCGCATGACGATGATGAGCATGTCGTCGAGCATGTAGGACTTCGCCTTCGTGGGTCCCTTGCCGAAGAACTCCTTCTGGGCGCGGACCATCTCGTTGGAGATGCGCGCAAGGAGGGCGCCACCGTCTTCCCCGGCTGCTTCTCCCTGCGGCGGGTCGTGCTCGGCCACCGCCGGACCTTAGCGCGAGGCTCTGGTTGGATGCGCGCGGCCTCGTCGGCCGCGGACGAGTGAAACGCCGTCGAGTGCACCTTGCACCGCCTGCGGGGTAGGGATCGACGATTGGCGGCCGCTCCTCGGGGTATACCCGCCATCAACCAATGGGAGGGGACCGATGGCGCAGTTGACGCAGCTCGAGAGCAAGTTGGCAGAGGTGATGGGTCTGGCGCAGGCGGCGCAGAAGGCCACGGCCAGGGTGAGCAAGCTCGTTGAGGATAAGGAGGTCGCCCAGACGCTCGAGCGCATGGGCGAGGAGTCGGCTGAGACAGAGGAGCGGTGTGCCCGCCTCGGGGATGAGCTCGACGGAAAGAAGACGGCGCTCTCGAAGAAGGCCCGCGAGACCCGCTCAGAGGCCGAGCAGATGATGAAGACCTACCTCTCAGGCGACGCCGACGCGCTCGACGGCCTCGAGTTCCTGATCATGACCGAGGCCGGAGAGCTCGGTCACGTCGACATCGTCCAGACCCTCAACAAGCGGGCGAAGAACCCTCAGATCAGGGAGCTCGTCAAGTGGGTGCAGCCAATCCAGAAGCGCCATGTGCAGCAGATCAGACAGGCAGCGCTCAAGCTGGCGGCTGAGGAGGACCCGAACGAGCCGGCGGACTAGCTGGATAGAGCTCGGCGCACGGCGCGGCCTTCGGCGCGGTCCAGGCCGCACCCTGGTCGCCCTGGCTCAGTGGGGCGCCGGCACTCGTGGTCGTCATTAGGCGCCCGGCGTCCCGCGCCTCCTTGCTACGTACGAGCGAGCAGGCGGGCCAGCCCCCGCCCGATTCGGACGAAGGCTGGACACCTAGATTCTCCGCCGACAAGTGCGGTCGGCTCTTGCAGCGGGCCCTAGTCGACGACCACGCCGCTCCGGCACTTGGCGCTGCCGGAAAAGGTCAACCGGTCGACGAACACCGCCGAGTCGAACTGGCGGTCGCCCTGATCGAAGATCGACAGGTAGAGGCGATGCTTGCCGGATGGCACCTTCGTCGAGGCCCGCAGCACTCGCGTTGCACCGTCGTAGGTAGTCCCCTTGGCGTTCGCCTTGGTCACCGTCGAATCGCCTGCCGCGTTCACCGTGATGAAGTTCCCCTTCGAGTCGAACGCGAAGTTGCGCGGCGCGTTGATCCTCGGGCTCTCAAACGAGGTCGTGCCCCACGTCGTCTCGTCGATCTCCGCGATGAAGCCGTCGTTGAACTCCTGATTGAGGAACTCGGGGAACTCCTCGGTCAGAAAGCGGAAGCGGAACGAGAGGCAGTTTCGGCCCTTCGGCACCTGCAAATTGAAGCGAAAGATCGTCACATCGCGCGCGCCCCGGATGCCCGGCCCGCCGGCGACCTGGCCCGAGCTGCCCGAGCTGTTCTTGTTGTCGGCGAGGAAGACGTTGCCCGTGCTCATGATCATGAACGAGTTGCCGCTGCGAGGAAACTCGGCGAGCCGCTTGGTCGATCTGCCGACGACGCGGCCGTACGGCGGACGCGCCGCGAACACTGCCGTTGGGCTGTCCTTCCTTGACGCTACCGAGCGGGCAAGCTCCGTGGCCTCCTGGCGGCTCTCGCGCTGCGCGCCCGCCGTGATCCGGCCCCCTGACTGTCCCTCCGCGACTCCGATGGCCCCGATGAGCACCACGGCGAGCGCGCCTCCTGCGAGCTCCAGACTCCGCCTCTGCGAGCGCCTCATTCCACCCCTGCCTTTCATTTGGAGCGGGGACCCCATTGACCCCCTCAGCCTGCGTAACACGCAGAGTGGCCGTGAGTTGCGAGCGGTACAGAGGAGTCTCATCGACGGCGTGTCTGCCGACGGCCGGGCGAGCCGGCACCCCGCGGCAGGCCGGTCCGCTCTCGTACCCGTTCCTGCCCCTGCTGGGAGCCACTGAGCGGGCGCGCTATCCAGACTCTCGGGCTAGAGCGGCGGAGGCGGCCAGGCGGCCCTGGAGAAGTGGGCCCGGTTGGCCTGGCGCGCGAGGCGGACCGCGTGCTTCAGGTAGAAGACGTTGCCGGCGGGGCCGCCGTTGCGCCCACACTGGGGGTTGCCCGCCTTCCCGTTGGAAGAGAGGCCGGGGCGCGAGATCCACAGGAACGCGTCGGCGTAGGGCGACCCGGTCTGGGTAGTCGGCCGCGTGCCCAAGCCGGCGTTGCGGGGGTTGCAGGTGGTCGCGGCTGAGCCGTACCTGCCCCACTTGCGCTTTGGCAGCGAGCCGTTCGCGTTCTCGGCGGTGTTGATCACGTAGTGCTTGCCGAGGGAGCGCGCGAGCGCGTCGCCGTAACGGCGCTCCTTGCTCGTGCGGTTGAAGTGCGTGGAGTTGAGCGCGAAGCCCCGCACGTGCTGCACGCCGGAGCGCCGCAGGTAGTTAGCCACCTTGCTGCGCTTCAGCCACGTTGAGGAGCCGGCGTCGATGTAGACGTTCATCCCGGGGGTCGAGCCCAGTCGCTGCGCGGCGTAGGCGAGCAACGCCAGCCGGCTGGGGACCTGGCTGCGCTTCAGGCACGAGCGGCGCGCGCCCATCAGGCCGAGCGCGTCCGGCTCCAGGATGATGGTCATCTGCCGGTTCGAGGTCTTCACCCAACGGCCCCTGGGGAACGGCCTGCCCATCCAGTATTGGTATCGCTCACCCGGGTTGGGAACGAAGGTCAGCTGCGACATGCGGATGAACTCGTCGATCCATGCCTTGTACTCGTTGCCGACGCGCTTCATCCCTGCGCACGAGCCATTCACCAGGCGGCGGATGGCGACCACCGGGTAGTTGCCTACGTAGGCGTCACGGGCACCGCGGGCGAGCGGGGTCGAGCAGGAAGGTCCGCCGTACTGCGGATCATCGACGTTGGCGAAGAAGCGCTCAACATGGCGGGTCGGCAGCTCCTGGATGCCGGCGAACCACTTCGTGCCCGGGACCTCGGCGATCCTGCGGAGGTCCCTGGCGTAGCGAGGGTTGCGGCGCACCGCATACCAAGGGTTGTACCTGGCGGCCGAAGACTGGTGGCTTGCCTCACAGTCCATGAAGAGCCGCTTGCCCTTGAGCGGGTTCGGAGAGCCGGGGTCGACCGGAGGCGGCGGGGGCGGCGGTGGTGGTGGCGGCGGCGGCGGCGGCGGGCACAGCCGCACGAGCGGAACGCTGCAGAGCGGGTTCTGCTGCTGGGCGCTCGCCTGTGGCGCAAATGCCAGGAGGGCGGCGACGCTGGCGGCAAGGGCTGTGAGGATGCGTGTGGGATGAGTTGGGTTCATGATGGTGGTGAACTTGACCGCCGGTATGGCTCGTCCCGCTCCCCGACTACATCGGCCGGACCCCGAGGTTCCTTGATAGCCCTCCGCCTCCATGGACGTCTGGTCGAACCAAGCGGACTTCCACGGGCGCGCATCGTGGTCACGGGGCGGGCGGTCGGGGCACGGGTCCGAGAGCCTGCCGTCAGCTGCGAGGATAGCTTCGGACGCGATGCCGATGGGCTAGCCGACCGTGGCCTGAGCTGGCGAGTCCCCCGTTGTCTTGCCGGCCCGAGCCATCGCCCCGCCGATGGCGAGTAGACCGAGCGCAAATACCAGGAAGCCGATGTCCCAGCCGACGGGCCCACCGAGATCGTCGCGAATGTGGTGCAGCCTGAAGATGAAGTGGTTAGCGCTGTCGAGGAGGTTGAATATTCCCCAACCGGCGATCAGGCCCCCGACGTGAGCGCGCCATGGGGGCGCAAGCTCGCCGCGCCGCCACGCCCTCACTGCCGCAAACGAACCGGCCACCGTGACGATCCACGTGACCGCGTGAAAGATGCCGTCCGCGAGCGTGTTGTCCTCGAGGCCGGCGACGCCCGACGTGGGACAGCAACCCTGGCTCGACACCATGTGGTGCCACTGGAGGATCTGGTGGAAGACGATGCCGTCGATGAACCCGCCGAACCCGCTTCCAAGCAGCACGCTCGGCAAGATCGTCGGGCTGCGCCGCATCTCTGCTTGGGCTACCCCGCACGCGCGGCCGGAAACGGCAGCGTCGCCAAAGAGGCGCTTGGAGCCGCGCCGGAGCTGGTGGAGGCTAGGACAGGTTGCGCGTGAAGGTGCTCCCCTCCTCGAGCGGACGGTAGATCTGCTTGAAGTCGAAGGCATAGTCGAAGTCGTCCTTCTCGGACTCCTGGGCCCCCTTGACGTCCACGTTGTGCACGATCACCAATTCCTCGTTCAAACGCGAGGCCTGGATCAGGCAGATGCCCGACGGCGCCCAGATGCCCGAGCCGCCCCAGAAGGGCTCACCGGTCACGCCGTGGCTGCCCACGGCGTTGCAGGCAATCGTCCACACCTGGTTCGTGGCCGAGCAGGCCGGCATCACGTAGTCCCACAGCTCGCCGTAGTAGTGGTCGGTGCGCAAGTTCATGCCGGGGTAGTCACGGCCCCGGCGGCCCGCCACGACGCGATCTGCACGATGGCGTCCACCTCCTCCACCATGGAGTACTCGCGGAGCAACTCGCTGAAGAGGTAGTCGTAGCAGGTGGTGAACCCGAGCCGGCCGTGCCGGGTCTGGAGCACCAGGCGGTCGTCGCGGCCGCTCTCGGTGTATTCCTTCTCGATCCCCGGGAGGAAGACCTTGTCGTAGGTGTTCTCGTCGGCCAGGTAGTCGGAGTCACGGCCGACGGCGAACGTGCGGTTGAGAAAGCGGTCCTTCTCCTTGGCGGCGGTCAGGTTGTTGAGCACGATCGCCTCGAGGTCGCCGCCTATCAGGGGCTGCAGCTCGCTCTCGATCCAGTCGGCATGGTTCTCGGCGAGCGCTTCGGCCATGTAGGCCAGGCACTCCTCACGGTCGTCCCAGAAGTACCCCGACAGGCAGAACTCGGGGAACACGCCGATGTTCACGCCCCGCTCCTTGAAGACGCTCGCGGCCCGCAGGACTCTGTCCTTGTTTGCCTCGACGTCCGGCACCTCGGCGCGGATGTTGGCCAGGCCCACCGAGAGCTTCGACTCGTCGTCGCAGTAGCTGCGCTCCGCGATCACAAACTCGTCGACGGTCTCCATGGCCTCCCTCTACGTTTCAGGAACTGGTGCCTGTGGCAGATGGCGAGCATCGGCACATCTGCTGATCGTGAACTTACACGCGCGCGGCCGCCTCGGGGATCGGCCGCTCACTGGTGGGCGCAGCGCCGGAACAGAAAGGTGCTCTGCACGCGGTTACCGATCGCGTCGACTACCAGCACCGTGAGCCGATGGCTGCCGGGCCTGAGACGCCCGACCGGGACACCGACCTTGAACGACGCCTTGCTGCTGCTCGCCGACCGCCTCCCGTCGAGAAGCAGCGTGACGGTGTGCCTCGAGTCCGCACTTCTCGTTCTCACCCGGACGCGAAAGCCACGGGACGCGCACCGCTTCGGAAGGTTTTCGACCCTAACGCGCGGTGGTCTGATCCTTACGCCCCAGTCGGGGACAGAGTCGTCGGACAGCGGATTGTTGCTGCGGTTGGTCTGACCCGAGCCGTCGACCCTCATCGTGTAGATCTCGCGGTTGCCGTCACGGTTGCTGTCGAAGGCAATCCTCTTGCCGTCCGGCGAGAAGGCGGGGCGAAGGTCTGTGGCCGGGTGGCGGGTGCGGTTGGTGGCGCGGGTGCCGTTCGCCTTCATCGTGTAGACGTCGACGTTGCCGCCGCGATCGCTCTCGAAACCGATGCTCCTGCCGTCAGGAGAGAAGACGGGATGTAGGTCGCCTCCGGTGTTGCGGGTCAGCTGCCTCTCCCTCGAACCATCTGCGTCGGCCGTGAATATCTCCCAGTCGCCGTCGCGGTCGCTCTGGAAGGTGATCGTCCTGCCATCGGGCGAGAAGGCCGGATAGAACTCGTCCGCGGAGTCGGTGGTTGTGATGCGTGTCTTACGCGAGCCGTCGAGGTTCATCACGTAGATGTCCGCGTGGAGGCCCCGAAAGCTCGCGTAGGCGATCCTCCTGCCGTCGGGGGAGAAGACAGGGGTGTAGTCGTTGCCGGCCACGTCGTTGGTCCGGTTGACCTCCTCGCTGCCATCGAAGTTCGTGGTGAAGATCTCCCAGTTGCCCGCCGGAACGATCCGCGCGAACGTGAGCCTCGTGCCGCCCGGCGAGAAGGAAGGTCGACGCTCGTCGCCGGAGCTGTTCGTCAGCCGGAACTGGCCTGAGCCATTGGGATTCATCGTGAAAACCTCTGCGTTGGTCCCGATGTCCCTGGTGAATGCGATCCTGCCATTACCGCCCGGAAAGGCGGCTTGGGCCGGCATTGCCGCAAGCGCGAGCACGGCGAGGGACAGGCAGCCCAGGCGCGCGGTCCAGACGATCGGACGGTTGCGGCTCACAGGTGAGGGGGCGGTGTCGCGGGCGTTGACGTCGGTGTCGGCGGGATAGCGGCGGGGCGGGCCAGTGCCTGCCAATCGCACCGCTCGTCGTTGCCGGGGCGGAAGGTGAGGCGCGTGAGTGCGGCGTCGCCGTTCTCACCGTTGACCGCGTCGACGGTGTAGGCCTCCCACTGGCCGATGATCGCCGTCCCGGGCGCGCCGGTATTGCGCAACTCAGGTGCCCGGCCGCTGTGGAAGACGATCCGGTCGCCCTCGGGGGACCAGGCCGGATTCACGTCATACGCGGTCAGGTCGGAGGTCGAGCCGCCGCCCGAGAAGTCGCTGAAGGTCAGGCGCGTCACGTCTGACCCGTTGGCGGCGTTCATCCGGTAGATCTCGAGGTTGCGCGCCCGGTCCGTGGGAAGGCGGCGCGGTCGCTTTGGAAGGCGATCGACTGTCCGTCAGGTGACCAGTTGGGCGCGGACTCATCCGCGAGCGAGTCGGCCGTCAGCGGCGTCGGTGCGCTGCCGTCGGCGTTCATCACCCAGATGTTCGAGTTGCCGGCAGAAGCGTCCGGGACGAGCCGGTTGCTGCTGAAGACGATCTTCGTGCCGTGATCAAGGCGAGGGAGAGCACGATGCCAACCGTCGCGACGGGACCTCGCAGTCGCCGTTGGGGTGCGGAACTCGGGCGGCGGGGTGGGGTGTCCTTGCGCGGTTCTCGAGTCTCAACGGTTGTCCCTCCATGGCTGGCTATTCCATCCCCGTTCGGCTAGGTGTCGGTACGGGGGGTGTATCCGCACCCGCACCATCTGTAGCACCTCAACGTTCGTTTGGCAACGAGGTGTCAGGTCGCTGAGGCCCTGGAGCGCGTGAAGCTCGCCAGTCAGCCAGCAGTTGGGAGCCCACTTCCGGACTCGAACCGGAGACCCTCTCTCGGGCTGGACTTTGAATAGTCGGGCTATCGCTTCCGGTAGGAGCGATAACGAGCGGTCTCGGGCCGGTGCGAATGGTATGCGCCGATATAGGTAGCCAGCGCAGTCGCTTCGGCTGGTCGCGTCCCTTAGTTGCTGTAACTTCGCCGCGGCTCAGGTTCCCGGTGGCGGTCAGTCTATGCGGCGCTCACCTCCTTGGGGATCGTCTCTTGGTTGCCCTCGTATCGCATCCGTTTGAGCGTGTGGCGCTCGAGCTGGGTGAACTTGATGCCGTTGGTCGCGTTCGTGATGTAGAGGTCAAGCACGGCCCAGACGAGCGTCAGGCAGCTGGTCTCGCCGGGGAAGCGGCCGATCACCTTCGTCCGTCGCTTGACCTCGCCGAGCGATCGCTCGAGCAGGTTCGTGCTTCTCCAGCGCCGGCGGTGCCGCGTCGGGTAGCGCAGGTGGACTACGAGCGCGTCGAGGTCGTTGCGAAGGCACCTCGCGGCGGCGGTATAGCCGGCCACGTCGAGCTGGTCGACGAGCGCCTCGAGCCGCTCTTTTGCTTTGCGTTCGTCGGTGGCCTCATCGAGCGCCTGCCAGTAGGCGCCGCGGACGCGCTCGCGCTCCCGCTCGGGCAGCTTTGCGAGCAGGTTGCGTAGGCGGTGAACGGCGCAGTGCTGGCGATCTGAGGCAGGCCAGCACTGCTCGACCGCCTTGATCAACCCCGGGGGCGCCGTCGGCGACCACCAGCAGCGGCGCGCCGAGGCCGCGGGCGATCAGGTCGCGCCCGAGCTCAAGCCAGTCCTCGTGCGATTCGCGCATCCCGAGCATCACTGAGAGCAGCACGCGCTCGCCCTGATCGGTGAAGCCCCAGCCGACCAGCACGCCCTCCTTCGGTCCGTCGGGACGGACCGAGAGAAACACCGCGTCGAGGAACAGTGCCGCCAAGCGGACCTCGTAGAGGTCGCGGCGCTTAAACGCCTCAAAGCGCTCGCGCAGCTCGGTGCAGATCCGCGATGCGGTCGACTTCGACAGCTTTCCCAGCCCGGCCTGCTCGCACAGCGACTCGACATCGCGCATCGACAAGCCCCTGACGAACGCGCCGATCACCATCGCCCGCAGCGGCTCGGTACGAAGCAATTTCGTGCCGCGCGGGAACAGCTTCGAGACAAACGGCTCGGCCACCCTGCGCACTTGGGGGATCTCGACTGCGAGCTCGCCCTCGGCAGTCCAGGCAGCTTGCGCGGGCGATAGCCGTTTCGAAGGCCCCGCTGCTGAGGGTCCGGCCGGCGCTCATAGCGCGCCCTGCCAAGCCACGCGTCGAACTCCTCCTCAACCGCGCGCTGGATGATCAACCTGGCACCGAGCTTCGCGAGCTCCGACAACGACTCGCGCGGGTTCTCACCGACCCCAACAGCAAGCAGCTGGTCGATCTGCGCCACAATCTCCGCCGACGGCGGTACGGTACGTCTCACGGCGTAGGTCCTCCTTCATCGTCTTGCTGGACTTGAGGGAACCTACGCCGTTGCCTTGACGGCTCCCGGCTATTTACAGCGGTTGGGGGACGCGACCACGATCCAGAGCGCTGCTCCTCTCGCGTGTTTGCGGGAGCGAGCCGACCACCAAGGCAGAGTGCCCAGTTTGTGCAGCCGGAGCACCGGGCACCGACCGTGCCCCTCGCGTCGAAGAGCAGGAGCCTCGTGTCATGCGGCTTTCGGGAACAGCTGACGACCGAGCTTCGGATCGCTGGCGACGAGAGCGCGCTCGATTCGCTCGCTCGCCGCCGGCAGGAAGGGCTGGAACTCCCGCGCGAGGGTGTGGCAGGCGTCGACGAGGACGCCCAAGACTTCGTCGAAATAGCTGCTGGCGTCACCATTGGCCTCGGCCTTCGCGAGCTCCCAGGGTCTTGTCGCTGCGACGCAGCGGTTGGCCGCCTCGACGAGCGACCAGAGCGCCGCGGCGGCACTCCTGATGTCGTAGCGGCCGAAGGCGTCGTCGATCGCCCCCGGAGTGCGGTGGACGAGAGCCTGTAGCGCGAGAGATGGCTCTGTCCGAGGCTCGACCTGGGCGACTCCTTCTGGGCGGTAGCGGTCAACGAGGGTGATCGTGCGGTTGATGAGGTTGCCGAGCCCGTCGGCGAGCTCGTTTGCGCGCGCGGCGAGCCGCTCTTCGCGGAAGTCGGTGTCACCGGTGCGCGGCACGTCGCGGAGAAACCACCAGCGCAGCGCGGCGCTTCCGTAGCGGGTTGCGAGGTCGGCGGGGTCGTGGGTCGCCCCGAGCGACTTCGACAGCTTCTGGCCGTCGACGGTCAGGTAGTCGTGGACAAGGATCGCCGTCGGCAGCGGCTCCCCGGCGGAGAACAGGATGGCCGGCCAGTAGACGGCGTGAAAGCGGATGATTCCCTTGCCGATCACGTGCAGGCGCTCGTCTGAGCGCTCCCACCACTGGCCGTAGAGCTCGCCCTCGGTTCCGTAGCCCAGCGCACTGATGTAGTTCCCAAGCGCGTCAAACCAGACGTAGATGACCTGGCTCGGGTCCTCTGGCACCGGGATGCCCCAGCCGTGTGCGCGCTCTTGGGAGCGTGAGACGCTGAAGTCCTCGAGCCCACCGCGGATGAACGCGACCACCTCATTTCGCCGCTGCTCTGGCTCGACCCCAAGCCGCCCGCTCTCGATCAGCTCGAGCAGCTGATCGCCGTAGCGGGAGAGGCGAAAGAACCAGTTGCGCTCGGCGACTTGCTCTGGTGGCCGCTGGTGCTCGGGACAGAGGCCGTCGAGGAGATCGCCGGGGGAAAGGAACGCCTCACAACCCGTGCAGTAGAGCCCCTCGTAGTGGCGTTCGTAGAGATCCCCGCTGGAAACACACGCGCGCCACAGGCGCTCGACCCCCGGGCGGTGTCGCGGGTCGCGGCTGGTCCGGATGAAGTCGTCGTTGGAGAGCTCGAGCGGTTCTCTCAGCGCGGCAAAGCGCCCCGCCTTTTCATCCACGAACTCCGCGACCGGCACGCCCGCGGCGGCGGCCGCCTCGACGTTCTTCAGCGCGTGATCGTCCGTTCCGCTCAGGAAGCGAACCCCCTCACCGCGCAGCCGGCGGTGGCGCGCCAGCACGTCCGCCTGTACGCACTCGAGCGCAAACCCGAGATGCGGATCTCCGTTGACGTACGGGATCGCCGTTGTGATGTAGGAGCGTCGATTGCTCATCGGTGAATTCCTCTCTGGCCCCGCGGGACCAGCATCCGATGAGAGCGCCAACCCCGAGAAGTCTGGGGCCGGTGTCGACGGTGGGAACTAGAGCGCGCCGAGAGACCCTGGGGACAGGGCCATCATCAAGACAAAGCCGGCGCGCGAACTCATCCTTCGACGATAACGGTTGAGCCGGCACCCCGCGAGTTCAGTCCCGCGCGGCCCCCTTTTGTGCAGCGGCGGGAGCGCGGGCAGCAGCTCCCGGAGGAGCGTGCGTCTCGTCGCCTACTGGCACCTCATGAGACCCGCGAGCCGTTGCGCCTGCTCCACGCGAGTGGCCAGATCAACCGTCTGGTAGGGGGCGGACAGATCGCCATCGTTGAGATGGCGAGGCATCACGTGCACGTGGGCGTGAAAGACGTCTTGGCCGGGCGACTCGTTGTTCTGCTTGATGGTCGTGCCCGAAGCGTGGAACAGCTGCTGGACCGCCTGCGCAGTCCGGCGGGCACACCCAAGGAGCTCAGCGTCGAGTTCTGGAGGAACGTCGTACAGGTTGCGGAAGTGGCGGCGCGTGACCACCAGCATGTGGCCCTGGTTCATTGGCCGCTGATCGCGTGAGGGGAACACCACGACCTCCTCCCCCTGGTACGCGATCACGCCCTGGTCGCGTTGCTCACAGACGATCTCGCAGAACACGCACGCGTCCATCGCCGAAAGCATCTCAAGCTCTAGCCACTGTTCGATGACAGCCCGCGGAGCTCACTCCCGGCGCTGGTAGATGCCAGGCGGCCGCGCGGTGCGCCGCCCCCTTTCTGTGCAGCGGGAGCACTTGGCGCCCAGCGTGCCCTCGCGTCGAGACGGCACTCTCGTGGGCCCCACGGACGGTGCTGTAGACGCGGGCCGAGAACGCGCCAGCGACCCCTGGCCTTGCGTGTGACACTCTCGCGCCGTGGGGCTGGACAACGAAAAGCTTGAAAGGGCGCTTGCGGAGCAGTAGGCACCGCTGACTAGGGGATCGCGGTGCTGTCATTGGTCATGTGAGCCTGCCCGATCTGCATGCAGTGAGGGCCGTCGGGAACTGGCACGAGTGGTGGCCAGATGACGCGCGTGCAGCCCTCGATGACGTCCGTGCTCGCCTCGCGGCCGCAGTCGAGGTGTGGGCCCTTGAAGACGTGCGACTGCTCGGCGCCGGCGAGGTCGCCGTCGTCCTTTCAGCCCGCTCGCGCGGGCGCGATGTCGTCGTCAAGCTCAACCCGGCCACACCGACGAGCTCGACGGTGAGGCCGCGGGACTGGCGTTCTGGGCTCCGACCGGAGCCGTGGTACCACCGCTCGACAGTCGCGATGAGGGGGCCACGATGCTGCTGGCGCGGCTTCGTCCTGGCGTTGCCTTGCGCGATGCGAGGCTGGGTGAGCGCGCGATTCTGAAGGAGCTCGGTCTGCTCGCCGCCCGGCTTCACGCGGCCGGCCGCCCGCCGGCCGGGGAGTTCCTGCGGCTGGGCCAGAGCTCACTCGGACGTGACCTTGCCGTGGCGCTCGAGGGCCAGCCCGAGGGGGACGAGCTTGACGATCTGGCGCGCCCCGGCCACGAGGACGTGCTGATCCATGGCGACCTGCACTCGCTGAACGCGTTGCAGGCAGACGGCGCGTTCAAGGCGATCGACCCGAAGCCTCACCTCGCTGACCGCCACGCCGACATCTTCGAGTTCGTCTTTGACCCCTTTCTAGAACTCCCACAAGGCCACCGCGACGCCCGCGCGCTCGCAGCCGAACGCCTCACGCGCTACGCGACGGCGGCAGATCTCGATGCCGACCGGGCGCGGGCTCGGACGCGAGTGATTGCCCGCGGCATCGAGGAACAGCTGAGGCGAAAGGCGTCGCCAAGCGACTGGGACCTGCACTGGGCCGACCGCATGCGCCGCCTCGCCGCCGCCCTCAACTAGCCGGGCTCAAGCGCCGCGCGCCTCCCGCGCTCACCTCAAAGGGACACCAGTCGAGGGTTGTGGCCGAGGAGTCCGCCGGGGCGACTCGCTCCTGCTTGTGCAAACCAGCGCCGAGTCTCGCTCCCGCTTTCGTCGAAGAGGAGGAGCGCAGCCCGGACGTCTTAGTCTTGGTTCGTGGCCGACTTGGCGGTAGTGGCCTGCTTGGGTCCCTGGCGGGAGAGGGCCGGGAAGTAGCCCCCTGCAGGCAGCCACATCTTGCGCTGGCTCGAGCCGCTAACGGGTTGACTGGCGATCCCGTCGAATAGCAGCGGCGCGACGAGGTCGGGTTGGCGCGCCAAGGCCCGAGTATCGTGGCGATGTGGATGACGTCCTCTGGCGGGAGTGGTGGGATCGCACCGGCGAAGCGCACGTCCGCAAGGTCCTCCTCGAGAACTGGGATCCAATCGAGGTCGCACCGGCAGTCCGTCGAGGCGAGTGGACGCCACTCGAGTACGACGCATACGTCGCCGCCGTAGGTCGCGTTCTGCGCGATATGCGCGGAAGCGCGGGCGAGATCGCCGATTGTCTCGTGAAAGCGGAGCGCGAGGACATCGGTTTCGTCGGCGACCGGCAACGGGCGAAGGCAGTCGCACAGCGAATCGCTGCGTGGTACGCAGACGTGAGTTTCCCGAACAACCGTGCGGCGGCAGTCGACTACGCCAGGCGGGTTGCACAACAGATCGTCGACGGTGACTACGGCAACGACCCAGGGGCGATCTTCGGAGCCGCTCACGCCCTTGAGTTCGTGCTCTGCAGCTACCAATGGCTGGACAACGAGCACCCAGATGCGATTCGACGGTTCGTCGAAGGCTGGTCGACCTCAAGTGAGAACAGCGTCGCGGAGATCCGCGCAGCGGCCGTGCGATTGGCAAGCGACCGCTCTCCTTCGGGCCCGGCTCTTCCGCCTCACAGCAGCAGCGATGAGCTGTCGTGACGGCTTTGCCGCGGTCGCTCTCCAGTTCATCGAGAGGAGTACTGTCGCCTTACCGCTACTGCGGCAAAGCACGAGCGTCGGGGCGCCGGCCCCCGACGGACTCGTTGGTCGTGCAGAGCTCGCACGATGCGGCAGACGAACTGAAACAGCAGCTCGCCGCGGCGTGGCTTCCATGACACGCTTGCTAGTCAGCTCGTGCGTTCCAGGATCCAGTCCCGGATCTCGTCGTGTGTGGCGGCTCCGCCAGCGATTCGCTCGACCATCTCAACGTCGCGATCGTGCGCTGGCTCTCCCCACTTGCTGCCGTTGCGCTCGAGGAAGAGGATCGTGAGCGCCAGCGAGACGCGTTTGTTGCCGTCCGGGAGTGGGTGGTTACGGGCGAGGTGCGTGATCAGGACGGTCGCCTGATCAAGCAAGGCCGGATAGGCATCGGCGTCCCCGAAGCCGGCGAACGGCGCTTCGAGCGCCGAGTCGGCTAGCCCCAGGCCGGGAAGCCGTTCGATCTGCTCCGGCTCTGTTTCGAGGATGATTGCCGCCGCCTCGATGAAGTCGGCGAGCGTCGGCCGCCAGACCTCCGCCATCGGTGGCCGTCAGCGGCCGAGACGCTCGAAGGTCTCGCGGTAGCGGCGAACGATCTCGCGCACTGCCTCGCGCGTGGTACTGCCAGGGTGTGCGGCTTTGGCGTCCCGCCCGCGAGCGGGCGGCTTCTGCGAAGCGCTACCTGCGATCACCTTCGGCTTGGAGGCCATCCATCAAAGCCTACCCGCCCCCGCGGCGGGTGGACGGGCCCAGTTGCTGGTAGGCAACCGCCTCCACCAACGAAGGAGGAACCAATGTCCTCACCGCTTCCGCTCGACGCCGCAGGACGCCGCCGCTCACCAGCGACGATGCCGGGCTACCTCTCCGGTCGCCCGCCACGCAACAAGAGCCTTCGGTATCCGGCCGACCCGCCCCGCGTCGAGGAGATCATCGCAGTCATGCGCGCCGCCGGCGACCGTATCCACGGCGACCGCGCGCGTGGTCTGGTCGTCGTACTCTGGCGCGCCGGCCTGCGGATCCACGAGGCCCTCGCGCTCACAGAATCAGACCTAGACGAGCGCCGCGGCGCGCTGCTGGTGCGCCACGGCAAGGGCGACAAACGGCGTGAGGTCGGAATGGACGACTGGGGCTGGGAGCACCTAAGCCGCTGGCTTTCCCACCGCACCCAGATGCCAGTCGGTCCGCTCTTCTGCGTCATCGACGGCGCCACTCAGGGACGGCCGTGGACCCCCACTGCCGCCCGCGCCCAACTGCGCCGGCTCGCAACTAAGGCCGGGGTGCGCCGGCGGTTCGCGCCACACCAGCTGCGCCACGCTCACGCGATCGAGATGGCCCACGAAGGCGTCGCGCTCAACATCATCCAACGCCAGCTCGGCCACACCGACCTCGGCACAACCTCGATCTACCTCCAAGGCATCGACAACGCCGAGATCATCAACGCCGTCCACACACGGCGAGCACCGATGATGCCCGCCAGCGCGGGGTTACGATTCTGAACCACGGCCGCCGCCACACACACGCGCTCCTCCTGCCGTCGAGGAGCAGCACTCAGGCGGGAGTTGCGAAACTGTTGCGTGATGCCTGACGACCTCACCGGGCTGCGGACCTAGCCGAGCTGCACCGGGCGCTCGAACGTGAGTTCGCACGCCGCGGGCATTCGCGGATGCCGATCGCCCTCGTGCTACTCCAGTTCGAGCACCGCGAGGAGGCGAGCACCAGCCTTGATCGCGCGCAGGCTGACGCGGTCTTGGTGGCGGTCGCAGGGGTGCTTCGATATCTCACCGGTGCCTTCAGCGAGATCGCGCGGTGGGACGGGGATAACTTTGCAATCGTCCTGCCAGGGACTGACGGCGATGGGGCGCTTCTGCTCGCCGAGCGCGTGCGAGCGGAGCTCCAGGAGGTGCGGATCCCTCGCCGGGATCGCGGCGATGAACTCCCGGTCAGAGCGTCCTTCGGCGTGGCATCGGTCCCCGCCAACGCCAGCGACAAGGACGGGCTCTTCAAAGCTGCTGAAGAGGCGCTGCGGCAGGCAAAGGGACGCGGTGACGACCAAGGACGAGGCCGCCCTCCTGCTTGACAGAGAACACGAGCGCTAGCTGTCTGCGGGCGGCGTCGAGAGGTTGCTCTCACTGTCAGAGTCGCCGTGGGTTTGGGCGGTGACGTCCGACCTGTCCGGTTGGTTCTCGGGCTGGCGGCGGGCTGACTCTGAGAGTGCTCGTCGACTGGTTGGTCTGACTGGCAGAGGTTGTGTCGCCCGCCGCCGCCCGAGGACCTTCGGCGTGACTTAATAGGAGCGTGGCAACCGCCCCGTAGTGAGAGCTGTCCGCCGGAGATCCGCTTCGTCTGTTCAGACCAAACGAAGGGACGGTGCAGATGATCGTGATCGGAGCGGACACACACAGCGCAGCCATGCGCTGGCAGCGGTAGACGATGGGACTGGCCGGGTGCGCGGCGGTCGGGAGATCAAGGCTGATGAGGCCGGACATCTCGCCGCGGTGCGCTGGGCCCGCGAGCTCGATCCGGAGCGGGTGTGGGCAATCGAGGACTGCCGGCACGTCTCGCGCCGCCTGGAGCAGGCGTTGCTCACCGCGGGGGAGCGGGTCGTTCGGGTCCCGCCGCACCGGATGGGCGCCTCCCGGCGCGGCGAGCGCGAGCCGGGCAAGTCTGATCAGATCGACGCGCTCGCGGTCGCGCGCGCGGTCGTCAAGGACGGCGCCCAGCGCTTCGCGGCCGCGCATCTGGACGAGAACGCGATGGAGATCCGGCTGCTCTCCGATCACCGCAACGATCTCGTCGCCGAGCGCACCCGCATGCAGAACCGGCTGCGCTGGCATCTGCTGGTGCTGTGCCCCGACCTCGAGCAGTCGCTCAAGCCGCGTACGCTCAACCAGGCAAGACAGCTGGAGCGCATCGACAGGCGGCTGCGGCGCCTGCTGGGGCCCGGGAGCGCACGCGTGCGGATCGCGCGCGAAGAGGTCTCCCACATCCGCAGCCTGACCCGGCAGATCAACCAGCTCGAACTCGAGCTCGCGGCGCTAATCAAGACCCACCGGCCACAGCTGCTCGCAGAGACAGGCTGCGGGCCGCTGACCGCGGCGATCCTGATCGGCCGCACCGCCGGCGCAGAGCGCTTCCCCAGCGACGCGAGCTTCGCCCGCCAAGCCGGCGTCGCGCCGATCCTCTGCTCATCAGGACAACGCGACCGCCACCGGCTACACCGCGGCGGCGACCGCCAACTCAACCACGCCCTGCACCTCATCGCGATCACCCGCGCCCGCTACGACCCCAAGACCAAGACCTACCTCGCACGCAAACAAGCCGAAGGCAAAAGCAAACGCGAAGCGATCCGCTGCCTCAAACGCCACCTCGCACGCCACTTCCACCACATCCTCGCCACCCCACCCAAGCCCCGACAACACGACCCCCACGACCTCGGCAGCGCCCCCCCAACTTCGATGCCCTGCTTGACATAGGAGAAACGTCCTCGACGAACTGGGGACTCTCGAGACCATCCCGCCAGGTCCAGTTCGGTGCCGGCGGGTTTCGACCCTCGATGGAACTCGCGATGGTCAGGGCCGTCTCCGGCGTGGAGAACCCTCGCTATAGGCGCGTCCGTCTCGGAACGTAGCTTCCCTTGGACGATGCCCAAGAAGTACGGGGAGATCCGCTCCGCGCTAAAGGCCGCCGGCTGGGGGGTCCTGCGTCAGCGCGGGTCACACGAGGTCTGGGGCAAGGGCGGCGAGACGACTCGCATCGTGGTCGCCGGCAAGAACAGCGACACCGTTCCCAGCGGAACCTTGTCTAGCATTCGGAGGGCAAGCGGCCTGGAGAATCTGCGATGAGTGACTACGTAGTCGTATTCGAACGAGCCGAAGACGGTGGCTGGGGCGCCTACCTCCCGGACCTGCCCGGGGTAGTCGCGCTCGGCACTTCGCAGGACGAGGTCTCCGATCGCATTCGCGAAGCGGTCGAGGCCTATGCCAAAGAGATGACCAAAATCGGACAGCCTCTTCCCAAGCCGATCGCGACGACGGGAACGATCAAGGCCGCCTGACGAAGTCCGACGGCCGCCGCGGCTTGCGCCGGTGGTGCAGGGCGGACAAGAAGACGCGGCTCTGACCGGCTGCACCGCAATGTGGCTGGTTTCCTCGGGGTGTTGGTCTCTAGCTGTTGGTCCCAGGGTGTTGGTCTTAGGAGCGCAACAGGCCGCTGCCCCGCTTTCCGCCGAGATTCCGCTTCACACCTGGGCTTTCGAGCCAGGGCCATCCGCCGCGTTGCGCCGGATGGCCCTTCCTCGACTCACCAGTAAAACTGGTGGCCAGCCAGTCGTAAGTGAAGTGGGTCCTACTGCGGGGCAGCGGAGGAGACGGGTGGCGGACTGCAGCGAGGGTTTGGGGTATGGATCTCAAGGAAGAACTGACTGTGGCAGGAAGCCGACTGACGGGACGGAGAGCGGGATTGCTATGCGGTGGACGAGCCGTCGAATCAGGCCGGGAAGGATGGCGTCGCACGAGATCCGGCGGGCATAGCGAGATTGCTAACGCTCGCACCTTTTCAGGCCAGGGACGGATATGGCTTCGACCCTCACGACGCCGACGGCAAGTCTCGGCTTCAGTCGTCGGGCCAGGTCGCTGTCTTGACTATGCCAACGCCCCGGCCGATGCACGGACGCTGACCATCGCTGGCTGCGGCGCTTAAGGTGGGCGGGTGGCCGGACCCAGTGCAAGCGGTAAGGATCAACCCTTCGTACGCGGAGGTGAGCCACCGTTGCTGGCATTCATTTCAAGTGTCATGGATGACGAGATGCAGCCAGCGCGTGATCGGCTGGTAACCGTATTGGACGGCGCGCCGTTCCTGTTGGCGTGGGCTTTCGAATACACGCCGGCGAGCTCGCAGAATGTCGACTGGTCATACCTCGAAAAGGTCCGGCGCTCGGCCTTTGTGTTTTGGTTGGTTGGCCGCAATACAACCGAGCCCGTTGAGGCCGAGATCAACGAGGCGCTCGCAGCGGATCGGCGCCTTGTAGTCCTCCGCCTTCCAAAACCAACGCGCGACGAGCGCAGCCTCCGATTACTCGAGCGCGTGCGACCCCGGGCTAAGTACCGTGACGTCGCGGATCTAGACCAGCTCGCCGTGGAGGCAACGCTCGCGGTCAACGACGAGATCAGCCGGGCCTTGCAAGACCTGCCGGGAATGTCTCGAATTGCGCGGCTCGATGAGCTTGGCCGAGCAAGCCGCGCCCGCTCGATTGAGCGTTGGCAAGCGGCGGATGTACCCCTCGCCCAAGCGCTGGAGCTTTCAGACGACCTGACTGTCGGTGCTCCACCAGAGGATGCCGTTCCAAGAGAAGCGAACCCGCTCGTCATACTTCGCGGTGACGTCGGGGCGGGGAAGTCCTTATCAAGCGAGCGCCTCCTGCAGGCTGCGATTGCACGGCAACTCGAGGACGCCACTGCGCCCGTTCCAGTCTTTGTCCGTGCCCGCGATGTTGGCGGCGATCTGAAAGCTACGGCCCTCGCAGCATCTGATGGACTGGGCGATCCCCGTCAGCAGGGCGTTTTTCTCGTGATAGACGGCGCCGACGAACCCGGAATCGGGGCGGCAGCGGAGAGCCTGCGGGAGGCACGGGAACTTACCGGTACCTGGCCGCGCACGAGCACGGTGATTACGACACGTCCGCTCTCGCCCTTCGCCCGTGCCGAAGAGGCGGTTGATCTCTCGCGAATGTCGCCTGAGGGTGCGCGCGCTCTCATTGGGCGCATCGCCGGGAGAGAAGTCACCTTGGGGCAAGAAGCCGGGTGGCCGGCAAATCTTCGCGAAGCGATCCGTCTGCCTCTGTTTGCTGTGCTGCTGGGGGGTCACCTGCGTCGCAGCGGAGTTGGCGTTCCCGCATCGCGAGCGCAGCTACTGAGCGATCTCGTACAGCGCGGACTCGCGCGCGCTGGCGAGGACGCCGCGCCGCTTCTCCGCAAGCTCGCGACGGTCTCCCTGCGCTACGGCGGCGGCCCGGTGCCTGAGGCCGAAGTCGGCAGCCCGGGAGACCTGGAGCGGCTGGAGGAAAGCCGGTTGGTAGCGCGCAGAGGGGCCACGGTGGTCTTTCCGCTGATCGTGATCGCTCAATGGTTCGCGGCAGAAAGTCTCGTCGAAGGAGAGCCAACGATCGGCGACCTGGTGCGCGAGCCGGAGTCCCTCGAGCTGTGGCGTTATCCACTTGCGCTCGTCGTCGGCACGCGCAGTCACGCAGCGGCGAGCGCGATCCTCGGCCCGCTAGCGCAAGAGCATGCAGGGTTCGCGAGCCAGATCGTGGAGGAGGGAATTGCGAAATGGTCGTCGGAGGAGGACGTCTCGCCGCCCCCGCCGCGCGAGTGTGGCGCGCGGATTCGAGCGGCGACCGCAGCGTGGCTCGAAGGAATCCGCCCCCTCGACGCCGCGAGCGGAATCATCGGCGCTGACGGCCGGCTCGCAGCGATCGGCGTGCACGCCGACGACCGCTGGCTCGATACCGGCTGGTTCGTCGCGGAGACCTCTGAAGACGACGTTCTCGAGCTACCGACAGGAGTGTTCGGTCTACTGCAGTCACCAGAGGAGGCGGCGAACTGGCGCGGAGTTCGCGGCGCGCGGCCGGGACGCCAGCCGGCTTGGGCTTGGCGCTGGGCGTTCGAGGGCGTTCGGGACGAGGTCAAAGCGCTGATCAAGGCGCGCGCCGTCCCGCTCCTCGACAGCCCCCTGCGTAACAGTCGGCTCTGGACGGTCTCCTGCGCGCTGCTGAACCTGCCGTTTGTTCATGACGAGCCGATCGACCTCAGGCCATTGGCAGCCGGCCTGCCGGATGAGGCCGACGTGCTGATCACCTCGGAGGGTCGCCACGTCGCTGCGCGGGGCGTTGCAGCGGCGATGCGGTAGCTCATCGAGGAGGGCCAGTACGACCTAGCGCCTCCGTTTCCTGGCCCCGATCGAGACTTCACCGGCGGCTGGGTCTGGGACCCATGGGGGCCCGAGAGACTGCTCGAGCGGACCGAAGCCGTCTATCTCGCTGCCCTCCGCACCTACGAATTCTTGGCCGCGGGCCTCTTCTCAGCGCTTGCGGACTGGATGCAAACTGCCGTGACGCTTCCAGCGGTTCTCCGCGGGCACTTGCAGGCTCCACGCCAAGAAGAAGGCTGGGGCGGTGGACCCACGTTGAGCTATTGGCTTGAGTCGCTCCCGGCGGGCGGCACAAGCGCGATCGATCTCACTCTCGAGCCAGAAGACCGCGACCGTTGGCATGAATGGGGAGGAACTCCTTGCGCGCAACCGTTCCTTGCGGCCCAGACAGGCGCGTTGGCTCGATGTCTCGCTGCAGAGCACGATCCTCGAGGTATTCGAGCCGTGGGCGGCAGAGGAGATCGTGTATGCCTGGCTGTGGAAGGATCTCGCTCGTATCGACTGGACGAACGGGATGCTTGGGTCACGTCCGAGCGACTTCGAATCGCTGATCTAGGGGGTCGACCTTCCGAGTTTGAGAAGGCTCGCTAGATGGCTCGAGGTCTCCACGTGAAGTAAAGGGGGGGCCAGGTCGCAGCACTTCGGGTTCTTACTTGTAGAGGGCCTGATGCAGAGGAGTCTGAGCAAATCGTCGGTGCCATGGCGAGCGACGCCGCGCCGGACTGACCGTCCCCGCAACGGCTCCCCAGCACGATGGGTATGACGGCCAGCACGAATAGAGGCAGCTCTTCCCGTCCCACCGCCGGCACCAGAAGCTGGAGCCTGGGGCAGGCAGGCCGCCAGCTCGCCCTCTCCAAGCCAGACGCCGCCGCGGCGCTCGACATCTCCATCAACTCCTTCGAGCGCCACGTCCAACCCGAGCTCCGGGTCGTGCGCCGCGGGAAGCTCCGGCTCTTCCCCGTCGAGGAGCTTGAGCGCTGGTTGCGGGAAAACTCTGAGCGAGTCTTCGAGGAGCGGCGAT
The DNA here is from genome assembly GCA_030448005.1 of Thermoleophilaceae bacterium. Lineage (GTDB taxonomy): Bacteria > Actinomycetota > Thermoleophilia > Solirubrobacterales > Thermoleophilaceae > JAAYBF01. The sequence continues at coordinate 502,206 of JAUJNT010000001.1, forward strand.
GAGCGCCGATAGGTTCGCCTCGAACCGGGTCGGAGGAGACGAGATGGGACGAGGACGCCTGCCCGAAGGCATCATCGCCAGGCACAAGGCAGCTTGCGCGAGCCGTAAGGGCGGCCGGTGCAGCTGCAGCCCGAACTACCAGGCCCAGGCTTGGAGCGCGGGCGACCGCAAGCGCCTCAGTCGATCCTTCCCGACCCTCGCAGCCGCGAAGGGCTGGCGCTACGACGCGCTCGTGGGACTGCGCCAGGGGACCATCCGTGCCGCTGGGAGCGCCACACTCGCGCACGCCGCGGATGAATGGCTGTCGCTGGCGCAGGCGGGGCTCGTCCTCAACCGCTCCGGCGACGTTTACAAGCCCTCGGTCCTCCGCGGATACGAGACGTCGCTTCGCCTGAGGGTCGTGCCAGCTCTTGGCCAAGCGAAGCTTTCAGACATCCGCCGTTCAGACCTGCAGCGGTTCGTCAACCGGATGATGGCCGAGGGCGTCGGCCCGAGCACGGTCCGCAACTCACTGATGCCGGTCCGCGCGATCTACCGCTACGCGCTGGCGCTCGACGAGGTGGCCGTGAACCCGACGAGCGGCGTTCAGCTGCCTGCCGTGCGTGGGAAGCGTGACCGGATCGCTCCGCCGGCCGAGGCTGCAGCACTGCTCGAGTCGCTTCCCGAGCGCGAGCGCGCGCTATGAGCGACCGCGATGTATGCCGGGCTGAGGTCGGGCGAGCTCCAGGCGCTCACCGACGATCTGGTCGATCTCGACAAGAACCTGATCCAAGTGCGCTGGAGCTGGGATCCGAAGGCCGGACGCGTTGCTCCAAAGAGCTGGGCCGGTCGACGCACGGTGCCGGTGCCGGCGGCGCTGCGGCATACCTGCTCGAGCACCGACTGGCGCGCGGGCGCCGCAGCGGGCTCTTCTTCGGCCGGGACGATGGGCGACCTTTCTCCAACCAGGCGACCTCGGAGCGCGCCAGGCGTAGGTGGCACCGAGCGGGCCTGCAGCCGATCGGGCTGCACGAGTGCCGCCACACATTCGCATCGCTGATGATCGCCGCCGGGGTCAACGCCAAGACGCTGTCGGCCTACATGGGCCACACCTCCGTGACGATCACGCTCGACCGTTACGGGCACCTCTTCCCAGGGAACGAGAGCGAGGCAGCAGCGCTCCTCGACGCATACCTCGAGCGGGCCAAGAAAGGGGGCGCCGGATGACCTGCTGCTGCACTGCTGCTGCACTGCGCTGCACAAATAGGGGGCCGAGAGGGGCCGAGAGGGGCTCACTGATGGAGCAGAACCACGCAAACACGCGAGCAAGAAGCGCCTGCAAACGAGGCACTTCTCGCCCTACAAAACGGAGGGGGAGGGATTCGAACCCTCGAACGAGCTTACGCCCGTTAACGGTTTTCGAGACCGCCCCGTTCAACCACTCCGGCACCCCTCCATCGGGCTAAGTTCCGGCGTCCGGGGGTGGAGAGGCTAGCGAGTAACCGACGGCAGACCAGCGGCCGGCGCGCGCGTGCGCGACACTTCCAAACCGTGCGACTGCTCTTCGTCTGTCTCGGCAACATCTGCCGCTCGCCCACAGCGGAGGGTGTGATGAGGCACTTGCTCGAGGAGCAGGGCCTGACCGACGAGATCGAGATCGACAGCGCGGGCACGGGTGGCTGGCACATCGGGAAACCGCCCGACGTGCGTGCCACCGAGGCGGCCAGGGCACGCGGCGTGGTGCTGGAGGGCCAGGGCAGACGCATCGCGCCGGAGGACTTCGATCGCTTCGACCTGCTGCTGACCATGGACCGTGAGAACCTCATGGACGTCCTGGCCATCGCCCCAGACGAGACCGCACGCGAAAAGGTCAAGCTGCTGCGCGAGTTTGACCCGCAGGCGGTCGCCGCCGGCGACCTCGACGTGCCCGATCCCTACTACGGCGGAGACGCCGGGTTCGAGAACGTGCTCGAACTTGTCACCCGCGCCTGCGGTGGCCTGCTCTCCGAACTGCGGTCGGACCTGAGCCGATGAGCCTTCCCTCACGGCTGGGCGAGGCGATCGAGTCCGCGCTCGGCCAACCGGTGCAGAGCGCGGGCCGTGTGAGCGGAGGCGATCTGAACGACGCGTGGCGGGTGGAGCTGGGAGAGGGCTCCGTGGCCTTCGTGAAGACCTCCCCCGATGCGCAGCCGGGCGGCTTTGCCGCAGAGGCCCGCGGGCTGCGCTGGCTCGGCGAGCCGGGCGCCCTGGACGTCCCCGAGGTGCTTGCCGAGGTCGATCCGCCCGAGGAGGACCACGACGGGCCGCGCCTGCTGGCCCTCGAGTGGATCGAGGAGGGCAGCCTGGACGCCGCCGGAGAGGAGGCGCTGGGGCACGGGCTCGCCCAGGTCCATGAGGCGGGGACGATGGTCTTCGGAGGCGACTCTCCCCTTCGGCTCGGCCCGCTGTCGGTGCCCAACGAGGAGGCCGGTTCCTGGCCCGAGTTCTACGCCGAGCGCCGCCTCCGCCCGCTGGCGCGCGAAGCCGAGGCAAAAGGGGCGCTCCCCGAGGGCTGCATGCAGGCACTTGACCGGGTCTGCGCGCGGCTTCCTGATCTGGCTGGCCCCGAGGAGCCTCCCGCTCGACTGCACGGCGATCTCTGGTCGGGCAACGTTCTGGCTGCGGAGGACGGTCGCCCCTACCTCATCGACCCCGCCGCATACGGCGGCCACCGAGAGGTGGACCTGGCGATGCTGCGTCTCTTCGGCGGCCCTTCCGAGCGGTGCTTCGCCGCCTACGCGGAGGTCTCGCCGCTTGCGGACGGCCACGAGGAGAGGGTGCCCCTGTGGCAGCTCTTCCCGCTGCTCGTGCACGCCGTGCTCTTCGGCGGCGGCTACGGATCCTCGGTGGCACGCATAGCCGGCCGGCTCGCCTGAGCTACCGCCGCGAGGCAAAGAAGGCGCGCAGCAGGGCGGCCGACTCCTCGGCCAGCAGGCCTCCCGCCACCTCCGGCCGATGGTTGAGCCGCGGCTCGGCAAGCACGTTGAAGACGCTGCCCGCCGCGCCCGCCTTGGGGTCGGGCGCGCCGTAGACCACCCTCGGCAGCCGCGCCAGCACGATCGCCCCCGCGCACATCGCACACGGCTCCAGGGTCACGTAGAGCACGACGCCGTCGAGGCGCCAGCTCCCCAGCCGCCTGGACGCCTCGCGCAGGCCGAGTACCTCGGCGTGCGCGGTGGGGTCGCCGCGAAGCTCGCGCTCGTTCTCGCCCGTGGAGACCACCTCGCCACCGGCGGCGAGCACGCAGCCCACGGGAACGTCATCGTGCTCGAGCGCGCGCTCGGCCTCACGTAGCGCCAGGCGCATGAAGTACTCGTCGAGCGGGAAGAAGGTGGGGCTCACGGCCGGACCAGCAGTCGGCGCCCCGCGTAGCGCTCGAGGAGTCCCACCCCGGCGAGCAGGCCCAGGCCGTCCGCCACCCGCAGGCCGGTGGCCGCCATCGACAGGCTGCTCCGGCTGCCGCTGCCAAGCGCACCGTTGTCCATCAGCTCTCGGTACCAGTCGATCGTGTCCCGCAGCGTAGTTTCGAGCCGCCGCGGGCGGTAGCCGAGCTCGCGGCGCGCCTTTGCGGAGGAGAAGCTCCAGTTCTGGGCCATGAGCATGAGGCCCTCGGGGGACATCCCGGTCGGGATCCGCAGCGCCTGCGCCTGTCGGGCGATCGCGCCGAGCTCCGCCGGGAGGACGGCCAGCGGATGGTGGACACCGGTGAGCCGCCCGACTGCCTCGAGCAGCTCGACCCAGCCGATGTTGTGGCCTCCGAGCACGTAGCGCTCGCCGGGACGGCCGCTCTCCGCGGCCTTCAGGTGCCCGGCCGCCACGTCGCGCACGTCCACGATGTTCACCCGGCCGTCGACCACGCCGGGCAGGCGCCCGCGCAGGTAGCTGCCGACCATGCGCGTGGAGGTGTCCTCGGCGCTGGACCGATCGACCGGCGCCCCCAGCACGTAGGCGGGGTTGACAACCACGACCTCGATGCGGGTTCGCGCCCCCGCCGCAAGTGCCTCCACCTCGCCCTCGTGCTTCGAGTCGACATAGGTCAGCCCGAGGCCGCCACCGCGGTAGGGGTCCGCCTCGCTGCCCACCTCCCCCGCCGGCACCGGTCCGATGGCCGACACGCTCGAGGTGACCACCGCGCGACGTACGTCCTCGGCGGCGGCCGCCTCCACAACCACGCGCGGCCCGAGGGCGTTGACCTGCCACACCCGCTCGGCGGGATTGGAGCCCACGTATCCGGCCGTGTGGAACACGACCTCGCACCGCCTGACGGCGCGGCGCATGGCTGCGCGGTCGAGCACGTCTGCCTTCACCGGTTCGATCCCCAGCGCCTTCAGGCCATCCAGCCGGCTCCCGTCACGGTAGGTCGCGCGCACCTCGTGACCCCGTTCGGCGAGCACGCGAGCCGCGTGCCCGCCCACGAACCCCGTGGCCCCGGTGATGCAGATCCTCAAGGAAGCTCTCGCTAAAGCCGACGCAGTAGCAACTTACCCGACGCGCGGCTCGCGGCAGCTGCCGCGCTTGCAGATCACCGGCCCGAAGCGAGGCCGCGCCGAGGGCCTGCGAACCCCGCCGCGAAGGATGCGCCGCGCGCGTTCAAGGCCGCCGCTCAGCAGATCGCGATCGGGACAGCGGGTGAGGCACCCGGCGGGGGTGACCAGGCCCGTCACGACTACCACCACCGACCGGCCGGAGCGGACCCCCGCCAACCGCCACTTGATCCGCTCGCCGCCGAAGGCGGCCGTGGCGACGAACTCGACCGCGCGTGAGCGCCTGCCGCGGTGCGAGACGGTGAACGTTCGCGCCGCCACGCCGCAGCGCGTCAACGCACGCCTGGCCAATGTCGCCGGATCACTAGGGAGGGCCCGCTTGAAGCCCGCGACCGCGCTGATCATCCCGGCGACCCGCCCGGGCTCGTACGCCGTGGTCGAGGTCTCGACGGTCACCGCCCAGCCGGCCTCGGCCAGCCACCGCAGTGAGCCGGCCAGCCCGCCGTTGCAGCTGCGGAACATACGCGCGCGCGCCTCCAGGGGCTCCTCGCCCGGACTGCTGCCATCGTAGGAGGGGCCCAGGAGACGCGCGACGGTGGCCGGGTCCATCAGGGCTTCGCGCGCATCCGCTGTGGCGGCCGACTGCCTGGTGGCGGTGGCTTCGCCCCCCGCCCAACCGGCGAGCAGCAAGGTCACGACGAGAAGCCCGAGCCGGCGCTTCAGAGCACGCTCCGGAAAAGCCACAGGGACCCAAGATACAGCGCCATTCCGGCGCCGAAGGCGCCCGCGGCCAGCAAGCCGGTGCGGGTGTCGCGCGAGAGCCTCGCGACGGCGATCAACGCGACGAGGGCCCCGGCGACGTCGAAGGCAACCGGCGCGTGCTCGATCGCGACA
>JAUJNT010000001.1:507701-539233 GCA_030448005.1 Thermoleophilaceae bacterium
GCGAACGAGTCCGCCCGCTGGGCGAGGGCGCCAGCGAGCGCACCCCCAAAGGCGAGGAAGGCGGGTCGGAGCAGACCGGCGCCGCGCCGCGCCGGCCTGCTCGCCGTCCGAGAAGTCGGGCTGCTCGCGGAGCGCCGATTCACGAAGTCCAGCTAAACGCGAGCCACGTGCCCTCCCACGCGTCTGTGATGCGAGCCCTCAAGTCATTTCCCCCGCGGGCCGACGCACGTAACAACTTCTTCATAGAGCGGGTGTTCTTGCATCGTACACTTGTGAAGTCACCGTAGCCCATGCATCGCATACCCCTTCTTACGGCGGCACTGGCCGCAATCGCGCTGGTCGTCCCGTCACAAGCGGGCGCCTCGGCGTACGTGCCGGGTGAAGTGCTCGTCAAGTACAAGGACGGCACCACGGGCACGGTCAAGCAGAAGGTGGAGGCGGGCGCCGGCACGGACGTCGAGGCGCGCATCCCGGGTGGCTCCGAGCAGTTGGACATCGAGGACGGGGGGTCCGTCAAGGACACCGTGGCGGAGCTTCGCAAGGACCCGAACGTCGACTACGCCGTTCCGAACTACGTGGCTCGCGCCAGTGGCTTCGTGCCCAACGATTCCGGCTTCTACCTGCAGTGGAACCTCTCCGGGCCGTTCGGCATCAACATGCCGGAGGCCTGGAACCTGGCACGCGCGCGAGGCGCTCCCGGCGGCAGGGGAGCGGTCGTTGCGGTGCTCGACACGGGTGCGGCCTACGAGCGTTACCGCCGCTTCCGCCGCGTGCCGGACCTGAACCGCTTCGCCCGCGGCTACGACTTCGTCGAGCGCGATCGCCATCCGAACGACGAGAACGGCCACGGCACCCACGTCGCCGGCACGATCGCGCAGAGCACCGACAACTCCATCGGCACGGCCGGGATCGCCTACCGGGCCAAGATCATGCCGGTCCGGGTGCTCGACGAGGACGGCGCAGGCGACACCGCGGCGATCTCGCGCGGGATCCGGTTCGCGGCCAGAAGGAGGGTGAGCGTGATCAACATGAGCCTGGAGTTCGACCCGTCGGTGAGGGCGGCGCAGATCCCGGACATCCGCTCTGCCGTCCGCTATGCCCGCAGCAAGGGCGTCCTGGTCGTTGCCGCGGCCGGCAACGGGGCCAGCAGCGTGACCGCGTACCCCGCTCGTGCGCGCTCCGTGATGGCAGTGGCCGCCACGACGATCCGCGGGTGCCAGGGCAACTACTCCAACAGCGGCTTCGATCTCGACATCACGGCCCCCGGTGGCGGTAACGATGCCGCCAACGTGGACACGGCCTATGACCAACAGGTCTGCCGCCCGAAGGAGCCGGGGGCCTACATCTACCAGCAGACCTTCACCCGCGGGGTGCGTACCTTCGGCCTACCGGGCGGCTATGAGGGAACGTCGATGGCCGCGCCCCACGTGTCGGGAGTCGCCGCCCTGGTGATCGCCTCTGGGCGGCTTGGCACCCGCCCCCCCCCGCGTGCGGTGGAGGAGCACCTCGAGCGCACCGCGCGCGACATCGGCGCGCCGGGGTTCGACCCCAGGTACGGCCACGGCCTGCTTGACGCAGCCGCGGCGCTCAGGTACCCGGCCGGCCCCGCCTCCTAGGTCGTCCGGATGATCATCACGCTGCAGGGCGCGTGATGGGAGACCTTGTTCGGCACCGAGCCGAGTAGGAATCGCTTGGCGCCGGTCATTCCCTTGTTGCCGACCACGATCAGGTCGGCGTCCTTCTCCTCGGCCACGTCGAGGATGGCGTCTGCCGGGTCCCCCTCGCGGGCAAGGGTCTCCACCCTCAGTCCGTCCTGCTGCAGCGCTTCGGCGCCCGCTCGGAGGGCCTGCTCGACGTCCTCGCGGGGGTTGACCATCCACTGCAGGTCCTCTGGCACCTGCTGGCGCTCCCCGCGCAGGCGGCCTTCGGAAACCGGCTCGTAGGCGCTCACGATGTAGATCAGCGCGTCGAGGCGCTTGGCGAGCTCCGCCGCCTGCCGCACCGCCTCCTGAGCGGTGGAGGAGCCGTCTGTCCCAACCACGATCGAGCTGAACATGCCTCTCCTTGCCGCCGGTCAGCCAACGATCACCCTAGCGCGAGCGAGTCCTCGGCACTAGCATGGCCGAGTGATGGCCGCTCAGACCAAGTGCCTCGCCGTAGATGACCATCCGGCGGTCCGGCAAGGGCTTGCCCTACTGCTGGCGGGGGCAGACGACATCGAACTGGTCGAAGCGGTCGACTCGGGCGAGGCGGTGCTCGAGGCGATCGAGAAGCACGACCCCTCCGTGGTAATCGTGGACGTGCGTCTGCCGGGCATCGACGGCATCTCCGCGGTGAAGCGGATCGCCGAACGGGCGCCGAGCGTGAAGACAGTCGTGTTCTCGGCCTACGGAGACAAACGGCTGCTCTCGGACGCCATCGCCGCCGGGGCGCGCGGCTACGTGATGAAGGGCTCGCCTCCCGAGGACCTGATCCGCGCGATCCGGACCGTCAACCTCGGCAAGGCGTTCGTGGACCCGTCGCTCTCCCCCGCCCTCCTGATGACCCAAGGCGTCGTGGACGCGCCCCTCTCCGAGCGCGAGCGGGAGATCCTGCAGCTCCTGGCCGAGGGGCTCCACACCGAGGAGGTTGCCGAACGGATCGGGCTCTCCGCCGAGACGGTGAAGTCCGACACCAAGCGGGCGATCACCAAGCTCGAAGCCGATGGTCGCGTTCACGCGGTGGCGATCGCGTTGCGCCAGGCGCTGATCGAGTAGCGCCCAGAGCTAGGCGCTCTTCGCCGCGCTCTTCGCGGCTCGCTTCTCCCCACCGGCGCGGGCGCGTTTGTGCTTGCCGACTGACGGCGTGCTCTCCGCGGGCGACCCGATCAGGTTCGGCGTCTGCTCGAAGAGCATCATCACGAGCGAGGCCGAGATCTCGGACTGGCGGTCTGCGCGCTTGAGCCTCTCCTGGCTCTCCTCCTGGATCCGCTCGGCGCGTGCGAGCAGCTCCTCGAGCCCGCCCGCCAGCTCGCCCCAACCGCGCTCGTCGAGCACGAGCGGGCTACGGGTCAGATGAGCGTCCTCCCGATCGAATCCACCGGCCGCTGCGGCGTCGCCGACAGACCGGCCGACCTCGGTAAGAGCCGAGGCCACCATCGCCTTCTTGACCACTCCAGGCGCGCTGGCCCAGGCCTCGTCGGTCACCCGCGCGCTCGAGACGGCCACGTAGTGGTGCTCGATCGCGCCACGGCGAGGCGTCTTCTTCACGAGCTTGATGAGCTTCAGGTTGGCGAGCGTCCGGACGTGGTAGCTCACGTTTCCGAGCGGCTCGCCGAACTCGTCGGCCAGCTCTCTCGGGCTGGCTCTTCGTTCCTGTAGGGCCTCCAAGATGCGGGCGCGTAGTGGATGAGCCAAGGCGCGAACCAGGCTCGGGTCGTTCAGGTTTGTGATCGCCTTCAAAGTCCTCCCTCAGACTCCATCCGTAGCTTCTTCCGGAGGTGGTGAGGAGGCACCTTAACCGTTCCCTCCTGGTAGCCGCGCCCCCTCCAGCTCGACGCGGCGTGCCGTTTGTCTCTCTTAATGGTTAGAGTCTCCTGATCACTCGATATTGGTTGCCCCCGAAGCGGCCGGAAAGGAAAGGGATCACGCGAGTACGGCTCGGAGAGATCAACGGCTTGCCTAACCAGCGCCGCGCCGCATTCGCCGCGCTCGCTCTCGCGCCCGTCGGGGCGGCGTTCCGCCGGTTTGCCGACACCAGGCGCCGGCTGGACGCCGAAGTCGAGCGCCTCTACGACCTCTCCCCCGACATGATCGCCACGGTGGGCTTCGACGGTTACTTCAAGCGGCTGAACCCCGCCTGGGAGCACGTGCTCGGGTATCCCCGCGCGGCGCTGCTCGCCCGCCCTTTCATCGAGCTCGTCCATCCCACAGACCAGGAGGCCACGAGGTGCGAGGCGGCGAGGCTCGCGGGGGCGAGCGGGGACACCGTGAGCTTCCTCAACCGCTACAGGTCCGCCGATGGCTCATACCGATGGCTTCAGTGGAATGCCCACCCGGACACCGAGCAAGGCCTGTTCTACGCGATGGCGCGCGACGTCACCATCCACAAGCACGCGGAGGAGGCGCTCGAGCAGCAGGCCGAGCTACGCGAGCAGCGGATCACGCTTGGCACTCGCGAGCTCGACGAGGCGCAGCGAGAGACACTGAGGCGACTGGCGCTGGCGGCCGAGTACCGCGACGACGAGACCCACGAGCACACCACCCGCGTGGGCGCCGCCGCCGCGCTCTTGGCACGGGAGCTCGGCGAGGCCGATGACTTCGTCAGGCGGATCCGAGAGGCGGCACCACTGCACGACGTGGGCAAGCTGGGCGTCTCCGACACGATCCTGCTCAAGCCGGGGAGGCTGACCCAAGATGAGCTGGTCCTGATGCGCACCCACACCGAGATCGGCGTACGCATCCTCTCGGGCAGCGACTCTCCGGTGCTGAAGCTGGCCGAGGAGATTGCGCTCACCCACCACGAGCGGTGGGACGGCACCGGCTATCCCGCCGGCCTGGCCGGGGAGCGCATTCCGCTCTCAGGCCGGATCGTGGCGCTGGCCGACGTCTTCGACGCGCTCACCCACGCCCGGCCCTACAAGGAGGCGTGGACAGTCGACGATGCCATGCGGGAGATCCGCGGCTCGAGCGGGACGCACTTCGATCCGCAGGTGGTGAAGGCCTTCGAGCGCCTCCACCCCGCGTCGGTCCTGGCCCTGGCCTAGAAGCGGTCGCCGCGCACGCGGTCGCGCTCGTCACGGACCCCATCGCGATTGGACATCACAAGAGCCAGGCCCACGATCAGGCCCACCACGCCCGCGACGATCAGGATCGTGCCGACCGCTCCGAGGTCTATGCCGGAGATGTTGTCCTCGATCGCATATTTGAGGATGGCCCCGAGGGCCGCGAGGAATATGGATGCGCCGATGGTCACACTTGCTGTGTGCCCCGTTTCTGGATCTTTATGCAGGTCGTGGTGCTGATCTGCCTGCTGGCATCTATGGTCATCGCGATCATCAAGCTCTAGACCCGGGCTCCGAGAGCTCCGGCGGGCTCTCGATCCCCGGGCGGGAGTCCTCGATCAACGGCGGTGGATTGACGGTCGGCGGGAGGCCGATCGCCGCCGCCCGGCGGAGGTGGGATTCCTCCATCGGCTTCACCCACAGCTCCTCGACGAGGATCGTGATCATCGAGAGGATCGGCACGGCCACCAGGAGCCCGACCAACCCGAACAGCTGGCCCACCACGAGCACCCCCACCGCGATCACCGCAGGGTGCAGCTTCACGGTGCGCGCCATCACCACGGGGATCACCAGATTGCCCTCCACCTGCTGGACGACCGCGTAGACGCCCATCACCAGCAGCGCCTTGCCCGGAGAGTCGGTGAAGGCAAAGAGCACCGGCGGGATGCCGCTGGCGATTGCGCCGAAGTAGGGCACCACCGAGAGGAGCGCTGTGAGCACCGCGAAGAAGATCGCGAAGTCGAGCCCGATGATCGTCAGGCCGATGTAGAGGAGCGTGCCGGAGACGAGCATGTCCACCGCCACACCCCGCATCCATCCGATCCACGAGCTCCGCAGCCGGTTCAGGATGTGGTCCACCCGGCCTCGGTGAGGTGGTGGCACGAGGCGGCGCATCCCGTCGATCAGCGGCTCGGGCCTGACCGCGATGTAGTAGGCGATGATCAGGATCAGGAGGAGCGCGGCAAGGATGCCGGCCACGCTCAACCCGATCGAGGTGATCGGCCCGATCAGGCGGCCCGGTTCCTCGGTGTAGCCCTCCGTGAACCGCTGCACGCTGTCGGCGATCTCGCTCGGGTTGGCGCCGGTCACGTCGTGGATCCGGTCGCGGAGGTCCTCGACGATGCCCGGGACATCGTCCACGAACTGGTTGGTCTGGTCGATGAACGGAGGGATGATCAAGGCGATGATCCCGGCGACCACGGACAGCGTGGTCAGGAGCGCCACCAGCGTTCCGATCGGCCGCGGCACCCGGCGGCGCTCGAGCTTGGTGGCCACCTCCGAAAGCCCCACCGCGAGGATCACGGTGATCAGCACGGCCAGCAGCAGGGTGACAAGCTGCTGGAATAGCAGGCCGAATACGAGGAGCCCGGCAGCCAGGAAAACCGTCCGGTAGGCCACGGAGGCCACGGTCTGATGGTCGGTCTTGGATGCTTCCATCCCCGTCCCTTACCCCAAGTCGGGCCTGCCGAAAAAACCGGGCGACTCTCCGACCCGGACGTGTGCGATGCTGACCGGCGATGGCTCAGCGGCTGCGTGACGCCGGTAGGGGCTGCGGAGCGAGGGTTCCGCCCTGCCCGTTTGCCCGCAGGGTGCCGCCATGGGCCAGATAGCAGGCGAAGTCTGGATCAACCAGTCGGACAGCTACTCGAACTTCGCCCTCTTGCTCATCCTTGGATGGGCATTCGTGGTGGGCGTGGGAGCCGGCGTCGAGCTTGCGCGACGCCGAGACCTGCCACTCAAGGGAAGGCCCGGAGCCCTCGTTGTGGCGGCGGTTCTCTACGGCGCCATTCCGGCCGCCGCGGTTGCGATCGCCATCGGCGCCGCCCAGTCCCTGGTGCGAGCGGTGCTCTGACCACGGTGAGGATCTGGTTCGACATCACGGCGCCTGCCCACGTACTGGTGTTCCGGCCGATCATCGAGCGCCTGCGAGCGGCGGGAAACGAGGTCACCGTGACCTCGCGCGACTACACCCAGACCCAGCAGCTCCTGGCCCTTCATTCCGTCGAGCACACTCCCTTCGGGCGCCATGGAGGGCTGCGTCGCTCGAGCAAGCTGGCGGTTCTCGCGTCTCGCACCGGGCAGCTGATCCGCTTCGGGCGCCGTCGCGGGTTCGACCTGGCGGTGGCACACGGATCCAACGACCTCGCTCTGGCGGCCGCCGCCCTGCGCCTGCCCGAGGTGAACATGTTCGACTACGAGTTCGCGACCCAGCAGCACAACATCGGCTGCCGCCTGGCCTCACGCGTGATGACTCCCGATGCCATACCGCCGGAGCGGCTTGCCCGCTACGGCGCGAGGGGGTCGAAGGTGGTCCAGTTCCCAGGGCTCAAAGAGGAGTACTACCTGGCCGACTTCGAGCCGGATGACACGGTCATCTCCCAGCTCGGGCTCGACAGAAGCCAGGTGATCGTGGTCGTACGCCCTCCGCCGGACATCTCGCTCTACCACCGCAAGGCCAACACGCTGCTCCCGCGCGTGCTCGACCATCTGGGCCGCCAGGACGGGCTGAACGTGGCGGTGCTGCCGCGCACCGAAGACCAGCGCCACGCCGTCGGCGCGCTACGCCTTCCGAACGTGGTGGTGGCTCCCCATGCGGTCGACGCGCAGAGCCTCATCGCGCTCAGCGACCTCGTGGTCTCGGCCGGGGGCACGATGAACCGAGAGGCGGTCGCGCTGGGCGTGCCCGTATACACCACCTACGGCGGCAGGCTCGGGGGGGTCGACGAGCAGCTGATACGCCAGGGACGGCTTCGCCCGCTGACCGATCCCAGGGCGATCGAGCTGAGCAAGCGGTCGGGATCCTCGCAGCCGCTGCGGCGCGATCCCCAGCTGCTCGTCGAGCGTATCCTCGACGCCGGTGCACTCAGAAGAAGGGCAGCGTGACCCCCCCGGAGCTCCGCACGGCAGAGGCGGTGTCCGCCGAGCAGTCGCTGGTCGAACGCTACGCCCGGATGGCCAACGAGGGCCTCGAGCGGCGACCCGTGAATCCCATGCTTCGGCTGCTGGACGTGGTGCTGGCCGCCACGGCGCTGGCGATCCTGTCCCCGGTGCTGATATGCGCGGCGGCGGCCATCCGGCTGACCTCGATGGGACCGGTGCTCTACCGGGGCCTGCGGGTGGGAAAGGGTGGACAGCTATTCACGATGGTCAAGTTCCGGACTCTCAAGGACGATGCCGAGACGCGTCTCGGGCCCTACCTCGGCCTCGAGCTGAGCCGCCTGACCGCCGGCGAGGTCACCACCGTGGGCCGCTGGCTTCGAAGGACGCACGTGGATGAGGCCCCGCAACTGTGGAACGTGCTCAAGGGCGAGATGAGCCTCGTCGGCCCTCGTCCTGTCCGCCCCCTCTTCTTCGAAGGCTTGTGCCAGGACGTTCCGCAGTACTGGCAGCGCCTTGTGGTCCCGCCCGGGATGACGGGCCTCGCACAGATCCGCCTGACGCGCGAGGAGACGTGGGAGGACAAGCTCGCACATGACCTCGAGTACATCGCCGACCGCTCGGTAGGGCTCTACTTCCAGGTGCTCGGCGAGACAGCGCTGCGCGTCCTTCGCCGGCTCTCGTCGGAAGACACCGCAAGCGGCGGGCTCTCCTCCGCCTGACATGTGCGGCATCTGCGGCCTCGTGTCGCGGGAGGGGGTGGACGGCCGCGACGAGGCCGTCATCAGGGAGATGAGCGCGGCGCTCACCCACCGCGGTCCCGACAGCGACGGCTTCTGGTCCGACGGAGCCGCCGGCCTCGCGGCGCGCCGGCTGTCGATCATCGACCTCGAGCACGGCCACCAGCCGATCGCCAACGAGTCGGGTCGGATCCACGTGGTCCAGAACGGCGAGATCTACAACTACCGCGCCCTGCGCGACCGGCTCGTACGGCAGGGCCACCGACTGAGGACCGGCTCCGACACGGAAGTGCTGGTCCACCTCTACGAGCAACTTGGGGTGAGCTTTCTCCGTGAGCTGCGCGGGATGTTCGCCCTCGCGCTGTGGGATGCGGAGCGCCGGCGCCTCCTGCTCGCGCGCGACCCGTTCGGGATCAAGCCACTGTGCTACTCCCATGCGGGCGATCGACTCGCGTTCGCGTCGGAGCTGCGGGCGCTCGAGCGCGTCCCGTGGGTGTCCACCGAGCTCGACCCGGATGCACTCGAGGCATACCTGGCGACCAATTCCGTCCCGGGCCCGCTGACGATCCTGCGCGATGCCCGCAAGCTCCTGCCGGGCCATGTGCTGACCTGGCAGGAAGGGGAGCTCTCGCTCGAGCGTTACGCGCGTCCGGCGCCAATTCCCCGCGAGGAAGTTCGTGACGAGCCCGAGCGCGCGCTGGCCGCCGAGCTTCGCGGTCGGCTTCGCGACTCGGTGCGCGCCCATCTGGTCGCCGACGTCCCGGTGGGCGTGCTGCTCTCGGGCGGAATCGACTCCTCCGCACTCACGGCCCTCGCCGCCGAGGAGAGCGCCGGCCCGGTGTCGACCTTCTCGATCGGTTTCGAGGAGCGCTCGTTCGACGAGCTCGAGCGCGCGCGGGCGGTGGCGCGGCGCTATGGAACCGACCATCACGAGCTCGTGCTGCGCCCGGACGCGGCGGAGCTGCTGCCCCAGATCGTGGCGGCCTTCGACGAGCCGCTCGGGGACTCCTCGGCCCTCCCGACCTACCTCGTCGCGCGGCTCGCCTCGCAGCACGTGAAGGTGGTGCTCTCGGGCGAGGGCGGCGACGAGCTCTTCGGCGGCTACTACACCTATGTCGCCGACATGCTGGCCACGCGGCTGGCACCCTTTGCCACGCTGGTGCGCCCGGCCGTGGAGTTGCTTCCGAGCTCCTCCCGCAAGGTGAGCCTCGACTACCGCCTGAAGCGCTTCGTGCGCGCCGCCGACCGCGCGCCGCTCGAGCGCCATCAGGGCTGGAAGGAGATCTTCACCGACGCGGACCGTGACGAGCTGCTGCAGCCGGGCGCTCGTGGCTCGGCCCACCCGCTGGATCAGCACCGCGCCCGCTACGCGGAGACGGAGGGATCCGAGGCACTGGCGCGGCTACAGGACGTCGACACCGTGACCTACCTGGTCGATGACCTGCTCGTGAAAACCGATCGCGCCAGCATGGCCCACTCGCTCGAGGTGCGGGTGCCGTTCCTCGATCCCGCGGTAGCCGAGCTCGCGCTTGCGCTTCCCACCGGGGCG
Source organism: Thermoleophilaceae bacterium (assembly GCA_030448005.1). Lineage (GTDB taxonomy): Bacteria > Actinomycetota > Thermoleophilia > Solirubrobacterales > Thermoleophilaceae > JAAYBF01. Next base: position 517,630 of record JAUJNT010000001.1, read on the forward strand.
AAGGTGAGGGGCCTGCGCAAGAAGCGGCTGCTGCGTCGCGCCGTGAGCGGGCTCGTGCCTCGCTCGGTGGCCTACGGACGCAAGCAGGGATTCTCCATCCCAGCCGCTGCCTGGCTGCGAGGGGAGCTCGTGCCCTTCGCCCGGGAGGTGCTCTCCCCCGAGCTGGTGCAACGGCAGGGCTACTTGTCTCCGCGGTCGGTAACACGCGTGCTCGACGACCACGTGGCCGGTCGCGAGGACCTGAGCCGCCAGCTGTGGGGCCTCATGTCGCTTTCGTTGTGGCTCGAAAGTCGCCGCCGCTGACCCGAGAGAGCTGCTAGGCGGCGAACAGCGTCAGATCAGGCACCCGCTCTCCTCGCAGCACGGCGGGGTCCACCTCGACGCAGGCGATGCCACGCGACTCGGCCAGCACGCGCGCCTGAGGCTTGATCTGCGTGGCCGCTAGCACGCCTCGGCAGGAGGAGAAGCCGGCGTCCTGGCTGATCCGCTCGAGGTAGCGCGTAAGCTGCTCGACGGCGTCGATCGTGCCCACCCGCTTGATCTCGACGGCTACCCAAGAGTCCTCGGAGTCACGGCACATGAGGTCGACGGGGCCGATGTCGGTCGGCCACTCGCGTCGCACGAGGCGAAAGCCCTCGCCGCAGTGCGCGGGCGCGTCGGCCAGCAGCTCCTGAAGCTCGCGCTCCACGCCCTCCTTCTCGAGCGCGGCCGCCTCCCCCATGTCGTGGGTCACGTCTGAGACCACCTCCACCACGCGGATGTCCAGGCGGTCCTCGGTGCTCCCCGCTCGCTTGCGCACCACGATCCGGCCTGGCTCCTCCTCAATCACCGTGGGGGGAGTCATCCAGTTCTGCGGCTTGAAGCCACCCGTGTCCGCGTGCACCATCACCGAGCCGTCCGACTTGATCGCCAGCAGCCGCAGCGCCTCCGGCAGCAGCGCGGTCAGGCGACCCGTGTAGCGGACCTCGCAGCGGGCGACGATCAGGCGCACGCGCGAAAACCTACGGCGAGCGCCGGACATGAGTGCGCCCCTTCGAACCGCGTACGTAGCGCCCACGGATGCGACCCGGGCGCGCCTTCTTGGCTGGCACTCAGGCCTTCCCACGCCGGCTCGCAGAGGAGGCCCGTGCCGCCGAGGGGAACGAGGCGCCGGGCGCTGCAGATCGTCCAGCGATCCTTTGCGCTCTCACCGGATCGGGTGTACGTTGGTCATAGGGGTCGCGGTAGGGCAGGGGCGAACCCACGGAGGCATTGGCTTCGGGGACTCCGGCCGATGCTCAGAGCGATCGATGAGCATGCCCAGGGAGGGGCCAACTTGCAGAACGCGAAGGTAGGGGAGCCTCCAACCCTTCAGGGGGCTGCCAGGTCTCGGGCTCCAAGTCTGGACCGGCGATACCCGACCGCCAGGGTCTCCCCTTGAAGCAGGTACATGACGCGGCCGGCCGGGAGATGGCCGGCCACGTGGCCTCGGTGGAAGCGGTCCTCAGCGGGGGCATGATCGACTGTCGGTTGGTCGTCCGCTGGGGACCGTCGGACAGGCCGCGCCTTACCAGACCGCCGGTCCTGATGGTTGACTGCGGCGGCGAGCGTCGCCAGTTTCGCGCGCTAGCCGCGCTGCCGGTGCGCCGGGGGGCCGACGAGGACGGGCTACGGGTCCGCTTTGCGGTGCCATCGGAGTTAGCTCAGCAGCTTGCCCAGGGCGCGACGGTCGAGCTCGACGAGCTCTCGGTTCCCCTGCCGGGGCCCGCGCCCCGGTCCGGCGAGGCGTCCATTAGTGAAGCTGGGACATCCGAGTGGTCGTTCGACGATGCGCTGCGCGAGCTCACCGATCCGATCGGGTGCCTCGCCAGTGAGAACGCCGTCCTCGAACAGGCGGGCCGCGCGGAGGCCCGCTCCGAGGCCTACCTCGCCTACGTGTCGGTCGCTGCACCCCCGCTGGCGGCCGCGTGGCTCGTGCTCTCCGCCGCCGGCCCGCTCGACATCGTCGGAAGGGACGCCGAGGGTAGGTTCGTGCTACTCCTCGCCGAGACGACCCGAGAGGACGTTCAGCGGCGACTCGATGCCCTTGCGCAACGCATCGCCCGTCACGGGATCGGGCCGGGCAGGGATGGCGTTCAGCTCACGCCGACCATCGGCTTCGCTCCCTGCGAGACACCGATCCGCGAAGCACGCAGACGGGCACTCTGCGCCCTCGAGCACGCCACATCGCAACTCGACCTCCGATCGGTGTATTACCGCGAGGACCTTCAGGAGGCACTTCGGCGCGAGGCGCCTCAGGCGACATCGGAGCCCGCGAAGCGGTCGGAGCCCGTACGGATCGCCCTGCCGTCCGCCGGCATCGGGACCTGGCGATGGCGGATCGCGGTGCTGGTTGGCGTGGCTGTGGCCTGGGGGGCCATCTACTGGCTGCAGACCGCCCTCTGGAATCTGGGAAGAGCGCCGGCCGGCGCCGTCGAGACGGTGATCAGCTGGATCAGTCTCATTTGGGTGCTTCCGATCTTGCCGGCGGGGCTGGGGCTCGTCGGCTATCTGCGTTACCGCCGGCCGCAGGCCGGCGCGGTGGGGCTGTATCAGCCGCTTGACAACTTGGTCAGCTTCCGCATCGTGTCACGCGGCCAGAACGCCGCTGCGCTGCGGAACACAGTCGAGAGCGTGCGTCGGGAGATGCGACGAGCCCCGGTCTTCGAGTACGTCATCGAGGTCATCACAGACCTTCCCGTAGATCTGCACGACGGTCCGGACCTCGTCCATTTTCTCGTGCCTGCCGACTATGAGACGCCGCGCCGGTCGTTGTTCAAGGCGCGCGCGCTGCAGTACGCCGTCGAGGTCTCTGATCTGCCGGACGACGCGTGGATCATGCACCTCGACGAGGAGTCGTGGATCTCACCGTCGCTCCTGGCCGGCATGCATCGAGCGATCCGCGAGGAAGAGGCCAGCGGCGAGCACCGGATCGGCCAGGGGGCGATTCTCTACCACCGCGACATCGCCGCTCATCCGTTCCTCACGCTTGCCGACATGATCCGCAGCGGCGACGACCTCGGGCGCTTCCGTCTTCAGCACGAGATCGGGATCACCATGTTCGGCCTGCACGGGTCGTTCGTCCTCGCACGCCAGAGCGTCGTCGGCGAGGTCGGATTCGACTTCGGGCCCGAGGGCTCCATCACGGAGGACGCGTTCTGGGCGCTGGTGCAGATGGAACGCGGCCGGCGCTGCCGGTGGATCGAGGGATACGTCGAAGAGCAGCCAACCCAGTCGGCCAAGGATTTCATGAAGCAGCGTCGCCGCTGGTTCATCGGGCTGGTCAAGGTGGTTCAGCACGCCCCCGTGGCGCTGCGCTGGCGCGTCCCGCTGGCGATCTCGGTGGGGCTGTGGTCGCTGTCGTGGGTCGGCGTGCTCTACACCTATGTTCGCCTCGGCGTGGGGCTGCAGACTCCGGCACCGTGGATCGTCTGGGTGGGCGATCTCGCCTTTTCCATATACGTTGCCAACTACGTTCTCGGGCTCAAGCTCAATCTCGACGACTGGGAGCCGGTTGGCAAGCTCCGTGCCGCTGGGCTGTATGTGGCGGTGGTGTTGCTGATCCCGATCTTCTCGCTGCTCGAGGTTGGAGGCGTGCTGTGGGCACTGCTGCGCCCCGACCCCGGCTTTCACGTCGTCAAGAAGTAAGGCGGCTCGCCGTCGGCCATACGTCCAGGCGGAGGTAGGTCGCTGTGGCCGTGACCGCGCCTGAACCGATGCGCTCTGCATGTCGTTTCGCCTCATCGCGCTCATGGCGCTCGCCGGCCTATGCGCCCTCGGCCTTGCCGCCGACACAGCTGCCGCCTGCGAGCCAGTGGACCTGAGCGGTGACTCCCGACTGCTGCTCGGCGCCTACGTCAACCCCGACGAGACCTGGTACGGCTTGGAGGACGACAAGCGCAAGGTCAACGACTTCGAGGCCCAAGTCGGGCGTGGCCTCGACGTCGACATGCACTACTACCGCTGGGGTGACTCCTTCCCGACGCCACTCGAAGAATGGGACGCGGCGGGCTGCCGAGTGCCGATGATCTCCTGGGCAGGCACGAACCTGGACGACATCTTGGCCGGCCGGTACGACAGCCTGATTCGCGCCCGCGCCCGCGACGTCAAACGCTTCAACAACAAGATCTTCCTGCGGTGGGGCTACGAGATGAACGGCGACTGGTGGGACTGGACCGCCACACGCTCGCCGGACACGGCGACGAAGTTCGTGAGCGCCTGGCGGCGCATCCACCGCATCTTCAGCGCAGCGAAGGCCTCGAACGCGGTTTGGGTCTGGGCGCCCAACGAGACCGGCACCCCCGCCGACCCCTCGAAAGACCCGGGCCCCTACTACCCCGGCGATGACGTGGTCGACTGGATCGGCATCGACGGCTACAACTGGGGCACCACCACCAGCTGGTCAAGCTGGCGCAGCTTCGGCACGATCTTCAGTTCGCTCTACCAGGTCTTCGCGGGACGCAAGCCGCTGATGATCTCCGAGACCGCCTCCAGCGAGCAGGGCGGAGACAAGGCAGCCTGGATCGACGATCTCGCCCAGGCGCTGCCGCAGCAGTTCCCCGCGGTGCGAGCCGTCGTCTGGTTTCACTCCAAGAAGGAAACCGACTGGCGCGTGAACTCCACGCCCGCGGCGCTCGAGGCCTTCCGACGCTTCGCACAGACCACAGGGTCGTAAGGCACGCTTTCCATCAGGGGCACGCGCCCCACGTTAGCCGGCGCCCCGCACGGATCTGGGCGGTCCGGCGCGACCGGCGCGCACGAGGGTGGCCGGCGCCCCGCACGGATCTGGGCGGTCCGGCGCGACCGGCGCGCACGAGGGTGCACAATAGGGCTGTGCACGAGTCGCTTCGCGGACAGCTCCTCATCGCCTCGCCGCAGCTGACCGATTACTTCCGGCGCACGGTGGTGCTGATCATCGAGCACACCGAGGAGGGCGCCATGGGCATCGTACTCAACCGCCGCACCGAGGCGGAGGTGATGGAAGTGGTGCCTTCCCTGGCCGAGCTGGTAGACGAGGACGACGTGGTCCACGACGGTGGTCCGGTCGAGCCCGACTCGGTCCTGGCGCTCGGCGACTTCGTCGACCCCGGCGAGGCGGGCAAGCAGGTGGCAGGCAGCCTCGGGCTGCTCGACCCCGACCGGCCCGAGCCGCACGTGAGGCGCCTGCGCGTGTTCGCTGGCTACGCCGGCTGGGCGCCCGGCCAGCTCGACGCCGAGATGGAGCAGGACGCGTGGATAGCCACACCCGCCCGGCCCGAGGACGCCTTTGCCCCGGATGACCTCTGGCGGGAGGTGGTCCAGCGCAAGGGCGGCAAGTTCGCGCTGATGGCCACCATGCCGATCGACCCCCGCCTCAACTGAGCCCCCTCACCCGGTGGCAAGACCGACCGGGCAGGAGACGCCGGTGCCCCCGAGCCCGCAGTAGCCCCCCGGGTTCTTTGCGAGGTACTGCTGGTGGTAGTCCTCGCCGTAATGGAACTCGCCCGCCGGGAGGATCTCCGTGGTGATCTCCCCGTGACCCGCGCTCTTCAGCGCCTGGGCAAAGCTCGCCCGCGTCTTGAGCGCCGCCTGCTGCTGGGCCTCGCCCGTGGTGTAGATGCCGGAGCGGTACTGGGTGCCCACGTCGTTGCCCTGGCGCATGCCCTGGGTGGGGTCATGGCCCTCCCAGAAGGTGCGCAGGATCTCCTCGTAGGGGAGCTCCGCGGGGCGGAAGACCACGAGCACGACCTCGTTATGTCCCGTGCGCCCGCTGCAGACCTCCTCGTAGGTGGGGTTCGGGGTGTGGCCCGCGCCATAGCCCACGGCGGTGGTGTGCACGCCGGGTAGCTGCCAGAACATGCGCTCGGCGCCCCAGAAGCAGCCCATGCCGAGGATGGCGCGCTCGGTGTCCTCTGGAAAGGGCGGCGCCATCGGGGTGTGGAGTACCGCGTGGTCGCCGGGGGTCGCGATCGGCGTCTCGCGACCGGGCAGTGCCTCCTCGGCGGTGGGCATGGTGGTCTTGCGGCGGGTGAGGAACTCGAGCATGAGTGGCTCCTGTCTTGGGACTACAGTCAGCCTAGCGGGGGCCTATTACAGCCCTCGGAACAGGTAGGTTGCGAGACATGACCGAGAACGAGGACAAGCACACAGACAAGGACGCCGAGTCCGAGCGCCCCAGCATCACGAGCCCGCCCGGCGGAAAGACCCATGAGGCCACCACCCCGCCCGGGCAGGGAGACCTGGACGAGGAGGCCGCGGGGAAGTCACGCGAGGGTCTCGAGCAGGCGGGCGGCGGGCACTAGTAGGGCGTTCGCCGCCGGGCACCGGCCCCTGCGGTGAGGGCGCCGAGCCGCTCGGGACTGCGGACTGCCAGGGCACTGAGACGGGGCCGGGCAGCGCGTCTTCCAGTAGGCGTCGGACTGCTCCGCGCGGGGAGCATCCGGAAGTTGACGCTACCGTGGTGTCCGCATGCCTCGTCGGCGCCTGCGTCTACCCCTCTTGGGCGCCTGCGTGGTGGCCCTCTGGCTTTCGCTCTCTTGGGTTGCGGTGGCACAGCGCTCGGAGCGAGGTACAAGCCGTGTCCCTCCATCGGTCGGCGATGTTCCGGCCGCCACACGCTTCTGCGGGCAGGGCGGCGATCCGGCGGCGGCGGGCGCGGGTGCCGATCCCCGGGGAGTCAATCCCAGCTCGCCCAATCCGCTGGCCGGCCTCGATCTCTATGTGAACAAGATCCAGGAGGATGCCTATTCGGACATGCTCCGGTACCGGCGCGCCGGGCGCAAGCGGCAGGCCGCCTACATGGAGAGGATCGCGTTGCAGCCGAGGGCCGTGTGGTTCGGCAAGTTCACCCGGCCGAACTTCGAGGGGAAGATCCGCGATCACCTGAACTGCGCGCAGTGGCTGCAGCCGGGTTCGGTGCCGGTCATGATGGTCCTACGTCACCAGGGCAAGCAATGCAATCCCCGCTACACCGCCGGCGGCCAGGCGGAGGACCGGGCAACGATGCGTTGGTACGACGCCTTCAGGAAAGCCGTGGGCAACGCGCGGGTGATCATCGGCTTCGAGCCGGATTCCCTTGGCACCATCAGCTGCCTGGCGCGCTCTCGACGGGCGGCTCGCAAGCGAGTGCTGCGCTACGGCGTCGATCAGCTCTCAAGGCTTCCGAACGCGACGATCTACCTGGAAGGGACAGCCTCGGACTGGAAGAGCCCGCGCTACACCGCGCGCTTGCTCAGATACATAGGCGTCCACAAGGTCCGTGGCTTCATGGTCAATGTCACGCACTTCGATTGGACGATCGACAACATCCGCTACGGGCGAAAGGTGTCAAAGCTCATCGGCGGCAAGCCGTTCGTGGTGTCCACCTCCTACAACGGCAGGGGTCCGGTGCACTACCGCGCCCGGAAGAGCCGCAGGCTCATCAACGTCTTCTGCAACGTTCGGTACCGCGGCCTGGGCCCGAGGCCCACGGCGAATACCGGCTTCGCGAAGGTGGACGGCTTCCTTTGGCTCAATCGCCCAGGCATCTCGGGTGCCGGTGGGTGCAACGGAGGCCCCCCCAACGGAGCCTGGTGGCCGGCGAAGGCGCTGATGTACGGGAAGTACGCCGCCGACTGGCTCCGCCCCCCACGGGGTACGCGTTACGGTTTCCGTCGGCGCATCTCCCTCTGCCGCCTCGGAGCCCTCAGGCCGAGCGGCAGGTACCACACCTCATCGCCCGAGCGCCGGTGCAGGCGGTGATCCACCGAGAGACCGCCCGAGGAATGTCGTCTTAAGAGCGCGCTAAGGAACGGCTGCTGCCCTATCGGCGTGCCCTCCTTCTCCGACAAGCTGGCCCCGTGATACCCCCCAGGCACCTATGGAGGGGAGACTGGCGAACGGATTCCGAGCGCGCCGCCCAGGCCGCCGAGGAGGAGGCGGCGGCCCGGCGCGGGGCGGTCCAGCCGCCCGAGTCGTCGCCGCAGGCGGGGTCGGCTAGCCAAGACGAGGCGGGCTACACCGGGGCGAGGAAGCTGGCCGTTGGTGGCCTGCTGGTGGGCCTGCTCGGCATCTCCTTCGCAGGGGGAGTGCTGCTCGAGCGCGACGACGGCCCCGAGGCGCTGCCCGCGGTCTCGAGCGATCCCGTCAAGCCCGGCAAGGGACAGACGCGCGCGTCGTCCATCTACGCGGCCGCGAGCCCGGCCGTGGTGTCGGTGCGCACCACGGGGGGCGCGGGCACCGGATTCCTGATCGACGACGACGGCAAGGTCGTCACGAACGCCCACGTGGTCGGCGACAGCAAGCGGGTGACGGTGCGCTTCGGTGAGGAGGAGTCGCATCCGGCCGACGTGCTCGGCACCGACCCCTCGAGCGACCTCGCCGTTCTGAGCGTCGACCCGCGGGACCTGCCACGCAAGGTCAAGCCGCTGCGGTTTGCCGACTCCCGCGGGGTCCGCGTGGGAGATGTGGCGATTGCCATCGGCAACCCCTTCGGGCTCGACCGCACGGCCACTGAGGGCATCGTGTCGGGCATCGGCCGGCACATCGCCGCACCCAACGGCTTCTCGATCGACCAGGTGATCCAGACCGACGCTCCGATCAACCCGGGCAACTCGGGCGGACCCCTGCTGGATGACTCCGGCACGGTCATCGGCGTAAACGCACAGATCGCCACCGGGGGCTCACAGGGCAGCATCGGCATCGGCTTCGCGGTGCCTTCCAACACCGCCCGCCAGGTGGTTCCCCGGCTCGCGCGTGGCGAGAGAATCACCCGGGCGCACCTGGGGCTGGAGTCGGCACCCGCCTCGCCCGGCGCGTCTGTGGGCGCGGAGGTGCGCAGGGTCGTGCCAAACGGCCCGGCCAGTCGGGCGGGGCTCGAGGAGGGGGACGTGATCCTCCGGCTGGACGGAAAGGACGTGAACGAGCCCGCCGACGTCTCGGCAGCGATCGCCGACAAGCGGCCCGGCGAGGAGGTCGAGATAGAGCTCGAGCGCGGCGGCCGGCGGATGAAGCTCGAGGCCACCCTCGGAACGCGCCCCACCCGTACGCCATGAGCTTCGCCGAGCCGCTCATGCTGCTCGCGCTGCTCGCCCTGCCCCTGCTTGCGGCCCTCTACATCCGTCACGAGCGGCGGCGGCGCGCGGGGGCCTCGGCGTTCGCCGCGCCGGCGCTGATGCCCTCCGTGGCCCCGGAGCGCCCCTCCTGGCGCCGACACGCCCCCATGCTGGCCGTGGCGCTCGCCCTAGCGGCGCTCATCCTCGCGGCCGCGCGGCCGCAGCGCACGGTGGCGGTCCCCGTCGAGCGCGCGTCGATCGTGCTGGCCACCGATGTGTCGGGCTCGATGACGGCCACGGACGTGAGGCCCAACCGCCTCGTGGCCGTCAAGCGCGCCGCGCGGCGGTTCACCGAGCAGACGCCCGCGCGCGTCAGGCTCGGGATACTCGCCTTCAACCACCGCCCGCGGCTCCTTCAGAGCCCCACGACCGACCGCGAGGCCGTGCACGCCGCGATCGACAGCCTGGAGCCGAGCGGCAGCACGGCCATCGGCGACGCAATCGACGCCGGCGTGGCAGCCGTGCGGGGGCCCGGCCACCGCCGCACCCCGGCGGCGATCGTCTTGCTGTCGGACGGCACCTCTGCCCGCGGAGGCGACCCCATGGTCGCCGCACGCGCCGCGCGGCGGGCGCGCGTCCCGGTCTACACCGTGACCCTGGGAACCGACGCCGGCACGATCACGGTGCCGCGCGCCGGCGGAGGCGAGGAGGTGCGGCCCGTCCCGCCCGACCCCAACTCGCTCGCCCGCATAGCCCGCGCCTCGGGCGGCGAGGCCTTCACGGCCGAGACGGCGTCGGGTCTGTCGAGTGTCTACGAGAAGCTCGGCTCCCAGCTCGCCCACAGAGACGAGCGGCGCCAGGTTACCTCCGCATTCGCCGGCGGCGGGCTGCTGCTGCTGCTGGCAGGCGCCGGGATGTCCCTGCGCTGGTTCGGCCGGATCATCTGACAAGAGAGAGGAGCACCGCATGACCCCCAACCACGAACAGATGTCTGCCGGCCTCGAGGAGCCGCGCCAGGCGCTCGAGGCCGCCCTGCACGAGATGAAGCGCGTGATCGTGGGGCAGGACGCGATGCTCGAGCGGCTGGTGGTGGCGCTGCTTGCCGGCGGCCACGTGCTGCTCGAGGGCGTTCCCGGCCTGGCAAAGACGCTGACGGTCAAGACGCTCGCGCAGGTCCTCGGCGGCACCTTCCGACGCGTGCAGTTCACGCCGGACCTGGTGCCGGCGGACCTCGTGGGCACGCGCATCTACCGGCCAGACAGCGGTCGCTTCGACGTCGAGCTGGGGCCCGTGTTCGGAAACTTCCTGCTGGCCGACGAGATCAACCGCGCGCCCGCAAAGGTGCAGTCGGCGCTACTCGAGGTGATGCAGGAGGGGCAGGTCACGATCGGCGGAGAGACCTTCCCCGTGCCGCGGCCGTTCCTCGTTATGGCAACGCAGAACCCGATCGAGGCCGAGGGCACCTATCCGCTTCCCGAGGCCCAGGTGGACCGCTTCCTGATGAAGGTGCTGGTGGACTACCCGAGCACCGGCGAGGAGGCCGCCGTGGTGGGTCGCTCACTAGGGGATCAGGCCGAGCCGCGTGAGCTGCTCACGCTCGAGAACCTGGAGCGCTTCGAGCGAGCCACGCAGACGGTGCTCGTGGACCGCGAGATGATCCAGTACGCCGTCTCCCTGGCCGACGCCACGCGCCATCCCGAGGCCTACGGGCTCGGGGAGCTCGGAGGCCTGATCGAGTACGGCGCGAGCCCACGGGGACCCATCGGCCTGATCGGGGCCGCCCGCGCGCTCGCCCTGCTGCGCGGCCGCGGACACGTCACCGCCGCGGACGTGCGCGACCTGGCCCACGACGTGCTGCGACACCGGATGGTGCTCTCCTACGACGCCCTGAGTGAGAACGTCACGGCAGACGACGTGCTCGAGCGGGTCGTCGGGGCCGTGATGGGCCCGCCTGCCGACCACCTGGGACGCCCGGTAGCCGCATGAGCGGCGGCCCGCCCCTCCGCATCCCGGCCGCCCGGCAGGGGCCCGGTGCGATGCCCCAGCGCGTGGTCGAGGAGCTCGACCTCGCCGTGGCCCACCGCGCGGCCGGAGCCCTCCCCGGCGACCGCCGCGCGGCCGGGCTGGGCGCCGGCACGGAGCTCGCACAGATCCGGCCGTATGCCCCGGGCGATGACGTTCGCCACCTCGACGCAGCCGCCAGCGCCCGGCTCGGTGAGCCCCACGTCCGCCTGCATGTCCCGGAGCGGACGCTGACCACCTGGATCGTGCTCGACGTCTCGCCCTCGATGGCCTTCGGCACCGCGGACAGGCTGAAGTCGGACGTTGCGGAGGGCGTCGCCCTCGTGCTCGCCCGGCTGGCGGTCAGGCGCGCCGGCAGGGTCGGCTTCGTGGCGGCCGGGGCGGGGCCTCCGCGGCTGCTCCGCCCGCGCGCATCCAAGCCGGGGGTCTCGGCCGTGCGCCGGGCGCTCGCCGAGGGCGTGGCGCCCGACGGTCACTCAGACCCGTCCGGGCTGGCGCTGGCGCTCGCCCGCGTGCGAGAGGTGGCCAGCCAGCCGGGCTTCGTGGCGGTGATCTCCGACTTCCGTGACCAGCACAGCTGGGTGCCCCGACTGGGCGCCCTGCGCGCGCGCCACTCGGTGCTCGCCGTGGAGGTGAGAGATCCGCGCGAGGCGGAGGTGCCTGCCGTGGGGCGACTTGCCGTGGTGGATCCCGAGACCGGCGAGCGGATGGAGATAGACACCTCGCGCCGGTCGGTCAGGCGCCGCTTTGCAGAGCTCGAGGCCGAGGGCCGCGCCGAGGTGGCAGGCGACCTTCGCCGGCTACGGGTCGGCCATGTCGTCCTCAGCACGGCGGGAGACTGGCTGCGTGAGCTGGGGCGGACCCTGCGGTGAGCTTCGCATCGCCACTCTTCCTGCTCGGCCTGCTGCTGGTGCCGCTGGCGCTGCTAGCGCTCCACGCCGCCCGCCGGCGCGCACGGCGCTACGCCGTGCGCTTCACCGCCGCCCCGGCGCTCAAGCTCGCGGCCGGCACCGTGCCGGCGTGGCGCACCCACCTGCCGACCGCCGCCGCGCTCGCGGCGCTTGCGGTGCTGACGCTCGCGCTGGCCAAGCCCCACCGAACCGTGGACGTGCCCTCGGAGCGCGCCACCATCATGCTCGTTACCGACCACTCGCGCTCCATGCTCGCAACGGACGTGAAGCCCGACCGGCTGACCGCGGCCAAGAAGGCCGCGCGCGCGTTCATCGATCAGCTGCCCCGACGGATCCCCCTCGGGATCGTGGCATTCTCCGGCGCGCCGGACGCCGTTCAGGCGCCGAGCCGCGATCACGACGACACGAGGCAGATCATCGAGGCGCAGGTGGCAGACGGCGCCACGGCCACCGGCGACGCCCTGACGGCCGCGACCGAAGCCCTCGTGAGGGGACGGCCGATCGGCCGCCGCCCGCCCGCCGCCATCGTGCTCCTCTCAGACGGGCAGACCTCGGGCGGACGCGACCCCGTGGAGGTCGCACGCTCCGCCCGCCGCCTCAAGATCCCGATCTTCACCGTGAGCCTCGGAACCGAAGCGGCCACCGTGCCCGGCCCCCAGTTCGGCTCCCGGCTGCCTGCCGTGCCGGACCCGGAGACGCTCAGGGAGATCGCCGATGTCTCCGGCGGCAAGGCTTTCTCGGCCGAGGACGACGAGGAGCTCTCCTCGATCTACAAGGCGCTGGGGTCGCAGCTCGGCACCCGCAAGGAACGGCGGGAGATCACCTCGGCGTTTGCGATCGGGGGCCTTGCGCTGCTCTTGGGCGCCGCGGCTGCATCGGTGCGCTGGGGCGCCCGGCTGCCGTAGCTCTCGTAAGCCGCGCGCGAGGGCTGAGAATCACAGGGAGCTGGCACCGGTGCCACCGCTCGCTTATCGCAGAGCGGCTGGCCGCCCGGCACGGAGCGTCGGTGATCCACCTGCGGCCGGCTTCATGAGAGGGCAAGCAGTTCGTCGATCGCCACGTCGATCCCGTCGACCAGGCGGTCCGCGTCCTCGGCCAGTCCGGCCTGCGCGTAGACCCCGAAGCAAGCCTGGCCGGTCACCGTGGTCATCCCGATCGACATCCCATGGTTCGGGGTGAGCGGCACCACCGGATACGCCCGCTCGACCTGACACCCCAGCAGATACAGCTCCATCGGCGGGCCGGGAATGTTGGAGATCGTCAGGTTCGAGACCCGCGGGTCGGCCAGCACGTGTGAGGCCACACGCCGCAAGGGGCGCGGCGCGAGCGAGATCAGCCCGAGCATCGCGTCGGCGCCTTCCGGCTCGCGTCCTTGCTTGCGGTCGCGCATCGCCACGTGGACGTCGCGGAGGCGCCACAGCGGATCGGGCTCCTCGCAGGGCAGAGAGAGGAACAGGAACGCGATCCGGTTGCCCCACTCTCCATCGGTCTCGCCGACGCTCACGGGAACCATCGCCTTGACGGCCGTCGGCGGTTCGTCACGCTCGTGCTGGAGAGCGCGCATCGAACCGGCGCTCGCTGCCAACAGCACATCGTTGACCGTCGTGCCAAACCGGCGCTTGATGACCTTGAGATCCTCGAGCGGGCGCGACAGGCATGCAAGGTGGCGCCGTGCCGACATCGGCCCGTTCAAGGGGCTCGAGGGAGCGAGTGGAGCCAGCGTGTGGAGCGCGGCGCGCCCCGAGCGCACCGCGTGGGCGGGGAGCTCCCCCACCCGGCTGGGCGCGCCGGCGAGCTTGAGCGGTGCCCGCGCCACCCGCCATGCCCGGCCGAGGCCCTCGCCGACGGCGTCGGTCAGCAGCTCGAACGGACCCGGTCTCCTGCCGGGCGCCCACGGCTCTGACTCACCGCGTTCTGGCTCGGGGGTCATGTCCAGCAGCAGCGCCATCAACTCGACCGCGCCCAGTCCGTCCACCAGACAGTGGTGGGCCTTCCCCACCACGCCGAGGCGGCCACCGTCCAGGCCGGTGGCGATCCACAGCTCCCACAGCGGCCGATCGTGCGCCAGCGGCGTCGAGAGCACTTCGTCGACCAGAACGCCGAAGTCCTCGCAGTGCGCCCCGCGGACATGAGCGGTGACATCGAAGTTCTCGTCGTCCACCCATACCGGGTCGCTGACCCCCAGGGGGACGTCCACCAGCCTCTGGCGATACCGGGGTGCGCGCGCCAGGCGTCCGGCCACGTGAGAGCGCACCGACTCAAAGGACGGCACCGGCGATCCGTCGGCGGGTGGGGCAAACACGGCGGCCCACCCCACGTGCATCGGCGTCTCCGCCGACTCCAGCGCCAGGAACGCCCCATCGAGGGCCGACAGCCGCCTCAGCGCCATGCCCCGCACGCCGGACGAACCCCGCCGGCCCACTCCTCGACCGCCCCGATCCAGGCGGGGCCGACGGGGAGCCCCCACCCGACCGGTGGGTGAATCGGACACCGGCGCTTCATCGGGAGTCCTATACCCGTCCGAGGTCGAAGCGAACGAATCGGATGCGCCAAATTGGCCATCAGCAGCAACGGCCGGGGCCTCGCGGCCGCAGCGCCGCCGCACCACCCAGGGGCCTGACTCGGGTCATGAACTGGACCCCCGCTGATCGTGATATCGGAGCCCCTAACCGATCTCTGGCACCAACTGATTGCGTCCAGCGGCGCACCGATGCGTAAGACTGAGCGGCGTGGACGGGGACCTGAAGACAGGGGCGGCCGGGCGCGGCGCCCCCTGGAACGTTGCCGTGAGGCTAGTGCTGGCCACACTCGCGCTACTGGCGCTGACGTGTGCGCCCGCGGCCGCTTCCAGTCGTCAGCTCACGATCCTCCAGGACGACGCAACGTTCCTCGGCAAGAGGGCTCACGACCCGAACAAGGCGATGGAGGAGGCAAAGGCGCTCGGCGTTGATGTCGTGCGTGTCTTCGTGACGTGGAACCACGTGGCGCCTCGGCCAACCTCGAGGCAGAAGCCGGCGGGGTTCGATGCCGCAAATCCCAACTCGCCGGGCTATGACTGGAGGGCGTACGACGCCCTTGTGGAGCGCGCGCGCCGGAACGGCATCAAGCTGTTCTTCACGCTTGTCGCACCTATTCCCTATTGGGCTTCCGAGGATCCCAACGGCTGCCCCCATCCGATCGGCGGCTACTTCTTCCTGAAGCCATCGTGCCACTGGAAGCCGGACCCGGTGCTCTTCGGCCAGTTCGTCCACGCGGTTGCCCGGCGCTACGGGAGTCGGGCCGCGGGTGCGCACGGGGGCACGGTGAGGTTGTACTCCTTGTGGAATGAGCCGAACCTGGAGCACTACCTGCACCCGCAGGTCGAGGGCCGGCGAGGCCAGCTCATCGATTGGGCCGCCAAGCGGTACCGCCGCCTGTGGTATGAGGGCTGGAAGGCGATCGCGGCCAGCGACCCACCGATGCGCAACAGGGTGCTCTTCGGCGAGACAGCGGCGATCAGCTCTCCTCTGGACACGCTTTTTGCAGCCCTCTGCCTGGACCCGGAGGGCAGGCCTTTCCGGGCGGCCCAGCGCCGGCGCCAGGGCTGCAACCGGCCGCGAAAGCTCCCGATCGGAGGCATCGCGATCCACCCGTACAACAACCACGCGACCGGCTCGGTCTTCACCCCGTCCTTCTCCGGCGACTCGCATGCCGCGGCCTACGTACCGCGGGTGCACCGCCTGATCGACCGCGCCGCACGACTCGGCCGGATTCCCCGCGGCCGGCGCATCTTCCTCACCGAGTTCGGTTTCCAGACCAACCCGCCGGACCGCACGTACGGTCTGGGGCTCGGGCGTCATGCCGCGGCGCTCAACGAGGCGGACCGCCTTTACTTCGCCGACCGCCGGGTCGAGGCGGTATCGCAGTACCAGCTCTACGACGCTCCCGCGCCCCGGCGGGAGAGGGAGGAGAACGACACCTATACCACCGGCTTGGGATTTTTGGACGGCACGCACAAGCCGGCGTGGGACGCGTTCCGGATCCCGCTGGTGGTCACGCGGCTGGCTCCCCATGAGGTGGAGGTCTGGGGACAGGCACGTCCCGCAGAGGGGAGGACGAGCATCACCATCACGCTCTCGACGGCCGCCGGAGGTCCTTTCAGAGCGATCCGGACGGTACGCACCAATCCCGCCGGTTACTTCCGGGTGCGGCTGCGCAGAAGGGGAGCGGCGAGCCGTTCCTACCGCCTCGCATGGCGCGAACCCGACGGGGATCTGGTGCTGAGCCGCAAGGCACGGGCCGGGCGGCGCATCCGCTATCTCGAGCCGGCGCAACCCCGCCCGGGCCCGGGCCGCCGGGTCAAACCAAGTCCTTAAGCATCAGATTTGGCCTGGCGCCTATCGAGCGGCCCCAGGTTGGCTGGGTGTCGCGGAGGCCGGCGAAGTCACCTGCGCGGACTGCCAATAGCGCCGGCTGGCTTCGTCCGAGCGTCTAGCCGGTTGGCATAAGCTGCTTCTCGCAGCATGGGAGCCGAGAAAGACAACGCCCTCCCCGATAACCCAGCCGACCTGGGCAGCGAGCTGGGTGAGTCCATCCGGGAGCACGTGCAAGCCGTGTTCGCTGAGGCACAAGAGGGCGCACGGGCAATAGAGCGGGCCGCAAGGGAGCGAGCGAACCGGGTTGTGGAGGCGTCCGAGTCAGCTGCCCGAGAGGAGGCAGACCGCGCCCGGGAGCAGGCTCTCAGCGAGGCGAGTGTAAGGTCGGAGAGCTTGATCAAGGATGCGGAGGAACACGCCGCTGCGGTCATACAACAGGCCCAGGTGCGAGCAGGGGCAACCACCAGGCGGGCGGAGGAGCGCGCCGGCGCGCTTGTTCAGGAAGCAGAAGAGCACGCCGCGCAGATCCGCAAGCGGGCACTCGAGGAGGTGCAGCGGACCGAGCGCGCCGTCCAGGAGACGGAGACGGCCCTTGCACGCTCGCGGTCGCGGTTGACAGTGTTGCGACGCGAGGCCAATTGACGCTCCCGGGCGCCGGCGAGGAGAAACAGCAAGGCGAGCGCTCGCTGCGCCATTAGGTCGCCCCCGCGACCGGAACCCAGCAGACCAGGTCACATGCTCGTCGCTTGGCAGCAGCTTCGACGGTTCTGCAACGGCCCCGCTTCCGTTACGCCTGCCGCTGAGCCGCGCACATGCGCCGTTTCGGCGGCTCGACTGAAGCAGATCTCGATCAACCGCGCCAACGCCGTCAACCACCAGGTTAAGACGCTCATCCACGAGCTCGCCCACGCGCTCATGCGCCTCACCGACCCGGACGGTCCCGAACTCATCTACGTCAAAGAAGAAGTCGTCGTGGAATCGATCGCGTTCAATGTGGTGAGCGGCCTCGGGACGACACCTCCGGATACTCAATCCCGTACCTGGCCTCCTGGAGCTGCGACGACGCCGATATGGGATCGTCGAGGCCTGCGCTGAGCTGATCGACCGCCACGCGAAGCGCATCGAAAACGCCATCGGCGATCCACCTAACCCAGCGGCGGCAAGCGAGAGCGCAGAGCCGCGGGACCGGCGGCACGCAGCCTCCGCGGCCGGCACCTGATGGGAGGCCGGACAGCATGCGCTGAGCAGCGTTCCATTCGCCAAGAGGTCGTCCGTCCTCAGCGGACGACGGTGAAGACCGTCACCCGCTTCTCTCCACTTCCAATTTATACCGCACAGAAGGCTCTCATGAGGCCTTGAGCCCTGCCGCATAATCGCCCGCCGCAAGCCAGGACCCACGGAAATGGAGGAGCGAAATGCGCGTGTCTTTCTCGACGTATCCGACGGGAGTGTGGCGATGACCGAGCATGCGGTGGTCATCGCCGGAGGCGGTCCCGCGGGGATGATGCTGGCGGCTGAGTTGGCGTTGGCCAAGGTCGACGTCGCGGTCGTTGAGCGGCGTCCCAATCACGTGCTCGCCGGCTCACGAGCCGGCGGTTTTCACTCGCGCACGATCGAGGTGCTGGATCAGCGTGGGGTCGCTGATCGCTTCCTCGCCGAGGGTCAGGTGGCTCAGGCCGCGATGTTCGGCACGACCGTGTTGGACATGAGCGACTTCCCGACGCGTCATCCGTATTCGCTCGGGATCTGGCAGAACCAGATAGAGCGGATCATGGCCGCCTGGATCGCCGAGCTGCCGGTGCGGATCTCTTACGGCTGTGAGGTGACGGGCTTCGCGCAGGACGACACCGGGGTTGATGTCCGGCTGTCCGACGGCGAGTCGCTGCGGGCGCGGTATCTCGTCGGGTGCGATGGAGGACGCAGTCTGATCCGCAAAGCAGCCGGCATCGAGTTTCCGGGGTGGGATCCGACGAAGAGCAACCTGATCGCCGAGGTCGAGATGACCGAGGAGCCGCCGCGGGGCATCCGTCACGACGCCACGGGCATCCACGGCCTCCACAGGATGGAGGATGGGAGGACGGTCCGCGTCGTAGTGACCGAGCAGCAGCTCGGGCCTAGCAGCGAGCCCACCCTGCGCAATCTGAGCGAAGCGCTCATCACCGTGTACGGCACCGACTTCGGGATCCACAACCCCACCTGGATCTCCAGGTTCACCGATATGACTCGGCAGGCCGCGGCCTACCGCGTGGGACGAGTCCTACTGGCCGGCGACGCGGCGCACGTGCATTACCCGGCCGGTGGACAGGGCCTCAGCCTCGGCGTGCAGGATGCGCTCAATCTGGGATGGAAGCTCGCGCAGGTGGTCAACGGGACCTCCCCGGAGAGCCTCCTGGATACCTATCAGGACGAGCGTCACCCGGTCGCTGCCCGCGCGCTCAAGCACACGATGGCTCAGACCGCGCTCCAGCGCCGCGACGAGCGCATCAAGGCCCTGGTCGATGTGGTGTCGGAGCTGGCGAGCATGGACGAGCCTCGCAAACGGCTCGCCGGAATCATCTCCGGTCTGGACGTTCATTACGACCTCGGCGAGGGACATCCACTGCTCGGACGCCGCATGCCCGATCTCGACCTGATCACCGCCGACGGCCCGCTCCGACTCTTCGAGCTGCTGCACGACGCACGGCCGCTGCTGCTCAACCTCGGTCAGCCCGGCGACTTTGACATCACTCCATGGGCTGACCGGGTCCAGCTGATCGACGCGAGCTGCAAAGGGGAGTGGGAGCTCCCCGTACTCGGCGTGGTCAGCGCCCCCACCGCCGTGCTGATCCGCCCAGACGGCTACGTCGCCTGGGTAGGAGACGCCAACCACCTAGGGCTTCCTGACGCGCTGGCCACCTGGTTCGGGCCGCCCACTGCGGCGTAGCTGACCGCCTGCAACATCGATCTGCAAGGAGTTCTGATGGAGACCTGACAAGCGCTTCGGCGATCGTCACCGCGGCGAAACCGAGCTGGGCCACCCTTCCATGCTCGCGCAAGCACAAAAGTGGGTGTCGAGCAGTAAATCGCAACGCACCCGCTCGTCGCCAAGAGCAGGAACGCGCGCTGGTCAGTGCGCCCGGGCAGCCGGGAAGCCCGGAGCGGCTACCGGCACGGCGACCCAGTTCGGGAGGTCTTCGCCTTCGTCGCTGATGCTCGAACTGAGCACCGAGTCCGCTGGCGGCTGCGCAGGCGGACGCCAGGGCAAGAGCTCGTCGGAAGGCGGCCAGGTCGGATTGCTCATGGAAGACATGTCGGAGGATCCTGCCACCGTCTAACACGACCGCGCAGTCACGGCCACGGCTCGGCGCACGGATGTTGTGGGCTGTCTCGGCCAGTCAAGAAACCCGTAAGACGCCACCAAACCGGTTCTCCTTGAGAGAGTCCGGGGAGATGCCCGCCGTCACGCCTCCGGGAGAAAGAAGCGGGAGAAAGCTTCCCGCCACCTCGGGCCAGCCCAGAGAAAAGCGGTGCCTTTGCAGCGCTTGTCTTAGCGCGCCCGAGAGGATTCGAACCTCTGACCTTTGGTTCCGTAGACGGCACTCCTACACGTCGGCAATCCCTGTTCCACCCGGAACTGCCTGCAGAGAGGCACTTTCCAAGATGACACAAGCGGACACAAAGGGCCACGAGGACAAGTTTTGTTCCCACCTCGTTCCCACCTCGTTCCCACCCCGAGCGACAGCAGCCCGAGATGACCCCGGCGACCCATGCCGTCATCTGGGCAGGCTTCTCCTTCTCGGCTGCCCACTCCCGCCACGACGAACGGCAACGCCGACCAGTAGTCCAAACCGGTGGCTTGGCGGCCTGTCCGAGACGGCACGCGGCCCAACCGCGTGCATCCGTTCGAACGTCGGTGTACCATCCGCCGGTCAGCGTGGCGGTGCGAGGAACCCGGTGGGAGACCGGGACGGTCGCGCCACTGTGACCCGGGCCCAGCGGGGCCGGGAAGTCAGGAACTCCGCCGTCACGGCCCTTCGTGATCGGGACGCAGGATCCCGTGGAGGTTTGAGATGCACCCGCAGGCTAGACGGTGAGGCGCCTGTTGCTCGTTCGCCACGCGCCCACCGGCGCGACGCGAGCCGCGGCGTTTCCCGCGGACGAGGAGGTCGACGAGCGCGGGCGTTCGGACGCTTCCGTTCTGGCGCGCGTCCTGCCGCGGAACGGCGAGGCGATCTCGAGCCCGTCCCTGCGCTGCCGCCAGACCGCCGCGGCCGCCGGCATCGTCGACCCGGCGATCGAGCCCGCGCTCGCCGAATGCGACTTCGGTGGCTGGGCCGGCGGGTCGCTCGCGGACCTCGACCCCGACGACGCGCGCGCGTGGATGACCGACCCGGGCGCCTGTCCGCACGGCGGTGAGAGCCTCACCGACTTCTCCGCGCGCGTCGCGGATTGGCTCGACGGGCAGGCAGGTCGCGAAGGAGCCGCCGTCGCGTTCACCCACGGTGGGGTGGTGAAGGCGGCTGTGGTCCGCGCGCTCGGCGCGCCGCTCGAGGCGTTCTGGCGGATCGACGTGACGCCGCTCGCGATCACCGAGCTGCATGCGCACGGCGGACGCTGGACGGTGACGCGCCTCAACGCGAGGGCGAACGGCCGGTGAGCGCTCCCGCCCTCGCCGTCGGGTACGCCGCCGACCTGGCGTTCGGCGACCCGCGGCGCGGGCATCCTGTGGCCGGCTTCGGACAGCTGGCCGCGCGCGTCGAGCAGGCCGCGTACGCGCCGAACCGCGGTCGCGGGGTCGTCTACGCGGCCGGCCTGACGCTTCTCGCCGCCGGCGCGGCCGAGGTCGCGGCGCGGCGACTCGGACGCGGGACGGTTCTCGCCGCGTGCACGTGGGCGGCGCTCGGCGGGCGCTCGCTTGCGCGCGCCGCGAACTCGCTCGCCGCTCGCGTCGAAGCGGGTGACCTGACCGGCGCCCGGGCCGAGCTCCCGGGGTTGTGCGGGCGCGATACCGCCGCGCTCGGCGCGACGGGCCTCTGCCGCGCGGCGACCGAGTCGGTTGCCGAGAACACGGGCGACGCCCTCGTCGGAGCGCTCTTCTGGGGAGCACTCGGCGGGCCGGCCGCGATCGCCGCGTACCGGGCCGCCAACACGCTCGACGCGATGGTCGGGCACCGCAGCGAGCGCTACGAGTCCTTCGGATGGGCGGCCGCACGGGTCGACGATGCGCTGAACTGGCCGCCGGCACGCGCCGGCGCCGCGCTGACCGCCCTCTGCGCACCCGTCGTAGGGGGGTCGCCGCGCCGGGCGT
>JAUJNT010000001.1:539333-564621 GCA_030448005.1 Thermoleophilaceae bacterium
GCCGCGCTGACCGCCCTCTGCGCACCCGTCGTAGGGGGGTCGCCGCGCCGGGCGTGGGAGGTGGCCCGCCGCGATGGCGCCGCGCATCCGAGCCCAAACGCCGGCCGGCTCGAGGCGGCGTTCGCGGGAGCGCTCGACGTGCGCCTGGGCGGGCCGCTCTCCTACGAGGGGGTCGCCGAGCTCCGGCCCCGGCTCGGCGACGGGCGCGAGCCGACCTCGGCCGACGTGCGCCGCGCGACGCGCCTCTCGATCGCCGTCGGCGCCGCCGCCGCCGCGCTTAGCGTCGCGGCCCGGACGCTCGTCAGGAGGTCACGCGCGTGAAGGGCGCGCTGCTCGTATGCGGGACCCACTCGGACGCCGGCAAGTCGGTCGTCGCGGCCGGCGTCTGCCGCTGGCTGCGCCGGTCGGGCGTCAGCGTCGCGCCGTTCAAGGCGCAGAACATGGCGCTGAACTCGGTCGTCACGCCGGACGGCGCCGAGATCGGACGTGCCCAGGCGATGCAGGCGGCCGCCGCCGGGCTCGAGCCCGAGGCGGCGATGAACCCGATCCTGATCAAGCCCTCGGGCGAGCGGCGCAGCCAGGTGATCGTCATGGGCAGGCCCTACGGCGACGCCGATGCACGCTCCTACCAGGGGCTCAAGGACGAGCTGCGCCCGGTGGTCGCCGACGCACTCGCTGACCTGCGCGCCCGCTACGAGGTCGTCATCTGCGAGGGCGCCGGCAGCCCGGCCGAGATCAACCTGCGCCACGCCGACCTGACGAACCTGGGCCTTGCGCGGGCGGCGGACATCCCGGCGATCGTCGTCGCCGACATCGACCGCGGCGGCGTCTTCGCCTCGCTCTTCGGAACGCTCGCGCTGCTCGAGCCCGCCGATCAGGGGCACGTCGCCGGCTTTCTGATCAACAAGTTCCGCGGCGACGGCTCGATCCTCGCGCCGGGGCTGCGCCAGCTCGAGGAGCGCACCGGGCGGCCCACGCTCGGCGTCCTTCCCTATGCCGAGGACATCTGGCTCGACGCCGAGGACTCGCTGGCGCTCGAGTCGGCGCCGGCGGCCGGTGACGGCACACTCGACGTCGCCGTGCTGCGCTTGCGCTGGACGAGCAACTTCACCGACGCCGACGCGCTCGCGCTCGAGCCGGGTGTGCAGGTGCGCTTCACCCGCTCGGCCGCTGACGTCGAGCGCGCCGATCTGCTGGTGATCCCGGGCACGAAGGCGACCGTCGAGGATCTCGACCGCTTGCGCTCCGCCGGGCTCGACCGCGCGATCGCCGCGCGCGCCGCGGCCGGCGGGCCGATCCTCGGCGTCTGCGGCGGCTATCAGCTGCTCGGCGAGCGGATCGCGGACGACGTCGAGTCGCGCCGCGGGACGGTCGCGGGGCTCGGCCTGCTCCCGATCGTCACCCGGTTCTCGCCCGACAAGCTCCTTCGCCGCCGCGCGGGCGCCTGCGCGTGGCTCCGAACCGGCGCATCCGGGTACGAGATCCGCCACGGCCGCGTGGAGCGCCGCGGCGGCGAGCCCCTCCTGCGGGCCGGCGACGGTGAGCCCGACGGTTGCCGCGCCGGCGCCGTCATCGGGACGTCCTGGCACGGCATCCTCGAGGAGGACGGGTTCCGCCGCGCGCTGTTGCGCCACGTCGCCGAGCGCCGCGGTCGCGACTTCACCCCCGGCGACACGCCGTTCGCCGCCGTGCGCGCGGCGCGCCTCGACCTGCTAGGCGACCTGATCTCCGAGCACGCCGACACGGACCGCCTCGCCGCCCTGATCGAGGGCGGCGTGCCCCACGACCTGCCCACGATCCAGACGGAGGTGCGCCCGTGCTGCGCTTCGTGACGACCGCCGACACCGAGATCCTCGCGGCGGCGGCGGCGGTCGAGCGGCTCCCCGAGGACTTCCCCGAGGTGCGCTGCGCGAATCCCGGTGGCGCGACCGACGACGCGGCACTCGTCGAGGAGATCGCCGCCGGCGCGCGCGTCGTCCTCTGCCGCCTGCTCGGGGGCCGGCGCGGCTGGCCGGGGGGCTTCGACCTCCTAGGCGAGCGCTGTCGCCGCGACGGCGTCGTCCTCGTCGCGCTCGGCGGCGAGGCGGAGCCCGACGCCGAGATGACAGAGCTCTCGCTCGCGCCCGCGGGCGCGGTCGCGCAGGCGGGCGAGTACCTGCGCCACGGCGACGTCGACAACGTCGAGCAGCTGCTGCGCTTCCTCGCCGACACGTTCCTGCTCGAGGGCCACGGCT
Source organism: Thermoleophilaceae bacterium (assembly GCA_030448005.1). Lineage (GTDB taxonomy): Bacteria > Actinomycetota > Thermoleophilia > Solirubrobacterales > Thermoleophilaceae > JAAYBF01. Next base: position 541,568 of record JAUJNT010000001.1, read on the forward strand.
TCGAGCCGCCACACGAGGTCGCCGACCTCGGCGTGTATCTGCCTGGGAGCGGCGATGTCGAGCTCGAGCGCGCGCTCGCACGCCACGAGCCCGACCGCCCGACGATCGGCTTCTGCTTCTACCGCTCGCACCGCCTGACCGGCAACACCGCGTTCGTCGACGCGTTCTGCGCCGCGATCGAGGCCGCCGGAGCCAACGCGCTCGCCGTCTGGAGCTACACGTTGCGCCGCGACTCCGAGGGCAAGGTCCCCGCGCTCGCGCTGCTCGACGGCCGCATCGACGCGCTCGTAGTGACGATGCTCGCCACCGGCGGCTCAGGCGCCGCGGACGTATGGGACGCGACCGCGCTCGCCGCCCTCGATGTGCCCGTGATCCAGGCCGTCTGCGCGACCGGGTCGCGCGCCGCCTGGGAGGAGTCGGACTCCGGCCTCGCCCCGCTCGATGCCGCGACGCAGGTCGCGATCCCCGAGTTCGACGGACGGCTGCTCGGCGGCGTCATCTCGTTCAAGGAGCGCGACGCGGCCGCCGACTCGCCCGTCGGCGTGCCCGTGCCGCGCTACGTCGCGGACCCCGAGCGCTGTGCGCGCGTCGCGGGCCTCGCGGTGCGCACGGCGCGGCTGCGCAAGCTGCCCGCCGCCGAGCGCCGCGTCGCCGTCCTCCTGACGAGCTTTCCGACCAAGCACGCGAAGGTCGGCATGGCCGTCGGCCTCGACACGCCCGCGAGCGCGCTCGAGCTGCTCGACGCGCTCGCCGCCGACGGCATGCAGGTCGAGCGGCCGTACGCCCACGGGGACGAGCTGATGCACGCGCTGATCGACGCCGGCGGCCACGACCCCGAGTTCCTCACCGACGCCCACCTCGCCGAGTCGGAGCTGCGCATGCCGGTCGCGGACTACTTGGAGTGGTACGCCGCGCTGCCGGGCGCGCTGCGCGACTCGATCGAGGAGCGCTGGGGACCGCCGCCAGGCGACCGGTACGTCGACGGCGACGACTTCGTGGTCGCCGGGCTCGAGCTCGGCAACGTGCTCGTGGCGATCCAGCCGCCGCGCGGCTACGGCGAGGACCCGGTCGGTATCTACCACGATCCCGAGCTGCCGCCCACCCACCACTACCTCGCCTGCTACCGCTGGCTCGACGCGGTCTGGCGCGCCGACGCGATCGTCCATCTCGGCAAGCACGGCACGCTCGAGTGGCTGCCCGGCAAGATGCTCGCGCTGTCGGAGTCCTGCGCGCCCGACGCCGCACTCGCCGACATCCCACTCGTCTACCCCTTCGTCGTCAACGACCCGGGCGAGGGCGTGCAGGCAAAGCGCCGCGCCCACGCGGTGATCGTCGACCACCTCGTCCCGCCGATGATGCGCGCCGACTCCTACGACGAGCTCGCCGAGCTCGAGACGCTGCTCGACGAGTACGCGCGGCTGGAGGTGCTCGACCCGCCGAAGCTGCCGGCGCTCGCGGCGCGCATCTGGTCGGCGATCGAGCGCGCGAACCTCCAGTCCGACCTCGGCGTCACCGAGCGGCCCGACGACGTCGGCGCGCTCGTCGAGCACATCGACGGCTACCTCTGCGAGGTCAAGGACATCCAGGTCAAGGACGGGCTGCACGTGCTCGGCCGCACGCCCGCGGGCGACCAGCTCCGCGGGCTGACGAGCGCCCTGCTGCGCCTGCCCCAGGGCGACGTGCCCGGATTGCGGCGCGCCATCGGGGCGGCGTACGGGCTCGACGAGCCGGCGCTGGTGGCGGCGCCCGGCGCCCCCGCGCCGCCGGCGCCTGGGGCGTTGATCGAGCGCTTCCGTGGCCCGGCGGCGAGTGCCGGCGACCTCGTCGACCGGCTCGAGGCGGCCCAGATGGCGCTCTTGGACGAGCTCGCCGGGCGCGACTGGGATCCGGACGCCGCCCGGGCGGTCTGCGCCGAGGTGCTCGGCGTGCCCGACGCGGGCGTCGAGCGGGTCCTTCGCCACGCCGCGGCAGAGGTCGTCCCGCGGGTGCGGCGCACACCGGAGGAGCTCGAGAACGTGATCGCCGCACTCAACGGCCGCCACGTGCCCGCGGGCCCGTCCGGCGCCCCGACCCGGGGCCGAATCGACGTGCTGCCGACGGGGCGCAACTTCTACTCGGTCGATCCCCGCGCGGTTCCCTCCGAGCTCTCCTGGGAGACGGGCACGAAACTCGCCGACGCGCTGCTCGAACGTCACCGCGCCGAGACGGGCGAGCTGCCGAGGATGGTCGGGCTCGTGGCCTGGGGCACCGCGGCGATGCGAACGCAGGGCGACGACGTGGCCGAGATTCTCGCGCTGCTCGGGGTCCGCCCGACGTGGCACCCCGAGTCGCAGCGGGTCACCGGCATCGAGGTCGTGCCGCCGGCCGAGCTCGGCCGGCCGCGGATCGACGTCACCGTCCGCATCTCGGGCTTCTTCCGCGACGCCTTCCCCCACCTCGTGCGACTGATCGACGATGCCGTCACGACGGTCGCGGCGCTCGACGAGCCCGGCGAGCACAATTACGTCGCCGCGCACGCGCGCGCCGACGCCGAGCGCCTCGCGGCCGAGGTCGGCGCCGACGCCGGCTGGCGCCGCCACACCACCCGGGTGTTCGGGTCGAAGCCGGGCACCTACGGCGCCGGCCTTCTGCAGCTGCTCGACGCGCGCGACTGGCGCGACGACGCCGACCTCGCCGAGGTCTACGCCGCCTGGGGCGGCTACGCCTACGGCCGCGGCCTCGACGGGACCGCGGCGCAGGAGACGATGCGCGACTGCTACCGGCGGATCGAGGTCGCGGTCAAGAACGTCGACTCGCGCGAGCACGACATCCTCGACTCGGACGACTACTACCAGTACCACGGCGGCATGGTCGCGACGGTGCGCGCCCTTACCGGCAGCGACCCGGCCGCCTATCTCGGTGACAGCTCCGACCCCTCGCGGGTGGTCACGAGAACCCTCGCCGAGGAGACGCGGCGCGTCTTTCGCGCCCGGGTCGCGAACCCGCGCTGGATTGCGTCGATGATCCGCCACGGCTACAAGGGCGCGGCCGAGCTGTCTGCGACGGTCGACTACCTGTTCGGCTACGACGCGACCGCCGGCGCGGCGGAGGACTGGATGTACGAGCAGGTCGCCGAGCGCTACCTGCTCGATCCCGACGTCGCCGCCTTCATGGCCGGCTCGAACCCGTGGGCCGGGCGCGAGATCGCCGAGCGGCTGCTGGAGGCGGCCGAGCGCGGGCTCTGGGCCGAGCCGCGGGAAGGTACGCTCGCCGCGATCCGCGAGCGCTTCCTGGCGCTCGAGGGCGAGCTCGAGGAGGCCCAGGCTTGAACGACGTTCGGAACGAGCGCAGCCCGATCGTGGCGGGAGGAGCGCAGCCGGATCGGCGATCCGGCGAGCACCGCACCGAGTGGTCCCGGGCGAGCACCGCAGCGCCCCTGTATCCCCTGTCGGCGATCGTCGGCCAGGAGGAGCTGGTCGAGGCGCTTTTGATCAACGCGGTCGCGCCCGAGGTCGGCGGTGTGCTCGTGCGCGGCCAGCGCGGCACGGCGAAGTCGACGGCGGTCCGGGCGCTGGCGCCCCTGCTGCCGCCGGTCGAGGCGGCCGCCGACCAGCCGTTCGCGTTCGCGCCGGGGGAGCGCTCGCCCCGCGGCGCGGTCCCTGCCGATGCCCCGATTGCGCAGCGGCCCGGGGCACTCGTCGAGCTCCCGCTCGGCACGACGCTCGACCGGCTCGTCGGCTCGCTCGATCTCGAGCGCGCCCTCGCCGGCGAGCGGGCGTTCGAGGCCGGGCTGCTCGCCCGCGCGCACCGCGGCATCCTCTACGTCGACGAGGTCAACCTCCTGCCCGACCATCTCGTCGACGCGCTCCTCGACGCCGCCGCCTCGGGCATCGCGCGCGTCGAGCGTGAGGCCGTGTCGCTCGAGCACGACGCGTCGTTCCTGCTCGTCGGGACGATGAACGTCGAGGAGGGCGAGTTGCGCCCGCAGCTGCTCGACCGCTTCGGCCTCGGCGTCGAGGTCCGCACGCCGACGGACCCGGCGGTGCGCGCCGAGATCGTGCGCCGGCGGCTCGCGTTCGAGGCCGACCCAGAGGCGTTCGCCCAACGCTGGTCGCAGCCGGAGGCGGATCTCGCGACCCGCATCGCCGATGCGCGCGCGCTGATCCCCGCGGTCGAGCTCGGCGAGCGCGAGCTGCTGCGCATCACCGGCGCCTGCGCCAAGCTCGGCGTCGACGGCCTGCGCGGTGACATCGTCTGGGCGATGGCCGCGCGTGCGCTGGCGGCGCTCGAGCGCAGTGCGGTCGTCACCGAGGATCAGCTGCGCCGCGCGGGCGCGCTCGCGCTCGCTCACCGGCGCCGCCGCGACCCGCTCGAGGGGCGCGAGCCCGACCCGGCCGAGATCGAGCAGGCGCTCGGCGACCCCGACGGGCCGGAGCCCGAGCCGCCGCCCGGCGGCGGATCTCCGCCATCCGGCGGCGGAGATGGCGCGCCGTCTTCGCCGGACGGCGCGTGTGAGGCGGCAACCGATCCGCGCGCGCCCGCCCTCGAGCGCCGCGACCCCCCGGTCCCGGCGCGGCTGCCGACCGACGCGCTCGCGCTCGACCGCCGCGGCCGCGGGCCGCACACGGGCGCGATCGACACGCGCCCCGCGCGGGCCGAGCCTGAGGACATCGCGATCGTCGCGACGCTGCGCAGCGGGGAGCTACGCGAGCACCTGCGCCGGGGGCGCGAGGCCGCGCTCGTCTGTCTCGTCGTCGACGCCAGCGGGTCGATGGGCGCGCGCCGCCGCCTCGCGCGCGTCAAGGGCGCGCTGATCGAGCTGCTGCGCGAGGCCTACGCGCGCCGCGACCGGGTTGCGGTGATCGCCTTCCGCGACGCGGCGGCCGAGCTGATCGTCGTTCCCGGTGCTCCGCTCGAGCGCGCCGCTACGGCGCTGCGCGAGCTGCCGACCGGCGGGCGCACGCCGCTCGCGGCCGGTCTCGTCGAGGCAGAGCGGGTGATTCGCCGCGAGGCGCAGCGCGAGGCCGAGCGCCGTTCGGTCGCGGTCGTCCTCACCGACGGTCGCACGGTCGACCGCGACGGCGCCGTCCGCCGCGCCGGGCGCCGGCTCGGGCTCGCCGCCGACGCGGTCCACGTGGTCGACACCGAGGAGGGTCGCGTGCGGCTGGGGCTCGCGTCGGAGATCGCCGCCGCCGCGGGTGGGAGCGTCCACAGGCTCGTGGGCGAGCCGAGGAGGAGGGCGGCGTGAGCGCCACCGACCGCGGCAGCGCCGAGCCCAGGCGCCGCAAGCCGCGCGACCGGCCGCTCGTGCTCGTCCTGACCGGCCACGGCAAGGGCAAGAGCACCTCGGCGTTCGGGATGCTGATGCGCTCCTGGGCGCGCGGCTATCGCTGCGGCGTCTTCCAGTTCGTCAAGTCAGGCAAGTGGAAGGTGGGCGAGGCCAAGGCCGCGGGGGCGCTCGGCGGCATCGACTGGGAGAAGATGGGCGACGGCTGGAGCTGGCTCTCGAAGGACCTCGACGAGTCGGCCGACCTCGCGCGCGAGGGCTGGGAGGGCGTCAAGCGGGCGATCGCCGAGGAGCGCTACGAGTTCCTGCTGCTCGACGAGATCACCTATCCGGTCAAGTGGGACTGGATCGACGTCGAGGACGTGGTCACCACGCTCCGCGACCGGCCCGGTTTCCAGCACGTCGTCATCACTGGGCGCGACGCCGCGCCCGAGCTGGTCGAGGCCGCCGACCTGGTGTCGGAGGTGACGAAGGTCAAGCACCCGATGGACGAGGGCATCCGCGCCCAGCAGGGGATCGAGTGGTAGACGCGCTCGTGATCCTCGACGGCGCGAGCGAGCCGGCCGGCGCCGGCCCGACCAGCCTCGAGCGCGCGCACACGCCGGCGCTCGACCGCCTCTGCGCCGGCGGCCGCGTGAGCCGGCTGCGCACCGTGGCGCCCGGGCTCATGCCCGGCTCGGAGACCGCGATCCCGCCGCTGCTGGGGTGGACACCGCCCGGGCCGGTCGACCGCGGCGCGCTCGAGGCCGCCGCGCGCGGCATCGAGCCGCCCCCGGGCGAGCGCGCCTGGCGCGTCGACTGCGACGGCGCGCTCGAGCTGCCCGGCCACGTCGTGCACCCCCTTCGCGGGCGCCGCAAGCTGGTGATCGGACCGCCGCCGCTGCGGGATCTCGGGACCGCGGTCCGCGTGTGGCCCGAGGGCCTCGTGCCGCCGCGGATCCTCGACGCGCGCACGGTCGTCGTGGCCGCGCCCGGGGCCGCTGCGGGCATCGGGCGGCTGATGGGCGCGCGCGTCGTCTGCCCCCCCGGCGCGACGGGCGGCCCCGACAGCGACCTCACCGCGAAGGCGGCAGCCGCGCTCAAGGCGATCGCCGCCGGCGCCGAGCATGTCGTCGTGCACGTCGGCGGTGCCGACGAGGCCGCGCACGCCCGCGACGCCGAGCTCAAGGTAGCGGTGCTCGAGCGCGCCGACGCGGAGCTGATCGGGCCGCTTGCGGCCGTCGTCGACAGCCTGCGGGTCTGTCCCGATCACGGCTGCGACCCTGCGGACGGCACCCATAGCGCCGAGCCGGTGCCCGTCCTCGACTGGCCGGCCGAGGCCCCGACCGGCGGGCGCCTGACCGAGGCGGTCGCGGCGTGACCGCGCGGATCGTCGTCGCGGGCACGAGCTCGGGGGCGGGCAAGACGAGCGTCGCCTGCGGGCTGATCGCGGCCCTGCGCGGCGCCGGTCACACCGTCCAGGCGTTCAAGGTCGGCCCGGACTACATCGACCCGAGCTACCACCGGATGGCGTCGGGCCGCCCGGGGCGCAACCTCGACGCGTTCCTCGCCGGGCCGGAGCGGATCGCCCCGCTGGCACGCCACGGCAGCGCCGGCGCCGACGTGGCCGTGATCGAGGGCGTGATGGGCCTCTTCGACGGCGCGTCCGGGCGCGGCGAGCTCGCCTCGACCGGCCACGTGGCCAAGCTGCTGCGGGCGCCCGTCCTGCTCGTGATCGACGCCGCCGCGATGTCGCGCTCGGCGGCCGCGATCGTCCACGGGTTCCGCACCTTCGACCCGGAGATCGCCGTAGCCGGCGTCGTCCTGAACAAGATCGGGTCCGACCACCACGAGGAGCTGCTGCGGGAGGCGATCGAGCCGCTCGGCGTACCGGTACTCGGCGCGCTGCACCGCGACGGCGCTCTCGAGGTCCCCGAGCGCCACCTGGGTCTCGTCCCGGCGGGCGAGCGCTCCGGCGGCGCGAGCGCGGCGATCGCGACGCTGGCCGAGTCGATCCGTCGCGAGGTCGATGTCGAGGCCGTGATGGCGCTGGCGCGCGCCGCGCCGGCGCTCGACGCCACCCCCTGGGAGCCCCCGTTGGGGACGCAGCGGGCGCGCATCGCGCTCGCCCGAAGCGCGGCGTTCGGATTCCACTACGAGGAGAACCTCGAGCTGCTGGCCGCCGCCGGCGCCGAGCTAGCGGAGTTCGACCCGACGACGGCCGAAGCCCTGCCCGACGGCTGCGATGCGCTGGTCCTGGCGGGCGGCTTTCCCGAGGTGTTCGCGGACAGGCTCGCGGCCAACGAGCGCCTGCGCGCCGAAGTAGCCGCGTTCGCGCAGTCGGGGCGTCCGGTCGTGGCCGAATGCGGCGGCCTGCTGTTCCTGTGCGAGTCGCTCGACGACACTCCGATGTGCGGCATCGTCCCGGCGCGCGCCAGGATGGCCGGGCGGCTCTCGATCGGGTACCGCGAGGCGGTCGCGAGTGCGGACTCGGCCTGCTGGCGCGCCGGCGAGCAGATCCGCGGGCACGAGTTCCACTACTCCGCGGTCGAGCCGGTCGACGGCTCGGCCTGGACGCTGCGCGTCCGGGGCACCGAGCGCCCGGAGGGCTATTCCGCCGGATCCGTGCACGCCAGCTACCTACACGTGCACTGGGCCGCTTTCCCTCAGGCCGCCCAGCGCCTCGTCGCCGCCGCGGCGGCCGTCCCCGCGGGGGCGCGGTGAGCCTGACGCTCGTCCTGGGGGGCGCCCGCTCGGGCAAGAGCGCCCACGCGGAGGGGCTTGCCGCCACCGCCGGCCTGCCCGTCCGCTACGTCGCGACCGCGCGCGCCGACGGCGCGGGGATGGATGAGCGGATCGAGCGTCACCGCGCGCGCCGTCCACCCGATTGGGAGACCGTCGAGGCGGACGGCGACATCGCCGCCGCTGCACTCGACGACGCGGCCGGCACGGCGGTCCTGGTCGACGGGCTCGGACTGTGGCTCGCGGCGCACCTCGAGGACGGCGCCGCCCCGCTCGCCGCAGTCGAGCGCCTCGCCGCCGGCGCTGCCGAGCGCCCCGAGCCGACGATCGTCGTGGTCGAGGAGGCCGGTCTCGGCGTCCACCCGGTCGGAGAGCTGAGCCGGCGCTGGGTCGACATCCAGGGAGAGGCGGCGCAGCTGCTGTCCGCGCGCGCGCAGCGCGCCGTCCTCGTGGTCGCCGGGCGACCGGTGGAGCTCTCGGGGGCGCCGCCCGAGCGCGTGCACGGCGACACGCTCGTCGGGCCCGGCGATGCCGACCACGCCGTCAACGTGCTCGCCGGCGGCCCGCCGGACTGGCTGCGCGCGGCGCTTCACGAGGCACTCGACGACGCCGGGTGCGCATACCCCGACGAGCGCGATGCCATCGCAGCCCTGGCCGCCCACCACGGGCGCGATGGCGCCGAGGTGGTCCCGACGAATGGCGCCGCCGAGGCGCTCTGGCTGCTGGGACCGGCACTGCGGCCGCGCCTGGCCGCCTGCCTGCATCCCGCGTTCACCGAGGCGGAGGCCGGATTGCGGGCCCACGGGGTGCCGGTCACCCGCATCATGCGCGAGCCCGAGCGAAACTTCGCCATCGACCCGGACCTCGTCCCGGCGGAGGCGGACCTCGTCGTCGTCGGCAACCCCGCATCTCCGAGCGGCACGCTGGCGCCCGCGAGCGCGCTGCTCGCGCTGCGGCGACCGGGCCGCACGCTCGTGATCGACGAGGCCTTCCTCGATCTCGTCCCGGGCGAGCCCGGCACCCTCGCGGGCGAGCCGCTCGAGGACGTGATCGTCGTGCGCACGTTGACCAAGTCGCTCGCGATCGCGGGCGTGCGCGCCGGTTACGCGCTTGCGGGGGCGGCCAACGCCGAGCGGCTGCGCGCCGCCCGCCCGCCCTGGTCGGCCAACGCGCTCGCCCTCGCCGCGCTCGCCGCGGCGGCCGCCCACCCGGCGGAGCTCGCCGCGGCCGCCGAGCGCGCGCAGGCCGAGCGCCTCGACCTCGAGCGGCGCCTCGGCGAGCTCCCGGGCGTGCGGGTGTGGCCCGCCGCGGCGAACTTCGTCCTGGTCGAGGTCGCGGACGGCACGGCGACGCTCGCGCGCCTTCGCGCGACCGGGATCGCGGTGCGACCGGCCGCCTCGTTCCCCGGCCTCGGCGCGAACCACCTGCGCCTGACCGCCCGCGACCCGGAGGCCAACGCCAGGCTGGTGGAGGCGCTCGCGTGATCGCGGTCGTCGGTATCGGGGCCGACGGCTGGGAGGGTCTCGGCGAGCACGCGCGGGCGACCGTGCTGCGCGCCGACGAGGTGATCGGCTCGCGGCGCCAGCTCGACCTCGTTCCGGTCGATGCCACCGCGAAGCGCGAGCTGCCCTCGCCGCTCGGGCCGCTGATCGACGAACTCGTCGCGCGCGACGGCGGCGGCTCGACGTGCGTGCTGGCGAGCGGCGACCCCATGCTGCACGGCATCGGCGCGACGCTCGCGCGGCGGGTGGAGCCCGCGCGGCTCGAGATCCACCCCGGGCCGTCGGCGTTCGCGCTCGCCTGCGCCCGGCTCGGCTGGCCGGAGGCCGACACGACCCTGATCAGCACCGTCGCGCGACCACCCGAGACGGTCGTCCGCGCGCTCCAGCCGGGACGCCGGCTCGTCGTATACACGGGCAGCGCGGCGGACCTCGCGCGCGTGCTGTGCAAACGTGGGTTCGGTCCCAGCCGCTTTGCCGTCCTCGAGCAGCTGGGAGGCCCTGCCGAGCGGATCACGGAGGCCACGGCGGTGAGCTGGGCCGACCGCGAGGTCGACGCGCTGCACGCCGTGGCAGTCGAGTGCGCGTGCGAGCCCGGGACGCCGCTCCTCGCCACCGTCCCTGGTTTGCCCGACCACGCGTTCGAGCACGACGGCCAGATCACCAAGCGTCACGTCCGCGCCGCCACGCTTGCTGCGCTTGCACCCGTCCCCGGTCAGCTGCTCTGGGACGTCGGCGCCGGCAGCGGGTCGATCGGCATCGAGTGGCTGCGCGCCGCCCCGGGCGCGCGCGCGATCGCGCTCGAGCGCCGCGCCGAGCGCGCCGGCCGCGCCCGTGCCAACGCCCTGCGCCTCGGCGTGCCGGAGCTCGACGTCCGGGAGGGCGAGGCGCCCGCCGCACTGGCCGAGCTGCCGCCGCCGGACGCGATCTTCATCGGCGGCGGCCTGACCGTGCCGGGTCTGCTCGACGCCTGCCTCGCGACCGGCGCACGGCTGGTCGGGAACGCCGTGACGCTCGAGGGCGGCGGCGTTCTCGCCGCGGCGCATGGCGCCCACGGCGGAACGCTGACCCGGATCGAGATCGCCCACGCGGGGCCGGTCGGCGGCTCGACCGGCTGGCGCGCCCGGATGCCCGTCGTCCAGTGGGCGCTGGAGGCGCGATGACGGTCCACTTCGTCGGCGCCGGGCCGGGCGCCGCCGACCTGCTGACCCTGCGCGGGGCGCGACTGATCGCCGCGTGCCCGGTCTGCGTCTACGCGGGCGCGCTGGTCCCCGACGAGGTGCTCGAGCACGCCCCCGCCGGCGCGCTCCTGATCGATACCCAGGACCTCGATCTCGACGGGATCGTCGCCGAGCTCGCCGCCGCCCATGAGCGCGGCGAGGATGTCGCCCGCCTTCAGTCGGGCGACCTCTCGATCTACAGCGCCGTCGCCGAGCAGGCCCGCCGGCTCGACGGGCTCGGCATCCCGTGGGACATGACACCAGGGGTGCCTGCCTTCGGCGCGGTGTCTGCGACGCTGCGCCGCGAGCTGACGCTGCCCGAGGTCGCTCAGACCGTGATCCTCACCCGCTACGGCAAGCGGGCGTCGAAGATCCCCGCGGGCGAGAGCCTCGACTCGCTCGCGGCGCACGGCGCGACGCTCGTGATCCACCTCGGCGCGGCGGCGATCGGCGAGATCGCCGCGACGCTCGAGCCGCACTACGGGCCGCACTGTCCCGCCGCCGTCGTCGCGCACGCGAGCCGCCCGGACGAGGTAGTCGTGCGCGGGACGCTGGCGACGATCGCCGAGCAGGTCGAGGCCGCCGCCGTGCGCCGCAGCGCGACGATCGTCGTCGGCGCGGCGGTAGCCGAGGAGGAGTTCGCCGAGAGCCACCTTTACTCGAAGGCCCGGGCGCGATGAGGCGGATGCTCGTGATCGGCATCGGCGCGGGCGACCCCGATCAGGTGACCCTGCAGGCGGTGAAGACGCTCAACGAGGTCGACGTCTTCTTCGTGATCGGCAAGGGCGAGGTCAAGGAGGATCTCGTTCGCCTGCGGCGCGAGATCTGCGAGCGCCACATCGAGGGCCGCGACTACCGGATAGTCGACGTCGAGGACCCCGAGCGCGACCGCACGGCGCCCGATTACCCCGAGGCCGTCGAGGCGTGGCGGGAGGCGCGCTCGCGGCGCGTGGAGCAGTCGATGCTGGATGAGCTCGGCGACGCGGGGACCGGGGCGATCCTGGTCTGGGGCGACCCTGCCCTATACGACGGGACGATCGTCCTGCTCGACCGGATCCGCGCGCGCGGGGCGGTCGAGTTCGAGTACGAGGTGATCCCCGGCGTGAGCAGCGTCGCGGCGCTGGCGGCGCGCCACCGCGTGCCGCTGAACCGGGTCGGCGGAGCGATCCAGCTCACGACCGGGCGCCGGCTCGCCGCCGGGTTCCCGGCCGAGAGCGACGATGTCGTCGTGATGCTCGACAGCGACTGCGCGTTCCGGCACCTCGACTCCGACGGACTCGACATCGACATCTACTGGGGCGCGTACGTCGGCACCCCCGACGAGATCCTGATCTCCGGCCCGCTAGCCGAGGTCGGCGCGGAGATCGAGGCCGCGCGCGCCGTCGCGCGCCGGCGCAAGGGCTGGATCATGGACACGTATCTGCTCAAGCGGCGATGAAGGTGCTGGTCCTCGGCGGCACCGCCGAGGCGCGCGAGCTGGCCTGGCGCCTCGATGCCGAGGGCGCCGCAGTGATCTCGTCGCTGGCCGGCCGGGTGTCGAAGCCGCGCCTGCCGCGGGGCGAGGTGCGGACCGGCGGCTTCGGCGGGCCCGACGCTCTTTCCCGCTGGCTGTCCGCGCACGGGATCGACGCGGTCGTCGATGCCACCCACCCCTTCGCCGAGCGGATCTCGGCCTCGGCCGCGGCGGCCTGCCCGGCCGCGAGCGTCCCGCTGCTGCGCCTCGAGCGGCCGGGCTGGAGCGCGCGGCCGGGCGACGACTGGCACTGGGTCGACGACCTACCGTCGGCCGCCGCCGCCGTCCCGCGCCTCGGCGAGCGCGTCTTCCTGACCAGCGGCCGCCAGGGCCTCGCCGCCTTCGCCGACGTCGACGCCTGGTTTTTGATCCGCTGCGTCGAGCCCCCCGCTCCGCCGCTGCCGCCCGCGCATGTGACGCTGCTCGACCGCGGCCCCTACACGCTCGCGGATGAGCTGGGGCTGATCGACGAGCACCGTCTCGACGTCGTCGTCACCAAGGACAGCGGCGGCGCCCACACCGTCGCCAAGCTCGACGCCGCGCGCGAGCGCGGCCTTCCGGTGATCGTCGTGCGCCGGCCCCGGCGCCCCGCTGCGCCCCGGGTCGCGACCGTCGACGACGCCGTCGCCTGGGCGCTGGGACGCTAGCCCGGATAACTGCGCGGCGTGTACACGCGGGTCGTGCGCGTCCCGTCCTCGATCGCCCGGGTGGTCGACGAGCCGACGATCAGTACCGTGCGCATGTCGACGGCATCGAGGTCGACGTCCGACAGCGGCGCGACCGATACCGACTCCTCCGGGGAGCCGACAGCGCGCCCGACGACGACCGGCGTCTCCGGCGCGCGGTGGCGGCGCAGGATCTCGAACGCGCGCTCGAGCCCCTCGCGGCGCGCGCGCGAGGCCGGGTTGTACAGGGCTACGGCCAGGTCGGCCGCGCCGGCGGCCTCGAGGCGCCGGGCGATCACGTCCCACGGCTTGAGCTGGTCCGACAGCGAGATTACGCAGAAGTCGTGACCGAGCGGCGCCCCCGCGCGCGCGGCGGCGGCCTGCATCGCCGACAGACCGGGCACCACGCGGAGCTCGACCCCGGCGAGCTCGCCGTTGGCCGCGTCGACCTGCTCGAGCACGGCGCTCGCCATCGCGAAGATCCCCGGGTCGCCCGACGAGACGACGGCGACGCGCGCGCCATCCGCGGCCAGCTCCAGTGCGAGGCGGGCACGCTCGGCCTCCACGCGGTTGTCGCTCGCGTGGCGGCGCTGGCCCGGGCGCACGGGCACGCGGTCGAGGTAGGGGGCGTAGCCGACGAGCTCGTCGGCCCGCGCCAGCGCCGCGCGCGCCTCCGGGGTCAGCCACTCTGGCCCCGCCGGGCCGAGGCCCACGACCGTCAGCTCGCCCGCGCCGGGGGCGTCGGGCCGCGGCGCGTCGGTGGCCGTCGGAACCAGGACGAGCGACATGTACGGCACGCGGCCGTCGACGTCGGCGAGCGCCGCGATCCGCTCGTCGGGCGAGCTCGCGCGCTCGGCGTAGATGCCGCGGTCGGCGACACCGGCGCGCTCGGCCGCCGCGCGGACGGCATCGAAGGTGCGCCCGAGCTTGAGGACGACGGCGGCGTCGGAGGTGCGCAGGTGGTGCTCGACCACCTCGGGCGGCAAGGTGGCGGGGACGATCGTGAAGACGTCGTCGCGGCGCGCGATCGGCGTCCCGGCCGCGGCGGCGGCGGCGCTGTAGGACGTCACCCCCGGCACGACCTCGGTCGCGTAGCGCGGCGCGAGGCGTTCGTGGAGGTAGATGTAGCTGCCGTAGAGGAAGGGGTCACCGAGGCAGAGGACGGCGACGTCGCGGCCGGCTTCGAGGTGATCTGCCAGCTTCGTGGCGGTCACGTCGTAGAACTCCCGCAACGCGCCCTCGTAGCCGCCGGGGTGGTCGGTCTCCTGGATCGTCACCGGGAACTTCATGACGAGCTCGCGCTGGTCCGAGCGGATGTACGGCGCCGCGATCCGCCGCGCCACTCCCGCGCTGCGCCCCGCTGTCGGATAGGCGATCACGTCGGCCGCCTCGATCAGCCGTCTGGCCTTGAGCGTCACGAGCTCGGGATCGCCGGGCCCCAACCCAATCCCGCAGAGCCGGCCGCTCATTCGTCCGCGCTCGCGAGGGCATTGACCGCGGCGGCGGCGATCGCGCTGCCGCCGCGGCGGCCGTGGACGACGAGGTGGTCGAGGGCGGCGGGGTGCTCGGCGAGCGCGGACTTCGACTCGGCCGCGCCGACGAACCCGACGGGGACGCCGATCACCGCGGCCGGCCGCGGCGCACCCGCATCGATCAGCTCGAGCAGCCTGAACAGCGCCGTCGGCGCGTTCCCGACGGCGACGACCGCACCTTCGAGGCGGTCGGCCCAGAGCTCCAGCGCGGCCGCGCTGCGGGTGGTGCCGAGCTCGGCGGCGAGCCCGGCCACGGACGGATCTGAGAGTGTGCAGACGACCTCGTTGGCGGCCGGCAGGCGCTTGCGCGTGACGCCGGCGGCGACCATCGCGGTATCGCAGAGGATCGGCGCCCCGTAAGCGAGCGCGGCGCTCGCATGGGGGCCGAACCCGGGCGAGGCCGCCACGTCGGCGGTCAGGTCGACCATCCCGCAGGCATGGATCATCCGGACGACCACACGCTCGAGGACCGGGTCCAGGCCGCCGAGGTCGGCCTCGGCGCGGATGGTGGCGAACGACTCGCGATAGATCTCGGCGCCGCCGCGCACATAGCTGGTCATCGCCCACCACCGAGCCGCGCGAGCGCCGCATCGAGGTTCTCCTCGCCCGCCACCACGCTGACGGCCGCCTCGCGCGGCTCGCCGCAGCGGCGCTCGCACCCCGACCAGTGCTCGACCGGCGCGCCGGGCAGGCGAACCGCCGCGCGCGCCTGCGCGGCCGCGCGCACGTCGCCGCGGGCCTTCGCGCACGCGCCGATGCCGACGCAGGCGCTCAGCCCGGCCCAGCCGGAGTCCGGGTCTGCGACGAGGCCGAGGCGCTCCAGGCCCGCGAGCACGGCGGACATCCGCCCCGGCTGGACGCCGCGGAGCGTGATCGTCCGCGCGCGCGAGACCCGCAGATCGCCGGCGAGCTCCGCGAGGCCGGGCAGCGACGAGGCGTCGAGGCGCCCGAGCGGAACCAGCGCCGTGACGGCATCGAGATCGGCATGCACGCCGGCCGCCGGCGCGCGCGGCCCCGGCTGAAGCTCGGGTCCCGTCAGCTCGCACCCCACCGTCGCGGCGACCGCCGCGGCGCCGCCGGCGAGCTCTGAGATCCGCCACGCCTCACCGTCGCCGCGGACCGCGAGGAACGCGCGAGCGGCCGCGAGCGCCGCCGCGGGGGCCTCGCCGGCGTCGACGCGCCAGTCCGTCGCCCATCCGCCGAGCTCGACGACGAACCGGCCGTCGCGGTCCGCGGCGAGCGTCACATCGGCTCCGCTCCACGCCGTCATGCCCGAGCCGTCGTCGACGGCGAACAGGAACCGCCCCGGCAACGCGGCGAACATCGCGTCGGCGCACAGCTCCCGGTCGAGCGCCGTGACGACCGCGTCGGCCTCCTCGTCCGCCAGCGGGCAGCCGACGATGTTGCGCACCCCGTCGTGATCGGTCGATGGCAGCAGGCCGCCGGCCGTCAAGATTTCGGCGATCTCCGGCACCGAGTCCGCCGCGAGACCGCGCAGCTGGACGTTCCCGCGGGCGGTCAGCTCGACCAGTCCGCTTCCGAGCTCAGCGGCGCGCCGCAGGGCGTCGAGGCTCGCCACGGCCAGACGCCCGCCCGGCAGGCGGATCCGGGCGAGCCCGCCGTCCAGCGCTTCGTGCAGCACGAGCACACCCGGGCAGCGGTCGTGCGCGGTGCGCTCGGGCGTGCACATCCGCACCGTCACTCCGCCGGCGTCACCACCCCGCTGCGGCGCCGCCACGGCCAGGCCGGGCGACCGGCCATCACGCGCGCGGCGGCGGGGGCGAAGACCAGGCCGATCGTCGCCCACATGACGGCCTGGGTGCCGACCGAGGCCTCCCGGAAGCGCCACAGCGTGGTAGCGGGAAAGTCCTTCGGAATCTCGTGGATGCCGGGCATGGCGATGCCCGCGACCGTCACGATCGCGAGGTATCCCAACCCTGCCAGGACCCCCGCTGCGCCCGGGTCCAGCCGCGTCCTGAGCGAGCGCCACCCGCGCACGGCGGCGAGCGCGGCGAGCAGCGAGATAGCAACGAACGCGATGTGCAGGATCGTCCGGTCGTCGAGCGTCTCCGGGGAGCCGACCGCCGGCGGGTTCGGCGGGTACTTGACGAACGGCACGAGGTAGATCACGACGAACGCCGCCGCTGCGAGCCACAGTGCCGTGCGCCTCGGGCTCGCCTGACCGACCCGGCCGTAGACGAGGCCGAACGCGAGCGCGAACAGTCCGCCGAGCGCGAGGCCGTAGACCGTGGTCGCGGTCAGCAGGCCCAAGCCCTTCTGCGTGTCGCGCGCGACGAGCTCCTCCTCGGGCGCCGCGCCGGGCGCGGCCGTAGCCGCGCGGGCCTCTTCGTAGGCGATCGCCTCGTCCACGGCGGGCTCGCCCGCGACCGTCGTGAATCCGAACGCGACCACGCCGGCGGCGAGGCCCGCGACAGTGCCGCAGATCAGGAGGCTGCGGAACATGTGCGCCGCCTCAGTGGCAGGGGAAGCCGAGCAGATGCCGCCCGTCGTGGACCCACTCGTGCAGGCCCGAGCCGGGGGTCACGGACGCTGCGCCTTCGTCGACCCCGACGAAGTAGATCAGGAGCAACCAGGCGAGGCCGAAGAGCGCCCATGGGTAGATCTCCCCCAGCGAGATTGCCGGCGGGTGGATGGGCTCCGGCAGAGCTGACGGCTTGGCAGCGACGTCCGACATTCCAACCTCCTCGGGATCACGCGTCCCGGTTGATCGTGGCGATGGGCAGGAGTCTCTGGCTCTCGGGGTTACCGATCACAGTGGCGCGACCGCGCCGGTCTCACACCGGCTTCCTCGCGCCCGTCGCCTTGTTTGGCGGGAGTCTAACCCGACCCGCCAAACGCGAGCAGCGTCAGCACGATCGCCACCTCCGCGAGCGCTACCGTGGCGCCGATCGTGTCTCCGGTGCGGCCGCCGAGCGTGCGCCGCGCCCACACGCTCGTGACTCCGGCGACGGCGGCGGCGGCGGCGGCGGCGGCCACGCCCTCCGCGATACCCACGATCGCGAGCACGGCCGCGGCGAGCACCGTCGCCACCGCCAGGGCCCACGGCGTGGGCAGGAAGGCCGCGCCGAGGCCGTCCCGCCGCGCGGACGGGGTCGCGATGCCGTGTAGTAGGCACGACCAGCGCCCGAGCGCGCCCGCCGCGACGAGCGCCCCGAACGCCTCCTCGCGCTCGAGCGAGCCCAGCGCCGTGACGAGCAGGAGCGCCCAACCGATCAGGGCGAGAGCGCCGAAGGCGCCGGTGGAGGGGTCGCGCATGACCTCCAGCCGGCGGGCGCGATCGCCGCGCACGCCCAGTCCGTCAGCGCAGTCGGCGAGCCCGTCCTGGTGCAGCCCGCCGGTCAGGACCACGAGGGCGCCGACGCCGAGCACGGCCGCGACCGTGGCGCCGAAGAGGGGCTCGGCGAGCAGCAGCAGGCCACCCGCGGCGGCGCCGACCGCCGCGCCGACGAGCGGGAACCAGGCCGCGCCGGTGTCGGCGCGGTGTTCGGGGCGCGGGACCGGCAGGACGGTGAGGAACGAGAACGCGCGCGCCAGCCCAGCCATCAGCGCCGGGTCACTTCGGCTTCCTCGAAAGTCGCCATCTCCCGGTGCAGCGCACCGGCGGCAGCGACCAGCGGGAGCGCGAGCAACGCACCGGATGCCTCTCCAAGGCGCAGACGCAGATCGAGCAGGGGCTCGAGGCCTAGCTCCGTCAGCGCGATGTCGTGCCCCGGCTCGGCCGAGCGGTGACCGGCGATCAGGGACTCGCCCGCCAGCGGCTCCAGCCGTACCGCTGCGAGGGCGGCGACGGTGACCGCGTAGCCGTCGAGCAGGACCGGCAGGCGCCTGCGCGCAGAGGCGTGAACGGCGCCGGCGAGCGCGGCGAGCTCGAGCCCGCCGACGGCGAGGAGGGCGTCGCGCGCCTCGAGCGGCGCGCCGTGACGCTCGAGCGCGTCCGTTACGACGACACGCTTGCGCTCGAGCCCGGTGGCGTCGAGGCCCGTCCCGCGCCCAACGGCGCGCTTCGGCGCCGCACCCGTCAACGCACACAACAAGGCAGCGCTGGTCGCAGTGTTGCCAATGCCGATCTCGCCGAGCGCGACGCAGTCGACACCGCGCCCGTCGAGCTCCGCGACCAGCTCGGCGCCGGCCGCCAAGGCGGCGTCGAGCTGCTCGCCCGTGAGCGCCGGGCCCGCAACCATGTCAGCGCTCGCGCGCGCAACCTTGGCGTCGCGCACCTCCGCCGGGGTCGGGCACGCGAGCCCGATGTCCGCGACCACCAGCTCGTGCCCGCCCGCGCGCGCGAGCACGCCGACGGCCGTCTCACCGCGCGCTGCGGCAGCGGTCACCTGCGCCGACACGTCGCCGCCGAAGAGGCTGGTCCCGCGGGCCACATGGCCGTGGTCGCCCGCACACACGAGCACTCCGGCGCGCGGACGCTGGGGTGGCGCCGCGCCCGTGATCGAGGCCCAGTGCTCGATCAGCGCCTCGAGCGCGCCGAGGCTCCCCGCAGGCTTGACGAGGCGGTCCGAGCGGTCCCGAACCGCGATCGCGGCCGCCGCGTCGGGTGCGGCGGCCGGAGCGGTCTCCCGACCGCGCGTTCCCGCCCACCGCTCGCACATCACGATGTCGGCGAGCGGCATCCGCGCCGACCACCCCGCCGTCTCCAGGCCCGGCCGCACCGGACGCTCGTCCGGCCAGCCGACGCAGAGGTACGCGATCGGGTCGACCGCCGCGGGAATCCCCAGCAGCTCGCGCAACTCGGCCGGCCGATAGAAGCTGACCCAGCCCACACCGAGGCCCTCCGCGCGCGCCGCCAACCACAGGTTCTCAATCGCGCAGGCGGTGCTGTAGACGTCGGTCTCCGGGATCGTCGCGCGCCCTAGCACCTCGGTCTCCGGGTCGCCGTGGTCACAGCAGACGCAGATCCCCAGCGGGGCCTCGACGACCCCCTCGATCTTCTGGTCGAGGAACTGGCGCGCGCGCTCGTCGAAGCGCTCGGCCTGGCGAATCCGCTCGCGCTGCGCGATCCGGCGCACGCCGCTGCGCGTCTCGAGCGCTGTGATGACGATCATCCGCCATGGCTGCATCAGCCCGACGGACGGTGCACGATGCGCCGCCTCGAGGACGCGCTCCAGGAGGTCGACGGGGACCGGGTCGGGGCGGAAGCGCCGGATGTCGCGCCGCTCCGCGATGACGCGGTGCACGACCTCCCGCTGCTCGTCCGAATAGCGCCACCCGTACGGCTCCGCGGCCCGCTCCGCGGCTCGCGATCGGTCGAACCCGCTCGGGGTCCGGGGTCGCACCCAGCGCTGCTGACGCGGCATCGTCGAGACACTATGCGAAGTCAAGTCGGCGTGGGTCTGGGCATCGATCCGACCGTGAGCAATGTCGACGCCTCGGACAAACGAGTGCTTTCGATGACTATGGCCGATGGGGTAGTCGCGGACGAGCCCGACCACCCGACCCGACGAGCAGCAGCTATACCTGCCCAGAGCTCGCTTCGCTCCTGCTCGCCTCCAGAGAAGCGCGCCCGAGAGGATTCGAACCTCTGACCTTCGGTTCCGTAGGGCGGCAGGCCTACACCTCGGCAATCCCTGTTCCCACCCGGAATGTCCTGCAGAGAGGCACTTTCCGAGAGGACACGAGCGGACACAAAGGGTCACGCGAGGACGCGTCTTGTCCCACCTCGTTCCCACCCGTGTTCCCACCGGGGGGGCGGCGTGACCGGCCATCGCTCCGCGAGCCCCGTCGACCGGGACGACGTGATCGCCGACCCCGCCGTGCGCTCGCTACTGCTTTCCGCCAAAGCAGAAGCCAATACGAGGCTGCCCGACCGTCTCGAGAGTGCCGGGTTCGTCGTCGAGGAGCGGAACTCCTGGCTTCGACGAGAGTGCTGGGTTTCGAACCGCCGCGGTTCTCGTGACCAGTCCGACAGCCGTGTCCTCCTGCCTGCAACAAGAACGAACGGCGTCCCCGCCCTGGGCGGGGCGGGGACGCCGGTGAGCGGAGTGCTGCTGCTGTTATCGGTTGCGGCCGGGTGCCCTGTCAGACGGGCTGCCGGTGGTCTCGCGGCAGTTCGATGCGCCGGGGTTTCCCATGTGCGCGTTGCCACCCTCGGGCTGGCCGGGGGCAGCTCCGTTGTGATCGGTCTCCTGCACATGGTCGGTGCCGAAGTACGAGAATCCCGGAGAGGATGGCTCGCCTGCAGGCGCGACGCAGTGTGCCGCCGATGCACTCGAGGGCACGATCCCGAACGCGGCCACTGCTGCGACCGCTGCTGCTGCACTTAGCTTCTTACGCATCTAGATCCTCCATGATCGTGAGTTGGCCGCCGTTGGCGTACCCCTGTGGGTGTGTGTTCGTCAGGGCGGCTGCTCTTGGTTCATCTCCGGGTCGTAAACGGTTGAGAGCGTCCGACGCCCGAGTCAGACCCGCGGCCGACGAGGCCCCTCGGGACGACCCGAGCGAGAATCGAGCGCCGCATCGCTATCGGGCTGAGCGCAGCACGTCGGGGAGCGTGGGGGCCGGGTCACCGTCGCCCGGCTCCTCGGTGACCGCCAGCGTGGGGTACTTCTTGGGGTCCACCGCTGCCGCGAAGGTGACCTCCGAGCGGCCTTCGGGATCGGGGTGGAAGGTGCCGGCGGAGATGCGGTTGGGTGAGGCGGGGGAGTCTCCGGGCCCGACGAACCAGAGCTCGTAGTACTCGCCCTTGGGCAGGATCGGCAGATCGCGCGAGTCGAAGCTGACGACGCGCCCGATGCCGGTCTCGCGCACGGCTGCGCTTGCCTGTCGTTTTCCGTCGGGGGTGGTGAGCGAGGCCTGGAGCTCGAGGCTCCCGGGCGGCCCCTCCTCGCCGTTGAGCAGCGAGCCCGCGAGCGCCGCGCCGCCGAGCAGCGCTGTCACCGCCACCGCCATGGCCGTCCGGCGCAGCGGCACGTTGAGCTGTGGCAGCCGGATCTTGAGCCGCCGCGGGGCTTTGACGCGGGCCTCCCGATCGGTCTTTTCCTCGCCGATCGCCCGCTCGAGCGCGCGGAAGGTGCGCGCCTCGAGGCCGGCCGGCACGACGTAGGCCGGCGCCGCGCGCTCCATCAGCTCGACGACGGCACGGAGTTCGGCGGCTTCGGCGCTCAGCTGCGGGCTGGCCGCCAGCTCCTGCTCTACCCGTGCGCGCTCCCCCGGCTCGAGCTTTCCGAGCAGGTAGCCGCCGAGATCGACATTTGGCGGTCTGTGCTCAGGCAATGAGTCCCCTCTCCTCGAGCTCGAGCTTCATTGCTCTGAGTCCGTAGTACGTGCGCGTCTTGACGGTTCCGAGCGGGATCCCCAGTCGCTCTGCGATCCGTGGCTGGCTGAGGTCCTCGTCCAGGTAGAGCTCGAGGATCTCGCGGTGCTTGATCGACAGCGAGCGCAAGGCGTCGCGGAGGTCCAGACCGAGGATCAGCTCCTCGAACTCGGAGTCGCCAATCCCGCCCTCGTCGGGTTCCACGCTCTCGGTTGTAGGTAGCGGCCGCGATGCCGCCCGGCGGTGCAGATCGACCGCCACCCGGCGGGCGATCATGTAGGTGTAGGTGCGCACCGACCCCTTGTCAGGATCAAAGCGCCCCGCCCCCCGCCACAGCCGCACGAAGGTCTCCTGCACCATCTCCTCGGCCATCCCGGGGTCGCCGAGTAGCCGCACCCCTAGCCCGTACAGCCGCGCCCCATAGCGCTCGTAGAGAGCGACCATGGGATCGCCGTCGTCACCGGCGGCGACGCGCGCCACCAGCGCGGCCTCCTCAGCCGCGGCGGCATCGATGGCGACCGCCGCCATTCTCGCCCCACTGTTCGGTCAAAGCCACTGACAGGTCTTTCGCAAACCACACCCGGTAAGTTCACCCAGCCCGGAATGTCCTGACGGTGGCCCCCGGCTTCGCGGTGATCGCCGAACGCGCCCGCTTGGTGAACCTTGGGGGCGTGGGCTTGCGAACACCGGATGTCAGCTACTGAAAGTGCTCTTGGAATCGTCTTCATCGAGTGTGCCGCTGCAGACCCAGTCCGACGGCCGGCTGGCGACGCTCGCTGCTGAGGGCGATGAGCGTGCCTTTGAGGTGATCGTCGGGCGCTATCGCGCGCCTCTGCTTCGATACTGCCGCCGGATGCTGCGGGACTGCGCCGTAGAGGACTGCGTCCAGCAGGTCTTCTTTAAGGCGTGGACTTCGCTCGCTAAGGGCGCCGAAGTGGCTAACGTCGAGGCCTGGCTCTACCTCATTGCCCGCAACACGTGCCTTGATGCGCTGAGGGCCAGGCGTGAACAATGCGAGCTACTCCCCGAGACGCTCGTCGGGTGCGAGAGCCTGGAGGCGAGGGTCGAGCGAAGGATCACCCTCCAGCGAGCGCTGACCAAGCTCGATGCGCTGCCGGAGCGCCAGCGAAGGGTCCTGCTCGGCATCGCGGTGCATGGTCGCAGTGGGCCGGAGCTGGCGGCCGAGCTCGGGATCACTGGGCCCGCGCTGCGACAGCTGCTGCATCGTGCACGCAGCGCCGTCCGGGCGGCAGCGACCGCCGTTGTCCCGCCGCTCCTAGCCCGGACGGCTCCTCTCGCCGGGGGCGCGGGCGATGGAGGAGCCACGCTCGCGGCGAAGCTCGGTGTGGTCCTCGC
>JAUJNT010000001.1:564721-567329 GCA_030448005.1 Thermoleophilaceae bacterium
GGGGCGCGGGCGATGGAGGAGCCACGCTCGCGGCGAAGCTCGGTGTGGTCCTCGCAACCGGCGCGGTCGCCATCACCGCCGGCTATGGCGTGCCGCATGGAGGTGGAGGAGAGGAACCACCGCCGCGAGCGCGAGTGGCGGTGGGCGATCCCGCACCGCCCAAGCCCGCCGCTCGTCTCAGGAGCCGCACCGAGCCCGCTTCCACTCAGGTGAGGGCAGCAGCATCACCCCGGAGCTCTCGGCCTCCACAGGCCGCACCGCGCTCGCCGCGCCGCGGGACGGGGCCACGAGACGAGCAGCCGACGGAGCGGGCTCGAAAGGGAGCGCGGGAGCTCAAACTCCCCGCCTCGCCGGTTCCAAGGGAGCGGACGACGGCTGGGGTTGGTGCGGTCGGCGGCTTGGCTCGGTCGGTTCCGCAACATCTTCCGCCTGACGTAGGCGAGGTCCGCGCCCGATTGGCCGCCGCGCCGGCCAACTCCCTCGCCGACGCGCTCGACCGAATCGCGCTCGGCTGGTAACGACCGAGACGCCCCGAGGCGGCGCGTCACGTTTGCGCTCCTGGCGCGTCCTAGTTGGTGTGGGCCGGGGAGGCAAGGTCAGCGCGCTTCTGGGGGTGCTCGGCGCGCTGATCGTCGCGGCGGCCGCCGGCGAGGGGAGCGCCGCGGTCGCCGCTATGCCGCGCGGCCTCGAGGTAACGCTCCAGGACGACGCGCTGCTTCTCTACCGCCCTCGCAGGCAGGTTCGCCGGAGCGCACGGCGGATAGCAGCGATCGGAGCCGACCGCGTACGGCTCACGGCGAGCTGGTCGGCTCTCGCGCCCGATCCCGACAGCCGGCACCGCCCGCGCTTTGACGCCACCAACCCGAGCCGCTACCGGCGAGAAGGCATGCGGCGGCTCGACTTCGCCGTCTCGGAAGCCGCCGGGGCCGGGCTCTCGGTGCAGATCGACCTGGCGTTTTGGGCGCCGCGCTGGGCGTCGTCCGGACGCTGTCGGGTGATCGCCAACGCTGGCGACCCTCGTCTCGCGAGTACGGCCGGTTTGCCCTCGCGTTGGCGAGGCGCTACAGCGGGCGCTGGCGCGATCCGGCCCGGCGCGGTCGCAAGCTGCCGGCGGTGAGGCTGTGGACCACGTGGAACGAGCCGAACCACCCAGGCTTCCTGCTGCCGCAGTGGTCGCGCGATGGAGGCGGCTGGCGACCGGCGGCGCCGCACGTGTACCGACGCCTGCACGAGGTCGCCTACCGGGCGCTGAAGCGCGTCGACGAGCGCAACCGCGTCCTGCTCGGCGGCCTCGCGGCGACCGGCGGGACTCGGCCCGGGCACCGGAGGGGCCTCCCGCCCCTGCACTTCGTCCGCGAGCTGGCCTGCGTCGATCGATCGCTGGCGCCGCTGCGGGCACGCCGATGTCGTGGCTTTCGGCCCCTACGCGCCGACGGCTTCGCCCACCATCCCTACTCCTTGACCCAGCCACCCGGGTCGCCCCAGCCCCGTCGTGGCTCAGTAGCCCTGGCCGAGCTCGATGCCCTGGCGAGCCTCCTGCGCGAGCTGCGAGCCCGCGGGCGCGTCGAGACAGAGCTCCCGCTGTACGTGACGGAATACGGGTATGAGACAAACCCCCCGGACTTCGCGCGCGGCGTCGCCCCGAGGACCCAGGCTCGCTACCTGGGACTGGCCACCTACCTCGCCTGGAAGCAGCCCGACACGCGGATGTTCGCCCAGTTCCTGCTCCAAGACATCGGGCCCGACCGCCGGTACGGGACCCGCTCGCCTCGACGCTGGCACGACTACCAGACCGGCCTCTACTACCACGACGGGCGCCCGAAGCCGGCGCTACAGGCGTTCCGCCTGCCGTTCTGGGTTGAGCCCCGAGGGGTCGGCATCGAGCCGGAGCTGACCATCTTCGGGCAGGTCAGGCCAGGCGCAGGATCCCAGCGCGCAACCATCGAGCGCCGCGTGGGCGATGGTTCCTGGAAGCGAGTCGCCTCGCGGCAGCGGGACCCTCTCGCGGCCTGCTGCTCGCCCGCCTCGGTCGAGTTCGAGACCGATGCCGAGGGCTTCTACCTACGAACGGTCGCCAACATCGGCGGCGGCAGCTACCGGGCTCGCTGGCTGCTACCTGACGGGCGCTCGCGAACGTCGATCTCGTTGAAGAGCCCCTAGGGACGGTCCTGTGCGCCGGCCGGAGATCACTACTTTCTTTCGCTCATCCATCTCGCGCACGGGCGCAAAGGCCGGCGACCGGCCACGCCCGTCGCAGAAGCCGAACGGTTCGGCGCCGAGGCGCGATCGTGCCCCGATGGCGCAGGAACAGCGGGAAAGTGACCGCGATCAGCCGCCACTGGCGCCAGTGATCTCCCTATGGGCCTTCAAGGAGCGCCAGCGCAACGCGCACCCCAGAGAAGACCGGCTCGGCCGTGGAGATGAGCCCCCGGACGATCGCCCCGCGGCCTAGACTGGTCGCTCTTCGAGAGCTCCCGAAACGTGGGGTTCGATAGGTCTTTGCGCTCGGATGACGTGCCGTGCGGCCATCGCCTGCAGTGTTGGCTGATGCCGAGCACAAACGTGTCGGCCGGCCGACTCCATCCACCCCGGCATGAGCGGCACGGTG
>JAUJNT010000001.1:567429-601842 GCA_030448005.1 Thermoleophilaceae bacterium
AGCACAAACGTGTCGGCCGGCCGACTCCATCCACCCCGGCATGAGCGGCACGGTGCGAGTCGCTTCCACCGCCGGCGGCGGAGACGCGGACTGCGGTACCGACCCTCCGCGGGTGGCGAGCCCGACGGCGAGCCGGCCTCATCCTCCAGGCCCAGCGTGGCTGGCCAGGCTTCCGCGACGCGCGCGGCGGGCACCAACGACTGAGGGGGGCCCGGCGCTTGCCTTGACGGGTCTCGACGTCTGGCTGCTCGCAAGCCTCGGCGTCGCTTTGCTCGCCAGCGGGATTGGTCTGCGTCGGCACACCCCCGCTGCCCTGCCCACGATCGACGACTCGCTGAGGAGGCACCCCATCCGGCGGGTTCTCGTTCTTCCCTGATGGCTTGGCTCTTGGCAGTCGAGACGGTGGCACCAAGCGAGCATCGGATCGGAGGCGCTTCGCTCGTCCAGTTCGTCGAGCTGCGGGGATGACAGCGAAAACCGGTTCGCGACCTGGACAACACCACGCACTACCCGATCTCGGGCACGTGACCCACCAAGGAGCGGCTTAGGTCACGGCGGCGGCCGCTTCTAACCGACCGCCGCAGGTTGTCTCTGAACCTTTCGGCCCTGCTGAGCGAATACACCAGCGGCGGCTCGCAGCGGCGACCGTTCCTCGAAGGGCTAAAAAAGGGAGAGTAGTTTTTTTATGCGTCCCAGTTCCAAGACGTTCCTTGTCGCGGCCGTCAGCGTGGCCGCCCTCGCTGGCTCCGGCAGCGCTGCCCTCGCCCACGACGACGACTCCTACAGCGGCGACCTCAAGGCGGTCTCCTACATCAACGGCGACGCCGGCAAGAACGCAGACGTCGACCCGAACAGCAGCTGCTTCCGCCCTGACCAATACGACATGCAGAAGTTCAGCACCGCAGCGTCGGGCAACCCGGGCGACAACAACGTCCACAACGACGCCTGCTTCCTCGACGACCGCGACAACAAGGTCGGCAAGAACATCGGCGCGACGTTCCAGTCCAGCAGCACCGGCTACATCAGCGCCTGCCCGGACCCCGACGGTGCCGGCCCGGCCACGAGCAAGCTGCGCGACCTGAACGGCGACGGCCGCAACGACAGCTGCTTTCAGAGCAGCTACCAGGAGAAGGGGATCGCTGGGGACTTCGAGTACCACGCCCGCCTCAACAACACCGGCATGGCCGGCTCCCAAGACGTCAAGTGGGGCATGGACCGCGACGCCGACGGCCGCATCGACGACCGCGACGACGACAGCATCGCGATCGACTGGTCCACCACCGGCACGAGCGACAGCAGCTCCTACAGCCGGACCTGGTAGTTCCGCCAATCACCAGAACGACAGACGGTTCAATGACGGCCGCGGGGCCCAGTGCCCTGCGGCCGTTGTGATTTGCAGCGGGGACATGTCGAGCCCCCCGTAGTTGACCGCCTCGGAAAGGCGTCGTTCCGAATCCGTGATCCGGGTGCGAAGCCTCGCGGCCTTCAGCGCGGGCAGATGCTCGCGCAGCACGCCAACAGTCCGGCTGTAGCGGTCCGATGTTCACCCGAGGTCGCGAATCAGCTCCACCGCCGGACCGCGGGTCCCCGCGACGAACTCCCCACCATCCGCGTGGAAGGCCTGCACGACAAAGCGCCGCACCTCCGCAAAGAGGGCACTGAGCCAGCCCCTTCCTACGGAGCGCCAAAAGCGATAAGCAACGCCGTGGCTCACGGGCGTGATTGCTATCGGCGCAGAGGGTGGTGCGCCCGCGCTTGCGGACGTCGCGGACGCACCATCGTCGCTCAGCCCTGCAGGCCGACACCGGCGGGCATCATCGGCGCCCGTCGGGCGTGAACGGCGCTAATGATCTCGCCGCTGTCGATCGCCTGTAGGTAGACCGTCGTGACGCGCAGGTTGGCGTGACCGAGCTGGCGCTGGATGATGTTGAGTGGTAGCCCCTCGCGTGCCATCTCTACGGCGTGCGCGTGTCGCAACTGGTGCGGGGCGAAGCGCCGGCGCACCCCGGCGGCGGCGGCGAGGCGGTGCAGCTGTATCCGCACGGCCGGTGCCGTCCACGGTCTGCCGCGTGTCGGCCCGTCGATGACGCAGAAGAGCGGCCCTACTGGCAGCGCCACCCGCCGATCTAGCCATGGGCGCAGCTGACCCCAGCCCCATTCGTCCATCCCTACCTCGCGGCGGCGCCCGCCCTTTCCCTCGCGCACGAGCAGCGCCCCTCGCGCCGGTTCGAGGTCGCCCTCGCGCAGGTCGAGCGCCTCGCTGATCCGCATGCCGGCGCGCCACAAAACGACGACCAGCCCGCGCAGCCGGTCGCCATGGGCACCACCACCTGCTTGGCGCATCACAGCGACGATCTCTTCGACCCGAGGTGGGTCGGCGGGGTAGCTCATTCCCTTATTCCCCGGCATGCGGCCGAGGTGGAACTCTGCGGTGGTCGCCGGTGAGCGCCGCCGGCCGGCGACATCGAGACTGCAATGCGAGACATCGGTCCCTCCCTGGGTAGAACAGCTGACCCCGCTGCTCTACCAGCCGCCTCGACCGGCGACCGGCCTCCCGCTTCACGGCTCCGGCGACTGGTGTGCGCCGAACCCAGTCACCGGCGCGGCTTTGTCGGCGCTATTGCTTCTCGCGCGGGAGCCGCGTCCTCGCACGGCGTTCGGGCGATCACCAGGCACCGGCGGCCACGGCGCGGTCGCCGCTCTCCCGGCCAGTAGGGGGAAGCGGGAGCGCTCTCGGCGGGGCAGAGCGCCGTGGCAGGATCACCGGGATCGTAAGGGCGAGCGCGACGAAGAAGCGGTTGCGCATGTCGCGCTCCATCGCCTCGGCCATCGTGGGATCTGACATGTCGTGCGACATCCCGCCGTGGCCCTCGTGCGAGCCCTCGTGGTGCTGCTCGTCGGCGGCCGTGTGCGGCAGCCGTACTGCATCCGGTCGCACTTGGTGCCGCAGGTGATCGGAGCGAGCTGCGCCGCGTGGGCGAGCTGGCCGGTCGTCGTTTCACCGGCATCGCCGTCGCAGCGGTAGCCGCGCTCTCGCACGGACCGGCACACCGCCTCTTCGTCGACCAGCACCGGGTCGTAGTCGACGCGCAGCTCGGAGCGCTGGTAGTCGAGCTCGGCGGAGCGCACGCCCTCCAGTGACCTGACCGCCTTGAGCACGTCGTCTACGCACCAGGTGCAGCGCAGGTCCTTGATGGTCACGATGGTTTGATCGCCGCTCATAGACCAGGCACGCGGAACCTCATGTTGCCCCGGCTCGCGAGCGGCCGCCTGCCATGCGCGACAAGCCGGGCGGCTGCAAGCTCATGGTGTCGCGCGCACGCTCCACTTGGCCCCGGCATCGGCCGAGCTGATGACTCTCCCATCGCCGAGCGCGGCGTAAAGCTGCTTGCGGTGGCTTACGAAGGCGACCGGCTGTCCGCCGATCGAGCCGACCGCCTCGAAGCTCTTGCCGACGTCGGCGCTGCGGGAGACGCGCCCCTGAGCGTCGATGAGGAACAGGCTCTTCGGCGCCGGCCACGCGAGCAGGCCGGCGATGCCCTCGCTGAGTCGGCGCCACCCCTTGCCGCCATCCGGCGATGCGAAGACCCCGCGCTCGGTCGAGGCGACGATGCGCTCACTGTCTGTTGGGTCGATGGCGAGGTCGACTATTCCGCCCGGCGGGCTGCGCTCTGCCCACTCGCGGCCGCGGTCGCTCGAGACCATCAGCTTTCCGCTCGTGCTGTTGAAGCCGTAGATGCGAGAACCGGCGCTACGCAGCACGTGGAAGTCTGCCTCCCCGAGCAGCGATATGTTCTTCCAGGTCCGGCCCCGGTCGCGCGACTCGATCAGGCCGAGGTTCGGCGGCAGGTTCTGACTCGGGTCGGGATGCCCGGAGCCGATGAAGCGGCGCGGCGCGACGACGGAGAAGCCCATTACGTCCTGGCGGCTCGGCCCCGCGCGCTCGAGCTTGGCCCCGCCGGCTGCGGCCTTGAAGAGCCCATAGTGCGTCGCGACGTACAAGGTCCCGGAGCCGGGCTCGACGCCCAGTCCATGGATGTGCTCCAGCTCGGCCTGCCCTGCGGGTGGGGCCGACTGAGCCGCTCCCTCGCCCCCGCCGGCGTCGACCGTTGAATCATCGCCGCCACAGGCGCCGAGCGTGAGTGCCAGCGCAAGCAGCAGCGCGAGCGGGAATGGTCGCCGGATTCGCATTGCGCGCCAGCATAGCTACTACCCGCGTTAGTAGGTATAGTCGGGATCGGGGCAGTGTCGCGCCCGGTAAGGCGCGTCGCTCTCACGCCGCTGCCGTGCACTCTACGCCAACGAACTACTGTGCATAGTGGATGCGCTGTCCCGTGTTCTTGCCCGCCCGCCGGGGGCGTTTTTGCCTCCGCCTGCTCTGCGCGTCCGGCATCGCCGGTGCCACCAGCCTGCTGGTCGCGCCTTCAGCGCTGGGGCACGCCGCGTTCGTGGGCTCCGAGCCCGCCCCGGGCGTGCGGCTCGAGCGCGCACCCGAGCGCTTGGTCGTGAGCTTCACCGAGCCGCTCAACCGGGCGCTCAGCCGCGCCACGCTCCTCGCCGCCGATGGGCGCGAGGAGAGGTTGGCCGCCCAGGGCGCTGCCAACCGCCGACTGATCCTCAGACCGCCGTCGGGCCTTCGCACTGGGGCCTACAAGGTGCGCTGGCACACCGTCTCGACCGAGGACGGCCACGCGCTGGAGGGGTCATTCTCCTTCGGCGTCCGTGCCGCGGCGGCGGGCGGCGAGCATGTGCTGGAGCAGAGCCCGCTGGCCCGCTCGGGGTGGCTGCGGGTGACGCTGCGCGGGCTCTTCTACGTGGCGGTCTTGCTATTCGCCGCCGGGCTGCTGGTCCCGTTGCTCGTGCGCTCGGGGCGCGGCTCGTGGCTTGCGCCAGCGGCGCTGGAGGACGCGGCGCTCGACCTGTCCGCTCTGCGGGCGCGAGAGCGCGAGCTCGTCAAGGATCTGGGGTGGCTCGCGGTCGGTCTCGCGGCTGCGGTGACCGTGGCCGAGGCCGCCGACGCCGCCGGCGGCGCCTCCGTGCAGGGTCTGACCGACTTCCTGCTCGCAAATGCGTCGGGGGTTGCGCGCGTCGTCCTCGTCTTCGCGCTGTTGGTCGCCGTGCTGCTCGCCTCGCACCGGCGGCGTGTGGCAGCGGCCTTTGTCGCTCTTGCCCTCGGGGGCATCGCCGCCTCGGGCCACGCGAGCTCCGCCGAGCCGCGCGTGCCCTCGGTGTTGAACGACTGGCTGCATCTGGTGGCGGGCGCCGTCTGGCTCGGCGGCCTGAGCCTCCTTGTCCTCGTCTGGTGGCCGCTGCTGCGGCGCGGCGGCCCTCCCGCTCGGCGGGCGGCCGCCCGACACGTCCTGCCGGGCTTTGGGCGCGTCGCCTTGCCCGCGTTCGTGCTCGTGAGCACCACCGGTCTCGTGAGCCTCGTTGTACAGCTGGGGCATATCTCGGCGCTGTGGTCGACCGGCTACGGCCAGGTGCTGCTCGTCAAGGTCACCCTCGTAGGACTGATCGCAGTTGCGAGCGCGGTGCACGCCTGGCGGCTGCGACCCGTGTTGGTCGACTCCCAACCGCCCGGACGCGTCGAGCGACGGCACTGGCGCCTCGTGCGCGCCGAACCGCTGATCGGCGTGGCGGTGCTCGCCGCGGTCGGGGTGCTGGTCGCCTTCCCGCTGCCTCCGCGACAGCTCGGCGCGGCCGACGAGGCCGTCGCGGGAGCGCCGGCCTGCGACCCTTGCCCGCTGCCAAAGCCAGCGGCGGACGAGCTGCCCGTTGCCGCCCAGGCGGGTTCGCGGCTCGTCGCCGGCTGGCTTCGCCGGGACCGAGCGGGACTGTCGGGGACCGTGCGGGTCAGCGACCGCCATGGCAAGCCAGCGCCGGGGACGATCGACGTGCTCGGATCGCGCCAGTCGAGCTGCGGGCGCGGTTGCCGGCGCTTCCGCGCGCCGTTGGCCGCGACCGTCCGCGTCGCTGTGCGCGAGCGCCGCCGACGCTTCGTCGCCAGGCTTCCTGCTCAGTGGCGCCAGGACGAGTCTGCTCGCGCGCGAGGGCTGCTGCGCTCTGCGCAGGCGACCATGCGCAAGCTCGCGAGCGTGCGCCAGAGAGAAGAGGTCAGCAGCGGCCCCGGCTCCTATGCTCGAACCGACTATCGCCTGCGGGCGCCCGACCGTATGGCGCTCGAGACCGACCAGGGGGTGCAGACGGTCATCGCCGGGGAGCGGCGGTGGTTTCGCACCCGCGGGGCGCCGTGGCAGCGAACCAGCTACGGGTCCGGCATCCGTTTCTCTCTGCGACGCTGGTTTCGCTGGACGACCTACGCGCGAGCCGTGCGACTGCTCGGACGCCGCCGAGAGGGAGGGCGAACCGTGGCAGAGCTGGCGCTGATGGACCCCTCGACCCCGGTCTGGCTGCGCCTTGTGATCGACGAGCGCACGCGCCACGTGCTGCGCGACGACACCGTAACCAAGGCCCACTCCCTGACCACGCGATACTTCGGGTTTGGGCGGCGCACCCGGATTGAGCTACCCGATGAGCGCTGAGGCCCGCCCGCGACGCAACCGGTTCGGCACGTTGATGCGCGCCTTCGGCGCACTCGCGGCAATCGGCTTTATCGCGCTGCTCGCCTACGGGCTCGCCACTCAGTCGTCGGACTCGACGATCGATGACGCGCTCGCCGGGGCGCGGGCTACCCCTGCGCCGGGCTTCGAGCTCGACGTCCTCCAGCGCGGACGCCAGCCGGCGGCGCTTCGGCGCACCGTCGAGCGCGCGGCGGCCGACGGCCGCGTCTCGCTGTCCGAGCTGCGCGGAGCTCCCGTGGTGCTGAACTTCTGGGCCTCCTGGTGTGACCCCTGCCGCGCCGAGGCGCCGGTGCTCGAGCGCGGCTGGCGTCGGGCGCAGCGCCAGGGCGTCGTCTTCGTCGGGCTCGACATGCAAGACGTCACCAGTGATGCGCGGGAGTTTCTGCGTGAGTTCGGCGTCTCCTATCTGAATGTGCGCGAGCGAGGCAAGGAGACCTCCCGTCGCTACGGCGCCACCGGCCTGCCAGAGACTTACTTCATCTCCGCTCGCGGCCAGGTCGTCGCCCATGTCATCGGCACCGTAACCTCGGAACAACTGCGTGCCGGCGTTGCCGCCGCCCGCCAAGGGCGCCCCGCCGCGCCTAGCGACGGTGGCGAGCGCCAAAAGACCCGCTAGGGGGCGGGCCTTCAGGCTCCGCGAGAGCCATCTGCAGCGTCGCGCCTTCCCAAGCTCGCGCTCTCCATCAGAAAAGACGCTGGCAGCTGAGCCCGTCTCGGGCCAGCGAGCAACTCCCCTACCCCGGCGCTCTTTCCTGCTACGGTGGGTAGTAGGTCGAGTGAGGAGGACTGTGACCGGCAGGAACACGCGCCGCGCGCGCGAGCAGCGCAAGCTCGAGGAGATGCAGGCGGCGCGCGAGGCGGCCGAGCGTCGCGAGCGCGAGCTGCGACGGCGGCTCATCGTCGGAGCTGCGCTGCTGCTCTTCGGCATCCTCTTGGCGGCCGGGACATTCGTCGGACCGGAGCTGCCCGGCCCCGAGGCAAAGAGCGCAAGCCTGCTCGTGATCCTTGCGATCGGGCTGACCGCCGGCGGGCTCTCCTGCCTCGCGGTGCAGGGCGGACTGCTCGCCGTCGCCGTGACCGGTGACCGCGAGCGCCGCGAGGAGGGCACGGCCGCGACCCTCGAGGGCAACGCTCGGCCGATCCTGTGGTTCCTCGGCGCGAAGTTGACCGCCTACACGCTGCTCGGCGCGCTGCTCGGCGCGCTCGGCTCGCTCGCGCAGCCAAGCCCCACGCTGCGCGCCGCGCTGATGGGCCTGACGGCGCTTTTGATGATCGCCACCGCGCTGCACTTCCTCGGCGTCCACCCGGTCTTTCGCTACGCGATCCTCCAGCCGCCGCGCTTTCTCACGCGCCGCCTGCGGGAGACCGCTCGCGGCGGCGGAGCCTTTGCTCCCGCCTCGCTGGGGGCGATGACGGTCTTTCTGCCGTGTGGCGTGACGCAGGCGATGCAGCTGCTCGCGATCAACTCGGGCAGCCCCCTCCTCGGCGCAGCGACGCTGTTCGTCTTCGTGCTCGGAACCTCCCCGCTGTTCTTCTCACTTGGCTACTTCGCCACGCGGCTCGGTGAGGCGATGCGCGCACGGTTCATGAAGCTCGCAGCGGTAGCGATCCTCTTGCTGGCGCTGCTCAGCCTCGACAGCGCGCTCAAGCTCGGCGGCTCGCCCGTCACGCTCGCGAAGGCGAAGACGGCATTGTTCACGCCTAAGCCGCCCGTCAAGGCCGCCGTCGCCACCGACGGGGTACAGGAAGCGCGAATCACCGCCGGGGCGGGCGGCTACTCGCCCGGCCGGGTCACGATCCGCAGCGGCGAGCCCGCACGGATCGTCTTCGCCGGCGACGGCAGCGGCGGCTGCTCGCTCTCGCTTGTCTTCGAAGACAAGCAGTACTACCTGCAGCCAGACGGCACACAGACGATCGACCTGCCGCCCCAGAAGCCGGGGACGATCGAGTACAGCTGCGCGATGGGGATGTACGGGGGAGAGATCGAGATCACATGACCAAGGCGAAGCTGAAGGTCTCCGGCATGCACTGCGCGAGCTGTGCCGCAAACATCGACGATGCCCTCGAGGAGCTCGAAGGCGTCGAGAGAGCATCCACC
Source organism: Thermoleophilaceae bacterium (assembly GCA_030448005.1). Classification (GTDB taxonomy): domain Bacteria; phylum Actinomycetota; class Thermoleophilia; order Solirubrobacterales; family Thermoleophilaceae; genus JAAYBF01. The sequence goes on from JAUJNT010000001.1 coordinate 576,109, forward strand.
TCGTACGCGCGTAGCCGCACCAAGCTCGAGTTCGACGAGGCAAAGGTCGACCTTGAGAGCGTCCGCTCGGTCCTCGGCGAGCTCGGCTACCGGGCGCACACCGACTGACAACAGCGGGCCGAGGCGAGGTCGAGCCGCTCAGCGAGCGGCTTACGATACGGCACCTCGACGAGGACGTCTCGTTAACCAAGCGACGAGGCGACTCCCCAGAGCGCTGCGCGAGCGCGATCTACTGCGGCGCCCGCTTCGAGCGTCCTGCAGTTCCCAGGCAAAAACCCCGTCACAGCGGGGCTTCCGTGAAACGCGCCCGGCAAGATTCGAACTTGCGACTTCTGCCTCCGGAGGGCAGCCGGATGAACCGGACGAATCGCCCGCAAACCCGGATCGGGAGCGGGATGGCGAGGCATGACGGCATTAACGCGTCGGGCTCGATTGGGGGCGATATCAGGGTGTTTTGGGCACAAAATTCGGATTTGTGCCCAATGGACGAGCGCGGCCGAAGCAGGTTCTCGAGTTCCAGCCTGTTTGAGAAGCGATCCTCTGGAGTGAGGATGTGGCTACCGAGTCGGCGGTTTTTTGTAGGCGCGTTGCTAGCGTCGGGGCGGTGACGTCGGAAGGGGCACGCGGTGTTGCTAGGCGTCTCGGGCCTGTGCTCGGGTTGCTGCTGCTTGTGGCGAGCCTTGTCGTCGCGGCTGATCTGTTCGGGACGCGGGAGGCGCTGTTTGGGTCTGCGACGCCGCCGCCGAAGCCGTCGGCGTTCAGTCGGGTGGCTAGCGAGACGCCGGCTCAGCGCGCAAAGAGGACGAGGTTGCGCTCGCAGCCCTGGTGGCAGGAGGTGGATACGTTCGGCGGGGTTGGCAAGACGCGCACGTCCGAGATTGAGATCAGCGACGACGCGACCCAATGGCGGCTGAGGTGGAGCTGCAGTGGCGGGCGGTTCGTGGTGCGGGCCGCCGGGCAGAAGAAGCCGTTGGTCAACTCGACCTGTGCCGCGAAGAAAAGCAGCGAGTTCACGGCCAAGCCCGATGGGGCGCTGCAGGTCGAGGCAGAAGGCCGCTGGAGGGTTACTGTTGAGCAGCAGGTCGACGTGCCGCTGGTCGAGCCGCCGCTGCCGGCGATGAGCGCCCCGGGCACCGCGAAGGTCGCGAGCGGTTCCTTTTATCGGATGGATCAGACCGGGAGGGGCCGCCTAACGTTCTACCGGCTCGCGAGCGGCAGATACGCGTTGCGGCTGACCGATGTCTACTTTACGCCGAACGTCGACCTCGAGATCCGGCTGCATCCCCTGCGCGCGCCGAAGACCACGCGCCAGTACCTGAGCGCCCCTTCGAAGATCGCGGCGCCGCTTGACATCACGGCCGGGTCGATGAACTTCGTGCTGCCGGCGGGGGTCGATCCGCTGCGGTATCGCTCGGTTGTGATCTGGTGTCCGCTGATCACGAGCGCGTACGCCGGGGCGACCCTCAACCAGCAGCAGTAACCGCAGGACCCCGGTGACCGGTGCAGCGCTTGTCGCTCAACGGTAAAGGCGGCCGGGAACCCGCGACGGGCCGGATATCGCGGCGCGAGCCGGTGGCTTGGGCGGGGATCGCCGCTGTAGCTGCGGGGGTCCTCCTTCATCTGCCGATGTACATCGGCGCGAGAGACATGGATTACGTGCTCGCCGACATGGCTGTTGACGCGCCGATGATCGCCGGCATGGTCCTGATCCTGCTCGGTCTCGGCGCGACCGCCTACGGCCTCTTCCCGCGCGCGGGCGCGGCGAGTCCCGGGCGAACGCTGACCCGCGTCAAGGCGCTAGACGACGCACAGATCCGCCCCGCACACGTCAGCCTGCTGGCGGTGATGGCGCTTGCCGTGACGATCGACGTGATGAAGCCAACGACGCTGGCGTTCGTGGTGCCGGGCTTTGGTGCGGAGTACGGGCTCAAGTCTCCGATCAACCCGGGCGGCCATCCGCCCGCAGCGCTGCTTCCACTCGCGGGAATCGCGGGCACGGTGATCGGGTCGTTTTTGTGGGGGTGGCTCGGTGACCGGATCGGTCGCCGCGCCTCGATCCTGCTTGCGGGCGTCCTGTTCATCGCGACCGCGATCTGTGGCTCGATGCCCTCCTACGAGCTCAATCTGGTGATGTGTTTTGTGATGGGGCTCGGCGTCGGCGGGATGTTGCCGATCATCTTCACCCTCATCGCGGAGACGATCCCGGCGCGCCACCGCGGCTGGCTGATGGTCCTGATCGGCGGCGACGTCGCCGGGGCTTACGTGATCACCAGTTGGCTCTCCTCGACGCTCGTCCCCGAGTACAGCTGGCGGATCTTGTGGCTGATCGGGCTGCCCACAGGCCTCTTGCTGATTGCGCTCAACCGCTGGATTCCCGAGTCCCCCCGTTTCCTGCTCGCCCACGGCCGCGAGGCCGAAGCCCAGGCCGTGATGGCCCGCTACGGCGCTGAGATCGTGGTCGACAAACCCAGCGACCTGGTCGTTGAGCAGCTGGTCAAGCCGCGCTTTTCGCAGCTCTTTCAGCCTCCCTTCAGCCGCCTCACAGCCGTCGTCGTGCTCCTCGGTCTCGGGGTGGGGCTGGTTTCCTTTGGCTTTCAGCTCTGGATCCCGTCTAACTTGCAGGCGCTCGGGTTCACCGAGGTCACCGCCAATCGGATCCTGCGCGATTCGGCTTTGATCGGCTTTCCGTTGAACTTCGTGATCGCCTGGCTGTATGGCTTTTGGAGCACCAAGAAGACGATCGCGCTGCTCGCCGGCCTGACCGCGGCGGCCCTGTTCGGGTTCGCCATCGCCGGCGACCGGGTAGCGGAGGACCGCGCGCTGCTCTATACGTTGCTTGTCGTTCCGATCTGGGGGATCAGCTCCGTGATAGCGGTACTTGCGGCTTACAGCTCTGAGATCTACCCGACGCGCGTGCGCTCGCGCGGGTCAGGCCTTGCCGCGGGCATGAGCAAGGCGGGTGGTGTCGTCGTGATCGCCGTCGTGGTGGCGGCGCTCGCTCCCCCGACGATCGCCTGGACGGCTTTGATCGGGGGCATCCCGATGGCGCTGGCGGCGCTTGCCGTGCTCCTGTTCGGAGTTGAGACGCGCAAGCGACGACTCGAGGAGATCACCGCCGCGGAGTACGACAGGGCAGCAGCACCAGGAGCCCCGCTGCCGTGAAGCGACCATGGAGCCCCACACCCGGGGTCGCCGCAGCGACCGCCGAGCCCGTCACAGCGCCCTCCCCGCCGAAGCCCGCCTTAGACGCCTCGAAGGCGCCGGCGGGCGGCCCCCAGCTCGTCCTTGGCGGCCGGCGGATACCGGTGGTCCTGCCAAACCGGCGAGACCCGCGACTGAAGCTCTCGGCGGTGATTATCGCGCTCCAGGTCCTCGGTCAGACCGTGCTCGACTTCAAGGTCTCGATCGCCCAGATTTTGATCACGATCGGCGTGTGCGCGGTGATCGACACCGCCGTGACCCTCAAGCAGCAGGGCATCCTTGCCTGGCCCGCGAGCGCGCTTCTGACCGGCAACAGCATCGCTTTCATCCTGCGCGCCTCAGGCACCAAGCACGGCGACTGGTGGAGCCTGAACGGGATCGAGTTCTTCGTGCTCGCCGCGGTCGTCTCGCTGGTGGTGAAGCACCTCGTGCGCCCAGGGGGGCGCCATCGCTTTAACCCCTCAAACGTCGGGATCGTCTGGGTCCTGCTCGTGATCGGTCCGGTCCACGTCTTTCCCCAATACCTCTGGTGGGGACCGCTCGGCGCCCCCGTCATAGCCGCGCTTCTGGTGATCGTGCTCGGCGCGATCTGGGTTCTGAGAGCCGTCCGGATGCTCCCAATGGCGCTCTCGTTCATGGTCCCCTTCACAGCCCTGATCGCGATCTTCGCCGCCAGCGGCCAGAGCTTCGTCGCGATCTGGCAGGAGTCGCAGATCAGCGGCTTTGACTACTGGCTGAAGATCTGCACCTCCCCCGAGCTGCTCGTCTTTGTCTGCTTCATGATGTCCGACCCCGCGACCGCTGCAAAGTCGCGAGACGGGCGCCTGATCTACGGAGCCGCAACCGCAGTCGTAGCGGCCGCGCTCGTCTTCTTCCAACCAACCGAATTCGGGATCAAGGTGGCGATCCTCTCGAGCCTTACCCTCACCTGCGCACTCGTGCCGGCCATCGAGGCCGCCGCCCGGCGACTGGGGCGAGACCGAGACCCTCCGGCGGACGAAGCTCACGTCAAACGGCCACCGCTCCCGCGCCGCGTTAGCGCGGGCGCGCTGCGCCCTGCGAGCATCGCCGTCGTGATCATCGCGGTGACCGCCGTCGTCGGGACCGCGGCCCTCGCCGACAACAAGGACCTGATATTCATCGAACGGGGCCTGACCGGTCCGCGCAACGCCCAGTAACACGAGATGCGGTGATGCCGAAGTATCTATGCGGAATCCCCTCTTCCGCGACACCGTTACCCGAGAGGGTGTGGTCTGGCCCTGGGGTGAGTTCGACCTGCCGCGCGAGTGATCTGCCCAGGCGCCAGGGCCGATAAAGCAGTATGTCCCGGGCGCTGAACTGGATCCTCGCCGCCCTCGGGATCTCGCTTGTGCTCTGCAACGGGTGGCGTCGCGCTCTTGTCCGACAAGGTGGCCTCGGCCGATCAGTCGGCAAGTGCCGGCCCGTCCGTGGGTTCTTCGACCAAGACAAACCGCGTGAAGATCACCGACTTCAAGTACAAGCCGCCCGCGGTGGAGGTCAAGGTGGGCTCAAGACTGACCTTCGTGAACGAGGACAGCGCGGCACACACGGGGACATCGAAGACGCCGGGGGCGTTTGACAGCGGCTCGATCAGGCGCGGCGAGAGCAAGAGCGTAGTGCTCAAGGAGGCCGGCAAGTTCGATTACTACTGCGCCTTTCACCCGTTCATGAAGGCGAAGATCCGGGTGGTCGACTGATGCGCAACCGAAGCGACCTGTTGCTGATGGCCGGCGGCGTGGCCACGTTCCTAGTCGGCGCGATACACCTCCAGCAATACGCCGACTTCATCAAAGACGTGCCCACGATCGGGACGCTCTTCTTGCTCAACAGCTTCGCGGCCGGGCTCATTTGCCTGATGCTCGCGACCCGTCTTCGTACGCTCGCGGCGCTTGGTGGCATCGCAGTGTCCGCCGGCGCGCTGGTCTCCCTCGCCGTCGCACGCTTCGCTTCGGGCGGCCTCTTCGACTACGTCGAACCGACCTTCAGAGGACCGGTGGCCATCTCCGTTGCGGCGGAGGTCATCGCCGTCCTCTGCCTCGCCGCGCACCTGGCGGTTCGTACTCGATCGCCAGCCGCAGGCAAAACGCAGACGGCGTAACCGAGTAGACAGACGGGAAGTAGCGGGCTAGGTCAGTCTCCCTCGCTCCCCTGCAGTCAACTAGCTCCCGTGCCAGTCGCTCAAGAGCCCGGCCAGGCATAGCCGCGACGACAGCGGGGTCAGACGCTTTGGAAGAAGTTCAGGTCCCAGCGCTCGAGCTGCTGCTGCGCCTCGATGTTGAGCCTGAACAGCTCGCCGGTGAGCACGAGTATTCCCATCGCCACGAGCACGACGCCGGAGCCGACCTGGATGGCGACGTAGTGGCGCTTGAAGAAGCCAAACGACTTCGCCGCAGCATCAAAGGCCACCGCCGAGAACAGGAAGGGCAGTGCGAGACCGGCTGAGTAGACCGCCAGCAGCCCGGCGCCCTCGGCTGTCCCTTGCGATGTCGCGGCGAGTCCGAGGATGGCCCCCAAAGTCGGGCCGACGCACGGCGTCCAGGCGATCGCAAACGCAGCGCCGGCGACCACGGGGCCCCCCTTGCCGGCGCGTTCGATGAGTGCCTGCGGACGCCAGTCGCGGTTGAGCCGCGCGACGAACACTGAGCCGATGAACAGCAGCCCCATGCCGATGATAAGGACGCCAGCGACCGTGTTGAGCAGCGGCTGGTTGTCGAACAGGAATGACCCAAGGGCGGTTGCGGTCAGTCCAAACCCGATGAAGATGAGCGAGAACGTCGCCACGAAGACCCCGCTGCGAGCAAGCACGCGCGGGTCGAGCCGTCGACGCCGCCGCTCGCCGGCATTGGTGCCCGCCACGGCGGCCAAGTAACCCGGGACCAGCGGCAGGCAGCACGGCGACAGGAACGACACGAGGCCGGCCGCGAACGCCAGCGCCATGCTCGGAGCGTCAACCACCGAGGGCGTACTCCCGGATGTCCGCGGCGAGCTTTGCCTCGGTCGCGTACGCGCACTGGTGGGTGAAGGCGAGCTCGCCGCTCGCGCTGTAGAACGCGGTCGTCGGCCATGCGCGACCGCCGCGAAAGACGCGCGCCATCGAGGCATCACGGTCATAGAAGTGCGGGAAGGGCAGCGGCAGTTCCCTCAGGTACGCTGCGGCGTCTGCGCGGTCGACCTGGGAGTTGACGCCGAGGAACGCCACGCGTCCCTCGAGCCTCTCGGCCTGGCGGCGGAAGAACGGAAACTCGAAGCGGCACGGACCGCACCACGACGCCCACTGGTTGACGACGACCGAGTAGCCGCGCAGCTTCGCCAGCCGGTCCTTGAATGCGTCAGGACCGCCGTCGAGCAGCCGACCCGCCTCGGCTTCGAGGCGCGCCAGGACGTCGTTGCCAGCGGCGGCGGTGTCGCCTGCCGGGGAAACGGGAGCCTCGGCCGAGTCAGAGCCGCAGGCGGCCAGCGCCGCCGCGCTTGCCGCAACGGCGAGCAGGATGAACGTCCGTTGAAGCACTACTACCGCACATAGTACGCTGAAGACATGCGACCCGTGCCCGAACTGACCGTCGCTTGTCGGAAGTCGCGGTTGGGGCCACGCGCGCGGCGCTTGACCAAGCGGGCTACGAGGCCGCCTGACGCTCGACCGCCGTCGACCGCTGTCCTCCCCCCCAGGAACACGCTATGAGCGCCACCGACCACACCGAGTACCTCGAGCTGCCGATCACCGGCATGACGTGCGCCTCGTGCGCGAACCGGATCGAGCGCAAGCTCAACAAGCTCGATGGCGTCGCGGCGAGCGTCAACTACGCCACCGAGAAGGCGACCGTCGACTACGACCCCGCCGCGGTCGCGCCGGACGATCTGCTTGGCGCGGTCAAGGCCGCGGGTTATCAGGCCGTTCTCCCTACCTCCGAGGGCGAGGTGCCCGGCGAGGACGAGCAGCCGGAGGCCGACGAAACCGCGCCGCTGCGCCAGCGCCTGGTCTTCTCCGCCGCTCTCTCGCTGCCCGTCCTGCTGCTGTCGATGGTCCCGGCGCTGCAGTTCGACAACTGGCAGTGGCTTGCCCTGAACCTTGCTACGCCGGTTGTTCTCTGGGGCGCGTGGCCGTTTCACCGCGCGGCGTGGGCGAACCTCAGACACGGCGCGGCGACGATGGACACGCTGATCAGCCTCGGTGTGCTGGCCGCGTGGGTGTGGTCTCTGTACGCGCTCTTTCTCGGCGACGCAGGGATGCAAGGGATGCGGATGGAGTTCGACCTCACGCCCGCGCGTGGCGAGGGCGCAGGGCACATCTATCTCGAGGTCGCGGCCGTTCTGACGACGTTCCTGCTCGCCGGTCGCTACTTCGAGGCGCGTGCCAAGCGTCGTGCGGGCGCGGCACTGAAGGCGCTGCTGGAGCTCGGCGCCAAGGACGTCGCGGTGCTCGACCCAAGCGGCGTTGAGCGCCGCCTGCCGATCGAGCAACTCCAGGTCGGCGCCCGCTTCGTCGTGCGCCCTGGCGAGAAGATCGCGACCGACGGTGTCGTCGAGGAGGGCTCCTCGGCCCTCGACATGAGCATGCTGACCGGCGAGTCGATGCCCGTAGAGGTCTCCCCCGGCTCGGAGGTCGCGGGCGCCACGATCAACGCCGGCGGGCGACTCGTCGTGTGCGCAACCAAGGTCGGGGCGGACACCGCCCTCGCGCAAATCGCCAAGCTCGTCACTGAGGCCCAGTCCGGGAAGGCGCCGGTCCAGCGCCTGGCCGACCGCGTCTCGGGCGTCTTCGTGCCCGTGGTCATCGCGTTGTCACTGGCCACGCTGGCCTTCTGGCTCGCCAGCGGCGAGGGCGCGACCTTTGCGTTCACGGCGGCGGTAGCGGTGCTCATCATCGCGTGCCCGTGCGCGCTCGGGCTCGCGACGCCAACCGCGCTGATGGTCGGAACAGGGCGTGGTTCGCAGCTGGGTCTCCTGATCAAGGGGCCGGAGATCCTGGAATCGACCCGACGCGTGGACACCGTCGTGCTCGACAAGACCGGGACGATTACGACCGGCAAGATGAGCCTCGTTGACATCACCGTCGCGGACGGCGTGGGGCGTGCCGATGCCCTCCGGCTCGTCGGAGCGCTCGAGCACGCCTCTGAGCACCCGATCGCGCAAGCGATCGGCAAGGCCGCTGAAGCTGAGCACGGCACGCAGGCGCCCGTCGAGCGCTTCGTCAACCGCGACGGCCTCGGCGTCGAAGGCGTCGTGGACGGGCACGCGCTCGTCGTCGGCCGCCCCGCACTGCTCGCCGATCAGGGGATGCAGCTGACGCCTGAGCTCGAAGGCGCCCGGCGCGCAGCAGAGGCGCGCGGACAGACGGCGATCGCCGCCGGTTGGGACGGGCAGCCAAGGGCGATCTGCGTCGTTGCGGACACGGTGAAGCCGACCTCGGCGGAGGCGGTTGCGTCGCTGAGGCGGCTTGGCTTGCGACCGGTCCTGCTTACCGGCGACAACGAGACCACCGCGAAGGCGGTCGCCGCCGAGGTCGGCATCGAGGAGGTCGTCGCGGAGGTACTGCCGTCCGAGAAGGCCCACGTCATCGAGCGCCTGCAGACGGAGGGCCGCGTCGTCGCCATGGTCGGCGATGGAGTCAACGACGCACCCGCGCTCGCTCAGGCGGACCTCGGCCTCAGCATCGGGACCGGGACCGATGTCGCTATCGAGGCGTCTGATCTCACGCTCGTCTCCGGCGACCTGCGCGCCGCGGCCGACGCCATCCGGCTCTCGCGGGCGACGCTTCGCAACATCAAGCAAAACCTCGGTTGGGCGTTTGGCTACAACATCGCCGCGCTGCCGCTGGCGGCGATGGGCCTGCTCAATCCGCTGATCGCCGGCCTGGCGATGGCGTTCTCGAGCGTTTCGGTCGTGACGAACGCGTTGCTTCTGCGTCGCTTCCGGTCCGAGCGACACCGCCCTGGCGCCTCGCAAACCCCAGCCCTGCGCTAAGCGCCGAGCAACGGCGCCGCTTCCAGGTCGCCCCGCGGCTCGACGTGAGGGCGAACCTACTAGGCCGCATAGTAGCTCCGCTACGCTGTCGGCTATGCCCACTGCCGTTGCCGACCAGCCCATCGTCGTCAGCTACGACGACACGAACGCGCCGGCGGCGGGAGGCATCGAAGGCTGATGCGCCCCGTCCTCTTTGAGCTCGGCCCGCTCGAGGTTCAGAGCTACGGCGCCTTCATCGCGCTCGGCTTCGTCGCAGCGTGGCTTGTGATGCGCCATGAGCTCGGTCGCCGCGGGGCTCGCGCCGAGGTCGCCGGCTCGCTCGTGGTGGCGGCCGCTCTCGGTGGGCTCGTGGGCGCGCGGGCGTACTGGTTTGCCGAGCATCTCGACGAGGCCTCGCTGGCGGCCATCTTCTCGCCCGACGGGTTCACCTGGTACGGCGGGCTGCTCGGCGGCGCAGTGGCGGTGCTGCTGATGGCCAGACGGCTCGGCGTGCGGCTGCCTGACCTGCTCGCCGCGAGCGCGCCGGCGCTGGCGCTCGGGTACGCGGTCGGGCGGATCGCCTGCCAGCTCGCAGGCGATGGCACCTACGGACAGCCGAGCGACCTGCCGTGGGCGATGTCCTATCCCAACGGCGAGGTCCCGACCACCGAGCGCGTGCATCCGACTCCCGTGTACGAGACGCTCGGCGGGCTGGCGCTGTTTGCCTTGCTCTGGCGCCTGCGCGACCGTCTCGCACCGCACCGTCTCTTCGGCCTATATCTGGTCGGCGCCGGCAGCTCGCGCTTTCTCGTCGAGCTCGTGCGCCGCAACGAGGAAGTCGCCGCGGGGCTCACGCAGCCCCAGCTGTTCGCGCTCGCCTTCGCGGCGCTCGGTGCGCTTTTGCTGGTGGCGCGCCGGTCGCCGGCTGAGTCGCCCGCACCGTCGGCGGCGGCTTGAAGTTCGACGAATGCACCAGGTCTCGGGCGGCCATCCCGTTCTCCGCACTTGCGGTCGAGCGGCGGTCCGTTCGCTTCCCTTCTTCAAGGGTCACGTACCGATCTACTATGCTTGGTCGTAGTTCACCTCCCCGGCAGTAAGGAGACCCATGGAAAGCACGCTTCTCGCCCTCGCATTTCTCGCCTGTCCGGTCGGCATGGGGCTGATGATGTGGTTCATGGCCAAGGGCATGCGCAAGGAGCCCGCGGCCGAGCAGCCGCCAGTTGCGGGCAGCGTCGAGCAGCTGCGCGAAGAGCACCGCCGGCTCGGCGCCGAGCTCGAGCGCCTCGACGAGCCCGCCGACCCGGTCGCCGGACGCTCGTGACGACCGCGCTCCTGATCGTCGCGATCGCCGCCGCGCTCACCTGCCCGCTGCACATGCTGTGGGCGATGCGGCGCGGCAAGCGCCCGCTGTGCTGCCCGCCGCGCAGAACCTCGGACGCCGACGCTCTGCGCGAGCGCCAGCGTGCTTTGGCCGCTCAGATTGCCGAGTCGACTGAGCGCGCGCAGCGACCCTCGCTCGCGCAACCGCAGAGCTAGTCTTGAGCGTCATGGCCGCCGATCCCTCCAACGTTCCGCCCGGGCTTTATGAGCTCGAGTCAGAGGTGATGGAGTTGATTTGGGAGGTCGGCGAATGCAACGTGCGAGCCATCCTCGAAGAGCTCAACAAGCGCTCGGACAAGGAGCGCAAGTACACGACCGTCATGACGACGATGGTGCGCCTCGACAAGAAGGGCCTGCTGGAGCGGCGCCGCGAGGGCAAGACGGACATCTACAAGCCGACGACGAGCCGAGACGAGTACCTGGAGGCCCGGGCGGCCGCGGAGGTCGGCGCGCTCGTCGAGAACTACGGCGAGGCAGCGCTCATGCACTTCGCCCGTCAGATGGACCGGCTCGATCCCAAGCGCCGCGAGCAGCTGCGGCGACTCGCCCGCGATGACTAAGGCAGCGGGCGTCTTCTGGCTGTACGCGCTGCTGGCGCTACTCGGCGCGGGCGTGACCGCGCTCGCGCTCGTCGCTGGCGCCACGAACGTGCGTTTGGGCGTGCCGAGCGCCGGCGCACTGATCGCCGCGTGTCAGACTTTCGCGCTGCCCGAGCTCACGCTTACTTCGGCGTTGGCACTGGCGCTCGGCAGCGGCGCGTTCGCCGTGCTGCTGCTCGCCGGGCGCTCGGTTGTTCGCCAGCTCAGCGCCTCACGCCGCTTTGTCGCCTCACTGGCTGTGGTCGGCCCGGCACCGTTCGGACCGCCGCACACCTTCCTCTTTGCCGACGACGCGCCGAACGCCTTCTGCGCGGGCCTCCTCCGTCCACGCATCTTCGTCTCGACAGGAACGCTCGCGGCGCTCGGCGAGGGGCAGCTGCACGCCGTGCTCGCACACGAGCAGCATCACGCACGCGCGCGTGACCCCCTGCGCCTGCTGCTGGCTCGCGCAGCCGGTGACGCGCTGTTCTTCCTCCCGGGTATGCGGGCGCTCGCCGAGCGCTACGCAGCGCTGGCCGAGGTCGCCGCTGACGGCGCGGCGGTGGAGGCAAGCGGCGGCGACCGCCGCTCGCTGGCCGCTGCACTGCTCGCGTTCGACAGCGCCGCCATCCCCGCAGTCGTCGGCATAGCCCCCGAGCGCGTCGACACCTTGCTCGGCGACCGGCCCGCGTGGCAGTTCCCGCTCGCGCTCATCGGGGCCGCCCTCGTGACGCTGACCGCCGTCGGTGTTGTCGCCCTCCGCGTCGCCGAGGCCTCCGCGCACAACGCGCTCAACCTGCCGCTGTTTCTCGCCGGCGCCTGCATGTTCGCGATGGCGGTCGTGCCGCTTCTCGTTGGGGCCGCCGCGCTCGTCGGCTCTGGCCGGCTCGCGCGGCTCGCCGGCAGGCGCTGACGCGACCCGCTCGAACGCACCTGCCAGCTACTATGGTACGTAGTAGTCCGAACGAGCCATTTCGCCGCCGAGCCCAGGAGGTCTTGTGATGATGGACATGATGGGCGGCATGGGCGTGATGATGCTCATCGGGTTGCTGCTGCTCTCCATCCTGATCGGCGTAGCCGTCTATCTCGGGGTTCGCGCCACGCAGACACATGGCTCGGGAGAACCGACGGCACGCGAAACGCTGCAGCAGCACCTCGCGCGTGGCGAAATCACCTCCGAGGAGTACTACGAACGCGAGTCGGCACTGCGCGACAGCGAGGGCGCTCTCACGCGGCGCCGTCGCTGAGACAGCTTAGGACGCTCGAGGCGCGTAGGCTGGCAGCTGGTTCTGCGGATTGCTCTCGTCGACGTTCCCGACGCCGGCTGCGGAGGCGCCAAAGTTCCCGCTGCTGGTCGGCGTCGGGTCGTTGCTGCGTGATGGGAATAAACCGACCGCCCGCGGTGATGTCGCCGTTGAATCAGACCGCTCCGAAACTAGCCCCATAGCAGTCAAGTCCCTGGACGTGGTGTAAGAAGAAACGCACCCCCCTCGTCGGTGGGAATGGTGGCTGCTCAGGCCGTGGTGAGCTCGAGGGCCTCCTGTTGGTCTGTTCGATGGGACCGCTGCTCGAGCAGCGGTCCCATCGATTGGTGGCTCATGTAGCAGCGCCCGAGGAGCCACTCGTCGTTTGCCTCGATCGCGAAGCATGCTCGTCGAGGCGGATCAGCGCGCGGTCATCGGGGAAGATCCCGACGACGTCGGTGCGCCGGCCGATCTCGCGGTTGAAGCGCTCCAAGGGGTTTGTCGAGCGCAGCTTGCGCCAGTGCTCGCTGGGAAGGCGTAGAAGGCGAGGATGTCCTCCTCTGCCTCTTCGAGCAGCGCTGCCACCTTTGGTAGCGCCCGCTCGAGCTGGGAGACCGCCTCGCCCAGGCGCCCGCGCGCCTCCTCGCCGGCCTCGGCGCCGAAGATCGGGCGGATCAGCGCGCCGAGCAGCCCGTGCTGGTCCTTGCGCGCATGACCGAGGCAATCCCTGAGGAAGTGAACCGTGCAGCGCTGCCAGGCACAGCCAAGCACCTGTGCAAGCGCCGCCTTCAGTCCCGGGTGGGCGTCGGAGATCGCCAGCTGAACACCCGTCAGGCCACGCTTGACGAGGCTCCTGAGGAACTCGCGCCAGAACGCCTCGGTCTCCGCCTCGCCGACATCGAGGCCGATGATCTCCCGCCGGCCGCTCTCGTGCACGGCGTGGGCGACAACGACGCACTTGCGCTGCACACGGCCGCCGTCGCGGACCTTCTCGACCTTCGCGTCGAGGAACAGGTAGGGGTAGCGGCCCTCCAGCGGGCGCTCCCTGAACGCCTCGACCTGCTCGTCAAGCAGCGCGCAGACACGCGAAACCTCGGACCTCGAGATCCTCAGCCCAAGCGATTCGACCAGCTGGTCACCCGCCGCGTCGAGACCCCGCAGACATAGGCCTGCTGCACGACCGACACAAGCGCCTGCTCAGAGCGCTTGCGCGGCTTCAGGAAGCCCGGGAAGTAGCTGCCCTGGCGCAGCTTCGGGATCTGCAACTCGATCTCGCCAGCGCGCGTGTCCCACCGCCGCGCCCGATAGCCGTTGCGGTGAGTCGCGCGGTCATCGGGCCGGCGCTCCCCGAGCTCAGCGCCGACCAGCTCCGAGACCTCCGCCTCCATCAACTCGCGCACAAGCAGCCTAAGCGACTCGCGCAGCACATCTGCGTGCTCATCAAGCAGCACTTGCCTGACGACCTCCTCGACCGCCATCCTTTCCTGACCGGCCACTGTGGTGCCTCCTTTGCTGTCGAACCTTGAGAAGTCCGACGAGCATGAGCGCCGCGGTGGCCGGAACTACGTTCCGTCCGCCGCCCTCCTACACCACGCTATGGGACGTGACCCCCATAGCTCAGTTCCACTCGATCCTTGCCGAGTACTCACGATGACACTGGATGGTCAAGCCGGTCTCTACCCAGATAAGTCAACGCGAAAGGATCGATCGGTTCAAACGACGTCGGCGGGCCGCCGCGCGCTCGGAATGGCGGCTTGTCGCGGCCACTACAACCTCCTGAAGCTCCACCGCCACTCGCCGCAGACCTCAGCCGCCTGATCGGCGACTTCGGAGCAGAATCCGCCCCGTGCTTCCTGCTCGCCGCCGGGCCGACCCGACGGGCTACTCGGATCCGTGACCTTTTGCGCGACAGCCTCGTGCGTAGACAGCAGGGGCCTTCGAGACTTCTGTGCTCGAGGAAAGCAATAGCGGCGAGGTCGCCCGCTCAGACGACTGCTCCCGGCGCGCGGAGGGATAACGATCCCCGGCGGCAGAGTGCCGCGTTTGCGCATCGCAGCACCGGGCGCCTCGCCCACCCTCTCGTCGAGGAGCAGCAGTGTCGTCGCTCTGCAGGCCCTGCACGGTCCGTCAAGCCCTCACGGGTTGACCCGCACGGCGAGCGCCGGAGATAGTTGCGGCGAGGAGCAAACTACGTCGGAGGAGGACGTGATGCACGCGCGCGTAAGCACGTACGACGGTGAGGCCGACGAACTAGTCAAGGGATTCGACTGCGTACGAGGCGCCTTGAGGAGTTGGACGGTGTCAGCAAGGCCTACTTCCTCGTCGACAGGGATGGCGGCAGGAGGATCAGCATCACCCTGTGGGAGTCAGAAGGCGCACTCGACGCGAGTGTGGAACGGGCCAACCAGATGCGCGAAGAGGCGACTGATCAGGCGGGCGCCGCGATTCAGTCGGTCGACCACTACGTCGTGGTCGACGCGGCTCTCCGACAGTCTGGTGGCCATGGTGGGTGGGAACGAGCGCCGTCAGCGCCAGGCAAGGAAGCTAGCACTCTCGTTCCCACCCGCGCCCATTCAGAGCGCCCGCGGCGGCCTCCGCCACGAAACCCGGCCGTAGCGGGGCTTTCGTGGAGCGCGCCCGAGAGGATTCGAACCTCTGACCTTCGGTTCCGTAGACCGACGCTCTATCCAGCTGAGCTACGGGCGCAGCGGGACAAGGGTAGCGCCACCGGGCTCCGCCTCCTGCCCGGGCGGTATCAAGGGTTGGTGGAAGGATTGCTTGTCTAAGCGGACCGGGCCATCAGGCAGCGTTCGAGGCACTGCCGACCCCCGTCTTAAAACGGGGCGCCCGCGACCGCCTACCTGCGCCGGATCTCGCACTTCGTGGTCTTGTCGACCCTGTCGGCGATCACGGTGTCCCGGCCGGAGCCACAATCGATGATGTCGCGCCTGCGGTCGAGTGCAAGGATCGTGTCCCTCCCGCTCTGGCCCATGATCCGGTCGATCCCCGAGCCCCCACTGATCCGGTCGTTGCCGCTGCCGGCGAAGAACGTGTCGTCTCCGCTGTTGCCGGAGATCCTGTCCCTGCCGCTGCCGCCGGTGAGGTTGTCGACACCGATGCCGCCGCTGATCGTGTCGTTGCCGGCGCCACCCGCGATCACGTCCTCACCGGAGTTGCCCTGGATCCTGTCGTCGCCGCGCCCGCTCAACTGGTTGCAGCGACTCAGGTCGGTGGTCGTGCCCGCCGGACATGTGGCGTCGCCCTGGAGCGCATCCTCGCCGCTGCCACCCTCGATCCTGTCGTCGCCGCTCAACCCATAGACCGTGTCGAGGCCGGCCTTGGCGTCGATGCGGTCGGCGATCTTCGAGCCCACGAGCGTGTCCGAGCCCGAAGTACCGGTGACCGTCTTCGCGTATGCGACGCTCGCGCAAAAGACGCAAATGAGGCCACAGGCCACGATCAGGATTCGCTTCGGCATCCGTTCCTTCCGTGTTCCTTGTCTGCCCGGATCGTTGCCGAGTCCGGCGCCGGTGAAACCACTTCAGCGGAGAGGGCGGGATTCGAACCCGCGAAAGAGCTTGCGCCCCTTACTCGCTTAGCAGGCGAGTGCCTTCAGCCACTCGGCCACCTCTCCAGGGAGAATCCGATTGTATGCCCTCGTTCCTGGCCGGGATCCTGGTGGCGCTCCCGGTCCTGACGGTGGTCCTTGAGTTCGCCCTGCCGGCCTACCTGGCGGGCCGCGTGGAGGATCGGCTCGAGGAGGGCGGAGGCAGCGCAAAGGTCCGCCTCGACGCGTTTCCGGCCGTGTCCCTCCTTGCGGGCAGGGGTGGTGGCTTCGAGGCGGAGGGCACGGGTCTACGCCTGGATGCCGGCTTCCAGGCGGAGGGCACGGGTCGACGCCAGGAGGCGGCCGACCGGAGGGAGAACCCATTGAAGCGCCTGGACGGCTTCAAACGGGTGGATGTGACCTTGAGCGACCTCGCGGCCGGGCCACTGCGGGCCGGGCGCTTCGAGCTCAGGCGGGAGGGCCGCGGGGAGGACTACGCCCTGCTGGTGAAGGGAGTCACCACTCCGCGGGAGGTGGCCGACCAGCTCGGCAGGGCGGCAGGGGGACCGCTCGGCGGCCTCATCGGCTCGCTGGCGGGCGGTCTCGTCGTCGGCGCTGCCCGGACGCCGATCCCGCTCGAGCTGCACGCCACCGTCGCCAGCGACGAGGGACGCCCGCGGCTCGCAGCGGCCACCGGATCGGTGGCGGGCCTCCCGGCGGGCCCGTTGGCGCGACTCATGCTCGCGGTCGTGCTCGATCGACTGTGAGCACGACCCCTCCGCCCGGAGGGCGCGGCGGCGTTTCCCTGTCGGGCCGAGCGACGCCCCGGTCGGGAGAGTTGGGACCCGGGAAGGGCCGGCGTCGGCAGCGCGGGCGCGGTCAGTGGCCCTCGAGCGCTAGCAGGAACTCCTTGCGCTCGATCCCGCCGGTGTAGCCCCCGAGCCCGCCGCCTGTGCGCAGCACCCGGTGGCAGGGCACGACCACCGGCATCGGGTTCGAGCCGAGCCCGTTCCCGGTGGCGCGCATGGCCTTGGCGCTGCCGGCGCCCGCGGCAACCTCCGCATAGGTGCTCACCCGCCCGTACCCGATGCGCGCCGTGGCCTGGAGCACCCTCCGGAAGAAGCCGCGGGTGAGCGCCCAGTCGATCGGCGTCTCGAAGCTCTGGCGCCGGCCCTCGAAGTACTCGCCGAGCTCCCGGCGGACCGGATCGAGCCGTGCGGGTGCCTCGAGCACGCGCGGCGAAACCTCTTTGGCGAGGTCACCCAGCACCGCGTCCAGCGGCCGCTCGGGATAGGCGAGCCGCACCAGGCCGCGAGGCGTGACCGCAACGGTGAGGGGGCCGAACGGCGAGTCCACCTGCGCGTAGGCCACGTCCAGCACACCCTCCTTCTCCGCCCCGCGGGCCAAGCGGTCGAGTGCCCGCGGGGAAGGCCCGGTAGCCGGCAGGCCATCCGCGGCCTCGCCCAGTGCAACGTCGATGTCCCTCATACGCTCAGCTCCTCTCGCAGGCGCTTCAGTCCTTCGTGGACGCTACGACGCGCCGCCTCCTGAGAGCAGTCGAGCGCCTCTGCCACCTCCGCGTAGGAGAGCTCGGCGGCGCTGCGCAGGAAGACGGCCGCGCGCTGCTTGTCCGGCAGCGCGCGAATCTGCGCCCAGATGACCGGCTCCCCATCGATCGGCTCCGGCGGTGGATCGTCGGCGCGCGCCTCGGGCATCCCCGCCACCGGCAGTGGCCGGCGGGTGTGCGCGCGGTGCGCGTCGATCACCTTGCGCTGCGCGATCCGCATGAGCCACGCGCGCAGGTTGTCCCCGCGAGCCAGCCGCGGGTAGGCGCGCAGCGCGGCGAGGCAGGCCTCCTGGAAGCAGTCGTCCGCCTCCGAGGGCCCCACCGAGGCCACGAGGAACCGGTGCACCGCGGCGCCGTGGGCGTCGATCAGCGCTTGAAACGGCGGCAGGGTCACGCTCTATGAACGCCGCAGACGCCCGCGGCGTGAGATGGGCAGCTCACTCGCGGATGAACACGGGCGAGCCGAGCGGCACCTTCTTGATCAGCCAGCGCGCGTCCCTGGGATCCGAGCGCATGCAGCCGAGGCTCACCTCTTGTCCCAGGCCGCTCAGGTCGGCGGTGGCGTGAACCGCCAGGCGATCCCCGCCCGGCCATCCGGGCGGCAGCCGGGTCTGGTGGCCGGTCAGCGCCAAGACGCAACATCCATAGGGAGAGGCCGGGTCGGTGACCCGCAGCCGATCGGTCACCGCAAACCGCCCGGTCGGCGTGCTGTGGCCGGGCCTTCCCACGCCTACGCTGAGGCGCCTCACGCGCCTGCCGTCCCGGCGGACCACCAGCTCTCGCCTCGACAGGTCCGCATGCAGCGACCAGGTGACTGCGCCCAGGCGCGCCACCTTGTCCATGTGGATCCAGGCCATGTCGCCGTTCTTGAGCTCGGGCACGAGCACCGCGAGCCACTTTCCGCGGTGCTTGACCACGCTCAGCACACGCGGCGTGTTCCACTCCGTCTCCCCGGCGATCCGGATCTTCGGCCTGCCACCGGGCCGGTCGTAGAGCAGCGGCCTGCCCTCCACGCGGGCGATCGGATACCGGTTTGGACCCTCGAGGTTGGCGGGGAACGGGTCGCGCTGGGGCTCGGGACGGAAGGGCTTGGCGTCGGCCCGGCTACGGGCGCCGTCCTCGCCCGCGGTCAGCGCGGCGGCGACGCCACCTGCCGCCAGCACGGCAACTGTTGCGGCTGCGACCTTTGAGCGGGCGACCATCGTGTAGCCCAGGGTACCTGTCGGTGGCCCGGCCACGCCGCCGATTACCCTCGTCCGATGGCACACGACGACCGCGAGCTTCAGTACGCGCGCGCGCACTCCACCACCGACTCGCCGCTGCTGCGCGGGGTCAGCGAGACCACCCACCGGGAGCTCGAGTGCCCGCAGATGCTCTCGGATGTGCTCGACGGCGGGCTGTTGATGGCCTTCGTCCACGCCACGCGAGCCGCGCTGGTGCTCGAGATCGGCACGTTCAGCGGCTACTCATCACTCGCGATGGCCTCAGCGCTGCCGCCCGGCGGGCGCGTCGTGACCTGCGAGATCGACGAGGCTACAGCCGCCGTGGCGCGGCGCCACTTCGACTCGAGCGCGTTGGGCGAGCGCATCGACCTGCGGGTGGGACCGGCGATCGACACGATCGCCGCCCTCGACGGGCCGTTCGACGTGGTGTTCATCGACGCCGACAAGACCGGCTACCGGGACTACTACGAAAGCGTGCTGCCGAAGCTCGCTCCTCATGGCGTGATCGTGGTGGACAACACGCTGTGGGGCGGCCGTGTGCTCGACCCATCCGAGGACTCGGAGAGCACCCGCGCGCTCCGCGAGTTCAACGACCACGTCCTGGCCGACGAGCGCACGGAGTGCGTGCTGCTGCCCGTGGGCGACGGCATGACGGCCATCTGGAACCGTCAGGCGATCTGATCGGCGCGCCGGGCCGCGCAGTTCCGGTGCATGCGCGCCCCGGGACACCGATTCGCCTGGTACCAGCGGAGGGGGTGGGATTCGAACCCACGAACGAGCTGACGCCCGTTTCCGGCTTTCAAGGCCGGCGCATTCGACCGCTCTGCCACCCCTCCGGGCACTCGAGTCTTGCAGGACGCGGTTAACCGGCCGGCTCGATGCGCTCAGGCGCGCCGTAGGCCCGCAGGACCTCCGGAAGCAGGACGCTGCCGTCCTCCCGCTGGCCGTTCTCCACGACGGCGATGATCGTGCGACCAGCCGCCACGGCGGTGCCGTTGAGCGTATGCACGTGGCGGGGGGCCTTCGACTGGGCCGGCCGGTAGCGCACGTCGAGGCGGCGGGCCTGGAAGTCGGTCGTGTTGGAGCAGGACGTGAGCTCGCGGAAGCGCTCCTGGCCCGGTAGCCACACCTCGACGTCGTACTTCTTGGCGGCCGAGGCGCCGAGATCGTCGACTGCGATGTTCACGATCCGGTAGGGCAGTCCGAGCGCCCGCATGATCTCCTCCTCGATCGAGAGCAGCCGCTCGTGCTCCTCGACCGCCGCCTCGGGGACGACGAACGAGAACATCTCGACCTTGTCGAACTGGTGCACGCGGAAGATGCCGCGCGTATCCCTGCCGGCCGCGCCTGCCTCACGGCGAAAGCACGTCGAGAACCCCGCGTAGCGCAGCGGGAGGTCTTCCTCGGCCAGCATGTCACCGGCGTGCATGCCGGCCAGTGGCACCTCGGAGGTCCCGGCAAGGTAGAGGCCGTCGCCCGGCACCTGGTAGATCTGCTGCTCGGTGTCGGGGAGAAAGCCCGTTCCGTACAGCGCCTCCTCCCGGACGAGCACCGGCGGCAGCACGGGCTCGAACCCGTGGCCCGCGAGCAGCTCGAGCGCCCACCGCACGAGCGCCAGCTCGAGCATCACGAGCGGGCCCTTCAGGTAGGCGAAGCGCGAGCCGGCCACGCGGGCGCCCGCCTCGAGGTCCACGAGCGGGCCCAGCAGCGCTAGGTGGTCCTTCCCCGAGGCCCCTGCCCCCCCGGCAATATCGCGGAGCACCGTGTCCTCGGTGGCGGCATCCTCTGCGGGCAGGTTGGGCATCGCCGCGAGCGTTTCCCCGAGCTGCTCCTCGACCTGTCGCAGCTCGGTCTCGAGCGCCTTCTGGCGCTCGCTCACCGCCTTCACGGCCGCTATGGCCTCCGAGGCGTCAGCGCCCTCCTGCTGCAGCAGGCCGATCTGCTTGCTCGCCGCGTTCTTCGAGGCACGCAGCTCCTCGACGTCCTGCAAGAGCGTCCTGTGACCCTCATCGAGGCGGAGTAGGCGATCGAGCGCATCCACCGCTTCCTCGCCGCGCCGGGCGAGCGCCGCACGCGCGGTCTCGGGATCCTCCCGCAGGCGCTTGAGATCGAGCACGGTGCGCCGGCCGGGCTATTGGCCCGAGCCCGTGCCTTCGCCTGAGGAGGTCACGTCCGACCCCTGACCGCTCATTTCTTGCCCGAGTACTGCGCGAGGAACTCGGCCACCTTCTGGGCCTCTTCGCCCACCACGATGTTCGCGGGCATGATCGCCCCGGAGAACCCTCCGTTGCGGATGGCAAAGAGAACGTCGTCGCGAGACTCCTTGCGCACGTTGAAGTCGGGGCCGTTCGTGCGCTCGCCGGGCTTGGTCTCGCCGGGTGCCTTGGAGCCGTAGGAGTTCGCGACCGCGAGCGAGTGGCAGCCCGAGCAGTTCTCGTAGAAGAGCTGGGCGCCGGTCCTGTCCGCCTCCTTCACGTCGATCTCACCACCGCAGCCGCCCCCCAGTACGACGAGAAGCGCCAGAAGCGCACCGCAAGCGGCGCGGGCGAGCCTGGAAGGGCGGTCTGGGGCGGCCACGGCCCGGGCATATTATCCGCCACCGTGCGAGTACCCGCCGCCCTGCTGTGCGCGTGCGCCCTCCCTCTGGCTGGCGGCTGCTCGGACGAGGAGGAGCCGGGGCGCTCTGTCACCGTCCGCACCGGCGCGACCGTGAGGATGGGGGCCGATGAGTATCGCTTCGACCCGGGGCGCATCGTGGTGAGAGCCGGAGGGCGGGAGGCGCGTCTCAGGATCGTGCTGGCCAACCGCGGCAGCCTCGCGCACAACATCCACATCCGCGAGGGCGAGCGGGACCTCGCCTCGACGCGCAGCTTCCCGGAGGGCCGGCGGCGGTCTGTCAGCGCGAGCCTTCGGCCCGGGAGCTACAGGTACGTGTGCACCGTGGGAGACCACGAGGAGCTCGGGATGGTGGGCAGGCTGGAGGTGAAGTAGGCGCCTCGGGCAGTAACGGGCCTCCTACGAGGCGCGAAAGGCCGCCGTGTCGAGCCGCTTGCAAAAGCGCAGCAGGCTTCCGTCATCACCCGGCTCGAGCTGCACCTCGTCCATCACGAGGCCCACCAGGGCAAGCCCGCGCCCCCGCTCGGCCATCTCCCCGGCCGGCGCGACGGGCGCCACGTAGCGACCGGTGTCGCACACCTCGAAGACGAGGGCGCCTCGGCGCTCCCGGGCAGTGATTTGGACGGTGTCCTGCGGGCCCTGCGAGCCGTGCTGGGTGGCGTTTGCCACCGCCTCGCTCATGGCGAGCTTGACCTGGTAGCACCCGTCGGCCTCGAAGCCGAACTCCCGCGCCGCGCGCGCCGCCCACGCGCGGGCCTGGTGCAACCATCGGAGATCGGCGTCGATCGAGAGATCCCGCTCAGCGAACACCCTTCAGACCTCCATGTCGATCGGGGGCTGGACAGGTGGGTCCCCGCAGACCCACCCGCCCGTCACAGGTTACGAGTTCTCAGCCAGGCGGGCGGCACCTGGCGGGATCCGCGAGGCGGAGCCCTTCACGGCCCGCCGGTCTGGTAGGCGCGCAGCGCCAGCGTGAGGATGAGGAGCGCCCCGACGGTCATGACTCCCAGCTCCGCCAGCGCCACCCGCCGCGCGATCGCGATCTGCCCTGGACGGTCCAGGGAATCCAGGTCCTCCACGTCCTCGAGCTCGCGCTGTGCGGCGCCAAGGCGCAGCCCCTCGCTGACCAGCGTGATCACGAGGGGGGCGACGCCGTAGGCGATGTGCAGCCCGTCCGGGGCGTTCTCGCCGCGGGCAAGGAGTAGGAAGCCCCCGATGACCTGCGCCGCGACGGCGGCCTGCGCCAGGCGCAGCAGGTACCAGAACCAGACCGACGGAGCGCTTCGCAGCCAGGAGACCGCGCCCCAGCATCCGGCGGCGCCGTTGGTGACCAGCACGGCTATGCCGAGCGCCATATGGAAGGAGGTCAAGGCCCTCCCGGACGCTCGACGAGAGGGCCCCTGCGCATAAGCGTGCGTTATACATGCGGGTACGTGCTGAAGAGCTACCTACCAGCCCTCGTGTTCCTGGCGCTGGGCATCGGCGTGGGCGTGGCCTTCGTCAGCCTCAACTCGGTCCTCGGTCCACGGCGACCGAACAGGGCGAAGTCCGACCCCTATGAGTCAGGACTACCATCAGAGGTGCGAAAGAGCTTCCGTTTCGGGGTGAGCTTCTACCTCGTGGCAATGCTCTTCATCCTGTTCGACATCGAGGTGGTCTTCCTGTACCCGATAGCGGTTCAACTGGATGCAATCGGCGTCTTTGCCTTGGTCGAGATGATCGTGTTCGTGATCCTCCTCCTGGTTGCCTTCGTGTACGTCTGGAGAAGAGGAGCCCTGGAATGGAAGTAGTCCGCGGCAAGGCCCCCGGCTCCCAAGAGGACTTTCGCGCCAGGCAGCTGAGCGCCCAGCAGATGCTGCGCGGTGACCTCGACGGTCAGGGCCTCGAGGAGTACGTGGAGAAGCGCCTGCTGCTCACCAAGCTTGAGGAGGCGCAGAGCTGGGCGCGCAAGAACGCGATCTGGCCGCTCGGCTTCGGGCTGGCCTGCTGTGCGATCGAGATGATCACGGTGATCGGCTCGCCGCGCAACGACCTCTCCCGCTTCGGCGCCGAGGTCATCCGCTTCTCGCCGCGCCAGGCGGATCTGCTGATCCTCTCGGGCCGGGTCTCGATAAAGATGGCGCCCATCATCCGGCGCCTCTACGAGCAGATGCTCGAGCCCAAGTGGGTGATCGCCATGGGCGCCTGCTCCTCGAGCGCCGGCATGTTCAACAACTATGCGCTCGTGCAGGGGGCCGACAAGTTCCTGCCGGTGGACGTCTACGTGCCTGGCTGCCCGCCGCGGCCGGAGGCCCTGATGTACGGGATCATGAAGCTGCAGGACAAGATCACCAACGAGCCCGAGCTCGGCTGGCGGGAGCGCTATCGGGCCGAGGGCACCGAGGAGTACAGGGCGGAGGGCAGCGAGGACATTGCCTGACGCCACCGGATTGGAGCTGGCCGCCCAACGCGTACGGGAAGCGGTCGGGGACACGGCCGTGATCGGCACGAATCACGCCCATGGGCGGGCCCGGCTGGAGGTGGATCCCCCGCGTGTGCACGAGGTCCTTCGCTACCTGCGCGACGACGACGAGGAGCCCTACGGTCAGCTCTCAAGCCTGCACGGGTGCGACTACCTGCCCGAGGAGCCGCGCCTGGGGGTTCACTATGAACTGCTGAGCATGGAGCGTCGTGACCGGCTCGCGGTCAGAGCCCGCGTGACCGTGGAGGATGCTGTCCTAGCCAGCGTGACCGATCTGTTCCCGACCGCCGACTTCCAGGAGCGCGAGGTCTACGACTTCTTCGGAGTGGTCTTCGAGGGTCACCCGGATCCGCGCCGGATCCTCATGCCGGAGGACTACGTGGGATACCCCCAGCGCAGGGACTTCCCGATGGGCGGCGAGCCGGTCCTCTTCACGTTCAACGAGCGCAAGCTGCCGCGGTGGTATGACTGATCCGCTGAAGACTCCCTACAGGGAGAGGGAGAAGTCGATCTCGCTCGATGCGATGAACGGGGAGTCGCCGATCTCCGGCATGGAGCTCGAGCCGGAGACCGAGATGCTCACGATCAACCTCGGTCCGCACCACCCGGCCACCCACGGGGTGCTCAGGCTGCTCTGCACGCTCGAGGGGGAGACCGTCCAGAACGTCCAGCCGATCATCGGCTACGTGCACACCGGAATTGAGAAGAGCTGCGAGGACCAGGAGTACTGGAAGGCCATCACGTTCGTCGAGCGGATGGACTACCTGGCCTACTACTTCAACGCCTACGCCTTCTGCGCGTCGGTCGAGAACCTGCTCGATGAGGAGGTGCCCCCACGGGCCCAGTACCTGCGCGTGATCCACATGGAGCTCAACCGGGTGGCAAGCCACCTGTTCTGGCTCGGCACGGGGGCGCTCGACATCGGCGCGATCACGATGCTCTGGTGGGCGCTGCGCGAGCGCGACGAGTTGCTCGACCTCTTCGAGATGTCATCCGGGCAGCGCCTGCACACCCGCTACTTCCAGGTAGGGGGCGTGATGGAGGACCTCCCCCCCGGCTGGGAGGCCAAGTGCCGCCGCTTCCTCGCCGAGATGCCGAACAGGATCGACCAGTACGAGGCGCTGCTCGACGAGAACGAGATCTGGCTGCGGCGCACCAAGAACACCGGCATCGTGCCGGTGGAGCAGCTGCTCGGGCTGGGCGTAAGCGGCCCTCTCCTGCGCGCCGCCGGCAATCCGTGGGATCTGCGCAAGGCGATGCCCTACTGCTCATACGAGGACTTCGAGTTCAAGATCCCGGTCGGCACGGTGGGCGACAACTACGACCGCTATCGGGTGCGGATGGCCGAGATGCGCGAGTCGGTGAAGATCGTGGAGCAGGCACTCGACGGGCTGCCGGAGGGCCCCTACATCACGGGCAACCGCAAGGTCGCACTGCCGCCTCGCCATGAGCTTGCCACCTCGATGGAGGCGCTCATCCACCACTTCAAGCTCGTGACCGAGGGCTTCAGGGTGCCGCCCGGCGAGGCCTACGTGCCGGTCGAGTCCCCGCGCGGCGAGCTCGGCTGCTTCGTGTTGGCCGACGGCTCCTCCAAGCCCGCGCGCGTGCACATGCGCGACCCATCGTTCGTGAACCTGCAGGCGCTCAAGCACATGGGCGAGGGCACCGTGATCGCCGACTTCATCGCCTGCCTGGCCATGCTCGACCCGATCCTCGGGGGAATCGATCGATGACCGCCAGGCGGGTGGTCCGCGACCGCCGCACGATGCCGCTCGGCTGGGACGAGGCCGCCGACCTCGACAAGGATCCTGCCCTCGTGCCCGATCCGGCCGAGGTGGACGTGCCGGCCGATCTGCGCGCCTCGATCCAGGCCGCGATCCAGCGCTACCCGGAGAAGCGCTCGGCCACCCTGCCGGCGCTCGCGGCCGCCCAGCGGATACACGGCTGGTGCTCGCC
>JAUJNT010000001.1:601942-607739 GCA_030448005.1 Thermoleophilaceae bacterium
TGCGAGATGGCGCCGATGGCATCGGTCGACGGGCGCTACGTCGGCCCTCTGGACGTGAGCGACGCCCAGGAGCTGGTGAGCGCCATCAAGGAGGACCGCGCCGTGCTTCCCGGACGCGGCCTGGAGGACAGCGACTACCGCCCGCCCTGGCAGGACGGGGGCTCCTCACCGCAGCCGCCCGGGCAGTCCTCACCACCCGACCCGAGCCCGGCATGAAGGAGACGAAGCTCCTCACGGAGGGCATCCACGAGCCGGGCCTCCACACGCTGGAGGTCTACGAAGGCCGCGGCGGCTACCGCTCGGCGCGCAAGGCGCTCTTCGACATGACCCAGGAGGAGGTGCTCGAGCAGCTCGAGGCCTCCGGCCTGCGCGGCCGCGGCGGCGCCGGCTTCGCCATGGGCAAGAAGGCGAGCTTCATGCCGGAGGGCTCGATGGAGAAGTACCTCTGCTGTAACGCGGACGAGTCGGAGCCCGGCACCTTCAAGGACCGCCTGCTGATGCAGAAGAACCCGCACCTGCTGATCGAGGGCATCATCATCGGCGCCATCGCCGCGGATGCCCAGCGGGCGTTCATCTTCATCCGAGGCGAGTACGAGCTGCAGGCCAAGATCCTCGACGCCGCCGTGACGGAGGCATACGATAAGGGCTACGTCGGCCAGGGCATCTTCGGCTCGGACAGGATGCTCGAGCTGGTGGTCCACCGCGGCCAGGGCGCCTACATCTGCGGCGAGGAGACGGGGCTGCTCGACGGGCTGGAGGGCAACCGCGGCAACCCGCGCCTAAAGCCGCCCTTCCCGGCCAACCAGGGCCTCTACCAGGGGCCCACGCTGATCAACAACGTCGAGACGCTCTGCAACACGCCGATGATCATCGAGAAGGGCGGCGAGTGGTTCGCCTCGATGGGCATAGACGAGTCCACCGGCACCAAGATGGTGTCGGTCTCGGGCAACGTGCAGCGGCCGGGCAACTACGAGATCGAGCTGGGCACTCCGGCTCGGGAGATCGTCTATGGACTGGCCGGCGGGCCCCTCGAGGGCAGGACCGTGAAGTGCTGGTTTCCCGGCGGATCCTCGGCTCCGATCCTGCTGGATGAGCACCTCGACCTGCCCTACACCTTCGAGGCGATGGCCGAGGCGGGCTCCATGCTCGGTTCGGGCGCCATCATCGTGGTGGACGACACCCAGCCGATCGTGCCCCTCGCCCTCCGGCTGGCCGAGTTCTACCGCCACGAGTCCTGCGGCAAGTGCGTGCCCTGTCGCGAGGGCACCAACTGGACGGTCAAGATGCTCGAGCGCCTCGACGAGGGGGAGGGCACGCCGATGGACCTGTCGATCCTCTCGGACGTGCAGGAGAACATCATGGGCAACTGCCTCTGCGTGCTCGGGGACTCGATGGCGATGCCGATCGGGGCGATGATCAAGCACTTCCGCGAGGAGTTCGTGCAGCACATGGAGGAGGCCCGGCACCGGCGCAACCTCACAGAGGTTGCGTATGGCGCCGGCGAGCTTGCGGGGTCCGCGGAAGCGGGGGCAGCCTAGCCATGGCCCGCCCCGAGATCGACGAGGTCACCTTCGAGATCGACGGCCGGGAGGTGACGGCCCCCGAGGGCGCGATGCTGGTCGAGGCCGCAAAGCGCGGCGACGTCGAGATCCCCTACTTCTGCTACGAGCGCAAGCTCGGGCCGCCGGTGGGCGCATGCCGGATGTGCCTTGTGGAGATCGAGGGCATCCCGAAGCTTCAGACCTCCTGCTCGACCCCCGTGAAGGACGGCATGGTGGTGGTCACCACCTCCGACCGCGTGAAGGAGGCGCAGTCGGCGATCGTCGAGTTCCTGCTCATCAACCATCCGCTCGACTGCCCGGTGTGCGACAAGGGCGGCGAGTGCCCGCTGCAGGACATCTCCTACGGCTGGGGAGGCGGGAAGTCCCGCTTCATCGAGCCAAAGCGCCACTTCCGCAAGCCGCTCGAGCTCTCGCCGCTCGTGGCGATCGACCGCGAGCGCTGCATCCTCTGCTACCGCTGCGTGCGCTTCTCCCAGGAGATAGCCGAGGACTACCAGCTCGTGTTCCTCGAGCGCGCCGACCACACGTACGTGGGCACACACGACGGGCGCCCCTACGTAGGGCCGTTCAGCGGGAACATCATCGAGCTCTGTCCCGTCGGCGCGCTCACCTCCACCGCCTACCGCTTCCGGGCACGGCCCTGGGACGTCGAGGGGTCGGGCTCGATCTGCACCTTCTGCCCGAGCCAGTGCAACGTGCAGTTCACGATCCGCGACGACGAGAAGGTGCTCCGCGTGCTGGCGCGCGAGAACCCCGAGGTGGACGACGGGTGGCTCTGCGACAAGGGCCGCTTCGGCTATCAGAGCTTCCATTCGCCCGAGCGCCTGCGGGCTCCGATGGTACGCGAGGCAGGCGCGCTTCGCGAGGTCTCCTGGGAGCGCGCGCTCTCCGAGGCCGCGTCCGCGCTCGAGCGAGGCGGGGCAAGGACCGCGGCGCTGGCAGGCGGAGCCACGAGCAACGAGGAGGGCTTCCTGCTCCAGCACCTCATGCGAGAAGGGCTCGGCTCCCCGCACATGGACTCCCGCGCCGCAGGCGGGCTCGACTCCGAGCAGGCGCGCGTGCTCTCGCGGCCCGAGCTCAGCGCCCGCACGGGCGACATCGAGTACGCGGGGGCGGTGCTAGTGGTGGAGGCCGACCCGGTGGACGATGCGCCGATCATCGACCTGCGAGTGCGCAAGGCCGCCAGGCGCAACGGCACGCAGGTGGTCACCCTCTCGAGCCGACCAGGCGGGCTCGACGCCAACACCGGCGCCAAGGTGCGCTTCTCGCCGGGCGCGGTCGAGGCGGCGCTGGTCGCGCTGGCGGCAGAGCTCGGCTCGCCACGGGCGTCCGAGGAGGCACCCGGCGACTCCGGCTCTCCAGAGGAGGAGGGCACAGAAGGCGGTCTGGCCGCGCGGGCCATGGAGGCCGTGGCCACGATGGCAGAGAAGGTGGGCGTGCGTGCGTTCGGGGGCGGCCCACCGGCGGGCGGGCTCGACTCCGCTGCGCTGGCCGAGCGGGCGGGCGCCGACCTCGAGGCGATCCGCGCCGCGGCCGAGGTGATCCGCGACGCCGGGGACATCGTGGTGCTCTGGGGCGAGCGGGTCTCCCACGGCGAGCGCGGCTCGCAGGCGATCGACGCGCTGCTGGCGGTGGCCGGGGCCCTCGGCGTGGCAGAGCGCGAGGAGTCCGGCCTGATCGAGATCCCCGCCGGCACGAACTCCCGCGGGCTGCGCGAGGTGGGAGTTCTCCCGGGACTCGGGCCAGGCCTCGAGGATGCGCCCGAGAGCGGCATGGGCGCTGCGCAGATCGCCCGCGCCCTCGGTGGCGGCGAGCTCTCGACGCTCCTTCTGATGCACGTGGATCCGCTCGAGAGCCATCCCGAGCGGCCCGCCTGGGCGCAGGCGCTGGCGGGTGCCGGTGACGTGATCGCCTTCAGCGAGTTTCTCTCCCCCGGCCTGGAAGAGCACGCCACGGTGGTCTTCCCCGCGGAGACGGGCGCCGAGAAGGAAGGCACGATGACACACCCCGACGGTCGCCTGCAGCGAGTACGCCAGGCGGTCGGGCACAGCGGCGGGGGACGCGCAGAGTGGAGCGTGCTCTCCGAGCTCTGCGCACGGGTCGGCGCGGGCCTCGAGCTGCCGACGGCCGCGACGGTCACGGCCGGGCTGACGGGCGCCGTGGCGTTCTACGGGGGCGCCGCGCTCGAGGAGATCGGCGGCCGGGGCGTGCGCTGGCAAGATCGTGGCGCCGCTGCCAGGCTCCCGGCGGCCGAGATCCCCTCCGGCCCGCTCGAGGCCCCGCCCGAGCGGCCCGAGGGCCTCACGCTCGGGACGGCGGCCACGCTGTGGTCGGGCGAGGTCACCCGCCACGCTCCGTCGCTCAGGTTCCTTGCGCCCGTCCAGCGCGCGGAGCTCTCACCCTCAGACGCCGAGCGGATCGGCGTGAGCTCCGGCGACGAGGTCGAGGTGAGCGCCGGTGGCGAGCGGGTGCGCGCCTCCGTGGCGCTGCGCCAGGCGATCCGCCCCGGCAGCGTCTTCCTGCTGGCAGGCACCGATGAGGAGAACGCGACCGCCCTGACGAACGGCGCGCCGCGCACCGTCGAGGTCACGAAGGTATGACGCTGATGGGGGCGGACGGGCTCGTGGTGGAGACCACGCTCGTGCAGATCGTCAAGGCGCTCGTGATCTTCGGCTTCATCTTCTCGGTGGTGCCGATGCTCACAGTGCTCGAGCGTAAGCTGATCGGCCGCTTCCAGAGTCGTATCGGCCCCAACCGCGTTGGCCCACGGGGGATGATGCAACCGCTCGCCGATGCGCTGAAGCTGCTCTCGAAGGAGCAGTCGGCACCCGCCACCGCGGTGCCGTGGATGATGGCGATATCCCCGGTGATCATCGTGGCCACGGCGGTCACGACGCTCGCGATCATCCCGTTCGGACCCCAGGGCGCCTGGGGCGGGGACCTCGGCCTGTATGGCATAGACGTCGAGATCGGCCTCCTCTTCTTCTTTGCGTTCGGCTCACTCGCCTTCTACGCCTTCGTGCTGGGCGGCTGGGCGTCGGGCTCGAAGTACTCGTTCCTCGGGGCGATGCGCTCCGCCGCCCAGCTCATCTCCTACGAGGTGGCCATCGGCCTTTCGCTTCTGGGCGTCGCGATGACCGCCGGCTCGCTGTCGCTCGTGAAGATCGTG
The DNA here is from genome assembly GCA_030448005.1 of Thermoleophilaceae bacterium. Classification (GTDB taxonomy): domain Bacteria; phylum Actinomycetota; class Thermoleophilia; order Solirubrobacterales; family Thermoleophilaceae; genus JAAYBF01. Next base: position 606,674 of record JAUJNT010000001.1, read on the forward strand.
GAGGCCCAGGGCGAGATGTGGTTCGTGATCCCCCAGTTCGTGGGGTTCCTCATCTTCATGGTGGCCGGCTTTGCCGAGACCGCCCGGGCGCCGTTCGACCTTCCCGAGTCGGATGCCGAGCTGGTTGCCGGCTACCACACCGAGTTCGGCGGGATGCGCTTCGGTTCGTTCCTGCTCGCGGAGTACATCGAGATCATCTCCGTCTCGGGCGTGGCCACCGCTTGCTTCCTCGGGGGCTGGCACGGGCCAGGCCCGGAGGCGCTCGCGCCCCTGTGGGTGCTTCTGAAGATCTTCGCCCTGATCCTGTTCTTCATATGGATCCGCGCCACACTCCCCCGGCTGCGATACGACCAGCTCATGTCCTTTGGCTGGAAGATCCTGCTGCCCCTCGCGACCCTGAACGTCCTGATAACCGCAATCCTCCTGGTGGTCACCTGATGCCCGAGCCCTACGCACCCGCCGACGACGTCATCGCCGTCCAGAGAGGTCCCGAGCCGGGAGGCCTCGGCGGCGCCTACCGCGTGTTCGGCGCCACCCTGCGCGGGCTGCGCACCACGTTCGGCCGGCTTGCCGAGAAGCCCGCCACGGTGCAGTACCCCGAGGAGAAGACGCCGGTCTATCCCCGTTGGCGCGGCCGTCACAAGCTCCAGCGCTTCGAGGACAGCGGGCTCGAGAAGTGCGTTGGCTGCTCCCTGTGCGTGGCCGCCTGCCCCGCGGAGTGCATCCGCGTGGTGGCCGCCGAGAACACGCCGGACAACCAGGTGTCCGCGGGGGAGCGCTACGCCGCCGTGTACGAGATCAACATGACGCGCTGCATCTTCTGCGGGTACTGCGAGGTGGCCTGCCCGTTCGACGCGATCACCATGGGCCACGACTACGAGCTGGCAGACTACGAGCGCTCGGACCTCATCTTCACGAAGGAGATGCTGCTGGCCGATCCCATCGAGCGGACACCGCTGCGCCGCGAGGGGGAATGACCGCCGGGAGGAAACGCGAAGCATTCGGCGTCCCTGCCGAATCCTTCCCCAAACGCGAAGCATTCGGCGTCCCTGCCGAATCCTTCCCC
>JAUJNT010000001.1:607839-637443 GCA_030448005.1 Thermoleophilaceae bacterium
TGCCGAATCCTTCCCCAAACGCGAAGCATTCGGCGTCCCTGCCGAATCCTTCCCCAAACGCGAAGCATTCGGCGTCCCTGCCGAATCCTTCCCCCCCACCTGATGCTGTTCGAGCAGCTCCTGTTCTTCGTGGCCGGGCTCGGGGCGCTCGCGGGGGCGCTCGGCGTGGTCCTGATCCGCAACCCGTTCTACTCGGTGCTCTCGCTCGTGGCGCACCTGATCTCGCTGGCCCTGCTGTTCCTGCTCCTGCGCGCCGAGTTCATGGCGGCCGCCCAGGTGGTGATCTATGCGGGCGCGGTGATGGTGCTCTACGTGTTCGTGGTGGCCTATGTCGGCGGCTCGGACGAGCCCCTCGGACCCGAGGGGGGCCCGCTGCGGAGGATCGGTCCACTCTTCGCCGGAGTTTTGTTCCTGGAGCTGGCCATCGCCGTGGTGGGCTCGTCGCTCGACGCGCTCGACTCCACGGGGCCGGAGGTCGGCGCTTCGTTCGGTTCCCCTGGCGAGATCGGCCGGCTGCTGCTCACAAAGTTCCTCTTGCCCTTCGAGGCGGCGTCCTTCCTGCTGCTGGTGGCCGCGGTGGGCGCCGTGGTGCTGGCGCGTAAGCGGCGCGGCCTCGAGGAGCCCGACGACGGCGTGCCGACGCTGTCGGTGGCCGACGTCCTGCGTGAGGAAGGGGCTCGCTAGTGGACATCACCTGGTTCGTGGTCCTGTCCGCGCTCATATTCGCCACCGGCGCCGCGGGAGTGCTAACCCGCCGCAGCCCCCTCGTGGTGCTGCTCTGCCTCGAGCTGATGCTGAACGCCGGCAACCTCGCCCTCCTGTCGTTCTCGCGGATGCTCGGCAACCAGGACGGCCAGATCTTCGCGCTGATCGTGTTGGTTGTGGCCGCCTGCGAGGTCGTGATCGGCCTGGGGATCATCGTTGCGATGTACCGCCGCCGGCTCCCCATCGACGTAGACCAGATGAACGAGCTGAGAGGGTGACCCGTTGAGCGCCACCGGCTACGGATGGCTGGTGCTGGCGTTCCCGCTCGCGGGCACGCTGGCGTTGGCGCTGGGTTGGCGCCTCTGGCCCGGGCGCGCCGCCGGGTGGATCGGCAGCGCCGCGATCCTCGGATCGTTCGCGGCATCGCTTGGGATGCTGTTCGAGCTGCTCGACAGGGCGGAGGACTCGCGCTCGCTCGTGGGCACCGCCTACACGTATGCGGACACCGCGGGCTTCAGAGCGGACATGTCGATCCTGGTCGACCCGCTGTCGGTGTTCATGTGCCTCGTGGTGTCAGGCGTCTCGTTCCTCATCCACGTCTACTCCGTGGCCTACATGACCTCCGACCGGGGATACGTGCGCTTCTTCGCCTATCTCAACTTCTTCGTGTTCTCAATGCTGCTTCTGATCCTGGCGGCGAACTTCGTGGTGCTGCTCATGGGGTGGGCCTTTGTGGGTGCGGCCTCCTACCTGCTGATCTCCTTCTGGTACCGGCGCGACACCGCCACGGGGGCGGGGATCAAGGCCTTCGTGATCAACGTGATCGGCGACGTCGGCCTGGTGGTGGGCGCCTTCCTGCTCTTCGACGGAACGGGTGCCCTCGACTACGCGGGCGTGTTCGAGGAGGCCGGCAACGCCTTCGGCAGGAACGATGGTCAGCTGGTGGCCGCGTGCGTGATGCTGCTGGTGGGCGCGTTCGCCAAGTCGGCGCAGGTTCCGCTGCACACCTGGTTGCCGGATGCCATGGAGGGCCCCACCCCGGTATCTGCCCTGATCCATGCGGCGACGATGGTGACCGCCGGCGTCTACCTGATCGCCCGCATGCATCCCCTCTTCGAGCTGGCACCGGCGGCGGCCGACGTGGGCGCGGTGGTGGGCACTGTCACGCTGCTCATCGCCGCGACGATCGCCCTCGCGGCCACCGATCTCAAGCGGGTGATCGCCTACTCCACGATGTCCCAGATCGGATACATGGTCCTCGGCGTGTCGGTGGCCGCCTATGGCGCCGGCCTCTTTCACCTGATGACCCACGCCTTCTTCAAGGCGCTGCTCTTCATGGGGGCGGGCTCGGTGATCGCGGCGATGGGTGGCGTTCAGTCGCTCGACAAGATGGGCGGCTTTCGCAAGGCCATGCCGTTCACCTTCGCCACCTTCACGATCGGTGCGCTCGCGCTCGCGGGCTTCCCGCTGATGTCGGGCTTTTTCTCGAAGGACGAGATCTTGGCATTCACCCTCAACCGCGGTGGCGGATACGTGGTGCTCGCCGTGGCGGGCTACCTGGCCTCCGGGCTCACCGCCTTCTACGCCTTCCGCATGGTCTTCCGTGTCTTCTTCGGCGAGCCGGTCCCAGAGGCGCGCGAGCTCGAGCGGGGACACCTGCACCATGGAGATCCCGCCAACCCGGCCACCGGGGAGAAGGAGGACACGGAGGTGGGCTTCCCGGGCCCTGAGCATCACGTAGCCGAGCAGGCCTGGCCGATGAAGGCCGCGATGGCGCCGCTGGCACTGCTCGCGATAGTGGCGGGGACACTCGGCATCCCGGGCGTCACGGACACCCTCGAGCACTTCCTCGAGCCGACCTTCGAGGACTCGCGCTTCCTCGAGACCCATCCATCGGAGAGCAGCGAGTGGCTGGGGCTCGCCCTCGGTGGCGGTCTCGCGCTGCTCGGCATCGCGGTGGCGGCGCTCGTGTACCTGCGCCGGCCGGGCACGGCCCTCCAGCTCCGTGAGCGCTTCTCGACGGTGCACACGTTCCTCTCGAACAAGTGGTACTTCGATGAGCTGTTCGACGCCGTCTTCGTGCGCCCGATGGCGGCGTTCGGGCGCTTCGGGCGCTCGATCATCGAGAGCGTCTTCGTACAGGGCGTGCTCGTGGGAGGCACCGTCGGGGCGGTGCGCGTGGGCACGTCGCTTGCCCGCGCGATCCAGACCGGCGAGCTGCGCGCCTATGCGTTCCTCCTGGTGTCCGGCCTCGGCGGCCTCGTCCTCTACTTCCTGATCGTGTCGGTCTAGGCGATGTTCACCATCCACCTCTCGATCGTCGTCTTCCTGCCCTTCGCTGCGGGGCTGATCGCCGCGTTCCTGCCGGCGCGGGTCGGACGCTGGCTGGTCGTGGCCGCCACGCTCGGGGTGCTCGGCTACGCGATCGCGATGATCGCCGACTTCGATGGCGACTCGGGCGGTCTGCAGTACGTGACCGACGACGCCTGGATCTCTGAGCTGGGCATCCGCTACCAGCTCGGGGTGGACGGCCTCAACCTCTTTCTGATCGCCCTGACAGCGCTCCTCTGGGCAGCCGCCACGCTGTGGGCGGCCCTCCGCACCGAGGACCGCCCGCGTCTTTTCATGTTCAACATGGCGTTCGCCGAGACAGCCGTGCTCGGCGCCTTCTGCGCGCAGGACCTCGCGCTCTTCGTCGTCTTCTTCGACCTGATGCTCGTGCCGTTCTACTTCCTCATCGGCGGCTGGGGCGAAGGCGACCGCGTGAGGGCCACGACCCGGTTCACGATCTACACGCTCGTCGGCTCTCTGCTCATGCTGGCCGGCGCGATCGCCCTCGGCGTGCTCGCGGGGCCCGGTGGCGACCTGTCCTTCTCGTTGGCGGTCCTCGCCGAGCGGCCGCTGGAAGCGGGAACGCAGCAGTGGATCTTCCTCCTCTTCGCCGCCGCTTTCCTCGTGAAGGCTCCGCTGTTCCCATTGCACGGCTGGGTGGTGGACACCTACCGGGCCACGCCGATCCCCGTGTTGGTGGTCCTGTCAGCGGCGCTGTCCAAAGTGGGCGTCTACGGCTTCCTGCGAATCGTGCTGCCGATCCTGCCCGACGCCTCGCAGCACTTTCAGGATCTGATGATAATCCTCGCCGTGGTCTCGATCCTCTACGGCTCGGTGCTCGCCTTCTCACAGGACGAGGCGCGCCTGGTGGTGGCCTACTCCTCCATCGCGCAGCTGGGCTTCATCGTGCTGGGCATCTTCTCCCTGAGCGAGCTGGGTTCGCAGGGCGCGCTGATGCAGATGGTCAACCACGGGCTGGTGGTGGGGGCCCTGTTCTTCATCATCGCGGTACTGACAGCCCGTGCCGGCTCGACGTCCCTGGCTCGGATGGGCGGTATGGCGTTACGCGCGCCGGTCCTGGCGGCGCTGTTCCTGGTGGTTGCCCTCGCGACGCTCGCGATGCCCGGATCCCCCAACTTCGTGGCCGAGATCCTCATCCTCTTCGGCACCTTCGAGGACAAGCTCGTCTATGGCCTCGTGGCGAGCGCCGGCGTGGCGCTCGCGGCGGTGTACATGATCCGCCTCTTCCAGCGCTCGATGCACAACCGCACGGAGCCCTCGGCCGAGCCGCGGGAGCTCGGAGGGCTCGACCTGGCGGTGATCGCGCCGCTGACCGTCGTGATCGTGGCGCTCGGGGTCTACCCACAGGTCATGCTCGACCGCACCGACGAGGCCACCACCTCCAAGGTCGAGGCCGCCGCGACCGCCGCTGACGGCTCCCCGAGCGCCGCGGAGGCGCCGCAGGCCGGACCGCCCGGAGGCGGCGCACCACCGGGCGTGCAGGTGCAGCCATGATCCCGCTCGCCGAGATCCAGCCACCCGTGATCGACTACGGGGGGCTGGCGCCGCTCTTCGCCACGATCGGCGGATCCCTGGTGGTGTTCTTGGTCGGCCTCCTCGGAGGGCGCTTCGTGCAGCGCACTCTGGTCCCGCTGCTCGCGGCCGCGGCGCTGCTGGCGGCGATCGGCCTGACCGTGGCCAACTGGGACCCCGGCGACACGAAGCCGATCATCGAGGGAGCGCTTGCGATCGACACGCTGGCGCTTTTCCTGTCGATGCTCTTCTTCGTGGCCGGGCTGGCCACGATCGCGCTGTCCCTGCGCGCCCCGGTTGTGCGCGAGACCGGCTCGGGCGAGCACCTGGGCCTGCTGCTCGGCTCGATCAGCGGAATGGTCATCCTGGCGGGCGCGGAGAACCTGGTCACGTTGTTCGTGGGCATCGAGCTGCTCTCGATCCCGCTGTACGTGCTGTGCGCCTCCGAGCTCGGCCGCGCCAGCTCCCTGGAGGCCGGGCTCAAGTACCTCGTGGTCGGGTCCGTGGGGTCGGCCACGCTGCTCTATGGCCTTGCCCTCGTCTACGGCGCCACGGGCTCCACCGACTTCGCGGGAATCGCGAAGGGGATCGGCACCACCGTGGGAGTCGGCGACCCTCTGCTGCTCACGGGCGTCGCGCTGTGCGCGACGGGGCTTGCCTTCAAGGCGTCCGTGGCCCCCTTCCACCAGTGGACGCCCGACGTCTATCAGGGAGCCCCGACACCCATTACGAGCTTCATGGCGGTTGCCACCAAGGCCGCGGCCTTCGCGATCATCCTGCGCCTCTTCGACCACGCGCTGGCCGACGTCCAGGCCGAGTGGGCACCAGCGCTGGCAGCTCTCGCGGTGCTCACCATCCTGATCGGAAACGCCGGGGCGATCGCGCAGAGCTCGCTCAAGCGGATGCTCGCCTGGTCGGGTGTAGCCCAGGCCGGCTACCTGCTGGCCGGCGTCGTCGTGGGTACCCGGCTCGGCCTGCAGGCCACCGCGTTCTACCTCGCGGTCTACCTGCTCATGAACGTGGCCGCGTTCGCCGTGGTGATCGCGCGGGAGCGGGTCTCCGAGCACGGCGACGACATCCGCTCGCTTCAGGACCTCGGCCGAGCCTCGCCCCTGCTGGCCTGGCCGATGACGATCGCGATGCTCGCCCTCGCCGGCTTCCCCGCGACCGCCGGCTTCATCGGCAAGTTCTATCTGATCGATGCCGCGGTGGCCGGGGAATACGCGTGGCTCGGGATCATGATCGTGGTGGGGTCCATGATCTCGCTGGTCTACTACCTGCGGGTGATCGCGGTGATGTGGATGGGCCAGTTCGCAATCGAGCTGCCCACCTTCCCGCCGCGCCGGGTGAAGCCGGTCTCCGGTTGGTCGCCCGAGGCGGACGCGCGCGCCCAGCCCGAGGTGGTGGCCGTGGCCGTGCTGGCCGCGGCGGCCACCGTCGTCTTGGGCATCGTGCCCTCGCCTCTCTTCGACCTCGCGCGTGACGTGGGCTCGTCGCTGTCAGCGCTCGTCTGAAGCGCCTGACGCCCGCGGCACCGGCGGCGTCACCACGCCGCCGGCCGGTAGTCCTTCAGAAAGCAGCCATACAGGTCCTCGCCGGCCTCGCCGCGGACGATCGGGTCATAGACCCGCGCCGCACCGTCCACGAGGTCGAGCGGGGCGTGGAACCCCTCGGCGGCGAGGCGCGTCTTCGTGACGTGGGGGCGCTCGTCGGTGATCCATCCGGTGTCGACGCTCGTCATCAGTATCCCGTCCTCGAGCAGGTCCTCGGCACTGGTCCGGGTGAGCATGTTCAGCGCCGCCTTGGCCATGTTGGTGTGCGGGTGCCCCGGGCCCTTGTACCCGCGGCTGAAGACGCCTTCCATCGCCGACACGTTCACCACGTACCTGCGCCGCGCCGGCGCCGCGGCCATGGCGGCGCGAAGGCGGCTCAGGAGGATGAACGGCGCCGTCTGGTTGCAGAGCTGGACCTCGAGCAGCTCGACCGGGTCGACCTCGTGCACGAGCCGGGTCCAGCTGTTCACAGCCTCGCGGTCGGGAATCAGGCCACCCGCGTCGACGGCGAGCGCCGTTCCCACGCGGGCCGGGTCGGCCGAGCGCGCCGTGAGCGCCAGATCGGCCAGCTCGGCTGGTTCGAGGGCCGCCGCGGCGAGCGCCCCGACGAGCAGCGGAGGGTGGGCGCCCGCGGCCGGGCCTAGCGCCGCCACCTCCGCGACCGGGCCCGCCGGAAGAGGCTGCGCCTCGGCGGCGATCAGCTCCGAGTAGGCGTCGGGCGAGCGGCGGACGGTCTGGGCGGCGTTGTTGATCAGGATGTCGAGCGGTCCGCGCTCTGCCACCGAGTCCGCGAGCGCGACGACCTGAGCCGGGTCCCGCAGATCGATCCCGACGATGCGCAACCGCTCGAGCCATTGGCCGCTGTCGGGCATCGAGGAGAAGCGCCGGGCGGCATCGCCCGGAAACCGCGTGGTGATGGTGGTGTGAGCGCCGTCGCGCAGCAGGCGAAGGGCCACGTACATCCCGATCTTCGCCCGCCCGCCGGTGAGCAGCGCGCGCCGCCCACGGAGGTCGGTGCGGGCCTCGCGGCGCTCGTGGTGCAGTGCCGCGCAAGGCGGACACAGCTGGTGATAGAAGGCGTCGACCCGCGTGTAGCTCTCCTTGCACACGTAGCACGCGCGGGCGCTACTGAGTGTGCCGGCGCTGGCTCCGGATGTGTGGGACACGAGCGGGATCCCGCGCGTCTCGTCGTCTATCCGCCCCGGCGCTGCGGTGGCGGTGGCCGCGTCCACCGCGGCATCGGCCGCACGGATCGCCGCTATCCGCTCCGCCCTGCGGCGTTCCTTGACCGCCTTGAAGAGCTTGGCGGTGGCACGCTGGGCGGCGATCGAATCGGGGTGCTCCGGCGGCAGGGTCTCCGCCTGAGCAAGTACGGCGATCGCGGCCGCCAGCCGCGCGGGATCGATGCCTGTACTGGCATCGTGATCGTCCATCGGGCCATCGTAGAGAGGGTTCGGAGTAGGGTCCGTCGGAAGCGAGGCCGGCAAGGAGAGACACATGAGCGAGAACCTGGCAAGGATCATGACGGCCGCGGCCGAGGAGAGCCCGGAAGGGATCGCGGTCAAGCTCGATGACATCGAGCTGAACTACGCCGTGCTGAAGGAGGGCTCGGCACGGATGGCCGGGCTGCTGAAGGAGAAGGGCGTGGAGGAAGGCGACCGGGTGGCGGTCATGCTCCCGAACGTTCCCTATTTCCCCGTCGCCTACTACGGGGTCCTGCGCATGGGCGCGGTGGTCGTTCCGATGAACGTGCTGCTTAAGGCCCGCGAGGTGGAGTTCTACCTAGAGGACTCCGGCGCGAAGATACTGATCGCGTGGAGTGACTTCGAGGAAGCGGCGCTCGCCGGCGCAGAGGCCGCCGGCGCCGAGTACGTGCCGGTGAAGCCGGGGGAGTTCGAGAAGCTCCTGGGCGAGACGGAGGCCGACCACGATCTGGCAGAGCGCAGCGGGGACGAAACAGCGGTGATCCTCTACACCTCGGGCACCACCGGCAAGCCGAAGGGGGCCGAGCTCACGCACGACAACCTCTACAAGAACGCCACCGTGTCAGCCGGCACGCTGGTCGAGATCACCGAAGAGGACAAGCTGCTGGGAGCCCTGCCGCTGTTTCACTCCTTCGGGCAGACGTGCTGCCTCAACGCCGCCGTCTGCAGGCGAGCGATGATCTCCCTGATCCCCCGCTTCGATCCGGAGAAGGCCTTGGAGATCATCCAGCGTGACGGGATCACGATCTTCGAGGGCGTGCCCACGATGTACAACGCGATGCTGACGGTCGAGAACCGGGACGACTACGACACCTCGACGCTGCGGCTGTGCCTGTCGGGCGGCGCGGCGATGCCGGCCGAGACGATGCGTAGCTTCGAGGAGGCCTTCGACTGCAACATCCTCGAGGGCTACGGGCTGTCCGAGACCTCGCCGGTGGCCTCGTTCAACCATCCCGACCGCGAGCGCAAGCCGGGATCGATCGGCACCCCCATCGAAGGCGTCGAGATGAAGGTGGTGGACGACGAGGGCAACGAGGTGGAGCAGGGCGAGGTGGGCGAGATCGTGATCCGCGGCCACAACGTGATGAAGGGCTACTGGAACCGCGCCGACGCCACCGAGGAGGCGGTGAAAGAAGGGTGGTTCCACACCGGCGACATGGCCAAGGTGGACGAGGACGGCTACTTCTTCATCGTCGACCGCAAGAAGGACCTGATCATCCGTGGCGGCTACAACGTCTACCCGCGTGAGATCGAGGAGGTCCTCTACGAGCACCCCGCCATCCAGGAGGCGGCGGTTGTGGGAGTGCCCAACGAGGAGCTCGGCGAGGAGGTGGGCGCGGCGGTGGTGCTCAAGAGCGGCGAGGAGCTCGGCGCGGAGGAGGTCAAGAAGTACGTGAAGGACCAGGTGGCCGCCTACAAGTACCCCCGCCAGGTGTGGTTCCTCGAGGAACTGCCCAAGGGGCCCACCGGCAAGATCCTGAAGCGCGAGATCGAGATTCCCGCGGAGATCCGCGGCTGACGCCCGGCGCGGCCCCCTGAGGCACCGCCGTACGCCTTCGGGGGCCGTTGCCCCGCCAAGCGCACAGTCGCGGTAGGTCTGGCCGCCGAGGTCACTCCACCACCAGTCCGTGGCGTACCGTGTTCTCGGTGAGCACATGTGGCTCCACGAACTGCAGCAGGTAGTCCGGGCCCCCTGCCTTCGCGCCGATCCCCGAGCGCCTGTTGCCGCCAAAGGGCTGACGGCCGACCATGGCACCGGTGATGGCGCGGTTCACGTACAGGTTGCCGACCGGAGAGCGCCGAGCCACCGCCTCGACCGTCGCGGGACTTCGCGACAGCAGGCCGCCGGTGAGGGCGAAGGGGAGGGAGTCGACGACCTCGCACGCGGCCTCGACGCTTTCCACCGGCTCGACGGTGAGCAGGGGCCCGAACACCTCCTCCCGCAGCACAGGCGCCCCGGGGTCGAGATCGCACGCCAGGGTCGGCGGGCAGAACCAGCCCTCGGCCGGCACGCTTGCGGCGCGGGCGGCTATCCGGCCGCTCCTTGCGACCGCCGCGGCGTAGCCCTCCACCCGCTCCCGGGCCTCCTGCTCGATTACCGGCGGCACGTCGGTAGCAAAGCGCGATGCCTGACCCACCTCCTGCACCTCGACCGCCCCGGCGAGGCGCTCCACCAGCGACTCGTAGACGGCCTCGTGTGCCAGAACGCGGGCGGCGGCCGAGCACTTCTGACCGGCGTAGGCGAAGGCGGACCCCACGATCGCGGGAACGGCCTCGTCGAGGTCGGCGTCGGCATCCACGATCACGCAGTTCTTGCCGCCCATCTCCGCCACCACGCGCTTCACGTGTAGCTGCCCGTCCGGGGTATCGGCGGCGGCGCGGACGATCTCCAGGCCCACCGCACCGGAGCCGGTGAAGGCGATCACGTGCACGCCCGGATGGGAAACGAGGGCCGCCCCGGCATCGCCCAGCCCGGGCACGAGCGCCAGCGCGGCGGGCGGAACCCCCGCGCTGTGTAGCGCCTCGACCAGAGCCAGCGCGCAGGCCGGCGCCTGCTCGGCCGGCTTCAGCACCACCGCGTTCCCGGCCGCCAGCGCCGCGGCGGTCATTCCGGCGGGGATGGCAAGCGGGAAGTTCCATGGCGAGATCACCGCGGCCACCCCTCGCGGCCGGTAGCGCATGGAGTTGCGCTCGCCCGGAACCTGCAGAAGCTCGGGTCCCCGGTCGAGCTCGATGGCGGCGCGCGCGTAGTACTCGAGGAAGTCGATAGCCTCGCACACGTCACCGTCGGCCTCGGACCAGGGCTTTGCGCATTCGCGCACCGCGAGCGCGGCCAGCCGGGGGCGCCCCTCGCGCAGGATCCCCGCGGCCGCCACGAGCACGCCCGCCCGCTCCTGTGCCGAGCGCGCGCTCCAGTCGCGAAAGCCCTGCCCGGCAGCCTCGACTGCCGCCTCCACCTCGTCCTCGCCCGCCCGGCCCGCCTCGGCGACCAGCCGGGAGGGCATGCCTGGATCGGTGGACTGAAGGCCCGCGGCCGCACCCCGCTCGCCGCCGACCAGCACCGGCACATCGAGCGGCAGCGACGCGTCGAGCTCGGCGAGCGCGGCCTCGAGCCCCTCGCGCACGGGCGCGCGGCGCAGCTCGAGCACCGGCTCGTTGGTGAACGGGGCCAGCGAGCTCACGGGGCGGCCAGCAGCTCCTCGATCGGCGTGCCGCGCCCCATCTCACCAAGGAACGAGTCGTTCGAGGTGTTCTCGAGCAGGCGCCGCACGAGGTAGGCCATTCCCGCCACCAGGTCCCCGACCGGGCAGTAGGCGCGCACGCGCAGGCCCTGGTCGGCAAGGGCGTGCTGCAGGTCGTCGCCCAGGCCGCGGAGGACCTGCAGCTCCAGGTCGCGGTCCTCCCCGCCGGCCAGGCGGTTGTAGGCGATGGCGTGGGCCACCGAGCGCAGGTTGTGCGAGGCCACCGCAACGCGCACGGCCGGGCGGGCATCGAGGAGGCGGCGGGTGAGCTGCTCGAAGTTGCGGTCGGACTCCGCCTTCAGCTCGAAGACGGGCGGCTTCCATCCGTGCTGGCGCGCCTCCACCACCTCATGGTCCCAGTAGGCGCCCTTGACGAGGCGGACGGTGAGTGGCGGCTGTCGCGGGCTCTGCCCGGCCCAGTCGAGCAGGCGCTCGAGCTGCTCCGGCGACTCGCGCAGATACGCCTGGAGCACCACTCCCGCCGAGGGCCCGTCGCGCAGCTCGTCCTCCTCGAGCAGCTCTCCGACCAGGTCGAGGGTGGTCTCGAGCGCATCGAGCGACTCCATGTCGATGTGCAGGTGCGCGTGGAGCTCCCGTGCCCGCAGCAGCAGCGGCCGCATCCGGCCGGCGGCATCCTCGCGACCCACCTCGGGGGCCTCAGGGCGCATGAGCGGCGTGAGCGCGGACACCTTGACCGACAGGTTGACGCGCGGAAGGGGTCCAACGGAGTCCGCCTCGAGCGCGGGCTGTTCGGGCCACGAGCGGGTGGCGGCGGCAAGCGTCTCGAGTGCCTCGTGGCAGCGAGTGGCATAGCGGTCGGCCTCGGCGGAGGTCACCGTGGCCTCCCCGAGCAGGTCCACCGAGCTCGCCGCCCCGGCGTCCCATAGCCGCCGCAGCACCCCGAGCGCTGCTTGGGGGGAGTCGCCCACGATGAAGCGATGAGCCATGTGCCTCACCCCCGTGGCAGCCGCCGCGCCGAGAGCCCGGCGTCCGGCCGCGCTGCGCGCCGCGCGCATGGCGGCGTCCAGCGACTGGGACCTCCCATCGACCTCCTCGAGGTAGCCCGCGAGGTGGCCCGCCAGGTCGTCGAGTGAGCGACAGGCGGGTGTCACGTCGACCAGCCGGAACAGCGCCGCCCTCAGCTCGGCGTCCCGGGAGGCAAGCTCCATCGCCTTGTCGTCCAGGGCGCGGACCGGGTGCCGCGGGCGCGAGGGCAGCGCTGCATGGAGCTCCCGCCCGATCTCCCTGACGGCCTGCTCGAGCGCTGGGTCTGACGCCGCTTGCATCCCGCCCCAAAGCTACCGACCGCCGGCCCTGTCGTTGACGAGCTCAGGCCTCTTCCCTTGCGCCACCAGGTAACTTTGCGGTTCATGACCGAGCTACTCATCGGGCCCCTCTTGCGCTACGTGGGAGAGAAGTGCGCGGTGATCTGGGTGGAGACCGATGGTCCCTGCGAGGTGGGCGTGATGGGCTCGCGTGAGCCCACCTTCCATGTCGAGGGGCACCATTACGCGCTCGTCCGAGTCGAGGACCTCGAGCCCGGAGGCATGCACGAGTACACCGTCGAGCTCGACGGGGAGCAGGCGTGGCCACCCGCCGGATCGGACTTCCCCCCCAGCCGGTTCCGGACCTACCCCACGAGCGGGCCACTCAAGGTCTCCTTCGGGTCCTGTCGGGTGGCAGCCCCCAACGAGCCGCCGTATTCGCTCCCGAAGGAGGAGGACGAGCGCGGCCGCGGCATCGACGCCCTGCGCACGCTCGCGCTCCGCATGCAAGAGCAGAGCCCGGACGAGTGGCCGGACCTGCTGCTGCTGCTCGGGGACCAGGTCTACGCCGACGAGTGCTCGCCGGAGACGAAGGAGTTCATCCAGTCCCGACGGGACACGAGCGAGGATCCTGGGTCGATCGCGCTCGGATTCGAGGAGTACACCAGCCTCTACCGCGAGTCGTGGACCGAGCCGACCATCCGCTGGCTGCTCTCCACGGTCTCCACGGCGATGATCTTCGACGACCACGACGTGCACGACGACTGGAACACCTCGGCAGCATGGGTGGAGGAGATGCGCGCCACCGACTGGTGGGACGAGCACGTCGTGTCCGCGCTCATGTCCTACTGGATCTATCAGCACATCGGCAACCTGAGCCCCGACGAGCACGCTGAGGACGGCCTGCTCAAGAGGCTGCACGAAGTCGAGGACGGGGGGCCCATCCTGCGCGAGTTCGCCTTCAAGGCCGACCGCGAGGTGGAGGGCACGCGCTGGAGCTACTACCGCGACCTGGGCGCCAGCAGGCTCGTCGTGATCGACTCGCGCTGTGGCCGGGTGCTCGACGAGGACCGGCGCTCGATGCTCGACGAGGCCGAGTGGCAGTGGCTGGCCGAGCACGCCACCGGGGGCTTCGAGCATCTGCTGATCGCCACCTCGCTGCCCTGGCTGCTGGCGCCGGCTATGCACCACCTCGAGGCATGGAACGAGCACATCTGCGGCGGCGCCTGGGGCTCGCTCGCGGCGGGTGTGGGAGAGAAGATCCGCCAGGGGCTAGACCTCGAGCACTGGGCCGCGTTCAACGAGTCCTTCGACCGCCTCGCCGAGCTGCAGCGCGCAGTGGGCGCCGGTGAGCGGGGCGACCCCCCCGCCTCCATCGTGACCCTCTCGGGCGACGTGCACCACGCCTACCTGAGCGAGGTGGCCTTCCGGCGCGGCTCGGGGGTCAAGAGCGCCGTCTACCAGGCCACCTGCTCCCCGATGCGCAACCCGCTCGACACCAAGGAGCGGCGGGTGGTGGAGGCCGCCGTCACGAAGCCCGCGCATGCGCTCGCGCGAGCCCTCTCGCGCTCGGCCGGGGTGGAGAGCGAGCCCGTCCGCTGGCGTCAGGTGGGCGACTCGCCGTGGTACGACAACCAGGTCGCGACCCTCGAGCTCGACGGACCCAGGATGGACTTCCGGATCGAAAAGGTGGTGCCCGACGAGGAGGACAAGCCGCGGCTCGAGTGCGTGCTCGAGCACCGGATCGCCTGAGTCCGACCGCGGCGTTGGTCAAGCGAACTCGCAAGCGCTGACCTCGGCGTGGGGGTGCGAGAGCCCTTCAAGCGACCGCCGGAGTCAGGCAGCAGGGAGTGTGGCATAGGCCATGCAGGCAGTCGTGGGAAGCCCGCCGGACGGCCCAGCTCGACGTAGAGCTCCTCGCCGATCTTTGGAGCGGCGACCTCGCCGCCACGGTGCGGGGCCCTGAGGAACCACCGGGCCCGGCGGGTCTCGGCGACGAGCCCGGCGAGGTAGAGCTGGCAGTCGGGCGCAAGCTGCGCCGCGGCTCGCCCGCGCAAGCTTGGCTCAGACCTTACGGTGCTCCGGCACCCACGAGCCGTCGTCCGAGCGGCGGAAGTCCTGGAACAGGTCGCGTGCCTCCTCCAGCATCGTCCGGGCCACCTTGTCGAACACGAGACGGAGCTCCTCCTCGGCCCCCACGGCCGTGCGCATCTCGATGACGTGACGGAGCGTCCGGACGTTGGCGGTCCAGATGATGTCCGTGCTGAGGCCGATCGGCGCCAGGCGACGCAGCGCCGAGGTGACCTCCTTCTTGACCGAGAACGGGATGCCATCATCGTCGAGGCCCAGCGCCTCGGCCGCCGTGACCTGGAACTCCTCGAGCCGCTCGACGAGGCTCAGAACCTGGTCGCGGACCGGCTCGAGAGCGGGGGGAACGCGGAAGCCGATGTCGGTGAGCCGCACGTAGCGCAAGCTCTCCTGGCTGAAGGCCGAGCCGGCGCGATGGCGCACGAGTTCATGCGTGTTCCCGGACACCACCGGCTTGCCGTTCCGGCGCACGAACAGAAGACCGTTTGGCACTTTGACGCAGTAGACCTTGCCCGCATAGTGCTGCCAGCTGTCGTGCGGCTTTGCGGCGCCGTAGTTGACCAGCGGGTGCGTGCGGGTCTTGACGAGCGACACGATGTAGCACGGTCGTCGGTTGTAGAAGACCTGGCCGCCGGCCATCTCGCGTCGCATGCCGGTGCGGTCGTCCACGCGAATGTTCGCCGACCAGCCGGCCTTGATCGCGAGCACCTGGAGATCGTCCGCCATCTCGCGGGAAGAGGTGTGGACAACGCAGTGACCGCCGTCGCGCCGACGACTGCCGTCGCCGTCCGTGTAGGCCTCGAGGAACTCACGGATGGTTTCGGGACCCCACTCGTGCACGATCGCCGGGACTCGCTTCTGGTGCGCCTGGCGACCAAGCGTGGCAAGGAAATCGCGAAGAGCTGTGTTGCACGTTCGCACGCCCGGTGCGCTCGGGGAGCGCGATACCGTCAACCCGAGGTCCTCGATGGTTGCGGCGATCTCGTCGGCCTTGGAGCCGGGAGACTGCGCGATGACGATGTGGTGCTCGTTCAGTGATCCCTCTGCCAGGTACCAGCCGAGGAGGCGCGCGAACGCGCGTAGTGGGAACACGGCCGCTGGATAGCTACGAACGACGACCGCGCCCGTGTCTTCGCGTTCCCAGCTCCGCGTCCTGGCCGGGAGCTCCACGACGCCTTGCTCAACGCCGGCCCAACGAGCGGTCTTCTGGTATTTGACTCGCTTTCCCGCTATTTCACTTGCGAGCTCCACGCCGTG
Source organism: Thermoleophilaceae bacterium (assembly GCA_030448005.1). GTDB lineage: Bacteria > Actinomycetota > Thermoleophilia > Solirubrobacterales > Thermoleophilaceae > JAAYBF01. The sequence continues at coordinate 623,298 of JAUJNT010000001.1, forward strand.
ACGCTGCTCGCGGCGCCTGGCGGCTCGCGTATCGTGCGGCTGGATCCACATCCGATGCTGTGGCGTCACGAGTAGGTCCACCTGCTCGGAGCGCACGCGATACATCGGCCCGTCGTAGTCGCCCTCGAACCGCTCGTCGGCCTCCTGATACTCGAGCTGGTCCGTCTCCGGGTTGAGGGTCGCGAAGGTTTCGGTCCCGTCCACGTCAGGCCAGCGTTTCCAGCCGTCCGAAGTCAGTACCTCGGTGTCCGCGTCGTAGCAGAACACCCTGGAGACGTTGCGGAACGCGAATGAGTAGTTCGCGTGCTCGAAGACGCTTCCGTGCGAGCTGCGCAGGAGGTTCGCGAAGTACTCGTCCCGCTCCCGGCGCACGCGCGTGACGTTGGGGTTGAGCCCCGGCTCCCAGCTGCGGTAGCACGTCCTACCGGCGAACTCGACGAGCAGCTCGGCCTCGTTCGGCGAACCCTCGTCCTCCTCCAACCGCCGTTCGAGCCACGACCCTCCGCCGACGTCCTCGAGGTACGCGCGCATTCCGTCGACGTCGACCGACGGCCGGGCGATGAGGAATACGGATGGCATGGTCTCGCGCATGGGGGAGGGAGCGGCTTGAGACTCTGGCAGACCTGTCGTGGGCGCGCTGCTCGCCGTAGGAGGGTCCTGCCCTTGAGGGGAATCGGTCTCGCGACATCCTGCCCCAACGCCCGGACGGCGACGCTCGCCGGGTCGCCGGATCGGGTGACGAGGGACGGACATCGTCTCGACGGCGAACGTGCGAACGCTGCGGCGTCATCGAGATGCGCACCGCACCCGGCGACGAGGAGGACCTGCGCCTGGTCTTCGGCCAGGTGGCCGAGCCCATGAAGGCAGAAGCGCCAGGGCTCTTCCAGGACTTCCGGCAGGACGGCGACCTGTCATGGGTCCCTACCTACCGCGAGGTCTGAGCGCTCGCCGGTGCCAGGGGCTGAGCCCTCGCCCCTAGGAGCGAGGGGCCGACCGGCGTTTCACACAAAGATGCATTTCGCGCGGTCACCGAAACTCACCGGTACCTCGACGGTTAAAGGGGCACCCACCGACCAGGAGGATGCCCCTTGAAGCAGCGTAGCAACAGACTCAGCCTCACCGCCGCACTTGTCGTGGCGCTCTCGTGCGTGTTTGCCTCGGTCGCACTCGCCGCCACGATCACCGGCACGCCTCGCAACGACAAGCTCACCGGGACCGCGGCCCCCGACACGATCAACGCCCTCGCGGGCAACGACTCCGTCCGCGCCCTCGCCGGTGATGACACCGTGAATGGCGGCCGCGGAAGGGATCGTCTGCACGCGGGAGATGGCAACGACAAGGTCAACGGCAACCGAGGCCGCGACCACGCGCGCGGCGGCAACGGCGACGACACCCTCCGCGGCGGTGGCGGCGCGGTCGGCCGGAGGGCCGATCGACTGCACGGCAACGCGGGCAACGACACGGTCTTCGGCGGTCGTGGCGTCGACTTCATCACCGGCAACCTCGGCAACGACGTCCTGAACGGCGGAGGCGGCAGGGACCGCGTCTTCGGTGGCGAGGGCAACGACGCCATCAACGGCGGCCCGGGCGTGGCGGGCAAGCACCGGCGCGGCGGTGCTCGCTTCGGCGACCGCCTGCACGGCGGGGACGGCAACGACACCATCAACGGCGGAGACGGCCGTGACCTGATCTCTGGCGGCACGGGCGACGACCTGTCGTCCGGCGGCGACGGAAACGACCGGATCTTCGCCAACCGCGGCCAGGACCGGTCCTTTGGCGGGGACGGAAACGACGACCTGTGGGCGATGGCCCGCGGCGACGTGGCCTTCCTCGGCGACCCGAACGGCGACTCACTCACCGGCGGCAGCGGGAACGACAGGTTCCACGTGCGCGACGGCGAGCGGGACCTCGTCGACTGCGGCGCCGGCGTGGACCGTGTGATCGCAGACCAGTTCGACCTCGTGGACATCTCGTGCGAGGCGGCTCGCATCCGGAGGGTCGTTCTGACGGCTCCCGCGGCGGATGACCCGACCGAGCGGAAGACCGAGTCACCCGCTGAGGATCGCAAGGAGAGCTAGAGGGTCGCTCAAGCACACTGGAACGCAGGGAAAGGGGCCCCTCACCGGGGCCCCTTTCTTGTGCCCGGACCCCGTTATCCGGTACCGTCGCGCGTCGTGAACGCAGAACTCCTACAGGGGCGCCGCATCGCCCCCTCCATCCTTGCCTCCGATTTCGCCCGCCTGGGCGCACAGGTCCAGGAGGTGATGGACGCGGGTGCACGCGTGATCCACGTGGACGTCATGGACGGCCACTTCGTGCCGCCGATCTCGATCGGCGCCCTGATCGTCGACGCACTGAACGAGCAGGTCCACGACGCCGGCGGGTGGCTTGACGTGCATCTGATGATCGATCGCCCGGAGCAGAGCCTCGCCGACTACGCGAAGGCGGGGGCCGACTCGATCAGCGTCCACGTGGAGGCCACACCGCACATCCACTACGCGCTGAAGGCGGTGCGCGAGGAAGGCTGCAAGGCCGGGCTCGCGCTCAACCCGGGCACGCCGGCCTCGGCAATCGAGGGGCTCGAGGACTCCTTCGACATGGTGCTGTGCATGACGGTCAACCCCGGGTGGGGCGGGCAACCCTACATCGAGGCATCGAACGCGAAGATCTCCGCGCTGCGTGAGCGCCTACCCGAGGGAACCCCGCTCGAGGTCGACGGCGGCGTGGACATGGAGAGCGCGGGACCGGCCGCCGACGCCGGCGCGACCCTGTTCGTGGCGGGTTCCTCGCTGTTCGGCAAGCCGGACCTCACCGCGGCCTACGCGGAGCTGGCCGGCCTCCTCGACGCCGACTGAGCGCAACTCGCGCCCGAGTGTGGCGCTCCTGGCGCCGCCCTAACGCGACTTCTTCGTGCGCTTCCTCGACCTGCGGCGTGGCGTCGCGTCGGCTGGCGAGCCGGAGTCCGCGTCCGCCGCGGGCTCCGAGGCCGGCGACTCGGCTTCGCGGGTCTCACCGCGCGTCTCGGCGGCGGAGGGCCAGGGCACCGCCTCACCCGTCTCCCAGGCAGGGCCGCGCCCGTTCGGCCAGCGGCCGAGGAACAGAACGCCGAGCGCGGCGAGCCAGGCGAGCCAGAAGATCTGGACCATGCTCTGGCCACCCGGCAGCAGCGGGAGGACAAGCAGGCCGCCGACGATCATGCCGAGCACGCCCATGAAGCGGCTGAGGAGGCCGGCCCGCATGGCGTTGAGGCTGACCAGGACGAAGGAGAGCGCCACACAGAGGCTCCCGCCCCGGAGAAGCCCTCTGCCGAGGTTGCTCTGGTCCTTCAGCAGCTCCTCGGCGCGATCGTTGCCGCGGCTGCCCGAGGCGAGAAACTCGTCGGCGATCTCGTTCAGGTCCAACTGGTTGAGGACGCCCCCGGCGGCCAGCAGCAGGGGAGCGAGCAAGAGCAGCGCGATGGCGAACTGCGGCGTCTCCGGCCGGCGGTGCATCGTCGCGCGAAGCAGGTAAAGCAGTGCTCCGGCGAGCAGGACGTAGGACGCGACCTGCGTACCGAGGCTCAAGAAGAAGTCGCCGTGGTTCTCGTCGACGAGAAGCAGCGCCTCGCGCTCGTTGTCGGGTCTCCCGATCGCGCCGGCCTGGATCGCCACGTTGGCAACGGTCAGCGCGACGGCGAGGAAGGCCGCGCCGGCCGCCAGCTTTCCGTTGCGGGCTTCCCACTCGAGCTGTCCCTCGCGCGTTACGGCGGGAGAGGCGCTCACGTGCGTGGCCCGGCGCCCCTGGCGGGCGCGGACGGCGGGGGCTCTGTGCCCACGCGCGTGCGCGGCGGGTAGTACTCGTGATCGTCTCGCTCGACGATCCGGGACAGCCGGTCGCCGAGGGCGAGCAGGAGGTTGAGCGCGGGAGCCGCAAGACGGATCACCGCCTCGGCGCGCTCGCGCCTGCGAAGCTGCTCTGGAGTCAGGGGCGCCACCGTCCGGACTGTACCGACCGGCAGCCGGGCCTCGAGGGACGAACCGGCATCCCGGCCGCCACCTCTCGCTACCGTGTGGGCCGCAGCACTGCGCGTCGCAGCCGGCGACGGCACGCCGCGGAAACTGAAGCGTTGCGCACCCATCTAACTTCGACCATGAGCCGCGTCGCTGCGGCGTGTCTCGCCGCCGTGGCGCTGGCGCCGGCAGCCCCTGCCGTCGCGTCGAAGACGCAGGAGGCGGTCCTCCAGGACGATCCGGAGCTGCTCGGCGCGTCCGCCTCCCAGGTCGACCAGAAGCTGGGGCTTCTGAAGGCGCTCGGCGTGGACAGGCTGCGGGTCTCCGTCTTCTGGGACAACATCGCGCCGGCCAGCAGGAGCCAGCAGAGGCCGCAGTTTCCCTCGCCCGGGCCGCGCTTCCCCAAGTCCTACCCGCAGAACGCGTGGAGGCCCTACGACACCATCGCGCTGATGGCCAGGAAACACGACCTCGGCTTGCTGTTCACCCTCACCGGACCTGCCCCGGCGTGGGCCACCCCGGGCCGGCATGAGCGTGAAGGGCTCTACCAGCCGAACGCGCGCGACTTCCGGGACTTCGCGACGGCGGTGGGCGTGCGCTACTCCGGCCTCTATCCCGTGGACGATCGCTTCCCGAATGCATCGAAGGATCCGATCAAGATCGGTCCCGTCGAGGTCGGCGGGACGCCGCCGGAGCAGCCGATCCCCCGCCTTCCCCGGGTCGACGGATGGTCGATCTGGAACGAGCCCAACTACCCGAGCTGGCTGCGCCCGATCTGGGTCGAGAACCAGCCGAGGCGGGCGCGAGACATGATCGCCGCAGCCCCGCATCACTACCGCAGCCTGGTGGATGCCGCATGGACGGGACTGAGTGAGAGCACCCACGGACGCGACCTCATCCTCATCGGTGAGACCGCGCCGCGGGGAGCCAAGAAGCCGAGCCAGCTCGGAAATGCGATGCCCCCGGCCGAGTTCGCCCGCGAGCTGTACTGCCTCAAGGCCGATCTGAGGCCCTACACGGGCGCGGCCGCCGAGCGGCGCGACTGCCCGAGGGACAGCCGCGAGCGGCGAGGCTTCCTCGAAGAGCACCCCGGGCTCTTCAACGCTCGCGGCTTTGCCCACCATCCCTACAGCCTCGACCGCCGGGGATGGCGAAAGCCCACCTGGCGCCACCCGTTGAAGGACAACGTCCCCATCGCCAATCTGGGCCGTCTCACGCGCACGCTCGACGGCGCGGCCCGGCGCTGGGGCAGCCGGGCACCGAAGATGCCGATCTGGATCACCGAGTACGGCTACCAGACCCGGCCGCCCGATCCACTCGTGGGCGTCGCGCCGTCGCGGCAGGGCCCGCTCTCGGCCTGGGGCGAGTACATGGCCTACCGAAACCCGCGCGTGGCGTCGATCGCGCAGTTCCTCTTCGTGGACGACGCGCCCGTACCCGGTTTCACCGGTAACGACCCGCGCCGCTGGATCAGCTGGCAGTCGGGCCTCTACACCCGCGATCGGAGGCCCAAGCCCTCGCTCAAGGATTACGTGCGGCCCATCCACAGCGAGCAGCGCGGGCGCAAGATGCGCGTGTTCGGTGGATTTCGGACGGCTGCCACCGGCGTGCCGCTCTCCGCCCGGATCGAGTACGCGCCCGCCCGGCGCACCTGGCAGACCCTGCGCGAGGTCACGGTGCGCAACCGGAGGGGCTACCTGAGCGTCGCGATACGGGTGCCACGGCCAGGGCTCGTGCGGATCGTCTGGCGCGATCCGTCCACCCGCAGGGACGTGGCCAGCCGTTCTGTCACCGTCCGCTAGGACCGGCCTCCCGACCTCCGGCCGCCGACGCCCTCTAGACTGGACACGTGCCCCCAGACGACCCATTCGGCGGGCTGTTCGGCGACCCGGAGGAGCTTCGCCGGCGCATGGAGGAGATGGCCGAGCAGATGCAGGGCGCCCAGAAGGTGGCGTGGGCCGACAACGCGATCAAGCTTGCGGTCGACATGACCGTGGCCGGCATCAACCGGCTGAACCTCCAGGGAAACGCCGACCAGCAGGCCCAGGAGATCCGCTCGGCGATGACCAACCTCTTTCCGGAGGCCGTGGCACTCGTGCGCGAGGCGCGCGAGGGCTTCGGGACCTAGCTCAGGAGGCGGCAGCCGGCTCCCGCCCCGCTCGTTCCGCGTCGCGCTCCTCCCGCCCGCGGCGCACGATCTCCTTGAAGCTCCGCACCCGGAAGATGAATACGAGCGCCGCGAAGCCCACGCCGAAGGCAAGCGCGCCGATAGCGATCTGCTGCCCCACCGAGTAGGCGGCCACGGTGGCGCCCGAGGCCGTTCCCGCGAAGACCTTCACCAGGAGCGCCTGCGCCACGCCTGCGCCCTGCGGAGTGAGCGGAACGGCGGCGGCCACGGCGTTCACCCCCAGCACCAGCAGGACGTTCTTCACCGAGCCGCCCACGTTGAAGGCCTCGAGCAGGAACCAGAAGGCGGCGAAGCGGAAAAACCATCCCGCCAGCTGCACGGCGAACACCTCGCGCAGGTAGCGCTCGCGGTCGAAGAGGATCGTGAAGCCCTGCCGCACGCGCGCCCAGAAGGCCTTCACCCGCACCGACAGCAGCGCGAAGGCCACCATCGCGGCCACCCCGAGCGCGGTTATCAGGAACAGGGCAAAGCGCGGGTGCGAAGCCAGGTATGAGAGGTCGAACGCGTTCAGCTTGGCCAGGTCCGGGGGCTTGGGAAAGACGCCTTGGGTAAACGCAAAGGTGAGGATGAAGACGCCCATCACCGCGTCGAACACCAGCTCGACCACGAAGCTCGCCCCTACCGCCGGATAGCTCGACCGGGGCACCGAGGTCTTCGTGAGGAAGAGGCGCACCACGTCCCCGCCGCGGGCCGGGATGACGGCGTTGAACCCGTAGCCCGCGAAGTAGGCCCCCCAGATCTCGCGGAAGCTGAAGCGCTCCGCCGGATAGGCGGCGCGCAGGATGTTGAAGGAGGCCCGTGCCCGCAGGGTCAGGTAGACGCCGAACAGCAGCAGCCCGAGCACGAGGGATCCGAGACGGACGTCCGCGAGGCTCGCGAAGAACTGGTCGACGGCGTCGAAGAACGACCGAAAGGACTCGCCCAGTGCGGCGCTTCGGGGCACTCGGCCAACCATACGAAGTCGCCTGCCCGCCCGGCTACTTGAGAAGGCGTGAGAGGCGCCGGTCCTTCAGGACGCGCCCACCCGTCTGCTCCTCCGGGCAGTAGCAGAGCACGTAGTCCTTGAAGTGGATGGCCTCGATGCTCGTGCCACAGCGGGGGCACGGCTCGCCGCTTCGCCGATGAACCTCGAGCGGCATCGGCAGCTTGTCGGGCACGGTGTCCCCGATCACGCGCTCGTAGTGCTCGAGCGCCCCGCCGAGGCGAGCGTCCATGGCCTCGCCCAGCCGCCCCACCTCCTCGCCGTCGAGCTCCGATCCCTTGCGAAACGGGGACAGGCGCGCCGTCCACAGCACCTCGTCCACCCATGAGCGCCCGATGCCGGCGAGGGTGCGCTGGTCCCGGAGGAGGGGATGCAGATGGCGCGGCTGGTCGATTCGCGCGGCCAGCTCCTCGACGCCCGGCGCCGGCCACGCCTCCAGCCCGAGGGTGGCCACGGCCTCGTCGTCGGCCACCTCGCCGGCGGGGAGCAGCTTTCCCCAGGCGCGCTGCTGGGTGCCGAACTCCCTGAGCCGGAGCTCCCGGCCGTCCTCCAGCCTGATCAGCAGGCGGGAGGCGCGATCACGCGGCGATGCCCTCTTCTCCCACGCCTGCAGGCGGCCGGCCGACATCAGGTGCACCACCAGCGTGAGCTCGCCGAACCGCAGGAGGAACAGCTTGCCCCGGCGGCCCACTTCCGCGAGCGCGCTACCGGCCAGCGCGTCGAGCGGGGGGTCGAAGGTCTTCATCGTGACCATGCCAGGCGCCATCGCCGACTCGACGCGCGCTCCCGCGCATGCCCGCGTGATGCGGCGCGCTGTGATCTCAACCTCCGGCAGCTCAGGCACGGTACAGAGGCTACGCGGAGCGCCCACGGGCGCCCGGCAAGCCGCGCCGATACCCTCCATCCATGCGCATCTCTGTTGCAGCCGACGAGGTGACAGGCGTGGCGGAAAGCCTCCTGACCGATCTCGGGCGCCGCGGGCACGAGGTCGTCCTGCATGGCGCCCTCAACCCGGAGGAGCGGGCTGACTGGGCGTGGGCGAGCGAGGCGGCGGCCCGCGAGGTGGCAAGCGGGGAAGCAGACCAGGGCGTGGTGTGCTGCTGGACCGGCACAGGTGCCTCCATCGCCGCGAACAAGGTCTCCGGCGTGCGGGCCGCCCTCTGCCAGGACGCCCAGACCGCCCGCGGTGCGCGCCGCTGGAACGACGCCAACGTGCTTGCGCTGTCGCTTCGCGGCACGAGCGAGGCGCTGCTCACCGAGATCCTCGACGGCTGGTTCGAGGGCGCGCCGAGCGATGAGCACGACGATGTGGCGAACATCCGCCACCTCGATGAGATAGCGGGGTAGTGGCCCTCGCGAACGGGAGGCCACTACCCCCCTCGTCGCGAACGGAAAGATCAGTACCGCGGCGTGGTGCGCTCCAGCAGATCGATCTCGTCCAGGGCCATGCCCGCCCCGAGGGCGACGCAGGTGAGGGGAGAGTCGGTGAGCCTGACGGCCACGTTGGTCTCCTCCTCGAGCCTCTCGCCGAGGCCTCTGAGGAGCGCACCGCCGCCGGCCAGCACGATTCCCCGCTGCGGGATGTCGGAGGCAAGCTCGGGAGGGGTGTCCTCCAGCGCCGTCCTCACCTCGGCCACGATCTCGGTGACCGAGTCCTCGAGCGCGCGGCGCATCTCCTCGCTGGTCACGGCCACCTGTCGCGGCATCCCGGACAGGGGGTCCCGGCCCCTCACCTCGGTGTGGGCGTCAGTGGCGTCGGGTGCGACGCTGCCGACCTCGAGCTTGACGCGCTCCGCCGTTGTCTCCCCGATCGCGAGCCCATGGGTGTTTCGTACCCAGGCCGCCACCGCGTCGTCCAGGTCATAGCCTCCCACGCGCAGCGATCCCGACACCACGATTCCGCCCAGCGAGATAACCGCCACCTCGCTTGTGCCACCACCGATGTCCACCACCATGCTGGCGCGTGGCTCGTCGATCGGCAGGCCCGCTCCGATCGCGGCCGCCAGCGGCTCCTCGATCAGGTGCACCGAGCGCGCTCCCGCGGCCATGCACGCCTCCGTTAGCGCGCGCCGCTCCACGCTGGTGATACCCGACGGCGCGCACATCATCACCCGCGGGCGGGCGTGACGGCTGCGGTGCACGCGACTCATGAAGTGGCGGAGCATCCGCTCCGTTACCTCGAAATCGGCTATCACGCCGTGGCGCAGCGGGCGGACCGCCGAGATCCTCGCCGGGGTTCGGCCGATCATCCGTTGCGCCTCCTCGCCCACCGCGTGGACGTCTCCACCGACGGTGTCCACGGCCACCACCGAAGGCTCGGAGGCCACGATCCCCTCGCCCCGGACGAACACGAGGGTGTTCGCGGTGCCCAGGTCGATCGCGATGTCCCGGCCTCCGCGCCTTGGCAGCAAGCGACGCAGGCGGGACGACTGCGTGGATCCCAGGTCGCCGCCGCGCCCCGGGACGGGAACACGGCGGGGGAAGCCGTTCCCATTCGATGAGAGAGGTGAAATAGGAGTCATCGCCTGCGGGTGGTTTGGTGCTCCCTGTGCTCTCAGGGGAGCGCCCCGATGGCCGCCATCCCCCTCAGCACGCTACCGGAGGGGCTCGAATAGCCCGGCGTGGCTGATCCGTCCGCACGGCCGGGCCAACGACACCGGCGCGCTCAGAGCCGGTCGACCATCTCCAGGGTCTCCGCGGCCCGCGTGAGCGTGAAGATCCGGTTCGCCAGCCCGCGTGGCCGGACCACCGTGACCTGAAAGCCGCGGGCGTGCGCTCGCTCTTGGGTCTTCAAGATGACCTTGAGGGCGGTGATGTCGATGAAAGTGAGGCCGCTCAGGTCGAACACGACCTGCTCCGGCGGAGGCTCATTGGCCTCCAGCGCTCCCTCGACGCGCCCGGTCACCGCCCAGTCGAACTCGCCGGCCAGTGAGAGGCACAGGGTCGACCCGTTCCTCCGGGTGTCGAGGCTGAAGCACTCCGGCGCCGTCGCCATGCGCCCCCTCACCGCTCCCATCGGTGCCGCACCCACGGCCGCCGGGGGGCGGGTCGCCCTGCCCGGGATGCAGTTGCCGTATCCCCTGCGAGAGTGCGATGAGGCAAGCTGCACCTGCCATTCATAGAGCTCCCCGATCCGGCCTGCCCCCCTGTAGGTGCAGACGACGTCGCGTCGAGGACACACTATATGTCTCGCACCCACAGTGCGGTCCCGATTCGGCGAACGGGCCGTCAGGGTCAAGCTCTGACGGCCCGCTCCCCGTTGCGCCTGGGAGTGGTGGGGTGCTGCCGGTCAGCGTCCCCTGGCTGCTGCTGCCGGTGAGCGTCCCCTAGTTGCTCTTCTCGTACTTGAAGGAGATCGCCAGGCGGATGCGATATCCGGCGACCGCGCCGTTCTCGATCACCACGTCCTGACGAAGCACCTCCGCGACACGAAGATCCCGAACCGACTGCCCGGCGATTTCCACGGCCCTGCTAGCCGCTGCCTCCCATGATTCCGCGCTCGTTCCGATCACCTCGGTAACGCGATAGACGCTGTCTGCCATCTCCGCGCTCCTTTCCTCGTGGTTGGACGTTGGGGCGACTCTCGCACATGTGGCGTGAGATCGAGGACTAAAACATGCCCGGCGGGGTAGACAGCCGCCATGATCGGATTTCTAGTAGCGGGACTAATCATCGGGCTGCTCGCGCGGCTGATCCTTCCGGGCCGCCAGAAGATCGGCCTTCTGATGACGCTGCTGCTGGGGGTCATCGGCTCTCTCATCGGCGGCACGATCGCGAATCTGCTGCGATCGGGCTCGATCTGGGAGCTCAACTTCATCGGCTTCGTGGCTGCGGTCGCCGTCTCCGTGGCGCTGCTTGCGGTGGCCGAGCGCTCCGGTCTCGGCGCGGGCGACGATCGCGACAGGATTCCGCGCCGCACCTAGCGCGGCGGGCGCTGTCGGCGGGATGACCGCCGGCAGCTGCCCCTGAGGGACAGGGAACAAGCGCCCGCCACATTCGGAGCATCGCCTCCCAGCACTGCGTCCACCCCCTGGGCGAATCGTCAGCCCGCCGCGGTGCTCGCCGGGGTCGCCCGCCCGGGAACGGTTGCAAGGACCACGCCGCTCAGGATGAGCACCACTCCGAAAAGCTGGAACCCAGACGGGGCTTCGCTGAAGATCAGCACCCCCAGGATCATCGAGCCCGCCGGCTGGATCGTGAGGACGATGGAGGTGATCAGCGCAGGGACGCGCGGCAGCGCGATCGAGATCAGCAGCCAGCCGAGCACCTGCGAGGTGAGGGCGAGAGTCACGAGCCAGACCTGCGACTCGGCTCCCGGGAGGGCATCGAAGTCGCCGACCGCAAGGCCGCCGAGGAGCCCAAAGACGGTTGCCGAAAGGGTGGCATCGAACAGGGGGCCGGCCGGCCGGCGCCCCACGCCACCCGCCCTGCGCAGTACGAGTAGGAACAGCGCGTAGGCGAGGGCCGTCAGGAGACCGAAGAGTGCCCCGAGCGCGGGGTCGTCGCCATAGGCGCCGGCGCCGACCGCTCCGCTGATCAGCACCACGCCGAGCAGCACGAGCGGCACCGAGAGCATCGAGCGCCCGTCAGGGCGCTCTCCCAGCACCACCCAGGCCAGGAGCCCGACGAGCACCACCTGCACGTTTGCGAGCACGGTGGCAAGTCCGGCGCCGACGGCCGCGATGGAGTGGTGCCAGAAGGTCAGGTCGGCGGCGAAGAAGACGCCGGCGAGCAGTGCCAGCAGGCGGTCCTCGCGCTGGGCCGGCCCGTGACGCGAGCGCTCGAGCCAGGCCAGCAGCCCGAGCAGAGGCAGCGCGTAGGCGCAGCGGAATACCGCCGCCGTGGATGGCGAGACCTCGGCCAGCCTGACAAGCGGGGCGGAGAACGCGATCACGAGCGCTCCGGCGGCGGCGCTGAGGACGGGCCGGCGGGTCAGGCGGCTCTCGATCGGCGGATGGTACGGAGTCGAAACGGCCCTCCCTATACGTTCCGGGCGTGCGACTCGTGCTCTGGGACATCGACGGAACGCTCGTGAACACGGCGGGACACGGGCGCGCCGCTTTCATGCAGGCGTTCGAGGCGGTGCTGGGCCAGTCGCCGGCGCTCGACGACGTGCCCATGGCAGGCCGCACCGACTACGCGATCTGCCTCGACCTGCTCGAGCGCAACAGCGTGGAGGAACCGGAGGCCCTGGTGAATCGCATGTTCGAGGAGCTCCACACCGCACTGCTCGAGCGGCGCGAGCTGATGGCCGCCCAGGGCCGTCCACAGCCCGGCGTGCGCCAGGCGCTCACGCACCTCGGCGCCCGCCAGGACGTCCTGCAATCCCTCCTGACCGGAAACATCGAGCCGAACGCCGAGATCAAGCTCGGCGTCTTCGGCCTGCACTCGCTGGTGGACCTCGAGATCGGTGGCTACGGCTGCGACCATGTCACCCGCTCCGACCTCGTGGGAGTGGCCCGCCGCAAGGCGCGTGCCAAGCACGGTGTGGATGTATCCGCCGCCGACACGGTGCTCGTGGGCGACACCCCACTCGACGTGGACGCGGCTCACGCCGCCGGGGCCCGGGTGGTGGCGGTGACCACCGGGCCCTACACGGCCGAGGAGCTGGATAAGGCGGGCCCCGACGCGGTGCTTCAGGACGTGTCGGACATCGGCGCCCTGCTTGCGGTCCTCGGGCTACCGGAGTGAGCGGCGCCGCGGCGCCCTCACCCTCCCGAGGAGATCGCGGCCACGCCCGCAAGCGCGAGGGCCACCCCGACGCCCTGGCTGCGGCGGATCCGCTCCTTCAGGATAAGGCTGGCGAGGAAGATCGTGATGACCGGATAGAGGGAGGCCAGCACGGCCACGAGGCTCACGAGGCCCTGGGTGGAGGCAACCGCAAAGAGGGCATTGGCCGCGACGTCGAAGAGCCCCACGACGGCCAGGTCGCGTCCGTCACGAGCGCTCAGATCGACGTCCGAGCGTACGGCGAGCGCGACGCCGATGAGCAGCAGCGTGTCGCACGTGCGGGCCGCCAGCAGGGCCCACAGCACGTCGCCGTCGCTTGCAACGTCCATCCCGACGAAGAACCCGCCGAAGCCCACCGCCGCCACGAGGGCAAGGCCGGTGCCCGCCGCCATGCGCGTGGCGGCCGCCGCGCCGTGGGCTTTCTCCCGCGAGGCCAGCACCACCCCGACGAGAGCCAGTGCCAGGCCGATTGCCTGGAGCGCGCCGGGCCGGTCCCCGGTCGACAGCCCGACCGCCACCGGAATCGCCGCCCCGGTGGCGGAGATGGGCGCCACGACCGCCATCGCCCCGACAGCCATGCCGCGATAGAAGGCGGCCAGGCCGGCCAGGCCCGAGAGCCCGGCCAGCACGCCGTAGATGAGGTACTCCGACGCGGGCGGCCCCTGCCCGCGAGCCACCACGATCACCGCGAGCAACAGCGCACCGACACCTTGGGAGAGCACCAGCACGATCAGAACGCCCCGCTGGCGGGTCTTCAGGCCACCGATGAAGTCGGCGACCCCCCAGGAGATGCCCGCGGCCAGGCCGAGCGCTACTGCAACCACTTCACGCTGCAGCCCACCGGGTCCGTCTCGGGCGGCTGCGGCGCGCGCCCGTCCAGCACCGCCTCTGTTGCGCCGCGGAGCCAGGCGGCGTCCTGCGACGGGTCCTCGTAGTCGGCATCCGGCGCCCCGCGGTAGCGCAGCGTGCCCTCGCCGTCCAGCACGAACACGTCCGGCGTCTTCGCGGCGCCGTAGGCGCGGGCCACCTCCTGGGACTCGTCTCGCAGGTAGGGGGCCGGCCAGCCGCCGTCTGCCTCGACGCGCGCCTTCATCGCGTCGAAGGAGTCCCGCGGGTAGCGCCCTGCGTCATTGGGATTGACAAGGAGCACGCGGGCGCGGCCCTCGTAGTCGCGCGCAACTGCCAGGAGGCGGTCGTGCCACGCGAGGGCGTAGGGGCAGTGGTTGCAGGTGAAGATCACGGCCGTCACTCCTCCCG
>JAUJNT010000001.1:637543-643922 GCA_030448005.1 Thermoleophilaceae bacterium
GAATGCATGCTCCCGTCGGTGGCCGGCAGCTCGAACGCCGGCGCCACATCGCCCACCTTCATGCGGTCCTCCTGATCACGTCGCGTATGTCCTCGGGATCGGGAGTCGGCGAGATCCTGCCGTCCCGCGTCCGGTAGACGCGGCATGTGAGTCCCGCCGGCTCATTCGCGACGGGCGCCACCTCCACGCCGTCGATCCGGATGGTGGGAGAGCCGACAAAGCGCTCACGCTCCGCTTCGCCGTCGGTGCGGATCTCGCGAATGACGACCGCCTCCGGGTCGAGCCCTTCCTGGTCGAGTACCTCTCGCAGGACCGCGAGCGCCTTCTCGGTCGACGGGCACCCCTCCCACCAGAGCAGCTCCACCACCTCCGGCATGCCGCGCCCGTGCCGGGGTCAGGCCTCGGCCAGCTCCACCCGCTCGATGATCGCCGGCTCGGTGGGCTTGTCACCGCGTCCGGTCGGCAGCCCCTCGATCGCGTCGACCGCCTCCATCCCGGCGGTGACCTGCCCGAACACGGTGTGCTTGCCGTCCAGCCACGGCGCCGCCTCCTTGGTGACGACGAAGAACTGGGAGCCGTTCGTGTCCGGCCCGGAGTTGGCCATGGCGAGAGCCCCGCGGACGATCTTGTTGCCGTTCGGCTCATCCTCGAAGGTGTACCCCGGTCCGCCCATCCCCGTGCCCTGCGGGCAGCCGCCCTGGATCATGAAGTCCTTGATCACGCGGTGAAAGATCAGGCCGTCGTAGAAGCCGTCGGCGGACAGCTTGCGGAAGTTCTCGACCGTCTTAGGTGCATCCTCGTCGAACAGCTCGACCACGATCGGGCCGTGGTTGGTGTGCAGAGTGGCCTGACTCATCGCTTGGCGACCTCCAGTCGGAGCTTCACGCCCCGGGCCTCGTTTCCAGTGACTTTGGCGACGACCTCGGGGGCCCGGTCGGCGGGGACCTCGACGAAGCTGAAGCGTTGGAGGACGCGCACGTTGCGCACGTCCTCGCCATCGAGGTGCGATCCGTCGACGATGGCCCCGACGAGGTCGGCCGGCTCGATGCCCTGGGCCCGGCCGGCGCCCACGATCAGCTTCGTGGTGCCCCCTCCTTCCCCGCGTCGCGGCTTGGTGTGGCGCGGGCGGCGTGTCTCGGGACGCTCCTCCGGGTCGGCCGAGATGTCGCGCTCCGGCGAGACCTCCGGGTCCCGCGAGCCGTTTCGCCTCCGCGAGACCTTCGGCTCGCGCTGGACGGCCTCCGCCGCCACAACCGGCTCGGCAGCGGCGGGCTTCGGGCTCTCCGCGGCCTCCCGCGAGCGCTCCTCGCTCGCGGAAGTCCTGTCGTCTCGTGACGGACGCGTGGATCTGCCGTTGGCGGACCAGGCCGGGATCTCGGTCTTTGCGTGGCGCTCGATCGCCAACAGGTCGCTGCGTTGCTTGGAGGTGATCAGGGTGATCGCACGGCCCGTGTCCCCCGCGCGACCCGTTCGCCCGATGCGGTGCACGTAGATGTCAGGCGAGTTCGGGATGTCGTAGTTCACGATGTGGGAGACGCCCGCGATGTCGAGCCCGCGGGCGGCCACGTCGGTGGCCACCAGCAGCCGCTCGCGACCGCCCTTGAAGGCGATCATCACTCCGTCGCGCGCGCCCTGGGTCATGTCCCCGTGGAGCGTCTTCACGCGCAGCCCCTTGTCGCCGAGGCGACGGGCGAGGCGATCCACCCCGATCTTGGTGCGAGCGAAGATGATCGCCTGCTCCGGGCGCTCCTCTTGGAGGACCTCCGCGAGCTTGTCCGGCTTGTCGCGGTCTGAGACCTCGATGTGGAACTGCTTCACGGTGTCGATCGTGAGCGTCGCGGCCTTCACCTTCACGGTCACCGGGTCGTACATCCGCTTCTCCGCGAGCCGCTTGATCTCGGGCGGCATCGTGGCGCTGAAGAGCGCGGTCTGGCGGCCGGAGGGGCAGCGACCCAGGATCGTCTCGACGTCCTCGAGGAAGCCCAGGTCGAGCATCTCGTCCGCCTCGTCGAGCACGACGTAGCGGGCCGAGTCGAGGAACAGGTAGTGGCGGCCGATCATGTCCATCACCCGGCCGACCGTCCCCACGACCACCTGGGCCTGCTGCTTGAGTCGCGAGGCCTGGTCGCGGATCGGCGCTCCGCCGAAGATGGCCACCACCTCGACGTCCCGGTTCTGACCGTACGCGCGCAACGCCTGGGTGACCTGGATGCACAGCTCGCGCGTCGGGGTCAGCACCAGCGCCTGCACCTCGGGCTGCTCCGGATCGATGTACTCCAGCATCGGCAGACCGAACGCCGCGGTCTTGCCGGTGCCCGTCTGGGCCTGCCCGATCACGTCGCTGCCGCCGAGCAGCAACGGAATCGTCTCCTCCTGGATAGGCGTGGGTACCTGGTACCCGAGGTGCCGCAGGGCCTCCAGCAACGGGGCGGAGAGCCCGAGCTCTGCAAACGTCGTCATACCCATCGGAGACTACGCACTCGGATGCGAGGGCAACGTCACGGCGGTCGGGGGCGGCACAGGAGGTGGATCAGCGCGGTGCCGGCTTCGGGCGCTCCCGGCCGCTGCGCCAAAGGGATCCGCGCCGCCCTCGGGTAGCCTTCGGCCGCCTATGAGCCTGGTGGTTGTGGGATCGATCGCCTTCGACGCGGTGCGGACCCCGTTCGGAGAGCGGGAGCGGATGCTCGGCGGGTCCGCCGTGCACTTCTCGCTGGCCGCGAGCTTCTTCACCGAGGTTCGCGTCGTGGGCCCGGTGGGCGATGACTTCGGCGACGACGAGTACGCCGTGCTGCACGGCCGCGGGGTGAACACGGACGACATCGAGCGCGTGGAGGGCGGCCGCACGTTCTTCTGGAAGGGCCACTATGAGTACGACCTCAACATGGCTCACACCGACGACACGCAGTTGAACGTGTTCGGCGAGTTCCAGCCCAAGCTGTCGGAGGAGTCGAAGCGGGCCGAGAACCTCTTCCTCGCCAACATCCAGCCCGACCTGCAGCGCGAGGTGCGCGAGCAGTGCACCGACACGCGCTTTGCGGGGCTCGACTCGATGAACCTCTGGATCGACATCGCGCGGGACTCGCTCAAGGAGACGATCTCTCAGGTGGACCTCGTGTTCCTCAACGACGCCGAGATCCGCATGCTCACCGAGCAACCGAACCTCGTGCGCGCGGCCCGGGAGGTGATGGCATTGGGCCCGAGCGTGATCGTCGCCAAGCAGGGCGAGTACGGGGCGGCGCTCTTCACCGGGGAGAACTTCTTCGCCCTGCCCGCCTTCCCGCTCGAGACGGTGATGGACCCGACCGGCGCCGGCGACTCCTTCGCGGGCGGCTTCCTCGGGTTCCTCTCCGCCCAGGAGGACTGGACCGACGAGGCGTCGCTGCGGCGCGCGATGACGTACGGGTCTGTGATCGCGTCGTTCAACGTCCAGGAGTTCGGCACCGAGCGCGTGAGCCGCCTCACCCGCGAGGAGATCGACGAGCGCTTCGAGCGCCTTCGCCGCATGACGGCCCTGTAGCAGGCCGCGCCGGCCTGAACGCCTCAGCCCGGCCTGGAGGCCTCGAGGCCGCCGACAGGCGGCCGTCCCCCTCAGCCGGTGTTCCGCATGCCCCCCGCGATCCCGTTGATCGCCAGGAAGGACGCGCGGGTGAGCTGATCGCCACCCTCGCCTGCCCGGGCGCGGCGCAGCAGCTCGAGCTGCACGAAGGAGAGCGTGTCGATGTACGGGTTGCGGCGGTCGATCGAGCGCTGGATGGCCGGCTCTCGGTCGAGCAGCCTGGAGCCTCCGGTGACCCTCACGACCTCCTCGCGCGTGAGCTCGAACTCGGCCTCGATCCGGCTCCAGATCCGGTCGCGCAGGCCTCTGTCCTCGCACAGGTCGGCGTAGCGGCGGCCGATTCCCATGTCCGCCTTGGCGCACGCCATCTCGGCGTTCGAGATCAGGCCGGCGAAGAACGGCCAGTCGCGCTCCATCTCACAGAGCAGCTCGAGGCCCGCCTCCTCGCGTACCGCCGCCAGAGCGGTCCCCAGGCCGAACCATGCCGGCAGCGCCACTCGCGTTTGAGTCCAGGAGAAGACCCAGGGGATCGCGCGAAAGTCCTCGATCGAGGAAGACCCGCGGCGCTTTGGCGGGCGGGAGCCCAGCCGTAGCCGTGATATCTCGTCCACCGGCGTGCCGGCGTGGAAGAAGGCGTTGAAGTCCGGATCCTCGTAGACGAGCGCGCGGTAGGCCCCGCGCGAGCGCTCCGCCATGGTCGCGATAACCCGCTCGAAGGCCTCGAGCCGATCCGGGGCCGGCCCCGCGTCCCGTTCGAGGGTGCTCGCCAGGACCGCGCTGCCCACCAACTCGAGCTCGCGCTGGGCGATCTCCCGGACGGAGTACTTGGCGGAGAGCACCTCGCCCTGCTCGGTCATCTTCAGCCGTCCACCCACCGTGCCCATCGGCTGGCCGAGGATCGCCACGTTGCTAGGGCCCCCGCCTCGTCCGACGGCGCCGCCGCGGCCGTGGAAGAACGTCCACGTGACCCCGTGCTCGCGCATGCACTCCGCAAGCTCGATCTGCGCCCGGTAGACGGCCCAGGCCGAGGCCACGTACCCGACGTCCTTGTTCGAGTCCGAGTAGCCGAGCATCACCTCCTGCACGTCGTCCACCGCGCGCAGCGCAGCCTGGTAGACGGGGAGCCCGAGCAGCGTGCGCATCGTGTCGGCGGCGGTCGCGAGCGTCTCGCCGGCCTCGAAGAGGGGCACGACGCGCAGCATGGCGTCGGTGCCCCCGGCACGGGCGAGCCGGCTCTCCTTCATCAGCAGCAGCACCTCGAGCACGTCGGACGGTCCCGTGGTACCCGAGATCACATAGGACTGCACGGCTCCGGCGTGCTCGCCGCTGAGCAGCGAGTAGAGGATGCGGAAGGTCTCGACGACCTCCCGGGTCTCGCCGGAGAACCCGCTCAGGTCGACGGGGATCAGCGGGCGCCGCTCGGCGATCTCCCGCGACAACAGCGCCACCCGCTCCCCGTCGGTGAGCGAGTCATAGGCCTCGTGCGCCCCGAGCACCGAGAAGATCTCCGCCAGCGCCGCGCAATGGCGCTTGGCGTGCTCGCGGACGTCGAGGCGCGCGAAATGGAAGCCGAACACCTCCGCCTGGCGGATCAGGTCCCGCAGCTCTCCGTCTGCGATGAACCCGCCGTGGTGGGAGCGCAGCGAGCGCTCGACCAGCTGCAGGTCGCCGCGCAGCGCCTCGGGCCCGGAATAGCCGCCCTCCTTCTTGCGGGTGACTCGCAGGCGCTCCCTGATCAGCTCGAACGCGCGCCGGTAGGGCTCCTCCGGGTAGCGGCGCTCGAGCGCGGCGGCCAGCTCCGGGAAGCGGTCGGCTCCCGACACGAGCAGCGACTTGAGCACCGTGGTCTCCCCGATCACGCGCTGGGAGAGCGATATCTTGGCGCCCACCTCGGCCACCCGGCCCTCCAGGAAGCGCAGGCAGGACTCGCGCATGGTCGCGAGCGTCGCCGCGGTGAGCTGCGGGGTGACGTGCGGGTTGCCGTCCCGATCGCCCCCGATCCACGAGCCGAAGGAGAGCAGCGGCGGCACCTGCTGCTCGTACGCCGGAAATGACTCCGCCACCGCTGCCTCGAGCTCGCGATACCAGGCGGGCACCACGTGTCCGAGGGTGGAGTTGAAGTAGACGAGCCCGGCGCGCACCTCCTCCTGCACCGTCAGCGTGACAGCGCGGATCTCATCCGAGCCCCAGAGCTCCTGGATGGCGGAGGCGAGCTTGCCGCGCGCGGCAGCCTCATGTCCGGGCGTCGGCACGCACTCGTCAAGCGCCCGCAGGACGCCGAAGGCGCGCGCGAGCTTCTTCACGATCGTCCCACGACGGGCCTCCGTCGGGTGAGCGGTCATCACGGGTCGCAGCTCGGCCCTCGCCAGCACCTGCTCGAGGTCGTCGGCGGTGGTTCCCCTCTCGGCCAGTCGCTGCATGGCATCAGCCAGCGAGCCACGCCGCGGCGCGGGCGCCGCCTCTGCGTGGCGTGCGCGGATCCGCCGCATGCGCTCGTTGTCCTCGGCCAGGTTGACGAGCTGGAACCAGGCCGTCAGGGAGCGCAGCAGGACGTACATGTCCTTGAAGGACAGGGCCGCCACGAACTCCGCCAGCTCGTCCGCTGCGCCACGATCGCCGCCGCGGGTGCGTCTGGCCAGCTCGACCGCATGCTCGTGCAGCTCAAGGGCGTGGTCTCCCTCACCGCTGCGGATGACCTCCTCCAGCACGGATCCGAGCAGGATCTGGTCGTCGGCAAATGTCCGGGCGGGAACCCCGGCCGCGAGCCCGGCTGCCCGGTCGTCCTGGAGCTCCGGCCCGTCGGGATGGAGATATCCGCTCACG
>JAUJNT010000001.1:644022-662796 GCA_030448005.1 Thermoleophilaceae bacterium
CTCATGCCGTGCGCCTCACGGCAGGGATGCTAACCAGCGAGCCGAGGGCTAGGATTCCAGCATGGACGTGGCGACCCTGGTGTGGATGCTCGTGGTTCTGAAGATCCCGATCATCGCCGCCCTGCTCCTTATCTGGTACGCGGTCAGGGAACCCGACCAGAGCTCGGACGAGGACGATGGCGGCAGCCGCGTGCCGCGTGAGCCCACGCCACGGCCCGACCGCCCGCGCCGGCCGCGGCGCGGCCCCCACGGAGACCCCCCCGCCCCCGCCCCCAAGAGGGTGCGGGAGGCCAAGGGGCGGCGGCTCAGGCGACCCGCTGGGCGCTAGGTTCGTTAGGTTCCGCCGCGTGAACGCCTTCCACGTGCTCGGTGCCCTGCTCGCCCTCTGGGCGCTGATCGTGTCGTTTCTCGGTATCACGCGGGAGAACTGGCCCTCCACGAAGGGCGCCGAGCGCGCCGTGATCGCCATCTCACTCACCCTCGTCCTCTGCGCCATCGGCTCCGCGGTGCTCACCGCCGTGGCGGAGCGCAACGAGGAGGAAGAGAAGGAGCACGAGGGCTCGCAGGAGCACGGCCTGGTGCTCCCGGTCTGAGCGGAGGCGCTGCCGTGCCGATCGATGACGGTCACGCGATCCACTACGCAGCGCTCGAGAGAGGCACTCCCGTCTTCAGCGCGGACGAGGTCGAGCTCGGGGCTGTGGAGGAAGTCCTCGACAATTACGCCGAGCACATCTTCGACGGGATCGTGATGAAGACCGCGGAGGGCGCCTTGCGCTTCGTCGACGCTCCGGAGGTGGCGCGCACCGCCGAGCGGGGGGTCACCCTCGCGATCTCCGCGGCCGAGGCCGCCGAGCTGCCGCCGCCGGAGAAGGCCCCGCCGGTCTTCAAGCCCCGCGGAGGTGGGCGCCTCTCCCGCTTCCTCGGGGGCGGCTGGAAGAAGCAGTAGGGGCCGCGAGGGCCGTCCGTCAGAATCGGTTCGAAACCAAGGCACCCGGAGAAAGGGACTGCATGGCACGGGAAGACGCACAGGGCGGTGGGGACGGTGCCGGCGTTGCCGCCGTGCACGACTCGCTCACGGTGACCGACAATCGCACGGGCCAGAGCTTCGACCTGCCGATCACCGACGGCACGGTGAAGGCCATGGACTTCCGCCAGATGAAGACGGGCGAGGAGGACTTCGGCCTGATGACCTACGACCCGGCCTTCACGAACACGGCCCACTGTCGTAGCGAGATCTGCTTCATCGACGGCGCGAAGGGCGTGCTCGAGTACCGCGGCTACCCGATCGAGCAGCTCTGCGAGCAGTCGACCTACCTCGAGGTGGCGTACCTGCTGGTACACGGTCAGCTACCGACCGATGACGCGCTCAGCTGCTGGAAGCACATGGTCACCCATCACACCTACGTGCACGAGAGCATCAAGAAGTCGATGGAGGTGTTCCGCTACAACGCCCATCCGATGGCGATGCTCCTGTCCACGGTCGGCGCGCTCTCCACCTTCTACCCCGCCGCGAAGGACCTGGAAAGCGAGACGGAGCGGTACATGGCCATCATCCGGCTCGTGGCGAAGATGCCCACGCTCGCCGCGTTCGCCTACCGCCACAGCGTGGGGCTGCCCTACGTGTATCCCGACAACGACCTCAGCTATCCGGGCAACTTCCTCTCGATGCTCTACAAGATGACCGAGGTCAAGTACGAGCCGGACCCGCGGCTCGAGAAGGCCCTCGATGTGCTCTGGATCCTGCACGCCGACCATGAGCAGAACTGCTCCACGGCGGCGGTGCGGGGTGTGGGCTCCTCACAGGTCGACCCCTATTCGGCCGTGGCCGCCGGGGTGGCGGCGCTCTACGGACCGCTCCACGGCGGTGCCAACGAGGCGGTGCTGCGCATGCTCGCCCGGATCGGCACGGTGGAGGACATCCCCGCCTTCCTGCAAGGGGTGAAGGACCGCAAGGAGAGGCTGATGGGCTTCGGGCACCGCGTGTACAAGAACTACGACCCGCGCGCGCGGATCATCAAGAAGCACGTGGATGAGGTGCTGGAGATCGTGGGGAGCGACAACCCGAAGGTGGGGATAGCGGTCGAGCTCGAGAAGCACGCACTCGACGACGAGTACTTCACCGACCGCAAGCTCTACCCCAACGTCGACTTCTACTCGGGCCTCATCTACGAGGCCATGAGCATCCCGACCGACATGTTCACGGTCATGTTCGCCATTCCGCGCACTGCCGGCTGGCTGGCGCAGTGGCACGAGATGCTCGAGGACCCGGAGACGAAGATCGCGCGCCCGCGCCAGATCTATACGGGTGAGCGGGAGCTTGACTACGTGCCCATCGAGCAGAGGGTCTGAAAGCTACACGGGCTCGGGCATCCTGCCTCGCCTTCGACTGGAGAATCCCTTTCGCCGTTCCGGCGGCGAGTCCCGGACGATCGCTACGCGATCTGTTCCGGGACGGTGGGGAGCCGCGGAGTTGGCGAGCGACCTCGTCCGGCCGAGCGGTGCGTCAGAGCAGGGCGGTGGGACGCTCGGCCCACACCGCGGCGCGGCTCCACCATCCTGCCCCGTGGCCGCTCTGCAACCCCAAAGCAGGACGGTGCCCGGATCGGTGTTCTCGCGATCGAGGTCCCAGTCGGCGTGTCGCTTTGCGCCGGTGCGCCCGATCAGCTCGCCCGTCTCGCGCAGCTCGACCGCCCAGTGGCCGAAGCCCAGCCGGTGCCACTGGTCCACCATCTGGGCGATCTCCTCCTCGGACTCCGCGCGCGTGAAGGGGCCCCCCGGGAGCATGAAGGTGCGCCCTCGGGATCGGCGTTGATCACCGCGTAGGGGTCGAGCTCCTCGGGGCGCCAAGGGCGCGGGCACCGCTGTCAGATCCGGAAGACCGGCACCAGCCGCTTCTCGTGCTCCGCGTCGATCCGGGCCACCACCTCGAGGTGCTCCTCGAGGCCCGAGCCCCGCAGCTTAGTGGCCAGGAGCTCGTCCACCTGGAAGATCCCCGCCGAGTTGTTCATTGCGATCTCGATGCTCACCGCCCGCTCCTCCCCCGGCGCGATGGTCACGGCGTCGATGGCCGCGGCGGAGAGCGAGTGGATGTTCGGGCGGCGCCCCTCGAAGGGGACGCGCGAGCGACCTTGCGCGAGGTCGAGCGCGTCGGCCACCCGCACGACCCCCGCCTCCAACGTCATCGGCTCGCCACGGCGGCGGTGCCCGATGATCGCGTGCATCGCCTCCGCCACCACGACCGTGCGATCCGGCTCTTCGTAGGCGTCACGCAGCAGCTCGGGCAACTTGCTCGCGGCCAGGAAGAGGCTGTAGGCCTCGTGGTCGGTGCGGTGGATCGACATCCCCGTGTCGTGCAGGAGGCAGCCCGCCGCCACCACCACCTCGGCGTCACGCTCGGTCATGAGGTGGTCGGCGGCCATCGCGGGCTCCACCCCTCGCTTGACGAGCAGGCGGAGGAGCCGCAAGGCGATGTTCAGGACGATCTGCACGTGGACCCACGAGTGATCGGACATGCCGAGGCGGTTGGCGAAGACGTGCTGCATGTGCCACCAGCCGCGCAGCTGATCATCCCCGTTGGCGGCTGCCAAGAACGCCGCCAGCCGGCGGTTCCCGCGCGTCGGGGCGGCGATCGAGACCCCGCGGATCGCCTCGGCGGGTGCGGCGGGGCCGTCCGGCGGTGGGGTCGATGCGCCTTCCATGGGAGGGCGAACATAACGGTCGGGCGCAGTACCCTCACTCTCATGAGCCGCGCGCCACTCGTGGACGGCCACGGCCGGCGGATCGCCGACCTGCGCGTCTCGGTGACCGATCGCTGCAACTTCCGCTGTCAGTACTGCATGCCCGCCGAGGGGATGCCGTGGCTCGAGCGCGAGGAGATCCTGTGCTTCGAGGAGATCGAGCGGCTCGTGCGCCTCCTCGTGGGGATGGGCGTCGAGGATGTGCGCTTGACCGGTGGCGAACCGCTCGTGCGGCGGGACTTCCCGCTGCTCGCGGCGATGCTCGCCGACATCGACGGCCTCCACGACCTGTCGCTCACGACCAACGGGTACCTGCTGGAGCGCGACGCGGCCGCGCTTGCGGCGGCCGGAATCGACCGCCTGAACGTGTCGATCGACTCGCTCCAGCGTGATCGCTTCTTTCAGATGACCCGTCGCGACGCGCTCCCCCAGGTCCTGCGCGGGCTGGAGGCGGCGGTGGCAGAGCCCCGCCTGGGGCAGGTCAAGGTGAACGCGGTGGCGCTGCGGGGGTTCACCGAGGAGGAGGCGATCCCGTTCGCCGAGTTCGCCCGGGAGCGCGGCGTGCAGGTGCGCTTCATCGAGTTCATGCCGCTCGACGGGGACTGCGCCTGGACGTCTGACCAGGTGCTGCCAGGCGAGGAGCTGCGCGCGATCATCAACGCCGTGCACCCGCTCGAGGAGCTCCCCCGGGAGCCTTCGGCGACCGCGCGTGTCTTTCGCTTTGTAGAGCCCGTCCCCGGCGGAGGGAAGGGCACCGGTGAGGTGGGCTTCATCGATCCCGTCACGGAGCCGTTCTGCTCGGACTGCAACCGCATCCGGCTGACCTCCGACGGACTGCTGCGTACCTGCCTCTTCTCGCTTCACGAGACCGATCTGCGCGGCCCCATGCGGGCCGGCGCAGACGACGACGAGCTCGAGCAGATCGTGCGTGACGCCGTCTGGCGCAAGGAGCTCAAGCACCGCGTCGGGCAGGCCGGCTTTCGCCAGCCCGCCCGCGGCATGAGCGCCATCGGGGGCTGAAGCCGCCCTGGACTCCCCGCTAGGACAGGCCGTCCTGCGCGAAAGGCGCAAGCGCGGGAGCGTCGGGCGGCGCCGCCTTCACCGCCACCGCATCTCCCACCCGCACCTCGCCCTCGCTCAGCACCCGCAGGTAGGCGCCGGGCCGGCCGGCCTGCTGGAAGCGCTTGACAAAGCGCGGCTCCCCGACCTTCTCCGCGAGCTTCCAGCACGGGTGTCGCGGCTCGCTGACCTCGAGCAACGTGCTCCCGACCTGCCACTTCTCGCCGATGCGGGCGCCGCTCACCTGCACTCCGCTGAGCGTGAGGTTCTCGCCGAAGAACCCCGGCCCGAGCTCCAGACCGAGCTGCTCCTCCCACCACCGCACATCCTCGAGGGCGTAGGCATAGACGGCCTTGTCGGTGCCGCCGTGATGCCGCTTGTCACCCACGAGGTCGCCCTCGAGTCCCAGGCGTCCAACGGCCACGGATCGCTCGACCGGCCGCTTCCAGAGGCCGGTCGTCATCGCGTGCCCCCGCCGCATCAGCGTGCGGGGCTCGGCGAGGTTGACGGAGACCACCTCTCCCATCGCCTCTCAGATTACGCTGCCTGGGTGGGCGCCTACAGGATCACCGTGCGTGTCAAGGCGAGGGTGGAGCGCGAGCGAGCCGACGATCTCGAGGGGGCGCTTACAGCGCTCGAGGGCCGCGGCCGGGAGCTTGCGACACAGGCACGCGTGCCGGCGGCCGGGGGCAAGCTCGTTCGCCGCTTCGAGCCCGTCCAGCAGGTGTTCGGCCGGGTCGAGCTGTCGGGGCCGAAGCGGCTGCGGGCGGGGATCGACGTGCGGGGGGATGGCTCGGTGGAGGCGTTCACCGGCCGCGTGCGCCGGATGCTCGTGCGGCAGCAGGGCGACGAGTCGCCATACGACGCCCTGCGGCGGGCTCTGAGGTAGAAGAGCGCCAATGGAAGAGCGCTGGCGCGTGCCCCTTCCCCGCGGAGCCGAGCCGCCCTTCCGCGTTTTCGTGAACGGCGTGGCACAGACCGAGGGCGAGGACTACGACGTCGAGGGCGGGGACCTGCTCTTCAACGAGCCCCTGCAGAAGGAGCGCCTGGGGTTCTGGCGCTGGACCGCGATCTTCTTCGCGCTCTTTGGCACCTATGGCAAGAACGACTCGGTGGACGTCCAGTACGAGCTGAACGGCCGCACCACCGTGGCGACCGGCCTGGACATCTATGCGCCGGACGGAAGGAAGGCTGAGGGTTGAGAAGCCCCTGAGGCCAGCTAGCCTTCCCGCCCATGCGCATCGACGAGATACTCCGCGAGCGGCGCCCCGTCTTCTCCTTCGAGTTCTTCCCGCCGAAGACCGACGCCGGCGAGGAGAACCTGCGTGCGACGCTCGATGCCCTGCGCCACGACCACCCGCAGTTCGTATCTGTCACCTACGGCGCTCTCGGATCCACCCGCGACCGGACGATCGACATCGTCAAGTGGATCAAGCAGGACCTCGGCATCGAGGCGATGGCGCACTTCACGTGCGTGGGGGCCACGGTGGAGGAGCTGCGGGCGACCCTCGACGAGATCGAGGCGGCGGGCGTGGACAACGTGCTGGCGCTGCGCGGCGACCCGCCGGCGGGCGAGGAGGAGTGGCGACAGACCGAGGGCGGCCTTCTCTACTCCACCGATCTGATCGAGCTGCTCAGTGAGAACTACGACTTCGCGGTCGGTGCCGCGGCGTTCCCGGAGGTGCACCCTCAGGCTGAGAGCCCCGAGTCGGACATCCGCTTCCTGAAGGCAAAGCAGGACGCCGGGGCGAGCTTTCTGATCACCCAGCTCCTCTATGACAACGAGTTCTACTTCGACTTCGTGAAGCGGGCTCGGGCGGCGGGGGTCACCGTGCCGATCATCCCGGGCATCATGCCCGTCACGAGCTTCCGCAACATCAAGCGGATCACTGAGCTGTGTCAGTCCGAGATCCCGGAGGCCTTCGAGCGCGAGCTCGAGCAGCGGGAGGACGACGAGGCCGCCGTGCACGACCTCGGGATCGCCTACGCCACCCTGCAGTGCGTGGACCTGCTGGCCCGGGGAGCGCCCGGAATCCACTTCTACACGCTGAACCGCTCTCCGGCCACGCGGGCGATCCTGGCCGCGCTGCGCGCGGCACAGCCCTGGGCGCGCGCGCCGCAACCGGTCTGAGGGCTCTCTCGCGTGCAGTGCTGGCCGTGGTGGCCGGCGCAGTGGCCGCCTGCGGT
Organism: Thermoleophilaceae bacterium; assembly: GCA_030448005.1. GTDB lineage: Bacteria > Actinomycetota > Thermoleophilia > Solirubrobacterales > Thermoleophilaceae > JAAYBF01. The sequence continues at coordinate 651,006 of JAUJNT010000001.1, forward strand.
GGCGCCTCCGAGCACGAGCCGCCCCCGATCTCAGGCGAGCGGGGCGCGCCCGCGCTGGTGGTCCAGGACGATTCCGAGCTGCTCTACGCCTCTTCGCCTCGCGTCTCGGCGGCACTCGATCTGCTGAAGCGCTCGGGCGTTCGCACGGTGCGCCTCACGGCGGGCTGGTCGGTGCTCGCGCCCCGGTCCCGGGCCGAGCGCCGGCCGCGCTTTGACCAGACCGACCCGGCCGCCTACGAGCCGCAGGCGTGGGCCCGGATCGATCGCGCCGTGCGAGGCGCACGAAGGCGCGGCATGGCGGTGATGATCGACCTGGCCTTCTGGGCGCCTGTGTGGGCCACCGAGGGCGACACCTCAGAGAGGCCGCGCAGTGGTGTGGACCCAGTGCTCTTCGGACGCTTTGCCGGCGCCGTGGCGCGGCGCTACGACGGCCGCTATGACCCGCCGGGGGCCGCCGGGAGGCTTCCCGTCGTGCGCGGCTACACGATCTGGAACGAGCCCAACCTGTCCGACTTCCTCCGTCCGCAGTGGCGCGATCCGCAGACGAAGCGGGTGCCGCTCTCGCCGCACAGCTACAGGCGGATGGTGGAGGCCGCCTATCCGGCCGTGAAGGCCGTCCAGCCCGACTCGCTGGTCCTGGTCGGCGGGCTTGCCGCCTATGGCCGCCGTGGCGGAGTGGCTCCCCTGCGCTTCCTGCGCGAGCTGGCCTGCGTCGATGCACGCATGCAGCCGCTCCGGCGGCCCGACTGCGCGGGCTTTCGCCGCGTGGCCGGCGACGGTTTCGCCTATCACCCGTACTCCACGCACACGCGTCCCGACCGTGTCGAGCGCACGGCGCAGGCCGACGATGCGCCGCTTGCCCGGATCGGGGCGCTTGCCACCCTGCTCGACCGGCTCGCCACAGACGGCCGAATCGACTCTCGGCTACGAGACCTCTACCTGACCGAGTACGGCTACGAGACCGATCCGCCCGACCCCGGCGCCCCGTTCGACCCACCGCTAGCGGCCCGGATGTCGAGCTGGGCGGAGGCGATCGCGGCGCGCGAACCGCGTGTGCGCACCGTGGCGCAGTTCCTGGTGCGTGACCTCCCTGCGCGCCCAGGTGCACAGCGGGAGGGACGTCTGTCCGACTGGCAGTCGGGCGTCTTGTTCCTCGACGGGCGCCCCAAGCCGCTCGCAGCCGCGTTGCCCGCACCGCTGCACACGGAGCCCGGGCCGCCCGGCCGGGTGCGCATCTGGGGGCGCGTGCGCCCCGGAGCGGGCAGGCGCCGGGTCCGGCTGGAGACGGTGCAGCCCGGGCGCGCCCCGCGGGTGGTATTCGAGGGCCGCACCGACGAGCGTGGCGTTCTCGAGCTCACCATCCCGGGGGCGCCGGGCACGCTCGTGCGGATCGCCCGGCGCGCCGGTGACGGGTGGCTGCGCGGGCCGCTCGTAGACGTGATACCGCCCGGCCGCTGACCGGCTCTTTCGCCACGCAGTGCGCTGCGGCGCCACCGCGGGGCGTTCAGCGGCGATCCTGGCACTCTCTCCCCTCTCAGCCGCCCAGGTCGAGCCGCGCGCGCTCGGCCTTGGCCGCGCCGGTGCCCGCGTCGATCTGCACGGTGTCGGCCAGCAGGGGGACGAAGGCGCGCGAGCGCGCGCGGACGAGGACCGCCAGGCCGAAGGGCTGGTTCTTCTCGAGGTTGCCGGTGCCGCCGCCGCCCACGGTGCCCCCGTTCAGTTCTACGAGGTTCTCGGAGGTGCGCAGGGACGCGAGATGGGTGTGGCCGGTCAGGATGGCCAGCGGCCGCGCCGGTGGGTCGGCCTTCAGCTCCTCCACGGCAAGTTCCGTGAGCGCAGGCGCGTGGGTCATCACCACGTCTATCCGTCCGAGCAGCGGACGCAGCCAGGCGGCGAAGGCGCGCTTCTGCTGCTCGGTGGCCTCGGAGCCACGGTTGCGGTAGCCGTTCCCGCTCCTGCGCTCGAAGGGATCGGAGTAGCCGGCCACCCGCAGGCCGTCCACGTCCACCACGATCTCGCCGCGCCTGCCGTTTGGCAGCAGTCGCCCACGCTGGCTCAGCACGATCGCACCGGCGGCCGCCAGGCGACGGGCGAGGATGTCGGAGTCATGGTTGCCGGTGACGAAGACGAAGGGGTCGCCGATGCCCGCCACGCGCCGGGTCAACGCGAGCTCGAACGGCGATCCGCTCGAGGTCAGATCGCCCGCGAAGAAGAGCGGCCCGCGCCGCACGGCGCGCTCGAGTGTGGGCAGCGCCAGCAGGTTGTTGTGCAGGTCCGAGGCAAGCGTGAGGTGCGGCAGCTCCGCCGAGGGACCTCGCTCGGCGGGAGCTGCGATAAGGCGCGCGAGGCCCACGAGTTGGGCGTTCAGCTCCTGCGAGATCGTCTCGGCGGTGCCGGCCGCCTGGTCGATCGCCCGCAGCGCCACCGGTATGTCGGGCCCGTTGGCGTAGTACTCCGGATCCTCGATCGCCCCGCGAGGAGGCAACAGGAGCATGATCGCCAGGCAGGACCCCAGCACGCCGGCGAGCGCAACCGGAAGCGTCAGCCGCAAGGGCGCCGCGCGTCCGCGCAGGGCAAGTGCCATCAGCAGCCCGAGCGCCAGCGCGCTCGCGGCCGCAAAGGCCAGCAGCAGCCGAATGTAGTCGCCGATGGCCTCCTCGGCCTCCTCGCGCAGCGCCTCCACGTCGGGGTCCCTGCCGCGGGCCACTTCGGCCACCGCCGTGCGGTTCAGGGACCTGAGGTCCAGCGACAGCCGCACCGGCAGGCGTACGGCGTCGAAGCGAACGCCCCAGTCCACGAGCGGGACGTAGATGTCGAGCGCGCCAGAGTGCCCGGGGTCGGTGGAGAGGCGGACCGTGCCCACCGACAGGTCGCGGTCCAGGGTGAAGACCGCCATCGCCCCCACCGGCGCCCCGACCGTGGTGAGCAGGACCAGAAGCAGCGTGGCGGACCGGCGTAGGCGCATCGGGCACACGCTAGCCCGCACTGGCGGCAATCTCCGCGGCGGGGGCTAAAGTTGACCGGGAGCGGATGGCAGCCCCCAGAACCACGGTCGAGATCGTCATGCCCGCGATGGGCGAGTCGGTGACGGAGGGCATCGTGCTCGCCTGGCTCAAGCAGGTGGGCGATGCGGTGACCGCCGACGAGCCCCTGGTCGAGGTCTCCACGGACAAGGTCGATGCCAACGTGCCGGCCCCCGCCGGCGGGGTCCTTGCCCGGATCGTGGCCGGCCCCGACGAGACGGTGCAGGTGGGCGCGGTCCTGGGAGAGATAGAGGCGGGCGCAGAGCCGGCCGCTGACCGGCCGCCGTCCCCCCAGGCCGATGGCGCGCCGGCGAACGGCGAGCGCTCCAACGGGGGCGCCACGCCCGCGCGTGAGGGGACACCGCCCGCCGGCGACCGAGCCGGGGACACCCCTGTCGCAGGCGGCACGTCGAGCGGCGGCGACGGAGCCGGTGAGGTGACCCTCGCCGGCGGGGGAGCCGGGGAGGTCACCCCCGTGGCCGCGCGGATGGCCACGCGCCACGGCATCGATGTCTCGCGGATCACCGGGAGCGGCCCGCGCGGCAGGGTGATGAAGGGAGACGTGGAGGCGGCGGTGGCGGCCACCCGTGGAAACGGAGGAGCGGCCGGTGGCGCGCCGTCCGCTGCGCCCGCGGTCCCTGAGGGCTCCCAGATCACGGCCATCCGGGGCCCGGCGGCCACGCTCGTGCGCTTCATGGAGGAGAGCCGCTCGATCCCCACGGCCACGAGCTTCCGCACGCTGCCGGTGGCTCTGCTCGACGCTCGTCGCAGGCAACTCAAGGCCGCGGGGCACAGGGTCTCATTCACCCACCTGATCGCCTGGGCGATCGTGCAGGCGGCCGCTGACATGCCCGTCATGGCCCACTCCTTCGCCGAGGTCGAGGGCAAGGCACACCGGGTCGCCCCGTCCACCCTCAGCCTCGGGCTGGCCGTCGACCTGGAGCGTAAGGACGGCACGCGCTCGCTCGTGGTGCCCGTTATCGAGGACGCGGGCGCGCTCGGATTCAGCGACTTCCTCGGCGCCTACGGCCGGCTGGTGGCAGGCGCGCGGGAGAACACGCTCACCCCCGAGGCCTACCAGGGAGCCGGCATCACGCTCACCAACCCCGGCGGCATCGGCACGGTGGCATCCGTGCCGCGGCTCATGCCGGGACAGGGCACGATCGTCGCGACCGGCGCGATCGGCTACCCGCCCGGCCTGGCCCAGGTCGAGAGCTCCCGCTTGAGCGAGCTCGGCGTCTCGAAGGTCATGACGATGACCTCGACCTATGACCATCGGGTGATCCAGGGGGCAGAGTCGGGCGCCTTCCTCAAGCGGATAGAGGAGCTGCTGGCGGGCGAGGACGGCTTCTACGAGCGGGTGTTCGCGGAGCTCGGGGACGACGTCGACCAGACGGGCCGGGTCTCTGCCGACGAGCGCACCGGGGCGGCCCCGATCACGGCCGCCGAGCCGGCCCCGGCCGCCGCGGCTCCGGCCGCCCAGGAGGTGCCCGACGAGGCCCTGCTCCAGGCGGTCCAGGCAGCGACCTCGGTGGTCAAGGCCCACCGCATGCACGGGCACCTGGCGGCCAGGCTCGACCCGCTCGGCTCGACGCCGCGCGGGGATCCCGCGCTCGACCCGGAGTCGGTGAACCTGACGCCCGAGCTGATGCGCCGCATCCCCGCCTCGGTGCTGCGCGTCGCGGTGACCGGCGAGACCTTCGCCGACGCGCTGCCCCATCTCGCCGACACCTACACCGGCACGATCGCCTATGAGATCGAGCACATCGCGGGGCACAATCGACGCGTCTGGCTGCGCCAGATGATCGAGTCCGGCGGTCACAGGGCTCCGCTCGACGTGGAGAGCAAGCGGCGCCTGCTCGCCCGGCTGTCGGAGGTCGAAGCACTCGAGACCTACCTGCACAAGGCCTTCCTGGGCAAGAAGCAGTTCTCGATCGAGGGCCTCGACATGCTCGTGCCCATGCTCGACGAGGCGATCGAGCTCTCGGCGGGAAACGGGGCGCGTGAGGTCGTGCTCGGCATGGCCCATCGCGGGCGGCTGAACGTCCTGGCGCACACCGTCGGCAGGCCCTACCAGTCGATTCTCGTGGAGTTCGAGGGGGAGCAGACCCTCTCGGCCGACACCGCCGCGCCCGAGGGCGGCACAGGCGATGTGAAGTACCACTACGGCTCGGCGGGCACCTACCGGACGCTGGGGAGCAAGGACGTCACGGTGACCCTGTCACCGAACCCGAGCCACCTCGAGTACGTGAACCCGGTGATCGAGGGCCGCGCCCGCGCCGACCAGACGAGCCGCAGGGGACGCGAGATCAGCCACGACCCGAGCCTCGTGGTGCCCGTGCTCATCCACGGGGACGCCGCCTTCCCGGGGCAGGGCGTCGTGGCGGAGACGCTCAACCTGCAGGCACTGCCCGGCTACAGCACCGGCGGCACCGTTCACATCATCGCCAACAACCAGCTCGGCTTCACCACCGACCCCAGCGAGAGCCGCTCGACGCGCTATGCCTCCGACCTCGCCAAGGGCTTCGACGTCCCGATCATCCACGTCAACGCCGACGACGTGGAGGCGTGCATCGCGGCGGTCAGGCTGGCGGTGGCGTTCCGCAACGAGTTCGGCCGCGACGCACTGATCGACCTGATCGGCTACCGCCGCTACGGCCACAACGAGACCGATGAGCCGGCCTACACCCAGCCCGCCATGTACGAGCTGATCAAGAAGCATCCAACGGTGCGTCAGGTCTACGCGGACAGGCTGCGCGCCGAGGGTGTGGTATCCGAACAGGACGCCGAAGAGCTTGCCAGCTGCGCTCTCACGCGCGTGTCGGATGCCCACGCCGAGCTCAAGGAGTCGATCGCCGGCCCGCCCGACACCGGCCATCACGAGCTGGACCAGACGATGAGCCGCGAGCCGAAGACCACGCTCCCCGAGGACCTGCTGCACTCGCTGAACGACCAGATCGTCAGGGTCCCCGAGGGTTTCTCCGTCCATCGCAAGCTCCGGCCGTTCCTCGAGAAGCGAAAGGCGGCGGCGGACGGGGGGGCCTCGGTCGACTGGGCCCACGCCGAGGCGCTCGCCTTCGCCTCGCTGCTGGCACTGGGCGTGCCGCTCCGGCTCACCGGCCAAGACACCGAACGGGGCACCTTCAGCCAGCGCCACCTCGTGCTCCACGACGCGACGACGGGCAAGAGGTGGTGCCCACTGCAGAACCTGCCCAGCGCGGTGTCGCCCTTCGAGCTGCACAACAGTCCGCTCTCGGAGCAGGGCTGCCTGGGCTTCGAGTACGGCTACAGCGTCCAGGACCCGGACGCCCTGGTCCTCTGGGAGGCGCAGTTCGGCGACTTCGTGAACAGCGCGCAGGTGATCATCGACCAGTTCATGGTCTCGGGCCTTGCCAAGTGGGGCCAGACCTCGCGGCTGACCCTGCTCCTCCCCCACGGCTACGAAGGCTCGGGGCCCGAGCACTCGAGCGGGCGGGTGGAGCGCTTCTTGCAGGCCTGCGCCGAGGGCAACATGCGCGTGGCCAACGTGACCACACCCGCCCAGTACTTCCACCTGCTCCGCCGCCAGGCGCTGGTCTCGAAGCCCCGCCCGCTCGTGGTCATGACGCCCAAGAGCCTGCTGCGCCTGCCCGCCGCGGTATCGACGCTGGACGAGCTGGCAAACGGGCGCTTCCACAAGGTGATCGACGACGACTTCTTCGCCCCCGACGCGAGGCCGCGGGAAGAGGTCACGAAGCTCGTGCTGTGCTCGGGCAAGGTCTTCTACGACATCACCGGGCACGAGGAGCGGCAGAGGGCAAGGCACATCGCGGTGGCCCGCACGGAGCTGCTCTACCCGTTCCCCGAGGAGGAGCTGCGCGATCTGCTGGCCAGCTACCCCAACCTGGAGGAGGTCACCTGGGTGCAGGAGGAGCCTCGCAACATGGGCGCACGGGCCTTCTTCCGCCGCCGGATGGCCGCCATCCTCCCCGAGCACCTGACCTACACCTACGTCGGGCGCCAGCTCCGATCCGCCACGGGCGAGGGCTACGCCGCGGCGCACCGCAAGGAGCAGAGCCGGATCGTGCGCGTGGCGCTGGACCTCGAAAAGGACATACTCGCCCCGGACGCCTCGGCCCTTCGGCCCAAGCTCTGAGTCCCGTAGGGGCCCAACCGCGCGCCGTCGAACTCGTAACCCGGCCCTGGGTGGACGCCGACAGCTAGCGCCGGCTCCTCTGCGCCTCGCCCATCTCGCTTGAGATCTTGCCTCCGCCGAGCCGGCGCTGGATCGCGGCCAGCGCCGAAGGCGCCGCACCGGCCACCCAGCCGCCCGCCCGCAACGACAGCGGGGCAACGTCGATCTCCGCGCGCCCTGTCGCGATACCCCTCAGCACCGCCTCGGCCACCTGCTCGGGAGTGCGGGTGCCCACCCACGGCGGCAGCTTCACACCGGCATCGTGGAACATGCCGGCCTCGCGGATGAAACCGGGGAACACGGTGGTGACTCCCACGCCGGTCCCGAGCAGATCCTGGGAGAGGCCGAAGGCAAATCCCCGCAGACCGAACTTGGTTGCCGAGTAGACCGATGACGCGGGGCTCGCCACCTTGCCCGACATCGAGGAGACGAAGACGAGGTGGCCGCTCCCGCGCTCGACCATGTCCGGTGCAAGCGCGCGCGTGAGCTGCATCGGGGCGCGCAGGTTCACGTCGAGCGCGCGGTCGATCTGGCCGGACTCGAAGCTCAGGAACGGTCCGCTGGCGGGAAGCCCGGCGTTTGCCACGAGCAGGTCGACGCGGCCCGCCTTCTCCGCGAGCGTTGCCAGGTCCTCTGCCCGCGACAGGTCCGCCGGCAGGGAGTCGGCGCGCTCGCCCAGCTCCTCACGGAGCTGGGCCAGGACCTCCGCGCGCCGCGCCGTGAGCATCACTTTCGCTCCACGCGCGTGCAGCGCACGGGCGATGGCGTGTCCGAGGCCACCGGAGGCGCCGGTCACGAGTGCCCTGCATCCCTGGAGCTCCAGCGTCATGGGAGCGTCGCCCGCGCCGGCCGGCGTGGGCGCTATGCCGCGGGCAGCCGGGCGTCGAGCACCACTTCCACCTCGTCCTGGACCTTGAGCGCGCCCATGATCCCGGAGTACGGCTTGATGCCCCACTCGCTCTGCGTGAGCGACACGGTGCCGTTGACATGGCCGTCCGGGGCCACTTCGACCTCGAAGCTCACCGGCCGCGTGTTGCCGCCCATGCTGACCTCGCCGACCACGGACGCCGGGCCTGTCCCGTTCGAGCTCACGCTGGTGGACCTGAAGCTGATCGCCTTGCCCTTCAGGACCTTCTCGTCGATGCTCTTGTGGATGTCGGCCCTGTCCTTGTCGGTCAGCGGCTTCATACCACCCTGGCCGTCGCGCACGCGAAGCGAGCGAGGGTCGGCGCTGAGCTCGACGGTGAACTTCGACCCTTCCTCGACGGTCACCATCGCCTTCCAGCTGGTCACGTCGACGACGAGGTCGTGCCCCGCCTTCTGCGCCATGCCCGCCCGATAGGTCTTCACCTGGAGCGTGCCGTTGTCCGGGCCTATGTTATGAGTTCCGTTTTTCACGGTCGGGCAGGCTATAGACACTCGCCTATGAGTGTCAGCGAAGCGCCTCCGCCGTGTCCATCGGGTCGACGCTCGACCGGCTACTAGGCGATCAGCGCCCGCCGCAACGCGATCGCCACCGCCTGCACCCGGCTCTTGGCCTCGAGCTTGCTGACCGCGCGGCCGATGTCGTTCTTCACCGTGCCCGCAGACAGGCTGATGCGCCCTGCCACCTCATCGGTGTGAAGCCCTTCTGCCAGAAGCTGAAGGATCTCTCGCTCCCGATCGGAGAGCGGACTGTCCATCTCGCCCTCGATCATGAGCAGCATGGGAGACAGCGAGGGGTCCACGAACGCCTCCCCGGCAGCCACCATCCGGATCGCGCGGATGAGGTCCTCGGGGGGCGATCCCTTCATCACGTAACCGCGCGCACCGGCGGCGAGGGCCTCGGATAGGAGCCCTCTGTCGCCGTAGGCGGAGAAGACGACGGTCTTCACCTCCGGCGCTCGCTCGGCGACCTCCTTCACCAGCGAGATGCCATCCATGTCCTGTAGCCGGACATCCACGATCAACACGTCCGGGCGATGCTCCTCGATCAACTGCAGCGTGACCGCGCCGAACTCCACTACCTCCGCCAGATCGATGTCGGGTGCCCCGGAGAGCAACACCGCCAACCCGTGACGGACGGCTGGATGGTCATCAACGGCCATGCACTTGATCTGGGTAACCATCGCCACACATGGTATATGCAAACCGCATGTAGCGGGGTCGACAATTCGTCCAGGGCCCGACGCAGCGCGAAGCTCCCTAGCAGCTGCCGGTCGGGGGGCTTCCGGCCCTGGGGAAGCCGGTTGGCGGCGCAGCGGCCGATACCCCTTCGGTGCCGGCACCGAGGATGCTACGCGTGAGGCGGCCGCCCTCCTCCATCTCGTCCAGGGCCTCCCGGAAGTGCCGCTCGCCCACCGGCCCGTCCCCTCCCACCTCGGCGAACAGCGCCGCCTTGCGCACCAGCTCCCGCAGGAAGGCCGGGCTGGCGCCCTCGGTCTGTGCCACAAGGCCCGCGGTGTCTGAAAGCTCCACGTCGAGGCCCTCGCAGAAGAGCTCGATCAGGCGAGCGCGGGCGGCCTCGTCGGGCAGCGGGAAGTCGACGGCCTGGTCAACTCTCCTGGGCCACGAGATCGATGTCCTCGAGGACCACCATGGATGGCTGCAGGTTGCGTGCCATCTCGCAAGTCGCCCGGATCAGGCCGAGCGAGGGCCCGGTCAGGATCAGCACCGTCCGGTGCTCGAGCGCATCGGCCAGATAGGTGGCGGTGAGCGTCTTACCGGTGCCAGGAGGCCCGTGAAGCAGTAGACCGCGGCGAAGGTGGTGTCCTCGCGCGCGCAGCGCATCGGTATGACGGTCGAACTCGAGGGTGCTTCGCTCAACCCGCTCGAGGAGGCCGCCCGGGAGGATGATCCGGTCCCTGACCGGCCGATTGCGGGGATGAAAGGTCACGTCGATGCTCGTGCCCATCGGCCCCTGCCTGCCCGAAAGCGAGATCGCCTTCCGGCGGTAGACGTTGCGCTCGGCCATCAGCCGCCGGAGCTCCGCGAGGAATGCCTCGCCGTGTTCGGAGTCGGGCGTCATCACCTCGACGAAGTAGCGCTGGGACGGGTAGCGCTGGCGCCCGACGAGGACCGCCAGCCGGCTCTCGCCGTCGGTCAGGAGAAACAGCGCCATCGTGACGTAGGAGAGGGAGCGCCCCTGGCCCAGTTCGATCACCGTCCGTCCCACAGGGCCCGGCTCGACGGCCAGCGCGTACCTCCCCGGCGAGACCAGCAGCGACAGGGACACCTCCGTATGCGAAGCCGCCGAGAAGCCCAGCGTCTCCGCCGAGCGGCCAGGCTCGGCGAGGTAGGCGTCGAGGGCCACCTGCACGTTCGGCTGGTCGTACTCGGCTATCTCGAGCTGCGTGGCCGGAAAGGTGGACGGACGCGCCGAAGTGCTCCTTCAGGCGCATCTGGAACGTGCCCTGCCGCACGGCGGCCGACTGCGCCCACTCGAGCAGTCGCTGAAACGTGCCGGCGAACTCCTGGGGCGACGGGCTCGAGTCGGCCATTGGTGCATCCTCTCACCCATTGCGCCACCTGCCTACCCCGCAGACTTCGGGGAATCGCCGAAGGCTCTGGCTCGCCCCCATGGGCCCGGCAGCACGCTATTGCGCCAACAAGCGCAGGGCGTCCGTTAGGCGGCCGGCGCCAGCGGGTACGACTCCTTAAGGCGGCAGCGGGTGCCGGCCACTTGTGGGCCTACTGCGCTGCAGCCGGCTACGGACGCGTGAGGGACGCGGGAGCCATCGGGCGCCGGCGCGGACTTTGCGGGCAGCCCGATCCCGACGGAAAGGTCCCCGCATGTCCCTCACCGCCATCGCCGAGTCCCCAGAGAGCACCTCCGAGCTGTCGAGGATCTCCCCGACTGGCAGCAACCACGAGCAGCGCCTGCTGCGCAGGTACCAGAGCGGCGACGTAGCCGCGCGAGAAGAGCTCGTTCACCTCTTCCTGCCGCTGACCAGGCGGTTGGCGGGTCGCTACCGCCACACCGGCGAGTCCATCGACGATCTGGAGCAGGTCGCCTCGCTCGGCCTCATCAAGGCGATCGACCGCTACGACCCGGATCTCGGGTCGTTCGTGCGCTACGCGGTCCCCAACATCATCGGAGAGCTCAAGCGTCACTTCCGCGACAAGGGGTGGGGGATGCGGGTGCCCCGCTCGATGCAAGAGCGGTTCCTGCAGGTCAACAAGGCCCTGGGCGACCTGTCCGGCGAGCTCGGGCGCTCCCCGACGCCGAGGGACGTTGCCGAGCACACGGGCCTGTCCCTCGAGGAGGTGCTGGAGGCACTCGAGGCTACGGCAGCTTATGCCCCCGCCCCGCTCGATGCGCCCTATCCGGGAGACCTCGATGGCGATCGCACGCTGGGCGACAGCCTCGGCTCCGAGGACCCCGGCTACGGCCTGGTGGAGCTTGGCGAGGCGCTCACTCCCGCGTTTCGCGCGCTACCGCCGCGAGAGCAGACGATCCTGAAGCTGCGCTTCATCGACGACCTCACACAGTCGGAGATAGCCGACCAGCTCGGGATATCCCAGATGCACGTCTCCCGGCTGCTGCGACGCTCGCTGGACCGCCTGGCCGCGGCGGCGCAGGGACAGCGCTAGCTGTCAGCGCAGCTCAGCGCAT
>JAUJNT010000001.1:662896-706678 GCA_030448005.1 Thermoleophilaceae bacterium
TCTCAGCGCATGGACCCGCGAGAGGAGCGCGCAGAGCGCGGCTACTCGTCCTTCGCGGAGCCGGGCTCGGCCATCTTGGCGTGGCCCTTGGCCTTCAAGGAGTCGGGCACCAAGCGGCCCGCCCGCGCCTGCACCTTGTTCATGAAGGAGCCTGCCACCACCTGCTCCTCGCCGTTCATCAGCCCCTGAAAGCCTTGAGCGGCCACCTCGGCCGCGCTGTCCTTGCTGTCGCTGGCCCCGATCCTCGTGTCCTCCATGTGCGCGCGTTCGAAGAACTCCGTCTCTGTCGGACCCGGCATGAGCGAGGTCACCGTCACGCCGGTGCCCTCCAGCTCCTCGCGGATCGCCTCGGCGAAGGACTGAACGAAGGACTTCGACGCGTTGTACACAGCCTGGTAGGTGCCGGGCATCGTCGACGCGATCGATGAGGTGAACAGCACTCGCCCATGTCCCCTCTCGAGCATTCCGGGCACCAGGTGCTTGGCCAAGTGCACCGTGGAGCGAACGTTCAGGTCGATCAACCGGAGCTCCTGCTCGAGGTCGGTCTGGCGTGCGAAGTGCCCGCCGGCGCCGATGCCGGCATTGAGCGCGAGTGCGTTCACGCTGTCCCCGCTGGCGCGCAGATGCTCTACCAGCCGGTCCACGCCGCCAGGGGTCGCGAGGTCGAGCCGAAGCGCCTCCACGCTGGTCCCGAGGGCCTCGACCTCACGAGCGGCGGCGGGAAGCTCGGCGTCCTCCGCCACCATGATGACGTCGAAGCCGTTCTCCGCGAACTGCTTGGCCAGCTCGAGACCGATCCCGCTCGAGGCACCGGTGACGACGGCGAGAGAGCGCCCTTCTGCGTCAGTTGTCATGTGACGAGGTTGCCCGGACCGACGCTCCCTACACGTGCAGGGGGTACGTCGAGGCCGGGGGCCCAGCGCCCGCCCCCGAATGGTCGGGGGCGGGCCGGCGGCTGCCTAGGCGTTGGCGAGGTCGCGCTCGGCGGCCTTCAGCACACCGGTGCGGTTCTTGTGGGAGCGCTCGTAGGAGCGCACCTCCCTCGCGCGCTCGTCGTCACCCTCCCCGAGGACGGACTCGATCTCCGCGACTGAGAGCTCGTCATAGCCCGGCCACGGCTCGTCGCCGCGCAGCGAGGTGATCTTGCTGAGCACCGTGGTACGACTCTGGTGCTTGCGCTCGTAGGAGTCGACCTTGGCCAGCTCGATCTGGGAGAGATCGCCAAGCTTGCTCACGATCTCGTCGGCCGTGAGCTTGTCATAGCCGGTGATGGCGAGATCCTCCTCGGAGGCCACGGCGCCCTTGACCTGGCCTTCGGCCTGCGCCACACCGGGCGCCTTGCGGGCCTGGCGCGCGCCGCGCTTGGCCTGCGCCGTACCGCTGCTAGCGGCCTTCTTGGCCTTCCGGCCGGCCTCGCGCGCGACGTCGGCCGCACCCGTCTGCGAGAGGTCATACGAGCCGTTCCCCTCGACCTCGGCCCGAACCACGGCCTCGGTGATCTTGGGGATCTCGTCGAGGATCCGCTCCAGCATCTTCTCCTCGTCCTCGCGGATCGAGGCGGCCAGATCGGCCGTCGTGGCATCACCGACCGAGCGCGCGAGGCGCTCGAGCGCCGTGTAGGTAGCGATCTCGAGCGCTTCGGTCGCGCAGGCATCCTTGGCGTTCTTGAGCACCTTCTCCTCCCCGCCGCTGCCGCGAACGAGGTCGAGCGGGGTCTTGGCGAGAGCCAGGGCTTGACCGACTGCGCCCTCGGCCGCCCCGAATACGACCTGGAGCGGGTTGTTGGCAAACCCGAGATCGCTCAGCCGCTCCTGCACTCGCTCGGCGTGGTCGCGTGTCTCATCCAGGTGCTTCTCGAGCCCGCTGCGATAGCTGCCGCTGGGGGTCATCGCGATCTGCGACTGCAGCACGCGGGTCAAGCCGAGCTCGGTGGCGTGGGCTTCGTTCAGGTACTGCACAACCTTCTGCTTGGACTGACTCATGGAGTCGGCCTCCCGTTCATAGACATTTGAAGTCGAGTGATGACGCGCCGCCGGTCAGACTGGCTACCTGCGGTCGATCTGCTGGCACCGCCTGTGACGCCGGCATGTGGCGCTTCGAGGTGTGTACCCAACTGTTATTAGATCTAAGCCTCGCGCGGTCGATACAACCCGACGGAGGTCCTTTATGAGCTACAGCCGTCCGGCAGCCGCTTGACCAGCCTCACCACGGTCCGTCCGGCGACGGACTCGATTTCAACGTTGTCCATCGTCGCGTGCATTATCGGCAGGCCCCGGCCTCGTTCGTCCAGGCCATTGGTGGCCTGGCGCGCCGCCTGAAAGTCCCCGCAGTCCCCGACCTCGGTTGTAAGGCAGCCAGCCTCAAGGTAGACGGACACGCTGATCAGGCCGTCCTCGCAGGGAGCGCCGTGCTCGATGGCGTTGACCACCGCCTCGTTGACGCCCAGCCGCAGGGCGTCCGCCGCCGCGCGGTCGTAGTGGAGCTCCTCGGCCGCCTGCGATACGAAGGCACGGGCCACCGAAGCGCTGGCCGGGTCGGCTCGCAACCACATCTCTCGCTCGAGTTCATGGCCCCCCATACCTCTCCTACGAACGCACCGGCCCTGCGTAGGTTCGCGAGTGCGAGCTCGGACTCGAGGCTGCCGATAAGGACAGGCAATGCTCTGCAGGGTCGATATCGATCGACACCGGTTGCGCCCAGCAGATCGTGAGCAACCTTTTCCCAGCTTCGCGGAGATAGGTCCTGACAGGCGACTGGCCGGCGGGAGCGCTGATGGCGACTCTCGTGGCCGTGCCCGCGACCGCCGAAGCAAAGCCCGTGTCCAAGGCCCGTACAGAGGCCGTAAAGGCCGACAAGTCACTGGACCGTGTGGTCTCGCTCGCAAAGCGCAATCGCGATTCCGCGGCCGCCAGGGAACTGCGTAACTACCGCCGCCATCTGCGAAGCGCAGAAGCCCGGGTTCGCCTGCAGCGCAGCCCCGTAAGCAGCGTCGCCGGGACGCGGAGCTACGGCAGCTCCGTGCGCGTGGTCGGAGCCGTGGCCAACCAGTGTGCGGACTCGCTCTCGCAGATCGTGGACGAGGTCGGCGGCGACCCGCAGGTGGCTGTCGCCCAGGCGATCAAGGCGTGCATCGTGACCCGCGAGCGGGTCGTTGAGGTGCTCACCCAGCTGCTTCCCCAGGTGCCCGCGGAGGCACGCCCCTACATCTCCAGGGTCATCGCGCTGCTGTCGAGCGATGGCCAGGACGAGGTTCAGGGCATCACCAGCGCGCTCGCCAACCCCGCGCTGCCGGTTGACGTCGCGGGAATCCTGACGCAGGCGCTCGAGCTCGCGACTGGCGCGATCAACGACGCCGTCGGACGGCTGCAGGGGATCGTGGGCTTGCTTCCCGCCCCCGCCCAGCCGGTCGTGCAGATGGCGTTGGGGATCGTGACCGACTCGCTCCAAATGGTCACGACGCTGATCCAGGACCTGTTCGCCGGAACCACACCAACGCCCGCCGGCACGGGCGGCTCGGGAGGACTCGGCGGCCTGTTGGGCGGCGGCCTACCCGGACTGAACGTGCTCCAGGGCATCCTCGGCGGCCTGCTCGGCGGCGGTGGCCTGCTCGGCGGCCGCTGATCCCGGTGAACCTGCCGGGCAACGTCCCCGGCTTCGCTTCGCAGCCCGCCGCACTACCCACGGCTTCGGGGCCCCCGCAAGATGCGGGGGCCCCGGCTCTCGCGTGCGGGGGCAACCGGGACACGGCGTCGACTCCTGACCTCGCGCGCGATAGTTTCGATCAGCCAGTTCGCCCCCTCGACCAGGGTGCCCGGGAAGTTGGTCCTCTCAACGGCCGGCATGCGCCGGCGGCCGCCGCCGACCATCAGGATGACCTCGTCGCGGATCTTCTTTGAGTCGGCGTCATAGTCGAGCAGGGATGCGAGCGGCGACGCCCTCGTTCTCGCGCGCCAGCCCGAGCAGGATGTGCTCGGTGCCGATGTAGTCGTGCTTTAGGGCAAATGCCTCCTCATGCGCGAGTTCGATGACCTTGCGGGCTCGTTCTGTGAAGCGCTCGAATTTTCCCTCCTGTGCGGTGGAAGCTCGCTCGCCCCCGTCTGCGCCGTACCCCGCGCCTCCGAACGCCGATGCCCGCGGGGACAGGAGAGCGTCGAAATGACCGCGTTGCGGATTTGTCTCGGGGTCGGCGTCGAAGTTGAACAAGATGCGGGCAGCAACACCCTCGTTCTCGCGTAGGAGCCCGAGCAGAAGATGCTCGATGCCGACGTAGTCGTGCCCGAGGCTGAGCGCCTCGCGAAGCGCCATTTCGAGCACCTTCTTCGTGCGCGGGGCGAAGGGGATCCGGCCTGAGGTGACCTCCTCACCCAAGCCGACGACCCGGACCACCTCCGCGCGCGCGGGCTCGACGGTGATGTCGGTGAAGCGCTCGAACATGCCGACCATCATCGCCGATCAGGCAGCAGGTCCCGGTTGGGTCGGCGTCGGGAGCCGGAGTTGATACCGGCGGTGAGGGATCGACTGCAGCCCCGCCGACGCAGTGGAACCGGGGGCCTCGCCGCCCGTAGCGCGAACAGAGGCGCTGAGTGCTGCTGGCGCTAATCGGAGTCGAGCACATTGATCCCGAGCGCTGCGGCCCACACGTCGGCCTTTGTGACGATGCCGGGCCAATCGATGGCGGCCCCTCGAAGGTGCGTGACGCCTTCGAGGTCGGTTAGGTCGCTGCGTCGAAGCTCGCAGCCCCGCAAGGTGGCCCCGCGGAAGTCAGCGCGACTGAGGTCGCAGTCATGGAAGCGGACATGCTCCAGCCGAGCGTCGAGGAAGCTCGTCTCGGTCATCAGGCAGTCCTCGAAGGTCACGCGGACCAGATCGGCGAAGCAAAGGAGGCTAGGTCAGCGCGGCAATTTCGAACCGTCACGTCGCACAAGGAGGCATCCGTGAGGGAGATCCCCGTCAGGCGGCTGCCCTCGATGACCACGCGGCTCGCTTGCGCGCCGAGGCCGTGCAGGTTGGCGAGGTTGCATCTGGTGAGCTCACCGTCGCTCATTCTCAGCTTCTCGAGCCGCGCGCCAGACAGGTCGACGTTTGCCATTCGTACGGTCTCGAAGTGGACGCCGTCGGCGTGCTGGTCCGACCAGACGACGTCCGACAACCTCATGTCGGTGTAGGCGGCGTCATGCGCCAGCACGCCGATCTTCTTGTCCTCGAGTGGCGAGGGCAGTCGTGGCAGCTTTGGAGCGATGTCGCTCACCCAGATCGCCCGAAGCCAAGCAGGTGCGGCCAGCCACGCGCAGAAGGGGAGCCAGCACTTGCGTTCCCCCGCTGTCGCCGCTACGCGAGAGCGAAATATGCCCTGCTGGCGCTCCGCACGACGAGCAGCACACTCGGCGGGGTGGTCGCGGAGCGCTGCGAGCTGTCCAAAGCGACGCCGGGCGCCCCTCTTTGTCGCGGTTGGTGCTGCGGCGTGCCTCGGATCGCGCGATGATCCAGTGGTGGTACATGATCCTGATTCCTGGTGGCTGGACGAGGTAAGCCATGCCGGCCGTGAGCATTTCGATGAGGAGCACGCGCGGCGCTATGACGCAAAGATGGACGCGCAGGCGGCTGAGGAGATCGGCCTGCTCCAGGATGCGCGCGTCCTGACCCCTGGGTGCTCGGTCGTCGATATGGGCGCTGGCAGCGGTCAGTTCTCGCTGGCCGCCGCCCACATCTGCGAAAGGGTGGTCGCGGTCGACGTTTCGCCGGTGATGCTGGCGCGGCTTCGCGAGAAGCTCGATCTATGCGGTACCGGCAACGTCGAAGTGATCGGTGCCGGTTTCTTGAGCTATCGACACTCGGGCGAACCACCCGACCTCGTCTACAGCCGGTTTGCGCTGCATCACCTTCCGGACTTCTGGAAGGTGATGGCGTTGTGTCGGATCGCCGACATGCTGCGACCGGGAGGCGCGCTGCGCCTGTCGGATGTGGTCTACAGCTTCGAACCAACTGATGCCGAGCCGCGCATCGAGGCGTGGATCACCGAGATCATGACCGCCGACGTCGAGCGGGGCTGGACACGGGCAGAGATCGCAGAACATGTGCGCGACGAGCACTCGACCTTCACGTGGCTGCTGGAGCCGATGATCGAGCGCGCGGGGTTCACCATCGTCGACGCTAGCTGCAGCGCGTCAGGCATGTTGGCCCAATACCTGTGCAAGAAGCGGTAAGCACCCGCGCCAACGCCGCGTACGCTCTGGCTCGCCGGAAATCCAAGGCTCTCGCCCAATGAGGAAGACGCCCTTGAATCTCACGCAACGTGAGGTCGTAGCGTTCGCCTCGTGAGCGCAGGCGAAGAGAGGCACTGGAAGGTCGGGGAGCTCGCCAGAGCCACGGGCCTGACCGTGCGAGCGCTGCACCACTATGACGACGTTGGGCTGCTCGTCCCGTCGGAGCGCACCTCGGGAAACCACCGCCTGTACTCAGAGCACGACGTGCGGCGTCTCTACGGTGTCATCGCCCTGCGCCGACTCGGGTTGGGCCTCGATGAGATCGCTGCGCTGCTGGACGACGACAGGGTCGGTCTCGTCGAGACCGTCCGCCGCCATCTCGCCCAGGTCGAGCGAGAGCTCGAGCACCAACATCTGCTTCGGGAGCGCTTGCGCCGGATGCTCGAGGCACTCGAGCATCGCGTCGAGCCCTCAGCGGAGGAATTCATCGACGCACTGGAGGCGATGACGATGATCGAGGTGAACGTGGAAGACGTGCTGATCCAGCTCTCGGCGGAGGAGGTAGACGAGCCGCCGCCCCGGTTGGCTCGCGAGGGATACCGCATGGTGCACTTGAAAGAGCGCGGCGGCGAACGGGTGCTGCCGATCTGGATCGGGGCCCAAGAGGGCGATCTACTCGCTGCGCGGCTCGGCGAATGGTCACAGAACCGCCCGATGAGCCCAGACCTAACCGCCCAGCTTCTCAAGGCCGGCGGTGCTCGCGTGGAGCGCGTCGTCATAGAGGGCATCCGCGAGCGCACCTACTACGCGACGGTCACCGTGGCCGCCGGTGGCGAGTCGCATGAGGTTGACGCGCGCCCGAGCGACGCATTGAACCTCGCGCTGAGAGTCGGCGCCCCGGTGCTGGTCGCACCCGAGGTAATCGATCAAGCCGGCGTTCCATCCGGCGTCATCGCTTCCCGACTCAATGATCCAGCGGCCGGCCCAGCGGCGCAGGGGTGGCACTCGCTCTCAGCGGATCTCGTGCGCTCGCTCTACCCCCGGGAGGCTTCGATCGGGTGGGAGCGCTACAGCCGTGAGGCGTTCCAGGTGATGACGAACGCGCGAGAGGAGGCGCGATCCTGCGGGCACGATTACGTCGGCTCGAAACACGTCGTGGTAGGTCTTCTGCTCGAGAAGGGCAGCGTTGCGGCCAACGTCCTCGATTCGCTCGGAGTAACGCTCGAGCGCGCCCGCGGACGGCTCATGCATCGCTCCGATGAGCAGATCGCCCCGGGGTTTCTCCCCTACGGAGAGACGACCCAGAAGACGCTCGAGCTGGCACTTCGCGAGGAGGGCACGCGGCGACCCAACGTCGTCGGCGCAGAGCACATTCTCCTCGGGCTGGTCCGCGCGGACGAGGGGGCGCTGCGTGACCTTGGCGTTGACGTCGAGCGCGTGCCCGAGGAGGTCTGCCGCGCGCGGCAGTCTCTAGCCCGGGAGTCGCCCTCAGGGGAAGCGCCGCACCAGTGACCTGACCGCCGCTTCTCGACAATCCGGCGGACCCGTCACAGGGGGGCCGGCTGCTGCTGTGACGCGGCACCACCAGTGTTTGCCGGCGACGCCAGGAGGATGTCCTCTGAAGTATCCCATCTGGCACGCATGGTTTGCGGGCGGGTGGGTAAGGGGCCCTCATGTACATCGGTACCTCCATCTTCATGATCACGCTCGGCGCGATCCTCAAATACGCGATCACGGCCACGGTGGCGGGCTTCAGCATCCAAACCGCCGGCCTGATCCTGATCGTCGCCGGAGTGATCGGGCTCGTCGTGTCGCTGATCCTCTACTTCTCGGATGCCGACCGCCGCGGCTCGCGCGAAGTCGAAGTCGTCCGTGAGCGTGAGCCCGTCGTGCGCGAGCGCGAGCGCTTCTAGCGGCTGCGGCGCGCCGTCGGCTGGGCCGAAGCCGAGGGCTTTCTGGCCTCGGCACCCTCCGATGGATCGGCCTCCTGACGCCCTTGCCTCCTGACCTCCTCGGCCTCGACGTTAGAGCCGGAGGAGCCCCAAGCACCTTTGCCGCCTAGTCGTTTCCCGACCCTCCGACGGATCCAACGTCTCCCACGCTCTGCTCGATCGCGCTATCTAAGCCTCACGGCCGCGGCGTATGATGCCGGGCAAGACGTGCTCGGTGCCGGTGCAGCGGAGGCACCAGCAAGCCGCCGGCACTCAGCCGGAGTTGGTGCCGTAGCGCTTGAAGCTGTCCTCGAGGACTTGCATGGCCTCCTCGCGGGTGCCCCAGCCCTCAACCAGTACCTCTTGGTCCTCGAGCTGGGTGTAGACATCGAAGAAGTGGGCGATTTCCTCCTTGAGGTTTCCGGGCAGCTCATCTACCTCCTCGAGGCCGCTCCAGGCTGGGTCGCCCAGCGGAACGCAGAGCACCTTGTGGTCCGGCCCGTTCTCGTCCCGCATCTTGAAGAGCGCGATGATCTTGACCTGCACCACGCAGCCGGGAAAGGTGGGCTCATCGACGCAGATGAGAGCATCAAGCGGGTCGCCAGACTCCGCCTTGGTCTCGGGAATGAAGCCGTAGTCGGTAGGGAAGGAGACGGCCGCGAACAGACGGCGGTCGAACTCGAGCTCGCCACTCTGCGGGTTGAACTCGTACTTGTTGCGGCTGCCCTTGGGTACCTCCACGAAGGCCTTCACCGATCTCCCCGCCATTGGCAGAGCGTAACGACGACGCGCTTCCGGCCGACGGCACGCCTCCCGCCACCCCGGCACGCAACCATCCCTTGTGGAGGGGTTTACTAGGCTCGACCGGAAGCGAGAGGAGCAATTGCGATGTACGCGTTGAGCCGGACCGGGTTCCACGGAGACCGGGTTTTGTGGGTCTCGTAGGGATTCATGGCAGCGTACTCGGGTCGGCGCGGCCGGTGAGCGCGGCGAGCCTGGAGGGCGAGCCGCGCGAAGCGGCGGCGGTGAGTGCGTGCAGTGCTTCAAACTCGGCGGGTGGCAAGTCACCGAGCGATTCGTGCAGCCGGGCGTGGTTAAACCAGCCGATGTACTCGACCGTCGCGAGGTCGAGCTGCGAGCGCGTGCGCCAGACGCGGTCGGCGATCAGCTCGGTCTTGTAGCTGTCGACGAAGCTCTCGGCGAGCGCGTTGTCATAGGCGTCACCGACCGAGCCGACCGACGCCAGCACTTGATGGTCATCGAGCGTCTGGGTGTAGTCGATCGAGGTGTACCTGGCTGCCGCGATCGGAGTGGTGCACCAAGGCGACATCGGCGCCGGGCGCACGCTGTGAGAGCGCCATCACAGCGCGTCGAGCACGAGCGTGGTGGGCATGTTGGCGGCGAGCTGGAAACCGACCACCATGCGGCTGAACGCTCGAGCACGAAGGCTAAGAACACCAGCCCCTGCCAGCAGCGCAGGTAGGAGAGATCCGCCACCCACAGCCGGTTAGGCGCCTCGGCCGAGAAGTTGCGCTCGACCAAGTCCGGCCGGCGGCTGGCCTGCGGATCCGGCTTAGTGGTGCGCCACGGCTCCCCGCGCCGCTTGGCGCCCTGGATGCCGTTGGCGGCCATCAGCCGCTGCACCCGGCCGCGGCCGACCTGCTCGTCGGCCCTGCCAAGCGCCTTCCACATCCGTCGGTAGCCGTAGGCGTAATAGTTCGCCGCCTAGACCTCTCGGATCCGGCCGAGCAGCCCGCTCGTCCACGACCTCACGCGCGCAGCGCTCGCCGTTTGCGCGCTGGTAGTAGGCGGACGCCGACACGCGCAAGCTCCGACAGATCGGCTCGACGCCGAAGCGGCCGCGACGCTCATTGATATAGCGGCTCACTTCGGTCGGTCTGGTCGAGCTCCTTCGCAAAAAACACCGACGCAGACTTCAAGATCGTCGTTCGCGCGGCGCAGCTCGTAGTTCTCTTCTCGCAGCCTCCGGATATCCTCGCGCTCCCGCGTGCTCAGGAGCTCTGTGCGCTTGCCGCTGTCGGCCTCGGCCTGACGCACCTTCTTGCGCAACGTCTCCGGGTGCATCCCCACATCAGCCGCGATGTGGGCGATCGGCCGCTCGCTCTCAAGCCGACGGTGGGGGAGAGCGCCAGTCAGCTTCCTGGAGGCGGGTAGTCGACGGAGCGCTTGGCGGCCGCGTCGACCTCGTCCGGGCTCAGCAGCACGACCGTATCCACCGTCGCCTTGCCGTCTGCATTGAAGGTCAGCCCGAGTGCCGCGGCGCTCTCGTTGTCGGGGAGGTCGCAGACGAGGTAGGAATCCGTGTTGCCAAATGCGAAGTAGAAGCTTTCGAGCTTGCCTCCAACGCTCTCAGCGGCCTGTGCAAGGGCATCACGCCTGCTGCTCCCACCCGCGCTTTGGACGCCCCTCAAGCGTGTAGGAAGCCTGGAACAGGTACTTCGGCATCGTTACCTCCCAATCGAATTCTGGGCCTACCCTACCCCCTTCGCAGCGGCAGTGCCGTTCACGGTGACTTGGCTGCTGATGGTCGGGCCGCTCAGCTGACGGCTTAAGGCGAGCGGTCGCTGCCGTTGCTCTGCTTCCGGCGGAGGAGGGCACTCTGTCGCGGCTGGATCGAGAGTGCTCGGATTCGCGCAGAGCAGGAGCGGCGACTTTCGGTGCGGGCCGGCGAAGCCGCCTCCTACACCACGACACGATGCGGCCGAGCCGAGGTCGAGCTCGACGCGGCAGTCATGCCGCGGCCCGCCGGCTGTTCGGTCCGGCAGCGGGCGGGAGCTTCCCGAGCGCTCGGGCGAAGGCGATCTCGATGCCGTTAACGATCCGAAGCCAGATCTGGATGCGGGTGCGCCGCTCCAGCGACCCGGTCGCCTCGAGTTGGGCCCGGTCCATGGCGGTCTCGACCATCGCATCGTGCCAGCCGATCAGGAACGGCACGAGCGGTCGCATCCAGCGGCTCGTCTCCACCTCGAGGACGTGCGTCAGACGGCACCGGTCCGGCCCGAGCGGCTCGAGCTCGAATCGGTGAGTGCCCGCCAGGCCGCCCTCGGGCGCGAACTCAAAGACGATCCGCCGGCCCAGCTCGTACGCGACGACCGAGTAGCGGATCGATCCGTGCCCGCCCTTGGCCCCGACACCGAGCGGGCGATCGAAGACCACCGGTTCGGCGACCCAGATGTCGCGCGCCCAGAGCCGATCGTCGTCGCTTCCGAGCGTGTCGAGGATCTCGCCGACCTCCGTGACCGGAGCTGCGATCTCGCGCTGATGGACGTTGTGGATGGTAGTCATCGCATTCCTTCCCACACGGTTGCGTACGGTCGGCAGAGGCGCGCAGGTCGGTGAGTCTCTTCGTCAATCGACCGCGTCTCCCCTCCGAAGAAGCTCTGGTCGGTGAGTTTCATAGGTCCTCCATCTATGCCGGTACCGATCGAGACGAGCTAGCGGTGGAGCTCGGTGACGCGTTCGTCTGCCAGTCGCGCTCGATCGCACGCATCAGCGCCGGGTGCACGATCAGGTGGCGGAATGGCTTGATCGCGGCCATGTACGCCGCCCCGAACCGTCCGTTGGGCTTGACCAGGACCGCCATCTGGCCGCCGGTAGCCACCCGCCCCGTCTGGGACCCAGCCGATGTGCATGACCGAATGCACCGTGCGGTTGGCCATCTCCGCCGCCCACTCGTCTTCGGTCAGGTAGAGCGAGGTCATCGGGACCGAACCGAGATCCGGCCCGCGTGGAGCGTCGCGCAGATCGGCCGGCAACCGGTCGCGCAACGTGGCCACCCGGCGGCCCACGCCGGAGTCGCGATCGTCCCACCCGAGCAGCTCCCCGAGCTTCCAGCGCAACTCGAAGAGCGTGCGTGAGACGTGGGAGACGACGCCGCGCGACCCGTCCCCCACGTACTTACCTTGCGCGTTCAACTCGCGTGGATCATCCGTAGCGCCCAACCGCACCAGACGAGGGAAGTCGTCCGGCCCGCCCGGCGTCGGCAGCGCCCAGACGTCCTCCACTTCGAAGTCGGGCGCGACCTCATGGATGCGCCAGGGTCGGGAGGTGTGGGCGGTGTCCGGGAGCTTCATGGTGCTGCCCCGAAGGTACGGGCGCCCGGGCGTGAAATCGTCGGCCTGCGGTCTCGATCCGCTGTAGGCCCCCGGGACTACACGCGGCCACTCAACGGCCGGGCGCCACCAGCCCGCTGTCGTAGGCGAAGATCACCAGCTGCACCCGGTCGCGCACTTCGAGCTTCGCTCGCAGCCGGCCGAGGTAGGTCTTCACCGTGGCCTCGGCGATGTGCAGGGCGGCCGCGATCTCCGCGTTCGAAAGCCCGCGGGCGACCTCCAGCAGGATCGCGCGCTCCCGGTCGCTCAACGCCGCCAGCCGCGAATCGTCGACCGGCGCCGGCAGCGTGCTCGCGACACGCTCGAGCAGCCGGCGCGTCGCGGTCGGTGCCACGATCGCGTCGCCGCACGAGACCGCCCGGATCGCCGCCAGCAGCTCCTCCGGATCGGCGTTCTTGAGCAGGAAGCCGCTGGCACCGGCGCGGAGCGCGGGGAACACGTACTCGTCGAGGTCGAACGTCGTCAGGACGATCACCCGCGGGGCCGCGTCGCCATCGCGCTCGATCAGCACCCGCGTCGCCGCGACGCCATCGAGCCGGGGCATGCGGACGTGCATCAACACCACGTCGGCGGTCGTGACCGCGAGCCGCTCGAGCGCATCGCGACCGTCCTCGGCTTCGCCAACCACCAACATGTCGGGCTGCGAGTCGATCACCATCCGCAGACCGGCGCGGACGAGCGCTTGGTCGTCGACCAAGAAGACGCGGGTCACGCTGGCAGCTCCGTGACGTCGTCCGCCGGTGCCGGCAGCCGGGCGCGGACCTCGTAGCCATCGCCGGCACGCGGTCCGGCGTGCACCGTGCCGCTCTGCAGCGCGACGCGCTCCCGCATCCCGGCCAGGCCGTGCCCCTGACCGTCGCCGGCGCCGACCCCGGGGCCGTCGTCGCGGACGGTGAGCTCGACCTCCGCATCGAGATAGCGCAGCACCACCTCCACCCGCCGTGGCGAGTCCGCGTGCTTGAGCACGTTGGTCAGCGCCTCCTGGGCTACCCGATGGATGCACAACTGCACGTCGGCCGGGAGCTCGCGCGCCCGGCCCTCGACCTCGAGTTCGACCGGCAGGCCCGCGCTGGCGAGGCGGCGGACGAGGCCCAGCAGGTCGCCGCCGTCCTCGCCACCCCGCAGTACGCCGAGCAGGCGGCGCATCTGGGCGAGTGCCTCCCGGCCGGTCTCGGCGATCCGCGCCAGCGCTCGGCCCGCCGCATCTGGATCGCCGGGCGCGGCGTAGCGGCCGCCGTCGGCCTGGGCGACCATCACCGCCAGCGAGTGCGCCACCACGTCATGCAGCTCGCGCGCGATCCGAGCCCGCTCCTGCGCCGCCCCGATCTCCGCCTGCCGGTCGCGCTCGACCTCCAGCGCCGCCAGCCGGGCGCGGCGGCTGACCCGCCGGTCGGCGACCAGCGCCGCCAGCAGCACGTAAGTGGTGAGGACGGCGGTCCCGATAACAAAGCCGTCGAGCACGCCGGGGAATGAGGCTCGCAGTGACATCACGACGCCGCCGACGACGGCGACGCCCAGCCCGATCGGCTTCAGCGGGCTCGGCCCGTGCACGACCAGGTAATAGAGGGCGACAAGCGGCGCCAGGCGGCTACCAGCACGTGCTTGGTAACCGCGAGCACGGTCTATGAAGCGGTCGGGCGCGAGGCTGGCGTGGCGCTCGATACGGTCTATGAAGCGGTCGGGCGCAAGCCCGTGCTGGTTCGCCTGCTCGCCGAGATGGCGATCTCGGGCCAGGAGGAGGCGGTGCCTGCCGAGCAGCGCGACTGGGTGCGTCGCATCCGTGCCGCCCCTAGAGCGCGCGAGAAGATCTACGCCGATGCGCTCCGCCAGATCCTGCCGCGACTCGCACCGATCGTCGTTGCGCTGCGCGACGCGGCGTCTGATTATCCCGAGCTCGCCGCTCTCTGGAAGGAGATCGCCGAGCGGCGGGCGGCGAACATGCGCGTCTTCGCCGACGACCTGATCGCGACTGGTGAGGTCAGGCCGGAACTTGACCGCGATGCCGTCGCCGACGTTATGTGGAGCATGAACGCACCGGAGTTCTACACGCTGCTTGTCGATGAGCGTGGCTGGTCGCCCGAGCGCTTCGCGGCGTGGCTCGTCGAGGCGTGGGAGCGGCTCTTGCTCTGATCACCGGCCGGTTCTCTGGTCGTTCGGGTGGTCCAAGCGGCGGCTACCGCTTTCGTGGTTGGAGAAGTGCGCGGTGTGAAGCGTCGTGCTGCCCCTCCCGTGAAGAGCAGTAGCCGCAGGGGCGCCCGCGCGGACGACTGGATCCGGCACGGAGCATTGGTGCGCCCGGGCCACGTGGCGCACCAGATGCCCTCAGACTCGTAGCCCGACGCTGGCAGGCATCATCGGCGCTCGCCGGGCCTGGACGGCGCTGATGATCTCCGCGCTGTCGATTCCCTGCAAGTACACCGTCGTGACGCGCAGGTTGGCGTGCCCGAGCTGCCGCTGGATCACGTTGAGGGGCACGCCTTCGCGTGCCATCTCGACCGCATCGGCGTGGCGCAGCTGATGTGGCGCGAAGCGGCGCCGCACCCCCGCCTCCGCTGCGAGCCGGCGCAGCTGGATCCGCACGGCCGCCGCGGTCCAGGGCCTGCCGCGCTTCGGCCCGTCGATCACGCAGAAGAGCGGCCCGAGCGGCATCGAGCTGCGGTCGTGAAGCCATGGCGAGAGCTGCTGCCAGCCCCAGTCGTCCATCCCAACCTCACGACGGCGGCCACCCTTGCCCTCGCGCACGAGCAGCGCGCCGCGCCCCGGCTCGAGATCGCCTTCGTGGAGGTCAAGCGCCTCGCCGATCCGCAGGCCTGCGCGCCACAGCACCACGATCAGCCCCCGCAGCCGGTCGCTATGGATGCCATCTCCGGCTTGGCGCATCACCGCGACGATCTCCTCCACCCGCGGCGGGTCGGCTGGGTAGCTCATCCCCTTTGTTGGAAAGGACGGCCCAGAGAGGTCCGATGCCGCATGGCGTCACCGACGCGCGATCGGTGTGCGCCGTAAGCGATCACGTAGGCCAGCTACGAAGTCGCTAATTGCTTTTTGCAACCACATGGACCGTGCCGGCGGCCCGTGAGGTCCCCCGAATGCTCGCCGACCTCGGCGCCCAGATCAGAGCGCCCCGCCGGTGGAGATCGACGCCGTGGGCGTTCTACGCTGAGTCGCGGCGCGTAGTCCGCCGCCGCCCGCATTTGTGCTGTGGGCGAAAGCGGCAACGCCCCGCCGCCCTCGAGGGCGGCGGGGCGTCGAGCCTCGCTACTGCTGTGTGTTGTGGCTAGCCGCCGAAGGGTCCGGCCGGAGGCGTCGGCGTGCTGCCGGGGGCGGTCGGGGTGCTCCCCGGGCCGGTCGGCGTGCTGCCGGGACCGGTCGGAGTGCTGCCCGGGCCCATTGGCGCGCTGCCGGGGCCGCCGGTCGGCGGCGTCGGGCGGTTCTCGCGCATCCCCTGGGCGTCGCTGCGCGCCTGGGTGATGATCTGCTCGACGAACGAGCGCACGAATGCGGGCATCCGGTCAGAGAGGCGGGCGAGGATGAACGCCGCGCCGCCGTGCTCGGCCATCACCGCGTCGTAGGCGCGCTGCAGGCCGGGCTTTGACGCGGCCGGCATGTCCGGATCGGCGATCAGCTCGGCGAGCTTGGCGGCGGCCTTTGACTGGCTCCTGACGTTGGCTCCCACCGTGCGGGCGACGGTCCGCTTGCCAGAGCGCGCGACATCTCCTCCGACGAGCGCCTTTGCCTCCTCGACGACCTCGTCGACGCGATCGGTCGAGAGCGCGGTGAGCGCCCTCAAGAGGCCGGTCTCGGCCTTCTCCGAGACGCCGCGCTCGAGCAGCGCGGTGATGATCGCGATCGCCTTGTCACGGCCGCGCGTGTCGGCGAGGGCGGCCTTTGCGACCGTGTTCTCGACCTTGCCAGAGACCTCGTCGAGCATGCCGACGAGCTGCTCGACGTTCTCGTCCTGCTGGTCTGCGACGAGCGCCTGGGCGCGGGCGGCGTTCGCGCGCCCGTTCTCGCTGCGTGCGTTGCGGCGCAGCTTCGCCGCCTCCGCGGTCGCCTTGCCGAGCTCACGGCGGCTGCGCGCGAGCTCGCGCGAGCCGCGGCGGTCGGCGTTTCGCTCGTAGAGCGATACGGCGCGGTCGAGCGCCGAGTCGGCGCGGTCTGTGTGGGACTTGACCGACTTGACCGCGACATCGATGTGCGCGGACGCGGTTGTGGCGGGGGCGATGGCGGCGACTGCAGCCAGCGCTCCCGTCACGATCAGCTTGTTCTTCATCTCATGCCTCCTCAGGCAACTGGGCCGCCTTCTCAGGAAAGGCCCCTCTTGGGCAAACCACCTCGCGGTTTGCGGTTTCGTTGGGCGGTGTCTCACTGCGATAACGCCCGTCTGGCCGGCACGTAACGAACGACCTCGAAGTTCGCGTAAGGCGCCCGGCCAGGATGCCTCTCGCTCCCGGCTGGCACCCGCTCGAGAGCGGCGGGACTCCAAGCGAACGAGGGGCTCCCGCGGCGCGAACCGCGGGAGCCCTGTGGGACGGCGGGAAGGCCCCAGTTGCCGGGGGGGAGGGTGCTCAGCAGCCGGGGATCGGCAGCGGGATCGCCCCGCAGGGCACCACCCCGGTTGGGATCGGCACCCCGGTCGGGATTGGGAGGCCGCCTGGGATCGGCAGTCCGCTGCCGGTCGGCTGTCCGCCTGCGCCGGAGAAGAGCCCGGCGAGTAGCTGCTTGACCATCTGCAGCTGCTGGGTGACGATCTGGACGGCCTGCTGGACGTGGGGCCTTGCCTGGGCGGGGACCTGGTCGACGATCCCGTTGAGGCGCTCGAGGCCGCTGTCGATACCGGCGACGGCCAGCGCGAGTGCCTGCGCGACGGCCTGCTGTGCCTCGGGCGGGAGCGTGCCGCCTCCGAACGCCGAGCTGAGGCTTGCGACCTCATCGGAGCCATCGGAGGACAGTGCGGCGATCACCCGGGCGAGGCCCGGCTTGGCCTGAGCGGGCACCTGGTCCATCAGGCGGGTGAGCACGTCGAGGGCCTTCTCGCGACCGCGTAGGTCTGACTTCGCGGCGCGCGCGACATCGATCTGCAGCTTGCCGGTGACCTCGTCGACGATCTCGGCGAAGCTCTCGGCGTTGGTGTTCGACTGCTTGGCCACCAGCCGGGTGGCCGAAGCGGCGCGAGCGGCGCCACGCTTGCCCCTGGAGCGGCGCTGAAGTGAAGCGGTCTCGCGCGAGGCGGCGCGCATCTGGCGGCGGTTGCGGGCGAACTGGATCGCCGCCCTTGCGTCCTGGTTGTGGCTGACGAGCGACTCGACCCTGTCGAGTGCCTGGTCGGCGCTGCGCACGTGGACCTTGACCGACGTCGGGGAGGGCGTCACGTGTGCCGACGCTGCCGCCGGAGCGATCGCGAGCGCCCCCACGAGCGCTGTGGTGAATATGCGAGCTCTTTGATTCATCTTGCCTCCTTGGCAACTGGGCGGCCTCGCCATCGAGGCCCCTGGTTTTGCGCCCCCGCCTCGCGGCGAGTTTGCCTTTGTCTAAGGCGTGTGCCTTGCAGCTATAACGCGAACCCTGGGAGAAGTAACGCGCTATCTGCCGGGTATCGGCAGTTGGGACGCGGCCGGCGGCACCGGCACCGTTAGCGCCCCGGGGGCGCTTCGCTCCGGGGTAGCGCCCTGGCCGTCGCCGCCCAGGTACTGCTGGGCAGGGGCCGGCAGATTGGAGGGTGCGTGCTGGCGAGCCGTTTCTCTACCGGCTTCGGAGGCCGGGTCGCCGGCCGCCGGCGGGCCACTCGAAGGAGTGCGATCGCTCGGCTCATCGCCTTGCCCCGTGCCGGGTGCGTCCCGACTGCCGCCGCTCCCGTCGCCGTTTGGCGACGACCCAGGGTCTGTGCTCATTGGGCTGTCGCTCGTCGGGCCGTTCCCGTCGTCGGCGGCGTCGTCCCCGGCGTCCGATTCGAGGTTCGACGCAGGATCGCGCCTGCTGTCGGTCTGGGGGGTGTTCGCGGCGAGCTTCTCCGCCCCTTGCCGTGTCTGCTCGCGCGCGCTTTGAGACGCCGCCCGTTCGACTGTCGCCGGCGAACGCGCGGATCCTTTCTCGTCGACCCCTTGCGCATCCATGGGGCCATCTACGGTCGCTACGCCGGCTCCGGCAACGAGCGCGACTCCGAGGGCCGCCGACGCTTTGAGGGCGGCTCCGCCACTCGCGAGCTTTCCGCCCGCGCCCGAGAGCATGGCCATCAGCCCGCCGCCACCGGCTCCCCCGCCACCATGGAGGATTCCCTCCAGCAGCGCGGCTGCGGCCGCCGGTGCGATCGGCGGAGTCAGCGCCGAGAGAGCCGCGCGCCGCTCGCCGAAGGCGAGCTTGAAGGCGGCACATTCGTCGCAGTGGCGCAGATGCGCGCGCAGCTTGAGCGAGCGCAGCACCCGACCGTCGCGCCCTGACACCGCTTGGCGGGCCGACTCACAGTCCATTGCCCTGCCCTCTGCGAACTGCCCCAGGGCGACGCGGGCGTTGTAGACAGACTGCTTGGCAGCAGCCTCGGAGATCGAAAAGGCCGCTGCGATCTCCTTGTAGCCAAGGCCGTTTAGCTCGCGCATCACAAGCGCGCCTGACTGGCGCTCTGGCAGCTCGCGAAGATCGCGCAAAAGGCCGGCGAGGCGCTCGCGCGACTCGACCTGCTGCTCCGGCCCGCCGTCGGCCGCTAAATCCTCGGGTAGCTCCGTGCTCGGGCGCCGGCGCCGGCGCCGGATCAGCGAAATCGACTCGTTGTGAGCGATGCGGTAAAGCCACGGCTTCAACGCGACCTGCCGGTGCTCGCCCGGCAACGACCGCAGCGCCGCAGCCATCGTGCTCTGCAAGGCGTCGCTTGCGTCCTCGTGGCCGAGCATCGAGCGGCAATAGCGGTAGATGCCCTGGTGATGGCGCTCGAAAATCACGGTGAACGCCGCCCGATCGCCTTGCGCCGCCCGCTTTGCCAGCCGCTCGTCTGAGAGCAGCCGCAGACCAACCCCTGAAAGTTGGGGTGCGGGGAGTGTCGCCTCGGTCATACCCATCCATGATCTACATCGGCAACGCGGCCCAGATCCATAAGTAACGGCCTACCCCGTCAGATCTTGGAGCCGTGGCTGGCCCGCCGGCTCTGAGGCCGATCGCCCTCGGGGCGTCTGGCGTACGCAACCCCCCGCGTAGCCTCGTCCTTGTCGACGCAAGGCCAAAGCGCCACTACGCTGGCGCGAACGCCGCTCGCTAGGAGGCCGATGTCCGCACGCAGCCCGCTCCGGCTCGTTCTCGTCATGCTCGCCGTGCTCGCGCTCAACGCCGGCGCCGCTCATGCCGAGCGAGCGCACGTCAACGGGCAACTGATCGTCCACTTCAAGGGGGCGTCGAGTCCAAACGCAAGGGTGGCCACGCACGCGCGCGCCGGCGCCGTGGTGGCAGACCGAATTCCCGCTATCGGCGTGGAGGTCGTGCGGGCCGCCGACGCGCGGGCTGCGCTCGCCCGCTACAACGCAGACCCCGCGGTCGAGCTCGCTGAGCTCGACGTGCTCGCGCGGGCGCTGCACGACGACTGCTTCGCCAATGAGCTCTGCCTTGTGCCAAGCGAGCCCTCGTTCTCGCTCCAGTGGGGACTTCAGAACGACAGCTCGACGATCCAGCCGGCCGATACGGCCGCCGACACGACGCCGACATCGACGCCCCGTATGCCTGGGGACACACGACGGGGAGCGCCGCGACGAGGATCGGGATCCTCGACTCGGGGATCGACCTCGACCACGAGGACCTCGCAAGGAAGGTGGTGGCCAGCTACAACGCGACGAAGAGCCGGACGCTCGACGACAAGTACGGGCACGGAACCGCGGTGGCGGGCGTCGCGGCACCGGTCTCGGACAACGCGGTCGGAAGCGCCGGCGTCGGCTTCTCCTCGTCGCTGATGAAGGTCAAGGTGCTCGACGACCGCGGGATCGGCTCGTGCTCGACCGTAGCGAAGGGAATCAACTGGGCAGCCGACAACGGCGCCAACGTGATCAACATGAGCCTCGGCTTCTCCGACTGCACCGCCGGGCGGCGGGCGGTCGACTACGCCTGGGGTAAGGGCGTCATCCTGACGGCCGCCGCCGGCAACGACGGGGATCAGTCGGCCACCTACCCCGCCTACTACGCGAACGTGATGGCGGTGGCCGCGACCGACAACGCGGACATGAAGACCTCCTTCTCCCAGTACGGCGGCTGGGTCGACCTCGCGGCGCCCGGCATCAACGTCTACACGACCTTCCCGAACCACTCGAACCGGCTGGGAAACATGAACTACGACTACGGCAAGGGCACGTCGATGTCGGCGCCGTTTGTCGCCAGAGCCGCCGGCCTGCTGTGGCCTGGCGCATCTGATGCGAACTCCAACGGCCGAGCGAACGACGAGGTGCGCGCACGGCTCGAGACCTGCGCCGACGACATCGCAGGAACCAGCAGCCTCTGGACGGCAGGGCGCCTGAACGTATGCAACGCGGCCGCGGCGAACGCGAGCGCGTGCCCTTGCCCTGAGCGCGCAGTCAACGGCCGCCTGCTCGCGTTGTCGGACTACACCGTTCCAGCACGGCGGGTCGCAAGCTTCATCGCCCGGCGGCAGGCTCGCGCGCGCTCGTGCTCTCGGACCCACCCCCGCGCCGACCGTCACCGCACGCGACTGGGTTGGCGAAAGGAGTCGTCCTCCTGGCCGGTGCCGCGCCGTATCGCTTCCGGCGCGCAACGATCACGATGGTGGGGAAGCCGTGCGTTATCGCCTTGCGGGCCGAGCGCCACGGCGGGTGATGCCCGTTTACGCCGTTCGAGGCAGATCGGCCGTGCATGTCCGGTGATAGAGCAGCGATGTTCGCTGTCCTACGAGGGAGGGACCGATGTCCTCAGTCACGAGTTTGGATGTGTCCGGCCGGCGGCGCTCGCCGGCAACTACGGCGGAGTTCCACCTCGGCCGCGCGCCCGGAAACAAGGGGATGACCTACCCCGCCGACCCGCCGCGGGTCGAGGAGATCGTCGCGGTGATGTGCCAAGCCGACGACGGGATTCACGGCGACCGCGCTCGCGCGCTGATCATCGTGCTGTGGCGCGCCGGCCTGCGGATCGCCGAGGCGCTCGATCTGCTGCGCGAGGTCGATCTCGAGCCGGCGCGGCGCGCTGCTCGTGCGCGAGGGCAAGGGCGGCGGCCGTCGTCGCGGTCGGCATGGACGACTGGGGCTGGGAGCGACTCCGCCCATGGCTTGAGCACCGCCAAGCGCTGCCTATCGGACCGCTGTTCTGCGTCATCGACGGACCTACACGCGGCAGGCCATGGACCGCACCGGCCGTTCGGATTCAGTTTCGCCGCCTCGCTGCCGAGGCCGGCGTGCGCCGTCGGTTCGCGCCTCACCAGCTCCGCCATGCCCACGCGGTCGAGATGGCTCGGGAAGGCATGCCGCTCAACGTGATCCAGCGCCAGCTCGGACACGCGAACCTGCGTGTCACCTCGATCTACCTGCAGGGGATCGACAGCGCAGAGATCATCAACGCGGTCCATGCGAGACGAGCGCCGATGATGCCCGCCAGCACCGGTTTGCGGCGCTGACCAATTGAGAAGCCCGCGGCCCGCCCGCCGCTCGCAACGAGCACGGGCGGACTGCATCGCCTCGCGCAGATTGCAGTAGTGGCCTGTCCGCGGACGGCGCTGCGACACGACAGCCCAGCTACAGCGTCTCTCGGTTACACATAGCTCGGCCGCCGCGCGCGCGGCCTGACGGACCAGGTGGTCGCGCTCGGCGACGTCCGCGGCCCGACGGGCGGCATCCGCGTACGCCGTGGCGGCGGCAGGGAGGTCGCCGCCCAGCTCGTGCAGGTGACCGCGGACGGCGTGCCACCGGTGCCGCTCGCCGATCACCTCGCGCAGCCGGTCGGTCTCGCGCAGCCCGGCGGCGGCGCCGAGGACGTGGCCGACCGCGACCGCGCGCCCGAGCACCGCGGCGGGATCCTGGCGCACCGGGTCGTCGGTGAGGGCGACGAGGTCGTCGTACCAGGCGAGGATCTGCGGCCAGTCGGTCTCCTTGGCGCTCACCGCGTCGTCGTGCAGGGCGGCGATGGCGGCCTCGACCTGGTAGCGGCCGGGGCGCTGGACGGCCAGTGCCGACTGCAGGACGCGCACGCCCTCGGCGATCTCGCGGGTATCCCACAGGCCCCGGTCCTGTCGGTCGAGCGTGACGAGGCGACCCTCTGAATCGAGTCGCGCCGGGAGGCGGGCGTGGTTGAGGAGCATCAGTGCGAGCAGGCCGCGTGCCTCCGGTTCCTCGGTGGCGAGGGTGAGTTGGCGGGCGAGCCGGATCGCCTCGCCGGCCAGATCGACCCGGCCCCCGTGGCCGGCCGTGTAGATGAGGTAGAGCACGCGCAGCACGACGGCGAGGTCGCCGGGCTGGTCCAGGCGGCGTCCCCGCAGGGTGCGCTTGGCGCGGCTGATCCGCTGCGCCATCGTCGCCTCCGGCACGTAGAAGGCGTCGGCGATCTCCCGGGTGGTGAGGCCGCCGACGGCGCGCAGGGTCAATGCCACCTCGGAGGCGGGCGCGAGGTCGGGGTGGCAGCAGCAGAAGAGCAGGAAGAGGGTGTCGTCGCCCTCCTCGGTGGCGGCGGGCTGCGGCTCGGCGTGTGTCGCCTCCTCGCGGCGGTGGCGGGCGGCCTCGCTGCGGCGGGCGTCGACGAGCCGCCGGGTCGCGACCGTCGCCAGCCACGCGCGCGGGTCGCGCGGCGGGTGCTCGGGCCACACCCGCAGCGCCTCGAGCAGCGCCTCCTGCAGCGCGTCCTCGGCGGCGTCGAAGTCCTCGCCCCGCCGCACCAGGCTCGCGAGCACCCGCGGGACGAGGGCGCGCAGCGCGCCCTCGTCCAGCGCTCGCGCCGATTCGTCGAGCGCGCTCACGTCAGCCGTCCGCCGGCTCCCCGGACATGATCTCCCGGACGTCGATCCACTCGTACAGCGGCCCGCCGCCCGGGCCGGGCTCGGACGAGATGTAGGCCGCGACCTCGACCGCGCGCTCGTGGGACTCGACGTCGATCATGTACCAGCCCGCGACCAGGTCGCTGGTCTCGGGCAGCGGACCGTCGGTGGTCACCGGCGCAGGCGTCCGGGCCGCCGTAGCGCACCCACGTCTGCACCGGCGTGAGCGCCTGCACCCCAACGAGCTCGCCGCGCTCCTCGAGCAGCTCGCCGACGTGCCGCAGGAAGGCCATGTGCGCCTCCACGTCCTCGGGAGCCCACTCGTCCATCGGGGGAAGGGATGGTGCGGCTCCGGGCCGCCGCGGTAGTGCTTGAGCAGCAGGTACTTCGGCATCGGGGTCTCCTGGTGTCGTGGGCCGCGCCTGTCGCGGCCCTTCACCTGGTGAGCGGAGCCGGTCAGAGCTTCTCTACATGGAATCACTCATCTAGCTCCGAGAACGTCGCGTAGGGGAACCCCATGCGGGCGCTTCGCCTGCATTGAGCGACTACCCCGACGCCGTACGCATGCGTGGTGTTCGTAAGACCCGCCCGATGAGGATTCCCGGTGAGCGGGGGCTATACGGACACGTCGAGGCTGGCCAAGGGCGCCCCCTCGCCATGCGCACGAACGACCACCGCTCTCCTCGACGAAGTAGCAGCCATGGTGCGGCCGGGTCGCGTTATCGGATCCGGCGCGATGGGATAGCGAGCTTCGGCAGACTGCTCCTTGGCGCCGGAACGAGTAGCTGTCGCGGATCGCGCCGCCGCTTCTGCTTCCGGCCGAGCGGCCTGTTGGGGTCGGTCGGGCGGGGGGTATTCGAACGCTGACCTTCGCTTCGCGGTCAGCCGCTGGCCGTTGCGAGGAGGCCTGCGGTAATGATTGGCCGAAGCTTCCATGGTCTGGATGACTTCTGGGTCTGAGCTGGGTGCGTTTGCTCTTGCGCCGCCGGCGAAAGCGGGGGACTCCACCGGGTTCGCCTTTCTTGAGGTCGGCGCGGTCGCGTCCACCGATGCAACTTCGTCAGCTCGTACCGTCCGTTGCGGCCGGCGCGCTCTGCTCGCTTTGTACCTCCGCGTAGATGTCGCGCACCTGTTCCGACGCCTCTGCGGCCAGCTCGCGTCCTCGCAGCCCCGCCTTGATGAGGCCCTTGAGCGCCTCGCGCGGGCCGTCGCGCAGCACCGATGCTGCGGTCAGCACCGCGCCGACGCCGACGGCCCATCCCGTCCCCCGGCGCACGCCCTTCCACATCTCGGAGTTCCTCCCCGGCACCTCAGGCATCCTCGAGCCCCTCCTGTTCGTCATGGGACCGCCTGCGGCGGCCGTCGTTGCCCAGCAGCGGCCGCAGCCCGTTGACCGCGGCCACCACGGTCGAGCCGTTGTGCACCACGGCGGCGGCGGTAGGCGGCAGCCCGGTGGTCATCGCCGCGGTCAGCGCGGCGAGGTTGACTCCGCCTACAATCGCGATGTTCTGTCGGACCAGACGGAGCGCCTGGCGTGCGGCGGACAGCGCGTCGGGAAGCGCGTGCAGGTTGTCCTCGATCAGCACGACGTCCGCCGTCTCGCGTGCGACGGCTGTGGCCCCGCCGAAGGACACCGAGACATCGGCGTACGCCAGCGCGGGCAGGTCGTTGATGCCGTCGCCCACGAACGCGACGCGCCTGCCGCGCGCGCGTAGCTCCCGCAGCAGCGCCGCCTTCTGCTCGGGGAAAAGATCGCCGTGCACGTGGGCTGGGGGCACGTCGAGGTCGGCGCCCACCGCGCGTGCGGTCTCGGACTTGTCGCCCGTGAGCAGGTGGATCTCCATCCCGTGGCGGTCGCACAGCGCCATGATGATGCGGCGCGCCTCGTTGCGGACCGGGTCGGCGTAGGCGATCACCCCCCGCACGGCGCCGTCGACTGCCACATAGACCTGCGACTGTCCCATGCGCCCCGCCGCGGCGGCCGGCGCGAGGTCGACGCCCTCGCCGTCCAGGAGCCGGTCGCTGCCGACGAGCACGTCAGCCCCGTCCACGCGCGCGCGGACACCGAGACCGATGTCGTAGTGCCAGCGCCCCCGCCGCCCCGGCTGGGCGCCGCGCTCCGCCGCGTAGCGCACGATCGCCTCGGCGACGGGATGCGTGAGCCGCTGCTCGACGGTCACCGCCAGCTCGAGGACCTGTCGCGCGGTCATGTCGGGGGATACGGCGTCGA
Organism: Thermoleophilaceae bacterium; assembly: GCA_030448005.1. Classification (GTDB taxonomy): domain Bacteria; phylum Actinomycetota; class Thermoleophilia; order Solirubrobacterales; family Thermoleophilaceae; genus JAAYBF01. Next base: position 688,336 of record JAUJNT010000001.1, read on the forward strand.
CCCCGAGGACCGCCGGCTGCCCGGCGGTGACGGTGCCCGTCTTGTCGAACACGACGGTGTCGACGCCGGCCAACTGCTCGAGAGCGCGCCCGCTGCGGATGAGCACCCCGGCCTGCGCCGCGCTGGTCATCGCCGACAACACCGCAGTGGGGACCGAGACGCGAATGCCCGTCGCGAAGTCCGCGATCAGGATCGACGCCGCGCGCGTGGGGTTTCGGGTGAGCACCAGCACCGCGCCGGCGAGCAGGAAGGACGGCAGGACGATCCGGTCCGCCACCTTGGCGGCATGGTTCTCGATGCGCGTGTCGTGCACGGGGGCCTCGCGCATGAGCTGGACGATCCGCCCGGCGCGCGTCTCGGCCCCGACCTGTTCGACGCCTATGTGCAGATGCCCCTCGCGCATCAGCGTCGATGCGTAGACGAGCTCGCCCTCCTCGCGCAGGACCGGCATCGGCTCACCGGTCAACTGGTGCTCGTCGATAAGCGCCCGGCCGTCGAGCACGCGGCCGTCGACGGGGATGCCCTCGCCCGGATAGACGACCACCACCTCACCTCGGCGGACGTCCTCGATCGGCACCTGGCGGCGCTCGCCGTCGCGCTCGACCCATGCCACGTCGGCGATGGAGTCGAGGAGGTCGAGCAGCTCGCGGCGCGATGCCCGCGCGGTGCGTTCGCGGATCGCCTCGCCGATCTCCACGAGCCCAATCACCGACGCGGGCGCCAGCAGCGATCCGCGGAGCGTCGTCAGGAGGATCGCCGTCATGTCGAGCACGTCGAGGTTGAGCCGCCGGTCCACGGTGAGGCTGCGGTAGGCCCGCCGGGCGATCGGCAGCGATGCGCTCAGCACCACGGCTGCGCCGACCGGCGCGGGCAGCGCGAACCCCACCAGCCGCCCGAGGCCGGCGGCGCCGGCCACCGCGGCCGGGAGCGCCAGCTGCGGCCAGCGCCCCTGGAGCAGTGGTGGCGCGCTCGGCGCGGGCGGCGCCGGGTCGGTTTCGGCCTGGCGCAGCAGTTCGCTGACGCGGTCGCGCGCGCGGTCGGCGGGCGTGGAAGGCGTCCAGCGGATCGCCACGGAGGCGGCGGAGCGGTTGATCCGTATCGATGCCACGGACTCGTCGCGCTGGGCTACGGCTGCCAGCCGTCGCGTGTACGCGGCGTCGGAGGCGACGCGCGGTGCGCGGCATCGCACGCGGTCGGGGAGCTGGTGGACGACCGTGTGCTCGGGAGCCGCCGCGCCCGCGGTCGTCACCCGGCGCGGTCCGGCTGCGACGGCAGCGGAGGCGGATCCGAGCGGCGCTCGCTCTTGGCCTCGGCGTAGAGGTCGACGATCCCGCGGCGGGCATCCATCGTCGCATCGCCGGCCGCAACTACGCCCTTCATCGCCAACTTCGCGACCGGCCGTAGCCCGCGCCCGGCGAAGGTCAACGCCGCCGCGGCACCGACCAGAGCAGCCATCTTCTCGTCCATCAGTCCTCCTCCTGTTGCTTCCCGGAGCGCCACGTCGCGGGAGCGCCGTAGAACTTAAAGAACGTCTCCGACGCGTACCAGGCGAGCAGGTACCAGGGCGCGTCGCCCAGCCGGTCGGTACCCCGCAGCGCCTGGCGCACCGAGAGCAGCCCGAGCCCGAGCGGCACCAGCGTCCGCAGGTCGCCATGCGGAACGCGCCGTGCCAGGGCCCCGTTCAGGGCGCCCGCCGCCTCGCGCGCGACCGTCGCGGGATTCTCCGCGGGATGCGAGCTTTCACTCTTGGCCACCGTGAGCCCGAGCGCGTCGAGCCGGGCGGTCACGGTCGCCGCGTCGCGGGGGTCGAACTGCGCCACGACGCTCGCAGCGTGGACGCGCACCGCGACCTCCGTCACCTCGTGGATCGCGTCGAGCGCACGCTCGACGCGCGCCAGCTCGCCGGTTGCGGAGGGGCCCCGCGCGACGCGGATGCGCAGCCGTCCCGGGGCGGCGCTGACCACGCGCGCCGTTTCCAGCGAGACCACCGCCCTCCCATCCACGATGGCAGTGTAGGCAACACCCACGCAAAGTGGCGCACCGGCAGCCGCCACTGTCAGGACGAGGCGGGGCGGGTATGCGCCCGGGACAGTGTCCCTGCGCGGCTCGAAGAGCATCTGGCTGGCGACCGTCGAGGGCGCGGTTTCCGACACTTGACCGTGACGTGATGGTGGACGTGGCGGTCGTCGGGGCCGGCATCACCGGCATCACGACGTCGCTGCTGCTGAAGCGCTTGGGGGTGACGGTCGCGGTAGGCGAGCGCGAGGCCGTCGCCGCAGGCGCCACCGGGCACACCACCCCGGAAGATCACGGCGCTGCAGAGCACACGCCTCCCGGACATCCGCTCCAAGAACGGGACCGACGGCGCCGTAGCCGACGCCGACTCCGGCCGGCTCCGGCTCCGCGCTCCGGCTCCGGCTCCGCGCTGAAGCAGTAACCAAGTGCCGATTCGGTTGGCTAGCGCTGCCTGCGCGAGGGAGTAGGAGCGGCGACGGGCTTCTCCTTCGCGTCGGAAGGAATCGCCACCTCGCTTCGCGGCTTGGACACGCTTCTGGCCCCACCTCTAGCGCCAGCCCCACAATGGCGCTGTCGCAAGCCTCCGAAGCGGCTTCATGCGGCTGCCGGCGGCGCGCGTCATGCACGTGTCCCGCCAGGCGCGCACAGCCCTACCGATGACAGCCCACGAACCCGATCGGTGGATTCGGGCTGAGCCGGGGGTGAGAATACGGCGATCACTGAACCGCCGCCCGAGGGCCTGCCTACTTGTTCTCATGCAGCCCGTCCGCGACCGGTTGGTGCAGCTCGAGAACGCGATCCACCGACTCCTCGTGCGCCGCAGCGCGAGCGCCCCGCGGCTGGCCGTCGGCGCGGTCTTCTTCGGCTTCGGGTTATTGAAGTTCTTCCCGGGTGCCAGCCCTGTCGAGGACCGGCTTCCCCGTGAAGGGAAGCCGCTGGCGGGTCGCCGGGCCCTGAAGGCCGCGCACTTAGGAGGTGCACGGCTCAAACTATCAACGGGGCAGGAGGCACGCCCCTGAACCCTCCGGAACGACGGACGGCCGACGGCCCCCCGAAGGAGAGCCGCCAGACCGTCGGGCGACCCATCGCGGGTCACCAGCAACTGAGGAGGTTGCGCCACGCACACTAGTAGCCCCCGACCAGGCGGAACGGCGGTCGCGCCGGGCGGCGGGAAGCGTCCGGCTCGATGGGAACTATCCGGGCTCATGGCGAACACGCTGATGACGGTCACCCGCTGCTGCAAGACGTGCGGGGCCTGCCTCCCGCTCGAGGACTTTGCCGCGCGCGGCAACCGTCGCGGACCCAGCTGGCACTGCCGGCCATGCTCCAGGGCCAGCAAGCGAACCCAGGAGCGGCGGAGGGCGGACCCGGACGGCCGCGATGCCATCAGCTTCGCCGTGGACCACGCTCCCGATCGAGCTCCCGCGATCCGGCTGCGCGAGGAGCTCGAATGCCACCGCGAGGGTGGTCGTCCGTGGCGATCGGCATGGCCCCACGCCCAGAGCGTCGCCCTACGTGATCTGCCGGTATCCGAGGCGGAGGAGTGGAGGCAGGCCTTCAGCGCTATGCAGAGGGCCTGGGAGGCGAGCTACGAGGGCACGGCTACCGGTCTGGTGATGGACCTACCCGGAGCGGTTTAGTGTGCGACCCGACGCAGGTAGAAGACGAGAGGACTAGTCTCGATACATGCCTCGATACATGCGCCGGATAGCTGTTGTCCTGACCGCAGTTGCCATCGGGGCCCTCTCGGCGCCGCCGGGAGCCGCTGCGGCATCGAGGGGGTGCGGCACCATCGATGGCTGGCGTGTCTCCGTTGACGCGGAGTCCACGACGTGCGGGCTCGGGCGAAGCGCCACCCGCAGCTTCCTCCGACGGGTCGGGCAGGGCGCTGGTACCCCGGGTTTCATCTACGGCCGGAGTCCGAAGACGGGGAGGGTCTACCGCTTCCGGTTGGCTAGCGACACGGGTACGCAGACGACCAGCAACCTCCTGTACAGGGGCCGCGCCGGGGCCGCTGTGCTCCGAGTCAGAATCCGCAGCCGTATCTACTGACCCGTCCTCCGGCCGGACTTTCCTCCGCGCGCGTCCGAGCGCTCGGACACCGGGCCGCTGCTGGCGATCCCCGGAGCGGCCTAGCGCGCCTGCGCCCGGTGCTTCGGTACGGAGCGCGAACGCCCTGGGGCACGCCGCCGATGGAGTGGATCGAGGCCGTCCGCAAATCCGACAACACTCACTCCGGCGGAAGTCCGCCACGAACCCGAACGCCCAGGAGGCGAAGAACGATGCCCGAGCAGAACCAGCCCGACCCCACGCCGGAGCCGAAGGCCACTCGCACCGGCGAGCCGGGGAGCACTCTGTTGGAGCGGAAGGAGCAGGCCGAGCGGCTTGAGAGATTGCGCGGCCTAACGACGTAGGGTGGCGCAGCGGTTGCGCTCCCTGACGACCGACTGAGGCCACGCCTCGCGCTGCACAGGAACGGCGGCGGGGGTGGCCCCCTCCTCAGCCCTCGTCCAACCCCGCCGCGTCCAGTGCTTGCTGCCACCGCTGCTCAGCGAAGTTTTCATCGGATGCGGTGGCGCAGGCGTCGCACTTCCAGACGGAATCGTCCGAGGGGTCGCCATCCTCCACCGCGCGCTCGACCGGCACCCATCCTTCGGCGTCACGAACCTGCACGCGCTTGACGCACTCGATGCAGGTCAGCCAGTCGAGCATTACGTCGGGCAGGGCTTGGCGATTCGCGTCATGGCGTCAACCTATCGCCGGGCGCGGTCAGCCCTGGGGGCTGCCGCCGGGGCGCTCCCGCCCTTGCCGCTTCCCACCGCATCGACGGCCGGTAGCCCTTCGAGTCCTCGCGCTGCTCCGCGCAGGGCACGCACAGCACCTCCCGCGGCGTGTGGCGATACACCGCGTCCCCGCCCTCGCGGATCACCAGCGCGCACCTGGCGCAGCACTGCTTCGAACGGAGCGGGGTCAGCCACCACTTCTCGGCCGAACTGCCCGACCTGCGTGACTGACGCTGCGCCGAACCCGACGCTGCCTCCCTCTTGCGTTCCTGCCGCTTGCGTTCCCGCTTGCGCTCTCTCTGCCTGAAGCCCAATCGTCTCGCCTCTCTCCATCCGGGTAGGTGCTGACCTCGTTGCCGCAGGCGGTGGGCACCCTCCTACCGAGAATCAGTGCTTCCGATGCTGCATCCGTGTCCTCTCCGGCGACCCAGTAGGCGACGGTCCGGCTCGTTCTGGCCGGACGGCCACCAGCGGCTCTCCGTTGGCGGGCACTTCGCCCAAACGCCGCGCAGTTCTCGGGGTGCGCTCACCCGGACCTGCTCCCACCGGGGACACGGGTTGTGACTGCCCCGGCTACTGGGCCTGCGCCGGCTACCGAGCGGCGGCTCCGGTGTCCGGATGCTGGCGTGACGATTGGGCCACTATCGGGCCACGCGGGCGACCGGTGGGCCAAGCGGTCAGACCATCGAAAAGCGAGCCTGAGCTGGGGAAAGAGAGGAGCGCGAGCGACCGGACTCGAACCGGCGACCTCCGGCGTGACAGGCCGGCGCTCTAACCAACTGAGCTACGCCCGCGAGCGCCGCCCGAGGATAGCGAAACGGCCCTAGGGCTCGGGCGCTTCGCGCGTCTCCTTGGCGGCCTGCCGCCGCTCACGAATCGTTGTGACGAGCAGCCACGCGAGAAAAGCCGCGACGGGCAGCAGGTAGGCGACGTTGACCAGCCAGTGCCCTGTGTGTGCGAGGTGGAGCATCTTCTCTATCCGGGCGCCGCGCGGCGGTTGCCCAATTCACCGAACCTTGGCAGGTCGCGTGCCAAACGCGTCGGTGGCCCATCCGATCACGAGGGCTCTACCACCAGCCTCGCTATCAGCGGATCACCACCTCCGTGCTCCGCCTCGTGGCTCTCCACCTCGAAGACGCCCTCGATCTCCGCCCGGAATGAGAAGCGGGCGCGAGCGTCCGGGCTGGTTTCCTTCTCGATGTCGTAGCCATGCACGTGAATCTGGTCCGGCGCGTCCGACTCGACCACCAATCGCACCAGGTCGCCCCTCCTCACCTCGATCCGCGCGGTGCCGCCGGCCGGCTTACCGTTGCGAAGCACGACGCTGTGCTCGGGTCGCGTGTCGGTGGTGGCGCTGGGCTGCTCCCGGTCCGCGAACGGCGCGGTCTCGGATGACGGCGCGGGGTCATCTGCCTTCTCGTCCCCCTCGTCTGGACGCGCGAGCACGAACCCCACCGCTGCAACCGCAACAGCCAGGGCGATCAGCCCGAGGCGCTGTCCTCTCGACATGCAAGTACCTCCGTCGGGGCTTCTGTGGGCCTTCGCGAGCCCCGAGCGAGTATGGCAATAGCCCCGCCGAGCAGGGCCCGGCGGTTCACACCAAGGCCACAGCGGCGTAACGCGACCGTGACCGGGACCACCCCCTCTGCCACCGAAGCTCCCATCAGCTATGAGAGGCGCCGAGATCCACTTTCACGCGCTGCCCGGAGTGGACGACGGACCATCGACGATGGAGGAGAGCGTTGCGCTCCTGCGCGCGGCCGCCCACGACGGGACGGACACCGTGGTGGCCACACCGCACGTGCGCGGCGACTTCCTGACCCAGGTGGGAGACCTTGGCGACCGGGTGCGCGAGCTGCGATGCGCCGCATACGCCGCCGGATTGGCAATCGATCTGTGCCGCGGTGCAGAGCTCGGGCACGACATGGTGGGGCGCCTCGGTCAGCACGAGCTGGAGACGCTTGCCCAGGGACCCCCCGGGGCGCGCTGGATCCTGGTCGAGACGCCCTTCGAAGCGCTGGACGACGTCTTCCATGCGGCCACCGACGAGCTGCGAGACCGCGGCTTCGAAGTGGTCATCGCGCATCCCGAGCGCAGCGCCGATGCCGCCCTCGATGATTTCCGCGGCCTGCGGCGCGAGCTCGCGCGCGGAGCGGTGGCACAGGTGAACGCCCAATCCATAAGCGGGGCGCATGGCCACGAGGCGTGCGTGGCGGCCTTCGCGCTGATCGCCGAGGGGCTGGTCCGGGCCGTGAGCTCCGATGCCCACGGCCCGATGCGGCCGCCGTCGCTAGGCGAAGCTCGGGCGCGACTGCTCGACGCCGGTGTGCCGGTCGAGACCTGTCGCCGCCTCACCTTCGCCGGCCCCCGCCACCTGCTGGCTCGGGGCCTCGTGAGCCCGGCCGTGGTACGAGCCTAGGTCCGCCGGGATCCTCAGCTCCGGATCGAAGCGGTATCCCACGCCGAAGTGGGTGTGCAGGTACTTCCACTGCGGGGAGGCGTCCTCAAGCTTCTGGCGCACCTTGCGGATGAAGACGTCGACGGAGCGGTCCCCGTGGGCCATCGCGTAGCCCCAGACCTGCTGATAGATCTCCTCGCGCTGGAGCACCCTGCCCTCGGCATCGGCCAGGAGTCGAAGCACCTCGAACTCGCGCCTCGTGAGATCGGCGCTGCGTCCGGCGGCGAAGGCCTGGAACTGGTCTGGCCGGATCTCGAGCTCTCCGGCACTCAGGGGGGGCTCCTCCCCGCGGCCGCCCGCCACCTTGCGGCGGCGCACGACCGCCTCGACGCGCGCAATCACTTCTTGAGGGTGACAGGGCTTCGTGACCCAGTCGTCGGCACCCATCCGCAGGCCGCGCACGCGCTGGGCGACACTCGAACGACCGGTACAGACCACCAGGCCGAGGCCCGGCATCGCAGTGCACAGCCGCTCGAGGAAATCCCACCCGCTCGAGCCGAGCATGGCGAGGTCGACCACGAGCGCGTTCACGCGCATGGCTATGAAGTCCTCGACCAGCGGGGCGGACTCGAGCCGGCGGTACTGCCAGCCGATGCCGTCGAGCCGGTTAACGAGGACGCTTACGAATCCTGAGTCGCGATCGAGGATCGCGAGCCGGATTGGGCCTGGATCAGTGCCTTTCACCTTTCGCGAGCATACGGCACCGGCACGCGGAGGAGCATGGTTTTACAGGTTCTTCACACCCCGGTCACGCGCACATAACGGCCTTCCGGCGCTCCCGTGGCAGGTTTTCCCGTGATGGAGGCGCTCACGACCGGGATCCTCAGGGCGGGAGACGTCGAGGTCCGTCCCGACGAGTTCCGGGCGTTTGCGGGCGATCAGGCGCTGAACCTGACCGCGCGGGAGTTCGAGCTACTGACGGCCCTGGTCGGCCGCGCCGGACGGATCGTGAGCCGTGAGGAGCTCTACCGCACGGTGTGGGGCGAGCGCTACCGCAAGTCCGACCGCTCGGTGGACGTCTACGTGGCCAAGCTCCGGCACAAGCTCGAGGACGCGCTCCCAGGCAGGCGATTCATCCATACGCACTTCGGGTTCGGGTACCGCTTCCAGCCCTAGGGCACGGCGTCCTTCACATCTCTTTCACATTCGGGCGACAAATCGGCAACAGACTGGGGCCTGTGCCGTGGAACGCTCGCCACTCCAAGTGAACGAACCGAGGAGAAACGCATGAGGAAGTGGCTCGCATTCGGCGCAGCCGGCGTACTGGCGCTGGGCATCACGGCCTGCGGAAGCGACGACGAGGACTCCGGAAGCGGCGGGGGCGGTGGTGGGGGGGGCGACCTGTCCGGCACGATCAAGATCGACGGCTCGAGCACTGTCGCGCCTCTGAGCGAGGCAGCCGCGGAGCTCTTTCAGGCGGAGAACCCGAACGTCCGGGTGACGGTGGGGACGTCAGGCACCGGCGGCGGCTTTGAGAAGTTCTGCGCCGGCGAGACCGACATCTCCGACGCCTCGCGGCCGATCAAGGACGACGAGGAGGCCCCAATTTGCAAGAAGAACGGCATCGCCTACGAGGAGGTGCAGGTCGCAAACGACGGGCTCGCAGTGGTGGTCAACCCACAGAACGAGTTCGCCAGCTGCCTCACGGTCGCAGAGCTCAAGAAGATCTGGGACAAGGGCTCGAAGGTGAACAACTGGAAGCAGGTCAACCCGAAGTTCGAGGACACAAAGATGGAGCTCTTCGGGGCGGGTACGGACTCCGGCACCTTTGACTACTTCACGGAGGCGATCAACGGCGAGGAGGGTCGCTCGCGGTCGGACTACAACGCCACCGAGGACGACAACGTCACGGTCCAGGGGGTCTCGGGCTCCGAGGGAGGGATCGGCTATTTCGGACTCTCCTACGCCCAGCAGAACGAGGGCAAGGTCAAGACAGTCGAGATCGACGGCGGGGATGGCTGTGTTGCGCCCTCGACCGAGACCGTCCAGGACGGCACCTACAAGCCGCTGTCGCGCCCGCTGTTCATCTACCCGAGCGACAAGGCGCTGAAGCGGCCCGAGGTGAAGGCCTTCCTCGACTTCTACCTCGAAAACCAGGACAAGATCACCGAGCAGGCCCTCTACGTCCCGATGACCGAGGAGCAGCTCACCAAGAGCAAGGAGAAGGTCGCCTCGTTGGGCAGCTAGCCCCGCCACAGGCAGCCGATCACGGATGAGCGCCACCGAGGCCAGCGCGGTCTCCACCTCCGCACCGCGGCGGCTGGAGACCGCGCGGCCTCGCTACGGCGAGCTGCTGATCCAGGGGCTGCTGGCCGTCTGCGCGCTCGTGTCGGTAGCGACCACGGTAGGCATCGTGATCGCGCTGCTGGAGCCGACGATCGAGTTCTTCGGCGACGTCAGCCTGAAGGAGTTCTTCACGACCAAGGAGTGGTCGCCACTCTTCTCGCCCCCCAGCTTCGGGGTGCTTCCACTCGTTACTGCGACGCTGACGATCACCTTCTGGGCGCTGCTCGTGTGCATCCCGTTCGGGCTCGGCGCCGCGATCTACCTCAGCGAGTACGCCCAGCCCCGCACGCGCTCAGTCCTCAAGCCGGTTCTCGAGGTGCTGGCGGGGATCCCGACGGTTGTCTACGGGTTCTTCGCGCTCACCTTCGTCACCCCGATCCTGCAGGACATCTGGTTCGTGGGCGAAAAGCCGCAGGTCTTCAACGCCATCTCGGCCGGCCTCGTGATGGGCATCATGATCCTGCCGACCGTGGCCTCGCTCGCCGAGGACGCGATGGCTGCCGTGCCCCAGGACCTTCGTGCAGGCGCCTTCGCGCTCGGTGGGACGAAGTTCCAGGTATCGACCCGCGTCGTCGTGCCGGCGGCTCTTTCGGGGATCGTGGCCGGGTTCGTGCTCGGCATCTCGCGAGCGATCGGAGAGACGATGATCGTGCTCATAGCCGCCGGCGGCACTCCAAATCTGAGCTTCAACCCGTCGGAGGCGATGCAGACGATGACCGCGTTCATCGCGGCCGCAGGCATCGGTGACCAGCCGACGGGCAGCGTCGGCTACAAGACGATCTTCGCGGTCGGATCGACGCTGTTTGTCATGACTCTGGTCATGAACATGGTCAGCATCCGCCTCGTGCGCAAGTACCGCGAGGTGTACGAGTGAGTACGCCGGAGGCAGCCGCGCGCATCGTCGGGAGCCAGCCGCTGAAGGACCGCGTGCAGGGACAGTTGTTCCGCTTCGCGCTGCTGTTCAGCCTGGCGATCGGCATCCTCAGTCTCCTGACGCTGCTGATCCAGGTGGGGGTGAAGGGGGGCCCGCGGTTCGGGGCGGACATCCTGAACAGCTTCCCGTCGGGCAACCCTGACACCGCCGGGGCGCGCTCAGCGATCTTCGGCACGATCTGGGTGATCTCGATCGTCGCGCTCGTGACGATCCCGATCGGGATCGGGGCTGCGATCTACCTCGAGGAGTACGCCAACAGGGAGCGCTGGTGGAACCGACTGATCGAGCTCAACATCCAGAACCTGGCGGCGGTTCCCTCGATCGTGTACGGCATCCTCGGGCTCGCGTTCCTGGTACGCGGCTTTGCCGATCTGGGGCAGACGGTGCTGGCGGGCGCACTCACGCTGTCGCTGCTCGTGATGCCCGTCGTGATCATCTCGGCGCGCGAGGCGATCCGCGCAGTCCCGGACTCGATCCGGCAGGGGTCGCTGGCGCTCGGCGCTACGCAGTGGCAGACGATCCGACGCCAGATCCTGCCGGGCGCCATTCCCGGCATGGCCACGGGGTCGATCCTGGCGCTCTCCCGGGCGATCGGCGAGGCTGCACCACTGGTGTTGCTCGGCGCGCTGACGTTCATCACGTTCAATCCCGAGAGCCTCAACAGCGCGTTCACCGTCCTACCGATCCAGATCTTCAACTGGATCTCCCGGCCGCAGGAGGAGTTCAAGATCTTGGCGGCTGCAGCGATCCTCGTGCTGCTGATCATCCTGCTCGCGATGAACGCCGGCGCAATCTACCTTCGAAACCGATACCAGAGGAAGTGGTAGGTGATACTCCGTGTCCGAGCAGATGACTGACGAAGCCCCTAAGCAGCACGAGCGGGACGCCGAGCGCGCTGTCGATCCGATGGCCACCGGGCGCGACCCCAAGGCCGAGCTCAGATTGGGCGCCAGCGGTGGCGAGGCACAGGAGACACGGGACGCCGAGCGCGGTCACGTCTTCGAACTCGAGAACGTCACGGTCAGGTACGCCGGCGTGCCAGCGGTCCGCGACATCAGCTTCAAAGTCTACGAGAACGAGATCACCGCGCTGATCGGCCCATCGGGCTGTGGCAAGAGCACCCTCCTTCGCTGCCTCAACCGAATGAACGACCTGGTGGCGACCGCCACGGTCGAGGGCCGGGTCATCTATCACGACCAGGATCTCTATGCGGGCGATATCGATCCCGTACAGGTACGCAAGCTGATCGGCATGGTCTTCCAGAAGCCGAACCCCTTCCCTAAGTCGATCTACGACAACATCGCCTACGGACCGCGGGTACTCGGGATGACGGGCGACATGGATCAGATCGTCGAGCGTGCCCTGCGCCAGGCGGCGCTCTGGGACGAGGCCAAGGACCGGCTCAAGTCGAACGCTTACGGGATGTCGGGAGGCCAGCAGCAGCGGCTGTGCATCGCTCGCGCCCTCGCTACGGGCCCCGACGTGATCCTCATGGACGAGCCCTGCTCGGCGCTCGACCCGATCTCGACGGGCAAGATCGAAGACCTGATGCTCGAGCTCAGGAAGAACTACTCGATAGTCATCGTCACCCACAACATGCAGCAGGCTGCGCGGGTATCCGACATGACCGCGTTCTTTACGGTCGAACTCGACGAGGACCTCAAGCATCGAACCGGCAAGGTCGTCGAATACGACGAGACCGAGAAGATCTTCACCAATCCAGGCGATGAGCGCACGGAGGCATACGTCACCGGAAAGGTGGGCTGATGGCCGACCTCACGAGCCGGACGCAATTCCAGGACGAGCTCAAGGAGCTGGAGGGGGCGGCCCTCGGTGGCCTGAACCTGGTGTGCCAGTCACTCGATCGGGCGATCGAGACGGTGCAACAGCAGGACGTCGAACTGGCGAGCATGGTGATCGCCGACGACGACCGGATCGACGGACGCTACCTCGAGGTGCACCAGGGCATCCTTTCGCTGCTCGCGTTGCAGGCTCCTGTCGCTGGTGACCTGCGCCTCGTGGCTGCACTGCTGCATGTCATCAAGCACGTCGAGCGGATGGGGGACCAGTGCGTGAACATGGCAAAGCTCGTGCCGCTTGCGGGGCACCAGCCGCCCGCAGACGCGGAGATGCTCGCCAATATCGCCCGCATGGGCAAGCTGGCCAGCTCCCTCGTGGTGCAGTCAAAGCAAGCCTTCCAGCGCCGTGACGTGGCGCTCGCCCAGGACCTCGTCCGGCAGGACGACGACATCGACGGCCTCAACCGCGCCTGCTTTCACCGGGCGCTCGAGATTGGAGACGATCCCGACGCGCGCGAATGGGCCATGCACATGATGCTCGTGGCCCGCTGTCTCGAGCGGATCGGCGACAACGCGGTCGACATCGGCGAACAGTGCGCGTTCGTGGTCACCGGCCTCTTCCGCGAGTTCGAGGACGCATCGCATCCCGAGCTCTCGCCAGGGCCGCGGGGCGGCTGAACGGTGGCCCTCTTCGCCAGCACGCCAAATCACCGCACCTTCTTCTCGCTCTTTCAGGAAGGGGGGCTGAACGCCCAGGCCGCCACCGGCATGCTCGACCGCCTCATGCGCGGCTGGCCCGAGAGCTCGGGCCTCCGGAGAGAGATCAAGCTGCTCGAAGATGAGGGCGACAGGATCACCCACGACGTGATCCACGAGCTCTACTCCACAGCAGTCACGCCGTTTGACCGTGAGGACATCCACGCGCTCGCCGCCGCACTCGACGACGTGGTGGACTACGCCGAGGAGACGGCCGACGTGCTCGGGCTCTACGGGATCGAGGCCCCGATGGAGCAGGCGATCGAGCTCACCGGTGTCCTGCGTGACGCCGGCAGGGAGCTCGCGGCCGCCCTCGGCAAGCTCGGCTCGATGAGCGAGATGACCCCACACCTGGAGGCGGTCGACCGGCTGGAGGATGAGGGGGACCGGATCAGCCGCCAGGCGCTGGTCTCCCTGTTCGAGGGTGGCATCGACCCGATGGTTGTCATCCGCTGGAAGGACGTCTTCGAGCGGCTCGAGGAGGGCATCGACGCGTGCGAGCACGTAGCGCACATCCTCGAGGGCATCGTCGTCAAGCAGACCTGACGAGAGGACGAGTGGGGTCACGGGCTCGGCATCCTGCCTCGCCTTCGGGGCAGAATCTATTTCGCCGTTCCGACCCGGTAGATCGCTTCGCGATCTTCCCGGGACAGGCGGCCTACCACGATGGTCCTCGGTTCGTCTGCCAAGCTGCGACGGGTCTGCGTGATTCTCGGCTGCATCGACATCGGCAGCAACACCACGCGCCTCCTGGTGGCGGAAGCCGGCCACGGGAAGCTGCGGGAGCTGACGGCCGAGCGTGTCTTCACCTGTATCCGCAAGAGCCTCGACCATCTCGGGCGCATGCCCACCGAGAAGATCGCGGAGACGGTAGGCGTTGTGTGTGCCCAGGTAGAAACCGCCCGGGGGCTCGGAGCCGGCGAGATCGCAGCAGTGGCCACGGCCGCGATACGCGACGCTCCGAACCGTGGAGAGCTCGAACAGGGTGTGCAGGAGGGCTGCGGGGTCCCGCTGCGGGTGATCTCGGGGCAGGAGGAGGCGCGCCTGTCGTTCGTGGGCGCCACCCGCACGCTTCGGGAGCCCGCGGCGGGGAAGGTCGCCGTGGTGGACGTGGGGGGCGGCTCGACCGAGATCGCGATCGGCGCGGCCGGTGGTGGCGTGCAGTGGTGGCGTTCGCTTCCCATCGGCTCGGGCGTACTCGCGGATCGCCACCTTCTATCCGACCCACCCGCCGCGCGCGAGATCGAGGCCGTCCGCCGGCAGGTTGCGGCCACCTTCGAGGGCCTCGCGGCGCCCGGCGTGAGGGGCGCCCTGGCAGTGGGCGGAACCGCCACGTCGCTCGCGCGGGTGATCGGCAGCGCCCTCGATCACTCGACGCTCGAGCGCGCGGTGGAGCTCCTCTCGCAGACCCCCATCGCCGAGCTGGCCGGCCGGCTCGACCTCGATCCCGAACGGGTTCGGCTGCTGCCGGCGGGGATACTCGTGCTGCAAGCCGTCTCGGAGCGGCTCGGGCCCCTTCAGATCTCCTGCGGTGGCCTGCGGGAGGGCGTGATCCTCGAGCTGGCCGAGCGGGCGGTAGAGCGCTCGTGAACGGCGACCGGCGCTCTCAGCCTCGCCCCGCCAGCGCCTTCAGCTCATGCGGGCGGAGCAGCACCTTGAGCTCCCCTCGGTCGATCCCCGCGAGGCCCCCCTTCGGCATCCGCACCTGGGCGCCCGTCTCCCTGTGCACCGCCATCGAGAAGTCCGGGTCGTGGCCCACCAGCAGCACCTCCTCGCCCAGCCCCGTTGTGACCTCCCCCACGTCGAACGGTCCCGCCTCCAGGCGGTCGTCTTCTGACACCTCCACGGCGAAGGGCTCGCACGCCAGGCGGGCGGTGTCGCGGGCCCGCAGCTTGGGGCTCGAGACGCAGGCGTCGATCGGCACCTCCAGCTGCGCCAGGGCGGCTCCCGCGGCGCGCGCCTGCCGCTCGCCCTCCTCCGTGAGCCTGCGTTCGGCATCGGGCGATCCGTCCTCTGCCTCGCCGTGCCGGAGCAGCCAGATCACGGCCAGTAGCGTAGTCACCCACGACTCACAACGGGGAGGAAGTGGCGAGTGATGGAACCGGGCGCCGAGACGATCACCACCGAGGAGAGCGAGGCCGTCGAGGCAAGGGCGCCCGACCTCGACTCGACTGCCCTCTACGCCAACCGCGAGCTGTCGTGGCTCGACTTCAACGAGCGGGTGCTGCAACTGGCCGAGGACGAGCGGATGCCGCTGCTCGAGCGGGCAAAGTTCCTCGCGATCTACACCACCAACCTCGACGAGTTCAACATGGTGCGCGTGGCGGGGCTCCACGATCAGGTGGACGCGGGGATCGACGCGCGGGGGCCCGACGGCCTGTCGCCGCTCGAGACGATCGAGCGGATCGCCGAGCGCACGCGCGAGCTGGGCAGGCGCCAGTCCCACCACTGGGAGGATGTGATCCGCCCGGCGCTTGCCGAGCAGGGGATCGCGGTGAAGCAGTGCTCGCAGAGCTCGCCGGAGGAGCTGGAGGAGGTCGACCGGATCTTCAGCGAGCAGATCTTCCCCGCACTGACGCCTCTGGCCGTCGGACCCGGAAGGCCCTTCCCGTACATCTCCAACCTGTCGCTCAGCATCGGCGTCTGGTTGCGGGACCCCGTCACCGCCGTCGAGCTGTTCGCCCGCGTGAAGGTGCCCAAGGAGGTGCTTCCCCGCTTCGTGAGCATCGGGCATGGCACCTTCGTGCCGCTCGAGTCCATCATCGCCCGCAACCTCGACGCCCTCTTCCCCGGGATGGAGGTGCTGCGCCACTTCTACTTCCGGGTGGCGCGCGACGCCGACTTCACGGTCTCCGACGAGGGTGATGACCTGGTGCGCGCCGTGGAGCAGGAGCTCCGCCGCCGCCGCTTCGGCGAGGTGGTGCGCCTCGAGGTGAGCGCGGACATCGATGCCGACCTGCGGGCTTTCCTGATCTGCCAGCTGGGCATCGAGGACAACCAGGTGATCGACATGGCCGGCACGCTCGACCTCAGCGACCTGTGGGAGCTCTACGGCGTCGACGGCCACAAGGAGCTGCGGGAGGAGTCCTGGAAGCCGGTGGTCACCGGTGCCTTCTCGACCGAGGACGGCAAGCCGGACCTCTTCGCCGCCATGGGGCAGGCCGACCTGCTGGTCCACCACCCCTACGACTCGTTCAGCCAGAGTGTCGAGCGCCTCGTGGAACAGGCCGTGGCAGACCCGGACGTGCTGGCGATCAAGCTCACGGTGTACAGGACCTCTGACGACTCAGCGCTCGTGCCCATGCTGATCAAGGCCGCGGAGCAGGGCAAGCAGGCGGTGTGCCTGGTGGAGCTGAAGGCGCGCTTCGATGAGCGGCGCAACATCGGCTGGGCCCGCGCCCTGGAGGAGGCCGGCGCGCACGTGGTCCACGGCCTGCCCGGGCTGAAGACCCATGCAAAGGCACTTCTCATCGTGCGCCGGGAGGGCTCCGGCGTGGGTCACTACGTGCACGTGGGCACCGGCAACTACCACGCAAAGACGGCACGCCTCTATGAGGACTTCGGCCTGTTCACGTGCGACCCGGACGTCACCGCCGACGTGGCCGCCCTCTTCAACGCGCTCACGGGAGCGGCGCGGCCGCCGGGCTACAACAAGGCGCTGGTGGCTCCCGAGCGCATGCGTGACGGCCTGCTGGCCGAGATCGAGAAGACGGTGGCGGCTCATCGCGCCGGCAAGCAGGCGCGCATCGTGATGAAGATGAACGCCCTCGTTGACCGCCGTTGCATCCGCGCCCTCTACGAGGCATCGCAGGCCGGCGTGCCGGTGGACCTCAACATCCGCGGCATCTGCTGCCTGAGGGCGGGCGTTCCTGGGGTAAGCGAGAACATCCGGGTGGTGTCCGTGGTGGGCCGCTTTCTCGAGCACGCGCGCGTCTACGGCTTCCAGCGGGACTCGGAGAGGCGCTACTACATCGGCTCGGCCGACCTGATGCCCCGCAACCTCGACACGCGCGTGGAGCTCCTGACCCCCGTCGAGGCAGAGCCGCTACGCGAGGAGCTCGAGGACACCCTGGACCGCTGCCTGGCCGACGACACGTTCTCCTGGGACCTGTTGCCGGACGGCTCCTGGGAGCGCCGGCAGGGCGCCACCCGCTGCGTGCACAGCGAGTTGATGGAGCGGGCCTGCGGACGGGTCGAGGTCGACGCCGGCTAGCTCGCCGCCTTAGCTCGAGCACGTCGAGCTTGGCCTGTATCGCTCGGCGTCAGGAGGGCCCATCGACGCAGGCGGCGAAGGCTACGCTGGCGACGTGAGGCCGGGTGCCAGCTCCGATTCCGGCATGCCCTTGGCCGAGGCCGAGCTCTACTCGCCCCGTCCCCTTACCGAAGGAGAGCGGTGGACCGCACAGTCGCTGTTCGAGCTTCGTAGCGGCGGCTACCGGCCCTCTGCCTGGCTCGAGTTCCTGCGCAGCTCGCTCGAGCGTTCGGGCGAGGCTCGCCGGCAGCGCCTTCCCATGGCCAGGCAGGCCCGCGCATGGGGGGCGGTGGGAGCGCTTGGCTGGATGGCGGCCTGCCTGCTGAGCCGGAGGGTATGCACCATCCACCTCCGGGCCGCCCCCGGACTGCTTTGGTGGTGGTCCGTGTGGCGGATGCTTGACTGGCATCTGGGCATGGCCGAGGGAGGTGACGGCCGGCCCCGGGAGCGGCTGTCCCCAGCGGACGCCGTGACCCTCGCGCGCTTCTGGATGGTCCCGGCCGTCCCGGCCTTGACGCGCTCACAGGCGGGCCTTCCGGCGGTGATCCTGATCGGTGGCCTCACCGATTGGCTCGACGGCGCCCTTGCCCGGAGTCGCGGCCGTACCCGCCTCGGCCGCGATCTCGACACGACCGCCGATCTTGCGTTCCTTGGCACCGTCGCGGTGTCTGGCGGCAGGGCGGGGCGGCTGCCTCCCGCCGGGTGCTGGGCGCTGGGCGCTCGATACGGGATCGGCGTCGCCGTCTCGCTCGTGGCCGTGTTCGGCAGGGCCCGACGGCCGGCGATCAGGGCGAGGCCGTGGGGGGCCCTGCTGCGGGTCGGAGGGCTGGCGATTTGCGCAGCGGGCCGTGAGCGCCCGGGCACCGCCCTCCTCGTGATCGGCTGCGCGGCCCCGCCACGCGCGACCGCTCCTCACCTGTCAAGAGCGTGAGCGCCGCGGCTGTGCCGTAGTGGGTAGGGGCTGCGCGCTTCGATCACTTGCGCTCCCTTCACCGGCGGCGCGCAGGGCTCGGGCGCTAGCCGACCTCCTTGCGGCTCTCGATGTAGCGCAGGAACGCC
>JAUJNT010000001.1:706778-721803 GCA_030448005.1 Thermoleophilaceae bacterium
AGGGCTCGGGCGCTAGCCGACCTCCTTGCGGCTCTCGATGTAGCGCAGGAACGCCTCGAAGTCCGTCCCCACCGCGCGAACGCCTCTCCCGCGGCCGAGGGCCGGGAAGCCGCCGCGCTCCACCAGCAGCTGGTTGGCCGCCAGCGTGTAGCGCCGCTGCGGCTCGAGCCTTGAGCCGTCCGGGAGCGAGATGACACCCACGGTGTCGCCGCTGCGCTCGTAGCGCAGCCCGCTTACGTGGAGCAGAACGTCCGGCTCGTGGTGGAACTGCTGCTCGATCAGCCGCCGGACCTCATGGCCGCGAAGGGTCATGTGCAGCACCGAGTGCTCGAAGGCCGAGGCATTGAACACATCGGCGTAGGTGAGCGGGCCCGCGTCCAGCTCCGCCCGCGCGTTGCCCTCGTTCACGAAGGCGAAGTCCGAGCGCGCGAGGCGGCGCTGGGCATGAGCTGCGAGGGAACCGAGGCTGCCGCCCGTCTGCCCATGGCGCTCGCGCTCCAGCGAACGGGTGGCGCGGCCGACCACGCGCCCGGCAAGCGGCGCGATGCGGCGCGCGTAGCGCGAGACCAGCGACTCCACGCGGGCGTCGGGCGTCACCTCCTCGTGCGGAGTGCCCGGTGTATCTGCGCTCTTCTCCAGCGCGTGCCCGCTACGGCGGTCGACCGTCATGCGCACGCGGTCGTAGGCAACGCCGAACGAGCGCGCCTCGACGACGAGCTTGTCGTCCCTGCCGTCTCGATTGGAGACGCGCTCGTTGAGCCGCGAGTGGGTGTGGCCGGCGATCACGACGTCCACCGCGCTGCTCATCTGAGCTGCCTCGTCCATGATCTCTCCTCGCGCCGGGCCGTCGGACCCCTGGTCGTAGCGCGCGCCCGAATGGGCGAGGACCACGATCGCCTCGACGCCTTCTCGCTGCAGCTCGGCGGCGTAGCGGTTCACGGTCTCAGAGACATCGAGGAATCGAAAGCGCCCGGCGTGTTGCGAGAGCACGTAGTCGGGCGTGCTCGGGGTGGTCACGCCGATGAAGCCGACGCGCACGCCGTCGCGCTCGATCACCTGGGTGGGCGGCAGAGCCAACCCGCCCTCCCGATCCACGGTGTTCGCGGCGATGTAGGGGAAGCGCACCCCTTCGAAGTCCGGCGCGGAGGTGTTCACGAGCCTCTGCTCCGCGTCGCGCTTGCGCTCCAGTCCGTCACGGCGACGGCCGCCACGCAGCAGGCGGATCAGCTCGTCGCCACCCTCGTCGAACTCGTGGTTCCCAAGCGTGCCGACGTCGAACCCCATCACGTTCATGGCCTGCACGGCCGGCTCGTCGTGGAAGTGGCTCGAGAGGAGCGGCGAAGCGCCCACCATGTCCCCCGCGTGCACCCTGATCGTGCGCCCCGGGTGGCTGTGAGCCGCGCGGTCGAGATGGGCTTTGAGCGCCGCGGCGCCCCCCACCCCCCGGCGCGGCGGCTCGAGGTGGCCGTGGAAGTCATTGACGCCCAGGAGCTGAATCTCCGCCGTGTCTGCGCGCGGCGCGGGGGGTGTCGGAGACTCGCGCGAGCCCTCTTCTCGTGGAGCCTGAGCGATCGCCGTCAATCCCAGGAGGGCCACCACAACGGCGCCGCAGAAGGCCGCCAGGCCGACCTTTCTTCCTTGGGAGCTGATTGTGGGAATCTGCACCTCGGAACTGCACGTTAAATCTCGAGAACTCCCTGCATGTTGCGGGGAAACGGACCCGCGGTGAAGACTGCGTGAACGACTCGCAGCGCAGCACCCGCGCCCACCCCTCTCCCACGGCGGGCCCGTACCGGGGACTCTTCGCGGGTGCTTAACGGCGGCGTGACATCTATCCGCCCCACCGCCCTAGTGTGGGTATCCGCAGAAGCCGACCCCCGGCAAGAGAGAAGTCGCTCGGGGAAGTGCTGCAACGCGCGGCACCGCTCCTGCGCTCCTGTGAAGGCCCTGCCGATCTCCCTCCCCCGGCAGGGCCTTCGCCCATGGGGGCCGGAGGAAGCTGACCGAACTCGGCCGGCGGTGACCGATCCCCACCGGCGTAAGACGGGCGTGAAGGCGGGCGCCGGCGATCAGCGGCGCAGCTCGCGCTCGAGCACGGCAATCGCCCGCTCGAGTTGCGCGGCCGTGGCGTCTCCGACCGGGCGAGGCTGCCCGGTGCGGCGCACGAAGCGGCCCATCACCTGGCGGAAGAAGAGCTCCGTGCGGGCGGGGGTGGCGTACACACCGACACGCAGCCTGGGTATGTCCACTCCCTCGCTCACCATCAGCACCGACACGAGCCAGCGCCAGCCGTCCAGGGCCCACTGGCGGCAGATGTGGGTGGTCGGCGCCACCACGCAGACACGGGGACGAGGCGCCTGCGCAGCAGCTCGTGGGCCACCCGGATCCCAAAGGTGGTCTTGCCAGCGGCGGGCGTGGCGGAGGAGGCCAGGAAGTCCCCCACCGGGCAGCTCAGCACTCGCTCGAGAGCCGTCTGCTGCCAGGCGCGCAGCGGATGCTGCGTCGGCCATGCGGGCAGGGCGGGCGGGGCCTGCGGGACTCGGAGAGCTTCCATGCGGGGCCCACGACAGGCGCTGGGCCTGTCGGAACTGCGGACTCGGGCCTTGACCTGACACCCGGGTGGTAGGTCTAACCTGGAGTTCGCAAGCTGAACCAGTCGATCAGAGAGGTGATCTCCTTGGCCTGTCAGTGTGGATGCTCAACCGCCACCACCACAGCGGAGGTGCCCCAGGGTGAGGAAGCGGCGTGTGGTTGCGCGGCGCCCTCGTCGGAGAGTCTGGACGTGGCCTCGCTCGCGCGCCTCGTGAAGGAGCTCGATCAGCGCGTGCGGGAGCTCGAGCTGGAGAGCTCGCGCAACTGAGACGGGGCTGGGTGTCGTAGAGCCTCATTCTGCGCCCGGCACGCGCAGCCCAAGTCGCCGCTTGAGCGCCAGCACCCGGCCTGCGGCCTCACGCACGCGTGCGCGGAACCCGGCGGAGCCCCGGGCGCGGCGCAACAGGTGCGGATGGACCAGATTCCAGCTCCCAGACCCCGTCATCAGCACGAGGTCCGCGCCCGCCGCGACGGCGCGCTCGGCCGCCACCGCCACGCCTGAGCGGGCGATCACCGCCCGGGCCTCGATGCTGTCGGTGATCACGGCGCCGCGGAAGCCCATCTGCCCTCTCAACAGCTCCCCGAGCACGACCCGGGACTGCGAGGCGATCCGGTCCCCGTCGTAGCCCGGATAGAGGGCATGCGAGGCCATCACGAGCGGCACGCCCGCACCTATCGCCGCGCGGAACGGCACGAGGTCGGAGGCCTCGAGCTCAGGGCGTGAGGCGTTGATCGTGACCGGCGCGTCGTCGGTGTTCTCACCCGCCCGCCCGAGTCCCGGGAAGTGCTTGGCGGTAGCCGCCACCCGCTCGCCGCCGTGCGCGTGCACCGCCACGCCCACCAGCGGGCTGACCGCGCGGGCATCCCCCGGGTAGGCGCGGCCCGCGAGCACCGAGCCCGCCTGCGCCACGTCGGCCACCGGCGCGAGGTTCACGTTGAGGCCCGCGTCGCGCAGAGCCCGCGCGCCCTGAGACGCCGAAGTACGGGCCGCGGCGGGATCGCCGAGCGCTCCCTGGGAGGACTGGGGCGGGGCGAAGGCCAGGCTGCGGATGGAGCCGCCCTCCTGATCGGTGGCGAGAAGGGCCCCGCCGCGAGCCTCCTGCTGGAGCGTTGCGGTGAGGGCCTTGACGGAGCCTTCGTCGGAAGCGTTCTTGCCAAAGAGGATCACGCCCGAGCCCTCGCCGCGGCGCAGCCGGCGGCGTATGTACTCGGGGGCCTCGACGTCGTCGAAGCTCATCACGAGCAGTTGCCCGACCTGGCGCTCGAGCGTCAGCCGCGCGGCGGGGTCTGCCCGGCGCCCTGGATCCGCCTGCACGGACCGACGCCCCGGCCCCGCTCGCTCACCGCCATCGCCCTCGCCGTTCCGCGAGCCCACCACGGCGCCCGTGAGCGCCGCCGCAACGGCCACGGTGCACAGCACGAGCAAGCGCCGGCGGGCCGCGGGGTCACGCGAGAGCCGCACCGCCTCAGGCACGGGCGATGCCGGCCTCGGCGCATCCGGCCTCGAGCGCATCGAGGCCGAAGCCGTCAACCGGTCCGAGCGCCCCCGTGCCATTCAGCCCTCCGGCGGCGGCGCGCTCGGCGCCCCAGGCGAGAATGCGTCCGGTGAAGGTATAGGCGTCCACTCCGCTCAGATGGACCTCCGAGAGCTGCCGTCCTTCCCCGTCGTAGGCCATACCGACGATGTGCGAGCCGCTCCGGGCCCGCTCCCCTTCGTCGGGGCCACCGGTCGAGCCCTTGACCAGGCGGTCGGCGGCGGCCCCGTATAGCGCCCTGACTCCCGGCACCCGCAAGACCGCCGAGCCCGCCAGCGAGACCGCCTGCACGGCACGCGACAGCGGGCCAAACCAGCCGAGGTAGGAGTTCACCTCCAGCACGCCGGGATGCAGCCGTGGAAGAGTGAAGTGCTCGGAGGATCCGACCGAGACTGCCGGACGGTCCCTGTCGCCGAAGCGGAAGGTGCGGACCCGGGCGACTCCCCGCTCCGTGCGCAGCACTCCCCCGCGCCACGCGAAGCTGGGAGTGCCCACCGCCCCGGCGAGGGACGCGCGGGTGCCTCCGCTGATCGAGCGTGTGCCGACGCTGCCGGTGACGAAGTAGCCGGTGTCCACGCGCACCGCGGCGTCGCCGGCATCGCGCAGCGCAAGGCCTCCCGCCAGGTTGCCCGGTACCCAGTCGTAGCCGAACGCGGTGAGCATTCCCGCCTGCGCCCGCGCGGCGGCCGGCCCATGGTGCTCGAACACGCGCCTGATGAAAGCCGGCTCGCCGGTGGAGTCGATGTAGTGGGCGCCCGCCCCGATCGCGGCCCCGATCGCGGGCTCGCCCCACTTCGCGAACGGGCCCACCGTGGAAACGAGCACGTCACCGGGCCCGACGAGTGCGCGCACCGTGGCAGGCTCCGCCACGTCCGCCACGGCGACCTCGCGGCCACCGCCGAGCTCGGCGGCCAGCTCGGCGAGCCGGGAGGCGTTGCGCCCGGCGAGCACGGCACGCTGCCCGCGGGCGGCGAGCGCCTCGGCGGTTAGCCTGCCGGTGTATCCCGTGGCGCCGAAGAGGACGATCCTGCCGGCCACTAGGTACCGCGCCGCTTCTCGACCGTCTCGCGGATCTTCGCCGCCGCGCTCGGAATTGCCTTCTCCAGCCGCTTCATGTCCCATCGGTCGAGGGTGATCAGCCGCAAGCCGGTCTTGGCGATCACCGTGGCGTTGCGCCGCTCCGAATCGATCAGGCCCATCTCGCCGAAGAAGTCCCCGGGACCGAGCTCGGCGAGGACCCGGTCTCCGCGCCGGACCTCGGCGGTTCCCTCCTCGATCGTCATGAACTCATAGGCGTAGTCGCCCTCCTCCACGAGATGCTTGCCCTCGGACACGGAGACCTCGCTCACGAACGGCGAGATCTTCTCCACATCCTCATCTGAGACACCTTCGAACAGCGGCAGCGACTTCAGGCGGCTGGTGTCCAACCCTGTCTCCTAGTCACGGGTTCCTCCGATGGGCGAGAATCTAACCCACGCCCCGAATTGACCGGCGTGAGCGCCCAAGCCGTACGAACCGCTATTTTTCTGACCCGCACACTCACCGCAGCCTTCGCCCTCAGGCGCCTGGCTTTCGGAGCGGGGTCCATCGCGGCTCCCGCGAAGCTGGCCCCCGCCTGGCTGGGAGACCACGCGCGGCGCGCGCCGGCGAAGAGCGCGATACGCGCGGCGCTCCTGGCAGCGATGAAACGGTGAGGCTCGCCATCGTCGGCGCCGGGGTCTCGGGCCTGGTGGCCGCGTACCACCTGCACCGCGAGCACGAGATCACGGTGTTCGAGGCCAACCGCCACGTGGGCGGCCACGCCAATACGGTGCGCGTGGACCTGGAGGACGAGACGCACTGGGTGGACACCGGCTTCATCGTCATGAACGACCGTAACTATCCCCACTTCGAGCCGCTGCTCGAGGAGCTCGGTGTGGCCACCCAGCCCTCGCGCATGAGCTTCTCGGTGAGCGACGAGCGCGGGCGGTTCGAGTACGCGGGCACTCCCAGCGGCCTTTTCGCACAACGCTCGCATCTGGTAGACCCGCGCTTCCTGCGGATGATCGGCGACCTCGTGCGGTTCAACCGCGAGGCACGCGCACTGCTCGCGATGGCCCCGGACAGCGGGCCGTCGCTGCGGGCGTTCCTGCACGGCGGCGGCTACTCCCCTTGGTTCATCGACCGGCTGATCGTTCCCCAGGCCGCGGCGGTCTGGTCGGCCGACCCCGGCCAGATGTGGTCCTTCCCGGCGAGCTTCCTCGCCCGCTTCTTTCACAACCACGGCATGCTCGGCTTCCGTGACCGCCCGCAGTGGCGCACGGTGACCGGGGGCTCGCGGCGCTACGTCGAGGAGATCACGCGCCCCTTTGCGGATCGGATCCGCACCTCGGCACCCGTGCAGGCGGTGACCCGCTGCTCGGACGGGGTAGAGGTCAAGGCGCAAGGCTGCGAGGGCGAGCGCTTCGACGAGGTGGTCATCGCGGCCCACTCCGACCAGGCCCTGGCGATGCTCACCGACCCCTCGGACAGCGAGCGCGAGTTGCTCGGCGCCGTGGCCTACCAGCCCAACGAGGCGGTCCTCCACACCGACGAGCGGCTGCTTCCCAGCCGGCGCGCGGCCTGGGCGAGCTGGAACTTCCACCTCACTGCTCAGCCGCCCGTGGGCACGCAGCTCACCTACTGGATGAACAACCTCCAGTCGCTCGCCTCGGACACCAACTTCCTCGTGACGCTCAACCGCACCGAGGCGATCGACCCCGGGAAGATCATCCGCACCATCACCTATGCGCACCCCGTCTTCACGCCGGAGGGGGTGGCCGCCCAGTCGCGCCATCGCGAGATCTCCGGGGTCAACCGCACGCACTACTGCGGCGCCTACTGGCGCTGGGGCTTCCACGAGGACGGGGTGGTCAGCGCGTTGAAGGCGCTCGAGCGGGTGGGCAGGGCGGGCTCGCCACACGCGGTGGGGGCGTGACCGCCTCAGCGCTCTACGAGGGCTGGGTGCGCCACCGCCGGCACGGTCCGGTCGAGCACGCATTCACCTACCGTCACTCGATGCTGCTGCTCGATCTGGCCGAGCTGCCCGGGGTCCTCGACCGGCATCCGCTCTGCTCGGCCCGGGGCAGGGCCCTCGCCCGCTTCCGGCGCGAGGACCACCTCGGCGATCCCGCGCAGCCGCTGGCCGGTTGCGTGCGAGAGCTCGTGAAGGAGCGCACGGGCATGCGGCCCGCGGGCCCGATCCGCCTCCTGACCACGCTGCGCACGCTCGGGTACAGCTTCAACCCCGTCTCCTTCTTCTACTGCTTCGAGCCGGACGGCGAGCGCGTCGAGGCCGTCGTGGCGCACATCACCAACACCCCCTGGGGCGAGAGCCACGCCTACGTGCTGCGCCGCGAGGGCGAGGCCGTGATGCGCGACACGATGGAGAAGGCCTTCCACGTCTCGCCCTTCATCGGGATGGACACCACCTACGACTGGCGCGTGACCGAGCCGGACGGGCGGCTGCTGGTCCACATCGACGAGCGCGACGGCCGCGGACTCCATGTCTTCGACGCCACGCTCTCCCTGGAACGCCACGAGCTGTCGCGCTCCCGCCTATCGCGGATGCTGCTGCAGTTCCCCGCGGCGTCGCTGCGGGTGGTCTTCCTCATCTACTGGAACGCCTTGCGCCTGAAGCTGAAGGGCGCCCCCTACCACCCCCATCCAGGACGATGAAGAACGAGCTCTCACGCCGCTTCATGTTCCGCCTCTTCGCGGGCATCACGCGCGAGCGGCTCGTGATCGTCGAGGACGGCCGCCGGTACGAGTTCGGCCCACCGGACGGCGCGCCGCGCGCCGAGGTCACCGTGAACGCACCCGGCGTGTGGCGGCAGCTGCTACGCGGCAGCACGGGGCTCGCGGAGTCATACATGGACGG
Source organism: Thermoleophilaceae bacterium (assembly GCA_030448005.1). Taxonomy (GTDB): domain Bacteria; phylum Actinomycetota; class Thermoleophilia; order Solirubrobacterales; family Thermoleophilaceae; genus JAAYBF01. Next base: position 714,804 of record JAUJNT010000001.1, read on the forward strand.
CCTGTGGGAGACCGACGACCTGGTCGCACTGGTCCGCGTGGCCGCACGGAACATGCACGTCCTCGACCGGGCGCGGCGGCGGTGCCATCCCCTGCTGCGTGCCGGCCAGCAGCTCGCGGACATGGTGCCCCACAACGACCGCCAGGGCAGCCGGCGCAACATCTCGGCGCACTACGACCTCGGCAACCAGCTCTTCTCACTCTTCCTCGACCCGACGATGACCTACTCCTGCGCGCTGTTCGGGTCCCCGGACGTGACGCTCGAGCATGCCCAGCTCGCAAAGCTCGAGCGCATCTGCAGGCAGCTGCGACTCGGACCCGACGACCATCTGCTGGAGATCGGCTCCGGCTGGGGAGCGATGGCGGTGCACGCCGCAGCGCGCTACGGCTGCCGCGTGACCACCACCACCATCTCCCAGGAGCAGCACGAGCTGGCCGGCCGGCGCGTGCGCGAGGCAGGTCTCGAGGGCCTCGTAACCGTCCTGCTGAAGGACTACCGCGATCTCGAGGGCAAGTACAGCAAGCTCGTGTCGATCGAGATGATCGAGGCGGTCGGGTGGCGGTACTTCGGCACCTACTTCGAGCGGTGCTCCGCGCTGCTCGAGCCCGACGGCCTGATGCTGCTGCAGGCCATCACGATCGATGACCGCGCATACGAGGTCGAGAAGGCCTCGAAGAGCTTCATCAACACCCACATCTTCCCCGGGGGCTGCCTGCCATCGCTCGAGGTCATCCACCGCTGCGTGGCGCAGCGTACCGACCTTCGCACCGTCGGCCTCGAGGACATCACGGAGCACTACGTCGAGACCCTGCGACGCTGGCGCGCGGCGTTCCTCGACAGCGCGCCCCTGGCGGACGAGCTTGGCTACGACCTGCGCTTCCGGAGGATGTGGGAGCTCTACCTGGCCTACGTGGAGGCGGGGTTCAGCGAGTGCCGGATCGGCGACGTGCAGATGCTGCTCGCCAAGCCCGAGTGGCGCGGCAGGCTGCCGCTGCGCTCGAACCTGCGCTCGCGCCGCGTGGCTCAAGAAGCCGCTGGAGATGCCACCGAGGGGGAAGCCGGGGCCGTTGGCGCTCGCGCTGGGGGGCTTGCCCCCCTGTGGGGGCAGGGCCACCTTGCCGAAGCCCCGCTCGATCATGCCGGGTAGCACTAGCCCCGTCACTGCCCCCACACTCGCCTTCGACCGCTCCGGGGGTGGGGCCCCGCTCGTGCTGATCCACCCGCTCGGCGCGGACCGGGGGGTCTGGCAGCCCGTCCTGCATGCCCTCTCCGCCGAGCACGATGTGCTCGCCGTGGACATGCCGGGCTTCGGCGGGTCAAGGGAGCTTGCCGCGGAGGTGGCGGCCACGCCCGAGGCCATTGCCCTCACGATCGTCGCCACCCTCGTCTCCCTCGGCCTCGGCGACGCCCATGTGGCGGGCATCTCCCTCGGTGGCTGGGTGGCGCTCGAGCTGGGAAAGACGGGGCGAGCCCTCTCGGTCACGGCGCTCAACCCGGCCGGCTTCTGGGCGCGGCCCCTCGGGCCCCGTCCCGAGTTGGCCCGGCGCACGGCAAAGCGGTTGTTGCCCCTGGCGCGGCCCCTGCTCGCCACCGATCGCGGCCGGCGGCTGGCGCTGGCCGGCGCGGTGGCGCATCCCGAGCGTGTTCCGCCGGCCGCCGCCTACGGCCTCGTGAGGGCCTACGCGCTGTCGCCGGGCTTCGAGCGCGCCGATACCGAGATGCGGCGCGCGGTCTTCACGGGGATCGAGGAAATCCGAGTACCGGTGACGCTTGCGTGGTCAGACCGCGACCGCCTCGTGGGGCGCCCCCGCCGCGAGATCCCCGGCGTCAGAGCGCTCACGTTGACCGACTGCGGCCACGTGCCCACCTGGGACTCGCCTGCGCAGGTGTCGGAGAGCATCCTCTCCACGACACGAGCGGCCGCCGCCGCCCGGACAGACCTCCCCGCCTAGTTGTGCTGCCCGCTGGGCGGGCGGTCGCGGGCTGGTGAATAACGTGGAGGGTCCAGAGCGGGTGGCGTGGAGGGGGACTGCCGTACTGAGGCAGCGTCCTCTCTGGGGTCGTCCGTAGGAGGGGACCGCGTAGCAAGCGCGCTAATGGGAGAGCACCGTCCTGCCGAGGGGTCGTCCTGTCACCCCAGGGCAGGATGGCGTGGAGCCGCAGCGGCTAATGGAGAGCGCCGTCCCGCCGAGGGGTACCGGCTGCCGAGCGAGGAGGCACGCGCGCACCTCGACGCGTGGCTCGCGTGGGTCTCGAGTCGAGGCTGAAGCCGTTCTTCAGGCTCGCCCGCACGATCCGCAAGCACAAGGACGGCGTGCTCGCCGCGGTCGAGCTCGTGCTCTCAAACGGACGGCTCGAAGGCCTCAACTCGAAGGCGGCCTGCTCTCACACCGCGCCTACGGCTTCCACTCAGCCGACGCGCTGATCGCCACCATCTACCTCTGCTGCGCCGCCATCACGATCCCTCTCCCAAAACGATGATTCGCCCCGAACCGAGAGGAGAACCGAAAAGCCTACGGGCCCTTAACTGCGGCCCCAAAGGTTGGGAGTGCTCCCGGTAAGGCGGGTTTTCCGCCCAGCCCGCCGACATCTCACCACCACGGCAACAAGCGAACACACAGACCCTCGGACACTCCCGAGGCGGCTGAGGCTGTCACAGACCCTCGGCCACTCTCTCACTCAGTCGCGAAGACGAAGGTCTAGCGCGAGCCAAACCAAGAAGACCAGCGCACCGAGCGCTATGCGGAGCGTCCCGTCTCCTACCGCCGCAATCGATACACCTGCCGCGATGGCAACGAGTGCCAGAAGATCTCTTCTAGCTCGCGACTTAGTCCGATTAGCTCTCAGCGGGATCTCCTGACTCCGTTCACGACGGCGCAACCGACCGCGGCTCCGCGTGCCCCGGCGAGCCCACCGACCGCCCCACCGATCGCACAGTTACGAACAATGCGGCCCCCGGTCGTTCGAGACAGCGTCTTATTGACATCGTTGTAGACCCGTTGAACGTCGCCTGAGAAGTCTCCTTTGCTCCCTCGTAGGCGTCCTCGACAATATGGGTACCTGTCGGGTCGGTCAGGTTCACCGGGTCCCCGCCCGCGTACACGTACCGATTGCCTTCGTACAGGTCGCCGGTCTGGTCGAGCGGGTCTTGCTGGGTCCAGCGGCCGATCGCCGGGAGGTAGAGCCGGGTGCCCATGTGGTAGTGCCCGAGGCTGTCGAAGTACTGGCCGGCGAAGCGCAGCCGGTTGCTGAGGGAGCCGGTCGTATCGCGCTCGTTGCCGTAGGGGTCATAGCGGTAGCGCACGCCGACGGTCCCGTCTTCTTGGGTGACGGCGGCGATCGAGCCGAGGCTGTCGAACAGGTAGTAGCCGCGCTCGCCGTCGGCGTGGCGCAGCGCCACCGGGGTGCCGGCGGGGTCGCGCACGTACTGCTCCTTGAATCCGTTCGTGCCCGCCAGGCCGCCGCGTCCGAGCAGGCCGGTCTGGTAGCTGAAGTCGCCGTCCGCGGGGGTCTCGGCCTTGACGCGCTCGGCCTGGCCCTCGCCGGCGAACGTCCAGCGCTCGGAGGCCGTCATGCCCGGCGCGTGGGCGCGGCGGTAACCCCACGCGGCCACTCGGCGAGATCTCGCGCGACTGAGCTTCCAGTGCGGCGTCGTCGGCTGCCCCGCAACGGGACGCGGCGCTGGGTCGAGCGATGCTGGCCCGCGATCTCACACGCCCGCCGCTCCGATAGACCGAGCCGCTCCTGAAGCATCAGAACGCCTCGGCGCCGGCGTGACGGGCTCAGAGGTTCCCTCGGCCAGCTCCCTGAGCGCAACGTTCTCGAGCCCCTTGTCCGCCACGATCCCGCTTCAACGTCTGGTTCTCGCGCTCGAGCTCCATCAACCGCTTCACCTCTTCGGCCTTCATCCCGCCGACCTGCGCCCGCCAGCGGTGAAAGGTCGCCCGCGAGACCTCCAGAGCCTTCGCAACCTCCGGCAGCTCGGTCCCCTCGCCATCATCCTGTCCGCCTCGCGCAGCTTGCGCACGACCTGCTCGGGGTGTGTCGTCGCCTCTTCCGCTCGATTAGTCCTCCCATGCCCATTATCGCGGGCCGGTAGAGCTCTCACAACGGTCGGACCGAACTCCGGGAGTCGGGCCCAGTCTGGTATCAGCGACCCGAAGCCCCGGAGATCGGATCGGCCGGTCGCCGTCCGCGAAGGGCCCCGAGTAGCAGAGCGTCGCCGTGGTCGTCTCCTAACCATCCTTGCCGCTGCGACGGGTGCGTCCCCTCAGCCGGTGGACCAGTGCTGGAGTCTCACCCAGGGCCGCTCCAAGGGCCGCGGCGACCAGCAAGAGGGGATTCGCCTCACCCTCCAAGCCGCCGCTGATAACCCAGAGGTAAAACGTACTGAGAAAAACAAGCCATCCAAGAAACTTCGCGTTCTCGGTCGTGAGTAGCCTCCTATTCGCACTGCGGAGTTCAAGGAGCCGTATGAGCACGAAGGGGGCGACGGCGAGACTAATCATCAGGACTCCGCGAACTATCCCAGCAGTCAACGCATCAGCCGCCACCATGAGGCCTATAGCGACTACTCCGGCAGTGAGCCAAAGCCGCCAGGAGGCCTGAGTACCGGCTCGTGCGTTCAACGGCGGCCGCGACCCGACAGGACCCCGACTGCGCAACCAGCGCCGCCGCCGATTGCCGCGCCCTTCAAACCTCCGAGTCTCGCTCCTCCGGCCGCTCCGGCGCCGCCGACGATCAGGCACCGGCCCGCCGCTCTCCCGAGCCGAGTCTTGTTCACGTCGTTGTAGACCCTCTGGACATCCCCGGCGAAGTCGTTGGCTGTGTCGCATACGCCAGCTAAGAAACCACAAGAATGCATACCGGTCGGGTCGGTCAGGTTCACCGGGTCCCCGCCCGCGTACACGTACCGATTGCCTTCGTACAGGTCGCCGGTCTGGTCGAGCGGGTCTTGCTGCCAGCGGCCGATCGCCGGGAGGTAGAGCCGGGTGCCCATGTGGTAGTGCCCGAGGCTGTCGAAGTACTGGCCGGCGAAGCGCAGCCGGTTGCTGAGGGAGCCGGTCGTATCGCGCTCGTTGCCGTAGGGGTCATAGCGGTAGCGCACGCCGACGGTCCCGTCTTCTTGGGTGACGGCGGCGATCGAGCCGAGGCTGTCGAACAGGTAGTAGCCGCGCTCGCCGTCGGCGTGGCGCAGCGCCACCGGGGTGCCGGCGGGGTCGCGCACGTACTGCTCCTTGAATCCGTTCGTGCCCGCCAGGCCGCCGCGTCCGAGCAGGCCGGTCTGGTAGCTGAAGTCGCCGTCCGCGGGGGTCTCGGCCTTGACGCGCTCGGCCTGGCCCTCGCCGGCGAACGTCCAGCGCTCGGAGGCCGTCATGCCCGGCGCCTGGGCGCTCGTCGTCTGGTCGGCGGCGTTGTAGCCGAAGCTGCGCCCGCCCGAATGACCGGTCATGTTGCCGTTCGCGTCGTGCGTGTAGCTCAGGCCCTGGCGGCTCACCAGCTCGTTCGCGGCGTTGTAGCTCGCGCTGATGTCGCTGCCCGAGACGAGCTCCTGCTCGCGCGTGCGGTTGCCGGCCGGGTCAAAGCTATAGCGATAGTCCTTGACAGCCGTCGCGCCGGTCTCGATCAGCGCCCGTGTCAGCCGATCGAGCGAGTCGTAGCCGTAGGTCGTCTTCTCGCCGCTCGTGTTGTCGGTCACCGACTGGCGCAGCGCGCGGTCGCTGCTCTCGGCGTCCTTGTAGTTGTAGGTGAAGCTGGTCAGCGTCTGCCCATCCGCGTTCCTGCCGACGATCGTCGCGATCCGGCCCGAGGCGTCGTAGCTGGCGTCCTGCTCAACGCCGTTCGGGTAGCTGGTGTTCGTGCGGTTGTAGCTCTTGTCGTAGGCGAAGGTGGTCTGGTGGCCGCCCGGCTCGGTCAGGCTCGTGAGGAGGTTGAGGCTGTTGTAGTCATAGCTGACCGTGCCGAGCCAGTCGTCGTGGGAGGTCATGTTGCCGGCCGCGTCGTAGCCGTAGGAGATCGTCCCCTCCGGGGCCGCCTTCCGCGTCTGGCGGTTCAGCTCGTCATAGCTGTAGGTCGTGGTGCCCGTGGAGTCGATCCGCTCGGTGCGGTTGCCGTTGGGGTCGTGGCCGTAGCTGACCGACGCCCCGTCCTCGAAGGTGACCTTCGTGACCCGGTCGAGCTCGTCGTAGCTGTAGCTCGCCGTCTGCCCCCTGCCGTCCGTCTTGGTGGCCACCCGACTCAGGGAGTCGTAGGTCATGTTCGTCGCGCCCAGCGGGGCCGGCGGTGTGACCTCAGTCAGGTTTCCCTTCGCGTCGTAGGCGTATGACGTCGTGTTGCCATTCGCGTCCTTCGCCGAGGCCACCGTCCCATTCGGGTTGTAGGCGAGCTCTACGCCCTTCTCGGTGGCCCGGTCGAGCGCCGAGGCCATATTGCCCTTCGCGTCATAGCGCAGGTCGGTCGAGTTGCCCTGCGGGCTGCGGAAGGAGGTCGGGTAGTAGTAGGCCGGGCCCTTCGTCGCGCTCTGGGGCACATACGAGAAGGAGAAGTTCATTCCGGTCGGCGCCTTGCCGTCGGTCTGGCGGCTGTCGGAGTCGAACGCGGCGGTTGAGAACTTGGCCAACGCGTCGGTGAACTTGATCACGTTGCTGTTCGAGTCGTAATCGTTGAGCGTCTGATTCCCGGCGGCGTCCACCACCTCGGTGACACGGCCCTCGGAGTCGTAGTGGGAGGTGCTCGTGTTGCCGCGCGGGTCGGTCACCGCGGTGTTGCCCGCGTTGTAGCGAAGCTTGTCGTCGGGCCGCTGCCGGCGGCGGCGTCCGTGACACGGACGATCTCCGTGACTCGGTGCGATGAGTCGTAGCTGAGCTTGACATCGTCTCCGCGCGGGGTGCGAATACGGACGAGATCGCCGCTCGCCCCGCTTGGAGCGTACTCGAACCGGGTCACCTTGCCGGCCGGGTCGGTGTAGCTGACGAGGTCGCCGTTGGCATAGCCGTACTGC
>JAUJNT010000001.1:721903-818292 GCA_030448005.1 Thermoleophilaceae bacterium
CTTGCCGGCCGGGTCGGTGTAGCTGACGAGGTCGCCGTTGGCATAGCCGTACTGCCAGCTTCGGCCCGACGGGTCGCTCAGCTCGGTGACCTGCCTGGCGGCGTTGTGGCTGAGCCTCAGCTTGCGATCCTGCGTGTCGGTGATCGAGGAGACAAGTCCCGCGGCGTCGTAGCTGAGGCTGAGCTTGTTGGCGTTCTGGTCGACGACCGAACTCAGGTTCCCGCAGTTCAAGAAATTGAACTTCACCCCGGTGGCGTGCCAGCGCAACGTGTAGGTGCTGTCCGCATTCTCGGTCAGCGTCGCGCCGTAGCCGGTCGGCGAGTCAAATTCGCCCCCGGCGTTCTTCTTGAACCGTGCGTACTCACCGGTTGACCCTTAAAGGTCACCGTCTGGCCGTCGGCCGAGCAGTCGATGTTCGTCTTGCGGCCGATGCTGGCAATCTGGCCATCCCCGAAGTCGCCGTCGAGGCCGTAGTCGAGACTGTTGTAGACACGGGTCAGCTCGAGAGGCAGCCCTGTGCCGGCGATTGAGACATCGCGCGAGATCAGGATCAGATTGCCGCTTGCGACATTCACCTTCAGGAGCATGCGGTCGCTCAGGCGCATCTCCTCGAACTGCCAGATCGAGAGGTCGCCCACCGGTGGCTCGAAGGTCGACGCCCGTGCCATGCCCGGCCAGAGCGCGACGAGCAGGGCTGCGAGCAGGCCAAGGCGGACGGCACGTCGGACGGACACGGCAGGCTCTCCTTCTGGAGGCTCGCGCGCCGTAGGGGGCGTCCTCCGTTCCTGTGGGCGACAGGAACCTACGCCGCCGGGCACCTCTACGGCAAGCCTCCGGGCGGCAGGCTGTGATCCGGATCACGCCTTTTGGTGCGACTTGTGGCCCTGATCACAAACTCCGCTTGGCGCGGGGCTGCCGCCGGGGGTAATAACCCCGACCGGCGCCGCTCGCTCGAACGCGAACAGCTCGGGCGGTGGGGCACCGCAGAGACGCCAGCCGCGCCGATCCGGCAGGACCAGTCCGCGCTGGGCCAGTTCCTTGAGGCGGCGACTGACCGTTTCGCGACGGGCGCTCACTAGCTCGGCGATCACCTCATGTGAGAGCCTCACCGGCATGAGAACTCCGTCACGATCGACCCGACCGAACCGATCGGCGAGCTGCCACAGCATGACCTGGACGCGAGAGCTAATCTGCGGGATCTGCGAGATCGCCAGGCGCAGAGCGAGCGAGCGAGCGTGGCCGGCAGTGCGCTCCGAGAGCGCGATCAGCAGCTCGGGCCAGGGGGCCCGCCTCGCGCAGGAAGCGCCGATCGAGCGCAGCGAGCTGGACTGACTGAAGCGCCTGCCAGCGGCTCTCCGTGAACAGCTCGGCGTACTCGTCGAGCACCGGCCAGGGACGGACCAGATCGCCAGGCCCAATAAGATCGACCGTCTCGCGACCAGCTGGCACAACCTATGCAGGAGCACGCCACCGAGGATCAGCAGGCCATACTGGTCAGCCGCCTCGCGCGGGTCGAACAGGCACTCGCGCTGGCCACGATCAAGGCCGATCAGCTTCGTGGTTACGCACTCACGCGCTCTCCCGAGTGCCTCGCCCGCGAGCGTGGGAGCTAAGTCGGGATCGAGTTCGAGGAGTCGGACTCGCCCGGGGTTCATGGCAGCCTCTTGCCACCTGCCCGAAGCGCCGCGGTTCTCTGGCAATCGCAACATTGCGACGATTTACCCGGATGGTCTAGGACGTTCACGCAATGTTGGCTGACCTTGACTTGACGCCCGGCCCCACCCACATCGGCCACGTGCTGCTGGCTCGGGCGCCTCACGGCTACACGACTCCTGTCCACTCCAGCCGCCCTCCCGAGCAGTCAGAAGGCTGCCGGTACGGCCGGCCAATCAGCCTCGAGAGCCTTGGCCTCATCGATGCGGTCAAGGCATCGGGGCGATGTTCTCGACCAGCGCCATGCGTCGAGCCCGTGCGTCTGCTCGTCCGGCGCGCGCACGACGCGGGGACTCCTCGAGTCCCGCGCCCGTGGCGGCGCGGTGGCCGGCGATCAGCCGGAGCGGCCCCCATCCCTTGTCGCTTACAAACGAGCGGGGACCAGCACCCCTTTGCTAACCGAAGTTGCCCGCGTGACCGGCGCTTGACTCGCCGGGATGCAAGGGTGGCTCCTGGTCCCGTCTAGCTCCGCCACCCCGCTCGCTTGGAGGGTGCCAGACGTGGAACCAGAGCAGCCACGCAAGGGGAGAAGCCGACGCCGAGGAGCCACGTCTCCGGCTCGACCGGAGTCATTCGACTGGCGATGAGATACCAGTATCCGAACTAGATTGCGACCACGAAGGTGAGGCGTGCCGTTAGCCTCGATCCGCCGTTTTTCCGGCGCCCCTGCAGATTCCGTGGGTGGTTTGAGGTAGCTCCGCCGGCCGGCTGTGCGTCAAGCGCCGCCTTGGTGCGGAGCGTGGCACGGGACGCGCTGGTCGGGATTTGCAGCGACTTCCGCGGCGCTTGACCCGCCAGCCGGCTTCGCTGGGAAGTCGGCTGTGGCCGGGCGCGGGGCGCCCGGACGGGGGTTGAGGTGCCCACGCCGCGGCGCTCCTGGGGTTCCGGCTTCGCAAGGTCAGGAACCCCGTGAAAGGAGTGGTGGCGACGTGCGCGCGACAAGGGCATGGAAGAAGCTGCTCGGCCTGGGGCGAGTGGTGATCGAGGCAGTCGACTTCGATCAGGCAGAGGGACCGGCGGCGGCGGTTGTGGTCTCGCTGCGCCCGAAGGCGCGCGAGCAGGGTCGCTGCGGAATCTGTCGGCGCCATAGCCCGGGCTATGACTGGGGCGAGGGCCGCCGGCGCTGCCGGGCGCTCGGATCTGGGCAAGACCTTCTGCTTCCTCGAGGCAGAGGCGCCGAGGGTGTCCTGCACGCGCCACGGCGTGGTGGTCTGTGCGCTGCCGTGGGCGTGCCACGACTCGAAGCTCACGCGCTCCTTTGAGGATCAGGTCTGCTGGCTTGCGGTCAACACCTCGAAGACCGCGGTCGCTGAGCTGATGCGGACCAGCTGGCGCACGGTCGGCTGGATCTGCGAGCGCGCGATGGCCGAGGCGAGCACAAAGCGCGCTCTGTTCGGGGGCCTGCGCCGGGTCGGCTTCGACGAGATCTCGGTCGCAAGGGCCAGCGCTACCTGACCGTCGTCGTCTGCCACGACACAGGCAGCCTCATGTGGACCCATCCCGGTCGCGACAGCGTCACGGTCGAGAAGTTCCTGGACCTGCTGGGAGACGAGCGCTGCGGCCAGATCGAGCTCGTCTCCCGCGGCATGGCCGAGGGATCACCGCGCCGATCTCAGCGCGCTGCCCCGACGCGACGATCTGCCTCGACCCGTTCCACCTCATAAAGCTCGCGACCGACGCGCTCGATGAGATCCGCCGCGAGGTCTGGAACGAGGCCCGCCGCCAAGGCCAGCGCCAGCTCGCGCGCGAGCTGAAGGGCGCGCGCTTCGCGCTCTGGAAGAACGCCGAGCGGCTGACCGAGCGCCAGCAGCTGAAGCTCGCCCGCATCCAGCAGATCAACAAGCGCCTCTTCCGCGCCTATCTGCTCGCCCAGCAGCTGCGCCAGATCTACCGCGTCCCCTACGAGCACGCCGTCGTCCTGCTCGATGGCTGACTTCAGTGGGCCAGGCGCTGTCGGCTCGCGCCGTTCGCGCGCCTCGCGAGGACGATCACTCAGCAGCGCGAGGGCATCGAGGCCGCGATCCGCCACGGGCTCTCAAACGCGCGCAAGGAGCAAATCAACACCCAGATCCGCTTGATCACCCGGCGCGGCTTCGGATTCCACACACCACACGCCGTCATCGCGCTCGCGATGCTCAGCCTTCGGCGGCCTCTACCCACCACTACCTGAAAGGTGAGAGCGACCCCCGGAACCTGCAGGAGATTCTATTTTCCTGCTAGGCAGCGGCCCGAGGCGGTCCCCGAAGGGACCGCTCAGAGCGCCTGTGGGCTCAGGCGCCTTCCGCCTCGCCTGCCCGAGCCGCCTCAGCGGCGTGTGTCGATCCGCCGGGCGATGTACAGGAACTCGCAGTTGCGGTGCCGGTCGCGCAGCGGTCCGCCGCGGCGGCCGGGGGTGATCCGCACCCTGTCCCGGCCGGGGCCGCAGTCGACCCTGGCGGCCGGCCCGACGATGGCCACGTTGATCGTGTCGTTGCCCGAGCCGCCGAAGACGCGATCCTTGCCGTTGCCGTTGCTGATTCCGTCGTTGCCGGAGCCACCGCGGATGACGTCGTTGCCGAATCCGCCGTTCATCCGGTCGTTCCCGGCGGCGCCGTCCATGCGGTCGTTGCCCTGGCCCCCGGACAGGACGTCCCGGCCGGAGCCACCGGAGAAGCGGTCACGCCCCGGCCCGCCCTCCATTCGGTCGTTTCCGGTTCCGCCCAGCAGGAAGTCGTTGCCGTTGCTGCCATCGAGGACGTCCCTGCCGCTGCCGCCCTCCACGCAGTCGTCCCCGCGACCGCCGGAGACGCGGTCGTTCCCGCCGAGCGCGAAGATCCGGTCGGAGGTGTTCGTGCCGGTGATCCGGTCGGGACCGTTGGTCCCGAAGATGCCCACGAGCGGCCCGAAGCCTCCGCCGACGCACGGGCTGCCGCGGAAGAGGTCCCGTATCCGGTCGGTGATTGGGAAGACGGTGCCTCCACGCGGGCCCTCGGCACAGCCGAGCGTGACTGGGTTGAAGACCGTCCCCGCGGGACACTGGACGTTCTGGACTACGCACTGGCCCTGCGGGTTGCGCGCCGATCCCGCCGGGCAGTTCACCCGGTCCACGACGCACTGGTTGCCGAGGCTCGTCGAGCCGGTCGGGCAGGTCGTCACGTTGTTGATGCACTGGCCCTGCCCGTTGAGGGTGCTGCCGGCCGGGCACGTGATGTTTGTGATGACACACTGACCGCCCGGGGTGGGGGTGCTCCCCGCCGGGCACACGCCGGGAGGCGGCTCTGCGTTGCAGACGTCGCCGTGGAAGTCCGCGATGGACTCGGCCACCACCACGTCCGCGACCGAAGCGGGAGCCACACCCGGGGCGCCGGGGAGAACCTCGATGTGGACGGCACGACGGGTAACCACCCCTTCCGGCGCATCGTCGGCATACGGCCCCTCTCTCCCGAGCAGCTCGTTGAGGGTGATCCTCAGTACCCCGGGCACCTCGATGACCTGGTTGGGCTCACCCGTGACGACCCGCTCGGTCGGCAGGCCCGTCGGCCCGACCCTGATGCCCAGAACCTGGCTCGTACTGCTCAGCACGGGCACGTTGGCGGCGCAGCGAGCTCGTGCCGAGGTATTGGCCGCCTGGACGACGATGTCGATACCGCCCAGCGTGATCGTCGTGTCCGTCACGTTTGCGGTCGAGAGCACCTGCTGCTCGAAGGAGGGACGGCCCGCATCGCAAAGCTCGTTGTTCTCCGGAGTAACCGCCGGATTGGGGTCATCGTCCGCGCACAGGATCTCGGTGCGGGCCTGGGCGGTTCTCGTCCTGATGATCGGAGCGTCCGCCGGGAGGGCGATGTCGGGCAGCCCACCCACGTCCTCGGCGCACTCCTCCCTGTCGAGGTTGGCGCCGAGCGGATCCACGGGGGGGATCGGATCTCCGTTGAACAGAGTTGCCCGCACCGTGCTCGCTGAGCATGTGAAATAGGGGTCCGGGGCTCCCCCTACGTGATTCGCGGCCGCCGGCATCGATATGGCGAAGGCGCTGGTCACGGCCACCGCGACCGCCATGAGAATTACCGTCCGTGTTCCCGTCCGTGGCATCCGTGCCTCCCTGTAGGTGATCCCTGCCCGGACTCCTTGCCCAGACCTGGTGCGAACCTGCCAACGGCACGAAAGCACAGTGCGTAGAGAGGGTCAAGGAGCAACCGTCGCGTGCAGGGCGGCCGGCACCCGCCCGACGTACGTCCAGGGAAGGGCGCCGGCCCTTCACGCCGGCGCCAACGGGGCCGAGAAGGAAGGGACATCCCGTTCAAGGTGACATCAGTTGCACAGCACTCCCTTCCCCCTTCGGCCCCGCACATTCTCGCTCTCCTGGCTGCTGCTCGTCTGCGCCTGCCTGGCCCTGACGCTCTGCGCGGAGGCGCGGGCCAACCACGCCACGCGCGCCGCGGCGGGCACCGTCTCGACCGATGCCTACAAGCACGTCCGCGGGCTCGGTCCGGCCAAGCGCGCCCAGAAGGACCTTCTGAGGGTGAAGCTCGAGGACGACAGCACGGTGGTGACCCACGGCCTCGATCCGGAGCCGGCCGCCCCCGACAGGATCGTCGACCTGGCCGGGCCCGAGCGCCGGCCCGCATGCGCCTCGGACTTCTTCCAGCACGTCCTCTACGGGTATCCGGCCGGCGCCCCGGACCGCCTCTCGTCGGTCAAGGCGACGATCCTGGCCGAGATGAAGCGCATGAACGCGCTGCTGAACGAGGAGGCGCTGGCCTCCGGCGGAAGGACCGCCGACTACAAGGTGAAGTGCGCCGGCGACGGCGAGATCAAGGTCGATGCCTTCCAGAGCGATCAGACGAGCAGCCAGACCACCTTTGCCGGTGTGGTGAGCGCGGCCAGGAAGGCGGGATTCGATGTCTCGAACGCCGATTACACGATCTTCTTCGACTCCTCGGCACCGCCGGCCTGTGGGACGGGCACGCTGTCCGATGATCAGCGCCTGACCGCCGAGAACCAGAACAACAGCGGTGGCGACTACGCCGTCGTGTACTCCGACTGCTGGACCAACCGCACCGCGATGCACGAGAACGGCCACAACCAGGGGGCGGTCCAGTACGACGCCCCCTATTCCACGGGCAACGGCGCCCACTGCAACGACGGCTACGACATCATGTGCTACTCCGACGGCGGAGACAGGGACGTCGGCATGAGCGTCTTCTGCTCGGACAAGATGCGCTTTGACTGCCGCCACGACACGTACTTCGACACCGCTCCCGCAGCCGGTGGGTACCTCGCCACCCATTGGAACCTCGGGTCGCCGCTCAACCGGTTCATCGCCTTCGATGACGTCGGCGTGCGGGCGCTCGCGTGCCAGGACGGCCTCGACAACGACGGCGACGGCAGGACCGATTACCCGTCGGACCTCGGCTGCTCCTCCGCGCAGGACGTGGACGAGACCGACATGCCGGCCTGCGGCGACCTCCGGGACAACGACGGCGACGGCCGGAAGGACTACCTCGACGACCCGGGCTGCTCCTCGGCCCTCGACAACGACGAGTCGGACCCACCGCTCCCCACAGAGAGGACGGTGGTACAGCCGCCGCCTGCGCCCCTGGCGCCGCCCCCGCCCGTGACGCCCCCGCCCGCGCCGGTCGTCGCGGCGACGCCGCTGCTGCCCACGCTCACCATGTCGACGGCCCGCAGGTACGCACGGCAGCGCATCAAGCGCAAGAGCAGGCGGGCTACGGCGATCAGGATCAGCTGCGCCCGGCGGAGTCGCACGAGCGCGACCTGCAAGGTCCGGTGGAGGGTCGGCCGCAGGGCCGGCTACAGGGGGCGCATGGTCATCAAGTACCGGTTCCGAAGCGGCCGCGCGGCACTCGTGGCCACCTCGCGCCTGACCAGGCTGACCTGAGAACCAAGGAACGCGGCCGGCCGAGCGAGGGACGACTCCGGCACGCGGCATCCTCGGGAGGGTGCTCACGTGCCGGGCGTCCTCGCCGCAGACGCTACGGTGGCCGGGTGGCACGCAGTGGTCCACCACCGGGGAGCCGCCACCGCCCGGACGCCAAGCCGCTCCACGTGGCGGCGTTCTATCTTCTCCTCGCGCTTCCCCTCTCCGGCGCCGCCGGCCCGGCCATGGCGGCACAGAAGCCGCCCAACGACCCGCTGTTCAGGTTCCAGTGGCACCTACGGGCCATCCAGGCTGACGAGGCGTGGCAGGTCACCCGCGGCGCCGGGGCCGTCGTGGCGGTGCTGGACACCGGCGTTGCGTATGAGGATCGCGGGCCGTACCGCCGCGCGCCGGACCTGGCTCGCACCCGCTTCGTGCCGGGATGGGACTTCGTGGACGGCGACTCCCATCCCAACGACGAGCCCCCGCCCGCCCGTCAGAGCCATGGCACCCACATCGCCGGGATCATCGCCCAGTCCACGGGCAACGGCATCGGCGGGGCGGGCGTGGCTCCCGCGGCGGCGATCATGCCCATCCGGGTGCTCAGGCGTGATGTGACGGGGTCGGCCAAGACGATCGCCCGAGGCCTCCGCTTTGCCGCCGATCGCGGGGCAGACGTGGCCAACCTCAGCATCGCCGGCCCCGCGGGGGCCGGGGAACTAGAGGACGCCGTGGCCTACGCGGTGTCCAAGGGCGTGACGGTGGTGGCCTCGGCGGGCAACGCCGGGCGCCCGGCGGTCAGCTTTCCCGCGGCCTACCCGGAGGTAATCGCCGTCGGGGCGCTCACCCGCGGCAACTCGCGCGCCTACTACTCGAGCTACGGCGAGGCCCTCGACCTCGTGGCGCCGGGAGGGGACCGAGAGGCGGTGGACGGCGAGGGCGGGGAGGCCGGCGACGGGATCCTGCAGCAGACGCTGAAGGGTGGACGGTCGCGATTCTGCTTCTGCTTCATGGCCTCCACCTCGGCGGCGGCCGCCCAGGTGTCGGGCGCGGCAGCCCTGCTCGTGGCCTCGGGCCGCGCCCGAAGCCCCGCCGAGGTCAGAAGGGCCCTCACGAGGAGCGCGAAGGACCTCGGGCCCTCCGGGCTCGACGCGCAGCACGGGGCGGGCCTGCTGCAGGCGGCGGGGGCACTGGAAAGCGCCTCGAGCGAGGACGGGGATGGCCCCGCGGGGATGCCCTCGGCCGTGTGGCTTGCCCTCGGGTTGGCCGGGGCGGTCTTCGCCGGTCTCATGATGCGCCGCCGGCTCGCCCGGGACGGCGTTCTGCCGGGCCCGGGGGGCGGCCGCTAGCGGATTCCCGCCACCCCGGCTCGGAAACCTCGAGCCGGGGTGGCGTTGCCAGATTCTGCTTTCAGAGTCGGAGCCGTTGGCGTTAGCGGCGGCGGCGCCGGCTCTCCGATCGCCGTCGGACGACGCGCTCGCAGTTGCGGGAGACGACGTCCTTGCGGTCGGCAAGGACCCTGTCACGGCCGGTTCCGCAGTTCACGCGATCACGTGAGTTGTCGAGCGAGGTGATCCGGTCGTTGCCCGAGTTGCCGCTGATCCGGTCACCGCTCGAATTGCCGTTGATGCGGTCACCGCCCGAGCCGCCCGCGATCCGGTCGGCGCTGCTTCCACCGGAGATCCGGTCGGCGCTGCTTCCACCGGAGATCCGGTCACGCCCGCGGCTGCCGGTGATGCGATCCCTGCCGCTCATACCGAGCAGACGGTCGTTGCCGAAGCTCCCGAGCAGCGTGTCGTTGCCAGAGTCGCCCAGAAGCCGGTCGTTGCCTCGGCCGCCGTCGAGGCGGTCGTTGCCCGAGTTGCCGCGCATCCTGTCGTTGCCAGAGCTGCCGCTCACGCGGTCCCTGCCCGTTCCCGACACCAGCAGGTCGTTGCCAAGGCCGCCCTGGCCCCGGTCACTGCCCGTCCCGAGATCCACGCAGTCGTTGCCCGCGAGAGCATCGACCACGTCCTTACCCGGACCGGCGAAGATCCGGTCGGCCCCGGTCGTGCCGGTGATCGAGTTCGCCGCCGCCGTGCCGCGAATCACGTTCGCGGTCAACGTCGGGCAACCCGGGAAAGCGGCTGACTCAGCCGGGGGCGGATTTCCAGGGCCAGCCGCGGCCGGCTCCAGCAGGATGAGCCGGTCCAGCACCCCGCTGAGACCCGTGGCCGCCGCCGTGGCCCCGGCGGTCGAGCTGAGCGGCGGCCTGGAGAGCGCCATGAGGGCGTTGACGCGGCCGACGGTGGAGCCGAGCAGCGCTCCGTCGATCGGCCTGGTCCCGTCGGCCACGTACATCAGGTTCGTGGGCAGCCCACGCCTGACGGACTCGGCCACGACGGCCTGGGAGGTCGCGTACTGGTCGGCTCCACCGAGGCGCTCGCCTCCGGGAAGCTCAGCCAGGACGGCGTCACTGACCACCTGGGACCCTCCGATCACCAGCGCCTTGTCGATGTTGAGGTTGCTGATCGCGTCCCTGGTCGCCGCCGGCAGCGAGTCCCTGTTCGCGAACAGGATCGGAAGGCGCCGGGCGGCTGCAAGCCCCGCCACCGCGACCGCGTCCGGGCTGTCCGGGTTGACGATCGCCACCGCGTTGAACGCGGGCGCGTTGGCCGCCTTCTCGGCGTCGGTGCGGCGGTCGAGTTCCTCCGCGACCTGCTGCGCGGTGCCCGCGTCGTCGGCGCCCGCAAGACGGACGGCATTGTTTGGCAGGCCGTTGGCAACCTGGTCGCCGAGGGCTGAAGTGCCTCCAACTATGTAGGCACCGGCAGGGTTCATCCGGCGCACCTCGGCCGCGACGCTTGCGGGCAGACCCCCCGGCGGCGAGAGCAGCACCTGGCTCAGGTTGGCCCGGGCCAGCACGCCCGCGGCCAGGATCGCCGGCACGTCGCCCTCGGGGGCGATCACTACCCGCGTGCCGTTGCGAGTGGCGAACGTGGACGCGAGCAGGCCTTCCCCTCCGCCGGGGTAGGTGTGCTGGGACAGCCGCACGGATGTCCCGACCGGGTCCGTGCGCTGGAGGTTCTCCTGCGGGACCGAACCACCTCCGTTCATGGTGGCCTTGGCCAGGTAGATGTCCTGGTTGTCGTTGTCGAAGCTCCCGTTGCGGGAATCCATCCAAGCGATCAGCAGCCGGTCGTTGCCCTGGGGCGCCACGACGGGGCCAAAGTCCCAGCCGGTTCCGAACCGGTAGTCGTAGCCGACGTCGTTATTGTGCGACCTGTCGCTCACGCGATGGTTCGGACCGAAGCTCGCCCCCCCGTCATCGGACTGCGCGAGGTAGGTGTCGCCTAGACGGGCCTCCGCGCAGGGCCGGTGGGTGTGGACGCAGCCGCGGTACCAGTGGCGGCGGTCCTGCCACACGATGTCGATTCGCCCGTTGGGCGCTACGCCCAGCTCCGGATGACGCGTCTGGGTAAACGCTCTCGGAGGAGCGTACGGCGATTCAGTGCCGGGCTTGGGCGCGGTGTCGTTGATCACCATCGGCGTCGACCAACCGACTCCCTTGTTGGTCGAGCGCTGGAAGTAGACGTCGCTGTCCGGCGGGATGAAGTGGTCGGCGCCCTGAAAGCCGCCGGCGGGCGCGCCGGGGGGCGCCTCTCCCTGGTTGTAGACGATGTAGACGTTCCCATTGGGCCCGACCGCGATGCGCGGGAAGGTGGAGCCCGTAGAGGCTTCGGGACGCGGCGGGTCCGTGCCGGCGGTGCTGGCGAGGTTGCTGACGGTGGCGATCTCCCTGACGCTCCAGCTCCCCTCCCGACCCTGCTCGTCCGAGCGCGCGACCTTGAGGACTGCCGGGCTGGGCTGCCCCGCCGGCAGCGCGGCTGCCCTAGGTCCGCGAGTGCGCCATGCGACGTACACGCTGCCGTCGGTCGGGTCGATGGCCGGCTGCGAGACCTCGGCGGGGGTCTCCCCAGGCGGATCCACCACAACCGGCTCGGAGAATGACGCTCCTGAGTTGTCCGAGACGGCCACCACGGCGTCCTCGAGACGTGGCAGGGTCGAACCCTGGGTGATAACCCTGTGGGCCGCCACGTAGACACGGTCGGCTCCGCCCGGGCCGCCCCCTCGCTGGACCGCGACCGTCGGGCGCTCGTAGTAGGGGGGCTCCGTGAGGCCGACCGGCATGGCCACCGAGGCGGTGTCCCAGCTACGCCCGCCGTCGGTGGACTTCGCGAGCATGACGCCCTGGGCCTGCCCGTTCACCCGCCTGGTGCCGTAGGCCGTGTAGACGTCCTGGCCACTGCCGAAGGCGACGGTCTGGAACTGGAAGTCGGCAAGGTGGTCGCCGATCAAGCTGCAGGCCGGCGCCCAGGGCAGCCCCCCCGCTTCCGCGGGCGGGACGGCGAGGGTATCCGCGGGGCTCCAGGTGGAGCCGCCGTCGAAGCTGGCCGTGCCCTCGCACCTCGGGTTGAGGTACTCGGCGTTGATCGCGACCACGTGGTTCGGGTTGCTTGGGTTGACGGCCAGCCCGACCTCATCCTTGCCGCGAAAGGCGCTCGTGTCCGAGTTCATCTGGAAGTTCTTGCCCACGCGGAGTTGCGCCTGGGCGCCGGGCACGGCTACCAGCAGGGAGCTGGTAGCCATGACCAGGGCAAGGAAACGGGCACGCTTCGTCATGACGCGAGATGACCTCCGTGTCGGGACGGTTACCGTCGGTTAGGCGCCGAGCGCGGGGCGGGTTGCCTTCCTGCCCCTGTCCCGGAACACGAGCGTGAGCCCTGTCGCGAGAAGCGCGACCGACAGGAGGATGCCCGGAAGCGGCAGGTCGGGGCTACCCGGTCCGGCCGAGGTCGGCGTGCCGCCGCCCCACGGAGCGGTTGCGCCCGGAGCGGCTGCTCCCTGGACTCGCACCGTGGCGCGGGCGGGTGACCCGGACTTCGGTGCGCCGGTGCTGGTGAACTGCGTGGCGTTGATCACGTACCAGCCAGGCGCTGCGTTTGCCGGCACCCGGATGTTCCTCGTGAAGCTGTCGCCACGACTGCCGCCCTCGGGCACTTCCTCGAGCACCTGGCCGTCGCGACTGGCCCAGCGGATCTGAACGGGGCTGTTCGTGCCGTTCGCCGCCGGCCCGGGCGCGAAGTTGCGAGCGGTGACCGAGATCACCTGGTTCGGCGCCACCACGGACGCGCTCGTGTCAAGCGTCGTCAGAGCGCCACAGGCCCAGGCGGTCGACGCGAAGACGGCGACCGGAATGGCCGCGCCAATGATGAAAAGAAAGCCGACTCGACGTCGCATGGAGCTCCTCCTTGTGGGACCCGTTCGGCGCCAGTATCCGGACCGAGGGCAATATATGTCAGTGCTTGCAACAGAACGAACTTACCGGACGCGCAAAGGTAGCAGGGCCCTCCGCGCAAGTGCTACGCGGCTTGCCCTATTGACCCCTGCGAAGCCGAAGGTAGCATGCGCAACCACAGTTGTCACAGGTCATCGCGGCACGGGTTTGCCCCTCCTCGAGAGGCCGAGCGCAAGTGATGCAAGGCCCGCGAGCACCGCCGCCAAGCCGCCCACCAGCAGGGCCTTCTGGGCCGCGGTGCGCACTCCCGGCTCCTCGAAGACCACGCGCGCGCTGCCGATATCCTGCTTGTTCGAGTCGATCGACCCCGAGCGCGTGTCGCTCCAGACGGCAAGCGCGGATGAGTCGTCGGACACCAGGCCGAGTCGGCTTCCCAGGTCCGGCAGCTCTCGCTCGTTGCCGTATCCCACCCGCGAGTCGAAGGCCCGCCCCGACAGCCGGATCCTGGCGCCGAAGCTCTCGCCATGGTCGAACGAGGACTGCAGCGAGACCTCGTTCACCAGGTCCCTGGCGTCGGCGCGACGGTCGTAGTAGACGACGTCCAGGCGGCCGCCCGGCGCCACGTCGAGCCGCGGCAGGTACTGCGAGGTGCCATCCCGCTCGGGCGTGTCGTTCACGCGCGTCGGCCCCTCCCACGCGCTACCGCCGGAGGGGCGGGACCAGACCAGCACGTCGGACTTCCCCATCCGCCCGTCCTGAAAGCCCGCGTACACCCTGCCGTCGCGGGCATCGACCGCCACGGAGGGAAACGGGGGTAGGAATGCGACGAATCGCTCCGTCGGCACCAGGTTGTCCTCGACCTCCGATTCCTCCCAGGTGGCTCCGCGATCGAGCGACCGCGCCAGGACGAGCTTGAAGCGTCCGGAGTAGGGACGCCCGCCTCGCCCCCGGTGCTCCCCCTCGTAATCGAGCCGGTCGTCGCCGAGGTCGAGATAGAGCACGTAGACCTCCCCCTTGGGCCCGACGGCCATGGCCGGCGCGAGGGCGCGCGCCCTCGCCGCCGGGTTCACGCGGACGGGGCGCTCCCAGCTTGCCCCGCCGTCGCTCGATCGGGACACGAGGATGGGGTTGCCGGGCGCAGAGAACTTGAAGAGCCCCACGTCCGTGTCGGCTCGCACGTAGCTCAGGTAGAGCCGGCTCCTGTTCTTCGGATCCGCGGTGAGGCGGACCTGGAAGGCGAGCCGGCCGAGGAGCTTGCGCGGCTTCGAGAACGTGCGGCCTCCATCGCCCGAGCTGACGTACCACCCTGCACTCGGCACGTTCCCCCTGCCCTCGAGCGTCACGTACGACATGTGCAGCTTGCCGTCCCTGGTGAACGTGGCATCCGGCGCGAAGCACTTGGGCTCCTCCCCCTTCGGAATCTCCACCGGAACCCCCGACCACTTCGTGCCGCCGTCGAAGGAGACATGCACGCCGCAGGCATAACGGGGCCCGTCGACCCGATTGACGACCACGAGGTTGTCGGGCCTCCTCGGGTTGCGGACGATCGTCGGCGAGTTGTTGGCGCGTATGTCCCCCTGGCTGTCGGCGCCCTCGTTCACGGGCACGTCGCCGGCCGGGATCGTGGGCGTCGGATCCGTGTCGGTGAAGGCCGAGATCGCGATCGCCACGGCTCCCGCGAGCACCAGCCCGACGGCGACCGGCCACCGGCGCCACTGCCTCAAGAGCTCTTGCGCGCGGATCACGAACCCCCCTGTACCTCGGTCGCCTGGCGATCGAAGGCGAGGATAGACGTCAGTGGGCGCTGCCGGATGCGAGTGGCCTGGTTTGCATCGCTGCTGCCCTCAGAGCCGAATGCGCCGCAACGTCTCAGCTCCGCTGCCTCGGATCGAGCACGATGGCAACCGCGTCGTCTTGCAGGGGCTCCTCCGCTGCCTCCATGGTCGCCTCTTGGATCGCCCTGGCGATGGCCGTCGCGGAGCGGCTCGGCGCCGACCGGACGGCCCGCTCGATCCCGTCGAGACCGAAGAGCCCGTCCTTCGTGCGGCGGGCCGTGATGCCATCGGAGTGGAGGATCAGCAGCTCGCCCTCCTCGAGACGGCGCTGGCGGCGGACGAACCTGCGCTCGCGCTCCATCAACCCCAACGGCAGCCCGGGCGGGGTGAAGAGCTGCTCGATCGTGTCGTCGGGCCGCAGCACCAGCGGCGGCGGATGGCCGCAATTGACCCAGCTGAAGGTGGAGTAGACGGCATGCCAGCGCGCGACGATCGCCGTGACGAAGAACTCGGGCCGCCCGACGTCGTAGGTCACCTCGTGCATCGTCTTGGCGGCGGCTTCGAGGCTTTGGTCGCTGCGCCGCGCCGCGCGCAGAGCGGCGAGTGCGATGGCGCCCAGGGCCCCGGCGGTCGCGCCCTTGCCGACCGCGTCGGCGATAGCTAGCCAGGCGCCGTCACGGTTCTCGACGTAGTCGAACCAGTCTCCACCGACCTCGTAGCTCGGGAGGACGCTCCCGGCGAGCACGCCGGCGCCCAGCCGCGCGATACGCGGTGGCAGCAGGCTCTGCTGGAGCTCGGCGGCCGCGTGGGTCTCCTTGCGCCGCCTTGCGGCGTCGAGGACGTCCGTGTAACCGCCGGCGAGCTCCATCGCGGCCGCGCCGTGCCGGCCGAGGTCGAGCAGCGGCTCCTCGGCGGCGCCGAGTGCGAGCAGCAGGCCGATCGCCCGGCCTCGCAGCCACATCGGCACGACGACAACCCCCGGAAGCTCTCCCTCGACGCGCGCCTTCAGGTCAGGGATGCCGTCCTCGGCCAACTCCGGGCCGAGCGCCAGGGGGGCATCGAGGCGGTCGGGGAACTCCTCGGGCCCCGCCAGCCGGAGCAGGTGGGTGCCATCGATGTCGAGCACGTAGAGCGCCACCGGGGTGCCGCTGATCCGCCGCGCCTCGGAGACGAACTGCTCCGGGAAGAGGTGCGGCGGGATCTCGTCGAGGACACGCGCGATGTCGAGCGGGACAGGCGCTCTCTCTCCGAGCTGGCCCGCCGGCCGAAGGCGCTGAAGCTCCCAGTCCTTCTCCGCGGTGACGTCGGACAGTATTCCCAGGATCCCGTAGACCTCGCCGTCCGTAGCGCAGAGCGGATGCGCCGCGAGCGCGATCCAGGCAACCGAGCCGGCGCGATCGCGATGTCCCCTGACGCCGGTCTGAGGCTCTTTCGTCTGCACGGCCCGGCTGAGTGGATAGGTGCCTCCTGGGCAGGCCGAGCCGTCCTCGTAGATCACGTCAAGCCGGGGCTCGGTGAGCTGGTCGCCGACCTCCGCCGTCCCGCTGGGGTCGAGGAAGCGAACAGCGCGAGGATTGATGGAGAGCAGTGCGCCCTTTGGGTCGAGCAGGACGAGCCCTTGGTCAAGTGGCTCGCTGACCGAGTGAAAGAGTGCCTCCGGGGCAGGCCCGTCGGCGCCCGTTCCGGCCTCGAGGCAAGCGTCCAAGAAGTGGACGGACGCGGTTTCGAGCAAGTCCGCAGGTGGGCTCGGGCCGATCTCCGCAGCTCGCCGCAGCCACTCGATCAGGGGCAGCATCGCGGCGGCCGCTTTGCGCCCCTGCCGCGCGAGCGGCACCAGCCCGAGTAGATCGAGGCGCCGCTCGCCTGCGAGGTCGACGAGCGCGCCGACGAGGGCCCGCAGCACGGCAAGTGGCGGCCGGTCGGGGGTCACCGTCTCCTCGACCGTCCTCTGGACCGCCGCGAGCGCGTCCTGTCGCAGTGCGTCCTCGAGCGAGTCGCGCGTCGGGAAGTGCCTGTAGAGGGTCGAGCGGCTCACCCCCGCCGTGACCGCGAGCGTCTGCATGTTGAGCTCGCCTTCGCGCGGAAGCGCGCTAACGGCCGCTCTCAGGATCGCCGCCCGGTTCTTTTGGGCATCCGAGCGCCGGCTGCGCGATCGGCCCTGCGCGCGGTCGGTCACCAACGATCCCCGCCGCTCCCCAGCGGTCCGGCTGCCGGGTGGTGGCCCCCAACCCTTAATGGGACAGCGGGCTCGCTTGCCGGCGGGCATCGTCTCACTTTGTTCCCCGGCGTTTTCAAGTATGTGATTGTTTCACGCCGGGCTGGGGAGTTACGACGTATCCACCGCAAAGGCGGTAAAGCGTCCGAGAGCCGGAGGTAGACAGTCATGGAACCCAGACACACAACGGGGCGCCGCTCGGCCGGCGCGCGCAAGCCCGCGCAGCGGGGCCTCCCCTACGGCAGGTCCCAGAAGCCGGGGACTTCGCGATCCACGCGCACGAAGCCGTCGATCCAGACGCGCCCGTTTGCAAACCGCCCCGGGGCGGCGGGATCCAAGCAGCCGCGGCGAGGGCTCGCGGGCTTGACTGCGGCGGCGCGCCAGAAGCCGGCGAGGTCTCCTTTTGAGAAGGCGAGTGCCCGCCTCGCTTCGGGACGGCAGAGCAAGCAGTCCGGCGGACGCGCCGCGGCTGTGGCGAACATGGCGCGCGGGCTGATGACCCAGGGAAGCGCGCCGAACTCGAAGAAGGGGCCGGCGGCACTTGCCATGGCTGCCGCCGGGGCGGTCGGTGGCATCGCCGTGGCGCGGCGGCGAAAGGCCGGCACGTCCCCGGAGGCGGAAGCAACGACGGACACGACGCTCCATGTGTCGAGCGAGCCGGCGGAGGTCGGGGGCCGACCCGAAGTCGACACGCCGCCCGGGCCCCGGCCGACTAGCCAATCATAAACCGACGAGACGAGGTATCAAATGGAGCAGTCCGGAGCAGCTGATCAGGCGAAGGAGAAGGTCGGGCAGGCAGGCGCGCAGGCGCAGGAGAAGGCCCAGCAGGCGGCCGGACAGGCGAAGGGAAGGCTCCGCGAGCAAGTCGACCAACGCTCGACGCAGGCGGGCGAGCAGCTGTCCTCGACGGCAGGCGACGTCCGCACGGTCGGCGAGGAGCTTCGTAAGCAGGGAAAGGACAAGCCCGCGCAGCTTGCGGACCAGGCGGCTGAGCGAGTCGAGCGGCTCGGCGGCTACCTGGAGGGGTCAGACGCCGATCGCATCCTCGGCGACCTCGAGGATCTGGGACGAAAGCAGCCCTGGGCCGTCGCGGCGGGCGGGGTTGCGCTGGGCTTCCTTGCATCGCGCTTTCTCAAGGCCTCGAGCGAGAAGCGCTATCAGTCCTCGCAGGACGGGGATGAGACGGGGGAAGGACTCGGCTACGACGCCGCCCCGCGTGAGATCACGCCGCCCGCCCCGGCGCCGGTCGCGCAACCGGCCCAAGTCGAGCCGCTCGGAAGGAGGCTCTAGCGATGCCAGGCGAGAACTCGCAGGGCGACCCTCGCGAGCGGCCGGTCGGCGAGCTCCTCAAGGAGCTCTCGAACCAGACGTCGACGCTCGTGCGCAAGGAGCTCGAGCTGGCGAAGGCCGAGATGGCCGAGAAGGGAAAGCAGGCGGGCCTCGGCGCCGGGATGTTCGGCGGCGCCGGCATCGTCGGGCTGCTCGCACTCGGCTCGCTGACCGCCTGCCTGATCGCCGCGCTCGACACCGGCATGGAGCTGTGGCTCGCCGCGCTGATCGTGACGGTGGTGTACGGGGCGATCGCCGGGGTGCTGGCCTTGGTCGGCAAGCAGAAGACACAGGAGGCGATCCCCCCTGCGCCGGAACAGGCAATCGACAGCACGAAGGAGGATGTCCAATGGGCAAAGACCCAGGCGAAATCCGCGAAGAGATAGAGCAGACTCGCGGCGAGATGGGCGAGACGGTCGAGGCGCTTGGCTACAAGGCCGACGTCAAGACACGCACGAAGGAGAAGATCACCGGCAAGCGCGACCAGCTGAAGGAGCGCGTGACGCGCACTGGTTCACGTGCCGGCGACGCGACGCCGGACGCCGAGCAGGTCAAGCAGAGCGCAAAGCAGGCCGCCGGGGTCGCGCAGGAGAACCCGCTCGGCCTTGCCCTCGGCTCGGTCGCCGTGGGCTTTGTCGCCGGTCTGCTGATCCCGTCGACGCGCGTCGAGCACGAGAAGATCGGCCCGATGGCCGACCAGGTCAAGCAGCGCGCGAAGGAGACCGGTCAAGAGGCGCTCGAGCACGGCAAGGAGGTTGCACAGGACGCTGCCCAGAGCGTCAAGGAGACCGCACAGCAGAGCGGCCAGGAGCACGCCGAGGAGCTGCGCGGAAGCGTCCAGGAGAAGGCTCAGCAGGCGAAGGAGGACGTCAGGCAGAGCTCTCCGGGCTCGATTGGGTGAGCCGGTTGAGCGTGGGGTGATCTAGCAGGCGAGGAGGTGCAGGGACGATGGCAGGAAGAGGAATGTCGGGCCGGGGACGGCAGCGCGGGAAGGGCGGCGCGCGGCGGGAGACGCCACAGGAGGCGCGGGAGCGGATGACGAGGGCTCACCGTGCCGAAGCGCGCTCGCGCCAGCCGGCAAGCGACGTCGGAGGCGCGGAAGAGAGGGACCAGCCGGCGAGGTTCGCCGATCGCCCAAGGCCCGATGACGCGCCGGTGCATCGAAGCCCGGTGGCCACGACGCCAGACCGGCGCGAGCAGGCAGACGAACCGCCTGCGTCGGACTCACAAGACGCCTCGGCCGCCGAGCTCGTAAAGCAGCTCACCGAGCAGACGAAGACGCTCGTCAAGCAGGAGATGCGCCTGGCGCAGGTCGAGCTGCAGGAGAAGGGAAAGAAGCTCGGGCTCGGCGCCGGCATGTTCGGCGCGGGCGGCCTCGTTGCCTTCTTCGGCACGGCGGCGCTGATCGTCGCGCTCGTGCTCGCCCTCTCGACCGCGCTCGCGCCCTGGCTGGCGGCGCTGATCGTCGGCGTGCTGCTGCTCGCAGTCGCCGGCGGGGCGGCGGTGATGGGCAAGAAGCAGATCGAGCAGGCGACGCCGCCTGTGCCAGAGCAGACCGTGGAGACAGTGAAGGAGGACGTCGAGCACGTGAAGAGCAGCGCGAAGCGATGAGGAACTCAACCCAACAGCGCAACGGGCCGGCGCAGGCGCCGGATCGCCAGCGCGGGAGGCGGTCTTGATGCAGGAAGAAGGAGCCGCGCGCGAAGCCGAGCCAACCGAGCCGGAACAGATCAGGGCCGAGATCGAGGAGACCCGCGAGGAGCTCGGTGAAACGGTCGAGGCACTCGCCGAGAAGGCAGACGTCAAGTCGCAGGCCAAAGCCAAGGTCGACGAGCGCAAGCAGGTGCTCAAGGAAAAGCAGCAGGAGCTGAAAGGGAAGGCAAGCGACCTCCCGCGCCGAGCGCGCGAGGTCAAACCGGAGGATGCAAAGCGCATGGCGTCCCAGGCGGCCGAGACGGCACGGGCAAGACCGGGTCCGACGATGGCCGCGACGCTGGTGCTCGCGCTCCTGCTGCTGCGTCTGTTCAGAAGGGACTAAGCGGACCGTGGAACTGAGCAGAGCACGACAGCTGCAGCTACTCCAGCACCAGGTCGCAAGCGCCGCGCTAACGCGCATTGGGGCGGACGAGATAGAGCGGAGCGTGATCGCACCGGCGAGCTGCTCCGAGGAGGACAAGGCAGCCCTTCGGCTCTACGCCTTCTCGTTTCTGCCGCGCTTCGAACAGCGTCGGATCGCCCTCGATCGGCTCTGTGCGGCCGGGCAGCAAGAGGCGAGATCGCGCCGCCCGGGCTCGCGCTTTGGTGTCTCGCCGGAGTCGATCGACAACGCGCGGCAGCGCGTGAGGACGACCGCTTGAGCGAACGCGAGCAACATCGAGTTGGCTACGCGGAGCTCTTTCTGAGCCTGGCGGCTAGCGGCACGGACAACTAGACAAACAGAGGGAGGCCAAAGATGGCGCGAGTGGCAGACATGAAGGGACCGGGGTCTGACGACCGGTCCGGCGACCGCGAGAAGCGCTCCGGGCGCCGGCCCGAGGGCCCCGCGCACAAGAGCAAGGGCGGGCTGATGCAGACACTCAAGCGCACGGTCACGGAGTTCAAGGAGGACGAGCTCACCGACAGGGCGGCGGCGCTCACCTACTACGCGGTGCTGTCGATCTTCCCCGCGTTGATCGCGCTAGTGTCGGTGGTGGGGCTGATCGGTGACCCGAAGACCATCACCAAGGCACTCACCGATGTCGTCAGCTCGGTGGGCCCCGCCTCCGCGGTCGAGCCGCTCAAGGGCCCGATCGAGGGCCTCACCAAGAGCTCTGGCACGGCGGGCATCGCGCTGATCGTCGGCCTGGCCTCCGCGCTGTGGACGGCCTCGGGCTATGTCGGGGCCTTCATGCGCGCCTCGAACGTGATCTACGAGGTCGAGGAGGGGCGCTCGTTCATCAAGCTGCGGCCGCTGCAGATGCTCGTCACGCTCGTGCTGATCATCCTGCTCGCGCTCGTCCTGGTCGCGCTCGTGCTGACGGGCCCGATCGCCAAGCAGGTCGGCTCGGCGGTGGGCATCGGTAGCAGCGCGATCACGATCTGGAACATCGCCAAGTGGCCGGTGCTTGCGGCGATCGTGCTGTTCATGTTCGCGCTGCTCTACTACACCTCGCCAAACGCGAAGCTGCCTGGCTTCAAGCTCGTCACCCCCGGAGCGCTGCTTGCGATCGTCGTCTGGCTCGTCGCCTCGGCGGCGTTTGCCTTCTACGTCGCCAACTTCGGCTCCTACAACAAGACCTACGGTACCTTGGCCGGCGTGATCATCTTCCTCGTCTGGCTGTGGATCACAAACGTCGCGATCCTGCTCGGGGCAGAGCTGAACGCCGAGAGCGAGCGCAGCCGCGAGCTAAAGGCCGGAACGCCCGGAGCCGAGCGAGAGATACAGCTCGGACACCGCGACGAGCCCAAGGACAAAAAGCGCTCCCGAACGGCCTAGGCAGACAGCTAAGTCGCCGAAGACGCCAGCGTCTGTAGGGGCCCGGCTCCGTAGGGTCGGGCCTCTGAGGCGGCAGTCGGACGGCCGGCGGCGGGCCCCTGCCGAGCCGGCCAGATCGACCCCTGCCGAGCCGGCCAGATCGACCTGACGACGAGGTGGCGGCTACTCCCCCTGCCCGGTCTTCCCGATCCAGGTGCCCTCGGACTTTGCGGCCGCGACGCGCAGGCTGCGGTCGATCGCCATGCGAGCGAGCTTGTAGAGCGTCCCTTCGAGGACCGCCGCCCCGATCAGCGGCGCGAGGCGCACGTTCTCCTGCGCGGTGTCGGGCGCCTCGCTGTTGAACAGCTGGCTCCACAGCTTGGCGGCGACTTTCTGGCCGACGATGCCGGCGACCACGAGGAAGGGCAACTCCGCTTTGAGAAGGAAGGTCATCATCGCCGCACCCTACCCCGGCGAGCCGTCCCGTAACCACAAGCCACCCGCTGGGAGGGGCTCGGCCACGTCGTCGACCGGGTCGCCAATGCGACTGGACCCAGGCGCTTTCGCGGAGTGGGCGGTGGCTGACTCGAACAGCCGACCTCCTGCTTGTAAGGCAGGCGCTCTACCAGCTGAGCTAACCGCCCGCGGGGGTCGAGTCTAGCCCTGGCGCTTCCCTAGTATTCCCGGCCGTGAACCAAGGACTCTTCTTGCGCTCATTGCTCGTGCAGGCCCTGATCGTCGGCGCGTTGTTCGCGCTCCTCGCGCTCACTCTCGACCGGGAGTTCTTCAAGGACTACGGCTTCGCGGTGGGACCGCTCGCATGGCTCGGCTGCTCGGTCGTGACCGCTCGGCTGCTGTCGCTCCCCCCCGGCCTGGCGTTGTTCGCCGCGCTGGCCGGCGGCGTCGCGGGGGGACTGGTCGGACTGGTTGCCGGCCACGCGGCCGGGCTCGTGGTGAGCCTGCTCGTGTTCGCCGCTTCGTGCGCCGGCTATGACGCCGAGCGCGACGCCGCGCCTGCCTGACCGGGCGGCAGCGGCCAGACCTCGATAGGGGCGGGGGGATTCGAACCCCCGATCTCCGGCGTGAAAGGCCGGCGTCCTAACCCCTAGACCACGCCCCCGGGTGGTGCCCAGTCTACGCCGCGCCCGTAGCGGGACCCCGGCCGCCGCGCCGCGGGCGGGGCTGCACGGACGTGGAGGCCACGTGGCCGGAAGCGCCGGTCACTTGCGCCATCATTGCCCATGCCCCCGTAGCTCAGTGGTCAGAGCGGCGGTCTTTTAAACCGCGCGGCGCGAGTTCGATTCTCGCCGGGGGTATGCACAGTCTTGTCGGGCTCCGAGGCGAGCGCGGGCGCCGTTCTCAGTGCCTGAAGTGGCGCCGTGCGGTGAACACCATCGCCACGCCCGCGGCGTCGCAGGCCTCGACCACCTCCGGGTCGCGCCGCGAGCCCCCGGGCTGGATGACCGCGCGCACGCCCGCGTCGATGGCCAGCTGCGGCCCGTCGGCGAACGGGAAGAAGGCATCGGAGGCCATCACGGCGCCCTCGAGCGGGATCTCCCCAACCGCGGCCTTGGCGAGGGCGATCCGCACCGAGTCGACGCGGCTCATCTGCCCCGCGCCCACGCCGGCCGTGCCGAGGTCGTGCGCGAGCACGATGGCGTTGGAGCGCACGCGCTTGCACACCTTCCAGGCGAACATCAGCTCGCCCCACTCCCCCTCGCTCGGCTTGCGCCGGCTCACCACCTGCATCTCCTCGCGCAACTCCGGGCCGACGTCGCGATCCTGGACCAGCAGGCCTCCGCGCACGCGCTTGAAGTCCTCCTCGCTCACCTCCGAGCGGCGCTGCTCGGCGTCCTCCAGGATGCGCACGTTCTCCTTCTGCTGGAGCACCTCGAGCGCGTCCTCGTCGTAGCCGGGCGCGAACACGAGCTCGATGAACATGTCGTTCAGCTTCTCCGCGAGTGCGCGATCCACCCGCCGGTTGAGGCACACCACCCCACCGAAGGCGCTCGTCCGGTCGGTGGCGAGTGCCTTGTCGAAGGCGTCCTCGACGGTCGCCGCGAGGGCGCAGCCGCAGGGGTTGTTGTGCTTCACGATGGCCGCGGCGGGCACCTCGAACTCCTCCGCGAGGGTTCGGCCCGAGTCGAGGTCGAGCAGGTTGTTGAACGACAGCTCCTTGCCGTGCAGCTTCGAGGTCATCGAGAGCAGGTGGCTGCGGACGCCGGTCTCCGCGTAGAAGACGGCGCGCTGGTGGGGGTTCTCGCCGTAGGGCAGGTCGAGCACCTTGGTGAACGAGCGCGTCATGTGCGCCGGGAAGTCCTCCTCGCGCTCTGCGAACCAGCGCGAGATGGCGGCGTCGTAGCGCGCCGTGTAGGAGAACGCCTCGAGCGCCAGGGTCTCCCTGGTGCGGCAGGAGAGCATCCCGTCGGTGTCGCGCAGCTCCTCGAGGACGGCGTCGTAGCTCTCCGGCGACACGACCACCGCGGCGTATGGATGGTTCTTGGCCGCCGCCCGGATCAGCGTCGGTCCGCCGATGTCGATGTTCTCGATCACCTCGTCGTCGCTCACCCCGCGCCGGCCGGCCACGGTCTCGAATGGGTAGAGGTTGGCGCACACCAGGTCGATCGGCTCGATCGCGTGGTCGCGCAGCGTCGTCACGTGCTCATCGCTCGAGCGGACGGCCAGCAAGCCCGCGTAGATCCTCGGGTTGAGGGTCTTCACCCGCCCGTCGAGGATCTCCGGGAAGCCGGTGTAGTCCTCCACGGAGCGCGTCTCGATGCCGCCGCCGGCCAGCTCGCGGGCGGTGCCGCCCGTCGAGACGATCTCGATCCCGAGCTCCTGCAGCCCCGCGCCGAAGTCCATCAGCCCCCGCTTGTCGGAGACGGTGAGCAGAGCGCGCCGGATCGGAACCTCCCCGGGGGCGCTCAGCTCGACGCTCGTCTGCGGAACGTTCGCCACCTCGCGAGCATATGCCACGCGGCGAGTGACGCGGCCCAACAGAAGCAGCACACGCTCGTCCGGCGTGAGAACCTGCGGTCGATGGGTCTCTATATGCGGGCCATCGTGCGCGAGTGGCACGAACCGCCATTCGAGGAACTTGCTGCCTTCGTCGCGCAGCGGAGTCCGTTCCGGGTGAACGCCGTCGGTGGGCGCGTGTGGTCAGAGTTCGAGGCGCTGGACCAAGGCGGCACTACCGTGCTTGCGCTCGACTTGACGACGGGCGCGGACGTGCGTGAGGAGCTTGACGAGCTGGAGGTTCGTAGACGACGCTGAGGGCCCCGCATCTGTCCGGGATTCGGTCAGGGCACATCTCCGCGAGGCGACAGCCGTGCTCGGCATGCAGGTGCTTCCGTCGGATCATGAGCAGTCGGTGGCGGCTGCCAACGTGACATCGACTACCTCGAGCAGCGCCCGGGAGTGCTCACGCAAGTGGACACGATCGGCTGGTACGACGGACCAGACTTGATTCTGCGCGAGCCTGAGTAGACGCGTCGGGCTCCTGCTTTTCGACGACGAGAGCGGCAGCGTCTAAGGGCTGCACAAGAGGACCAGCTGTCCCGGTCGGCTCGCTACGGCACGCGCAGGAGCGACGATCTCGACTCGATGTCGGTCGCGTGGGTGCCGCGTCTGTGGACGCGGGGGAGTTGCCGTGGACGTCGCCCCTTCGGGCGCAGGCGCGCTTGGATGGTTTCGAACGGCAGGTGTGGAGATAGCAAGCCCGCAACCCCTCAAGCCGCTGATCTAGGCGGGATGAGGCTGGCTGCTCTGGTGTTCGATGGGCTTGTAGGCCGCGAGGGCCTGGTCCCATCGCCACTTGCCGCGGCCGGCGCGGAGGGGACCGGCTGCCTCGGGGGAGTGGTCGATGAGGTCCTTCATGCTCCAGGTCACGAGATCGCGTTTGCTTCTGTCGCGGTCGTCGGCGTAGGCGTACCAGCCGCTGTACTCAGGGCGCTTGCTGGGCTGGTGGATGAGCAGCTCGGGTGGGCGGCCCCCCTCGCCTATTGCCCGCTCGACCGCGAGGTAGAGGTCAGGGTTGAATCCGAGCGCCGTTCTCTCACGGCGTCTCGAGACAAGGCTCTGTAGCTGCCAGGCAACGAGCACGGCGATCATCAGCGCGAGGAAGAGGTCGTCGAGCTGTGCGTGTATCGAGGCGAGACCCGCAAAGACGGCCTGGCTGAGCGCGAGAACTCCTGCCGCAAGGAGGAGAAGCCGGACATCGGAGTGGCGCTGGAGAAAGGTCTTTCCGTCCGGCTCGGCCGGGGTTCGGAGAGAGCGTCCGCCGGCGGGTCCTTGCTGCGCCCCGTGCCACCAGGACATCAGCAGGGCGGCGGCTATGCCGGTCGAGAGGAGCGCGCCATCGCGGTCTTGGACCACGCTAAGGAGTCCCCAGGCCAACAGCCCCAGAGAGCAGAGCCCGAGGACGTGTCCCTGGATCCGCCGGTAGTGCCACTGCGACGGCAGCCAGCGGCGCGCCAGCCGGTCTTCGATCCCGCCGACGGCGAGCAAGGAGGCGAGCGTGACGAGCGCGATGCCCCAGAAGATCCACCCTGTCGGTTGCTCGAAGACGACCAGCAGGGCGACGGTGCCGATCGCAATGGGAAGCACCAGCGACCCGACGGCGAGAGCGATCGGCCGCGCATTGGGAGCCACGTGGTCGCGGAGGAGCGGAGCAAGCGCCGCCCAGCCTGAGCGGCGCAGCGCAGCGGCCCGGTTCGGAGCCAGGCCGTCGAGCACGCGATGCGTGAGCGTGACCCGGGTGCCTTCGCCTCGGCGCTCGAAGGTCACTTCGACCTCGCTGCCCTCGTTGTCACGGAAGACGAGCCTGAGCCCGGGCTCCCAGACGGTGATCCGGCCGAGTTCCCTGCCTTCGCCGCTGGCGATGTCATGCACGTCGAGCAGGCGCCCGCCGAGACACGGCTCGAAGCGGATCGCTGCAGTTCGCGTTATGTCGGGAAGCGTTTCCGCATCAACCCGATACCACGCGTCGATCTCCCGTACGAACACGTCGAAGGCGACCTCGGGGGAGACCGCCAGCTCGACGCTGCTCGTGACGGCGTCGCTCACCCGGGCTCTCCCCGATCGCGCTCGGCGTGGTCCCGAAACGCCTCCAGCTGCAAGGCCCAGTGGCTCTCGAGATCGGCAAGCCACGCCCCGAGGGCCACGAAACGCTCATGGCGCAGGCGGTACCGCCGCGCGCGGCCATCCTCCTCGCTGAGCGCCACGTCGACGAGGCCGCCCGAGCGAAGCGCCTTCAAGTGATTGCTCATGGCCGGGCGGCTCACGCCCAACCGGTCGGCGATCTCGCTCGCCCGCAGTGTGCGCTCCCGCAACAGCTCGATGACACGGCGACGGGTCGGGTCAGCCAATGCGGCGAACGTTGCGTCAAGCTCATTCACCACATAATGAACTATTGCAGACGGCGGCATCCACATCAATGCCCGCCTCCAGGCAAGCAGCGCCAAGCGGCAGGGCGATTCCGAGTCGCGTCAGGAAAGTGCTGTCACTGTCAGAGTCGTTGCGGTCTGGGCGGTGACGTCCGACGGTTGCGGTTGGTTCTCGGGCTGGCGGCGGGCTGACTCTAGAGTGCCGTGTCGTCTGTTTGGTCTGACCGGCAAAGCTTGTGTCGCCCGTCGCCGCCCGAGGACCTCCGGCGTGACTTGATAGGAGCGTGGCATCGCCCCGAGTGACGGTTGTCCGCCGAGGTCCGCTTCGCCGGTGCTCAACCAAACGAAGGGACGGTGCAGATGATCGTGATCGGAGCGGACACCCACAAGCGCACGCACGCGCTGGCGGCTGTTGAGGAAGGAACGGGTCGCCAGCGCGGGACCCGCGAGATCAAGTCTGAGGAGGCGGGGCATCTGGCCGCGCTGCGCGCTGGGCACGCGAACTCGATGACGAGCGAGTGTGGCAATCGAGGACTGTCGGCACGTCTCGCGCCGGTTTGAGCAGGCGTTGATCGCCGCCGGTGAGCGGGTCGTCAGGGTCGCTCCGCACAGGATGGGCGCCTCTAGACGTGGGGAGCGCAAGCCGGGCAAGTCAGATCAGATCGACGCGCTAGCGATCGCCCGTGCCGTGGTCAAGGACGGAGTTGAGGACTTCCCCGCCGCCCATCTGGACGAGCAGGCGCTCGAGATCCGGCTGCTCTCCGATCACCGCAAGGATCTCGTCGCCGAGCGCACCCGCGTCCAGAACCGGCTGCGGTGGCATTTGGTTGAGCTTTGCCCCGAGCTCGAGCGGTCACTCGGCCGCGGCTCGCTCGAGCAGCCACGACAGCTCGATCGGCTCGAGCGCGCGTCGGCTGGAGCACGGCGCGCGCGTCAGGGTCGCGCGCGAACAGCTAAGACAGATCCGTGTGCTGAGCCGCCAGGTGGACGCGCTCGAACGCGAGCTGCTCGTCCGGGTCAAGGCACACCGCCCCCAGCTGCTCGCCGAGATCGGCTGCGGTGCGTTGACCGCGGCGCTGCTGATCGGCCGAACCGCCGGCGCCGAGCGATTCCCGACCGACGCGAGCTTTGCCCGCCTAACCGGCACGGCGCCGATCCCGTGCTCCTCAGGACAGCGAGACCGCCACCGGCTTGACCGCGGCGGCGACCGCCAGCTCAACCATGCGCTGCACATCGTCGCGATCACCCGCGCCCGCTATGACCCCGCAACCAAGGCATACCTGGCACGCAAAGAAGCCGAAGGCAAGACCAAGAAAGGAGCGCTCCGCTGCCTCAAACGTCACCTCGCGCGCCGCTTCCACCACCTCCTAGCGCTCCCAGCCCTCCCGCC
This sequence comes from Thermoleophilaceae bacterium, assembly GCA_030448005.1. Lineage (GTDB taxonomy): Bacteria > Actinomycetota > Thermoleophilia > Solirubrobacterales > Thermoleophilaceae > JAAYBF01. The sequence continues at coordinate 750,299 of JAUJNT010000001.1, forward strand.
ACAACACGAACCGAGCGACCCCGACGCGACCAACCTCGGAACGGCCCCATCGCCGATGATCTGCATGACCTAAAAACCCGCTGCTAGCGGAAATCACTTGACATAGGAGCGAGCCTTTCGACGTGGCTGTCGGATAAAGCCGTCTCGGAAAAGGAGCTGACCACTCCCAGCAACGACCGCCCCAGCGCCTGAGCGCGACGCATCGGCACAGACACCGCGGGCGCGACGGTCAAGGTCGCCGTTTCGGAGCCCACCCTTAGGAGCGATCCAGCGGGCTGGCTCGGCGTTTTCCCGACAGCCACCGACGAAAGCAGGAGCGTCAGGAAGGGCGCTGCCAGTACCGCGGGGCTAGCTCGGCCTCGATCCAATCCTCGTCCTCGACAGGCGCATCCGGCCAGAGCGACTCGAAGCGCGCCGATCTCAACGACGAAGCTCGACGCCAGAAGTCGATCTCCTGGAGGTACGCGCCGCACTCCTTGTTGACTTCATCAGATGGTGCGTCTGCGAGCGCCGAGCCGATTCGGTCGCCCGACACGACCACCTCGTTTAGCAGTCGCGCAATGTCGAGTGTGATCTGTCGATCAAGCATCGGAGCAACATACTCCGCACCGCCGCCTTCGCCCCGGAAGGGTGCGCTGAGGCTCCCGCTTTTCGACGAAACCGGCAGCGTCACCGCGACTGAGGTCGCGTCCCCCAACCGCTGTAAATAGCCGGGAGCCGTCAAGGCAACGGCGTAGGTTCCCTCAAGTCCAGCAAGACGATGAAGGAGGACCTACGCCGTGAGACGTACCGTACCGCCGTCGGCGGAGATTGAGGCGCAGATCGACCAGCTGCTTGCTGTTGGGGTCGGTGAGAACCCGCGCGAGTCGTTGTCGGAGCTCGCGAAGCTCGGTGCCAGGTTGATCATCCAGCGCGCGGTTGAGGAGGAGTTCGACGCGTGGCTTGGCAGGGCGCGCTATGAGCGCCGGCCGGACCCTCAGCAGCGGGGCCTTCGAAACGGCTATCGCCCGCGCAAGCTGCAACTGCCGAGGGCGAGCTCGCAGTCGAGATCCCCCAAGTGCGCAGGGTGGCCGAGCCGTTTGTCTCGAAGCTGTTCCCGCGCGGCACGAAATTGCTTCGTACCGAGCCGCTGCGGGCGATGGTGATCGGCGCGTTCGTCAGGGGCTTGTCGATGCGCGATGTCGAGTCGCTGTGCGAGCAGGCCGGGCTGGGAAAGCTGTCGAAGTCGACCGCATCGCGGATCTGCACCGAGCTGCGCGAGCGCTTTGAGGCGTTTAAGCGCCGCGACCTCTACGAGGTCCGCTTGGCGGCACTGTTCCTCGACGCGGTGTTTCTCTCGGTCCGTCCCGACGGACCGAAGGAGGGCGTGCTGGTCGGCTGGGGCTTCACCGATCAGGGCGAGCGCGTGCTGCTCTCAGTGATGCTCGGGATGCGCGAATCGCACGAGGACTGGCTTGAGCTCGGGCGCGACCTGATCGCCCGCGGCCTCGGCGCGCCGCTGCTGGTGGTCGCCGACGGCGCCCCCGGGTTGATCAAGGCGGTCGAGCAGTGCTGGCCTGCCTCAGATCGCCAGCACTGCGCCGTTCACCGCCTACGCAACCTGCTCACAAAGCTGCCCGAGCGGGAGCGCGAGCGCGTCCGCGGCGCCTACTGGCAGGCGCTCGATGAGGCCACCGACGAACGCAAAGCAAAAGAGCGGCTCGAGGCGCTCGTCGACCAGCTCGACGTGGCCGGCTATACCGCCGCCGCGAGGTGCCTTCGCAACGACCTCGACGCGCTCGTAGTCCACCTGCGCTACCCGACGCGGCACCGCCGGCGCTGGAGAAGCACGAACCTGCTCGAGCGATCGCTCGGCGAGGTCAAGCGACGGACGAAGGTGATCGGCCGCTTCCCCGGCGAGACCAGCTGCCTGACGCTCGTCTGGGCCGTGCTTGACCTCTACATCACGAACGCGACCAACGGCATCAAGTTCACCCAGCTCGAGCGCCACACGCTCAAACGGATGCGATACGAGGGCAACCAAGAGACGATCCCCAAGGAGGTGAGCGCCGCATAGACTGACCGCCACCGGGAACCTGAGCCGCGGCGAAGTTACAGCAACTAAGGGACGCGACCGCGACTGACGCTCGTGCACCTGAAGGGACAGTCGGTTCCCCCTGGGCGCGCAACCCAGATGCGACACCGAGGCGCGGGGCTACTCCGCCACGCGCAGCCGCCGGGGCTCGGCGGGATCGATGCTCACCCCTCCGGCCGCGATCAGGCGGACGGCCCTCGGCAGCAGGCGGTGCTCGATCTCATGCACCTGGCTCTCGATGTCATCTGTCGCCCCCGGCTCGAAGGACTCCTGCAGGATCACCGGCCCACTGTCCACCCCCTCCTCCACGAAGTGCACGGTGACCCCCATCACGCGCACGCCGTACTCGATTGCCTGCTCGATCGCCCGGAGACCGGGAAAGGCGGGAAGCAGCGAGGGGTGCACGTTGACTATCCGCCCGCCGAAGCGCTGGATGAACGAGCCGCCGAGGACCTCCATGAATCCCGCGAGCACGACGAGGTCGACCGAGTGATCCTGGAGCCAGTTACCGAGCGCCGCATCTCGCGCGTCGCGATCGGCGTGAGCCGACCTGGCGTACACCGCGGTGTCCACCCCTGCCCGCTCGGCTCGCCCGAGCCCCGGCGCGCCCGCCTTGCTGGAGCCGACGCACACCACCTCGATGCCCTCGCGCCCGTGCACCGTGTCGAGGATGGCCTGGAGGTTGGTGCCCTCGCCCGAGATCAGGACGCCGACGCGAAAGCCCACCGCTTCGGTCCCTCAGACGGCGGCGCGAGCCGGCATGCGCAGGACGGGATAGGCGCCGCCGCTCGTCTCGATCCGTCCCTCGTCGATCAGCTGATCGACGCGCGCGAGGATGTCCGCCCGCCGCATCCGCGAGGAGGTGCCGTACGCCGGCAGTCCGTCGTAGGAATTGCGCTCGATCTTCTTCGTGCGGGCCCCGTGCAGGATCTCCGCGCAGGTCGTGCGCCCCACCGCGGGACGGGCCCCGCGCGCCACGGAGATGATTGCGTCGTCCAGATCGGCGACCATCTCGGGGGCAGGGGGCGGCAACTCGGGGACGAGCCCCTCGTCACAGACGTCGCAGCAGAGTTGTCCGGGCGGGCGCGCGGCCGGCTCAGCGCGGTCACCGAAGTGGCGGAGCACGGCGCGGCGCCGGCACGCTTCCTGTTCCACGTAGGCCCATATCTCCCGGTACTGGCGCCAGCGGGCAGAGGCGCCGTCCTCGATGGAGGCCCGGCATGCTGCGGCGGCCCGGCGGTCGAACGCCGCGATGAGCCTTCCGGTGACGCGGTCCGGGGAGGAGGGCGACGGCGACACGAGCCCCGCCCTGGCGAGGTGCCCGAGCAGGGCCCGCAGCCGGTCGGGTCCCCCGCCCAGCCCGCGCGTGAGCTCGCGCGCGTCGAGCGAATAGCGCCCGTCGCCGTCGGCCGCCGCCAGCAGTCGTTCGGCGAGGGCGCCCGGCAGGGCCGGGTCGACCTCATCGCGCTTGATGAAGTGCACGTGGAGCGCCTTGTCGCGGTTCTCGGCGAGCAACAGCGCCCGCGCGGGCAGGCCGTCGCGCCCGGCGCGGCCGGCCTCCTGGTAGTAGGCCTCGAGCGAGGACGGCACGCTGGCGTGGACCACGGTGCGCACGTTCGGCTTGTCGATTCCCATCCCGAAGGCGTTGGTGGCCACGATCACGCGCACCTCGTCGGTCAGAAAGCGGTGCTGAGCGACTGCGCGCTCCTCGCGCCCGAGTCCGGCGTGGTAGGCCAGCGCCTCCTCGCCCAGCGCCTCGCAGAGCCCCTCGGCGGTCTCCTCCGCGCCCGCCCGCGTGCCCGCGTAGACGATGGCCGGCAGAGCATCGGCCCCGGCGAGCGTCTGGGCGATGAGCGCGCGCTTCTCCTGCACCGCCGGGCGGGCCACCGCGAACGAGATGTTGGGGCGATCGAAGCCCGTGGCCACGCGCAGCGGGTCACGCAACCCGAGCCGCCTGACCACGTCGAGCGCCACCCGCGGCGTCGCCGTGGCGGTGGACGCCACGATGGCCTGCGCGCCGAGGTGGCGCGCTGCGTCCGCGAGCCGGAAGTAGTCGGGGCGGAAATCGTGCCCCCACTGGGAGACGCAGTGAGCCTCGTCCACCACAAAGAGGCCGACGCGCGCGCGCTTGACGGCGTCGAGGAAGCCGAGCGAAGAGAAGCGCTCGGGGGCCACGTAGAGGAGCCTCAACCCACCGCCTGCGGCGCGGCGCAGCACGCCGGCGTTCACGTGGCCGTCCTGCTGGGCGTTCACCAGCCCGACCGCATCGCCCAGCCCGCGCGCGCGCAGGGCCTCCACCTGATCGTGCATGAGCGCGACGAGCGGCGACACGACGATCGTGAGGTCATCCCTCATCAGCGCGGGCAGCTGGTAGCACAGCGACTTGCCCGAGCCGGTGGGCATGACCACCAGCACGTCCTGGCCCGCGAGCGCCGCCTCGCACGCCTCTCGTTGGCCGGGACGGAATCCGTTGAAGCCGAAGCTCCGCTCGAGTGCGTCGAGGAGGTCCACCGCCGCTGACACTACCTGCGCGCGCGGCGGGGATGGGCGGGGCGTGCGGAAGCTGTCACCGAGAGGGTCGAAGTCTTGACAGACCGATCGCACCGACGATCAGACCCGCTACGGCCGGCACGATCATCCCGGCCCACGACAGGTCGTCGACGGGGATATCCGGGTAGGGCTGACTGAAGGGGCCCCAGTCGGGCAGGACGTGCACGGCGACGAAGCCGACCGCCGTAGCGAAGCCCACGAAGGCCGTGGCCGCCGGCGCAAGCGGGTGGCCCGCGGCGGCGAGGGCGAGCACCAGCAGCACGGTCACAAAGCCGGCGGCACCAACCGCCGCGGTTCCTCCGGGGACCGCCGCCTCCTGTCTCAGGGCGTGATCGAGCGCATGGACGACAAGCAGGCCGAGGAGCAACCCGTTCCCGACCACAAGGACCCGGAACCGACGGCGAGACACGCCTGAGAGGATGGTTTGAGCCACGGGCGATGCGCCTAGGTCTTGAGGACCGCGAGCTCCTCGAGCGCGAACTTCCCGTTCGCATCGTCGCTACGAGCCAAGGGGTAGTCACCGGAGAAGCACGCGTCACAGTGGGTCTCGCGCGTCCCGCGTATCGCCTCGTAGACCCCACCGAGGGAGAGGTAGGCGAGCGAGTCGCAACCCAGCTCCTCCGCAATCTCCTCGACAGTGCGCCCGTGGGCCACCATCTCCTGCTTCGTGGACATGTCCACGCCGTAGTGGCAGGGGTGGCGTATGGGTGGCGCGGAAATCCGCATGTGCACCTCCGCCGCGCCGGCCTCGCGCAGCATCCCGACGATCTGGCGCGTGGTGTTGCCGCGCACGATCGAGTCGTCCACCACCGCGAGCCGCTTTCCCTCCACGACCTCGCGCAGGGGGTTGAACTTCATCCTCAGGCCGTGCTTGCGCAACTCCTGGCCGGGCTGGATGAACGTGCGCGCCACATAGCGGTTCTTGATGAGCCCATCGTCGCGCGGCAGGCCCGAGGCCTTTGCGTACCCGGCGGCGGCGGCGTTGCCGGAGTCGGGGACCGCGATCACGACGTCTGCTTCCACGGGCGCCTCGCGCCACAGGATCTCGCCCATCTTGCGGCGCGAGACCTGGATGCGGTTGCCCTCGAGGATCGAGTCGGGCCGTGCGAAGTAGATGTGCTCGAAGACGCAGAAGGCCTTGCGAGGCGATTCGACCACCTGGCGGGTCTCGATGCCGCGATCGCCGAGCGAGACCATCTCCCCCGGCGCCACCTCGCGCCACAGCTCGGCGTTGATGATGTCGAACGCGCAACTCTCCGACGCCACGCAGTAGCGCTCGCCGATCCGACCGAGCGAGAGCGGCCGCAGGCCGGCGCCGTCACGGAAGGCAACCACCGCATCCTCGGTCATCACCACCGTGGAGAAGGCACCCTCGAGCCGCGGCATCACGTCGGCCACCGCTTCCTCGATCGTGTCGGCCTCGTGGGTGGAGAGCAGAGCGGCGATGATCTCCGAGTCCGAGGTCGACCGAAAGGAGACGCCCTTCTCGGAGAGCTCCTCGTGCAGCTCGACGGCGTTGATGAGGTTGCCGTTGTGGGCAAGGGCGACCTGGTGGCGGTCGGGCCGCCAGACTGGCTGGGCGTTCTCCCAGGCGGAGGATCCGGTGGTGGAGTAGCGCACGTGCCCGATCGCCATCGCCCCGCCCAGCGCCCTCAGGTTGCGCTCGTCGAATACCTGGGACACGAGCCCCAGCTCACGCTCGATCATGATGCGACCGCCGTCGCAGGCGGCTATCCCCGCGGACTCCTGCCCGCGGTGCTGCAGCGCGTACAGGGCGAAGTACGCGAGCTCGGCGACGTCGGACTCCGGCGCGTATACACCGAAGACTCCACATTCGTCGCGCGGTCCGTCGCGGTGGTCCAGGGGGTGGCTCATGCGCCCACACCCAGCGTACCAGCGAGAACGGCGCCGTCAGGGGGGCTGGTCCCCAGGAGGAGGGCGCGCACCTGATCGGGCTGCCGACGGGAAGAACCTCGGTTCGTTCGCGCCTGCCTGCCGCCGGGCCGGGCTTTCGCCCGCCTTCCGGGCACAGGTTCGGCCGGCTTCCGCCCCGCCCGAACGGACCGGGCTTTCGCTCGCCTTCCGGGAAGAACCCCGGTCCCCTCCCACCCAGCCGGATCCGGCCGAGCTTCTGCCCGCCCCCTCAGCGGCCGGGGTCCCGCGCTCACCCGAAGGCCGCCGCCAGCGCGCCGGAAGCGCCACCCAGCTCGTCCAGGGACCACTCGAGGCCACCCTCGAGCGCAAGGGAGGCGCCCCCCACGGTGCCTATCGTGGCGACCGCGTCGCCCAGGCCGGCGGCGAGCGCGGAGAGCGCCTCGGGGGGACCGGAGACCACAAAGCGCCCCACGCCCTCGCCGAAGAGCCCGGTGAGGCGATCGGCCCCGTCGGGGGCCGACACCGAGGCCCCGATCCGGCCGGCGAGACAGCATTCCGCGAGCGCCACCGCGAGGCCGCCCTCGGCCACGTCGTGGATGCTCGCTAGCGTGCCGCCACGGGCGGCGCCGCGCACCTGCTCGATGCACTCCCAGACCGCCCCCACGTCGATGTCCGCAAGCCCCTGAGGAAGCTCTGCCCCATGCAGCTTGGCCAGCTCGGACCCGGCAAGCGAGGGTTGGAACCCGCGTGGCGATACCAGCGCGATCTCGTGGCCCTCCTCGGCGAATCCCAGCTGGGGCACGCTGCCGACGTCGGGCAGCCGGCCCACCATGCCGACCACCGGCGTCGGGTAGATCGGGGCGCCGCCCGACTCGTTGTAGAGCGACACGTTTCCTCCCACCACCGGCACGCCGATGCGGGTGAGCACGTCGGCCATGCCGGCCACGGAGCGCTCGAGCTGCCATGCCACGTGGGGCTTCTCAGGGTTGCCGAAGTTGAGGCAGTTGGTCAGGCCGAGCGGCTCCGCGCCCGCGCACGCAAGGTTGGCCGCGCACTCGAGCACCGCCTCCACCGTGCCGTGGTATGGATCGCACGCCACCCGCCGGCCGTTGCCGTCGATCGAGATGGCGATCCCCGGGCGTACGCCGTCCCCATCCTCGTCGGGATAGAGCTGAAGCACCGCTGAATCTGACTGCTGGGGGCGGCGCACCGTGCGGGACTGGACCAGGCAGTCGTACTGCTCGAACAGCGAGCGCCGCGAGCTCAGGTTGGAGGAGGAGAGCAGCGCGGGAAGCGCGTCGCGCGGGTCCTCTGACCGGAGCTTCCGGGCCGGGGCGCCGTAGATCTGACGCGCGGGCCTGGCCGGCTCGAGGTCATAGAGCGGGCAGTCGTCCACCAGAGCCTCGACCGGCATGTCGCCCACAACGTGGTCGGCCCCCGCCCGGCTGTCGATCACCGTCAGGCGGCGGTCGGCCGTGACCTGTCCGATGGCCGTCGCACGGACCTCCCAGCGCGCGCAGACCGCCTCGAGCTCTGCCAGCTCGTCGGGCTCGATCACGCAGAGCATCCGCTCCTGGGACTCCGAGACCATGATCTCGAACGGCTCGAGGCCCTGCTCTCGCAGCGGCACCCTGCCGACGTCGATCTCGAGCCCGACCTCTCCCTTGGATGCCATCTCCGCCGCGCTCGACGACAGCCCGGCGGCCCCCAGGTCCTGCAGGGAGCGCAGAGTCCCGCGGTCGAGCAGCTCGAGGCAGCACTCGAGCAGCCGCTTCTCTTCGAACGGGTCCCCGATCTGCACCGTGGGGCGCTTCGAGGCGTCGTCCTCCCCGAGCTCCGCGCTTGCCAGCACCGAGGCGCCGCCGATCCCGTCGCGGCCGGTGCGCGCGCCCATGAGCACCAGCAGGTTGCCGACACCCGCGGCCGCGCTGCGCATGAGCCGGTCCGCGGGAGCGATGCCGAGGCACATGGCGTTCACGAGGCAGTTCTGCTCGTAGGGCGCCTCGAAGTACACCTCGCCTCCGACGGTGGGAACACCGATCGAGTTGCCGTAGTGGCCGATACCTGACACCGCCCCGTTCAGCAGATAGCGCGACCGTGGCGAGGCCAGCTCCCCGAAGCGCAGCGAGTCGAGAATGGCGATCGGCCGGGCTCCCACCGCGAACACGTCGCGCAGGATGCCTCCCACCCCGGTGGCCGCGCCCTCGAAGGGCTCCACGGCGCTCGGGTGGTTGTGGGACTCCACCTTGAACGCGATCGCCTGGCCGTCGCCCACGTCCACCGCGCCCGCGTTCTCGCCGGGGCCCATCAGCAGGTGAGGGCCCTCGGTGGGCAGGCGCCCGAGCAGCTTCTTCGAGTGCTTGTAGGCGCAGTGCTCGGACCACATGAGCGAGAACACCGCGAGCTCGACCCCGTTGGGCTCGCGGCCCAGCTTCTCGATGATCAGCTCGTACTCGCGGTCGGTGAGGCCGAGCTCGCGGTGGCGGGACGCGGCCGGGCCGGCGCTCACGCCGGCACGAGCCCTGCCGCGAGCGACTCGAACAGCCTGCCGCCGTCGGTGGAACCGGTGAGCGGATCGACGGCGTGCTCGGGATGGGGCATCAGGCCCATCACGTTGCGCTCGCGGTTGGTGACCGCGGCGATGTCCCGCGCCGAGCCGTTGGGGTTCTGCCCGTGGCGGTAGCGCAGCACGACCTGGCCGTCCGCTTCGAGCCTGTCGAGCACCTCCTCCGACGCGTAGTAGCGGCCGGTCGTGTGCTTGACCGGGATCGAGAGCACCTCACCCCACTCGCACGCGCGCGTGAATAGGCTGGCGGCACTCGCAACCTCCACCTCCACCTGCCTGCAGAGAAAGCGGCGGCCGGTGTTCGGCAGGAGCGCGCCGGGCAGGAGCCCCGCCTCGCAGAGCACCTGGAAGCCGTTGCAGATTCCGAGCACGGCGCCGCCGGCGGCGGCGAACCGCCCCACCGCCTCCATCACCGGCGAGAAGCGCGCGATGGCGCCGCAGCGGAGGTAGTCGCCATAGGAGAAGCCACCGGGGATGACCACCGCGTCGGCATCTCCCACCGTGCGCTCGCCATGCCACAGGAGCTCCGCCTCGCCGAAGCGACGGCACGCGAGTAGCGCGTCGACCTCGTCGCAGCTGCCCGGAAAGCGGACCACCCCGAACCTCACGAGGCAGGGTCGGCCGCGGGCTCGAGCAAGAGCACCTCGTAGTCCTCGATGAGCGGGTTTGCCAGCAGCCGCTCGCACATCTCCTCGATGCCGGCCGTGTCCTCCAGCTCGAGCTCCACCATCCGCCCGACCCGCACGTTGGACACGCCCTCGAAGCCGAGCGCCGGAAGCGCCCGCTCGACGACCTGGCCCTGGGGGTCGAGGATGCCCTCCTTCGGGCGGATCAGCACGCGCGCCTTCACCGCGCCGCACCGCTGCGATCGAGCCAGTGCGAGAACGGCTCCCCGGCGATCCGCTCGTACGCGTCGATGTACAGCTTGCGGGTGCGGTCGACGACCTTCGTCGGCAATGGCGGCGCGGGCGGCGTCTTGTCCCACCCCGAGCTCGCGGCCCAGTCGCGCACGTACTGCTTGTCGAACGAGGGCTGGGGGCGCCCCGGGGTGTAGCCCTGCGCCGGCCAGAAGCGCGAGGAGTCCGGGGTGAGCACCTCGTCGGCGAGCACGAGCGTGCCGTCGGGGCGGCGGCCGAACTCGAACTTGGTGTCGGCGAGGATGATCCCACGCTCGCGCGCGTGCGCGGCACCGAAGGAGTAGAGCTCGATCGACAGGCGCCGCACCTCCTCGAGGAGGGCGCGATCACCGACGATCTCGGCGGCGCGGTCGAAGCTCACGTTCTCGTCGTGGTCGCCGATCTCCGCCTTCGTGGCAGGGGTGAAGATAGGCTCGGGCAGGCGATCCGACTCCTGAAGCCCGTCGGGGAGGGGGATGCCGCACACCGTGCCCGTGGCCAGGTAGTCCTTCCAGCCCGAACCGGTTATGTAGCCCCGCACGACGCACTCCACCGGCAGCATGTCGAGCCGCTCCACGAGCAGCCCGCGCCCGCGGCACTCCCCCGGCATCTCCGTGTAGGAGACGAGGTGGTTGGGGCAGATCTCCCGCGTGCGGTCGAACCAGAACGTGGACAGCCCGGTGAGCACACGTCCCTTGTCCGGGATGGCGGTGGGATGCACCACGTCGTAGGTGGATATCCGGTCCGAGGCCACCAAGAGCAAGCGATCCTCGCCCACGGCGTAGATGTCGCGGACCTTGCCCTGGGCGAGCAGATCCATGCTTTCGAGCGCGCCGGCCTCACTCACCCTGCTGAATCTAACAAGCCGCCCCGTCACTCAGGCACCCGCGCGACGGGCAAACTGCCTCAGTTTGGGAGGTCATCGAGGCGCCCGACGATCTCCCGGGCGTGGCGCACGAACGCGCGCGGGTCGAAGATCGCGTCCAGGTCGAGCTCGGGGGCGGCGTCGGCCAGCAGCCCGCGAAACGGCGTGCGCTCCTGCCACGCGCGCCGCGCGCTCTCCTGCACGATGCGGTAGGCCTCATCACGCGGGCGACCCGACTCCACCAGCGCGAGCAGGGCGCGCTGGGAGAAGAGCGCGCCGTGGGTGGCCTCGATGTTCTCCCTCATCCGGTCTACGTGCACCGTCATGCCGTCCACCACGCGGATCGCCAGATGCTGGGCGTAGTCGAGCAGGATGGTGGCGTCCGCCAGCGCCACGCGCTCGACCGATGAGTGCGAGATGTCGCGCTCGTGCCACAGCGCCACATCCTCCAGCCCGGCCTGCGCGTAGCCCCGCAGCAGCCGAGCGAGGCCGGTGATCCGCTCGCTCACGATCGGGTTTCTCTTGTGCGGCATGGCCGACGAGCCCTTCTGCCCGGAGCGGAAGGGCTCTTCGACCTCGCGGACCTCGGTGCGCTGGAGGTGGCGCACCTCCGTGGCAAAGCGCTCGAGGCCAGCACCGGCCAGGGCAACGGCTGCGAGGAGCTCCGCGTGGCGATCGCGCGCCACGACCTGGGTCGACACGTCCTCCCGTGCGAGGCCGAGCCGGCTCAGCACCGCCGCCTCCAGGTCGGGACCGGTGGCCGCGTAGGTGCCGACCGCGCCCGACAGCGCACCCACCGAAGCGCCGCGCGCCGCCCTCTCGAGGCGCTCAAGGTTGCGCTGAGCCTCGAAGGCAAACCCCGCGAGCTTCACCCCGAAGGTGGTGGGCTCGGCATGCACGCCGTGCGTGCGGCCCACGCAGAGGGTGCCCTCGTGCTCGCGCGCGCGCCGCACCAGGGCGTCGCGGAAGGAGCGGGCGCCCTCCGTCAGCAGGCTGCCCGCCTGGCTCAGCTGCAGGGCGAGCGCCGTGTCGAGCACGTCGGAGGAGGTAAGGCCGTGGTGCACCCAGCGGCCAGCCTCTCCGACCGAGGCCGCCACCACGTCCACGAAGGCGGCCACGTCGTGGTCCGTTACCCGCTCGCGCTCGGCCACCGCCTCGACGGTGAAGGACGCCCGCTCCCGGATCGCGATGGCGTCCTCGGGAGGCACCACGCCCCGCTCGGCCAGGGCGTCGGTCACCGCGAGCTCCACCCGCAGCCAGGTCTCGAGCTTGCGCTGCTCGGACCAGATCGCCCCCATCTCCGGGCGCGTGTAACGGGATATCAAGCGGCACCTATGCGTCGAGGATCTTCGCGGCCAGCACCGCCGCGTTGCGCGCGCCGTCCACCCCGACACAGCCCACCGGCACGCCCGGCGGCATCTGCGCGATCGCCAGCAGCGCGTCGAGGCCGCCGGCGATCGAAGTGCTCGAGGTCAGGGGGACGCCGATCACGGGAAGGTCCGTATGCGCGGCCACCACCCCCGGGAGGGCAGCCGCGAGGCCCGCCCCGGCGATGATCACCCGCAGGCCCCGGCCTCGCGCGTTCCTGGCGTACTCGGTGACCACGTCGGGATCCCGGTGGGCGCTCATCACGCGCACCTCGCTCAGGATCGAGCGGTCGTCGAGCTCCTTCTTTGCCTTCTCCATCACGGCCATGTCGCTCTTTGACCCCATCACGATCCCCACGCGCGGGGCGTCCACCTCGAGGTCGTCGAACTCGTGCTCCACCTGGGTCTCCACCTCAGGGGCCGCCAGCGGCGCCGGGGCCTCGGGGATCGGGACCTCGGGGATCGGGACCTTGGGGGTCGGGACCTCAGGGGTCGGGGACTCGCTCTCCTCCATCACACCTCCACGTGATCGACCGCTCGGGCCGCGATGTCCCGGCGCATTTGCTTGCCATCGAATTGGATCCGGTCCGCTGCGGCGTAGGCCCTGTCCCTGGCCTCGCCGGGCGTGCCGCCGATTCCCGTCACGTTGAGCACGCGGCCGCCCGCGGTCACGATGTGGCCGTCCTGCTCGGCGGTGGCGGCGTGCAGCACCTCCACCTCGAGCGAGTCGATCGAGCGCAGTCCGCGGATCTCGTCCCCGCTCGAGGAGGACTCCGGGTACCCGCGCGAGGCCAGCACCACGGTGACCGCCCACTCCGAGGCCCACTCCATCTGCCTGTCCGCCAGCCCTCCCGGACGGGTTGAGCTCTCGAGCAGGTCGAGCAGATCCGAGCGCAGGCGCGGCAGCACCGCCTGGGTCTCGGGATCACCGAAGCGGCAGTTGTACTCGAGCACCTTGGGCCCGTCGGCGGTCATCATCAGGCCGGCGTAGAGGACGCCGTGGTAGGGACAGCCCCTCTTGCGCATCTCGTCCACAACGGGCTGGTGCACCGCGCGCGCCAGCGCGTGGGCGTGGTCGGCGGAGATGCCCGGCACGGGCGAGTAGCTGCCCATGCCGCCGGTGTTCGGCCCCTCGTCCCCGTCGAAGATCCGCTTGTAGTCCTGGGCCGGGGCCATCGGGACGGCCCGCTCGCCGTCGCAGAGCGCCAGCAGCGAGATCTCCTCGCCATCCAGGAACTCCTCGAGGACCACCTCCGTGTGCCCGAAGCGGCGCTCGGTGAAGAACTCCTCGACTGCCGCCCGCGCGGCCGGTTCGTCCTCGCAGACGATCACGCCCTTGCCGGCGGCCAGGCTGTCGGCTTTGAGTACCGCCGGATAGGAGGCGCAGGGGATCTGATCGAGCGCCTCGCGCCTGCTCCGCAGCACGGTGTACGCGGCGGTCGGGATCCCCAGCTCGCGCATGAGCTCCTTCGCGTAGCGCTTCGATCCCTCGACCCTGGCCGCGGCCGCCGAGGGCCCGAAGGCGCGCACGCCCGCCTCCCGGAGGGCGTCCACCAGGCCCGCCACGAGCGGGGCCTCGGGGCCCACCACCACCAGGTCCACCTCCCGCTCGGTGGCGGCGCCGACGATCCCGTCGATGTCCTCCACCGCCAACTCCAGGCACTCCACCCTGTCCTTTTCGATGCCCGCGTTGCCGGGCGCGCACAGCACCTCGGGGTTCCTGCGGCTGCGCATGAGGGATCGCACGATCCCGTGCTCGCGGCCGCCGCCGCCTATCACGAGGACTCGATGCACCGCGTCCCCGGGGTGGTAGAGACCGCACATTCAGAGGGCCGAGATGAAGTCGTCCACCGGGATGGCCATCAGCGACTCGTAGCGCGCGGTCCCGCGCGAGCCGAGCTCGAGCGACACGCGGGCCATGGTGACCTCGTCGGGCGCCTCCACCACGTTCACGAAGTCGAACCGGCCGAGCACGGCCCACTGCGCCTTGACCTGCGCGCCGAGTTGCTCGATCTCCCTGTTCACCTCGCGTATGCGCGCCGGGTTGTTCTTGATGGTCTGGACACCGTCGGGCGTGAGGGTGCTCAGGAGTACGAAGGTGGGCAAGGAGAGATCCTTTCGGTCGGTCGTCCCTGTTCTCTCAGGTTTCCCTTGCCAGTTCAAGGGAGCCGCGCAAATCCGGCGTGCTCCCGTCCGCGTCCGGGGCGCGGCGGCGGAGGGTCACACCTCGATGTCGGGGTAGCGCGCGCGGAGGTGCTGGGCCAGCGCCTCGCGCACCCGCCGGCGCTCCTCGACCGACGCCATCCGGTAGCGCCCGAGCAGCTCCTTCTGGCCCTCGAGGGGCAGGTCGGAGATCTCCCAGCGCACCGCCAGGCGCTCGAAGAGGAGCTCCACGCGCCGCTGCCAGCGGTCCTCGGCCGACGCCGCGGGGCGGGCCTCGAGCGCCTCGAGCTTCCGCAGCGTCGAGCCCGTCAGCTCGTCTCGCAGCGTCAAGATGCTCCCGTCGGCGGCCGGGTAGGCGGTCGCTGCGCTGCTCGGCGAGGGCGCCCCATCTCCGGCTTCCTTGCGGCGCCGTCGCGCACGGCGGCCCATCGATCTCCTCTCATCTTGTGCCGACCGACCGCAACTTCGCATCCTGGACAGAGTTGTGGCGGCCAGAAGGGGTACCGTACCCTCGACCTTTGCATATCCGGCCGGATGCCCGGAACCTGCAGACCACTCGATCCGGAGGACAAGACCCTTGAAGATTCGCCTCGCAGTCGTCGTCACCGTGGTTCTCGCCGGCGCGCTCGCACAGCCGGCGATGGGGGCGGGGGTCTTCCTGGAGCGCACCTGCCTTCGCGAGGGATCGCGCTCGAACTTCATCGGCGTTGGCTATCAGCCGGGTCAGCCGGTCGCCGCCTCGCTCGACGGCCGGCAGTTCGCCACGGGCGCGGCGGACGCCCTCGGCAGGGTTCCCGGGTTCATCGTGCTGCCTTCGATCACACGCTCGGAGCAGACCCGGGCGCTCACGATAACCCAGGTCACGAACCCGGCGATCACGGGGACCACCCCCTTCAAGGAGACCAGCGTCTATGTGGTGACCAAGCCGAGGAGGTTCCGGCCCGGCACGAGGCTGAGGATCCGGGCGGGTGGGTTCTACGGCGCGGGCAGCACCCTGTACGCGCACGTGCGGGGGCCGAGGAGGCGCAACGTGCGTATCGGAAGGATCACCGGCGACTGCGGCAAGGTCTCCGCCACGAGGAAGGCCCTACTCAGGAAGGGCGACCGTGCCGGCTTCTACACGGTGCAGTTCGACGGGGTCAGGCGATACGTGGGCAGGAGGGCGCCGCTCTGGCTGCGGATGGGCTTCACGATCAGGCGGATCTTCAGGTTCAGCCGCTCCAGCTCGTTCGCCCGCCCCGTGCTGCCCGGCACCGTCGAAGGGGAGATACGCGGCGCCGGCTAGGACCCGTCAGGCCGCGGCGCGGGCGGGCACGCCGCCCGCCCGCGTGAAGGTGAGCTCGGAAGCTTCCGCCTCCACCACGATGCGGTCGCCCGGCGCGAACTCGCCCTCCAGCAGCTTGAGCGCCAGCTTGTCGACGAGCTGCTTCTGGATCACCCGCTTCAGTGGCCGCGCGCCGTAGGTCGGGTCGTAGCCGAGGTTGCCGATCAGCAGCTTCGCGTCGTCCGTGAGCTCGACCTCGACGCCGCGCTCGCGCACGCGCCCGATCAGCTTCTGCACCTGGAGCCCCACGATCTGGCCGATCTCCTCACGCGTCAGCTGTGAGAACTCGACGATCTCATCCAGGCGGTTGACGAACTCGGGCTTAAAGGTGGCGCGCACCCCCTCGATCCCGCCCGGCACGTTCGAGGTCATGATGACGACGGTGTTCGTGAAGTTGACCGTGCGCCCCTGGCCGTCGGTCAGCCGACCGTCGTCCATCAGCTGGAGCAGGATGTTGAAGACGTCGGTGTGGGCCTTCTCGATCTCGTCGAGCAGCACCACCGAGTACGGGCGGCGGCGAACGGCCTCGGTGAGCTGGCCGCCCTCGTCATAGCCGACGTAGCCGGGGGGCGCGCCGACGAGCCGTGACACCGAGTGCTTCTCCATGTACTCGGACATGTCGATCCGCACCATCGCCTGCTCCGAGTCGAACATGAACTCGGCCAGCGCACGCGCGAGCTCCGTCTTGCCGACGCCGGTCGGTCCGATGAAGAGGAAGGTGCCGATCGGGCGGTTCGGGTCCTGGAGCCCGGCACGCGAGCGACGAAGCGCGTTCGAGACGGCCTCGACCGCCTCGTGCTGGCCGATGACCCGCTCGTGCAGGCGCTCCTCCATCCGGACGAGCTTCTGCACCTCTGACTCCATCAGCTTGGAGACGGGGATCCCGGTCCAGCGGGCGACGACCTCCGCGACGTCCTCGTCGTCGACCTCCTCCTTGAGGAAGGTGCGCTCCGACTGCAGCTCGCGCAGTCGCGCCTCCTCCTGCTTCACGAGCTCCTCGAGCTTGGGGATCTCGCCGTAGCGCAGCTCGGCGGCGCGCTGGAGGTCCGCCTCACGCTCGGCGCGCTCGGCGTCGCGGTTTGCCTGCTCGAGCTGCTCCTTGGCGGAGCGAATCGCGTCGATCGCCTCCTTCTCGCCCTTCCAGTGGGCCTTCATCTCGTTCGAGCGCTCGCGCAGGTCGGCGAGCTCGCGGTCGATCGCCTCCCGGCGCGCGACGCTCGCGTCGTCCTTCTCCTTCTTGAGCGCCTGGAGCTCGATCTCGAGCTGCTGGATGCGGCGATCGACCTCATCGATCTCTTCGGGCATCGAGTCGATCTCGATCCGCAGGCGCGAGGCGGCCTCGTCGATCAGGTCGATGGCCTTGTCGGGAAGGAAGCGGTCGGCGATGTAGCGGTGCGAGAGCAGCGCCGCGGCGACGATCGCCGAGTCCTGGATGCGCACGCCGTGGTGCACCTCGTAGCGCTCCTTGAGCCCGCGCAGGATCGCGATCGTGTCCTGCTCTGACGGCTCGCCCACGTGAACCGGCTGGAAGCGACGCTCGAGCGCGGCGTCCTTCTCGATGTGCTTGCGGTACTCGTCGAGCGTGGTGGCGCCGACCGCGCGCAGCTCGCCGCGGGCGAGCATCGGCTTCAGGAGGTTGGCGGCATCGACGGCGCCCTCGGCGGCGCCGGCACCGACGATCGTGTGCAGCTCGTCCATGAAGAGGATGACCTGACCCTCGGCCTCGGCGATCTCCTTGAGGACGGCCTTCAGCCGGTCCTCGAACTCGCCGCGGTACTTGGCACCCGCGATCAGAGAGCCGATGTCGAGGGCGATCACGCGCCGGTCGCGCAGCGACTCCGGCACGTCGCCGGAGACGATCCGCTGCGCGAGGCCCTCGGCGATCGCCGTCTTGCCGACGCCGGGCTCGCCGATCAGCACGGGGTTGTTCTTCGTACGCCGGGACAGGACCTGGATCACGCGCCGGATCTCGTCGTCGCGCCCGATCACGGGGTCGAGCTTTCCCTGCTCGGCCGCCTCCGTCAGATCGCGGCCGAAGCGCTCGAGCGCCTGGTAGCGATCCTCGGGATTCTGGTCGGTGACCCGGTGCGGGCCCCTTACCTGCGCCACCGCCTCGCCGAGCTGGTCGCGCGAGGCGCCCGCGTCCACGGCCGGGTCGCCTGCCAAGGCAAGGAGCAGGTGCTCGGTGGACACGTACTCGTCCCCCATGCCGCGCGCCACGTCGTCCGCCGCCTTGAGCAGCTCGAGCAGCTCCGAGCCGAGCGTCGGCGCCGCGGCGCCCCCGGTGACCGTCGGCAGAACATCCAGCGCCTCGTTGGCCCGGCGCCGCACCGCCTCGGGATCGGCCCCGGCGCGTCGCAGCACCGGCGCGACGATGCCACCCTCCTGCTCGAGCAGCGCAAGCAGCACGTGATGCGGCCCCACCTGTGCGTTGCGGCGGGCGCCGGCGAGCCGCTGCGCCGCAGCGAGCGCCTCCTGGGACTTGACTGTGACGCGGTCTGGTTGCATAAGAAATCTAAGCGTCTATATAGCAGATTTGTCCGGCTACCCTCAAGGAATGCGCAATATCTCCCTGGGGGGCTGGGTCCTCCTCCTACTCGCCGCCGTGCCGTCCGCGGCCTCCGCCGCCACCGTCGAGCTCGGTGCCGTGAGTGAGATCCGTGCCGGGGTCAACCCCACCGAGCCGTCGGGCGGCGGAGAGGCCGTCCAGCTCTCCGAGGCCGCCGGCACCTACGCGGTGCCCGCCGGCTACGGCGTGATCACCGCTTGGGAGCACCGCACGGGAACCGTCTCCGGGAGACTCACGTTCAAGGTCTACCGGCCCACCGGGGAGCCCGGCCGCTTCTTCACCGTGGCATCCGACCCGCAGGCCGTGACGGCCGGCGCGGGCCACGCCTTCGCGGTGCGGATTCCGGTGCAACCGGGCGACAGGCTCGGCCTCTCCTCGCCCACCAATACGGTTCATCTGGCCTACCGAACGTTCAATCCCGCTGACCAGTTCGCCTTCTTTCCCGTGGACAGCGATCCGGCCGCGGGCACGACCGTCACGCAGGACGGCGCTCCCGCAACGGGCTACCGGCTGGACGTGGCAGCCCGCGTGGAGAGCGACCTCGACGGCGACGGCTTCGGCGACGAGTCCCAGGATCGGTGCCCCACGAACCCGTCCACGCAGAGCTCGTGCCCCGCCCCAGCCGCGCTCCCTGCCTTCTCGGGCTGTTCCGCGCGCGCAGCCAACGTGATCCGCGGAACGGCGTCCGGCAACGTGATCACCGGTAGCTCTGGAGGCGACAGGGTGTACGCGGACGCGGGCAACGACACGGTCGACGGCGCCGGAGGCAACGACTGCCTCGACCTCGGAAGCGGAAGCGATCGCGGCAACGGCGGACGAGACGCCGATCTCGTGCGGGGCGGGCCGGGGGCCGACCGGTTGGGTGGAGGGTCGGGCAACGACCGCCTTGACGGCGACTCGGGCGGCGACCGCCTCGCCGGAGGAAGCGGCCGCGACCGCATTGCCGGAGGAAGCGGCAACGATCGGATCGGCTCGCGCGACCGTCGGAAGGACCGGATCTCCTGCGGCAGCGGCAGGGACAGGGTGGCCGCCGACCGCATCGACCGTGTGTCGCGCGATTGCGAACGGGTCAGTCGACGCCGCTAGCATCGCGAGCAAACCTGTACTGCCGAGCGGCGGGACGAGGTGCCGTCACACCTGTGGAGCGAGAATCGTCGGCACGGAGGGGGGGTGTGGTCTTTCGGTACGCGAGGAGTCAACGGATCAGCCACGCCCCAACCGCAGCCAGCATCTTTGCCGCCGGCTCTGCCGGTCCTGCTCAGCGCTGCGGGCGCGCGAGCCGCAGGCGTACGGCGGCGCCCCTCGGGCTACGGGGAACGAGGGCCTGGCCCGGCGCCTGGTAGGGCACGAGCTCGGCCCTGGCGGAGCGGCGGACACGGTGGATCTCCTGCTCGAGCTCCGCCTGGGCTCTCGTTGCCTGCCGCTCGAGGTTGTGCAGGCGGCGCTGCATCCGCGCGACCTCGCGCTCCAGCTCCAAGACCCGCTCGACCCCGGCGAGGTTCATGCCGCCCTGGGTGGTGAGCTCCTGGATGCGCCGCAGGCGCTCCACGTCCTCCTCCGAGTAAAGGCGGGTGTTCTTGGGCGAGCGACGTGGCGTGATCAGGCCGCGCATCTCGTAGATGCGCAACGTCTGGGGGTGCATGCCCGCGAGCTCGGCGGCCACGGAGATCATGTACACGCCTCGGGTGCGATCGTCGGATGACTCGGCCATCAGCCGCCCTTGCCCTTCAGCATCCGCTCGCGAGGGTTCTCGTCCATCACGGTGGCCAGCTCGTCCACGACCTCTCGCTGCTCGCGCGAGAGCGAACGAGGCACGTCGATCACGAGCCGGTAGTGGATGTCGCCGCGGCCGCGGCCCCCCAGACGCGCCGGGCCCTCCCCACGCAGCCGCTGGACGGTGCCGTGCTGGGTGCCGGGGCTCACCCGGATCCGCTTCGAGCCGTTGAGCGTGGGCACCTCGATGGTGGCCCCGCGCACTGCCTCTGGGATGGTGACGGGCACCTCCACCTCGAGGTTGTCCCCGCGGCGCTTGAAGAGCGGTGAGTCGGCCACGCGGGTGACCACGTAGAGGTCCCCCGGAGGACCACCGCGGGTGCCCGCCTCGCCCTTCCCCGCCAGCCGGACGCGACTCCCGTCGCGGACCCCCGCGGGTATGTTCACCTTGTAGCGCTTGACCTGGCGTGTCTGCCCACTGCCGTTGCAGGTTTCGCAGGGGTCGGTGATCTCCGTGCCCGTGCCGCCGCACTTGCCGCACGGCTGGGAGATGGAGAAGAGGCCCTGCGACTCGGACTCCACGCCCCGGCCCTGGCAGCGGGTGCAGACCTGCGGGGTGGTGCCCGGCCTTGCGCCCGTGCCCCGGCACGTCTTGCACGGGGCGGACAGCGAGACGCTGACCGGCACCTGGGCACCCTCCATCGCCTGCTCGAAGGAGATGTGAACGTCGGTCTCCATGTCACGGCCCCGCTCCGCGCGCGCCGTGCCGGCGCCGGTACGGCCCGCGGCGCCGCCGAAGAGGTCGGACAGGATGTCGCCGAGGCCGCCGCCGAAGTTGCCGCCGCGGAAGGTGCCAGGGTCAAAGCCGCCCCCGCTGAAGACGCCCCCGGCGTCGTACTCGCGCCGCTTCTTGGGATCGGAGAGCACCGAGTAGGCCTGCTGGATCTCCTTGAAGCGCTCTTCTGCCGCGGTATCACCCGGGTTCTTGTCCGGGTGATACTCGCGGGCGAGCTTGCGGTAGGCCTTCTTGATCTCCTCCTCGGAGGCCTTCTTGTCGACCCCGAGGGCCGCATATGGGTCCTTGACCGCGGGCATGGCGCTTACCCCGACACCACCACGCGAGCCGGACGGAGGACGGTGGCGTTCAGGCTGTAGCCCTTCTCGACCACGTCGATGACCATGCCGGGCTCGGCGCCTTCCTGCTGGCGCTTGGAGACCGCCTCGTGGAACGAGGGATCGAACTTCCGCCCCGCCGGGTCGAAGGGCTCCACGCCGTTGCGCGCGAGCACCGCGATGAGCTCGGAATGCACGAGGCGCACTCCGTCGGCCAGCTGGTCCTCGCCCTCCGCGGCTGAGGCGAGCGCCCGCTCGAGGTTGTCCACGACCGGCAGCAGCTCGCCGATCAGCCCGCTCTTTGCGCGCTGACCGGCGTTCGCCGACTCCTTGGCGGCCCGCTTGCGGTAGTTCTCGAAGTCGGCCTGGGTGCGCTGCGCAAGCGCGAGGTACTCGCCACGCTCGCGCAGCGCGACGGCGAGCTCGTCCTCGGGCTCGCCAGCAGCCTCGGCCTCTTCGGGATCGGCAACCGGGGCCACCTCTTCCTCGGCACCGCGAACGGGAGCCTCCGGCTCTGGCGGCGAAGGAGATCCGTCGCCGGCCGCCTGTTCGGCGACCGGCGACCCTTCCTCGACGGCTGGGTCCTGCTTGCCTTCCATCGACCTAGCGCTCCCTGTCGTCCACGACCTCCGCGTCGACGACCTCCTCGGCAGAGCCATCGGCATCGGCATCGGCGCCCGCACCGTCTGCAGCGCCGTTCGCGCCGCCGTCCGCGGAGGCCTGGGCCTGGGCGGCCTGGGCGTACATCTGCTCGGACACGGCGTGGAAGGCGGTCTGCAGCGCGTCGGTCTTCGACCTGATCTCGTCCGCGTCCTCGGACTCGAGCGAGCCGCGCACGTCCGCGATCGCGCTCTTGATGCCCTCCCTGGAGGACTCATCGACCGAGTCGCCCAGCTCCTCGAGCTGCTTGTCGGCCTGGTAGGCGGCGTTCTCGGCGTTGTTGCGCGCCTCGACGAGCTCGCGCATCCGCCGGTCGTCCTCGGCGTGGGCCTCGGCGTCCTTGACCATCCGCTCGACCTCGGCGTCCGCCAGGCCGGAGCCTGCCTTGATCTCGATCTTCTGCTCCTTGCCCGTGCCGAGGTCCTTGGCGGACACGTTCAGGATGCCGTTGGCGTCGATGTCGAAGCCGACCTCGATCTGGGGCACCCCGCGCGGGGCCGGGGGGATCCCGGTGAGCTGGAACTTGCCGAGCGACTTGTTGTAGGTCGCCATCTCGCGCTCGCCCTGCAGCACGTGCACCTCGACGCTCGTCTGGTTGTCCTCGGCGGTCGAGAAGACCTCCGACTTGCGCGTCGGGATCGTCGTGTTGCGCTCGATCAGCTTCGTCATCACGCCGCCCTTGGTCTCGATGCCGAGGGTCAGCGGAGTGACGTCCAGCAGCAGCACGTCCTTGACGTCGCCCGCGAGGACTCCGGCCTGGATGGCTGCGCCGACGGCCACGACCTCGTCGGGGTTGACGCCCCGGTGCGGGTCCTTGCCGGTCAGCTCCTTGACCTTCTCCTGCACGGCCGGCATCCGGGTCATGCCGCCCACCATCACGACGTGCGCGATCGAGTCGCCGGTCACGCCGGCGTCCTTCATCGCCTGCTTGGTCGGCGCTACCACGCGGTCGAGCAGGTCAGCCGTGAGCTCGTTCAGCTTCGCGCGGGTGAGGCGCTGGTTCAGGTGCTTCGGGACGGAGTCGACCGCCGTGATGAACGGCAGGTTGATCTGCGTCTCCTGCGCGGAGGACAGCTCGGCCTTGGCCTTCTCCGCCTCCTGGTAGAGGCGCTGGAGGGCCATCTTGTCCTGCGAGAGGTCCTGGCCCTCGGCCTTCTTGAACTCGGCCACGAGCCAGTCGACGATCGCCTTGTCGAAGTTGTCGCCGCCCAGGTGGTTGTCACCGGCGGTTGCCTTGACCTCGAAGACTCCGTCGCCGATCTCGAGGACCGACACGTCGAACGTGCCGCCGCCGAGGTCCGAAGACGAGGATCGTGTGGTCGGACTCCTCCTTGTCGAGCCCGTAGGCAAGCGACGCGGCGGTCGGCTCGTTGATGATGCGCTTGACGTCGAGGCCGGCGATCTTGCCGGCGTCCTTGGTGGCCTGGCGCTGGTCGTCGTTGAAGTAGGCGGGGACCGTGATCACGGCGCTGTCGACGGTGTCGCCCAGGTAGGCCTCGGCGTCGGCCTTCAGCTTCTGGAGGATCATCGCGCTGATCTCGGGCGGCGGGTACTCCTTGCCGCCCGCCTTCACGCGCGCGCGTCGCCGTTGGGGCCGCGCACGACCGCGAAGGGGACGATCGTCTCCTCCTCCTTCACCTCGGCCTCCTTGCGCCCCATGAAGCGCTTGATCGAGAAGACGGTGTTCTCCGGGTTCGTGACTGCCTGGCGCTTGGCGGGGGCCCCCACGAGGCGCTCGCCGCTCTCGGCGAATGCGACCACCGACGGCGTGGTGCGGGCGCCCTCGGCGTTCTCGACGACGGTGGGCTCACCGCCCTCCATGACTGCCATGCACGAGTTGGTCGTGCCCAGGTCGATTCCGATGGTCTTGCCCATCGCGACGCTCCTTTGCGATCGAAGTCTTTGGCGTTCAAGTCAGAAAATCTAAGTGAGAGTATGGCAGATCGACGCGTACCGTTGGGCTATCTTCGACCACGAGCCGCGATCAACCCTCCGGAAGCGGTCGCGGCGGTCGCATCCGGGGGACGATCTCCACAGCCACGATCGCAACGAGGATGAGTGCGGCACCGGCGAGGGAGAGCGCCGATAGCCGCTCGTCGGCCAGAAGCCAGCCGAACAGACCGGCGAACGCGGGCTCGCTTGCCAGGATGAGGGCCGTGCGGGCCGGCGGCGCGTGGCGCTGGGCGTAGGTCTGTACGAAGAAGCCAAGTGCGCTGGCCACCAGGGCGGTGACGAGCAGGGCAGACCAGACGGTGGCGCCCTCCGGAGCCTGCAGGTGGCCGAGCGGCGCCGCTATCGCGAGGCACACCAGGGCGCACAGGCCGAGTTGCACCACCAGCAGCGCCCCGACGTCGTGATCGCGCGCCCCCCGTGCCGTGGCGAGGATGTGTCCCGCAAACGCCACCGCGCAGAGCAGGACGAGGCCGTCGCCGCGGAGGTTGAGGTTCCCGCCGGTGCCCGAGAGCAGGTAGAGCCCGGCTGCGGACACGCCCGCGGCGATCCAGGCTATCCCGGGCACGCGGTCCCGGAGCAGCAGCGATCCGAGCACCGGCGTGAGCACCACGAAGAGCCCCGTGATGAAACCCGCGTTCGACGCGCTCGTCGCCTCCAAACCGACCGTCTGCAGGATGTAACCGGCCGTGAGGAGAGCGCCCATCGCGAGGCCCACCCTCCAGCCCTCGGCGGAGAGGGCTCGCAGCCGGCTCCTGAAGATCAGCGCGACAAGCAGCGCGGCCAAGGCGAAGCGGTAACCGAGGAAGGCCATCGTGGGCAGAAGCTCGATCGCGTCCTGGACCATCACGAACGTGAGGCCCCAGACCGCCGCGATGCAGATCAGCGCACCCTCGGCGAGAAGCCGCCGGCGGTCCTCCCCCGGCCTCACCCGGACCTGCGCGGATAGGGGCACACGCGCCGCAGCGGGCACTCGCCACAGCGGGGTGTGCGAGCCACGCAGATGCGCCGGCCGTGCCGGATCAGCGCGACATGTGCCTCGTGGGGATCGGCGCCGCGGGAGAGCCGCAGCATCTCGTCGTGGGCCTCCTCGAGCGGTGCCCCCGGGCGAAAGAGGCCGAGCCGGGTCCCCACCCGGTAGACGTGCGTGTCCACAGGCACGTCGGGTCGCCCGTAGGAGAAGAGCAGGACGCACGCGGCCGTCTTTCGCCCGACCCCCGGTAGCGCGCAGAGGTAGGCGCGCGCCTCCTCGAGCGGAGCGTTCTCCAGCCATCCGAGGTCGTCGTCTCCGAGCGCGCGCAGGATCTCCTGGATCCGCACCGCCTTGGTGGGCGCCAGGCCGCCGGGGCGGATGGCGTCCTCGACCTCCTCGACCGGCGCGTCGCGCACCGCGTGCCAGGACTCGAATGTCTCCCGCAGCCGCCCGTAGGCCACGTCGCGGTTGCGGTCGTTCGTGTTCTGGGAGAGCACCGTGAGCACCAGCTCGTCGATCGGCGCGCGGTGCGGGCGCCCCGCGGGCCTGCCGTACTCGCGCCGCAGCCGCTCGAGGATCGCGCGCAGGCGTCTGGGTGGCGGCGGGCTCCACGTGCTCGCGACTTCCATCGGGCGCAACGTACCGAGCGGCGGGACCGCGCCGGGGGCTGCAAGGATGGCCGCGGCCATGGGCACCGTGACAGAGCAGCGAGCGGTGATCGCGGGAGTGGAGACCTTCTGGCGCCGTGCGGAGCCCGCCGGCGGCGTCGCGCCGGCCCTGTTCGTTCACGGGGTGCCCACCAACTCCGACATGTGGGCGCCCTTCCTCGAGGCCGCCGGAGGCGTGGCGCTCGACCTCCCCGGCTTCGGCCGCTCGGGCAAGCCGGCGGACTTCGAGTATTCGATTCCGGGCTACGAGCGCTTCCTGGAGGCCTTCCTCGAGCAGACGGGGCTCGAACGGTTCTCGCTTGTGGTGCACGACTGGGGCGGGGCGCTCGGGCTGGCCACCGCGCAGCGGCTTCACGAGCGCCTCGAGCGGCTCGTCATGTTCAGCTCCCTGCCTCTGCTGCCCGGCTACCGGTGGCACAGGATCGCCCGGCTGTGGCGAACTCCCGTCATCGGCGAGATGACGATGGGCTTCACGACACATCTGACCCTCAAGGGGGTCCTGCGCAAGGCCAACGCCACGCCGGGGTCGATGCCGGACGACTTCATCGACTCCGTCTACGACCACTTCGACCACGGCACCCAGCGGGCGATCCTGAGGCTCTACCGCTCCGCTCCGCCGGAGGTGCTGGAGCGCTGGGGCAGCGACCTGCACAAGCTCACGGCGCGGGCGCTGCTGCTCTGGCCGACGCAGGACCCATACATCCCCGCCGAGTTCGGCCAGGCCTATGCCGATGCGCTCGGCGGCGAGACCCGGCTCGAGATGCTGGAGGGCGCCGGGCACTGGTCGTGGATAGACCGGCCGGAGCTCGTGGAGACGGCCGCCCGGTTCCTGCGCTGAGTGCGGGGGCTCGGCGGAAGGTTCAGACAAGATGAGCACGATGCCGCGCCGCCTCCTGACCGCGTTCGCCACGGCCCTGGCGGGCCTCGCCGTGGCCGGCTGCGGCTCGGATGAGAAGCCGGAGAGGGCCGCCCCACCGCCGGGGACGGGCAAAGAGGCGGCAAAGTCCCGCCCCGAGCGAGCCGCCGGCAGCGCCCGCGTTAGCACCGTGGCCTCCGGGCTCGAGGCTCCCTGGGAGATCGCCTTCCTGCCGGACGGCCGCGCACTGGTGACCGAGCGTCCCGGGCGCGTGCGCCTGCTGTCGCGCCGGCTCGACCTACGCGAAGAGCCGGTGGCCGAGCTAGAGGTGAGCGCGGTGGGCGAGAGCGGTCTGCTCGGGCTCGCGGTGGACCCCGACTTCGAGCGCAACGGCTTCGTCTATCTCTACCGGACCACGAATTCCGGCAACGAGGTGGTGCGCATGCGCATGGAAGGCGACCGGCTCGAGGAGGACGCCACGGTGCTGGATGGTCTGGAGGCGAGCCCGATTCACGACGGCGGCCGGATCCACTTCGGCCCGGACGGCCTTCTGTACGTGGCCACCGGCGAGGCCGGCGACCCCGACCTGGCACAGGACCGCCGCTCGCTGAACGGCAAGATGCTCCGGCTGCGCGACTTCCGAGGCGCGGGAGGGCGCCCCGAGGTGGTGTCCCTCGGGCACCGCAACGTGCAGGGCTTCGACTGGCAACCCGGAACCAACCGGCTCTTTGCAACGGAGTTCGGACCCGACGCCCACGACGAGGTCAACGTGATCCGCCGCGGCGGCAACTACGGCTGGCCGGAGGCTCAGGGCGACACGGGCGCCCCCCGGTTCGTGCCGGCGCTCGTTGACTACGAGGAGGTGATCGCTCCGTCGGGTGCCACCTTCGTCTCCCGGCGCGGCTCCGAGTGGACGGGCGGCTTCCTGCTCGCCGCGCTGCGGGGAGAGCAGCTTCGCCTCCTGACGCTCGACGGGGACAGGGTGAGCGGCGACAGGCCGCTCTTCGAGGGCCGCTTCGGCCGGCTGCGCACGGTGGTGGAAGGCCCCGACGGGGCCATCTACGCGCTCACGAACAACACCGACGGACGCGGCAGCCCCAGGGAAGGTGACGACCGGATCCTGAGGATCGTCCCGCCCAGCCGTCGGAGCGGGCGCTAGCCTGTCCTCGTGCCGCGCCCCGCGTTCTCAGTCGCGGCGCCGCCGCGGTCCCCTCCGCCGGAGACCGCGCCGCCCCCGCCAGCCGAGTCGCCCGAGGCGGCAGGCTCTCGCACCCCCGTGCGCCGGAGCCACGACCCGTGGCGGCTGGCCCCCACGCTGATCGCCGCCGCCCTCGCGGCCGTCTACCTCGTGCTCAGGCCGCGGTCCCCCGACCTGGCAGCTCACATCTTCCGCGCGGAGCTGTTCGGGCGCGAGGGGTTCACCATCTGGAACGGACAGTGGTACGGCGGCCATCACACCCCCGCCTACTCGGTCCTCTCGCCGCCTATCAGCTGGCTGCTCGGGCCCCAGCTGATGGGGGCCCTCTCCGCGGTGACGGCCACGGCGTGCTTCACCGAGGCCGCGCGCGGGCACTTCGGGGCCCGCGCCGCTCGGTTCGGCACCATCTGGTTCGGCGTCGGCTCGGCCACCTTGCTCTTCACCAACCGGCTTCCGTTCGCCCTCGGCACGGCGTTCGGGGTGGCTGCCGTCCTGGCGCTGCAGCGCAAACGCCGAATCCTCTCGCCATCGCTCGCCGTGCTGTGCGCGATCTCGAGCCCGGTGGCGGGACTGTTCCTGGCGATGGTAGGGCTGTCCTATGCGCTGGCGGCGGGCACGCGGCGGCTGGGTGTGCGGCAGCGAGACGGGCTCGCGGTTGCGGCGTCGGCGTTCGTGCCTCCGGTGCTGCTGACGCTGGCCTTCCCGGAGGGCGGCTACGCCCCCTACCCCTTCTCGGCCTACCTCATGATCCCGATCTTCGCGGCGGCGTTCCTTGTGGTGGTGCCCCGCTCGCAGCGCACCCTGCGGACGACGACCGTCCTGTACGCGCTCGGATCGACGCTGGCCCTGGCGATGCCGACCGCGATGGGCGGCAACACGGTGCGCTTCGGCGCTCTCTTCGCCGGCCCGGTGCTCGCGCTGGCCGTGGCCGGGCGCCGGCGGCGGCCGGTGATACCGCTGGCGATCCTCATGGCGGGGCTTGCGTTCTGGCAGTGGTCTCCCGCCGTGCGGGACATCTACAAGGCGGTCGACGATCCCGTGGCAAATGCCTCGTACTTCGATCCGGTACGCGAGTACTTCCGCCTGCTGCCCGACCAGCGGCGCGTGGAGATTCCCTTCACCTTCGGCCACTGGGAGGGAGCGGAGGTGGCCTCGGAGGTGCCGCTCGCGCGCGGGTGGCTGCGCCAGCTCGACACGGGTCACAACGCGATCTTCTACAAGGGCGGCCTCAACGAGCTGACCTACGCGAGCTGGCTCTCCGAGAACGCGGTTCGGTACGTGGCCCTCCCCGACGTCAAGCCCGACAGCAGCTCCTACCGGGAGCGGGCGCTCATCGAGCGCGGGCTGCCGTACCTGAGCCTGCGCGCCACCTTCGACCACTGGCGGATCTACGAGGTAACGCTGCCCACCCCGATCGTGATCCCGAAAGGGCACGCCAACATGGTGCTCGAGCAGCTCGGTTCGGATGAGCTGCTGCTGCGGGTGCGGAAGCCGGGCGCCGCGCTCGTACGGGTGCGCTGGACGCCCTACTGGCTGGCCAAGGGTGGCTGCGTGCAGCGCGAGGGGGAGTGGACCAAGGTGACCGCGGACAAGGAGGGGTTCCTGCGGCTCGTGACCCGCTTCTCGCCCGAGCGGGTGGTCCAGCGGGGTCGCCGCTGCAACGGGGGCTGAGAGCTGAGCGCCACTCGCCGGCAGATCGCTGGCTGCCGGGCGTGAGAGCCACTACCCTGTCCTCGTTGTGATGCAGGGCTATCAGGACTTCCTGGCTCAGTTCCGCCGTGCGTGGCAGCTCAGCAGTCGCTGGCTGCCCCAGGGGTGGCTGGATGCCCTGTGGCAACTCGTCCTCTTCGCGGGCGCCTACTACGCCTACCGCCTGGTACGCGGCATCGTGCACGGACAGGCCACTATGGCCTTCGAGAACGCCCGCACCCTCGTCGACGTGGAGCGCACGCTCGGCCTCTTCTTCGAGCCTGGGCTGCAGGCGTGGGCCCAGGGCCAGCAATGGATAGTCACGGGCGCCAACTGGATGTACGTGAACTCGCACTTGGTGATCACCACGACGTTCCTCGTCTGGCTCTACATCGCCCGCAACCACGCCTTCTACTACGTGCGCAACATGTTCATGATCGCCATGGGGCTGGCGCTCGTGGGCTACGTGGCCTTTCCCACGGCGCCGCCTCGCTACCTGCCCGAGTGGGGCTTCACCGACACCGTCGCCGCCTTCGTCGGGGACGCCGCAGAGCAGAGCGCCAGCGTTCTCTACAACCCGTTTGCGGCGGTGCCCAGCATGCACGTGGCCTTCGCGCTCATGATCGCCTTCCCTGCGATCAAGCTGGTCCGCCACCGGGCGCTCAAGGCGTTCTGGGCGATCTATCCGGTGGTGGTCACGTTCGTGGTGATGGTCACCGCCAACCACTTCTGGGTGGACGCGGCACTGGGTGCACTCGTGGCCGCCGCGTCGGCATCCGGCGCCTCATATGCGCTCGCCCGCGCCAGGCCGGAGACGTGGTCTTGGCGCACGCGCCGCGCAGAAGCGGTGGCCTGACCCTCTGTGGCCACCGAGACGGCGGAGCCGGGCGGCGAAGGGGGCCGCCGAAACACGGCAGACGTGCGCGCGCGGGCTCGCAACCGCCTGATCGAGTCACGCCTCACCCCGAACGCGATCTCGATGACGGGGCTCGTCGGCAACCTGATCGCCGCGGTGCTCGTGACCCAAAGCGAGTTCCTCCTTGCGGGCATCGCGTTCATCCTCGGGTCGGTCATGGACACCCTCGACGGCCGCTACTCGCGCATGTCGGGCAAGGGCACGCCCTTCGGC
Organism: Thermoleophilaceae bacterium; assembly: GCA_030448005.1. Lineage (GTDB taxonomy): Bacteria > Actinomycetota > Thermoleophilia > Solirubrobacterales > Thermoleophilaceae > JAAYBF01. The sequence goes on from JAUJNT010000001.1 coordinate 780,497, forward strand.
GCGTTCCTCGACTCGAGCCTCGACCGCATGGAGGAGGGGATAGTGCTCACCGCGGTGGGCGCCCACTTCGCCGAGAGGGGCGACGAGCTGGCGGTGGCGGCGGTGGTGGTGTCGGTGCTCTTCTCGCTCATGGTCAGCTACACCCGTGCCCGCGCGGAGGCCCTCGGCGTGGAATGCAAGGTGGGCCTCGCCACGCGGCCCGTTCGGGTCGTGATCATCTCGGCCGGTCTGCTGTTTGCCGAAGGCGCCGGTGTAGGAGACTTCTCGTTGCTCGCGCCTGCCATCTACGCGTTGGCCGCGCTGACCGTTTTGACCACGTTCCAGCGGGTACTGCACGTACGGCGCGAGTTGACGGCGGAACCCCCCGCGGTGTAACCGCCACCCCCCTTTGGAGTCAGTAGGCCGTGCGGTTCCCATCGGGGACCGTTCCCAGCGGGGGCCCCGGTCCATGAGATTCCCAGGAGGCTCAGTGATAGAGAACACCCTTAACAACGGCGCATCCCGATACCAGAGCGAGAAGGTGCGCGTGGCCATCGTCGGCGTGGGCAACTGCGCGTCCTCGTTCGTCCAGGGCGTTCAGTACTACAAGGACGCGGATCCGGCAGAGCGCGTTCCCGGCCTGATGCATGTGGACCTCGGCGGCTACCACGTCGGCGACATCGAGTTCACGGCGGCCTTCGACATCGACGCCGACAAGGTCGGCAAGGACCTCTCGAAGGCGATCTGGTCCGGGCAGAACAACACCATCAAGTTTGCCGACGTGCCGAAGCTCGACGTGCCCGTCTACCGCGGCATGACCCACGACGGCCTCGGCAAGTACCTCAAGGAAAAGATCTCGAAGGCGCCGGGGAGCACCGACGACATCGTCGGGATCCTCAAGGAGACGAAGACCGATGTCGTGGTCTCCTACCTGCCGGTTGGATCGGAGAACGCCACCAAATGGTACGTGGAGCAGGTACTCGAGGCCGGCTGCGGCTTCGTGAACTGCATCCCGGTCTTCATCGCCCGCGAGGACTACTGGGGCGGGCGCTTCCGCAAGGCGGGGCTTCCGATCGTAGGTGACGACATCAAGTCCCAGGTGGGCGCCACGATCGTGCACCGCCAGCTCGCCAGCCTGTTCGGCGACCGCGGCGTGAAGATGATGCGCACCTCGCAGCTCAACGTGGGCGGCAACATGGACTTCTACAACATGCTCGAGCGCGAGCGCCTGGAGTCCAAGAAGATCTCGAAGACCAACGCCGTCACGTCCATCATGGAGCATGAGCTGCCCAAGGACGACGTGTACATCGGCCCGTCGGACTACGTGCCCTGGCTCACCGACCGCAAGTGGGCCCACATCCGGATGGAGGGCCAGGCCTTCGGCGACGTGCCGCTCAACATGGAGCTGAAGCTCGAGGTATGGGACTCCCCGAACTCGGCCGGCATCGTGACCGACGCCGTGCGTTGCTGCAAGCTGGCGCTGAACAAAGGTCTCGGGGGACCGCTCGAGGCCCCCAGCTCCTACCTGATGAAGTCACCTCCCGTTCAGGTGCCCGACTCTCAGGCCCGCGACGACACGGAGGCCTTCATCAAGCAGTACGGCGGCGCCCCCAAGCTGCCCGGCAAGGCCAAGATCAAGGCAGAGCATTTGAGCTAGACGGGCTCGGCATCCTGCCTCGCCTTCGACAGAGAGCCTCTTTCGCCGTTCCGGCGGCGAGTCCCGGTCGGATCGCTGCGCGATCCTTCCGGGACGCGGTTTGCCTGTTTGCCTGGTTCGCTTGATTCGCCCGGGTTCGCCCTGGCTGCCTGGTTTCCTGATCTGCCTGAACCGACTTCCGCCTAAGCCGGCTCACTAGCCGGCTGTAACCTGCGCTCGTGCCGCGGGAACGTCTCTCGATCGCCCAGGTCACGCCCTACCCGTGGGAGCAACGCCACGAGGTCAACCGGTTCGCGGAGCGGACGTCTCAGGAGCTGCGTGATCGAGGGCACCGCGTGGTGGTGGTGGCGCCGTCGGATTCGCGCGAACTGGTCAGGGATGGACGTGGACGGGTAGGGGCACTCACCCGCGGCGAACCGGACGCGCTGTTCTCGGGCGAGGTGCTGGCCGTGGGCCAGAGCCTGCCGTTCAGACGGGGTGGCTCGGTGTCGCTCCCGCTGGATGTCTCCCGCACGATCGAGGACCTGCTCACCCACGCGGACATAGACCTGCTCCACGTGCACGAGCCATTCGCGCCGAGCGCGTCCTCGGCGGCTCTACGCCATTCCCGTGCCCTGAACGTGGGCACCTTCCACTCCCTGACGGAGCGGTTCGTCTCGACCCAGATGGCGCGCCCTCTCGTGCAGCGCATGTTCGGGCGCCTCGACGGCCGCACCGCGAGCTTTGCGGCCACGCGCGACCTTGTGGAGCGCTCGTTTCCGGGGAGCTACCGCGTGATAAGACCCGGCGCCGACCCGCTCGAGCGCTCCACCCCTCCCTCGTCGCCGCCCGAGATCCTCTTCTGCGCAGAGGAGGAGAGGGGAGCGCTGCGGCTCTTCCTGCGCGCGCTACGCAAACTCCCGTTGGAGCTCGACTGGACGGCCACCGTCTGGCTGCGCGATCCCGGCGCCGTGGCCTCGCCGCTCCAGGTGCCGCGCCGGCTGCGCGAGCGGATGCGGATGGCCGGGCCCGTCGACGGTTCGGAGGCGGAGCATCTCTCGCGGGCCACGATCGTCGTTGCGGCCTCGGCCGGCACTGCGCCGGCGCCTCATCTGCTGCTGCGCGCGCTCGCGGCCGGCACGGTTCCCGTGGCCGCTCGGCTGCCGCAATACGCCGAGGTGCTCGAGGAGGGGGATCTCGGCCTTCTCTTCGAGCCGCGTGACTCGGTGACCCTGGCCGCCCAGCTCGGGCGGCTGGTCGCCGAGCCGGAGCTCCGGGCCCGCTTCTCGAAGGACATCCGGGGCGCTCGTGACGGGCTCGGATGGTCGCGGACCGTCGATGAGCTCGAGGAGCTCTATGCGGTCGTCGCAGGACGCCGTCACCTCCCGGCGGGAGACGCGACCCTCAGAAAGCGCCTCGCCTCCCGCGGCTTCATCCACGTGGACCTGCACATGCACACCGATCACTCCCCGGACTGCGCCACGCCGGTGGCCACGCTGCTCGAAGCGGCCAAGACCGCCGGCCTGGGGGCAATCGCGGTGACCGACCACAACGAGGTGTCCGGCGCCCACGAGGCTCGTGCGCAGTCCCAGCGCGACGGCGGGGTCAAGGTGATCGTTGCCGAGGAGATCAAGACGGCCACCCAAGGGGAGGTGATTGCCCTCTTCATCGAGGAGAAGATCCCGCGTGGGATGAGCCTGCAGGAGACCATCGCCGCGATCCGCGACCAGGGCGGCCTGGTGTACGTGCCCCACCCCTTCGACCGGATGCACTCCGTGCCCGACTACGAGCACCTGCTCGACGTGGTGGAGGACATCGACGCCATGGAGGTGTTCAACCCACGGGTGGCCTTCTCGGCATTCAACGAGGAGGCCGCGCGCTTTGCGGCCAAGTACCGCATCGTCGCCGGGGCGGGATCGGACAGCCACGTCGCGGCCGGCCTCGGCTCGGTGAAGATCCGCATGCGCGACTTCGACGGGCCGGAGGAGTTCCTCGAGTCGCTGCGGGACGCGGACATAGTCCGCAAGCGCCAGAGCCTGCTCTACGTGCAGGCGCTCAAGTTCATCCAGACCAAAGCCACGCCCGAGAGCCGGCGAAAGCGCACGTCGAAGCCCGGCGAGGGAGTGGCCCGGGCCGGCAAGGAGTGATGCACGGCAAAGGACAGCGGGTCGGCCCGTCAAAGCCCCCGCTCCAGGTGCCTGCAACCGACGACGAGATCCGAGAGAAGTACCTGGAGCGCGCGATTCGCGAGCTGAACCAGCTCACCCGCGACATCCAGGCGTGCGCGCACTGTCCGCGGGGCAACCTGATGCCGGTGCTCGGCTCCGGGCACCCGCAGGCCGACATCCTCATGCTGAAGTTCGCGCCCCGGCCCTCGGAGATCGAGGAGGGCGTGGCGTTCTACGGGCGGAGTGGCAGCGCGCTCATGAAGAGCTTCAAGCGGCTCGGGATCGACCCGCTCACCGTTTACGGCACCGTCTCCGTGAAGTGCCCGGTGACCGACACCGAACTGTCCGCGCCCGAGTGCCGCGCCCGCGTCCTCGACGAGCTTGCGATCGTCCAGCCGCGGATGGCGGTGGTGATGGGCGAGGATGCCCTCGAGGAGATCAACGGGCTCGGCGTTCCCCTCGCGGCCGAGATCGAAGCCGCGCCTGGCAAGGTGCAGAAGCTCACCCCGAGCTGCGATGCGCTCTACGTCCCGGACATCGACGCCTCCCTCGACGACGAGCGCTCGAAGCGCAGCTTCTGGAAGGCCTTTCGGACGCTCGGCGACTGGTACGCGGACTTTCCGCCCTATTAAAAATGATTGGTGCTCGATCTCGGGGGCCCGCGGGCCGGGCATAATCGCCTCTCCCCCGGGTAACGATGGGGCATGACCAGGCCACAGGCAGACGTTGCGACCTCGCTCTTGAGGATCGACCACATCGCGCTCAGGGTGGTCGACCCGGATGGGCTTTCCGCCTTCCTCTGCGACCACCTGGGCATGCAGAGGGGGGAGACCGCGGATGACTTGAGCGTCCTCGGCAGCCCGGGCGCGGGGACGATGTTTCTTATCTCCCAAGCCGAGGTGCCGTCAGACCCCGGCGCGCTCGAGCGGGTGGTGCTGCGCGTGTCCGATCTGGAGCGCGCGCTGTCCCTGCTGCCAGACAAGCTCGACGTCCAGCATCCGGAGCCCGGTCTCGCCGTCTTCGAGGGCCCGGAGGGGCTTGGCCTCGGACTGACTTCCGTCCTTGGCGGTGGCGTCGACTACGACATCGATCACGTTGTGCTTCGCGCGATGAACCCGGATGAGACCACGATCGCCCTCGCTGAGCTCGGCTTCGTCCCTGCCGGAGGCGCGCTGCATGTGGCCGACAAGCAGATCCGGATCCGGTCGGGCATGAGGTCAGCCGGAGGGCCGGAGCTGCTCAGTCACATCGGGGTGCTCGTGGAGTCGGTCGACGCGGTGGCGGATCAGGCATTGCGGGGAGGGCTCGCGCCCGACAGGCTGACGCTCCCTCCCAACAGGCTGGGCATCTACGTCCGCGGCCCCGAGAGGATCCGGGTGGAGTACGCCGAGGGCGCCTCGATGTCCTGACGGTCCATCGGACCGGCGTCTCTCAACCGGGGGCGGCGCCGTCCACCCGTTCGAAGAGGGCCACCGACTCGATGTGGGGCGTCTGCGGGAACATGTCAACCGGTCGCACCGTGCGCAGCTCGTAACCGGCGTCCACGAGCTGGCGCGCGTTGGGCGCGAGCGTGGTGGGATTGCACGAGACGTACACGATGCGGCGGGCCTCGGCCTCGAGCACGCGGCGCACCACCTTCTGCGACAGGCCGGCGCGCGGCGGGTCGATCACTACCACGTCTGCCCTGCCCTCCTCCTCGAGGAGTGGGCGCATCGCGGTCCGGATGTCGCCGGCGTAGAAGCGCGCGTTGTCGATGCCGTTGAGCTTGGCGTTCTCGATCGCGTCGGCCACCGCCCGCTCCACCATCTCGACGCCGATCACCTCGCGCGCGTTCAGGGAGAGCGCGAGGGCGATCGTGCCGATGCCGCAGTAGAGGTCGAAGACGCGTTCGCGCCCGGCCAGGCCGGCCAGCTCGGCTGCGGTGGTGTAGAGGCGCTCTGCCATCTCGGTGTTGGTCTGGAAGAAGGCGTCGGGTGAGATGCGAAAGCGCAGGCGCTCACCGGCGAGGTGGAGCTGCTCCTCGAGCGAGGTGCTTCCCTTGAGCGTCCGCGTCTTGCCCTCGCGCGTGGTCTCGGCAACGCCCTCGGTCTGGCTCCAGAGCACGCTGTCGGCCGGCACCGCCGCGGCCAGCTCGTCGGCGGGGAGGGGGCCCTTGCTCGTCACCAGCCGCGCCTGCAGCTGTCCGGTTCGCCTGCCCTCACGGACCACGAGGTTGCGCAGGTAGCCCTCGTGGGTCTCCCGGTCGTAGGGCGTGAGGCCCTGTTCGCGGCACCACTGGCGCACGGCCTCGCGCACCGCATCCACACGCTCGGAGGCCAGGATGTCCTCGTTCAGGTCGTCGATCAGGTCCCAGCGCCCCGCCCGGTGGAAGCCAAGCGTCAGCTCTCCGTCATCGGAGCTCCCGAACGAATACTCCACGTTGTTGCGGTAGCGAAACGGCTCGAGAGCCGGCGTGATCGGCTCCACCGGCGGATCGGCGAAGCGGCCGAAGCGGGAGAGGGCGTCGCGGACCTGGTGCTCCTTCTCCTGGAGCTGTCGCTCGTAGGGGAGCACCTGCCACGGCGCTCCAGGATGGGGGGAGCGAGGCTCGATGCGCTCGGCGCTCGGCTCGAGCAGCTCCACCAGGCTCGCCTCGGCGAAGGAGCGCTTGGCCTTGCCCACCCGTGCGCGGACGCGGTCGCCGGGGACGGCGCCGCGCACGAAGACCACGAATCCCTCGGCGCGGCCGACCCCCGCGCCGCCGTGGGCGAGCGAGTCGATCGTGACCTCGAGCTCCTCCCCTCGCCGGGGTCTCGGGCGCTGCACTGCTGCGGGGAAGGGATCGGTGCGGTGCTCACCCGATCGGCGATCGGGCTGCGCTCCTCCCGCGGTCTCTGGCATCGCTCTATGCTCGCAGGCTCCCGTGGCGATCGACCTGACCTCATACCGGCGCGAGGCCGAGGAGTTCCTGACCGCGATCGATCGCGAGTACTACCTGCACTTCTCGGGCCGGCAGGACGACTTCGAGATCGAGCCTATCTACGACCGCCACGCCGGACTCTTCTCTCGCGAGGCGGTGGATGGCCTGCGCGAGGCCTCCGCCCCGGCGGCGCTGGTGGAGTTCGCCACCCAGGGACACATCGGCCGGGAGACGAAGTCGCAGTCCGCCGAGCTGGCGCGCTGCGAGGCGGCGCTCGAGGTGGACTGGGACGGCGAGCGGATCCCGTTTCGCTCTGCCGCGGTCGTGCAGGCAAACGAACCGGATCCCGACCGCCGCGCACAGCTCGACGCCGCCCGCAACGAGCTGACCGAGTCCGCGCTGAACCCGCTCCTGCGAGAGCTGCTCGACACCTCGCACGCCCTCACGAGCGAGCTCGGCTGGCCTTCCAACGTGGCGATGTGCGAGGAGCTCTCCGGCATCGACCTGCGCGCGCTCGAGGCGCAAACCTCGGCTTTCCTCGCGGCCACGGACGAGAGCTACGAGCAGGTCGTGGAGCCACAGCTTCGCCGGCAGATAGGCCTCGGCTTCGGCGAGCTGCGCCGCTCGGACCTCCCCGCCTTCTTCCGCGCCCCGTCGCTCGATCCGGGCTTTCCCCAGGAGCGCCTGGTGCCAGTGTTGAGGGAGACGCTCGGCTCGATGGGCATCGACGTGGACGCCCAGCCCGGTGTGACGATCGACACCGAGAGCAGGCCCAAGAAGTCTCCGCGGGCGTTCTGTGCACCCGTGAGGGTGCCCGACGAGGTCTACCTGGTGATCGCTCCGGTGGGAGGCCGCGACGACTTCGCCGCGCTCTTTCACGAGGCCGGTCACACCGAGCACTACGCCCACGTGGACGCGGCGCTTCCCTTCGAGGACCGCTACCTGGGCGACAACTCCGTGACGGAGGGCTTCGCGTTCCTGTTCGAGCACCTCGTGTCGAACCCCGAGTGGCTGAGCCGGCGGCTGGGCGTGGAGGACCCCTCGGCGATCGTCGAGCACAGCCGCGCCTCCAAGCTCGTCTTCCTGCGCCGGTACGCGGCAAAGCTCGCGTACGAGCTCGACCTGCACGCCGGCGAGCCGTTGGAGGGACTGGACCAGGTCTATGCCCGACGCCTGTCGCAGGCGCTCCACGTGGACTGGCCCACGAGCTCCTGGCTCGCCGATGTGGACGACTTCTTTTACGCGGCCCGCTACCTGCGTGCCTGGGCGCTCGAGACCCACACCCGAGCGGCCCTCTGCGAACGGTTCGGCCCGAGCTGGTTCGAGGACCCGCAGGCGGGCGCCTTCCTGCAGGAGCTGTGGCGCCGCGGCCAGGGCGCGGAGGGCGGCGAGGGGATACTCGCCGCGGTGGGGGGCACGGAGCTCGACTTCCAGGTGCTGCGCGAGGACCTCGGCGTAGCCGCCTGAGCGCTCCCTGCGCTCAGCCAAGCTCCTCCTCGATCGGAGAGGCGCGCATGGGCCTGCGCCGCGGTGTCGTCCTATCGCACGCCGAACGTGCCCATGACAGGGGCGTGGTCGGAGAGGCGCACGCGGAGGCCGCCCGGTTCGCGGACCTCGCGCTCTTCGGGGGGGAGCGCCCGGGGCGGCGCCATCACCTCGAGGTCACGAGCCAGCAGATGGTCGATCGACCCGGGCGCCGTCGGGGGCGCAAGGCCGTGGCGCTCGCGGAGATCGTCGAAGGCCGCCGGCTCGCGCGCGGGGCGCAGATTGAGGTCTCCCCCGAAGATCAGTGGCTCCTCACGCGCGAAGCGCAGGGCGTGTCCGGCGGCACGCAGCGCCTCGGCGTGGCCCGTTCCCGTCGAGGGCACGGACAGGTGCATGTTGGCCACCACCAACCGGCGCCCGTCGGGGGTCTGCACCCGGGCAAGCAACAGGCGGCGGCGTTCGGGCCGCTGCGCCAGCACGATGCGCTGCACCTCGACGATCCGGGCTGGGGCACGCACGAGGACGATGTTCGATCCTCCCTCGTTGGACGCGATCAGATCGGGGTTCCACTTGGCGGCCGCGGCGCGAACAGCGGCCGCCAGGTTGCGTGAGGTGAGAGCGCTGACGCCGCTCGCCCGGCAGCGGTTGCCGAGGGGCCCCAGCCAGCGCGGTGGCGCCTCCTGCAGAAGCGCCACCTGCCACTCCCAGCCCGCGAGCACCGCCGCGAACTCCCGCAGCAACGGCGCGTTCACCTGCGCATGGGTTGCTCCTCGCTCGCTACTGCCAAGCAGCCTCGACCGCCATGTGGAGAGGGACTGCTCCGGCGGATGGTCGCGTCCGTGGAAGAGGTTCCAAGTGAGCGCCCTGACTACGATCCCCCGGTGACTCGCCATTTCCTGACCGGGGAGGAGCTTACGAGCGACGAGCTGGCCACGCTGCTGGACCGCGCGCTCGAGCTGAAGGCCGACCGCGCCGCCTCCACTGCGCTCGCGGGGCGCAGCGTGGCGCTGGTGTTCGAGCGTCCATCCACCCGCACCCGGGTGTCCTTTGAGGTGGGGGTGCACGAGCTCGGCGGCCATGCGGTGGTGCTGCGCGGCGATGAGCTGCAGCTCTCGCGCGGGGAGTCCGCGCGCGACACGGCGCTCGTGCTGTCGCGCTTTGTGGCGGGCATAGCGGTCCGGACAGGTCCCCACGAGGTGGTTCAGGAGCTGGCCGAGCACGCATCGGTGCCCGTGATCAACATGCTCACGCGTGAGCACCACCCGTGCCAGGTGCTGGCCGACCTGCTCACGCTGCGCGAGCGCTTCGGGCAGCTCGACGGGTTGAGGCTGGCCTACGTGGGCGACGGCAACAACGTGACCCGCTCGCTCATGGTGATGGGCGCAAACGCGGGCGTGGAGGTGGCCGTGGCCACACCGGCCGAGCTGGCGCCGCGGGAGGTGCCCACCGGCGCGCTGCTCACCGAGGACCCCGCGGAGGCGGCCGAGGGGGCCAACGCCCTCTACACCGACGTGTGGGTGAGCATGGACGACGACCCCGCCTCGGCGGAGAGTCGGCGCGAGCTGCTCGAGCCCTACCGGCTCGACGAGCGGCTGCTCGGGCGGGGTGCAGCCGGGGCCGTGGCCCTCCACTGCCTGCCCGCCCATCCGGGGGACGAGATCGCCCCGGGGGTGCTCTACGGCCCGCGCTCCGCGGTGTGGGACCAGGCAGAGAACCGGCTACACGCCCAGAAGGCGCTGATGGAGCTCCTACTCGGGGAGTGAGCCCCCTCAGGCTACGCTTCCCACACCCACGACCAGGAGACTCCGATGAACAGATGTCAAGCGCTGCTCCTCTCCTGTCTCGCCCTGCTTCTCCTCCCCGTCTCGGGCTGCGGCGGTGACGACGGAGGCGACGGCGGCAGCGCCGAGACCACGACCGAGCAGCAGCCGGCCGAGGAGAACACCGGCGGCGCCGAGCCCGGAGGCGCGGTCACGGTGAGCATGAAGAACACCCTCTTCGTGCCGATGGACGTGAAGGTCAAGGTGGGCGACACGATCGAGTGGACGAACGACGATCCGTTCCCCCACACGGTCACCAAGTCGGGTGGCCCGGGCCCGAAGTTCGACTCCGGGACGGTTGGCGGAGGCGAGACCTACGAGCAGAAGTTCACCAAGGCGGGCAAGATCGACTACGTCTGCACGATCCACCCACGCCAGGTCGGAACGATTACTGTTGAATGACGCCGGTCGGGTTCGGGTGGCCCCCTGCTCGGACCCGACCGACCCATTTGCGGAATGGGGACCGCGCCTATGCCGATGACTTGCCGCGGCGCAGGCCGAAGCCCCGCAGCAGCAGCAGCGCCGACTCCCCGAGGCCGCCACGCGGGGGCAGCAGACCGAGCTGCACGGAGCCGTCGTAGAGGTCGAAGAAGCCGCGCGCGCGGCTGATGCGGTCGTCGACCAGCTCGAGGTAGTGGAGCCCGTGGATGACCAGCTTCTCCTCGGTTGCCGGAAGCCCCGCGAGCTCTCCGAGATGGGTGCCCCGCAGCCGCCAGGGAATGCACGCGTGAGCGCCCCGCTGTAGCGCCGGAGCTGTGCGCTCCACGCGGACGTCGGGGAAGGCAGCCCGCAGCGTGGCGGCATGTCGCTCCACCGGATCGAGTCCCTTGAGCGGCCGGATCGCCAGCGGGTCCTCGTAGGAGACGCCCGCGGTGCAACAGGCCGCAAAGCCGGCACCGTCGGTCCAGGCGCGGCTCCAGCAATCGGCGAGCTCGTCGATCTCTGCTCGCTCGAGCTCCGCGTCGCCCAACCCCTGGCCGCCGCTCACGTGAGCTCCGCTACGCCCTCCACCGGGCTCGACGCCTCGGCATAGTGTCGCCGCGGGATCCGGCCGGCCTCGCGCGCCAGGCGGCCGGCCTCCACCGCCAGGCGCATGGCGCGGGCCATCGCCGGCGGGTCCTTGGCGCGCGAGATGGCGCTGGCCAGGAGTACTCCGTCGCAGCCTGCCTCCATTGCCAGCGCCGCGTCGGAGGCGGTGCCGATCCCCGCATCGAGGATCACGGGCACCCGCGCCGCCTCGACGATCAGGCGCAGGTTGTAGGGGTTGGCGATGCCCATGCCACTGCCTATCGGCGAGCCGAGCGGCATGACCGCCGCGCACCCCACATCTTCGAGTCGGCGCGCCAGCACGGGATCGTCGTTGGTGTAGGGAAGGACCGTGAAGCCGTCGGCCACGAGGGTCTCCGCTGCATCGAGCAGCTCGACGGCGTCGGGCAGGAGCGTCTTGTCATCGCCGATCACCTCGAGCTTCACCCAGTCGGTCTCGAGTGCCTCCCGCGCGAGCCGGGCGGTGCTCACCGCGTCGCGCGCGGTGAAGCACCCCGCGGTGTTGGGAAGGATGGAGCAGCCACAGCCCTCGAGCACCTCCACGAGCGAGCCCGGGCCCGAGGGGCCCACCCGGCGCATGGCCACCGTGGCCATCTCGGCGCCCGAGGCCTCGACGGCCTCCGCCATCACCTCGTGGTTGCGAAAGCCGCCCGTGCCGATGACGAGCCGTGAGTCGAAGGTGCGGTCGGCGATCCTCAGCGCGGGCATCCGGTCATCCTCCCTGAACCGCCGTCAGCACCTCGACCACGCCGCCGTCGGTGAGGGGGGTCGACCGCCACTCGCCTCGCGGCACCACTTCCCCGTCGAGGGCAACCGCCACCCCCCGCGCCTCACCGTCGGCCCCGGATGCGCGCACGGCGTCCGCTGCTGTGGCGCCCTCGGGCAGCGTCGTCCGCTCTCCGTTCAGGACGATCCGAGGCATCCCGGTCACGCCACCCGCGAGGAGTCGAAGCGGCCGGGATGAAACGGGCGCAGCGCCTCAGGCGGGGGAGCCCCGCGAAGGAGGTGCACGACCGTCCGCGCGGTGAGCGGTGCCAGCAGCACGCCGTTGCGATAGTGGCCGGTGGCCCACAGCAAGCCGTCGGCATCGCCCGGGCCGATGGCCGGCGCGTTGTCGGGCGTGCCCGGCCGAAGGCCGGCACGGGCGCAGAGCAGCTCGAGCTCCCCGACCTCCGGCAGGACCTCCCAGGCGGCCTCGAGAAGGCGAAAGACCGCGTCGGCGGTGACCGCGGTGTCGAAGCCCTGCTCCTCGACGGTCGCTCCGATGACAACGTGGGCGCCGTCTTCCGCCGCCGCCCGGCCACGGGTGACGATGTAGCAGCGCGGGGTCCGGACGATCCGCCGCGCCGGTGGCGAGTGCCCCGCTCGCACCCGCAGCTCGAGCAGCTGCCCCTTCACCGGGCGCACCGCCGGCCCACCGCCCTCCGGGGCAAGGCCGCCCCGTGCGCTCCAGGCGCCCGCGGCCACCAGGACGGTGCGGGCGCCTGCCCGCCGTCCGTCGACCGTGCGCACCCCCTCCACGCGGCCGCCGGCCGTGTCGAGCGAGGCCACCTCGGCGCTGGTGATCAGCTCGCCACCGGCGCGCTCTAGCGCGGCGACGAGCGCGCGCACCACCGCGCGCGGGTCCACGTGACCATCTTGCGGGGCGAGGATCGCGCCGCCCACCCGCGGCGCCAGACCGGGCTCCAGCTCCCGGCACTGGCGCGCCGTGAGCCACGAAGCGTCGAGGCCGAGCTGGCGCTGGAAGTCGTGGAGCCTGCGCAGCTCCTCGGTGTCGTCGCGGTCGGCGGCCACCACGAGCGCGCCGTCGTCGGCGTACCCGGTGGACAGCCCCGTGAGCTCCTCGAGCTCGGCGGCAAAGCCGCTCCACAGCTCGCGTCCGGCCAGGTTGAGCTCGAGCAGCGACTCTTCGCCGAAGTCGGCCTCGGTCACGGGCGCGAGCATTCCCGCGGCCACCCCGGAGGCGCCCGCTCCCGGCCCGTCACGTTCGAGCACCAGCACCGACATGCCCGCCTGCGCTGCCCGCCAGGCGCATGCCAGGCCGACGACACCCGCGCCGATCACCACGAGGTCATAGGGGCTGCGCCTGGGCGTCTGTGTGTCCACTTGCTCTGCCTCCGCCGGCATTACCCGGATCAGGTTCCACGGTCGGCGGCCCTCGAGCCGCCCTCTCAGCCGGGTGTGCCCGGCTCCCGTTGCTCGACATGAATGTTACGCCTGCCAGGATCCGTGTCGTGAAGAGCTCTGTGGACCGGCGCGCGCGCCTTGCCGAGGCGCGCCTCTACCTGGTGACCGAGGGGGCGACCGACCCCGGCGTGCTGCGGGCGGCGATGGAGGGCGGCGTGGACATGCTCCAGCTGCGCGACCCCGCGGCGAGCGATGACGAGCTGCTGGCCGCGGCGGCCCTCTTTCGGACCCTCTGCGACGAGCACGGCGCCCTGCTGTGGCTGAACGACCGCCCCGATCTGGCGCTGTGCGCGCACGCCGACGGCGTGCACCTCGGTCAGGAGGACATGCCGGTCGGCCGGGCAAGGGAGCTGGTCGGGGACGACGTGCTGATCGGGCTCTCGACCCATTCGCCCGAGCAGCTCGAGGCGGGGGTGAGAGCCGGCGCCGATCAGCTGAGCGTGGGTCCGGTGTGGGAGACGCCCACCAAGCCCGGCCGCCCGGCAGCGGGGCTCGGCTACCTGCGACACGCGGCGCGCAGGGAGCCGCCCGTGCCGTGGTTTGCGATCGGCGGCATCGACAGGCGCAACGTTGGAGAGGTCGTGGCGGCGGGTGCCCAGCGCGCCGTGGTGGTACGCGCCGTGCGCGACGCACCGGACCCCAGGGCCGCCGCGTCTGCTCTGCGCGCCGCGCTGCTCGAGGGAAGGAGCACCGTTGGCGCAGCGCAGTAGCCGCAGGCGCCGCAAGGAGCGGCGGCGCGCGGGCGGCGCGGGGGAACCCGCCGAGGAAATGTCACGCGCGGCCGGCGGAGGAGGGGAATCCGCCGAGGGGGTGCCGCCCGAGCGCACGCACTCGGCGCACGCGAACACGGAGGGCGACGACGTCGTGGCCCGCGGCTATGCCCGCGGGCGCGCCCGCACCGAGGCGGCCCGCGCCGCCCTCGAGCCGCTCGCCGAAGGTGAGCGCCCCACGGCCGTCACGGTCGGGGCGCTCGTGGCGGCGACACTGGCCCTGGCCGAGGCGGTGTCTTTCGCGCTCGGCTACTCGCCCGGCGAGAACGGGCGGATCGTCCGCAGCGTGCTCGTGGTGGGGCTCCTGGGCGTGATGGCCTGGGGGATGTGGAGAGCGCGCTACTGGGCGATCCTCGGGATGCACACGCTCCTCGCGATCACGATCGTCTACGCGTCGGCTGCCGCCATGTTCGCCGCCAACTTGAGAGCGGTCGTGCTGGTGATCGCCATCATCGCACCCGCGGGGGCCCTGTTCTGGTTCCTCGTGAAGGCGATGGCCCGCATCCGGATGCCCGAGCGGCCGGGTGCCCAATAGGAGGGCGCCCAGCCCGCTACCGCCGCGGGAGGAGCCCGGTCGTTGATCGGGCGAGCACCGCACCGATGCCATAGGCTCGGAGCGTGCCCGCAAGCAAGTACGACTGCATCGTCATCGGCTCGGGCCCCGGGGGCTACGTGGCCGCCATCCGAGCCGCACAGCTCGGCATGAAGACCGCGGTGGTGGAGAAGGGCAGCGTCGGGGGCCGCTGCCTCAACGAGGCCTGCATCCCGGCCAAGGCGATCCTGCGAGTGGCCGACGTGTACGCCGAGGTCACCGACGCCGAGAGCTTCGGGATCACCGCCTCGGGCGTCGAGTTCGACTTCGGCGGCGCGGTTCGCCACCGCGACAGGGTGATCAAGACGCTGACGGGCGGCGTGGCCATGCTGTTCGAGAAGAACGGGATCGACCTGATCGACGGTTTCGGATCGGTCACCGACGATGCGAACGTGAAGGTGGGCGGGTCCTTCGACGGCTCGGAGATCGAGGCGGACACCGTGGTGCTTGCCTGCGGCTCTGTGCCCCGCCCGGTGGCCGGCCTGCAGTTCGGCGGGCGGATCCGCGACACCGCCGCCACCTGGCTGGCCGACGAGCAGCCGAAGCGGCTGGCCGTGATCGGCGCCGGGGCATCCGGCACGGAGGTGGCCTCGGCCTTCGGGCGGCTCGGCACGGAGGTGCTGCTGCTCGAGGCCCTCGATCAGATCGTGCCGCTCGAGGATGTGGACATCGCCCGCGCCTGCGCGCGCGAGATCGCCAAGCAGAACGTGCAGGTGGTGACCGGAGCCGACGTCCAGAGCGTGGAGGACACCGGCGAGTCGGTGAGGATCACGATGGGCGACGAGACCCACGAGGTCGACCTCGTGTGCATCGCCGCCGGACGTGGCGCCGACGTGGAGGGCCTGGGGCTGGAGGACGCCGGCGTGAAGGTCGGCGAGCGCGGCCTGATCGAGGTGGACGGCGCGATGCGCACCTCGCTCGAGGGCGTGTACGCCATCGGCGACATCGTTCCCGGGCCGGCGCTGGCACACAAGGCCTCAGACGAGGGTGTCATCGCCGTCGAGGACGCCGCCGGGCTCGAGACCCATCGGATCGACTACCCGTTCGTGCCGCGCGTGACGTTCTGCATGCCCCAGATCGCCTCCTTCGGGCTCACCGAGGCGCAGGCGCGCGAGGCGGGGCACGAGGTGGTGGTCGGCAAGGTGCCGATGGGCGCCGTCGGAGCCCCCACCGTCTATGGCGAGCGCGGCGGCATGATCAAGCTCGTGGGTGACAAGCGCTACGGCGAGCTGCTCGGCGGTCACATCGTGTCGGCCAAGGCGGCCGACCTGATCCAGGAGCTCGTGGTGGCCCACGACCTCGAGGGCGGCTACGCGGAGGTGGCCCGCTCCATCCATCCCCATCCGGCATTCGCGGAGGCCGTGCTGGAGGCGGCGCGCGCGACCGACGGCTGGCTCATCCACGGCTGAGCCGGCGAGGCAGCACAGGCCGAGGCTACTCCGTGCCCGGGGAGAGGCCATCCAGGCGGTCGCGGAAGGCCCGCGCGGCCTCCACCGAAGCGCCGGCCGCCCGCACCTGATCGGCGAGTGCCCGGTCGGATGTGACCACCCTGAGGGTGCCCGGCTGAGGATCGGAGCCCACGCGTCGGATGATCTCGGCGTCGCCGGAGTCGCGGCCGGGACGCGGGGCGTGCCCTATCTCGATGACCCCCGAGGCGATCGGCGCCACCGGAGGCCGTTCGAATACCACCGTGACGTGCGCTCCCGCGGACGCGGCAAAGCGCTCGAGCACGCCGACCAGCCGCACCATCGCCCCGTGACGGTCCCTCCACCATCCGTCGGGCCGCGATCCGATCACGTTCATGCCGTCCACGATCCACCGCACTGTTCCGGAGCGTACGGGGCATGCCTTCGGGCAGGCCCTCTCGCCTCGGCTAGCCCGGATCTTGCAGTAGCGACGCCCGGGTTGAGTTTTTGGGAGCTGGTGTGTGTGAGGCCACGTCGGGCGTCGCGCCGAGGGGTGCCCGGCGGCTCTCCCGGCCGCACCGCGACACGGTCGGGCGGTTTTGGGCAGGCTTCGCGGGGCGTCTGGCGCCGGCGCGGTGCTGGTCGTCGGCGCGAGGGCAGTCACCGTTAGCCGGCGGGTGCCGGGAGCGCCTTGAGCCTCGCGAAGGCGGCGGCGAGGTCAGTCGCCCAGGGCCAGCCCGCCGCGAGTCGCAGCTTGGCCTGGCGGGCTGAGAAGGCGAGCCGGGCGGCGACGTGCAGCAGCCGGTAGCGCAGCCGCTTGGGCTCGGCCTTCGCGAGCTCGCCGCTCAGCACCAGCGCTTGGGTCCAGGCGATCAGGTTATGGGCGATCAGAACGAGCTCGAGCCAGACGGTGTTGACCTGAAAGTCGCGGAAGGGGAGGTTGCGAAGGCCCGTGTCCTTGTCTTGGCGGATCTGGTCCTCCACCCGCGCGCGGGCGCGGTGGCGGCGCTCGATGGTTGCGATGTCCTTGTCTGGCTGGTCGGTCAGGATCACTTGGAAGCGGTGGCCGTCGTGGTCTGTGAAGGACAGCTGTGCGCCGGGGTGCGGACGCTCGCGGCGGACGATCACTCTGGACCCCTCCGGCCAGCCGCAGAGGTCGAGCAGGTCAGTCAGCTCGGCGACCTCGCCGTGGTATCGGTCACCCCGACCACACACACTTCATCGGACAGACCCTCGAGGACCTGTGCGGCCTTCAGATCACCCCGGCGTCGGTCGAGGCCCTGGTCAAGCAGACCAGCGACGCGCTCGAGAACCCGTACGCCGCGATCCTCGCGCATGTCGACGAAAGCCCGGTCCGCGGCGCGGATGAGACCAGCTGGCGCCAGGCCGGCCAGGGCACGTGGCTGTCGGTCGCGACCGACAGCCGACGCCGCGCTGTTTCAGCTCGATCCGCGTCGTGACCGCGACGCCGCCCGCGCGCTGCTGGGCGACGACCCGCAAGGGGTGATCGTCACCGACCGCTACTCGTCTACCACTAAACGCGATCACCGCCGACCTCCACGGCCAGCCCGCCCCCGCCCCACTGCCCCCGTAACCCCGTGAACGCTTACCCCTTCGCCAGCCGCTTGTGCACCGATGCCGCTCCGGTCGCGATCGCTGGGCGCGGGTCTTCCCGGGCGTTAGCGACCGCGTCGGCGAGCCCGGTCATCCTGCATCTGGCGGCGATGTCCAGTGCCGCGACGGTGACCCAGGTGTCGTCGGGTCCTTCGATGACCTCGCGCAACAGCGGCTCGGCGGTCGACGGCTCGGCACGCGCAACCTGCAGCAACGCTTCTATTCGGCGGTTGACGTCATGACTACCGCGTCCGCACCGCTGGTACACGCGCACTAGTTCATCGACATCGCCGGTGGCCGCCAGCCGCTTGAGACGACGCCGGTCGCGCCGGCGTCCATATTGCCTAGCCCCCGTCTCCTCCGCCGCCGACAGACCAGCGTCGGCGGCGGAATTGGCGACCATGCCCCGTACCATCCGAACCATCCACCCGAATGCTTGGAGGACTGCTTCGGTGACGGCTTCTATCAGAACATGGACCATGAGCTGCGGCACCCGTGTAGTCAGGTCAGCAGATGAAGGTCTTGGCGCAGAACCAGCCCCTGAGCCATTTGGTCACCGCAACAGTGATGTGGCCGTGGAGAAACTGCCGCTCCAGAGCCCCGGGCATCCAACGGTAGCACCGGACCCTCATACAGGCTTTAATCGCTAGGCCCAGCCAGAACGGGTCAGCTGTGATCCCGTACTCGAAGTCGCCCGCCCGATGCTCGACGAACTGAACTAGCACGGTGCCATTGACCTCGTAGTGTGTCGGCACGGAGCGGCCGACGGCGTCGCGCGCCCAAGGCGCCGGAAACCCCCCTATCAGTTCATCGGTCGAGTCGTAAGCGGCGACAGAGCCGTCATCGTTCAGCTGCAGCCGGGAAACGTCTCCTGACAGCCGGAACTCATAGCGTTCCGGCGCGGAGGCGTCATCGATGTTTATCAGCGCGCGCATGCCCGGTCCGACCCTTTGTACCGCGACTTGTGCGGCGTCGGTGCCTGCAGCGTCATAGACCGTCGTCCCCTCGACCGTGCGTCCTGCGCCAGCCGCCGGTAGATCCAGCTCGAGGTCGCCGCCGAGGTTCACATCTTCCGAGCTCACTGATGGCGCGCTGGCCACGCCGGTGTCGATTGCCGGCGGCGCCGTTGGCTCAGCCGCAACGGCCGCGTTGATCTCCTGGATCGTGTTGGCCGTCTCGTCCGGGTTGCCAAGGGCAATGGGCGAGATTGTCATTGCGGCCACCGCCGCGGCGACAGTAAAGGTCGCGAGCGAGGTGGAGCTTCGCCTCGACGAGAACAAATCGAAGCACTTCCGCATGGTGGTGATCTCCTTTCAACAGCTGGCAGGATGATTGGGAGGAGCCAGGCCTCCATGCGTGCGACCCCGTCTGAGTACTTAGTGTATCCCACTCAATGTCCGAGATCCGGACGTCGATCAAGCAATGTCGTCCGGGGGTTGTGTGGGTGGTTGACGGTTGTGCTCGCGATGGTAGGAGTTCCGCCGCGGCGGGCGCGCGCGAGGGCGTGGCGGCGAGCGTCGCGGATCGCGGGCCCGCGGCCGGCGTGCTCATCGTCGGGCGTGACGTAGCCGATCCCGGCGTGCAGTCGGACGCCGTTGTAGTGGGCGCGGATCGCCTCGAGCTCCTGGCGAGCGCGGCCGGCTCCTCGATCGCCGCGAGCTGGGGCGACTCAGTCTTCAGATGTGAGAGGAAGCTCTCGATCGGCGCCTGGTCGGTCGGGACGCCCGGGCGCCCGAACTGGGTCGCGATCGCGTGCAGCGCCATGAACTCGCGCGTCGAGCCCGAGGTCATCTGGGCGCCGTCGTCGGAGACCGCGAGCAGGATCGGCTGGTCTGAGCGCGGGTTGGCCGGGTCGGCGAGCCCGTCAACGCGGGCGGTCGCCTGGTCGAGCACGCCCTCGGCCTCGAGCGCGCGCGTGAAGAGGACGGCCACCTGGGTCGATGTCGTCTCGCTGCAGATCAGCTGGTCGATCCACTTGCGGCTGACGAGGTCGAGATCGCGAGCACCTGGCAGCGCGCGGCGTGGAAGGCCGAGAGGTCATAGCCCCAGACCATCTTCGGGCGATAGCTCACCCACTCGCGCCACGGCGCCTTGGTGCGCGGCTCTGGCCGCGGGCGGTGAGGCAGAACATATGCAGCCAGGACGCGGTAGACGGTGGCGGGCGAGACCCACACGCGCCCGAGGTAGGAGCCGCGGTGGGCAAGCTTTCGGTGCGAGCCGTCTGTCTCGCTCCAGTCGGCGTGCAGCGCGAGGATCGCCTCGACCTCTGCGGGCATCAGCCCGTGCACGGGGTTGCCGCCGTCGGGTCGGTCGGCGAGGCTTCCGGCCCCGCGGCGGTAGGCCCAGCGCCGCGCCCGGCGCTCGTCGAGCGAGAGCACCCGGCAGGCGCGCTGATGGATCCAGCCCTCAGCGCTCGCGTGGTCGATCAGCTCGAGCAGCGCCAGCTTTTCCTCCGCGCTGACGCCGGCGGGTATCGGGCCTAGCCCAGGCCTAGTTAGATTGGCCGGCCGTGGACAGCGCTGAGCGGCCGGTCTTCTACTACGACCTGGGCTCCCCCTACGCATACCTCGCCGCCGAGCGGGTGAACGCCGTACTCCCCGTGGTGCCGGTCTGGCAGCCGATCCTGCTGGGGGGCATCTGGAAGGCCACCGGCGGGGGATCTTGGTCGCTCGGCGACGCACGCGCGCGGGGCATGGCGGACGTGGAGGCGCGAGCCGCGCACCATGGCCTGCGACCTCTCCGGTGGCCTCCGGGCTGGCCCAACGACACCCTCGCCGCCATGCGCGCCGCGATCTTCGCCCAGAAGGCGGGACGCGTGGTGGCCTACTCCCTCGCCGCCTTCCGGCAGGCCTTCGCCGCGGGGAGGGACCTCTCGAAGACCGACAACGTGCTGATCTCCGCCGCGGCGTGCGAGCTGCACCCCGCGGCAGTGCTGAAGGGCATCGAGAGCCGGGCGGTCAAGGAGGGGCTGCGCAGGGCCACCGACGAGGCAGCCGAACGCGGGGTGACCGGGGTGCCCACGGTGGCCGTCGGCGATCGGCTCTTCTGGGGTGATGACAGCCTCGAGGCGGCCGCCGCCGCTCTGGCGCGTGCCTGACTCGCGATCCCTAGCATCCGCGCGATGCGCACCCGGAACCTGATCGCCTGCGGCCTCACGGCGCTCTCGCTTTTCGCCGCCGGATGCGGCGAAGAGGAGGCAGACAAGTCCGACGCGGACTCGGCCGTCGAACAGCAGCCGACCGCTGAGGAGCCCGCGCCGCCGGAGACCGCGGGCGAGGTGAGAGAGAAGCCGAAGGTGGCAAAGCCCACCGGATCCCCTCCCGAGAAGCTCGTGGTCAAGGACCTCGTGAAGGGCAAGGGCGCAGCGGCCAAGGCGGGCGACCAGATCCAGGTCAACTACGTGGGCGTGAGCTTCAAGAACGGCAAGGAGTTCGACTCCTCCTTCGATGCCGGCCAGCCGTTTCAGTTCCGGCTCGGCGCGAGCGAGGTGATCCCCGGCTGGGACCAGGGGCTCGAGGGCATGCGAGTGGGTGGCAGGCGCAGGCTCACGATCCCCCCGGACCTGGCCTACGGGGCGGAGGGCTCGCCCCCTGCGATCGGACCCGACGAGACGCTCGTCTTCGTGATCGACCTGCTCGGCAAGGGTTAGGTCAGGCCGCCCGGCGCTCGGTTCATGGCGGGCGCTACAGGGTAGAGTCGAAGGTAATGACAATCGAGAACGTCACGCCTGACCTGGCCTCGGAGGGAACGGGCGTCGCCGGCTCCCCGCACCCCCTCCCGAGTCGCGACACGTGCGAGAAGGTGCTCGAAAAGATGCTCCTCGTCCGTCGCTTCGAGGAGCGCGCCGGGGAGATGTACGCCAAGGCCAAGATCGGCGGCTTCCTGCACCTCTGCATCGGCGAGGAGGCCACCATCGTGGGCGCCACCCAGGCGCTGCGCGACACCGACTACCTCATGTCGACCTATCGCGAGCACGGGCAGGCGCTGGCACGCGGCACGCCCTCCGCGGAGGTGATGGCCGAGCTGTTCGGCAAGGCCACCGGCTGCTCGGGCGGGCGAGGCGGGTCCATGCACCTGTTCGACATGAAGCGCCGGTTCCTCGGCGGCTACGGGATCGTGGGCGGCAACCTGCCGCTCGCGGCCGGCGTGGCGCTGGCGTCGGACTACACGGGCACCGATGACGCCACCCTCTGCATGTTCGGCGACGGCGCCACCAACCAGGGCACCTTCGGCGAGACCATGAACTTCGCCGCCCTGTGGAGCCTGCCGGTGGTCTTCATGGTGATCAACAACCAGTTCGGCATGGGCACCGCGCTCGAGCGCCACTCCGCCGTCACGGACCTCTCGCAGAAGTCCGCCGGCTTCGGAGTGCCCGGGGCGCGGTGCGACGGCATGGACCTGCTCGACGTGCACGCCTGCGTGAGCACCGCTCTCGAGAAGGCGCGGGGGGACCGCGTCCCACAGCTCGTCGAGGCGGTCACGTATCGCTACCGCGGGCACTCGATGGCCGATCCCGAGGAATACCGCACGAAGGAGGAGGTGGAGAAGTGGCTGGGGCGTGACCCGATCGCCGCCTTCTCCAAACGGGTTGTCGAGGAGGGGGTGCTGGGCGAGGAAGAGGTCAAGAGGCTCGACGAGGACGCGATGAGGGCCGTGGACGAAGCGGTCAAGTTCGCCGACGAGTCGCCCTTCCCCGACCTTTCCTCGCTCTACGACGACATCTACGTGATCGGCGACCAGGTACGCCGCCCCTACTGGTCCACCGACCTGCGCTCGCCCGACACCCACCGCGGCGAGGAGGAACGGCAGGCCGGCGAGGTCGCCCACGAGCTGGCCGAGCTGGGCTCTCTCCACGAGCCGGAGACCGACGAGCAGCAGCGCGAGGCCCGGGCCCGCGGCGAGGGCGGCTGATGCCACAGATGCGCTACCGCGAGGCGCTGAGGCTGGCGCTGCGGGAGGAGATGCAGGCCGACGAGAACGTCTTCCTCATGGGCGAGGACATCGGCGTCTTCCAGGGTGCGTTCAAGGTGACCCAGGGGCTGCTCCAGGAGTTCGGCGAGAAGCGGGTGCGCGACACGCCCATCTCTGAGAACACGATCGTGGGCATGGGCGTCGGCGCGGCGATGACGGGTCTGCGACCGGTGGTCGAGATCATGACCGTGAACTTCTCCCTGCTGGCCCTCGACCAGATCGTGAACTGCGCCGCGTCCATCCGCTACATGTTCGGCGCCCAGGTGTCGGTTCCGATGGTGATCCGGATGCCCCAGGGCGCCGGCCACCAGCTGGGGCCCACGCACTCCCACTCCTTCGAGGCGCTCTACCTGCACGTGCCCGGGCTGCTCGTGGCCGTGCCGAGCACCGCGGCCGATGCCCACGGGCTGCTCAAGGCGGCCATCCGCGACGACAATCCGGTGATCTTCATCGAGCACGAGACGCTCTACGGCCGCCGCGGCGAGGTGCCCGAGAACGCCGAGCCGATCAACTTCGGGGAGGCGGTCGTGCGGCGCGAGGGCAGCGACGTCACGATCATAGGGATCTCCCGGATGGCCGAGACCGCCCTGAAGGGCGCCGAGCAGCTGGCCGCCGAGCACGCGATCGAGTCCGAGGTGATCGATCCCCGCACCCTGCGGCCCCTCGACCTCGACACGATCCTCGAGTCGGTCAGGAAGACCAACCGCGCGGTCATCGTGGAGGAGGGATGGCCCCACGGCGGGGTGGGCGCCAACATGGCGGCATTGATCCAGGAGCAGGCATTCGACTGGCTCGACGCACCGGTGGCGCGCGTGGCGGGCGGCGACGTGCCGATGCCCTACTCGAAGCCGCTCGAGCAGGCGGCGTTCCCGCACGAGGAGCACGTGGTGAGCGCGGCTCTCTCGACGTTCCGGGACCTCTGAGCCGTGGCGTCCGACGTGCTGATGCCGCGGCTGTCGGACTCGATGGAGGAGGGCACTGTGCTCAAGTGGCTCGTCGAGGCGGGCGGCGAGGTGAGCCGTGGCCAGCCGCTCGTCGAGATCGAGACCGACAAGGCCAACATGACCTACGAGGCCGACTCGGACGGAGTGCTGCTCGAGGTCCTGGCCCAGGCGGGCGACACCCTGCCGATCGGCGAGCCGATTGCGCGGATCGGCCAGGCGGGCGAGGCTTCCTCGAGCGCAGCGGCGGACGCCGAGGGCGGCGCGGAACCCGGAGAGAACGGCGGCCCCGGCAGGGATGGGGCGCCCGAGGTTGGGGCGGATGCGGGGCCCGGACAGCAGCAGGCACACGCCGACGCGGCGCCGGTTCCCGAGCCGGCAGCGACAGCGGTCTCCGCGGCCGCGCCCGAGCCGCCCCCGCCCGAGGCGGCCGGCGGCAACGGGCGCATCAAGGCCTCACCGGTGGCCCGGCGTGTGGCGGGCGAGCTTGGTGTGGAGCTCGCGCAACTCGAGGGAACGGGCCCCGGCGGGCGGATCCTGAAGGCCGACGTGGAGGCGGCGGCCATACGGGGGCCCGTCCCGCACGAGGAGGGCAGCCAGGAAGCCACGGACGAGCCGCCCCGCGAGGCCATCCCACCGGACGTGGTCACCGCACCGGGTGTGAGCGCCGCGCCGGAGACGGGCGCCAAGGGAGAGGTCACCGTCCAGGAGCTGACCCGCCTACAGCGCACGGTCAGCCGGCGCATGGCCGAGTCGAAGGCCACCGTGCCCGACTTCTCGCTCGAGCTCGACGTTGACATGACGCTCTGCATCGAGCTGCGCGACCGCCTGAAGGAGCAGGTGGAGCGTGCCCCGTCGTACAACGACATGGTGGTGAAGGCAGCGGCCCTGGCTCTGCGCGAGCACCCGCGCGTGAACGGCGGCTACCGGGACGGCCGGTTCGAGCTCTACTCCAAGGTCAACGTGGGTGTGGCGGTGGCGGCCCGGGACGCGCTCGTGGTGCCGGTCGTTCCCGACGCCGACCAGAAGTCTCTCGGCGAGATCTCCCGCCAGGCCCGCAGGCTGATCGAGCGGGTGCGGGACGGCGAGATCACGCCGCCGGAGCTGAGCGGCGGCACCTTCACCGTCTCGAACCTGGGCATGTACGGGATCGAGCGCTTCACCGCGATCATCAATACGCCCCAGGCGGCCATCCTGACCGTCGGCGCCCTGGAGAAGAAGGCGACGGTGGACGAACGCGGACGCGTGGTCGCCCGCGACATGTTGACCCTGACCCTCGTCTGTGACCACCGCATCCTCTACGGCGCCGACGGCGCGCAGTTCCTGGCTCGCGTGCGGGAGCTGCTCGAGCGCCCGTTGTCACTGGCGCTCTGAGGGGCCGCCGAGACCACGAGGCGCCGGTTGGGACCCTCACGGGGTGCGCCCTCGCAGGCTCCCACGTAAGACCGCCTGCCCTGCGACTTGCGGCGCTGAGCAGCCAGGACGCTCATGACCTGACGCTCCAGCCCTTCCGCCAACGAGTGCCGCGGTCGGTACCCGAGCTCTGCGGCCGTCTTTCGCCCGCATCCCGAGGTGACCGTGGCCTCACCCGTGGAAGGCGCGCTTCGATCGACTTGCGCCGGGCGGCCGAGGATCCCCTCCAGGACCCTCAGCGCGTCGCTCAAAGGGGTGGGCCCTGCCCCGGCTATGTTGTAGATCTCCCCCGCCCTTCCGTGCTCCAGGGCGGCCACCAGGCCTGCCACGGCGTCGCCGGCATAGGTGAAGTCCCGTGCCGTCCCCGTCCGCGCGCACCAGGGGATCGGGCGCCCCGAGAGGATGGCGTCGATCCAGCGCGCGAAGGCCATGTCGGGGCGCTGGTGCTCGCCGAAGACCGTGAAGAGACGCGCGATCACCGCGTCGGCGTCCTCGCGCGTCACCGCCGTCAGGCAGGCCTGCTCGGCAGCGAGCTTTGACAGCGCATACGCATTTAGCGGCGAGAGCGCCGCGTGCTCGGACGATGGCAGTTGCGAAGCGTTGCCGTACACCGACGAAGTCGAGGCCAGCAGAAAGCGCTGGCCGCGCCGGGCGGCCTCTCGCGCCAGCCGCACCGTGTTGAGCGTGTTCTCGCGCCACAGCTCGGAGAAGCGGTGCCCGCTGCGGACGCCGGGCAAGCCGGCGAGATGGATCACCGCATCCGCGCCCTCGAGCGCCGCGTCGAGCGAGTCGCTGCCGATGTCGAGCCGGACGGGCGTGATCCCGGGTAGCCCCGCCATGGCCCGCGGCCAATCGCGGGGGACGACTCCCCGCGTGTGAGCGCCCAGGCGATCGACGCAGCGGACCCGTACACCGCGTGCGGCCAGCGCGAGGCAGAGGTGCGTGCCGATGAAGCCGAGCCCGCCCGTGACGCAGACCTCGGCGTAGCGCAACGATCCCCCCGGCCTCGAGAAGGCGAGCTGGGATTTCTCCTCGGCGTGCCCGACCCGCCGGTCGGACGTCAAGGGGTCGTCCTCTCAGTGCTTGCCCCGTCCGCGTCGGGGGCGGAGGGGGTGGTGGCCGGCGTGGTGGCGGTCGTGGCCGGGTCGGATCCGCCGCCCGTCGTGCCGGTGCCCGCGCCTTCCACCTCGACGCCGCCGCGACGGTCCTCTCCGCAGGCTGCGGCCCCTAGCCCAGCCGCTACGCCAAGCACGACGCTCACGGCAAGCAGCGCTCCCCGCCCACTTTTCACGTGCCCTCCCAGTTAGGGTTCCCTAAGTTAGGGGACCCTAACAAACTAGGGTTGGATCAGTGGGTGCCGGCCGCCGGCGGCGCCGTCGGATCTGCCTCCTCGGCTCCCGACCTCTCCCGGGCCAAGTAGTCCTCGAAGTCCATCGGCCGGTCACGGCAGCGCTCGGCCACGGCCAGCAGGTCGGACATGGTGGATACCTCCTCGACCTGCTCCTTGAGGAACCACTGCATGAACTGCTCGCTCAAGTAGTCGTTCTCGCGCCGAGCGGTGGCCGCCAGCCCCGATATCTGGTCGGTCACCTTGCGCTCCTGCTGGAGCGCGACCGAGATGGGATCGATCCAGTCGGCGAAGTCGATCCGTGGGGCCGCCACGCCGGGGATCGTGGGCCGCACCCCGGCGTCCAGGAGGTACCGCACCATCATCATCGCGTGGGTTCGCTCCTCGTCCGCCTGGTCGTAGAAGAACGCGGCGAGGCGGGGCAGTGTGGCGTCGTCATAGAAGACGGCGACCGCGACGTACTGGTGCGAGGCGCCGAACTCGCGGCCGATCTGAGCGTTCAACTCATCGACGAACTGCTGGGCGGGCATCGGGGGCTCCTTTGGAGACAGGCGAGCGGACGCTAGCGGAACAGCGGGAGGTCCTCCACGCGTCGGGCGCGGCGGTGCTCCCGCCCGCGAGCGACCCTCACTGACCTGAGCGGTCCCGAGCCGAGGCCGACGCTCAGTCGAAGCGGAAGCCGGTGGGGGCGATCGGCAGGTCGATCGGGCTCTGGGGAAGGCCGTCGGGCGGCTCCGGGAGGTTGAATTCCTTCGGTGCTGTGTCGTTCGGCGTTTCGGGGTGAAAGACCGCGGCGAGGTATTGGATGTGGTCGCGGCCAACCGAGAGCTCTGACTGCCCGCCGCCGTAGGCGCCGATGCCCTCCTGCTCGCAGAAGTCATAGGCGCTGCAGAGCTCCGCGAGCGGGCCCAGACGCGACGGCTTGATGTTCACCATCCGGGGCTGGAAGGGAAGCGCCTCGATGTCGGCTATAGAGTGAATGGGCGCGTCCCACGTGATGCGGTGGCGGTGGGGCTCGAGCACCGCCGCCGCCTCCGGATGGCTGAGGTCCGGATCCTCGATCCAGGCCTCGGGGAACGTCTCAGCGACCTTGCGGTAGAGCTCCGGGTCGGTCTCCACGTCGACCGGGGTGCCGCGGTAGTGACCCTTGAGGTCGAGCGAGTCGACCGCGCCCGTGGCCGCCAGCTCGGCCATCAGCTCATCGCTCCAGGTGTTGGTGGGATCGAGCTTGAAGCGGGTCCCGGGGTAGCGCTCGAGGAGGCGCGTGACCTTGTCGGCGCTCTCCGGCCCCTCATCCCCGCTCCCCCCGAGGCGCATCGAAACCACGTAGGTGAGCGGCCGCGGCGGGCGCCCGAGGACATCCCCGAGTGAGCGGCCCGCCTGGCGTAGCGCGAGGTCGAGCGCGGCGGACTCGAACGCCCAGCGGCGGTACAGGCGCGAGACCTCCCGCACCGGCGGGTCCGGAAACAGGTCGAGGCCGTCGAGGCGCTCTCCCAGTGATCCCATGGTGTGTGAGCCGGTCAGGTCCAGCACGGGGCCGGCGGCCTGGAGCGAGACATGGTCGAGCCCCTCGTAGACGACGTCCTCCCCGAGGCCCTCCTCGCCGCCCCCGGCGAGGTGGATCACGGTCGTGAGCCGGCTGAACTCCGGTGTGTACTGCTGCTCGAGCCCTTCGAGCGAGTAGGACTCGATCTCGACTCGGAGCTCCGCGAGGCGCTCGTAGGTGCTCACGGCTGCAGCCTATCCGGCGCCGACCGGCCCGCACGGCCGCCATGCGCTTCGCCCATCGCTCTGCGAGGTCGGCCCCCACGCCCGCCTGCGCGCCACGCCGGCGTGTGGGACTTGAAGTTTGGCGCGAGTACCATCGAGCGGACCGGGTACCGAATCACCGGCCAGGACTGCACGGCGGCGACGGTTTGGTGCCAGTCGGCAAGAGCGCCTACGACGATGCCGGAGCGGGCCTGGCCGCCGCGCAGGGCCCGTCCCTTGCCCTGCAAGGTTAGGGTTGCCGCGGTGGCGCGTTACCACTTTCTGACTACCTGGCTCCTCGACGCTCCACGCGAGCGGGTGTGGAGGCAGTTGGAGGACGCCGCGTCTTGGCCTGAATGGTGGCGGGGCGTCGTGCGGGTGGAGGAGAACGATCCGGGGGACGAGCAGGGCCGCGGAGGCCGTCACACGATCGTGTGGAGGAGCCGCATCCCGTATCCGCTCGAGTTCCAGTTTCAAACCGATGAGGTGGATGCGCCGAGGCGGATGGCCGGCAGGGCCTTTGGCGAGCTCGAGGGCACTGGCGTCTGGCGGCTGTGGGAGGACGGTGGGGTGACCGCCGTGGTCTACGAGTGGGACGTGCGCACCACCAAGCCTTGGATGAACGCGGTGGCACCGCTCGCAGGCCCGGTGTTCCGCTGGAACCACGACGTGGTCATGCGCCACGGTGGCGAGGGCCTGGCGCGGCGCCTCGGGGCGCGGTTGCTGGCACATGGCTGACGCGCGATCAAGCGACTGGTGACTCCAGTCCAGTCTTCCCATGCAAGCCGTGCTCGGGTAGCGTCTCCGACCATGGGCATACCCAACTCAGCATGCGTCGTACACTGACAGCCGCCGTCTTGGCCCTCATGGGGTTAGGGACGTTCGTGCACTCTACCGCCTTAGCGGCGCCCGGGGAGGAGGGCACGCTTCCCCCGCGGACGCTCGGCTACGCGGACCAGAAGCCCGAGCGGCTGATCGTGAACGGCACCGCCATATCGATCCGGCAGGCGCCGTGGCAGACCTACGTCGAATCCACCATCGGATCCCGGACGTCCGCCTGCGGCGGGTCGATCTACGACGCCACCCATGTGCTCACGGCGGCGCACTGCGTCTTCACCGACGCCAACCTTCCGCGTCCGCCTGCCAGCTTCACCGTCGTAGCCGGTGTCTCGAACGTCGAGACGCCGGCTCCTGGCGACGCCCCGCAGACGCGCGCGGTGGCTGCAGTGCGGTCGCACCCCTTGTTCAATCCGGTGGCCGGTCCAGGGTCTCCGGACGACGTTGCCGTGCTGCAGTTGGCCACGCCGCTCAACCTCGGCATCCCGACAGCTCAAGCCATCCGGCTGGCCACCGGCGGTTCTCCGGCCCAGGGGACACTTGCCGGCATCACCGGCTTCGGAAGGCAGGTACCTGGCCAGCAGCCAAACGGGCAGCTGTACGGGGTGTTCACGAACGTGACCAACCCGCTGATATGCGGGGGCCCTAACAACGCCCTCTTTTTGTGCGTCACAGCGGTCACCACTTCGGCATGCCAGGGAGACAGCGGTGGTCCGATGACCGTCGGCTCACCGGCGTCCCTGGTCGGGGTCTTGAGCTTCGGCCCGAACGCCTGTGGCCCGGGCTCGGTCAACGGCTACGTCAACGTCACCGCACCTGAGATCGCCCAGTTCATCGCCGGCAACGCCAATCCGCCATTGGCCCCACGCGGAGGCAGCGACATCACCGCCAGGGGCATATTCCAGGTGGGCCAGGCCCTCACGTGCTCGCCGGGCACGTGGAGCAACAACCCCACGTTCACGTATACG
The DNA here is from genome assembly GCA_030448005.1 of Thermoleophilaceae bacterium. Taxonomy (GTDB): domain Bacteria; phylum Actinomycetota; class Thermoleophilia; order Solirubrobacterales; family Thermoleophilaceae; genus JAAYBF01. Next base: position 810,327 of record JAUJNT010000001.1, read on the forward strand.
TTCGTGAACGAGTCCACCCGTGTGGCACTCCAGTCCGGCCCGTCTCCGTCCTACCACTTCAGGCAGGCGGATCTCGGCCAGACCGTGGCCTGCCTGGTCACGGCTACGACGGCCGGCGGCACCGGCATCTCGCTGACCGAGGCCTCGCCGCCGATCGCTGCGGCCCCACCCCCACCACCGACGCCGAGGCTGACGGTCGCCGTCAAGCCCTCCAAGCGGACGATCAGGCCGGGCGGATCGGTCTCGTTCGCGATCCGGGTATCGAACCGCGGCAGCGCCACGGCGAGGCGAGTGTCGGTGTGCGATAGACCTGGCAGGGGACTGGTGTTCCGAGGCACCCCGCGGAGGGCCAGGCGGTCGAAGGGTCGCGTGTGCTGGCGCATCAGCTCGCTGCGCGTGAGGAGCGGCCGCACCCTACGAGTGAGGCTGCGCGCCAGGCGCACCAACCGGAGTCAGGTCGTGACGAACACGGTTGCGGCCCGAGCCAAGAATGCGACGCGGGTGCAGGCCACCGCGAGGATCGTGGTGCGGGGCGCACGGGCGCGAGGCTCTGGGCACCGGGCTTCACTAGCCGGTTGAGCTCCGATGCATAGGCGGGAGCCGGGCACCCGCCGGGGTGGATCTGGCCGCGCCGCCCTCCACGGACGCGCTGGTGCATCCCTGGCGCGGGCGCTCACCGCGCTGCTGCTCGCCGGCGTCGCGCTGGCCGCCGCCTCCCCGGCCGCCCAGGCAGCGCGGCCCTCCGTGGTGCTAATCGTGCTCGACGAGCTCCCCGGCGACGCTCTGCTCGACTCTCGGGGGCGTATCGACCAGGTCCGCTACCCCGCCTTCGCCGAGCTGCGGCGTACGGGGACCTGGTTTCCGAACGCCCACACCGTGTTCGACGACACCCGCCAGGCGGTCCCGCTGATACTGGACGGGCGCCGTCCCCGGCGCGGCGGCGGCCGCTCGCGCTCGGACCATCCGCGGACGCTCTTCGACGTCTTCGGCAGGCGCGGCTACCGCGTGGTCGCCTCCGAGGAGGCCACTACCCTCTGCCCCCCGCGCTGGTGCCCCGGCGCCCCGGCGAGGAACCCGGACACGCTGCTGAGCCTCCGCACGAACCGGGCGCGGCGGCTGCGGCGCTTCATCTCGAGGATCCGCCCCAGCCGCCGGCCTACCCTCTACGTGAAGCACACACTGCTGCCCCACGTGCCCTACATGTACCTCCCCTCGGGACGCCGTACACGCAACGGGGTGCGCGACCCGATCCCCGGGATGAACGGCGTGCTCGGGTTCGGGGACCCTTTTCTGACCCGCCACAACGAGCAGCGCTTCCTGCTCCAGACCGGGTTCGTCGACCATGAGCTCGGGCAACTGATCCGCAGGCTGCGGCGGCTACGGATGTTCGACCGCTCCCTGGTGGTCGTGACCGCCGACCACGGCGTGTCGTTCGAGGTGGGCGTGCGCGACCGCCGGCTCGTCACCCAGGGAAACGTGGACGAGGTGGCTCCTGTGCCTCTGTTCGTGAAGGCGCCCCGCCAGCGCCGCGGACGGGTGAACCGCGCCTACGCCCGGACGCTCGACGTGCTCCCCACGATGGCCGGCATCCTCAACCTCTCGATCCCGTACCGCGTGGCCGGCCACTCCGCCTTCGGCCGCGCGGCCCGGCGTAGGAGGACGGTCCGGATCCCCACGCGTGACTTCCGGCGCACGGTCACGATCTCCGCCCGCGCCTACGAGCGCCGCAGGCGGGCGGTCGTCCGCCGCCGCCTGCAGCGGTACGGGTCCGGCAGCCTTTCGAGCCTCTACAGGGGGATCGGGCCGGCTCGGGGGCTGATCGGGCGCGACGTGGCACAGCTCGGGACCGCTCGCCGGGGCATCGTGCGGGCGCGCTTCGTGTTCGGGGGTCGGCTGCGGGCCGTGCGCCGCCAGACGGGCCTGATGCCCGCGCAGGTGGCGGGCACCCTCTCGGGTGGTAGGCGCGGCGCGCGGCGCGATCTCGCGCTCTCTGTGAACGGCCGGATCGAGGTCACCGGGCGCAGCTGGCGGCTTCGCGGTTTGCGAGCGGAGCGGTTCGCTCTGAACGTTCCGGAGGCGGTGCTCAGGGAGGGCCGCAACAACGTCCGGCTGTTCGAAGTGGGCCCCCGGGGCGAGCTCCGGCTGCTGGGGCGGGCCTGAGCACCGCACCTTCCCGGTGAGGCGCGGGTTGTGACCACGCGGTGAAACGTCCGCCGACCCCAGATATCCTGCTGACCTTGCGACGGCTCTTCATACGGCTCGCCCCCCCGGCGGTGCTCGTGGCTGTGGCGATCTTCGTGGTCGCGTCCACCACCGACGGAGGCGGTGCGGGCGACCGCATCGCCGTCGCGGGGCAGCCACTGGTGGATCCAAAGTCGCCCCCTCCGAAGATCCCGCGCAGGCCGCTGACGGTGATGATCGTGATGGACGAGTTCCCGATCGACGCGATGCTCGATCGCAACGGGCAGATCGACTCGGTGCGCTATCCGAACTTCGCTTCGCTGGCGGCCACCGGAACCTGGTTTCCCAACGCCACCACCACCTACGACTCCACCACGAGGGCCATTCCCCAGGTGCTCGACGGCATTCTGGCCAAGCGCCGCGCCGACGCCACGTACAGGACCCACCCTCGTACGGTCTATGACCTGTTCGGCCGGCGCGGCTACCGGATCGTGCGCAACGAGGAGGCCACCGCGATCTGCCCTCCGCGCTACTGCAGGGGAGCGCGGCCGACCCGCCCGGCGATCCTGCCGATGCTCGCGCGCGGGCGCCGCGAGCGCCTAGACCGCTTCATCAACTCGATCAACCCGGGACGGCCCACCTTCTACATGAAGCACGTGCTTCTCCCCCACGGGCCCTACATGTTCCTCCCCTCGGGCCGCCAGACCCGTCGCACCTTCCAGGATCCGGTGCCCGGCATGAACGGCCCCCCCGGGTTCGGCGACCGGTTCCTCACCGACCACAACCAGCAGCGGCTGCTGCTGCAGATCGGATTCATGGACCGTGAGCTCGGAAGGATGTTCACGCGGATGCGCAGGAACGGCACCTTCGACACCAGTCTGATCGCGGTGGTGGCCGACCACGGCATGTCCTTCGATGTCGGCGTGAAGGACCGCCGCACCGCCACCGCGGGCAACATCGACGAGATCGCACCCGTTCCGTTCTTCATCAAGGCCCCGGGGCAGCGCCGAGGCCGGACGGACCGCTCCTACGTGCGCACGATCGACCTCGTGCCGACGATGGCCGACGTCCTCAACTTCCAGATGCCCTACCGGGCATCCGGCCGTTCGGCCTTCTCGCGCGCGAGCCGGCGACGGCGCTCCGTGCGGATGATCAAGCGTGGCTTCGGCGGCACCCTGACCATCTCCGCGGGCTCGATGGAGCGACGCAGAAGGGCACTGGTCCGCCGGAAGGTGGCGCTGTTCGGCTCCGGGGACTTCCGGACGCTATACACGGGCATCGGCCCCAACCGCGGCCTGATCGGCCGCCGTGCATCCGACCTCAGGCCCGCCGAGCTCGGACGCGTGCGTGCCACGATCGTCGGGGCCGGCGAGATGCGGAACGTGACGCCTGGCTCGATCGTGCTGCCCACCCAGGTAGGCGGTCCCGTGAACGGCGGCGCCCGCGGTCAAAAGCGGGACCTGGCGGTGGCGGTGAACGGCAGGATCGAGGCGGTCGGCCGCACCTTCTACCTGCGGGGAGGCAGGCAGGAGAGCTTCGCGGTGATGGTGCCGGAGATCGCGATGCGGCCCGGGCAGAACAGCGTGGAGGTCTTCGAGGTGTCGGGGCGCGGCACGAGCTTGCGGCTGATCGGCCGGAACTAGGGGTCGCGACCCCGACCATCCCACCCAGCCGCAGTCAACGCGGCCGCTACAGTGCCGCTGCCGGGAAATGCGTACGGGGGTCCACCTGACCCCACCTACCTCGCGAACACCGCGTTCGACTCCGCGCTCGGATCTCTCCTGACGTCTGTCGGCTCCTTGTCCGTGTCCACGAAGAGGCAGAAGTGGCGCCGCCTGTCGTCCCGGGCGATGCACACGCGGAAGTAGCCGTCCGAGAGCCGCCTGGTATTCGCCGTCTCGAGGTTGCGTGCGAGCTCCTGGCTTCCCGACCGGGCGACGTAGGCGCGCAACTGGCGGCCGACCTCCTCGGTGGCCTCGGTCTCGGACACGGTCACCGGCCGGTTGGCGAGCCCCGACACCAGCACCGCCACGACTCCCGCAGCAAGCAGGGCGGTGCCCATACGGTCTTGCAGGATCTCCCGCTCGACCTGTGGCGGCGCCGATGACGGCGGAGCTGCTCCGGCCGCCGCGGTGGCCTCCTCGCGTCGTCGCACAAGGCGCCGGGTGAGGAAGGGCGAGACCGCGCCTACCAGGAAGAGATTTGCAAAGGTGGCTATGAGCACTCCCAGGATCAGGTCCATGCGCGCGGCGCCCAGCGGAGGCAGCTGGTCCAGCAGCAGCCCGTCCACCAGGGTGAACAAGGCGAACGCCGGCCACTGCCATGCGCCGTGTAGCCGCCAGCGCAGGCGTCTGGTCCAGAAGCGCTCGCGCGGGCTCACCTCGACCAGCCTAGAACGCGGGTTGGTGCGGGCCTCCGGACGGGTAACCTCTCACATGCCCGCGCCTTCGGCGGAGACCCCGCCGGGGCGTCACAACCTCGTGGCCGGGCGGAGACCGCGCCGGGGCGTCACAACGTCGAGGCCGGGCGGAGACCCCGCTCCGGCAGCGAAGGGAGAATGAAGCAATGGCCACGCCGACCGCCAGACCGGCGCAACTCGAGCCGAGGGAGCGCGACACCGCGGCTCAGCTGACGGTCGAGGATCGCCGTGAGCTTCTGCGCTACATGCTCCTCATGCGCGCCACCGAGGAGCGGGCGCTCGGGCTCTACCGGCAGGGCAAGGTGCCAGGCAGCCACTACGACGGCCGCGGACAGGAGGCGGTGTCCGTGGGCTCGGCGTTCGCACTGTCCCCTCGCGACCGCGCCTGCATCCTTCACCGTGACCTCGGCGCCCACCTGATCCGCGGGGTCACGCCGGGTCGCGTGCTCGCCCAGATGATGGGACGGGTGGGCGGGGTCACCAACGGGCGGGACGGCAACATGCACTTCGGCGACCCCGGGCTCGGGTGTGTGGGCATGGTCTCGATGCTGCCCGACATGGCCCCGGTGGCGTGCGGTCTCGCGCTCGCGTTTCAGATGCGTCGCGAGCCCAGGGTCGCGATGACCTGGTTCGGCGACGGCTCGACCGCGAACGGCCAGTGGCACGAGGCCATGAACGTGGCCGGGGTGCGGCGGCTGCCGATCGTGTTCATCCTCGAGAACAACCAGTACGCGTACTCCACACCCAACGAGCTCGAGTTCGCCGTCGACCCGGTCGAGCGGGCCGCCACCTACGGGTTCGCAGGCGTCAAGGTGGATGGAAACGACGTCGAGGCCGTCTTTCAGGCGGCGGCCGAGGCCTGCGACCGAGCGCGCGTCGGCGGCGGACCGACGCTGATCCAGGCCGAGACGATGCGGATGCACGGACACGGCGCTCACGACGACATGTCCTACGTCCCGCCCGAGCTGTTCGAGCACTGGGCGGCGCGAGACCCGATCGAGACGTTCGAGAAGCGGCTCGGCGAAGAGGGCCTCGAGACGGAGAGCCTCCACAAGGCCGTGGCCGAGACGCTCGAGCGTGAGACTGAGTGGGCGCTGGCGTGTCCGATGCCCGACCCGGCAACCGCGGCCGAGGGGGTGTTCGCCACCGAGGACCCGGTGCTCGGAGACGGCCACGCGCCTTGGTCGCGCTGGTCCGGTAGGGCAGCCACCGATGCCTGAGCTCACCTACCTCGAGGCGATCACCGACGGGCTGCGGGAGGAGATGCGCCACGACGAGTCGGTGTTCTGCCTCGGTCAGGACATCGGCAACTTCGGAGGTGCGTTCAAGGTCACCGAGGGCCTGGCCGCCGAGTTCGGCCGCGACCGCGTGTGGGACACGCCGCTGGCGGAATCGGCGATCGTCGGCGCCGCCGTCGGGGCGGCCGTCGAGGGCATGCGGCCGATCGCCGAGATGCAGTTCTCGGACTTCATCGCCTGCGGCTTCGACCAGCTCGTGAACGTGGCCGCGAAGATGCACTACCGCCAGGGGCTCGCGGTGCCCATGGTGATGCGACTGCCGTCCGGTGGTGGGTTCTCAGGCGGACCGTTCCACTCTCAGAACCCCGAGGCGTGGTTCCTGCAGGCGCCGGGTCTCAAGGTGGTGGCGCCATCCACTCCGGAGGACGCGAAGGGGCTGATGGCAAGCGCGGTGCGCGACCCCAACCCCGTGCTCTACATGGAGCACAAGCACCTCTACCGGCGCCTGCGGGGGGAGGTGGCGGATGGCCGTTACGAGACCCCGCTCAGCCAGGTCCGGGTGGCCAGGGAAGGCTCTGAGCTCACCGTGATCGCCTACGGGGCGATGGTGCACACCGCACTCGAGGCCACCGAGGATCTCGACGGTGCCGGCATCGAGGTGGTGGATCTGCGCACGCTCTGCCCGCTCGACACCGAGGGGATCCTCGCCAGCGTGCGCAAGACGAGCAAGGTCGTGGTCCTCCACGAGGCCACCCGCTCGTGCGGCATCGGCGCCGAGGTGTGCGCCCTCATCGCGGAGGAGGCCTTCGAGGACCTCGACGGTCCCGTCGTCCGCGTGACCGCACCCGATGTGCCGATCCCGTTCAGCCCTCCGCTCGAGCGCGCGGTGCTGCCCCAGGTCGATCAGGTGAGGGATGCCTGCCGTGAGCTCCTCGGATACTGAGAATCACGGGGGGCTCACGCCCCCCGGGCCCCCCGAGCCACCTGCCGGGTCTGAGGTGGACGTCGCGCCCCCCGAACCCCCCGCGCCACCTGCCGGTGAGGCTGACGGGGGGCTCGCGCCCCCCGGACCCTCCGCGCTACCTGGCGGATCCAATCTCGTGGAGCTCGTCATGCCGCAGATGGGCGTCTCGGTGGCCGAGGGCACGATCACCGCCTGGCGCAAGCGGCCGGGCGACTGGATCGAGCGGGATGAGGTCGTCGTCGAGATCTCGACCGACAAGGTGGAGACCGAGGTGCCCTCACCAGCCGCGGGCAGGCTGAAGGAGGTCCTCGTCGAGGAGGGCGCCACCGTGGACGTGGGCACGCTGCTTGCCACGCTCGACACCGCTGCGCGCCCCGGCGAGGCCCATGCGGACGAGCGCGAGCCAGCCGCGGCGCCGGAAGCCACGGAAGGGCCTCCGCCGGCCGTCTCCCCCGTGGTCCAGCGGATCGCGGCCGAGCACGGAATCGACATCGCGGCGATCCATGGCAGCGGCCGCCGCGGCCGCGTGACGAAGAAGGACGTGCTGGCGATCCTCGACAACGGCGCAGCGGGCCCCGAGCCTCAGCCGGCGGTCCCCAACGGCGGAAGGGACGCACAGCCGGGGCCCGGCATCCCGGCGATCCCCGCCGCGGAGCGCGCCCCGGACCCCGACCCGGCCGGCCACTCACCCACTCGGTCGCTGTCGCTCATGAGGCGCCAGATCGGCGAGCACATGGTGCGCTCGCTCCAGACCGCGGCGCACTGCACCACGATGGTGGAGGCCGACATGAGCGCGATCGAGGAGGCGCGCGGCCACCTCTCGTACCTCCCGTTCGTGGCGCGCGCGGCGGTGGCCGCGCTGCGCGAGCACCCGGCCCTGAACGCAACACTCGACGGCGAGCGCCTGACCGTCCACCGTGAGGTGCACCTCGGGGTGGCGGTGAGCCTGGGTGAGGAGGGCCTGATCGTTCCGGTCGTCCGGGATGCCCACGAGCTCTCGCACGAGGGCCTGGCCGCGCGCATCGCCGACCTCGCGCAGCGGGCGCGCTCGAAGCGCCTCGGGCCGGAGGAGGTGGCCGGTGGCACCTTCACGATCACCAATCCCGGCCGCTTCGGCGCCCTGCTGGCCACGCCCATCATCAACCAGCCGCAGGTGGCCATCCT
>JAUJNT010000001.1:818392-868746 GCA_030448005.1 Thermoleophilaceae bacterium
ATCCAGGAGCGGCTCCGAGCCGACCTCCAGGCCGGGTCGGGGCCGGACGTGCTGCTGCTGCTCGAGCATCCGCCCGTGTACACGAAGGGCCGCCGCGCGCGGGGCTCCGACCTGCCCATGGGCGAAGGGTGGTACCGGACGCAGGGAATCGAGGTGTGCGGGTCCGACCGCGGTGGGGGCGTGACCTACCACGGGCCGGGCCAGCTCGTGGGCTATCCGATCATGCGCGTGCATGACGTACCGCACTACGTTCACACGATGGAGAGGGCGATCGTAGCGGCGCTGGCCGACGAGGGGATAGATGCCGAGGTGCGCGAGGGACTCACCGGGGTCTGGGCCGGCGACTCGAAGATCGGCTCGATAGGCGTGCACGTCTCCCGCGGGGTCACCACGCACGGGTTCGCCATCAACGTCGACTGCGACCTGCAGCCGTTCGAGTGGATCGTGCCGTGCGGCATGGAGGGCGTGCGGATGACCTCCGTCTACAGGGAGACCGGGCGAACCGGCACCATGCCGGGCTTCCGCGAGCGGGTGGCATCGCGCTTCGCGGAGGCATTCGAACGCCGGCCGAAAGAGGTCGATGCCGCCGACCTCGATCACGGGCCGACGGTGCCGGCATGAAGCGAACAGGCGAAGAGGCCGCAGCCCCGCCGGGGGGCGGCGATCATCGCACGCGCTCCCGCGCAAACCCGGGCGGTGCCCGGGTGCTCGACATGGGCGAGGTGCTGCCCTTCGGCGCCCGCAAGCCGGCGTGGTTCAAGGTCCCGGCGCCCGGCGGCTCCCGCTATCGCGAGCTGCGCCGGACGATGGAGGACGAGGGACTGCACACCGTCTGCCAGGAGGCCGCCTGCCCGAACATCGGCGACTGCTGGCAGCGCGGCACGGCCACCTTCATGATCCTCGGCGACACGTGCACCCGGCGCTGCGGGTTCTGCAACGTGAAGACCGGCAAGCCCACGCATTCCGATCCGCTCGAGCCGCTGCGGGTGGCCCAGTCGGTGAAGCGGATGGGACTGCGCCACGCGGTGATAACGAGCGTCGACCGTGACGACCTGCCCGACCTCGGCGCCTCGGCATTCGTCGGCGTGATCCGGTCGATCCGCCGCTTCGCCCCCGGGACGAAGGTGGAGGTGCTCACACCCGACTTCCGCGGCGAGGAGATGCCGCTGGCCCGCGTGATCACAGAGCGCCCCGATGTCTTCAACCACAACGTCGAGACGGTCCCCCGCCTCTACCCGCTGGCGCGGCGGGGATCCCGCTTCCTGCGCTCATGCCGGGTGCTCCGCAACGCAAAGGAGATGGGAGGCGAGGCGGTGGTCACCAAGTCCGGGCTCATGACCGGCCTCGGAGAGAGCCGCGAGGAGCTGCTCGAGACCTTTGGCGTCCTGCGCGAGCACGGTGTGCAGGTGCTCACCGTGGGCCAGTACCTGCGCCCCACGCGCGACCATCTGCCGGTGGTGCGCTACTGGCACCCCGACGAGTTCGCCGACCTGGAGCGCCAGGCCTATGCGATGGGGTTCGAGTCGGTGGCCGCCGGGCCGCTCGTTCGCTCGAGCTATCACGCCGAGCAGACCCTGGAGCGGGCGGCAGGGAGCGGCGGCGCAACGGCGCCCGCGGCCGCAGGGTGACCGGAGTCAGGGCCGGCGTGAGCGCGGGCCTGCTGGCCGCCATCGTGGTACTGCTCGTGAGCGCGGCCGCCGTCCTGGCCGTTACCACACGCGACGATGGGCAGGACGCGTCGAGGGACACCCGGACCACCGCAGCCGGCGAGTGGCGGGCGCTTTCGTCCGCCACACTCGAGCGCACCGAGGTGGCCGCTGCACGCATAGGCCGCTACGTGTACGTGGTGGGCGGATTCGAGCGGCGCACCGGCGCCACGACGAAGGCCGTGGAGCGCTACGACATCCGCGCCGACCGCTGGAAGCGGCTGCGGTCGATGCCCGTGGGGCTCAACCACCCGACCGCGGCGGCGCACCGCGGCAAGCTCTACGTGCACGGCGGTTACACCGCACGCCGGGACCTCTCCTCGGCCACAGCGCGCCTTTTCGCCTACGACCCCCGCCGGGACCGCTGGTCGCGGCTGCCGAAATCGCGCGTCCCTCGCGCGGCGCATGCGCTCGCGGTGCTCGGCAACCGCCTCTACGCAGCGGGCGGCAAGAACGACACCGGCGCCCTGCGCTCGCTCGAGGTCTACGACTTCGCGCGCAGGCGCTGGCGGCGCGGACCGCGGCTGCGTGGACCGGCGCGCGATCACATGACGGGCGTCTCCGCAGGCGGCTTCCTCTACGCGCTCGCCGGGCGGGACGGTGGGCGGAACTTCGCGGTGGCGGAGCGATACAGCCCGCGCCGGGGGCGGTGGGAGCTGCTGCCGTCTATGCGCAAGGCCCGCGGCGGGATCGCATCCGCGCGGGTGAGCGGTGGCCGTGTCGTGGTCTTCGGAGGCGAGGAGTCACGGGGCACGGTCGCGGAGGTGGAGCTCTTCGAGCCGCGCCGGCGCCGCTGGCGCTCCCTGCCGGACATGCGCACGCCGCGGCACGGGCTGGGTGGCGTTTCGCTCGGAGACCGTGTCTACGCGATCGAGGGGGGGCCGCGCCCCGGCTTCCACTTCTCGAGCGCGATCGAGTTCCTCGACGTGCGCTGACCGGCCGCCCCAACGTTCCGAGGCGTCAGTCATCATGCCCCCGGCCGGTGTTCCCGCTCAAGGACGACATCCCGACGCGCCGGTTCCCGATCCTCACGGTCGTCTTCATCGTGGCGAACGTGGTCATGTTCTTCGGCTTCCAGGGGGCGTACTTCGACGACGCCGACTTCGACAAGAAGGTGGTGGAGTACGGAGCGATCCCCTACGAGATCAGCCATCCCGGCAAGGAGTGCGCGCTGACCGCCGACGCAGAGGCGCTGGCCTGCGAGGGACAGGCCGGAGTCGTCGGCGAGGCACCTGAGGACCAGGCCCCGACCTGGCTCACCCTGCTCACCTCGATGTTCATGCACGGCGGTCTGCTCCACCTCGGCGGGAACATGCTCTTCCTCTGGATCTTCGGCAACAACATCGAGGACTCGATGGGACCGGTGCGCTTCGTGGCCTTTTACGTGCTGGGAGGTCTTGCGGCGCTCCTGGCCCAGACGGTGATCGATCCGAGCGCCGCGGTGCCGACGATCGGGGCCAGCGGTGCGGTTGCCGCCGTGCTCGGTGGCTACGCCCTGCTCTACCCACGCGCCCGGGTGGTCACCGTGATCTTCATCGTCATCTTCTTCACGATCGTCACCCTGCCCGCGCTGCTCGTGCTCGGTGCCTGGTTCGTCCTGCAGGCCCTCAGCGGCGCCGGCTCACTCGTCCAGCCCGTGGGAGAGGGAGGCGGAGTGGCGTACTTCGCCCACATAGGCGGCTTCCTGTTCGGGCTTGCGCTGATTCGCCTGTTCGCCAACGACGTGCACGAGGACTACGAGGCCGCCCACCGGGCGCCGGTCTACTGATGGCGGCTCGCACATGGGCACTGCTTGCAAGCCTCGCGTTGATCGGGCTGCTGGCGTCTCTCACCGTCAAGGTGATGATCGACGACGGGTTCACCGCCATGGTGGCGCTCTCGCTGCTGATCGTGGCCCTGCTGGGCTTCGGGGTGATCGGAGCGCTAACCACCCGGACGGGGGATTGAATGGGCGCGCCGCTCAACGGAGGCGCACGGCGCCGGCGGGGATCGGAGTGGCTCGCCATGCTAGCGCTCCTGCTCGCCCCGCTCGCGGTGGCAGCGGCCGTTTACCTGGCTTTCTTCCGCGACGCCGAGGTCTCCCGCTCGCCGGCCTCCTCCGCGGCGGGGGTCGGTCCCATCACCCCGACGAGGGCGCCGGCCCCCGGTGGTTCGCTCGAGCCGCGCTCTCCCGCCCCCGTTCGCCTCACGGGAGCCGACGCGTTCACCCTGCGGTTCCGCAAACCCCCACGGGCGGCGCTGGTGTTCGACGTGGACACCGGCGAGGTGCTCTACCGAAAGGACCCTCTGGTTGCGCGCCCCATGGCCAGCCTCACGAAGATCATGACGGCCCTCGTGGTTGTCCAGGAGACGCAGCCGAAAGACAGCGTGCGCATCACGAGCGCGGCGCTTCGCTACCGAGGCTCCGGGGTGGGGGTGCTCCCCAAGGGCAAGGCGGTGCGGCTTGAGACGCTGCTGAACGGTCTCATGCTGGTGTCGGGAAACGACGCCGCCATCGCGCTTGCGGTGCACGTGTCGGGCACCGAACGGCGCTTCGTGAAGCTGATGAACGAGAAGGCCAGGCTGTGGGGGCTCACGTGCACGCGCTTTGCCTCCTCCCACGGGCTCGAAGACGGAAACCGCTCCTGCCCCGCGGACCTGGCGGTGCTCTCCCGGCTTGCCATGCGCAGCCCGCGGATCGCCCGGGTGGTACGCCGCCGGCAGGTCTCCTTTCCGTTCCCGATCAAAGGCGGGCGGCTGTTTCTCGCCGGCCACAACCCGCTTCTTCGAACCGGGTACCCGGGGGCCGTCGGACTGAAGACCGGCTACACGAATACGGCGGGGCGCTGCTTCGTCGGAGTCGCGCGCCGCCGGGGGAGGACGCTCGGGGTCGTGCTGCTGGACTCCCCCAACCCGGCCGCGCACGCGGCCAAGCTGCTCGATCTCGGTTTCCGCCGCGGCTGAGTCGGTTGCAGGCGCGGGCTCGGCGCCACCAGTGACATAGTCTCGCCCCGTGGAGCGCCCTGCCCTCGTCGACCGCCAGGAGAAGGCGCCGCCCACCCGGGGTCGCCTCTTCCTGATCGGCGCCCTCGGACTGCTGCCGGCAATCGTGCTGGCCGTGGTTGTCGAAGCAGGACTACGCGCACTCGGTGCGCAAGGACGGGTGGCCGGGGGCTTCTTCGTGGCGGCGGCGGCTCTGACCCCGGTCCTGGCGGTTGGCCTGCTCGTTCAGCTGGTGACCGCCCTGACCAGGCGCACGCGCGATCTCATGCGGGAGGTCAAGCGCTTCGACGAGGAGATGTCCGCGGAGACCCCTCGCTTGAACGACGAAAGCCACCGGCAAAGGCAGACGACCTGGCAGGGAACCACGCTCTTCAGGCACGCCCTCGTGCCCTTCGGAGCCGGAGTGGCGCTTCAGCTCTTGGTGACCGAGGTCTTCGCGATCGCATGCGTGGCCGCGGGGACCGACGAGCGGGTTCTCGCCATCGCGCTCGGCCTGGAGGTCATCGCCCTCTTCGGCTATCTCCTCTTCTTCAACAAGGTGCTCGCTGCGGTGACCGAAGGGCGCCGGGCGCCCGCGCCCTCACTGCCTGAAAGCGGATAGCGGGACCCCGGTACGTCGAGCCACGCGGTCGCGACGGGCTAGGGTGAGCTGGTGGCCACCTGGGACGATGTGCGCCGGATAGCGATGGCCCTCCCAGAGACCGCCGAAGCGGTTTCACGCGGTCTTCCCTCATGGAAAGTCAGGGACAAGGCGTTCGTCTGGGAGCGACCGCTTCGCCGCGCGGACCTCGACGCTCTCGGCCACGACGCCCCCACCGGCCCGATCCTCGGGGCTCGGGTAGAGCACCTCGTGGCGAAGGAAGCCCTGCTAGCGGATGACCCGGGCATCTTCTTCACCACTCCTCATTTCGACGGATACCCGGCGGTTCTGGTGCGGCTGGACATGATCGCCATTGAGGACCTCAAAGAGGTGATCGTCGAAGCTTGGCTGTCGCGGGCCCCCAAGCGACTTGCTCAGCAGGGTCTCGACACCCCGATCTGAGCCCCGGCCGGTCCTCGTGTCCAAGACCGATGCCTGAGCCCGCTTCGCCAGCCGCTCTGCCCGGGGACGTCGAGCGTGTCTTGCGGGAGCTCCAACCGGTTGCCGTTCTGCTGCACGGGTCTCGGGCCGTAGGGAGGGAGCGCCCCGACAGCGACTGGGATGTCTGCGTGCTCGTGGACGGTACGAGCGAGCCGGAAGCGTCGGCGACAACGACGTCGTCGACGCTGCCAACCACCTGGGTCTCTCGATGGCTAGGGCCGCCGAACGCCACTTTCATCACTGAGACTTCGTGCTTTCCGCTGAGAGGACACACGGCAGTAGAGAACCTCGTCCTCGGAGAGCTGCCCATGCCTGGCCGGGCCTTCCTGCGGTGCGAGAAGCCCGCCCGGCGCGCGACGCCGCGCGAGCCCGCGTTGTCAGCCGCGATGGTTGGAGCTGGTACGGTGCCGCTGTGGGTCGGCCACTTCATCCCCTTCGTATTTGCTCCGCATCAGCGGACCGCGGGATGCAGCGCTCGGTGACCACGACGACTTCCACGCGTTAGGGCGTCCCGCCAGCTCGCAGCTGCGCACGGGGCGTCCGGAATCCCTCACCCGCGACGCCCGGGTCAACGCGCGCCCGGCGGCCCCGCCGCCGATCTCTCTCAGCTTTCTCACGAGGAGTCGTCATGTCGTCCTCCCAGCACAACCTCAGCTCACCCGAGCGGCGCTCGCACCGCTGGCTCGGCGAGCAGCTCGACCTGTTCCACTTGCCTGCTCACAGCCTCGGCATGGCGTCGTGGCACCCGCGCGGGGTGGTCGTCTACGACGCGCTCGCCGCCTACGGTCGCGAGCTGAACGCCCGCTACGGCTATGAGGAGGTCCGCTCGCCGCTTGTCTGCGACAGGCGCCTGTGGGAGCGCTCCGGACACCAGGAGAAGTTCGCCGACAGGATGTTCCAGCTGAGCGTCGATGGACGTCCCGCGGCGCTCAAGCCGATGAACTGCCCCGGCCACTGCGATCTGTTCGCCTTGCGGCCGCGCTCCTACCGCGAGCTGCCGCTGCGGATGGCAGAGCTCGGGCACGTGCACCGCCTCGAGCAACCCGGCGAGCTGAACGGGCTGCTGCGTACCCGCTCGTTCGTGATCGACGACGGCCACATATTCTGCGCGCCGGACGAGGTTGCGGGCGAGGTCATCGGCTGCCTGCAGATGACCCGGGGGGTATACGAGCTCTTCGGACTCGCGCTCACCACCGAGCTCTCGCTGCGCCCGGAGCAGCGGCTCGGCGACGACCGACTTTGGGACCGCGCAGAAGCGGATCTACGCGAAGCCCTGCACGAGGCGAGGCTGTCGTTCGAGGAGCGCCCCGGCGAAGGTGCCCTATGTTCAGCGATTCCGTGGGCGTCAGGGACGTCAGCGGAGCGTCATGTGCGGCGTGTGGTGGACGCGATATGTGGAGCGTGTCGTCGATGAGGTCGCGGCTGTCGAGCGTGGATGCGGCGGGGTGCGGAGCCGAGCCGTAGGCGAGGCGGAGCAGCCCGCCGCTGGGCTGTGCGAGACCGCCTGAAGGAGGACGTGCGGCATAGTGGGCCACGTGAGCAGCGAGCCTCGAGACCACGGCGCGGAGCTGACGCATGTGCTCGAGCGGGCTGCGAGGAGCTTGGAGACAGACGAGCGGGTGCGTGCGTTGTTTTTGGCGGGCTCTCGAGCGACCGGTAGCGAGGACCGCTTTAGCGATCTCGACCTCCTTTTGGCGATCGAGGACGAGAGTTTCGAGGAGTTCTGCGAGGAGTGGCGGAGCTGGGTGGGCAAGCTTGCTCCCACGGTCGCCGCCAAGCCGCGTTCGTTCGAGAGGGGTTTCCTGATCAACGCCACGACCCCTTCTTGCGCTCGTTTCGATGTTTTCGTTCGTCCGGTTTCTGGAGTGACATCCGAACCCGGCTGGGAGAAGCCGGCGGCGGTCTTTGACCGGGACGGGATCGGGCAGAGGCTGCCGGAGCCGCGTTCCCCTCCTACGGTCGAGCACGACGCCGCTTGGCTTTCGGAGCTGATCTACACGTTCATCCGAACGCTCTCAGTCCTCCCGATGCTGCTCGAGCGCGGCGATCTCGTACGCCTGACCCAGCACGTGCAGTGCTTGAAGCAGGACCTGCTCGAGCTGCTCATCTTCGAGAACGGCGATCCGCCTTGTCGGCGTCCTGGCGCCTGGGCATGGGTCGACCTTTCTGAGCGCCTACCAGCGTCGGACCTCGCGCTGGTCGCGACCCTGCCGGCGTTGGCAGCCACGCGCGACAGCGTCATCGAGGGCCACGTGGCGGTCGCATCGCGTTTTTTGCCGCGCGCGCGAGGCTCTGCGGCCCGGGCGGGTGAGTCGTTTCCGTCGGAGTTCGAGCGAGCTGCGCTGGCTTTCTTGGAGCGAGAGTTGGGAGCGACGATCCCCCATACCGCCTGAACGCGGGCCAGGGCGTTTCGCCACAGCACTGCTTGCGGTCTGGAGCCGAGGGAGTGTGCGACGTCCGGGGTGCGGCATACGTTGAGCTCGCGATGGCCGTCAGCGACGTCAGCGAGCCTGGGCGCGGTTTCGAGGTGCGGCGCTTGTCGATGCCCTCAACCGGCGTCGAGTCGTGGACGGTGGTCGGGATCGACCGGAGGCCGGTACCGGTGGTCGATCAGTTCCTCGCCTGGCTGACCAACATCGAACGCTCGCCGAACACTGTTGAGGCATATGCGCGCGACCTGAAGGCTTTCTGGTCGTTTCTTGCCTCGCGCGAGGTTGAGTGGGAGCGCGTGACGGTGATGGAGCTGGGCGAGTTTGCGGCGTGGGCGCGTCAGCCAGCGGAGAACGTCGTGGTGTTGAGTGAGCTGGCGGCGCGTCGGTCGGCGCGGACGGTGAACCGGATGCTGAGCGCGGTGATGGCCTTCTACGAGTTTCAGGGGCGGCGCGGCAGCTCGCTGGCGCGGGAGCTGGTGGCGCAGGCCCGCCTCGGGGATGGGGCCTACAAGCCGTTCCTGCATGGGATCGCGCGCTCGCACCCGCGTGGAAGGACTGTGCGCCTGCCCGAGCAGCAGCGCCTGCCGCGGACGCTGTCGCTCGAGCAGGTGGCGGCGGTGATCGACTCCCAGCGGCGGTTGTGCGACCGGTTCCTGTTCGCGCTGCTGGCGACCACGGGTATGCGGATCGGGCAGGCGCTGAATCTTCGTCATGAGGATTTCGTGGCGTGGGAGCGGCGGATCGAGATCGTGCCGCGTCCGGGCGCTCGCGCGAGGGCGCGCAGCAAGGGCGGCGCGCGCGGTTCCGTGCCGGTCCCGGGTGAGCTCGTGCGCCTCCACTCCGACTACATGCACGAGGAGTACGGAGAGCTCGACTCGGACTTCGTGTTCGTCAACCTCTGGGAGGGCCAGATCGGCCGGCCGCTCAGCTACGCGGCGGTCGACAAGCTCGTGCGCAGGACCCGCCGGCGGGTTGGATTTCACTTCACCCCGCACCAGCTGCGCCACACCTTCGCGACGCTTGCCTACCGCGATGGCGTGGCGCTTGAGGTGATCGGGACGGTGCTCACGCATCGGTCGTCTCGCTCGGCGCTCGTCTACACCCACCCGACCGCGGAGGATCTGCGTCGGGCGCTTGAGGAGCGCGGGCTGCTTGACCGCGTCGCGGACCTGGTCGCATGACCGCACTCGCGCTCGAGGTCTTTGAGGGCGGCCGCACCCCGCGGAGCTGGGAGGAGCTGTGGGGAAGGGATCGCTGGCGCCAGTCCGAGCTGCCCCACGGCGACCTCACGGTCACCTACGGCCGCGAGGCGGTGCTGCGCTTCAACGGACTGGCGCAGCCTTGGCTGAAGGAGGCGGCCAAGCGCTGGGCACGCGCGCGGCTCTTGTCATCGACCTCGCCGCGCACGCTCGTCGCCTACCTGCGTGAGCTCACCGTGTTCAGCTGTTGGCTCTTGGAGCGCGCAGAGGTCACTTCGCCGAGCGCGATCACCCGCGAGCTGCTCGAGGACTACATGCTCTACGTGTGCAGTGAGCCGTGGGCCCAGGCGACGCGCCGGCGGCGCTGGGGACGCTGCGGGCGTTCCTTGAGGAGCAGCGTGAGGACGGTTTGCCTGGTCTGCCGCGCGGCGCGGTGATCCGGGGAGCCGAGCTGCCGCGCGTTGAGTCGCGTCCGCCGAAGGGAATCGACAAGCAGCTGTTCGATCAGCTCGTCGACCCGGAGCGGCTGGCGCTGCTCTCAAGCGAGCAGCACCGCATGCTGATCCTGTTGCTCGCCTACACGGGCATGCGCATCAGCAGCCTCGTGTTGCTGCGCCGCGACGCGCTCGAGATGGGGTCGGACGGCCACCTCTATCTGCGCTTTCACAACGTCAAGCTCTCCCGTGAGGCGGTGATCCCGATCGGCTCCGCGCTCTCCGAGCAGCTACGGCGCCAGGAGGAGCACCTACGCCGGACCTTCCCGGAGGGCACCGACTGGCTGCTCCCATCGCACCCCGCCGCAGGGGCGGGCGTTTTCACCTCGCCCCGGACTCGGTCGGCGAGATCGTGCGCGCCTACGTCCGCAAGGCGGACATCCGCGACGCCAGCGGCCGGCTCGCGACCTGGATCCATCCGCATCTGTTCCGCCACCACCTCGGGACGAGCATGGTCAACGAAGACGTGCCGCTGACGGTGATCAAGAAGCTGTTTGATCACGCCTCGATCCGCATGACCGAGCGCTATGCCGAGGTCCACGACGAGACGGTGCGCCGCCAGGTCATGCGCTGGCACGAGCGGGTCAACATCCGCGGCGAGCGGGTCGCGCTACCAGTCGACGGGCCGCTCCAGGAGGCCGTCTGGATGAAGGAGCGGATCGCGCGCGCCCGCCAGGCGCTCCCCAACGGCTACTGCGGGCTGCCGCTCGTGCAGACCTGTCCGCACCCGAACGCCTGCCTCAGCTGCGACAACTTTCTCACCGACCCCTCGTTCCGCACGGTCCACGAGCGCCAACTCGCCGAAACCAAGGAGCTGCGCGAGGGGGCCGAGCAGCGCGGGAGCCTGCGGCTGGTCGAGGTGCTCGAGCGCGACGAGCAGTCGCTCACCCGCATCCTCGAGGCCTCGACGAGCTCGAGGCGGAGCCGGACGGCGATCAGCAGCCATCGCTCGATGTGGTCTCGCTAGCGGCAGCCCGCCAGCACGGCGGCGAAGGTGGGACGGCGTGAGCGCAGAACGCACCAGCGCCCTGCGCCACGCCGCCGCCACACGTTCGCTCGACGCCGAACAGCGTGCCCGCAACGCGCTCGCCGCGCTCGACGAGCAAGGCGGCGCGGTCACCTTCAAGGCCGTGGCCGCCCTGGCGAACGTGAGCCGTCAATTTCTCTACAGCCGCGACGACCTGCGCACCGCGATTGAGCAGCTGCGCGAACAGCAGCTGCGCGCGCCACGGCTCCCGGCTCGCGAGCGTGCGAGCGAGGACTCCACGCGCGCCCGCCTGCGCGCGACGCTCGAGGAGAACAAGCGGCTCCGCGAGGCGCTCGTCGAACTACGAGACGAGCTCGCACTCGCTCACGGCCGCGTCCGCGAGGCTGAGCTCGCTACACGCGCTGCCCCCGCAGCTAGACAACGCGGAACCCACCGCTGAAAGTCCCGCCGTGGACATGTCCGCGACGCTGATCCCGCTCAGCACGCGGGAATCTCGGCACGCGCTCCACATAGCGGCCTTTCCATAGGGTACTGGCCTCACGGCTTCCGCGGCGTAGAGCGGAGTGAGGCGGAGAAAAGGGGCGCACAAATCGCACTACCGGCGCCTCGAACGCCCCCAGGCTCCGCGGATGGAGTCGAAGGGGGAACGGTGTAAGCGGTGAAGCCGTGTGACCGGACCGACCCCTGCGCCCCAAAGCCGACGGCAACATTCGTCCGGCTTAGCGTAGGAACTCAGCATCCAGAGCGCTAAGTTGATGTGACACCTCGGGATCGATCCAACGGCCAAGGGCGCGGCGCAGGGCGGCCTCGGTGAACCTGACGGCTGACTGCAGGTCACCAAGCTGCTTCGCCTCCTTCCCGCTCGGCTGACCGCCACCGTGAACGATCCGAGAGCGCCAGTCGTAGCTGCGCTTGAGCCATCTGAACAGATCTGCTCGCTCGGCAGGGTCGCGACCGATGAAGCGGGCGATACGAAGCGACGCTCGAAACCTCAGCTCGCGATTGTCCTCCGGTGCAAACAGCGCTTCGAACGCCACCCAATGATCAATTAGACGGTCTTCATCGCTTAGGCGGTCGAACGCTGATGAGAAGCGTCGCAGCGCTAAGTCGAAGGCCGGGTCTCCTTCAGCACCGGGCAGGCGGTCAAAGTTGGTTACGAGCTCGACGGCGACATCGCGGCCAACAAGACGAAAGTCGAATGTACGGCGGCCGCCTTGCGGCCGGCGCGTGAGACCGGCACCGCCACCAAGGCGGCTTCCATATAGGGCTCCTGGCGGGTCTAATCGCAACCAGCCAAAGTCGGCGACCACGGGGCCGTCAACGCACAGGCGGATCGCGGTAAGTGCTCGCTCGGCTGCCTCCTGTGCCGGAGTCCAGTTCGGGGCCTGAAAATCGTCACCCTCGACGCTAACGCGTACGGCGTGGGTCCACTTGAGGAGCTCAGTCGGCTGGATAGCCGTGGCTGTCCAAGTGCCCGATCCCCAAAGCCCCCAGAACTCCTCGCGCAGCGGAGGCGTGAACTCGACGATCTCCACTCCGTCGGCGAGCGAGACTTCTTCTCTGAAGCGGACTCCCTCAAGCGGAGCGAGCAGCGCTCCGTAAAGACGTCGGTGTCGCAAGAGCTCTGCGAGATCGCTTGTCGCGCCGTCGAGCGCCGCGTGCGTGGGATCACGAAGCCGGCTCCGCAAATCGCCTTCTTCGCTCAGGGCGCGTCGAAGGAAGTCGGTGATGAAGGCGTCGACAAGCTGCCCGGCCCGCGACCACGGCCGCTCTCCCTGCGGCCACTCAAGCTCTTCCTCCCCAACGGCATGTGAGAGCGTCGCATCCGCGACAAAGACGTCATGACTGTTGGCGATCGCTTCGATAGCAACCCGTCCGAGTCGCTCCCAGTCAACCTCCGCCTTCTCTTCAATGCGGACCTCCTCACCCACGATCGAGACCTTCGGCCGGTAAGTGACCGGAATCTGGAGGCCGGCAGCAGCAAGGCGCTCTAACGCCCGAAGGGAAGCAAAGGCGAGGGGCGCATCGCGGTCTCGAGCTGCTCTTGAGTCGGCGGATCTAGTGGTTCATTCGCTCCACTCACGAGAGGAAGTCTGCCGCTTACGAGCCCCGGTAAGCAGCGGGGCCCTCGTTGGCTCAGCCTTCGCCGGGAGGTTCACGAGCGACGTGAGCTTGTCGTGACGGGGGGGGCAGACCGGCAGCGCGGCCGGTCAGTTCCGAGCCGCCGAGCGCTTCGGACCGGAGTACCTCGCGAACCTCGAAGCAATCTTGAGAATGCGCCATTGGGCAGCCGGCTCGAGGCAAGACGCAAGTCCGCCTGCCGATCCAAGTATGTGCGTTAGCCTCCGAGCTCGACCTCGATCTCCGCGCGGAGCTCCGCCTCGAGCTCATTGAACAAGGTGGTGGATCGCTCGGCGCCGAGCGCCAGGGCTAGCGCGTAGCGCTGGGGGTCGGCCTCAGCATCCATCCAGCGATTGATGCTGCGCACGACGACGTACCAGTCGTCCGACCATTTCTCCTGCGGACGCTGGCTAAGCAATAGGCGGCCGACTTGGTTCGCCCCCCGCCCGCGAGCGGTGCGAGTGGGCCTCATGTTCGGGACCTCGTGTTCGGCCAGCTTGCCGGCAGTCGGCGAATCCTCGTCTGTCCCAGCCATTTCATAAACCTCGGGCAGGGCGACGCCCCTGACAACTAGGAACTCCATGCGAAAGGCCAGATAGTCAAAGCGACGGTGACGGACCGGAGGAGCGAAGGTGAGAGCGACGCTGAGCTCATGGGGACCAGCGTTCTGCATGAACGACCGGGTCATCGGCACCCGGTAGACGTGGAAGTCGTCGGGTCGTAAGCTGTCCTCCGCGTACATGACGACGCGGTTGTCCTGTGACAGGCCAACGCGGTCCCAGGTCGGGACGCCGTAGCCGACAAGCTCAAGCGTCCTAGCTTCGACCTCGTTGTCGGGGTAGTAGTCGGCCATGACGGTGGCGACCGACCCATAGTCGGCGCCCTGGAGCACCAAAGCGCGCACCGCGTTGGCACTGAGATCCGGGTAGTCGGCGACGAGCCGACCAGCCAGGTGCGCAACGCCGGCGGAGCTTAGGCTCGTCCCGACATCAGCTTCGAATAGCCGATCGGGATAGCGCGCCGACGTCGTAATGACGCTGGGGCCGAGATCCTGCCTAATGGACTGGGTCGACCGGTCGAGTGCAAGGTTGCCCCCCTCGCCTGCGAGTTCTGGCTTTAGCGCGCGCTGCGCGCCGGGTCCGTGGCGGGTGTAGGGAGCTGGTCCATTGGCCGGCGCTACCGCCGAGACGTCCACAGTGGTGCCGAGCGAGGGGGGTGCGATGCCCTCGACGCGCGCCACCGCGCCGACCGTCAAGGCCAAGGCCGCCTGCGCAGGACGAGCACTTCGGACCCATCCTCAGCTAGTACATCGGATACCTGGAGGCGGTCTCCGCATGAGGCTGAAGGTCCGCGAACGTCAGGTTCCCCGTACTCACCACGATCACAAGGTCGAAGCGGCGCGCGAGGCTGTCCAGCGCGGCAGCCAATGGTGTCGACTTGCCGCCTGAATACGGAGAGTCGGAGTCACCGATGCTGATGTTTATGACCTTCGTTTCCCACGTCTCGGCCAAATGCTCCACGGCGTCCGAGATCACACGGAGGAGCTCGCGGCCTCCGGTACGCGCGCATCGGGGTCGAGCACTCGAACCGACGCTAGCCAGAATGGTGGCTCAAGCCTCCCCGCGCGTACCGCGGCTTCGAGATCGCCGTAGAGGGCGACGCCCGCCACCTGCGTCCCGTGCCCGGCTTCGTCTTCGCCTTGCCCGCCAAACTCCTCATGTAGCGCTGTGGCTTCTGCCACCGCCGGCTTCAGCAGTGGATGCCCAGCGCGGATGCCAGAGTCGATGATCCCAATGACGGGGTCATCTGACGCGGGCGCATCAACCGTCAGATCCCCGATCTCCTGCAGTGCGGCGAGATCAGCACGTGTGAGCCGCGGCTGAGGCACTCGGTCTACGACCGCGACCTGATCGAGGTCAGCGATTGCCCGCACAGCAGCTACCGAGCCACGGCAGCGCGCCACGGCTACACCGGCCCGTAGCGACACGAACTGATCAAGCCACTCCGCGTCGAGCTCCTCCAGGCGCTCCTGAATCTCGCGGAGCCACTCGTCAAGTTTCTGGCGATCGGGGACGAACCAGCACTCGACATCGAAGATCAGCGACTCGTCGACGTCGAGCTCGGTGGCCAGGCGGGCGCTGATTCGGTCCTCGGGCGTCAGTACTCGGAGTGCGTCGATCGCGTCGAAGAAATTCTCGTACGCCGCGCTGCCGAGCTCGTCAGAGTCGGCTCTTTGCCGACGTCCTTGGCGATACTCCTCCAGTCGCGTGCGAAACGCTCGCAGCTCGGCGTCGTCGGCGAATACGACCGATGCGTTGCGCTCGGTGCTGTCGAGAACGGTAAGGCCGGCGCGCGCGAAATCGTCTTCGGCGACTCTCGCGCCCAGGTCTATTCGGAGGATGAGCTTCGGGTCGAAGTCGGTGATCTGCATCCGACGTGTGGCGAACTGCTCAATCGCCGCCTCCGCCTCCCGCTCGATCTCGGCAGCGTGCGAGGCAACGTCCTCGTATCGTCCACCTCCGCCGCCACCGCGGCGCTTCCGGCGCGGCGTGGGAGGGCGCGCTACACGCCGGAACTCGAGATGAGCATGGTCAGTCACCAGCGCCTATCGCGCGCGCCTGCTGCGCTCTCTCAACCGTTCGCAATAGCTCAGCGAGTGCCAGCGGAGCCTCAGGATCCGTGAGCAAGTGAGAGCGATAGGCGGCCGTCACTGCCCGCGTGATGTCCGCGTGCGACAGGCCCTTGCATGCCCGAGCCACGAGTTCGATGTCCAAGCCTTTCTCCCGCGGAATCGACCGAAGCTTCAGCCGAAGCAGCGCTCGCGCGTCGTGCACCGACGGTGGAGCAAACTCGAGGACCTCATCGAAACGCCTCCACACGGCGAGGTCGAGCAAGTTCGGATGGTTGGTTGCCGCCACCAGCAGGCTGGAGCCGACGAAGCCGTCGAGCTGCTGCAGGAATGCGGTGACAACGCGCTTGAGCTCGCAGTGATCCGTCCGGTCGGCCCGCTCCTTGCCGATCGCATCGAACTCGTCGAAAAGGATGACCCAATGTTCTGCCGTTGCCGCTTCAAAAATGGCAGACAGGTTCTTCGCGGTGTCGCCAAGAAACGACGACACGACCGTGGACAGGTTCACAACCGCGAACCGGCGCCCGAGTTCGTCAGCCAAAGCCTCCGCAGTTGCGGACTTCCCGCAGCCCGGCGGCCCTGTAAAGAGGAACGTCCGACGGGGCGCGACGCCGTGCGTGACCAGAAACTCCTCCCGCCGGTGCTCAAGGTGGACCTCCGCGAAGAGCTGTCGAGTGGTCTCTGGCAACAAGAGCTCGTCAAAGCAAATCTCCGGGTCGCGAAGCGCTACAAGATCCAGTTCGCCGCGGGCCCGCGGGAGCGCGCGAAGCTGCTGTCCGCCGGACTGAGGGGCGGCTCGTCGACGGCGGACGATCCGACCCTCTCCCGGGTTCGAGGAATCGGCCTGCGGCAGGAAGGTCTTGATCAGGTCCCCCTCAGGCATGGTCTCCAAGCCTAGAGCCCCGCTCGGCGAGTTCTAAGCGAGGGTGCCGTCTGCGGAGCGACCAGATTGACAACGAGCGCTTATCGCGGGTGTGCTCGATACGGGCGGATACGTCAACCGCGGCCCTGACGTCGGCGTCCTCCCCTGCGCCGCCCGCGTGCTCGTCGTGGACGACTGGCTTGAGACGGGCAGCCAGGTCGAAGCCACTCGAGCACTTGGAAGGCGCCGATGCGACGATAGTCGGCGCCAGCGTGATCGTCGACCAGACCGACCCGGGCTTGTGTCCGCAGCTGGGCAAGTTCACGTGTCTGGTCGACGCCGAGGACTTGAGGAGCGGTGCCTAACCGCGAGGGTGCGGGCGGCGGCGGGGTGGCTCCTGCGACAGGCGGCCCCACATGGAACAGGAGCAGTCGAACGCGTACCTACGTTCGACGGTCGGCGGCGATGACGGCGAGGTCGCGCCGCTTCCAGATCACCGACGCAGAGAAGGCGGCACCTTCGAGCCAGTCGAGCTGCTCGGCGACCGTGTTCGGGTGGTCGTAGTCTGGGCTGAGCGGCGTGATCGCATCCCCGGGGAACTCGGGAACCACCACGTCGGCCAAAACGAAACGCCCGCCTGGTCGAAGCAGCGAGTGAACCCGGCGAAAGAGGTTGGCCTTGTCGTGTCCCTGCAAAT
Organism: Thermoleophilaceae bacterium; assembly: GCA_030448005.1. Taxonomy (GTDB): domain Bacteria; phylum Actinomycetota; class Thermoleophilia; order Solirubrobacterales; family Thermoleophilaceae; genus JAAYBF01. Next base: position 835,584 of record JAUJNT010000001.1, read on the forward strand.
GGTGGACGATAAGAGCGGCGATGACCAGATCGAACGGACCCGCCGGGAGAGCATCCTCGATCCGTCCGATGCGCAGGTCGACGCGCTCGGGCTCGGGGAGCTGACTGGCCGCGGCGAGCATCTGCTCGCTCGAGTCGATCCCAATCAGGTCAGCCAGTGGGTGGACGGCCAGGAGCCGGCGGGCGGTCTCGCCGGTGCCAGTCCCAAGCTCGAGGATCGCGCGGGCCTCGACCAGGCGCGTGGCCGCGGCGACCTCTTCTTGGAGGCGCCCGTAGTCGGGGACCTCGGCGCGCATGAGCTCGAGATAGGTCTTCGCGTCCCAATGGAACTGATGTCCCACGCGGTCAGTATCCGGGCACCTGGGCCTGGACGAAAGCAGCGTTCAATGTCGGTCCGCCCATTCGCTACGCGCGATCCGACACCCGCGAGAACACGACTGCGTCTGCCCGCCGGCCGGGGTAGCCGAGAAACGACCGGAGGACGCCCTCTCTCAAGAAACCCGCGGCCGCCAGTACCCGCTGAGAGGCGACGTTTCCGGGCTCGACCCAGGCCTCGACGCGTGCGATGCCGGCCTCGGCAAGCGCCCATTGCGCGATAGGAGGCCCACCGCGCGCACCGCGAGCCCGCGACCGCGCGCATGAGGCACGACCCAGTAGCCGATACCGACCACGGCAGGTTGCGGTCTCTCCAGAAGTACGTCCATTCCCACTGCCTCATCCGTGCTGGCATCGGCCACCGCGAGCGAGACGCCCTCACCAGTCTCGACTCGGCTCCACTGTCGTTCGATGAACGCTTGCCCGAGCTCGGCGGTGAAGACCGCCGGGACAGTGGTGCCCTCGGGAATGCGGGAATCGCTTGCCGCCTCTCGGATGCAGTCGAGGTCACCGGGGTCCCAGCGGCGAATGTGAACCACGCCGTCGCCCAGGTCTGGCTCGGGGTAGCTGAGTGACACAAGGGGAACTTACGTCAGCGGCGACCCGCCGCTCTCAAGCGGAGCGCCGGGTGGCCGCTGACGGCTATGACACGAGGGAAGTTCGGACGGCGAGTCCTTCCGAGCAGCTACGGCGTCAGGCGGTTGAGGTCGCGGGGGAAGAGGGTGGTCTCTCGGACGTTGTGCGCGCCAATCAGTCGAGCGACCCAGCGTTCGAGCCCGAGGGCAAAACCGCCGTGCGGCGGCATGCCGTACCTGAACGCCTGCAGATAGGCGTCATAGGGGTCGGTCTTGTCGCCGAGCGCGGCGACATAGTCGCCGTAGCGGTGAAGCCGCTGACCGCCCGTGGCGATCTCGAGGCCGCGGAAGAGCAGGTCAAACGAGTTCGAGTAGTGGGGGCGATCTGGCTCCGGGTGGGTGTAGAACGGCCGCTTCGCCATCGGGTAGCCGGTGACGAATAGGAGCGCACCGCGCTCCTCGCAGAGGCGGCGCTCGTCTGCCGGCGCGAGATCGACGTCCTCGACCCCTGTGTCAGCGAAGTGAACCGCCGGAATCTCGCTCGGCACCTCGGGAAGCTCCAGCTCGAGCAGCTCAACCGCCGGCGCCGCACGCTCCCGGACCGCACGGACCATCCCCGCTATGACTTCGCGCACGATCGCCATCACGTCGAAGTGGTCGCGAACGAATGCCAGCTCCGCGTCAAGGGACGTGTACTCGGCGAGGTGGCGAGCCGTGTCGTGCGGCTCAGCGCGGAACACCGGTCCGGTCTCGTACACGCGCTCAAAGACCCCGACCAGCATCTGCTTGTACAACTGCGGACTCTGCGCCAGGAACGCGCGGCGCCCGAAGTAGTCGACGCTGAAGAGGTTCGCGCCGGTCTCCGTCGCGGACGCAACGATCTTGGGCGTCGAGATCTCCGTGAACCCCAGCTCGTCAAGCGTCGCGCGGAAGCCGTGTAGCGAAGCGGCCGCGATCTCAAAGCGGGCCCTTCGCTGCGGGTGTCGGAGCGCCACCGGCGCGAGATCGAGCATCGTCGGGAGCGTCTCCTTCGGAACCGGCCGGCGCATCTCGATGGGTGGCGGCTCCGCCGGCTCAGCGAGGACGTGAAAGCTTGGGTCGTGCAGCTCCACACCGCCTGGCGCTTGCGCCGACGCGATGGCATCACCTTCGACCTCCACGACTGTCTCCGGCACCAGCGCGAGCGACTCGCTGAGGACCACCTGGGCGATGCCGCACCGGTCGCGCACGACCACGAACGAGACCGCACCAAGAGCCCGGTTCGCATGCACCCAGCCGGCCAGGCTCACTCGCTTGCCCACGTGCGCGGGAAGCTCGCTCGAAAGGCTCGCATCCGGATCACCTCCTTCACACAGTCGCCCTACCTGTGCGGGCGGGAGGCGTCCCCGCGGTGCCACCGCACTTCACCGCCGAAGCGGCCTCTTACGACCCGATCACGAGGGTCAGACGAAAGGCTCCGCGGTCGTCACGCCGCGTCTTTGCCCTCACCCCGAGGATACAGGCTCCGTCCTAGCCCTCTTGAAGCACAACAGACAGCACCGCTGAATCCAGGCGGGGTCGACAGCCAGCATGTGGATCTCGAGAAACCAACAACGGCTTGGGTGTCGGCCCGCTTCCAGTGGTCGGATGTCCGGATGCACGCTGCCATCTTGCCGAAGAGGGCCACCTACTTCCTCCTGTGCCGACGGTGAGATCCGCTGCGGCCATAGCGCCGGTCGGCGGATCGCCTGCCTCGGAGCCGAACCGGCGTGGTGCCCGGAGCTCCCGACCATGCCGGTCTGCCACGCGGCCAGCGCGCCGGGTCGACGAGCGCCACCATGGTCGCGTTGATCGCCGCCCACTGCTCGATCCCGAGCAGCGCGACCGGAAGCTGTGGATCGATGCTCAGGTCGTACAGCAACCGGCGCAGCTGGCGCTTCGAGAAGATCGGCGCGAGCGCGTCTCCGACCGGCGCACGACGAGTCTCGAACGCCTTTGCGAGCAGTCGCGCAAACGGCGCCTGCTCGCGTCGCAAAACGAGTGGTGGTGCTTGCGGCACTGCGACGAGCACTGCGGCATCGACCCGCGGCGGTGGGCTGAAGCTCTCGGCCCTGATCTGACGTGCAATGCGGAGGTCGAAGCGCGCCCGCCACCAGAGGATGCGTGGGTTGGCGGGGCGACGGTGGCTGACTCGCTTGCCGGCTCCCCACTCAACCACGAGCGCCGCCTGCTCGAGAGAGGAGTCGGTGGGGTCAAGCAGTCGGCCAAGCAGCGGCGTGGTGATCGCAAACGGAATGCTTGCGACCACGCGGTAGGGCCGCCGCGGCAAGGGAACTTCGAGTACGTCTTGCTCGAGCACGGTGACGTTCGCATGGTTGAAGCGGCGCCGAAGCCGCACCGCAAGCTCGGCATCTCGCTCGACCGCCACGACGCGAGCGCCCGCGCCGACGAGCGGCGCAGTGAGCGCGCCGGTGCCGGCTCCCAGGTCGAGCACGAGATCGCCTGGCCGCACGCGCGCCGTTTCGACCAGCTGGAGAGCTAGTTGCGGATCAGCTAGGTAGTGCGCACCGGGAGCGTTCGACGGTCTTTGCCGTCGCCCGCCCACGGAAGACCATGACCATCAAGTCCAGGCCCCTTCGCATCGAGCAGTGGTCAGCTCTTACCATACCGCTGTTTCTCGTCAAGTGCTCATCGCCGAGGAGCGGCAGCTCGACTCGGGGCGGTCACTACCCAAGCCGACTGGGACATCTAGAGTCGCGGCAGCGATGGCCACGCCGCAGCCGATCATTCGTGACGCCCATGTGAATGACATCGGCGCGATCTTCGACATCTACAACCACGAGGTGTTGCACGGAACGGCGACGTTCGACACCGAACCGCGCATCGCCGGCCGCGATGACGCCTGGCTTACCGAGCGCGACCGCAAGCGCCATCCGGTCATCGTCGCCGAAGTGGATGATCGTGTCCTCGGTTGGGCGAGCCTCAACCCGTGGTCGTCGCGGGGAGGCTACGCGCGCACGGCGGAGGGTTCCGTCTACGTCCACCGCGAGTTCCGTGGTCAAGGGGTGGGACGTGTATTGCTTGCGGCAACGGTGGAGCGGGCTCGCGATGCCGGGCTGGGCGTCGTGCTCGCTCGCATCGCGGAGGCCAACGAGGCGAGCGTCCGGCTGTTCGAGCGTCTTGGCTTCGGGCGAATCGGTACTCAGCGTCGTTGCGGGGAGAAGTTCCGGCGCATCCTCGACGTGGAGCTGATGGACCTCCACCTCGACGACGGTTGATGCACCCCGAGGAGCCGGCTGCCGCCCCCATCGCGAAGCCGGTCTCTTCACGCTTGCCAGAGGACGATCCGGTTCCCGCTCGGATCCTCGAAGCGCGAGTGACGCGGTAGACCAGGCGCGTCCATGGGAGCGAAGTGTTCCTTGGCGCCGGCGGCGATGGCACGGCGGTGGGCCACTTCCAGGTTCTCGACGTTGAGGCCGAACGCGCTGATGTGGTCACGATGTGGATCCTCCCGCCCCCGCTCACGGATGTTCAACAGGAAGAAGGAGTCACCTTCACCAAATTGCCAGCGGGCGTGAGTCGGGCGACCGTCCGACTCACCAACTTCGAGCTTCGCCTCGAAGACGCCTTCGTAGAACTCGATCGCCTCCTCTATGTCCCTCACGCCAACGTTGATGGCGACCGGCCGAAACCCCTTGACTGGCTCCACGCGAACCCCTCCTTTCTCGATTCATCGAAGCAGATCCGGTCGGTAGCGCGTCCGGCGGCTCGTAGGCGACACTAGGGCTGCGGTGAGAGCGTGGGTGCCCGACTACTATGCGTTCGAGCTGTTCGGCCTCCTTCCGTCTGCGATCGAGCTCGAGGTCTTCCCGGAAGCTCCAAGCTCGGCCGCCGACCTCACCGAGGTCGAGTTCGTCGTGCCGCCCCACCGCCCGCGGGAGGTGGCGCGGGCCCTTCCCAGGATGGGACGCCTGAGGGTCATCCAAACCGACTCGGCCGGCGTAGAGTGGCTGGTCGACCACGTCCCGCGCGGGGTGACCCTATGCAACGCCCGCGGCGTGCACGACGTCGCGACATCGGAGTGGGTTGTGGCTGCGATCTTGGCGCTGACCAAGCGGCTACCGCGCGCCATAGAGCACCAGCGCGCGGGGCGCTGGGAGCCCTTTGAGCCGGACGAGCTGGCCGGCAAGACCGTGCTGATCGTGGGCTACGGATCGATCGGCAAGGCGGTGGCCGCACGGCTTGAGCCCTTCGGCGTGCGGCTCGTTCCAGTGGCAAGGAGGGCTCGGACCGGGGTCTACCGTGCAAGTGAGCTACCGCGGCTCGTGCCCGACGCCGACGTGGTGGTCCTTCTCGCGCCGCTCACCGAGGAGACCCGGGGCCTCGTGAACGAGCGCTTCCTGCGCCTCATGCGTCCGGGATCGCTTCTCGTGAACGCGGCGAGGGGTGCCCTCGTCGACACGGCGGCTCTATTGAAAGCCCTGAGCGAGGGCCGCATACGAGCGGCGCTTGACGTCACCGACCCGGAGCCGCTCCCCGATGACCATCCGCTCTGGAGCGCCCCGGCCTCCTGCTAACCCCACACACAGCGGGCGGCAGTCCGAAGGCGGTACCGCGAGCGGCCGCTCTGATCCGAGAGCAGCTTCTTCGCTACCTCCAAGGGCGACCGCTCACCAACGTCGTGGCGACGCCCACCTGAGTCGATGCTCACCACCGCGAGTCGCCGGCATCGATCACCTGGATCACCTGGAAGACCCACGGAGCGGTCGGTCGCGGGGCGGCCAGGCTAGGGGGAGCGCCAAGCGCTGTGACAACCCTCGCGGCGATCTGGCGAAACCGCTCTGCTTGAGCGTCGTCTGGCTCGGCGATCAGGAGGGGCCGTCCCTGCTCTGCGTGTCGCGCGAGCTCTGGGCCGAAGGGAACCTCACCGAGCTTCTTCACGCCCGATGACCAGATCGAACGGGAGTCCCTTACGGACGGAAAGATCTCAAGCTGAGTGTGGCAGTGAGGACAGACGAGCCCGTGCATGTTCTCGACGCCGCCGAGGATCGGAACGCCGGCGTCTCCGAACATCGAGATGACCTTCTTCGCGTCCAGATGGGCGAGGTCCTGAGGGCTTACGACTATCAGGGCGCCCGAGGGTTGCAGCAGACCCACGATGTGCTGCTGCACGTCGGCCGTCCCGGGCGGAAGGTCGACCAGCAGGTAATCGAGCTTGCCCCATAGCACCTGACGGGCCAGTTGGTTGAGCACGAAGGTGATCGATGACGCGGGCAGCGACAGTGCCTGGTCCTCACCCAGCAAGAAGCCCGCGGACATCACCTTGAGGCCGAAGCGCTCGACCGGCTCTAGGCTCACCGGCCCCTAGCCGCGGATTGCCGAACATCGGCCAGTGCCTGCGCGGCTTCGTGCGGGTGAGGTTGAGCATGAGAGGTATGTCGGGCGCGTAGACGTCGGCGTCCAGCAGGCCAACCGCGGCGCCTTTCTCTGCGAGGGCCAGTGCCAGGTTCAAGCTGATCGTCGACTTGCCGACACCGCCCTTCCCGCTTGCGACCACGACCACGTGATTTGGCCGCGGGGCCGACTCCGCGTCCCACAACCCAGCCGTGTCGCGCGGGCCGGGCCCTGGATGTGGCGTCCCGGCGCTATCCATCGGGACCAGTCTGGCGCAACCCCGCGCCGCTGTCCTCGAAATCCGAGAGAGAAGGCAGCGTGCCCGGCCCCTCGATGCCGAGCACCTCCACGTTTACGAGATCCACGTGGTATCCCTTGGCGGCCAGCCAGGCGGCGTGCACTCCTGTCCCCGCCCCTCGCAGGGAGCGCCTGTAGTCTCGACCTATCGCAGGAAGCGCCCGGGGCATGCCTGTGATCTGCATCAAAGCGTTTTGCATAGGTCGCTACGTGGGACGCCGGCGGTGCTAGGCACCTCCGGCCCCTACGTGGCACGATCTCGCAGGTGACCAACAGACCCGCGGCGGCACAGCACCTGCGCGACCTCGCTCGGCTGCGCCGCGTCCGCGACCGGATCGACCGGGAGTACGCGCAACCGCTGGACGTCGAGGCGCTAGCGCGCGACGCGTACATGTCGGCCGGGCACCTCAGCCGTCAGTTCCGGCTCGCCTACGGCGAGTCGCCGTACAGCTACCTAATGACGCGGCGCATCGAGCGCGCGATGGCGCTGCTGCGCCGGGGCGACCTCAGCGTCACCGAGGTCTGCTTCGCGGTCGGCTGTACGTCGCTGGGGACCTTCAGCAGTCGCTTCTCCGAGCTCGTCGGTGTGCCGCCCAGCACCTACCGGCGCCAGGCGGCGCGCGCGACGGTGGGGATGCCGCCGTGCGTCGCGAAGCAGGTGACCAGACCGATCAGGAATCGAGAAGCGCCGGCCCCGAGCCGCGGCTAGCGTGGCCGTCATGGACATCACCATCTACCAGGCCCTCCTCCCGCAGGACGACCCGGAGGCCTCCTGGCCTTCTATCGCGACACCCTCGGCTTCGAGGTCCGCAACGACGTCGGATACAACGGGATGCACTGGATCACGGTCGGTCCCCCCGACCAGCCCGGCACGTCCATCGTGCTGTACCCGCCGGCCGCCACCCCCGGCATCACCGACGACGAGCGCCGCACCATCGCCGAGATGATGGCGAAGGGAACCTACGCCAGCATCAACCTGGCCACCACCGACCTCGACGGCACCTTCGCGCGGCTGCAGGCCGGCGCCGCCGAGGTCGTCCAGGAGCCGACCGAGCAGCCGTACGGCATCCGCGACTGCGCAGTCCGCGATCCCGCCGGCAACCTGATCCGCATCCAGGAGCTGCGCTGAGCCCGATGAGCATTGCCACGAGGACGGACACGCAGTCGCCTGTGTTGCACGTTGCCGACAGCCACGACCTGATCCGCGTGCACGGCGCGCGCGTGAACAACCTCAAGGACATCAGCATCGAGATCCCGAAGCGCCGGCTGACGGTGTTCACCGGCGTCTCCGGCTCGGGCAAGAGCTCGCTGGTGTTCGGCACGATCGCCGCGGAGTCGCAGCGGCTGATCAACGAGACCTACAGCGCCTTCGTGCAGGGTTTCATGCCGACGCTGGCGCGGCCCGAGGTCGACGTGCTCGAGGGACTGACGACCGCGATCAGCGTCGACCAGCAGCGGATGGGTGGCGACGCCCGCTCCACGGTCGGCACCGCCACCGACTCGGGCGCGATGCTGCGCATCCTCTTCAGCAGGCTCGGGCAGCCGCACATCGGCTCTCCCAGCGCGTTCGCCTTCAACGTCGCCTCGGTCCGAGCGAGCGGTGGGATCACGATCGAACGCGGCGCCCGCAAGACCGTCAAAGCGACCTTCAGCCGCACCGGCGGCATGTGTCCGCGCTGCGAGGGCCGGGGCTCGGTCACCGACATCGACCTGTCGCAGCTCTACGACGACAGCAAGTCGCTGGGCGAAGGTGCGCTCACGATCCCCGGCTACAGCATGGACGGCTGGTACGGCCGCATCTTCAGCGGCTGTGGCTTCTTAGACCCGGACAAGCCGATCCGCAAGTTCACCAAGAAGGAGCTCCACGACCTGCTCCACAAGGCGCCGACCAAGATCAAGGTCGACGGCATCAACCTGACCTACGAGGGTCTGATCCCGAAGATCCAGAAGTCGATGCTCTCCAAGGACGTCGACGCGCTGCAATCGCACGTCCGCGCCTTCGTCGAGCGGGCGGTCACCTTCGCCACCTGCCCCGAGTGTGACGGCACACGGCTCAGCGAGGCGGCTCGATCGTCGAAGATCAAGGGGTCAACATCGCCGAGGCCTGCGCGATGCAGATCAGCGACCTCGCCGAGTGGGTCGGCAGCCTCGACGAGCCGTCGGTGGCTCCGCTGCTCGCCGCGCTGCAGCACACCCTCGACTCGTTCGTCGAGATCGGCCTCGGCTACCTCTCGCTCGACCGGCCGTCGGGCACGCTGTCGGGCGGCGAGGCGCAGCGCACCAAGATGATCCGCCACCTCGGCTCCTCGCTCACCGACGTCACCTACGTCTTCGACGAGCCCACCACGGGCCTGCACCCCCACGACATCCAGCAGATGAACGACCTGCTGCTGCGGCTGCGCGACAAGGGCAACACGGTGCTCGTCGTCGAGCACGAGCCGGAGGCGATCGCGATCGCCGACCACGTCGTGGACCTCGGCCCCGGCGCCGGTAGGGCGGGCGGTACCGTCTGCTTCGAGGGCACAGTCGAGGGGCTGCGGGCCAGCCGCACCATCACCGGCCGCCACCTCGACGACCGCGCCGCCCTCAAGGAGACGCTGCGAACGCCCAGCGGCACGCTGGAGATCCGCGGCGCGAGCGCGCACAACCTCCAGGATGTAGACGTCGACATCCCGCTCGGGGTGCTCGTCGTCGTCACCGGCGTCGCCGGCTCCGGCAAGAGCTCGCTCGTGCACGGGTCGATCCCCGCCGGCGCCGGCGTGGTGTCCATCGACCAGACCGCGATCCGCGGCTCGCGACGGAGCAACCCGGCGACGTACACCGGACTGCTCGACCCGGTCCGCAAGGCGTTCGCGAAGGCAGGCGGCGTGAAGCCTGCGCTGTTCAGCGCCAACTCCGAGGGGGCCTGCCCCAACTGCAACGGGGCCGGCGTCATCTACACCGACCTCGCGATGATGGCCGACGTCGCCACCACGTGCGAGGAGTGCGAGGAAGCGGTTCCAGGCATCGGTCCTCGAGCTCACCTTCGGCGGCCGCAACATCGCGGAGGTGCTCGCGATGTCGGTGACCGAGGCCGAAAAGTTCTTCGGCGCCGGCGAGGCGCGCACGCCCGCAGCCCACAAGATCCTGCAGCGGATGGCCGACGTCGGGCTCGGCTACCTCGGCCTCGGCCAGCCGCTCACTACGCTGTCCGGCGGCGAGCGGCAGCGGCTCAAGCTGGCCGCGCAGATGGCCGAGAAGGGCGGCGTCTACGTGCTCGACGAGCCGACCACGGGCCTCCATCTCGCCGACGTCGAGCAGCTGCTCGGCCTGCTCGACCGGCTCGTCGACTCCGGCAAGTCGGTCATCGTCGTCGAGCACCACCAAGCGGTCATGGCGCACGCCGACTGGATGGTCGACCTCGGCCCCGGCGCCGGCCACGACGGCGGCCGGATCGTATTCGAGGGCACACCCGCCGACCTCGTCGCCGCCCGCTCCACCCTCACCGGCGAGCACCTCGCGGCCTACGTCGGCACGTGACCGAGGCCCTCGCGGACACCGTGAGACGAGCTTTCTCCGGTCAGCCATCGAGCACGGTTTGCGAATCAGTGGATGGCATCCCCTGAACCGCAAGCCCGCCGCACTCACCCTGGGCCGCCGAATAAGGAGACACGACCTAGGAATTTTGCGCCTCAAGCTCGAATTTCGAGGCCCTCGTGTTATCAGAGGGCTTCTGGCAGTGGAGCCAGCCGGGCTCGAACCGGCGACCTCCTGCTTGCAAAGCAGGCGCTCTTCCAGCTGAGCTATGGCCCCTCGCGCTTGATTCTGCCAGGCGTCCGGCGGCGGCGCGGGAAGCGGCGCTGCCGGCCGGCGCAGATGCGGGGATCGCCCGCCCCGGCGACCCCCGCTCCGCAAAGCGGCGTCCATGCCGCTCTCAACGACGGTCTATCCGTGCCGTCGTAACGACACTTTCGTCCATGGCCCACGAGGGCTTGAGTCGAGCAGGCTCGGGGCCGAACATCCGTCCAGGTGGAGCCTGGCTACTCGTCGAAGTCGAAGTCGCGCGGGGGCTTCTGCTCGAACCAGAGCCTGTCGTGCTCGGGTGTCTCCTGGAGGAAATCCGGTGTCTCCTCGAGCACGTCTTCTCCCTCTTCCTCGTCTCCTTCGACTGGAGGCTCCTCGACGGCGTCGAAGCCCCGTGGAGGGGTTTGTCCGGCGTGTGCCTCCTGCGGGTCCACGGCATCGGCTGCTTCCAGGGCTTCCTCGGTCCGCATGGCCTCGGTGGCCTCGATGAACTCGACGGTCTCTTGCGCCGCCTCCACGCGCTCGTGCGGCTCGGTGAAATCAGGATCGAGCTGAGGCCCGGGATCGACCAGGGGCTCGACCGACTCGTGGAATGCCTCGGGTGGAAGCTCCTCGAGTGGCTCGGCGTACAGGTCCGGCGCCTCGGCGGTCGCATGCGGCTCGGCCAGATCGTCCACCGGCTGCTCCTCCGGCGCGGGCGACCCTGCACCCGTCTCACGCCGGACAGGGCCGAGCGCCTCTTGCTCCTTGGCATGCAGCTCCTCCTCGCTCGCGCCGTGCTTGCGCTTGAGCTCGAGGTGCGCTCGGATCGCCTCGTCGAGCTGGCCCATCGCGCCAAAGCCTACGTCAACGGTCCGACCGGCGCCAGGCCCCTATCGCAGGTCGGGCGCGCACTCCACCCTGTTCTTGCCCGCCCGCTTGGCGCGAAGGAGCGCGGCGTCGGCAGCCGCCAGCAGGCTGTCCTTGTCCGTGGCGCTGGCCGGCACGGCCGCGACCCCGAAGCTGGCCGTCACGCGTAGCGACTCGTCTCCCTCCAGACGTGGCACGCGCAGGCTCTCGATGGCCTCGCGCATGCGCTCGGCGACGTCTGCCGCACCTTCGCGGTCGGTCCCTGGCAGCACCACGCCGAACTCCTCACCCCCGTCGCGCCCCGGGTCGTCGATCTCGCGCGTGTGCTCACGGATCACGCGCGCGACCTGCACGAGCACCTCGTCGCCCTGCGGGTGCCCGTAGGTGTCGTTGACCCTCTTGAAGTCGTCGATGTCGAGCGAGACGTACGCCAGCGGGGTCTCGAAGCGGCGGCGGCGCTCGAGCTCCCGGTCGAGAGCCCCTCTCATCTCGCGCCTGTTCGAGAGCCCGGTCAGCTCATCGGTGATGGCCTGCTGCTGCACCGTCTCGTGCAGGGCGGCGTTCTCGATCGAGATGGCGGCCTGGCCGCCAAGGTACTCGAGCAGCTCCGCCTCCCTGGGAGTGAACGCCCGCTCGCGGCGGGCTAGCGACACCACGCCGACGAGCGCCGGAGCGCGCGTGCCGAGGCGGGCCTGGAGCGAGAGCGCCAGCGCGTGCACGCCGTTGCGCTCGGCCCGCACGGGGCCGCGCGCGTTCCGCCTCCGGTCGCCGGTCGGAGAGGGATCGAGCAGCTCTCGACCGGTCTCCGGTCTGATCTCGACCGCGGCCCGCTCGGCCTGCTCGAGCGCGGCCAGCAGCGCCGACTCCGAAGAGCCGGCGCGGGCCTCGCGGAGCACCCGGAGATCGAGCGGCAGGGCGCGGCCGGCGTCGGCCTCACAGGCCCTGACGGCGGTCTGCACCGTGAGCTCGAAGCTGGCCTGCGGATCGAGGCCGGTGGTCATCGCCTTGCCGATTTGGCGGATGGTCTCCTCGAGCTCGCGCCGCTTGCCCTCGACCTCCCGGATGTTGGCCTCCAGCTGGTGCGACATGTTGTTGAACTCGCGGCCGAGCTGGGCGAACTCGTCCGTGCCCTCGATCGGCACTCGCTGGTCGAACCGGCCCCCCGCCAGCCTCCGGGCCGCCTCGAGGAACTGCCCCACCTGTCCCTGCAGCGCGCGGACGACGAACACCGACGTGGCGAGCGCCAGCACCAGGAAGGCGAGAAGGATAGAGCCGATCACCAGTCGCTTGGTGGAGATGGCAGAGTTGACTTCGCCGGCCTCCCGGAAAACGCCCAGCTGCTCCTCGTTGCCCCCCGCTCGACCGACGGCTGTCCGCCTCCCCCGGAAGTCGCGGCCGCTCACCTGGAAGTCACCGGCCTCGGGCATCGCGCGAACCCCCGGCACAGTGGAGGCCAGCGGCCGGCCGTCCCGCAGCACCAGGAACTCGAGGCCCGTCCTCTTCGCGGCCCGGCGAGCGAGCTTGCGAGCGTCCGTGACAGACACCGCCAGGCTTCCGAGGGGCTCGCCGCCCTTCGGGTCGAGGAAGGCGCTGGCAGCGGCGATCCCATATTTGGGACCGGCTCGCGCAAGCCGCTCCCCCCCTGCGCCTACCAGGGCCGCCGACACTATCCGTCGGTCAGCGCGCACGAGCCGCTCGAGCCGGGCCTGCGCCGCGCCGCGGTCACCCGCCGCCAGAGCCCGCAGCAGCGCGTCATCGAAAGCCAACCGGCGGAGGTCGTCCTTGGCCGCCGTGCGTCCTTCGCGGTACAGCGAGAGGGCCACCCTGAAGCCCGTGGCGATCGCCGCGTCGGCCTTCCCTCGTTCGCTGTCGGCAGTCAACGAGAAGAGCACGGCCGCGATCGCAAGCATCGGGACGATCACGATGATCGCGAAGAACAGCCGCAGTCTGCCGTGAAAGGTCATGGTCGCTCAAAGGGCTTCCTGCCGCGAACGGCAACCGCGTCAGAGGCTATCTGTGTCTGTCGGCACGAGAGCCTCGGAGGTGAGTCCTGCAAGGCCGGTACCATCTGCCCCGTCCACCGGGAAGGTGGGGCTCGGGGCTATAGCTCAGCTGGAAGAGCGCCTGGATCGCACCCAGGAGGTCGTCGGTTCGAGTCCGACTAGCTCCACTCGAAGACCCTGCCTCAAGCGGATTGACGGCTGTGAGGGAGTTGGTAACAGTGCGCCGGAAAACCGCCCGTCGCGGCGGAGCGGCCGCCGGGACGCGCGGGATCCGTGTGTAGTTACAACGCCGGCCGTCGGCTGAGCGGGTTATGTGACCCGGACCCCGGGTAGATGCCCAGCGACCTGCCGCGAAGAGAACGCGGTCAGATACTGCATCACCGGCTACCGCACTCCCGCCGCTGGTGTCAAGAGGCTAGCTTCGAGGCGAATGTAACCCAACAGAGAGGAGCCTCCATGACGGAGGAGAAGGAGCGCCAAACGCAGGAGCAGGAGTCCGGAGGCGACCAGCACGATGAGCTTTCCGGAGACGAGGTTGCTGCAGGGGAGAGGGACGGCGAGGACGCTGAGTCCGAGGCCATCGAGTCCGAGCAAGGCGAGTAGAGAAAGGCCCGCCTGGCTTTCCGAAGGTGAGCCAAGGCGGGCCGCTTCGCTGCTCTCAGTGGGACATCGGATCCAAGATCGTTACTGCCGTTAGTCCACCCTGCACCATCGCTGCGGGATCGCCGTTCGTCTTCACCGGGCTGAGCGCCGAGGCGTCATCTGGTCCGCGGGAGGCTCTCATCTCAGGTAAATGAGGAGCGCAACTTCGCGCTCTGCGTCGAGTTGATGTGGGCAGGGTGGGCGTGAGCTCGCAGCACGTGCCGTGCCCAGGCCGGAACGGACGAGGAGCGACCAGAAAGAGGGACAGCATGTCCACAGCGATCGAGGTCAGCGCATCGCGCGTGCGCTCGCGGGCCGCGCGGGTGGCTGCCGCCGTGCTGCTGGCGGCGGCGTTCGCCGCGCTCGCACCGAGCGGCGCTTCGGCTGCCACCGTGTGCGACAACGCTAAGCCCAAGTCCTACTTCGTGCGAACGATCCACGTCCACGGCAAGGCGATCGCGCGGGTCTGGATGCACTGGGACGCCAGCGGCCGCTCCTGCACCGTCTTGCGCGCGCTCAAGTGGAAGGGCACCCCCCACTACATGTACCTGCGAGTCTGCAGGACGCGAGACCGCCCCAACCATGGGGTCGGCTGCTCAGGCTGGGACGCCGGCCTGTACTCCTTCTACGCCGGACCGATATGGCACCCGCAGACCTGGTGCCAAGCCATCCGCGCGAAGATCGACTCGCCCTCAGGCCGCCGGGTGTACGACGGCTGGGTGTCTGGCCCCTGCGACTGAGCGACAGCTCCAAGCAGTCGCTGTCGGGATCGCTCACTTGACCCCCGCCTCGCGGGCCGGGGGCAGATGATCCCGGCCTTTCAAATAGCTCACGGCCGCGGTCCCGTGCCACCAGAACGTCACGTAGTCCTCGGCTTCCGGGCGCGTCCCCAGCAGGGCGTCGACCTCAGGATCGCGCTCGGCGGATAAGCCAAGACGTCCTCTCGCGAATTCGACGACCTCTTGGCGATCGATAGCTGCACTCCACGGTGAGCCGCGCCAATACTCGCTCTCGGTTCTGAGATCCATCTCATCGATCACGGCAATGGCGTCGTCTGCCACCGGACGGGTAGGTCGATCGATGCCGTTACCGCGACCACCTTCTGGCTGCCTCTGTCACTGAATCCGACCTCCGAGCTCGGCAGATAACGGCCATCGGATCTCGGCTTGTGGCGCCTAAGTGTCGCACGCTCCTGTACAGCGGCCTACTCTCTTCTACCGTTGGCAGACGCCGTACGCGCATCTACGGAAAGGGTTCAGAGGCGCAGCGGAAAGAGCGTTGGAATCGCCACTGTGAGCAGCCACTCAGCCCAAAGGACGATCGAGCAGCCTAGGGCGTTGTGTTCGCCCGTCCTCGTAGGGCGGGAACAGGAGCTTCGTCTTCTGCTGCGTCTTGCCACCAACCCGCCTGCCGTGGTTTTTGTGGAGGGAGAGGCGGGAGTCGGCAAGACGAGGCTTGTGACCGAGTTGAAGGGCCACCCGGTGCTCGCGGATCGGGTGGTTCTCCTCGGGCACTGCCATGGCGTTCAGGAGCCTTTCCCGCTCGGCCCGCTCGTGGACGCTTTGCGTGGAGTCGCCAGGTTGCCCGTGAGCGACTCTCTGAGTGGAGTCGTGGGCTGCCTTCGCCCGCTGCTTCCAGAACTCGACGGCCAGCTGCCGCCGCAACCCGAGCCCTTTAGCGACCCGAGGGCCGAGCGCCACCGGCTATTCCGAGCGCTTCGCGAACTGCTCGGCGCGGTCGGCCCGGCGTTGTGCGTCCTCGAGGATCTGCACTGGGCTGACGACGGCACGTGGGAGTTCCTTGCCTTCCTCTTGTCTCAGCCGCCGCCGAGCATTGCCCTGGTCCTCACCTATCGAGTAGAGGAGCTCGAGTCGCGTTCGGGAGTCTTGGGGCTTGCTTCGCGGAGCCTGCGCCAGACGCTGAGGCGGACGATCTCCCTCGCGCCTCTTAGCCGCGAGGAGACTCTGAAGATGATCCAGGCCATCATCGGCAGCACGACGGTCTCCGATCAGCTGGTCGGCACCATCCACGAGTGGACCGCGGGAAACGCCTTTGCCGTTGAGGAGGTGCTCCGGATGCTCCACGAGGAGGATCAGCTTGTGCTTAGCAGTGCCGGTTGGACGTCTCGGGAGCCCCACCGGCTGGAGGTGCCCCTGCCGCTTCGTTGCTCGGTCCTCCAGCGCGTGAGCCGGCTTGGGGAGGACGGTCGCCGGGTCGTCGAGGCCGCCGCGGTACTCGGGAACGACGCCAGTGAGGAGCTACTGAGGACGGTCGCGGGACTCACACCCGCCCGGGCGCGAGGAGGACTCTCACAAGCCCTTTCCGCCTTTCTCGTACAAGAGACCGACGACGGCCTGTATCGCTTGCGCCATGCACTTGCCGTCGAGGCCGTGCACGCTGCCATTCCATCTCCGGAGCGGCGACAGCTCCACCTATTGGCCGCCCGGGCGCTGGATGCCGGTCCTCAACCTCGGCCCCTCGCTCAGATTGCCGGCCACTTCAAGGAAGCCGGTCGTCGAGCCCAGTGGCTCCGTTATGCCGAGGCCGCCGCGGACGGCGCAAGCTCAGTCGGCGAGGACCGCAGCGCGGCCCGCATCCTCGAACAGGCGCTCGCGACGCCGAGGCTCGCGCGCGCCGCGGAGAACAGGATGGCTCTCAAGCTCGGCGAGGCTGCCCTCTTTGGCCGGGTGCCTGCGGAAGCTACCCGCATCCTCCGGCGCGTGCTCGAGAACGGCTCCCTCACCAGCGGGCTGCGTGGCGAGCTCAGGTTCGCTCTCGCGAGGCTTCTGCTGCTGACCGCCGACCCATCGTCCTATGGAGAGCTCGCCCGAGCCGCCGAGGAGCTTCAGCGGCGACCCGGGCTCGCTGCCCGGGCCATGGCCATGCTCGCGGAGGCGGGCCCCTTGTGGGGTGAGAGCTACGACCAGCTCGTCTGCCTTCGGCAGGCGCTTGACGCGGCCGCGCGTCAAGACGATCCCGTGGTGACGACCCGGGTCGAGGGAACGCATGCTGACGTCCTACTCGGCCTAGGTGACCCTGCTGGGTGGCGAGCCGTCCAAGAGCTGCCGTGGAAGGCGCGTTCGGTCGAGCAGAGATTGGAGCTCATACGGGCCTCGAAGTACCTCGCTCAGGCGACACTGGCGGTGGGCCATTACGGGCGCGCGGAGACCCTGCTCGACCAAGCGGAGCGGACGCGCGAGGAGTTGCGGCACGGGCGTTTCGCAGTTGGGCTCGCGACCGTCAGAGCCTCGCTTGAGTGGAGTAGTGGGCGCTGGGAGGGTCTCGAGGCGAGACTGCAGAGCCTGATTGAGGCCACTGCGGAGGGGCCCGTCTTGCTCGCTGCCAATCAGTTGAGCATGGGCCGCCTCTTGCTGGCTCGCGGCCACGTGGAGGACGCGGAGCAGAGATTCGCCTTCGTTCTCGAGGTAGTGCAGAAATCCCGTAGCGTACGAGTGCTCGCCGCGGCCACGGGTGCGCTCGCCAGGATTCACCTGGCTCGCGGCGCCGCGCAGGCGGCACGCGACGTGGCGACGGTGGCACTCGAAGGTATCCGCGCCAGGGGCGCTTGGGCGTGTGCGTCAGCCGTCGCGCCCGTCGCAGCCGACGCTTTCCTCGCGTGCGGCGACCGGCCCGAGGCCGAGCGCCTCGTTAGGGAGCTGACCCGCGGCCTGCGAGGGCGGGACGCTCCAGCGTCGAGGGCCGCGCTCGCTTTCTGCCGTGGCGCCGTCGCTGAAGCAGATGCACGGCCTGATGTCGCTCGAAGGTGGTTTGCCCAGAGCGATAGTCACTGGAGGCGCCTTCCTTCTCCTTACGAGGCGGCCCGGGCGCGCGAGCGCCGCGGCCGATGCATGCTTGCAACCGAGGGTGGCGAAGGCGCAGGCTTTCTCGTCGACGCCTGGGAGGCGTTCGAGGCACTGGGAGCGACTTGGGATGCGGCGCGGGTCCGCACGGAGCTCCGCGGCCATAGCCTCACCCTGAACCTGCGACCGGGGCGCAGAGGATATGGGTCCGATCTTTCACCGCGAGAGGCGGAGGTCGCTCGTCTCGCGGCGGAAGGGCGCACGAATCGGGAGATCGCTCAGACCCTCTACCTGTCCCCGCGCACCGTCGAGAATCACGTCGCATCCGCACTTCGAAAGCTCGGAGCGCCCTCGAGGAAGGCGATCGCCGAAAGTTTGAGTGGTCGCGACCATTAAATGGGTAGTCCCAAAGGTAGATAACTCCGCGAGGCTCAGCGATGCTTGCGCCATGGCAGGGAAGCGCTTTTCGCGGGGCAGCGCGCCGCTGCGCCTCTGCATCGCCCTGGCGTCCTTGACCGCTGCGGCGCTCGGCCAGGCAGCGGCGCCAAGCCAAGCGCAAGCTCCCCCGGGCACCTGGAGCGAAGGAGGCCCCCTCAGCGCTGCCGCCGGCTCGCACACTTCCACGCGGCTGTTCGGCGGCAAGGTCTTGATGGCCGGTGGCGCCAGCGGCGACAGCAGGCTCGCTGACGCGGCCCTCTTCAACCCCGAGACGGGGACGTGGGCCCCGACGGGGTCGCTCACCACCGCCCGGTCCCTACACACCGCAAGTCTGATCTCTGACCGTCCGCCGGCGTGCGCTGCCAACTGCCAGAAGGTGCTGGTTGCCGGTGGCTCTGGTGCGGACGGAGAGCCGCTTGCCTCAGCGGAGCTCTTTAACTCGGGGACTGGAGGCTGGGAACCGACGGGCCCGCTTGCCACAGCCCGCTCGTCGCACACCGCGACGCTGCTCTCTACAGGAAGGATCCTTGTCGTGGGCGGCTCCCGGAACGGCGGCCTGCCGCTGGCGTCCGCGGAACTCTACAACCCCGCCACCGGACGCTGGACGCCAACGGGCTCGCTCGGGACGGCTCGCTCATTGCACACCGCCACAATCCTTCGCGACGGCCGCGTGTTGGTGGCAGGCGGCACAGGCGCAGACGGGGCTCCGCTTTCCTCCGCCGAGCTCTACAACCCGGCAACCGGAACCTGGACGTCCACGGGTTCACTCAACGACGCTCGCTCTGCGCACACTGCGACGCCGCTCGGCGACGAGATCTCGGGGAGCTCCGACCCTCGTGTGCTGGTGACCGGCGGCACCGGCGCGGACGGCGCCCCGCTGGCGTCCGCCGAGCTGTACGACCCCGACACCGGCACCTGGACCCAAACGGGGTCCCTCTCGACCGCGCGTGTCGGGCACAGCGCCACGGTGCTGCAGGACGGTCGCGTCCTGGCAGCCGGCGGCACCGGCGCAGGCGAGGCGAGGCTCGCCTCTTCGGAGCTCTTCGACCCGAGTACGGGCAGCTGGTCTGCCACAGGGGCCCTTCGCACCGCTCGCTCCTCGCACACGGCGACGATGCTCCTCACGGGCAAGGTCCTGGTGGCGGGCGGCCTTGGGCCGACCGGCGCACCGCTTCCGACGGCCGAGCTCTACGAACCGCCACTCGGCGAGCGATGGACCGGGGTGCAACCGCTCGCAGAGGCACGCTCTGCTCACACGGCTACCCTGCTCCCCAACGGAGAGGTCCTCGTGGCTGGGGGCCAGACGAGCTTCGATACCTTCAGAAGCTTCGGGCCCAACTGCTGCAACGTGGTGCCGCTCGCGAGCGCCGAGGTATTTCGGGCAGCCAGCGGCACCTGGGCCCAGACCGGGCGCCTTGGCAGGGCACGCTCCTTCCATACCGCCACGCTGCTGACCGGTTCAAGCGCCGAGTGCGGACAGAACTGCGGCAAGGTGCTGGTCGTGGGGGGATTCGGAGCGATCGAGCAGCCGGCACTGACCGGTAACGCCGAATCGCTTGCCTCAGCGGAGCTCTACGACCCCGCCACGCGCAGCTGGAGCCCGGCCGGCTCGATGACCGACCGTCGTGCGTGGCATACGGCGACGCTGTTGCCGAACGGCAAGGTCTTGGTAGCGGGCGGCTCGAAGTCCCCGGTCGCCGGAGAGGCGATCGATTCGGCGGAGCTCTACGACCCCGTAACCGACACGTGGGCACCCACCGGCTCGCTAACCGTGGGCGGCCTCCCGAACAGAAGTGGTCCACAGGGTGCTCGTCAAAACCACGTTGCCGTCCTCCTGACCGGCCCGTCATGCGGGCGCAACTGCGGAAAGGTCCTGGTCGCCGGTGGCACGGGTGGGTTTGGCAGTGGAGCATCCTTCCGCACCGCGGAGCTCTACGATCCGGCGATCGGGACGTTTCAACGGACCGGGGACCTTGGTCGGAGCCGTCAGGTGATGCCAGACGCGACTCTGTTGCCTAACGGCCGGGTTCTGGTGGCGGGCGGTTTCGACGCTCCCTTATCGGACGCCCCTCCACACCTCGACACGGGGGAGCTGTACAACCCTGAGATCGAGCAGTGGGAGTCCGCCGGCTTCCTTCGCAATCGCCGCCTTTACCACAGGCAAACGTTGCTCCCAAGCGGCGAGGTGTTGACGACGGGCGGGTTGGCGGGCGGGAATGCTCCCGGATTCCCCTACAAGCCGGGGCCAGGCCTCTTCTCGACCGAGCTCTTCGACCCCACGCAAAATGCCTGGCGCGCAACGAACTTCATGAACACAGGCCGGCTCCTCCACACAGCGACGCTGCTGCCAAGCGGTCCGTCCTCTCTCTGTGGGGACAACTGCGGCAAGGTCCTGGTGGCAGGAGGCGACAGAGAGCTGATCGGCAACTTCATCCCCTATGCGGCATACGACAACCCGCTTCGCTCGGCCGAGCTCTACCCGCCGAGCGCTGCCGCGACGCCGACGCCACAGCCACCCACGGCTGAGCCCCAGCCCGCCGCCCCCTTCGCTGGGTGCCCGGCCCTGACCGCGAACGTGATTCGTGGCACGGCTGCCGCGAACACGATCACGGGCACGGTGAGGGCAGACCGCATCTTTGCCGGAACCGGCAACGACGTCGTTGATGCCCTGGCGGGCAACGACTGCGTCGATCTGGGTCCGGGAGCCGATCGTGGCCAGGGCGGCCTCGGCGACGATCTGCTCGTGGCCGGGCTGGGAGCGGATCGCATCAGCGGCAGCTCGGGTAACGATCGCCTGCGCGGCAACTCCGGCAACGACCGTCTCGACGCCGGCCGCGGAAACGACCGTGCGTTTGGCGATGCGGACAACGACGTGATCCGCGGCAGCTTTGGCGACGATCGGCTGCACGGGGTCTCTGGCAACGACCGCCTGTTCGGCAGCCGCGGGCGCGACAGGATCAGCGGCGGCTCTGGCAGGGACTCGATCTCCGCCGGCAGCTCAAACGACCGGGTTGCAGGCGATGCGGGCAACGACCGCATCAACGGCAACTCCGGCAGCGACAGCCTGTCTGGCAACTCGGGCAGGGATCGCATCACAGGCTTGACCGGCCGTGACCGGATCTCAGGCGGGTCGGGCAACGACCGCCTAGACGCAAGGGACGGCCAGCGCGACCGCGTCAACTGCGGGCTTGGACGCGACCGGGTGATCGCCGACCGCATCGACCGGATCGCCCGCAACTGTGAGCGGGTCAGGCGACTGCGGTAAGCAGCGTGCGAAAGCGGGGAGTGCGGGGCCGGCGCGCGCTCGCAGAGGAGCTCCCGCGCCTACGAGCGCCTGCGGCTCAACCGCGTTCTGTGGCCCAGTGCGGCCCAGACCGCATCGCACCCAGGAGTCCCGGCGAGTCAGCGAGGCCTCACTGCGTCGGCGGGCTGCAGGCGCGCCGCCGCAGTCATCCCTGCGAACGCCGCCGCGCTCGCCGGCGACCGTTCAGCAGGGCGATCCGCCTCCGTGGTGGGTCAGGGCTGTGGTCTGAACGCGCCGCTTTGGGCGCAGTGGTCAACTCGACGCGTTCATCGAAGACGATCTCGCCCTCGAGGGCGCGGTGAACCCGAGAGGTGGCGCCCACCTGCATCAGGCGCTCGCGCTGCGCGGGCGACAGGTGCTCCGGGAGTCGCACGACGAGCGTGCAGCGAGTTGGAGAGCCGCGCTGGGCCGGCGTGTAGTCGACATCGACCTCGATCTCTCCGACCCGCCAGCCCTTCCTCCTTGCGTAGAGCTCCATGGTCGTCGCGGTGCAGGAAGCGAGGCTCGCCGCCAGCAGCTGTTCCGGGCTCGGCTCGTCACCCGGCCGCCCAACGAGGGCGACGTCCTCACCGCTCGGGGTGATGCCCTCGATACGAAGCTCGACCGCTTCACCGCCGGCTGGGCGTCGGACCGTGGCCCTCATGCCTCGCAGTCCAGCGGTAAGTGGCCCTCCCGGCCATGAGCAGCCAGCTCTGCCACACGACGTTCCCGCGCCGTCATCTCCCGGTCCCCTCTGGCGTCCCACCGGGCCGCCATCAAGTCTCGTTCACAAGTCCCGCAGTCGCTTATTCCCCGGCCTCCTCAGCGTCAAACCGGACCCCCTGCGTCGCCTCGGCTGACCACCCGGTGCGCCGCTATCGTGGTCACCAACCGGCTGGAGGGGTGCCGCATGCGATCCGTTCCGCACGACGCGTGAAGAGACACTGCCATGGGCATTCGCGCAGCCGATGACTGAGCGCATCACGCGATGGAGCGCTCGCCGGCCGGGGCGTTGCCTGGCGGCCTGGGCTGTGGCCCTCGGCGTGGCGATCGCTCTCAGCGGCGCCTTTCTCTCGAGTGCGCTCTCTGGTGATGAAGAGGTCACGAGCGCCACCGAATCAAGGCGCGCCTACGCACTCCAGCTCGAGCGCTTCCCGCACGGTCCGCGCGAGCAGAGAGAGGACGTCAGCGAGGTGGTCGTCGTCCGCTCGCAGAGGACGACAGTTGATCAGCGCCAGTTCAGGAAGCGAGTCGAGGGAATCGCCGCAGAGCTGCGGCGCGCGGGCGCGTCCCAGGTCACCACCTTCTACAAGGCACGCGAGCGGCGCTTGGTATCCGCAGACCGGCACGCCACCGTGCTGCTCGTGGCCCTCGGCCCCCAAGCCGAGGAGGACATCGAGCGCGTCGTCGAAGTCGTGCGGGCGGCCGATCAGCGAGACGGCGCAAGCGTGGCGATCACGGGTGAGTTCACAGTCGACGCCGACCTCTCGAAGCTTGGCGAGGAGGATCTGCAGAACGGGGAGCTGAAGTTCGGTCTGCCGGCTGCGTTGATCGTGCTACTGGTCGTCTTCGGCGCGGTGATGGCCGGACTCATCCCACTGCTGCTCGCCATCGTCTCGATCGTGGTCGCGCTCGGGCTGCTGGCGCTTGTGGGTCAAGCCTTCCCGCTATCGGTCTTTGCCACCAACATGCTCACTGGGATGGGCCTCGCGCTCGGTATCGACTACTCGCTCTTCATGCTCTCTCGCTACCGTGAGGAGCGCCTGCAGGGGCGTCCGAAGTCCGACGCGATCGCCGCCGTCGGCGCCAGCGCGAGCCGGGCGGTGCTCTTCAGCGCCATCGCGTTCACGCTGGCCATGATCGGGCTCCTGCTTGTCCCGAGCACGATCATGCGAAGCCTGGCCGCCGGCGCGATCGTCGTCGCGCTCGTGTCGGTCGCCGCCGCCATCACGCTGCTGCCCGCGCTCCTTGGCCTGCTCGGCGACCGGGTCAACGCCGGACGCCTGCCCTTCTTCGGTCGGGCCGCCGAGCGCGGGGAGAGTCGCGTCTGGTCCGGGGCGGTGCGAGGCGTGATGGCGCACCCAGGGCTCAGCCTCTTGCTGGCGACGACAGTCCTGCTGGCCATGGCCGTGCCTGTGCTCGGCCTCCGCTCGGGCGAGGCCGGGGTGGAGACCCTCCCCGACCGGCTGCCCGCCAAACAGGGGTATCTGGCGCTGAACGCGGCGTTTCCCGGCGAGACGACCGATCCGGTGGAGATCGTCATCGACGGCGAGGTCGCCTCGCCGTCGGTGCTGAGCGGGATCGACAGCCTCGAGCGGCAGCTGGCGCGCGAGCCGCTCGTCGGGCGCCCTTCCCTCGAGGAGAGCCCCGCGAGGGACCTGGCGATCCTGACAGTGCCGATCCGTGGCGACGCCCTCGGCGAGCAAGCGGTCGAGGCGGTCCGCGAGCTCCGCAGCGAACACATTCCCGCAGCCTTCTCGGCTTCGGACGCCGAGGTGCTGGTGACCGGCGATACGGCGGAGTCGATCGACGTCTCCGACACGATGAGCAGCTGGCTTCCGATCGTCTTTGCCTTCGTGCTCGCGCTCAGCTTCCTGCTGCTGACCATCGCCTTCCGCTCGCTCGTCGTGGCAGCGAAGGCCATCGTCGTGAACCTGCTCTCGGTCGCCGCTGCCTACGGGCTGCTCGTGCTCGTCTTCCAGGAGGGTGTCGGAAATGAGGTGTTCGGCTTCTCACAGGTGGACACGATCGAGTCGTGGGTGCCGCTCTTTCTCTTTGCGGTCCTCTTCGGCCTCTCGATGGACTACCACGTCTTCCTGCTCAGCCGAATCCGCGAGCGATTCGGCGAGACCGGCGACAACAGCGTCGCAATCGGTCACGGCGTTGGCTCAACCGGACGGATCATCACCGGCGCTGCCCTCATCATCGTCGCGGTCTTCAGCGGCTTCGCGCGCGGCGAGCTCGTGATGTTCCAGCAGATGGGCTTTGGCGTGGCGGTTGCCTTACTGCTGGATGCGACGCTTGTGCGCCTGGTGCTCGTGCCCGCGGCGATGCAGCTGCTCGGCGCGCGCAACTGGTACCTGCCCGCCTGGCTTCGGTGGCTTCCCGACGTCCACGTCGAGGGAGCTGCATCCACCCCGGCGAAGAGCCGCTGAGAGGCGACCTTGCCCTTCTTCCTCTCCACGGGGTAGGTGAGATCGGCCGGGCACTTCCCGGGCCACGGTCGCCACCGGTACCGACCGGCGTCCATCGCGCTTCGACTAGGCTCGGTCGCGCACCTCGTCTTCGCCCGCCTGACGCGCGCAGTGTGCGCAGCAGAAGACGGACTCGCCAGCTTCGACGCCGTGGCCGATGATCTTGCAGCCGCAGTGCGCGCACTCGGGCGCAAAGGCGTGAATCGCGCACTCGAACGAGTCGAACGTGCCGGTTTGCGCGCCACGGGTCACCTGCATGGCGTTGTCGTACTCGTTGCCGCACACGTCGCAGAGCGCCATTGCGTTCCTTTCAGGCTGGGGTCTCCGAGCCGCCTACCCTTGGGCCGCCGCCGGGAAACAGCTCCAGAGGTTCGCACTCGCGATGTCGCCGAAGCGGTCGAGCAGTTGATCGAGACGTTTCGTCTCCAACGCGCATCCCTTGCCGACGCATGGCATCCATACGCGGCGGGTAACGCCCATGCACGAGATCGACTCGAATCGGAGGTGGATGATGGCCAAGGACCACGGGCCGAGCGTCAAGGACGACAAGCTCTACGAGACCCTGCGGGAGCAAGGCGAGAGCAAGCAGAAGGCAGCCAGGATCGCGAACGCGAAAGCGGGTGGAACCGACGTCAGCAAGAAGGGCGGCGAGGGCGAGAGCTACGAGGACCGCACAAAGGACGAGCTCGAGGAGAGGGCCCGGGAGATCGGCATCGAGGGACGCTCGAAGATGAGCAAGGACGAGCTCATTGACGCGCTTCGAAACCACTAGCGAGCGACCTGATTAAACCGCCGAGCGGCGGAACGAGCCGCTCTCTAGAGCAGGGCGGTGCCAAAGCTCGGCCCCCGGCGGGTCGCGCGCGCTCCATCATCCTCCCCGGTCGCACTGCGACCATCCGGCAGGAAGCTCTCGATGGCCACGCAGACCCTCTGATCGAGCGCCGGGTAAGCTGTACGGTCCGGCGAATAGCCGGTTCGGCAACCCGGACACCGGAAGTGCACGGGCTGGAGGATTCCCACGTCTTGGGGACCCACGCCGGATGGAGTGAGAGCTGTGCGGTCCGGGCAGACGAGGGCCCGAATCGGAGGGAACTGCCGCCGCCGGACCCTAGAGCAACATCCATCGAGGAGGACATCTACGTGGCACCGCCGCTGGTCAGGATGTCAGAGTGAAGCGACCGGCTGGTCGGTCGGGCCACGGCGCGCTCTTGAAGTCCGTGCCGGCCCCCGTCCACGTCGTCGTCCTGGCCGCCGGGCGCGGTAGCCGTCTCGGCACCCTCGGTGGCGAGACGCCGAAGTGGCTGCTCGACGTGGGCGGCATGACGCTGGCCGACCGTCAGCTGGAGGGAATCGCAGCCGCCGGCGAGGCGGTGGCCTCGGTGCTCGTCGTGGTCGGTCACGCCGCCCACGCGATCGAGGAAGCGCTCGAGGGTCGACCAGAGGAAGTTCGCGTGGTGGCAAACCCGGAGTTCGCCGAGTTGAACAACTGGTGGTCGCTCCTGCGGGCCCTGCGCGAGCTACCCGACGAAGGCCCCGTGCTCGTGATCAACGCCGACCTGATGGCGGACCCGGTGCATGTCACGGCCTTCATCCGCGCCGCGGCGGCGGCAGACGCCGACGGCCTGCTGGCGGTCGACCATGAGCGGCGGCTCACCGACGAGTCGATGAAGGTGGCGCAGAGTGCGGAGGGAGCTCTTACGCAGATCGCCAAGGTGGGAGTGTCTGCGCCCGTGGGCGAGTACATCGGCATGCTCGCGGCCCGCGGAGCGGCGTTGCGGGCGCTGCGGGAGGTGCTCGAGAGCTTCGTCGGGCACGACGAAGCCGCTGACGAGTGGTACGAGGGCGCGGTGGGCCGCACGGCGGCCGCCGGGGTGCCGTGGTACCTATGGCCCATGCCCAGCACGGGCTGGGTCGAGATCGACGACGACGACGACCTCCACGCCGCGCAGGCACTGGTGGCGGCCTCCTGATGGCGCTCCGGTCGCGCAAGCTCTCCATCCCGCGGCTCCTCCATGTGGGCACGGCGTGCATGTGTGATGTGGCGTCCCTGCTCGCCGACCACGACTTCGACCTGGGAAGGGTGCTCGTGGGCAGCGGCCCCGGGCCGTCGCGGACGCTGGCCGAAGGCGTGGTGAGTGGGTTGCGTGGGCACGGGGTAGATGTGCTCCATCGCCCGGGGCTCTGCGGCAGGCTGGACCAGGCGGCCGCGTTGGCCGCCGAGATCATCCAGGAGGGCGTGACCGTGGCTGTGGCCGTCGGCGGCGGGCGCGTGATCGACCCGGTGAAGCTGGCCGCGGCCAGGACGCGCACCGACTTCGTCAGCGTTCCCACCACGATCTCGAACGACGGCATCAGCTCACCCGTGGCCTCGCTCGTCGGCAAGGACGGCGCGCGCGCCAGTCACGCCGCGAGGATGCCCTGCGGGATCGTGGTGGACGTGGAGACCGTCGGGAGCGCACCGGCTCCCACGATCCGCGCCGGCTCGGCCGACCTGGTGAGCAACCTCACGGCGTGCATGGACTGGCGGCTGGCCGACCGGCTCGGCCACGACCGCTTCGATGCCTACAGCGCGATGATCGCCGAGGCCGCCGCACGGCCGGTCCTCGACCTGCAGGACGTGACCTCCGCGGCGAGTCACGAGATCCTGGCGCACGGGTTGCTGCTCAGCGGGCTGGCAATGGCGGCCGCCGGCACGAGCCGTCCCTGCTCGGGGGCTGAGCACCTCGTCTCTCATGCGCTCGATGCGCAACTGGGCACGCGGGCCGCCCTGCACGGCGAGCAGGTGGCGCTCGGCTGCCTCGTGTCGGCGGCCGCGCACGGCTCACCGCTTCTCGCCGAACTGCGGCGCCTCTTCAGCCGCATAGGGCTTCCCCTCGCTCCCGCCGACCTGGGGCTGAGCACTCAGGACCTCGTGGACGCGGTGGCTGCGGGGCCGTCCCTGCGACCGGACCGCTGGACGATACTCTCGGAGCGCCTGCGCGGCCCCGGCGACGCCGCCGAGTTGGTGGCGGCCGCGTTCAGCCCTTCGTCGCGGGTCGTGGAGTTGGCGTCCTGAGCACGCGTTCGAGCACGCGCTCGGTGGCGTGTCCGTCCTCCAGATGGCAGAAGGTGTCACGGAAGTGGGCGTAGCGCTCTGCGAAGGCCGCCGTGACGCGGGGCAGGTCTGCGAGCGCGTGAAGAAGCTCGCCGGTGGTCTGCGTGAGCGGCCCCGGCGCGACCGCCGACAGATCGAAGTAGAACCCCCTGACCCGGTTCTCGTAGTCCTCGAGATCGTAGGTGTAGAACAACAGCGGCTTGCCCGTGACCGCGAAGTCGAACATCGTGGACGAGTAGTCGGTCACGAGCACGTCCGCGGCGAGGTAGAGCTCGCTCACCTCCGGGTGAAAGGACACGTCGCGGACCGTGGGATGCTCGGCCACCTCGAGGCGCCCGGTGAGCATGTAGTGCAGGCGCAGCAGGAGGACGTGGTCGTGGCCGAGCCGCTGGGTGAACGCCTCCACGTCGAGGTCCAGGGCGAACTCGCGGTCACCCGTGGCGAAGACCACGTCATCCCGCCAGGTCGGCGTGTAGAGCACCGCGGTCCTGCCCGCTGGGATGCCCAGCTCGCGCCGGACGCGCTCGCGGACGGCCTGGCGGTGGGGCCCGCTCAGGACGTCGTTGCGCGGGTACCCGCTCTCGAGGACCTCGCCGGTGAAGCCGAACGCCCCGCGCAGGCGCTCGGAGCTGGCGTGGTTGGGCGAGAGCAGGACGTCCCACTGGGCGACATCTCCCGAGAGCCGGTCGAGCCGGCCTTCCGGGGCCCACAAGACGTCGAAGTGGATCCGCTTGAGCGGCGTGCCGTGCCATGTCTGGAGGTAGAGCGCATCCGGCCGCTTCGTCCACACCAGGTCGGTGTGCGTATTGGCCACCACCAGGTCGGCGCTCTCGAGCGCCTGGACGCACTCCTTCGACCCGTAGCGCACGGTGGCCGTACCCGGCGGGAAGCCGCCCGTGTGAGCGGGATCGGCCAGCCAGACGTGCTCGTGCCCGGACTCGCGTGCCATCAGCGCCTCGTAGAGCACGCGCGGGTTGTCCGAGTACCGGCCCTCGAAGCTGTGGTAGACGATCTTCATGGCTCGGCGGGGCACCGTAGCGCGGGGGAGCGTCGCCCGTGAGCGCCCCCGTGCGCCTGGCCGACGACACGCTCGCCCACCACGCCGAACGCGTGGCGGTGCCGAGCTATGACCGGACGGCGCTCGAGCCGGCGGTCGTGCACATGAGCGTGGGCTCCTTCCACCGCTCGCACCAGGCCGTGTACTTCGACGAGCTGGCCCAGCGCGGGGTCACGAAGGCATGGGGCATCACCGGCGTGGGGCTGCACCGACCGGAGATGCGCGCGGTGCTGACCGCCCAGGACGGCCTATACACAGTGGTCGCGCGGAGCGCCGTCGATGACGTTGCTCGTGTGGTCGGCGTGATCGGGCGCTACCTGTTCGCGCCACAGGACGGCGGCGCGGTGCTCGATGCGCTGAGCTCCCCGCAGACGCGGCTCGTGACGCTCACGATCACCGGCGCCGCCTACTCCGTCGATCCCGCCACCGACGCCTTCAGGGCAGGACACCCCGAGCTCGAGGCGGACCTGGCGACACCTTCGCGACCGACGTCCGCGCTCGGCCACCTGGTGGAGGCGCTCGACCGCCGCCGCCGCGCGGGCCTGGAGCCGTTCACCGTCCTGTCGTGCGACAACGTGCCGGGCAACGGGGAGATGGCCCGCCGTGCCCTCGTGGGCTTTGCCGCGCTGCGCGACCCGCGCCTGGCCGCCTGGATCGATGAGCGGGTGGCCTTTCCCAGCAGCATGGTGGACCGCATCACCGCCAAGACCACCGTGGCCGACCGCGAGTTCGTCGAGCATGAGTTCGGCGTGGCCGACCGCTGGCCGGTCATCACCGAGCCGTTCTCTCAATGGGTGATCGAGGACGTGTTCTGCAACGGCCGGCCGCCGCTCGACGAGGTGGGCGTGCGGTTCGTCGGCGACGTCCGGCCTTACGCGCTTCTCAAGACGCGGCTGCTGAACGCGAGCCACTGCGCGCTCGGACATCTCGGCGGGCTCGCCGGGCTCCAAAGCGCCGACGAGGCCATGGATGATCCCGTCTTCGGCGCGTATGTAGCGCGCCTCATGCACCACGAGGTTGCGCCGCTGCTGCCCTCCGTCCCCGGCGTGGACCTGCGTGCCTACCAACGCTCCCTGCTCGAGCGCCTCGCGAACCCGATGATCGGCGACGAGCTCTCCCGCCTGCGACGCAACGGGTCTTCGAAGGTGCCGACCCACGTGCTCAGCTCGATCGCCGAGGCGCGCGCCCGTGGCCTCCCGCACACGCTGTTGACGCTGGCGGTGGCGGGGTGGTGCCGCCAGCTGCGCGGAGTGGATGAGGACGGTCACGGGGTTCCCATCGACGACCCGCTGGCCGACGTCCTGCAGCCGCTCGCCGTGGCGGGCGGAACCGACCCACGGTCGTTGCTCGGCGTATGGCAGGTCTTCGGGCCCCTCGGCCAGGATCAGGGCTTCGCCGCCGAGCTCGAGGGGGCGCTCGTGGCGATCGAGCAAGACGGAGTCCGCAGCGTGGTGGCCGCGAGCCTTGGCGGCGACAGACAGGTGGCGGCGTGAAGCTCGGCGCCTCACACGCGGGCGCGCTCGACCGCGGCGACATCCGTGTGCTGCTGTGCGACGCCGACGACTGCCTGTTCCCATCGGAGGAGCCGGCGTTCGTGGCCTCGACGGAAGTGACGAACGATCTGCTCGCCAGCCTCGGTGTCTCGAAGCGCTTCTCTCCAACGGAGCTACGGACCCTGGCGGTGGGCAAGAGCTTCCGCGCGACGGCGATCGACCTCGCGCTCAGCTTCGGCGTGGCGCTGGAGCCGCTCCTGGCCGCCGATCGCCCGGGAGCGCGCGTCGGACACGACGGCGACGGCCCCGTGCTGACCGCGGAGGAACTGGAGCGCCGGGTCCTGCTCGAGCGCCGCGCGGTCAGCGCCCATCTCGGCCGCGAGCTCGAGCCGGATCCCTCCGTGCAGGAGCCACTCGCCGAGCTCGCCCGGCGCTTCGGGCTTGCCGTGGTGAGCTCGAGCGCGCTGGCGCGGCTCGACGTGTGCTTCGATGCCACGGGGCTGGCCGGGCTGTTCCCGCCCGAGGTGCGCTTCAGCGCCGAGGACTCACTGCCCGTCCCGACGAGCAAGCCCGATCCGGCCGTCTACATCCTCGCCGGAGAGCATCTCGGCGTCGCCGGCTCTCAGGCCCTGGCCATCGAGGACTCCCTGGCGGGGACGCGCTCTGCCCTGGCCGCCGGATTCCCCACCGTGGGCAACGTCCTCTTCGTGCCGCCGGCTGAACGAGAGGAGCGCGTGGCCGCTCTCCTTAACGCGGGGGTCGCGGCAGTCGTCTCTTCTTGGTGGGAGCTTGAGGAGCTGCTCGCCGCCCGTGCGCCCGCGGATGCCCCGCTCGGCGTCTGATCCCTGCCGCGGCGCCTACCCACCCCAAGCGCTTCGCTAGGTCACGAAGGGCAGGTCATCCTCCGTGCCGGTCAGGCGGAAGACCCTCTGTACGGCTCGCGGGCCCTTGCGCAGGCGGAGCCGTCCGACCGGGCGGGAGCGAGCTTGAGCGTCCAAGAGGACATACAGGCCGCTCGAGTCAATGAAGGAGAGACCGCGGAGGTCCACGGTGATCGTCTCGGCACACGTCTCCGCCAGCCGGATCTCCCCGTCAAGGGCGTCGGCGTTCGACAGGTCGAGCTCTCCGTCGAGCTCGAGGGTCCAGTGACCGGCGTCGTTGTTGGAGGAGATGCGAAGCAGGCCCTTGCGGGTGGTCCACTTCGGCTCGACGAGCCCGAAAGCTGTGGGCGCTTCGTCGTCGACTAGGCCCAAGGGGGCGGGGGAAAGGCTGGGGGTCATGTGAATCCCTCGATCGGAACTTGCAGTTCCGACGGTCCCGCCCGTTTTGCTTCTAAGGGCTCACGGTGTCCCGCCGCTCACTTCTGTCGGCAGGCTACCCCTTCGGAGCGCCTCCCCCCTTGAATGTAGCTGACACTGGTCTCTCGGGCAAGCGCGGCTTAGGGCGCGCCGCCCCCGCAGTCACGGTCTGATCACCCCGAGCAGGACGAGCAGCAGGAGGGTGCCGATCAGCGACACGACCAGCGAGCCGCCGCAGCCGAGCCGGTTCGAGAAGAAGAACATCTAGCCGCGGAGCCTTCCGAAGGCCGCCCGCAGACCGATCCCGCTCGCCACGGCGATGCCGAGCGGGATCGGTAGGCAGCAGCCGCATCCGCGCACCTGGGTTCCACGACGGGCAAAGTGTGAGCGCACAACTGCTTGGGTACCCGGGCTCGGCGCCCTCAAGCGCATTCGCCCTCTGGTCAGGTTTCAGGCTAGGAGGAGCGGGAGAACAAGAGAACATGGGAATCGAATTCTTTCTTCTCGTGCTGCTGGCAGGTCTCGGCGTGCTGGCCTTTCTCTTCTTCTCCGGCAGCTTCGGTGTCGCGAAGGCGGGCAGCGATCAAGCCGGCGACGGGGAGCGCCCCACCCACGCCTACGTGGAGGAGGACTCCGACACGAGGTTCGTCGGCGCCGACACAAAGGACGAGGTCCGGCGCCGGGCCGAGGAGGACCCCAACACCGAGGTCCGCTGAATCGCCGGAAGCTCAGGGCCTCACAGGAACGGCATCGGGTCGACCGGCCGGCCGCCCACCCAGGTCTCGAAGTGCAGGTGATCGCCGAAGCAGCGGCCCGTGCAGCCCACAAGGCCGATCGGCTCTCCCTGTCGCACCACCCTTCCCCGCTCGGTGAGGAAGCGGGACAGGTGCGCGTAGCAGGTGGTGAGCCTGGCGGTGTGCTGCACGCAGACGTAGTTCCCGTAGCCACCCACCGGGCCGCGGATGACCACGCCACCGTCGGCAGCCGCGCGGATGACCGTGCCGGTGGGAGCGGCGATGTCGATCCCGGCGTGCAGCCGGCCCCACCGCTGTCCGAACGGGGAGACGACGGAGCCGCCGACAGGCCAGGCCAGCCCGCCCGCTCCCAGCCGCAGCGGACCGTCGTAGATGGCACCCGCCTTGGCGAGCCGGCGGGCCACCCGACGGCGCGCCGCCTCGAGCGCCTTCAGGTCGCTGAGTTCCCCGCGAAGCTTCGTGTTCTCCCTCAGCACCCTCGCGGGCGGCTCTTCCTCGTCTCCGTCGATGCGCGGGCCGGCCCCGCCGCCGGGCGGCACCACCTGCACCACCCTCGGCCGCGGCCCGCCTTCCGAGGCCTCGGGTCGCTCACCGCGCGCCGCTCGCGCCGGAGTGCTCCCATCGAGACGTGGCTCGGGCGACGCGGCCTGCTCCGCCTCCGAGCCCGGCGCCATGTCGAGGAAACCGGTGCCGAGCGCCACGGCCACCGCGGCCACCACGAGCGCCGGCCCCGCCACCAGCCATGGCCGTCGATGGCGTGGCGGCACGGCCGTTGCGCCGGCGCCGCGGCTCGGATGGGGATCGGTCCGCGGTGGCTTGCGAGACATGCCGAACGGATCTTAGGTATGCATCCCC
>JAUJNT010000001.1:868846-874139 GCA_030448005.1 Thermoleophilaceae bacterium
AACGACGCCAGGGAGGTGCAGCCGATGGGAGATCGAGAGGAACATCGAACCGGGCCGGAGGAGGAAGCCGCAGAGCCGGGCCGGCGCGAGGCGCCCGTCTCGGAGGGGTCATCCGATCCGTCGAAGCCCGATCCTTCCGCGGAGAACGAGCCGAGCGAGTCCGAGAGCGACAGCTCGCTTGTCAACGACTCCTCCTCCGAGGGGGGCGAGGGTCAGTCGGACTGACCCCGCCGCGCCCCACGCGCCGGCGGCTAGCTTCTAACTCACGCCCACCAGGTCCACGACGAAAACGAGGGTCTCGTCGGGGCCGATGACGCCGCCGGCGCCGCGCTTTCCGTAACCCAGGTTCGGCGGGATCGTGATCCGCCTGCGCCCGCCGACCCTCATGCCCGCCACCCCTTGGTCCCAGCCGGGGATGACCTGGCCCTGGCCGAGACCGAACTCGAAGGTCTTGCCGCGATCCCATGACGCGTCGAACTCCTGGCCGTTCGACCATGACACGCCGACGTAGTGCACCTCCACGGTGCGACCGGATTGGGCCTCCTCACCGTCTCCGACGGCGATGTCCTCGACCTCCAGTTGGTAGGACGGCGATTGGCCGGAGGGAACCTCGACCTGGGGCTTCTCGTTCGGTGCCATGGCCGCGCACGGTATCCGAGGCGAATGCTGTGCGCGGTGGCGCCCTGAAAGCGAGGCTTCCCTTGGCTCAGGCCCGGGGTTGCCTCGGCGGGGGTCCTGCCCGTTCGGCTAGGGTTGCTCCCTCGGTCGGCGCCGCCCGAGCAGTGAGAACGCGCGGCCGGCTCCGCGATGGTCTTCTCCTCGATCGAGTTCCTGTGGTTCTTCATGCCGGTGGTGCTCCTGGCCTACATGGCGGTGCCGCCGCGCTGGCGCAACGCCCTGCTGGCGGTGGTGAGCCTGGTCTTCTACGCGTGGGGCGCACACGCGATCCTCTTCGTGTTCCTCGCGAGCATCCTCGGCAACTACGCGGCGGGGCGCCTGATCGGTCGGGCGCGGGACGCGGGACGCGAGCAGGCGGCGAGGCGGCTGATGTGGATAGCCGTCGTGGGCAACCTCGGCGTGCTCTTCGCCTGGAAGTACACGGTCTTCGCAGTCGCTCAGCTCAACCAGGCGATCGGGTTCTTCGGGGACGGGTCGATCCCGGAACCCTCGATCGTGCTCCCGATCGGCATCTCCTTCTTCACCTTCCACGGCATCAGCTACGTGGTGGACGTGACGCGCGGCGACGCCAGGCCGATGCGGAGCATCGCCGACTACGCCCAATACATGGCCTTCTTCCCGCAGCTGATCGCGGGGCCGATCATCCGCTACCACCAGATCGAGGATCAGATCAGGAGCCCGCCGGAGCGCGCCCGGCGGCTGGAGGACATCGCGGAGGGCTTTCCCCGCTTTGCGCTCGGGCTCTGCAAGAAAGTCCTCATCGCGGATCAGGTCGCGCCGGTGGCGAACGCCGCCTTCGGTGATCCGTCCGGCCTGAGCACCGCCGGAGCCTGGATCGGCGCGCTCGCGTTCACCGTTCAGATCTACTTCGACTTCTCCGGCTACAGCGACATGGCGATCGGGTTGGCCCGCATGTTCGGATTCCGCTTCCCCGAGAACTTCGACCGGCCCTATTCCGCGGTCTCGATGACCGACTTCTGGCGCCGGTGGCACATCACGCTGTCGCGCTGGTTTCGCGACTACGTCTACATCCCGCTGGGCGGCTCGCGCGTCTCGCAGGCGGTCACCGTGCGCAACCTGCTGGTGATCTTCCTGCTTGTCGGAGCGTGGCACGGCGCCGCGTGGACCTTCGTCCTGTGGGGGGCCTACAACGGCGCCCTGCTCGTGGGCGAGCGGCTCACCGGGATATCGCAGCTACCCGAGGAGCGCCTGGCGGCGCTGCGCCGGGCGGCCACGTTCTTGCTCGTGGTCTTCGGCTGGGTCCTCTTCCGCGCGGCGAGCGTGGGGAACGCCCTCGAGATCTACGGCTCGATGCTCTCGCCCCGGCCCGGTGAGCTGCCGAGCACGATGGACGACGCCCTGGTGGCACCCGCGGTGATCGCCCTGGGCATCGGGGTGGCGAGCGCCCTGCTCCCGCGCCGGCTGGTGATGGGTCGCCTGCTCGAGGGAGGATGGAGGGGCTGGCCGCTGCGCGCCCGGGTTGCGGTGATGGCCGCCGTGCCGCTCGCGGCGATCACCGTTGCCGCGGGAAGCTTCAGTCCCTTCCTCTACTTCCAGTTCTGATGAGGAGGTCGACCACGCTGCGAGCCGCCTTTGCGATCCTCGCGATCGCGTTCTTCGCCGCGCCGATCGCGTTGCGGGGCGTGGGCGTGACGGCCACCGCATTCGAGAACCGCCGTCTGGCCGAGCCGCCGCGCGCGTCGCAGGGATGGGACGCCTTTCAGCAGGCCGCCCGCTTCCTCACCGACCGGATGCCCTTGCGCGAGCAGGCCGTCCGCGCCAACACCGAGCTCTGGCAGACGTTCTTCGGCACCGCTCCCCGCTACGGGGCCTCGGGCGACGGCGGAGCGTTGCCCTTTGCGGGGCAGGTGGAGGACGCCACCCGAGCGGCCGGGGCACCGAAGCCCGGGGGGCAGGCCTCACAGGTGCTCGAGGGTCGCGACGGCTGGCTGTTCCTGAGGCTCGAGCTCAAGCGAGCCTGCACGCCGCCGATGCCGTTCCGGCAGGCGCTCGAGCGGTGGGCGCTGCTCCTCTCCATCGTGCGGACCTACGGCAGGCGCGCCATCCTGGTCGTGCCGCCCGACAAGGGGTCGATCTACGGCGAGTACCTGCCGGGTGGCGAGCTGGCCGAGTGTGCTCGGCGCTCCAAGCCGCGGTTGTGGCACCTCCTGGCCCGGGAGCGCCGTGGCTCCGGGGTGATCGGCCTCGAGCGGGCGCTCGTTCGCGAGAGGCGCCGCCGCGGCGACCTTGTCTACTCGAAGCGGGACTCCCACTGGACGGGCGTGGGCGCCCTCGAGATGGTGCGCTCGGTCCTCGATCGGCTCGGGGGTCGAGTGAGGTTGAAGGCAGGCGAGGTGGTGCGCCTGGGAGAGGACAGGTACATCGGGGACCTCACCGTGCTGCGCGGCGAACCGACAATGGACACCAGGCCGGCTGTGAGCATCCGCCGCGCCGCCGGCGCTCGCCGCGTGCCGGGAAGGACGCTCTTCGTGGGCGACTCCTTCGGGGAAGGGGCGCTGCCGTACCTGAAGCCCTATTTCAGCGACCTTAGGGAGTTGGCATGGGAAGACTCGACGAGAGCACAGCTCGAGCTGGAGATCGAACGCGCCGACACGGTCATCTTCGAGAGCGTCGAGCGTGAGTTCGCCTTCCGCACAAGCGACCGGGGCTCGCTCTCCAAGGACTTCCTCGAGCGGCTGCGCAGACGGCTCGGATCGGATCCATGAGCCGCGTTCGCCCAGGCGCCCGCTCCGGCCGAGGGGCCTCCTCAGCGCCCGAGCCTACGCAGCAAGTCGCGTGCCCGCTGTGGCAGATCGGCGATCAGCTCGCGCGCTCCCGCGAGCCCCGACCGTAGCTCCACGTCGCCGACCTCCACGAGCATCGGTGAGTCCTGGAGGCCCGCGAGGGCCCTGTCGGCCCGGTGGAGCGCCTCCACCGCGTCCTCGATGAACCCCTTGGCTCTCAGCGAAGGGAGTCCGGCCGACAGCGGCTCGAAAGCGCGGGCTGTGAGCCCGTGGCGTGCGGCGAAGTTCGCATAGGTGCGCTTGGCTCGTCCGAGGGCCAGCTGGGACGGCCGGAAGAGCTCCTCCTCGAGCTTGTCCGCGGTGTGCTCGTCGAGTTGCTCGAAGGCGGCGCCGAGGGACGCCAGGGCGAATCCCAGCTCGTCGATCGCCTCCGCGGCCGTGTCGAGCAGCTGCTGTTGGGCCTCGAGGGTGCTGAACGCCATCCCGGCCAGATTAGAGAGGCCTCCGCACAGAGGCGCACGTATGCTTGGCCGGCGATGACCGAGGAGGGGATCGAAGAGGCACAGGAGCCGGGCCCCAAGGGCTGGTGCGTCTGCGGCCAGAAGGTGGCCATCTCCGACGCGCGCGAGGTCACCCTGCCCAACGGCCGTCCCGGCTGGGAGGGCTACTGCCCTGAGTGCGGGTCCCCGCTGTTTGCCATCCGCCGCAAAGCGGCGGGGGGTTGACGCACCGCAGTCCCCTGCACCCACCACGGAGACATTCCGGTGTCCGGCGACGAGGTCCGGGGTAGGCCTCGCTGGTGGCGGGCACGAACGGGACAGGCCGGCATCGGGTGGTGGTGGTGGGCGGCGGCTTCGGCGGCCTGCAGGCGGTGCTGAGGCTGAGCTCGGCTCCGGTCGAGGTGACGTTGGTGGACCGGCGCAACTTCCACCTCTTCCAGCCGCTCACCTACCAGGTGGCCACAGGGGCGCTGTCTCCCGGCGAGGTGGCCTATCCCCTGCGCGCGGCGTTCAAGGGATCTCCGAACGTGCGCGTGCTGATGGCGGAGGCGTCGGACTTCGACCTCCATGCGCGAGAGCTGCATCTGCGCCCCGTCGCCGGCATGCCGCCGCCCTCGCCGCTGCCCTACGACGACCTGATCGTGGCCGGAGGCTCCCACTACTCCTACTTCGGCCACGACGACTGGCGCGCCCACGCGTCGGAGGTGAAGACGCTCGAGAGCGCGCTGCATGTGAGGCGGCGCATCCTGGCTGCGTTCGAGGCCGCGGAGATGGAGCCCGAGCCCCACCGTCGCGCCGCCTGGCTGACGTTCGTGCTCGTGGGCGCCGGCCCTACCGGGGTGGAGATGGCCGGCCAGATCGCGGAGATCGCCCACGACACGATGCGCCACGACTTCCGCCAGATCGACCCGGCCAGCGGCCGGATACTGCTGATCGAGGCGGCCGATCGCGTGCTCACCACCTTCCCACCGTCGCTGTCGGCCAAGGCCTCCTCCTCGCTCAAGCGCCTGGGGGTGACGCCGCTCGTGAACCGGACGGTGATCGACATCGACGAGGACTCGGTCACCGTGCGGACAGCCGACGGCGAGGCCGATCGCATCGCCACCCGGACCGTCATCTGGGCCGCCGGCGTGGCGGCGTCCCCGCTTGCGGGCAGGCTCGCGGGCCTCACCGGCGCCGAGACCGACCGCGCCGGCCGCGTCACGGTGGAGAGGGACCTCACCCTTCCGGGCCACCGCGAGGTGCTGGCGCTCGGCGACATGGTGCGGGTGCGAGGCGAGGACGGCGCTCCGCTGCCGCTCCCCGGGGTTGCCCCGGTGGCCATGCAGCAGGGGCGCTATGCCGGGGAGCTGATCGAGGCGAGGCTGGCCG
>JAUJNT010000001.1:874239-890322 GCA_030448005.1 Thermoleophilaceae bacterium
GCGAGCACACGCCGGCGCCCTTCCGGTACCACGACAAGGGCAACCTGGCGACCATCGGGCGCGCCCGGGCGGTGGCGGAGATTCGCGGTGTGCGCATGTCCGGCGTGCCTGCCTGGGTGACGTGGCTGGTGGTTCACCTCTGGTACCTGATCGGCTTCCAGAACCGCGTGGTCGTGCTGATCAGGTGGGCCTTCAGCCTGGCCACGCGCGGGCGCGGCGCGCGTCTGATCACCGGCGAGGAGGGGGAGGCCCCGGGCACCGCCGGCAGGGAGGATGATGCCTCGACCCCCCGCGAGGAGGAGGATGCCTCGGTGAGCACCCGCGACGGATGACCGGCCGCCGCCGTTCCAGCTGGGCGGAGGCCCGGGAGGTGCTGTGCGTGCGCCTCGACAGCGTCGGCGACGTCGTGATGACCGGGCCGGCGATGCGCGCGCTTCGCGAGGCGCTCCCCGGCAGGCGCATCACCCTGCTGACCTCGCCCTCTGGCGCCCGCGCGGGCGAGCTGCTGCCATTCGTGGACGAGGTGCTGAGCTACGAGGCGCCGTGGATGAAGGCCGCGGGCGCCCGGTCGAGCCCGGCGCCCGAGGAGCGGCTGATCGCGCAGCTGCGCGAGCGGTGGATCGACGCCGCGGCGATCTTCACCGTCTACAGCCAGAGCCCGCTGCCGGCCGCGCTCACCTGTCATCTGGCCGGCATCCCGCTGCGGCTGGCCCACTGCCGGGAGAACCCCTACGGCCTGCTGACCGACTGGGTGGCCGAGCCCGAGCCCGACGAGCTGGTGCGGCACGAGGTCCGCCGCCAGCTCGACCTTGTGGCCACCGTTGGCGCCCGGGTTGAGGACGAGCGCCTGTCGCTGGCGGTGCCACCCGCGGCGCACGAGCGTGTCGCGGCGATCCTCGCGCAGCTGGGGCTGGACGGTGCGCGGCGCTGGACCGTGGTGCATCCCGGATCGACTGCGAGCTCGCGCCGCTACCCGCCCGAGAGCTACGTCGAGGTCTGCGCGGAGCTCAGCGAGCGACACGACGTGGGGATCCTCTTCACGGGGGATGAGACCGAGCGAGAGCTGGTCGACTCGATCAGGGCGCAGCTCGGGCCGGACGTGCCCTCACTGGCGGGGCAGCTCGAGCTGCCGGAGCTGGCGGCCCTGCTGAGCGCCGCGCCGCTGCTGGTGGCCGGCAACACGGGACCGGTGCACCTTGCCGCGGCCGTGGGCACCCCGGTGGTCGACCTGTACGCGCTCACCAACCCGCAGCACGTGCCCTGGGGCGTGCCCAACAGGGTGCTCTTCAAAGACGTGCCCTGCCGCTGGTGCTACAAGAGCCGGTGCCCCGAGGGTCACCACCGCTGCCTGCGTGGCGTGATGCCCGCAGAGGTGACGAGCGCCGCGGTCGAGCTGCTCGAAGGAAAACACCGGTTTGTTCAGGAGGCGTTCAGGGAAGCGCTTCCATGGCAGACGCCCCGGCCGAGCGAGTAGCCCCTGTGTCGAAGCTAGTTCTGGGAATCAACGCCGTGTTCCACGATCCGGCAGCGGCGCTGGTCGTGGACGGCCGCGTCGTGGCCGCCGCCGAGGAGGAGCGCTTCAGCCGCCGAAAGCACGGCAAGCCCCCGGTGGCCTTCTCCACCTGGGAGCTGCCAGAGGCGGCTGCATCGTGGTGCCTCGAGCACGCGGGGATCCACCCCGGCGAGCTCGACGCGGTGGCCTACTCCTACGATCCGGCCCTCGCGCCGGAGGCGGGCGCCGACGTAACCGAGAACACGTGGGAGAGCCTGCGCACGCTCTACGCCAAGCGGGCCCCGCTCTTCCTGCGCACGGCGCTTCCGGGGCTCGATCCCGACGTGGTGCGGTTCGTGCCCCACCACGTGGCGCATGCCGCGTCTGCCTACCTGGCCGCCCCCTTCGACTCCTGTGCCGTGCTCACGCTCGACGGGCGAGGCGAGTCCACCTCCCATCTGGCCGGGCATGTACGCGGCGGAGAGCTCGAGGTGCTGGCCCAGCAGGCGCTGCCCCACTCCCTCGGCCTGGTGTACGAGAGCCTCACCGCCCACCTCGGCTTCAAGCGCGCCTCGGACGAGTACAAGGTGATGGCGCTCGCCTCCTACGGGCGCCCCTCCTACCTGCCCGAGCTGCGAGAGGCCATCCGGGCCACCGAGGACGGCGGCTTCCAGGCGCTCGCGCCCGACTGGGGGCGGCTGGCCCCCGCGGTGGGCGACGGCGAGGAGTGGGGACAGGCTCACGCCGACCTGGCCTCGAGCGTGCAGCACCGCCTGGAGGAGGTCATGCTCGACCTCGGCCGCTGGCTGCACGCGCGGACCGGCGAGCGAAGCCTTGCGATGGCCGGCGGAGTGGCGCTCAACTGCGTGGCCAACTCGCGGCTGTGGCAGGAGGGGCCGTTCGAGGAGGTGTGGGTCCAGCCCGCGGCGGGCGACTCCGGCACCGCCCTCGGCGCCGCACTCGAGGTGTCGCGCGCGCTCGGCGACGAACCGCGCCCGATGCCCACCGCGGCGCTTGGTCGTGGGTTTGGCGATGGGGAGCTCGGAGGCTGGATCGAGCACGCCGGGCTGCCCTTCGAACGAGTCGAAGACGTGGCCGAGGAGGCCGCCGCAGCGCTCGCGGACAACCAGGTGGTGGCGTGGTTTCAGGGACGCAGCGAGTTCGGCCCGCGCGCCCTCGGGCACCGTAGCCTGCTGGCCGACCCGCGCGATCCCGACAACCTGGAGCGGCTGAACGAGATCAAGGGGCGCGAGCAGTTCCGCCCCGTGGCTCCGATGGTGCTGGCCGAGCGGGCCGCTGAGATCTTCGCGGGGGGGCCGATCCCGAGCCCCTACATGCTCTTCACCCACCGGGTGGACCCGGCGTGGAGGGAGCGGATCCCGGCGGTGGTGCACGTGGACGGCACCGCCCGGATCCAGACCGTGGACCGTGGCAGCGAGCCGCTGATGGCCGCCGTGCTCGAGGCGTTCGAGCGCCGCACGGGGGTTCCCGTGGTGGTGAACACCAGCCTGAACACGGCGGGGCGACCGATGGTGGACGACCCCCGCGACGCGCTCGAGTGCTTCGGGTCGGCGCCCATCGACATGCTGGTGCTCGGTCCGTACGTGGTGCGCAAGCCGGCGCTTGCAACGGCCGCCGCCGGTGACAGCGAGGGGGCCCGCGTCCGGTGACGCCGTCATTCGACGTGGTGATCCCGACCGGTGGCAGGCAGTCGCTAGCGCGTCTGCTGGAAGCGCTCCCAAACGGACGCGGGCCTGCCCCCGACCGGATCGTGGTCGTGGATGACCGGCGCGAGCCGAGCGATCCGCTGCCGCTCGGCCGCGCGTCGGCGGAGCGGGTGACGGTGGTGAGCACCGGCGGCCGCGGCCCCGCGGCAGCGCGCAACGTCGGGTGGCGGGCAACCGGCGCCGAGTGGGTGTCCTTCCTCGACGACGACGTCGTCCCCGTCCCCGACTGGAGCCGTGCGCTGATGGACGACCTGGGCGAACTGCCGGAGCGGGTGGGAGCATCGCAGGGCCGGGTGGAGGTGCCGCTGCCGGGCGACCGGCGGCCCACCGATTGGGAGAGAGGCACCGCCGGCCTCCAGGATGCGCGATGGGCGACCGCCGACATGGCCTTTCGCCGCTCGGCGCTGAGGGCCGTGGGAGGCTTCGACGAGCGCTTCCCGCGTGCCTACCGCGAGGACGCCGATCTGGGGCTGAGGCTCGTGCGTGCCGGATACGCGATCGAGCGGGGCGGCCGGCGGGTCCTGCACCCCGTCCGGAGAGCGGACCGGTGGATCAGCGTGCGCCAGCAGGCGGGCAACGCCGACGACGTGCTCATGCGCCGCCTCCACGGCCCGGGCTGGCGGCAGGCGGCAGGCGCCCCGCGCGGGACGCTTCGCCGCCACCTGGCCACCACGGGCGCCGGGCTGTGCGGCGTGGGCGCCCTCGCGGCCGGCAGGCGGCCGGCGGGCGCCGTCATGCTCGGGTTGTGGCTCGCGGGCACGGGCAAGCTCGCGCTCGACCGGATCGCACCGGGACCCCGCACGTTCGGCGAGGTCACCACGATGCTCCTCACCTCGGCTGCCATTCCTCCGGCGGCGGCCTACCACTGGGCCCACGGCCACGTCCGCGCGCTCCGGCTGACCCGGGGCGGGAGCCAGGCCGCCCCTGCACCGGGCCACACGGGCCCCGCGAGGCCCGTCCCGGACGACGAGATCGAGCCCGTGCCGTCGAGGCCCGAGGCGGTGCTCCTCGATCGAGACGGAACGTCGAGGCCCGAGGCGGTGCTCCTCGATCGAGACGGAACGCTCGTGGAGGACGTGCCCTACAACGGCGACCCGGCGCGCGTGCGCCCGATGCCCGGGGCGCAGCGGGCGCTCGAGCGCCTGCGCGAGGCCGGGGTGGCACTGGCGGTGGTGTCGAACCAGAGCGGCGTCGGGCGGGGACTGATCAGCGAGGGCGAGATGCACGCCGTGAACCGTCGCGTGGAGGAGCTGCTGGGACCGCTCGGCCCGTGGCTCGTGTGCACGCACGCCCCCGAGGAAGGCTGCGCGTGCCGCAAGCCGGAGCCCGGCCTGGTCCTCCAGGCGGCGGCTCGGCTCGGCGTGGCGCCCGGCCGCTGCGCGCTCGTGGGAGACATCGGGGCAGACGTGGAGGCCGCGCGCTCGGCCGGGGCGCGAGCGGTGCTCGTGCCGACGCCCGCCACGCTTCGGCGGGAGATCGAGGCCGCTCCGGAGACCGCCCCCGACCTCTGCTCGGCGGTGGAGCTGCTCGTGGGGGCCGCGTCGTGAGGGTCCTGCTCTGGCACGTGCACGGCTCGTGGACCACCGCCTTCGTGCAGGGCGGTCACCAGTACCTGCTGCCCACCCTGCCCGAACGTGGCCCCGACGGGCGCGGCAGGGCGCAGACCTGGGACTGGCCGGCGTCGGCCGTCGAGGTGAGCCTCGAGGAGGGCGCGGAGGTGGATGTGGACGTGGTGGTGCTCCAGCGCCCGGAGGAGCTCGAGAGCATGGCCGAGGCGTGGCTCGGGGGCCGGCGGCCTGGCCTGGACGTACCGGCCGTCTACGTGGAGCACAACGCTCCTCAGGGGCGCATCGCCGAGATGGTGCACCCGAGCGCCGACCGCCCTGAGCTGACGCTCGTTCACGTCACCCATTTCAACCGCCTCTTCTGGGACGCCGGCTCGACCCCGACCCGCGTGATCGAGCACGGGGTCCTCGATCCCGGGTACCGCTACACGGGCGAGCTCGAGCGCTGCGCGGTCGCCATCAACGAGCCCGGCCGCCGCGGGCGGGTCACCGGCACCGATCTGCTTCGCCATTTCTCAGAGGCCGCTCCCCTCGACCTGTTCGGAATGGGCGCCGGGGCGCTCGGAGGGATCGAGAACCTGCCCCAGGAGGAGCTTCACCGCGAGATGGCTCGCCGCCGGGTGTACCTTCATCCGATCCGATGGACCTCGCTCGGGCTGTCGCTGATCGAGGCGATGCACCTCGGGATGCCGGTGACGGCGCTCGCGACCACCGAGGTACCGGAGGCCGTGCCGCCCGACGCGGGCTTCGTTTCCACAGACGTCGACGAGCTGGCCCGCGCGGTGCGGAGGCTGATCGACGACCCGGACGAGGCGCGGGCGCGCGGGCAGGCGGCGCGCCGGGCTGCGCTCGGCCGCTACGGGCTCGAGCGCTTCCTGGCCGACTGGGACGCCCTGCTCAATGACGTCGCATCGAGGGCACGGGTGCCCGCATGAGGGTGGCGATGGTCTCAGAGAGCACGCCAGCCCGCTCGCGCCGCTCGGTGGCGCCGACGCGGGGGTCAGAACGTGCACGTGGCGGCGCTCG
The DNA here is from genome assembly GCA_030448005.1 of Thermoleophilaceae bacterium. Taxonomy (GTDB): domain Bacteria; phylum Actinomycetota; class Thermoleophilia; order Solirubrobacterales; family Thermoleophilaceae; genus JAAYBF01. Next base: position 880,050 of record JAUJNT010000001.1, read on the forward strand.
CCGAGGCCATGGGGCGCCGCGGCGTGGAGGTGGTGGTGCACACGCGTCGCGATGACTCGCGGCTGGCCCGCCGCGTGAAGGTGGCCACGGGCGTGACCGTGGAGCACGTGGACGCCGGTCCCGCCCGCCCGATACCCAAGGACGAGCTCTTCACCTACATGGACGAGTTCGCCGAGCGGCTGGCCGCGAGCTGGCGCCGGAACCTCCCCGATGTGGTTCATGCCCACTTCTGGATGTCGGGCTACGCCGCCCTGCGGGCCGCGGAGCCGCTCGGCATACCCGTCGTTCAGACCTTCCACGCCCTCGGCGTGGTCAAGCGCCGCTACCAGGGCGACGGGGACACCAGTCCCCCCGAGCGGCTGGAGGTGGAGCGCGACATCGTGCGCCGGGCGGACAGGGTGGTGGCCACCTGCACCGACGAGGCCTTCGAGCTGATCCGCATCGGGGCGAGCAACCAGCGCCTGGCGGTCGTCCCCTCGGGCGTCGACGTCTCCCTCTTCAAGCCCGAGGGCCCAAAGGATCCTCGCCAGACCGAGCGCCGCCGGATCGTCTGCCTGGGACGGCTCGTGGAGCGCAAGGGCATCGGCAACGTGGTGTCCGCGCTGGCGATGCTCCCCGACACGGAGCTGATCGTGGCGGGCGGCCCGGACCGGCGGCACCTGGACGAGGATCCGGAGGCACAGCGCCTGCGAAGCCTCGCCGAGGACGCCGGCGTGACCGACCGTCTCGAGCTGCGCGGGCGCCTTGGCCGGGAGGAGATACCGCCGCTTCTGCGCTCCGCGGACGCCGTGGTCTCGGTGCCCTGGTACGAGCCGTTCGGGATCGTGCCGCTCGAGGCGATGGCCTGCGGAACGCCGGTGATGGCCTCGGCGGTGGGCGGCATGATCGACACCGTCGTCGACGACGTGTGCGGCGTCCATGTCCCTCCCCGCGACCCCGAGCGCCTGGCCGCCGCCCTGCGCCCGTTGCTCGACGACCCGGGACGGCGCGCGTCATACGGGCGCGCATCAGCCGAGCGCGCGCGCCGTCTCTACAACTGGGACCGCATCGCCCCCGCCACGCTCGATGTGTACGCGCGCCTCAGGCGCCGGCGCCCACGGCGACGGGGCGCAGCACAGGCCGCCGGCCGCTTCGCGCTGCCCCCGACCGGAGCCGAGCACCTCCAGTCGCTGATGGAGTGCCTCCACCGCGTGGAAGGCGAGATCGACCGGCTCGGGACCTGGGGAGAGCACCTGGCCGAGCGCCTCCTCGAAGGGGCGAGGATGCTGGCGGTGGGCAACGGGGGCAGCGCCGCCCAGGCCCAGCACCTCACCGCCGAGCTGGTGGGGCGCTACCAGACAGAGCGGGCGCCCCTGAGCGCGATCTGCCTGCACGCCGACAGCTCGAGCCTGACGGCCATCGCCAACGACTACGGGCCTGAGGAGGCGTTCGCGCGGCAGGTGCGGGCACACGGGCGCCCCGGCGACATCCTGATGGCGCTGTCGACCTCGGGTCGCAGCCCGAACGTGCTGGCCGCGCTGCGCGGAGCCCGGGAGGCGGGCCTCGAGACATGGGCGCTGACCGGCGCGGGACCGAACCCCCTGGCCGAGGCGGCAGACGAGGCCATCTGCCTGCCGGGCCCCTGCACCGCCACCGTCCAGGAGCTTCACATGGTGGCGCTGCATGCGGTCTGTGCCACGGTGGACCGGGAGGTCGCCGTGCGCACGGGCACGCGGCGCGAACAGGCGGCTTTCGTATGAGCTCCCGCGCGCTCGTGGTGATCGGGGACGCACTCCTGGATCGGGACGTCGAAGGCACCGTCGAGCGGCTCAGCCCCGACGCCCCGGTCCCGGTGCTCGACGAGGAGCGCACCGTGTCGCGCCCCGGCGGGGGCGCCCTGGCCGCCGCGCTCGCGGCTTCCGACGGGCGTCCCGTGAGGCTCATCACCGCCCTGGCGGGCGACGGCGCCGCCGTCGAGCTCAGAGGCCTGCTGGGCGAACACGGGGTCGAGGTGATCGACCTGGGGCTCGACGGGCCGACGCCCGAGAAGGTCAGGGTGCGCACCGGCGGGCGCTCGCTTCTGCGCCTCGATCGCGGAGGAGACGCGACGGGGCGGATCGGCGGCCGAGCCGGGGCGGCGGCGCGCGCGGCGCTCAGGAGGTGCACGGCGGTGCTGGTGTCGGACTATGGTCGCGGCATGGCGGCAATACCGGGCCTGCGGCACACCCTCGAGGAGATTGCCGCCAGAGTGCCGGTGGTCTGGGATCCGCATCCCCGGGGACCCGGTCCAACGGCCGGAGCCGCGGTGGCCACGCCCAACGAGAGCGAGGTGACACGGCTTGCGCCCGAGCCACGCGGTGGCAACCTGGTGAACGCGGCCGCGCGCGCCGAGGCGGCACTGGCGGGCTGGGCGGCGCGCGCCCTATGCGTGACGCGCGGCTCTGAGGGTGCGCTGCTGGTACGCCCGGGGGCGGCTCCGCTCGCGATTCCGGCCCCGGCGGTGAGAGGCGGAGACCCGTGCGGGGCAGGCGACCGGTTCGCCTCGCGGCTCGCCTCGGAGCTCGCCGACGGAGCGCTCCTCGACGACGCCGCGCTCGAGGCCGTGACCTGCGCGTCGGCGTTCGTGGCCGCCGGCGGCGCGGGCACGGCCCTGGGCCAACAGCCCGAGTCGGATGGGGCGCCGGGTGCGGACGGGGGGCTCGCGCACGTCGAGTGCGTGCGAGCGGCGACCGGCACGGTGGTGGCCACGGGCGGCTGCTTCGACCTTCTCCACGCGGGCCATGTGCGCACGCTCGAGACCGCCCGCCGACTGGGCGACTGCCTCGTGGTGTGCATGAACTCGGACGCCTCGGTGCGGCGGCTCAAGGGCCCCGACCGCCCGCTCGTGCCCCAGGAGGACCGTGCGGCCGTGCTGGAGGCGCTCGGCTGCGTGGACGCGGTGGTGAGCTTCGACGAGGACACACCGGAGAGGGTCCTCGAGACGCTGCGGCCCGACGTGTGGGTGAAGGGCGGGGACTACAGCGAGGCGGAGCTTCCCGAGGCCGCCGTCATGGAGCGCTGGGGAGGGCGATGCGTCGTCCTGCCCTACATCGAGGGACGCTCCACCACCCGACTGATACAGGAGGCAGCGGAACGTGTCGGCACGTGAACTGGGAACGGTCCTCGTGACCGGGGGCTCATCGGGGCTCGGCGCGGCCGTGGCGGACGCCGTGGAGGCCCACGGCGGAACGCCCGTGGTGCTCGACATCAACGAGCCCGCCAACGGGCACAAGCGCGAGATCGTAGACCTGGCGCACACGCGGGAGGCCGAACGAGCGGTCACTCGCATAGCCGCGGACCGGGGCAGGATCGACGGGGTCGTGACCGCCGCGGGCATCGACGCGTGCGGAAGGATCGAGGACGTGGACGGCGACGCGTGGGACCAGGTCGTGACGGTGAACCTGCTGGGCACCGCGGCCGTCATCAGGGCGGCCATTCCCTACCTCGAGGACTCGGGTGGGCGCGTGGTCACGGTGGCCTCCACCCTCGGACTGCGCGCGCTCAGCGACGCCACGGCCTACTGCGCGAGCAAGTTCGGAGTGGTCGGCTTCTCCCGCGCCCTCGCCGCGGAGACCGCCGGACGGGTCGGCGTGACCTGCCTGATCCCGGGAGGGATGCAGACCGCCTTCTTCGACAGCAGGGACGAGAAGTACAAGCCCGGTCCCGACGCCGACCTCGCCCCGCCCGGGGAGGTGGCCGAGACGGTCGTGTTCGCCCTCGGGCGCCCCCGCGGAACGGAGATGCGCGAGGTCGTGGTGTGCTCGTCGGGCGAGAGCTCGTGGCCCTAGCCCGTCGCCTGGTTATATTGCGGGCCCTCGGGCTCGGTGATCTCCTGACCGCCGTGCCGGCCCTGCGGGCACTGGCGGACGGATTTCCGCAGCACGAGCGTATCCTGGCCGCGCCCGACGCGCTCACGCCGCTGGCCAAGCTGATCACCGCGGGCGACGGCTCGCCCGCCCTTCACCGAGTGGTGCACACCCGCGAGCTCGAGCCGCTGCCCGCAGAGCTCAGCCGAGCCGACCTGGCGGTGAACCTGCACGGAAGCGGGCCGGAGAGCCACCGGTTGCTGCTGGGCGCTCAACCGGCCACGACGCTGTGGTTCTCCCATCCCGACATCCCACAGAGCCGTGGGGCGCCGGCGTGGCGGCCGGGCGAGCACGAGGTCGCGCGCTGGTGTCGCATGCTCACCGAGCAGGGCGTTCCCGCGGACCCTGGCCGGATCGACCTGTTGCCTCCCGAAGGGCCCGCCCCGGCCGCGGCGGTGGGCGCGACGCTCGTGCATCCCGGAGCGGCAAGCCGCGCGCGGCGATGGCCCGCCGAGCGCTTCGCGGAGGTGGTGAGCGCAGAGCGGGAGGCAGCGCGGGAAGTGGTCCTCACCGGGGGCCCCGACGAGGTGGACCTGTGCCGGTCGATCGCGGAGCGGGCCGGGCTGAGCCCGGCGGCCGTGCTCGCGGGCTCGACCGACCTGACCGATCTGGCCCGCGCCGTGGGGGCGGCCGACCGCGTGCTCTGCGGGGACACCGGCGTGGCACACCTGGCAACCGCCCTGGGCACGCCTTCGGTGCTGCTCTTCGGGCCCACAGCCCCGTCTGAGTGGGGACCGCCACCCTCGCTCGGGCGACACCGGGTCCTGTGGGCCGGAGGCACTGGTGACCCACACGCAGACGAGCCTTCCCGCGCACTGCTCGAGATACACCCCGCCGAGGTGATGACGGCGCTCCGCCACCTTCCGGGACGAGCCGGCTTGCGCCGGGCGGCATGAGCGATAGCAGCGCTCCGGCGGCTTTTTCCGGGACTCGGCGGCCTGCGCCGGGCGGCATGAGGGGCCACAGCGCTTCGGCGCAGGCCGGCGCCCGCCCGGTCGCCGCGACGGGTGCGGGCGTGGGCGTGGTGCTGGTCACGCGCGACCGGCGCGAGAGCGTGTGTCGCACCCTGGACCGCCTCGCCGCAGTGGCCGGCGATGCCCCGGTGGCGCTGGTGGACAACGGCTCGACCGACGGCACGGCCGCCGCCGTGCGGGCGGCCCATCCCCGGGTGCGGGTCACCCAGCTCCCGTACAACGCCGGGCCCGCCGCTCGCACGATCGGCGCGCGCGCGCTCGACACCCCGATCGTGGCCTTCAACGACGACGACTCCTGGTGGGCGCCGGGGGCGCTCGAACGGGCCAAGGCGATCTTCGGGGCATACCCCCGGCTCGGGCTCCTCGCCGCGCGCATCCTCGTAGGACCCGAGGAGAAGCTCGATCCCACCTGCCCGGCGATGCTCGAGTCCCCGCTGCCGCCCGAGCCCGATCTGCCGGGCCCGTCGGTGCTCGGCTTCGTGGCATGCGGGACGATCGTGAGGCGGTCCGCCTACCTCTCGACCGGTGGCTTCTCCCCCCGCATCGGCTTCGGCGGCGAGGAGACCCTGCTCGCCCTCGACCTGGCCGCCGCCGGCTGGGGACTCTCCTATGTCGACGAGGTGGTCGCCCACCACCACCCCCCGCCCTCGGGCGTCCGCAGATCCAGAAACCGCACGGAGGTCCGCAACGGGCTGTGGACGGCATGGCTTCGCAGGCGACCCACCGGTGCGATCGGCAGGACCGCCGAGCTGACCACGGACGCAATGCGCCGCGGTGAGTTGGGAGCCCTGGTGGACGCGGCCCGAGGGCTGGGCTGGGTGAGGCGCGAGCGGCGCCCGCTCTCTCCCTCCTTGGAGCGGGCGGCCCGCGCCGTCGACCGGGCCGAGGCCTCCCGATCCGCCGGGCCCGTATCGAGGAACCGGCGTATCTTGAGCCCGGCAGCGCACGACAACCACGGGAAGGCGTAGACATGGACGAGGAACGCGAGGAGGAGGCCGGCGCCGAGAGCGCCGAAGGGGACAAGGCCTCAGAGCTCTCGGAGGAGGTACCGGAGGAGGTGAGCGGAGAGGGCGAGACGCCGCTCGGCGGCACCGACGAGCACTCGGATGCTCCCGGCCCGCACGGCACCGACTGAGTAGGCGCGTTCAGCCGCCGCGGGCGGACCTCTCGCGACACTCTTCCAGGCCCCGCAGCCACCACGGTTTGGGTGGGCCTACTAGGGCGCCCAACGAGAGCCGATCCAGCGGAGTTCAGGCTAACCGGCACCGCGGAAGCGCGCAGCTGTGCAGCCTCTCCGAGATGCAGCGAGCGGAACGCCTCTCGAAACCCGCGTCACGGTCGCGGTAGAAGTCCGGCCACCTCGGCTGTCGTACGCCGGCGTGCGTAGGCGGAAGCAGGTAAGCATTCGATGGAGCTGATGTCTTCACCGATCAGCAAGGGCCAGTCTGCCTGCGAGCGCGACGAATGCGCCTCCGAAGACCCGGCGCATCGAGGCCAGCGCCCGCGGACGGGAGATGACGTGGTCCCGAACTGCCGCGGCGAACACACCGTAGAGGGCGAAGACGGCGAACGTGAGAAGCATGAAGACGGCGCTCAGCTCCAGCATCCGGAGCGACGCGTGCGCCTCGTCGGCGCTCACGAACTGCGGCAGGAAGGCAAAGAAGAAGATCGTCAGCTTTGGGTTGAGGAGGTTGATCAGGACGCCGGAGATGATCACCTTCCGCGCCGGAAGGGGCGCCTTCTCCTGCACGGTCAGCGCGCCCCTCTCCCTAAGCGTGGTCCAAGCCATGAAGAGGAGGTAGGCCACACCCAGGTACTTCAGAACCTGAAACGCGAGTGCGCTCGTGTGCAGGAGTGCTGCCAGACCCGTGATGGCCGCCACCATGTGCGGAACGACGCCGAGCGTGCAGCCGACCGCAGCGACAATGCTCGCGCGGGCCCCGCGCGCGAGGCCCGCCGCCAGCGTGTAGAGGACGCCGGTACCCGGTGTCGCGACAACGATGAGCGTCGTCAACAGAAACTCGGTGCTCACGGGGCTCCTAGCACGGTGACGTTGTAAGCGGCGCAGTCTACGCGGCTCTCGGTGCCGGGATCGAACCTGAACGCGCTGCCGGGTCCTCTACCGAGGGTGCGGCGCTACCCGCGGCGATCTCCACCTCGACGACGTCGAAGCCCCTCGCGCCGGGTTGCAGGAGAAGAACAGCTCCCACGTCTTCCTGTAGGCGGCGATGCCCTTTGACTGCAGTGGAGGAGGTACATTGGCGGCCGTACTTGAGGATCACTTATAGCGGTGCTTGATTTCCCGGCCTGGGTTGCTTCAGGGTCTGCTGTCTGCTCTAGCGTCGACCAACGCTCAGCGCTTGGATCTCGACCATGTCGAGCTTGGAGCGCCGCTTGGAATGGGCGTTTGGACCGCAGCTGCCGGGATAACTTTCCGGCGTGGTGGCGCTCTCCCCTGAGGTGGCCCGACAGCCCGGAGGCGGAGCTCCGCTGCGGATCCTCGCCCCACCCGGTGTCTTTCGCCCACGCAGCGACACCTGGATGCTGGCAGGGCTGCTCGGTAGCGAGACCCGCCTGCCCGGCTCGAGCGTGCTGGACGTGTGCACGGGAAGCGGCGCAATCGCCGTTGCCGCCGCCCGTGGCGGGGCAGAGGTCACGGCCGTCGACGTGTCCCGCCGCGCGGTGCTCACCGCACGCGTGAACGCCCGGCTGAACGGGGTGCGGGTGCGGGCGCTGCGCGGAGACCTCTTCGCCCCGGTCCGCGAGCGGCGCTTCGACACCATCGTCAGCAACCCGCCGTACCTCCCGGCGGACGACGAAGAGCTGCCCGCGCGGGGGGAGGCGCGCGCCTGGGATGCCGGCCGCGACGGCCGCGCGCTGATCGACCGGATCGCCGACGAGGCCCCTCCCTTGCTTCACCCGGGCGGCCTGCTGCTGCTGATCCAGTCGTCGCTCACCGGGGTGCCCGCCACGCTTGCGCGCCTGGGGCGAGCGGGGCTCGAAGACGTCGAGGTGGTGGCCCGGCGGCGGGGCGCGCTCGGGCCGCTGCTGACCGCGCGGGCGCCGGAGCTCGAGCGTCGCGGTCTCCTGAAGGAGGGAGAGCGGGAGGAGGAGCTCGTGGCGATCCGCGCGCGACGGCCCGCGGCGCGGACGCCGCCTTCGAGATGATGGAGCAGAACATGGGCGCCGCGCTGAGGCCCCGTGCACAGTGCACCTTCAGGGTCGAGGCCACGGAGAGCGTCACTTAGGTTTGCCCCGGAGTGCCCGCCGGGTAACGGACCCCTCAACGACAAAGGAGAGTTTGATGGCCACCAAGGCACGAGACATCATGACTTCGGACACCGAGTGCATCGGAGAGAACGACACCCTGCTCGACGCGGCCAAGCGCCTGGCCGACCTCGACGTGGGCGCGATGCCGATCTGCGGCGAGGACGAACGCCTGAAGGGGATGCTCACCGACCGGGACATCGTGGTGAAGGCCCTGGCCCAGGGCAAGGATCCCGGCAGCACGAAGGCCGGCGAGCTCGGGCAGGGCAAGCCCGTGACGATTGGGGCAGACGACTCAGTGGATGAGGCGCTCGCCACCATGAAGGAGCACGGCGTCCGGCGCCTGCCCGTGATCGACGGCCACGACCTGGTCGGAATGGTAAGCCAGGGCGACGTGGCCAGGAACCTCGATGAGGACAAGGTCGGGGACCTGGTCGACGCGATCTCCTCCACCCCGTAGTCACCGGAGGACCCGCCGGCCGCCCAAACGGGGTGGCCGGGCCGGGATCTACTGGGTGACCAGGCGGGCGGTCGCTGCGGGATAGCGCTTGTGCGACCCGTTCGCGGCGGCCTTTCGCCACTGCGTCGGAGCCTGCCCGTAGTAGCGCCGGAAGGCCTTGGCAAACTGGGCGGAGTGGCGGTAGCCGACGCTGCGGGTTATCTCGGACACCGGAAGCGACGTGTCGCGGAGGAGCTCGGCGGCACGCTCCATGCGGACGGAGTGGAGACACTCCTGCACGCTGGTGCCCGCCTCGGTGAAGGCCCGCTGCAGCTGGCGGCGGGAGACGTACACGTTGCGCGCCAGGCTGTCGACGCTCAACCGGGGGTCGGTGTGCCGACGTTCGATCACCGCGACGGCCTCGTCATAGACCACCTTGCGCCGGGTTCGGCCACCCTTGTCCCGCGAGCGGCCCTCCGCAAGTTGCCGGGTGGTGGGGACCGGGTTCATCGCGACGGCAAATATAGCACGATCGGTCGTGCGACAAACCCGGTCACCGGTGGTAGCCTGGCAATATCGACGGTCGACCCACATGAGAGCAGAGCGCACGAGAGCCGCCATCCTGGGCGCCGCGGTTCACCTCGGATCCCTCAGGGGACTCGGTGAGCTGTCGATCGGAGGGCTCGCGTCGACGGTCGAGATGAGCAAGAGCGGCCTGTTCGCGCACTTCGGCTCGAAGGAGGAGCTGCAGCTGGCCACGGTCACGCAGGCGTGGCACATCTTCGAGGAGGAGGTCGTGCCCTTTCCCCGTGAGGGCATCGACCCCTCGTTGGAGGCGCTCCTGGAGCGCTGGCTCTCCTTCTTCGAGCGCAAGGTGCTTCCCGGCGGCTGCTTCTTCGTGATCGCCGCGGTGGAGTTCGCGGGCCTCGACGGCCCGGTGAACGACGCCCTGGCGCGAGCGCTCGAAGATCAGATCGCGGCGATCGAGGCCGCGGTGCGGGTGGCGAACGAGAGCGGCGAGCTGCCCGCCGGCAAGGACCCGTCCGGTACCGCCTTCGCGCTGCACTCGATCCTGGTGAACGCCAACTCGGTGTTCGTCGTGCGCGGGGACCGCGGCGTCCTCGATGACGCGCGGGTCGCGATCGGCGAGCTGCTCGGCCGGCCGCAGGGATCGCGCGAGGCGCTGGTCGCCCCGCACGCCTGAAGATCCGGGCATGCCCGCCGAGGACCACCTGCGCGTGGGGCGGCGCTCGGTGCGGATCACCCACCCCGGCAAGGCGCTCTTCAAGCGGGCGGGCATCACCAAGCTCGCTCTGGCCCGGCATTTCGAGCGGGTGGCGCCGGTCATGCTTCCGTACGTGCGGGAGCGACCGCTCGCCCTGCAAGTGTTCCACGACGGTGTGGAGAGCCGCGGCTACTTCACCAAGTCCGTGCCCGACTACTTTCCCGACTGGGTGGACCGCGCCACCGTGCCGAAGAGGGGCGGCACCGTGACCCACGCCCTCGCAAACCACGCGGCCACGCTCGTCTACCTGGCCGGGCAGAACGCCGTCACCCCGCACGTGTGGCTCTCCCGCGCCGACCGGCCACGCCGGCCCGACCGCCTCATCCTCGACTTCGATCCATCGGACGGCGGCTTCGCAGACGTGCGGGCGGCGGCCCGCGCGGCGGGGGACAGGCTGAGGGAAGCCGGGCTCGTGCCATACGCG
>JAUJNT010000001.1:890422-1022977 GCA_030448005.1 Thermoleophilaceae bacterium
ACGCGGTCGCCCCCTACGCGCCGCGCGCGAGGCCTGAGGCGCCCGTGGCCGCTCCCCTGCACTGGGAGGAGCTGGCCGAGCGCACGCTCAAGCCCGACCGCTGGACGGTGGCGAGCATCGCGCAGCGGATCGACGACGAGGGCGACCCATGGACGGGCATGGGACGCCGGGCGCGGTCCCTTCCGCAGCCGACCGCGGACGACCCCGCTCCGAAGGGGTAGCGCTCGCCCGTGACGCTCGGCCACGACGCCCGCCGCGGCCTCTCCGCGCGCGCCCGGCCAGCGTGCGACCTCGCCGGATACGCGTTGGGCGGCCTCCTCGGGGCGGCTTCCGGGCTGCGCCGTGGAAAGGCGGTCCACCCGATGGGCGCCGTGCACCAGGCAGAGCTCGTGACGTGGGGAGACCCGGGGCCCGCTTCGGGGGCCGAGCTGCTCGCGCAGGTCGGCAGCCATTCGGCGCTGGTTCGCTTCTCGCGGTCGCTCGGGCTACCGCGACCGCTCCCCGACCTCCTCGGGATGTCCCTGCGCGTCCTCGATCCATACGGACCTGGCCGGCACCAGGACCTCCTGATGGTCACCTCGGTCGACGCACCGGTGCTCCACCACCTCTTCCTGCCGGCCTCCGACGTGCAGCGCCGCCCCTACAGCTCCTCGCTTCCCTACAGGGCCGGAGCCGAGCGCTTCGTGGTCGGGGCCCTGCCGCTGCCCGGCTCACCACGGCCGGATGGCTGCGACGAGCTCGAGCGCCTGGACAGGGCGGCAGGGACCGGGAGCCTGGCGTTTCACCTGGCGGCGGCGCCGAGGTGGGGGCGCTTTCACCGGCTCGCGGAGCTGCGGGTGGGGCGACGGCTGCCGGACGAGGCGGACGCGCTCCGGTTCAACCCGTGGAACACGGGTGGAGGCCTCGAGCCGGCGGGGATCCTCAACAGGCTGCGCGACTACGCCTATCCGATCTCGCAGCGCGCGTGGGCTGCCACCGGGCCGGATGGTGCGCAGCAGGCCGCCGAGCGCGAGGTGGCCAGGCTGACCGCCGAGCGCGAGCTCGCCAGGCCCGCCGCCGGGCGCGCCGGCCGGAAACCCTAGCCCGCGATCACCTTGATGTTGACCGCCCTGGTGCCCGCCGCCGCCCAGAAGCGCAGCCACAACGTCACGTAGGCCTCAGTGCCGCGCGAGGCGGCGATGCTTCCCAGGTCGAGGATATCCTTCGCGGGCCAGCCGAGCTCCTGAAGCAGTGCGCGCACCTGCCCCTTCGCGCCGTCGTCCTCACCGGCGATGAACACCGTGTGCGAGCCGGGCACGAGTCCCGGCTCGACCATGACCTCGGCGGCGATGGTGTTGAGCGCCTTGACCACCTTGGCCTTGGGATGAGCACGCTGGATCTGCTCGCCGAGGCTGTCGGTGTTGCCGACCGTGAGGGACGGGGGCAGCCCGCCGGAGAAGTCAAGCGGATTGGCCACGTCGATCAGGACCTTGTCCTCCAGGTTCTCGGCGCCCGCCGCCGCCAGCGCGTCCAGCGAGGAGGCGCCCGCCGTGGCGTTCATGACCGTCTCTCCGAAGGCGGCCGCGTCGGCGAAGGAGCCCTCGGAGGCCGACCCGCCGGCGGCCTTGACCCAGCCCGCCGCCACCTCGTTGCCGGCCTGGCGCGCACCCATCGTCACCTCGTGGCCAAGGCTCACGAGCTTGCCGCCGAGCGTCTGGCCCACCACCCCTGTTCCGAGCACACCGAACCTCATTGACCTCCACCGGTCAGGACGTCCTTTGCCTTCTCGACCAGCGTTCCGCGCTCGTCGGGGTTCGGCAAGCGGTCGGTCACGCTCTGGACGTCGTCCTGGAGGCCACGAATAGTGACGTGCATCGCCTCCAACTCGTGTCCAAGCTCGATCACGGCCTTGTTCAGATGGGACTCGTCGCCCTCGAGCGCCGAGAGCACATCGTGGAGTGAGTTGAGCCGATCTCCCATGCTCTTCTCGAGGCTCTCGAGCGCCGGCAACAGGTGCGCCAGCGGCTCCGCCTGGGTGCTGATTCGCTCGACCACCGGGAGGATCTGAGGCACCTGCTTGGTCTGCCTGCGCACGCGCTCTATCAGGTCGGGCAGCGTCTCGATCGCCTCCCGGACTCGGGTCAGCTCCATACGCATCGGCTCGAGGTGCTGAGCCGCGCCGGCCAGCGACTCGAGAGCCTTGAGGGCGCGCTCTGGCAGGCGGAGCGGGTCGAGCAGTCCGCCGAGGACGCTTCGGTGCCCAGTCTCTGGTGTCTCGGGGTCAGAGGACACGGCTCGTGCCGGTGCGAAGGCGCCGCCTACGGGTGGCGCTCGCATCGCCAGCCTGCCACAAACCCTACACTCGGACATCCTCGGCGTGCTCACTTGGCGCTCCCACACAACCGTGTCCGCCCAACCTCCCGCGCCAGTGACCGCCAACCCGGTCGCGCGCGTGTACACCGACCTCGCCGACGCCCGCCGGGTGGGCCGTTACCCGCCGGGGCCCACGAGCTTCAGCCTGCCACGCACGCACCGGCTCTCCCACGACCCGCTCCCGCCCCTGCTGCGTTGGTACGCGGAGTACGGTCCGATCTTCACCGTGCGGGTGCTGCACGCGCCGCAGGTCTTCATGCTCGGCCCTGCCGCCAACCACTACGTGACCGTGTCGCACGCGGAGGGCTTCGGCTGGCGGGACGGGGCGTTCAAGGACCTGGTGCCCCTGCTCGGCGACGCGCTGCTCACCACCGACGGCGCCTACCACGACCGGGCCAGGCGGATCATGATGCCCGCGTTCCACCGGGAGCGGATCGAGGCCATGGTCGACACGATGACCGAGGAGGCCGAGGGCGCGCTCGCACGCTGGCGCGAGGGCACGGTGGTAGACGTCTACGGCTGGTCGCGCAGGCTGGCGATGCGGATCGCGATGCGCACGCTGCTGGGACTCGATCCGGATGAGACCGGCAAGGGCGCCGAGGCCGCCGAGCAGTTCGAGCGGGCGCTCTCCTTCTACGGGAGGGACTTCGCGCTGTGGCTCCTGCGCGGGCCCGGATCCCCGTGGCACAAGATGCACACGGCCCGCCGCCGACTCGATGAGATCGTGCTCGCGGAGATACGGCGCCGGCGGGCCGGCGGCGCAGGCTCCGGGCACGACGTGCTCAGCATGCTGGTGGACGCCGAGGACGAGGACGGCTCGCGGCTCTCCGACAGGGAGATACGCGACCAGCTCACCACCCTCCTGTTCGCCGGCCACGACACCTCTACCTCGACGATCACGTTCCTGACCTACGAGCTGGCGCGCAACCCCGAGGTGATCGCCGGGCTGCGGGAGGAAGCGAAGCGGGTGCTCGGCGGCCGGGCCCCCAGCACCGTCGAGCTGGCGGGCGGCCTTCCGCAGCTCGAGATGGCGGTGGACGAGACGCTGCGGCTCTACCCACCGGCCTGGATCGGTCCCCGGCGAGCGCTGCGGGACTTCGAGTTCCAGGGCCACGAGGTGAGGGCGGGCTCATACGTGGCCTACTGCTCGTGGGCAAGCCACCGGCTGCCCGACGTCTGGGAGGAGCCCGACGCCTTCATCCCCGAGCGCTTCTCGCGCGAGCGCAAGGCCCACCTGCCCAAGGGCGCCTACGTGCCGTTCGGAGGTGGTTCGCGGATCTGCATCGGCAAGCGGCTCGGGCAGAGCATGGTCAAGGTGGTGGCGGCGCTCCTGCTGCAGCGCGTGCAGCTGAGGCTGTCACCGGGATACGCGATGGACATCCGCCAGATGCCGACGCTGAGCCCGCGGGCAGGCCTGCCCATGATGGTCGAGAGCAAGGCGACGGATTGACCGCGGTCGGAGCCGCTGGCTAGGCTCCCCAGCATGGCGGAGGATCCCACCACCGAGGAGCTGCGCCTGTCGCAGCTCAAGCGCGAGACCAGGGAACGCCGCGAGGCACGCCAGGCCGAGGCGGCGGGCGCCGAGCCCGAGGCCGAGCAGCATGAGCGCAGGGCGGAGAAGGCCGACTACCTGCGCCGCAAGCTCGAGCAGAGGGCCGAGGCGGAGCGCAAGGCGGAGGCCGAGGAGAGCCCGGGCTCCTAGCGCAGCGGCAGTGCGCGGCGCGCGCGCACGAGCCCCCACAGCCGGGCCGTACGCGAGCGCGCCGGTGCCCCAGAGCGCCCCTCTCCCCGCAGCTGTGCCGCCCGCAGCTCGAGCATCTGCACCATCGCCGCCGTGCGCCTGAAGGGATCGGCGACCGCGTCGCCCCCGCGGATGGGCAGGGCCGCGACGGCATGCCCGTCGACCTCGGCCAGGAGCGTGGGCGCCTCGGGCGCCTCCGCGCTGTCGAGCGCAGCCAGGCGCGCGAGGGCCCCGGCATCGGAGTCGTGCGCCAGTCGCACCGTGACGGGCGATCCCGCAGAGGAGGCGGTCTTCTTGTCGGGGGTCCTGCACATTCCTGCCTCCATGTCATACGTTGCCGTCACTTGGGGGCAGTATAGACCCCTCAAAGGCGGCTACAATGTCCTACAAAATGGATTTGTCCGATATCGATCGCGACGGCGCAGTCTCGATCACCCGACAGCTGATCGACCGCTTCGTGACCGCCATCGAGGCCGGAGAGCTCGCGCCCGAAGAGAAGCTGCCGCCAACTCGTGCGCTGGCCGCCGCGGCCGGCGTCAATCACCTCACCGCCGCCCGGGTGTACCGCAAGCTGGCGGAGGAGGGCTACGTCACCGCCACGGTGGGGCGCGGCACGTTCGTGCGCGCGCTCGCGCCCGCGGCGGCTGACGAGCAGGGAGACGACTGGCAGTCCTACGTCCTGCCCGACCGCGAAGCCTCCTACCAGGAGGAGATCCTCTCGGACGCCTTCCGGCTTGCGCGCCAGAAGGGGATGATCTCGCTGGCGACCGGGTTCCCGTCCCCGCGCTTCCATCCCACGAAAGAGCTGGCCGAGCACGCGGCGCAGGCCTTCGCCGAGGAGGGGCGAGACGTGATCGCCTACACCAACCCCGAAGGTCTCCTCGCACTCCGCGAGCGGCTTGCGGAGAGCGGCGTGAGGCGCGGCTTCGCCGACGGCCCCGACGAGATTATCGTGACCTCAGGAGGCCAGCAGGCGATCGACGTGGCCGTCAGGGCCATCGTCGAGCCGGGCGACGTCGTGGTTGTGGAGTCCCCCACTTTCGTGGGAACGCTTGCCGCGCTGCGCTCGACGGGCGCGCGCGTGATCGGAGTGCCGGTCGATGAAGGCGGACTGGACGTGGCTGCCCTCGAGCAGGTGCTGGCGCGGCACGAGGTGAAGCTCTGCGCACTGCAGCCGGCCTGCCAGAACCCGACGGGCGCAGACCTGGCGCCCGAGCGCAGGGCGCGCCTGACGGCGCTGGCCTCCGAGCGCAACTTCTTCATCCTCGAGGACGGCGTGTACGCCGATCTTCGCTACGAGGGCGAGCGGCTGCCGGCCCTGCGCAGGGAGGCCCCCGGCCACGTCGTGCACGTGAACTCGCTGTCGAAGGTCCTGGGCGGCGGCCTGCGCCTCGGCTGGATCGCCGCTCGCGGGCCGGTGCTCGCGCGGATGACGACCGTGAAGCAGGGTGCCGACTTTCATACCTCGACGCTCATCCAGCACATCGCGGCGCGGTACCTGGCCACGGACGCCTACGCCTCGAACATCGAGGCCAGCCTGCCCTACTACCGCGAGCGCCGCGACGTCCTCCTGACCGCCCTCGAGAAGCACCTGGCCGGCGAGGTGCGGGCCACCGTCCCGCGTGGCGGGCATCACGTATGGGCAACGCTCACCCGGTCCGTCGAGGAGCGCCTCCTGTACTCCGAGGCTGTGCGCAACGGGGTCTCGTTCACTCCCGGCGGCGCCGTCACGGTGGAGCGCCCGCACCGAACGAGCTTCCGCCTCTCGTTCTCCCTCGTCGAGCCCGAGGAGCTCGAGGAGGGCGTCAGGCGCCTGGCCCGGGCGCTGCGGGAGGTTCGCCGCAGGAGCCCCACGGCGGTCGCGGCCCCCTTCTCCTAGCCGCTCAGCAGGTAGGGCCCTCGTCCGCCCCATACTCGAGGATTCGGTCGAAGTACCGGCCGAGCACTCGCTGCTCCTCCACCGAGAAGCGCTCCAGGAACAGCCTGCGCACCCCGGCAAGGTGCGTCTTGCGCGCCTCGAGAAGCGCGGCGCGGCCGTCGTCGGTGAGAACGGCGTTGAACCCGCGCAGGTCCGACGGACAGCTCTCCCGCCGCACGAGGCCGCCCTCCTCCAACCGGTCCACGAGGCGGGTGAGCCCGCTGCGGCTGAGGAGCACGGAGTCTGCGAGCTGGGCCATCCGCAACCTGCCCTCCGGAGCGTTGTCGAGGAAGAGGAGGACCTCATACGAGCTCAGGGGCAGGCCATGTGCGGCCAGAAGCTCAGCGTCGAGCTCGCGCGTGACGCGCGCGTGCACACGCAAAAAGCCCCTCCATGCGGCGAGCTCGTCGGCGTTGAGTTGCGCCTCGTTCGTGGGGCGCTTGGCCGGACTAGTTGCAGACACAAGTGCCCTCGGGTATCGTTTGCGCGGATCTTCATTTTATCTCCCCGTGCTGGGAAAGGAAAGGTCATGAAGCTCGAAGGCATCCACCACATCACCGCCATCACGGGTGACGCCCAAGGCAACGTCGACTTCTACACGGGGGTGCTCGGCCTGCGCATGGTGAAGAAGACCGTCAACCAGGATGACCCGAGCGTCTACCACCTCTTCTACGCCGACGAGCACGGCAGTCCCGGGGCCGACCTCACCTTCTTCGAGTTCCCGGGCGCCGCGCCGGGCCGCGCCGGCGAAGGCATGGTGCACCGCGTGGTGTGGCGGGTGGTCTCCGAGGAGGCGATCGGCTTCTGGCAGGAGCGGCTCGGCGGCCACGATGTGGCATGCGAGTGGGTGGACCCGCCGGCGCCGGGCGCCGGCAGCGCGCTGCGCTTCCGGGACCCCGAGGGGCTCGAGCATGAGCTGAGAGTGGCGCGTACAAGCGACCCGCCGTTGATCGCCGATCACCCCGAGGTACCGGCGGAGGTGGCGCTGCAGGGCTTCCACGAGGCGCGCGCGTATGCGCGCGCCCCCGAGGCCAGCCAGCGCCTGCTCGAGACCCTCGGGTTCTCGCCCCGCGACGGTGCCTGGGAGGTGCGTGGGGAGCGACGCGGCGGCCTGTGGGTCTATGACGCGCCGCCCGATGATCGGGGGCGCCAGGGCGCAGGCACCGTCCACCACATTGCGTGGGCATCGGAGATGGACGACCACGAGGAGTGGAGGCGGCGGGCGATCGAGGGTGGTGCGCGCCCGACCGGGGTGATCGACCGCTTCTGGTTTCGCTCGATCTACTTTCGCGAGCCGAGTGGCGCGCTGTTCGAGATCGCCACGCTCGGTCCGGGCTTCGACGCCGACGAGCCGCTCGAGCACCTCGGGGAGAAGCTCGTGCTTCCGCCGCGGTTCGAGCCGGCGCGCGAGCAGATCGAAGCGCAGCTCACGCCGATCGAGAACCCGCGCACCGCGCTCCGGTGACCCGCTACGAGGGCCTCACGGATCGGGTGCGCCCGGCGGAGGGCGCCGCCGCCGGGGCGCTTGTCCTGCTGCACGGCAGGGGAGCCGACGAGCACGACCTCTTCCCCCTGCTCGACCTGCTCGACCCGGAGCGCCGCCTGCTGGGAGCCACCGCCCGCGGCCCGCTGAGCCTTCCTCCGGGCGGCGCCCACTGGTACGCGGTCCGGGCCATCGGGTTTCCCGACCGGGACACCTTTCACTCCACCTACCCTCGCCTGACCGGCTGGCTCGACACCCTGCTTGACGAGCACGACATCGGGCATGACCGCCTCGTAATCGGCGGATTCTCGCAAGGGAGCGTGATGTCATACGCGGTCGGGCTGGGTGACGGGCGCCCGCCCCCCGCAGGCATCATCGGCCTGAGCGGATTCATGCCCACGGTCGACCGCTTCTCGATGGACCTGGGCGACCGCGCCGGGGTGCGCGTGGCGATAGGACATGGAGCCGCCGACCCTGTGATCGGCGTGGAATGGGGACGGGACGCGCGCGACCGCCTGCGCGAGGCGGGCGCCGAGGTGACCTACGAGGAGCACCCGGCCGGCCACGGGATCGACCCGGGCTTCCTCCGGAAGCTGCCGGCGTGGGTGGCGGCTGCGGCCGGCGCCACCGCCGCCGACGGCCGGTAGGCTGCCGCGCGATGGTCCCGAGGACGCGCCATTTCACCCACGACGGGCACAGGTTCGTATTCGACGAGTACGGCAGCGGAGACCGCCCCGTCGTGCTCCTGCCGGGCCTCCTGCTCTCGCGCAAGATGCACGGCCCGCTGGCCGAGACGCTCGCGGAGCGCGGCTACCGGGTCCTCTGCCTTGACCCTCTCGGCCATGGCGACTCCGACCGGCCGACCGAGATGTGGAACTACTCGATGACCATCTTCGGCGCCCAGGCCCTGGCGCTGATGGACCACCTGGAGCTGGACAGGGCGGTCGTGGGCGGCACGTCCCTGGGAGCAAACGCGGCCCTCGAGGCCGCCGCGCTCGACCAGGACCGCCTCCAGGGAATGCTGATCGAGATGCCGGTGCTGGACAACGCCCTGCTCGCCTGCGCGGTCGTCTTCACGCCGCTCCTCGTGGGGCTGACATTCGGGGCCCCGCTCGCCCGCATGGCCGGCCGGGCGGCGAGCCTGGTCCCCCAGCGGGGCCCGCTGCTCGTCCAGCTGGCGCTCGACGCAATCAGGCAGGAGCCCAAGCCGTCGGCCTCGGTGCTTCAGGGGCTCTTCTTCGGCCGTGTGGCGCCGCCCCCGCTCGAGCGGGCCGCGCTCGAGCCGCCCGCGCTCATCATCGGTCATGGCAGGGACCCGATCCACCCGTTCTCCGACTCCGACATGCTGATGAACGACCTGCCGAACGCGACGCTGCTCGAGGCCTCCTCGATCCTCGAGCTGCGGATCGCGCCGGACCGCCTGACCGCGGAGATCACAAGCTTCATCGATGGGTGCTGGGAAAGGCCGAAGCAGCGCCTCGCACGCCGCAGGACGCCACGCCCGGCGCGACCGGACGGCTCCCATGCGCGCGGTGGGGGCCGGCGTCCCGCTTGAACGGGCGGTCGCTCACCAGAAAGAGCATCCGGTCAGACGGTCGGCGTCCGGGATGTCCCTCCGGCGATGCGCCGCGAATACCGGCTAGCGCACCCCGCGCACGACCAGGCGCCGGCGCACCGCCACGGTGCCCGTCGCCGTCCGAAGGGTGACGCGCACGGTCACGCGGCGCGGCAGCCGCCGCCCGGCCCGCAGCGGCACCCGCACGACCCTCCAGCGCCCCGCCCGCACCGCCGTCCACGCCGACCGGCGGCCAGCGAAGACAGCCCGCACCTTGCCGTCCTGGGCGGCACGCACCCGCACGCGCAGTTTACGACCGATCCGCCGCGCGGTGGCGGCGAGCGCCGGAGCGGGCGGCGCCGCGGCGAGCGGCGCAGGCGACATATTCAGCGGACTCGGAGGGGCCTTGAACCCGCACCCTCTGATTCGGAAGTCGGGGGCAAACCACGCGATGCTGCACGGGTCGCCGTAGCGGTCCTTGCGCGGCGCGCGGATCGACAGGGCATAGTGCCGGCGACTCCCGTCGGCGGCGGTGGTGACGATCGCGAACGCCAGCCCATTCCCGGCCCGCGCGAGAGCCGGCGGGAGCGTGACCGCGTGGGTCATCTGTGCTGCGTCGGTGGGCTCGCCGAGCACCGGGCCGAACTCCGTCTCGTTGCGCACGAGCTGGCCGTCGTTTGGCCCCGGCGGCGGCGCAGGCCCACCCCCCGGCGGTGGCGGCGGCACTGGCGTCCTTAGCCCAGGGGGAAGTTGGTCGTCGCGGCCACCTCGACCGACTCGAGCGCCACGCCTGAATGTAGGAGCAGCCGGTCGCCGGCCGCGACCTCGAGCACGGGTCGCCAGTCGCCGCCCGGCCCCGGCCAGGCACCAAAGCCGCACGTCCCGCCCTCGCCGTTTGCCTCGGGAGCGTCATAGATGTCGGCGCACGACCCGCGCGCCGACACGACCAGCGGCGGCTGCGGAGCGCTCGAGATCATCGCGGGCTGCCCAGCGCTCTCGACGCGCAACTCGGCCGCCGCCGGATCGGCGAGGACAAGGAGGAGGGCCGCAACCGAGCCGAGCCACGGCAGCGGGCGCACGGGTCAAACGTACCACCGCACGACCGAGCACAGGTGGACCAACCTTTGCTTTGCGCTTTCTTGAAGCGATCGAACACGATCGCCCCACGGCTGAAAGAGCCCGAGCGCGAGAACGCGCGGCTAAAGAGAGGAGAGATCCCACGCGGATCCGACCGGGCGAGTCCTGGTGGCGACCGCCCAGAGATCGCTAAGGAGTGCGCTCCACCGCTCGAAGGGCGCTCGACTACCCTTCCGCGCGATGGCGAGCCGCAAGGACCAGAAGGCAGAGCTGCGCAGGGAGCGGGAGGAGCGCGAGGCCGCGGCCAAGGCGGCCGCGCGCCGCCGGCGCCTGATCGGCTACGCCGCGGGCGCCGCGGTGGTGCTGGCGGCGCTGATCGTGGCGGGGGTCCTGCTCGCCTCGGGCAAGGACGAGGGAGGACAGGGGATGTCCGGCTCGGGGGCGGTACTCCCCGAGGACGGCGAGGTCCCCGACCAGAAGGTGACCGACCTCGAGGAGGCGGCGAAGGACGCGGGGTGCGAGCTCGAGAGCGTCAGGGCAAAGAGCCGCGAGCACACCGGAGATCTGGCCGAAAGCGTGACCTACGACTCCAAGCCGCCGGCCTCCGGCAAGCACTACGAGGTCGCAGCCGAGGACGGCGAATACGAGGATCCCCGCGACGTCAAGGAGCTCGTGCACGCCCTCGAGCACGGCCGGGTGATCATCTGGTTCAGGAAGACGCTCCCCGCCGACGAGCGGGCGAACCTGAAGGCCCTCTTCGACGAGGATCCCTACCAGATGATCATCACCCCCGACCCCACCAGAATGACCTACGCCGTGGCGGCAACAGCCTGGACCGCAGACCCTCAGCCCAACGGCACCGGGCAGCTGCTCGGCTGCCCCCGCTTCACGCCTGCGGTGTTCGACGCAATCCGCGCGTTCAAGGACGAGCACCGCAGCAACGGGCCGGAGGCGGTGCCCTAGCAGGCCCCCTGGGAGACCGCGCGAGCAGCTCGCGCGGAACCCGGCGGAAGGTGGCTCGCGCCGTCTACAGAAGGACGATGACGAGGATGATGATGAGAAGCAGTGCTCCGATTCCGATGTACATGGGGGCTCCTTTCCTTTTGGTGGTCACCCCTCTCATCGACCGTGGCGACGTAAGCCTTTAACGCCGCCGTCCCCCCTCACTCGTCGGCCAGATCCGTCGGTCGGCCCCGAGCGCAACCGTCGAATATCCGTCGGGTGCGCGCTCCGGGGAAGTTACCAATCGCCGAGAGCGGGGCACTAGTGGCTCATGAGCCCCCTGAAAAGGATCTTCATCGTTCTGGTTGTCGCTTCGTTGGGAGGGCTCAGCGCCGTTGTGGTCACCGCGTGCGGCGAAGACGACATCGTCGGTGACGACGACGAGCGGGTCGAGATCTCGCTGACCGAGCGCGATCTTTCACCCGGGCGTGTCGAGGTCAGGCCCGGTGAGATCGAGTTCGTCGTTGAGAACGACGGGAACCGCGTCCATGCGTTCGCCGTCGAGACCCCGGACGGCATCGAGCGCACCAAGGACCTCGAGCCCGGTGAGACGGAGACCGTCACCGTCAACCTGCCAGACGGCAAGTACAAGATGTACGACCCGCTCGGCGACTACCGCGCGCGTGGCGTGCGCGGCACCGTCGTCGTCACGTCCGACGACACGAGCACCGTCAGGGAGCGGACCGTCACAGAGCGCACCGTCGAGGAGGAGCCGCCGGAGGGCGATGAACCGCCCGTGACGGTGACGGAGAGGGAGCGGGAGGTCCAACCGCCCCCCCGGCCTCGACCCCAGCGCCCGCCCCCCCCGCCGCCGCCGGCGCCCGCCCCGGAGGAAGCCCCGGTAGAGCCGACGCCGACGCCGCCGACCAGCCCGTAGCAGGGCCCGCCGCCCCTGTCGGCGAGAGGCGGATTGCAGCGCGGCGGTTTGCAAGGTTTCGTTCAAAAGCGCACCTGAGCGTCTGACACCGTGTTCCCCCCTGTGGTGAAGCGCTCTCTGGCCACCGCCGTGCTCGTCTGCGTCCTCCTGCTCGGGGCGGTGGCCGCCCCTGCGCTCTCGCTGGCGCCCTGGCGGGCCGAGCCGGTGGACTTCTCCGTGGTGGCGCCCGCCGGCGCGCTGCTCGGCGAGGCGACGACTCGCGGGGCCGGCGTGGTCTCGCGTCCGCTGCGGGCGCCCAAGCGCTTCAACCTCGTGGGCCTGACATGGGCGCAGGGCGAGGAGCAGCCGGGCATCGCCGTGCGCACCCGCACCGACGCGGGCGCGTGGTCTCGCTGGGCGACGCTGCACGCCCAGCCAGAGGACGGGCCGGACCCCGGCACCGAGCCCGGTGCTCGTGGAGCGTCCGCCCCGTCCTGGGTGGGAGAGGCCGACTGGGTCCAGTACAGGCTTACCGAGCGTCCGCGGGGCCTGAGGCTCAACTTCGTGAACGTCCGCGGCAGCGCGACTGCGGCAGACCGGGCCCGAAGCGCCGTGCGCCGTGTGGCAAACGCGGGCGTGTCGTCGATCGCCGGTCTCGCGCAGGCGGTCGGTGCACGGGCGGGCGAGCCCGCGCCCCGGATAGTCCCGCGGTCCGCCTGGGGAGCCGCGGACTGCCCGCCTCGAGTCGCGCCCGACCTCGGCGAGGTGCGCGCCGCATTCGTTCACCACACCGTGAACTTGAACGACTACTCCCGCGAGGAGGCAGCAGACGTGGTGCTCGGGATCTGCCGCTTTCATCGCAACACCAACGGCTGGAACGACATCGGCTACAACTTCTTGGTCGACCGCTTTGGCACGATCTACGAGGGCCGGGCGGGCGGGATCGACCAGGCCGTGGTCGGTGCCCAGGCGCAGGGGTACAACGAGCAGTCGACCGGCATAGCCAACCTCGGCACGTTCTCGAGCGTCAGGCAGTCCCCGCAGGCGCTTGCCGCGATGGCGCGCCTCATCCGCTGGAAGCTGCCCGTCCACGGGATGCCCACGTCCGGGACGGCCACCCTCGTGAGCGCCGGTGGGTCGACCAACAGGTATCCGGCCGGACGATCGCTCCGGCTCCAGCGCGTGATCGGTCACCGCGACACGGGGGCGACGGCCTGCCCCGGGGAGGCCCTCTACTCCCAGCTCCCCGAGCTTCGGCGCCTCGTGGGAAACGTGGCCCCCAGCGGCGTGGCCACGCGGGTGCTCGGCCGGGTGGCCAGCCGAACCGTGCCGTTCGGGGGCACGGTGCCGGTCGCCGGCACCCTGACGGTGTCCGGCGGAGCGCCGCTAGCGCGCCAGCCCGTGCAGGTCCAGGCGCTGATCGGCCGCCGGTGGCGCGCGGTGGCCGAGGCCTCGACAGGCAACGCGGGTGAGATCGGGGCGATCATCAAGCCCATGCGCAACAGATCGCTGAGGCTGCGCTACGGGGGCCTCGGTGAGCTCCGTGCCGCCACCTCACCCACCTTCTCCGTGGGCGTACGGCCGCTGCTGGCGCTCTCGCCAACTGTCCGCGCCGTGGCACGCGGTACGCGCGTGGTGGTGCGCGGACGTGTCCGGCCGCGCAAGGCGCGCGTCATCCAGGTGCTCCAGCGAAAGCGCGGAGCGCGCTTTAGCACGGTCGCGACCTACGCGGTGAGGACCCGCCGCGACGGGCGCTTCCGCGGAACCTTCGTGCCGGCCCGCAGCGGCACCTACCGCTTCTTCATCGTGGCGAGAGGCGACCGCTCCACCGCCCGGGCGGCCACCCGCAAGCTGTCCCTGCGCGTCGGGCGCTCCCGCGGTGGCGGTGCCGCGGCCCCCTAGCCGCCCCAGCCCTGCTCGAGCTCCGAGCTGTAGAGACCCTTCCCAGTGGCCAGCAGCTTCACGGTGCGGCCCAGGATCCGCAGGTCGAGCGCTAGCGAGCGGTGCTCCACGTACCAGACGTCGAGCTCGATGCGCTCGGGCCACGAGAGCGAGGCCCGCCCGTTGACCTGCGCCCAGCCGGTGATGCCCGGGCGCACCTCGAGCCGGCGGCGCTGGTGTGGCGTGTAGCGGTCCACCTGCACGCTCACCGTCGGGCGGGGGCCGACCACCGCCAGGTCACCCTGAAGCACGTTGAAGAGGTTGGGCAGCTCGTCGAGGGAGAAGCGGCGCAGCAGCCAGCCGACGCGGGTTATCCGCGGATCGCGGTCCTCGATGTAGAGCCCGGCACCTTGGTGCTCGGCCCCGACCACCATCGTCCGCAGCTTCCAGAGCTCGAAGGGGACGCCGTGCCTGCCGACGCGCGCATGGCGGTAGAAGACCGGTCCGGGGGAGTCGAGCCGGATGGCGATCGCCGCCGCGAGGAGGACCGGCGAGCTCACCAGGAGCGCCGCGGCGGCCACGATCACGTCGAGCGCGCGGTTCACGCCGCAGGCGCTGGGTTACGGTGCCTTGTCACGTGCGAATCCTCTACCTGCATCAGTTCTTCTTGACCCGGGAGGGCTCGGGGGGCACCCGCTCCTACGAGTTCGCGCGCCATCTGGTCCGCGCGGGCCACGAGGTGGTGATGGTAACCGCGGGATCCGGGGGCACCCGGACCGTGGAGGGCATCACCGTGCACTCGGTGCGCGGCGGCTACGGCGACTACGTGAAGGCCACCTCGATGGCCTACCCGCGCCGGATCGCGTCCTTTTTCCGCTTCGCGGCCGGGGCCGCCGCCGCCGTGCTCTCAGAGGAGGCGCCCGACGTGGTGCTCGCCACCTCGCCTCCGCTTACGATGGCCCTTCCGGCAATCGCCGCGGCGCGGCGACACCGCGCGCCGCTCGTCTTCGAGGTGCGCGACCTGTGGCCCGAGGCGCCGATCCAGATGGGCGCGCTCACGAGCCCCGCGGCCCAGCGCCTCGCGCGCGTGATCGAGCGGACGGTCTACAGCGAGTCGGCCCACGTGGTCGCTCTCTCGCCCGGCATCCGCGAGGGCGTGATAGGCGCGGGGGTCGCGCCGAAGGACGTGACGCTCATACCCAACGCATCCGACCTCGACCTCTTCTCGCCCACGCTCGACCCTGAGGGCCTGCGCGAGCGGCTCGGGCTCGAGGGCCGCTTCGTGTGCTCCTACTTCGGCACGATGGGCGAGGCCAACGACCTCTCCCAGGTAGTGGAGGCCGCGGCGCTGCTCGAGGCACGCGGCGAGGACTCGGTGGCCTTCGTGCTGCAGGGAGACGGCAAGCGCCGCACCGCCGTGGAGCAGGAGGTCCGCCGGCGCGGCCTGCGCAACGTGCTCTTGCTGCCTGCCGGGGACAAGCCCTCGGCCGCGCGGCTGGCGGCTGCGTCTGACGCATGCATGACGATCTTCAAGGACGTGCCGATCCTCTCCACCAACTCGCCCAACAAGCTGTTCGACACCTTTGCCGCCGGCAGGCCGGCGGTGGTGAACACACCGGGGTGGCAGCGCGATCTGGTGGAGCGCCACGAGGCGGGCGTGTTTGCCCGTCCCGGAGACCCCGCCGACCTGGCCGCCCAGGTGCTCCGCCTACGCGACGACCCCGAGCTGGCAGCCGCCTATGGCCGCAACGCCCGCCGGCTGGCGGAGGGGGAGTTCGACCGTCGTCTGCTGGGCGAGCGGCTGCGCTCGGTGCTCGAGGACGCCGCCGCCGGGTGACCGCGACCGAACCCGCCGTGGACACCGCGACCGAACCCGCTGTGGACCTTTCCTACTGCGTCGTCAACACCAACGGGCGCGAGTACCTACTGGCCTGCCTGAGGGCGATCGAGCGCACCCAACCGCCCGGCGTGAAGCACGAGACGATCGTGCTCGACAACTGCTCGGACGACGGATCGCTCGCTGCCGTGGAGGCCGCCGGACACGACGTGAGGACGATCGCGCTCGGGAGGCGCACCGGCAAGGCGGAGAACGACTCGACGCTCCTGCGCGCCGCGCGCGGGCGCCTGTGCATGCTGCTCAACGAGGACGCGGAGCTGCAGGAGGGGGCCACCGCCACCTTGATCGCTGCGCTCGGAGAGGACGAGCGCGCGGCCGTGGCGGGGGCACAGCTGATCACGAGCGCGGGCGCCACGAGCCCGTCGGCGTGGCGGCTGCCGGGTGTGGCGGTGGCGGTGGCGGGCGCGCTCTTCCTGCACCGGGCGTTCACCGTCCAGAGTGGCGGGAGCCGCACCCGGCGGGTGGGCTGGGTCCAGTCGAGCGCCATGCTCGTGCGCCGCGACGCGGCCGAGGAGGTCGGCTACCTCGACCCCGACTTCTTCGTGTACTCCGATGAGACCGACTTCTGCAAGCGGCTGCGCGACGCCGGGTGGAGGATCCTGCACGTGCCCGCGGCGCGCGCCGTGCACCACGATCAGCTGAGCAGCGACTCGGCAAGCGCGCGCCGCCGGCTCGTGGAGTTCCATCGCGGCCGTGACCGCTACCTGCGTAAGCACCTCTCGTCCGCTGAGCGCCTGGTGGTGCGGGCGCTTGGCTTCTGGTTCTACCTCGTGCGGGCGATCGCCGCCCTGGCCCTGCCGGGGCACGATCCCGGACGCTACCTGCTGCAGGCGCGGCAGGAGCTCCGCCCGGCGCGAGGCGAGGGCATCCGTGAGGCGGCCGAGGAATACAACCGGCGGGCGCGAATCGCCCCGTGAGATGAACGACGCCGACCTCGCCCAGGCAGCCGCGGCGCTCGCCGCCGCCGGCACCGTGCTCTTCCTCGCCGGCCGCGGCCGGGTGATGGTGTTGACCGGGCTGGTCCTGCTCGGGGCAGGGCAGGCAGGCCTCATCGCGTCGATCGCCGCACTCGACAGGCTGCTCTCCCCCGCGGGAGCCGTCGGAGCCGCCGTGGGCCTCGCGGTGGCGGCCGTGGTGGCCACGCTCTTCGTGCGGCGGCCGGCGTGGGTCCCGCTCGCGGTTCTGATCGCCGCGCCCTTCCGTCCTCCAATCTCACTCGACACCGCGGGCGGCCTCTCGCTGACCCTCGCAGATAACGGACAGCTCGGCCGGCTCCTGCCGCTCTACTTCGTGCTCGTGGTGGCATCGCTCGCCTTCCTGTGGCGGGCGATGCGGGCAGAGCACGCCCCGGCAGCGGTGCGCGCCCTTCCACCGGTGATCTCGCTTCCGGCTGCCGCCTTCGTGGGGTTTGCCTGCCTCTCGCTGCTGTGGGCGGACGAGCCGGGCCCGGCCGTCGAGCTGCTCACCTACTTCACCGTGCCCTTCACGCTGCTGATGGGGCTCGTGGCCCGCTCGCCCTTCCCGGACTGGGCCCCACGCGCGCTCGCGCGCATCGGCGTGGCACTGGCCGTGCTGTTCGCCGCAGTCGGCCTGTGGCAGGCCGCGACGAGGGAGCTCTTCTTCTTTGCCGCCAACCTGCAGGTGTCGAACGCCAACTCCGACTACTTCCGGGTCACCTCGCTGTTCGGCGACCCGAGCCTCTACGGGCGCCACCTGGTGCTCGGCATCGGAATCCTGCTGGTGGCCCTGGCGCTGCGGCGGATCCTCACGCTGCCGGGAGCCGCCCTGATCGTCTTCCTCTGGGCCGGGCTGTTCTTCTCCTACTCGCAGTCGAGCATGACCGCGCTCGTGGCCGTCACGCTGGCGCTGGCCGCCGCCACCGGCGGCCCAGGGGTGCGGCGACTGGTGCTCGGAGGGCTCGCGCTGGTGGCGGTGCTGGGGGTGGCGTTCCTCGCCTCTATCGAGGTCCGCGGGGACTCGCTGCGGCGGGAGACGAGCGACCGCACCCAGCGGATCGAGGACACCGCCCGCGTGATCGGCGAGCGCCCGGTGATCGGGGTGGGCATCGCGGGGCAGCCACGCGCCAGCCGGCGGCTCTCGGGGCGCGACCGGCCGACCCCGAACTTCGTCTCACACACCACTCCACTCACCGTGGCCGCGGAGCTCGGCGTGGTCGGGCTGCTGCTCTACGCCGGGCTGATCGGTGGCGGCACGCTCGTGATCGTGGCGGTCAGGCGGCTCGAGCCGGCGCTCGGCCTGGCGCTCGGGGCGGCGTTCCTGGCCCTCTTCGTGCACGCGCTCTCCTACAGCGGGTTCCTCGAGGACCCGCTCACGTGGCTGGTGCTCGCCGTGGGGGCCGGGTATCTCAGCTGGCCCCGGCGCGACGACGGCAGCGGGCGGGAGCGGGAGCGCCCGGACCCGGAGAAGTCAGGCCGCGGTCAGCCCGCCGAGACGGGCGCGTGATGGGCACGCCCGGAGGGGACGGGCGGCTCACGCGCGTAGCGTTCTGGGCGCTCCTCGGCGTGCTGCTCGGGACGCTCGCCATCACGCTTCCCGAGCTTGGCTCCGACCCGTGGCCGTTCAGGCCCGGCCCGGTCGAGCCGCGCGGGGTGCTTGCGCCACTCGTGCGCGCTGCTGGGGAGGAGTGGGACGTGGGAATCGCGCGCTCGGCCAGCTTTGCCGCGGCGCTCGCCCTCGCCCTGCTCGGAGCCGCCGGCCTGCGCCGCCGCGAGTGGCCGCGGTGGGTGGGCGTCGCGCTCGTGATCGGGGTGGCGCTCGCGCTGCTCCTGCCCTCGACGCTGCTCACAGTAGGCCTTCGAGACGCCACCGATCCCTGGTTCTTCACCAACGACTCCACCTACCAGATCGAGCTCGCCGGGGACCTGGTCCTCGACGGTCAGAACCCCTACGGGCACGACTACCGCTTCTCGGGAATGGAGCGCTTCTACTCCTTCGACGGCAGCGCGTCGGAGCGCATTCGCGAGCGGGAGGTGTCGCTCGAGCACTACGCCTACTTTCCGGGCACGGCCATCGTCTCGGCGGCCTGGCGACTACTGCCGGCGCCACTGGATGACTTCCGCTTGTTCGTCCTCGTGATGACGCTCGCCGGGTTCGCGGCCGTCATGGCCTTCCAGGCCCCGCTGGGCTTGAGGCTCGCGATCGGGGCGGTGGTGGTGGCCAACCCGATCGCGGTGCGCTCGGCCTGGTTCGGCCAGAACGACGCACCCAGCATCACGCTGATGATCCTCTCCTTCGCCCTGCTCAGCCGGGGGCGGCACCGCTGGGCCGTGGCCGCGCTGGCCGGGGCCATCCTCCTGAAGCAGTTCGCCGTCGTGGCGCTCCCGTTCCTCGCGCTCATGCTGGTGGCCCGCGGCGTCGAGCGGCACGAGCTACGACGCTGCGCGGCCGTGTTCGCGGCCGTCGTGGGCGCCGGGGTGCTGCCGTTCCTGATAGCGGATCCGGTGGTTTTCTATGAGGACACGGTGAAGTTCGGCGCCGGCACCTACAAGATCGTCGGCTACGGCCTCTCGGGGATCCTCGTGCGCGCGGGCATC
Source organism: Thermoleophilaceae bacterium (assembly GCA_030448005.1). Lineage (GTDB taxonomy): Bacteria > Actinomycetota > Thermoleophilia > Solirubrobacterales > Thermoleophilaceae > JAAYBF01. The sequence goes on from JAUJNT010000001.1 coordinate 909,739, forward strand.
CTCGAGGACAGCGACGGGAGCTATCCGTTCGCGCTGATCGCGCTGCTCACGTGGCTGCCACTCACCGCGTGGCTGCTCGTGCAACAGCACCGCGCCCGCGAGCTCTGGGTGGGCGCGGCGGCGTTCTCGATCTCGATCCTCGTGCTGCTGTTCATCGGGCGCACGTTCAACAACTACTACCTCCTGTGGCCGATGATGGGCCTGGCGATAGCGGCACTGCTCTATGTCGGGGAGCGGGCGGGAAGGGACGAGCCGCGCGCAGGAGCGGTGGCGCAGAGGTCGGGTGCCGGCTAGACGGGCGCTACCACCACCGCGGCAGCGCCGTCGGCCCCGACGGTGGCTCACCCCGGCTCCGGTCCCTGCGCGCGGCGGCCCGCTTGCGCTTGCCAGCCGCCTTCCTGCGAGCCGCCTTCCTGCGCGCCGTCCGCCTGCGCGCCGCCCGCTTTCCGGCCGCCTGCTTCCGAGCCGCGCGACGGCCCTTCGCGCCCTTGCCGGTGCCGGGGCCCCCGCGGCCCCCCTTTCTCCCGGACTCGAGCGCGTACACCTGCGAGCGGCCGGTGAAGTAGACGCGGTCCTGGTCGGCGATGACCGCGCTCGCGTACTTGCCTCCGTTGTTGCGCCAGCGGACGCGTCCGCTGCGGGCGTCGAAGCCCGTCGTGCTGTCCTTGCCCATCTTCACCGCCCGCGACGCCGCGGAGCCGCACGAGGAGCAGGTGGTGGCATAGACCACGCCGCCCATGACCACAGGTGGCGCATGCACCGCGCTCGGCATGGTGCGTCGCCACTTCGTGTCGCCGGTGGCCGCGTCGAGGGCGAAGAACCTGCCGTCGTAGGTACCCACGTACACGCGCCGCTCGTAGACGGCGGCGGACGAGTAGATGTAGGTGCCGAGCGGCCTCGCCCACAGCAGCCTGCCGCTCTTCTGGCCGAAGGCGAACATGGTGCCGTCGGTGTTGCCGATGAAGACCCGGCCGTAGGCCACCGTCGGTGCCGCGTAGAAGAACTCACGCGACCCGAAGCGCGCGTTGGACCGCGAGCGCCACACCTGCCTGCCGGTCCTTGCGCTGAGCGCGTACAGGCTGCCGCCGTCGGTGGCGATGAAGATCCGGCCCTTCGAGTAGGCCGCCGAGGTGTTGACCTTGGCGTCGGCCTTGAAGCTCCAGATCTTCCTGCCCGTCCGTGCCGAGATGGCGTAGACGTTGTGGTCCCATGAGCCAACGTAGAGGACGCCCTTCCTCAGCAGCGGTGATGACTCGATCGGCTGGGCCTTGAAGCGCCATCTCTCCTTGCCGGTCTTGGCGTTGATGGCGGTGACGAATCCCGTCGGGTTGGACGCGCCCTGGGGGCAGGGCGCCCGGTGCATGTAGGACTGGTAGATCCAGCCGTCGGCGATCGTCGGCGAGGAGGCGGCGCAGCGCTTGAAGCGCTTCTTGGGGAACACCTTCCTGCCGGTCCTTCCCTTCAGCGCGATGAAGAGGCCCTTCTGCTGGGCGATGTAGACGTTGCCGTAGGCGGCCGAGGGCGGGAACTCGATCGTGTCGTGTGCATCGATGCGCCAGGTGCGCCTGAAGGGAGGGCGATGGTCATACGGCGCGGCCTTGGAGCGCTGGAGGTCATACCCGAAGGTGGGCCAGGGCTCGGGGTCCCTCCTGGTCGGCACCTTCGGCCCTTTCGGCTCCGCGGAGGCATCGAACTCGACCTTGGCCGACCCGCGCTTCTTGATCGGCTCGGTCTCGTTCCGGTAATAGACGAATGCGGCCACCCCGAGTACGGCGGCGAGCAGTGCGCCGCCGATGAGCTGTCTCCGTCCCATCGCCGGGGTGAGGATGGCAGACGCCCTCGGCGTCTCGCGCAGCGCGGGCTCAGCGCCGGGAGATGAACCTCCAGATCCGCTCGGTGATGTCCGGCACCTCCACGCTCAGGCGCCGTTCGGCGAGCTCTCGCGTCCACTGGGGCGTGCCTGGCCGGATCACGGTGCCCTTGCCAAGGCGGTAGGCCACGAACGCGGGCTCCCCTTCCTCCCGGCCGGCGGAGGTGAGCAGCTTGGCGGTGGCCGGCAGGCGCTCGGAGCGCTCGAAGACGGAGAACTCCCCGAAGAACGGGTCCACGCCCTTCAGGAGACCCAGGTCGTCGCGCTGGGCATGAAGCGGCGCCGGGGGGTCCGTGCGGAAGCTGCGGGTGCGCTCGCCGAACAGGTCGTCGGCCCGCTCGGAGCTCGGGTTTGCAAGACGCCCGCGCACGAGCGCCACCGTGCGCTTGAGCGACTCACCCCCGAAGGACACCACCCGGAGGCCTCTCTCGACCTCCTCTCGCAGCCCGTCCCTGACACGGCGCGGCAGCCACTCCGTGGTGCCCGCGAACGCAACGCCCGGGGCGTTGGCGAGGCTCGGGCCCTCCCGCCGCGCGAGCGAGAGGTCGGTCGTGAGGTCGTATGCCAGCCGCTGGCGGTCGAGAAAGCGCAGGAGCGGTGAGATCTCCGAGTTGAACCGGACCGGTACCGAGCGGTTCTGGAACGGCCGCTCCGCGGGTATGGAGCGCGCGGTGGCGAGCGTGTCCGCAAACCCGTCGAGGTCCGAGTCGAAGGCGTTCAGCCCCTGCCAGGTGACCGCCGGCAAGACCACGACCGGCCGCGGTCGCCGCAGCGCCCGCCGCGACGGGGGGAGCCCCGCCACCGCCAGCGGCCACACCGCTCGCCGTCCACGGGCACGCACGCGCACCAGGTAGACGCCGGTGCGCGCCCGGCGCGGGATCCGCACGCGCAGCGTGCCGGCGCGGCGGCGGTCGCGACGGATCGTGCGGCGCGAGCCCAGCCGCGAGAGGGCGAACTTCAGGCGGCGCTCGCCCGGGCCCACCCGCAGCCGGACGAGCGAGCCCGCCGCCACCACGCCGAGCGGTCCCTTAAGCGTCAGCCGGCGCACCGCTACACCGGTGCGGGGCCGGGCCTTCCGCGCGCTCGGTGCCGGATCGGGAGCGAGGGTCTCGTTGCCGGCCAGGTCGCGAACGCGCACCTGGAACGCATAGTCCCCGTCCACGGCGAGGCGGCCGCTGATCACCCTGCCGTTCCAGAAGCCACCGAGCGAGCGGTCCCCGCGAAAGCGGCGGACCACCCGCGCCGGCCCGTCGTCGGTGCGGAACACGCGGAACTCCGGGTGACTGTTGCGTGGACCCTCGTAGCGCAGCCTCACGCGCACCGGCTTCCCCGAGCTCGGATCGATCACGCCCGGGGTCGCCCGGGTGAGCCTCACCTTCGGTGCGACGGTGTCAACCCGGACCTTCTTGATCGAGTCGAGCACCCTGCCCTCCTTTCGCCGGATCACCCGCATCCGGTAGGCGCCGTCGGGCACGGTGTTCCCATCGTCGTCGCGACCGTCCCAGGCGAAGCGGTGCCTGGTGTCGCCGGCCAGGGGGCGATCGTCCACGAGCCTTCGCAACTCGTTGCCCTCGCCGTCGATGATCGAGAACGACACCTCGGCCGGCTCTGACAGGTCGAAGCCGATCCTCGTCCGGTCCCTCACGCGGTCACCGTTCGGAGAGATGTCCTGCGGTGAGGTGGCGAAGCGCAGCACCACCGGTACCTCCTGCTTGAGCGACTGGGTCATGACGAACGCCCCGACCGTGGCGAGCACGAGCAATGCGAAGACCGCGCGGACGGGAGAGCTCGACTGCACCGGCGGAACCGTACTCGGCGGGTCGATGGGCTACGCGAGTCCGGGTGCTGAACAATGCGCTCCCATGCGCGTCCGGATCGTGGACCCACCGGCCTACAGCCCTCCCTACGACTTCGCGCTCGCCGGCGCGCTCGCGAGGGCGGGCGCCGAGGTCGAGCTGATCACGAGCAGGTACCTGTACGGTCCCGCGCCGGCTGCGGACGGGTTTCCGGTGCGCGAGGAGTTCTACCGGCGCACCACCGGCAGGGCTCGGTCGACGGCCGCCAGACGGGCGTACAGGCTGGCAGAGCACGTGCCGGACATGCTGCGCCTGCGCCAGGAGGCGGGAGCGGACGTGGTCCACTACCAGTGGCTCACCCTGGAGGCGCTCGATGCCTTCCTGCTCTCGGGAAGCGCCCCGACCGTGTTCACCTCCCACAACGTGCTGCGACGCGGGGAGGGGCGGTTGCGCGAGCTGGCCGCGCGGCTCGTGGCCCGCCGCGCCGACGCGCTCATCGCCCACACACGCGCCGGAGCCCACCAGCTGAGCGAGCGATTCGGCGCCGATCCCGCCCGCGTGCGGGTGATCCCGCACGGCGCCTTCGACTACCTCACCCGCCAGGCCCACGAGGAGCCCCTCCCGGGCGAGCTGGCCTCGGTGGAGGGGCCGGTGATCCTCTGGTTCGGCGTGCTGCGTCCCTACAAGGGGGTGGACGTGCTGCTCGAGGCCTTCAAGGGCCTCGCCGGGGCGGAGCTGTGGATCGTCGGGCGCCCTTGGATGCCCTTCGAGCCGCTCGCACGCGCGGCCGTGGACGCGCAAGGCACGGTGCGCTTCGTGGACCGCTTCGTGACCGACCCGGAGATCCCCGCCTACTTTCGCCGCGCCGACGTGGTCGTGCTGCCCTACCGCCGCATCGATCAATCCGGCGTGCTCTACACGGCGCTTGCCTTCGGCAAGGCGATGGTGCTCTCAGACGTCGGCGGCTTCTCCGAGATCGGACGCGATCACGGAGCGGCGCGGCTGGTGGCGCCGGAGGACCCCGTCGCCCTCCGCGAGGCACTCGCGGAGCTGGTGGCCGATCCGGCGGAGCGCGATCGGCTCGGCGCCCGTGCCGCGCAGGCCGCCGCCGGACACTTCTCCTGGGACAGGATCGCCCAGAGCACGCTGGCGCTCTACGAGGAGCTCGCGTGAGGGCGATCTTCATGGGAAAGAGCAAGCGCTCCGCGGTGCGCGCGCTCGAGCATCTGGTGGAGACCGGCTGGGAGGTGCCCGCCGTCGTGGCTCCCGAGCCCCCACCGTGGGCGGCACACGGGCAACGGCTCGACCTGGCCGCCACCCGGCTCGGCCTGCCGCTGGCCACCGATGACGAGCTCTATGCGGAGGTCGACCGGCACACGGAGGTGGACCTGGTGGTCTCGTTTCTCTTCTGGAAGAGGATCAGGGCCCCGCTCATCGATCTGCCGCGGCTCGGCTGCCTCAACTTCCACCCCGCCCCGCTGCCGGACATGCGGGGGATCGGCGGCTACAACGTCGCGATCCTCGAGGGCCGGCGCGAGTGGGGCGTGTCCTGCCACCAGGTGGACGAGGACTTCGACACCGGAGACCTCGTGCGAGTGGATCGCTTCCCGATCGATCCCGACCAGGAGACGGCGCTCTCACTCGACCTGAAGAGCCAGGAGATCCTGCTGTCCAACTTCCGGTCCGTGGCAGACCACGTGCAGGAGGGGCACGAGCTGCCGAGCACGCCCCAGGGAGAGGGCCGCTACGTGACGCGCGAAGAGGTGGAGGAGCTCAGGCGGGTCCGCCCCGACGACGACCCGGAGCAGGTGGCGCGGCGCATAAGGGCCTTTTGGTATCCCCCCTACGACGGAGCCACGCTCGAGGTGGCGGGGCAGACGGTGACGCTCGTGGACCGCGGGCGCCTCGAGGAGACGGCGGCCGCCTTCCGTGCGGCCGGGATCCTTCCGTGATCGAAGCCCCTCCGCGGGTATCGTTTCGAGTTCGATGACGGGGATCGACTGCGTGTCCTGCGGCACGGAGAATCCCGCCCAGGCGCGCTTTGCATGTCCTGCGGGAGCGCCCTCGCGCGGCGGTGGCGCAGTCGATTCTGGCCACGGCCGGCCTCGCTGTGGCCTACGCGCTGGGCGAGCGCCCCGAGCGGGCCCGCGAGTCGGCCGCCGAGGCCGAGCGGCTGGCCGAGCAGCCTGCACTACCCCATCGCGCGGGCGGCGGCGCTCGAGGCGCGCGGAGCCACCTGCGAGGGACCCGGAGCAGGGCGCCTCGGTGCTGTCCTCGGCAGAGAGCGCGTGGGGGGCGCTCGAGCGCCCACTCGAGGCGGTGCGCTGCCGTCTGCTGGCCGGCTTCAGGCTGAGGGCACACGACGCCGAGCGCGCCCGGGAGCTGCTCGAGGGCGCCGCCGGCGAGTGCGAGCGCCTCGGCGTGGCCCACCTGGCCGCGCGCGCCCAGGCCCTGATCCGCCTGAGCGGGCGGCCCCGAGCGCTACGGGTTCAGGTCCGCGCCGGTGATCACGACCACCGATGCGTCGCCCGCGCGGGTCTGGCTGTCCGGGTCGATGGGCTCGCGCTGATCGATCTTGAGACGCCGTCCGACTTCCTTTGCCTCCTCCTCCGCGCCGGGGGCGAAGAGCACGACCGACTCGGCGCGCTCCTGATCGGTGTTGTTGGTCACATTGCCCAGCTGGAAGCCCTGGCCCTCCAGCCTGTCCCCGAGCTGAGCGGCCAGTCCGCCCACCGTGGTCCCGTTGAGCACGGATACAGTGACCTTCCGCGGGTTGATGGCGGCCTTCCCGGCGGCGTTTCTCCGGCCGCCCGCCTCAGCCTGAGGGGCCGGGGCTGACTGCCCGTCCGGCTCGCCCCCGCCCTCTTCGCCTCCGGTCAGCTTGAGCACGCCAAAGGCGACCGCGGCCACTACGAGCACCGTCGCGACCACGGCGAGTGCCGCCTTCGCGGGCGAGAAGGTGCGACTCTCCCAGGATCCGGCGCCGGGACGGCTGCGCTCGTAGGGTGGCAGGATCGGGCCCTGCGCCGAGGCGGAGCCCGGCCGGGGAGGGGCAGAACGGGGCGGCAGCGGCCGGCGGGTGCCCGAGGGCGGAGGCGGAGGCGGCGCGGGGGCCGTGACCGCGGGCTCGTCAGCCCGGTCCTCGGCGGCGTGCTCGTGTTCCACCGACTCGTCGTCAGGATCGAGCACGGCGGCCTCCTCTCCCGGTTCGGCGTCCTCTCCCGGTTCGGCGTCCTCTCCCGGTTCGGCGTCCTCCTCGTGGGCGTCGAGCTCGTGGCTCTCGAACTCCTCGTCCTCCACCTCCTCCCCCTCGAACCGCTCGTCCTCGAGCAGCTCGTCGTCGTCTATCTCGCCGCCCGCGCTAGACTCGCGCTCGCGCCGCTGGGCCGCTTCCCTCTCCCGGGCGATCTGCGCCCCCCGCGCGAAGTGACCGCCGAGGCCGGGTGGCGACTGGCGCGGAGCCAGGGTCTGGGAGGGGGGCCGTGGCGGTCGGTGCGCCACGGTGTTCTGGGACACCCCAGGGCGCTGATCGCTGTCCGGTGCCGTCTCAGCGGCGCGTGCTGCGGCAGGTGTGGCGGCGTAGGGGGCCACAGCCGGGCCCGCGCCCGCCGCGGCGGGCCGGACCCCTCCGGGGTCCGCGCCCGGCGGCACGGGCACGCGTGGCGGCGATCCCGGCGGTCCCTGCTGCGCCTGCGGCTTGACGGGCTGGGTCACCACCCGGTTCTGTATGGGAGACACGGGCCTGCGTTCAGGAGCCCGCCCCGCCCACTCGCGCAGGCGCTTGACGTCACGCGCCTGCGAGAAGTAGAGGGCCGAGAGCACCGCGAGGCCCACGACGGCCGCAAGCCCGGCATAGGACCCGATCTGCTCGATGATCTCCATGGGAAGCGGCTGTGAACCTTAATGAGCGCGGGGGCTGGAGCGAAGGCTAGAGCTTCGGGGCCGAGGTGGCCGGCTCGGAGGCCTGAAGGGCACGCTCCGCCGAGAGTTCCGTGACGGCACCTGCAAGCGCGGCGGCATCTCCGTTGTACACGAGCTCCTGGACCCGAGCGAACGCCGTCTCGAGCCACTCCGGGTCGGGGCGTGGCCGGACGGCCACCTTGATCTTCTCGGCGGGGGTCGGCTGGGGCTGCTCGCCGGGCTCGAACAGCTCCTCGTGGATCTTCTCGCCGGGGCGGCGGCCGATGATCTCGACCGCTATGTCCACGTCGGGCTCCTTCCCGGAGAGCCGGATCATCTTGCGCGCCAGGTCCACGATCTTCACCGGCTCGCCCATGTCGAGCACGTATACCTCGCCGCCCGTGGTGAGGTCGCCCGAGCGGATGATGAGCTGCACGGCCTCGGGGATCGTCATGAAGTAGCGCGTCATGCGCTCGTCGGTCACGGTGACCGGACCCCCCGCGGCGATCTGGCGCCTGAAGATCGGCACCACCGAGCCGGAGGAGCCGAGGACGTTGCCGAAGCGCACCGCGGCGAAGCGGGTGTGCCGGAACCTGTTCTGCGCCTCCTCGATCGCCCATTCGGCGAGCGCCTTGGAAGCGCCCATCACCGTCGTGGGGGTCACCGCCTTGTCGGTGGACACGAGCACGAACCGCTCCGTGCCCACCTTGCCCGCGGCGGCGGCCATGATGCGGGTGGCCAGCGTGTTGTTGCGCACGGCCTCGACGGGGTTCTCCTCCATCAGCGGCACGTGCTTGTAGGCGGCGGCGTGGAAGACGACCGACGGCTTCTCCTCCTGAAATAGCTCGCGCATCCGGTCGGCGTCCTTGCAATCGGCGAGCACGGCGGTGAGGGAGCCGAAGTGGCGCTCCTCCTCGAGCTGGCGACGGATCTCGAACAGGTTGTGCTCACCGCGATCCACCAGCACGAGCCGGCGGGGCTTCACGCGGGCGATCTGGCGGCAGAGCTCCGACCCGATCGACCCGCCCGCACCCGTCACGAGGACCACCCGGCCGCTGAGGTAGGCCCCCACCCGGTCGATCTCGGAGCGCACCGGCTCCCGCCCGAGCACGTCCTCCACCTGCACCTCGCGCACCTGCCGCAGGAGGTTGGGGCCGCGCGAGAGCAGCTCGAAGGTGGTCGGGAGGGTGCGAACCGGGATGTCGCGCTCGCGGCACGCGGTCACAACCTTCTGGCGCAGGATGCCGGGGGCCGACGGAATGGCGATCACCACCTCGTCGGGCTTCGTGTCGTCGAGCACCCGCGCGAGGTCGTCGGTAGTGCCGTGCACGCGGTGGCCGGAGACCAACATGCCCTTCTTGCGTGGATCGTCGTCGATGAACCCGAGCACGGCGCTCGAGAGCTCCGGGTTGCGCCGCAGCTCGAGCGCCACCTGCTGGCCGCCGAGGCCGGCCCCCACGATCAGCACCTCGCGGTCCGCGCGCTGCACGAGCGCGCCGCGCAACGGGCGCTCCACCACCGCGCGCACCAGGAAGCGCGCTCCGGCGACGAGTGCCAGCGTGAGCAGGAAGTCGAGCGCGATCACGCCTCGCGGCGGATCCGCCGCGGTGGGAGAGAGCAGGAAGAGGGCGCCGATCAGCATGAAGCTCGCCACGACGACCGCCTTCACGATCGACCCGAAGTCCGCCTGGTCGACGAAGCGCCAGAGCTTGGAGTACAGGCCGAAGAGGGCGAACAGGCAGAGCTTCATCACCACCACGAAGCCGACCGTCTGGATCAGCAGGTCCTCGTAGCGGCCGGGGATCCCCGCGTCGAAGCGCAGCACGAACGCCAGGTAGTAGGCGAGCGCGATCAGGGCCGCGTCGACCCCCACCTGGACCAGGCGTCGCACCCATACCGACGATGTGATTCGGGTTCTCATGTCTCTCGCGCGGAGAGCAGCAGCTTCACCAGCTCGCGGGGGTCGCGCGCCGTCCGCTGCGCTGCACCACTCTTGCGCTTCTCGACCTGCACCTGCTCCGGGCGCTCGAGCCTTCTCAGGCGCCCTTCCCGCAGCAGCACCTCGTCGACTGCGCCGAGCCGACCCTCGAAGGTGGTGAACACGGGCGTGCCCAGGGCCACCGCCTCACGGTTCATGGTACCGCCGGCGGAGACGACGAGGTCGGCGAACGCGATCAGGCTCTGCGCATCCACGACGCGCTCGGGCACGATCAGGCCGCCACTCTCCGCCAATTCCTTCCGCTGCGCGGGCGTCCGCGGCAGCACCACCGCCTGCCTGCCGCGCAGCCGCTCGAGCACCTCGAGGAAGAGCGAGTTCTCGAAACGGTGGTAGAGCGAGACCTCCGGCGGCGTGCGCACGATCACGATCGGCAGAGAGTCGTCGAGCCCCAGCTCGTCGAGCACCGCCCGGTCCGGGCGGAAGTCAGCGAGGTAGTACTCCTCCTTCAGGCCTGCGTAGCGGCGCAGCTTGCCGCGCGCTCCGTAGCGGTCGAGCCGCGCGGGCGGTATCGCCTCGGGCACCACCACAGCTCGCGCGAGCCGGCAGTTCACGTGATGCTGGATGGTTGCCCACTCGTAGTCGAACGCCGTGGCGCTCGGGATCCGCAGCAGCGCCGCGGCAACCATCACGTCGTTCGAGGCGTGGCCCATCGCAACGTGAAAGCCACGGCCCCGCGCCCACCGCGTGAGGGCGCCGCTGCGCGAGATGAGCCCGACCCCCTTGCTCGCCCGCCGGCCGCCGCGGTGACGCCCGATCCGGGTGTGCTCGACTCCGAGGCGCTTGCACAGCTCGACCGTCTGCGCGAAGTCGCGCGCTGTGACCTCCACCTCGTGGCCGTCCTCTCGCATCGCCTCGATCAGCGGCCGCATCACGAGTACGTGCGGCGAGTTGGTCAGGTCAACCCAGACGCGCATGCCTGGACCACCTCTTCGACGGCCTCCCCCGACAGCCCTGTCCCCATGGGGAGCGCGAGGTGCGTCCGGGCGGCCTCGTCGGTGCCCGGGAGCTCCAGTCCCTGTGGCGCGAAGTGGGCGGTGGCCGGCTGGCGGTGAGCCGGGACGCGGTAGTAGCCGCGCGCGCCGATCCCACGCGCCTCGAGCGCCGCCCGCAGCTCCTCCGCCCGCTCGTGACGGACCACGTAGAGGTGGTGCACCGGCTCAATGCCGTCCACCGGCCGGGGCAGCGCCACGTGATCGCCCAGGCCGGCGCGGGCGTAGGCGGTGGCCGCCCGCCTGCGCGCCTGGTTCCAGCCGTCGAGCTCCGGCAGCAGCAGGCGCAGCGCCGCCGCCTGCAGCTCGTCGAGCCGACTGTTGTAGCCCACCTCGACGAAGGTCTTCTTGTCGTCGGAGCCGTGGAAGCGCAGCCGTCTGGCTCGCTGGGCCACGTCGTCGTCGTCGGTGACGATCGCTCCGCCGTCGCCGAGGCAGGGGAGGTTCTTGGAGGGAAAGAAGGAGAAGGTGCCGGCCTGAGCGAGCGAGCCCGCGCGCCTCCCGTCGAGCCTGGCTCCCGCCGCCTGGGCGGCGTCCTCGAGCAGGGGGACCCCGAGCTCCATCAGCTCCGGGACCGGGGCCACGTCTCCGAAGAGGTGCACCGGCAGGATCGCCTTCGTGCGCGGCGTGAGCGCGGCGCGCACCGTGTCGGCGGTCACGCAGAAGGTCTCGGGATCGACGTCGCAGAAGACCGGGGTGGCTCCCGCGTTCACCGTGGCCTCGACCGTCGCGTAGAAGGTAAAGGACGGGCAGACCACCTCGTCCCCCGGGCGCACGCCCAGGGCGCGCAGGGCGATCGTGATCGCGTCCGTGCCGTTGCCCACCCCCACGCAGTGGCGCACGCCGAGGTAGTTCGCGAACTCGCGCTCGAAAGCCTCGACCTCCGGCCCCAGGATGTAGCGCCCTCCGCGCACCACCTCGCCGAGCTTCTCGGTCAGCCGCGCCGCATGGGAATCCAGGCTGGTGGCGAACAGGGGGACGGCCACGAAGGCCGCTACCCTACTGCGCTGGCATGCCCTTCCTCGCCTCGATCACCGACCCGATCGTCGAGGTGGCCACCGACGTCGTCGCGGAGCTCGGACTGCTCGGCGTCTTCGTGCTGATGGTGCTCGAGTCCGCCTGCATCCCCGTGCCGAGCGAGGCCACCATGCTCTTCGCCGGCTTCAACGTGTCCGACGGCGAGTACTCGCTGTTCGCGGCGGTGGCGGTTGGCTCGGTGGCCAACCTCGTCGGCTCGTGGATCGCCTATGCGGTGGGCTGGTACGGCCGTACCGACGTCCTGGAGAAGCACGGCAGGAAGCTGCACATCAAGAAGAGCCACCTGGAATGGGCCGACCGCTGGTTCGAGCGCCACGGCGACGCCACCGTCTTCTTCACGCGGATGCTGCCGATCATCCGCACCTTCATCTCGCTGCCCGCCGGGGTTGCGCGGATGCCGTTCTGGCGCTTCAGCCTGCTCACGCTCGCGGGCTGCGTGCCCTGGGTCCTGATGCTCACCTTCATCGGCAAGCAGGCGGGTGACAACTGGGAGAGGTGGAAGGACTCCCTGCACTACGTGGACTACGCGGTCGCCGCGATCATCGTGGTGGGAATCGGCTACCTCATATACCGCCGCCGGGGCAAGGACGGCCCGCCCACCGAGACCGCGCCGGAGACCGCCTGACCTGAGGCGCCCTGGCGGGCGGGGTCCCTGCCGGAGCCCGTGCTGTTTGAATGGTGGCGATGGGCGACTCCGCCTACGCACGCGCCGGTGTGGACACGGGTCTTGCCGAGCGCGGCGTGGCGGCGCTCGTGGACGTGCTGCGCACGATCGACCCGGGGCGAGAGCAGCGCACGCTGCTCGGAGCCGGGCACTACGCCGCCGTCATGCGCCTTGCCGGCAACACGGGCCTCGCGCTGTCGGCCGACGGGGTCGGCACGAAGCTGATCGTGGCCGAGGAGCTCGGCCGGTTCGACACCGTCGGGATCGACTGCGTCGCCATGAACGTCAACGACATCGTCTGCGTGGGCGCGGACCCGATCGCGGTGCTCGACTACATAGCCGTCGAGGAGGCTCGCGAGGAGGTGCTCGCAGCCATCGGCGTCGGCCTGAAGTCAGGTGCGGAGGCCGCGGGCGTCGAGATCCCGGGCGGCGAGCTCGCGGTGGTGCCCGAGCTGATCCGCGGGCACCCGTCGCCGAGCGGCCTCGACCTCGTGGGGATGAGCGTGGGCCTGCTCGACCTGGATCGCATCGTGACCGGCGCGGCGATCGGGCCGGGCGACGCCGTGATCGGCCTGCCCTCGAGCGGTGCCCACTCGAACGGCTTCACCCTCGCGCGGCGTGCGTTGCCCGACCTGCGGGAGACGCCCGCCGAGCTCGGCGGGGCATCGGTGGGCGAGACCCTGCTCGAGCCCACCGCGATATACGTGCGGGCGGTGCGGGAGCTGCTGGCATCGGACGTCGAGGTCCGTGGACTCGCCCACATCACAGGCGACGGCCTTCTCAACCTGCTTCGGCTGCACCCCGAGGTTGGCTACCGGATCGACTCGCCGCTGCCGGTGCCGCCGATCTTCGACCTGATCGCCGCCAGGGCAGAGGCCGGCGCGGCGGAGATGCACGAGGTGTTCAACATGGGCTGCGGGTTCTGCTGCGTGGTGCCGGCCCGGCAGGCCGACGCGGGAGTGGAGATCCTCTCCCGGCACCACCTCGGCGCGGCGGTGATCGGCCATGTCATCGAGCGCCCCGGGGTGGTCGAGCTACCGCGCGCGGGGCTCATGGGCGGCGAGGGAGGGTTCGCCACGGCCTGAGCGGTGCCGCACGGGCGCCGGCCTACGCAGGCTCCCACAGCCTGCCGCACCCCACGGGCACGGGACGCACGCGCCAGTCAAGCGCGAGCCGGGCAAGCTCTGCCTCTGCCCGCAGAGCGGGCAGGTCGCAGACCGCGGCCACCTCGGGCACGGCCATCCGGCCGAATCCGTCGAGGGCGTCCATAACGTCGGGCCTGGGCCGGTCCGAAGCCTGGGCGCCCGCGGCGAGCGCCGCCTCACGCAGGGCGGAGTGGGGGCGAAAGCCACAGGTCCAGTGCACGCCCTCCCCCTCGAAGCGAAAGGTGGGAAACGGCACCCGCTCCTCGCCCACCGAGGCCGAGCAGCGCACCTTGTCGGCCTCCCGCACCACCTCGGGAACGTCTCGGGACTCCTCCAGGTCGGCCCCGAAGCCCTCGACGATGGCGTGCGAGCCGAGGTCGATGCGAAACCGCTCGACGTCCAGTCCCGCGCCACGGGCCTCCTCCACGAGCGCCTCGCTCGTGTCGAGCTTGCGGCGCAGGGCCACGATCCCCTCGCGCAGGGCGCGGAGATAGCGCGCCGCGAGATCCGGGCCCTGCTCCTGCGCGGCCTTGACGGCCATGCAGGCGGGATAGCTCGACCGGATCGGTCCCTCGTACCAGGCGAGCGGGTCGGTGGGCATGCCGCTCTCAGCCGCCGCGTCGAGCCAGTGGCGCACGAGCCCCTCGGGCCCGAACTCGCGGGCCAGCCCGCCCATCACGAAGGTCCATTGCAGCTCGTCGCCGAACTCCACCATCAGCGCGCGCACCGCGGGCTCGAGCGCCCACGACCAGACGCAGGCCGGGTCCGTGATGCAGCGTACGCGTACAGCCATGGAACAGCGCACAATACGCAGCCAGTGATCGGCACCCTCCTCAACGACCGCTACCGCCTCGAGGAGCAGATCGGCTCAGGAGGGATGTCCACCGTGTACCGGGCGTTCGACCCCACGCTCGAGCGCTGGGTGGCGATCAAGCTGATGCACCGCGACATCTCCTCGGACCCCGATCAGCTCGAGCGCTTTCGCCGGGAGGCAAAGGCGGTGGCGCGGCTCTCACATCCACACGTGGTCACCGTCATCGACTTCGGCGAGGATGACGGCACCCCCTACATAGTGCTCGAGTTCGTCGAGGGCGAGACCCTCAAGGAGCGCATCCGACGCATGGAGCGGCTGCCGGTGGCCGAGTCGGTGGCCTATGCGATAGAGGTCGGGCGCGGACTCTCCGCCGCACACGCGGAGCGGCTGGTACACCGGGACGTGAAGCCCCAGAACGTGCTGATCGACCAGGAGGGGCGCGCCAAGGTCACCGACTTCGGCATCGCGCGCTCGCTGGAGGTGAGCGGGTTGACCGCCCCGGGGCGCGTGCTCGGGACCACCGACTACGTCTCCCCCGAGCAGGCGTCCGGCCACGAGGTGACCGAGCAGTCCGACGTCTACTCGCTCGGCGTCGTGCTCTTCGAGATGCTGACCGGCGACGTGCCGTTCAAGGCCGACAGTCAGGTGGGGGTGGCGATGAAGCACGTGCGCGATCCCATGCCGGACGTGCAGCGGCTGCGGCCGGAGGTGTCGTCGGCGCTGGCTGCCGTGGTCGATCGGGCCACGGCCAAGGAGACCGCCAACCGCTATCCGACGGCGGCCGACATGACAGCCGACCTCGAGGAGGTGCTGGCGATCGAGGTCGCGCGCTCGGGAGAGGCGAGCGGCGAGGCGACCAGCGTGCTGCGCGGCCTTCCCGGCGACACCGCCGACTTCGTGCCCGTGCGGCTGCGCAACCCGCGCCGATGGCTGCTCACGCTCCTGCTCCTCGGGCTGCTGGGAGCCGGGGGGCTCACCTTCCTCGCCGGCCGCACGGAGAAGGGGCCCGGCGCGGCCGTGACCCCGCGCGCCGGCAACCTGACCCGCGTCCAACTGGCCGCCGGAGCCGCGGACGACTACGACCCTCAGAGCGAGGACCACGAGGAGTCGCCGGAGGCAACCCAGAACGCGATCGACGGGAACCTGACCACGGTCTGGGACACCGAGCGCTACCGGGTCGACTTCCAGAGCCTCGGCAAGGAAGGCGTGGGCCTCTACGTGGACGCCGGCAGGCCGCTGGCGGCACGGCGCCTGGACCTCGTGACGCCGACGCCCGATTTCATGGCCTCGATCTACGCCGCCAACGAGGTGCCCGAGGAGATCACCGGCTGGAGCAAGGTGAGCGACGACACCGAGATAACCCAGGACGCCCGCATCCGGCTGAGCACCCTCGGCAGGCGGTTCCGCTACTACCTCGTCTGGATCACGAGCCTGCCGGAGGACCAGCAGGCGGCGATCGCCGAGCTGACGCTAAGGAAGTGATGTAACCGGGGGCTCGCGCCCCCGAACCCCCCGCCGCTCTCACCCTACGGCTCCGGTGGCGGGTCCCGCTGGGTCAGGGCTCCGGCGGCCAGGGTCGCCCGGGGCGTCCCCGCCGTGCCACTAGCGTGCGAGACACCGATGTTAGTTCGCTTGGTCGCCGGAAGGTGGACGAAAGGGCCAGACATTCGGCGCCCTCCTGCCGAAGGGTCGCAGTCAGGCTGCAAACGACTGACGGCAAGAGCTAACCACAACATCGAGACCTACCACCGCTCTCGCTCGTGGCGCTCCAACGCGAGCGTAACGAGGCGGTCGAGCAGCTGCGGGTAGGGAAGCCCGCTCGCCTCGAAGAGCTTGGCGTAGACACTGGTCTCGGTGAACCCCGGGATCGTGTTGAGCTCGTTGAGGAGCACCTCGCCGCCGTCCTCCACGAAGAAGTCGCAGCGCGCCATGCCCGCGCAGCGCAACCGCTTGAAGACGTCGATCGCCATCTCCCGCACGCGTTCTTTCACCTGCTCGGGAAGGCGAGCGGGCACCACGAGCTCCATTCCCCCCGGCTCGTACTTGGCGCTCTGGTCATACCAGTCGGCGTGCAGCACGATCTCGCCGGGCAGCGAGGCCTCCGGTGCCTCGTTGCCGAGCAGCGAGCACTCCACCTCCATCCCGTGCGACATGGCCTCCACGATCGCCACCGGATCGTGCTCCCAGGCGGCCGCCAGCGCGCCCGGGAGCTGCTCGTGGGCGCTCACCTTGGAGATTCCCACCGAGGACCCGAGCCGGGCGGGCTTGACGAAGACCGGCAGGCCGAGGCGCTCGAGCGCGGTCAGGTCCTCCCCCTCCCGCGCCGACGCGTAGTCCACCTGCGCCACCCCGGCGCTTCGCATCAGATCCTTTGAGAGCACCTTGTCCATGCACACCGCGGAGGCCAGGACACCCGCGCCCACGTATGGCACGTCGAGCGCCTCCAGCAGCCCCTGGACGGTGCCGTCCTCGCCGTAGGGACCATGCAGGGCGGGGAACACCGCCTCGCAGGCCAGCAGGCCGGCGCCGGGCGCGAGCGCGACCGGGGCGCCGGCGTGGCTCCACCGGCCCTCCCGCGAGATCTCGACCCTGACCGGCTCGTGTCCGGCCTCGGCCAGGCCCGCCCGCACGGCGGCGGCCGAGGCCAGCGAAACGTGGTGCTCGCTCGAGCGTCCTCCCTCGAGAACCGCGACCCTCACTGCGCGGCCGGGGGCGGTGGGGCCGCCGGCGGCTCTGGGTCGGGCTCGGGCTCCTCGAAGACCCCGACGGTCAGCACGACCGCTCCTCCCGGCTCCACCTCCGTCCCCGCTGCCGGGCGCTGGGAGATCACTTTGCCATCCTCGTCCTCGTCCTCGGTGGCGCGCTCGCGGACGGTGGCCGATAGCCCCTGGGCGCGCAGCCTGCGGAGGGCGTCCGCCTTGGAGAGCCCTTCGACGTCCGGCACGGTCACCTTCGGCAACTCCTGCTGCTCCTCCGTTCCCTGCGACACGGTGATCGTCACGCGGTCTCCGGCGTCGAGCTTGGTGCCCTGCCCGGGCGACTGTGCGATCACCTCGCCCTCGGGCTTGTCGGATTGCCGGGTCTCGACCTCGACGGTGAGGCCTTCGCGGTCGAGGCGCGACTCCGCCGATTCCCGCGAGAGGCCCACCACGTTCGGCACGCCGATCTTCTGCGGGCCGGAGCTCACGAAGAGGCGTACCCGAGATCCGCGGTCGACCTCCGTGCCCGCCTCGGGCGAGGTGTCGATGGCGAGGCCCCTCTTGACCCGGCTGGAGGGCTGAGGGTCTGCCGTGACCTTGAGATCGGCCTTCTCGAGCTCCTTGAGCGCTCGCGGTTCCGGCAGGTTGCGCACCGATGGCACCCGCACCTTGCCGGGGCCGCGGGAAACGGCGAGGGTGACCGTCTCGCTCTTGGCCGCCTCCTCCGCTGCGTCTGGCTCCTGGCGCAGCACGGTGTCCACCTCCGCCCGGCTGCGCTCGCGTTCCACCTCCACGTTCTCGAACCCCGCCTTGTCGAGGCGCTCGCGGGCGTCGGTCAGGTTCATCCCGGTCACCTCCGGCACGTCCACCTTCTCGGGCCGCGAGAAGGCAAATGCCATCAGCGCGATGAGCGCGAGCACCAGCAGCGCGAGGGCCGCGGCCGGCCAGCGGCGGCGGCGCTCTTCCTCGCGCGGGGGCGCCGGCTCGGCCGCTACCGGGGCAAGGACGGGACCGGCGGCCAAAGTCGGATCCCCCATCGGGACCGGCAGCGCCTCGAAGACCGCCGTGCTCTGGGTCATCGGCGCGCCGTCGCCCATGGCCTCGACGTAGGGACGGCACGCCTGAAGCGCCGCGGCGAAGTCCTCGCCGCTCTGCCAGCGCGCGAGCGGGTCCTTGGCGAGCGCGCCCATCACCACCGACTCGAGGTTCGGCTCGATCGCCACGCCGTCCCCCGACATGGGCGGCGGCGGCTCGGAGAGGTGCTTGAGCGCGATGGCCACGGCGCTATCGCCCCCGAAAGGCAGCCGCCCGGTGAGCATCTCGTAGAGCATCACGCCGATCGAGTAGAGATCCGACGCCGCCGTGACCGCGTGGCCCTGGGCCTGCTCGGGCGAGAGGTACTGCGCGGTGCCCATGATCGAGCCCGTCTCGGTCATCTCGGAGGCGCCGGCGCGGGCGATACCGAAGTCCGTGACCTTGGCGACCCCGTCGTCGTCGACGATCACGTTGTGGGGCTTGAAGTCGCGGTGGATGACGCCGTGGCGATGGGCGAATGCGGCGGCCTCCAGCACCTGGATGCCGAGGTCGATCACGAGCGACTGGTCGAGCGGCGCCGACTCGTTCACGATGTCCTTGAGCGTCCTTCCGTGCAGGCACTCCATCGCGATGTAGTAGGTGCCCTCGTACTCGCCGCGGTCGAAGACCCCGACCACATTGGGATGCTGCAGGCCAGCGGCCGACCTGGCCTCGCGTCGGAAGCGCTCCACGAACTCGGCATCCTGGGCAAAGCGGCGGTGGAGCACCTTGAGCGCCACCTCGCGGCCCAGGTGCGTGTCCTCGGCGCGGTAGACGTCCGCCATTCCCCCGGAGCCGATCCGCCCGAGGACCCGGTAGCGGCCGTCGATGATGGTGTCGTCCGCCACCTCGGTCATCAGGCGCCATTTCCGATCAGCGCCTCGAGCACCCGCTTGGCCAGCGGCGCCGCCTCGGTGCCGCCCTGCCCCTGAGTGCGCTCGAGGGTGACCGCGACCGCCATCCGCGGGCGATCGATGGGAGCGAATCCGATGAACCAGGCCTGGTTGGCGGTCGCGTTGTCGACCTCCGCCGTGCCTGTCTTGCCGGCCACGTCGATGCCCGACAGTGCCGCAGCGGTGCCGGTGCCCTCCTTCACCACGTTGCCCATCATCTGGGCGAGCATTCCGGCTGCCTTCTCGGACATCACGATCGACTGCTCCTCGGGCTCCACGCGCTCGGTGACCCGGCCGTCCTTTGCAACCACCTTCTCGGTGAGCGTGGGACGCATCAGCCTGCCACGGTTGCCGACCGCTCCCGCCACCATCGCCATCTGCAGCGGGCTCACCTGGATGCCGCCCTCCGAGCCGCCCTGGCCGATCGCCACCCTGCCCACGTCGAACCCGCCGTTCCCGTCTAGCAGACGACCGCGCGCGTTGCGAACGCCGCTGGCGCTCATCTGGGAGTCGGGATAGTCGAGCTCGGGGTCCTTGTTGAAGCCGAAGCGCTCCATGTACTCGATCAGGGTGCCGGGGCCAAGCCGCTCGCCCACCTGCGCCCAGACGGTGTTCACCGAGTTGGTGAGCGCGTCGGTGAGCGGGATCGGGCCGAAGTCCTGGCCGCCCGCGTTTGCGAGCGGCACGCCGCTGACCGGCCGCGGCGAGGACCCGTCCACGATCGACTGGGGATTGAACCCGCCACTGTCGAGCGCCGCGGCCGCGGTCACCACCTTGAAGGTCGACCCCGGCGGATAGCGCGATTGGGTTGCGCGGTTCAAGAGCGGCGCTCCCGCGCCGCTGTTCAGCTCCTTGAAGCGCTCCGGAACGTCGTTGGGGTCGTACTCCGGCAGGCTCACCATCACCCGCACGCGACCGGTCTGGGGCTCGATCGCCACGATCGAGCCGCGCCGCCCGCCGAGCGCCGCCAGTGCCTCGCGCTGCCCCCTTGGGTCGAGCGTGGTGGTCACGTCCTCGCCCTCGCGCGCCTTGCTCTGGAGCTGGCTGAAGATCGAGCCGAACTCATTCTCCTCGCCGGTCAGCTCGTCGTTCTTGGAGCGCTCGAGGCCCGCCCGGCCCTTTGAGATGAAGTTGTAGCCCACGGCATGGGAGAAGAGCCCGCCGGTCGGATAGGTGCGGGTGTAGGTGCGCTGAGCGCCGCTGCCCCGCGCCACGCTGCGCGCCAGCACCGTGCCGTCGCGCGCCATCACGAGCCCGCGCGGGATCCGCTGCTCCTCGATCAGCGGCCTGCGGTTGGAGGGCTCGTTCTCGAGGCTCTCGGCCTCGAAGACCGCCCAGCGCGAGGTGAACGCGATCAGGGTCGCGAATAGCAGCATCGAGAGCCCGAAGAGCTGCACGATCTGGCGGTTCACGGGCGCCCCTCCATCACACGAGGCCGCCCTGGAGGCGCCCTCGGTCCCGGCGGGCGTGGTCGGACACGATCAGCAGCAGTGCGAGGATCACCATGTTCGCCAGGATCGAGCTGCCTCCGTACGAGACGAACGGAAGCGTCACCCCGGTGAGCGGGATGACGCGCGTGACGCCGCCCACGATCACGAAGACCTGCAACGCGAGCACCGCGGTCAGGCCGGCGGCCAGGAGCTTCGAGAACCCGTCCCCCGCAAGCAGCGCCGCCTTGAACCCGCGCGCCACGAACAACAGGTAGACGAGGATCAGGCCCGCCGCCCCGAAGAGCCCCACCTCGTTGGTGATCACCGCATAGATCAGGTCGGTGTGCGCGGCTGGAAGGATCTCGCCGCCGTTCGGAAGCTCGAGCAGCGACTGGCCGAAGCCCTGGCCGAAGAGGCCGCCGTCGGCCTGCGCGAAGAGGGACTGCGCGATCTGGTAGCTGCCGCCCCTGAGCTCCAGGAGCTCGGGGTCGAAGGGGTGAAGCCATGTGTCCACGCGGCTCTGCACATGAGTCTCCGTCTTGGCGAAGAAGGTGGCGCCGCCCAGAAACAGCGTCGCCCCCACGCCCACGACCGAGAGCCGGTCGGTGGCCACGTAGAGCAGGGCGAGGAAGCTGCCGAAGAACATGAGCGAGCTGCCGAGGTCACGGATCACCAGCAGCATCAGCATCGCCATGCCCCAGATGAGCAGGAGCGGCCCGAAGTGCTTAACCGAGGGTCGCTCACGCAGTATCGAGCCGAGCGACACCGCGAATATCGCGAGCAGGACCGTCTCCGCCACGCCCAGGCCAAGCCCGCGGACGAGTAGCACCACCCCCAGCGCGGCGCCACCGAAGAGGAGGAGCTGGCGCCCGAACGACAGCGGCTTGAGCCGCGCCCTCACGAGCATGTCCCCGGTGTCCCGGAGGTAGCTGGCGAGGAAGATGATGATGGCGATCTTCGCGAACTCGGCGGGCTGGAACTGGATCGGCCCGATCTTCACGGCCAGGAAGGCGCCGTTTTGCTGCTCCCCGATTACGGGGAGCCGCGGCATCACGAGCAGCGCGATGCCCGCCGCGGCGATCGTGTACCGGTACCGCTCGAGAACATGGTGGTCGCGCAGGAAGACGATGGTGGCGCAGAAGAAGATGAGGCCGATCACGAACCACTGCGCCTGCTCGCGCGCGAGCTCGGCGTCGATCCGGTAGATCATCACCAGCCCGAAGGCGGCAAGCAGGGCCCCGAGCGGAAACAGGTAGGGGTCGGCGTCCGGCAGCCGCGCGCGGATGAACAGGTGGGCGAACACACAGCAGGCGAGGAAGAAGAGCCCGTAGGTGGCGGTGGCATCGCTCACGTCCTCCGTGCGGGCGAGCAGCACGGCGGCAAAGCCCGCCGTGACCACCAGCGATACGGGGATGAGCCCGAAGAGCTCCCGCGTGCGCGCGCTCACTCGCGGGCCCTGCCCCGATCGAGCGCCCCCCGCTCGAGTTGCCTGACGAGGTCCCGGGCGTCGCCGCGGCTGCGCCACTCGTGGTCGAGGACGCGCTCGCGCCGAGCCCTCGGTACCTGACGCGCCGGCACGCTGCTCGTGTACTCCGACGCGTACAGCTCGATCCCCATCGGCAGCTCGTAGGGCAGCCCCCGGTAGAGGGTCACGAGGCCCGCGTCGTCGGTGCCAAGGAAGTAGATTTGGCGCGCTCCGGCGTATAGGCCGGCGCAGACCGCCACCGCCACGACCAGCGCGACCAGCGGTCCCGCGACACGGCGCAGCCGCGACCGGCGCTCCTCCGTCGCGCGAACGGGGCCGGAGCGCCGCGCGGCGGTCACCCGCGGGGGGGCGGGCGCCGGCGCGGCCAGCGCGGTGCGCTCCTGCTCCTGCACGGCGGTGCGGACGTCGTCGCTGGTGAGCCCCTGGTGAATCGTCTCCTGCGCGGCCGGGCTCGCCCCGGGTGCGGAGTCGTCCTCGCCGGGGCCCTCCGCCACGCGGAAGAGCACCACCGTGATGTTGTCCTTGCCCCCGCTCTGGTTGGCCGCCCGCACGAGGGTCGTGGCCGCCTCCTCGAGCGAGCTCGCGGCTCGCAGGATGCCCGCGATCTCCGCCCCCGAGATCATGCTCGTGAGCCCATCGGAGCACAGCAGGTAGACGTCCCCGTCGCGCGCGACGTGGCTGTGGGCGTCCACCTCCACGTCCGCCTCCGGCCCGAGCGCGCGCGTGATCACCGAGCGCTGCGGATGGTTCTCGGCGGCCTCCTCGCTGAGCTGGCCGCTGCGCACCAGCTCGGCCACCAGCGAGTGATCGTGGGTGAGCTGCTCGAGCCTTCCATCGCGCAGGCGGTAGGCGCGGCTGTCGCCCACGTGCCCGAGGCTCACATCGCGCCCCTCGACGATCGCGGCCGTCGCGGTGGTGCCCATCCCCCGCCGTGACTCGTCCCGTTCGGCCAACTCGTGGATCTTCCTGTTGGCCCGGCGGATCACCCGGGTGAGCCGCTCCTCCGGCGTGCCGCCGTTGGGGTCGCCCGCAACCAGCACGTCGACCGCCATTTGCGAAGCCACCTCCCCCGCCTGGGCGCCGCCCATCCCGTCGACCACCGCAAACAGCGGACCGCAGACGAAGTTGTCCTCGTTGGCCTCCCGCTGGCGGCCGACGTCGGTGAGCCCCGCCTGTTCGATGACCCGTAGAGCCATCCCTACTCCTGGTAGCGGTACTCGCTGTCGCCGATACGGATCACGTCCGCCACCTTGAGCCGCTCGGGGCCCCGCAGCTGGCGGCCGTTGAGATAGGTCCCGTTGGTCGAGCCCATGTCCTCCACGTGCATGAAGTCGCCGCGCGGGTAAACCCGCGCGTGCGCCGAGGAGGCGAATGGGTCGTTGACGGGAATCTCCGCGCTGTCGGCGCGGCCGAGCGTGGCCCCGTTCGAGATGTCGAAAACTGTTCCGGGCTCGTAGCCGAGCGCGACGATCACCTCCAACCGCGGCCGCATATGGCCCATCATGCCCTTGCCGCCCTGGCGCTCCTCGTGGCGCTGGGAGGCGCTTGGCGATCCGACCGGCTCGGCGGCCACCGCGCTCTCCCGGCTGCGGGCGAGGTCCCGCAGCGCGCTACGGGAGACCCACAGCAGGAACAGGTAGAGGACCGCGAGGAAGCCGAACTTGAGCGCCACGGCTAGTGGGTCGTCCACGCGCCCCTACTCGAGTTCGAAGTCGAGGTCGGTCAGGCCCATCGTGATGCGGTCTCCGTGCTTGAGCACCGCCTGCTCGACACGCCGGCGGTTCACCTTTATCCCGTTGGTGGAGCCAAGGTCCACCACTCGCCAGCCCGTGCCGTCGTGGCGCAGCTCGGCGTGCCGGCGGGAGACGTTGGCATCGTCCACCACCACGTCACAGTCGCGGGAGCGTCCCAGCACGATGCGATCGCCCGAGAGCACCGTGCGGCGCCCGGCTCCGGCAAGCACCGCCCGCGACGGCGCCACGGGCTCGGGGTCGAGCCTGCGCGCCGAACGATCCGGCGAGTAGACCATGGTGTGCCCGAAATCGCCCGCCGAGGGCGCGACGTCGGGACCGGGGTCCTCCTCGAGCTCGTCCGGGGTCGTCAGGAGTTGCGCCTGGATGCCGAACTCGCCCAGGGAAAGTCGCTCGTCGGTCATGAACTCCACCGCCGGGCGGCTCGTGAGCGCCAGCCGCTCGCTGCGGGCGTGCTCGAGCAGGTAGTCCGACAGCTCCTTGCGCAACGCGGGCTCGTAGCTCGAGAACTGCTCGCGGTCCTGGGGCGAGAGGAACACCCGGTAGTGATTGGGCACGTACACCCGCGAGACCGAGACGGCCTTGGACTCCTCCATCTCCTTCGCGAGCTTGCGCGCGAGCTCCACGGGCTCCACGCTTGACTTGAAGGCACGGCTGAACGCGCCCTCGACGAACCCGCCCAGCTTGGCCTCGAGATTTCTGAGAACGCTCACGCGGCTATCGAATCATCATCTGGTCCGGTCAGGGTAGTGCCGGGTCGCCCGCACCGCCGCGCGCAGGTGGGATGACCAACCTCACGAGAAGAGCCACCACGGCCCCGAGGCAGGCCCCCGCCGCCGCGCCGCGCGCCCGATCGAGCTCCGTCGTGCCCGCCAACAGATCTCCCACGACGCTGTGCGCGGCCACGAGCCCGGCAGCCCAGAGAGCCGCCGCAACCAGGTCGAGGGTCCCGTAGCGTCCCCTGACGAGCAGCGGCAGCGCCAGCGCGAAGGCCACCCACACGAGGAGCGGCAGCAGCGCCGGCGATGAGATCAGCGGCAGGATCGCGTCCCCGGCCGCATCGATCACCGAGCCCTGCCACTCCCCGCGCGCCGGCGTGCCGTCGGGCGCGCCGAAGAGAAGCTCACTGCCCGTCAGGATCTCCGCCGCCGCCAGCCACAGGAAGCCCGCTGCCGCGAGGCCCGCGCGGCGCCACGCAGTCGCCCCGAGCGCCGCAACGCCCACGAACAGGGGTGCAAGCGCAACGCTCCCGAGCAGGGGCGCGAGCGCCGGCACCGACCACAGCAGGCCGGCGCGCGGCAACAGCACCGGGGTGGGGGCAAGGGCGGCCGCCAGCACCAGCACCGTCCCCTCGCGGCCCGCCTCCGGCGAGGCGAGCCAGCCACAGAGCGCGAGCGCGCTCACTATCCAGCCCACGCGGGGAAGCAACGCCACCAGCAGGGCGGCCACCCCTGCGGCGGTCACCGACGAGATGGGCGGAGCTGGGCCGAGCAGCTCGAGCCCCACGATCACCAACAGCCCCGCGGCAAGTCCGGCCGCCACCCTGGCCGCGGCCGCGAGGCCCCTGCGGGCCCCGGCGGCGGGAGGCGCGCCCGCCCCCGGTGGCCCCGGTGAGCTCAGCCGGCTCTTCCCGGGGTGAAGAAGGGTGCGCAGCCGCGTGCCGGTGCGCCGTGGGCGCAGGGCGGCCGTCAGCCCGAACCGCTCGCGGGTCTCCGGCTCGACTAGCCCTCCCTCGTCTGCCAGCACCCGCTCGACCTCACGCAGGACGCCGCGCAGCTCCGCGGGCGAGGGCCTGAGGCCGGGGTCCGGATCGAGCGCATCGGCGAGCACATCGGCGAGGGCCGGCGGCAGGTCGGGGCGGCGCTCGGAGAGCGAGGGCAGCGGACGGCCCAGGCGCCGGGCCGTGGCGGCCGGGCTGTCCGCACGGACTGGATTCGCACCGGTCCAGGCCTCATAGAGCGTCAAGGCGAGGGAGTAGACGTCACATGCGGGGCTCACGCGCCGGCCCTCGGCCTGCTCGGGAGCCATGTAGGCGAGCGTGCCCACCACGTCGCCGGTGGCGGTCAGCGGGTCCCCCGTGCCGAGGTGGGCGATGCCGAAGTCCGTCAGCTTGGCAAAGCCGGCGCCTGCCGCGGGCTCGGCCAGCACCATGACGTTCGCCGGCTTCACGTCGCGATGGATGACGCCCCGGGCGTGGGCGTGCTCGAGGGCCTCGCACAGCGCCACCCCGATGCGGGCCACGTCGCGGTCAGAGAGCGCACCCTCCCGATCGAGCTCCCCGAGAGTCGCGCCGTGCACGAGCTCGGAAACGAGGTAGACGGCCCCGTCGTCGGATCCCATCTCGAAGAGCGCCACGATCCCGGGGTGGTTGAGCCGCGCGGCGGCAAGGGCCTCGCGCTCCACGCGGGATCTCTCCATGTCCCCATCCGTGCGCGGGATGGCCTTGACCGCCACATCGCGTTCGAGCTTCTCGTCGTAAGCGCTCCAGACCACTCCGAACCCACCCACCCCGAGCCGGCGCTCCAGCCTGTAGCGTCCGAGCACGAGCCGGTGAGAAGCGTCGCTCCCGGGCTGCGGAGGCGGCTGCTCGGGCGCGGAGCGGGTGGTGTCGGGCGTTCTCATCTTGCTTGGGTTTCGATCCTCCGGGGGTCCTCCCTGCCACTTGCCCGACCGCTACGGTCGGTAGACAACCGACCAAAGGTTCATACTCCCGACCTCGAGCGAGGAGCGATTCTGTCCTTCTTCGACGAACCGGATCCGCCTGCTGACCGCGCTCAACCGGGGCGCCGCAGGCAACCCATGGGCGCCCACACCGATCGACAGACCCTCATGGTACGGCGGTCCGTCGCCGCGGGCGCGGGCGTGCTGGTGCTGATCCTGCTCGTCCTCCTGATGCGGGGCTGCCTGAACGCGCGCAAGGAGCAGGCGTTCAAGGACTACGTCCGAGATGTCGGCGCGCTCGTGCAGGAGTCAGACCAGGAGAGCAAGCTGCTCTTCGACCTGCTCTCGGGCGGACAGGGAAGCGACGTCGACGTGGAGAACCAGCTCAACGCCTTTGCGGGCGAGTCGGCAAAGCTCGTGGATCGCGCCCGCGAGACCGACCACCCGGACGAGCTCGCCGCCGCGCAGCGCTTCCTCGTCGAGTCGCTCGCGTTCCGCCGCGACGGGATCCGCGGCATAGCAAGCGCGCTACCGGATGCCATCGCCCGGCAGCAAGAGCGCCGCCAGGGCACCGAGCGGATCGCCGAGCAGATGCAGAAGTTCCTCACGAGCGACCGGATCTACTTCGACCGGGTGATCCCCAGCCTGCAGGCGTCCCTGAAGGAGCAGGGCCTGAGTGAGCAGCCACCGCAGAGCCGCTTCCTTCCAAACGTCGACTGGCTGCAGCCCGAGACGGTGGCCGACCGCGTCGGAAAGCTCGGCGGAGGCGGCGGGGATGCCGGAGACAAGGCGGCGGCGCCCGGCCTGCACGGCAACGGGATCGCCGGCGTGACGCTCGGTGGGCAGGCGCTCACCCCGGAAGCCGCCCCGAGCATCCGGGCCACGGACGATCTGAAGCTGGTGGTCCAGATCGCCAACCAGGGTGAGAACACCGAGACCGACGTCAAGGTCAACGCCACGATCGGGAAGGGAGGCGAGGCGATCAAGCTCACCAAGGTGCTCGACTCGATCGCCGCGGGAGAGACCAAGCCGGTCGAGTTGCCGGTGGCCGCCCGTCCGCCGACAGGTCAGAACGTGCCGGTCACCGTCGAGGTGGACGCCGTCCCCGGGGAGAAGAAGGTCGAGAACAACAAGGGCACCTTCTCGGCCATCTTCACCGGGTAGGACCACCGTCGGGACCGCCACCCCCGGCTGTAGGCTGAGGATGTGGAAAGCCTGACCTCCACGGAGGGCATCGCAGCGCTGGCCGCGGGCGGGGTCGCGCTGGTCGCGCTGATCGTGGCGATCGTGCTGGCCGTGAAGCTGCGTCGGATGCGAAGCGCCCAGCGTGCCGTGCTCGGAGGCGAGGGCCGGGACCTCGTGGAGCACGCCGCCCGCCTCGAGCGGGGGTTCATCGAGCTGCGGGACTGGGTCGAGGACGCCGCCGCGGGCATCGACGCCCGCATGGCGGGTGCCGAGAGTCGGATCGCCGCCTGCGTCACCCACCGCTCGCTCATCCGCTACGACGCCTACGGGGAGATGTCGGGCCGGCAGTCGAGCTCGCTCGCCCTGCTGGACGACACCCGCTCGGGCGTCGTGCTGACATCGATCCTCCATCGCGACACCGCACGGGTGTACGTGAAGCAGATCGTGGCCGGCGAGTCCGAGCTCGAGCTCTCGCCCGAGGAGCTCGAGGCCATCGAGAGCGCACTGGCGGGACGGCCCGGCGCGATCGCGGACGCCTGAAGCCGGGTGCCGATCACCGTCGCCTACCTCGGCCCCGCGGGCACCTACACCCACGAGGCGATGTGCGCCTCAGCCGTCGAGGAGATCTCCCCGCAGCCGCGCTCCACCGTCTACGAGACGGTGATGGCCGTGCAGGAGGGCGCGACCGATCGCGCCGTGGTCCCAATCGAGAACTCGCTCGAAGGAGGCGTGGCCGCCACCCTCGATGCCCTCGCCGGGGAGGCAGACCGGGTGCGGATAGCGGCAGAGGTGGTGCACCCGATCCACCACTGCCTCGTTGCGGCAGAAGACCTGCCACTCGGGCGGATCACCCGCGTGCTGTCGCACCCGCAGGCGGTCGCGCAGTGCGCGCGCTACCTGCGCGCCCGCCTTCCGGACGCCGAGCGCGTGGCCACCACGTCCACGGCTGAGGCCGTGCGCACGGTGCGCGCGCACGGTGGATCGTGCGCAGCGCTCGCCTCCCGCCTGTCTGCCGAGCTCTACGGGTGCAGGGTGCTCGCCGAGGGTGTGGAGGACAAGCCCGACAACGTCACGCGCTTCGTGTGGCTTGCCCCGGAGGGCGTTCAGGCAGCGGGGGTGAAGGGCCCCGCCAAGACCTCCATCGTCTTCTGGGGCTTCAACGACGCGTCGCCGGGCGCACTCGTCTCGGTGCTCGGGGAGCTCTCTGACCGGTCGATAAACCTCACGAAGATCGAGTCGCGACCGCGCCGCGGCGGGCTCGGGCACTACATGTTCTTCGCCGACCTCGAGGGACACGAGCACGAGCACAACATCACCGCGGCCCTGACCGCGCTCGCAGAGCGCGTCGAGACCCTGCGTGTGCTTGGCTCCTACCCCGTCGCCGACGGGTGACCGCTCGCTAGACTGCTCGAACCGTGGCAGCGGTGCCTCAAGCGGTCGACTCGGGAGGCCAGGCTGGTGACTCAGATCCAGTCCCTCTCCGCGCGCTGGCGCCCCCGGTGGCGCCGCCCGCCGCCGCGGCCTCCGGCCGGGTGCTCGTACTGAACGCCTCCTACGAGCCGATCAACGTGTGCACCGTCCGGCGGGCGGCGGTGCTCGTGCTGAAGGACCGCGCCGAGATTCTCGAGCGCGGGGAGTGGGCCCTGCACGCCGAGTCCATGACGCTGCCGCGCCCCGCGGTCATCCGGCTCAAGACCTACGTGCGCATCCCGCGCGATGCCCACCGCCGCAAGATCACCCGCCGCGCCGTGTTCGCGCGGGACGCCTGGACCTGCCAGTACTGCGGCCACGAGCGGGGCAACCTCACCGTCGACCACGTCATCCCCCGCTCCAAGGGGGGCAGCTCGGGGTGGGACAACATCGTGACCTGCTGTGCCCCCTGCAACCGTCGCAAGGGAGACCGCCTGCCGCGCCAGGCGAACATGGTGCCGCGCCGCGCCCCGCGCGCCCCCAGCGCCACGATCTTCATTCACGTGGCGGCGCCGGTGATCCCGCAGGCGTGGCGGCAGTACCTGGCCGCGGCCTGACCGTGGCGAGCATTCCGCCGCGCCGTGAACCACCCCACCGGGCCGTCCGCGGGCCCGATGATCTGACCCGGGACGACCTCCGGAGGCTGCGGCGCTGGGTGCTGGTCGCCGGGGTCTGGGCGGTGGCGGCCACCGCCACCGCCCTGATCGCACTGCTCGACAGCTCCGACGGTGAAGCCCGCAGGGAGGCCGAGGAGGCCGAGCGCCGGCTGGCGGCCGCCGCGCGAAGGCTGGAGACGCGGATCGACGACCTCGAGGCGAGGCTCGACGACCTGCCGCGCTCCGATGACTTCTCCAAGCTCCAGGAGCGCCTCTCACGCACCGAGAACGCCGCCTCGGAGGCCTCCGCCGACGTTAAGGGCGCGGAGAAGAAGCTCAGCGAGCTCGAGGGGCGCGTGGAGAAGGTCGAGGACGGCGCGGCGGCGAACGAGGGTAGCGAGCCCTAGAACGCGCGAGGGGCGCCGCTGTGGGCGCCCCTCGGCTCTACGTGCCTGGACCAATCGGCTGCGGCACTACCGGAGCCCTCGCTCCCCGGCCAGAGGGACCACTCCTGACCTCCGCGTTGCCGACGGTGCCTCGGTTGGACTCCGCTTGACGGGGCCCAGCTCGGTCTAGCGGCCGGACACCTCCAGGGTCCCAGCATGTCTGTCAATCAACGTTCGGACCACCTCCTTTCCCTGGTAGACCCAATATAAGCAGATCAGGCAGTCGCGCTGACGAGGTAACCGTTGCGCGAGGCAAAGCGCAACGCCGAGCAGAACCGTCGGGTGAGGGCGAGGCGGCCGGCGAGACGGCCGGAGCCAGTCGACGACTAGGAAGCGAAGGGGAGCGGCGCAGGGAGCGCGAGCAGGCAGAGGAGGCCGCCGCCACGCGCTCGGTCCAATGCGCCCGTCGATGGATCGCAACTTCTCCGCCGTGCGCTTCGCCGCTGCCCAGTCGTTGGCGCCCTGCAGGCAGAGAAGGAGCGCGAGAAGCACGAGAGCTCCCCGCCGGGTGGTCCTACTCGACCGCTTCTGGGTCGTCGGCGGGGCTCGAGCCGAGCTCGTCCGCGCCCCTCACCCGCGTCGGGGATGGGCAGCTCCTCGATCGGCTCGAGGCCACCCGTCTCCTGCTGGACCACCGCAGAGGTACAAAGCCCTGCTGGGGCTAATTTCGCCGACGCGACCGGATGGATTGCGGGATCGAAGTTAAGGAAACGGTATTGCCGCTAAGCCCGTCCCAACCGTCCCGACCCCTGAGCGGACACCCTCAGACCCTACCTCTCGGACCTCCGCAGGCGCGCGCACGTGAGCCGGAGAGCACGCGGGCTCGGGCGATTGCACGTCGTAGAGGACTGGCTAGCGGGCACACCGTCAACGGTGTTGAAATCTTCCTGGTATCGATCTCCGCTTCGACGCCGAAGTCAAAGAACTCGGTCGTACTCCATGCCGGTGCCTCTGAGGAGAGGGCACGCGCCGGGCCGGAGCTGGCGCACCAGGCCATCCGGTGAATCAACCCGTCCTCTTCGCCGATCCATACGTGAGCTGCCAGCCTCCGAGACCGGAGACCCCAGGTCCTTGGGTGGGCTCCCCGGCCGAGGCTCGGCGGGGTTCTTCTGGCTTGCCGTAGATCGAGAGCCATCTCATAGTGATGGAGCTCGATGCCATCAGAGGTTTCGCTCGACAGGGAGACCGTCTGCGCCACCGTCCTCACCAAGACCTCGAACAACCATGTCGGATCCATCACGACTCGAGATTCGCCCTTCGCCGTGCTGAGCCTGACCCACCTCCCTCGGTCGTCACGGAAGTACTGTGAACCTGGCTCGAAGACAGCTACGCCGACTATGTCGCCGCGCCCAGCGGGCCCCCGGCGGCCGTGAAGTGCGGCTTCGATCCCAACCAGATCCTCGGGTAGATAGCAGTTGAGCAGGACTCGGCGTCGGCGGAAATCCGCGACCCCCTCTTGGAGGGCGAGCAGGTTGGGATGGCCCCGGGCGGGGCCCGTATCCCTTGAATAGCGGAGGCGAGCGCTTCCGAGCGCTTCCGTTCGTTGTACGGCCGCTGGTACGGCGAGCGGTTGGCCTCTATTCGGCGCCACGCCGTTCTTACACCGCAATCGTGTGGAGAGCTTCACCGCCGGCTACTTGAGACAGTAGAACATGCAGCGGGCGGCGGGCAAGCCGCATGGGCGCAGGCAAGACAGCTCGCGACGCTGTAGCACCTCGGCAAGCAGGCCGCCAACTTGCCGGGACCACAGTGCCTGCTGCACTTCCCACGCACTTCAGCTTCTTCCTTATCGACGGGTCGGCTACGACGAGGGGTTCAGCGTCACGCCCCGGAGCGCCGCTGATTGTGACGGGCTTATCACCTCAGGCATGACCCGCTTCAGCGAGTGCACCGCATCTGTAGACGTCAGGGCGTCGCTGGAATCGCTCGACGAGGAGGCGGGGCGATCACGATACAGGCTCCAAAGAGAAGGGCAGAGGGGAGGAAGGCACAGAGCCAACGCCGTGCGCGACCTTCGCGGATGCCCGCTCCGCCCGCCAACCAGGAGGCCGGGGGCCTTCGCGTCATGGTTCGCCAGCTGACCACCAAGTGGATCAAGCGCAGTGCCACCGCTCGGTCCGTGGGCTCGTCGCCTCGATCCGCACCTGGATCACCAACTGCGAGGAGGGCCCGAGGCCCTACATCTGGTACAAGAACCTATTCGCCCGCCTCGGGGCCTGAGGCGGGCTCGCCGCCATCGGCTCCATCGCGCCCGCCGTCGGCGCCCGTCTCCGGCACCACCTCGTCGATCGGCTCGAGGCCCCCCGGCACCGCCTCCTGAACGACCGCGGAGGTATCCGCCTCGTCCTCCATGACCAGTGCGACGGCGCTCACCCTGTCGTCTTCGCGAAGGTTCATCACCCGCACCCCCTGTGCGGGGCGGCCCTGGCGCGAAATGCCCTTCACCCCGGTGCGCTGCACCATGCCCGACTGCGAGATGAAGACGAGGTCCTGGTGCTCGCGGACGATCAGCGCGCCGGCCAGGCCGCCCTTCCTCTCGGTCAGCTGGATCGTCTTCACGCCCATCGCGCCGCGGCCCTTGACCGGGTACTCGGCGATCGGCGTGCGCTTGCCGTACCCGTTCTCGGTCACGACGAGCAGCTCGGTGTCGTCGCGCGCGATGTCCATCGCGAGCACGCAGTTGTCGTCGCGCGCGACGTTCATCCCGCGCACGCCCGCGGTGTCGCGTCCCATGGGCCGCGCCTCCGCCTCGCTGAAGCGCGCGGCCTGCCCCGAGCGCGAGACCATGATGATGTCGTCCTCGCCGCTCGTGCGGCGCACGGCCACGAGCTCGTCGTCTTCGCGGATGCTGATCGCGATGATCCCGTCGGCCTTCATAGGCGTGTTGTATGAGAGAAAGTCGGTCTTCTTGATCTGGCCCTTCTTCGTCGCGAGGACGAGGTACTTGCCCTCGGTGAAGTCGCGCGTCGAGAGCACCGCGCGCACGAACTCGCCCTCGCGCAGCGGCAGCACGTTCACGAGCGCCCGTCCCTTCGCCGTCCGCGAGGCCTCCGGGAGCTCGTAGACCTTCTGGCGGTAGACCTTGCCGCGATTGGTGAAGAACAGCAGGTAGTCGTGCGTCGAGCAGACGAAGAGGTGCTCGATGTAGTCCTCGTCCTTCATGTCCATGCCCATCACGCCGACCCCGCCGCGCTTCTGCTGGCGGTAGGTGGCGAGCGGCAGCGACTTGATGTAGCCCGACCGCGTGATCGAGATCACCATCTGCTGGTCGGCGATCAGGTCCTCGATGTCGATGTCGTCCTCGGAGTGGGTGATCTCCGTGCGGCGCGGGTTCGCGTACGCGTGGCGCGTCTCGGCGAGCTCCTCCTTGAGGATGTCGCGCACGCGCTGCTCGTCGCCGAGGATCGCGCGGAGCTCCTTGATCCGCTCGACCACGTCGGCGTGCTCCTGGCGGAGCTTGTCCGCCTCGAGGGCGGTGAGCCGCTGCAGGCGGAGGTCGAGGATCGCCTGCGCCTGCACGCGCGTGAGCTCGAACTGAGTGATCAGGCCGTCGCGCGCGTTGTCGGGGTCCGCCGATCCGCGTATCAATGCGATCACGGCGTCGATGTCGGCGATCGCTATCAGCAGGCCCTCGAGGATGTGCAGGCGCGCCTCGCGCTGGCGCAGCTCGTGCTTGGTGCGCCGCACGATCACGTCGCGTTGGTGCTGCACGTACTCGCGGATCAGCTCGCGCAGGGAGAGCGTCTTCGGAACGCCGTCCACGAGGGCCACCGCGTTCACGCCGAAGGTGCTCTGGAGCGGCGTGAACTTGAAGAGGTTGTTGAGCACGACCTTCGGGATCGCGTCGCGCTTCAGCTCGATCACGATCCGCACGCCGCTCTTGTCGGACTCGTCGCGCAGGTCGGAGATCTGCGGGATCCGCCCGTTCTGGACGACCTCGGCGATCTTCTTGATCAACCCCGAGCCATCGTTGCGCCCGTCGCCCTTCGACACCTGGTAGGGCAGCTCGGTGACGATGATCGCCTCCTTGCCCTGGCGCAGCGGCTCGATGTGCGCCCTGCCACGAACGACGACCCTGCCGCGCCCGTTCTCGTAGGCGTCCTTGATGCCCTGCCAGCCGGTGATCACGCCGCCGGTCGGGAAATCCGGCCCCTTGATGTGCTTCATGAGCCCTGCCACGTCGATGTCCGGATTGTCGATGTAGGCGATCGTCGCGTCGATCGCCTCGGCGAGGTTGTGCGGTGGGATGTTCGTGGCCATGCCCACCGCGATCCCGGCCGACCCGTTCACGAGCAGGTTCGGGAAGCGCGCGGGCAGGACGACGGGCTCGAGCGTCGAGTCGTCGTAGTTGGGCGTGAAGTCGACGGTGTCCGCGTCGATGTCGCGGAGCATCTCCGTGGCGAGCCTCGCGAGGCGCGCTTCGGTGTAGCGCATCGCCGCCGGCGGGTCGTTGTCGATCGAGCCGAAGTTGCCCTGGCCGTCGACGAGCGGCTCGCGCATCGCGAAGTCCTGCACGAGTCGCACGAGGGTGTCGTAGATCGCCGAGTCCCCGTGCGGGTGGTAGTTGCCCATCACCGCGCCGACCACGTTGGCCGACTTGCGGTAGGGGCGGTTCGGCTGGAGCCCGGACTCGTGCATCGAGTACAGAACCCGGCGGTGCACCGGCTTGAGGCCATCCCGCACGTCGGGCAGCGCCCGCCCGACGATCACGCTCATCGCGTAATCGAGGTAGCTCGACCGCATCTCCTCCTCGAGCCCGCGCGGCTCGACGTTGCCCCCGGAGAGGATCTCAGCGCCGGCCATCAGCGAATCACCTCAACGCCGAGGCGGGAGGTCGTCGAGTCAGACATCGAGGTTGGTCACATCGCGAGCGTTGGCCTCGATGAACTCCCTCCGAGGCTCGACCTTGTCGCCCATGAGCATGGAGAAGATCTGGTCGGCGCCCGCGGCGTCGTCGACCGCCACCTGCTGCAGGGTACGGCGCTCGGCGTCCATCGTCGTGTCGAACAGCTGATCGGGGTTCATCTCGCCGAGGCCCTTGAAGCGCTGGACGTGGACGTTCTCACCGGCCACGTCGAGCACCTTCTTGCGTAGCTCCTCGAACGAGAGCGCGGCGGCCTCGCGCTTTCCGAGCGTGACGTCGAACGGCGGCGTGCCGGCCAGCTCCTCGAGCTCCTTGTGAACGCGCACGAAGTTCGCGTAGTCAGAGCGGCCGAACATGTCGCGGAGGAGCCTGTAGGTGGCCGCGGAGCCCGTCGTCCGCTCGATCACCCGGACCTCGAGCTCGTCCTCGGTCGCCGAGATCAGCTCCGTCGAGTAGGGCTCGCCCGCGGGCGCGTCCTCCTGCATGAGGCGCTCGACGTCCTCTGCCGAGGTCACGGCGGCATCGAGGATCTGGGACTCCTCGAGGAAGGTGATCGTGTCGTGGCCGTACTCGGCGCGCAGCGCCGCCGCCCAGCCCTCGTACTGCTTGAGCAGGCGGCCGTACTTCTGCCAGCGGGCGTGGGTGAGCTTGAACTCCTGGCCGCCGCGGCCCCGCACCCCGATCTTCTCGAGCTTGTCGCGCAGCAGCATCTCCTCGAGCTCTGACTCCTTCTCGATGTAGATGTCCTGCTTGCCGTTCTTCATCTTGTAGAGCGGCGCCTTTGCGAGGTAGACGTAGCCGTTCTCGATCAGCTCCGGCATCTCGCGGAACAGGAAGGTGAGCACGAGCGTGCGGATGTGGGCCCCGTCGACGTCGGCGTCGCACATGACGATGACCTTGTGGTAGCGGGCCCGCTCGATGTCGAACTCCTCGCGGATGCCCGTGCCGATCGCGGTGATCAGCGCCCGGATCTCGTTGTTGGAGAGCACCTTGTCGATGCGGTTCTTCTCGACGTTGATGATCTTCCCGCGCAGCGGCAGGACGGCCTGGGTGTTGCGGTCGCGTCCCTGCTTGGCCGAGCCGCCGGCGGAGTCGCCCTCCACGACGAAGAGCTCCGCCAGCGCCGGGTCGCGCACGGAGCAGTCGGCGAGCTTGCCGGGCAGGGTGGAGTTCTCGAGCGCCGACTTGCGCCGGGTCAGGTCGCGCGCCTTGTGAGCGGCCTCGCGCGCGCGCGCCGCCGAGACGGCCTTCTGGATGATCTGCCGCGCCTCGACCGGGTTCTCCTCGAGGAACTCGGCCAGGCCGCGGTTCACGGCGGCCTGCACGAAGCCCTCCACAGGCGGGTTGCCGAGCTTCGTCTTGGTCTGACCCTCGAACTGCGGGTCGGCGACCTTCACGGAGATGATCGCGGTCAGCCCCTCACGGATGTCCTCGCCGATCAGGTTCGGGTCCTTCTCCTTCAGCTCGCCCTTATGGCGAGCATACGAGTTGATCGTGCGCGTGAGCGCCGAGCGGAAGCCAGAGAGGTGCGTGCCTCCCTCGTGCGTGTTGATGTTGTTGGCGAAGGAGAGGAGGCTCTCCTGGTAGGAGTCGTTCCACTGCATCGCCACCTCGACCTCACCGACACCGCCTGCGTCCGCCATGTAGATGACCTTCTTGTGCAGCTCGGAGCGGGTGCCCTGTGAGTGCAGGAACTTGACGAAGTCGACGATCCCTCCGTCGTACTTGAAGCTCGTCTCGAACCCTTCGCCGCGCTCGTCGGCGAAGTCGATCCTCAGGCCCTTCGTCAGGAACGCCATCTCGCGGAAGCGCTGCTCGAGGGTGGCCCGCTCGTAGTCGATCGCCTCGAAGATCTCGAGGTCGGGCATGAACGTGATGCTCGTGCCATGGCGGTCGGTCTGCGAGCCCTTCGCGAGCCCGGACTGCGGAGCGCCGCGCGCGTAGGACTGGGTCCACTCATGGCCTTCGCGCCAGACCGTGAGATCGAGCTTCTCAGAGAGCGCGTTGACCACCGAGACACCGACCCCGTGGAGACCGCCCGACACCTTGTAGCCGCCGCCGTCGCCGAACTTCCCGCCGGCGTGCAGGACGGTGAGGACCACTTCGGCGGCCGGCCGCTTCTCCTTCTCGTGCATGCCGACCGGGATGCCGCGGCCGTTGTCGCTCACGGTCACCGAGTTGTCGGGGTGGATCGCGATCTCGACGTAGTCACACTCGCCCGCGAGCGCCTCGTCCACGGAGTTGTCCATCACCTCGTAGATCAGGTGATGGAGGCCGCGGATCCCCGTCGAGCCGATGTACATGCCAGGGCGCTTGCGAACCGCCTCCAAACCCTCGAGGACGGTGATGTCCTGTGCACCGTAGCTCGCCTTCTTCGGCCCCTGTGAGTCCTTCGAGTCCTTCGCCAAGCGGTCCTTTCCGTCAGCAGTCACAACATGAGAAGGCCCCGGCCCGGCACCGAGGCACACGGGTCGAGGCGCTTGAGGCTTCGGCTTGGCATATTAGCAGAGCGACGGGGCGCTCGAGCCCTCACAGAGGCACAAAATGCCCGCAAACGGGGACAAAGTGCGTCGCTTTCCAACAGCTTTGTTTCCTGACGTTACGCAAACGGCGCCCGGGGCCGCCCGGGACGCCGCCCGCGAGGGTGTGCGGTCTGCGCGCGTAGCTCCTTGAGGGGACCTGACCCCGACGGCTCGAGAACGTCGTTGAGGCGCTTCACGATGTCGGGACCGGCCAGTGAGAGCTCATGGGCCCACGCCGCCGACCCGCAGGTAACGGTGAGCGTCCCCGCACGCTCGCTGATCGGCGTGGCCTCCGCGGCCACGACCTCCCCCGCCACCGCAGGCCATGCGGCCTGCACGCGGGCAAGGACCGTGAGCGGAGCGGCGGCTTCGGTCAAGCGCTCGAGTGCCAGGCCCAGAGGGCGGGGGGCGCGGCGCCTCATGCGGCCACCTCAGGCGCCTCGATGACGCGCAGCTCCCCGGCCGCGACCTCGACCACCGTCACCCCGACCCCGGCAGCGCCCGGCACCTGGTCGAGATCGGTGGTCGTGATCAGGCTCTGTCCGGACGAGCGCAGCAAGTCTGAGAGCAGCTCCCGGCGGGAGTCGTCCAGCTCGGACATCACGTCGTCGAGGAGCATGAGAGGCGGGCGGTCGCGCTCGCTTGCCAGCAGGTCGCGCTCGGCGAAGAGGAGGGCGAGGAGCGCCACGCGTTGCTGGCCCTGAGAGCCGTAGGTGCGCAAGGGGAGGTCCCCGTGGAGCAGCGAGATCTCGTCACGATGCGGGCCGTGTGCGGTAAAGCCTCGATCGAGGTCCGCCGCGTGGCGCTCGTGCAGCTCCGCGACGAGCTCCTCGGGCTCGCTCGCCCGGGACCGCGGGATGTAGCGCAGAAAGCTTTCCCCGGGGAGACCGAGCTCCCTCGCTCGCTCGCTGAAGAGGGGAGCGAGCCGCGTGAGGACCTCGGCGCGATCGGCCATCAGCCGC
Organism: Thermoleophilaceae bacterium; assembly: GCA_030448005.1. GTDB lineage: Bacteria > Actinomycetota > Thermoleophilia > Solirubrobacterales > Thermoleophilaceae > JAAYBF01. The sequence continues at coordinate 947,993 of JAUJNT010000001.1, forward strand.
CAGCCATGACGCGCCAGCTCGGCGTCCCAGGAAGTCAGGGAGTCAACCGAGCCCGCCCCCGTGCGCACACGTCCCAGAAGGGCGTTGCGTTGGGCCAGCGCTCGCGAGTAGGCGCTGCGCGTAGCTACCCTAGACGGCCACAGGGCTGCCACCAGCTGATCGAGGTGCGCCCGTCTCGCGCCCGGTGGCCCCTTCACGAGCTGGAGGCGTTCCGGGAGGAAGACGCTCAGAAGTGGCCGCGCGGTCGTGGTGGCCAGGGTGTCCACGGCGGCGCCGTTCACCTTCAGCGACTTCGGCTCCCCCGGCGCGAACCCAGCCTCGAGGAGGTTTCCCTCGCCCTCCTCCCCCACAGTCGACACCGTGACCCGGGCCACGCTCGCACCCTGGCGGACCAGCTCGCGCTCATTAGAGGTCCGTGGCGAGCGGGCGGTACAGCCGAAGTAGAGCGCTTCGAGGAGATTGCTCTTGCCCGCCCCGTTCGGGCCGACGACGACGGTCAGGCGATCGCCGGGCTCCACCTCGGCGCACCCGTAGTTGCGAAAGTCGCTAAGTGTGACGGCGGTGACCCGCACGCCCAGCCTCGGGTTCAGACGTTCAGCCGGATCGGCATCACGAGATAGGTGAAACCGCCGTCGTCCCCCGACTGGATCAGTCCGGGACGCAGCGGGCTGATCAGCTTGATCACCAGCTCGTCGGTCTCGGCGCTCTCGAGCCCGTCGCGAAAGAACTCGGGGTTGAAGCCGATCTCGAATGGTTCGCCCTTGAACGGCACCGGCAGCGCCTCGCTCGCCTCGCCGACATCCGGCGTCTGGGCAGAGATTTCGAGTGTCCCCTCGTCGAAGGAGAGCCGCAACGGCGCGTTCTTCTGCGCCAGCAGGCTGATTCGCCTGACAACCTCCAGCAGCTCGCCTCGCTCGATTCGCAGCTCGTGCTCATAGGACTCCGGCAGGAGCTGCTGATAGTTCGGGAATCGACCTTCGACGAGCCGCGAGGAGAGCACCACATCGCCGGCGGCGAAGACCACCTGATTCTCAAGGGCGGTCACCGCGATCTGCTCGGCCTCGTTTGCGGCGGCGATGCGGCTCAACTCCTGGAGCGTACGCGCGGGGACGTTTGCCTCGAGCGAGCCGGCGAGCGGCGAGGAGAGCTTCGTCTCCTTCACCGACAGGCGGTAGGAGTCGGTGGCGACCATCCGCAGATCGGCCCCCTCCGCAGTCACAAGCACCCCCGTCAGGTGAGGGCGGGTCTCATCCCTCGAGGCCGAGCGCGCGACACGCCCGACGGTCTCGATGAACGCGCCGGCCGGCACATCGAGCGCCTGGGCCGGATCGGCGGCCGGGAGCTTCGGGAAATCCTCGAGAGGAAGGGTGCGAAGGTGAAAGCGGGCAGAGCCGGAGATGACCTCGATGTCCTGATGAGACGGCCGGTACTCAAGGGAGAGCGAATCCGTGGGAAGAACCCGTGAGACGTCGAGCAGCAGCCGGCCCGGCACGACCACCGATCCCTCGCTCTCGATCTCGGCGTCGAAGCTCGCCCGGATTCCCAGATCGGTATCCGTAGCCCGCAGTTCCCCCACTCCGCCTTCAAAGCTGATCAGCACGCCCGCGAGCGTCTGGATGGCGCTGCGCGTCGAAACGCCGCGTGCCACAACACCGAGCTGCGTCAAGAACGTTTCACGGGAAACGGAGAGCTTCAAGAAGATCTATCCCTTCAGGGAGTGGAAACAGGTGTTGTTGATAGGCGGAAGAGGTATCGGCAACGGCAGTGGGTGCCTGGTCTTGAAGTCTCTACAGAGGCTGGGGACGGGCTGTTGATTCTGACAGCCTTGGCGGCCGTCACCGGGGATCTGCGAGGTCCCGCCGGAGGTTGTCCACAATCGCGGCGAGCTGGGCGTCCGCGGCGAGATCGCGCTCGAGGCTCCGAAGTGCCGACAGGACGGTGCTGTGGTCACGGCTGGCAAATGCGCGACCGATCTGCGGGAGGCTCTGCCCGGTCAGCTCCCGCGCGAGCTTCATTGCGACCTTCCGGGCAAGGGCGACTCGGGGTCGACGGTCGCGAGCCAAGACTTGCTGCGGTGCCACATCGAGCTTTGCGGCGGTGACTCTGACGATCTCCTCCACGCTCACGGGCTGTCCCCGCCGCTCTGGGTTCAGCCGACCGAGCAGGCGCCCCGCAAGCTCGGCCGTCAACGGCTCACCCCGCAGTGAGGCATACGCGACCACCTGGATGAGAGCCGCTTCGAGAGCGCGAACGCTCTTTGTGACGCGCTCGGCGATCTCTGCGAGCACATCGGCAGTGACGTGGAGGTCGTCGATCCGCACGCGGCTGTGGAGGATCGCAAGGCGCACGTCGATAGCCGGTGTGCCGATTCCGACCACGAGCCCGGAGGCGAAGCGTTCGCTGAGACGCTGCTCGAGCCCATCCAGCTCGGCCGGGGTGCGGTCACTGGTCATGACGAGCTGCCGGCCGGACTCCCGCAGCACGTTGAAGGTGTGGAACAGCTCTTCTTCGGTGGCGAGCTTCTCGGCCAGGAACTGCACATCGTCGAGAAGCAGGACGTCGACGCCTCGGAAGCGCTCCTTGAAGGTCTGCATGCCTCCGTGGCCGCGGATAGCGCCCACGAACTCGCTGGTGAACTCCTCGCCCGTTGCGTAGCGCACTGTCAGTCCAGTGCTGTGGCGCTGCACGAAGTTGCCGATGGCGTGGAGCAAGTGGGTCTTCCCGAGGCCCGGCTTGCCGTGGATGAAGAGTGGGTTGTAGGTGTGACCAGGCGTCTCGGCGACCGCCAGGGCCGCGCCGTGCGCAAAGCGGTTCTCCTCCCCTATGACGAACTGATCGAAGGTGTACTTGGGATTGAGGGCGGCGCTCTCCAGCTCGGCTTTTGCGGCGGCGCGCTCAGGCAGCCACCCCGGGTCGACGATCTCGACGATGGCGCTTGACCCCACCGCCCGCCTTGCGGCCTCGCGGAGGAGAGGGCCATAACGGTCGCGCACGAGGGTGCGCACGTGGTCGGGTGCCCGTACGAAGAGCGTCTGACCCTGCACCGCGGCGAGCTCGAGCGGGCTCAGCCAGATATGGAAGGTGAAGTCGGGCACGTCTTTGCGTACCTCCTCGCGTACGCGCTCCCACACCGCCTCCATTTGTTCGCGAGCAGGCAAACGTGCCCTCCAGGGCCTCAAGTGGCAAACGAATGGTTAGGAGAGGGCTCGATGCGGTGCGCCTGAGTCCTCGGAGCGGCGAGTGTACAGGCGCGCGGCGCCGGTTTTCGGCGCCCCGGAGCACCCGTCAGGACGAACTCGCAAAACGCGCAAAACTCGGGCGGGACGCGACCGGGGCTCGTGGCCAGGCGGAAGCCCGTCGGCCTCTCGAGCGCTGAAGGGAGCGCATGCTCGGGGGGCGCCTATACTCGTGAGCTCCCCATTCCCATGAAACGCACCTATCAGCCCAAGAAGCGCAAGCGCGCCCGTACCCACGGATTTCGTGCCCGTATGCACACACGTGCCGGGCGCCATGTCTTGAAGCGCCGCCGCGCCAAGGGCCGTAGCCGGCTCACTCCCTAGCCATGGCCTGGGGCGACGGTGGCTCGGGCGCCCCCCGGAAGCGCCGCCGACTGTCGCGGAGCGGTGAGTTCGATCGGGTCTACAGGGAGGGTCGCTCGCACGCGAACCGGTACCTGGTCGTCTACTCCTTTCCTCGCGTTGGCGATCACTCTCAGCCGCGGCTCGGGATCTCCGTCGGGAGGAAGGTGGGCGGGGCCGTCGACCGCAACCGGGTGAAACGGTTGCTCAGGGAGGCCTTCTGGAAGGTGGCCGGCACGCTGCCCGACGGCCACGACTTCGTCATCGTGGCTCGCCCGGATGCAGGGCTGCTGGCAGCAGAGCAGGACGAGGAGGGCATCTCACGGGCGCTGCGGGAGGTGCTTCATCAAGCGGGTCTAGCGCGTGGTGGCGCCGGGTGAGTCGCTTCCGGGCGATCGCCGTGGCCCCGGTGCGCTTTTATCAGCGCGCGATCTCGCCGGCTCTGCCGCGCCGCTGCAGGTACCACCCCACATGCTCGGAGTACGCCGTCACGGCGATCCGGCGGTACGGCATACTGAGAGGACTGACCCTGGCCGGCTGGCGTCTCCTACGCTGTAACCCCTGGAGCCACGGCGGAGTCGACTTCGTCGAGGACCAGAAGCTCTTCCGGCCGCACGGCTGACACCCATGTTCGAACTCGCAATCGTCCCCCAGTCAATCCTCGATGGCTTCGAGAGCATCCTGCAGTTCTGGCACGGGGTGGTCGGGAGCTGGGGCGGGGCGATCATCCTGCTCACCTTCACGATCCGGCTGGCGATCCTGCCATTGACGTTCAGCTCCGTGAAGTCCATGCAGAAGCTGCAGGTGCTCCAGCCGGAGATCAAGAAGCTGCAGGAGCGCTACAAGGACGACAAGCAGCGCATGAATCAGGAGATGATGAAGTTCTACCAGGAGCGGCAGGTCAACCCGCTCGCCTCCTGCCTCCCGCTCCTGCTGCAGATCCCGTTCTTCATCGCTCTCTTCGAGCTCCTGCGGAGCAAGTCGTTCAAGGCGGACATCGAGGGCGAGGAGAGCTTCCTGTTCATCCCCGACCTGGCCGCCCCGCTCACCGGCGAGCCGGGGATCCTGGCGATCATGATCGTGCTCTACGTCGCGACACAGCTGATCGCGAGCCTCATCACCTCGATCGGCGGCGACAAGACCCAGCAGCGGATCATGTTCGCGCTGCCGTTCGTCTTCGTGATCTTCATCGTCAACTTCGAGGCCGGCCTCATCGTCTACTGGATCACCACCAACGTGTGGACGATCGGACAGCAGCTCGTCGTCAGAAAGCTGTATCCCAGGCCGGACATGTCGGGTGCCTCGGACGCCGAGGACAAGCCCGCACCCGCGCGGGGCAAGCCGAAGACCGCCGTTGCCGCGGTGGCCCAAGGCGCCGCGGGCACCAAGGGCGCGGGCGGCAAGGGCGCGGGCAGCGCCAACGGCGGTGCGCCCAAGGCGCCACCGAGCTCGCCTCGCAAGAAGAAGAAGCGCTCCGGCCGGCGGCGGTAGCCTCCGCTAGATGGACGCCTCGGACAGCCAATCGGATGCGTGGTTGGAGGACCTGACGATCGAAGCCGAGGGCGAGACCCTTGGTGAGGCCAAGTGGAACGCCATGAAGGCACTCGAGCAGCGCTACCCGGGGATCACCGCGGAGTGCGTGCGCTTTGAGGTGGTCGAGGAGGGAGGCGGGACTCCCGCGCGAGTGCGGGGCGAGGTCGACGAGGACGCCTGGAGAGACTCGGCGGAGGGCGAGCTTCCGGACGAGCCCGCAGAGCGGCTGAGAGCGGTGATCACGCGTGTGGTACAGGCACTCGGACTGCGCGCGACGGTGCACGTGGAGGAGACCGCGGACGAGATCCGCGCCACCGTGAACGGGGAGAATCTCGGGTTGCTGATCGGGAAGCATGGATCGACCATCGACGCGCTCCAGCACCTGGGCATGCGGGCCGCACTGCGCGGCGGCGAGGAGCGCAAGCAGGTCGTGGTCGATGCAGCCGGCTACCGCGAGCGGCGGGAGGCGGCACTCCAGCGGGCCGCCGACCGGGCTGTCTCCGACGCGCTCAGCTTTGGGAGGGCTGTCGAGCTCGAGCCGATGAGGGCGCTGGAGCGCAAGGTCGTGCACATGTACCTGCGCGATCGCACGGACATCGAGACACACAGCGAAGGTGACGAGCCCGAGCGCCGCCTCGTGGTGACGCCCGTGCAATCTGACGGCTGACCGATCCTGCGGGAACGCGGCAGGCGGCTCCGAGGCCGGTCCGATGACCGTTTCACGGGAAACACTCGTAGCCCTCGCCGCCCGCCACCGGCTGCCCGCCGCGAGCGTCGAGGCGCTGGGGGGGCTTCTCCGCGCGCTCGAAGATGAGCCCGACCCTCCGACGACCCTCCGAACGGCCGCGGAGGCTTTGGAGGGACACCTTGCCGACGGCCTCAGCGGGCTCGATCTGCCTGAGCTCGCGGGCGCGATCACCATCGCCGATATCGGCGCGGGTGTGGGCTTTCCGGGCCTGGCGCTGGCCGTGGCAATGCCGGGAGCCCGGGTCGACCTGGTCGAGTCGAACGCAAGGAAGTGCGGGGTGATCAGTCGGCTCGCGAGTGCCGCTGGCCTGACGAACGCGCGGACCCTTCCGCTCCGGGCGGAGGAGTGGGCGGCGGGAGAGGGCGCCGGCGCCTACGACGCCGTGACGGCGCGCGCCCTCGCGTCCCTGCCGGTCTTGGCGGAGTACGCGGCACCGCTGCTGCACCCCGGAGGCGCCCTCGTCGCCTGGAAGGGCGCGAGGGACTCCCTGGAGGAGGCCGCCGGGGCCTCCGCCGCGGAGCAGCTCGGAATGCGGGCGGAGAGGATCGTGCGGGCGGAGCCGTTTCCGGGCGCGCGGGAGAGGCACCTGCACGTCTACCTCAAGGTCGAGGCGACTCCCGCCCGCTTCCCGCGCAGGGTCGGCGTCGCGCGCAAGCGCCCACTGGCTTAGCCGGCTCACGGGAGGCCGTCGGCAATCACCGCTGCGGCGGTGCAGGAAGTGGCCATTCGCCCCCGAACGGAAGTGGCGGGGGGCGAGTTCCGACCGCTTGCTCCCTTACCTTGAGACCGATGGGCACGATCTTCGCGATTGCCAACCAGAAGGGCGGCGTGGGTAAGACCACCACTGCCGTCAACCTCGCCGCCAGCGTGGCAGAGGCGGGCCACGAGACCCTTCTGGTGGACCTCGATCCGCAGTGCAACGCGACGGTCGGACTGGGGCTCCCGAAGGACGCCGAGCCGAGCGTCTATGACTGCCTCGCGGAAGAGAGCACGATCGCAGACGCCGCGCGCCCCACGGCGTTCCCCCACCTCTCCGCCGTCTCCGCGACCCCGGACCTGGCGGGAGCGGCGGTCGAGCTGCCCCGCATGCCCGGCTCGGAGACCCGCCTGCGCGAGCGCCTCGGCGAGGTTCGCGAGCGCTTCCTGTTCACGCTTCTCGACTGCCCGCCGTCGCTCGGGCCGCTCACCGTGAACGCGCTCGTGGCCGCAGACCGGGTGATCGTGCCGGTACAGACGGAGTACTTCGCGCTCGAGGGGCTCGCCGGGCTCCTCGACACACTGTCGCTGATACAGCGCGAGCTCAACCCGCGGCTCACCGTGGCCGGGATGATCCTCACGATGCACGACGGTCGCACGCGGCTCGCTCAGGAGGCCGAAAGGGAGGTCCGTGAGCATTTTCCGGAGCTGGTGTTCGACACGGTGATTCCCCGCAACGTGCGCCTCGGCGAGGCGCCAAGCTTCGGCCTCCCCGGCATCCGCCACGCCCCGGCGAGCGCCGGGTCCGCCGCATACCTGAAGCTCGCAAGGGAGGTGGCTGCACGTGCCTGACGCCACGCCGGAGGCGAGGGGGGGAGCCCGCGGCATGGGCCGTGGCCTCGCGGCCATCCTTCCACGGTCGCGCTCTGAGGAGTCGGGGCTGCGCGAGGTGCCGGTCGAGTTGATCGCGCCCAACCCCCGCCAACCGAGGCGCGACTTCGACGAAGACGCCCTCGTGGCCCTCTCCGAGTCGATCCGCAGCCGCGGCCTCCTACAGCCCGTCGTCTTGCGGCCACTAGCGGGAGGGGCATACGAGTTGCTGGCCGGCGAGCGCCGCCTGCGCGCCGCAAAGCTCGCCGGCCTCGAGGTCCTGCCGGCGATGATCCGCGAGGCCGAGGACTGGGAGCGACTCGACGTGGCCCTCGCCGAGAACATGGCGCGCGTGGACCTGAACCCGGTCGAGGAGGCGCGTGCGTGCGCGATGCTGGTCGAGGACCTCGGGATCACGAAGGAAGAGGTCGGGCGGCGCGTCGGAAAGAGTCGTGTGGCCGTCTCCAACCTGATTCGGTTGCTGGAGCTCCCTGACGAAGCCCTGGAGCTGATCGAGGCGGGCGCGCTGTCGGAGGGCCACGGCCGGGCCATCCTGCTCTGCAAGGATCAGGCCCACCGTCGTCGACTGGCGCGTGAGGCTCGCGATGGCGGCTGGTCGGTGCGCGACACCGAGCGCCGGGCAAGGCTCGCAGGGGAGCAAACGGCCCCAGCTCGTAGAGAGGCGGGGGTTCCCCACCCCGACCTCGCGGAGGCAATGGCTGCGGTCGAGGACACCCTCACGGCCGCTCTCGGCCGTCCCGTCGCCGTGCGCCCGAGGGGAGACGGCTTCAGGGTCGAGCTGACCTTCGATTCCGCGGGAGAGGCCATTGCCCTCGCGGAGGATCTGTTGCGCCGGGGCGCCGGTCCGAGCGTCCGCGCCGCCTAGGGCAGACTCGGACCCGAGGAGCCGGCCAGTGGGCGATCCTGGACTCGAACCAGGGACCTCGTCCTTATCAGAGACGCGCTCTAACCAGCTGAGCTAATCGCCCGGGGCGCCGATTGTATCGGCCCCCCGCACCCGGGCGGGTAGGGGACGCGGAGGCGGCGACCGGACGTGCGTTGTGGCCCGCCGCCATGACTAGACTGTGTTCTCACCCACGAGGGAGCCGCCGCACATGCAGGAAATGGTCATCTACGGCGTGAGCTTCGACATGGTCGGCAAGCAGCCGATCGTGCTCTTGAAGACGCGCGAGGGCAACAAGTTCCTCCCGATATGGATCGGCCATCCCGAGGCCGCGGCGATCCTGATGAAGCTGCAGGGCGCCAACACACCGCGCCCGATGACCCACGACCTGATCAACGACGTGCTCTCCGAGCTCGAGGTCTCCTGCACCAAGGTGTCCGTCACCGAGCTGCGAGAGAACACGTTCTACGCGGCGATCACCCTCTCCATGGACGGGCGCGAGGTGGAGATCGACTCCCGCCCGTCCGACGCGCTAGCGCTGGCCGTCCGCACCGAGGCCAAGATCTTCGCGGCCGAGGACGTGATCTCAGAGTCCGCGATCGAGTTCGAGCACGACGTCGAGGACCAGGATGAGGTGGTCGAGAAGTTCAAGGACTTCCTCGACAACGTCTCCCCCGAGGACTTCGCCGGCGGCAGCAGCTGACCTGAGGGCCCCGGGGGCCGCCGCCGCGAGCCCCTGCCCGGCCGGGGCGACCCTGGCCCCAGCGGGGCCAGAGGTCGCGAGCCGTCGCCCGAGCCCTCAACGCGCGAACCCGCCACCGGAGCCGTGGCTCAAGTGCGGCGCGGGGGTTCCGGGGGGCGCGAGCCCCCCGGTGTACTCACCTGCTGGCCGCGGGCCAGCCCGAGGATCCGCCCCACGAGGTCGTCGAAGCTCACTCCGGCCGCCTCTGCGGCCTGGGGCAGCAGGCTCGTCTCGGTGAGCCCGGGGATCGGGTTGGCCTCGAGCACGAACAGCTCGCCCGCCGCGTCGAGCATCAGGTCCACGCGCGCGAAGCCGCGACAGCCGAGCAGCCGGTAGGTGGCGAGCGCCAGCTCCTGCGCGCGCGCCGAGGCGTCGCCCGGCAGATCGGCGGGGCACATGAACGACGTTCGCCCGATCTGGTAGCGCGCCTCGAAGTCGTAGAAGTCCTCTCCCTGGGGCACGGCCTCGACCACGGGCAGGGTCTGGGGCCCGTCGGTGGCGTCCAGGATCGAGACAGCCAGGTCGCGACCCTCCACGTGGCGCTCCAGCAGCACCTTGCCGTCGTAGGAGAAGGCCGCAACGAGCGCGGCGGGGACGTCCGCGGGGGTGCGCGCGAACTTGATCCCGAGCGCGGACCCCTGGCTCGAGGGCTTGACCACTATCGGGAAGCGGAGGCGCTCTTCCATCGCCGGCAGGGCCTTGGCCGCGCCCAGCTCGCTGAAGGCCGTCTGGTTGAAGGCGAAGAACTCCGGGGTCGGGATGCCCGCCTCGAGCAGGAGGTACTTGGTGAGCACCTTGTCGTTGGCACGCGAGCAGGCGAGGATGCCCGATCCGGTGTAGGGGATGCCGAGTATCTCGAGCAGCTCCTGGACGGTGCCATCCTCCCCACCGCGGCCGTGGAGCGCGAGGAACGCGGCGTCCGGCGCGCTCTCGCGCAGTTGGGCGATGAGGTCCACGCCGACGTCTATCGCCAGCACCTCGTGGCCGAGGCGCCCGAGCGCGTCCTCGACGCGTGCGCCCGAGCGAAGCGACACCTGCCGTTCGAGCGAGCGGCCGCCCTTGAGGACGGCGACCCGGCTCACGCGCCCCCGGCGCGCCGGTCCTCGCCCCCCCGGCGGGGCAGGTTGACCACCCGGCCGCCCTCCTCCTCGACCGGGGACGGCTCCTCGGCCCGCGCGGGCTCGGGCGCACGCTCCTCCTCCCCGGTGAGGGTGCCGTAGAGCGCCACCTGCTCCTTGATCACCTCGCCGATGCGCCGGATCCCCTCCCGGATCTGGTCCTCGCCCGACCCCGAGAAGTTGAGGCGCATGGAGTGCCTGCCGCGCCCGTCGAGGAACGCGCCCTCGCCTGGGACGAAGGCCACGTTCTCGCGCAGGGCGCGCGCAAGCAGGTCGGTGGTGTCGATGAAGTCCGGCAGGTTCGCCCAGACGAAGAGCCCGCCGCCGGGCCGCGTCCACTCGGCCTGGGGGGGGAAGTCCTCCGCAAGGGCGTCGAGCATCGTGTCGCGCCGGGCGCGATAGATCTCGGTGAGCGAGCCCACGTAGTGGCGCCAGTCCTCGAGCTCGAAGTAGGCCTGCACCATGAGTTGCGAGAGCGTCGAGGTGCAGAGGTCGGCCTCCTGCTTGCCGAGGTTGATCTTCTCCAGTACCGGCGCCGGCGCCACGACCCAGCCCAGCCGCAGTCCCGGGGAGAGGATCTTGGAGAAGGTACCCAGGTACATCACGTAGCCGCCCCCGTCGAGCCTGTAAAGCGGCGGCAGCGGGTCGCCCTCGTATCGCAGGAGGCCGTAGGGGTTGTCCTCGAGCACGAGCAGCTCGCGCTCGGAGACCACCTCCATCAGCCGCCGCCGCCGGGGAAGGGACATCGTGACCCCTGCCGGGTTCTGGAAGGTGGGCACCGTGTACACGAACTTCGGCCTCCTGCCCTCGCGCTCGAGCCGGTCGAGGGTCTCCTCCAGCAGATCGATCCGCATGCCGTCGGAATCCATGTCGATCTGCACCACGTGGGCCTGGTAGGCATGAAAGACCGGAACGGCGCCGGGGTAGGTGGGGCCCTCGGCGATGATCACGTCGCCCGGGTCGATCAGCGCCTTCGTGACCAGGTCGATCACCTGCTGGCCGCCCGTGGTCACGATCATGTCCTCGAGGTCGGCGTGCATCCCCTCCGCCGCCATCACCTCCGCGATGCAGCGCTTCGTGCCCTCGAGGCCCTCGGTGGGGCCGTACTGGAGCGCCCGCGCGCATGACTCCTCGGCGATCCTGGCGGTCATGGCCGCGAAGGTCTCGGGCGGAAAGCTCGAGGTGTCCGGCAGGCCGCCGGCCAGCGAGATCACCTCGGGTCGCGCGATCACCGACATGATGTCCCGCATCGCGGAGGACCTCATGACCCGCGTGCGGGCCGCGAAGAGACCGGCGTAGCGCTCGAGGTCCCGCGAGGTCGACCGCGACGGGGGGCGGGGCGGCGGGCTCATGAGCTCTCCTTCGCCGTGGGCCACGAGCGTCCTCGCGCCAGGCCGGGCGGGCGCCTGCGGTCGTCTATCGTCACCACGCCCAGCGTACCGACCGGCGGGCCCCGCCATAGATCGATCTTGAGCCTTCTACTGGACATCGGCCAGGGAGCCGGCCTCGCCGGCTCGACCGGCGTGCGCCCGTTCCTGCCGCCGCTGCTCGTCGGCGCGCTCGCGCGCGGCGACCTGGGCATCGACTTCGACGGCAGCGGCTGGGACTTCCTCGAGTCGCCCGCGTTCCTCTTCGCGGTCCTCGCCCTGGCGGTGGTTTCGTACGTGGCCGAACGTTCGGGGATGAACCGTCGCGTGGTCGCGGTGGGCTCGGCGGTCGTGGCGATCGTCCTCGGAGCGCTCCTGTTCGCCGGCTCGCTGGCGGAGGGCGGCAACTCGGGCCTGCCGGGCCTTCTCGCGGGCGCGGTGTGCGCGCTGCTTGCCTACGTGGCGATCGGGGGCCTCCTCGAGCGCGTGGCCAAGCGCCTCGACGAGCCCGCCGCCAGGCTGCTCACCGTCTATGCGGACGCCGTGGCGCTGCTGCTGGCCGCGATCTCCATCCTTCTGCCTCCTGTGGCATTCCTGGCGCTCGCCGCCTTCGTGCTGCTGCTCGTGAAGGGGCGTCGGGAGCAGGGCCGCAAGTACGCCGGCCTGCGGATCCTGCGGTGACTCGCGGCTCAAGTCCGCGCAAGCTCGTCCTTGCCGTGATCGACGCGCTCGACCCACGGGGCTTCGAGCGCGCCACCCGGGAGGGCAGTGCACCCGCGCTTGCGGCCCTGATGGAGCGTGGCGACTACGTGTCCGACTGCGTGTCGAGCTTCCCGTCGATCACGCCAGTGGCCGCATCTAGCATCGCCACGGGTCTCGGTCCGGCGGAGCACCTCATCCCTTCCCTGAACTGGTACCACCGGGGGGAGGAGCGCTACGTCGAGTACGGCTCCTCTTTCCCCGCAACTCGCACGTTCGGCATCTTCCGCTCCCTGCAGGACACCGTTTACAACATGAACCTCGCGCACCTCACCCAGGAGCGCAAGACCGTGTTCGAGCACCTGGACGACGCCGGGTTGCGCACCGCCGGCACGACCTACCTGATCTATCGCGGCAGGCACCGCCACGAGCCCTCCACCGGCTCCCGCTATAGCCGCCTGGCCGAGGCCGCACAGTTTCGCCATGCCGTGTGGGGCCCACGGGAGCTCTTCTATGCCGACATCTTCGACTCCCGCCGGACGGGCTGCTTCTCGACGCTCGGCATGCCGGGGCAGCGCGACGCCCACGCCGGTTGCGTGGGCGAGTACCTCGTGGAGAACGACCTCTTCGACTTCCTGCTGCTCTCCCTGCCCGACAACGACACCTATTCCCATCGCCTGGGCCCGGAGGCCCAGCCTACCTCGATCGCCGAGGCCGACCGCGCGCTCGGGCGGATGATGGACGCGGCCGGTGGCGCCGACACCTTCCTCGAGGAGCACTCGGTGATCGTGATGGCAGACCACTCGCAGAACGCGATCGACTCGAGCGTGAACCTGGCGCTGGCCCTCGACGGCTGGCGACTGCTCCTGCCCGCCGACCTGGCGCCGGAGGAGGCCGACATCGCGGTCTGCCCGGGTGCCCGTTCGGCACAGGTCTACGTGGTGGAGGAGGAGCGCCGCGAGGGGCTGGCGCCGCGCCTGGCCGAGGACCTGTGCGAGGTGGAAGGCGTCGACCTCGTGGCCCGCCGCGGCCACGAGGAGGGCATCGTGCAGACCCGACGGGGAGAGCTGCGCTTTGCCCGCGGGGGCGAGCTGGTGGACCCCCGCGGTGAGAGCTGGAGCGTCGATGGAGACCTCCAGGCGCTCGGTCTGGAGGTGGAGGACGGGATCGTTCGCAGCCAGGACTATCCCGACGCCCTGGCGCGGCTGTGGTCGGCGCTCGACTGCCCGCGGTCGGGTGACGTGCTGCTCTCGGCAAAGCCGGGTGTCGAGTTCATGGACTGGGGTGGCCACGACCACGTCGGCGGCGGCAGTCATGGCTCGCTGCACCGCTGCGACTCGCTGGGCGTGCTCCTCATGTGCGGGGTTGGCTCGCGCTCACGCGAGCAGTGGGCCATCCGCGACGTCGCGCCCACGGTGCTCGAGCACTTCGGGGTGACCGGATGAGCGCGCGCGTGCTCCAGGGCATGCGGCGCTCGCACAACTGGGTGCAGCTCGTGAAGTTCTGCCTGGTGGGCGGATCGGGCTACGTCGTCAACCTGATCGTCTTCACTATCGCCTTCGAGGCCGGAAACCTGCACCATCTCATGGCGGCCACCCTCGCGTTCGCGGTTGCGGTGACCAACAACTTCTGGTGGAACAGGCATTGGACATTCGGCGCGAAGGAGGGGAGCGCGGGCTTCCAGGCCGCGCGCTTCCTCGCCGTGAGCGTGGCCGCCTTCCTCGTGGCGGCGGCCATCCTCGAGCTGCTCGTGACCGGCTCGGGGGTACACGAGATCCCGGCCCAGGCGATCTCCGTGATCGCGGCCACGCCGCTCAGCTTCATCGGCAACAAGATGTGGAGCTTCGCCGCCGGCACGCGCGGACCCTGACGCCCTTTGTGGCGATGGCCGTTGCCGTTGCCCTCCTCGCAGGGGCGGCCGGCGCACCCGGGGCGGCCGAGGCAAGGCCGAAGCTCGACCAGCCGCGCTCGCAGACCGTGGCACCGCCGGGCTACCGGCTGACAGCGCGCAAGGCGATCCGCATCGCCGCCCGATCGGACAAGGTGGTGGCGGAGCGCCGGCGCCACGCCGACTTCAGGCCCACGGCCTACACACGCGGGCCCGGGCGGTGGCAGGTGAGCTGGTTCGACCGCGAGCGGGAGCTGGCCCAGGTACGCGTGGATGACGCCACGGGGGCGATCCTCGAGGAGTGGACCGGTCATCAGGTGGCCTGGACGATGGCTCGGGGGTACGAGGGGGCCTTTGGGCAGACGCTGAATGCCCCCTACGTGTGGATACCGCTGTGCGTCCTCTTCCTCGCGCCCTTCATCGATCCCCGCAGGCCCTTCCGGTTGCTCCACCTCGACCTGCTCGTGCTCGTCTCCTTTGGAGCCTCGCACGTCTTCTTCAACCGCGGCGACATCGGCGTCTCCGTCCCGCTCGCCTATCCCGTGCTGCTCTACCTCCTCGCGCGGCTGCTCGTGGCGGGCTTCCGCCCGCGGGAGCGCCGGGAGTGGCTCGTGCCGGTGGTCCCCGTCGCGTGGCTCGCGATCGCCGTCGTCTTCCTCGTGGGCTTCCGGGTTGGCCTGAACGTGGTGGACTCGACCGTGATCGACGTCGGGTACGCGGGGGTCCTCGGCGCAGATCGGATCGCCGACGGCAAGGATCTCTACGGCGAGGGCTTCTCGCGCGAGGTCGAGCGCGGCGATACCTACGGGCCCGTCAACTACCTGGCCTACGTGCCCTTCGAGCAGGCGTTGCCCTGGAGCGGGCGCTGGGACGACCTCCCGGCCGCACACGGGGCGGCCATCCTCTTCGACCTGGTAACGCTCCTCGGCCTCGTGCTCCTCGGCCGCCGGCTGCGGCCGGGGCGTGAGGGAAGAGAGCTGGGGGTCGTGCTCGGCTTCGCGTGGGCCGCCTTCCCGTATGCGCTCTTCAGCCTCGAGACCAACGCCAACGACTCGATCGTCGCCATGTTCACGGTCCTCGCGATGCTGGCGCTCACCCTCCGGCCGGCACGGGAGGGCCTGTCCGCAGCCGCAAGAGGGGTGGCCGTGGGGCTCGGCGCCGCGGCCAAGTTCGCGCCGCTCGTCCTCGCGCCGCTCTTCGCCACGGGCACGAGCGAGGAGGGTGAGGGGGCGCGCTCGCGCCTCGGGTCGTGGCTCGTCTTCGCCCTCGCCCTCGTGGCGGTGCTGGTGCTTGCCTTCCTGCCGTTCGTGCCGGACGGAGGCCTGATGGAGCTCTATGACCGCACCCTCGGCTACCAGGCCTCCCGTCCGTCTCCGTTCAGCGTCTGGGGACAGGAAGAGTGGCTGGCCCCGCTTCACACGGCCGTGAAGGTGGGGGCTGTGGGCCTCGTCCTTGCGGTGGCCGTGGTGCCGCGGCGTCGCGGGCCTCTGCAGGTGGCGGCGCTTGGAGCGGCCGTGCTGGTGGCCGTGGAGCTGGCGGTGACACACTGGTTCTACCTCTACGTTGTCTGGTTTGCCCCGCTGGCGCTCGTGGCGCTCCTCGGCCCCTACCGCGGCCCGGCTTCTCCGGACGGCCGGCCCGTGGCCGACCCCGGCGAGGCGCTCGCGGTTTCCGCCCGCCCGCGCGAGCCGGCACCCGCTTGACCCGCGCCGCGTCAACCTTGCTCCTGGCCGCGTTCGCGCTCACGTTCCTCGGCGGGCCCTGGGCAGACGAGCGGGTGAGCGACCTCTTCGTCTACCGGACCTACGCCGCGGGCTTCCTCG
Source organism: Thermoleophilaceae bacterium (assembly GCA_030448005.1). Taxonomy (GTDB): domain Bacteria; phylum Actinomycetota; class Thermoleophilia; order Solirubrobacterales; family Thermoleophilaceae; genus JAAYBF01. Next base: position 963,959 of record JAUJNT010000001.1, read on the forward strand.
AGGGGACGCTGCCCTACCGTGACGTGAGCTTCGAGTACCCGCCCCTCGCGGCGCCCCTGCTCGCGCTGCCAGGGCTCGCGGGCACGGCCGAAGGGACCTACCGGATCGCGTTCGGGCTGCTGGCGCTGGCCCTGGCGCTCGCGGTGGTGCTTTGCAGCGGTGAGCTCTCGGCGCGGACGGGGGGCGACCGTCGGACGGCGATGCTGGCGGTCGCACTGATGCCGCTCCTGACGGGAGCGATGGTCCGGACCCATTTCGACCTCGCGCCCGTTGCGCTCACGCTCGCCGCGCTCCTGCTGCTCTGCGCCGATCGCCCGCGCGCCGCATTCGCGATCCTCGGGTTGGGAGTGATGACAAAGGGCTTCCCGCTGGTCGTCGCACCGGTGGCGCTCTCCTGGCTGGTGGCTCGCGGCGAGCGCCGCGCCGCCCTGTCGGGGCTGGGCGCCCTCGTGCTATCCGCCGGTGCGATCGCCGCGGTGGCGGTGGTGCTTTCGCCCTCGGGGGCCCTGGCGGCGCTCACCTACCACCTCGATCGACCGGTTCAGATCGAGAGCAGCGCGGCCTCGCTCCTCTTCGCCCTCGACGCGGTGGGTGCCGGCGAGGTGCTCGTGGTGAAGAGCCACCGATCCGATGGCCTCCTGCACGCGGCCGACGGCCCCGTCTCGGCGCTGTTCTCGGCGGTGCTTCTCGCGGCCCTCGCGTTGTGCGCCGCGGGGGCTACCGTCCGGCGCCGCGGACCGCCGACACGGCGGGCGCTCGTGCTCGGTTCCCTGGCGGCTGTGGTTGCGTTCGCCGGCCTCGGCAAGGTGCTCTCGCCACAGTTCCTCATCTGGGTCGTCCCGCTGACGGGCCTGGCGCTAGCGTGGGGGATGCACGCGCTCGCAGCGGCCGGCGCGGGCGCGACGGCCCTCACGCTCGTCGAGTTTCCGGCGCACTACGCCGACGTCGTGGCGCGCGAGCCCGCCTGGCTGTGGTTCGTGGCCGTGCGCAACGCGCTGCTGCTCGCGGTGCTCGGGCTCGCGCTGTGGTCGCTGCTGGTCAGTTCGCTCGATGCCACGGCAGGAGCAGCTGCTCGACCGCGGTGGCGTGGCCGTCATCCGCGGCCTCGACCAGCACCGCGTTGAGCCACGGATCCTCGTCGGAGGTATCGAACCGGACGTTGGTCATCGTGAGGAAGCGCTTCAGCGCGAGCTCGCGCTTCACCCCGATCACGCCGCCGCGCGGGCCCGTCATGCCCACGTCGGTGCAGTAGGCGGTGCCGCCCGGCAGCACGCGGGCGTCGGCGGTGGGCACGTGCGTGTGGGTGCCGAGACATGCGGTGACCCTGCCGTCCAGGTGCCAGCCCATGGCCACCTTCTCGCTCGTGGCCTCGGCGTGCATGTCCACGAGCACGTGCGTGGTGCGCCCGCGGAGGTCGGCCAGCACCGCGTCTGCCTCGGAGAACGGAGAGCGAGCGGCGTCCACGAACACCGTGCCGGACAGGTTCACGACGCCGAGCGCCATGCCCTCGCGCCGCACGACCGTGGCCCCGCGGCCGGGGCTGCCCTTCGGGTAGTTGGACGGGCGCACGATCCGCTCCTCGCGGTCCAGGTAGCCGTAGACCTCGGTGTGCCGATAGGAGTGATTTCCGAGCGTGATGCAGTCCGCACCCAGGTCGAACAGCTCGCGCGCCGTTCGCTCGGTGATCCCGACCCCGCCGGCCGCGTTCTCGCCGTTCACCACCACGAAGTGCGGCCTGTGCCGGTCTACGAGCCCGGGCAGCAACGCGGCCAGCGCACGACGCCCGATCCCGCCAACCACGTCACCGATGAAGAGGAGCCTCACGCGGCCAGTGTGCCAGGGCCGCTACCGTGGCCTCGATGGCCGCCGACCCGACCGCCGCCACCCGGCCGGAGAGCGCCCCGGCCCCCGCTCGGGTGCTGGAGGCCGAGGGGCTCGTCAAGCGCTATGGCGAGCGGGAGGCGCTGCGAGGCGTCTCGCTCAGCGCGGGGCGCGGCGAGCTCGTTACGGTGATCGGGCCAAACGGGGCGGGGAAGACGACCCTCCTCACGATCCTGGCCGGCATCGTGGCGCCCGACGCGGGCCGCGTGAGCCCCGGCCCACGCGAAGTCGGATGGGTTCCTCAGCAGCCCGCCCTCTACGGGAAGCTCACGGTGGCCGAGAACCTGCGGCTGTTCGCGCGCCTCGAGAGGTGCTCCGAGCCAGAGGCGACGGTGGAGCGGATGCTCGCACTCACCGGCCTCGGCGACAGGGCCGGAGATCAGGTCGTGAAGCTCTCCGGTGGCAACCGCCAGCGGGTGAACATCGCGATCGGGCTGCTAGGGCAGCAGTCGGTCCTGCTCCTCGATGAGCCGAGCGCCTCCCTCGATCCCAGGCAGCGCGAGCGCCTGTGGGAGTTCGTGCTCGGCCTGGCGGAGGCGGGGACCGCGGTGGTCCTCTCCACGCACAACATCCAGGAGGCCGAGCGCCACGCGGATCGCGTGCTGGTGCTGGCCGACGGTGAGCTGCTGTTCACGGGCTCGCCCCGCCGGCTGAAGGAAGCGGTGGGGCAAGAGGGCGACGAGGGCCTCGAGGAGGCCTTCGTGGCGTTCCTGCACGCCCGAGGTCACTAGGGGTGCGCTGGCTCCTGCTGAAGGACCTGCGGCTCCTGCGCCGCTCGCCGCTGCTCGTGACGTTGCTGGTGCTCTACCCGATCGTGATCGCGGTGCTGATCGGGTTCGCCCTCTCCCGGGGCCCGGACAAGCCGCAGGTCGCCTTCGCCAACCTCGTTCCGGAGTCGGCCAGTCAGCTCGACCTCGGAGGGGAGCGTCTCGACACCTCGCGCCAGGCGGACGTGCTCTTCCGGGCCATCGACCCGGTGATCGTGAAGAGCAGGGCGGAGGCGGTCCGCAAGGTGAGGGACGGCGACGTGCTGGGGGCGATCGTGATTCCCGAGGACACGACCCAGAAGTTGCAGAGCGGCCTCGACCCCGCCACGATCGAGGTCTTCTACAACGCCGAGGATCCAATCAAGTCGGGATACGTGCGCGACACGATCAAGTCGCAGGTGGCCGACGCCAACAACGCCCTCACCAAGCGGCTCGCCAAGGTCGCACTCGGGTTCCTCGACCTGATCGCCACCGGCGGGCAGTACAACTTCCTCGGCCGGCAGTTCGACGTGCTGGGACTCGAGCGCTCGGAGCGGATCCTCAAGGAGGCGAGGAGCGAGCTGCCGGCAGGATCACCGGCCCGTGCGCAGATCGACCAGGTGATGCGCTTCGCGACGCTCGCCCGCACCAACCTCGACCTCTCCGACGACGTTCTCGCCTCTGTGGGCACGCCGATCCGCGTGAGACAGGTGCAGTTGGACGGCGCGGCGACCCCGCTCAGCTCGTTCTCGGTGGCGATCGCCGTCTCTGTCTCGATCATGTTCATCACGCTTCTGCTGGCCGCGGGGGCGCTAGCGCTCGAGCGTGAGGAGAACGCCTTCCTGCGCCTCGTGCGCGGGCTCGTCTCGCGTACGGGCCTGCTCCTGGAGAAGGCCGGCCTCGCGGCGGTGTCCGCGCTGGCCGTGAGCCTGGTGATGCTGGCGGGGCTGGGGCTGTTCGTGGACCTGCAGTGGGATCGCTTCCATCTGTGGGTCGCGGGGCTGGCCGCGGCCGCGCTCGCCTTCGCCGCGATGGGGCTGGCGATAGGGGCGCTCACGAAGGAGGTGCGGTCTGCCTCCCTGCTCTGCGTGATGCTCTCGCTGCCGCTCGCCTTCCTCGCCCTCGTGCCGTCGGGCTCGGTCTCGCCTGTCCTCTATGACGCGGTCCAAGTGGTGTCGGCGGTCTTTCCCTTCAAGCCGACGCTCGAGGCGATCGACGCCGCCCTGAACGACTCCAGATCGATCGTCGGTCCGCTGCTGCACCTGGCCGCGCTGTTCTGTGCGTTCGGGGTGGCAAGCCGGCTGGCGCTACGGCGGTTCGCCTAGCCAGGCGGCTCATCCGCGTCGGCCATCGGCTATGACACGGCGCCGAGACCCCACCGCACGGCGGAGCGGTCGGTGGTCAGCGGAAGCCATGCGTTCCCTTCGACGATCATGTCGTCGCTTCGAACGTCGGGTTCGGGGTCAGCGGGCGCATCAACCGTAGCGCTTTCGCCGGAACACGTCGGTCCTCAGCGAGTCCACGCGATCGAGGAACAACAAGCCGTCGAGGTGGTCGATCTCGTGCAGCAGGCAGCGCGCCTCGAAGCCCTCGCTGGCCAGGTCCACCGGATCCCCGGCGGGCGTGTGGGCACGCAACTCGATCGCGGTGGCGCGCCTCACGTCGGCGGTCAGCCTCGGGATGCTGAGGCAGCCCTCCCGAGCCACCTCGGCGCCGCTCTCACGGACCACCTCGGGGTCCACGAGCACCAGCAGGCCGTTCGAGGTCCTCGCCTTCTTGTGGCCGCTCACGTCCACTACGACGATCCGCACGAGCTCATCGAGCTGGGGTGCCGCGAGCCCCACGCAGCCGGGGTGGGCGGCCATCGTGTCGAGCAGGTCGGTCGCCACCCGCTCGGCCTCCGCGCGCTGACCGGTGCCGAGCGGCCGCGCCGGCTTCTTCAGCGTAGGGTGCGGGAACAGCAGGACCTCGCGCGCCGGCACCCTGCCTACAGCTCGTCGTGCTCGAGCTCGTTGAGGCTCACCTGGACCCCCTCGTCCCGGCCCACGTCCTCGAGCGCCCGGCGCAGCTCCTCGACCCGATCGGCGGGTGCGGCTATCTCCATCATCACCACGTACAGCGGCTGCGCCGCGCCGCCCTCGCTGAGACGGGTGTTCAGGTCGGTGATGTTGCACCCCTGGCGGGCCACCGCGCTCGCCGCGGCGTGAACGATGCCGGGGTGATCGGCTCCATAGACCGTGGCGATGTGGGTGGGCTCGGGGTAGTCACCGCCCGCGTCGTCGACCTCTGACACGGCCATCGCCACGAGGCCGAGGTCGGCGGCCACACGCGCCAGCTCGCCTCGCAGCTTGCCGACCTCCAGCGAGTCCGCGCCCGCCACGAGCAGCACCATCGTGAAGTGCCCGCTGAGGATCGTCATCTGGGAGTCCTGCACGTTGAGCTCGTGCCTCAGAAGGACCGCGGTCACCGCCGCGACGATGCCCGGGCGGTCGCGACCGAGCGCGGACACCGCGAGATGGCGCACCCCGCGAGCATACGCGCCTTCAGCGGCGCGGCGGCCGACCTCACCTAGACTGATGCCCATGGCCTTTCCCGCCACCAGGATGCGGCGGCTCCGCCGGACGGGGCTGCTGCGTGACATGGTGCGCGAGACGGAGCTGACCCCGTCCCACCTCGTCCTTCCGATGTTCGTTGAGCTCGGCAGCGACAGCCGCACCCCCATCGAGGCGATGCCGGGCGTGTCGCGGATGTCGATCTCCCACGCGGTGGAGGAGGCGGGGGAGGCGCACGCGCTGGGAGTGCCCGCCGTGCTGCTCTTCGGCGTCCCTGCAGAGAAGGACGAGCTTGCCTCGCCCGCCTACGACGACGAGGGGGTGGTGCAGCTCGCGGTACGCGCCCTCAAGGAGGCCCATCCCGAGCTGGTGGTAATCACCGACGTGTGCCTCTGCGCGTACACCAGCCACGGCCACTGCGGCGTGGTCCGGGAGGACGGCGTCGTCGACAACGACATATCCCTCGAGCTGCTCGCAAAGACGGCGATCTCACACGCGCGTGCGGGGGCGGACGCCGTGGCGCCGAGCGACATGATGGACGGCCGCGTCGGCGCCCTTCGCGTCCAGCTGGATGCCGAGGGCCACAAGGAGACGCCTATCGTGGCGTACTCGGCAAAGTTCGCCTCGGCCTTCTACGGTCCGTTCCGCGAGGCCGCCGGCTCGGCGCCCGCCTTCGGCGACAGGCGCACCTACCAGATGGACCCGGCCAACGCCGACGAGGCCGTGCGCGAGGCTCTGCTCGACGTCGAGGAGGGCGCCGACGTGATCATGGTCAAGCCCGCGCTTGCCTATCTGGACGTGATCCGCCGGGTCAAGGAGGCCACGCGCGTGCCGGTGGCGGCCTACAACGTGAGCGGCGAGTACGCGATGATCGAGGCGGCCGCTGCGGCCGGATACATCGACAGGCGCGCCGCGGTGCTCGAGGCGCTGACCTCTATCCGCCGCGCCGGCGCGGACGTCGTGATCACCTACCACGCAAAGGATGCAGCCGCATGGCTTCAGTAGTTCCCAAGGTCCGCTCGCGCAGGGACGGCGCCGCCGTCCCTCTCGACGACCTCGACAAGCGACTGCTCAACCTCATGCAGGGAAGCTTCCCGCTGGAGTCGCGCCCATTCGCCCACGTGGCGCGCCTCGCCGAGATCGAGGAGGACGAGGTGCTGCGCCGCGTGGGGCGGCTGCTGGACGAGCGGATCATCCGTCAGGTCACCCCGATCTTCGACACCCGGGTGCTCGGCTACCAGTCGATGCTCGTGGCAGCGAAGGTGGACCCGGAGAACCCGCACCGGGCGGCCAGGATCGTGAACAGCCACCCGGGCGTCTCCCACAACTACCTGCGCAACCACGACTTCAACATGTGGTTCACCCTGGCCACCGAGCCCGGCTCGAGGCTCGGCCTCGACGGGACGCTCGAGCTGCTGCAGGAGCTCACGGGAGCCGAGTCCGTGCGCCAGCTGCCCACCCTCAGGCTGTTCAAGATCAGGATGGACCTCGAGATGGAGAAGGGCACGAAGGACCTCGCCGCCGCCGGCGTGGCCGAAGATCCGATCGAGCCCGACCCGATCGACCTGTCGGACCTGGACATCGCGGTCATCCGCGCGCTCCAGGGAGACATGCCCGTGATCCCCGAGCCCTACGGCCCTGCCGCGGCCGAGCTGGGGATATCCCAGGAGGCGCTGCTCGAGCACCTCGAGTCGATGAAGGAGCGCAAGGCCCTGCGCCGGGTGGCCGCCATCCTCTTTCACCGCCGCGCCGGGTTCTCCGCAAACGGGATGGGCGTCTGGGCGGTCCCGGAGGACAGGATCATGGAGATAGCCCCCCTCATGGCGAGCTTCCGCGGCATCTCGCACTGCTACCAACGGCCGACCTACGAGGACTGGCCATACTCGCTCTTCACGATGGCCCACGGCCGCTCGAAGGAGGAGTGCGACGCCATCCTCGACTCGATCGCGGAGGAGTCCGGCATCGAGGATCGCCGCACGCTCTACTCCTCGACCGAGTTCAAGAAGATCCGCCTCCGCTACTTCACCGACGAGCACCGGCGCTGGGAGGCGGAGTACGCGTGAGCGCGGGCCCGTCGTGGGCCCGCTCGCAGGAGCTGTACGCCCGCGCGGTCGACCTCCTGCCGGGTGGAGTCAACTCGCCGGTCCGCGCGATGACCGCGATCGGGCGCGACCCCATCTTCGTGTCGCAGGGCAGCGGCGCCGAGGTCGTGGACGTGGACGGCAACCGCCTGCTCGACTGGATGTGCTCCTGGGGGCCCCTCATAGCCGGGCACGCCCACCCGGCCGTGGTCGAGGCCGTCACCGCGGCGGCCGCCCTCGGCACGAGCTTTGGCGCCCCCACGATGGCGGAGGTGGAGCTGGCGGCCGAGGTGGTCGACCGGGTTCCCGGGGCAGAGATGGTGCGGATGGTCAGCTCGGGCACGGAGGCGGCGATGAGTGCCATCCGGCTGGCGCGAGCGGCCTCCGGCCGCGAGAAGTTGCTCAAGTTCGCGGGGGCCTACCACGGCCATTCCGACGGCCTGCTGGCGGAGGCGGGATCCGGAGTGGCCACCGCAGTGGGCGCGGGCTCACCCGGATCGGAGGGGCGCACCGTCCCGCCGGCGGGCGTGCCCGCCTCGCCGGGGGTGCCGAGCGTGCAGGCCGCCGCCACGCTGGTGGTGCCCTGGAATGACCGCGAGGCGGTCGAGGCCGTGCTCGCGGAGCACGAGCTGGCCGCCATCATCGCCGAGCCCTACCCGGCCAATATGGGCCTCGTGGCCCCGGCGGAGGGCTTCCTTGCCTTCTTGCGCGAGCACGCCGAGCGCAGCGGCGCCCTGCTCGTGTTCGACGAGGTCATCTCGGGCTTCCGCGTGGCGCGCGGCGGTGCCCAGGAGCGCGAGGGCGTGACCCCGGACCTGACCGTGCTCGGCAAGGTGATCGGCGGGGGTCTGCCGGCCGCGGCCTACGCCGGGCCCGTGGAGCTCATGCAGCTCGTCGCGCCGGCGGGCGATGTCTACCAGGCGGGCACGCTCTCCGGGAACCCGTTGGCCACAGCCGCGGGGCTCGCGACTCTCGAGCTGCTCGACTCCGCGGCCTACGATCGGCTCGAGAGCATCTCGCGTGCACTGGCCGACGGCCTGCGCGAGGCCGGCCGGGAGGCCGGTGTGCCGCTCCACGTGTCCTTCACGACCGGCCTGCTCACGCCGTTCTTCCACGAAGGGCCGGTGCGCTCCTACGGGGAGGCCAGAGCGTGCGACCTCGATCTCCATGCGGCCTTCTGCCGCGCCATGCTCACGCGCGGCGTGTACCTGCCGCCGTCGCAGTTCGAGGCGTGGTTTCCGTCGCTCGCGCACACCGAAGAGCACGTCGAGCGAACCGTGGCGGCCGCCCGCGACGCATTGGCGGAGGTTGCCAGGTGACCCTGGCCCGGGTGCTTGCGGAAGTCGAGCCCTCGCTCGCCCGCCACGCCGCACCCGAGCCGGGGCCGGGTCGGTTCTCCGGCCTCGTCGAGGACCCCGACCGCCTGTTCGTGCTCGAGGCGGTCTACGAGGGCTACCTCATGCACTATGGCACTCCCAGGACGTTCAGGGGCATGGACCCGGACCTGTGTCTGCTCGCCGGGGACGCCCTGTACGCGCTCGGCCTCGCGCGGCTGGCCGAGCGCGGGGACGTCGCCGCAGTGTGGGAGCTCGCGGACCTCATCTCGCTCACCGCCAGGGCGCATGCAGAGGGGCGACCCGAGGTGGCCGACTCGCTCTGGCTGGCCACCGCGCGCGCCCTCTCGGAGGAGGGGGCCCCGGGAGCTCAGGAGGTGTGGCGTGCGGGGCAGCCGCCCTCGGCGCCGGACGGCTCTTCAAGGGGCTTGTGACTCCCGTAGCCAAGTTGACTCTATTCTTCTTGCGGCGTTGAATACATGAGTAGCTGCATCCCGAGCCAGTGGCTAAGAAACCTCCCGACACCTCGAAGCGCAAGCCCCGCTACACGATGGACGAGGGTGCGGCGGGCGCGTTCGAGGGCGAGACCGTCACGCGGCGCAAGTTCATGACCGGCAGCGCGATGGCAGTGGGCGGCGTGGCCACGTCCGCGTTCCTGTTGCCGGCGCTCGGCTTTGCGCTCGGCCCGCAGCTCGAGGACAGCACGCCCGACAGGTGGCAGGACATGGGACCGGTGGGCGACTTCAACGAGACCACCTACGTTCCCAAGGTCATGAACGTGGTCGCCGACGCCGGCGAGGCCGGCAAGCACACGGTCTACGTCCGCAAGTTCAACCCCTCGCGAGACAGCAAGCGCACCGAGGACCTGCCCTACGTGGCGATCTCGAACCGGTGTGCCCACCTCGGCTGCCCGGTGCGCTACATACAGGCCTCGAAGCGGTTCGTGTGTCCCTGCCACGGCGGCGTCTACGACTTCCAGGGTAAGGTGGAGGGTGGCCCGCCCGTGCGCCCACTCGACCGCTTCTACACCCGTGTGAGGGACGGCCGCGTCGAGATCGGCGAGCGCTTCTCGGTCAACTCCCAGCTCCGCCGCTTCTCCGTGCGCGACCCGTCGAACCACCTCGACGGGCTCTGGCAGTACCTCTATCCCTCGAGGCCGAGCACGTGAGCAAGCTGACGCCCCCGCTGCCCAAGTTCCTGCGCCCGGCTCCTCCGCGTCCGGGAGAGGACAACGGTGCCGGGCACAACGGCGACGCAGCGCCCAGCCGAGGCGAGAAGCTGCGGGAGGACGCCACCGAGAAGACCGCCCAGGTGGTCGGCTGGCTCGACGAGCGCAGCAACCTGAGCCCGCTCCTCCGCGCCAACCTGTACCGCAAGGTCCCGAAGGGCACCAACTGGTTCTACACGCTCGGCTCGGCCACGCTGTTCGCCTTCGTCTCGCAGGCCGTCACGGGCGTGTTCCTGGCGATGTACTACGAACCCGACACCGCGCGCGCCTACGAGTCGGCCGCGTACATTACCAACGAGGTCTTCCTCGGCGAGCTCGTCCGCGGGATGCACAAGTGGGGATCCACGGTGATGATCATCCTGATCTTCCTGCACCTGGCCAGGACCTTCCTCTTCGGCGCGTACAAGTATCCGCGCGAGATCCAGTGGATCATCGGCGTCGTGCTGCTGGTGCTCACCCTCGCAATGGGACTCACCGGCTACCTGCTCCCGTTCGACCAGCGGTCCTTCTGGGCCACGACGGTGGCGGTCAATCTGAACGCCTCGGCACCGATCATCGGTCCCTACCTGGCCGACTTCATGCGCGGGGGCGCGGAGTTCGGGGCGGCCAGCCTCAGCCGCTTCTATGCGCTGCACATGTTGCTGATCCCCGGCCTCATCGCCGCCCTGATCGGCGCCCACCTCTACCTCGTGGCCAAGCTCGGCACGACCGCCCCGCCCTGGCTCAAGCCCGAGAAGAAGTCGCTCAACAGTGAAGGCATCTAGGTGAACGCCCAGGAGAAGGAGCAGTACCTCCGGGAGTACTCGCAGCTGAAGAACGCCGGCAAGCCCTTCTTCCCCTACGCCGTCACCAAGGACGGTGCCATGGCGGCGATCACGCTCTTCGTCATCATCGCGATGGCCATCCTCTTCGGTGCCGAGCTGGGACCGAAGGCGGACCCTACCACCACCACCTACTCGCCCCGCCCGGAGTGGTACTTCTTCTTCCTCTTCGAGCTGCTGCGGGTCATCAAGCCGCCATCGCTGGTGTTGATGGCCACCCTTGGCATACCGACGATATGCCTGATCCTCCTGCTGCTGCTCCCCTTCTACGACCGCAGCCCGGAGCGCCATCCGCTCAAGCGCCCGATCGCGATGATCGGCGCGGTTGCCACGGTGGTCGCCATGGCCTACCTCAGCATCATCGGCGCGCTGGGAGGCCCGCCGAGCGAGATCGAGATTCCCGTCGCGGCGGCCTACGAGGACGGCGCGGCGGTCACCGCGGCCTCGGGCTGCCTCGGCTGCCACCGGATCGGGGAGAACGGGAACACCCTGGGCCCCAACCTGACGGCTATCGGCGATCGCCTGGGGCGTGACGCGATCGCGCGGACGCTCATCAACCCCACGTCTCCGATGCCGTCCTATCAGAGCCTTCAGGAGGAGAATCCCGAGCAGTTCGAGGCGCTCGTCGACTTCATCGCCTCCCTCAAGGAGGAGGCGGCGGAGGGCGGGCAGGACACCCAGTAGCCGTACTCTTGACGCCCGCGGCGGGAGGCGATCGGGCTGCGCCCCTCCGCGCGAGCGGGACGCTGCCGGAGACCCAGGTGCGCGCGATGTTCGACCGCATCGCCCGCGTGTATGACCGCATGAACTCGGTCATGACGGCGGGCATGGACCGGCGCTGGCGCGAGCGAGCGGTGGACCTCGCCGCGCTGAGCCCGGGGGACCGCGCTCTCGACGTGGCCACCGGCACGGGGGACCTCGCGGTCGAGCTCTCGCGGCGCGTGGCGCCCGGCGGCGAGGTCGTGGGCGCGGACTTCTCGGAGAGCATGCTCGAGCTCGCACGTCAAAAGGCTCCGGGCCTGCGCTTCGAGGTGGGCAACGCGCTGGCGCTGCCCTACCGGGACGCAGAGTTCGCGGCTGTGACCGTGGGGTTCGGGGCGCGTAACTTCTCCGACCTGCACACGGGCCTGGCCGAGATGGCGCGGGTGACCCGCCCGGGGGGCAGGGTCGTCGTGCTCGAGATCACCACCCCGCAGCGCGCGCCCCTCTCCTGGTTCTTCCGGCTCTGGTTCGACAGCGTGGTGCCGGCGCTCGGGCGGCTCGCGGGAGATCCCGAGGCCTACACCTATCTGCCCAGCTCGGTCCGGCGCTTTCCCGGCCCGCCCGAGCTCGCGCGCGAGCTCGTCTCCGTGGGCCTCGAGGACGTCCGGTGGATCCTGACCGCCGGAGGGATCATCGCGATCCACGTGGGCACCGTTCCGCGATGAGTGCCGCCGCTCCGGCGCAGCTCGTGCGGGTGCTCGAGGCCGGCGGACCGGGGCTCTCCCGCCAGCTCCACCGCACCGAGGCTCGCCTGGCGGAGGTGGCCGAGGGTCACGGCGCCGAGCTGGGTCGCCACGCTGCGGGCACGTTGGCGGCCGGCGGAAAGCGGCTGCGGCCGGTGCTGGTGTTCCTGTGCGGAGGCGAAGGGGACAGCGCCCTCGTGGCGGCTGCCGTGGCGGTGGAGCTCCTGCACATGGCCACCCTCGTTCACGACGACGTGCTCGATCGGGCCGCGCTCCGCCGCGGCCGCCCCACGGTGTTCGCGGCCGGCGGTCGGAATGCCGCCACGGCCACCGGCGATCTGCTCTTCTCCCGTGCCTTCGCGGAACTGGCATCCACGAATAGCGCGGAGGCGGTCAGCGCGCTGTCGGGGGCGTCCTCGGCGCTGGCGCGAGGAGAGCTCGTGCAGCGCGCGGACGCGTGGTCTGACTCGGTCACCGAGGAGCGCTACCTCGAGCGGTGCGAGCTGAAGACGGCCAGCCTGTTCGCCTCAGCCTGTCGCCTCGGTGCGCTTCTCGGCGACGCGGCGCCGGAGGCGGCCGCCGCGCTGGCCGGGTTCGGCTCGCGGATCGGGCTTGCCTTCCAGATCCTGGACGACGTGCTCGACGTCTCGGGCCCAAGCGAACGCACCGGCAAGCACCGCGGCACGGACCTGCTCGACGGCACGGTCACCCTCCCGTTGATCATCGCTCGCCGGCGCGATCCGGCACTCGCGGCGATGGACCTGCGCGAGCTCGTGTCAGAGCCGGCACAGGCCGAGGCGGTCTGCGACCGCATCGCGATGGCGGGCGCGCTCGGGGAGGCCCGGAAGCAGGCGCTTCACCACGTGGCCGCCGCCAAGGCGGCGCTCGGCGACGTCCGGCTTCCCGAGAATCGGCGGCGGGCCCTCGACCTGCTGGCCGACGGCATGGTCGAGCGCTACGCCTAGGGGATGGCATCGGTGCGGTGCTCGGCCGATCAGCGATCGGGCTGCGCTCCTTCCGCGGTGGCGGTGCTCGGCCGGAGCTAGAAGTCCTCGGGCAGGATCGCGTCGGCGGCGAGGGCGGCGAGGAAACGCTCGCCCTCTTCGGACATGTTCGCGTGCGTCAGGCGTCGCAGGTCGGCCACGAGGGCGCCCGTGCCTTCGTCGAGCTGCTCGTCGAAGGCGTCGACCGACCGCTGCCCGAACACTCCTTCTCTGACCGCCTCGCATTCCGGGCAGCGAAGCGTCACCTGCCAGGAGCCGCCGGGCGCCTCGCTCCACTGCGTGGGGTAGACGAGCTGCGACCGGCACGCCCGGCACCGGTGCAGATCTCCCTCCTCTCCGGCCCCCGGGAGGTCCTCGAAGTGGATGACCTCGATGGTCTTGCCGCTCGGCAGCAGTACGCGCTTCACGTGGTGAGATGCCTGTCCCTCGTTGCGGTCCATGATGGTCTAGGCGACCTATCGGCAAGGCCTCGCGTTTCCCTGAGCCCCACGCGAATACACTGCGGCGCCGTGGTTCTCAGCGATCGAACCATCCATGCGGAGATCGAGGCGGGACGCATCCTCATCGATCCGTACGACGCCTCTTTGGTCCAGCCCTCGAGCGTCGACGTGCGCGTCGACCGGCGCTTTCGCGTCTTTCGAAACTCGCGCTACCCCTTCATCGACGTGCGACAGGCCATGGAGGGGCTCACCGAGCCCGTAGAGGTCACCGACGGCGAGGCGTTCATCCTGCATCCGGGGGAGTTCGTGCTGGGTCAGACCCTCGAGCGCGTGACCCTGCCGGACGATCTCGTGGCCCGGCTCGAGGGCAAGAGCTCCCTCGGGCGGCTCGGACTGCTCATCCACTCGACCGCCGGCTTCGTGGATCCCGGGTTTTCGGGAAACCTGACGCTCGAGCTCTCCAACGTGGCCAACCTCCCGATCACGATCTACGAGGCCATGCCCATCGGGCAGATCTCCTTCATGCGCATGGATGGCCCGGTCGAGCGGCCGTACGGCTCGGATGCGATGGGCAGCAAGTACCAGGGTCAGGGGGAGCCCACGGCGAGCCGTTTCCACGAGAACTTTCGCAAGGGCCGATGATCCGCGCGGGGGTCCTGGTCGAAGGACTCTCGACGCTACAATTAAGCCCGCGACCGGCCCTTGAAGGGACGAAGCCGCGGCCCCGAATCCCCTCAGGAGCCTCAAGATGCCAACTCCCGGTCCCCTCGAAATAGTCATCGTCCTCGTCATCGTCCTTCTCATCTTCGGACCGAAGCGCCTGCCCGACCTGGGCCGCTCGCTGGGTAGCGGGATGAAGCAGTTCAAGGAATCCGTGACCGGTAAGGACGACGACGACGCCCTCACCGCCGGGGACAAGAAGACCGAGCCGGTCCACGCCGAGAAGTCCGATGCCACGCCGGCCGGCGGCCAGCGCTCCTAAGGGGCCAGCCGGGCCGAAGGGAAGGGTCGCGGACCCGTGCCGCGTACACGCATCAAGCCGATCGACCACGAGGAGCGGCTCACGCTCGTCGACCATCTCGACGAGCTTCGCTCCCGCCTGATCCTGTGCGCGATCGCCTTCGGCACGGTGTTCGCGCTGACCACCTGGCAGAACCACCGGGTCCTCGAGATCGTCAACCGGCCCCTACCCGACGACCTGCCCGAGCCGATCACCTTCGGCATCACGGAGCCGTTCACCACCACGCTGACCAACGCCGCCTACGCGGCGATCCTGATCTCGCTGCCCTTCCTGCTCTACCAGATCTACGCGTTCATCCTGCCTGCCTTCAGCCCGAAGGAGCGGAGGGTGGCCACCCCCCTGCTGATGATGGTGCCCGTCCTGTTCACGGCCGGGGTCGTGTTCTGCTACTTCGTCGTGCTCCCCCCGGCAACCCAGTTCCTGCTGGCCTTCAACGAGAGCGAGTTCAACACACAGGTTCGCGCGCGCGACTATTACAGCTTCGTCACCCTCACGATGGCGGCCATGGGCATGGGCTTCCAGGTGCCCGTTGCCATTCTGGCTGCCGTCAAGCTGGGGATAACCTCGCCGGAGAAGCTGCGCAAGAACCGCCGCTACGCGGTGCTCGTGATAGCGGTCGTCGCCGCCTTCCTGCCCACGATCGACCCCGTCACGCTCCTTCTCGAGATGATCCCCCTGCTGCTGCTCTACGAATTCAGCATCCTGCTCGCGCAATGGGTGGGTCGGGAACGCGACGAGCACGCTGCAGACGGCGAGGCCGAAGCCTCGTAGCCAAGTCGACGGCTAGTCTCCGGGGCGCATGCTGTTCGATCTGCAGGGCAAGCGCCGTCGGTTGGTGCAAGTCGTCTATCTGACCCTCGCGATCCTGATGGGTGGCGGCCTCGTGCTCTTCGGAATCGGCGGCGATGTCTCAGGAGGCCTCTTCGATGCCTTCAGCGACCGCTCGAACACGGGCGGCGGGAACGACCTCGTGGAGAAGCGAGTCGAGCGCAACGAGGCCAAGCTGAAGGCAAATCCCAAGAGCGAGGCCTTGCGCAAGGCGCTCGCGCGCGACTACTTCCAGCTCGCCAGCGGGCAGGCCACGGATGCACAGGCCGGGTACCCGAAAGAGGCCAAGGACGAGCTGCGCAAGTCGGCGGCCAACTGGAAGGCCTACCTTGCCCTCGAGCCCGAGAAGCCGGACACCTCCCTGGCGCGCCTCGCGCTGCAGGTATACGACCCCCAGGCGCTCAACAGGCCGAAGGACGCCCTCGAGGCGGCACGGCTGATCGCCGAGAACGAGGAGGACTCGAACGCCTACCTCAACCTCGTTCAGTACGCCGCGCTGGCGGGCGATACCCGGGTGGCCGGGCTTGCGGGGCAGAAGGCCATCGACCTGGCCCCGAAGAGTGAGCGCAAGGAAGTCAGGCGGCAGGTCAAGCAGCTCGAGCAGGCCAAGCCTCCACAGAGCCAGGGCGCCGCGACGGCCCCTAGCGGCGGGTAGAGTGGCCTGCCCGATCCTTCGGCAGCTCTACGACCAGGAGAACGAGTGAACTTTCACATCCAGGACGAGGAGATCGACGCTCAGACCCACGTCATCGAGCTGGGAGGGGAGGTCGATCTCTATACGGCGCCCGAGTTCAAGGAACGCATGGTCCAGCTGATCGACGGAGGCAAGAAGCGGATCGTCGTCGATCTGTCGGAGGCCACGTTCATCGATTCAACGACGCTCGGGGTGCTGGTCGGGGGCGTCAAGCGCCTCCGGCCCGCGGGTGGTGCGCTCGCGCTCGTCTGCATGGATCAGAACATCACCAAGATCTTCGAGATCACCGGACTCGACCGGGTCTTTCCCATCCACCCCACCCGCGAAGAGGCGCTTCAGTCCGTCGAGTCGGCCACCGGTTAACCCCTACAATCGTAGGCTGGCCCGTGGCGGGCCGTTCGTTTGCCGGGGCCGTTAGCTCAACTGGTAGAGCAGGAGACTCTTAATCTCAAGGTTGAAGGTTCGAGTCCTTCACGGCCCATAGCGTCCACAACGGCTAGATCGATGACCTACGAGATGGAGTGCAAGGCGCACCGTGAGCCGCACAGGTTCGTGGTCGAGATGGCGGCGGCGGACTTCACCGGGCGGGTGCCGTGCGAGCGCTGCGGAAAGCCCTGCGGCCAGAACTGGAGCCGGAAGTCCCTGACCGTGGGCTCCGGGCCAACGGTTCGCTCCAGGCGCTACATCACCGGCAAGAGGCCGAACCTCTAGCCTTGCGGGCGTGATCGTTTCCCGCCGATCGGAGGCGCTGAGTGCGCCTGGTCGTGCCGGCGGTGCCCAGGGGCCCATCCACCTCTCCGCCCCGCCCGATGCCCTGCCGATGCCTCCCGCCCAGGGCGTGGAGCACCGCTTCGTGGCGGTGAACGGCGCTCGGTTGCACTACGCCGGCGCCGGCCGGGGCGACCCGCTCGTGCTCGTGCACGGCTGGCCACAGCACTGGTGGGCGTGGCGAGAGGTCATTCCCTCGCTGGCAACGAGCTACCGGGTGATCTGTCCCGACATCCGCGGCTTCGGCTGGTCTGAGGGAGGCCCCGACTACGGGCTCGAGCAGCTCGCGGCTGACCTCCTGGGGCTCCTCGACGTGCTCGGCATCGGGCGAGCGCGCCTGGTGGGCCACGACTGGGGCTCTGAGGTGGGCTACCACGCCTGCCTCAACTGGCCCGGACGCTTCTCGCATTACGTTGCCCTTGGGGGTCGCACCCCGTGGTCGACGGGCGTTGCGGCCTCTCGCGTGTACATGCACGCCTGGCACATGTATGTGCTCGGGCTACTCGGCTCGTACGCGACGACCCGGCTCGGCGTGCCCGAGAACGCGCTGCGCAGATGGCGTCACGCGGGCAGCTTCACGCCCGAGGAGATGCAGACCTACCTCGGGCCGCTGCGCCGGCCGATGTCGGCCGAGGCCACCCGCCGGCTCTACCGGCACGCGATCTTCCACGAGCTGCCCCGGTACGTGCGCAGCAACCGGACCGTGCCCCTGCAGGTGCCGACACTCCATCTCCACGGCGAGCAAGATCCGCTGACCGCGGGGTCACTGCGCGGTCCCCGGCGGGGCGCCGCGGACACCCGCATCGAGCTGGTGCCCGACTGCGGGCACTTCGTGGCCGAGGAGAGGCCCTCCGAGCTTCTCGGCCGCCTGGCCCCCTTCCTCGCCTCCTGATGGCCCTGGGGGAGGAGCTCGCCTGCCTCGACGGCGTGATCGCCCCGGTCGCCGGGACCTCGATCCCCGTCACCGACGAGGGCTTCCTGCGCGGCGACGGCGCGTTCGAGGTGCTGCGGGTGTACGGGGGCCGGCCCTACGCACTGCCTGAGCACCTGGACCGGATGACCGGATCGGCGTCCGCGCTTCGCCTGGAGGGGCCCTTCCCGCGCGCGCAGCTCGAGCGCGAGGCCACGGCACTCGTCGAGGCGCGCGGCGGTACGGCGTTCGACGGCTGCCTGCGCCTGGTCCTCACCCGTGGCTTCAGGCGCCTGCTCATGACCGAGCCACTACCCCGGTCCCCCGATCGAATCCGGCTCGGCTACGTGACCTACGCCCCCAGCCGCGTCCTCGACGGGATCAAGTCGCTCTCCTACGCGGCCAACATGCTCTGCAGCAGGCTTGCGCGCGAGCGAGGGTTCGATGAGGCGCTGATGGTCACCCCCCACGGCCGGGTGCTCGAGGCGCCCACCTCCTCGATCTTCTGGGTCGACGGGAGCGGCACCCTGTGCACCCCCCCGCTCGAGGAGCACATCCTCGCCTCGATCACCCGTGACCACCTCATGCGGCTCGTGGGTGTGCAGGAGCGCTCGGTGACCTCCGAGGAGCTACTCGGAGCCCGTGAGGCGTTTCTCGCATCCACCACGCGGGAGGTGCAGTCCGTGGCCGCGATCGAGGGCACCGAGCTCTCCGGGCCGGGGGGGCTCACCCGTAAGGCCGCCGCCGCCTTCCGGGCGCACGTGGACGAGGCGCTGGCGGGAGGGCGTTAGGCGCGGGGAGGGCGCTCGGGCGGGCGTGCGCCTCCGTCACGAGGGGCGCCATCCACCTGGTAGCGCACGTACCAGGCGGCGTGACGGACGAGGTCGTGGGCCACGGCCAGCACGCCGACGGCCCCGCCCAATAGCTTCCTTCCCATCGTGCGCATTCTGACCGTCATCGGCAACCGGCCGCAGTTCGTCAAGGCCGCGGCGGTCTCCCGGCTGTTGCGAAAGCGCCACGAAGAGGTGCTGGTGCACACCGGCCAGCACTACGACGACGAGCTCTCGCAGGTGTTCTTCGAGGAGCTTGGGGTCCCCGCGCCCGACCGCCGGCTCGGCGCTGGGGGCGGCTCGAACACCGAGCAGACCGCGCGCATCCTCGGCCTGCTGGAGGGAGTCCTGCTGCAGACGGCCCCGGACCTGGTGCTCGTCTACGGCGACACGAACTCCACCCTGGCGGGGGCTCTCGCCGCTGCCCAGGCGGGCATGCCGGTCGCTCACGTGGAGGCGGGCATGCGCTCCTTCGACCGCACGATGCCGGAGGAGCTCAACCGTGTGGTCGTGGACCACGCCAGCCTGCTGCTGCTCTGCTCCACCGAGACGGCCGTTGCGAACCTCAGACGCGAGGCGGTCGTGGGCCAGGCGCACCTCGTGGGCGACGTGATGGCCGATGTGTCGATCGCCTTTCGTCCGATCGCCGCGGAGCGCTCGAGCGCCCTCGCCGACCTCGGCCTCCTGGAGGGCGGTTATCTCCTCGCGACCGCCCACCGTGCCGGCAACGTCGACGAGGCGGAGCGCCTCGCGCGGCTGGTCGAGTTGCTCGAGTCGCTGCCCCTGCCCACCGTCCTGCCCCTGCACCCCCGGACGGCGGCCCGCCTCGAGGCAACCGGGCTACGCGGCAGGCTCGAGGCTGCTCCGCGCGTCCGGCTCACGCCCCCCATGGGCTACCTGGACTTCATGCACCTGGAGATGCACGCCCGCGCGATCCTCACCGACTCGGGTGGCGTCCAGAAGGAGGCCTATCTGCTGGGCGTTCCGTGCGTGACGCTGCGCGAGAGCACCGAATGGACCGAGACGGTGGAGGCCGGCTGGAACACGCTCGTGGGCCTCGATCGCGACGCCGCGCTGCGGGCGCTGGGACGCCCCGTCCCGGCCGCGGCGCGCCCCGAGCTGTACGGGGGAGGTCGTGCCTCCGAGCGGGTCTGCGACGCGATCGATGCCTACACTGCGCGCGGATGAACGATAATGGAGGACCGCGCATGAGGGTCGGGGTCGTCGGACTGGGGTACGTCGGACTGCCGTTGGCGCTCGCCTTCGCCGAGGAGGGGCACGAGGTCGTCGGCGTCGAGTCGGATCCGCGCAAGGTCGAGGCGCTCGCACGCGGCGAGAGCTACATCGAGGATGTGCCCTCGGGCCGGCTGCTCGCCGTGCGGGATCGGCTGAGCGCCGCGACGGCTCCGGAGGGTCTCGCCTCCTGCGATGCCGTGCTGATCGCGGTGCCCACCCCGCTCACCCGCAACCGCGAGCCGGACCTGGGCCCGCTCGTGGCCGCGGGCACCGTGCTCGCCGGGGTGCTGCGCGCGGGACAGCTGGTGGTGCTCGAGTCGACGACCTATCCGGGCACCACGCGCGAGCGCCTGGCGCCGCTGCTCGAGGAGTCCGGCCTGGCGGCGGGGCGCGACTTCAATCTCGCCTACTCGCCAGAGCGGGTCGATCCCGGTCGTATCGACTTCACCTTGCGAAGCACCCCGAAGATCGTGGGCGGCCTGACCCCCGCATGTCTCGAACGGGCCGTGGGCCTCTACGGGCACGTCTGCGACGAGATCGTCACCGTGTCGGGCCCCGAGCCCGCGGAGCTGGCCAAGCTGCTGGAGAACGTGTTCCGCTCGGTGAACATCGCGCTGGTGAACGAGCTCGCGATGTTGTGCGACCGGATGGAGATCGACGTGTGGGAGGTGGTCGAGGCCGCGAGCTCCAAGCCGTATGGCTTCATGCGCTTCGACCCCGGGCCCGGCATGGGCGGCCACTGCCTGCCTGTCGATCCGTTCTACCTGTCGTGGAAGGCGCGCGAGTACGGCCAGCCGACGGAGTTCGTGGAGCTGGCCGGCGAGGTCAACCAGCGGATGCCGGAGTTCTGCGTGGAGCGGGTGGCGCGCGCCCTCAACGACCGGTCGAAGCCGGTGCGCGGCTCCCGGGTCGTGGTCCTCGGCGTGTCGTACAAGCCGGGCGTGGGCGACCTCCGCGAGTCCCCCGCGATCAAGATCATGGGCCTGCTGGCCAAGAGCGGCGCGGACCTCGTCTTCCACGACGACCACGTGGTCGAGCTCCCGGAGTTCGGACTGCGCTCGGAGCCACTCGACTCGGCACTGGCCGGCGCAGACGTGGCGGTGATCGTGACAGCCCATCCGGAGCTCGACGTCGAGGAAGTGGTGCGCCTGGCACCGCTCGTGGTCGACTTCCGCGGCGTCACGAGGGGGATCGAGGCGCCCAACCTGGTGCGTTTGTGAGCTCACTCGCCCCACTGCGCGTCGGCGTGGTCGGGCTCGGGCACTGGGGTCCGAATCTCGCGCGGAACTTCGACCGGTTGCCCGAGGCCGACCTCACGTGGATCTGCGATGCCTCCGAGGAGGCCCGCGACCGCTCGGCGGTCAGCTTCCCCGAGGCGCGTGTCAGCGGAGAGCTGGACGAGCTGCTCGCCGATCCGGAGCTCGACGCCGTGGTCATCGCCACGCCTGTGCCGACGCACGCCGGACTCGCGGGTCAGGTGATCGCCGCCGGCAAGCACTGCTTCGTGGAGAAGCCCCTGGCGCAGTCGGCGCTCGAGGCTGAGGCTGTCGTGACCGCCGCGCGTGACGCCGGGCTGGTGCTGATGGTCGGCCATCTGCTCGAGTACCACCCCGGCATCGTGAGGCTCAAGGAGCTGGCCGACTCCGGTGAGCTGGGCGAGATCCACTACATCTACGGCAACCGGCTGAACCTCGGGAAGCTGCGCGCCGAGGAGAACGCGCTCTGGAGCCTCGGCGCCCACGACGTCTCCGTACTGCTCGGTCTGGCCGGCGAGGAGCCCACCGATTGCACGGCGATGGGAGAGTCCTACATGCGGGAGGGGGTGGAGGACGTCGTCTTCTGCTACCTGCGCTTTCCCTCCGGCCTTGCCGCCCACCTGCATCTCTCGTGGCTCGATCCCCACAAGGAGCGCCGCTTCACGGTGGTCGGGTCACGCAAGATGGCCACCTTCGACGACATGGAGGTCGAGCGCAAGCTCACCGTCTACGACAAGGGCTTCGACGAGGACTTCTCCTCCTACGGCGAGTACATCGCCCGCTCCGGGGACAGCTGGAGCCCGCGCGTGCCCAACGACGAGCCGCTGCTCCTCGAATGTGGCCACTTCGTCGGCTGCGTGCTCGATGGCGCCATCCCCCGCTCGGACGGCGAGAGCGGCCTGCGCGTGGTGCGCGTGCTCGAGGATCTGCAGCGCTCGCTCGATCGAGGCCGAAGTGCTCAGGCCGTCTGACCGCGCGCCGGGCCTGCTGGTGGGCGAGGGAGTGCTGCTTCCGCCGACAGTGGAACTGGGCGGAAACGTGGTCATCCATGCGGGCACGGTCATCGGCGGCGAGGCCCGGATCCAGGATGGCGCGGTGGTCGGCAAGCCGCTTGCGCTCGGCCCCCGCTCGGCCGCCGCCCGTGACGCCCTTCCTCCGGTCGAGCTCGGCTCCGGTGTCAAGGTGGGCGCCGGAGCGGTGATCGTGGCAGGAGCGCGGATCGACGACGGGGCGGTGATCGCAGATCAGGCGCACGTCCGGGAGCGCTCGCGGATCGGTACGGGGAGCGTGGTGGGCCGCGGCTCGGCGGTGGACAACGACGTGGTGATCGGCGCGCGCGTGCGTATCCAGACCGGCTGCTACATCACCGCATTTTCGACGATCGAGGACGATGTCTTCGTGGCGCCGGGCGTGACCCTTACCAACGACGACACGATGGCCCGTCACGGCACCGACCACGAGCTCCGCGGCGCGATCCTGCGGCGCGCGTGCCGGGTGGGAGGGGGAGTCGTCCTCGTGCCCGGCGTGGAGGTGGGCGAGGAGGCATTCGTGGCCGCCGGCGCGGTCGTGGTCCGCGACGTGGCTCCGCGCGCGGTCGTCATGGGAGTGCCCGCCCGGCAGGTTCGCGAGGTATCCGACGCAGATTTGCTGGAGCGCTGGACGTGAGGTGCAGGTCCCTCCAAGTGCTTAGCTTCCGACGACGACGCGAGCGCACGCGCGGGCTCCTCTCGGACCGCCGCACGCTGGCGCTCGGGCTGCTGGCCGCCACCGCCACGGGGGCGGTCGTGACTGTGGAGTTCGGTCGCGTCTGGCGAAAGGGCTCGGCACCCCTGCCGGCCACGGCGGAGGACCCGCTGCAGGCGGTCGCCGAGGCTGCCGCCGAGACAGCCGAGGTTGCTCTCACCGGCTACCGCGAGGTGTCGACTCGCGAGAACTCGATGTTCAACCTGCTCACCTCCTTTGTGACCACGTTCATCGCGGCCCGCGCCATCGCGACGGCGCTGAGGCGCCGCCGAACCCTCGGTCCGTTCCGCAACGTGAAGCTCGGCCGCAGGCACATCCACCACTTCGTGCCCGGCATCATCCTCGCCTTTGCCGCCGGGGCGGCGGGGATCGTCACCCGCGACGAGCACATCGAGCCGTTGCTGGCGATCCCGTTCGGGATAGGGATGGGGCTGACGCTCGACGAGTCCGCCCTTCTGCTCGAGCTGGACGACGTCTACTGGACCGAGGAGGGGGTGATCAGCGTCCAGATCGCCCTGGCTGTCACGGCGCTCCTTGCTGCCGTGGCGCTCGCGACTCGCTTCCTGCGCCGCGGGGAGGAGGTTGTGCTCGAGGGTCCGCGGGAGGCGCCGCGAAACGGAGTGCCCGCCGGGCGTTAGAGTTGGCGGATGGATTCCGGCTCCTCACCGCCCGACCGTCCCGGCTTCGGCCCCGGCTCACCCGGCTACGGGCCAGGAGGCCAGCCACCCCCTTCCGGACCGCAATCGCCGGCACCCCAGCCGCCCAGCGCCCCCGGGGTGGGCCCCGACGACCCGCCGCCGGCTGAGCCGCCCCCCGCGGGACCGCAGTCACCCGCGCCGCCCGTTGAGCCGCCCCCCGCGGGACCGCAGTCACCCGGCCCGCAGTCACCCGAGCCGTCGCCCGCGGGACCGCAGTCGCCTTCGCCCCGCGGCGAGCCACCCTATGCGCCGCCGGCCGGCCCGGGTGGGCCCGAGACCCCTCGGGCGCCGAGCTACGGCGGGCCGGTGCCGCCGGGGGGCTGGCAGCAGGCGCCCGCGCCCCAGGAATCCGCCCGACCGGGCGGTCCGCTGGCCGGTTGGGGGGCGCGAGCAGGGGCGTACGTCATCGACGCCCTCGTGCTGCTCGTGCCCGTCGCCATCCTGTTCGTGGTGATCGTGGGCGGGGCGATAGGCCTCACCGGCACCGACGACGACGTCGCAACGGGCGCCGCGATCCTGGCGGTACTCGGCTGGCTTCTCCTGTTCGCGATCATCTCGCTGCTCTATGCCCCTCTCCTCATGAAGCGTAAGGGTGTGCACAACGGCCAGACCTGGGGCAAGCAGCTGGTGGGCATCCGCGCGGTTCGCGACAACGGCGAGGCGTGGGGCTTCGGCTCGGCCGCCTTCCGGGAGGTGCTGCTGAAGAACCTCGCGGTGGCCGTGGCATCGTCGATCATCCCGATCATTCCTTGGTTCCTCAACTTCTTCTGGCCGCTCTGGGACGATCAGAACCGGGCGCTGCACGACATGGCCGCCTCGAGTCACGTCGTCAAGGCCTGACGGGCCGGTAGGCCGCCACGAGGCGCCGGTCGCGGGGGAGCGGCCTCAGCGGGCAGCGCTCAGTTGCCGGGCACCGTCGGTCCAGATGATCTCGTCGCGACCCGGGCCGACGCCCACCATGACCACCGGTATGCCGAGGCTCTCCTCGATGAAGTCGAGATATCCGCGGGCGGCCGAGGGCAGGTGGCTGATCTCGCGTGCCTGCGAGATGTCCTCATGCCAGCCCGGCAGGTCCACGGTCTCGGCACGCGCGGCGTGCAGCACGGACTGGTGGTAGGGGAAGTCCTTGAAGCGAGCCCCTTCGGGGCCCACGTAGCCCACGGCCACGCGCAGCGGATCGATTCCGGTGAGGACGTCGAGCTTGGTGATCACGACCGCGGTCAGCCCGTTCACCCGCACGGCGTAGCGGAGCGCGACCACGTCGAGCCATCCGCAGCGCCGTGCGCGGCCGGTCGTGGTGCCGAACTCGGCGCCGGCCTCGCGGAGCTGCTCGCCCAGCCCGTCGTGGAGCTCGCTCGGGAAGGGGCCGGCGCCGACCCGGGTGCTGTAGGCCTTGGTGACGCCCCATACGTGGTCGATCGAGCTCGGTCCGACGCCCGCTCCCACGCACGCCGCGCCCGCCACGGGGTTCGAGGAGGTCACGAACGGATAGGTGCCGTGGTCGATGTCGAGCAACGTGCCCTGAGCGCCTTCGAAGACGACCAGCCGACCCTCGTCGAGCGCGTTCCAAGCGATCGGCGGGGTGTCGGCGATGTAGGGCTCGAGGCGGTGCCCGAACGAGGTGTAGTCCTCGGTCATCTGGCGCAGGTCGAGGCGCGGGTCCTTCACGTAGTCGCGCAGCGTCAGCCGCTTGGGCTCGAGCGCCGCGGTGATCTTCTGCTTGAGGATCTTCTCGTCGAGTACGTCCTGCACCCGAATTCCCAGACGGGCCGCCTTGTCGGCGTAGCACGGGCCGATGCCGCGCCTGGTGGTGCCGATCTCCCGCCCTCCCAGCTTGGCCTCCCCGGCCTCGTCGAGCAGCAGGTGGTAGGGCATTATCAGGTGGGCGTTCGCGGAGATGCGCAGGCCGCTCAGGTCGATGTCGCGCCGTCGCAGGCCGTCTATCTCCCCGGAGAGGACGCGCAGGTCGACAACCACGCCGTTGCCGATCACGCAGAGCTTGCCGCGGTAGAGGATCCCCGACGGGATCAGGTGGAACTTGTAGGTCTGATCGGCCAGGACGATCGTGTGGCCGGCGTTGTTGCCGCCCTGGAACCGGATGACGGCGTCGGCCTGCTGGGCGAGGAGGTCCACGACCTTTCCCTTGCCCTCATCGCCCCATTGGGCGCCAACGATCACCAGTCCCGGCATGACCGGACGAGTGTAGGTGGCCGCGGGCCGCGGAGTCAGCCCGCGGAGGTCAGCCCGCGGAGGTCAGCCGTAGGTCCGGTCCCATGATCGGAATGGGATTGCCGCAGATCTCCACGAGTCGCGAAACGGTCCTCGCCCCGATCTGCGCGCGCAGCTCGTCGAGGTCGAGGATGTTGGTGGTGACCACGATAGAGCGCTCGTCCTGCCAGCGCTCGTTGACGATCGAGTAGAGCTCCTGAAGGACCCAGTCGGTGCGCTTCTCGGCGCCGAGGTCGTCGAGGTGGAGCAGGTCCACCGACACGAGCTTTTCGAACAGCGAGACGTACGAGCCGGCGGTCTCCCTGTCGTAGGTCCCCTTGATCTCCGCGAGCAGGCGCGTAACGGGGTAGATCGCGACGGAGCGCCCCTTCTTCTCCGCCGCCTGTGAGACGAGCATGGCGAGCGATGTCTTTCCGGTACCGACGTCGCCGGTGAACCAGATGCCCCTTCCGCGCCCCACGTTTGCGTCGATCTGCTCGACGAAGCCACGGACGTGTCGCAGGACGAAGGGGTCGAGGTCACATACCGGCTTGCGGTCGAAGGAGACCCCTTGGAACCGCTTGGGGATGCCGGTTCCCATTCCGCGGCTGACCCCCCGGCCGATCAGGCCGTCCCGGCAATCGCAGGTGACCGCCTCGCCGTCCTCGCGGAGGATGAAGCCGTTGCCCTCGCAGAGACCGAGTACGCACGCGTTGCGGCGATGTGGCTCGTGGCCGTGGCCCGCGCCCGGCTCGGGAACCGAACGCAACATCAGGCCGCACCCACCGCGGTGTCCGCCACGCGCTCGCGGGCGATGCTGGCGAACTTGGGGTAGCGGTCGAGAAAGGTGAGCTCTACGCTGCCGACCGGTCCGTTGCGGTGCTTGCCGATTATCACCTCGGCCACTCCCGGCTTCTCGGTGTCGGTGTTGTAGTACTCGTCGCGGTAGACGAACATCACGAGGTCGGAGTCCTGCTCGATGTTTCCGCTCTCCCTCAGGTCGGACATGAGCGGGCGTTTGTCGGGGCGCGCCTCGACGGCGCGTGAGAGCTGGGAGATCGCGATCACCGGGATGTGGAGCTCCCGCGCGAGGATCTTCAGCCCGCGGCTCATCTTGCCGACCTGCTCGACGCGGCCGTCCCGTGGGTCCTCCGCGCGAATCAGCTGCAGGTAGTCGACGATCAGCAGGCCGAGCGGTTGGCGCTGGTGGAGCCTGCGCGCCTTGGCCCGCAGCTCGAGCACGCCGATGTCGCTCGAGTCGTCGATGTACAGGGGCGCGCGCGCGAGCTTGTCGGTGGCCTGCAGCAGCTTCGGCCAGCGGTCCTGCTTGACCCGTCCCTTCCGCAGCGAGTCGCCGCTGATCTTGGCCCGCGAGGCCACCAGCCGCTGGGCGAGCTCGCCCTCGGACATCTCGAGCGAGAACAGCACGACCGTCTTCCCGTGGTCCACCGCCGCGTTCTCGGCGATGCAGGTGGCGAGGCATGACTTGCCCATCGCGGGCCTGGCGGCCAGCACGATGAGATTGCCCGGCTGAAAGCCTCCGGTGATGTCGTCGAGGTCCCTGTAGCCCGACGGCGTGCCGGTGAGCGACTGGCCCTCCTTCGAGAGCCGCTCGAGCTTGTCGAGCTCCTCGTGCAGCACGTCCTCGATCGGTCGCAGCGCCTTCGCCTCGTGATCATGCCCTGCCCGGAAGAGAGCCTGCTCGGCCTGCTCGACTAGCATGCGAGGATCGCCGCTCTCGCCGGCCACGCGCTCCTGTATCTCGCGCGCGGCCGCGAGCAGGCCGCGCAGGATGGAGTGATCGCGAACGATCTTGGCGTAGTCCCGGACGGCTCCCACCGCGGGGACCATCGTGGGAAGCGAGTGCACGTAGGCGTTTCCGCCGGCCTCGGCGATCTTGCCCTCTCGCGTGAGGTCGTCACATACCGTGACGGCGTCGACCGCCTCGGGCTCGGCCTTGTCCTTGAGGCGCAGCATCGCGCGGAAGATCAGCTGGTGGCGCGGCCGGTAGAAGTCCTCAGGACGCAGCTTGAGGTCCACGAGGATCTGGTCGAGCGCCTGCTCGGTGAGCAGGATCGCGCCGAGGACTGCGACCTCCGCCTCGTCGTTCTGCGGCGGCACGCCGGCGGCGCCCGCGGGCGGCGCTACCGTGGCCATGCTGGCCTCCTGAGGGCTACTCGGCTGTGACGATCGTCTTGATCGCCGCGGTCACGCCGTCGGCCACCTCGACGGTGACCATGTGCGTTCCGGTCGTCTTGATCGGCTCCTCGAGCTGGACACGGCGCTTGTCGAGCTTGAGGCCCCGGGCCTGGCGCACGGCGTCCACGATCTGCTGCGCCGTGACCGATCCGAACAACCTGCCGTCGTCTCCGGCCTGGTGAGAGATCGTGAGCACGGTCTTGCGCAGCAGCGCAGCGTTCTCCTCGGCGCGCTCGGCCTGCAACCGCACCGCCCGCTCCGCTGCCTCCTGTCGGCGTCTGGCCTCTGCGATCGAGGCCGGCGTGGCGGGCTGGGCGAGCTTCCGGGGAACGAGGAAGTTGCGCAGGTAGCCGTCCGAGACGTCCACCACCTCCCCGCGCTCTCCGAGCGGGTTCACGGACTGGAGCAGTATCGCCTGAGCCATCAGGCGGTCCTCCCCGCGCCCATGGGTGGCCGACCGATTGTCCTCTCAAACCGCCGCATGAAGCCGGCAATGCTACCGCCTCTCCCTCACCGCGGCTGCTGTGGCGCGGCCGGCCGGGACTGGATGGCCTAGAACGGGATGTCGTCGTCCGAGGACCCGCCGCCGGGCGCGGCCGGCTGGAAGTCCGCCGTGTCGGCCGGCACGTCGCTCTGGGGGGTGAACCGGGAGCCGTTCTCATCCCCTCCCTCGCGCCCGCCGCCGAGGAACTGGACGGAGTCGGCGATGATGTCGATGCTCTGCCGCTTTCCGGAGCCATCCTTGGCCTCCCACTCGCGCCACTCCAGGCGCCCGTCGATCGCGACCGGGCGGCCCTTCGAGAGGTACTGGGCGCAGTTCTCCCCCTGAGCCCCCCAGACGGTGACGTCAAAGAAGTTGGGCTTCTCGACCCACTGGCCGGAGGCGTCCTTGCGGCGCGTGTTGCAGGCCACCCGCAGGCCGCACACGGAGGTGCCGCTGGGGGTGCTGCGAAGCTCGGGGTCGCGTGTCAGGTTGCCCGTGAGGACGACCCTGTTGATGTTCGTGGCTGCCATCTGAAAGGACTCCTTCTGCTCTCTCGGAAGTTGGTGGAGGCGCGACGGTGCGAGGTTACAAAGCCGGTCGGCGGGGATGGGGCCCCTCTGACGCATCGACCCTGCTCTTTGCGTCAACTGTCGCGGAGCCGTCACACGGCTGCGTCGCCTGTGCGAACACCGATCACGCATGCCCAATGGCGGGGGTCGACGCGGGTCGTGAAGCCAAGCGCCCGCAGGTCACGCTCGCATTGCGTCGTGGAGTAGGGCTCGTGCACCTCCACGGTGATCGCCCGGACCCGCGAGGCCCATTCCGTCCCCGCCCGCAGCAGCTCTCGCTCTGCTCCCTCGATGTCCACCTTGGCGAAGTCGACCACCGTGCCGGGCCCCGAGCGCGCCAGCAGCGTCGCCGGGGAGATCGCGGGGGCCGTCGCGACGCCCTCGGAGAGGGCTCCCTCCGGCACGTCGGCCACGTGGTGGCCAGAGGTGCCGCCCGCCAGGCGGTGGTACCGGAGCTCGCCATCCTCCGGCCACACGCCGGCCTGCACGATCTCGCAACGATCGGACCACGGCGCGAGGTTCCTGCGCGCCAGCGCGGCGTTCTCGCGATCGATCTCCACTCCGAGGATCCGGGCAGCGGGGAAGCGCACGGCCAGGTCGGCCATCGTGAGTCCGATGTTCGCGCCGAGGTCCCAGATCAGGAGGGGCTCGCCCACCTCCGGCGGCGGCAGGTGGTAGCGCCCGGCGAACGTTCCCCAGACGGTGTCGGCATCGGAGGTGCTCGGCCGCAGGATCACCTCCCGCCCTCCGAGCGGGCGCATCCGCACCCGCACGGTCCGCCCCCGCGCCCCCTCGTGGCGGCGGATGGCGTGAAGACGCAGGAAGGTGAGAAAGCTCCGCGGTCCGGCCGTCACCCGGAGGGCCACGAAGGCCAGCCGCAGCGTCTCCTGCACCGGTGAAGGGAGCTTGGCCAGCGCGCGCGCCATCCGGTCCCGGCGCGCGCCGGAGCGAGGAGACGACGGTCCGGCGCTGCGCCGGCGAGCCCCACCGGGGCCCGGCGTCACTCCGTCGTGGCGTCGGCCGGCTCGGGCGGTGCGTCGGCTGCCGCGCGTGCGGCCACCCGGCCGTCTGGCTCGTCATCGCGTCGGAGGGGCGCGGGGTCCGGGCTCGGGGGGGGAGGCGGAGAGCTCGAGTCCTGGCGGATGACGCGGTGGCGCAGCACGCCGTCCGTGATCTTCAGGCTGTGATTCAGCCGATCCAGCAGGGAGCTCTCCCCTTCGAACTGGTAGAGATGGTAAGCGGCCTCCGGGCGGTGATCGATCTCGAAGGTGGTTCGCCGCACGCCCCAATCGTGCGCGCTCACGATCGTCCCGCCGGAGCCGAGCAGGGACTCCACCTCGGCGATGATCTCGCGCTGACGCTCTTCCGGGGCGCTCGAGTCGATCAGCAGCATCAGGTCATAAAGGCGTTGCATAGGCCGCGGGACGATAGCAGCGAGGGGGTGAGTTCCCGCATGGGGCGGCTTCAACGGGCGTGACACGGCGAGGAGCAACAAGGTCACGCGGCCTCCTGGATCGGGTGCGGTGGGGAAACGTGGCCCGGTTGACCGCGCTCCTGGCTGCCGGCCTGCTGATCTTCATGGGTCCCCGCGGATGCGAGCGCCGCTCTGTCGCCCCGCCCGTGGGGCGGCTCGATCTGCCGGCGCCCCAGAGGCCGGAGGGCCGTGCCGAGGAGCCTGTGGTACCCCCACCGGCGGTGCACAAGCCCGCGCCCGCCCAGACGCCCGGCGGCGGCGGCCGGCACCCTCGCCGGCGCTCGCGCTCGCGGGCTCGGCGGCCAGACGGGCGCTCTGCCCGTGAAGGGGGGATCCCCACTCGCCGCGGGCCGGCGTCCGGGCAAAGCGGCCCGCCGCCGTCACGGCCCGGCCCTCGAGTGGCGCCGCCGGTGCCCGCAGCGCCGCCTGCCCCGCACCCCGCTCGCGGCGGAGGTCCCCCGCGCACCCTCGCCCCTCCACCCGCTCCTGTGCCGCCGCCAACGAGCGGGGAGTTCACCCCGGACCCTGGCTAGGAGGCCGAGCTCTCGCGGCTGCGCTTCTCCTCGATGTCGGTGAGCTGGTCGTCGACCCAGTCGCCCGGGTCCCTCGCGGTGACCACGCGCTTCAGCCCCTGCGCCCTCCAGGAGCGCTCCTCGGCGGACATGGTGAGTGATCGGTGGATGGCGTCCGCCTGCTCCTGGACGTCGAAGGGGTTCACCGAGACCGCGAACTCGGCGAGCTCCTCGTGGGCGCCCGTGTTCTCGCTCAGCAGGGACACGCCGTCGCGCTCATTCACGAGCGGGCCCTCCTTGGCTATCAGGTTCATGCCGTCGAACATCGCGTTCACCATCAACAGGTCGTAGTGCTTGTAGGCCGCGATGGCCTCGTCGAGGTTCTCGCGCAGGCGCAGGTCGATCGGCATCCAGTCGGTGCTGCCGTGGCGGTGGTTGATCACCGCCACGAGCGCCTCGATGCGCTCGAGGTAATCGGCGTACTGCGCCACGTCCTGGCGCGATGGGATCAGATGCGCGATGAAGGTGACACGCTCGATGAACTCGGGGTGCTGCTCGAGGAACATGTCGAACGCGGTGAATCCGCGGAGGATGTTCTTCGAGAGGTCCGCGCGATCCACGCGCAGGATGAGGTGCTCACGCCGCCGGCGCAGGATCTCCTTCTCGTACTCGTGCACCGTTTCGCGCCGGGCATTGCGCTCGAAGGTCTCAGCCGAGATCGGCAGCGGATAGGCGCGGACCCACACCTCGCGTTCCTCGAAGTGGACGATGCCCGCCTCCTCGTCTACCTCCAGGTCGAACAGCTCGCGGCAGCAGAGCAGGAAGTTGCGGCGGTAGGCGCGGGTGTGAAACGCGACGATGTCGTTGGAGAGGATCCCCTCGTAGAGGTCCTCGCGCATCTTGCTTGGCAGTACGCGCCAGGCGTCGGGCTGGGTCCAGGGGATGTGCACGAAGTGGTGCAGAAAGACGTCTGGCCGCGCCTCGCGGATGAACTTGGGTGCGACGTAGAGGTGGTAGTCGTGGAGCATGACCACAGGGGCCTCCTCGCCCTCGATCTCCTCGAGCACCGCCTCGGCCAGGTCCCGGTTGACGACGCGGTAGCCGTCGTCATAGGCATCCATCTCCCACGCGCGGATGTCCGGCGCATTGGAGAGGTCCCACAGGTAGTGCTGGATGAACCACAGCATGGGGTTTGCCACGACGCTGTAGAAGCGGTCGTAGGCCTCGGACTCGGACTCCACGAGGCGGATCCTGTAGGTGACCCCCTCGAGCTCGCACTCGAAGCTGCGGCCGCCGTGCTCGGCCATGGCCTCGGCGTCCTCGTCGGAGAGGGTCGAGGCGATCCAGAGGGCGTCCCGGTGATGCACCAGCCCCGTGAGCGCGGTCACGAGTCCACCGCCGCCACGGTGCGGCTCGAACTTGCCGTCCTCGTTTTGCGTGAACGTGGCCGGACCGCGATTCGAGACGAGCACGAGTTGGGTTTCGTCGCTGCTCATGCCGTCGACTGGAATATCCGAAGCCAGTCGCGCAGGAGGCGCGGCGTGAGGAACTTCCGGCGTACCTGCTCCTTGCCGGCGCGCCCCAGCCGCTTGCCGAGATCCGGATCCTGGAGAATGGTCACGGAGCGCTGTGCGCACTCCTCGGCGGAGGACACCAGGTAGCCGCTCTCACCGTCCTTTACCTGCAGCGGGATCCCGCCGACGTCGCCGCCGATGAACGGTCGCGCCTTCCAGAGCGCCTCCGAGACGGTGAGGCCGAACCCCTCACGCGTCGACTTCTGGATCACGACGTCTGACTGGGACTGGAACGCGTTCACCTCGATCGCGCCCACGTTGTTGAGGTTGTTGAAGATGTGGATGTCGGGGTTGCCGTCCGCGTAGGCCATCGTCT
Source organism: Thermoleophilaceae bacterium (assembly GCA_030448005.1). Taxonomy (GTDB): domain Bacteria; phylum Actinomycetota; class Thermoleophilia; order Solirubrobacterales; family Thermoleophilaceae; genus JAAYBF01. The sequence continues at coordinate 996,811 of JAUJNT010000001.1, forward strand.
GGTTGAAGAAGTCCCACCCCTCCGGATCGTCGGTGGCCATCGAGCCGACGAGGGCGAGCTGGGCGCTCGGCACCTCTTCCGCCACCCGCCTGTAGGCGTCGATCACGCCCATCGGGTCCTTCCACGGGTCGAAGCGCGACACCTGGCAGAGCATGGGACGATCGACGTCGATACCGAACTGCTCGCAGACGTAGGCGGCGTCATCGGGGGAGAACGCCATGTTCTTGGGTGAGAGGGGGTCGATGGCGGGCGGCACGATGTGGATCGGAGTGCCGTCCAGTCCCGCGGGCACGTACTCCTCGAGGTGAAAGAGCGCGCCGTCGTATGAGCGCACCAGCGGCACGATCCGTTCGATCGCGGTCGGGTTGGGGGTGGAGAGGTCGATGTGGCAGCGCCAGATCCAGGTGCGCGCCTTCTCTGGCACGAGCTGGTGGATGGCGGCCGGCTGTGGGTCGTGAACGATGATCACGTCCCAGCCCCCCTCGATCTCGGCGGCGTTCATCTCGTTGTACTTGGCGAAGACCTGCCATTGCTCCGGTGTGAGGCCCTCGGGATTGCCCTGCAGCGCGTTGTGGAGCACCTTCGTGGCGTTGTAGAACTCCTCTCGGCCGAGCATCACCTGCCACTCGGTTTCGATGCCCGCGTCCCGCATGAGTGGAACCAGCGTGTAGAGGATCTCGGCCACTCCTCCCCCGAAGGCGGTGGCCGATAGGTGCATCACCTTGAGGCCCTGGAGGTCCGCGGCGAGGTTGCGGATCTCCTCGATGAGGGGCTTGCCGACGAGGTGGGTGTAGTCCGCGAGGCTCTTGTGCCCGACGACGATCGGCTGCAGCATCAGGCCTCCAGCCGCTTTGCCAGGGTCGTGTGCCCATCGGAGAAGTCCGCTTGGTCCACCGTGGCCGCGATGATGGCCCGGCTCAGCTCCAGCTCGTCGGGCGGTGACGCGCCGGCAGGGCCCGAGAGCTCGATCGCGAGCCGATCCGGAGCAAGGCGAAACTCGAAGGCAACGGCGTCCTCCTCACCGCCGACCTCCACGAAGTCCGAGGCGGCCTCGGTGACCGCGAGCTTCAGATCGGCGATCTCCGCCGGTTGCAGTGCCGTCAGCCGGCACACCGCCGACAGCGCCAGACGGGCGAGCACGAGGTAGCCGGGCTTTGCCGGAATGGTCAGCGAGACGTCACGACTCTCGGAATCCACGGCGGGCACGTTACCCGGAAGTGATGGACTGGCGCAGAGCGACGTACCGTGAGCGGCGGTCTCCACCCTCGCGCCTACGGGCGATCCGGGGCGCGGTCAGGCCGCTTGCCGAGCTTGACCTTCACGGTCCGCCGTTTCCCGTCGCGGAACACCTTCAGCTCGACGGTGTCGCCCGCGTTGTGTGAGCTGATCAGGTCGGAGAGATCGGACTCGGCCGTGATTTTGCGCCCCCCGACGGCCAGGATCACGTCGGCGTCTCCCGGGATGTCCTTTTGTCCCTGGAAGTCGATCTTCTCGTCGCCGGTCTCGAGCCCCGCCTCGTCGGCAGGGCTGCCACCCTCGACCTTCACGATGAGGGCGCCCGCGTCCTCCGGCAGGTCAAGCCGCTCTGCGAGCTGTGGGTAGAGTGGCTGCGAGGTCACGCCCAAGAACCCGTAATCCACCCGGCCCTTCGCGCGCAGCTCGCGAAGCGAACGCTTTACGGCATCCACCGGCACGGCGAACCCTACGCCTTCGCCGCCACCGCTGGCTGACTTGATTTGCGAGTTGATGCCGAGCACCTCTCCCTCGCCGTTCAGGAGCGGCCCGCCCGAGTTGCCGGGGTTGATGGCCGCGTCGGTCTGGATCGCGTTTCCGATCCGGAAGGCCGTGAGGGACTCGATCGTGCGGTCGAGCGCCGAGATCACCCCGACCGAGAGCGACTGACGTTCGCCGAAGGGACTGCCGATGGCCGCGACGGGCTCGCCGACCGTAAGGTCACGCGAGCGGCCGAGCCGGAGCGGGGTGAGCTTCAGGCCCCCGGGATCGACCTTCAGGAGCGCCACGTCGGCGTTCGGATCGTGACCGACTATCCGGCCGCGGACGCGGCTGCCGTCGGATAGCTCCACGTACACCTCCTTCGCACGCTTCTGACCCGGCGGCCTCCCCTCCGTCACGACGTGGGCGTTCGTGGCCACGTAGCCGTCTCCATCGAGCACGAACCCGGATCCCTGCCCCCCTTCGCCGTCGTCGTCGCCTTCGGGTATGAGCGTCTGGCGACTACCGTCGAAGATCGAGATGATCGTGACCACGCCGGGCGAAAGGCGCTTGTACAGGGCGGCGGGGTCGAAGCGTCCCTTCCTGCCAAGGCCCTTGACGACCTCCACGCGGGTGGTGCGTACCTCCTTCGTCGCGGTCGAGCCCTCTGAGGAAGGGCCGTCGCCGGACCCACCGTTGCAAGCGGCGATCGAGAGCGCCGCCACGAGGGCGGACCCGGTCGCGAGGCCACCACGTGCCACGCACGCGTTTGGCATCAGGGCCCCGACGCCCCGTCGTCCGCGGGCAGCCGGAGCGTGAAGGCGGTGCCCACCGGCCGCGCCTCCGTGCGTATGTCGCCGTCCATGCGTTCGGCCAGCTCCACTGCGATCGCAAGCCCGAGGCCCGCACCGCGGGTGTTCTGCCCGGTGGTGAACCGCTCGAATACCTGGGTCTCAGCCGGCAGTCCCGGTCCCTCGTCGGCCACCGTGAGCCTGGCGGTGCCATTGCTGCGGCCGCTTGTCACGGTCACCTGAGTTCTTTCGGGCGTGTGGGTAAGGGCATTGTCGATCAGAATACGGATGATCTGGGCAACCCGCCCTCTGTCGCACCTGGCCTGGACGCCGGGCTCGGGAAGGCGAAGCTGCACCTCCGGGCGCGGAGGTGTCAGCACCGGCAGGAACTCGCTCGTGACAGCCCGGGCCACCTCCGAGAGGTCCACCGGCTCGCATTCGAGCTGCACCGACCCGGCGTCCAGGCGGGAGAGGTCGAGGAGGTCCACGGCCAGCTTCTGCAGGCGCTCTACCTGCTCGGCCATCGTGTCGATGAACTCCCGCCGAGTGGCCTCGTCGAGCTCCTCGTCGCGCAGCAGCTCGACGAACCCGCCGAGCGAGAAGATCGGCGTGCGCAGCTCGTGCGATGCCGTCGCCACGAAGTCCTTGCGCGCCACGTCTACCCGCCGCAGCTGCTGCTGCATCTCGTTGAAGGTGCGTGTGAGCTGGCCCAGCTCGTCCTCGGAGTCCACGGGCAGGGGCTCGATGAAGTTCCCGGCGGCCACCTGCTCCGCGCCGGCTTCGAGGCGCCTCACGCGCCGTGCCAGCGCCTGCGCCACTCCGTAGCCGCCGATCAACGCGAGCAACAGCGCGGCGGCGGTGGCCAGGAGCAGCCTGTTGCGGATCAGGGACACCGTGTCCGAGACGTCCTCGAGGCTCCGGGAGTAGAGGGCGACCCAGTTGCTCTCCCCGCGGAAGGAGAGCGGCTGGGCGACCTGGCCGAGCTCCTCCCCGTCTAGGGCACCCTGGCCCCGGGCGAGCGCCCCGCTGCCGGCCGCTCTCCGGGCGAGGGCGGGGTTCTGTGGCACCTCGGGCTCCTCGCGCGTGTCGGTGATCACGTAGAACGGCTCCTCGGGGCCGCTCTGCCGCGACTGCTGCACGCCGAGCAGCGTTATGCGCGCACCTGCGCTGTCGGCGATCGAGCGCACGCGCCGGTCAAGCTCCTGCGCGGAGATGTCCTCGCGGCCCATGAGACCCTCGAGCGCGCTCTCGGCCCCGTTGGCCACCCGCTCCAGGTCCGCGAGCTTCTGGGCCCTCAGGTTGGACTCGAGCTGGGGCACCACCGCCACGTACATCACGGTCAACGCGATGGCCGTGATGCCCAGGAAGAGGAGCGCCAGCTTGTTGCGCAGTGAACGGAGGCGCGGGCGGCGCATCAGCGATCCCGATAGCGGTAGCCGACCCCGCGCAGGGTGAGGATGAGCTCGGGATGCTTGGGGTCGCGCTCGAGCTTCTCGCGCAGATGTCTTATGTGCACGTCCACCGTGCGTGGATCGCGGTAGGAGGCATCGCCCCATACCCGCTCCAGCAGCACCATCCGGTTGTAGACGCGGCCCGGGTTTCGTGCGAGGGCGGCGAGGATCTCGAACTCGACGTAGGTGAGCTGGGCCGGCACGCCGGCGAGGCTCACGGCCCGCTTGTCGAAGTCGATCCGCAGGTCACCGTCCTCGAGAGGCTCCTCTCCCGGGTCGTCGGCGCGGGCGTGCTCGGCACGCCTCAGCACGGCCTTCACCCGGCTGCGGAACTCGCGCACGGAGAATGGCTTGGTGATGTAGTCGTCGGCGCCCAGCTCCAGGCCGAGCACCTTGTCGATCTCCTCGGTGCGGGCCGTGAGCATGATGATCGGCACCGAGCTCTTCGCCCGCACGCGCCGACAGACCTCGAAGCCGTCGAGGCCCGGAAGCATGAGGTCGAGGACCACCAGGTCGATGTTGTCCTCCCGCAGCTTCTCCAGTGCCTCGTGACCGTCGAGGGCGGGGATGACCTCGTAGCCATCCTTCCTCAAGGGGAAGGCGAGCAGCTTCTGCAGCGACTGCTCGTCGTCCACCAGGAGGATGCGGGGTGTGAGCTGTGCCATATGCGCCCGGCGCGCCGGGTCACGCCTCCTTCAGATTGTAGGTTGACGCTCGTGCGGAGCCGGCGAGCGTGATCGAGCCACGGATCTACCGAGCGGCCTTCGTGCCGGCGATCTTCGCCGTCGTGCTCGTGATGTTCTCGATCGAGAGCCGCCCGCGGCCGCTGGCGCAGGGCCTCGCTGCGGACGTGCTCTTCGACGGTCGCCAGGCCAAGGCGGTGACCCGGCAGATTGTGGCCGCCGACCGCGATCGGCGTGCGGGCACGTCGGGCGACCGCGCCCTGGCGGTCCGCGTGCGGCGCACTTTGGCCACACGCGGGTTCGCCGTCGAGGTGGATCGATTCGAGCGCGACGGCAAGGACCTCGTGAACGTGATCGGCCGCCGCCCCGGAAGGTCGCGCCGCCAGGTGGTGGTGGTGGCCACGCGGGACGCCACGGGCGTTCCCGACGCGGCCGGCAGCGCAGGCGACACGGCGGCGCTCATCGAGCTGTCGCGGGTGTTCGAGGGACGGCCGTCGCGCAAGACGCTGGTGCTGGCCTCGGTGGACGGCTCGACGCTCGGGCAAGTGGGTGCTCGGCGGCTGGTCGGCAAGCTCGAGGATCCCGCGCTCGTGGACGGCGTGCTCGTGATCTCGAGCCTCGGCGTGCGCCGCTCGCAGGCGCCGTCGGTCGTGTCGTGGTCCAACGACACCACGCGCTCGGGGATCGGCCTCGAGCGCACCGTCTCCGACTCGGTCCGGCAGGAGCTCTCCCGCCCTCTCGCGGGCGCGAGACCGGCCGGTCAGATCGCCCGGCTGGCGTTCCCGACCGGAATAGGCGCGCAGGGAGTGCTGCTCGACTCCGGACACGATGCCGTGCGCGTATCGGGCGACGGCGAGGTTCCCGACACGGGCCGATCGGAGCCCGATGCGGTGGACGAAGACAGGCTCGGCGGCCTCGGGCGCGCGACGCTGCGCTCGGTGACGGCCCTCGACCAGGGGCCGCGGCCCGAGCACGGACCCCGGACCTATGTCACGGTGGTGAGCCAGGTGGTGCCCGGCTGGGGTCTGTCCCTGCTCGGCCTGACGCTGATCCTGCCGGCTCTCGTTGGCACCGTGGACGCGTTCGCGAGGGCCCGACGGCGCGGCCGCGCCGTCATCCCCTGGCTCACCTGGCTGGGGGCCGGCGTGCTCGCCTTCGTGCTCGGCCTGGGCGTGTCCTACGTGCTTGCGCTGCTGGGGGCGGTCCCCGGCCCGCCGGCGGCCCCCGTGGCGCCTGATCTCTACCCGCTCGACCTCGCCGCCGGCGCGGTGCTGGCCGTCGCGGCGCTCGTGGTGGCGCTCGGCTGGGTCGGGCTCAGGTCCCTCGCCGCGGGTGCAGACCCTGCGCTCGAGGACCGTGCTAACCCCGCGGCCGGCGTGGCCGTCGCGCTCGTGCTCACCCTCGCGACGCTTGCCATGTGGGCGGTCAACCCCTACTCGGCCCTCATCCTCGCGCCCGGACTGCACCTCTGGATCCTCGCCACGCTGGCCGATCCGCCACCCTCGCGCCGCGCGCGCCTTCTCATGGTGGCAGCGGGCCTCCTGCTGCCGGTCCTCTTGATCGCCTACCACCTCATCACCCTGCACTTGGACCCCCTGAGCGGTGCCTGGTACCTGTTCCTGCTGGTCACCGGGGGCCACGTGAGCGTCACGAGCGCGCTGCTCGGGTGCGTTCTCGCCGCGGTCCTCGGCTCGGTCGTGGCGATCGCAAGGGCGGCCCATCCGGAGGTGGAGGGACCACCCGAGGTCCCGTCCCTCAGAGGTCCGGGGTCCTACGCGGGGCCCGGCTCACTCGGAGGGACCTCGAGTGCGTTGCGTCGCTGATGGGGCCATGCGATGGCGAACGGAGCTCACGACGCCAGGACCGCCGTCCAGGCCATGCGCACGATTCTCATTCATCGGATCGCCGTGGTCGATGTCTGGCGCATGAGCCGCCTTCGAAGGGCCATCGACAGTGGCGAGTACCGCGTCGATCCAGATGCGGTCGCGGATGCGATGCTGCGCCGTGCGCGCACCGATGCGCACATCCCGTGCGTACCGTCAAAGGTGCTCGTACCCGCGGATCGCTTCGAGGATCCGGCCCTCGGCCCCGACGAGCCTCACGCCCTGTCCCTCGACGACCGTGCCTAGCCGGGTCAGGGGCACATCCGCTGCCGCGGCGGCGGCATGCCACCGCGCCGGCGAGATCGTGAACAGCAACTCGTAGTCCTCACCGCCGCACGCGGCCAGCTCGAGGGGATCCCGGCCGGCCTCGCGGGCCGCCTGCGCCACTCCGTGCTCGAGCGGGGCCTCAGGCAGGTCGAGCGCTAGGCCCACGCCGCTGCGATCCGCCACGTGGGCGGCATCGGTGGCCAGGCCGTCGCTCAGGTCGATCATTGCCGTCGCGCCCGCGGCGGCGAGGGCGCGCCCCGCCGTGAGCCGCGGCTCCGGCCGGCGGTGGCGGCCGGCGAGCTCCGCGGCCACCCGGGGCTCGAGAGTCGGTGTGCGGCCCTGGAGCACGAGCAGCCCGGCGCCCGAGGCGCCAAGCGCTCCGGTCACGCCGACGAGGTCACCGGGCCGGGCGCCGTCCCGGCCGACGAGCTCCTCCTTCGAGTTCGCCCAGCCGGTTACGCACGCGGTGATCACGAGGGAAGCGGCCGCCACGACGTCGCCGCCGGCCACCGTGGTGCGCGTCTGCTCGGCCAGTGCCGCCATTCCGCGTACGAGCGCCAGGGCGTCGCCGTCCGGCAGCGCGCGCGGCAGCGCGAGCGACACATAGGCCTCGCCTGGCTCCGCTCCCATCGCCGCCAGATCGGAGAGGGCCGCGGCAAGCACCTTGTGGCCCACGTCCGTGAGGGAGTGCGTGCCGAGCTCGAAGTGGACCCCTTGGGCGGCCGTGTCGATCGAGGTGACCGAGAAGGCTCGCGCCCGCACCACAGCGGCGTCGTCTCCCATCCACCGCACCACGCGCTCGCCCGGTGGGGGAAGCTCGCCTTCGATCGCCGCGATCAGGTCGCGTTCCTTCACGGCTACAGTCTGACGCCGTGAAGGCGCCCCGGGAACCCGACGCCTCCGAGGGCGGGGCGCAGGAGGCTCCGGCGTCGCTGCTCGAGCGCGCCGGGGTGGCGGCCGCTGGCCTCTCCGCTGGCGGGGCTCGCAATCCTCGCCGGAAGGTGATGGTGCAGTACGGGCTCGCTGCGCTGATCTTCGGGTTCCTGATCTTCTTTCTGGCGCGCCAGTGGAATCAGCTGCCTGACTTCGACTGGCGCTTCTCCCCCGCCTGGCTGGCGGTGTGCATGGTGTGCGTGGCGCTCTTCTACGCGCTGCAGGGGGAGCTGTGGAGGGTGGTTCTCCACGCCCTCGGCGAGCACATCGACCCCGTCCCCGGCCGCGCGATATGGGGAAAGTCGCTCATCGCCCGCTACGTGCCCACCAGCGTGCTGATGGTGGTCGGCCGCGTGGTGATGGCCGAGAAGCACGGAGTCCCGAAGCGCGTGACGCTTGCCAGTGTGGTCTATGAGCTCGCGCTCGCGCTCGGAACGGCGGTCATGGTGGGCGCGTACTTCGTTATCCAGCTGCCGGACTTCGAGGACCAGCCGGCGCGTTACGCGGTGCTCGCGCTCGTGCCCGCGGTGCTCGTGGCCGTCCACCCCCGCGTTTTCGCGCCGCTTGCGAACTTCGCGCTCGGCAAGCTCGGAAGGGAGCCGTTGCCGCGGGTGCTGCCGTTCGGCCGCGTTCTCCAGCTCTGCCTGGCATACGGGGTCTGCTGGGCGGCCATCGGGCTGGGGCTGTACGCCTTCGCCGCTGCGTTGCACCCGGTGGACCTGTCCGACCTGCCATACATCGCCTCCTCCTACCCGGCGGCGTTCTGCGTGGCGGTGCTCACGTTCATCGTGCCGAGTGGGATCGGCACGCGCGACGCCGCGCTTGCCACCGCCATGGCGGTGGTGTTGCCAGCCGCGGTGGCAACGGCCATCGCGGTGGCCTTCCGGCTGCTGCAGACGCTGGTGGAGTTACTCTACGTGGGCGCTGTGATCGCCGTGGGGCGCCGTGGCGGTCGAAGCGCGCCACCGGCGGGCGAAGCCGTGGGACCTAGGGATTGAAGTCGTCGGGATTCCCTGCATTCCGATCTGGGTCCGGGCGCCGTGCCGGGGGCTCACGGTTGGGCTGGGGCTCGGGTTGGGGTTGGGGTTGGGGTTGGGGTTGCGCGTCATAGAGCCGCGGGTCATAGCCGCCGTAGTTCTGGCCCCCCGCCGGGTTGCCGGGGCTTACCGGCGGCGGTGAGGAGTAGTTGCGCTGGGTGCCGGTGCCGGTGCCGGTGCCGGTGCCATAGCCGTTGCCGTTGTCGTTGTCGTTGTCGGGGCTGGAGTACGGCACGCCTTGAGACTGCCCGCTGCGACTCGGGACGGACTGCTTGAAGTCCACCCCGCCCGCCGGCTGCTTGAAGTCCGCGCAGTCCTTGCCCTTGGCGACGATCATGTAGTCGTGCCAGATCGAGGCGGGGATCGTGCCGCCGGCCACCCCGGGCATGGACTGCAGGGCGTTGGGGAAGCCCACCCACGTGGACGTGGCGAGCTTGGGGGTGTAGCCGACGAACCACGCATCGTTGAAGGCGTCCGTCGTGCCGGTCTTGCCGGCGGCAGGGCAGCCGATGCTCGCGCGCGTGCCGGTCCCCGCCTGGACGTTCTGCTTGAGGATCTTCGTGACCTCGAAGGCCTGGCCCTCGGTCAGGACGCGCTTTCGCTCGGGCTCGCCGAGGTCGCCGGTCTTACCGTCGGGGAAGATCACCTTCTTGATTCCCTTGGCCTCGTTGCGAATGCCGCCGGAGGCGAGCGTGGCGTACGCGTTTGCCATCTCGAGCGGCGACACGCCGAGCCGCAGGCCACCGAGGCCCTCGGCGGGCAGGCCGTCGAGCTTGGTGGTGATGCCCATCAGCTTGGCCGTGCGCGCCACCTCCTTCGGCCCGAGGTCCAGGATGAGCTGTGCGTACACCGTGTTGTCTGATTTGAGCGTCGCGCGCACGAGGTTCATCGCGCCCCCGTAGTCGTTTCCGTAGGTCTTGACCTTCCAGGGGCCGAAGCCGGGCACGTTCAGGTTGAGGGGCCTCGAGGTGTACGTCGTGCTTGCCGGATTCCTGCCCTTGCGGATCGCGGCGGCCAGCACGAAGGTCTTGAACGCCGATCCGGGTTGGCGGTGGCCCTGGGCGGCGAGGTTGAAGCGGCGGTCCTTGTACGTCCCGCTCGAGGCCATCGAGCGGATGTAGCCGGTGGAGGGGTCGATCGAGACGATGGCCGAGCTCGGATCCGACGGGTTCGGCAACTGGCCCTGGATGGCCTTGCGCGCCGCGTCCTGCAGCTTCGGATCGATCGTCGTGTACACCTTGAGCCCACCGCGGCGGTAGACGCCCACGCCGTACTCCTCGATCAGCTTCTCCTGCACGTAGTCGAAGAAGAAGGGCTCCCGGCGGCTCGTGTAGCGAGTGCCGCGGTGCAGCCCGAGGCTCTGTGAGGAGGCCTCGTCGGCCTCCGCCTGGGTGATGAAGTCGTTCTCCGCCATCCTCTGCAGCACCTCGCCGCGCCGCTGAAGGGCCGCGGAGGGGTTGCGGAACGGGTTGTACTGGGAGGGCGCCTGGGGCAGCCCGGCAAGGAGCGCCGACTGAGCCAGCGTCAGGTCCCGGGTGTGCTTGTTGAAGAACGTCACCGCCGCCGCCTCGATCCCGATCGCGGTGCGCCCGTCGACGGTCCCGAACGGGACATCGTTCAGGTAGTTCTTGAGAATCCACTGCTTCGAGTGCTTCTCCTCGAGCTCGGAGGCCAGCTTGGCCTCGCGAATCTTGCGCTTGAAGTTGCGCCTGGGGTCCTTGATGTAGAGGGCGCGCACGAGCTGCTGGGTGATCGTGGACCCGCCCTGCACGTTCTTTCCCGACTCGATGTTCTTGACTCCCGCGCGGATGATCGCCGAGTAGTCGACGCCCTTATGCTCGTAGAAGCGCTCGTCCTCGATGGCCACCACCGCGTCGCGGATCGACTCGGGCATCGACTCCCAGGTCACCGGAGTGCGGATCTCATCCGACTGCACGTATCCGAGCCGCGAGCCGTCGGCGGCGAAGATCGCCGAGCTCTCGCCCTTGTCCGTCGCCTTCAGCTCCGAGAGAGGAGGGCCGGAGTTGGCAACCGCGAGGACGTAGCCCACGACGGAGGCGAGGGCGATCACCCCCATGAGCACGACGCCCCCGAGCGCGAGCAGGAAGACGTTGCGCCGGCTCTGACGCCTGCGCCTGGAATTTCGTTGCATCGTGGTCATGGGCGCAGGTATCTCATCGGCATTCGAGCACTTAGGATAAAGACTCGTTGCGCAGCCGGCGAAGACCTTGCTCACGCAGGCGCGCTGCCACACGTCCGCGGCTGCCCGGGCCGTCGGTCCAGGTGGTCACCGCCACGCGGATGCCCTCCTTGTCGACCTCCGCCACGCGCGCCTCGACTTCGTCGTCCTGTGAGAGCAGCTCGAGCGCTCTCGTGGCGTCCGCGCCCGGCTCCAGCCACACCGACACCTCGACCTGGAGGCGCGGGTCGACGATCGTGTGGTTCTGCACCGTGCTCTGCGCCAGCCGCTCGTTGGGCACGATCAGCCGCCGGCCGTCGTCGCAGCGGATGTAGGTGTAGGTCAGGCGCACGTCCTCGACCTCGCCCGTCTGCTCCTCGAAGGTCACGAGGTCGCCGATCCGGATCGGCTGGGTGATGGCCAGCAGGATGCCGGCGATCGCGTTTGCGAGCGTCTGGCGCGCCGCGAAGCCGACGACCAGCCCGAGCACCGCGGAGGAGGCGAGGACCCCAGTGGCCACCCGCTTGACCGACGGGAACTGCGCCAGCGCCAGGGCGACTCCGATCACGATGATCGTGGCGAAGACCAAGCGCCGCACGAGTCGCAGCCGCGTGTCGGCCACCGGCGACAGCGCCCCTCCGGACACCACCTCCCCGAGCTTCTGGCCGCGCAGGCGAAGCGAGCGGTCGACCAGCTTGGCCAGGACGAGCGCGAGGAGCACCGTGGCGACCGCGGTGATCTCGTCCGAGTGCTCGTCCACGAACGACGCCGCCATGGAAAGATCGGCCACCCGCATGGCGTATGAGGCTACTTCCAGGGAGGCCCCGCTCGCCCGACGCTTGCGCCGAGCGCTGGCGGTGGCAGTTGCAAGCGCCGCGGGGTCAGAGGCCCTGCGGACCGCGGGACGCGTCTTGCTGTGGAGCCGGCTCGCGATCCTCGTGGTGGCCATCCCGTCGGCGCTAGCGGTGGGCGCGGGGGGTATCCCGGGCCGCAACGCGGAGCGCTTCGACTCTCCCGCCCTCACACACCCCCTGGGCGGAGTCGGCGACGCGCTGCTCGCCCCGCTCGCGCGGTGGGACGCGGTCTGGTACCTGCGTATCGCCGACTCGGGCTACGGTCAGGGCGACCCCCTCAGCCCCGCCTTCTTTCCACTCTACCCGTTGCTCGTGCGAGGGGTCGGGGAGCTGGGCGGCGGCTCCCGCGGGGCGCTTCTCGTGGCCTCCTACCTGGTCGCTCTCGCATGCTTCCTGGGGGCGCTCTACCTGCTCTTCCGGCTGGTGGCCCTCGAGCTGGGATCGCGCCTGGCGGCGCCGACGCTCGTGCTGCTCTGCGCCTTCCCGGGATCGCTCTTCTTCGGCGCCCCGTACTCGGAGAGCCTCTTCCTGCTGGTGTCGGTCGCCGCGTTCTACGCTGCTCGAACGGGCCGATGGGCCTGGGCGGGGATGGCCGCCGCGGCCGCCTCCGGTACGCGAAGTGCCGGGATCCTGCTGCTGGTGCCACTCGCGATCCTCTACCTCTACGGCCCTCGCGGCGATCGTCCAGGAGGAGCATCCACGCGTGAGGGAGGCCGGCTTGGCGCGCTGCGGCCGGTGCACGCGATACGCACTGACGCCGGCTGGCTCATGCTGGCGCCCGCGGGGTTGATCGCCTACGCCGTCTACCTCGGCCTCTCCCACGGCGACCCGCTGGCCTTCTCGTCGGTGCAGGAGTCGTGGGCGCGGGAGTTCGCGGGTCCACTCGGCGGAGCCTGGGATGGTCTCGTGGCCGCCTGGGCCGGCGTACGGCAGCTGCTCTCGGGCTCGCGCGAGCACGGCTTCTTACACGTGGCCGGCGGCGACCCGTTCCGGGTCTCCGCGCATAACCTCGTCCTCTTGGGGTTCCTCGCATTCGGCCTCTGCGCCGCGGTGGGCCTGCTGCGGCGACTGCCCTTCGCCTACGGAGCGTACGTGACGGCTGCGCTCATGCTGCCGCTGAGCTATCCGGTCGAGCCGCAGCCGCTCATGTCGCTGCCACGCTTCCTGGCGGTGCTCTTTCCCGTCTTCATGTGGCTGGCTCTCTTCTGTGAGGAGCGCAGGATCACGGCGCACGCGGCCGCCGCCTCGTCCGTCGCGCTGTGCCTCTTCGTGACCCAGTTCGCCGGCTGGTACTGGGTGGCCTGATGGGCATCGGGGCACGAGCCGTGCTGCTTGACATGTTCGACACGCTCGTGGAGCTGCAGCCTCCGGCGCCCCGACTGCGCGCTCGGTTGCGCCAGAGGACCGGGGTCGACGTGGGCGAGCAGGCCGCCGCACGGGGCTTCGCCGCCGAGATCGGCCACTACCTGGCAAACCACATGCAGGGGTGCGACGGTCCGGCACTGGAAGCCCTGCGGGACGACTGCGCAAGGGTGCTCCACGACGCCCTCGGCCAGGGAGACCTCGAGCGCGCGGCGGTGCGCCAGGCGATGCTCGAGGCGCTCGAGCTGCGCGTCTTTCCCGACGTGCCGCCGGCACTCCGAGGGCTGCGAGGGCAGGGCGTGCGCCTCGTGGTGGTCAGCAACTGGGACTGCTCCCTACCCGAATGGCTGGAGCGGGTGGGGCTCGCAGAACTGGTCGATGGGGTCGTCTCCTCGGCGGTCGTCGGCTCCGCAAAGCCCTCCCCGGAGATCTTCCGCGTCGCGCTCGAGATGGCAGGCGCCGGCCCTGGGGAGGCGCTGCACGTCGGCGACTCGCTGGTAAGCGACGTGGCCGGCGCGCGCGCGGCGGGGCTGCGGGCGGTGCTGATCGCCCGCGGCGGCGACGCGCCCGAGGGCGTGGAGACGATCCGGTCGCTGGAGGAGCTCCCCTCCCTAATCTAGATCTTCGAATGCAGATGCCGATTTCCATCCCCGACCCGCCGGAGCTTCCCGAGCGTCCCGAGGGAGTGGAGCGCGCGCCCAGGTGGCCGGCTCTGTTCGGCCTGTGGGCCTTTCTCGTCGGGATCACCGGCACGCTGCTGCTGGTGGGCATCGGCGCGGCGATCATCGGGGCCGATGGCGAGAGCGACAAACCGGAGTTCGTCGTGCTCGCAACGCTCGTCCAGGCGGTGGTCCTGGTAGGCACCGCCGTGCTCTTCGCGAGCTTTGTGAGGAAGCCGAAGGCCTGGCACTTCGGACTGCGTCGTACCCCGTTCTGGCTGGGACTCGGATGGGCCGCGGCGGGGATCGTGGCCTTCTACCTGGTCGCGGCCCTCTACACGGTGCTGGTGCCCACCGACATCGAACAGGGTGTTACGGAGGACCTCGGGGCAAACGAGGGTACGTTCGGGCTGGTCGTGGCGGGCCTCATGGTGATGATCGTGGCCCCTGTGGCCGAGGAGCTCTTCTTCCGCGGGTTCTTCTACAAGGCCCTTCGCAGCCGTTTCACGATGGTCGGCGCGGCGGTGCTCGACGGCCTGCTGTTCGGTGCCATCCACTACAACTTCGAGGGCGCCGATTCCCTGCTCCTGCTGCCTCCGCTCGCGCTGCTCGGCTTCCTGTTCTGCGTGGTTTATGAGAAGACGGGCTCGCTGTTCCCGGTGATCGGGATGCACGCGTTCAACAACTCCGTGGCCTACGCGGCGCAGGCCGACGGTGGCTGGCAGGTCTCGCTGGTGCTCGGACCACTCGTCCTCGCAGCCTGCGTGCTGGTGCCGCGGATGCTAGGGCAGAGACCGAGGGCTGCGCCGGCCTGACTCGGCGCCCGGCCGGCCGCGCGCCCTCGTTGCGGCCGATCGACGCTCGATAGCCTCGCGCGAAGTAGGGTTCCCGGCCGATGAGGCGGTCGATCGTTTCATGCGTGCTGGTCACGGCGGGAGCGGTGCCCACGGCCGCCTTCGCGCAGGAGCCCCCACCCCCTCCGCCGCCGGCGCAGCTCAGCCAGACGCCTCCTCCGGCCCTGGAGCCGGTCCCTGCCCCTGGACGGTTCTCGATCGCCGTCCGTGGCGGCCAGGCCACCAAGCGCGCTCGTTATGTGGCCACCGGCACCCGCGTCAAGGTGATCGGCACGTCGCGCCCGTTCGCGCCCGGCCAGTCAGCGGTACTCGCGATCTACCGCGGCGGCCGTCTCGTGGCCACCCGGAGTGCGGCGATTCACCAGGCACGCGGGGGCGCCCGAGTCGATTTCACGTTCACCGCGCGCCGGCGCGGGCTCCTCAAGCTGGTCATCCGCCACGGGGTCGCTCCGACCCAGGGCGCCTTTCGCTCGCGAGTGGCCAAAGTCAGGGTGGTCGCACCCCAGGCGGGCCAGGGCGCGCGTGGCGTCAAGGTGCTGCTGCTGCAGCGCGGCCTCAGGCGCCTCGGGTTCGCCGTGCCCGTCACCGGGTCCTATGACGGCGGCACGTCACGGGCGGTGCTCGCGTTTCGGAAGGCAAACGGAATGGGCCGCAACGGATATGCCGGCAAGCGCGTCTTCTCGCTCGTCATGCGCGGTCGCGGGGCCTTCCGCGTGCGCTACCCAGCTGCGGGTCGGCACGTGGAGTTCGACTGGTCGCGCCAGCTGCTCGCGCTGATCGACCGCGGCCGGCCCCGTCGGGTCTACCACGCCTCCTCGGGCAAGCCCTCCACGCCCACCGTCTTCGGCACCTTCCGCTTCTACAGGAAGGAGCCGGGCACCAACTCGCACGGCATGGTGCACTCCAACTACTTCATCGGCGGCTACGCGATCCACGGTTACCGTTCCGTGCCCAGCTATGCGGCCAGCCACGGCTGCATCCGGGTGCCGATCCCGAACGCGGCGGACATCGACCGCCAGATATCGCTCGGAGAGACGATCTTCGTCTACCGCTAGTCGGCGGCGTGGCGCCAGTCGATCGTGCGCCGCCGCTGCCTCGGCAGGAAGTTGGCAAGCAGCATGCCGCCGAGCCCGTAGAGCAGCAGGGCAAGCGCCGCGGGCACCATCCGCTGTACCCAGACGTCGCTTGACCGGACCATGCCGGTGAAGGGGGCCACGAGCAGGTCGTTCCCGTCGTCGATCACCTCGCGGAGACCCGTGTGGCGCGCCTCCCGCAGGTCCTCGATTGCGCGCCCGGGCGCAGGGGC
This sequence comes from Thermoleophilaceae bacterium, assembly GCA_030448005.1. Classification (GTDB taxonomy): domain Bacteria; phylum Actinomycetota; class Thermoleophilia; order Solirubrobacterales; family Thermoleophilaceae; genus JAAYBF01. The sequence continues at coordinate 1,012,783 of JAUJNT010000001.1, forward strand.
GTCCACGTTGCCGGCAGCGCCGCCCCGGCCGCCCGATCCGTCCACCGCCTCGACCTGGTTGGCCGAGCCCTGCTCGGACTGGTCCAAGGCGAACAGCAGGATGCTGAGCGCGACGAAGCTCGCCGCCGTGATCGCCGCCATCCTGAGTAGCGTTCCCATCGCTTCTCTACCATCGGCAGGCGCCGTGGCGCCCGCGATTCCGCACCTGCACTTCTCGACACATGACGACGGCGCATGAGCGCCCGAGAGCGGCTCGAGAGAGAGCTGCGCGAGCACGCCCTCGTGATCGGCAAGGTCACCCTTTCGAGCGGCCTCGAAGCCGACTACTACGTGGACGCAAAGCGAGCGATACTGCGCCCGGCCGGGTTTGCGGCGCTTGCCGAGTTGGTCGCAGCCGAGGTCGGCCGCGTGGGCGCCACGGCCCTCGGCGGGCTCACGATGGGCGCAGACCCGGTGGTCTGCGCGGGGCTTGCCGGGGGCGCGCAGGTCAACGCCTTCTTCGTTCGCAAGGAGCGCAAGGCCCACGGGCTGCAGCGGTGGATCGAGGGACCGCCGCTGGCGCGGGGCGAACGCTGCCTGATCGTCGAGGACGTGGTTACCACCGGCGGGTCGACCGTGGCCGCTATCGAGCGGGTCCGCGAGCAGGGGCTGGAGGTGGTGGGCGTCCTGAGCGTGCTCGACCGGTTGGCGGGTGGCAGGGAGGCGATCGAGGCCGCGGCCGGGGCACCGTACGTCGCGCTCACCACGATCGACGATCTGTACCCCGAACGCGAGAGCTAGCCCGAAGGGGGCCGGGCCCGGAAGGTCCGCAGCATCCGACCGATCGTTCGATCGTGGAACCGCGGCTTCACGCCTGCGTTGCGGAAGACGAGCACGCCGTAACTTACCCTCGCGGGCCGCTGGAAGATGGCCACCGTGATCCTCTGGGAGAGGTCGCTTGGGTTCACCGTGCCGGTGGCCGCCAGGACGGCACTGTCATACCTCGAGCCCGGCACGCGGGAGACCCGCTTGCCGACTATCCCCGCAAAGTCCGGTACGGTCGCGATCGTGCGTCGCGCGTAGGCAGCCGCTGAGAGCTTGCGCCCGCGGGCAGTGCGGTCGGCCGAGATGGACACCGCCACGAGCCTGTCATCCGACCGCACCATCGTCCGGCCGCGGACGTTCACCGAGGGCCAGCTCTTCGGGATTGCGATCGTGAAGCCGGCGCGCGAGTTCCTGACGGTCCGCCAGCCGGGCGGCGGCTTCGCCGGCGGGTCGGCACGCTCCTGCGGCGCTTTCTTCTCAGTCTTCTCTTCCTCGTCGGCGCAGCCGGTCGAAACGAGCGTGAGGGCCAAGAGGGCGGCGACCGTTCGGATGGGCACCGGATGCACAGCTCGATCAGCCCGGCAGCTCGCCGTGCCATCCGGCATAGGCGATCAGCTCCTCGCGTGACAAGAGAGGGATCGCGTACTCCTCCGCTGCGCGCGCGACCAGCTTCACCGGGCGCCGGTCGAGGGGGTTGTCGCATTCCAGCAGTGCGATCGGCCGGGCGTACTGAGCGCGGAAGCCGGTCTCGCACTCGACAATCCTGCCCCAGGCCACTACGGCGCCCCACACGGCCTCTGGGGCGGGCAGCTCAGGGTCCTCGGGCATGGCGTAGTAGGCGGCGTAGCCGCAGCGGCAGTCGCGGTGAGGAGCCTCGTGGCCCCGAAGCGCAAAGCACTTGGCGACCCGGTCTGCGTCCGTCGGCCACGGTGAGGGCACCGCCCGCGGGGCCACCTGGTGCAGGGCGGGATTGGGAACGAAGCGACCCGCCACGAAGATGCCCGAGAAGAGCCTCCCCCTGCGCGAGCCCCACTGCCGAAAGCCGACGATCGGCTCGGCGACGGGCTCGGCGCTCACGTCTTGACCGGCTCCGGTCGCGGCTGGGGCTGTGACGGCGGGGGCTCCGGCAGTGGCACTCGCACTGGCTCCGGACGCTCCGTCTCGCGGATTGGGTCTCCGATGTCACCCATCGGCTCCAATCCTAGGGGAGCGCGGAGGCGTCCAAGGGTCAGGTGCGTTGTGGCGGCGGCCAGCCGCGAGGTCCCGCGGCCCGGCGAGCGAGGCGCGGCCGGCGCCGTCTTGCGCCGCCGGCCCTCCGGGGACGGTTCTACGCCTGCTTGACGGCAGAGATGTCGAGGTGCAGCTTGACCTTCTCGGACACCAGAACGTTGCCGCTGCCCAGCACCTGGTTGAAGGAGATGCCGTAGTCGCCCCGGTCGATCTGGCCGGTCACCTCGAGACCGACGCGGTCGTTGCCCCACGGATCCTGCTCGGTGCCGGTCACCTCGGCCATGAGCGTGACCTCTCGCGTCACATCGCGGATGACGAGGTCGCCTTTGATCTCGAACGTGTCGTCGTCCACGGGAACGATGGCCTTAGAGGCGAACGAGATCCGGGGATGCCGCTCGGAGTCGAAGAAGTCGGCCGAGTGAAGATGCTCGTCGCGCTTCTCATCGTTGGTGTTAACGGAAGCGGTATCGACCGTGCCGTAGGCCTTGGCCGAGCTGAGGTCCTCCCCTATCTCGAGCGTGCCCTCGAACGAGCCGAAGTTGCCGCGCACCGAGGCGATACCGAGGTGCTTGACCTGAAACTCGACGCGTGAGTGCGAGGGATCCACAACCCAGGTGCCGGTCGGGACCAGTGTGGGGCTTGCTGTGGTGGTGGTCATGGAGTCTTCTCCCTTTTCCGGGGCGGCGGGTCCGCGCCGCTCCTAAGGTTGTGTATGCAACGGTCATGCTTAAGCATAGCGTGTTGTTGCGACCACAACTTCCTCGTATCCGTGTGAGCAAGCGTCCTATGGAGGCGGGGACCTTCGGGGGAGGAGTTGGGAACCGCGAGCGCTGCCTGCCCTGCTACGGGTGCGCTGCCAGCAGAAGCGCATTCTCCGAGGGGTCGCGGACGAGGGCACCGTCCGCCGTCTCCTGAGGTTCGTGCCCACGGCTGAGAAGCTCGCCGAGGATGCGGTCGCGCTCGGGCTGCCACGGCACGATGATCGTCGCGTGTCGCAGGGCCGCGGTCCCCTCCGGGGGCGGCGGCGCACCAGCGCTCTCCCAGGTGTTGGCGCCGATGTGGTGGTGGTAGCCGCCCGCGCCGAGGAATGCGGCCTGGGCCCCGAGCTGTGCCATCAGTCCGAAGCCGAGCGCGTCGCGGTAGAAGGCCACCGTCTCAGGGATCCCTGCCACCTTCAGGTGGATGTGCCCCATGGTCGTCCCGGCCGGCAGGCCGGGGTAGCCCTGCTCCGGCGGCTGCGCCAGCTCGTCAAGGAGGTCGTCGACGTCGAGTGGAAGCGTGGTCATCCGCGCGCCGACCTGCCCTTCCCACACCTCCCGCGGACGATCCCAGTAGATCTCGATCCCGTGGCCGTCCGGGTCGCTTAGGTAGAGCGCCTCGCTGACGAAGTGATCGGAGAGGCCTGCAAGCGGCACCCGGTCGCGTGCCGCATGGGCGAGCCAGCACGCAAGATCGGCCCGCTGCGAGACCAGCAGCGCAAAGTGGTAGAGGCCGGTGTGACGCGCGGCCGGCCGCGCGACCCTCTCCTCTGCCAGCACCAGCAACCGGCGTTCGCCCACTCCGAGGGTGGCCCGGCCGGCGCCCTGTTCGAGCACCTCCAAGCCGACCGCCCGCCCGTAGTAGGAAACCGACCGGTCGAGGTCGGAGACCGTCAGATGCACTGCCCCCAGGCTCGTCAGCGGGGAAATCTCGCCGCGCGTGTGGGCCGCGGCGGCGGCGTCGAGCCCCTCGCCGTGGCGCCGAGCCGCTCCAGGTTTGGCGACAGGCTCATCTCGGTCGCTCACGTCCGGCACCTCCTCCGCTCGCACCCTGGTTATCCGAGCATGCCCCTCGACGGTACACGGAGAGGCTGATATGCAGGGCCGCGGCGCTCAGCGGCGGCAGGAGGCGCCGGCGCAGTGGCGCAGGCGGTGCAGCCGGCGGGCCAGCTTGCGGCGCACCGCGGCGTAGCGGTGGCTGCGGTGCACGCTTCGCTGCTCGAAGCGGTCGTTGCGGAGGTCATAGAGCTCACGGCGACCGGTCACGTACTCGACGTACTTGTAGCGCCGCGTGCGGATCGCGGTGTAGCGCGGGTTGCGCGGGGCGCCGCCGGGGCCGCTCTCGAGCAGGATGTCGCGCTCGGCGAAGCGCGAGGGCCGCCGTGCCAGGCGCAGCAGCGAGACACCGTCGAGCCTGCGGCGGGGCTTGGCGCCCGTGGCGTCCACGATCGTCGAGGCCAGGTCGATGTTGCCGCTGAGCCGGGCGGTGCGCTTGTCTCGCGGCACGCCGGGCCCCGCGATCAGAGCCGGTACGCGGACCGACGGCTCGTAGACCTTGATCTTGCCGCCCATGATGCGGTGCTCGCCCTGGAAGAAGCCGTTGTCAGAGGTGAAGATGAACAGCGTGCTCCCAAGCTCGCCTCGCGCTTCCAGCGCCGCCACCATCGCTGCCACGCCCTCGTCGACCGCCTGGAGCGACTCGCGCCGGCACTGGTAGTCGGTATGGATGCGGGCGAGCTTCATGGGGCCGAAGCGGGGCAGGCGGCGGATGAACGCGGGCTTGTCGCGCACGTCGCGCTCGTTGAAGCCTGGCGGCTGGGGTAGGCGCGCGTTTGCGAAGGCGCCGCGGTGGCGGGGCGCGGGCTTTGCCGAGCGCCGGCAGCGGGCACCCGGCGGATTCGGCCCGCCACCGTGCGGGGCGAGGTAGGCCACCGAGAGAAAGAACGGCTGCTTGCTGGGTGCGCGCCGGGCGATGTAGTCGAGCGCCTCCTGGGTGTAGAGGTCGCCCTGGTACGTCCGGGGCCGCCCCTGGGCGCCCGGACAGGCCTTCGCCAATCTGTCGTTCTGCCCGTAGGTCACGAGCGTGCCGTTCTCGTTGAGGCAGAAGTTGAAGAAGTTGTAGGTGGTGGGGTCCACCGAGCCCGACCACTCCTGCCAGCCGGCGGGCACCTGGCGCGGTTCCCGCCTCCCATAGCCGTTGGGGTACTTGCCTATGTGAGCCGTGGCGTAACCGGCGTCGCGCAGCCAGACGGGCAGCGTGTTCGAGGAGTCGAGCTTGTAGAAGCCGCCCGCGGGAGGTTTGTTGCCCCGTACGCCGTGGTTGTGGGAGTACTGCCCGGTGAGGAGGGTCGAGCGCGACGGGCAGCAGAGCGGGAAGGTGGCGAAGTTCCGTGTGAACGTCGTGCCGCGGCGGCCTATCAGACTCCGCACGCGCGGGAGGGCGCGCATCTGCTCGACGGTCTGGTCGTCGGTCATTACCACCACGACGTTCGGTCGCGAGTGGGCCGTCTGCGCGGGCGCGGACTGCTCGAGCGCGCCGGTGGCGAGCACCACCACGACGGTGATCACTGCAAGTGCGGCGACAGCTGCGCGAGCCATGCGCCTGCTTTGACACGGCTCCGGCGCCGGAGTTGCGCCGCCGAGGTTCCCATGGGCTCTCGCCGAGGCTCTGCGCAGACTCACTGGTCACGGGCGCGCTTCCGGGGAGCGCCTGCCGTCGCGGGTGAGGCGAGCCCTGCAAGCATGATCTCGAGGTAGCGCTCCCAGCTGATGGCGGGTGGCCCGTTGGCCTGCGGAGCGGTCGCCCGGGCGAGCCCGCGCATCAGGCTCGGTACGTCTGCCGCGCTCGCGCCGCGGCTGATCCTCGAAAGCCGCTCGGAGTCCTCCACGCGCCACTTCGACGCCGCCGGTGCGTCAGCGTCACCGCCGGGCTGTCGCCGCTGGTCGACGCGGTCGTCGACGCAAACGATGCCGGCTGGGGATCCACTCAGACGCTCGCGCTGCTTGCGCTTCTCTACATGCAGCAGGTGCTCGGCTACAGCGCGATCGCCGCCGGGCTCTCCTATCTGCCGCTGGCGCTGATGATCATCGTCGCGGCAGGCGTTGGCTCGCAGCTCGTGACGCGCGTCGGCTTCAAGCCGGTGCTGGCGATCGGAATGGTGCTCATCGCCGCCGCGCTGCTGTGGTTTCACAGGTCTCCGTCGGCGGCGGCTACGTGAGCGACATCCTCGGCCCGTCCCTGATCGCGGCGGCCGGGCTCGGCTTCGCCTTCGTGACGACGACGATCGCGGCCGTGTCGGGCGTCCGCGAGCAGGGATCGGGGCTCGCGAGCGGGCTGATCAACACCTCCCAGCAGATCGGTGGAGCGCTCGGGCTCGCCGTGCTGGCGACGATCGCCAACTCACTCGCGAACCGAGGATCTACTCGCAAGCGCCGGCCGGTCTCCTGCCGAGTTGACGAACGCCCTGAACGAGGGCGTCCGCTCGGCCTTCCTGGGTGGTGCCGGGATTGCGGCGCTCGGCCTGGTCCTGACCTTGGGGCTGATCCGTGGGCGCGACAGCCACGCCCACGTGGAGCTCGGGGGCGCCGCCCAAGAGCAACCCGCGAAGGCCTAGCGGGGCATTCCCGGGGCCTCGGTTGGCTATCTATCTGCGCAGTAGCACCGCGTAGTCGTTGACGCTGAAGAGGAATTCGCCCCGCCCGGCGAGCGCGCGCAGATCGTCGACCCATTCGTCGAGCCGTGCCGCGAGGTCTTCGTGGTGGTCTCGTCTTACCGAGGCGGCGATGCTCCGCACAGCCCCGTGAGCCACGCCGCCCTGCGCGAAGCTCGTGTCGAGCAGAACCCAGGCGAAGGCGTCCGCGAGCTCGAACGGCGAGTGCCGGGCGATGCCGACGAGCTTGCGACCGATCGCGCCGTCGGAGTCGTCCATCCAATTCTCCTGTGTGTCCGCGTTGGCGTGCACCAGCCTCCGCGTCAACTCGAGGTCGGACGCGTTGAAGACCGTCGTGTCGAAGTCGGTGTGACCTAGCAGCAGATGGCCGCCGGGGCGGAGAACGCGTGCAACCTCGCGCAGGAACGCCTGCTTGTCGGGCAGGCACTCGAGCGTGTTGTGGCAGAGCGCCGCCTCGAAGCTCGCGTCCGCGAAAGGCAGTGGCTCCCTCAGGTCCGCGGCCACCGGACGCACGTTCGCGTCCGCCGCGAGGCTCTCCTCGAGCGCAGGCAGCTCCTTCTCGACGCCGACCAGCTCCAGCTCAGGGCCGAGGCGCTCGCGCAGCGCCCGCAGCGTAGGCCCTGGTCCGCAGCCGAGGTCGACGACCGGGCCTTCGCCGCTGATCGGAAGGGCATCGGCGAGGGTTCGATGCCCTCCGCTGATGGCAGGCATGGCCCCGGAGCGTAAGGGCAGTCTTTCGATGGCGTGCGTTGCACACCTTCCGGAACGAGCTCTCGGCGGACAGCCGGATCGGGGAGGCGCTGCTCTTCCATCGAACGTCTCTGACCGGAGCGTCGCCGCTAGGATCCGGACCTCCCCGGCGACCTACGCGCAGAGGAGAGGACTAGATGACCGAACACGAGCATTCGGGCCCCGGCTTCGCATCGCCCGAGGAGGCCCTCAGGCAGCCGCCGGAGCAGTTTGTGTACGTCGCATGCCTCTACGAGGGCACCGGCATCAGCCAGCCGGACTTCCTTGCCGTCGTGGACACCGACCCCGAGTCGAGCTCCTACAGCCAGGTCATCGAGCGTCTTTCGATGCCCAACGTGGGGGACGAGCTGCATCACTTCGGCTGGAACGCGTGCTCGTCTGCGTGCCACTCGGACATCGCCCGCGACACGCTGATCATTCCCGGCTTTCGCTCCTCGCGCCTTCACATCGTCGACGTCTCCGAGCCGCGGAGACCGCGCATTCGCAAGGTCGTCGAGGCGGAAGATCTAGCGAGGGGTTGCGGCTACAGCGGCCCGCACACCGTCCACTGCATGCCCGGGGGGATCGTGACGGTCTCGATGCTCGGCGATCGCGACGGCAACGCCCCCGGCGGCTTCGCGGTGCTCGACGCAAGGGACTTCTCCGTGCTCGGGCGCTGGGAGGAGCAGCAGGACGAGCAGCAGCTGATGTACGACTTCTGGTATCAGCCGCGCCACAACACGCTCGTCTCGAGCGAGTGGGCCGCGCCCAACACGTTCAAGGACGGGTTCGACCCGGCAGACGTGGCCGCAGGCAAGTACGGCCGCCAGCTGCACTTCTGGGATCTCGAGCGCAAGGTCAAGACCCAGACCCTCGACCTCGGAGACGAGGGGCTCATCCCGCTCGAGATTCGCTGGCAGCACGACCCGGAGTCGCTGCAGGGCTTCGTCGGCGCCACGCTGTCATCGAACATCTTGCGCTTTCACAAGCCGAACGGGTCATGGGCCTCGGAGAACGTCATCGACGTCGCCAACGAGGAGCTCGAGGGCTGGCCCCTCCCCGGTGGCGTACCCGGGTTGATCACCGACATCGTGCTCTCGATGGACGATCGAGACCTATTCTTCTCCAACTGGCTTCACGGCGACCTGCGCCACTACGACGTCTCCGACCCGACTAACCCCCAGCTGCGCTCGCAGGTCTGGCTGGGAGGGCTCCTGGGCCGCGACGGCGGCCACCCCAAGGCGGAGCGGCCGCTCACCGGCGGTCCCCAGATGCTGCAGTGCTCACTGGACGGCGAACGGGTCTACGTGACCAATTCGCTGTACTCGACGTGGGACAACCAGTTCTATCCGGGCCTCGAAGGCTGGATGACCAAGCTCGACCGGCAGGCCGACGGCACCTACTCACTTGACCCGAACTTCTTCATCGACTTCACCAAGCTCAGCGGTGGGGCCGCCCGCCCGCACGAGATACACCTCCCCGCAGGGGATTGCACCACCGAGATCTTCCCGTAGCCGGGGTTCGCGGTGGGGCGAGACATTGGGCGGGCATCGGGTGAGAGACATCGGGACGCGCGTCTGTGAGTCCTGCCGCTGCTGGCACGCGTCTGGGGGATCCCCGCTGCGGCTGGCCGCACCGCGCGCCGTGATTGGATGCCGGCGCGCGTGCCCGCCTGATCCGTCCGCATGGTTCACGGCACGGCCACAGGTGCCTAACGCGAGGGTCACATTCGCCCGACGGCGATGCGGTGAGCTGGAGCAGCCCAGTCCCAGCTCCAGGAGGCATCCGCCGTGGCCAGATCCGTCCCCATCCTCGTGCTCGTCCTTGCGATGTCCGCCGCCGCGGCCACGCCTGCCGTGGCCGGCTCCGCTCACGACCCTTCACTGGAGGCGCGCGCCCTCCTACCCGCCGAAGCCACCGCCCCGGCGCCGTTTCCGGGGCTGCCGAACGCCGAGCCGGCGCCCGCGCCCGGCTCGACCCAGCCGGTCGGCGGCTTCTCCGCGCTGCTCGACGCGCCTGGGAAGAACACCTACTCCGCGATGCCCGACAACGGCTTCGGCTCCAAGGCGAACTCGCGCTCGTTCCTGCTGCGCGTCTACCGAGTGCGTGCAGATTTCGAGACCGCCAGGGGCGGGAGCGGCGATGTCGAGATCCTCGACTGGATCACGCTGCGGGACCCCGATCGGAAGGTGCCGTTCCGGATCGTCAATGAGGGGACGGCACACCGGTTCCTGACGGGCGGGGACTTCGACCTCGAGTCGTTCCGGGTCGACCGCCGGGGGACGCTGTGGTTCGGCGAGGAGTTCGGCCCCTTCCTGCTGCACACCGACGCCACCGGAAGGGTGCTCGAGGCCCCGATCTCGCTGCCTGACGTCAAGTCGCCCGACTACCCGTCCGATTACCCCGCCCCCTACGCCGGCGCGGCCAACCTCGGGCGCTCGAACGGTTTCGAGGGCATGGCGATCTCCAAGAACGGCCGCACCCTCTACCCGGTGCTCGAGGGCCCCGCGGCCGGCGACGACCCCACCACGCGCCGTATGTACGAGTTCGACATTCGCAGCCGCACCTACACGGGAACGCGCCGCACCTACCGCGTCGCCGATCCCGGCTACCTCGTCTCCGATCTCACGGCGCTCGACCGGCACCGCCTCATAGCGCTTGAACGTGACAACAGCGAGGGCACGGCGGCCCGCCACAAGCGCGCGTTCGTCGTGGATCTGCGTCGAACCGATCGCAGCGGCGCGCTCCGCAAGCGGGAGGTCGTCGACCTGCTCGACATCGCCGATCCGGAGCTGATCTCGCCTCCCGCGAGGCCTGGGGACATCGGCATCGGCGATCCGTTCTCGATGCCCTATGTGACGATCGAGTCGGTGCTGCCACTACGTGGCAACCGCCTGGCGATCGTGAACGACACGAACTTCGGCTCACGCGGGCGCAACCCGAGCCTGCCGGATCCCAGCGACTTCATCGTCGTGCGGGTTCCCCGGCTGCGTGGCCGCTAGC
>JAUJNT010000001.1:1023077-1026680 GCA_030448005.1 Thermoleophilaceae bacterium
CCCTCCGGCGGTCGATCGTTTGCCGGTCCTGCTGGATCGGTTCGAGGGGTCTGCTACGGAAGGCGGCATACCTTCGTCGCGAGCGCATAGAATGCTCCACCCGTCTGACTCGCAGGGAGCAGGAGCCATGCAACCGGAACGCCTCAGCCGCCCTAACGGGGCAGGACGCCGACGGGTTCGCCGCCGCGCAGCAGCACGTGGCGATCGGCGTCTACCCCGAGGCCGACACGTTCCCGCGGCTCGCACAGTTATGCTGCAACTGGTCGAGGAAGGCACGCCACAGTCCTGATGGCCAAGGCGCGGAAGATCCCGGGCGTGGGTCCGCAAAGCCGTTTCCGGGACGTGGCAGCAGCGAGCGTCGAGGTTCGGGCGTCCGAGGTGTTCGGACAGATGGACGGCGTGCTCGACATCGAGGACATCGAGCGGGTACATGACATGCGCGTCGCCACGCGGCGCCTGCGCGCGGTACTCGAGGTGTTCGCCACCTGCTTTCCCAAGAAGGACCACAAGCAGTTGCTGCGGGAGGTCAAGGAGCTGGCCGACGCGCTGGGGGAGCGCCGCGACCCCGACGTGGCGATAGCGTGGCTCTCAGACATCGCGGCCGAGCTGGGAGAGGAGGCACGGCCAGGCATCGAGGGGCTCGCCGATGACTTCCGCGAGGAGCAGAGGGACGGCAACGATCTGCTGGCCGCGGGCCTCGAGCGGGCGCGGGAGGCACGGCTGGCTGAGCGCCTGACCGAGCTGGCCCGCTCGGCGCGGATCGAGGTCGACGAAAGATGAAGGCGCGCAAGGTCAAGGGACTCGACGCGGATGGAGCCTTCGAGGAGAACGCGCGCCGTATCGTGGAGGTGCGCCTCCGAGAGCTAACGGCACTCGCATCGCACGCGCTCGATGACGGAGCGGTGGACGAGCTGCACGACACGCGCATCGCCGCAAAGCGACTGCGCTACGTACTCGAGCTCGCGGGCCCCGGTCTCGGGCGGCCGGCGGCAACAGGCGCACGTGTTGCGCGCGGGCTGCAGGATCTGCTCGGAGAGGTTCACGACTGCGACGTGTTGCTGGCCCGGATACGCCGGCACGCCGATCGGCTGCGCGCCGAGGATGCCGAGACGGTTCGCCTCCGCGCCACCCGCCCCGGTGCCGAGCTGGAGGCAGAAGCCGCACAACACGCCCGCAACCTCGACCGCCATTGGGGCCTGGAGGCGCTCACCGCGTTTGTGACGGCGCGCCGCAAGATCCTCTACGAGCGCTTCGCGCGCGAGTGGAAGGCGCTCGAGCGGCGCGACTTCGCGGGCGATCTGCTGGCCGGGATCACGAGCTGCTCGGGTTAGCTGGCCGGCGACCGGACGCACTCGAGCGTTCAGATCCGCGCGTCGACCTCGGGTGACGCCCGGCTCGAGCGCGCCGGCGAACGCGTCGAGCCGGCGGCTCACGACCTTGACCCCTTTCTGTTCTAGTCCCCGCCGGCCGCGCCCAGTCCAGCCGGCAGCGTCCGGTCGCGCAGGCCTACGCGTCCGCGCGCGGACCGGGAGCCTCCTCGTTGTCGGCCCTGTCTGTGAGCGACGTCTTGAACTCGCGCATGCCTTGCCCGAGCGACCTTCCGAGATCGGGGAGGCGCTTTGGACCAAAGACGATGAGGGCGAGGACGAGGACCATCGCGATCTCGAGTGGTCCGATGTTGGGCATTCGATTCTCCAGTCCAGTCGGCCGACGCGAGACGGCCGGGTCTCCAGGCCTCGCGGGCTCGGGGGGTTTCCTGTCGGCGAGTGGGGATGCGCCGCACCGTCCATATCAACAACGTCTGGCGAGCTTCGTGTGAATGGCCCGTGAACCACCGCTTCGACGGCCCTTTGCGGGGACCAGCTACGTGGCCAAGCGCCGCCGTCCAATGGTGGTCACAGCCGCGCGCCTCTTTTACACCGCGGTCACGGGCCGGTCACATTGCGTCGCCGGCCCTTCGAGAGGCTCTGCCCGGTCAACTCGAGCTGGAGGTTCCGATGCAGACAAGAAGGACGTTCCTACGCCAGGGCGCTGCTACCGCGGGAGGCGCCGCGCTGGCACTCGGCCCCGGCGCCGCGCTTGCAAGGCAGCCCCGCCGCGCCGCCGGCTACGGCCCGCTGGTGGAGGACCCCGGCGGCCTGCTCGATCTCCCGCGCGGCTTTCACTACCGCGTAGTGCAGTCGGTCGAGGACCAACTCTCGAACGGCGCGCCGGTGCCCGGCGACTTCGACGGCATGGTGGCGATCCCCGGCAGGGGCAACTCCACAGTGCTGGTCAGGAACCACGAGCTGCGGCCAACCGACACCACGAAGGCCTTCGTGGCCGGCAAGAACCCGTACGACCCCGCCGCTCCCGGAGGAACGACCGCCGTCGTGGTCGGTCCGAACAACAAGCTCAGCCACTCCTACGTCTCCTCGTCGGGCACGCTCAACAACTGCGCCGGCGGAGGCACGCCGTGGGGCACCTGGATCACGTGCGAGGAGGACCGGACGACCGGCCACGGCTTTGCGTTCGAGGTGGACCCCTTCGATCCGGAGAACGACATCTCGAAGACGCCGATCAGGGGGATGGGCTACTTCTCGCACGAGGCGGTCGACATCGACCCGCGCACGGGCATCGCCTATCTGACCGAGGACGACTTCCGCGGAAGCCAGGTGGCGCCCAACCTGGAGGTGCCCGGCACGACCCGCTCGAGCTTCCTCTACCGCTACCTGCCGAACGACCGCCGGCAGCGCCCGGGGGCGCTGCAGCAGGGCGGCAAGCTGCAGGCGATGGCGATCTCGGGACATCCCCAGTACAACATCGACCTGGGCCGCACCGCCGAGACCTTCCGCGTCACGTGGGTCGACGTCCGGGCAGAGGAGCCCCACGACGACGCGCTCGCAAACGGGGCGGCCCGCTTTCAGCGCCTCGAGGGTTGCCACTTCGCCGGCGGGGCGTTCTGGTTCGACGACACCTCGGGCGGCGAGAAGCGCTACGGACAGGTGTTCCGGCTGACCCCGTCGGGCGATCCCTCCGGAGGCGGCCTCGACACGCTCGAGCTGTTCCTCGAGGGCGACAGCCGCGAGCAGATGGATGCGCCCGACAACCTCGTCATCACGCCCTGGGGTGACGTCTGGCTCGCCGAGGACGGCGATGACGGCAACCGCGTCATCGGCCTTACTCCAGAAGGCCGCAGCTACACGTTCGCCAACAACCGACTGAACGACAGTGAGTTCGCCGGGCCCACGTTCTCGCGATCGGGCCACACGTTCTTCGTGAACATCCAGGACCCGGGACACACGTTCGCGGTCTGGGGCCCTTTCCCGCGCCGCAACGCGGCGAGAGTGCGCGGAGTCGGGGCCGCCCCGCCTCGCCACCGCAGGGCGCCGAAGGTGTCCCCGAGGGTGCGGGAGTACGCCGCAAAGAACGACATGTCGCCCTACGAGGCGGTCGCCTACGAGCGCCTGGGCGTGGCGCTCGGCTGACGGGCGAAGAAATCAGCCGGCCTGCCGATCCGGTTCGAGGGATCGGCAGGCCACGAGGCGCTCGAGCTCCTCGTCGGAGCGGAATGAGGGAAAGCGGCAGCGCCAGGTCGTGGAGCATCTCGAGCGTCGCCCGGTA
>JAUJNT010000001.1:1026780-1044502 GCA_030448005.1 Thermoleophilaceae bacterium
TGCCCGACCACGCCCGCGACTCCGACGCACACTCCAACCGCCAGATTCGTGCCGACCGCCCGTGCGGGCGCCTCGCCCACGTACTGCGGCAACGCGGGCATCCGAAGGGATCCGAGGATGAGTCCCGCCAGGCCGCTCAGGGTGCGATGACGGCGCCCGCAAGAACGGCAGCGCGCACGTCGAGCACCACCGGCCCGCAGGCTGGAGGGGCTCCACGAGAGGTATTTGAGCCGCGTCTAGATATCCAGCCGCGCGCGCGCCAGACCCTCGAGGAAGTAGTAGTCGCCGAAGATGAGGCCCGTGTCGATCAGGCCGCGGGCGTGGTGGGCGGTGCCCTCGTGCAGGATCGAGCGCGTCCGGGTGCCGCGGGCGAGGTAGCGCGGGGTGGCAAGCGAACGAAGGGTGGCCACGCCCGCCTGCCTGAAGCGGCGGGCGCGTCGCCGGTCGGCCTCCAGCCGCGCAAGGTCGAGCAGTCCGGAGGCGGCGATGGCGGCGGCCGAGCTGTCGCGCGGCCTACGCGGGCGGCCTGCCACCAGGACGCGATCCAGTCCCGCGCCCGCCAGGATTCCATCTTCGTCGAAGTCCCAGGGGGGCACCCGGTCGCGCGGGACGTGGCGCAGCCACCACCGCGCGACGCGGCGGGCACCCTCCAGAAGGCGCCGGTCGCGCGTCTGGGCGTACGCCGCGGCGAAGCCGTGGATTGCCCAGGCCTGCCCGCGCGACCAGGTGGACCCGGCGTGCGTTCCCTGCCACGTCCGTCTGCGCACGAGCGCCCCGGTCGCGGCGTCGTAGTCGACGACGTGGTAGGTGCTCCCGTCGGGGCGAACGTGGTCGCGCAACGTGGTGAGGGCGTGGCGGTGAGCGATGGCACGCCATCTGCACGGGCCGCCATGGCGCGATCCCCAGAAGAGAAGGCCGATGTTCATCATATTGTCGACTATCACCGTGAACTCGCGGCCCTGCCGCGCACCCCAGGAGCGCGTCGCGCCAACCGCCCCGCTGTACCGCGAGGCCAGGGAGGCGGCCCCCCTCAAGGCCACCTGCCGGTAGGACGGCCGTCCGGTCAGCTGCCAGGCCCTCGCGTAGGACGAGAGCAGGATGAAGCCCACGTCATGAGTCACCGTGTTGAGCTGCTGTCCGGCGAGCGCCGCCTGTCGCCGTGCCGCGCGGCGCCGCCACACTGGCTTCTCCGTCTGGCGGTAGAGCAGCCACATCGCCCCCGGCAGGAAGCCGCTGGTCCAGGCCTCGGGGCCGGTGAACTGCCAGCGGCCTGAGCGCCTCGTGTGGCTGGGGTAGGAGCTCGGAGGCACCTCAGTGTCTGTGCGCGCGAGCTGGCGCTCTGCGTATCCCATCACCGGTCCCGCCGCCGCCGGGGCCGGGCAGGCGGCCACTATCAGGCATACCGTCGCGAGCGCGAGGATGGAACGGAGATCGAGGCGGCGACCACTTGGATCCACGACTTGCAGCAGGTTAGTCGCGGTTACCCGGGGGTCGGCGGTACTCAGTCCGAGCTCGCCAGGTCGTCCCCGGCGCCGGCGACGTCAGCTGACGGGCGCTCTCGGGCCGTCCGACGCTCCAGGCCCCGACCCGGACGAGCCCCCGCATGCCCTGCCCCGGTCGGCGCATGCGGGGCGGCGTGCCCGAGAGTTGGCCGTCGGCCTTGAAGACCACGCCCTCGCCCCGGCCGACCTCCACGTGGCGTATGGGCAGCTTCAGCTCCCAGGCCAGGTGGGTGTCGAACTTGCGGTTCACGGTCGGCGCGCCATAGGGCGTGACGGCGTTCGGCCCGCCGACCCGCTCGACCGCCATGGCCAGCTGCCGGTGGAGATCGGCCAGTGGGGCCACCGAGCCTGCCTGGTCGCGGAAGCCCTCGAGCCGCCGGTCGAGGAACGGCGCGGTGGCAACCGCCAGCAGCGCGGTGGCCACCCCGGCGCCGGCGATAATGGACGGCCGGCCCGAGCCGCCCCTCCGAGCAACCCGTATCGCGCCGAACCGCGCTGTCCCCTTCGCCGCGGCCGCCACCACGCGCGCCGCCCCGCATCCCGCGAGGAGCGAGGCGATCACCAGAGGTGGCAGCATGTAGCGGCTGTTGCCCGAGAAGCCCGCCTCAGTCATCAGCACCACGAGCGCGAGCCACGACGTAGCCAGCGTGGCGAGCACGAGCGAGACGCGCTCCCGGCGCCGAAGGGCAAAGCCCGTGCCCAGGAGCGCTCCCACCTCGATCGGCACGCCCGCCATGCCTTGCCAGCGGTCGAGCACGGCAAGCCAGGGCCGATCCTCGAGCGACAGGCTCCACGACGGCTCGGAGCGGGCCTGCCGCGCCGCACCCAGCGCGTCGCCCGAGCCGATCCACTCGGGAACCAGCCACAGCAGCGGAAGCAGGAGGGCCAGGCCCGCGATGAGCCGTCGCACGGC
The DNA here is from genome assembly GCA_030448005.1 of Thermoleophilaceae bacterium. GTDB lineage: Bacteria > Actinomycetota > Thermoleophilia > Solirubrobacterales > Thermoleophilaceae > JAAYBF01. Next base: position 1,029,196 of record JAUJNT010000001.1, read on the forward strand.
CGGCTCCGCGCGCCAGACGAACGCCGCATACCCGGCCAGGAACGGAAAGACCTCGGGGCGCAGCAGGCAGGCCAGGAAGGCGAGCGCGACCGCGTGGCGGCGGGCCCCGTCGAGGTGCCGGTCGAGCGCTGCCAGCATGAACGCCACCGCCATCGGCGCCTCGTTGCCGTGTGCCATGTAGCGCAGCCAGTTGGGCGACAGCAGGAGCGCTGCAACCGCCACCGCCCCCGCGCTGGCCGCCACCCGGCGATCCGGTCCCGCCAGCCGCCAGGTCACACGTAAGGCCAGCGCCAGCGCGATCAGGGCGCCCGTTCGGGCGCTCACCAGCCAGAGCGCCGGGGGGATGCCGTCATCCAGCGCGGAGAGGGGCGCGAACAGGAGGGTGAAGAGGACCGGAAGCGGCTTCCAGGAGGGGCCATTGCGCGTGTCGAGCTCGAGGAAGGCGATCTCCCTGCCCCACTGCAGCCACGCCCACGGGTCGTAGCTCGGCTGCGAGGGAAGGAGCAGGGAAAGGACCGCCAGCGCGAGACAACCGAGGGCGACCCCGGCGGCGGCCGTCCTGGCGCCCCGCTCCCGCCGTTCGAGCCCGCTGTCGGTCATCCCCTCGGATGATGGGCGCGGCGGCGCCTCCCCCGGTGAACAGCTGGGGGCCGAGGAGTTAAGGAGTCGTGTCCGCCCTCAGCGGGCGCAGCGCCCGGCGAGACCCACGGAGAAGCGGGCATCGCCCGTGACCGACATACGCGAGCGAACCAGCGATCCATAGGAGGGAGAGATGTATCGCCCGCCCGTGGCGATGTGGCCGGCACCGCCGTATGCCGCCCGAACCTCGCCGCCGGCGACGACGCTCTTGCCAACTCGCCGCGGAGGCGGCCTCGCAGGGAGGAACACGGAGTACTCCCAGCGCTCGCCCGCGCGGGCTTTGGGGACGATCCTCACCCCACACCCTGCGGGGGCGAAGGCGATCATCGCCCGGCGCGCCGACCGTCCCGAGGGGGTGAGGAGGTCGGCCTCGAGTCGCACCGAGGGCCCGCGGCTGAGGGTCAGGCGGCGCCCCAGCGGGATCGCCGCGGCGCCCCCTCCCATTCGCAGCAGCGGACCCGCGCTGTCCGGCGGACGACCGAGAACACCGTGGGGAAGCACGTCATGCCAGCGTCCCCGGCGGTCTATCACCTTGAGTGCTATGACCCCGGCACCGGAGCCGAGCTCGCGGGAGCCGGCGGGCGACTGGCGGACCGCGAACCACACGCTGCCCGTCGAGACCGCCGCGAACCGCCTCGGCCCGCCATCCACCAGGATCGCGCTGCGGTCATCGGCTGCAAGTCGCCCCGATCGCCGGTCGCCGGGCCTCACGTGGTCGCCCGCCCAGCCGAGTCCGACGAGCGTGAGCCCGGAGTACGCGCTACCGGAGACGTAGTCCTCCTGGGCCGCGACGGCGGTGTCCGGGTCGGCCCGGAACGCCGGTGTCAGGTAGAGGCGGGTCGGCCCGCCCACGTGGACCTCGCCGAGCCTTCTCAGTGTTCGCCCCGAGCTGGCCCGGTGTCGCGCCGCCCAGTCGCGCTCCGCGCCCGCCGCGGCCTCCTCGGTGCCGTAGGCGGTGAGCGCCAGTGTCCAGGCCTGCCCCTGCGATCGCCCGAAGTAGGCCACGTCGCCATCCGGACCTGCGAGCGCCCAGGTTGCGCGGGCCAGCCGGCCGAGCAGCGACCGCGCGCGCGGCGAGGCCCGCCGGCCGAGCAGCTTGACCGCCCGCGCGTAGAAGCCGACGGTCAGCGCGTGGTAGGCCAGCGCGCCGTCCGACGTCACAGTCGTCGTGCCCGCGCGTGCGCTGCGGGCGGTTCGCGGCGCAAGCCCCCGGGGGAGCCCGGAGTTCACGAGTCGCTCGGCCAGGCGCCGGGCGCGCTCTGGATCGCTCGAAACCGTGCCCGGCAGCCGCGAGCGCACCCCGCTGCGGGCCAGCTCGATGACGGCCACGGCGTCCACCAGGTGCTGGTTGAAGTAGCGCCCGCGCCCGCGGCCCAGCCAAGTGGGCCTCATCTGGCGCAGCCGCGACTCCCAGTGGCTGCGGTTGGCGGCGAACAGGGGGTGCCGGGGAACGCCTGCGCGGGCCAGGTTGTACCCGGCTGCCAGGGCGAGCTGCTCGAACACCACGCTGTGAGAGGGTCGCGGGTTGGCCACCGAGTACGCGAGCGCCCGCAGTCCCGAGTCCACGGCGCGGCCGTCGCGCCGCTGAAGGCCCGTCTTCAGCAGGCCGTAGCCCAGCATCGCCTCGCCGTAGCGATCGCGCGCGGGGCTGCCGCGGGTGGCCATGTAGTCCGGAAACGAGCCATCCGCGCGCTGCCCCGAAACCCAGGGAGCGGCGATCGCCAGCGCCAGCCCGCGCGGGTCTTCGAGGGCGCCCGTCGGCTGTGCACGCACTAAGTCTCGCCCGGCAGACCCGAATCCGGTGGCGGCGGCGAGCAGAAGGGCGAGCGCCAGCGTGGCGCCGAGTGCTCGCGCGTTCACCCCGACGAGGGTAGGGGACGCTCAGATTCTCGGAATCACCCGCCTCAGCCCTCGGGCGGCGCCGGGCCGCCGCCGTGCGAGGAGCTCAGCGGCGGCCTCTGCCCCTGCCTGGCGAGAAGCCGTAGCGCGCCACCACGGGATCGTGGTCGCTCGCGCCGCGCGGCCCGTCGCCCGCCTGATCCTTCGGCCAGTCCGCGTTCACGTGGGCCACGCGCACCTCTCGCAGCTCGCGGGCGAGCCAGCGGGAGACGAACTGGTGGTCGAGCGTCTGGGCCTGACCCTGGAACACGTAGGTGTAGGCCGATGCCGGTACCTCCTCGGCGAGCCGGTCCCAGAGGTTCTCGAGCCGCGCCTCGTCGTAGAGCGGGCCGAGTTGGTCGCTGGGGAAGAGCGGATGGCCGGGAGCGAAGGGATCGTCGGGCCGGGGGAAGACGTTGAGATCGCCACCGAAGATCACCCGGTCCTGGGGCCGCCGGTCGCGGTCGGCCACGTTTACGAGCGCGGCGCCGTAGCGCGACTGCTCCCTGCGCTGGCCGACGCGCGCATCCGGAACCGAAGAGAAGTGATTGGAGAACGCGAGCAGGTCGATCGACTTGCCGCGCCCCACGCGGTCACGCCAGATCCGGAAGCGGCCGGCCTGTGGCGCGCGGGTGAAGACGTCGGTTCCGTCGATGCCGGTCGAGCGGTCCACGTCGGCCGGAAGCGCGGCATTGAGCGCCTTCGGGTTCTGGACGTCCGAGTTGTACGGCTTGCCCGCGGCCCGGTAGGCAACCCCCGGCGCGGATCCGAGCAGCGGGTCGTCCGAGGCGGGTGTCTCGAGCTGCACCCGGTCCGTGCGGAAGAGGAACCCGGAGACGATCCCGCGGTCGTCGGCGCCGTCTCGATCGAGGGCGGCACGGTAGGCGATACCCGTCCGCCCCTCGATCTCGAGTGCTAGCTCCTGGAGAGTGTCTGGCGCGCCGTCGGGCCCGTCACACGCCAGCGCGTTCCCGGCCACTCGGCAGATGTCCTGGTCCTCGGCCTCCTGCACGAGCAGGAGATCCGGTGCATGGAGGTCCTCTGCGATCTGCTCGGCCTGCTCGGCCAGCTTCTCCTCGTACTCGGCCGCGGAGAGCGGCACGTAGTCGAACGGCGGGCGCACGCCGGGGCAGCCGGGATTGCCCGTGAAGTCGCAGCCGTCCGCCGGATCGTCACGGAAGTCGTAGAGGTTCTCCACGTTGTAGTTGGCCACGCTGTACTCGTGCTTGGGGTCGGGAGCGGCGGGTGGCGCGTTGGCGGCCGGATCGACCCCCCGCTCGAGTTGCAGCTGCTCTCCAACCTGCACCGAGTACTTGCCGAAGGAGAAGTACACCCCGCCCTCCAGCGCGTCCGCCACGCGGTCGAAGGTGCGGGCGGGGGCGATCAAGGCGGTCGAGTCGTTCGCGGCGCCCTTCAGCCCGAGTGAGCCGATCAGGATGCGGTACCCGTTCCGGTTGTCGAAGAGCGGCGACGGGATGTCGTCGAGCGGATGCGGGTCCCGAAACGAGCGCCACGCGAACGGATCGCCTCGAAGGGCAAGCGGGTTATCCCCGCGGATGAGCCACACCTCGCCGTCGAGCGTCGAGCGGAACACGTCGCGCCCGCTCGTCGAGATGGCGCCCGCCGCGACGCGGGCGGCCATGCCCTCCCGCCGCTCCCAGTAGCGTCCCGCCGCGGCCAGGTCGTCCGGTGGGTCAGCCTCGAAGGCAGGCGACTCGGCGCTCGGATCGGCGCCGCTGCGCACCACCCGGACGAGGCTCGCGCCCGTGAGCTCGGTCAGGTTGAAGAACTCCGTCACGCGGGCGCGCAACACGATCTCGTCGCCCACCCGCGGAACGTAGCCCCCGATCAGATCGGTGAAGCGGCCCTGAAAGACGAAGATGCCATCGGAGGTGCGCGGGTCGCCGTCGGCGCCCGCGCTCGTGCCCTGGAGGAAGAAGCCGTAGTTCGGCTGCCCGGCGGCCGTGCGGGTCACGATCTTCTGCCGGACGACCCCCTGGGTGGTCACGAGCGTGCTCGAGGAGCCGTTCCCGGACGCCGGCGCGAACGGCGAGCGGTGCGTGAAGCCGTCATCGGCATCGTTCACCGCGCCCTGGATCTGTCCGATGGGAAGCACCGGTGCCTGTGCGGATGACGTGGCGGGCAGAGCGGCGCCGCCCACGAGCGCCGCCGCGAGCGACAGCAGCCCTCGCCCGAGCCGCCGGGGGAGCCGGGCGCTCGAGCCGAGCGTGCGTGTGCGCCGCATCAGCGGCCTCCGCGCCGTGCCGGCGCCGGCACCGCCACGCGGTTGCCGGACACGATCTGCGGCTGGAAGGAGAAGACCTCGCGGCTCCTCGGCTTCACCCGCACCTTGACCCAGTGCACGTCCCCGTTGTCGTTCCGGCTGTTGCCGCCCGGCGTCTCGAGCCTCGTGAAGTTCTCGAGTCGCCGACCCTGGCTGTCCAGCAGTGGCTTGTCGATCCGGAAGTAGTGAGAGTCGCCGTGCACCAGCACCACCGGCTTGCGGAACGCCACGGTCTCCTCGCGCAGCGCGCGCAGGAAGTTGTGGAACCCGTCGTCGGGCAGGAGCGTGCGCGAGTCGCGCGAGGGCGAGCGCGTGGGATCGGCTGCGTCGAATCCCGGGTTGGCCTGGATCACGAGCATCACGGCGGCGGCATCGCTCCTCTGCGCCCCGGCAAAAGTCTCGCGCATCCATGCGTTGGTCGCGTGGTCGCGGGCCTCCCATTCGGCCGGGTCGGGAGCCACGTCGCCGCTGCGGTTGTTGTCCGATCCCACGACGTGCAAGGCGGCGTAGGTGACGCGCCCTCTCTGCCAGCGCGTGTTCTCGACATAGGGAGCCGTCTGGTGCTCGAGCCGGATCCGCCGCTGACCGAAGGAGACGGGATCGTCGAAGAGCGTCCGGCGGATGTAACCTAGGCGCTCGGCCGAGGAGTAGGCCCCGTTGTTGGGTCTGTCGCAGTCGGTCCACTCGTTGTCCCCGGGGGTGTAGATGGCCGGAGCTCTCAGCGAGTTGAAGAACGCCTCGGCCTGGGAATAGACCGGGTCCTCGCAACGGGTGCCGCCGCTCTTGATGTCGCCGGCGTGCACGGAGAACGCGAGCCGCTGAGAGTTCATGTCGGCGATCAGGTTTGGGACGCCGGAAGTCTTCTGGACCTCCGAGTAAGGGGCGTCGGCCCAGAGGCCAATCGAGTAGGCCGAGGCGGACTCCGCCGGTGCACGGCGCCAGTCGTCGCGGGCGGTGGCCAGCCCCGCGGTGATGGCAGCTGCCATCAGCGCGGCGAGCAGTGGAAACAGGTGCTTGCGCACGGGTGGTGCTCCTCTCAACGTGCGGACCGGGCTTCCGCCGCCGTGTCGGGGTTGTCGGAGAACAGGCCGTCCACTCGAAGTCCGAAGAACTGCTCGTATTCGCCGAAGGCTCGTCCGTACGCCGCGGGATCGGCACCCAGCCGCAGCTCGAGCGGCAGGAAGGTGTTCTCGTTGCGGAACGTGTACGGGTGCACGAGCAGGCCCGCGCGGTGAGCGTCATCCACGAAGCTCGTGGGCGCCAGCGAGGTCCCTGCGGAGTCACGGGGGACGATGTAGTCCTTGGAAGGGCCAACGCCGTCGGCGTAGCCGGCGATCTCCCGCAGGCCGGTCGGCGTGGCCAGAGCGGCGTAGGTGCGCGTGTCGCCCGCCGGCACGAAGTCGTAGGGCCGGCTCGTCTTCGAGCCCAGCAGCTGGATCAGCTTCGTCTCGATGCGGCGGTCGAGTGCCCGGAGGTTCTTCGTCTCGAAGGACTGCACGAAGACCTTGTCGCGCCTGTCGTCCAGGTCGTGTCCCCGCAGGATCCGCACCAGCGGACGCTCCAGCGGCAGGCCGATCGACCGGAAGTAGGTCGGGTGCTTGGTCTCGGGATAGATCCCGATCTCGCGCCCGAGCTCGCGTGAGAGGCGGCGGGTCAGCGCGATCACCTGCGTTAGCGTCGGAATCGGGTAGCGCCCGTCGTAGATGGTGTTGCGCTGCCGGATCATCGGGATGCGCTCCTTCGCGCGCAGCTTCCTCAGCTCGGCGAGCGTGAAGTCCTCTGTGAACCAGCCTGTGACCGACGCGCCATCGATCACCTTGGTCGTCTTGCGGCTTGCGAACTCCGGCTGGGACGCCACGTCCGTGGTGCCGGAGATCTCGTTCTCGTGGCGTGCCACGAGAACGCCGTCCTTTGTCGAGACGAGGTCGGGCTCGACATAGTCGGCCCCCATTCGCGCGCCGAGCTCATAGGCGGCAAGCGTGTGCTCGGGCCGGTAGCCGGACGCGCCCCGGTGGGCGATGACGAGTGGCTCACCTTTTTGCGCTGCCCGGAAGGTGAGCCGCTGGGCGTCGCCACCCATCGAGGCGCCGGCGACGCCGGTCGCTATGAGCAGGGCGGTGAGTGCGCCGGCGGTGGCGAGACGGCCGGGGCGGCGGAGGTTCCACATGGCTCGGTAGGTAAGCCGCTTGCGCCTGGACGCTCGTTACCGCGACGTGACGGAGTTGTGTAAGTCGAGCGGCCCTGCGCCTCGTCGAGCTTTACCCCACGGGCACAGCCGGGCAACAAGGCGTCCGGCCTGCCTCTCCAAGCTGTTCGTGGGCGCTCCGGGGAGGGTGTGGCCGCCGCCTACCCCGTCATACAGGCTAGGCTTGGAGTACGACGATGCTCAGCTTCCGTGTGGCTGCTGCTGAGGCCGCCGAGGTCCGGCGTTGGGCGCAGGCCCTCGGTGTCGACCGCTCCGAGCTCCTCCGGGAGGCTCTGCACCGTCACCTCGTTGGGCTGCAAGCCGAGCATGACGCGGAGAAGTGGGCGCTCTCGCCGGCGACCGAGGCGGAAGGGTCGCTCGCGGAGATCGCCGACTGGGGGCCGGCCGAGGAATGGGCGGACTGGGACGATGCAGCGGGGTGAGATCTGGTTCGCGGCCACACCAGGCGGCGAGCGAACCGTGCTGGTGCTCACGCGCGATCCGGTCGCCGACCGCATCGGGTCGATCGTCGTCGCTGCGCTGACGCGGACCCGGCGCGAGCTGGTGTCCGAGCTGGTGCTCACTCCGGCGGTTGACGGGGTTCCCACCGAGTGCGTGGTGAACTTCGACAACGTCCACGCGGTTCCGCGTTCGGCCTTCAGGCGTCGCATCAGCGCGCTTTCCGCCCGTCGCATGTTGCAAGCGTGTCGCGCGCTGCGCGATGCCGTGGGGTGCTGAGGACCGCCTGACGCCAGGACCGGCGCCCGCCGAGGGAAGGCGGACGCCGGTCGGGGGAGGAGGGCGTCGGACTACGCGTTGGCGGGCCCCGCGGCGGGCTCGTGGGTCACCTTGGGCAGCCACCTGAGTGAGCTTGGGAGCCACCAGTTCCAGTCGCCCAGGAGCTTCATCGTCGCGGGCAGCAGCACACCGCGGATGATCGTCGCGTCGATCAGGACGGCGGCGGCCAGGCCGACGCCCATCTGCTTGAACTCGATCGAGGAGAGCGTCGCGAAGATAGCGAACACACCGACCATCACCATCGCCGCGCTCGTGACCACGCCCGCGGTGCTCTTGATCGCGTGTGCGACGGCCTTCTCGGTGCTCATCCCGCCGTCGAACGCCTCCCGCACGCGGGTGAGGATGAACACGTGGTAGTCCATCGAGAGCCCGAACAGCACCACGAACAGGAAGAGCGGTAGCCATGCGGTGATCGCCCCGTTGGACTCGAAGCCCAGCAGGCCCTCGCCCCAACCCTTCTGGAAGACCAGCACCAGCAGGCCGTAGGCGGCAGCCACGGAGAGCAGGTTGAGCAGGATCGCCTTGAGCGGGATCACGATCGAGCGGAACGTGACCAGCAGCAGCAGGAAGGCCGCCGAGAGCACGAAGGCGAACACGTAGATGATGCTCGAGTTCATGCTGTCGTTGAAGTCGCGCGTGCCGGCGGTCACGCCGCCCACGTATGCCTCGGCTCCGTCCACCTTGCCGAGCGTGGCGGGGATCAGGCTCCCGCGCAGCTCGTCCAGCGCCCGGTTGGATTCTTCGTCGGTGCCGTTGCCGGCGGCGGGGAGCGCGATCTCCGCCACCGTCTGGTCCGGATTCACCTCCACCGAGGCGGGGCCCTCGAACAGGTCCTTCCGCTTCGCCGCGGCGGCCTCCAGCGAGTCGATCGCGTCGTCGACCTTCCCGGAGGTCACGTCACCCGCCTTGACCACCACGGTGGCCGGGATGCTCTCGCTCGGGAAGGCGGCCTGGATGCGGTCGTAGGTCTGCATCACGGCGAGGTCGCGGGGCAGGGTCTCGATGCCAGGCAGGGCGGTGTGCAACCCGAGCGTGGGAAGCGCCAGCGCCACCAGCAGGCCACCGGACAGGAGCGCTGACAGAAGTGGCCTGCGCATGACCCGGTCGACGATGCGCGACCACAGGCCGGCTTGGCCCATCCGACGCCTGAGCCGCCGAATGCCCGGAACCCGGCCCTTGTCCACCCTGTCGCCGAGCTTCGACAGCACCGCGGGCAACACCGTGAGTGAGCCGATCACGGAGATCGCCACGACCAGGATCGTGCCGGTCGCAAACGAGGTGAAGGTGGCGGCGCCAGCGAGATACATGCCGGCCATCGCGATCATCACGGTGAAGCCCGAGATCAGCACCGCCCGGCCCGATGTGGCGGCTGCGGCCTGCAGCGCGGCCTCCTCGTCACGCCCGGCGGCCCGTTCCTCGCGCTCGCGCCGAAGGTAGAAGAGCGAATAGTCGACGCCCACCGCCAGGCCGATCAGCAGGATCACCGAGCTGATCGACTCGTCGACCGGCGCGATCTGGCTGATCGGCCCGACCAGGCCGATCGTGGCGATCACGCCCGAGATCGCGAGCAGCAGGGGCACGCCCGCGGCCACCAGCGTCCCAAACGCGATCACGAGGATCACAAGCGTCAGCGGCAGCGAGGTGAACTCGGCCTTCTTGAAGTCGTCCTCGAAGCTCTTGCCGATGGCCTTATCCGCGCTCGCATCCCCGAACCCCTCCACGCGTAGGTCGCCGTGGGCTCGCTGTGCGGCGGCGATCGCCGCCAGGGGGCCGTCGACCCGCTTCTCGGTCTCCTCGGAGTCGCCCGGGATGTCGTAGTTGACAAGCGCGGAGCGCCCGTCGGGCGAGATCTGGCCGGTCCTCCCAACTGCGTACGGACTCTCAACGTCCTTCACGTGCGGGGTCTTCGCGAGACGGTCCACGACATCGTTGACAGCTGCCTTGAACGCCGGGTCGCCGGCCTTTAGCTCCTTGCTCTGGATGAGGACCGACTCCTCGGCCTTCTTCGGGAACGCCTTGAAGACCGTCCTGTCCGCGCGGCCGGAGTCCTTCACTCCGCTCTCGTCGGCCTCCAGCGTCTTCGTGCCGATCATCCCGCCGATCACCAGGGAGGCGATCACAAAGGCGAGCCAACCGAAGATGGCCTGCTTGCGGTGCTGGGCGCTCCAGCGTCCCGCTCGGCCGGCGATGTTGTCGGAGTGATTCAAGTTGTCTCCTTGCGTCACGGGGCCAAGGAGATCAGGCTCGCACCGGAGCGGGAGCGCGCCAATTCGGCTGCCTGGCGTATGGGGGTAGAGATACCCGCACCCTCACGAGCGATGGACAACGCCGTGGCCCTCCTCACCATCCCGTGGCGCAAAGATCAGACCCGGAGCCCTATCGCCAAGGCCCCGAGCCCCGTCGTGGGGACGGCTCAGGACGCGGCTACGCGCACGGGCCCGACCGACCCCGGGTGTGGCCGTGGGTTACCCACCCTGGGCCCGGCGGGGGGCTCGCACACGTTGGGGGCGCTGCGCAGGACACCCGGGAGCCGGATCACGGCCAACGCACCGAGCAGCGCCGGCAGCCCGAGCTGGAAGGCGCGATAGGCGAGCACCGCGGCGACCGCGGCGGCGAGCGGCGTTCCGTAGAGCGCGAGCGCCGCGATCAAACCGCCGTCTGCGCCGCCGACGCCCCCGGGCAGTGGAATCAGGCCCCCGAGCTGGCCGAGAACGTACGCGAGCGCCAGCACGCCGAGGGGCGGCAGGGAACCGACCGCTGCGAAGGCGGCGGCAAGCGCCGCGAGGTCGAGCGCCATGTAGCCGACGGCTCCGGCGACCACCAGCGGGCTACCGGAGCCCACCAGCGCGCGGGCATCGCGGATGCCGGCGCTCAGAGTGATCCCGCCCTTTGCGAGAACCCGGCTCGCCCGCCCGCTCGCGGAGCGGGGCCTGTCCAGCAGCCGCGGAAGGACCAGTACGCCCGCGATCGTTACCGCCGCCAGCGTCGCCGGCACGGCGGTCAGCGCCAGCGGCGCACCGCCGTTCGGCAGCAGCCCGAGCGTGAGCGCGGCGCCCGCGAACACCGCGGTTGCGAAGTTGACCGAGCTGGTGATGAGAAAGAACGCAACCGTACGCCGCGAGAGACGCTCGCTGGACATGCCCGTTTTTCGCAGCGCCCAGGCACCGAGCGCCAGGCCGCTCGCCCCGCCCGCCGGCAAGAGCACGTTGGTGCCCTGCGCCGCCATGCCGACCTCATAGCTGAACCGCCATGGAAGCCTGTGACTGAACACGCCGCGGAAGGCCGCGACGAACGCCAGGCAAGACGCGGCCTCGAGCGCCAGCGCGACAGCGAGCCAACCTGGCTCGGCGTCCGCCAGCCTGCGGCGCAGCTCGTCGAGCCCGGGCATGCCGGCGATCGCGACGCCGAGCGCCCCGAGCACCGCCACCGCCACGACCAAGCGCAACGCGAGTCCACGGCGATCGGGCAGCACCGCGCCGGCGTGGTTCGACGGGGCGATCGACGCCGAACTCGTGGCGAGCTGCGCGGGCATGGCGCGAGCCTGCCAGCACGGGGGCGCCGAGACCAACCGGCCTGCCCGTGTGCGGGGGTTCGGTTTGCCACACCCCTGTAAGCCCCCGGTCTGCTCTCAACCGTTCAGGTAGGTCAGCACCGCGAGCACACGGCGATGGCCGTCCTCGGTGGTGGACAGCCCCAGCTTGCTGAAGATGCTCGTCACGTGCTTCTCGATCGCCCGCTGGGTGACCACGAGCTTGCGGGCGATCGCTTGGTTCGTGCGCCCCTCCGCCATCAGCGCGAGGACCTCGCGCTCGCGGGGGGTCAGGCGGTCGAGCGGGTCGTCGCCCTTCCGGCGTCCGAGCAGCTGACCCACGACCTCGGGGTCAAGCACCGAACCACCCTCGGCCACGCGGCGTAGGGCGTCGGTGAAGCCGGTGATGTCGGCCACGCGATCCTTGAGCAGGTAGCCGACGCCCGCGGCGCTGCCCTGCAAGAGCTCGAACGCATAGCCCTCGTCGATGTGCTGCGAGAGCACGAGCACGCCGACAGCGGGCATCTCGGCGCGGATCTGCTGCGCTGCCCGCAGCCCCTCGTCGGTCTGGGTGGGGGGCATACGGATGTCGGTGACCGCCACGTCGGGATGGTGCGCGCGCACCTTGCGCACGAGGTCCTCGGCATTGCCCGCCTGGCCGGCCACCTCGAAGCCCGCGTCCTCGAGCAGCCGGGCGAGTCCCTCCCGCAGCAGGACCGAGTCGTCTGCGATCACGACGCGCACGACTCTAGACTCGCATCCCGGACGGTCAGTGCAGCAGCCGGGTGAACTCGGGGCCGCCCAGGTCGTGCTTGGCGACGAAGCCACGCGCCCCGCTGCGCACGGCGCGGTCGGGGTACAACGGGTCATCGGAGCTCGACGTCAGGATGACCGCTGGTCCCTGCCCGCCGGCGGTCAGGCGCTCCGCCAGGGCGAATCCGTCGGCGTCTGGCAGGCGGACGTCAAGCAGCACCACGTCGGGCTTCAGCCTGCACGCTGCATCAAGGCCGGCGACTCCGGTCGGCGCCTCGCCCACGACATCGAAGCCGTCGCACTCCAGCAACGCACGCGCCGTGGCGCGAAACTGCAAATGGTCATCGACGATGAGAATGGTGCGCACACGGACATTGTCGTCAACCGCGGACCCACCCTCAATGGGTCCTGCCGTACGTCCGGTGCGAACAACCGAACCCCAAGACGCCTGCTGGCCGCATCGAGAGCTCGGGTCCGGGCTGGAATGCTGCGCACCATGACTTGAACCGACGCGACCCTCGTGCAGGCACCTCCCCCCGCCTGCGACACGAAGCTCCCGGATGATTGGAACCCGTATCTGCCCTGCGCTTGGCGGCGGATGCCGCGGATCGTCCACGAGCGTCGCCGGAGACTTGAACCCCGTCCGCCCGCGGGGCGCGGAGTACAGTAGATCCGCGCCCCCGGGAGGCGAACGGCTGTCTCGTGCGACGGACCCTTAGGACACGAATAACCACGCGCGTGGTCGCGCTCAGCGTCACCGGGTCGCTGCTGCTCGGCACTGCGCTCGTCTTGCTGATCGTCGCGGTCACCGGCCAGCGCGACGCGTCCCGAACCGCGTTTCGCTCCCAGGAGGCGCTCACCGCGGGGAGCCAGCTCGAGAAGTCGCTGATCACGATCGAGAACGGGCTGCGCGGGTACGTGGCCAGCGGGCGCGAGCGCTTCCTGGCGCCGGCAACCCAGGCGCTCGACTCCTACCCGGCCGAGCTGCGCGAGCTGACCGGCCTGCTTTCAGACGACCCCGGGCAGCAGCGACGCGCGCGCCGAATCGGGGTGAGGATCGAGGACTACGTGACCCTATGGGCGCGCCCGCTGATCGCCCTCGCGCGCGACCGCCTGCCCGCCGCGCGCAGCGTCGTGATCACGGGCGGCGGGCGCGAGCGGCTGGGCGCGATCCGGGCGAGCTTCGCGCGCCTGTTCGAGCGTGAGCGCAACGTCGCCCGCGCGCGCGAGGAGCGTGCCGAGCAGCTTTCGTCGCTGGCGATCGCCTTCGGTGTCGGCGGCCTCGGGCTCGTGTTCGTCGTGGCCGTGGGGGTTGCGCTCTACCTGCGCCGGGCGGTCGTGCGCCCGGTTGTCACGGTGGCGCAGGCCACAGGCCGGCTCGCCGAGGGTGAGCTCTCCGCCCGGGTGCCCGCCGAGCGCGAGGACGAGATCGGCGACCTGGCACGTGGCTTCAACGCGATGGCGGACTCGCTGGAGCGCGGCCAAGCCGATCTCGAGCACTCGCACGGGGAGCTCGAGCGCTCCAACCGCGAGCTGGAGCAGTTCGCCTCGGTGACCTCGCATGACCTGCAGGCCCCGCTGAGCACGATCTCAATGTATGCCGAGCTGCTGGAGCGCCGGCACGGCGCCGACCTGGACGGCGGCACGAGCCTGATCGACGGGATCCGCGGCGCCACGCAGCAGGCCCGGACGCTCATCCGCGACCTGCTCGAGTATTCGCGCGCCGGCCGGGGGCGGCTCCGCCTCGAAGCGGTGCCCGCCGAAAGCGTCGTGGAGACGGCTCTCGAGGCCGTGGCGGGAGACATCGAGGAGACGGGCGCGCGGGTCAGCGTCGGCGCTTTGCCGGTAGTCCACGCCGAGCGCACCAACCTGTGCCGCGTGTTTCAGAACCTGGTGTCCAACGCGGTCAAGTTCAGCGACGACCGCCCGCCAGAGGTGGCCATCGGAGCAGAGCGCGACGGCCCGGCCTGGCGCTTCTGGGTCAGCGACAATGGGATCGGAATGGATCCCCGCCACGCAGAGCGCATATTCGAGCCCTTCCAGCGCCTGCACGGTGAGGAGGACTACGCCGGGACGGGGATCGGCCTTGCCGTCTGCGCGCGCATCGTCGAGCAGCACGGTGGGCGGATCTGGGTCACGACCACCCCCGGCGAGGGCAGCGTCTTCTCCTTTACCCTCCCAGCGCCAGAGGCGTAGGTATGGGCCGGAGCGCGATTGCGGTGGTGGCCACGCTCGCGGCGTTCGCGCTTGGCGCGTGCGGGGGGGACGAGTCGGCGACATCGGAGGGTGCCGACAAGAGGGCACCACCGGTGCGGATCGGCACCAAGGACTTCACCGAGCAGTTCATCCTCGGGGAGCTCTACCGGCAGGCGCTCCAGGCCAAGGACTTCCGCGTGGAGCTCAAGCGCGACGTCGGCAGCTCGGAGATCATCCACCAGGCCCTCGCCGGCGGGGCGCTGGACATGTATCCCGAGTACGTGGGGGTTCTCCTGTCGGAGATCGCCAACCGGCGGGAGCGGCCGCGAAACCCCGCTGCGGCGTACCGCGCCGCCAGAGCCTTCGAGGAGCAGCGCGGCTTCACTCTGCTGGCGCCGACCCCGTTCAGCGACTCCAACGCCCTCGCCGTCGAGCCCTCGTTCGCACGCCGTCACCGCCTCCGGACGATCGCCGATCTGGGGCAGGTCGCGGGCACGGTGCAGATCGGCGCGCCGCCGGAGTTTCGAACGCGCTTCGAGGGACTGGTGGGCCTCACCGAGCGCTACGGGCTCGACAACCTGGAGATCCAGCCGCTTCCCATCGGCAAGCAGTACCGGGCGCTGGAGGAGGGCGAGGTCGACGCGGCGGCGGTCTTTACCACGGACGGCCAGCTGGCAGGCCGCGACTACGTGCTGCTCGAGGACTCCCGTGGCCTGTTCGCCTCCCAACACGTAGCTCCAGTGATCAGCCGGCGAACTCTCCGCGCGCACGGAGGCCGGCTCACCACCGCGATCAACGCCGTGAGCCGGCGCCTGACGACACCCGCGATGCGCAAGATGAACGCGGCGGTCGACGAGGACGGCCACAGTCCGCGCATGGTCGCCGACGCGTTCCTTCGCCGCGAGGGGCTGAAGTAGGAGCCGCTGGCTACCAGTACCACCCGATAGACGGATTTGGTGAGATCCGCCGAAGCTCGCCGCCCGATGTCGTGGGGGGCGGGCACCGGTGCGCGCGGAGTTCTACCTGACCGCGCGTCTGAGGTTTC
>JAUJNT010000001.1:1044602-1049220 GCA_030448005.1 Thermoleophilaceae bacterium
GGGGGGCGGGCACCGGTGCGCGCGGAGTTCTACCTGACCGCGCGTCTGAGGTTTCCCGGTCGGCGGACGGTTGGGCGCCTGACACGCGGCGACATAGGGGCTCACTGGGAGACGACGATTGTTCCCACTTGGTTCCCACCCAGTTGGAGCCAGTGCGAACCTCGAACCGGCGACCGGCTGGGCGCGTCCAGCGCGCAGCTCGCTTTGATTCGCAGCACCCAGAACGGAAAGAGCGGGGTCTCGGCATGAAGTGCGGAGTAGGCGCAACGACGAGATCCGCCCCGACGGTGGCCCGTGACTGAGAGTCAGACCGCGCGGGCGGCCCCGGCGGTGTCGGCTGGAGGGACCAGGTCCAGGTCCGGGCTAGGTATTTGGCGCTCGACGATGTCGCCGGCGCAGCCGCCCAGACCGTCCATCGTGGCGGCCCCGACGAACTCCTGAATAGACGATCCACCGCGCTCGCGGACGAGGCGGACAAGACCTCGATTCATGCGACTCGGCCAGAGCGGACCTCCATACACGAAGCCGGTGTGGGCCTGCACGAGCGTGGCGCCAGCAAGGATGCGATCCCATGCGTCCTCGGGTGTCTCGATGCCACCAACCGAGATCAGGACCAAGCTGTCGCCGACACGTTGCCGGATATGCCGGAGGACCGCGAGCGCCCGCCCCTTGAGGGGCCGGCCGGACAGGCCTCCTCGTAGGCCGGCCGGGTCGCCCGAAGAGCCGGTCACGTTTGAGAAGTCGCGCGTCGTATTCACCGCCACGATGCCGTCGAGCTGAAGCTCCATTGCCAGGTCGCAGATCGCGTCGAGCTCATTGTCGTCCAAATCTGGGGAAATTTTGATGAGCAAGGGCACAGGGGTTGCGTTGGCCCGCAGCTCCTCGCGAACGCTGCTCACGAGGGGCCGAAGCCGGTGGGCCATCTGCATGTCCTGCAGACCGGGCGTATTTGGGGAGCTGACGTTCAGGACCATGTAGTCCGAGCAGGGGGCTAGCTCCCGCGTTGAGGCGCGGTAATCCTCGGCGGCGTCCTGCGGCGCAACGTTCAGCGTCCTGCCGATGTTCGAGCCCACGATGAGCGGCTCACTCCGCCTCCGTAGGAGATCCGCAGCCACGGCTGCACCCGGGTTGGGGAACCCCATCCAGTTGAGGAGGGCCTGCTGCGCCCTTCTGCGCGCGATGCGAGGTTCGGGACTTCCTTGCTGTGCCTGGGCTGTGATGGTGCCGACCTCGACGAAGCCGAAGCCCAGCAACCCCAGTTCTTCGAACCAGTCAACGTCCTTGTCCATGCCGGCCGCCACTCCCAGGGGGCTGGGAAACGCCTGTCCGAGCGTCTCGACACGAAGCTCCGGCGCCTTAGGAACGAGCGTTTGGCGCAGGACCCGCCGGATAATCCGCGGGCGCATCAGCGCACGGGAGGCGCGACGGGCGAGCCGGTGTGCATCCTCGGCATCAAAGCGCTCCAAGACGAGCCGAAAAAAGAGGGGATAGATCAAGGCGAGGGCACAGCAGTCGTGAGGGAAGGCCCGGGTCGGATCCGAGCATGGGGGAGCCTACTCGGCAGAGGGTTTCGGCAGAACACTTCGCCCCCACCGTCTTCGCCTGGCGTCGTGTAAGTAAGCAAGCAACTAGGAGCTAGCCACGAGATTGCACAAAGTTAGCTTTGTGTCCGGACGTGAGCCGTGAACCGTCCCTCCGCCCCGAAAGACCGCCTCCTTGATACCAACCCAAAAGCTTTGGGGCAGCGGGTTCCCGAGCCAGGCCGGGTTTGACGGAGACCTCGAACCAGGTTCTGTCCCGGGGAGAGGAACCCCTAGAGGTCACCTTCGCTGTGCTTCTGGAGGTAGTCGTCGGAAGCCGTACGACTCTTCGTAACCGAGTGCCCATTCAGGCGGGCATGGCTCATGGAGCTCCCGGGGGCCGGGCGCCTGGAGGTCGAGATGCCGGCGGATGTGGAAGGTGCTTGGCAGGGCAGCGAGCAGGTGCCGCGCTGCCGGGTTCAGCGGCTGATGGCCACCAACGGGATCGAGCGCAGGGCGGGCCAGATCAAGTGCCCGACATCTGGCCGGTTGTCTCCCTACAGGACTCGTCGCCTCGCGAAGTGGTGCCCGCACAACGAACACCGAACGGTCTCCGCTCGCGTCTCCTCGGCGCAGTCCGGGCACCGCTTCCACCGCTGCCGGGTGTGCGTGTAGACAAAGACCCCGAGGCCCGTGAACCACGCAAGCGGGAAGAGAACGAGCGCCCAGGTCGCGGCAACCACCGGGTGGTCGCCCACGACGAGCACTCCCGCCCCTGACACGCCGATAATCAACCCGAGCGTCGCATCCCAGATCGCAGCGGCTACAACCATCGGCTTCGAGCCTAGCCACCGAAAGCCCGCGCTCCTACGCCATCCAGCGCGAGCGGGGGTGCGGCCCGCAGCGGGCCGGACCCACCGCCGGAGCGGCAAACCCCGGCTTGCCCGTGGAGATCGCGCGTCGTTAATGCGGTCGGCGAACGGCCGTCGGCGCGTCCGCTCGGTGCCGGGACAGCCAGACTGCAGGGGTGCCGTTGGAGCAGGACTTCGCTCCCCCGAGGGACTGCAGCAGGCATTGCGACGGTTGATCGAGGTCCGTAGCCGGCCGGGCAGCGCGTACGTCCGACTCGCCCTTGGTGTTGGACCTGCCGCGCACGCTGGGGTGCTGTTCGGCGAGCCGGAACGGGCGCACGCCGCACTCAGCTTCAGCGGCGGCTACCTGGCCGTCCCCAACGTCGGATTGCTCGGCTCGCATGCTCACACTGCACTGCCACTGGCGTGACCCTGCTTGCTGGGGTAGCACAGGCGTTGCCGGGCGCATCGAGGCCGACATGGCTCTGGCAGATCGGCTCGCCGAGCTCGTCGCCGGCGCAGCCGACCTCGAGCTCTGAGATCGACCCGTCACCGGCGTCGTCAACTGGCGGCCTCGCGAACAAAATCCGGCTGCGGTCCGCTCCCGCTGCGCCGTGCATGGATCAGCCTTGCCGACATCGAAGGGGACAGCTGGTTCGCTCCGTGTCGGACCAACCCGTTGGCAGACCCTGAGCACGTCGTCAACGGGGTGCTGCAAGCATGCAACATCCGCTGACGACGTTCGAGAGGTCGATACAGGCAATCGCCCGGTCATCCTCCGCGCCCGCTCCTCCTCCGCACGACGAGAAGGTGGCCGCCACGCGCCGCGGAGCCGAGGTTCGACTCTACGCTGTGACGAGATGTCGCCGGTGGACGATCGCGTACGCCAGAGCGTCTTGATTCATAGGGTGGCGATCGCAAGCCTGAGCTGGTTCGTACTGACGGTTGTCCTCGAGCACTTCCTAGTGCCGGAGCTGCAACCGGCGAGGCACACGATCTCGGAGTACGCCAATGCTCGCGGCGGCGCTGGCGCGCTGATGGTGGCCGGATTCCTCATCTGGGCGGCCTCGCTCGCGACGACCGCGCTGCTCATCTTGCGAGCTCATCTGCAAGGGCCCGCGGGCGTAATGCCGGCGCTGCGAAACGTCCTCTTCGCGCTGCTGCTCGTCGCCGCGGTTGGCGCGATGGTTGTCGCCCTTTTCCCGACCCAGACGGACGCGGGGCTGCTGCCGGCTGCATCGTTGGAGTCGGATACACAGCGACTGCACGCGCTCGGGTCCGACCTCATCCAGCTCTCCTTCTACCCAGCGGTCCTGCTCAGCCTCATACTGCCCACCCCACGCTGGTTTTCGATTGTGGCGGTTGCTGTCTTGGTTATCGCCGTCGCCGTCGTTCCGGCACTTGCTGTGCTGGACGTTGAGGCCCCCGGCGTACGGCAACGCGTTCAGCTCGCCGCAGGATGCGGATGGCAGTTTGCGTTGCTGGCGGCTTCGCGAAGCGCTGCCGCGGCAGCGAGCTCGACAGCCGCCGCTGAGAACATCGAGGCCTCCGCCCAGTAGCGTTGCGGGCCCGGCAGCATTGCCTGCTTCACCGGCCCCTATCTCGGCATCCGAGGTGTCATCGTCGCCCCCTTCAGGGAGACGCTTGGGCATCACCCCTGGCACTTGGGCTTTCGATCGGTGTGCTCGCTGCGCTGACGGAGGTCTGGGCAAGGCGCGCGCCCCCCACCTCGGGCTAGCCTCCGGACCCACCCGGTTCTGGGCTTTCACAGGTGCTCATGAACGACGTGCGCGCTGCGCCGTCGTCGAGAAGCAGGAGCGAGCAGAAGTGTGACGCGAGGCCGTTCTCCGGTACACACGCATCAGCGCCAGGTCGACTGCGTTCAGCGGCGGCCGGCATCGCCGCCTTCGCGGAACTCGTTAGCTGCTGTCGCCCGACCGCGCAGCAGCGCCGCACGCGATCAGTTGATCCGCCAGGCCCTTCGGCGCCGTGAGGTGATCGCCGGGTGCGTAGGTTTCATCTGCCCGCACGTACGTGCCCTTCGTCATCACGATGTCGACTGGTACAGACGCGGGTGCAGCGGCCATCAGTCTGCGCGCGCCGGGGCTGTTTGGATCGAACGGAAGCCGGCCAGCAGACCCGGTTCGTATTGTGGCAAGCAGTTCAAGGAGCACACGAGAGTGTGTTGCCGCCCTCGTCGAAAGGCAGGAGTCGCGTCGGTGGTGCGCGAACAGTGAGCGCAGACCG
>JAUJNT010000004.1:0-57239 GCA_030448005.1 Thermoleophilaceae bacterium
GGGGGGGGGGGGGGGGGGGGGGCGGGGGGGGGGGGGGGGGGCGCCCCCCCCCCCCCCCCCCCCCACAACCGGGGGCGCCGGGGCTCCCTCACAACCGATGGGGCCGGGGGCTCCCGCCCCCGGAGCCCCCGGCGGAGCTTGCCCTACGGCGTCCCCTACGGGTTCGCGCGCTGAGGGCTCGGCGACGGTTAGCTACCTCTGGCCCCGTTGGGGCCAGGGTTGCCCGGGGGTGCCGCGAATGCTCGCCGGCTTTCTCGGGCCCAGAGCCCCGGCCGCTCCACCCTGGGCCCTGACCAGGCGGATAGGGTGAGCCCGTGGCCGAGGACTGCATTTTCTGCAAGATCGTCGCCGGAGAGATCCCGGCTGAGCGCGTCCAGGAGGACGAGCACACGGTCGCTTTCATGGACATCAATCCGTGGGTGCGCGGTCACGCGCTCGTGGTTCCCCGCAGCCATTCGAGGAGCCTTTACGAGATCGGGGAGGAGGACCTGCGCCACACCGCGGTCGCATCGCAACGCCTCGCCCTGCGCATGCGCGACCGTCTCGGCTGTGACGGGGTGAACCTGCTGAACTCGTGCGAGCCCGCCGCCTGGCAGACGGTATTCCACTTCCATGTGCACGTGATCCCGCGCTTCGTCGATGACCCGCTGAAGCTTCCCGGCGCCCCGGGCTCGACCGGCCCGGAGGAGCTGGCCGCCGTGGCGCGGGAGTTGCGCGGATGAGTGATGCGCGCACGCTGGACAACGGCGCGCCGCTCTTCAAGACCGCCATCTGCGCGACGCAGTGCGCTCCATCGGCAGGGCAGGGTGCGCTCCTCCTCGCGGAGGGGCCGGGCCAAGGCCACGTTCGGTGGGCGGCGACTGCTAGCGTCCTCCGGCTGAGGGGCGGCTTGGGGGGCGCCGGGCACGCAACCACGGGAAGGCAGTTCTTGGCGAAGGAAGAGAAGATCGAGATGGAGGGCGAGATCCTCGAGGCCCTGCCGAACACCATGTTCAAGGTGAGGCTCGACAACGAACACGAGGTGCTGGGCCACATATCGGGGAAGATGCGTCGGCACTACATCCGCATCCTGCCGGGGGACCGGGTGAAGATCGAGCTCTCCCCGTATGACCTCGACCGCGGGCGCATCACCTACAGGTACAAGTAGCCGGATTGCACAAGGTCGGCGCCTGCGAGGCGCCGCAACTTTGAGGATTGAACGTGTTCCAGTGCTGAGAATGAGGCCATATCTCGCCATCGCGGCGGCCCTTGTCGCCCTCCTCCTTCCACAGACGGCGTCCGCCAAGGTCGTGGAGCTGGGCTCGAAGATCCCGACGGCGCAGGTCAGCTGTCCTGCCAACTGCCAGGCTCTTGGCCGGGTCACCGGCTACCAGGGCAGAGGCGGTGAGGTGCGCGACCCGTTCGTCATCCCGAGGGCCGGCAAGATCGTGGCCTTCACCATCCGCCTCGGCGAGCCCGACGCGAACCAGAAGCAGTTCTTCGAGGACCTCTACGGGGGCCCCTCTCAGGTTCGCCTGTCGATCCTGCGCCGGGGAGAGCGACGCCGGACGAGGCGCGACCACCGCCTGCTCGCCCAGAGCCCTGCCTACCGGCTCGACGATCTCTTCGGCACGGCACCAACGTTCGTGCTCGACAAGCCGATCCCGGTGTCGCGCAAGAACATCGCCGCGATCACCGTGCCCACGTGGGCGCCGGCATTCGCCGTCGGGCTCAAGCGGGACCACTGGTGGCGATCCTCGCGGGAGGCCCGCCGGTGTGACAACGTCAGCCAGAGCGCTCAGCAGGTGAGGCTCATGTCGGTCGAGGTCTTCGGGTGCACCTACTTCACGGCGCGCCTCTACTACACCGTCACCTACATCCCGGACAACCGTCCCCAGCGCAAGGACGCGGGCACCCGGGCCGGCGCCTGAGGACCGGCCTGGAGCGCGGGTCCACGCCAAGCGCACACGGGGGTTTTCGGCTCGGGCGCGGCGGTCTATCATCGAGGCGTGAGCGCGGAGGGGTGGATCTTCGTGGTTGGCTTCCGCTTGCTGGACGTGGGCCTGCTCATCGTCTGGCTCGTGTGGTTCTTCCGGCTGCGCGACGACGGTGACGAGCCGCCCGACGAGGGCGGAGGCGGTGGTGAGGGCGGCCCCGAGCCAGACCTTCCCGCGGGGCCTGGCGGCGGCAACCTGCGCCTGCCCACCGGCAGGGTGCCCCCGGGAGGCCGCCGCCCGCGCGACGGGCACCGGCCCCGCCGGGCCCCGCGACACCGACGCGACGCGCCTCCTCTGCCCACTCCCCTGCCGGCCAGGGTACGCTCGCCCTCGAAGTCGCCCAGCAAGATCACCCGCCGCTGAGGCGCGCGCCTGATCGCGCGCGGGCGCCTACCCGCAG
The DNA here is from genome assembly GCA_030448005.1 of Thermoleophilaceae bacterium. Lineage (GTDB taxonomy): Bacteria > Actinomycetota > Thermoleophilia > Solirubrobacterales > Thermoleophilaceae > JAAYBF01. Next base: position 2,377 of record JAUJNT010000004.1, read on the forward strand.
CCGTCAGGGTTGGCTTCGCACTCCCGCTCGAATCGCTCGGCGGGCGAGCCGGGCGGCGGGGGCCGGTCGTTCTCCGGGCTGTCGGGCTCGGGAGCCGGTGAAGGTGCCGTGGCTCCGCCCGAGCCGGGGTCGCCGGTGGGGGGAGCCGGCGCGGGAGTGGTCGGCAGCGGGGCGGCGGTGGACGGGGGAGCGGTGGATCCGGGACCGGTGTCGCGGGGGACGGTTCGGCCGGGGGCCGTGGTGGGCTGCGTGGTGGACGTCTTCTCCTCGTCTCCGCCACACCCGCCGGTGAGCGCGGCTCCCAGGCAGAGCGCTGCCACGAGCTCTCGCAAGCCGGCGGGTCAGCCCTCGAGGGCGGGCAGGCGGCGCCCGCAGTGCGGGCAGTCGTTGAGGTCCCGCTGCACGAGCTGCTCGAGCGAGCAGCCGCACAGGCGCAGGTGCTCGACCGCATAGGGCAGGTGGCTGGGGGAGGGGGCCAGCGGCAGCACCTTGCTGACCACCTCGAAGGGCTCCCCGGACTCGCTGTCCACGTACTCCTTGCCCGGCTCGACCTCGCGGATGACCTCGCGGTCGGTGCCCGAGCGCAGGCGGTATCTCTGGCGGATGCCCATCGCGCGGCAAGATACCAACCACCATGCGGATCCTGATCTTCCACGGCTACCTGCTGCGCGGCACGGGCAGCAACATCTACACGGTGAACCTGTGCCGTGCGATGGTCAAGCTGGGGCACGAGGTTCACCTGCTCTGCCAGGAGCGCAGCGTCGGCCAACTCGGCCTCGTGGATGCGGTGGGCACATGGGAGGCCGGCGGGCTGCGGGTGCGTGCTGTGAGAGAGCCGACCCGGGTGACCGTCTACAACCCCGACATCGGTCGCACCTTGCCGGTGTACGTGGCCGACGCCTACGAAGGGTTCGACGCGGTTCCCCTCCCGGAGCTCGAGCCGGCGACCCTCGAGCGCTACGTCGAGGCCAACGTCACCGCGGTCCGCGACGTGGTGGACCGGGTGGACCCCGACCTCGCACTCGTAAACCACCTGGTGATGGGGCCGGCGATCCTCGCGCGTGCGCTAGGGGGCCGAGTGCCCTACGCGATCAAGGTGCACGGCAGCGCGCTCGAGTACACGGTCCGCCCCAATCCGGAGCGCTTCCTGCCCTATGCGCTCGAGGGCCTCGCATCCGCCGGCGGGGTGCTCGTGGGCTCACGGCATACCGCGGAGAGCCTGTGGGAGGTAACGGCTGACCCGGACCTGCCCACCCGCACCCGGCTCGGGCCACCTGGCGTGGACGTGGAGGCGTTTCGCCCGAGGGCCCTCGCGGAGAGGGCGGCCGCCCTGGCGGCGCTGGTCGATCGCCTGGAGGAGCGAGGCATGGCGGCCTGGGGCGGAGAAGGGGGGGCCGCAGAGGCCCTTCGCGCGCTCGATCCCACTCGCGAACGGATCGTCGGCTACGTGGGAAAGCTGATCGTCTCCAAGGGGGTCGACCTGCTGCTTGCGGCGTGGCCGCTCGTGGTGGCCGAGGTCCCCGAGGCCCGGCTGTGCATCGTGGGGTTCGGCACCTATCGGGACGCCCTCACCGCCATGCTCGAGGCTTTCCGCGCGGGCAACCTGCCGGCCCTGCGCGCGCTTGCCGTTCGCGGCAGGGAGCTCGAGGGGGGCCCTCGCGGGCAGCTCGCCCACCAGCTCGCGTTCATCGACGGGTTGACGGGCGCCCGCCGCCAGCGCTACCTACGTGCGGCACCGGACGCCGCCGCGCGCGTTCACTTCACCGGGCGCCTCGAGCACGGGGACCTGCCCTCCCTCCTTCCCTCCTGGGAGGCGATCGTGGTGCCCAGCACCTTCCCCGAGGCCTTCGGAATGGTGGCCGCCGAAGGTGCGGCCAGCGGGGCGCTCCCACTCTCAGCGGCTCACTCGGGGCTCGCCGAGGTCACGGCGATCCTGGCCGAGGCCCTCGATGAGCCGCTCAGGCCGCTGCTCTCCTTCGAGCGGGGGCCGGACGCAGTGGAGGATATCGCCCGCAAGCTGGTCGGATGGCTGCAGCTCGACCCCGATCAGCGCAGCCGCGCGTCGGCCTCGCTGGCGGACACGGCGCGTCGCCGCTTCAGCTGGGAGACCGCGGCGCAGGGCGTCATCGCAGCCGCTCTGGGGCGGCTCGCGGAGCTGCCGGAGCCTGGCGCGGGAGCCGCGTCCTCCGGCGACGCGAGTGGATAGTCTTCCCGCCCGTGAGGCATCGCTCGCAAAGGCTCGCCCGGCTTGCAACGGTCGCCGTGGCACTGGCGATTCCGGCGTCCGGTTGCGGTCGTGAGAAGGAGGCGGACCTCGTCACCGGCAAGACCCTGTTCTCCCAGAAATGCGGGTCCTGCCATGCCCTCGAGCGCGCGGGCACGAAGGGCAAGCAGGGCCCGGACCTCGATGAGGCATTCGGCCCGGCCCGCCGCGACGGTCTCGGTGAGAGCACCGTGGAGGGCGTGGTACTGGACCAGATCGGGCTCGTGCGGAAGAACAGCACGATGCCCGCAGACCTCGTCACCGGCCCTGAGGCACGCGCCGTGGCGGCGTACGTGGCCCTGGTGGCGGGACAGCCCGGCAAGGATCAGGGAGCGTTGGCCAACGCCGGCAGGCCGAAGGTCTCGAATAAGCCGATCGCCGCGAAAGGCGGCAAGCTGCAGATCGACGCCGACCCGACAGGGGCGCTCGCCTTTGTCACCTCGAAGGCCACCGCTATGGCGGGGCCCCTCATGTTCGTCAGCGAGAACAAAGCGTCGATCCCCCACAACATCGCGGTGAAGGACTCGGGCGGGAAGCTCCTCGGGGAAGGTCCGGATGTGACCGGCGGCACCTCGAAGTTCTCGACAAAGGTCAAGGCCGGCAAGTACACCTTCGTCTGCACAGTGCCGGGTCATGAGGAGGGCGGCATGAAGGGCGACCTGACGGTCAAGTAGGCGTCGCGGCGTGAGCAGCCGCCGGGGACCGGGGGTACGCCACGATCCGTTGGTCTCGAGGCTCCCAGGCGCTTGGCGCTTGGCAAGGAACAGCAGTGGAAGCCGTGGCCCCGCGGTGCCGTCCTGCCCGGGGGTCGGCGGAGCGGTGTACTCGGACGACCGGGCGTACTCGGAACGAATCACTTGCCTGGGTGCGACCCTGGCCCCACCGGGGCCAGAGGTCGCGAACCGTCGCCGAGCCCTCACCGCGCGAGCCCGCCAGGGGAGGCCGTAGAGCGAGCGCCGCCGGGGGTTCCGCGGGCGGGAGGCCCCCGGTGGCCTCACTCCACCAGCGCCAGCAGGTCCTCCACTATGCCCGTACCGGCCGCCACCAACCCGGCTGGCTCGCCTTTGAGGTCGCGCAGGGCACCGCCTGCCTCGGTCACGAGGATGCTGCCGGCGGCCCAGTCCCACGGCTTGAGCCCGCGCTCGTAGTAGCCGTCGAGCCTGCCCGCGGCCACCCAGCAGAGGTCGAGGGCCGCCGCCCCCGCGCGGCGGATGTCGCGGACGTGGGGGAGCACCGCCACGAGCAGTTCTGCCTGGGTCCGGCGTCGCTCGGCGTCATAGCCAAAGCCGGTGGCCACCAGTGCCGATCCGAGCTTCTCGGGCTCGCTCACGCGGATCGGCTCGCCGTTCAGCCGCGCCCCCAGGCCACGAGCGGCCGTGAATGTCTCGCCGCGTACGGGGTCGTGGACCACGCCCGCCGCGCCGCCAACCTCATCCTCGAGCGCGATGCTCACCGCCCAGGCGGGGAGCCCGTAGAGGAAGTTGGTGGTCCCGTCGAGAGGGTCGACGACCCAGCGGCGCCCGCTGCCTCCCTCCCTGTGTGCGCCCTCCTCGGCGACCAGGGCGTCGTCGGGACGCTCCCCGAGCAGGATCTCCTCTATCGCGGCCTCCGCATCGCGGTCGGCGTCGGAAACCATGTCGGTGCGGCTGGACTTGCGCTCGAGGCCGCGCGCCGGGCCGCCGAACCGCTCGAGGAGCAGCTCGCCGGCCGCGCGGGCGGCGCGCTCGGCCAGCGCGAGGTCGTCGAGGAGCGTCAGAGCGCGCGGACGACTACGACGACGGCGATCACGAGCAGCGCGGCGCCCCCCACCCACAGGAGGAACCGAAACGCCTCGGGCTCGGAGCGGAGGGGGTTCAGCACGCCATCAGATGACGTAGATGACGGTGTAGACCACGATCCACATCACGTCCACGAAGTGCCAGTAGATGCCGGGTACCTCGACGCCGCGGTGCTCCTTGGCTGTGAAGTGGCCGCGGAAGGCGCGGGTCGTGGCCATGGCGAGCAGCGTGAGGCCGACGAAGACGTGCGCCCCGTGCAGGCCGGTGAGCCCGTAGAAGATCGAGCCCTGGGCGTTGTCGGCGGGGGCGAAGCCGATGAACACGTACTCGTTGATCTGAATGCAGAGGAACGTGAGGCCCAGCAGGAAGGTGGTGAGCATGCCCACCCTCAGAGCGGCGCGGTTCTCGTTGCGCGCACCCTCGAGTGCCCAGTGCATCGTGAAGCTCGAGGAGATCAGGATCGCGGTGTTGATGCCGGCCACGACCACTGGCAGGTGCTCGCCGGGGGCGGGCCATTCGGTGTCCCCAACGACCCGGATGAAGAAGTAGGCCGTGAAGAACGCTCCGAAGAGCATGATCTCCGAGATGATGAAGAGGAACATCCCCAGCAGGGAGGCATCGATCCGCGAGGATTGGTTGGCCTCCGGCGGCCCGTGGTGGTCGTCGTGCTGGTCCTCGTCGTGGGTGCGGCCGAGGGCTACGGAGGCGGACTCCATCAGGCGGTGGCCTCCTCGCTGTCGCCGGCCACCACGTGATGCACGGGCTTGTTGGTGGACTGCTGCACCCGCTCGATCAGGTCGGCACGCAACCACCCCGAGCGAGCCGCGGGGAAGGTGGAGATCACGACCTCGTCGATGCCGAAGAAGTGAAGGGCGTTCTGGACCGCGGTGAAGGGGTCGGGGTGCGCCACCTGTCCCATCGCCTCGATTCCCTCGTCCTGTAGCACCTTGAGCGTGTGGGCGAGGCGCTCCGCGGCGGCCCCGTCGCCCTCCTCCTCCGGTTGCGGGCAGATCACGATGAAGCGGCGGGGCCCCTCGGCGGCCAGCTCCTCGAGCTTGTCGATCAGCGCCCCCCCGCCCACGGTCTGGTTGGCCACCACGAGCGTGCGGGTGACCTCGTCCGCGTCCACGTCGAGGTCCACCACGACGTGCTCCACCGGACGGCGAGTGGCCTGTGCCACGCGGGTGATGAGGTCCTGGCGAAGCCAGCCCGAGCGCGTCTCGGGGTGCGTGGAGATGATGATCTCCTCGAAGTCCTGCTCGCCGAGCGCGTCCATGATCGCCGAGTAGGGATCGGGGTCGGCGATCTCGCCGGTGGCCTCCAGGCCCGCCTCCCGGAGCTGGGCGATCGTTATGGCCAGCCGGTTCTCGGCGGCGCTCCTAACCGAGTCCTCGTAGATCACGTGACCGTGCTTGGGCTGGTTCTGCGGGCAGATCACGCGCACGGCCACGACGCCTTCATCGGCGTGGCGCCTGACCGCCTCGATGAGGGCCGTGCCGCCGACGGTCTCGTTGGCCACCACGAGGATGCTCTTGCCCTCGCTCATTCGCCGGGCGGCGGCGCTCCGCCACCTCCGGCCGGTGCCGGAGTGGCCTTGGCCGGGGCACCTTCCTCCTTGAAGACCGCGTGCACCGCGCCCGGCACGCCGTACTCGTAGGGACCGCCGACCACGGTGGGTATCTCGTCGAAGTTGAAGATCGGCGGGGGAGAGGAAACCTGCCACTCGATCGAGTGGGCGCGCCAGGGGTTGGCGGCCGCCTTGGGCCCGTTGCGCCAGCTCGTGATCATGTTGTAGAGGAAGACGAGGAACGAGAGTCCGAAGAAGAAGCTGGAGACGGAGATGAAGGCGTTCATCGTGGCGAACTCGTCGGCGTAGTCGGCCACCCTCCTGGGCATGCCGTCCACACCGACGAAGTGCATCGGCCCGAAGGTGAGGTTGAAGAAGATGAACGAGAGCCAGAAGTGGACCTTGCCGAGGCTCTCGTCGTACATCCGGCCCGTCATCTTCGGGAACCAGTGGTAGATGCCGGCGAAGATCGTGAAGACGCTGCCGCCGAAGAGCACGTAGTGGATGTGGGCGACGATGAAGTAGGTGTCCGACACGTGGATCACCACGGGGATGATCCCGAGCATGATGCCGCTGATCCCGCCGAGCGTGAACATCGTGATGAAGCCGAGGGCGAACAGCATGGGCGTGGTCAGGTGGATGGCGCCCCGCCACAGCGTGGCGAGCCACGAGAAGACCTTGATGCCGGTCGGCACGGCGATCAGCAGCGTCGTGATCATCATCGGCACCCGCAGCCAGTCGGACATTCCGGACACGAACATGTGGTGGGCCCAGACCGTGAAGCCCAGGATCACGATCGCCACGAGTGAGAAGGCCATCATCCGGTAGCCGAACACCGGCTTGCGGGCGTGCGTGGAGATGACCTCGCTGATGATCCCGAAGCCCGGCAGCATCATGATGTAGACGGCGGGGTGCGAGTAGAACCAGAAGACGTGCTGATAGAGCAGCACGTCGCCACCGCCGCCCGCATCGAAGAAGTGGGTGCCCAGCGAGCGGTCGAGCAGGACGAAGAATTGGGAGCCGGCGATGAACGGCGTGGCGATGACCACGAGCAGCGAGGTCGTGAAGTTGGCCCAGACGAGCAGCGGCATGCGCCAGAACGTCATTCCGGGCGCGCGCATCGTGATGATCGTGACCAGGAAGTTCAGTCCGGTTGCTATCGAGGAGGCGCCCGCGAACTGCACCCCGAGGGTGAAGAACTGCTGGCCGACGGGCATCTCGGTGGAGAGCGGGGCGTATGCGGTCCAGCCGGTGGCAAAGGCGCCGCCCTCCACGAAGAAGCTGGCCACCATCATCACTCCGGCGGTCGGAAGCATCCAGAACGACAGGGCGTTCAGCCGCGGGAACGCCATGTCCGGGGCGCCGATCATGAGCGGGATCACGAAGTTCGCGATGCCGGCGAAGACCGGGATGATGAACAGGAAGATCATCAGCGAGGCGTGCACCGAGAACAGCCCGTTGTAGGTGTTCGGGTCCACGAACTGCGTGCCCGGCTGGGCGAGCTCGGCGCGGATGAGCATCGCCGTCAGCCCGCCGATGACGAAGAAGATGAACGTGGTGACGATGTACTGGATGCCGATCACCTTGTGATCGGTGTTCACCTTGAAGTAGTCCTGCCACTTCGTGGCCCCGTGGCCCGAGTGGTCCTCGGGAACCGTGGGCGCCCCGGCGGCCCACCGGAACCAGTAGTCGAAGCACCCGATCCCGACGATGAACCCGAGCGGCATGGTGATCAGCGCCACGGTGGTGATGGCCTCCCAGTCGACCACGGGGTCCCATCCGTAGAGGGAGCGCACGAGCGCTACGAGCCCGAATGCGAAGAGAAACGCGATCGGCTGTGAGATCGCGGCGCGGTACCAACCGGGCCCCCGGAGCTTGGTGGCAAGCGTCACTTTGTCTCCTTTCCGCTCACATCCGAAAGGTACTTGACGAGCGTAGAGATCTCCGCACTCGAGAGGTTCTTTTTGTAGTTGTCCGGCATCGTGCCCTTCGTGAAGCCCGGGACGACGAACGCCTCGGGCTGCTCGATGGCCGTCTTCACGTACTCCTCGGCTGACTGGCCCTCGCGCTTCCCGAACTTCGCGGCGTCCTTGGTCAGGTCGTCGAGCGGTGGCCCGGCCGAGGCCTCCGAGCCGGCATCGGCCAAGGTATGGCAGGCGGTGCAGCCGGTGTCCGCGAAGAGGGTCTTTCCTGCCACGGCGGTATCGCCTCCGGCCGCTGCCACGCCGCCGTCACCGGCTCGCTGCTTTCGCTCGGAGACCCACCCCTGGAACTCGCCGGGGGGAACCACCCGCACCGCCTGGCGCATCGTGGCGTGTCCGATGCCGCACAGCTCGGCGCACACCACGTCGTACCGGCCCAGACGGTTGGGCGTGACGCGGACCTTCGTCGTGAGGCCAGGCACGGTGTCGGTCTTGAGGCGGAACTCCGGTACCCAGAACGAGTGGATCACGTCCTTGGTCTTCACGCGGAGCTCCACCCGGCGGTCCTTGGGCAGCACGAGCTGATTCGACTTGACCTTGTCGAGGGCGGGGTACTCGAAGCTCCATGCGAACTGCTGGGCGGTCACGTTGACGATCAGCGGGTCCTTCTCCTTGGCCTCGATGTCGTCGAGCACCACCCAGCCGTACAGCGCCAGGGCCGTGACCATCACGAAGGGGATGGTCACCCAGACCACCTCGAGCTTGGTGTGCCCGTGGATCGGGGCGCCGTCGCTTGTGTCGCCCGGCTTGACCTTCCAGGCGAACACCGAGTAGAGCGCGACCGACATCACGAGCACGAACACCGGCACCGAGGCGATCAGCAGGACGTCCCAGAGGTTGTCGATGTCCTTCGAGGCGGTCGACGCCGCGTCGGGAAACCAGTCGATCGCGAGCGATATGGCTATTCCCACCGCTGTCGCGGTACCGCTGAGCAGCGCCATGCCCAGCGCGGGACGCTTACGCAGAAGCCGGCGCATCGCTCTCCGAGGGGGTACTCACGGCGCGCGAGTCTATTTCACGCGGGCGACGGGCGACGCGGTCGGTGCGTTCTCTCAGGCGGCGAGCACTTCGGTGACGCCTCCCCTGAAGCTCGACGGCGGCGCACCGTGGTGGCGCCGGAACGCCTTTGCGAACTGCGCCGCCTGGCGATAGCCCACCGCGCCCGCCACGACGTTGACCGGCGCGCTGCCCTCGCGCAGGAGCTCCGCGGCACGGTCCATCCGCACTCGCTGCAGGTAGGCCCGAAAGCTGGTCTCGCCGGCCTCGGCAAACGCCCGCTGGAGCTGCCTGCGGGAGGTGGCCACCCTCCGGGCCACGTCGTCGAGGGCGAGCCGGTCGTCGAACTCCGCGTCGATGATCGCAGTGGCCTCGAGAAAGAGGGTGCGGCGGCGCAGGGCGGTCTCGGGACGCTTCGCTTCGGACAGCATCAAAGGTATCTACGAAGCACCTGCCAAATCGGATCGCTCCCCGTGGGGGAGAGGGGTGCCTATTGCGCCAAGACTCCGCGGGGCGGGCGTCTCGCTGGAGTCAGTGGTCGTGGTCGAGCGGCAGCTCGGCCATCTCCGCGCGGGTCTGGCCAACCCAGCGCACGATCGCCACCACGGTGATCACGACGCCGAGGGCGGCGAGGATCAAGTTGAGTACCACGCCCACCACCGCGAGCGTGGTTCCCGCCGCCACGATCACCGGCAGGTAGGACGGGTCGGGGAGGTGGATCGCCTCGCCGGCCGGAGGCACGTGGCCGTCGCTGGTGGCCTCGTCCGCCATCAGTAGATCATCCCCGCGACGAACGACAGGGCAAAGACGACGAAGATGATCGTGCCGGAGATCAGCGCCGTGCGCAGGTTGCGGTTGGCCAGGCGGCGGTCCACGACCGCTCGTTCTACCAGATACGTCGCCTAAGCCCCCTCGCCGAGCAGCGCGGCGCCGATGGCTCCGCCCAAATCACCGAGCGCGGCCAACGCGACGGTGGGCGGGCGCTCGGGCACGAAGAGGTGTGGCCCCATGGCATTCTCGATCCGCTTCACGTACGGGACGCCGAGGCGCGTGCCAAGCCCTCCGCCGATCACCACCGCCTCGACGTCAAGCAGGTTGACAGCCGAGGCGATGCCCGCGCCGAGTGCACCGATCGCGCGGTCCACCAGCGCAACGGCCATCGGGTCCTCCCGCTTCAGGGCGCGCGCCCAGACACCGCTCTGCAGGCGCGTGCGGCCGCGCTCCTCCATGATCTCGAAGAGCTTCGTCGGCTCTCCTTCCTTCACGAGCGCGCGCGCTCGCGCCTCCATGGCCGCGCGGCCGGCGTATGCCTCCATGCAGCCGCGCCGCCCGCACGTGCATATGGCGCCCCCCTTCCGGACGACCATGTGTCCGATCTCCCCCGCCGCGCCGCGGCCGAGCCACGGCCTCCGGTCGAGCACGAGCCCACCGCCCACGCCGGTGCCCCAGAAGACGCCGAGCAGTGAGGAGAAGTCCCGCCCCGCCCCGAGAGCGAACTCACCCTCGATTGCCACCTGGACGTCGTTGCCGAGGGCTACCTTCGTGTCCAGTGCCGCCTGCAGCGTCGGCCCGAGGGGAAACGGGGAGTCCCATCCCGGGAGGTTGCCGGCGCTCGCGACGACCCCGCTGCCGGAGTCGACGGCGCCCGGCGAGCCCACTCCCACGGCCGTCAGCTCCGCCGCCTCGAGCCCCGCCGCGCCCGCCGCCTCGACCAGCGTCTCGACGATCGCGGCGGCCACACCCTCCGGGCCACCGGAGGTGGGCGTGGGGTTGCGGGCCTGGCCGAGCACCTCGTTCGAGCGGTCGAGGACGACCGCCTGGATCTTCGTCCCGCCGAGGTCAACCCCGCCCTTGGCATCGCTCATCCCGTCACAGTAGCCCCATTCGCCGTGCTTGCATCGGCGGCGCGTCCATGGACAGAATGGGAACGTGGCGGTATTCGGGGTCGACGTGGGGGGCACGAAGGTCGCGGTGGCGGCGATCCAAGGTGCCGCGGCGCGGCACGCCGTGGAGCGCCCCACCGACCTGTCGGGGCCGGACGCGCTGCTGGACGGGGTCGAGGCCGCGGTCGAGGAGGTGGCCTCGGTTGCGGGCCGGCCGGAGGCGATCGGGATAGGCGTTCCCTCGCAGGTGGAGTTCGCGACCGGCACCGTGCTCGCGAGCGTGAACATCCCACTGGCGGGGCTTCCCCTGCGCCAGGAGCTCGGCGCGCGCTTTGGGGTGCCGGTGTTCGTGGACAACGACGCCAACTGCGCCGGCCTGGCCGAGGCCCAGATGGTGCCCGGCGCGCCGGCGCGCTTTCTGGTGATGTTCACGCTCGGCACGGGGGTGGGCGGCGGTGTGATCCTCGAGGGGCGCATCTTCCGGGGAGCGACCGGTCTGGGTGCCGAGCTGGGCCACGTGGTGATCGGCGGCGACGTCGAGGACGAAGAGCCGGAGGAGGGGTTTCCCCGCCCGGGCTCGCTCGAGTGGTTCTGCAGCGGGCGCGGGCTCGAGCGCGAAGCCACCCGCCGCGCCCGGATGGATCACGAGTCCCCCCTTGGGCGCGTCCTCGCCGAGAAGGGGCGCGTGTCGGGGCGCGACGCCGCTGCGCTGGCGCGAAGCGAGGACCCGGCGGCCCGCGAGCTCTTCAGGTGGCACGGGCGCCGCCTGGGAATGGGAATCGCGGGCGCGGTGAACACCTTCGAGCCCCAGCACGTGGTGATCGGAGGCGGTCTCTCCCGAGCCGCGGACCTGTTCCTCGAAACGGCCCGCGCGGAGGCCGGGCGATGGGCGCTCCCCGCGCTGTGGGAGCGCGTCTCGCTGGGCGTCGCCCGCGGCGGGGCGGGCGCCGGTGTCATCGGCGCCGGACTGCTCGCGGCGCAGGAGTTCGCCGGAACCCGGGATACTTCATAGTTGCCGGTCCCTCACGACCGCCCGGCGGAAGCGGGGAGCGCGACGTGACGACAAACGAGGGAGATCGATGACGACGACCACAACGGACACGCAGGCGCTCGACGAGCTCTGCATCAACACCATCCGCACGCTCTCCATGGATGCGGTGCAGAAGGCCAGCTCCGGCCACCCCGGTGCCCCCATGGCGCTCGCGCCGCTGGCCTACCAGCTCTACGCCAAGACGATGAAGCACAACCCGGCCAACCGGGACTGGTTCGACCGCGACCGGTTCGTGCTGTCCGCCGGGCACGCCTCGATGCTCCTCTATTCGATCCTGCACCTCTCGGGCTACGGCCTGAGCATGGATGACCTGCAGAACTTCCGTCAGCTCCTTTCCCCGACGGCGGGCCATCCCGAGTACGAGGCCGAGGGCACGCCGGGCGTGGAGGTCACGACCGGCCCGCTCGGTCAGGGGCTCGCCAACGCCGTCGGCTTCGCGCTGGCGGAGCGGATGCTCGCGGCCCGCTTCAACCGCGACGGCCACGAGATCATCGACCACTACACCTACGCGGTCGCGAGCGACGGCGACATCCAGGAGGGCATCACCTCCGAGGCCTCCTCGCTCGCCGGCCACCTGGGGCTCGGACGGCTGATCGCGTTCTACGACGACAACAAGATCCAGCTGGCCAGCGAGACCTCCGTGGTCTTCAGCGAAGACGTCACGAAGCGCTACGAGGCCTACGGCTGGCACGTGCAGGACCTGGGCGAGGACATCGGGCTCGACAGGCTCGAAGCGGCGATCGAGGCCGCGAAGGGTGACCCCGAGCGCCCCTCGCTGATCGTCATGCACACCCACATCGGCTTCGGCGCTCCCAACAAGCAGGACACGACCTCCGCCCACGGCTCCCCGCTGGGCGACGATGAGGTTCGGCTGGCCAAGGAGGCATACGGCTGGGATCCCGATGCGCACTTCCTGGTCCCGGACGAGGTGGCCGAGCGCTTCGGAGAGCTGGTCGAGCGCGGCCAGGAGGCAGAGGAGGAGTGGAACGGGCGGCTCGAGGCATACCGCTCCGAGCACGCCGAGCTGGGGGAGGAGCTGTCCCTCTACATGGACAGGCGGCTACCCGAGGGCTGGGACGAGGGACGACCCACCTTCAGCCCCGACGATGACCCGCTGGCCACTCGCAAGGCCTCCAACGCGGTGATCCAGTGGGCGGCATCCAAGGTCCCGACGCTCGTGAGTGGCTCGGCCGACCTCGAGGGCTCCACCCTCTCGCCGATCGATGACGGGGGGTCGATCAAGAAGGGCGACTACTCCGGGCGCAACGTGCACTACGGCGTCAGGGAGCACGCCATGGGCGCGATCGTGAATGGCCTCAACCTGCACGGGATCCGCGCGTTCGGCTCCACGTTCTTCAACTTCATCGACTACATGAAGCCGGCGGTGCGCCTGGCGGCGCTGATGCACCTGCCGGTGATCCAGGTCTACACCCACGACTCGATCGGCCTCGGAGAGGACGGCCCCACCCATCAGCCGGTCGAGCAGCTCGCGACGCTGCGGGCGACCCCGAACGTGAACGTGGTGAGGCCGGCGGACGCAAACGAGACGGCGCTCGGGTGGAAGTTCGCGCTCGAGCAGGTCGACGGGCCGTGTGCCCTCGTTTTCAGTCGGCAGGGGCTGCCGATCCTCGACCCCGACTCCATCCCCGAGGACGCGATCGAGCGCGGCGCCTACGTGCTGCGGGACACCGACGGGGACCCCGAGGTGATCCTGATGGGAAGCGGCTCGGAGGTGTCGATCTGCGTTGAGGCCGCCGAGGCGCTCGAGGGCGACGGCGTGGCTGCCCGCGTGGTGAGCATGCCCTGCTTCGACCGCTTCATCGAACAGGACGATGACTACCGCGAGCAGGTCCTGCCCGCCGCCTGTCGCGCACGGGTGTCGGTCGAGGCCGGTGCCACGATGGGCTGGGAGCGCTGGGTGACCGAGGACGGGGCGTGCATCGGCATGAACGGCTTCGGCGCCTCCGGGCCCCAGGATGCGCTCTACGAGCACTTCGGGTTCACGCCCGGGCATGTCGCGGAGTGCGCCCGCGAGGTTCTCGAGAAGCTGGGCGCGAAGTCCGGCTGACCCCCGGCCCGGTGCCGGCCGCTGTGGTGCCCTCGCCTGCGAGAGTTCGGCGAGCCGACACTTGAGAACCCACATGGAACACCGCGAAGGAGATAGGGCATGGGCGTTACGTCAGGCGTGAACGAGAGGCTCAGGGCGCTGACGGCGGCCGGCACGAGCGTGTGGCTCGACCAGATCCGCCGCGGTCTGATCGAGCAGGGGGAGCTCCAGCGCCTGGTCGAGGAGGACTCCTTGCGCGGCGTGACCTCCAACCCCGCGATCTTCGAGAAGGCCATTCTCGGCTCCGAGGACTACGACGCCGAGATCGAGAAGCTCGCCGGCGAGGGCCTCGACGCCGTCGAGATCTACCTGAACCTGGCCATCAGGGACGTCCAGATGGCCTGTGACGTGATGGGCCCCGTCTGGGAGGAGGCCGGTGGCGCGGACGGCTTCGTGTCGCTCGAGGTCGAGCCCGCCGCGGCCTTCGACACCGGCGCGACGCTCGGCCAGGCCCGTGACCTCTGGAAGCGGGTCGACCGGCCCAACGTGATGATCAAGATCCCGGCCACGGATGAGGGTTTGCCCGCGATCGAGGACGCCATCGCGGAAGGCATCAACGTGAACGTGACCCTCCTCTTCAAGGTGGAGTCCTACGAGGCGGTCGCCGAGCGCTACGTGCGCGGCCTGGAGCGGCGAAAGGAGAAGGGGGAGGAGCTCGCGGTGCACTCCGTGGCCAGCTTCTTCGTATCGCGCGTGGACTCGGAGGTGGACAAGCGGCTGGCGGAGCTGGGTCGCGAGGAGCTTCAGGGGATCGCTGCGGTGGCCAACGCACGTGCCGCCTACATGAGCTTCAAGCGCATCTTCGGGGGCGAGCGCTTTGCCGAGCTCGCGCAGGCCGGCGCGCCGGTGCAGCGCCCGCTGTGGGCCTCCACAGGCGTCAAGAACCCCAAGTACCCCGAGACCAAGTACGTCGCGGACCTCGTGGCGCCCGACACGGTGAACACGATGCCGATGCCCACGCTGCTGGCGGCCGCCGAGAACCTGGAGGTCAAGGGAGCCACAGCGGACGTCGACCCGGCGCCCGAGCTCGAGGCGCTCGCGGAGGCTGGAATCGACATGACCGACGTGACGGACAAGCTGCTCAAGGACGGCATCGACGCGTTCGTCAAGCCGTTCGACAAGCTCATCGCGGGGGTGGAGTCGAGCAAGGAGGCCGCTATCACCGGACGGCCTCCCACGATCGAGTCCTCCATACCGGACGATCTCGAGCCGGCCATCGCCGAGCGCGTGAGGCGGGCGCTCGAGGAGCAGGTGGCGGCGAGGGTCTGGCGCAAGGATGAGTCGCTGTGGGGCGGCCCGGGCGTGCCGGAGATAGGCGATCGCCTCGGTTGGCTCACGATCACCGAGCCGATGCTCGAGCACGCGGGCCACCTGGACGACTTCGTCGAGCAGGTCAAGGCTGACGGCTTCACCCACGCCGCGCTGCTCGGCATGGGCGGCTCGAGCCTCGGGCCGGAGGTCATCCGGCGCAGCTTTGGCCAGATCCCGGGCGGGCTCACGCTCCACGTGCTCGACTCGACCGATCCCACCGCGGTGCTGGAGCTCGAGAGGAAGATCGACCTCGAGAGGACGCTCTTCATCGTGTCCTCCAAGGCGGGCGGCACCGTCGAGACGCTCTCGCACATGAGGTACTTCTACTCGCGCACGGGCGGCAACGGGAGCCAGTTCGTGGCTGTCACCGACCCCGGGAGTGGCCTCATGGATCACGCGCGGGAGCGCGGGTTCCGGCGGGTGTTCGAGAACGACCCCGACATCGGCGGGCGCTACTCGGTGCTCTCCCTGTTCGGGCTCGTCCCGGCGGCTCTCATGGGCGTGAACATCGAGGCGCTGTTGCAGAGTGCTCAGGAGGCCGTGCAGAACTGCAACAGCTTCGACTCCACCGCGTCCAACTCGGGCCTGTGGCTGGGGCTCGTGATCGGTGAGCTGGCGCTACGGGGTCGCGACAAGCTCACCTTCGTCGTGTGCGAGTCGATCGCGAGCTTCGGGTTGTGGCTGGAGCAGCTCGTGGCGGAGTCGACCGGCAAGGATGGCCGCGGCATCCTGCCCGTGGCCGAAGAGCCACTGGGGGACCCCGAGTCCTACGGCGAGGACCGGGTCTTCGTCTACCTGCGTGATCCCGAGTCTGCGGACGAGGGCCTCGACGCGAAGGTCGAGGCCTTGGCAAAGGCCGATCAGGCCGTGATCAAGCTGTCCGCCCGCGGCCCCTCGGACCTCGGCCGGCTGTTCTTCTTCGCGGAGTTCGCCACCGCCGTGGCCGGCTGGGTGCTCGGCATCAACCCGTTCGACCAGCCGAACGTGCAGGAGGCCAAGGACAAGACGGAGGATGTGCTCGAGGTGGACGAGCCGCCGCAGGTCGAAGACGCCGACGAGGAGGCGCTGAGGGAGCTGCTCAGCCGGGCGCGGCCACCGCACTACGTGGCGCTGATGGGCTACGTGAAGCCCTCGGAGGCCTTCGACGCGGCGGTCTCCGAGCTGCGCGCCGCCATCCGCGACGCCACGAAGGCCACAACCACCTTCGGCTATGGCCCCCGTTACCTGCACTCCACCGGGCAGTTCCACAAGGGGGGCCCGGGTTCCGGGCTGTTCCTGCAGCTCGTGCACGACGACGAGGAGGACGTGGAGGTCCCCGAGGCGGGCTATTCCTTCAGGACGCTCAGGAACGCCCAGGCCACCGGCGACATCCTCACGCTGCGCGATCACGGCCTTCCGGCCGAGCGCCTGCGGCTGGAGGGCGACCCGGTGGATGCCCTACGGGCCCTGACCGAGAAGGTCACCCAGATGCTCGCCGGCGCCTCATCCTGACGGGCGGCGCCTCACCCTGACGGTGTGGATGATTCGTTGCCTCCTCGCGTACGAAAAGCCACACCCCCTACGTCTCCGCGCAGCCCAACGAGTAACGGCCGCGTGGATATGCTCGCGCACTATGCACGCGTCCGTCGAGGATCTGCTGTTCGCGGAGCTCGGGGAGCGTCTGGAGCCTCGCCTCTCGGAGCGGATCCCAGTCATCGGCCGCAGAGCCGCCCGCAAGCGCAGGGAACGCGACGGCGGTCCTCTCCTGATCGGTGCCCTGCAGGCGCTGGGCCTGGTGAGCGCCGAGGAGGCGGCCCGGTGGCAGAGCCGTCTGACGGAGGCGCTCAGTAGCAGGGAGGACAAGAGCGAGGGTTGGACGCCGGAGGCACGGGCCCGCGGCGAGGCTCACCTGCAGGCACTGAGGTCGGACGGGCGCGACTCGTCCCGACGCGCCGCACTCGAGAGCTACGTCAGCACCGGTGTGCTCGGCCCGGAGGAAGCCAAGGAGTGGGAGCAGGACGTGGATCTCGCTGACCTCGAGGACGAGGAAGAGACCCGCGCGGATGCCTTCAAAGGCGAGCTCGGCTGGCTGCACGCGGTCGTGCTCGGGCCGCCCAACCCCATCGGCGGGCTGCGGCTGGTGGCTGCCGAGCTCTACGACGGCGGCGTGGTCATCCGCTGGCACAGGCTGCGCACGGCGCCCGGTCACGACCTCTGTGCAGATGGAGGGGAGATAGCCCGGCTCCGTGACGAGCTCGGAACCGACTACGCGCTGTTGCAAGGTGGGGCCGGGCAAAGCGGCGAGGCATTGGCGGGCAGTTGGTGGTTCGAGCCGGGCGCTCCGGAGGGCTGCACGCGCCTGGAGCTCGAGGCACCCGGGGCCCGATTCGGGATCGAGCTCGATCCCCGGTGACCGCGCTGCCGCCGGAACAGGCGATCGAGCGCCACCTCGCCAGGCGGCTCTCGAAGGTCCGCGAGTTCGGGCTGGCCGGCCCCCACGAGCTGGCCGAGGCGTGCTCCGCGGTGGAGGCGCTCGAGCGCGCGGGAGGGCTGTCCGCAGAGGACGCCGCCGAATGGTCCCGCCGTATCGTCCGGACGGCACAGGGGCCGGGGCCGGGGGATCCGCAGCGGCGCGCACGCGCGCTCGACTTCGTGGCCGATCTCGTAAGCCGGGAGGGAGGTGACCGCGCACGCGTTGTGGCGGAGGCTTTCCGCCGGCTCGGCCTGTTATCCGATCAGGATGAGCTCGCCCTGCTGTGGCCCTCCTTGCTCGACGAGGACATCGAAGATGATGTAGATGCCTTCCGTGGTGCCGGTGGCTTTCGCGATGACCGGCCGCTTCGGGTGGTGCCGGGGCCGAGCCAGCGTGTCGGAGGCCTGCGCGTGACGGTGATCGAGCTGTTCGCGGCCGCCGTCTCGGTTCACTGGCACTTCGATTCGAGGCTCGCACGAGGGGGACCGGCGAGGAGCTCAAGGGGCTGATGGAGGAGCGGTCGCCCTTCGCCACCCGGCTCCTCTCGACGAAAGAGGTCATCCTCCGGATGGCCCTACCGCTGATCGGGCTGCGAGACGACAGCGGGGGTGACGATTACACCGGGTTCCGCTGCGACCAGGTGAGCTCGAATCCCGACGTGATCGGGAGCAGCGGGTTCGTTCCGGGTCCGCCGGAAACCGCCGAGAGACTTGCGGTGATGATCGGGGAGATGGATCTCTGGGTCGAGCTTTGACTCGGGCATCCGGTCTAGCCAGTCGTCCTGTCCAGGGTCCCGGTCGCCTTGTCCGCTGCGCCGGTCTCCGCGCGCTGACGGAGATGGGACACCGTTGCCTGAGGAGAGGTATCTCCTGCTAGGACTGATCGGCGTTTGCCTGCGCGCCCATCATCGTCAGCCCGCCATCCACGATGAACGACGCGCCGGTGGCATAGCGCGCCCCCGACGAGACTAGAAAGGCCACCGTGGCCGCGATCTCCTCGGCGTGGCCCGGGCGCCCGAGCGGGATCAGCGGCCGCTCGACCGTCCCGGGGTCGAGGTCCTCGTTACCGGTCATCTCCGTGGCGATCTCGCCGGGGGCCACCGAGTTCACCGTGATGCCGTGCTCTGCCAGTTCGATCGCCATCACCTTCGTGAGCAGCCCCAGGCCGCCCTTCGACGCACAGTAGGGCGCCGCTCCCCGGAGCGGGACGTGCTCGTGAACGGAGGTCACGTTCACGATCGAGCCGCCGCGGCCGGCGTCCACCATCAGCCTGGCCGCGCGCTGCCCGCAGACGAACGCTCCGGTGAGGTTGACCTCGACCGCCTCTCGCCAGTCCTCGAGGGGCAGCTCGAGGAACGGTTGTGTGGGCACACCGCCGGCGTTGTTCACGAAGGCATCGAGCCCCCCGAGCTCTTCCGCCATCCGCTCGACGACCGCGGCGGCGTCCCGGCCACGGGTCACGTCGAGCCGCTCGAGGACCGCCCGGCCGCCCTCCTGCTCCACCTGGCGTGCGGTCTCCTGCGCCCCGGGCTCGTCGGAGTGCCAGGTGACGCCGACGTCGAAGCCCTCGTGCGCCAGCACGACCGCGGTCGAGCGCCCGATGCCCGAGTCCGACGCCGTGACGATCGCCCGCGGGCGATCTGCCGCTTCCACGAAACCGGCCTACCCGGCAGCTGGGCCTCGAAACCGCCCGTAGGGGGCGGTGTCATGGGCCGCGCGCGTCCCCCGGGGCGCCGAACTTGCCACGGGGGGTTGCACGGATGCTCCTGGCACGGCGACAATGGCCAGAAGTCCCCGCAACAGGAGAGCGCATGCAACTCGGCTTCATAGGCCTCGGAAAGATGGGCGGAAACATGGTGCATCGCATTCACCGCGACTCGGAGCACCAGGTGGTGGCCTTCGACGTCGCCGTGGACGCCGTGGAGGAAGCCGAGGGCCATGGAGCCACCGGGGCCAGCGGGCTCGAGGACCTGGTGTCAAAGCTCGAGGCCCCGCGCGCGGTGTGGGTGATGGTGCCCGCGGGAGATCTCACCGAGAGGACCGTCGACGACCTGGCCGGCCTGCTGGAGGAGGGAGACACCATCATCGACGGCGGCAACTCGCGCTGGACCGACGACAAGCGCCGGGCCGAGGCGCTCGAGGAGAAGGGGATCCACTACGTGGACGTCGGGACCTCGGGCGGGGTGTGGGGCATCGACGTGGGCTACTGCATGATGGTCGGCGGTCCCGGTGAGGCCGTCGCGCGCCTGTCGCCGATCCTCGACGTGCTGGCGCCACCCCACACGGAGGCGCACGGGCCGGGCTGGGGGCACTTCGGGCCGACCGGCGCAGGGCACTACGTGAAGATGGTCCACAACGGCGTGGAGTACGGGATGATGCAGGCCTACGCGGAGGGCTTCTCGCTCTTCGACGGCTGCGAGTACGACCTCGACAAGGCGAAGATCGCCCATCTCTGGATGCAGGGCTCGGTGGTGCGCTCGTGGCTGTGCGAGCTCGCCGCCAGGGCCTTCGAGCAGGAGGGCAATGACCTGGCCCGGCTCGAGCCCTTCGTCGAGGACTCCGGCGAGGGCCGCTGGACGGTCGAGGACTCGATCGACAGGCGCATCCCAACCCCCGTCATCACCACGTCGCTGTTCGAGCGCTTCTCCTCGCGCGGTCAGGGAGCCTTCGCCGCCAAGGTCAACGCGGCGCTTCGCAACCAGTTCGGCGGCCACGCGGTGAAGGCAGCCGATCCCGATGCGCAGTCCGATCCAAGCGCTGAGTAGCCATGGCCACCGCGGCGCAGCCACGAGTCGATGCCAACCCCCTCGTCGAGGGGCTCGAGCGGCTGCCGATCCACCCGACCACGCTCACGATCTTCGGGGCGACCGGCGACCTCTCCAAGCGCAAGCTGCTGCCGGCGATCTACAACCTCGCCCACGAGGGAGCGCTGCCCGAGCGGTTCAACCTGATCGGCAGCTCGCGCGGGGTGATGAGCGACGACGACTTCCGTGAGCTCGCGCGGGAGTCGATCCGCAGCTTCTCGCGCCGCAGGGCCGACGAGAAGGTGCTGGGCGCCCTGCTCGAGCACGTGCGGTATGTGGCCGGGTCCTTCGACGACCCCACGGTCTACGAGCGGCTCGCCGAGTGCAACCGTGCCTTCGACGAAGAGGCAGGCATCGCCTTCGACCGGGTCTACTACCTCTCGACCGCCCCGTCGTTCTTCTCGGTGATCGTCGGCAGGCTCGGCGAGCACGGCCTCCACCGCAACGCGGGCTCCGAGGTGCGCGTGGTGATCGAGAAGCCGATCGGCACGAACCTCGCGGAGGCGCGGGAGCTCAACAACGCCGTGCTGGACGTGCTCGAGGAGCGGCAGGTCTACCGGATCGACCACTACCTGGGCAAGGAGACCGTCCAGAACATGCTGGCGTTCCGGTTCGCCAACGGACTCTTCGAGCCGCTGTGGAACCGCAACTTCATCGACTACGTGCAGATCACCGCCGCCGAGGACATCGGGATCGGCACTCGCGCCGGCTACTACGACACCTCTGGCGCGCTGCGGGACCTCGTCCAGAACCACATGCTCCAGCTGCTCACGCTGCTGTGCATGGAGCCGCCCGTCGCCTTCTCCGCCGACGAGGTGCGCGACGAGAAGGTGAAGGTACTGCGGGCAATCCACCCGCCGACGCCCGAAGCGGCGATGTACATGGCAGTGCGCGCGCAGTACGGGGAGGGAACCTCGGGGGGAGAGGACGTCAAGGGCTACCTGCAGGAGGACGACGTCCCCACCGACTCGACCACCGAGACCTACGCCGCCCTGAGGCTCGAGGTGGACAACTGGCGTTGGGCGGGCGTGCCGATCTACCTGCGCACCGGCAAGCGGCTTGCCCGCAAGGTCACCGAGATCGCCGTCACGCTCAAGCCCGTGCCGCACCTGGCCTTCCACCAGGATGGCTCTGTCGGGGTACAGCCCAACCAGATCGTGCTCACGATGCAGCCGAACGAGGGGGTCTCGATCTCGATTGGGGCCAAGATCCCGGGCACCCGCATGCGGATCCGACCCGTGAACATGCAGTTCCTCTACGGCACCGCCTTCATGTCCGAGTCCCCCGAGGCCTACGAGCGGCTCATCACGGACGCGATGCGCGGCGACGCCACCCTCTTCACGCGCGACGACGAGGTCGAGGCGCAGTGGGAGATCGTGGATCCGATCCTCGCGGCATGGGCGGGCACGCCCGGGGCGATCCCGCAGTACCCGGCCGGATCCGGCGGGCCAGAGGAGGCCGACGCCCTGATGCAGGGAGAGCACCGGTGGAGGGCGATCTGAATGTGCTCTGCCGAGAGGAATGCGAAGGATTTGGCATCCATGCCAAATCCTTATCGGTGGAGGGCGATCTGAATGTGCTCTGCCGAGAGGCTCCGCCGGCCTGCCTCAGTGGCACCGGAGGGCGCGCGGTGCAGATGAGCGGCAGCGTCTGGGCCGGGCAGGACGTCACTCCGCCCGAGGTGGAGGCGGCCCTGCGCGACCTGCTCAAGGAGCGCCACGCCCGCAGCGAGGCCTACGTGCCCGCGCGGGTGCTGAACCTGGTCGTGATCGCCGACCGCGAATGGCGGGGGGAGATCCAGAACCGGCTCGAGCAGGTGGGCCGCTACCACGCGTCCCGCACGATCCTCTGCAGCGTGGAGGCCGGGCGGCGGAGCATCGACGCCCGGGCGACGATGGAGGGGGAGTGCGCCTCAGGGCCCACGGACATCAGCGTGCTCCACGAGCAGGTCGTGCTCGACATCGGACCCCGCCACCTGATGCACCTCGAGACGATCGTCGACCCGTTGGTGGTCACGGACCTCCCTACGCTCGTATGGTCGCCCCATGGGCACCCCGAGGCGGTGGATGCCCTGCTCGGGATCGCGCAGGTCGTGCTGATCGACTCGGTCAACGAGCCCGACCCCGCCGCGGCGATCGCCCGCGCGAGGGAGCTGATCCAGCGGGCCTACGTGGTGGACCTCGCGTGGCTTCGCTCCACGCCGTGGCGCGAGCGGGTGGCCTCCACCTTCGACCCCGATCAGTGGCGGGAGGAGCTCGACCGGATCAGCTCGGTCACGGTGAAGCATCGCGTGGACTCCCGCAGCGCCGGGCTCCTGCTGCTGGGCTGGCTTGCCACGCGCCTGGGCTGGCGGCCGGCTCCGATGCCGGGGCTGGACGGGGCGCTCTGCGGGGTCGCCCGTGGGCGCCGGCAGGACGTGGGGCTGCGCCTCGAGCCCGTGGAGGACATGAGCGCTCCGGGCCTTGCCGGGATCGCTATCGAGACGGCGTCCGGCATGTCGATCTCACTCGACCGTGGGGCGGGCGGCCTGGCGGCCCGGCGGCGCATGCCCAGCGGCCGTGACTCGGGCTGGACCGTGATGGGCGCCTCACGGGGGGAGCCGGGGATCCTGGGGGAGGGCATCCGGCAGGCGCTCCTGCGGGACAAGGTGTACGCCCCGGCGCTGGCGGCCGCAGAGAGCTTCGTCTGCTGAGAGTATCTGGGGGAAATGGAGATCACAGTTGTCGAGGACGTGGCGGGCGCCGCCGCCGAGCGGATCGCCGAGCGCGTGCGTGCCGGCGGACACATCGCGCTGTCGGGTGGCTCGACCCCGCGCGCCGCGCACGAGCGCGTGGCGGAGGCGGACCTCGACTGGGGGCGGACGACGCTGTGGTTCGGTGACGATCGCGCCGTACCTCCCGACCATGAGCACTCCAACTTCGCGATGGCCAAGGCGAGCCTGCTCGATCGCCTGAAGGGCGAGCCGCCCGACGTGCACCGCATCCAGGGCGAGCTCGGCCATGAGGAAGCGGCTGCCGCCTACGAGCGCGAGCTGAGGCAGGCGTTCGGCGAGGGACCGCCACGGATCGACCTCCTGATGCTCGGTATCGGCCCCGACGCCCACTGCGCCTCCCTCTTTCCCGGCGATGCGGCGCTATCCGAGCGCGAGCGCTGGGTCACCGGCGTGGACACGCCCGGCTTGCCCCCGCTGGTGTCCCGGGTGACGGTTACCCTTCCCGTCCTCAATGCGGCTGGCGCAGTGTTGTTCTTGGTCTCAGGAGATGACAAGGCCGAGGCCGTGGCGCGCGCGTTTGGCGACGCCCCGGGCCCCGACGCCCCGGCCAGCCTGGTGCGCCCCGACCCGGGCCGGCTCACCGTGCTGCTCGACCCGCCGGCGGCGGCACGGCTCGGGGAGAGCAGATGAGCCCATTCAGGCCCCACAGCGGCATGTTCATACCGGGCAGCGGCGCCTTGGACACCAAGGTCCTCTTCGACTCCGACAAGACGATCGCCTCGAGCTCCTTTCCGCCCGTCGCCGACTACGCCTTTCTCTCTGACTGCGAGACCACGGCACTGGTGGCGCCCAGCGGCAACGTCGAGTGGATGTGCATTCCACGGATGGACTCGCCGAGCGTGTTCGGCTCGATCCTCGACCGTGACGCCGGTACCTTCAGGATCGGGCCGGCCGACATCCAGGTGCCCGCCTCCCGGCGCTACCTGCCCGGCACGATGGTGCTCGAGACCAGCTGGGGCACCCGCGGCGGCTGGATCATCGTGCGCGACGTACTGCTGATAGGCCCATGGCATCACGAGCACGACCGATCGACGACCCATCGACGCTCGCCGACCGACTACGACGCCGACCATGTGCTGTTGCGCATCGTGCGCTGCGTGAACGGGGAGGTGCAGACCCACCTCGACTGCGAGCCGGTGTTCAACTACGGGCGTGACTTCGCCACCTGGGAGTACGCGGGCCCCGGCTACCACGAGGCCACGGCCCAGGCCGATGGCACCGACATCCAGCTGCGCCTGACCTCCGACATGAACATCGGCTTCGAGGGCCCGCGCGCCACCGCCCGGACGCTGATGAAGGAGGGCGACACCCTCTTTGCGGCCC
This sequence comes from Thermoleophilaceae bacterium, assembly GCA_030448005.1. Taxonomy (GTDB): domain Bacteria; phylum Actinomycetota; class Thermoleophilia; order Solirubrobacterales; family Thermoleophilaceae; genus JAAYBF01. The sequence goes on from JAUJNT010000004.1 coordinate 26,666, forward strand.
TCTCGTGGTCCGAGCACCCCGCCCCGCGGGACTACGACGAGGCCTACGAGCGGCTGGTCTGGACCGCCCACCACTGGCAGCACTGGCTCGATCACGGGGCGTTCCCCGACCACCCGTGGCGCACGTTCCTGCAGCGCAGCGCGCTGACGCTCAAGGGGCTCTCCTACGCGCCCACCGGCGCGATGGTGGCCGCCGCCACCACCTCACTGCCGGAGACTCCCGGTGGCCAGCGCAACTGGGACTACCGCTATACGTGGATGCGCGACTCCACCTTCATGCTGTGGGGCCTGTACACCCTCGGCTTCGACTGGGAGGCCAACGACTTCTTCTACTTCATCGCCGACGTCGCGGAGGCCGAGCGGGGCCAGCTGCAGATCATGTACGGCATCGACGGTGAGGCAAAGCTTGAGGAGAAGGTGCTCGATCACCTCTCGGGCTACGAGGGCGCCCGACCGGTGCGCGTCGGAAACGGCGCGTACAACCAGGAGCAGCACGACGTGTGGGGCGCCGTGCTCGACTCGGTGTATCTGCACACGAAGTCGCGGGACCACCTACCCGAGCGGCTGTGGCCGATCCTCGTCAAGCAGGTCGAGGACGCCATCGCCCACTGGCGGGAGCCCGATCGCGGGATCTGGGAGATCCGCGGGGAGCCCAAGCACTTCACCTCATCGAAGATGATGTGCTGGGTGGCGCTCGACCGCGGGGCACGGCTGGCAGAGATCCGGGACGACGCCAGGCGCGCCGAGGAGTGGCAGCGGACAGCGGACGAGATCCACGCCGACATCTGCGACAACGCCCTCGACGAGCGGGGGGTGTTCACCCAGCACTACGACACCGATCAGCTGGATGCCTCGGTGCTTCTGATGCCGCTCGTGCGCTTCCTTCCGGCCGATGACGAGCGCATCCGCGGGACCGTGCTCGCAATCGCCGACGAGCTCACCGAGGAGGGCCTCGTGCTGCGATACCGCGTGGAGGAGACAGACGACGGGCTCGAGGGCGAGGAGGGCACCTTCACGATCTGCTCCTTCTGGCTCGTCTCGGCGCTCGTCGAGATCGGGGAGCTCAGCCGCGCCCGTGCCCTGTGCGAGAAGCTCCTCGGCTTCGCAAGCCCGCTCCAGCTCTACGCGGAGGAGATAGACCCACGCTCGGGGCGCCACCTCGGCAACTTCCCTCAGGCCTTCACCCACCTCGCCCTCATCAACGCGGTCATGCACGTGATCCGGGCGGACGAGGAGTTCGAGCAGTCGCAGTTCGAACGCGAGTTGCGGCGCTCACGCGCCAACCGCTGACGCCTGCGAGGGCGGGAGGGGCGGGCAGGCGGGACGCTCGCACCCGCGCGATGCTTAGGTGCTCACGGGAGGGTGTCCGCTGCCGATAGGAGTAGGGATGGCTCCCGCAGCGGTGATCTCGATGAGCAAGGCCCGCAGCGCGGGCCCCTCGCTCGGACTGCTCGGCGATCGGCGGCTGACCCGAGAGGATGCGCCAGGCCCAGCTCAGCATGCAGCTCAGCCACAGGTCTACCAGCAGGCGATGCAAAGGGCTCAGCAGGTCATGAGCAACATGTTTCTCGCCCAGAGGAGATAGGTCCTGACGGCGCATGGGCCGCGACGTTCTATCCGTGAGGCACTGCCTCAGAGACAAAACGGCAAACCCGCCGCGAGGCGGGGGCGCAAAACCAGGGGCCTCCTTCGGAGGCGGCCCAGTTGCCCAAGGAGGCAAGAGATGAAATTCACCACCCGTCTGGCAACGGGAGCACTGATGGCTTCGCTCCTGGCAGTACCCGCTGGCGCCGAGGCAAAGCCGGTGTCCAAAGCCCGCACAGAGGCAGTGAAGGCCGATAAGTCGTTGGACCGTGTCGTCTCGCTCGCAAAGCGAAATCGCGACTCGGCCGCTGCCGGGGAGCTGCGTAACTACCGCCGCCATCTGCGCAGCGCAGAGGCCCAGGTTCGCCGGCAGCGTGCCTCCACAGGCAGCGTCGCCGGGGCAGAGAGCTATGGCCGCTCGGTCCGCGTGGTCGGAGCCGTGTCAGACCAGTGCGCCGACTCGCTCTCGCAGGTCGTCGGCGATGTCGGTGGCGGTCCTCAGGTAGCGCTCGCCAACGCGATCAAGGCATGCATCGCGGCCCGCGAACGCGTCGTCGAGGCCCTAACTCAGCTGCTCGACCAGGTGCCCGCGGAGGCCAGGCCCTATCTCGCCAAGGTGATCGCCATGCTCTCGACCGATGGGCAGAACGAGGTCGCGGCCATCACCGAGACTCTCGCCAACCCGGCCCTCCCGTCAGACGTCGCGGGCATCCTGACGCAGGCGCTCGAGATGGCCACGGCCGCGATCGACGACGCGATGGCGCGGCTGCAGCAGGTGCTGGTCCTCGTGCCGGCCGACGTGCGGCCGATGGTCCAGGGCGCGCTCACGCTGGTGACCCAGCAGCTCCGGTCGGTCATGACGATGGTCAAGGACCTCCTCACCGGCCTGTTCGGTGGTGTGCCGACCAAGCCCGGCACGGGCACCTCGGGAGGCCTGCCCGGCTCCGGTGGGCTCCCGGGGCTGAACGTGCTGCAGGGCATCTTCGGCCAGGGGTTCCCATTCAACCTCGTGCCGATCGACCTGCCGTTCAACGTCTCGGGCTTCGGCTTCGCGACCCGCTGAGGGACGCTAGCCGCTCCGGGGCCCCCGCTCGCTCTGCGCTCGGGGGCCCCGGCCTTTGCGGGTCCGCGTACGTGCCCTATGCGGCGGGCCGGGATGGCCCAATGGCCGCCAGCGGGCGGGATATGAGCTGCCGCGGTTTGGCTCAGCCCACTAGCTCTCCCACCAGGCGCGGCCGGTCGGGTTACAGCTTGACGTCGGCCACCATGGCGGCGAACAGCAGCGCGAGGTAGGCAAGCGAGTAGAGGTAGAGCCAGAGCGCCGCACGGCGGTCCGCGCGCCGGTAGAGCCTCCAAGCGCCCCCGATGAACACCGCGCCCAGGGTGACCGAAGCCGCCAGGTAGATGCCACCGAACCCTCCGGCGCAAAACGGGAGCTGGGTGACCGCGTATAGAAGCAGCGAGTAGAGGAGGATCTGCCTGCGGGTCTCTCGCTCGCCCCGGACGACCGGAAGCATGGGGACGCCGGCCTTCGCGTAGTCGTCCTTCATCAGCAGCGAGAGCGCCCAGAAGTGCGGAGGGGTCCAGTAGAAGACGATGGCGAAGAGGTAGAGCGCCGTCCAGCCGAGCCCGCCGGTGACGGCCGCCCAGCCGACAAGCGGCGGCACCGCGCCGGCGGCGCCGCCGATCACGATGTTCTGGGGCGTCGAGCGCTTGAGCCACAGCGTGTAGACCAGCGTGTAGCCGAGAAAGCCCGACAGCGACAGCGCCGCGGCGAGCGGGTTGACGCCGATCGCGAGCACCGCGAACGCGAGTGTGCCGAGCACGATCCCGTAGGCCAGTGCCGCGCGGGGCGCCACCCGACCCGAGGCCACCGGTCGGTCCGCGGTGCGCTTCATGCTGGCGTCGATGTCGCGGTCGTACCAGTGGTTGACCGCACCCGCCCCTCCGGCCGAGAGGTAGCCGCCGACGCAGGTCAGCAGCACGAGCGAGAACGACGGCTCTCCGGCGATGAACATGGCGGACACCGTGGTGAACAGCAGCAGCGACTGCACCTTGGGCTTTGTCATCTCGATGTAGTCCGAGACCACCTGGCGCAGCCCCGGGGCGGCCGCGCGGATGGCTGGGGCCGCCGGCTGGCTCACGCCGTCAGTGCCTCTGCCCGCGAGGCGCCCGCGTGCGACTCCACCGGGGCGTGCACCCGGTAGAGCTGCAACGTCAGACCCACCAGGGTGGCCCACAGCAGCGTGCCGAGCGCCAGGTGCAGGAGGATCAGGGCCTCGTACTCGTCCAGCCACACGTTGAGCGCACCGACCAGGATCTGGGCAGCGAGCAGGCCGGCCCCCAGCCAGGCGTTGCGCACCACGCCGGCGCTCGGCCGGCGACGCACGGCGAGCACGATCAGCGTGACCACCAGAATCGAGGCCAGGTACATGAACACCCGGTGGGTTAGGTGGATGTCCACCAGGCGTGCCTGGCCGAATGGCAGGAAGTCGCCATTGCAGGTGGGGAACTCCTTGCCGCACGCGTGGTGGGCGCCGTCGCCGGGCTGGTAGTCGGCGCGGCCGTAGTTCTGGGTGCCGGCCATGTAGCCGCCGGCGACGATCGTGCACAGGATCGCGCCGCTCGAAACGATCGACAGACCTCGGAAGCGGGGCCCGCCGTCGGCCGGCTCGGCACCGATGTTCTCGGCCCTCGAGGCGCGCCAGATGTAGGCGGTGAGCGCGAGCAGGGCCATGGCGAGGGCCAGATGGGACGCCACGAGCCGCTCGTCGAGGTCCTTCTCGACCGTCGCTGCCCCCAGCAGGCCCTGGGCGATCACGAGCGCCACGGCGGCGACGGAGGCGCGCACCAGCCCGCGGTGTGAGCGGTGGCGGCGGATCGCGATCACGGCCAGGGCGATCATCAGCAGGCCCACGATGCCCGCGAGCGTGCGGTGGCTGTACTCGATCACCGCGTTGAGATCGAGCCCCGGCACGACGTCGCCGTTGCAGAAGGGCCAACCGTTCAGCCCCGATCCGGCAGGACCGCAGCCAAGGCCGGAGTCCGACACGCGCACCACTCCGCCGACGAGGATCAGGAGGTAGGTGGCGACTGCGGTGGTCAGCGCCAGGCGCCGAAAGCCGGTCGAGGGAGCGCTCACGTTCCCGACGCCACCGGCTGGGCCACACTGCCCTCCGGCTCCCCGGCCTTCATCACCTCGCGCCGGATGTCCTTCATCGGCTCGACGGAGCGCACGCGCGGCACGACGTCGAAGTTGTTCTCGGGCGGCGGCGACTGGGTGAACCACTCGAGCGTGTTGCCCTTCCACGGGTCGTTGCCCGCAACCTTGCCCTTGCGGATCGACACGATCACGTTGTAGAGCGTGATCAACACGCCGATGCCGAGGAGGAAGGACCCGATCGTGGAGGCCAGGTTGTAGCCCCACCAGCCCGCCCCCTCGGGGTAGTCGTAGATCCGCCGCGGCATGCCCGAAAGCCCCGCCGAGTGCTGCACGAGGAAGGTGAGGTTGAAGCCCACGAACATGACCCAGAACGAGAGCTTTCCGATGCCCTCGGAGAGCATCCGCCCCGACATCTTCGGGAACCAGTAGTAGAGCCCCGCGAAGATGCCGAACACCGAGCCGCCGAACAGCACGTAGTGCAGGTGGGCCACCACGAAGTAGGTGTCGTGCAGCTGCCAGTCCACCGGGAACACCGCGAGGATCACGCCGGAGATGCCGCCGATCACGAACAGCGCCGGGAGCGCCGCGGCGAAGTAGAGGGGCGTCTTCATCACGATCGACCCGCGCCAGAGCGTGGCGATCCAGTTGAAGATCTTGATCCCCGTGGGCACCGCGATCGCGAACGAGGACAGCATGAAGAAGACCAGCACCACGGTGGCGGTGGGTGTGGTGAACATGTGGTGTGCCCATACGAGCAGGCCGAGGAACGCGATGGCCACGGTGGCGGCCGCGATCGCCTTGTAGCCGAAGATCGGCTTGCGCGCGAACACCGGCAGGATCTCCGAGATGATCCCGAACGCGGGCAGGATCATGATGTAGACCTCGGGGTGCCCGAAGAACCAGAACAGGTGCTGCCACAGCATCGGGTCGCCGCCGCCGGTGGGATCGAAGAAGTCGGTGCCGAAGTGGCGGTCGGTGAGGAGCATCGTGACCGCGGCGGCGATGGCCGGCAGCGCGGCGATCAGCAGGTAGCTGTAGGTGAGGATCGTCCACACGAACAGCGGCATCCGCCCCCATCCCATGCCCTTGGCGCGCATGTTGTGGATCGTGGCGACGAAGTTGACGGCACCGACCAGGGAGGAGAGGCCCGTGAGGTGGATCAGGAAGATCCACGCGTCGACGCCCCCGCTCGGCAGGTAGGCGTCGTCCGATAGCGGGGCGTAGGAGGTCCAGCCCGCGCGCGGGGGCTCGAAGAAGAGGCTCCCGTAGAAGGCGATCCCGCCGAACACGAGCAGCCACAGCGACAGCGCGTTGAGCCGCGGGAAGGCCATGTCGCGCGCGCCGATCATCAGCGGCACGAAGTAGTTGGCAAAGCCCGCGAACACCGGCACCACGAATAGGAAGATCATCGTCGTGCCGTGCATCGAGACCAGGCCGTTGTAGGTCTCCGGCGAGACGGCGGTGCCGTCGGGAACCGCCAGCTGCACCCGCATGATGAGCGCCTCGACGCCGCCCAGGATGAAGAACAGGAAGGTGGCGAAGAGGTACATGATCCCAATCCGCTTGTGATCGGTGGTGGTGATCCACCCGAGCCAGCCCTTCGGCTTCTCCCTCATCCCGTGCATGACCACCTCTGGCCGCACGAGCTGGTCGATGCTCTGCCCGTTACTGCTCATCACGCTTGCGCCGCTGGATCGCCAGGTCGGTCTGGGCTTCCTTGATGTCCGCCTTCCGGCGCGCTATGTAGCGCTCGTACTCCGCGGGCTCGACCGCGCGGACCCGGGCGCGCATGTCGGCGTGGTTGTCGCCGCACAGCTCGGCGCACTGGCCCTCGTAGCTGCCGGGCTTCTCGATCTTGAACCACGTCTGGTTGGTGTGGCCCGGCGTGGCGTCGGCCTTGCCGCCGAGCTTGGGGATCCACCACGAGTGGATCACGTCGGAGGAGGTGATCTTCAGCGTGACGGTGGTCTTGGTCGGCACCACCATCTCGTAGTAGCCGTAGGCACCGCCGGGGTAGTCATAGCGCCAGAGGAACTGCTGACCGTTCACCGCGATCTCGAGGGCCTTGCCGTCCCCGGGCGGGGCGGACTGCCCGATCGCCGCGACCTCGACACCCAGGGCAAGGCCGCCAGGGTCGGATGGCGGCGGGTTCTCGATGTCGGCGAGGAAGGCGAAGGTGACGACGGTGATCACCACGAGGATCATCCCGGCCCCCACCGTCCAGCCCAGCTCGAGCGGTGTGTTGCCGCGGATCTGGGCCGGCTCGGGTCCCCCGCGGCGCGCCCGGTGCCTGACGAGCGACCAGATGAGCGCCCCCTCGACGATGAGGAACATGAGGAGCCCCACGTACAGGACGATCTTGTAGAGCGAGTCGATGCTGTCCGCGTTGGGTGACCCACCCGACTCCGGCGTGAACGCGTCGGCCCAGGCGCCCGGGGCCATCACGAGCAACGCGACTATCCCCGCCGCCAAGGCGAGCACGGTCAGTCTGCGGCGGATTGCGGCGCGGGAGGCGGGCAATGCAACGGGAATCATATCTGTGCGCCCCACCGGCGCGAGGCGGTCGGCGGACTTCGTAACGGCTGTTTCGAGCTCCGGCGCGGGGAGCGTCACGGCTACGAGCCCTCGAACCTCGGCTCTCTCTTCTCGGCAAAGGCTCCGAGCCCCTCGAGGAAGTCGTCGGTCCGCGCCAGCCCGTGCTGAATCTCGGCCTCGAGCGCAAGCTGTCCCTCGAGGTCGGGATAGAGCATTGCGTTCAGTGCCCTCTTCGAGCCCGCGTAGGATCGCGTCGGGCCGCCTGCCAGCCGCGCGGCCAGGTCCTGCGCGGCACCCATCAGCGAGCCGTCGGGATGAACCTCGTTCACGAGCCCCCAGGCGAGGGCCTGCTCGGCGCTCACCCGCTCGCCCAGGAACGCCATCTCGAAGGCGCGCGCCTTTCCCACGGCGGCGGGCACGAAGAGGGTCGATCCGCCGTCCGGCATGAGGCCGATGTTCACGAACGCCAGGCTGAGGAAGGCCGACTCGGCCATCAGCACCAGGTCACAGGCCAGCGCGAGCGAGAGGCCTATGCCCACCGCGGGCCCGTTCACCGCCGCGAGGACCGGCTTCTCGAGCCGGCGGATGCCGGCGATGACCGGGTTGTAGCTCTCGTGCAGCTCGCGCCTCACGTCCGGCCTGCCGTCCTGCGGGCTCGGCTCAAAGCCCGCCTTGAGGTCGGCGCCCGAGGAGAAGCCGCGCCCGGCGCCCGTGATCAGCACCGCCCGCACCGACGGCGCGGCGGCCTCCTCGCGCACCAGATGGCCGAGCTCCTTCCCGAGCCGGCCCGTCCAGGCGTTCAGCGAGTCCGGGCGGTTCAGGGTGATCCACCCGACGCCGGCGGCCTCCTCCCACTTCACCGTCTCATAGCTCACGGGGCGACTTCCTCCGGATCGGGGCGTGCGGCGAAACGTATCCTCACGGGCATGCTCGTCGACTCGCTCGAGTGGCTCGGCCACTCGGGCTTTCGAATCGCCACCGGGGACGCAACGATCTACATCGACCCCTACCGGATCTCCGATGGGCCCAAGGCCGACGTGATCCTGGTGACCCACGGCCACTACGACCACTTCTCGCCGCAGGACATCGAGCGCGTCTCCCACCAGCACACGTGGATCGTGGCGCCGCCCGCGGTTGCCGAGCGCGCGAGTGGCCGGGTGGCCTCCATCGCTCCCGGAGAGGAGCTCGAGCTCGCGTCCGTCCGCGGGGTGGAGGTGACAGGGGTGGCCGCCTACAACACCTCCAAGCGCGACCGCGACGGGCGCCTCTTTCACCCCCGCGATGCCGGCTGGGTGGGCTTTGACGTGAACATCCGCGGCGAGCGCCTCTACCACGCCGGGGACACCGACGTGATCCCCGAGATGGACGCCGTCGCGGGAGTGGACGTGGCGCTCCTGCCGGTGAGCGGTGTCTATGTGATGACCGCCGGAGAGGCCGCCGAGGCCGCACGCCGGATCGGCCCACGCCTGGCGATTCCGATGCACTGGGACCAACACATCGGCACCCGCGCGGACGCGGAGGCCTTCGCGGCGCGCGCGCCGGTGGAGGTGCGCCTCCTCGAGCCCGCGGGGTGAGTGCTTCCCGGTCGTGACCCGCGGCCCCCTCTGCGAGCCCGCAGCCCAACAGGTCACCGGCGCGCGTGGATGGCCTCGTCGTACACGCTCGCCACCTTCCCGGCGATGGTGTTCCAGGAGAACTCGCGCCGGGTGGATTCGTAGCCGTTGCGGGCGCGCTCGAGCCGCGCGGCCGCGTGGTTCACCGCCTCGATCAGCGCACCGGCCAGGTCCTCGATGTCATCGGGCTCGACCAGCCAGCCGTTCGGGCGGCCCGGCTCGACGTTGATGAACGAAGGCGGCCCCCCCGCCCGCGCGGCGATGACCGGCACGCCACATGCCATTGCCTCCACGAAGACCTGTCCGAAGGACTCGTCCACGGAGGGCATGACCATCACATCGCAGCAGGCCAGGCCGCCCGGCAGCTCGTCGTGGCCGCGCCAGCCGAGGAAGAAGACGTCCTCGATCCGTTCACGCTCGACCACCGAGTGGGCGTGCTCGCCCTCCCACTCGCCGGGGAAGCCGCCCCAGATGACCAGCGGCGCCCGCTGCCTGAAGCGCACCCTCGCGCGTGCGTATGCGCGCACGAGTAGTGGGATCCGCTTGACCTCCGTGAAGCGGCCCACGAACAGCAGCACGGGCGCCGGCCCGCCGGTCTCGGGGTCGACGAAGGCCTCGAGGTCCGCCTCGTTGTACCCGACGCTGCCGGGCTCACCGCCCTCCCGCCACCCGAGCGGCTCGTGCACCAGCCACTTGCGCCAGCGCGCGATGCGCTCCTTGGTGCTCACCTCCATGCGATCGAAGCGGCCGAGGTCGACGCCGTTCGGGACCCACTCGACCCGCTCTCCCCCGATCCCCAGCAGGCGGGCGGACTCCGCGCGGTCGTTCGGGGAGATCACCATCAGCCGTCGGCTGCGCTGCGCCCACCGCCGCATCTGGGCCAGCCAGTAAGCGCCGTGTCGCCAGCAGCCCCAGCGCGTGGCTGCGCAGAGGGCTCGGTCCGCCGGTTCGAGGTCCTCGCCTGAGGGCATCCTGCCGGCGTCCACGCGGTCAGCCATACCCTGCAGGTCGGTGCCGAGCGCTTCGGCTATCGAGGTGAGGCGGAGGATCCGGTCGGCCATCTTCAGCTCGGTTCCGTGCAACTGGGTCACGAGCGGCACCCGGGGCAGCAGCCGGCAGGCCGCCTCGTGGATCGGGGTCAGGTGGTGCAGGTGGAGCACCTCGGGCGCTCGCGCGGCCGTGGCCGCCAAAGGCCCCTCCCACGCCGCGGCAAGGTGGTCGGCGAGGTGGGGAGCGACGGCCGTGAACACCCGGTCGGGCACGCCGGGACGCTCCTCGTAGGAGGGGTGCATCGGAACCGGCTCGGCCATCGGGTCGCGGCCCGCCTCCCACGCCGCGAGCGCGGAGTGATAGTCCACAGCGGAGACTTCCAGGCCGGCGAAGAACGTCGCGGCATGTCGCCGGTCCCCCGGCTCCCCGAGCGAGCCGCACACGATGCTCGCAGTCCACCGCTGCCTCGCAAGAGCGGCGGCGAGATAGCGAATCACCTGAGCCGATCCCCCCCGCGGATAGAAGAGCACCCCCATCCCGACCCGTCGGCTCATGCGGCCAATCTAGACCTTGGAAGCCGAGCGGCCGAGGGAGCGGTATAGATCAAACCGGCGACGGGAGAATGCCGCCGTGCTCCGCGCGCTCCTCAACGCACTGCTGTACTTCCCCTCGCGCGCGATCATGCAGACACCGGCGCGGGCAGGTCTCGACTACAGCGACCTCGTGCTCGAGACCGACGATGGGGAGCGGCTCCATGGCTGGTGGATCGGCGCCCGATCGGCGCCGGTCGGCCACCTGCTCGTCTGCCACGGCAACGCGGGCAACGTCGGCGACCGGGTCTTCCTTGCCGCGCTGCTCACCGCCGCGGGATTCGACGTGCTGCTCTTTGACTATCGCGGCTACGGCCGCAGCAGCGGCAGGCCGTGCGAGCAGGGCACCTACCGCGACGCCCGCGCCGCGCGCGCCTGGCTGCTCGACCGGCCCGACCTCGATCACTCACGGATCTTGTACCTCGGGGAATCGCTCGGCGGAGCGGTCGCCATCGAGCTCGCGTGCTCCCATCCGCCCGCCGGGCTCGTCCTCGTCTCGACGTTCAGCAGCATCCGCGAGGCAAGCCGCACTCACTACCCGTTCATACCGGCACGGCTCGTCCCCGACGCCTACCCGAGCCTCCAGCGCATCCGCACTCTGGATGCACCGCTGCTCGTCCTTCACGGCGAGCGCGACGAGATAGCCCCGCTCGCCCATGGCAAGGTTCTCTTCGACGCAGCGCCGGGTCCGAAGCGGATGCGCGTGTACCCGGGGCTCGGCCACAACGACCTCGTCCCGCGGGCCGGAAAGGCCCTCGCGGACGAGATCGCCTCCTGGGCAAAGGAACTCGGTCCGCCGCCCCCACCCGACGGCTATCGATCCAGTTGAAACCGATAACCAGCGCGCCCGGCGCCGGGGCGACTGGTTCGCGTCGATTGCAGTCAGCCGCTCGGAGGCGAAGTTGGGCTGCCTGGGCAGGAGACACAGCCCCAGACAGTTACCGGCCCAACTCAAGTCCGCACGAGAAAGAATCCCCCTGCTTGTCGATTTCCCGACGCCCCGTTCGACGTGAGGGTAGAAGCGCAGGTTCCAGCCGGGCCCGCGGGGGTCCGGGGGCTGTGCACGAACTACAAGCCACAAGGAGGAACACCGATGCGATTCATGGTCCTGGTCAAGGCAAACGAGGAGACCGAGGCGGGCGTGATGCCGAGCGAGGACTTGCTCGCCGCGATGGGGAAGTACAACGAGGAGATGGTCAAGGCCGGCGTCCTCCTCGCGGGTGAGGGCCTCCAGCCGAGCTCCAAGGGCGCGCGCGTCAAGTTCTCGGGCAGGGAGCGCACCGTTGTCGACGGCCCGTTCGCCGAGGCGAAGGAGCTGGTGGCCGGCTTCTGGCTGATCCAGGTGAAGTCGAAGGAAGAGGCGATCGAGTGGGTCAAGCGCTGCCCCAACCCGATGGAAGGGGAGTCGGAGATCGAGGTTCGCCAGGTGTTCGAGGCGGAGGACTTCGGCGAGGAGCTCACGCCCGAGCTGAGGGAGCAGGAGGAGCGCATCCGCGCGCAGGCCGAGGCCAATCAGTAAGGAGCATGGTGGGAGGAGCATGACGTCGATCCCGCGCTGGGCCAGCTCGTCTGCGAGGGCGGCATCCCACGCTTCGAGACTCGGGAACGAATTCGGCTCCAGAACTAGCGCCGGAACCCAAACGACTGGGCGAGCCCGATGGCGTTGATACCCGGTCGGCTGGCAAACAGCAGTACCACCTCAGCTGGCAGGGTGCCCGCGGCCGCCGCGCGCGCCACCGCCTCAAAAGTCGAACCACGACCGCTTGCCGCGACCGCAACGCGAATCCGCATATCCCCGTCGCCGGACACGAGGGCATTCTCGTGAGCGAATCTCACTGATGTCGCGCCGATGGCCGAAGAAGCTGTGCTGCGCGCGCGGATGAGTCGCCGCCTTGGCTGGCGCAGGGTCTTGTCCCCGTGCCTGCCACCTCGTCTGGAGGCCGCCGGATCTGCGAGGGGGCCGTCGTCGTCGAAGGCGGAAGCGCTGGAACGCTTGCACGGCACTGCTGCTCTTCGACATCGCGAGGAGGACGAGCGCTACGGCGAGGCTCGCGGCGATGAGCTGCCGCCGCATCTGTCGACCGAGAACTTGATGGCCGGATCGGCTGCTTGATGTTCGGGACGCAAAGCGCCGAGCTTGTCGGAAAAGCGCGTCGAGGAGGCAGGTTGATCATCCCGCGCTCGCGCCCTGAGCGACGCTGCGGGAAGCGAAGCGTCGAATGGAGGAGGAGCGTCGAGGTCGAGTGCCGCGCGAACGCCGCGTTGCGAGGCCTACCGCGCGCGTGCCGGCCCGGTCTCGAAGCTGTTCCCGCGCGGTCGCGACGGCCGCTGCGCTTCGGTCGCCGTTCGTCAAAGGCCTGTCGAGCCGCCGGTCGCTGCCGGCCGGCAAGATCAACGTGACCGACCCCGGCTCGCGCAACGTCAAGACCCCGCGCGGCTACGTGCAGGGCTACAACGCGCAGGCCGTCACGAACGAGCAGCAGATCGTGATCGCCGCCGAGCTGAGCGCCGACTCGTGCGACGCGACTTCGACACCTCGAGCCGATGGTGATCGCCCAAGCCTCGAGCGCGAGCGCGTCGGCGTCGACCGACACCGCGTCCCGGGGTGCTCGTCGCAGATGCGGCTACTGGCACCAGGCACAGATGGAGACTGTCGTCGGGCGCGGGACTGGCAGGCGCTCGATTCCGCCGACGACGCGATCAAACGCAAGGGCGCTCGCCCCGGCGACGGGCCGGCTATACCGTGCCGCGCTACGCCTTCATGCGTCGCGTGCTCGAGACTGCGACCACGGCGGCGGGCTCTACCGAAAACGCCAGGCGATGATCGCGCCCGTCTTTGCAGATACGAAGTTCAACCGGCGCGATCGACCGCTTCCAACGCCGGGGAAGATCGGCGTGTCGCTCAAGAGTCGGCGGCTGATCACCGCGACCCACAACCTGCTCAAGCTCTTCCGCCACCAACCGCGCCCGCCGCGGCCTGAGAGGCCCGCACCAGCACGACTTTCCAAATCACCAACCACCGAACGCTGCACTGCAGTCGCCGACAAGACGGGGAGCGACACCATTTGTCAACAGCCACGCCTCAAAGCGGTCGCGGCGAGGAGGGCGAGGTGCCTTCTCGACGATCTGGGGAGCGGCGGGGTGCCTCGTGAGATCCAGCTGCGTGAGTCAGGCCAGACCCGCAAGGCGATACAGGACAAGGCTGCCGGCGACGGCTACGTTCAAGCTCGCGCCTTGGCCGACCATCGGGATCTCTACGCACGCGTCGGCGCTCTCGACGAGATGGTCTGGGATTCCCTTGTGCTCGTGCCCGAGCAACACGACGGTTCGCTCCCGGGCCGGCTCGACCAGTGTGAGCGGCGTGGCATCTTCGGCGAGCTCAACCGCGACGATGCGCCAGCCGGCGGAGCGCTGCCGTTTGAGCCAGCGGTCCTTGCCGGTCTCGAGCGCATTTCCGCGCTCAGCGGCAATGCACTTGAGTGGCCCATGGCTCCGCGGGAAGCGCCAGCCGCGACTTGCACCCGGAGCCGCTAAGATATATCGTTATACATCGTGATACGTACCGAAACGGAGGACAGTCATGACTTACGCACATGCGGCCGGCAAGGGCTGCTTCAGGAATGAGCCAGCAGCCGATTGGCGTGAGGCATGCCACTGGCTAGCGATGGCGGCGCGCGGAGGCGGGCCACGCGGGTTCGGCGGACCGGGGCGGCATGGCTTCGCCGGACCGCGTGGCCGGCGTGGAGGGCGCCGGCCCCGGGGCGACGTTCGCGCCGCGATCCTGCTCCTGCTCGACGAGGAGCCGCGCAACGGCTACGGGATCATGCAGGAGATCGAAGAGCGCAGTGCCGGCGTCTGGCGGCCGAGCCCCGGATCGGTCTATCCAGTGCTCCAGCAGCTCGAGGACGAAGGGCTAGTGCGCGCCGACGAGAGCGGCGAGCGCAAGGTCATCCAGCTCACCGAAGGGGGGAGGCGGTACGTCGAGGACCACCGTGAAGCATTCGGCACGCCATGGGACACGGCCGCTGCAGGCGTCAGTGAGGAGATGATGGAGCTGCGCGCGCTCATCTTCCAAGTGGGCGCCGCCGTGCGGGAGGTCGTGACCAGCGGCACCGACGAGCAGCACGCGCAGGCCCGCGCCGTGCTGGCCGAAGCCCGCCGCTCGCTCTACCGCATCCTGGCCGGAGACGAGCCGGAGAAGCAGTGACGCCCGCAAAGGGCTGGGGACCCTTCCCCTCTGCGGGCTTCCTTCGCGGCCCGAGACCGCGCTCGCCTACGAGATCAGCACGTCCGCGACCGGGTGTGTGGCCACCTCACACCGCAGGTGACGGCGCACGACGTCGACTAGAAAGCGCCGCTTCCAGTGACGACGTCCGCTCGCCGCGGTCCAGCGACCTCGCCGCTCAAGTTTCCTCGTGCATTCCGATCGCGCGCTCGGGATCATCCTGGGCCGCTTCGGAGTTGCCACGACGCTGCTCCAACAGGGCCGCCGCGATCGCATCGAGCTTCTCCTGAATCGCCTGCTCGGCGCGCAGCTCGGAGTTCTTGAGCAGCGCGAGCAGTAGCAGGCTCACCGCGGCCATGCCGTCGCCCGAAACGTGATGGAACTTGTCGCTGAAGCCAAGCGCATATCCGCCGCCCCACGTGGCGACCAAAGCGAGGCAGATCGCGAAGAAGGCTGGGGAGCTGGTGAAGTTCGACGCGGATTCGGCCACCGACGCGAAGATGGAGCGTTGCCTCCCGCCGCGCTCAATCGGGTGTTTCGTGCTCATGAGCCACGCGCTACCCGCGTCAAGCGGACTTGAACCTCCCGCACCCGCTGAGGCCCGGCCGCGGACGAGCGGCTGCCGGTCCACCTGAATCCAAGTAGTCGACTAAAGTCCCCCTCTGAAACGGCCGACGTAGATCGACAAATCTACGACAGGTCAGGAGACCTCATGATCGGTTTCGGCATCTTCCTGCTCATACTTGCAGTGCTCTTTCCCAAGCTCGGGGTTCTGTGGGGCATTGGCATACTCGCCATCGTGATCGGCGTGATCCTCTTCGTGGTCGGCTCGCTGGGACACGCAATCGGGGGTCGACGCCACTACTACTGATACCGAAGCCCTGTATTGCTCACCCCGGGCAACTCCAGGTCGGCACAGAAGCAGCCTGCACGCCTTTGTCCAGTCCGAACGTCGCAGCCGCGCCAAGACAGCCCCGCTGCCTTGCGCAGTCGCGCAGGTTCGGCTTGACTAACGCTGGTGATTGGGGACCGTCTCAGGTCGCGCTGGAGGGTTGCGGTCGTAATCGCCGTCGCCCTGGTTCTCGTGCCCGCGGGCTGCGGAGAGGACGACGACGCGGCGAAGACGGAGGCGCCCAAGCCGCAGTCCTCAGCAGGCAAGTGGAAGACCTGGGTGCTCGAATCCGGCTCAGAATTACGCGTGCCACCACCACCGAAGCCAGGCTCCGGAGCGGAAGAGACGGACAGGCGGCGCCTGAAGGATGCGAGGGCGAAGGGCACTCAGGAGGAGGAGCAGGTGGCGCGCTCATATACCCGCGCGCCGGTGGTCGAGCCATGGATCGAGCAGAACATCCAGCTCGTGGCGAGCAAGCCGAAGGACGTGCCGGCCTCCTCGCGGTCATACTCGAACACGGCCGTCGCGATGTACGACGCGGTGGTTGCCGCCTCCCACTGGCAGCGGGCCTACAAGCGCAAGCCGCCTCCGGGCGACTCGCTGGTGCCGCGCTCCTCTGAGTTCTCGTATCCATCAGAGCATGCCGCCATCGCGGGGGCCGCATCGCGGGTGCTCGCATATCTCTATCCCGACTACCCGAAGGCCCGCCTCGAAGAGCGTGCCGAGGATGCCTCGAACGCACTGGTGGCGGCCGGCGCGGTCTACCCGAGCGACGTCGAGGCGGGCCTCGAGCTGGGACGCCGGGTGGGCGACCGGGTGGTCGCCCACGCAAAGAAGGACGGCGCAGAGACGATCAGATGGGACGGCAAGCGACCGAGGGGGCCGGAGCACTGGGAGCCGCCGCCCGGCTCGACGGGCAAGCCGAACCGACCAGAGGCCGGCAGGTGGAAGACCTGGATCTCAGACCCGGTCAGCCGCTTCCTGCCGAAGCCACCCCCCAAGTACGGCTCCAAGGAGTTCGTGGCGAACGCGCGGGAGGTCATGAGGACCAAGGAGCAGCTGACGCCCGAGCAGAAGCGCCTTGCGGACTTCTGGGAGGGGATGGAGGGGACGGCGCTGCCGCAAGGCATCTGGAACCGCGTGCTGATCGAGTACGTGCGGGACAAGAAGCAGAGCGTGCCGGAGCAGGCACGGACGTTTGCCTTGTTCAACGTGGCCCTGGCCGACGCCGGCGGAGCGATCTGGTACGCGAAGTACCAGACCGGGTGGTGGGACCCGAGGCCGATCAATGCGATCCGCGACCTCGGGCTCGACAAGCGCTGGAAGTCCTACCTCGATCCGACGCCGCTGTTCCCCGCCTATCCCTCCGGCACCTCCGGGTACTCGGGCGCGGCCGGCGAGATGCTCACTCACCTGTTCCCCGACGACGCCGAGATGTGGCGAAGCAGGGCCCGGGAAGCGGGCATGTCGCGCTTTTGGGGAGGCGTCCACTGGAAGATCGACGTCACCGCCGGGCTGGACGTCGGTCGCAACGTGGCGCGCGGCGTAGTCGAGCACGCAAAGAACGACGGCGCGGAAGAGCCGTAAGGCCGAAGCCGCTGCGGAGGAGCGGTTAGCGCCGGCCCGCTTGATGGGCAGTGCCAAGTCAAGCTGCGCAGGACCAGGCGCTACTCGCAAGTGCCTTTCGACTGCGCTGGCGCATATCGCCATGGAGAAGGGAGCGGCCGGTCACATTCGGGTTGACCGGCCGGTGCCCTCCGGCCAGGAAGCCGCCGTCGGAGCTGATGAAGCCGAACAGGCCCCATCCCGGCGGCCAGGACGGCCATCCCGACTACGATCGGCGCCTTCCCCGAAGCGCCCGATCACAGGCGCCGCGGCGCCGACCATCAGCAGCATGATCAGCGCGGTCATCGGTAGGAGCGCCGAGCCGGCCTCGAAGGGCCCATAACCGAGCACCTGCTGTAGGTAGAGGTTCAGCACGAACCACATCGGCACCCACGCCGCGCCGAGGAGCAGCGGGCTGGCGTTGGCGGACCGAGAAGCTCCCGGTGCGGAAGATCCGCAGCGGGACGAGCGGCTGCCGGGGTCAACCTCTGGCTGGCGACGAACGCAGTCATCAGTGCGAGCGCGCCCGCCAGGACCGCCACCGTCTGTGTCGAGGCCCAGCCGGCGTTGCCCGCGTCGACGATCCCGAACACCGCCAGCGCCACCTTCCCGAAGGCCCGTGGGCAGCGCCAGCGGCCAGACATGGCTCGAGAGCATCGGGTGGAGGAGTGTCGTCCCCAGCGCCAGATCTACTCTTGCGCTATGGCGCGACCGGATCGCCGGTCCTTCGGGGCCGGCCCCTACGTCCTCGGTGCGAGGCTCCGACCCGATGTCGACGACAGCGATTTCCGCTTTGGACTCCCGGCAGTGCGCGCGCTCGAGGCGTTGGAGTTCAGCACACCGATCACGTTTCTCATTGGGGAGAACGGAAGCGGCAAATCAACTCTGATCGAGGCGGTTGCACGGGCGCTTCGCTTCGATGAGGAGGGAGGCACCGAAGGAGGCGACCTCAGAAGACCGAAGCGCTTCGCGGACGACCCGCTAGGGAAGTCGCTCGCGCTCGAGCTCGGGCCGCACAAGCCCGAGCGGGCCTTCTTCCTGCGGGCGGAGAGCTTCTTCAACGCCGCCCGCAGGATCGATTCGGAGGGGCTCGAGTCGATCTATGGCGGGACCGCTCTGCACCAGCAGTCACATGGGGAGTCGTTTCTTGCTCTCGCCGCCAACCGCTTCGGCGGCGATGGTCTGTACCTGCTTGACGAGCCGGAGGCGGCGCTTTCGGTCACCAGCGCGCTCGCATTCCTTGCCGTGATGCACCGCGCTGCCACAGCCGGCGCACAGTTCATCGTGGCTACTCACTCGCCGATCCTGCTGGCCGTCCCTGGGGCCCGGATCTACGAGCTCGATGACACGGGCGCCGAGGTTGTTTCCTGGGACATGGCCGACCCGACCCGTCTCACGCGCGCCTTTCTCGAGGCGCCCGAGCGGTTCTTGAGAGAGGTATTGGCAGACGACGACTAGGGCTGCCTCGTCATACGACGAGTGCGCCGTTTACACGGGCACCGTCCACGCCGTCGCAACCCACTCGCTGCGCGGAAAGTCGCCTTTCACGCTAGGCGGCGGGTCGTCTTGGATGTCTCGCCGCTGCTCGGCGACGGGTTCCGACACGGCCGGTCAACTCCTATCCGACTTTCAGTAGCTTGCGTGATGTGGGTTCTCGTCAGTATGGGTGCGCGGCACGTCAGGTAAACCCCTCGGTCGACGGAATCTAGCGGTGGACCCAGACTTCAGACTGCAGAGGCGGGAGGTGGCGCGCCGGCGCACCCGTCGGCAGCGGCTGATCGCACTCTGCGCCCTCGGGCTCGTGGCTTCACTGACGCTCGCAATGGTGGCCACGCGCGGAGGTGGGGGACAGAGCGGGCGCGGGGGCGGCGAGGCCACGGCGGAGAAGCGTCCGCCCAGGCCGCCGGAGCTGCCCCGGGGCGGCCGGCGTATCTTCCCCGACCACCGCGTGGTCGCCTTCTATGGGGCGCCCCAGAGCGAGGAGCTGGGCGCGCTGGGCATCGGCTCGCCGGCCCAGGCCGGTCGGCGCCTCGTGCGCCAGGCCCGGCCCTACGCGCGCCGGGGACGCCCGGTGCTCCCGGCCTTCGAGCTCATCTCGACGATCGTCCACAGCAGCGCCGGAGAGGACGGTGACTTCTCGGAGCGCCTGAAGCCGGCGGTGATCGACCGCTACCTCCGCGAGGCCCGCCGGCGCAAGGGGCTGCTGATCCTCGATATCCAGCCCGGGCGGTCTGCCTTCATGCGCGAGGTGCGAGCGCTGCGGCGCTGGCTCGAGCAGCCCGACGTCTCGCTTGCCCTCGATCCGGAGTGGAGCATGGGCGAGGGCGAGATACCCGGCCAGAGCATCGGCTCCACCGACGCGCGCACGGTGAACCAGGTCTCTTCCTATCTCTCGAGGATCGTCGAGCAGCGCAACCTGCCGCAGAAGCTCCTCCTCGTCCATCGCTTCACCGCGGACATGATCGAGAACGAGCGCGCCCTGCGCAGCTACGCGGGAGTGGCGCTCACCGTGAACGTCGACGGCTTCGGGACGGCGGCGCAGAAACGGGCGAAGTACCGTGAGTTCACCCGCGGAAGACGTGATCGCCACCACGGCTTCAAGCTCTTCTACCGCGAGGACACGAACCTGATGTCGCCGCGCCAGACGCTGCGCCTGCGCCCGGCTCCGGACGTCGTGGCCTACGAGTGAAGGAGCGTCGCAAATCCGCAGGGGTCGGGGCGATCGCCGCCGCGCGCTCAAGCACTCTCGGCACGCGCGCGTCGCTGCTCGGCTCCTCAGCCCACGAGGCCGCGCGCGCGCAGGTCGGCGAGGGCCTCGTCGCCGCCCTCGCGCACGCTCTGGGTGGCCACCCACTCCGCGAGCTCTGAAAGCCCGTCGGTGAGCTTGCGCCGGGCCCGGAAGCCGAGCAGCTCCTCGGCTCTGCGCACGTCCGCGAAGCAGTGCCGGATGTCCCCGGCGCGGAACTCGCCTGTTATGTCCGGAGCGAGGTCCGATCCGAGCGCCGCGGCGATGCGCCGGGCAAGCTCTGCCACCGTGATGGTGCGGCCGGTGGCGACGTTGATGGCGTGCCCGGGGGCCGCCGGCGCGTCCATCGCCGCCAGCGTGGCGCTCACCACATCGGAGACGTGGACGAGGTCTCGCATCTGCCTGCCGTCCTCGAACACGCGCGGTGCGCGCCGGTTGAGGATCCGCGCGGCGAAGATCGCGGCGACCCCCGTGTAGGGATTGGCGAGTGCCTGCCGGGGCCCGTAGACGTTGAGGTAGCGCAGGGCCACGGTGTCGAGGCCGTATGCGCGGCCGAGCACGAGCGCCAGTTCCTCCTGATCGCGCTTGGTGATGCCGTACACGCTGGCGGGTCGCAGGGGCGAGTCCTCGTGCGTGGCGACCGGCCGCAGCTGCTCCTCGCATGCCGGACAGCGCGGCTCCCACCGCCCGGCTTTCAGCTGCTTCGCTCCCCGCAGCCGGACGCTCGTTGCCCCGTGCCGCGGGCACTCATACGCCCCCTCGCCATACACCACCATCGACGAGGCAAGCACGAGACGTCGGACGTTGTCCCGCCGCTCGAGCAGCGCCTCCAGCAACGTCGCCGTTCCGCCGGCGTTTGCATCCACGGCGCGTCGCACGTTCATCATCGATTCGCCGTTTCCGACGGCGCCGCCGAGGTGGAACACCCGCTCGACGCCACCCAGCGCACGCTCCACGGCCACTCGATCGCCAAGGTCACCGATCACGAGCTCCGCGTCCGCGGGGAGATGGCCGGGCGGCTCCCGCGTGGGGTGAGCGAGTGGGTCGAGGTTGTCGAGGACCCGCACCCGCTCGCCGCGCTCGAGCAGCGCGTCGACCAGATGTCCGCCGATGAAGCCGGCGCCGCCGGTGACGAGCACTGTGCTCACCAGATCGTCTCCAGCAGCAGCTCCGCGGCGAGCGCCTGTGCGGCCAACGCTCCGAGGACCGGGCGCAGGTGCCGCTCGGGAAGCGAGGCCGCCGCCGCCACGCAGGCGATCGGGACGATGAAGAGGTAGATGCGCTCCGTCTCTGCCTTGGTGAAGCCGAGCACCGCGGCTACCGCGAGCACGGCCACCACCGCGACCGCCGGAGCGCTGCCCGCGCCGGCGCTTCGCAGCGCGTACCAGGCGGTGGGCAGGCCGAGCGCTATCAGGAACGCCACGGGTGAGCCCAGCACCCAGAACGCGTACGGCCGCCCGCTCGCCACGCCCTCGCGGTAGACGCTCTCCGCGGCGCCCAGCGCCCCGACGGGGTCATAGCCCGTGGCCACGTGCAGTCCTGCGTAGAACGCGCAGAGCGCCGCCGCGCAGAGCGCCGCCAGCGTTACCGCCCGCCTGGTGCTCTCGCGGCGAGCGGCCACGATCGTGGCCCACGCGCCCACGGCAAGGTTCGCGTAAGAGAAGAACGAGGCAAGCGCAAGCGTGGCCGCGCCGAAGGTGCGCCCCAACCGCTTGCGCGCCACGAGCGCAAGCGCCGCGGCGAGCGCCAGGCTGGCGTACAGCGCGTCGGCCGACGTTGCGCCGTACAGCACCGCGGAGGGCGCGAACACGTAGAGCAGGGTGGCGGTTCGGGCTCGCTTCTCGTCGAGCAGTGCTCGTGCGAGCAGGTAGGCAAGCGGCACCGACAGCGCTCCTCCGAGGATCGTGAGCGCGGCCATGCCCGGCGCGGAGTCGATTCGGAGGGCGTGTAGGAGCACGAGCAGGCCGGGGGGGTGGCCCACCGCGTGGACGGGCAGCGAGGTGCCGATCTCCGCGAAGGTGTCGAGGAAGAAGCGCAGGCCGAACTCGAACGCGGGGAGCGCCGGCAGGTACTCGCTGGCCGCCTCATGGTTCGGCACGTCGTAGACGCCGTACCAGCCGACGATGCCCTCGCGGGCAGCGGCGAGCGCCAGCCGCAGCGCCAGTGCGAGCATCAACGCGGCGGCCGCAAACTGCCACGCGCTCACGGATGTCCACTGCAGCCGCGGGGCTAGGGTGGCGCCTACGGCAAGCAGCGCGGCGGCGGCCGCGGCGAGCGGCCCGATGCGTGGCTCCCACGCGGCAAGGAAGGGCGCCAGCGGGGTGCCTAGTTCCGTGCCGCCGGCGGTGGCGATCAGGCCGTATGCCACCGTTGCGGCCGCCACGAAGGCGCCAGTCACGGGCACGATGGTCTCGCCCCGCCCGCGCGGGGCGCTAACTGGAACCGCCTGCGCCTCCACGAGCGCAACCGTAAGGGCGCCGGCACCTGGGCAACGGTCCGGAGCCGCTGACGTTGCCGTTTCGTAATGGGTTCCCCGTACCGTCGGCTCATGCCGACGATCGACGTCATCCTCCCGGTGCTCGACGAGGCCGAGGCCCTCCCGGGAGTGCTCGAACTGATGCCCGCGGGCTACCGCCCACTCGTGGTGGACAACGGCTCGAGCGACGGCTCCGCGGAGCTTGCCGAGAGCCTCGGGGCAAACGTGGTGCGCGAGCCGCGACGCGGCTTTGGCGCGGCCTGCTTCTCCGGGCTGGAGGCGGCGCGCAGCGAGGTCGTGTGCTTCATGGACTGCGACGGTTCACTCGACCCGCGCGACCTTCCGCGGGTGGTCGAGCCGGTCGTCCTCGGGCAGCGCACCCTTGTGCTCGGCGCGCGCGCGGCCGAGCGCGGCGCGTGGCCGGCGCACGCACGACTGGCGAACAGGCTGCTGGCGTGCGAGCTGGCGCGGCGCACCGACTTGAGGCTCCGTGACCTGGGGCCCATGCGCGCGGCGCCGCGCGGGAGCTTGATCGCGCTCGGCATCCGCGACCGGCGCTTCGGCTGGCCGCTCGAGATGGTGCTACGCGCAGCTGCCGCCGGTTGGCAGATCGAAGAGGTGGAGGTGCGCTACCGGGCTCGTAGCGGCGGGAAGTCCAAGATCACCGGCACTCTGCGCGGCACCGTCCAAACGGTGCGCGACATGTCCCTGGCGCTGAGGTGAGCTCACCCGCCGACGTCGCGATCGTGGTGGTCGCAAAGGCGCCGCAGGCGGGGCGTACGAAGACGCGGCTGTGCCCGCCTTGCACGCCCGGCGAGGCGGCGAGGCTCGCCGAAGCCGCCCTGTGCGACACGCTCGCCGCGGTGGCCGCCGCGCCCGCTCGCCGACGGGTGCTGGCGCTCGCCGGTGAAGTAGGCGGGTGGCTGCCGGACGGCTTCCGTGTGGTACGCCAGCGCGGCTCGGGTCTAGGCGAACGCCTCGCTCACGCGCTCACCGCGGCCCGTGGCCCGGCACTCGTGGTGGGTATGGACACCCCGCAGCTCACGCCAAGGCTCCTCGAGTGTGCGGCAGCGCGACTGGTCGAGCCCGACGTGGATGCCGTGTTGGGAGCAGCGCTCGACGGCGGCTACTGGACGATCGGCCTGAGGCGACCGGACCCCGCCGTCTTCCGGGGGGTGCCGATGTCGAGCAACGACACCTGCAGCGCGCAGCGTGGCCGTCTTCGGCGACTGGGCCTCCTCTGGGCAGAGCTGCCCGCGCTCCGTGACGTCGATACGATCGCGGACGCCCGCGCCGTGGCAGCCGCTGCTCCTGAGACGCAGTTCGCGAGGACGCTCGGGGCGGTGTCGTCTGAAGGATGCTTGCCGGCGCCGGCGATCTAGCGCACCCGGCCGACCATCACGAGGCCGTGCCCATAGCCGCCGGAGCCGCGGCCGTCGAGAGACCAAACGCGACGCGCCAGCTCTTGCGGCAGGCAATCACTGCACGCCACCACCCGCCGCCGGCGCGCGGCAATGCGGCGGTGGACCGCCGCGGGCGCTGCCGGCGGGAGCGCGGGAAGCGGCGCTGAGAGATCCGCGAGCGCCGGATGGGAGCGCTCTCCGCGTAGGAGGGCGGCCACCCCGCTCCGGATGCGCGGCAAGCCGGCCCAGTAGCGCGGCTCGCCCGTCTTCGGTGCACCCTGCACGGTCCGGTCGATGGCTCGCAGCACACGGATTCCGGCGCTCTCGTAGCGGGCCGCCAGCTCTCGCGGCGCCCACGGGTGGACAGTGACATCGGCCCCAAGTCGATAGGGAATTAGGCGCGCCGCGCCAGGCTTCGTATGCCACAGTCGCGGCCACTCGAGTGAGTTCAGTCCGAGCGCCTCGAGCGCCACCACGGAACCTGGGCGTGCATGGCGTGCGATATCTCCCAGCAGCCGCTCGAGCTCGCGGGGAGCCAGGTGCGAGGCCATGCCGAAGGTGCCCAAGTAGAGGTCGTACGGCGCGGCGCCCACGGGCCCGAGCCCTTGGCGGAGGTCGTGGCGCAGGGCGCCGCCAGGAACGTCTCCCGGGTCGAGGTCGACACCTACGTAGCGTCCGAGCAATGGGCCCGCCAGCCAGCCCGCGAGTCCGTCCGCACAGCCCAGGTCGAGCATCGCACTCCCCCCGCTCTCGGCGAGCCATGTCGGGATCAGGCGGGCAAAGAACTCGCACTCGAACACCTCGCGGACCGGGTCGCCGGGCTGCACGAGGTATGGACGGACGGCCTCGGCGAGCATTGAGCGCACCGTAGTAGGCACGACCGTCACATCACGCTCTGGCGAGGAGCCGTAAGGAACCTGAAACCTAGGCCCGCTCGACTATCGGAATGTCCGCGCGCCTCCTCGTGGTCGCACTCTTCGCGGTGGCCGGTTGCGGCGGCTCCACAGAGGAGCTGCCCCCCGCCGCCGAGCCGGCGCACTCGCCATTGCTTGCCGAGCGCCCCGCGGGACGTGTGGTTTCGGTTGGCCACAAGCCGGAGGGACTTGCGGTCGATCCGCGTAGCGGCCTGGTGGCGATCGGGCTTACCAACCCGGATCGCCTGGCACTCGTGGACACGGCCAGTGGACGGGTCGTGCGGAGGGTGGTGCTGCCGGAGTCGCCACGCCACCTCCAGCTGGCCGGGCTCGGAGGTCCCGTACTGGTGCCCGCGGAGCGCGCCGACCGGCTGCTGCAAGTCGAGCTTCCGAGCGGGCGAGCGCACGCCACCCGTGTGGGGCGCTTTCCCCATGACGCCACCCCGGCAGCGGGGCGCGTCTTCGTGGCCGACGAGCTCGGCGACACGTTATCCGTGGTATCCGGCGCTCGGCGCGTCAAGGTTCTGAAGGCGCCGGTGCAACCCGGTGGCGTCGCGGCCACCGCCGACGGGGGCCTGGTGGGCGTGGTGGCGGTGCGCGAGCGAGTGCTGCAGATCTACGACGCCCGCACGCTGCGCCCCACGGGCAAGATCGATGTGGGGATCGGGCCGACCCATGTGGTGGCCGCCGGAGACGAGCGCTTCTTCGTGATCGACACTCGCGGCAACGGCGTGCTCGAGATACGCCTGCGTCCGAAGCTGCGGGTGCATCGCCGCACGCACCTGCCCGGCGCGCCGTACGGCGTGGCGATCGACCCCGTTCGGAGGCGCCTGTGGATCACGCTCACCGAACTCAACCGCGTAGCGGAGCTCACCAACCGGCGGGTGGTGCGCACCTATCCCACCGTGCGCCAGCCCAACAGCGTGGCGGTGGACCCCGCGACCGGCCGGGTCTTCGTCTCGAGCCGCACGGACGGAACGCTGCAGATCATCGACCCGGCTTACCGTTCCGTTACGAGCGGCCCGCGGGACGCCCCGAAGGCAACGACACCGGGCAGGCTGTAGAGCGTGCCATTCCTACGGCCGCTGCGGATTCCCGATGTAGGGCCCTTCCGGCGGGAGTTCTGGCGCAGCCCGCTGCGCGGCCCGTGGCTCGCCTCCTTTCTGAGCTCGGCGCTGCTCCCTCTGCTCGCGATCTGCACTCTCACGGGCTTTCTCTCGCACGCCGCCTACGACACCGATCTCGGACGCAACGCCATCTTCGGCGACCGCCACGGCTTCGGCCTCTACGGCTTCGACTGGCCCACGAGTCCAGCCTGGCTGTACGCCGCCACGCAAGGGCTGCACGTGATCTCCGGCGTGGCCGCGACCCCCATCCTGCTCGCGAAGCTATGGGCGGTCATCCCCAAGCTCTGGGAGAACCCTCCCGTGCGCTCGCTAGCCCACGCACTCGACCGGCTGAGCCTCACCCTGCTTGTGGGTGGCAGCCTGTTCGTGCTCGCGACCGGGATCATCAACATCCAGCTGTGGTACCCCTTCGGCTTCTCCTTCGTTCCGGCGCATTACTACGGTACGTTCGTCTTCCTCGCGGCGCTCGGCGCACACGTGGCCTTCAAGCTGCCGCTGATGCGGCGAGCCTTCGCCAAGAACGGCGTCTTCCGCCCGCTCCGCGACGACCTCGCGCAGACAGAACCGGAGCCGGATCTGGAGGAGCACACGAGCGCCCCCGCATCCCCGGCCTTGCCCACGGTGAGCAGGCGAGGCATGATCGGCGCCGTGGGCGCCGCCTCGCTCGGACTCGGGGCGATGGCCACCGGGCAGGTTGTGGGCGGGCCGCTCAAGCACCTGGCCTTTCTCGCACCACGCGGCCGCGGGCGGGGAAGCGGCCCGAACGACTTTCCGGTGAACAAGACATTCGCCTCCGTGGGAATCAAGCGTCCCATGGTGGGGCCGGACTGGCGCCTCGTGCTTCACGTTGGCGATGAGAGGCGCGTCGAGCTCTCGCGGGCTGAGCTGCTCGAGATGAACGGCGCCATGGCCGAGCTGCCGATCGGCTGCGTCGAGGGCTGGTCCACCACACAGGTCTGGAGCGGCGTTCGGCTGGGCGAGCTGGCGCGGCTCGCCGGTGCGAACGATCCGGTGGAGCTCGAGGTCCGGTCGCTCCAGCCGCGCGGGTCCTTCTCCAAGGCGACCCTCAACGCGGGACAGATAGCCCACCCCGACTCGCTCCTGGCGCTGAAGGTGAACGGCGCGGATCTCTCCCTCGATCACGGCTTCCCCGCGCGCGTGATCGTCCCGGCCCTGCCCGGGGTGCACTGCACGAAGTGGGTGGGCGCAATGGTCTTCCGGGAGGCATGAGGATGGTGCGCTTGCGCAGGTCCTATGGGGCGGGGCCGGTGCACCTCGCCGTGACGGTGTTGAGCCTCGCAGTTGTCGCCTACTCGCTCTATCGGGTCTTTGGCGAGCTCTCAGACCCGCTGCGCTTCCTCATCTGGTTCGGCGGTGCGATCGTCGCCCACGACCTTCTCCTGGTCCCCCTCTACGCGGTCCTCGGCGCCCTCGTCGTCCGTGTCACACGCTCAGCCGACCCGTCGAATCGCATGCGGGTCGCTGCCCTCAACCACGTCCGCGTGCCCCTTTTCCTCTCCGGCCTCAGTCTGCTGGTGTGGCTACCGCTCGTGCTGGGCAAGGGTGAGCGGTCGTACATGTCGGCGAGCGGCCTCTCGAACGATGTCTACTTCGAGCGCTGGCTGGTGCTTTCCGCTGCGCTCTTCCTCGGCTCCGCCCTCCTCTTCGCCCTTCGATTGAGGCGGCTGCGCACCATGCCCCCGGCCTGATGCGCGCCGATGGGATAATCGCGCCCGTGAACGCAGGCGAGTCGCGCGGCTCTGTCCTGGTCGTCGACGACGAGCCGACGATCGGCGAGGTCGTCTCGCGCTACCTCGAGCGTGCCGGCTACGAGACCCGAGTGGCGTGCGACGGCCGTGAGGCACTGCAACTGGTGGGCGATCGCCGCCCGGACCTCGTGGTGCTCGACCTGATGCTGCCGGGTATGGATGGCTTGGAAGTGATGCGCCGCCTGCGGGAGCGTGATGGGGTCTCGGTGATCCTCCTGACCGCCAAGGGCGAGGCGAGCGACCGCGTGATCGGCCTGCGCCTTGGCGCCGATGACTACGTGGTGAAGCCCTTCTCTCCTGCGGAGCTCGTTGCGCGGGTCGATGCGGTGCTCCGACGCACCGAGAGCTCGACTGAGCCCGAAGAGCCGATCGCCTTTGAAGGAGTGGAGCTCGACCCGGTGGCCAGGCGGGTAACGATCCGGGGCGAGGAGGCCCAGGTCACCGTCCGGGAGTACGACCTCTTGCACTTCTTCATGCGCCATCCGGGCCAGGCGTTCTCGCGCGATCAGCTCATGGATGCCGTGTGGCAGTACACCTTCTACACCGACACCTCCACCGTCACCGTCCATGTGCGCCGCCTGCGCGAGAAGATCGAGGAGGACCCTTCGAAGCCTCGCTGGCTCCAAACGGTGTGGGGCGTGGGCTACCGGTTCCAGCCGTGAGCCCACTGCGCGGATTCGCAATGCTCGCCGTTGCCGGAGCCGCGGGAGGAGGACTCACTGCCGCCGTCTACGGCGCGGACGACGGCCTCCTGACCGGGTTGCTCCTGCTCCTGTGCGGGGCGCCCGTGATCGCGCTGTCGCACCTCTTCGCGCGCCGCCAGGCGAAGATCCAATCGTTGACCAGAAAGTTCGTCTTGGGTGTGTCGCTCGCGGTAGGGCTGGTGCTGGTGGCCGTAGGTGTGGTGGGGGCGCTCATGTTCGTTTCTCCACATGATGCGTTCCTGATGGCGATACTGCTGTCGTTCGCGGGGTTTCTCGCGGCCTATACCGCCTCTCTGCTGGCCCGCGGGCTCATTGAGGACATCAGGGTCGTGCGGGACGGGGTCGTCGCCGTGGGGCGCGGTCGGCGCGATGCCCACATCGTGACCGGCTCGAGCGACGAAATGGCCGATCTAGCCAATGCGGCCAACCGCATGGCCGAGCAGCTTTCGGTTCGGGAAGAGCAGCGAGACGCCGCCGAGGACGCGCGGCGGGGGGTCGTAGCGGCAGTGTCGCACGATCTGCGCACGCCGCTCACCTCCCTGCGCCTGTTGGCGGAGGCGATCGAGGACGACCTGGTGGACGCAGACACCCGCCGTCGCTACGTGGGGCAGATGTCGGTGCACATCCGGTCTCTCAGCGCCCTGATCGAGGATCTGTTCGAGTTGTCGAGGCTGCAGGCCGGCGACATCCAGTGGTCCATGCAGCGGGTGCGCCTCGACGAGCTGATCGAGGACACCGTCGAGGCGATGCGCCCGCACGCGGACGCCAAGAGGGTCGCAGTCGAGGTTCGGGTGCACGGTGGCGTCGCGCCCGCGCAGGCAAACCCCGAGAAGCTTCAGCGGGTCCTCTTCAACTTGCTTCAGAACGCCATCCGCCATACCCCGGCCGACGGCAGCGTCACGGTCGCCGCCGAGTCGAAGGGTTCCATCGTGGAGGTCGAGGTGGCAGACACAGGGGAAGGGCTGCCGCCTCAGGAGCGCGAGCGCGCCTTCGAACCGTTCTACCGAGGAGGCAATGGGCAGGCGCGTACCGGAGGTCGATCGGGCCTCGGGCTCACGATCTGCCGCGCCATCGTGGAGGCTCACGGCGGGATGATCTGGTTCGTGGAATCGAAGGCGGGCACGCGCGTACGATTCTGCGTCCCTGCCGCACGATGACATCGATGGTGCGGGGTGCGGCCAGGTGAGAGTCGGGCTCCTCACCGGGACCGGCACTTATGCCGTCGGTGGGGCACTTGACGGCCCGGACGTCGTATCCACGCCGTATGGGAACGCGCTGGTGACTCGCGGCGAGCTCTCCGGGATCGATCTGCTGCATGTCGCTCGCCATGAGCAGGGCCATGCTCGGCTTTCGAACCATGTCTGCCACCGGGCGAACGTCTTCGCCCTCCGGCACCTCGGCGCGGAGTGCGCCATCGGCGTGAGTGCCTGCGGCGCTGTGGAGCCCGGCGTGCCCCTGGGCTCACTCGTGGTGTTCGACGACCTGCACTTTCTCGCCAATCGGCTCAGCGACGGATCGCTGTGCACTTTCCATGACCGGCCAGGCGATCCGGAGAGGGGCCACTGGATCTTCGACCGGCCGTTCTGCGATGTCGTGCGCGCGGCGCTGCTCGAGGCGTGCGGGGAATTGGACGTTCCCGTAGTACAGAGAGGTTGCTACGGGCACGTCGACGGGCCGCGGTTCAACTCCCGCGCGGAGGTGAGATCACTGGCGCTCGCCGGGGTCACCGCAATCAGCCAGACCAGCGGTCCGGAAGCGGTCCTCTGCGGAGAGCTCGAGCTTCCTTACGCCCTGCTTGGCTACGTCACCGACTACGCAAACGGAGTGGCTGAAGCCCCACCGGACCCCGACGACCTGGCTCGACGCGTCGCGGCGAGCAGCGAGGTGGTCTGGGCGGTGGTCCAACGAGCCCTGCCACGCTTGGACGGTGCTCGCCTCACGAGCCCCGGGATGGTTTACCGCTTTGGCGCGTGAACCGAACGTGAGTCATTGGCCCGATGTCGCGCTCTGCGGTGGATGTACGGCTGATCCGGATCTGGTATATCTCTGTACTGATCGGTACAAAGCGCGTCCAAGGAGATCTGTGGCTGTTCTTGAAGCGGTGGGCCTGGGTCTCCTGGCGGGCGCGATCGGCACCGTCGCGCTGACCCTCGCTGAAAGGGCCGAGATGGCTCTCACCGGTCGTGCCCCGAGCATGGTCCCTGGCCAGGTCGGCGCGAAGCTCTCGGGCCGTGACCCG
>JAUJNT010000004.1:57339-77969 GCA_030448005.1 Thermoleophilaceae bacterium
GCCGCCGGCACGATCGCGATGACCGTTTCGAGCACGGTCGAGGCCAAGTTGCGCGCGCGCGGCGCGAGCTCTGCGCCCGCCGACGCGGCGGGAAAGGTGCTGGGTGTGCAGCCCCGCGACGAGGAGGGGCAGGCCCGGTTCTCGAACGTCGTTCACTGGAGCTATGGCACCTCTTGGGGCGCCGTGCGCGGACTGCTACACGCCGTGGGGGTCGACGGGGGCGCGGCGGTCGCGGCGCACTTCGCGGCGGTGTGGGGCTCGGCGCAGGTGATGCTCCCAGCTCTGGAGGTGGCTCCGCCGCCCTGGAGATCGCCGCCCGAGGAGATCGCGATTGATGCTTTTCACCATGTGGTCTATGCGGTCGCCACGGGCATAGCGTTTGCCGCGCTCGAGCGAGGCTCCTCATGAGCCCGACGGTGGGGGACTACCTCGTCGAACGCTTGGCTACGGGCGGAGTCCGCCGCATCTACGGCTATCCCGGCGACGGGATCAACGGGATCATGGGCGCGCTGGACCGCGCGGGCGCCGGCATCGACGGGTCGGGGCCCCTCGAGTTCATCCAGTGCCGCCACGAGGAGATGGCCGCACTGATGGCGTGCGCGCATGCGAAGTTCACCGGTGAGCTGGGAGTGTGTCTTGCCACCTCCGGCCCGGGTGCCATCCACCTGCTGAACGGCCTCTATGACGCCAAGCTCGACCATCAGCCGGTGCTGGCGATCGTCGGCCAGCAGGCACTGACGGCGCTCGGTGGCGACTACCAGCAAGAGGTCGATCTGGTTTCGCTGTTCAAGGACGTGGCTCACGAGTACGTCCACATGGCAACCGACCCCGCGCAGGTCCGTCACCTGGTAGACCGAGCGATTCGCATCGCCCGCGCCCAGCGGACGGTGACCTGCCTGATCGTGCCCAATGACCTCCAAGGAGAGGACGCGGTGCCCGAGGCGCCCAGGGCGCACGGCACGGTCCACTCCGGGCCCGGGTACAGCGATCCGGCGCTGGTACCCGCCGAGTCCGCGCTGCGCGCAGCGGCGGAGATCCTGAACGCCGGCGAGCGCGTGGCGATCCTCGTCGGACAGGGCGCGCTCGAGGCTACCGACGAGATCATCGAGGTGGCCGACCTGTTGGGCGCCGGCGTGGCCAAGGCGCTGCTTGGCAAGGCGGCCGTTCCTGACGAACTGCCCTTTGTCACCGGCTCCATCGGACTGCTTGGTACGAAGCCGAGCTCCGACCTGATGAGCGGCTGCGACACGTTGTTGATGGTCGGCTCGAGCTTTCCCTACGCCGAGTTCCTTCCCGAGGAGGGCGAGGCCCGCGGGGTCCAGATCGACATCGACGCGCGCATGATCGGCATCCGCTACCCGATGGACGCAAACCTCGTCGGGGACAGCGCCCGGACGCTGCGCGCGCTGATTC
The DNA here is from genome assembly GCA_030448005.1 of Thermoleophilaceae bacterium. Classification (GTDB taxonomy): domain Bacteria; phylum Actinomycetota; class Thermoleophilia; order Solirubrobacterales; family Thermoleophilaceae; genus JAAYBF01. The sequence continues at coordinate 58,753 of JAUJNT010000004.1, forward strand.
CGCTCTTGGAGCGAAAGGCGGACCGGTCCTGGCGTGAGCAGATCGAGTCCGGCGTGGCCCACTGGTGGGACGTGCTCGAGGCGCGCGCGATGAAGGAGGCCGAACCGGTCAACCCTCAGCGCGTATTCTGGGAGCTCAGCTCACGCCTGCCCGATGACTGCATCCTGTCGGCCGACTCCGGCACGGCGGCCAACTGGTTTGCGCGCGACCTGAAGGTCCGCCGCGGCATGAAGGCTTCGCTGTCGGGCACTCTGGCCACGATGGGCGCCGGCGTGCCCTACGCCATCGCCGCCAAGTTCGCGTTCCCCGACCGCGTGGCGATAGCCCTGGTGGGTGACGGGGCGATGCAGATGAACGGAAACAGCGAGCTGGTCACGCTCACGAAGTACTGGCGGCGGTGGAGTGACCCTCGCCTCATCGTGCTGGTGCTCAACAACCGCGACCTCAACCAGGTCACCTGGGAGCAGCGCGCGCTGGAGGGCGATCCCAAGTTCGAGGGCGCGCAGACGCTTCCGGACTTCCCCTACGCACGCTACGCGGACCTCATCGGACTGCGCGGAATCCGGGTGGAGAGCCCCGACCAGGTCGCCTCCGCCTGGGATGGCGCGCTCGGTGCCGACCGCCCGGTCGTGATCGAGGCGATGACCGATCCGGAAGTGCCGCCGCTTCCGCCGCACATCACCTTCGACCAGGCAAAGGCCATGACGAGCGCGGTGCTCAAGCGCGACCCCGGCTCCTTGGGCGTCATCCGTCAGAGTCTGCGCGACAAGATCTCGGAGCTCAGCCGATGAGCTGTCCGGGCCCAGGCTAGAAAATGGCGAGCTTGAGCGCGGTGGCGCTCAACTGCACCCTGAAGCCCTCTCCGGCCAAGTCCAGTTGCGAGCTGCTGCTCTCACATGTGCTCGCCGCCCTTGCCGACCACGATGTGGAGGGGGAGATCCTGCGGGTGGTGGACTTCGACGTTCACCCGGGGGTGAGCAGCGACGAAGGGGAAGGTGACCAGTGGCCGCAGCTGCGCCGGCGGATTCTCGAGGCGGACATCCTGGTGCTGGGCACTCCGATCTGGATGGGGCACCCCTCGAGCGTCTGCCAACGCGTTCTCGAGCGCTGCGACGCGTTCCTCGCGGAAACCGATGACCTCGGTCGCATGGTCTCCTACGACCGCGTCGCCGGGGTGGCCGTCGTCGGCAACGAGGACGGTGCCCACCACGTCTTCGCAGAGCTTGCCCAGGGCCTCAGCGACGTCGGGTTCACCATCCCGGCAGAGGGGTCCGCCTACTGGGTGGGCGAGGCCATGCAGGGCGTTGACTTCAACGACATGCACCCCACCCCTGAGAAGACCGCACAGAGCGCGGCCACCCTCGCGCGCAACCTCGCCCACCTCGCACGCGCCCTGACAGCCGCCGGCTACCCGGCAGATACGTGAGGGGCGGAGCCCGCGGCCTGCCTGCCGCCACCAAAGTAGATACTCAACGAGAAGGGGAGGCGTGAAGCATGCAAGATCAGAGGTTCGACAGTGTGCCGGCCACCATAGGCAAAGGAGCGTTCGCCGGGCTGGCCGGAACAGTCGTCATGACCGCGTTCCAGCGATTCGTGGAGATGCCCATGACGGGCCGAAAGGAGAGCTACGCGCCCGCAGACCTCGTCATGAAACTCCTGCCTGTCGCCCCCAAGGGAAAGCGCGAGCGCCGTCGCCTCAACTACGTGGCGCATTTCGGCGTGGGTGTCGCGTGGGGGGTGGGCCACGGTCTCATCGCAAAGCGTGCCGGAGTCCGTGGACAAGGCGCCGTCGCGGCGGCCTTCGCAGCCATCTACGGCGGTGACGTGCTCGCCAACACTGCCCTTGGGCTGACCAAGCCGTGGCAATGGTCGCGCCAAGACCTCATCATCGATGTCGGCGACAAGCTCGTCCTCGCCGAGACGGCGGGTCTCATCTTCGACCGCCTCCGAGCCGACGCAGGAAACAGCCGGGTGCCAACGACATAGCGCGCTTCTACCGGCTGGACAGCGGCGACTCCAGCACTGGCTGCCGGCTTCGACGGATCCGACAGCGACGCCAGGCGCGGTCTTCCCCACACCTACGCCACGGAGCAGCCGCCGTTCGTCTCAGACCGGCGCCACGTGCCCTACCGGGTTTGTAATCGGGGTTACAGCCCGCTGCCAGGCAGCTCGCGCGTGCCCCTATGTTCCCTACCGGCACTGGAATGGGACCGTTACCACCGCGCAAGGGCTTCAGCGGAGTCGTGAACGTGGTCGACGAGGATCCCGAGTTGGCGCGGCATCTATCCGGCGAGGGGCTCGAGAGCGCTCGTCGCGACGCCGTAGCCCGGCTTGTCATCGTGGAGGTTGGGCAGTGGTTTCCCTCCGGGCAGCTACCGGCCGAGGCCGGAGCGCTAGGCCTTCTCCTGCTCGAGGGTGTGATCGTGCGAAGCGTCTCGGTGGGGGGCCGGCAGGGGCTCGAGCTGTTCGGTGCCGGCGATCTTGTGCGTCCTTTCGAGCCCGCGGGAGAGTCACGGGTCATCGTGCCGGCAGAGGTCGGGTGGTCGGCGCTCACCCCAACGCGGCTGGCCCTGCTCGACTCTCGCGTTACGCGCAGGATGTGTGCCTATCCGGAGTTGATCGATCAATTGATCGGGCGGATCGAGCGGCGTTCCTCGACGCACGCGCTGCGACTCACGATCATTCAGCAACCGCGCCTCTCAACGCGCGTGCACCTCCTGCTCTGGCACCTCGCCGACCGCTTCGGGAGAGCGCAAGAGGAGGGTGTGGTGATGCCGCTGCCACTGTCCCACGAGCTCATCGCACAGCTCGTGGGCGCTCAGCGACCGTCGGTCAGCCGGGCAGTCAAGGAGCTCGAGCGGACCGAGGTCGTCGCTCGCCGCCCGGATGGGTCCTGGTGGCTCAGCGGTCAACCGCCGTTGGTGCCCGACGCTGAGGCAATCCCGTGAGCCGGCACCTCGACGTCATGCCGGTCGGCGTTCCCCGTGAACTCCGGACTCCTGTAGTGACTGGCACCGAGGCCGTTAGGCCGGCGAGCACTGCTTCGCGACACGGCGTCGCAGTGCCCGCCTCCGACTGTCTTAGCGCCGCCGGCTGACGCGCTCGCAGGTGCGGGCGATCACGTCGAAGCGGTCTGCGAGCACGCGGTCACGTCCCCGTCCGCAGTCGACCCGATCACGTCGCCCATCGCGCGAGTTGATGCGGTCGTTTCCGGAGCCGCCGGCGATCCGGTCGGCACCGGTCAAGCCGGTGATGCGGTCGTGGCCCGAGTTGCCCTTCAGCACGTCGTTGCCCGAGTTGCCGTTGATGCGGTCGTTGCCCTGGTCGCCCGCTACCCGATCACCGGAGCTGCCGGCGGAGATCAGGTCTCCGCTGGAGCCGCCGTTGATGCGGTCGCGTCCACGTGAGCCGGCGATGCGGTCGGTGCTGCCCTGGCCGTGCAGCCGATCGTTGCCAAGCCCTCCGAGCAGATTGTCCTTTCCGCTGCCGCCGAGCATCGAATCGTTTCCAGTGTTCCCGACGACGCGGTCATCGCCAGCGTCGCCTTGCAGGCGATCGTTGCCGGTTGAGCCGTCGACGAGGTCGTTGCCGAGGCCACCGAGCACGAGGTCATTGCCCAGCCCGCCCTGGCCCCGGTCGTTGCCCGTGCCGAGGTCGACGCAATCATCGGCCGGGAGGGCATCGACCACGTCGTCACCGGTGCCACCGAAGATGCGGTCGGCCCTCACAGTGCCCGTGATCCTGTTGGCCGCGGCGGTGCCGCGGATCACGTTTGCGGTCAGGGCGCGGCAGCCCGGGAAGGACGCGCCGTCGGTGCCGGGCGGCGGTCCAGCCGCGTCCGCAGCCCGTGAGAGGAACACGAAGGAACTCCCCTCGTCCTTGTTCTCACCCACATCCTGGAACGTGGCGCCCGCGACGAAGTCGGGCTCGGTGTCGCCATTGAGGTCGCCTGGGGCGATTGCGCTCCAACCCAGGTTGGAACCGAGGTTGCCCTCTCCGCCTGGCTGTCCGAGGGGTCCGAGTTCGAGGGACTTCAGCAGCGCCCCGTCGCGTCCGTCGAAGACGTAGGTGCCCCCGCTCTGGTTGCTGCCGCAGTTGGTGGGGGCGTTGTCCGGGCCGGGGCACGGACGGGCGGAGGTGTGGTGCGGCGACTGGCCGACGTAGAGGTCCGGGCGCCCGTCCTTGTTGAAGTCGGTCCGGTCAAGCGAGAAGCAGCACTGCCCCCCGATGTGGGGCGTGGGGTCCTTCGGCTCGTAGAGCACGACCCCCGCGCCCGATTGGACCGACGCCCTTCCGTCAAAGACCCACATCCGTCCCTGGGCCCGCCCGCCCGGCCCGTCCTGTGAGAAGCCGTTGGCGTAGATGTCGGCGCGCCCGTCGCCATTGACGTCGCCGGGCGCCAGGGGTGCGGCATCCTGGAAGCCGAAGAAGGCGCCTGCCTGGGGCGTGGGATTGTCGATTCTCGAGAGGACCGCGCCTGTGCTGCCGCTGAAGAGGTACAAGCGTCCGGCTCCGGCGTTGTAGCCGGCGGCGTTCACCAGCTGGTCAATGACACCGTCGCCGTCGACGTCACCGGGACCCTGAACCGACAGGCCGAAGCTGAGGCCTCCCGGTGTGCTGTTGGCATCGGGCGGGGAAAGCGTGCGCAGCAGGTTGCCCGTCCTCCCGTCGAGGATGTAGGCCCGTCCCTGGCCGGTGACCACGCCGGTGGCGCCGGCGATGAGGTCGGAGACGCCGTCGCCGTTGATGTCGCCGGCGTTCCCGAGGCGCGATCCAAACTGTGCATTGGCGAGTTGCCCCGCCGGCGGGGGGATCACGCTGTAGAGCAGCGCTCCCGTGCGGCCACTGAAGACCCACACCTTCCCCTGGTTGACGTTGCATCCGGCAGTCGGGGGCGCGCACGAGTCGCCCGCCGCGGTGGTGTCCTGGGTTTGCGTGCCCACGGCAAGGTCCGGGTCCCCGTCGGCGGAGACATCGCCAAGCACCTGGATGAAGAAGCCGAACTTGGCCTGGCTCTGGGCCTCAGGGGGACTGATGGCATAGAGGATCTCCCGGGTCCGCCCGTTCACCGCCCAGACGCGCCCGGCGTCCTCGACGTAGGGCTGAGAGGCGCCCGCCGCGAGGACGTCGTGGTTGGGAGCGCCGATGAAGTAGTCGTTCACGCCATCGCCGTTGAGGTCGTCCCTGGCGGCCGCGTGACGTTCTCCGAAACGGCCCAGCTCTTGAGGAGCGGGGGAGCGATCCTGGATAAGGTCGTAGGGAGTGCTCGGCGTGGCGGCCACTCCGGCGGGCACGCCGAAGGCGAGCGCCGAGAAACTCATTGCAAGCACGGCGCCCATCCGGGTAACTGACGACATCCTTGCGCCTCTTGACATCCTTGCGCCTCCCATTGACTTGTTACCTCCGAACTCGCCCGGCCCCGGCCCCGCTCCATGCGTGCCGTACCCCGGCCCAAGCGCCAAATCCAGCTCTCTAACATAGGCGCGAGAATCGCAAGCGTCAGCGTTGATGTAACCGGGATTACAAAAGTCGTGTCGGATCACGGCACGCTGTTGCCCCGCGGGGCAACGGCCGATCGAGCGCTCTGCCTGGCGTTGACGGACCGGCCGGGGGCGCACCGGGCAAAGAGGTCGGTGTAAAGACCTGAGACCGTCAGCGCGGCGCGGATCAGGCCATGGCCTCATACGCGGCGCTCGTCACCGCCGCGTAGATGCCCTTGTGGAGCACATCCGGAGTTAGCTCCTCGAGGCTCCACTGCCACGGCCACGGTGCGATTCCACAAGCTTTGTAGAGCATGACGTCGCCACTCCACATCACGGCGAAGTGCGCTGCCGCCGCACCCGGCCCGCGCAGGCCGGCCCGGCCGACCAACGCCCGCACGGTGCCCATGGTCATCCCGTGAGCCCAATGCATCTTGATCGAGATCCGTGACAGCGCCTCGTCGCCTTCGGGGTTCAGTCTCAGCAACTTCGATGCGACGTGGCCGGGCACCAGCGACGGCTCGCGGCCAGTCACCTGCATCTCCGCCATCTGGGCGGCGGTCATTGCCGCTGTGCCGATCAGGCCCGCCAGAGCACCCTTCGCCAGGAATGGTGGGGTCGTCACAGGGACCTGCCTCCTAGGCGGTCCGCTCCGCCGCCCTTCTCGTGCTCGTGCACCACTTCGAACTCTCCTTCCGGGGGTAACAGCGACCAGTTACTCTTTGTACCAGACAGTACAAGACTCCGGATGCTAGGTGTATGCGGTGAGAGTCGCTCGGTGGCAGAGCCCAAGACAGCACGTGGAAGAGAGCGCAGAGGGGCGATCATCAGCGCGGCTGCCGCGCTCATGTACGAACACGGGGTCAAAGCTACGAGCGTCGATGATGTGCTCGTCGCCTCCGGCTGCGGGAAGAGCCAGTTCTATCACTACTTTTCCGGCAAGAACGACCTCGTGGCGGCTGTCCTCGAGTATCAATTCGAGATCGTCCTGGGCGGAATCCACGAGTTTCGCCTGGACACCTGGAGTGGCATACGAGCGTGGTTTGACTCGCTGCTCGTGGGCCAAGAGCAGCGGGGGTTCAAGGGCTGCCCCGTCGGCTCGCTGACGGTCGAGTTGAGCGCCTCCAGCCCCAGCTTGCAGCGTCACGTCGCCGAAGCATTCTCGCGCTGGGAGAACATCCTCGCCGACGCATTGACATCCATGAAGAGGAAGGAACTGCTCGAGCCGAGAGCCCAACCCGTGCTCCTCGCCGAAACCACGCTCAGCGCAATACAAGGCGGGTACCTGCTCTCCACCGCACGGCGAGACATTCGCCCGATGGAAACCGCACTGGCCGCGGCATACACGCACCTCCGAACTTCGCGCGCTCGGCGCTAGTCAAGCGCCGAGGGCGCGGCCCGGTGAGCGGTCGCGGGGCGCCGCATCACCACTGCGAATGCGCAGTGCTCCTCGTAGGCCGTTCACCACCGCTATGGGCCTGCGTCGCGCCTGGGGCCTGCGATCTGGAAGGGGCGCCTCAGGCGCCGTGCGCACCTCGAGTCGCTCGTTGAAGGCGATCTCGCCTTCGAGGACGCGGTGAATCCGGGAGGTGGCGCCGACCTGCATCAGGCGCTCGCGCCGCTCAGGCGACAGATGCTCAGGCAGCCGCACGACGATTGCGCAGCGCGTTGGAGAACCACGCTGAGCCGGCGTGTAGTCGACGTCGACATCGACCTCCCCGACCTGCCAACCCTTCCTTCTCGCGTAGAGGTCCATGGTCGTAGCGGTGCAGGAGGCCAGGCTCGCGGCCAATAGCTCCTCAGGCGTCGGCTCCTGCCCGACGGGCCGCACGCGAGCGACGTCCTCATCAGGCGTCGTGATGCCCTCGATGCGAAGCTCGACCGCTTCACCGTCTGGGCGACGGACGGTGACCCTCATGCCCCGCCGCCGGCGCCTGCGCCGGGGCGAGCAGCAAACCGATACGCGCGGGCGCGTGCGGCCCGCTGTAGGAAGGCTTGGTCGACCAGCTTCAACTGCTCGCCGGCGCGGGTGAGCGTGAACACTCGGTTCGCCAACCCCCGCGGTCGAACGACGACCAGGTCAAACGCAGCAATGCGTGCGCGTTCGTTTGCCCTGAGGATCGTGTGGAGGCCAGCGGAGTCGAGGGAGCTCAGCTCCCTGAGGTCCAATACGACCTGTCTCGTGTGCTCGTCCGAGACGCGCTCGAGAGCAGCCTCTACCCGGCCGATACATTCAAGGCCGAACTCTCCGATCAAGCGCAGATGGAGGGTCGCCCCGAACTCCTCGACCTCGAGGGCGAAGGCATGACTCCCCGCAGTCTGGAGGGACCTGAGTGGTGCCTGCCGAGAGACCTCGCCTGCAATCGAAACGCCAGCCCCCATCGTGGGCTTCCTAACCGGGTCCGGTCCCCCCAGCGCTTACTGACGGGCTACGTCCCATCGGGTCTGTGACCGAGTGGCGGCCGTGTGCGTTGGCCGGTCTTGCCGACAGGCCGGTCAGCGTACCCAGCGCCACCCACAGCCAGCGTAGCATCGGAAGGTGACGGAGACACATAGCCGCCCCGCGGTGTTGCCCAGCGCCTTCAGACTTTGACTGCTCGAGCATGGCCAGCTGCTCGATCGCGAGACCAACGACCTGCATCCATGACCTGCCGCGTGCGCTCCGTGAAGTCGCTCGGCGTCTCCAAGCGCCCACTTCAAGCCAAGAGGCGCGCGCTTAGTCAGCCCGGTCCCTGTCGGCTGCTCGCGGCCGCTGCTCTTCCGCGACCTGCTCGTGCTGATCGGTCCACCACCCTCTCGCGCCGGGGCGGATTCGACGGCATCGGCTTGGCGGGCACACAGGCCAGCCCACAAAGAGAGCTCACGATCTGTCATCGCGCGCAACCCGTACGGACGCTCTGCGAGCTCCCAGACGTGTCTGATCGTGCGCAGGCCGCGGCCGTGCCTTCCGGCGGCATAGTGCTCCGGCTTCTCCGGCCAGATCGCCCAGCTGGCAAGGCCGCTGCGCGGCCGGGAGCCTGTAGCGCCACCAGCCGCCCCGCTCTGCGTCTCCTGTCAGGGCGAGCGGTACCTCTTGGCGTTCCGTGCAGCCTCGAAACTGGTCATCGACAGGCTCCATCGCCGCCACCGTCGAGATGTCCTCGGGCCCAGTCAGCGCGTCGCGCAGGACCGTCGGCGTGCCATTGCTTGGAGCGAAGGACCAGTAGTCGAGCCGCTCGAGACAGACCAAGGCGGCGAGCAGCAGCGCCCTGCCCTCTTCGGGCTCGACGCTCCAGGGCTCGCGCGCCGCCCACGCGGCGAGCTGCTCCGGCGCGCCGGAACAGCGCTCATCGAGCGCCTCGTCGAGATCGTGGGGGACCGCGGCGAGGCGCAGCAGAGCGGATGGCTCTTCAGGCCACCTCTGAGGGGCTCTGCAGCAGTACCTGGCTCCGTTCAACCGGGGAGACCAGGTCAAGCCCGCGCCGGACCGAGACATGGCCGGCGAGCCGGCAGAGGAGGATCGCGTCGTTCCCCAAAGACGTATGGCCCACTGAACGCAATGAGAGTGTTTCGCCCTCGACTCACCGGCGGGAACCACGCGATCGGCAGTCCCGTGGAAGGCCCAGAGGGCGGGAAGGTGCGGCCGACATCGCGTTCCCCGCGTCCGGTACCGCCCGCGATCGGTGCGATCGCCGCGAAGCGCCGCTGGTAGGCCATTAGCTAGCTCCCAGGCGCCGAAGCCACCGAGGCTGAAGCCGACCTTCGGAATGCCCTGCCTGCGCCGGCTCTTACCGCTGGTCGGCGGCCGGCGAAGTAGCCCGGAAGGGCGTCGCCGAGGTGGCTGACCTCTCGGGGACAGCCCCGCCGCGAGGGCGAGCCGTCGGGTGGGGCTCTACCTCTGCTTCTTGTTGCGCCCGGTGACCCTGTCCACGACGCTCTTGAGCGAGCCCTTGCTCTGGTCGAGTCGCCCTTCGTTCTTCAGGCGGCTGTCTCCGGTCAGCGCGCCAGCGGACTCCTTCACGCGACCTTTTCCCTTATCGATGTTCTTGTCGGTCATTGATCCTCCTGATTGGGGTCGGCGACGACTGCCTGAGTGGCGCCTCGTACGAACGCGGTGGCGCTCGCGCCGTTGACAGGGCGTGAGATGGCTTAAGTGGCCACTGGTTATCTGCCCAGAAAGAACATCGCGAGCGCCACGATCGCGAGCGCGAAGAGGATCGGGTGGACTATCGTGCCGCCCGCGATCGCGACTATGAGCAGGATGATTCCGATGACCAGCAGCATGGGTTAGTAGCGCTCCCTTCCGACAGGCTCGCGCTCGCGCACCACTTCGACTTCGCCCGGTGCACGGCGGCGGGCCGAGAGATCCATGAGCAGCGAGACGACCAGCCCGATTATCCCGGCGACGATCAGGATGACGCCCGCAGTTTGGATGCTGATGCCCGCCACCGTGGCGGTCACCGCGAATTTGAGGATCGCGCCGAGCGCGATCAGGAATAGTGAAGTTCCGATGTACATGAGTCCTTTCTACCCCGAAGGCCTCCGAACTCATGCGCGTTTCGACGAATGTCCCATCGCTGCTCTCGAGCACTCACCCTCGGCCCACTAGGTCCGTCTGACACAGCGCGAAGTGAGGCTCACTTGCCCCTCGGGCACCTGCTTGAGGATCACCTCGGCGCCGTCACGACGGGCGCCGAACCAAACGTCAGTCGCCGCCGGACTTCCCCGAGTCGGCCGTACCGCCGCGTCCGGTCCGCTCCTGAAGCTCGTCGATGCGCCGCGACGCGTCTGCCTTGGACAGGTTCTGGTCGAACTCCTCACCAGCCTCTTGGCAGAGCGTTTGCAGATAGGACGCCTGAGAGGAGGTCATCGGCTCGTCGCCGGTGACCCAGTCCTCGGGATCCTTCTGCGGGCTCTGTTCGGTACCGTCGGCCATCGGGCGCGAAGCTACCCGCGAGCGAGTGGGGCAAACCTATGGCCGCGTATCGTCCTCGCGCTCGATGGTTACCTCCTCGTGCTGGACCGGAATGTACTCGGTGACCACGTGCCGCCTGAGCCGCAGGCGGCCGCGTCCCCTGTCCTCGCTGCCGCTGCGCGCCTCGTCCTCCGAGCGGGAGCCGGAGTGCGGCTCGGTGAACTGCATCCCGTAGTGCTCGTAGAGCTGGGCCTCCTCCTCCTCGGAGAGCTCCCCCCCGGGCTCGATGGTCGGCGCCTCGTCCATCTTGTCCTTCGAAAGCGGGACGCGGACGTCCTCATCACCGACTTGAACGGCGTCGCGAACCGGCACGAAGCTCGACCGCGTGCCGTGCTGCCCCAGGTTCACGAGCGCAAACTCGGGCCGGTCGTCATCGGTGTTGAGATAGACCTCGTCGATCTTCCCGACCCTCCCACCGCTCGAGTCGCACAGAAAGCGGCCGTGGTAATTGCCTGCATCCGGCAGCTGCGCCATTGCTCCTCCTCATCCGGCCCGCTCGGGGCTCTCCATGGGCACTGGGTCGACCCTACCCCGAGTGCTGGCGCCGTAATCTCGGCCGATGGGTTTCGCGTCGCGCGCGTTTCGTTTGCGTCATCCCGCGCAGGTCGTCGTCTTGGCTTTCGCCACCGGAGTCGTCGCCGGCTCTGCGCTGCTCGCGCTGCCGGTCGCTCGCGCCGAGGCAGGTCACGCCTCCTTCCTCGAAGCGGTCTTCACGTCGACCTCGGCGGTCTGCGTGACCGGGCTGACAGTCGTCGATACGGCGACGTACTGGTCGGGCTTCGGCCAGGCGGTGATCCTCCTCCTGATCCAAGTCGGCGGGTTCGGGATCATGACGCTAGCGTCGCTGCTGGGACTGCTGGTTGCTCACCGCCTGGGACTGCGCACGCGTCTGACGGCACGGGCGGAGACGAAGACGTTGGGTCTCGGCGATGTGCGCCGGGTGCTGTTCGGCGTCGCGGCCTTCAGCTTGGCCTTTGAGGCGATCGCCGCGTTCATCCTCACGTCATGGTTGGCCCTGAAGTACGACGAGCCGCTGGGTCAGGCTGTCTATCACGGGATCTTTCATGCGGTCTCGGCGTTCAACAACGCGGGCTTCTCGCTGTACAGCGACAACCTGGTCCGGTTTGCCGCCGACCCCGTCATCTCGATCACGGTTGCCGTGGCGGTCATCGTCGGCGGGCTCGGTTTCCCGGTCCTCTTCGAGCTCCGGCGCGAGCTGCTCACGCCAAGGACGTGGACGCTGCACACCAAGATCGTGGTCTGGATGACGCTGATCCTGCTGGTGGGCGGTGCCGTGGCGGTAACGGCGTTTGAGTGGGGCAATCCCAAGACGCTGGGCCCGCTCTCGATACCCGGCAAGCTGTTGACCGGGTTCTTTCACGCGGTGCAGCCGCGCACGGCGGGCTTCAACTCGCTCGACTACGGTGAGATGAACGAGACGACGTGGCTGGTGACCGACGTGCTGATGTTCATCGGAGGTGGACCGGCCGGCACCGCGGGTGGCATCAAGGTCACGGCCGTCGCGGTGCTGGGCTTCATGATCTTGGCGGAGGTCCGCGGCGACCCGACAGTGCACGTGCACAACCGCCGGATCCCGGCTGTCGCGCAGCGCCAGGCGCTCAGCATCGCGCTGCTCGGCATGTTCGTCGTCGTGGCCAGCACGCTGACGCTGCTTGCGATGAGCGACGAGAACCTCGATCGTGTGCTGTTTGAAGTGATCTCGGCGTTCGGCACGGTTGGCTTGTCAACCGGCATCACCGCCGACCTGCCCGCGCAGGCCCAGAGCGTGCTGATCCTCCTGATGTTCCTCGGGCGTGTCGGGACCGTTACCTTGGCCTCGGCGCTCGCACTGCGCTCACGACCCATCCTCTACCGCCTACCCGAGGAGCGGCCGATCATTGGCTGACCAAGACAACGAGGCCGGGATCCTGGTCCTCGGGCTGGGCCGCTTCGGCGGCGCGATCGCCGAGACACTCGTGGAGCTCGGCCATGAGGTGCTGGCAGTCGACTCCGACCAGAAGATCGTGCAGAGCTACTCCGGGCGCCTGACGCATGTGATCGAGGCCGACACGACCGACGAGGAAGCACTGCGCCAGATCGGGGCCGCGGACTTCGACTGTGCGGTGGTCGCCATCGGCACGCACATCGAGGCCAGCATCCTCACGACGTCAGTGCTTGTCGACCTGGGCGTTGAGACGATCTGGGCCAAGGCGATCAGCATGCCGCACGCACGCATCCTCGAGCGTGTGGGCGCGACCCGCGTGGTGCTGCCCGAGCACGAGATGGGCGAGCGCGTGGCCCACCTGGTCGCGGGCCGCGCCCTGAACTACATCGAGTTCGAGGACGGCTTCGCCCTCGTGGAGACGAAACCGCCGCGCCAGTACGTCGGCAAGAAGCTCGGCGAGGCCGGCATCCGCAAGGCCCACGGCGTGACCGTCGTGTGCATCAAACGCCGCGGCGAGGACTTCTCCTACGCCACGGCCGACACCGTGATCGGCGCCGACGACCTGCTGATCGTCGCCGGCAAGACCCACCAGGCCGAGGCTTTCGCCGCACGCACGTAAGCCACCGCGCCCTCCCCCTATACTGGCCGCCGTCTTGGAAAGCACGCGCGCCCTACGTCTGCTCGCCTGGGGCGCCGTGGCGGTCGGCGTGGCCACCCCTCTCGCCCGCCATCGATTGCGGCTGCGCGCGCCTGTGGTGTCGGCTCTCAGCTTTCAGGCTCCGGTGGCGCTCGCTCTGGCCACGCCTCGCACCCGCGCGCGGGACGCCGGCATCTACGCGCTGCAGATGTGGGCCTACTACGCGCACTACGACATGCCGGACGACGACCCCGATAGGCTCCTGCGGCGCACTCGCGCGGACTACCCGATCCCGCTCGACCGCATTCTCGGCCTGGGTGAGCTGCCCACTACCCGGTTGCAGCGGGCATTGAGCAGGCCCGGCGAGCTGCGCCTGCATGACTTCGCCCTCTCGTGGGTGCACTGGAGCTGGTTCGTCATGCCGCACGGGTCGTTGGTCTACGTGCTGTGGCGCCACCCGAGCCGCTTCCCACGCTCGGCGTGCCTCATGGCCGCCACCTTCGACCTCGGCCTCGTGGGCTACTGGGCCCTTCCGACCGCGCCCCCCTGGTGGGCGGCGCAGAGTGGGCGCATCGAGCCCGTGAGGCGCATCATGGTGGAGACCGGCGAGCGATTCTGGAAACGTCTCTGGCACCCGCTCTACGATTCGCTCGAAGGCAACCCTTTCGCAGCCATGCCGTCTCTCCACTTCGGCACCTCCGTGATGGCCGCCCGCATCCTCTCCGAGGCGGGACGGATGCCGGGGGCGCTTGGCTGGGCCTACGTGATCGCTCTCGGGTTCGGGCTGATCTATCTGGGTGAGCACTACGTGCTCGATTTGATCGCGGGCTTCGCGGTCGCGGAGGTGGTGCGCCGCGCCGCTCCCGGGGCCCTCCCCGTCGTGGTCGCCGCCGGCCGCCGCGTCCAGCGACTCGAGCCGGGGGCGCACTGATGCCGGGGGCCGAGCCGCGGTCTCCCCGCGGCACCGCCGCGGAGGAGGAGGAGCTGCTCGTGCCCGGCGCCACCGACGAGGACGAGCTCCAGGACGAGAGCGAAGACCTTCGGGTCTCGGGCATCGGGGCCCTGCTGCACGACCGGCGCAAGCTGGCGACGGCGGCGTTCCTCTTCGTTGCAGGCATCGCGGGCGTCTACCTCGTGATCCCCAAGCTCGTGGGAATCGACGAGAGCCTCTCGCGGCTGCACGAGGCCACCTGGTACTGGCTCGCAATCGGCGTGGCCTTCAATGTGGTGGCCTTCGCGGCGTACGTCGCCCTCTTTGCCGGCATCCTCGGCGGCTCGGGTGCGGACGAGGTCCGGCGCCGCCTGGACCTGAAGGTCTCCTACCAGATCACGATGGCGGGGCTCGCGGCAACGCGCCTCTTCTCGGCCGGCGGCGCCGGTGGCATCGTGCTCACCTACTGGGCGCTGCGCAAGGCGGGAATGCCTCGCAGGCGCTCGGCCTGCCGGATGGTCGCCTTTCTCGTGCTCACCTACGCGCCGTACCTGCTGGCGCTTGTGATCTTCGGAGTCCTGCTGCGCACCGGGGTCCTGCCGGGCGACAATCCCGTGGGCGGCACGATCGTGCCGGCGGCGCTGGCCGCCGTGGCGATGGCGATGCTCGGCCTCGTGGCGCTCATCCCCGGCGACTTCGAGCGGCGGCTGCGCGACTTCTCGCGCGGCTACCGCCGCACGCGCTGGGCCACGCGGGTGGCCCGCGGTCCCGCCACGCTCGCCACCGGGGTGCGCACCGCGATCGACTACCTACGCCATCCCCGACGCGGCGCCTTGGCCATTTTCGGCGCCGCCGGTTTCTGGGCGGCCAACATCGGCGTGCTGTGGGCGAGCTTCGAGGCGTTCGGGGGCGACGTCCCGTTCGGTGTCCTTGTGCAGGGATTCTTCGTGGGCATGGCGGCCAACCTCGTGCCTTCTCCTGCCGGTGGGGTGGGGTCGGTGGATGCGGGCATGATCGGCGCGTTCGTGCTCTTCGGCGTTCCCAGCGGAATAGTCTTTCCGGCGGTGCTCACCTACCGGGTGATCGCCTTCTGGCTGCCAATCCCGCCGGGGCTGGTGGCGTACTTCCAGCTGCGCCGCACCGTGGCGCGCTGGGAAGAGGAGCAGGGCATCTATACTTCAGAAAGTAAAGTAACAGCGGAGGCAACGTGAGCGACAACGGCGGCGAAGCGAAGATCGAGAACGTGATCATCATCGGGAGCGGCCCGGCGGGGTACACCGCCGCGCTCTACACGTCCCGGGCGGACCTCGAGCCGCTCGTCTTCGAGGGCTTCCGGTGGGGCGGACTGCTCCAGCAGACCACCGACGTGGAGAACTACCCGGGCTACCCCGAGGGCGTGATGGGCCCCGAGATGATGCAGCAGTTCCGCGACCAGGCCGAGCGCTTCGGGACCCGCTTCGTCACCGACGACGTCGACAGGGTCGAGCTGTCCAAAGACGGCGGCATCCACCGCGTGTTCGTGAGGGACGACGAGTACCTGGCCAAGACCGTGATCCTGGCCATGGGCGCAGAGCCCAAGAAGCTCGGCGTGCCGGGCGAGGAGGAGCTCTCCTCCCGGGGCGTGTCCTACTGCGCCACCTGCGACGCCTCCTTCTTCCGCGACAAGCCCACGATCGTGGTCGGCGGCGGCGACACCGCGATGGAGGACGCCACCTTCCTTGCCAAGTTCGCCAAGGACGTGAAGATCGTGCACCGCCGCGACGAGTTCCGCGCGTCGGCGATCATGCTCGACCGCGCCCGCGAGGCGGAGAACATCGAGCTGCTCACGCCCTACACGATCGAGCGCTTCGAGTCCGGCGATAATGGCTCGCTGAGCCGCGCGGTGCTGAGCGACACGAGCGGGGGAGAGGAGCGCGTCGTGGACATCGACGGCGCCTTCATAGCCGTCGGGCACCAACCCAACTCCGACATCGTGCGTGGTCAGATCGATACGGACGAGAACGGCTACGTGCTGGTGAAGGGCCGCTCGACACACACCAACGTGGAGGGTGTCTTCGCCGCCGGTGACCTCGTGGACCACACCTACCGGCAGGCGGTCACGGCGGCGGGCTCAGGCTGTGCCGCCGCGCTCGACGCCGAGGCCTATCTGCGCGACACCCCGCCCGACCCCGAGGCGCACTGGGCACCGGACCCGGCGAAGGTGGAGGCCGCGGCCGAGCAGCGGTAGCGGACCGGGGGCTCCCGCCCCCGGACCCCCGGCGGCAGTGACCCTACGGCCACCCGCGACCGTTTCAACTGTAGGGCTCGGAGCGCATCCGAGCCCTCACCGGAGCCGTCGGAGACCGCAGCCGCGCGGGGGTTCCGGGTTCCGCGAGCCCCCGGCGCATCAACGCCGGCAGGTCCTCACGGGTCGGTCCACGGTAACCACTCGGCCGTCGCGGGTGACCACCCGCGCCCGAATGCGGAGCTCGCGCCCGGCGGGGAGGCGGCTGCGCTTTACGTCTGCACTGAAGGGAGACTGCCGCGAGGCGCCCAGCCGGCGCCGCCCGAGGAGGTACTGCACGCGCTCGACCCGCGAGCGCTCGCGCCCCGTGAGCCCCAGCCGCAGGCCGCGGGCCACGCAGCTCTGGTTGCGGCGCGCCGGCTTCCTGCCCTTGTTGCGCGCCGGCTCGAGCTCGCGCAAGGCCAGCCGCACCGATGGCCTTCCCGCGTTGCAGCGACTGCCTACGCAGCGCTTGAGCGATCGCAGGCGCCGCGCCAGCAGCTGCCGTACGGGCGCGTAGTCATCACTGTCCTCCAGGTTGCGCAGCTCGTAGGGGTCCTCGCGCAGGTCGTACAGCTCGGTCTCGCCCGTGGTCCCGTGCTGCACATAGAGGAAGCGGTTGTTGCGCAGGGCTCTGAACATCGGCACGCTGTTCACGCCCCGGCCGTTCTCGATCACGAGCTCGCGCCCGGTCTCGAGGGTGGGGTCGCGCGTGAGCTCCAGCAGGGAGCGCCCGTCCACGACCCGCCCGGGTGTGGCTCTCGCGGCGTCGAGGATCGTGGGGGCGAGGTCGATGTTGCCCACCATCTGGGGTAGTCGCCTGTTGGGCGGCACCCCCGGCCCGCGCATCGCCAGTGGCACGCGCAGGCCCGGCTCGTAGGGCAGGATCTTCTCCGAGCGCACGCGGTGCTCGCCGTGGAAGAACCCGTTGTCCGAGGTGTAGATGATCAGCGTGTTCTCGAGTTCACCCGAGCGCGAAAGCGCCGCGAGCAGGCTGCCCACGGCGTCGTCCACGGACAGGAGCGACTCGAGCTCCTGCTGGTAGTTCTCCTGGACGGCCGCGAAGGTCTCGCCCCGGACCCTGCCGCGGTCGGCCACGATCTGCGGCTTGTCGTAGACGTTGCCCTCGTCGAAGTTGGGCGGCCGCGGAAGCGGGGTCCGCGAGAAGACGTCACGGTGCCGCGGGGCAGGCGAGGGCGTGCGCAGCCCGACGGGATCGTCGGGGTCGCGCGGCGAGCCGCTGTGTGGGGCCGGGAACGTGAGCGAGAGGAAGAAGGGCCGCGGTGAGGGGGCCGCCCGGTCGATCAGCTCGGCGGCGCGTCGGCCGAGGAAGTCGGTCTGGAACTCGCCCGGGTTGTCGGGGCCGGGCTCGTCGGAGATCACACCGTTGTCGTTCATCCGCCACTCCGTGAAGTTGAAGGTGTACGGGTCGACGGTGGAGTGCCAGTCGCTCCAGCCTAAAGGGATCTCGGTGACGTCAGGGTTCTGCGTGCCGTAGCCGTTCAGGTACCGGCCCACGTGGATCGTGCGGTACCCCGCCTGCTGCAGCCAGACGGGCAGCGTGTTTGTGTTGTCGAGCCGCACGTAGCCGCCGAAGGGCCCCGCGTTGTGGATCACCCCGTGGTTGTGGGAGTACTGGCCGGTCAGGTATGTAGCGCGGGAGGGACAGCAGAGTGGATAGGTCGAGATGGCCTGCGAGAAGGTGGTGCCCGCCCGGCGGATCCCGAGGTTCAGGTTCCTCATGACCTTCATCGACTGGGCCGTCTGGTCGTCGGTCATGATGAAGACGATGTTCGGGCGCGTGTCCACCTGGGCCGCGCGCGTCGGAGCGGCGGCTGCGGGAGCCGTCGTGCAGAGGAGGGCCGCCGCCGCGGCGAGGACCGCCTGTTTCGGTGAGCGCGTCATGGGAGAGGAGATGGTTGCAGGCAACACGGTGTTGGGCCGCCGGTTGCGGCGGTGGCGTCCGGAGATCCCCAACGGGGTAGGGGCGCCGGTCGACCAGCGAGTCCCCGCACCGCGGCGGTGAGCGAGTCAAGGACCCCTGCAGCGGTGCCCGCCACCGCGCTCGTGCTGGGGGCGGTGGCCTCTGTGCAGGTGGGGGCGTCGCTCGCCAAGGGACTCTTCGAGGACATCGGTCCCGGGGGCACCGTATTCCTGCGGGTGGCGCTAGCCGCCCTCGTGCTGGCGGCGTTGTGGCGACCGAGCCCTCGCGGGCGCGCGCGGGGGGAGTGGATGCTCGTCGTGGCATTCGGAATATCGCTCGCGGGCATGAACTTCGCCTTCTACTCAGCGCTCGACAGGATTCCCCTGGGGGTTGCGGTCACGCTCGAGTTCGTGGGGCCGCTGGGAGTGGCCGTTGCGCTTTCGCGGCGGGCCATCGACGTCCTGTGGGTCTGTCTGGCCGCCGCCGGGATCCTGCTGCTGGCCGACCTCGAGGGTGGAGGGAGAGATGCGACCGGCATGGCGCTCGCCTTCCTCGCGGGCGCTTTCTGGGCGGCCTACATCCTGCTAGGCGCGCGGGTAGGGCAGAGGTTCCCGGGTGGCGGGGGACTGGCGATAGCCCTCGTGCTCGCCGGCGTCTTCCTCCTACCGATAGGGGTGGCGCAGGGGGGATCCGAGTTGCTCGACCCCACCGTGCTCGCTCTCGGACTGGTGGTGGCGATGCTCTCCTCGGCGATCCCCTACTCGCTCGAGCTCGAAGCGCTGCGCCGGCTGCCCGCTCGCGTCTTCGGTGTGCTCATGAGCCTCGAGCCCGCCATGGCGGCGCTCGCCGGCTTCGTCGTGCTCGGCGAGATCCTCGACGCGCGCGAGCTGGCGGGCATCGGCCTCGTCGCCGTCGCGAGCGCCGGGGCGGCACGCGCATCGCGGGCCGGTCCTCCGCCGCGCGATTGAACGCGCGAGCGCTTTCTCGCCGCGGTGGCCGGGGATGCGCAGGGCAACCCGGGCGCGCTGGCAGGACACACGACGCCCCGGACTCGGCGGGGTCCGCGCGCCGGCCATACGCAGG
>JAUJNT010000004.1:78069-171272 GCA_030448005.1 Thermoleophilaceae bacterium
AGTGGATCGCGCTTCACCGAAGTGGACGAGGACGAGGCCACGCATCTACCCAGCTCCGGAAGCTGGTCAGATGGTAATCCCGGCGGGCCGGAGATCGCCTTCGGTGGCCCTGGGGCGAGCACCTCCCCCGCCGCCCTCAGCGCAGATAGATCGGGTTGGAGAGGATCCAGGTGCGCTGTGCCCCGAAGGCCTCAAGGCGAGCCTCCACGCGATAGACCCCGGGGCCCGGCGCCCGCTCGACGAGCGCCTGCCCCGCGGAGCGGGCAAGCTCCCGCCCGTCACGCAGCAGGCGCATCTGCGCCCGGCGGGGCAGCGACACGTGCAGGTCCCAATCGCCGGAATGGGCGGGCGCCTCCGCGCCCATCGGGAGCTCCGCGCCCTCCCACGAGGCGTGAAACCGGAAGCCACGCGCCGGCGCAAACGCGTGGGCCGCGATGTAGCAGCGGCCCTCGCGTAGGGCGGTGTAGACCTGCCGGCTGTCGTGCTCGAGGTCGCCGGTCAGGGGCTCCTCCGTCAGCAGGTGGGTTCGCAGCTGGCGAAAGGAGCGCGCGTACCCCATGACGCGGATCACGCGCCCGCGGACCCGCTTGCCGAACTGGTGGGCGTCGAGGCCTCCTATCCCAACCACGCGTCGCCTCGCACCGAGGCGATCCCACTCCTCGAGGTTGCGCCGGGGCGGGTGGGTCACGTAGCGCTCGGGACGCGCGATGAAGCGCAGCGCCTCTCGCAGGCTCGCCACGGTCTGGCCGTTGTCGCTGAGAAAGCTCCAGACCTCGATGCCGTCGAGGCAGTCGAGGTCCTCCCACCTCATCGAGACGCCCAGCGAGCCGTAGCGGCTGAAGCGCTGCGATCCCTCGGAGAAGGGGTGTGCGGCCACGCCGAGCCCTCCTGCGTCGCGCACCGCCTGTGCGATCTGCGCCGGGCCGAGCCCGGCGTGGCGGATCGCGCCGGGGGTGTCGAACGCAAGCATGTGGTTGCGATCGGGGGGCGAGATCTCGTGACCTACCAGTACGAGCACAGAGCCGTGGTAGCCCTCCTCGCCCCGGCGGCGCGCCGCGAGGCTGTCGTGGTCGGTGAGCAGGACCACCTCGGCGCCCTCCCGCTCGGCCGCGCGCGCGATCTCGGACACGGTGCCCGTGCCATCCGAGTAGGTGGAGTGCACGTGCACGACGCAGGAGAGATCGTGGAGCTCCGGCACGCGACCGAGCCTAGCTTTCCGCATGGGTACCCTTCCCGCCGATGGCGGCCGTCGAGAACCCGGAGCCCGTGGGCCTGCGCCCCTTCCACGAGTTCGACGAGGCCAACGCCACCTGGCCGCGAGGGGACCGGCTCGAGGCCATCCGAACCGCGGCGGATGACTTTCGCCGGCGCTTCAAGGGGCAGGGCCAGGTCCGCGCGGTCCGCACGGTCGATCTGGTGAGCGCCGGCTATCCCACCCGCTACGCCTTCGGCGGCGCGGCCCGCGGAGGCCCGAACCCCTACGTGAACATCCTGAACCGCCTGGTGGTCGTGCAGTTCGAGGACTTCGAGGGACGCCCGCGCACGCTCTGCTGGGAGCCGACGGTGCCGGAGGGCTCGAGCGAGGCCCCGTTCTACGCGCAGCTGATCGAGCGCTACGGCGAGTGGCTCTCCCAAAACGTGCTGGCCAACCGGTACAACACGGTCGAGGGGGCGCTCTCGCAGTGCGGCCTGACCCCCGGCGACGTGGACTTCGTGGCCTTCGACCACCTGCACGTCCAGGACATGCGGATCCTCATGGGCACGACGCGGCCGGTGGAGGGCGAGTACGAGCCGCGCAAGCCGGTCTTCCCCAATGCCAGCTTCCTATGCCAGCGCAAGGAAGTGGACACACTGCGCTCGCCGCACCCGATGCAGTGGGCGTGGTATGTGCCCGGCGGGATGGACCACGTGATCGAGGACAACCTGGTGCTGATCGACGGTGACGTCGAGCTTGGGGTCGGCATCGCGCTCGTTTCCACCCCGGGCCACACGGACGGCAACCAGTCGCTCGTGGTGAACACGCCCGACGGGGTGTGGGTGTCCTCCGAGAACGGCGTGGCGGCCGACAACTGGCATCCGCACCTGTCCAAGATCCCGGGGGTGCGCAAGGAGGCGGAGCTGATGGGCCGCGAGGTGATTCTCAACTCCAACACGCTCGAGGACTCGATCGATCAGTACGACTCGATGGTCAAGGAGAAGGCCCTGGCGGACCCCAACCGTGCCGATCCCCGCTGGATGAACGTCTTTCCCTCTTCGGAGCTGCCCGCGTGGAAGCGCCAGTGGCCGATCGTGCCGAGCTTCACCTACGGGGGCATGAACTACGGCAGTATCGAGCCGGCCGCCTCCTAGGCCGTGGCCGCGGGGCACCTCGTCGCATAAGTCCCCCTAGTAGCGTTCTCGCGGTGAACCACCCGGACAGCTTCGGCGCGCGCGCCACGATGGACGCGGGCGGGGAGAGCCTCGAGGTCTTCCGCCTGGCCTCCCTGCAGTCGAGGTTCGATGTGGCGGCGCTGCCCTACTCGCTGAAGATCCTGCTGGAGAACCTGCTTCGCAACGAGGACGGAGAGAGCGTCACGGCGCAGTCGATCGAGACCGTGGCCGGGTGGTCGCCGGCCGACGAGCCCTCGAAGGAGATCGCCTTCACGCCCAGTCGCGTGCTCATGCAGGACTTCACCGGAGTACCGGCGATCGTGGACCTGGCGGCCATGCGCGACGCCATGGATGACCTGGCAGGTGACCCGGCGCGCATCAACCCGCTCGTGCCCGTCGAGCTCGTGATCGACCACTCGATCCAGGTGGACTCATTCGCCGAGCGCTTCGCCTTCGAGAAGAACTCGGAGCTCGAGTTCGCGCGCAACGAGGAGCGCTACGCCTTCCTGCGCTGGGGGCAGAGGGCCTTCGACGGACTGTCGGTGGTTCCGCCCAACACCGGCATCTGCCATCAGGTGAACCTTGAGTACCTGGCCACCGTGGTCACGGCACGCGATGGGCAGGCGTTTCCCGACACGCTCGTGGGAACCGACTCGCACACCACGATGATCAACGGGCTCGGCGTGCTCGGGTGGGGAGTCGGCGGGATCGAGGCCGAAGCGGCCATGCTCGGGCAGCCGGTTTCCATGCTGCTGCCGCAGGTGGTCGGGTTCCGGCTCGAGGGAGCCCTACCCGAGGGCTCCACCGCAACCGACCTGGTACTCACCGTGACCCAGATGCTGCGCGCCCGCGGGGTGGTCGGCAGGTTCGTCGAGTTCTTCGGCCCGGGCCTTGCCGCGCTTCCCCTCGCCGACCGCGCCACGATCGGCAACATGGCCCCGGAGTACGGCGCCACGTGCGGCATCTTCCCGATCGACGCCGAGACGCTCCGCTACCTGGAGTTCTCGGGCCGGGCCCCCGAGCAGGTGGCACTCGTGGAGGCCTACGCGCGCGAGCAGGGCCTCTTCCACGAGCCGGGAGGAGCCGACGCCGCGTACTCCGACACGCTCGAGCTCGACCTCTCCTCCGTCGTTCCGAGCCTCGCGGGCCCGAAGCGGCCCCAGGACCGCATCGCCCTCGCCGATGCGGCCGGGGACTTCCTGGCGGAGCTGGCCGAGGAGGACGCCGGGTCGCGGGACGACCGCGTGGGAAACGGCGCCCGGTTCTCCTTCCCGGCAAGCGATCCTCCCACCTACTCCCCCTCTCGAGAGGGGCAACCCGACGCCGAGCCTTCACACCAGCACGCCCCGCTCGCCGGACCGGTCACGAAGAACGGCGCTCGCGTGAGCCTCGACGGGGAGGAGTTCGGCCTCGAGGACGGCGCGGTGGTGATCGCCGCGATCACGAGCTGCACCAACACCTCGAACCCATCCGTGATGATCGGCTCGGGCCTGCTCGCCAAGAAGGCCGTGGAGCTCGGGCTGAAGCGGCGGCCGTGGGTCAAGACGAGCCTCGCCCCGGGCTCCAAGGTGGTCACCGACTACCTCGACCGCGCCGGACTGAGCGAGCCACTCGAGCAGCTCGGCTTCAACCTCGTCGGCTACGGCTGCACGACCTGCATAGGCAACTCGGGCCCGCTGCCGCCGGAGATCTCCGCGGCCATCGAGGCCGAGGAGCTCACCGTGTGCTCGGTCCTCTCGGGCAACCGCAACTTCGAGGGCCGGATCCACCCCGAGGTCAAGATGAACTACCTCGCCTCGCCGCCCCTGTGCGTGGCATATGCCCTTGCGGGGAGGATGGACCTCGACCTCCTGAACGACCCCCTCGGCGAGGGCAGCGACGGGCAGGCCGTCTACCTGCGCGACATCTGGCCGAACCAGGAAGAGGTGAACACGACGATCGAGTCCGCCATCGAGTCGGACATGTTCCGCCGCAGCTACGGCGACGTCTTCCGAGGCGACGAGAAGTGGAACTCACTCGAGGTGCCCGAGGGGGACCGGTACGTGTGGGGAGCCGATTCCACCTACGTGAAGCAGCCGCCCTACTTCGGCGGCATGCCGGCCGAGGCGCCGGAGGGCTTCGAGCCGATCGCCGGGGCGCGGGCGCTGGCCTTGCTGGGAGACAGCGTCACGACCGACCACATCTCCCCCGCCGGTGCCATCAGGCGTGACTCGGCCGCCGGGCGCTACCTGACCGAGCACGGGGTGGAGCGCGGCTCCTTCAACTCCTACGGCTCCCGCCGCGGCAACCACGAGGTGATGATGCGCGGCACCTTCGCCAACGTCCGCCTGCGCAACCGGCTGGCGCCCGGCACCGAGGGCGGCATGACCAGGAAGGACCCCACCTCGGACGGGGCCGGGGGCCAGGAGATGTCGATCTTCGACGCCGCCATGGCCTATGCCGAGGAGGGCGTGCCGCTGTGCGTGCTGGCCGGCAAGGAGTATGGGTCGGGCTCCTCGCGCGACTGGGCGGCAAAGGGCCCGCGGCTGCTCGGCGTGCGCTTCGTGATCGCCGAGAGCTACGAGCGCATCCACCGCTCGAACCTCGTGGGCATGGGGGTCCTGCCGCTGCAGTTCGCAGAGGGTGAGTCGGTCGGCTCGCTAGGGCTCACCGGCTGCGAGACCTTCGACCTCGCGCCACTCGAGACTGGTGCGCGCGAGCTCACCGTGACCGCCACGCCCGCGGGCGGCCGGGAGCCGATCGAGCTCTGCACCCGGGTCCGGATCGACACGCCGAACGAGTGGCTCTACTACCGCCACGGGGGCATCCTGCACTTCGTGCTCAGGCAGCTGCTCGCACGCGCGCCGGCGCAGCGGTAGGAGAATGGCCCACGCTACCGGCCCTTGAAGTGGGGCCGGCGCTTCTCGAGGAAGGCCCGCATTCCCTCGACGCGGTCCTCGGTGGCCATCGACAGCTCGTACAGGCGCCGCTCCTGGGCAAGCCCCGCCTCGAGCCCGGTCTCCTCGGCGGCGAGCACCGCCTGCTTTGCGAGCCGCGCCGCGATCGGCGGGCGGCGGGCCACCACCTGCGCCAGCTCGAGCGCCTGGGGGAGCCACTTGCGCTTCCGGGCCATCTGGTTCACGAGCCCGAGCGCCAGCGCCTCCTCGGCGTGGATGCGCCGGCCGGTGAGGATCAGCTCCATCGCTCGCTGCCTTCCCACCACGCGCGCGATGCGCTGCGTGGCCCCGCCGCCGGGAATGATCCCCAGCAGGATCTCCGGCTGGCCGAACTCGGCGGTCTCGCTGGCCACCACCAGGTCGCAGAGGAGGGCGAGCTCACAGCCACCCCCGAGGGCATAGCCCGAGACGGCGGCGATGAGAGGGGTCCCGCAGCCCGCCATGCGCGCCCAGAAGCGAGCCGAAGGTTGCAGGAGCGCGTCCCCGAAGCTCCGCTCGGCCATCACCCGGATGTCGTTCCCCGCTGCAAAGAAGTCATCCCCGCCCGCGATCACGATGCACTTGATCCCCGGGTCCGCGTCCCAGCGCTCCACCAGGGCCGCCAGTTGCTCCATCAGGTCGGGGGAGAGCGCGTTGCGCTCCTCCGGGCGGTTAAGGCGAGCGACCGCCACGCCCCCGTCCAGCTCCCCGAGGACCGGATCCTCTGTCACGACACCATCGCGTTCGCGGCGGTGACCGAGCGGCCGGTGATGGGCAAGGGAGCCCCGCCGCGTGAAGCGTGGGTGTCCACCACCATGACGGCTGATCGTACCCGCCGGCGCTTCGGTGTCCGCGGCCTTCCCCGGCCGGGCCGGCGCGCCCGCCGCTTCTAGACTCGCGTCGTGGACGAGTTCGGGCTGTTCGTGTTCTTCGCCCTGGTAGTGCTCGTCCTCATCTTCCTGGCGATCGGCAGGTACTACCCGGGCTCGGGTGCCGAGCAGGTGGACTGGCGCCCTACCCGCTCTCCGGGGCTCGAGGCGGAGCTCGAGCTGGAGGACGTCGACCAGATGATCGAGGCCCAGAACGAGCGCCGCCGGGCGTCAGGGCGCGCGGAGATCACCGAGCAAGACGTGCACGCGAAGGTGCGGGCCGACGAGCGCTGGCGCAGGGAGCAGGCCGACCGGTACGCCCAGGGGCCCTCTCTCACGATGACGACGTGGAAGCCTGAAACGGCGACTGCGCGCCTCCCGAGGGTTCAGCCGCGGCACCGCGACGCCAACTTTAGGTTCCCCTGAGGTGGAGGTCCCATCATCCTCGGAGCAGGAACCCCTCCAGCCGTACGCGACCCCGGAGCCTCTGGCCCGGGGTCGCGTCAGTTATGGGGGGTCACTGCGGTCCGATGGGGTCGCTGCGGTCCGCCCGAGCCCGACTGGCTGCGACTGGTCTGCCGCCGTGGCCCACCTCCGCTCGCGTCTCGGTGCGGGGCCTCAGCCGACCTAAGGGCTCAGGAGGGCCCGGGCCGGCGCGGAAGATGACGCCGCCTGGAAGCTCTCGGTGCGCTCGACCGCGTTCCTCCAGGCCGGCACCGTTCGATAGGTCCCTTCCTGGTCGGGCGAGGCGCCACAGCTCCCAGCTAAGCCGGCCACGCCCCAGATGGTTGCCTCGGGGAGTCGGGCGAGCATGGGTGAAAGGAGAAATACGATGTCCAGCCGCAACTGCTCCATGCCGAGGTATTCGCCGTCCGTGTCGGTGAAGGAGAGTTGCCGCAGGAAGCCGACGACGTACGCGCTCGATCCGGCGTCGGGGGAAGGACCCCGGCTTCAGCTCCGCCATGCCTGCCTGAAAGAGCACCAGATCCTCGTCCTGGTAGGGATCGAGATCGGCGATCGGGCGCTCGGCGTACTCGCAGAACGCTCGCCACAGCGCGAGGAACTCGGGCTCTCCAGCGTCGCTCCGTGTGCGTCGAGCGTTTCCTCCAGCACGCGCTTGGCCTCGCTCGCGAGCATCGGGGAAGCGCCCGTGTCGCCTGTCTCGTTCAGAAGTCCTCGATGATGGTCGCCGCGGGTCTGAAGGTCGGGAGCGGAGTTGGCTTGCCACGTCAGTGTGGCACCTGGTTGTCCTCCAAGCGGCCCCTGAGCCAGCCCGACTGGCTGCGACTAGTCTGCCGCCGTGGCCCGAATCCTGATCGTCGGCTGTGGGTGCCGCGGCCGGGAGCTGGCGACGGCTCTTGTCGAGGAGGGCCATCGGGTGCGCGGCACCACCCGGGAGCCGGACCGCCTCGAGGTCATCGAGTCGGTCTGCGGGGAGGCGGCGCTGGCAGATCCCGACCTGCTCGGGACGCTGCTGCCCCTGCTCGAAGGAGTGAGCGTCGTCTGCTGGCTGATGGGGAGCGCCGGCGGCCCCGCCGACTCGGTAGCCGCCCTGCTGCGGGCCGCGGCTGGCCTCGCTGCTCGCCAAGCTCGTGGACACGCCCGTCCGGGGCCTGGTCTACGAGGCGGCCGGCACGGTTGCCGCCCCGCTGCTCTCGGAGGGGGGTCATCGCTCGTGCCGCGGCGGTCACCTACCGGATGCCCGTGCAGGTGGTCGAGCAGCACCCGAAGGACCCACCCGCGTGGGTGAACGCGATGCGGTCGGCCGTGGAATTCGTCCTCAGCGCGTGAGCCGCAGCGGCGCTGATCAGCCGCCGAGGGCGAGCACGCCGGCGAGCGCGGCGATCACGACCGCCACCGATAGCACTGCCACGAGCGGCCCGATGGCGGTCCAGACGCTCTCGCTCTCGAGCGACCGGTGCGCCGCCATAGACGGACGCCGAGCGTCGCTGCTCCAGGGGTTTGGCGTGGCGGCCGGTGGCGGGAAGGCGGGCACCCGCGGGCGCGGTGGGCCTGAGCTCGACGGTGCGGGCGAATGCGGTGCCGACGGCGCGTCGGTCGGCGGAATCGAAGGCACCGTCGGCGCGGCCGCCGGAGGGTCCAGGGGAACGGGCGGCACTGGCGCTGGAGGCGCGGCACGCAGCGGCGGGGGCGGTGCGGCTCCAAGCGGAGGTGAGGGCCTGAGCGCCGGACGCGGGGACGGGTCGGCCGAGAGTGGTGTGCGCGGGGGCGAGGGCGCCGCGGGGGTCCAGAGCGTTGCCGAGGGTCGCCGCCGGGCGGTGGGCACGGCCGCAGCCGGTCGCTCCTCGCGCCCGGGCGGCGGCTGCTCGACTTGTGCCGGCGGGTGCTCGGCGGGCGAGGCCGGCGGGTCCTCGAGTGCCGGGGCCTTTTGCTCGGCCGGTGGCTCCTCGGCGGCGGCCGGTGGCTCCTCGGGGGCGGCCGGTGGCTCCTCGGCGGCGGCCGGCGGCTCCTCCGCTCGAGTCAGCTCTTCCTCTGGTTCGCCCGCCGGCTCCTCGTCCTGGGCCCGAGCCGGCTCGAGTCGGATCGGCTCCTCCTGGCGCTCGGCTTGCGGCTGCTCCAGTTGGGCCGGCTGCACCTCGGGCTCGCCGGACTGCCCCTCCAGTTGGGCGGGTTGGGCCTCGGGCTCGCCGGACTCTCCCTGGAGCTGGGCGGGCTGGGCGTCGGGCTCGCCGGACTGCCCCTCGAGTTGGGCCGGCCGGGCGTTGGGCTCGCCGGGCTGCCCCTCGAGCTGAGCCGGCTGGGCCTCGGCGGGGGGCAGCGCGTCCTGCGAGGAATCCGGGGAGGGCAGCGCCTCCGGTTCGACAGCGGCGGGCAGGATCGGCGTCTCGACTGCGCGGAGCACAGGGGGCCCGGAGGGTGATTCCGCCTCAACATCCGTCTTGACCTCCCCCACAGGTGGCGCGCTGTCCGGCTCAGGCTCGGCGGCTGACTGTGCCTCGACGAAGCCGGCCACCAGCGAATCTTGGGACTGCGCGAGGCGGCGCTCGTGCTCGACGCAGCGCCCGCAGTTGGCCAGGTGCACTTCGAGCCGTGCGGGGCCGGGATCCTCGAGCGCGTCGTCGAGCCGGTCGGAGATCAGGCGCTCGGCCCGCTCACACCAGCCGCTGCCCGGAAGCGGGTACAGCCTCCGCCGCAGGGCCTTGCGGCCGCGGGCGAGCGCCTCGGCGAGGTCCTCGCCCGACAGGCCGGCGACCTCTTCCGGTTCGGAGGCGGTGCCGACCTCCTTGCGGGAGAGCCCGACCAGCGCCACCATGGCAAGCGCTCCCGCGGCCCGCCCGTCCAGGCCCGGCAGCTCCCGCGTGACGTAGCGGAAGGCCTCAGCCGGGGCTATCGGTCCCGGAGGGCGCGAGGGAACCGGCCGAAGCGGAGCTCGTTCCATCACGGTCAGGATAGCCCTCGCTGCAGAACTGCTCGGCGAGGGTCCGGACCAGGCCCTTGAGACGGTCGCCGCGCCGCGCGAGGTCGAGCTGGCGCAGCGCACCCGTGTGCTCTCCCATCCTCGGGATGGGGGCCAGCTCCCGCTCGCAGCCGAGCGCCTCGGCGTGGGGGAGGCACGCGTCCAGCAGGCTCCGGAGCTGCTCGCGAGCGGGCACGCGGCGCTCGGTCACCGGGTCGATCAGCTCGGCGTTCATGCCGTCGCGCGCGGCGAGGAAACGGTTCTCGTCCAGCACCTCCTGCGCGGCCACGAGCCGGTCGGGCAAGTAGCCCTCCACGATCTCGAGGCGGGCGATGCACTGAACGAGCGCGGCCAGGGCGGTCGTCTCGGCCACGGTGGTCTGGGCGTCGAGGATCCGTACCTCCACCGTGCCGAGGGGCGGCTGGGGCCTGACGTCCCACCACAGGAAGGTGGGGTCAGGGAACGCGTCGCATCGCATCAGGAGGCCCACGGTCTCGGCCCAGTCGGCGTAGCTCTCGAAGGCGCGCGGGATCCCGACCCGGGGGAAGGCCTGGAAGAGCGGCGTGCGCGCGGAGCCCAGGCCGGTGTCCCGGCCCTGCCAGAAGGGCGAGTTCACCGACAGCGCGAGCAGCAGCGGCAGGTGGCCCCGGATGCGGTTGGCCAGGCGCAGGCCGTCCTCCGGGTCCTCGACGCCCACGTGCACGTGCAGGGCGAAGGTGGGCTCGCGGCGCGCAAGCTCGCGCATGGAGCCGTACACCAGCTTGTATCGCTCGCCAGTGGATACCACCGTCTCGTGCCAGACGGTCGAGGGGTGGGTGGCCGCGCTGGCGCACGCCAGCCCCATCGGGACGAGCTCGTCCTCCAGCATGCGGCGCAGGCCCAGGAGCTCGCGGCCGAGGCCGCCAGCGCGCTCGTGCACCGTCGTGCTGAGCTCGAGGACAGAGCGGTGGGTCTCCGGGGTGACGCGCTCGGAGAGCTCCTCGGACAGCATGGGAAGCACCCGGTCGATCTGCTGGGCCAGCGACCAGTCGTGCGGGTTGAGGAGCATCACCTCCTCCTCGACGCCAAGCGTGTACTCGCGGCCGCGCCTCCAGGTCGCCCAATCGGGAAGCGTCATGCCGCCCGCCTCCCTGCGGCGCGCGCCTCGAAGGCGATGGCGGCGCCCACCAGCCAGGCGAACAGGGCCGCCTGCGAGCGCCGCTCGGTCAGCAACTCGGCGTGCCACTGGACGCCCAGCAGGTAGTCGCGGCCGGGCGCCTCGATCCCCTCGATCACGCCGTCGGGAGACCATGCCACCGCGCGCAGGCCGGTGCCGAGGCGGTTCACCGCCTGGTGATGGAAGGAGTTCACCCGCGCTCGTGTGCGCCCCATCGTTCGCGCCAGCCGGCTGCCGCGAGCGATCGTCACGCCGTGCGTGACCGCGCTGCCGGCCGCGTCCTGTCGGTGATCGATGGTCACCCCCGGCCGGTCGGGAAGGTGCTGGTGGAGGCTGCCGCCGCGCGCGACGTTGAGTGCCTGAGCGCCGCGGCATATGGCCAGTATCGGAAGCCCGCGCGCATCGGCGCAGCGGGCGAGCTCCAGCTCGAAGCGGTCGAGCTCTGGCTCGACTGGCCCCAGCTCGGGGTGCCGGCGCTCACGGTATGCGCTCGGATCGAGGTCCGGGCCGCCCGAGAGGCAGACTCCGGACAGGCGGTCGAGCATGGGCTCCACCGCATCGAGGTCGAGGGGAGGCATTACCACGGGTAGGCCGCCGGCCACCTCGACCGCATGCAGGTAGGTCAGCCCGAGCGCCATCTCCCGGCGGGGCGGCTCGCCCTGGGGGATCTGGAGTACCTGCTCGCCCACGCGGACCTCGGAGGTGGTCACCCCGATGAGCGGCCTCATGCCGGCACCCATGTCCTTGCCGCCGCCGTTCTGGGAGCTGTTCACCACGAGCGATCCAGGCTCGAAGGCCACCCGCGTCAGCCCGCCTGGCACGGTCCGCGCGTTGTGGTGCGCGCCGATCACGAACGGGCGCAGGTCCACGTGGCGCGGCTCGAGACGGCCGTCGCACAGCGTGGGGTGGGTGGACAGCGTCTCCATCTCCTGGGCGATCCAGGTGTCGGGCTCGTCTCTCACCCGCGCGCGGCGGCCCGCCGATCCTCCTCGGAGGCGTGCGGGCACACCACCACGCCCGCACCGCCGTGGCCCGTGCGTGGCTTGATCACGAGCTCTCCCAGGCGCGGCAGCAGTTCCTCGAGGGCCTCGGGGTCGCCGGGATCGTAGGTGCGCACGGAGGGCACGAGCGGCTCCTCGCCGAGGTAGAAGCGCACCATCTCCTCCACATAGGCGTGCACGAGCTTGTCGTCGGCCAGCCCGGCGCCGAGCGGATTCACCACCGCAAGCTTCTCGCGCCGGCACGGGGCGAGAAGCGCCTCTACGAGCCAGGTCGCCCTGCCGTCGCCGTCGCGCAAGCGGTCCTCGTCGGTGCGGCGGTAGACCACCTGCAGCTCGCGCGTGCCGTCGCTGTCGAGCCGGGCGTGCAACCGCCCCCGGCGCACGAACAGGTCCTCGGGCGAGACGATCGGCACCCCCAGCCGCTCCGCGATCCGGCGGTGCTCCCACCAGGCGCTGTTGCCCGGGCCGTCGGAGAGAAGCGCGATCGACGGGTCGCTTCCGGCGTCGGGGGCCGCTTCGCGCAGTGCAGCCGCGAGCAGGTCGAACGCCTCATCGGGCTCGCGCAGGCCGGCCGCCGGCGCCCACGGGATCTTGCCATCCAGCGCCCGGCGCGCGGCGCCCATGTATGCCATGCCCGAAGGGGTGCGCATGTTGTCCTCGAGCACCCTGAGCGATCCGTCGGCGCAGCGCACGAGGTCTAGCCCCGCCACGCATCCGGACAGCGGCACCGACACGCCGCGCATCCATGGCTCGAAGCTTGCCGATGACTCGATCACCCGTCCCGGCACCCGCCCGGCGGCCACGATCTCGCGGTCGCCGTACGCGTCGGCCAGAAAAGAGCCCAGTGCCCGGACGCGCTGTGCCAGCCCGCGCTCGAGGAGATCCCACTCGTGCGCTTCGATCAGGCGGGGAACCGGGTCCAGGCGGAATGGCTGGTCGTCTCCGAACACCACCCCGGCGGCCTGCGTCGCGGCTGCAACGGACCGGTCGAGCTCCTCCAGGTCGAGCTCTGCGAGCGCGTCGAGCAGGCCCTTGTAGGCCGGGCGGGGGGCGCCGGCGGAGGCGAAGCCCTCGTCCCACGCGCCGGCCGGCCGATATTCCTCTACGGCTGAGCATCGGGATGAGTGGGCCGCGCCGCGCACCCCATCGAGACTAAAGGCCTGGCGGGCCGCCGGCCTCTGCCAGAGGGCCAAACTGACCCGCCGATATGTCGACCAGGCGGCGGGGTCTAACATGCGTAATCCCTACCAACTTTCACCCCTTAGGAGGGCACCAGTGGCCGACTACGCGAAGGACGTACTGGTCGACACCCAGTGGGTCGAGGACCACCTGGGCGACGAGAGCGTCCGCATCGTCGAGGTGGACGAGAACCCCGCGCTGTACGCCGAGGCGCACATCCCGGGGGCGATCGGCTTCGACTGGAGGAACGACCTGCAGGACCAGGTGAAGCGCGACTTCCTCGGCCCGGAGGAGTTCGGCGAGCTCTTCGGGAGCCGCGGCGTGTCCAACGATCACACGGTGGTGCTCTACGGCGACCGCAACAACTGGTTCGCTGCCTACACCTACTGGTACCTCAAGTACTACGGCGACCACGACGTGAAGCTGATGAACGGCCCGCGCGAGAAGTGGATCTCCGAGGGCAGGCCGACCACCACCGACGCGCCGGACCACCCCGCCACCACCTTCACCGCGCAGCCGGGCGATGACTCGATCCGCGCGATGCGCGATGAGGTGCGCGCCGCTCTCGAGGCCCCGACCGCGCTCGTTGACGTTCGCTCGCCCCAGGAGTACTCGGGTGAGCTGATCGCCATGGCCGGCTACGAGCAGGAGGGCGCCCAGCGCGCCGGTCACATCCCGGGGGCAGCCTCGGTGCCGTGGGCCCAGGCCGTCCAGGAGGACGGCACCTTCAAGTCAGCTGACGAGCTACGGGATCTCTACACCGGCAAGGGCGTGCTGAACGGCAACGACGTGATCGCCTACTGCCGGATCGGCGAGCGCTCGGCGCACACCTGGTTCGTGCTGCACGAGCTGCTCGGCGAGGACCATGTGAAGAACTACGACGGCTCCTGGACGGAGTGGGGCAACATGGTGAACGTGCCGATCGAGAAGGACGTCTGAAAGCGCGGCCGCCCTTCCCGGTCAGAGCAGGGGCGCCACCCGCCGCAGCAGGTGCTCGAGGATCCTCGCGGTGGCGCCCCACACGAAGTGCCCTCTCACCGTGTAGGTGGGCGTCCTGATCGGCACGCCCCTGCGGATCAGCCGCTTGTGCTCGTATCCGTGCACGAGGTCTGCGAGCGAGAGCTCGAGCACCTCCGCCACCTCGGTCTCCTGCGGGCGCCAGAAGTGCCCCGCCTGGATCACCCCCACGAACGGGAAGATCCGGTAGCCGGTCACGAACGTGCCCACGGGCGGCAGTGCCCCCACCAGCTCCACGTCGGCCCCGGCCAGGCCGATCTCCTCGTCTGCCTCTCTCAGCGCGGTCTCGCGCAGGTCCTCGTCCGGGCTGTCCTGCCGGCCTCCGGGAAAGGAGATCTCACCGGCGTGGCGGCGTAGGTCCGCCCTGCGCTCGGTGAGCACCGCCACGAGGGCGCCCGCCTCCAGGTAGAGCGGCACGAGCACGGCCGCGTCGGTTCTCCCGGGGGCGTCCATCGCGGCGGCATCCTCCGGTGCGAGCAGCACCTGACGGAGTTGATCGGAGGTCACCACCGCGCCTATTATCGGCCGGGTGTGCGCGCTCGCACCCTGCTCGGATCGGTCTGCTGGAAGCGCGCCCGCTCAGATGAGCTCGAGGCGCTCCTCGAACATGACCTCGCCCTCGAGTGTGCGATGCACGGGGGCACTTGGCCACGATCTGCATGAGCTTCTCGCGCTGTTCCTCGGGCAGCTCCTTGGGCAGCCGGACCGCCATCCGGAAGCTCGTGGGCGAGCCGCGCTGGGCCGGCTCGTAGTCCACCTCCACCACCACGTCGCCGATGTCCCAGCCCCTGCGATTGGCGTACATCTCCATCGTCACGGCGCTGCAGGAGGCCAGGCTCGCCGCCAGCAGCTCCTGCGGGTTGGGCCCTTCGTCGGATCCTCCGTGGTCGCGCGGCTCGTCGGCTGTGACCTCGTGCCCTCCAACCTGGATCGAGTGCTTCAGCGTTCCGTTGGAGCGCCGTGCGATCGCTTTCATCTCATCCTCTCCCCTTGAACAGCTCCGGTTCGTCCTCATCGGCAAATCGGGCCATCGCGTACACGGCGTCCGAGGCCCGGTTGAGGTAGGTGAGCACCGTGTCGTCAGGGAGCTCGCCGGCATCTCTCAGGGCGCTCACCCGGCGCTCGGCGCGCCGCACCGCCGTGCGGGCCACGTCAAGCCGCGCCGACAGCTCGTTGCCGCCCGGGATCACGAACTTGGGCGGCAGGTTCACCCGCTCCATGTAGCGGTCGATGTCGGTCTCGAGGCGCTCCACCATCGCCGGCGTCACCCTGGACACGCCGTCCTCCAGGCGCCCCGAGGCCTCGGGCGCCGTGGCAAGCTCGGCGCCCGCAACGAACAGCTCCTCCTGGATCCGCAGGATGTCGGTGTAGAGCTCTCCTCCTCGGGTGGCGACCGCCCGGCAGACGCCGAGCTCCGAGGCGGCTTCGTCGACCGACCCGTAGGCCTCGGGCCGTCCCGATGACTTCACGACACGCCCCCCGTACCAGAGGCCGGTGGTGCCGTCGTCGCCCTTGCGCGTGTAGATCTTCATTCGAGCACGTTGAATACCAGGCCGGTGGGGATCTTCGGGTGGAAGTACGTGGACTTGGGCGGCATCGACTCGCCCGCCTCGGCCACCTCCCGCACGTGCTCCACCGGCGTGGCGCGCATGAAGAACCCCGCGTCGGCGCGGCCCGAGCTCACGGCGTCGTGGGCGTCGTCGAAGCTCTTCGAGTAGCCCAGCCCGCGAAGGTGGGAGATGTCGTCGTCGCTCATGCCGAGGGCCCCCTTGAGGATGATCGCCTCGAGCACCGCCGTGTCAAGGCGCCGGTAGGGCTCGGGCATGCCCTCGAGGGCGGCGTCCGCGATCGCTTGGTCCTTCAGGGTCAGGAGGTAGGGCTGGCGGTGGAAGCTGTCCATGTAGCCGAGCTGCACGCCCTTGCCCTCCCCGCTCGGCTCGAGCTCCTCTCGAGAGACCTCTGTCACCTCGAAGTCGCGCCTGACCGCCTCGCGGATGGCCGACTGCCTGGCAGGGTCGTCCTTCAACCCCGTCAGCAGGCGGTGGGTGGGGAACACCATCAGCCCGGGGTCGGTGAGGGCACAGAGGAGCATCAGCACGTAGCGGTGCTCGCCCTCGCCGCCGACCTCCTCGGCGTATACGCGGGCGGTCTCGTAGCGGTGGTGACCGTCGGCTATCAGCAGCTCGGCGTCCGACAGGGCGGCCTGCAGCGAGGTCACGGCTGCCGGCTCGGCGATTCGCCACAGGATGTTCGAGGTGCCCTCGTGGTCGCTCGCCCGGGTGAAGGGCTCGCCCGCGGCCGCGGCATCGATGGCGCCGGTGGCATCGCCGGAGGGGTCGGGAAAGAGGCTGAAGATGGGGGAGAGGTTGGCGCGGGTGGCCCGCGTGAGGCGAAGCCTGTCCTCCTTCGGCCCCGGGTGGGTGCGCTCGTGGGGGCGGATCCGGCCCCGCCCGTACTCCTCCACGCGCACGCGCGCGAAGAAGCCGCGCCGGGTGCGCTCGCTGCCGTCGGGCGCCACGTAGCGCTGCTCGAGTGCCCAGAAGGCGGGCTCTGACTCGCGGGCCAGGATGCCCTGCGTGCGCCAGGAGTGAAATGTCTCGCCTGCGTGCGCGTAGGGATCCAAGTCGGCCGGGGGGCGCGGGAGGTCGATCTCGACGACGTTGAAGGGGCTCTTTGCCAGCAGATCGGCGCGCAGGGCGTCGTCAATCACGTCGTAGGGGGGCGCGATCACCGCCTCGAGCGAGCCCACCGAAGAGGGGTCGTATCGAAGCGTCAGGAGCGGCTGGACGTCGGCCATCGCGAGCCGGACCCTACCGTCCCGTCGCGAGGCAGAGCCCCAGGCGCCGGCGCGCGTCCGGCGCGCTTGACACCTCCCCACCCAGGCGGTACCACCAGTCAGGTGGCCACTCAGATACGTGCGGCGTGCCCACACGACTGCCCCGACACGTGCGCGATGCTCGTGACGGTCGAGGACGGGCGCGCCACGGAGGTGGCCGGCAACCCCGACCAGCCGGTCACCGCGGGCTTCCTGTGCGGCAAGGTCTCGAACTACCTCGATCGCGTGTACTCCGATCAACGGCTCCTCCACCCGCTGATCCGCGCGGGCGGCAAAGGGGAGGGACGGTTCCGGCGAGCGTCGTGGGACGAGGCGCTCGACCGGGTGGCGGAGGGCCTCCACGCCGCCATCGAGGCTCACGGCGGCCAGTCGATCCTGCCCTACAGCTATGCAGGCACTCAGGGGCTGATCCAGCGCGACCTCATGAGCGCCCGCGTGATGAACGCGCTGGGCGCCACCGATCTCGAGCGGACGATCTGCGCCACGGCGGGGATCACCGGCGTGAGCGCCACGCACGGCATCTCGCCCGAGGTCGACCCCGAGCGGTGGCCCAAGGCGCGCACGATCCTCGTGTGGGGCTGGAACCCGATGTCCACGGCGCCTCACCTCTGGCGCCTGTTGCTAGAGGCGCGGCGCAACGGTGCTCGGCTCGTGGTGGTCGACCCCTTCCGCAGCCGCACCGCCCGTGTGGCCGACGAGCACCTGTCGCCGCTGCCCGGCACCGACGGGGCGCTGGCGCTCGGGATGATGCGCGCGGTGGTGGACGCCGGCCTCCAGGACGAGGAGTGGTGCCGCGCGCATACCACCGGTTACGACGAGCTGCTCGCCCGGCTCGAGGACTATCCGGTGGAGCACTGCGCTTCCCTGTGCGGCGTCGAGCGGGAGGCGATCGTGCGCGTGGCGTGCGACTTCGCGCGCGACAGCCCCTCGCTGCTGCGTCTGGGGCTGGGCGGCCAGCGCCACCGGGGCGCCCCGATCGCCTACCGGACGATCGCCTGCCTGCCCGCGCTCGTGGGCGCCTGGCGACACGAGGGCGGCGGCTGCTCCTACATCCCCACCGCCACCGCCGCCGCGGTCTCCGATGTTCCGCTCCAGCGCAGCGACCTGCGGCCTTCGGAGGTCCGCCGGATCAACATGGCCCAGCTCGGTGAGGTCCTGACCGATGAGGGACTAGACCCGCCCGTCGCGGCGCTCGTCTGCTGGAACTCGAACCCCGCACAGATCGCTCCCGACCAGACCCGCGTGCTGGAAGGGTTGCGCCGCGATGACCTCTTCACCGTCGTGCTCGAGCAGTTCATCACGGACACGGCCGCCCACGCCGATGTCGTGCTGCCCGCCACGACCCAGCTCGAGCACCTGGACCTCATCTTCTCCTGGGGGCACCACTACTACACCCTCAGCAGGCCCGCGATAGAGCCGCTCGGGGAGGCCAAGCCGAACACGGAGACCTTCCGGCTGATCGCCTCGCGGATGGGCCTGGACGACCCTTGTTTCTCGGAGAGCGACTCCCAGCTGCTGGAGGCGCTCCTCGAGGGCGCGTCCGGGTCCATCGAGCTCGACGAGCTGCTCACGACGGGCTTTGCCAAGGTCGACCTCGGCCAGGGCCCGACCCCTCACGCCGAGGGCGGCTTTAGCACCGCCGACGGCCGTCTCGCTCTCGAGACGCGCTGGCTTCATGACGCCGGCGTGGACCCGCTGCCCCACTACGACCCGCCGGCCGAGGTGGCGGATGAGGCGCTTGCGGTGCGCTACCCGCTCGCGATGATCACGCCGAAGACCCACCTCTTCCTCAACTCCACCTTCGCAAACCAGCGTCGCCAGCACGGCGCCCAGCCCGAGCCGTTCGTCGTGATCCACCCCGTGGACGCCGCCGCCCGCGGACTCGCCGAGGGCGACCGTGCGCGGGTGTTCAACGATCGTGGTTCGTTTGTCTGTCCGGTGCGTGTCTCGGACGACGCACGGCCCGGCGTGCTCGTGGCGCCGATGGGATGGTGGAGCGGCGACTACGAGGGCGGGGTGGGGGGTCAGGTCACGACCTCGCAGCGGCTGACCTCGCTTGGCAACGCGCCGACGTTCAACGACAACCGGGTGGAGGCGGAGCGGGCCTGAGTCCGTCCGGCAGAAGCCAGGTTTCGGCGCGTAGACGCCGGGCACGAGAACGGCATGACAGCCCGCGACCTCGGCGAGCAGCTCACCAAGTACCTCACCGACGTCCACTCGATCGAACTGCAGGCGCTCGCGCAGCTCGAGCGGGCGCCCGAGATCGCCGGCGCCGAGAGACTCGCCGACGTCTTCGCGGGGCATCTCGAGGAGACTCGCGAGCAGGAACGCCTCGTCCGAGCGACGCTCGAGGGTCGCGGCGCGGACACCTCGACGCTCAAGGACATCGCCGGGCGCGTCGGGGGCTGGGCCATGATCGCCTTCGCTCGCCTGAACCCCGACACTCCGGGCAAGCTCACGGCTCACGCGTTCTCATATGAGCACATGGAGCTGGCGGCCTACGAGCTGCTCGCGCGGGCGGCCGAGCGCGCCGGCGACCGACAGGTGGCAGAGATGGCCCGGGTCATCGGGGGTGAGGAGCACGCGATGGCGGAGCGCCTCGCGGCCTGCTTCGACGAGGCGGTGGAGGCGTCGCTGCGCGCGAAGGATGCGCACGACCTCGGCGCAGAGCTGGTCGGCTACCTGCGTGACGCCCATGCGATCGAGGCGCAGGCGGTTCAGCTGCTCGCCACTGCGCCGGCGATCGCCGGCTGCGATCCCCTCGCCGACGTCCTCCGCGGCCACCTCGAAGAGACGCGCGAGCAGCAGCGCCTGGTCGACGAGCGGCTGAGCGCCCACGGCTCCGGACCGTCCCGCTTGCAGAGCACCGGCATGCGCCTCGGCGGCCTCAACATCGGCGCCTTCTTCGCCGCCATGCCCGATACGCCGGTGAAGCTCGCCGGCTTCTCCTTTGCCTTCGAGCACCTCGAGATCGCCGCCTACGAGCTGCTGCGGCAGGTGGCCGAGCGGGCCGGCGACCCCGAGACGGTGGCCCTCTCCGACCGGGTCCTCCGCGAGGAGCGCGCCGCCGCAGAGCGCATCGCCGGCACGTGGGATGCCGCGATGGACGCGGCGCTCGAGCACCTCGGCGTCGCCTCCGGCACGTAGGACACAACGGTCCAGGGGCTCGGCACGGCATAACCTCCGCGCGCGGGGTTCCGGAGGGTAGACTCCGCGCTCCACGGGGCGTGGCGAAGTCTGGTATCGCGTTCGGTTTGGGGCCGAAAGATCCCCGGTTCAAATCCGGGCGCCCCGATTCCTGAGTCCAAAGCCCTCGCTGGTAGCGGTCGCTGGAGGCGCCGTGACGCGTTGAAGGGCGAAGCAGCCCGAGCTCGGCTGCCAAAGGCGACCAAAGCTCTACTGCCGCCGTTTGAGCGCGGCCAAGCTCCGGACGTCCGCCGCCGCGACCGGCCATCATTCGCGGCGGCCCCCGTAGCTCAGCGGATCAGAGCGAGGGACTTCTAATCCCTAGGTCGCAGGTTCGAATCCTGCCGGGGGCGCTGGGAAAAAGCGCTGCAACGAACCGGCTCGCGTCACACCCCATCCGGCTGAGATCTGGCCGATGCGGAGGTCAGGCCACCCCCTGTGTCGTTGGGCCTTAGTGAGCGACCGGCGACCGTGCCGTCCGAAGCCCGGGCGCTATCGCTCAGGTGGTACCGCGTTGCGCCGGTCCGGCCATCGAAGACAAGGCCCCGGCCAGGCACTCAGGGCATCGCTCCCTATATATACCCCGGGAGGGTGTAGCGTGGTCGCATCGATCACCCGGCCAGGAGGCCTCCGATGAACGCATCGACACGCCACTTCGCACGTCACTACCTCGAACTGCTCGTCGCCATGTTTGTCGGCATGGCCGTCCTTGGGCTTCCCGTCGGCCTAGGCCTGAGTGCGCTCGGCATGAGCTCGTCCGAGCTTCAGACGAGGCACCTGCGCTGTTGCTGCTCGTCATGGCGTTCACCATGACGGTGCCTATGGTCGCGCGGATGCGCTACCGGGGGCACGGCTGGCCGGCGTCCGCCGAAATGGCCGCCGCCATGTTCGTTCCGACGTTCGGCGTCATCGCGCTCCTGTGGGTCGGCAGCGTCGATGACCTCGGAGCGCTGCTTGTCCTCGAGCACGTCGCGATGCTGCTGGGTATGCTGGTCGCAATGCTGCATCGCCGCGAGGAGTACTCCAGCGTCGGGCACGGGCGCGGCCGGTCTCAGCAGG
Organism: Thermoleophilaceae bacterium; assembly: GCA_030448005.1. Lineage (GTDB taxonomy): Bacteria > Actinomycetota > Thermoleophilia > Solirubrobacterales > Thermoleophilaceae > JAAYBF01. Next base: position 99,076 of record JAUJNT010000004.1, read on the forward strand.
AGGTAGCGGCATAACGCGCCGTGTCGCCATCGGCGGTCCCCGCGGTGTCACGCTCGTGAGCGGGTTGACGCCACCGGTGGCCTTCGGGCGAGGGACAGGAAGAGCTCATCGACCTAGGCCCTCGGCAAGCAGTGCTCGGTTCAGCGTCGGTCCCTCCCTCGCAAAGGACTCTCTGTCCCCGACGGTCAGGCCTCGTGTCCCGGCTCGATGCGCCTCGCGCGGTGGAATGTGAACTCCGCCTGAGGAACCTCGTGCTGCACCTCTACCGGATCGAGCAGGAAGCCGAGGTGATCTCCTAGAGGGAGCCGCTCGAGCACCGAGCCGACGAACCAGTTGCGGCACTCGCAGAGGATTGGCACTTCGGCGGGGCCCTCGCGCCAGTCGCAGGATGCGAACTTGTCGAGCTCGTCTCCCGTTTTGCCCCCGAAGAGCTCGGCGAGGGCCGTGGCTGTGGAGGGCACGAAGTGGCCTGCCAGCGCCTGCGCCGTGCTCGCTGCGCGGTAGTGCAGTTGGCCTTCGAGATGCACACGAGCATGCGAGGGGGGTCGATGCTGCACTGGGTGGCGAACCCCACGAGGCATCCGGCCGGCTCCCCTGCCTCGGAGCGCGTCGTGACGATCGACTCGCGTCGCCGCGAGCTTCTGGTCGTGGCGGTTGGCGCCCTCGTGCGCGATACTGACATCGGGTAGTCGAGGTCGCCGACCAGGCTGTTGAACCTGGTGCGGACGTCGCCGTCGGCGCTCATGACACGCATTCCGCACTTAGCGCCGGACGCAATGGCGACGCGACGAGCGGGTCGCCGGAAGAGCTCGACAGTCCGGCCTCGTGCAGGGTTGGAGGGTGTGCATCGGTTCTCCTATCGGGTAGCCGGCCGGTCGGCGCGCCATGCCGGTGAGCGCCACGAACTCCTAGCGGGCGGGGAATCGTCCCGTATCGCCGCACGAGCACGTGTGACAATGGCGGGCACGCGGAGGGAGCGAGGTGACGAGGACAGGTGTAGCGGTGACAATGGTCGTGGCGAGCCTCGTGCTGCCCGGCTGCGGAGGGGACGATGACGAGGTAAAGCGCGAGCCCCGTCCACGCGCCGCTGAAGCCCGAAAGGGGGCTCCGGCGAAGTCAGGTGAGACTTCGACGAAACCAGTGTTTCTTCGAAAGGCGGATGCGCTTTGCGCCGAGGCCAAACGACAGGTTGCCCCGATCGCCGTCGCCGTCGCAGCGAAGGTCGCGCGCGAGGATGCAGCCGGCGTGGCGGCCGAGCTGAGGAAGGCGCTCCCGATCGCCGATCGGCTCCTCGGCAGGATGCGTGCGCTCACACCGCCGAAGGGAGACGAGGCCATCGTCGATGAGTTCCTCGACACCATTGCGAAGCAGAGGGGACGCATTCGCCCCATGGTGGAGGCACTCGAAGCGGAGGACATATCGTCCATTGAAGTCCTCGTGGAGGAGCTGAGGCAAGGTAACCGGCGCGCCCAGCGTCTAGCCCAGGGCTACGGGTTCACGAAGTGCGGCCCGGTGGGCTTGCCCGCGCGCTGACCCGGAGCCGACCGTAGCGTCGCCGCACTCGCTCCGACTTGAACACTCATACGGGACCTCCATGAGCTCCACCGCGTCGCCGATGAGGCCATGTACCGCGCCAAGGGGGCGCCCGCGCGGATCGCTTCCGGCGGGCGCCCGTCCTCTGCCGCGGTTACCGGCGCTTGCGCTCGACCACTCCACAGGCAGAGCGACTGCCCGAGTCGCCCGTCTTCAACGTCTCCTCGTCTGGCCCGGTGGTGGTGCCCGACGTGTAGCGACTCGGGATGTTCGCGAGGTTGTCGCGCCCGGCGTGGATCATGATCGCGCTGCCGTCTTCCGCCACCAGCTCGCTGATCTTGAAGAAGTCGGTCACGAACGCGGCACGGGCCTTCCCGTCGCCTGTGGCAAGCAGCGGCGGCAAGTCCCCGGCGTGCCCTCCGTGGGTCTGATCGGCTTGCTTGTGGTGCCCGCCGGCGCTCGTGAAGGCGGGCGGCTCGCAAAGACCCTTCTCGTGAACGTGGAAGCCGTGAAAGCCCGGCTGGAGCCCGCGCGCCCGTACCATCACGACGACCTTGCCGTTGCGGCGCTCGCGCAGTCGCACCTTCCCCACCGTGCGCCCGTCGGAGCTCTTGAGCGAGGCGTGAGCCACCGTCCTCGCGCGCTTTCCATTCCCGTTGCCCTTCCCGTTGCTGCCGCTTTGTGCCGTGGCCACCAGCGCGAGCCCCAGCACCGTCAGGGCAGCCGCGGGCAGCAGGTATGCGATCCGTCTTCTCACGTCTCCTCCGTTTCAGGTTGGTCCTCCAACCAGCTTTCCGTCATCGCCCCGGCCATGCCCCGACCCGACCGTCGGCGCGCCAACCGATGGCCAAGAGCGACTGCCTCGGGCGCGTCAGGCGACGGCGCGCGGGACCGTGCCGCAGGCCGCTTCGAGCCCGACGAGCGCCCCGTGCTGAAGGCGCTCTACCGCGGCGAAGACCGCCTCCGACGCCGCGAGGGTCGAACCCCCGCAGGCCTCGGCGACCAGCCGGACGCAGTAGTCGAGCTGGTGCGCATCGGCGCAGGTGTAATGGACGCAGACGTCGGTGAGGAAGCCGCAGACGATGACGGTGCGCACGCCGAGGCCCCGCAGGAGCAGGTCGAGGTCGGTCGCGAAGAACGCGCTGTAGCGGCGCTTGCGAATCAGGTGCTCCCCGGCGCGGGGTTGAAAGTCGGGCAGCAGGCTGACGCCCGATGTGCCCTCGACGCAGTGGACGGGCTCTTCGCCGTCGAGCTCACGGCCGAAGTCGATGAGGTCGGGGCGGTGGACCTCCTGCGTCACGACGATAGGTAGGCCGGCGGCGCGCGCCGCTTGCACCAGTCGCGCCATGGCGGACAGCGCGGGCTCGGGCCCGCCTTCGACCATTGGCATGAAGTCCGCCTGCGGGTCGATGACCAGCAGCGCGGCGGCGTCGCCGATCACGAGGCCTCCTCCGCGACGCCCTCCGGGATCCGCATCGGCCGGGCTGAGCGACCCATCGCACCCCTCACGACAACGCCGGCCAGCGCCACGATGACCACCATCAGGGCCGCGCCATAGTTGACGTACCAGGGGGCGTCGGGTAGCCGCGGCCAGGCGATGTTGACAATCTCGAACGTCAGCCAGGCGGCGGCCGCCGCGTTCAGGGCAAGGCCCAGGCGCCCGACGTTCCAGACGCCCGGGGCCCACGTGCGGAGTAAGCGCGAGCGCAGGGCGCAGAAGACGGGGAACGCGAAGGAGATGTAGAAGCCCACCGTGGCCATCGAGATGAGCGTCGCGTAGGCGTCCTTGCTCAGGGCAAGCAGCAGCATCGCTGCGGCGGCCAGCGCCGAGGTGGCGATCGCGTTGCGAGGCAGGCTGTCCCGGCCCGACAGTCTCCCGAGCCAGCCTGCGGCAGGCAGCTGCTGGTCGCGGCCGAGCGCGAAGAGCACCCGGGACACGGCGGCCTGCACCGCGGCGATGCCGGCGATGAAGGCCAGGACCACCATGGCGAACAGAGGCTTGGCGATGCCCGCGCCGAGCTGTGCGGTCACAGTGCTCGCTATTGGGTCGGCCACGCCGCCGGTGATAGCGGCCCCGAGGTCGGGAACGGCCAGGATCAGGCCGAGCGCCGCGTACATCACGATCAGCGCGACGATCACCAGCGAGAGGACGATCGCCTTCGGCACCTGGCGGCGCGGATCCTCGACCTCCTCGGCGATGTCGCCGGCGCTCTCGAAGCCGATGAAGCTCCAGCCGATCAGCGCGACGGCGGCGAGCATGGGCGCCAGCGCCACGCCTTCGCCGGCCGGCCCGTCGAACACCGCCGACAGGGGCTGCTCGCGAAAGAAGAACAGCAGGATCGTGCCTATCACCACGCTGCCTACGAGCTCGGCGGTGATCGAGATCGCCACGAAGGCCTTCAGCGCCCGTGCGCCGAGGAGGTTGACGCACGTCGCCGCCACGAGGATGAGGGCGGAGAGACCCAGCAGGACCCCGGTGCTCGGCGCATCGATTCCCACCAGGCCCGTCAGGAAGGGTGCGGCGGCGTAGCACTGGGCTGTCACGAGCACGATCAGCGTCCAGAGGTAGGCCCAGCCGGCGGCCCAGCCGGCCTTAGGTCCCGCGAGCTTCTGCGTCCACTTGTAGAGCCCCCCGGTCAGGGGCCAGACCGAGGCGAGCTCCGCGAGCACGACCGCGACGAGCAACTGCCCTCCCAGCACGATCGAGAAGCCGAGCCAGAACGACGGCCCCGCGGCCCCCAGCGCGAGCGCGAAGATCGTGTAGAGGCCGATGATCGGCGAGATGAACGCGAAGGCGAGCGAGAACGCCGAGCGGAAGGTGAACTCCCGCTTCAGCCCGCCCTGCGCAGGACGTGGAGTGAGGGCAGCAGCCATAGGTCATACTTTTGCCCGGGGCCGCCCTGGTGTCTTTGGCCCAGTGGCGAAAGCTGCTTGTACAGTCGGTCCAGCCAGGGCCGAAGCCAGCCGGCCTCCGCCGTCCGCCACGGGGTGTCCTAGGCTCCCCTCATCGCCGCCCTCTCCGAGCACACGCGTGAACTCCTGCTGCGGGCGATCCGGGCGGGCCAGTTCGAGGATGGGCGCCTGCCCCCCGAGGCCGAGCTGGCCGAGCGCCTGGGCGTGAGCCGCACCACCCTGCGGGCCGCGCTGCAGCCGCTCGAGGCCGACGGCCTGATCTCGCGCCGTCGCCGCCACGGGACCTTCGTGAACGGCCATGTGCTGCGCACCTCGATGCGCCTCAACCGGCTCGTAGCGTTCACCGAGCTGATCGAGCAGTGCGGCCACGAGCCGTCGGTCGACCACCAGCGGCAACGAGTGGGGGTGCCCGACGCCGCCGTGGCGGACACGCTCGGTGTAGGCGCCGGTGAGGAGTGCCTGATGGTCCAGCGGACGCTGTGCGCGGATCGCGATCCGGTGATCACGATGCTCGACACCGTCCCCCTGTCGGGGCTCGATCGCGCGCCGGCGGAGGTCGAGGAGGCGGACTCCACCTTCGCCTTCCTGGCCGTCAACGGTGCCCGGGGCGTCGACTACGCAACCTCGGAGGTGGTTCCCCGCGTGGCCGGGGACGGCATCCCCGAGGGGCTCGACCTGCCGCCCGGGACGCCGTACATCGAGCTGCTGGAGACGATGTACTCGCGCGAGCACGAGCCGGTCGCCGTGTCGCGGGTGAGCGTGAACGACATGGTGGTGCGGCTCTCGCTGCTTCGCCGCGGGCTGTAGCGCCGCCTCTGGATCAAGCGCCTACGCAAGTCGACAGGCCGTACAACGCACTTTGGACGGCGGGCCAAAGACAGGCGCCCGCCCCAGCGTCACGGTAATGGTATGACCAATCCGAGCGCTCTCCCCGGCGGCACGGAGACCACCCATGCCGCCCGCGACCACGCGCGTGCCCAGGCAGGCGCCAGCGCAGAGGCGATGCCGGTGCTGCCCGCCGGCGCTTGGCCCACACCGCCCGCCGGCGTCAGGGCCGACGAGTTGGTCTGGGCGGAGACCGTGGCGGGCGGGGGCTACACGTCCAAGGTGCTGGCGCGCGGCACGACGCTGCGCCTGACCGACACCCGGGGCGATGCCTGCGCGCACGTGCTGCTCTTCAACGCCGACCAGCCGTGGGAGCGCCTCAATGTGGCGGACACGGTGAAGATCCCGTGGCAGGCCTACCTCGGCCCCGGCCACCCGCTGCTGAGCGACCAAGGCCGCGTGCTCGCCACCCTGGTCACCGACACCGGCAGCGCCCACGACGCGCTGTGTGGCACCTCGCCCGCGGCTACCAACGCCGCCCGCTACGGGGACGGCGCCGCGGGCGGACCGACGCCATCGGGCCGCGCCCTGTTCGCCCTGGCGGGCGCCAAGCAGGGCCTGGGCCCGCGCGACATCCCGCCGTCGGTCTCCTTCTTCAAGGCGGTGCGGGTGGACGAGGACGGTGGCAGCCTCGAGTACCACGGGTCGGCCGGACCGGGGGAGTACGTCGAGCTGCGGGCGGAGCTGAAGCTGGTGGTGCTGATCGCAAACGTGCCGCACCCGCTCGACCCGCGAGAGGAGTACGCCTGCTCGGCGCTGGAGGTGCTCGCCTGGCGCGGGTCGCCCACGGGCCCGCACGATCCGCTGTGGAGCTCGAGCCCCGAGCTCGAGCGCGCACTGCTCAACACCGCCGACTACGCCGAAGCCAGGGGGGCATGATGGACACCGAGGTGATCGACGCGCGCCGGCCGTGGTCGGGGATCGTGCCCGCCGGCCACTTCCTCTCGATCGAGGACCTGGAGGGAAACCAGGCGGTTGACTGCCTGCTCTACAACGCGGCGGACACGGCCGAGCGCTACAGCGCACCCGACACGATCGTCGGCCAGGCCGGCATCTTCCTGACCGCGGGCAGCGTCCTGCGCACGAGTGAGGGCAGGTCGCTGATGACCATCGTTTCCGACGACGTCGGCCGCCACGACACGATCGGCGGCGCGTGCTCGAAGGAGTCCAACACGCTCCGCTACGGCCACCACACCCACCACCAGCACGCGTGCGTGGAGAACTTCCTGGCCGAGGGGGCGCGCTGGGGGCTCGGCAAGCGCGACCTCGTCTCCAACGTCAACTGGTTCATGAACGTGCCCGTGGAGCCCGACGGCACGCTCGGGATCGTCGACGGTCTCTCCGCCCAGGGCTACGTCGTGACCATGCGGGCGGAGATCGACACGCTCGTGCTGATCTCCAACTGCCCTCAGGTCAACAACCCCTGCAACGGCTTCGACCCGACGCCGGTGCGGGTCACGATCGAACCCGGCGCGTGAGCTTCGACACCCTGCTCGTAGCCAACCGCGGCGAGATCGCCTGCCGGATCATCCGGACGGCGGCGGCGATGGACCTGCGCACCGTCGCCGTGTTCTCCGAGCCCGATCGCGGCTCCCCGCACGTGGGCATGGCCGACGAAGCGGTGCACGTCGGGCCCGCTCCAGCGCGGGAGAGCTACCTGCGAACCGAGGCCCTGATCGACGCGGCGCGCTCCACCGGCGCCGGCGCCGTACATCCCGGCTATGGGCTGCTGAGCGAGGACGCAGCCTTCGCCCGCGCCGTCGAGGACGCCGGCCTGGTCTTCGTCGGCCCCACCCCGCGCCAGCTGGAGCTGTTCGGGGCCAAGGACTCGGCGCGGCGGCTGGCCCGTGAGGCGGGCATGCCACCGGCGCCGGGGACCGACGTGCTGTCGGGTCTCGAGGAGGCGCTGCAGACAGCCGAGGGAATCGGCTATCCGGTGATGCTCAAGGCTACCGGCGGGGGAGGGGGCATCGGGCTGGCGCCGTGCCGGACGCCCGCCGAGCTGGCCGGCGCCTTCGAGCGCGTAGGTCGCGTGGCCGAGGCCAGCTTTGCCAGCGGCGGCGTCTTCCTGGAGCGCTACATCGAGCAGGGCCGCCACGTCGAGGTGCAGATCTTCGGCGACGGCGAGGGCCGCTGTCTCGCGCTGGGCGACCGCGACTGCACGCTCCAGCGCCGCCATCAAAAGGTGATCGAGGAGACGCCCGCCCCCGCGCTGCCGAACGCGGTGCGCGAGCGCCTGGCCGCGTTGGCCACGGGGCTGGCGGAGATGGTCGGCTACCGCTCGGCCGGCACGGTCGAGTTCATCTATGACCGCGAGCGCGAGGAGGCGTCCTTCCTCGAGGTCAACGCCCGCCTCCAGGTCGAGCACCCGGTCACCGAGGAGGTAATGGGGATCGACCTGGTCGAGTGGATGCTCCGCCTGGCGCGCGGCGATGCCTCCATGTTCGACGGCGCCCCGCCGCTCCCCCAGGGCCACGCCGTCGAGGCGCGGGTCTACGCCGAGGACCCCGCCCACGACCATCGCCCCAGCGCCGGGCTGCTCACCGAGGTGGCGCTGCCCTCCGGGGTACGGATCGACGGTTGGGTCGAGGCCGGCACCGAGGTCACGGCCGCCTATGACCCGCTGCTCTTCAAGGCGATCGCCTCGGGTCCCGACCGCCCCACGGCGCTCGACCGGCTGGCCGCTGCGCTCGAGGAGACGCGCGTCGGAGGCATCGCCACGAACCTCGGTCTGCTGCGGGCGGCGCTGCGAGACGACGCATTCCGGGCTGCTCGCCACACCATCTCCACGCTGACCGGCGTGTGCGACCAGGAGCCGCGCATCGACGTGGTACGCGCCGGCACGATGACGACGGTGCAGGACTGGCCGGGGCGCACCGGCCACTGGCAGGTTGGCGTGCCGCCATCTGGGGCGATGGACGATCGCTCCCTGCGGCTGGGCAACCGCGCGCTGGGCAACCCCGAGGGCGCGTCGGGGCTCGAATGCATGCTCGAGGGTCCGATCCTGCGCTTCAGCGCCGCCACCCGCGTGTGCGTCTGCGGGGCGGAGGCGCCTGTGACGGTCGACGGGGAGCCGGCCACTGCGTGGGAGCCCTTCGAGGTGCCGGCCGGTGCGACGCTCGAGGTCGGTGCCCCGCCGCATGCGGGCCTGCGGACATACGTGCTGGTGGCCGGGGCGATCGACGTGCCGAGCTACCTGGGCAGCGCCGCCACCTTCACGCTCGGGGGATTGGGCGGCCACGGCGGACGAGCGCTGCGCCCGGGCGACGTCCTCGCCCCCGGCAAGCCCAGCGGGAGCGGAGTGGCGCCGGTACCCCCGGCCGACCGCCCGCGGCTCACCAATTCCTGGGAGATCGCGGTAACCGAGGGGCCTCACGCCGCGCCCGAGTTCTTCACGCGCGAGGACCTCGAGGTGTTCTACGCCACGAGCTGGGAGGTGCACTTCAACTCCGCGCGCACCGGCGTGCGCCTGATGGGTCCGCGGCCGTCGTGGGCCCGCGAGGACGGCGGCGAGGCGGGCCTGCATCCCTCCAACATCCACGACACCCCGTACAGCGTGGGCTCGGTGGACTTCACCGGCGACGTACCGATCCTGCTCGGTCCCGACGGCCCCAGCCTCGGCGGCTTCGTGTGCCCCGCCACCGTGGTCACCGCCGAGCGGTGGAAGCTCGGCCAGCTGCGCCCCGGGGACAGCGTCCGCTTCGAAGCCGTGTCGGAGGCCGGCGCCTCGCAGCTGCGGGGGTCGTGGACCGCGGCCCGGCCGGCCGGCCTTGTCGCAGGGGAGGGCGACGATGGCGTGCTGGGAAGGCTGCAGGCGCGCGGAGAGGACCCCGAGGTCACCTGGCGCCGCTGCGGCGACGACAACCTGCTCGTGGAGTACGGTCCGATGACGCTCGACCTCGGCCTGCGGATGCGCGTGCACGCGCTGGCCGAGCGGCTGGCGGCAGAGGAGCTGGAGGGCGTGGCCGACCTCACGCCCGGCATCCGCTCGCTCCAGCTCAAGCTCGACCCCGACATCCTGTCGGTGCGCCGTGCGCTGGACGTGGTTCGCTCGCTCGAGGAGGAGCTTCCGGCCACCGGCGAGCTGGCGGTGCCCAGCCGCGTGGTCCACCTGCCGCTGAGCTGGGACGACCCGTCCACGCGACTGGCCACCGAGCGCTACATGGCGGGCGTGCGCCCGGACGCGCCGTGGTGTCCGTGGAACATCGAGTTCATCCGCCGGATGAATGGCCTGGACTCGGTGCAGGACGTCCGCGACATCGTCTTCGACGCCGACTACCTCGTGCTGGGCCTTGGCGACGTTTACCTGGGCGCTCCGGTCGCCACGCCGCTCGATCCGAGCCACCGCCTGGTCACCACGAAGTACAACCCGGCCAGGACCTGGACACCGGAGAACGCCGTGGGCATTGGCGGCGCCTACCTGTGCATCTACGGCATGGAGGGACCAGGCGGCTACCAGTTCGTCGGCCGCACCACCCAGGTCTGGAGCCGCCATCGCACCGGCGGCCCCTTCGAGCCCGGATCTCCCTGGCTGCTGCGCTTCTTCGACCGCATCCGCTGGCACCCCGTGGGGCCCGACGAGCTGATGGAGATGCGCGGCGAGCTGGCCGCCGGCCGGCTCGACATCGCCACCGAGGAGGGCACCTTCACCCTGGCCGAGCACCGGCGCTTCCTGGAGCGCGAGGCGGACGGGATAGCCGCCTTCCGCGAACGCCAGAGCGAGGCGTTCGGGGCCGAGCGCCGCGCCTGGGCCGCGGCCGGGGAGTTCGAGCCGCGGCCCGAGCCCCAGGCGGCCGGGCCGGGGGCCAACGGAAAGGTCGACGTGCCCGAGGGCGGGGTACTGGTCGAGGCCCCCGTGTCTGCCAGCGTGTGGCAGATCGACGTCGCGCCCGGCGACACCGTGGACTCCGGCCAGCGGCTGCTGACCCTGGAGGCCATGAAGATGGAGACGGCGCTGGAGTCGCCGGTCAGCGGGGAGGTGGTGGACGTGCTGGTGGGCGTGGGCGACCAGGTGGTGTCGGGCTCGGGCATGGTCGTGGTGGCCGCGCGGGAGGGTGGATGACGGCTGCCGGGAGCGGCGGATGACGGCTGCCGGGAGCGGCGGATGAGCGCCGGGCAGCGGCGTATGACGGCCGGCCAGCGCGTCGCGGCTGCCTTCGAGCGGATCGCGGCGGTCGACCGCCCGGAGGTGTGGATCGCGCTCCGTCCGCGCGAGGAGGCGATGAGCGAGGCCACGCAGATCGATGCGCGAGTCGCCGCCGGGAAGGACTTGCCGCTGGCCGGACGCACACTGGCGGTGAAGGACAACATCGACGTCGGCGGCCTGCCCACCACCGCCGGGTGCCCGGCCTTCGCCTACCACCCAAGTGCCGACGCCCCCGTGGTGGCTCGCCTGCGAGCGGCCGGCGCGGTGGTGGTCGGCAAGACCAACATGGACCAGTTCGCCACCGGACTGGTCGGAACCAGGACCCCCTACGGTGCAGTGCGCGACGCCCGCCGGCCCGCCTACGTCTCGGGTGGCTCGAGCGCCGGCTCGGCGGTGGCCGTGGCTCTCGGCATGTCCGACCTGGCGCTGGGTACCGACACCGCAGGGTCGGGCCGGGTGCCCGCGGCGTTCGGAGGCATCGTGGGGCTCAAGCCCACCCGCGGGCTGGTGCCGAACGTGGGCGTGGTGCCGGCGTGCCGGACGCTGGACTGCGTGACGGTGTTCGCCCCCGGTCTGGCGGAGGCCGAGGAGGCGATGGCGGTGATGGCGGCGAGCGGCGTGGTGGCAGGCCTCGAGCCGAGCGGAAGCGAAGCGGCAATCATCGCGGGACCCGCAAACGAGCCGGCCGATCCCCGCGCGCGTGCGTGGCCGTCCGACGCCCCGCTGGGAGCCCCGCCCTCACCCCGGGTGGCAGTGCCCCGCGAGCTGCCCGAGCTGGGCGAAACAGAAGTCGAAGCCTTCCGGGCGGCGTGCGCCCGCCTGTCAGCGGCCGGCGCCCGGCTGGTGGAGGTCGACCCGGCCCCGTTCCTGGAGGCGGCGCAGTTGCTCTACGGCGGCGGCTTCGCGGCCGAGCGCTACCAGGGCGTGGGCCACTTCGTGGACGACCATGCCGACGAGGTCGATCCAGTGGTGGGCTCGATCATCCAGGCGGCTGGGCGCATTCCCGCCTACGCGCTGGTGGCGGACGGCAAGCGCCTGGACGAGCTGCGCCTGGAGGCCCTGACCGCGCTGGAGGGCTGCGACGCGCTGCTGGTCCCCACGGCGCCCTTCCAGCCAACGCTGGAGGCGGTGGCCGCCGACCCGGTTGGGGTGAACAGCCGCCTGGGCACCTACACCAACTTCTGCAACCTCTTCGACCTGAGCGCCGCATCCGTGCCCGCCGGGCGGGCGGGAGAGGCCGAGTTCGGGGTGACGGTGCTGGCGCGGCCGTTCGCCGACCGTATCGCCTGCGATGTTGCGCGCCTGCTCGCCGACGGACCCCCTCCCGTCCGGGTCGCCGGGCCGCCGGCGACCGAGCTGATGGTGGTGGGCGCCCATCTGACCGGCCAGCCGCTGAACCACCAGCTCACGGGGCGCGGGGCGCGGCTGGTCGGCCTCGCGCGCACCGCGCCGGAGTACCGCCTCTACGCGCTCGACACCGAGCCGCCCAAGCCGGGACTTGTGCGAGTGGCCGACGGCGGCGCAGCCGTCGAGGGCGAGCTCTGGGCGCTGCCCCCCGCCGCCCTCGGAACGCTCCTCGCCGGGCTCCCCACACCCATGACCCTCGGCCGCGTGCAACTTCACGACGGCCGCGCGGTCACCGGTTTCTTGTGCGAGGGCGTGGCCACCGAGGGGGCGCTCGACATCACCGCCTCCGGGAAGTGGGTGGCTTACCTGCAGGGGGCGTGAGCGCCGGCGGCTGGTGCCGGGGCCACCCCTCCGTGCGGGCTGGAGGGCCACGAGGTCGGTTGGCGTGGCCGGGAGGGCGGTGGTACGGTGGAGCGTCAACCGAAGGAGGGTGCCGTGTCGTCGACCACTTCGGATTCCGAGCTCAAGGCGCGCCATCGCTCGATGTGGGCGGCGGGCGATTACCCGTCCATGGTCGAGACGTTCTTGCTGCCGCTGGGGCCAAGGCTCGTCGAGGCGTGCGGCATCGGCCCGGGAATGGCTGTCCTCGACGTCGCCGCCGGGACCGGCAACGCCTCGATACCAGCGGCGCGGGCCGGCGCGGAGGTCACGGCCAGCGACCTGACGCCCGAGCTTCTCGAGGCGGGCCGTCGCCGGGCCGAGGGCGAAGGGCTCGCGCTCGAATGGGTCGAAGCCGACGCCGAGCACCTGCCCTTCGACGACCAGTCCTTCGACGTCGTCATGTCGTCGATCGGGGCGATGTTCGCCCCGCATCACCAGGAAGTCGCGAACGAGCTCGTGCGCGTGTGCCGTCCGGGCGGCACGATCGGGCTGCTGAGCTGGACCCCGGAAGGCATGCTCGGTGCGCTGTTTCGGACAATGGGGCCGTTCGCCCCGCCGCCCCCACCGGGCGCACAACCTCCGCCGCTGTGGGGCAGCGAGGCGCACCTGAACGACCTGTTCGGCGCCGGCGTCGACTTCCGCACGCTGAAGCGCGAGGTGCTGGAGATCACCGCCTTCGAGCGTCCGCGCGACTACGGCGAGCACTTCAAGGCGCGCTACGGTCCGACGATCGCCGCCCTGGCGAATGCGCGCCGCAGCGGGCGCGAGGCCGAGTTCAACGACGCGCTGAACCGGTTCTGCGACGAGTGGAACCGCGGCACGCCCGACCGAGCGCGCTTCGAGAAGGAATACCTGCTCGCCGTGGGCACGCGGGCCTGACGAAGAGTTGTGCGGCCACTCTGGCCGCCGCACGCGGCGTTCATCCGCGCGCTGCTCGTTCCGGCAGTGATGCAACTGCGCGCCGGCTCCGCTCGTGCTCGTCGCGACCGCAGTGCCTAACCTACGCCGGCATGGGCCAGGCGGCGGGCAATCCGGTCATAGGGATTAGTGGGTCCTACGGTGGGTTGAACGTCGGCGACGAGGCGATCCTCACAGCGATCGTGCAGGAGCTCCGGGGCCGCATGCCGGGTGTGGAGCTCATCATCTTCTCGCGCGATGCCGAGCACACCCGCGCACAGCACGACGTCGATCGGGTCATCGCTCGCGATTCGATACGGCGCGAGCTCATCGACGAGATCGAGCGGCTCGATCTCCTCCTGCTCGGCGGCGGTGGCATCCTGTACGACCGCGAATCCGAGCCGTACCTGCACGTCGCACGGCTCGCCCAGGACACGGGCGTGCCGACCGCGACGTATGCGATCGGGGTAGGACCGCTCGAGCGGCCAAGTGAGCGCAATGCGGTGGCGGAGGCGCTCGGGCGAATGGAATGCATCACGGTGCGCGACGCTTCGGCCAAGCAGCTCCTCGAGGAGATCGGCGTCGAGCGCGAGGCGCTCGTCACCGCCGATCCAGCGCTCCTCCTCCAACCGCAGGACTTCGGCGACGACGACCTGCTCCTGGAGGGCGTGCGCAAGGAGCGGCCGCTCGTAGGGCTGTCGGTGCGGGAACCCGGTGGTGCGGCCGAGCACCTAGAGCCCGGCGTCTACCACCGGCTCTTGGCCGACGCCGCCGACTTCATCGTCGCGCGCTTCGGGGCCGATGTGCTCTTCGTCCCGATGGAGCGCCAGGACATCGGGCAGTCCCACCGCGTGGCGGCCGCCATGGCGATGCCGGAACGGGCATCGGTGCTGAGGGCATCGTATGAGCCGCGACGTGTGCTCGGGCTGATGCACCATCTCGACATGGCGGTGGGGATGCGTCTGCACTTCCTGCTCTTCGCCGCGCTGGCGAACGTGCCGCTGATGCCCCTGCCGTACGCGTCCAAGGTCTCGGCGCTGCTTGACCGCCTCGGTGTGCCCGTGCCGCCGCCCAGGAAGCGCGAGCACGGCGGCGACCTGCTCGCCAGGATCGACCAGCTCTGGGACGAGCGGGACGAGCAGCGAGACTTGCTCCGATCCAGGATCCCTGAGCTGCAGGAGTGCGCCAGCCGCAGCGCGACGGCCATAACGGAGGTGCTGACCGATGCCACCGCTGGGCCGGCCTGAGCACAGGAGCACCGTCCGGTTGCCCCGCGCACGGCGACGGTCGCCGCCGAGGCCGATGTGCTCGTGGTCGGCGGCGGCCCGGCAGGCCTCGGCGCCGCCGTCGGAGCGGCGCGCGCGGGCGCCGACGTCGTGCTCGTCGAGCGGTACGGGTTCCTCGGCGGCAACGCGACCGCGTCGCTCGTGATGCCGCTCATGTCGTTCCACAACGAGGTGCGGGCCGCCCGCGCGGCAGACCCGGCTGCAGAGGTGCGGATCATGCCAACAGATCACGGCCCCGGCGAGCCGGTCGTCGCCGGGCCGCTGCAGGAACTGCTCGACAGGCTCGTGCGGTCCGGCGGCGCTGTGTCGCACCTCCCCAGAGACCGGCTACACGGTCCCCTTCGACCCCGAGCAGTACAAGCTCGCCATGCTCGACATGCTCGACGCTGCCGGTGTGCGGTACCTGTTCCACGCGTTCGCCAGCGGGGTCGCCGACGACGCCGTGGTGTTCGAGAGCAAGTCGGGCCCGCTTGCGATCCCGGCCACGGTGGTGGTCGACTGCACGGGCGACGGCGACGTGGCGGCGGCTGCCGGCGCCGACTTCGAGGTCGGCCGCGAGGAGGACGGCCTGACCCAGCCGATGACGCTGATGTTCCGGATGGTCGAGTTCGACCGGGGACGCTTTGCCGACTACGTCCGAGAGCATCCGGATCAGTGGCGGGGAGTCCTCGGCCTATGGGACCTCGTCGCCCGGGCACAGGCGGCAGGCGAGCTCGAATTGCCTCGCGAGGACATCCTGTTCTTTGCCACCCCGCACGCGCGCGAGGTGAGCGTGAACAGCACTCGCACCAATCCGGGCCCGGCGATCGACACCTGGGCCCTGACTGCCGCCGAGTGGGCCAGCCGGCGCCAGATGCGTCAGATCGTGCGCTTCCTGCGCGAGTGGGTGCCCGGGTTCGAGGACGCCTATGCAGCCCAGAGCGGCACGGTCATCGGCGTGCGCGAGACGCGCCGCGTGGTAGGCGAGTACATGCTGACCGGCGAGGACGTCCTTCAGGCGCGCGCGTTCGACGACGCGGTCGCGCGCGGCTCCTATCCGATCGACATCCACAACCCACGCGGCGAGGGCACCGTGCTGAAGCGGCTACCGCCGGGCACCGCCTATGACATCCCGCTGCGCTGCCTGATCCCGCGGTCGACCGATCGTCTCCTCGTTGGCGGCCGCTGCATCTCGGGAACCCACGAGGCACACTCCTCCTACCGCGTCACGCCGATCGCGATGGCCACCGGGCACGCGGCCGGTGTCTGCGCGGCGCTCGCCTCGTCGAGCGATCTTCCGCCGCGCGAGGTGCCACACACCGATGTCCAGCAAGAGCTGCTGCGCCAGCGGGCGAGCCTGCGACCGGAGCTCGCACAGCGCCTCACCGAGCCTGAGCCCGATCGTCGTTGACCGCGACGTTGCATCGCTTCTCGGGCGACCGTTCGGGCTGAAGCTCACGCCCCTGCCGGCTGGGCCTTGGGGGTGACGCTCAGGGTCGATCTCGTCGAAAGCCTCAGCGGCGCAGGCGGATGGCGTTCATGTCGTTCTCGACGATCTCGTCGGCGCGCGCGATCAGGTCCTCGATGTCGTCGTGCTCGGCGTGGATGTACCTGCCAGTCAGTCGGTCGGCGCGACCGGAGGCGAGCGCGCGGACGAGCTGGGGCGCGAGCGCGGGCGGTGTCCACGGAGCGTCGTCTCCCAGCTTCTCCGTCAGCGCGGTGCGGACCAGTCCGGGACTGATCGTGAAGACCGCGATGCCGTGCTGCTTGAGCTGACCGGCGAGCACCTCACCGAAACGGTGCAAGGCGGCTTTGCTGGGACCGTAGGCGGTGCCGCCCGCCTTGCCCGGCGTCACCGGCAAGTGGGCGCCCCCGCTGCCGACGTTGACGATCCGCCCACCCCCGCGCGCCCGACCATTCCACGCAGGACCCGTTGGCAGCACAGGTAGGCCCCTAGCATGTTGATCTCGAAGACCCGCCACCACTCGCCGGCGTCGCCGTCCTCCCAGATCGGCGGCGCACCCGGCTGGACGCCGATGCCGGCGTTGTTGACCAGGAGGTCGATCGCGCCGACCTCGCGCTCGGTGTCCTCGACCATCCGCCTGACCGACGCCTCGTCTGAGACGTCCACCTCGAGCGCAAGGCCGCCGACCTCCTGTGCCACCCGCTCGACCTGCTCACGCGTCCGCGCCGCAACGGCAACCTGCATCCCCGCTTGGGCGAGCTCGCGTGCGATATTCGCCCCGATCCCGCGACCGCCGCCGGTGACGAGCGCGACCTGGCCGAGAACTGATCCGCCACCTACCCGTCGGCCCCCTCCGGCTTCTGCTCGCGCATGCCCTTCACGGCAACGGCTATCTCCTCGCCCTCGAGCACGTCGGCCATTACGCCGATCTGGTCCTCCCAGACCTCGTCGTCGATCTGGCTTCGGAACTCCGGCTCGAGTGCGTGATACACGGAGAGGCCCAACTGGGCCTCGGCCAAGGCGCCTGCATAGGTGGGATCGCCGAGCACCACTGTCTCGGCGGCGATCTCAGCGCTCTCCGGGTCCGGCGCTCCAAGGACCACGACCAACTGTTCGGGTCCGTGCTCGTCGGCGAGGCGCTTGATCGTTTCCTGGCTATTCAGGTCCATGGCCCCCGAGGCCGTTCAGACGAAGCACTCCGTTGACGCGAAGGCCACGTTTCCGCCCGCGCTCTTCACGCACGCGGCGATCGCGGGACCTGCTATTCCGTCGCGCTCGCCGAGCACGACGATCTGCTTGCCGTCGAACATGGGTGCTAGCTCACCTCCTCCTTCATCTCGTCGAGGCTCTTGTCGAGCCAGGCGTTCAGTTCCGCGGGGCTGATCGTGGAGGCCGACAGGCGCGCGAGCTCCTCGCCGTCGCGCATCAGCAGGAAGGTGGGGAGCCCGTGAACGCCCAACTTGATGCAGACCCGTCGGGCCTTCGGCGCCTCGAGCTTCACCACCTTCAGCTTGTCCGCGCGGGCGTCGGCCAGCTTCTCGACGTGGGGCATGAGCGCCAGGCACGGCTGGCAGTCGGGGCCCCACACGTCCACCAGCGTCGTGCCGCTCTCCACGAGCTCGTCGAAGTTCTCTCGCGTCGCCTCGGTCAGTCCCGCCACCTGGTCATCCTCCCACTCCGTCGTTTCGCTCGAGTATCACGCTCATGCCGTCTGACTGCTCTGACATCCGTCCGAGGAAGAGCGAGCCCTTCGCGATCAGCTGCACCCGCCTGGCCTCGCCGCTCACCAGCCGCGCCCGCGCGTGGGGGAGGTAGCAGAGCGCCGAGGCGATGTGTCCCTGCGTCGGCGCGAAGCCCGGCATGCCGCGCCCTTCGACGAACTCGCCGATCTCCCCGCGTGCGAGGTCGCCGCGGCGCACCGCCAGCGCGGCCAGCGTCTTGTAGTTGCGCTCGGGCACGTTGCCCGAGCCCTGCGGCTCGGTGATCTCGGGGTTGTGGAGCTCGGTGGCGTAGTCGTCGACGTCGAGCATCCCCAGCCCAATCCGGTCGAGCGGCGCGATCGCGAGCGCCTCCATGACCTTCGGGTTTGAGGAGCCGGCGGCCACCGGGTGGCGCCCGACCGAGTCCAGGCGCACGCGCGGGGAGACGCCGTCGTCTGCCTCCACGAGCACCGCGGAGCCGCCGAGCACGTCCTCGAGCACCGGCATGTCGTGCTTGAGGTGGCCCTGGAACTTCATGCCGAGCTTGGGCAGCGAGCCGCCCGCCACCACCACCACGCGGCGAAACACGCCCGAGGCCACGAGGCTCCCGGCCACCACGAGCGCCGGCACGGGCGCGGCGCAGAAGTTCTTGACGTCCATCCCCGAGGCCTCGCTCAGCCCCCCCGCGGCCGCCACGGCCTTGGCCAGGTTGCCGCCGCCGCGCTGGTAGCGGTCCCCGATCGCCTCCTCCCCCGCGCCGATCACGTAGTCAATCGAGTCCGCCTCGATCTCGTGGTCTGCCAGCAGGCGCAGCAGCGCGAGCACGCCGCTTGCCTTGCCCGCCAGGTTCTCGAGCAGCACCCGCGCGGTCAGCGCCTCATCGAACTCGTCGGCGCGACGGATCGCCCCGGCCAGGCGGTCGCCGCCGACGTGCAGGGGGAGCGCACCCGGCTCGGCGGCCACGGCCTCGGCGTCACCTCCCGCGTCCGCCACGCGCTCGAGGTCGATGCGCTCGCCCAGCGGGTGGCCCGCGAGCTTGTCTATGACCGCGTCGGTGTCGCCGCCACCCAGCTTGATGAGGTCGAAGTCATCCACCGCCGCCATCAGCCCGAGGAACTCGTCCTCTGGCATCAGCTCGCCGGCGCCCGCAAAGCGGCCCTCGCCGTCGGGCGCCGCCCCGATCCACGGCCGCTCGGGCAGATCGCGCGGGTGACGGGCGCCGAGGAACGCCTGGTGGGGGGCGTAGGCTACCGCCTGCTCGAAGGTGCGCAGCGAGCCGAGGAAGCGCTCCTGCAGCTCGGGATCGCGGGGGAGCTCGCGGGACGGCTTCGAGCCGTGGCGCGCCAAGCCGGGAACGTGGGCGAGGACGGCGCTCGTGCCTGAGATGACTGGGCCGGTCATTGACTCGTCATTCAAGCGGATCGCCGTCGAACACGGTCGGCTCGGTGACCGGCGTGGCCAGCGCCTGCAGCGCGCGCTCGAGCAACTGCCTGCGCCAGGCCCGCTCTCCCTCGGCGCTCAGTGAGGGATCGCCGGTGGGGTAGGGGATGCCGCGCGTAGGCACGATCCGCGGGGCGCCCACCCGCTGGGCGATCGAGACGAGGTTGCAGAGCAGCACCGTTGGGATGCCCGCCCGCTCCAGCTCTTTGCTCAGCGTTGACCCGCAACGCGTGCCCGTTCCTCACGTGGCGGTCAGAATGGCCGCTTGGATCCTCGCCCCGTGCAGCTCCGCCGCCCACTCGAGGCCAAACCGCCGCGCATCCGCCACGGTGGTTCCGTTGCCGGTGGTGGCGAAGTACTCGGTGTGAAGGCCCCCGATCGCCCCCTCGCCCTCGAGCTGGCGGGCCGCGTCGAGCGGGAGGATGCGGTTGGGCTCGGCGTTTGCCCACTGCGTGGAGAAGCCGCCGTGCACCGACTCGAACTCGCCCGCCTCGACGGAGTCACGGCCCTCGAGCGAGTGGCGAATCCACTTGCTGGCCCGCGCCGACTCGAGCCGGTCGGGGTTGCCCGCGGGCACGAAGCCGCCCTCGGTGAGCAGCGCTATCAGCGCGTCGGAGGGGTCGCTCAGCGGCGCGGCGGGGGTCACCTGGTCGAAGTCCGGCAGGGGGATCTCCGTGGCGTCGCGATCGCCGCCGAGACGCCGGAGCACCAGGGCCACCGCACGCTCGGCCGCGCTGCGCTCGGCCATCCGGTTGGTGCGAGCCACGGGGCCGATCCGCCCGTCCTCCGCGGTCAGCTCCGCGCCTGCCGCGAGCTTGCGTGCCGCGGCGGCGAGGCGCTCGAGCGAAGGGCCCATCTGGCGGGCGGTGGCGCCGCTCTCGATCACCGGGATACCCGCGGCCTCCGCCAGCCCCGGGTTGTCCGGGCTCATGGCTGCCACCGCCGGAAGCCCCGCTTCGGTGGCGGCGGCGAGGATCCGCGCGCAGGCCAGGCCGTAGCGCCCGCTCGTGAAGGCGGGGCCCGCAACCAGCAGCTCGGCTCCGGCCTCGCGCGCCTGCTCGACCAGCGCCGCCGCGAACTCCGTGTGCCCCGACGCGTAGTCGTCGCCGCAGAAGGCGGTCCCGATCAGCTCGTGCTCGTCGCCCAGGAGCGCCGCCAAGCGCCTTCCCGGTCCGACCGCCCCCTCGCGCAGCTCGGGGCCGGCTCCGGCGGCATCCTCGCCGCCGACCCCCGCGAAGAACTGGTTGAGATAGTGGACGATGCGCATCAGGCCGCCTCGTGGCAGGTGAGCCTGCCCCAGCCGAGCGGGTTGAGCGCGCAGTAGACGGCGGCCGCGGGCAGCTCGAGCTCGTCGGTCGCGGGGCGGTCCTCGAGCAGGGCGATCTGCTCGCGGCCGATGGCTCGGTCGCACGCCGGCAACACCAGCCGCTCGTCGTAGTTGCCGGCGCTCACCATCGCGGTGGCGCGGCTCGGCGGGACCACGAGCGACGGGCCCGTGCCGTCGCGCCCGGCCATCTCGGCAAAGATGCCCACCGCCGTCACGCCCTCCCGCTCGAGGCCGTCCATCTTGAGCGATACGTCGGCATCGGCGTTGCCGCCGCCCTCCTTGGTGAGGATGGCGGCGTCGACCCCCAGCGACGCGCAGAGCCGGGCCGCGTGGGCCGAGACCATCTCCTTCGCGCCCTGCTCGATTGGCTCCGGGCACAGCACGAGCGCTGCCAGCCAGAGCTCATCGCACGCGCGTACGGCAGCTACCACGGGGTGGGTCTGATGCAGGAAGGTGGGGTTCTTGAGCGCGGGGTGGCCGTACTGGCCGCTGACCACCGCGCCGTCGTCGAGCTCGTTCGGGGAGATCGTGGTGGGCAGCCCGCCGGACAGGCTGCGCCCGTAGACAAACACGTCCTTGAACCTGCCCTGGGTCTGGATGTTGGTGACCACGGCCACGCGGGCGCGCCCGTCGGGGGCCGGGCCGGCCGGGTCGGCAAGCTCCTCGACCGCGTCGGGCTCGGTGTCGAGCGCCGCGTCGGCCAGGTGCACGGCAAGGCGCAGCACCCCGCGGCGAACCGCGGCCTCCACGTCCTCCCAGGAGGCTTCGGGCGCGGGCTCGAACTCCAGCACGAGGTTGTGGGTGCCGGCGAGCGGGGACAGGGGCGCCACCGGGCCCGACATGTCGATGACGGCCTCCTGCGCGCGCGGGAGATACCCGGCGGCGAGCACAGCGGCGCCGCGCAGGATATGGGTCTCGCCCCGCCCCGGCGGCATGGCAGCGCCGACGAAGCCCGGAAAGACGCCGCCGCCGCCCGCTCCCTTCGTGCACGGCTGAACGGCGTCGAGCGCGCCCACGATCCGCGCCGAGTCCCCCGGGGACGCGCACGCGAGGGCAACCCGGGCAAGCGCGGGATCGGCCAGGAGCTCGGAGGCCTCGGCCTCCGAGACGGTCAGCCGGCCTTGCTCGAGGCTCGTGCGATCCCCGAGCGTCAACTCATTGACATCGTGGACGAGGCGGCGTAGCCCCGGCCCGGCCCCTCCTTCGTTCATCGATCCCTCGTTCGTCCGTCCAATCGCATGCTCCGCGACGGCGAAGTATCGCTGTTCGCGATTTTCGGCGCTCGCCCCGCAACCGGCGCCTCGGTGATCGGCCCAGTGGAGAGCCTCGGCCCGGCCGCGCCTGAAGCTGCCCCCAACGCATGGTGTCCGTCGAAAATCGGCGACCCCTCGCTCATGTGCCTGTCGCCTCCTGCCGAGGACAAACCTGATGACGGGGTTGATAGAGCGGTTCGTGGAGTTCATGAATGCCACGCCCGGAGTACCGCTGAGCCTGCTGCTGTTCGCGCTCACCGCCCCACCCGTGACGCTGCTTCACGAGTGTGGCCATGCGCTGGCGGCCAGCTACCGGGTCGGGAAGGCCGAGATCCATCTGAACTTCGCTCCGGATCCGCGGCGACCGCAGGGGCTCTGCGTCTACGACGCTTCGCGCGCCACACGCTTCGACACCGTGATCATCGCGCTGGCAGGGCCCGCGGCGTCGGCCCTCGGGGCTTTTCTGTCATGGAGCCTCCTCCAGCACGCGGGATCCGACGGCTTCTGGCGAGACGTGTGCTCGATCCTGCTCATCGCGAACGTGGGAGCTGTGGTGCTCAACCTACTGCCGCTGCGGTTGACGGAGAGCCGCAAAGAGGGCGCGGCGGTCTTGTGGCTCGACGGCAGGGTTGCGCTCGACGCCCTGCGAGGAAGGGCCTGACGAGCCCGGCCGCCTGCCGCCCGCGCGGAGGTAGGGCTCAGCCCTTGCTGCGATACAGGTAGACCGTGAGCGGCGCGAAGACGATCGTCAGCGCGGCGGTCGCCGCCAGCACTATGGCGATCTCGCCGGCCTCGGCCGTGCCGGCCATCAGTCCGCGCGATGCGCTCACCAGGTGCGAGATTGGGTTGGCGTCGACGAAGGCCTCGAGCGCGCGCGGCAACGTCTTCGGGTCCACGAACACGTTGCTCAGGAAGGTGAGCGGGAAGATCCCCATGAAGCCCGCGTTCATGACGGCGTTGGGAGAGCGCATGAGGAGGCCGACGCAGGTGAACACCCATGAGAGGCCGAAGGCGAAGACCACCACGAGCGCCAGCGCCGCGAGCACACCGAGGAGGCCGGCCTCCGGGCGGTAGCCCAGCACCACGCCCAGCACGATGATCACCGTGCCGGCGAGCAGGTAGCGCACGCTGTCTCCCAGGAGTGCGCCTACGAGAGGCGCGGGGCGCCAGATCGGGAGCGACCGGAAGCGGTCGACGACGCCCTTGGTCAGGTCGGTGTTCAGGGCGATGCCGGAGTACACGGTTGTGAACAGCACCGACATCACGAGGATTCCGGGCAGGATGTACTGCAGGTACTCGCCGGTCGATCCCTCGATGGCACCGCCGAACAGATAGGTGAACATGAGGACGAACATCACCGGCGTGATCGTCACGTCGAGCAGTTGCTCGGGGACGTGCCTGACCTTCAGCATCCCGCGCCACCCAAAGGTGAGGGCGGCCGACAGCGCGCTCGCCCGCGGCGGGCGCGGGGTGGAGGAGAGCGCCTTGCGAAGCGCCGCATCCTCGGCCGTGGCGGCCCCGCCGGGAGCTCCCGTGGTGGGTGTCGGGCTCATGCCGCTCGCTCCGCCCGGGTGGGCGCTCCGTCGGTTGCCTCTTCTTCAGCCGGGTGGCCGGTGAGCGCGAGGAATACCTGGTCGAGGCTCGGCTGGCCGAGGGAGAAGTCGGCGATCCCCACGCCCGAGCGGGACAGCTCGGCCACGGCACGGGCGGCCAGGTCGCCATCGGCGCACGGAGCCGAGAGGGCAGCGGGGTCGGGCTCGAGATGCACGGCGTCAAGCTCGTGCCTGAGCAACCGCTCGGCTTCGGGGCGCTGCTGAGGGTCGAGCAGTCGCACGTGCAGCGCGCCGAGCCCGACCGAGGCCTTGAGCTGTCCGGGCGTGCCCTCGGCGATCACCTTGCCATGGTCGATCACGGCGATCCCGTCGGCGAGCTGATCGGCCTCGTCGAGGTATTGGGTGCAGAGCAGGATCGTGGTGCCCTCGGCCACGAGCGCGCGGATGATGTCCCAGACCTGGTTGCGGGAGCGCGGGTCGAGCCCGGTGGTCGGCTCATCCAGGAACATCAGCCGGGGCGTGACCACGATGCTCGCGGCTATGTCGAGCCGGCGCCGCATGCCCCCGGAGTAGTGCTTGACCAACCGCCCGGCGGCCTCTTCGAGACCGAACCCGTCGAGCAGCTCGGCCGCCCGGGCCTTGGCCGGGGCCCGCTTGAGCCCTAGCAGGCGGCCGAGCAGTATGAGGTTCTCGCGACCGGTGAGGTCCTCGTCGACCGACGCGAGCTGGCCGGTGAGGCTCACGAGGCTGCGCACCGCGTCGGCCTCGCGCACGATGTCGTGCCCGAGCACGCGCGCCGATCCGGAGTCGGGCCGCAGGAGCGTCGCGAGCATCCGGATCGCGGTGGTCTTGCCGGCGCCGTTGGGGCCGAGCACTCCGTAGACCGAGCCGGTGCGCACGGCCAGGTCCACGCCGTCGACGGCCCGCACGGTGCCGTATGTCTTGACGAGGCCGGTGGCCTCGATGGCGAGAGTGGTGATGAAGCGGCCCTCCGTCTGCTGGGCGCGACTGCCCGGTGCCTTCATTGTCGCTGAGACCACGGCCGGGCCGAGAACTAATCGGCCGATAGCCGGCGCGGCTCGACCCAGCGGCGCTCGGAGCCGGCTGCGTAGACCGCGTCGAGCAGCGCCTGCACCCGCAGGCCCTCGGCGAGCGATGGGTCGGGCGGGGCGCCCTCCCGGATCGCCGCCCAGAACCTCCGCGCCACTTGCGCGAAAGCGTCCTTCGAGTCCGCCTCGAGTGGCCCCTCGCAGCGGAGCTCCTCGCCGGCACGACCCCACCAGAGCCGCCGCTCCGCGTCGAGCCGCACGGTGCCGGCGTCCCCGTGCACCTCGACCACGTCGCCACGCTTGTGCCGGGCGGTGGACAGGAGCGTGAGGACCGCGATGCCGCCGCCGGCAAAGCGCAGCAGCAGCGCGTAGGTGTCCTCCGCGGTCACGCGTCGCTCGTTTCCATCACCGTCGACGCGCTTGGGCACACCGACCTCGGTCGCGGCCGCCACCGCCTCGACATCGCCAAAGGCCGCGAGCACCAGATCGAGGTCGTGCACGCCGTAGCCCTGCAGCCGGCCACCCCCCATGTCGGCGTCCTGCACCCAGGTGAAGGGGCGCGACCCGGGCTCGGCATGGTCGTCGTGGACGAGCGACACGGAGATCATCCGCGGTCTGCCGACCACCTCGCGAACGCGCTCGAGCAGCCTCGCGCGGGTCGCTTGCAGGCGGCGGCCGTAGTTGACCGCGCCGACCACGCCCGCGGCCTCGATGGCGCCGGTCAGACGCAGCGCCTCGTCGAGATCGGCCGCCAGCGGCTTCTCGCAGAGCACGTGCAGTCCGCGCCTGGCCGCGTCGATCGCGACCTCCGCGTGCATCGTCACCGGGGTGGCCACGTGCACCGCCTCGAGTCCGGGGTGCCCGAGCAGCGCGTCGAAGTCGGCGGTCCCTAGCTCCAGCCCGGCGTCGGCGGCCAGCTCCCGCGCGCGCTCCGCTCGCCGTGACCAGATCGCCACCGGGTCGAACTCGGGCAGCTGCGAGAGCACCGGCAGGGAGACCTTGGTGCCATACCCCCCGCCGATCACCGCGATCTTGACCGGGTTCGCCACACGCCCAGGATACGGGGCGATCGGCCCGCTCTGAGCGGCGCCTCCATCGGCGTCTGCAAGGTTCCCTCCACCTAGCCAGTACCGCGCACGAGTGCTAGCGTGCCAAGCGCATCCTCCAGCCGCTTCTGGCCGTGCTCTCCGTGGGGGGCCGGTTCGGCAAGCGATGGAGAGCATGATGCGGACAAGCGAGGGAGGCGGGACGGTGGCGAGCGTAGGCCTTTCCGCGGGTGCACCGGGGGCGGTCGGAAGAAGAGGCATGGAATGGGCGTTCGCGCTGGCGGCAGCCCTGGGCTGCCTCGCCGCGGCATCGGCCGGATGGCTGGCGGACTTCCGGGACGGCCCGGGCCCCGCCGCGCCGGCGAAGGCAGACGCGCGTCAGATGCTGTCGGCAATGCCGCTGCGGTTCGAGGTCAATCGCGGACAGGTGGACGGCCAGGTCGACTTCGTCGCCCGCGGCGCGGGCTATGAGGTTTCGCTGTCACATCGGGGGGCGGCGATCGGGCTGGACCGTGGAGGCCGGCGCGCGGTGGTAGGGATGTCGGTGCTCGGGGCCAACGAGCGCGCGCGGGCTGCGAGCGTGGGGCGGGTGGCCGGGGTCAGCAACTATCTGGTCGGCTCAGACCCGCGCGGTTGGAAGCGCAACGTCCCGTCGTTTGAGCGTGTGCGCTACGACGGTGTCTATCCGGGGATCGACATGGTCTACCGCGGCAGCGGCAAGCGGCTCGAGTACGACTTCCTGGTCGCCCCGGGCGCCGATCCGCGCGACATCGCGCTGCGCTTCACGGGCGGGCGGGTGTCGCTGGCCGCCAACGGCGACCTTCTGGTGCACGCCCGCGGCGGCACCCTGCGCGAGAAGCGCCCGTTCGCGTACCAGCGCATCGGCGGCGCGAGGCGTAGGGTCGAGAGCCGCTTCGTCCTGGAGCCCCGAGGCCGCGCGACCTTCCGGGTGGGTGACTACGACCGCTCCAAGCCGCTGGTCATCGACCCGGTGCTCGCCTACTCGACCTACATCGGTGGCGGGGCTCAGGGCGAAGGGTCCGGCGGCCCGGGCGGCGAGTCGGGGGAGGGCGTCGCCGTGGACGGCTCCGGCAGCGCCTACGTCGTGGGCAGCACGAACGCGACCGCGCCGACTGCGTACCCGACCAAGGGTGCGATCCAGGGTGCGAACGGCGGCGGCATCGACGCCGTCGTCACCAAGCTCAACCCGGCCGGCGACGACATTGTCTACTCGACCTATCTCGGCGGCGGGGGCGCCGACCGCGCCTTCGCCGTCGCGGTGGACTCCGACGGGGAGGCGTCCGTGACCGGCCAGACGGCGTCGACCGGGGCGACGCCGTTTCCGACGAAGAACGCCATCCAGCCCGCCAACGCCGGCAGCAACGACGTGTTCGTGGCCAAGCTGAACGCGGCCGGCGACGACCTTGTCTACTCGACCCATCTCGGCGGCACGGGGTCCGACCGCTCGTTCGGCATCGCGCTGGACTCCACCGGCGCGCCGTACGTGGCCGGCTACACCGACTCGGCCAACTTCCCCACCCGTGGTGCGGTGGACGCCAGCCATAACGGAGGCGACGACGCGTTCGTCGCCAAGCTCGCAGCCGACGGCTCGGCCCTCGCCTTCTCCACCTATCTCGGCGGGAGCGCCGCCGACGGCGCCGAGGCGATCGCCGTGAACGAGGCCACCGGCGACGCCTACGTGTCCGGCGGTACCGCCTCAGCCGGCTTCCCCGTAACCCCGAATGCGCTCCAGACGACGCGCTCTGCGGGGGCGGAGAACATCATGGACGGCTTCGTATCCCGCGTCAACGCCGACGGCTCGGCCCTCGAGTACTCGACCTTCCTGGGCGGCTCGGGTCGCGACCAGGCCTCTGGCGTCGCCGTGGACTCGGGCGGCGAGGCCTACGTGACGGGCGCGACCAGCTCGGACGACTTTCCGCTTGAGGCTCCGCTTCAGGGCACGCGCGCGTCGGTCTCCAC
The DNA here is from genome assembly GCA_030448005.1 of Thermoleophilaceae bacterium. Taxonomy (GTDB): domain Bacteria; phylum Actinomycetota; class Thermoleophilia; order Solirubrobacterales; family Thermoleophilaceae; genus JAAYBF01. Next base: position 126,316 of record JAUJNT010000004.1, read on the forward strand.
GATCGATGACGCCTTTGTCACGAAGCTGAACGCCGCCGGGTCGGCCGCCACCTACTCCACGTTCCTCGGCGGCCGCGAGATCGACGAGGGCAGCTCGATCGCCGTCGACTCGACCGGCGCGGCGTACGTGGGCGGCACCTCCGACGGGTTCGGCGACTTCCCGTTGATAAACCCGATCGGGCAGGGGAGCGGCAACCAGGACGCGCTCCTCGTCAAGCTCAACCCGGCAGGCTCGGCGGCGGAGTACTCGACTCTCCTCGGCGGCAGCGACGGGGACATCGGCAAAGCCATCGCCGTGGATCCTGCCGGCAACGCGTATCTCGTCGGCCAGGCCAACGCCTATGCCTCCCCGCCCGGCAACTTCCCGACGACCGGCAACGCCTTCCAGGCCCGGGCGCCCGGCGGGTCGGAGGTGTTCGTGGCCAAGGTCGTCGCGGCGCCCGCGTCCCCGCTCGTGACCTCGCTGCGCTCGCGCAGCGGCCCAGCGACGGGCGGCACGAAGGTGACGATCAGCGGGAACGGCTTGGGCGGCGCCACCGCGGTGAAGTTCGGCGACACGCCGGCGGCCCGCTTCACCGTCGACTCCGACACCCAGATCACCGCCGTCAGCCCCGCGCACGACCTTGGCAAGACGACCGTCACGGTGACCACGCCGGCCGGCACCACGCCGGCCAACCCGGTCGCGACGTTCGAGTACGCCGAGGGCACGTGGACCCAGACCGGCTCGCCGGGGGACGCGCACTTCTCGGCTCCGCTGGTCCTCCTCGCCGACGGGCGGGTCCTGCTGCCAAGCGGCGAGGCCACGAGGGGCGGCCCGACGATTGGCTCGTCGGAGATCTACGACCCCAAGACCCGGTCGTGGACCAAGACGGACGACATGGCTACCTCGCGCCACACCCACACCGCCACGCTGCTCGAGGGTCCCGCCTGCCGGAGCGCGGCGCCGCCGAGCTACTGCGGCAAGGTGCTCGTCACCGGCGGCTTCGCCCTCGGTGTGACGACGAGCGCGCAGCCGGTGCTCGACAGCGCCGAGCTCTATGACCCCAAGACCGGCACGTGGACCGACGCGGGCGCCATGACCGCCCGCCGAGCGCTCCACGCCGCGATCCTGCTGGACGGTCCCCCCTGCCGCACTGGCTCCGCACCGGAGTACTGCGGCAAGGTGCTCGTCGTCGGCGGGCGGACGTGCGACAGGCCGTCCCCGGGTGCCTGCACGAGTGCGCAGCGGACGAACACCGCCGAGCTCTACGACCCGGCCACCGGGATGTGGACGAGGACGGAGAGCATGTTGAAGCAGCGCTACAACTTCGACATTGCCACCCTCCCCGACGGCACCGTGCTGGCCGCCGGAGGGTTCGGCACCGGCCCCACCTCGGCCGAGGTCTATGACCCCGCAGGGGGCGGGTGGAGCGAGACCGGGTCACTGCGGTCGCGCACCCGTGCAAGCGCGGCGCGGCTCCCGGATGGCCGCGTGCTCGCGGCGAGCGGGTTTGGCGCTAACAACACGGCCGACATCTACGATCCCGCCACTAGGCAGTGGACCCCCGCCGCCGATATGAAGACGTCGTACCGCTTCAACTACCACTACGCGACGCTGCCCTCGGGCAAGGTGCTCTTCGCGGGTGGCAGCAGCGGAGGCGACACCTCCGAGGCCTACGATCCCTCCAAGAACGAGTGGGTTTCGACCGGACTGCTGAACTTCTCGTACGGCACCGCTGCCGGGCTCGGGTATACCGTGCGGACGGTCGTCCTGTCCAGCGAGCCCGACAGGTTCGAGGCCGACTCGGCGGTCTGCGGCAACGACTGCGGCAAGCTCCTGATGGCCGGCAACACGGACTACAAGACCGCCGAGCTCTACACGCCAGAGCCGAGGATCGACTCGCTGAGCCCGTCGGCCGGCGGGCGGGGCACGTCTGTCCGCATCACCGGTCAGGGCTTCACCCACGACGTGAGGGCGGTGCTGTTCGGCAGCCAGCCGGCGGTGAGCTTCAGGGTGGACTCCTATGGCCAGATCACGGCGGTCGCGCCGACGGGCAGCGGGCCGGTGAGGGTCACCGTCGTCAACGAGGGTGGCAGGGCGACCTCTGCCGGGTCGTTCACTCTCGAGGCTTCTGCGACTCCGCCGGGGCGAGAGTCGGCCTCGTTCCCGGGTTGTCCGACGTTGACTGCGAACGTGATCCGTGGCACGGCGGCGGCGAACTCGATCACCGGCACGACGGGGGCCGATCGGATCTTTGCCGGTACGGGTAATGACGTGGTGGATGCTCTTGCGGGCAACGACTGCGTGGATCTCGGGACGGGCAGTGACCGGGGCCAGGGCGGTCTTGGCGATGACCTGTTGGTGTCGGGAACGGGCAGGGACCGGGTGAGCGGCAGCTCTGGCAATGACCGGATCCGCGGCAACGCGGGCAACGACCGCCTCGACGGCGGCCGGGGCAGCGACCGGGTGCTGGGCGACGCGGGCAACGACACGTTGCTCGGGAGCTTCGGAAATGACCGTCTGCTTGGTGTGAGCGGAAGGGATCGGATCAGCGGTAGCCGCGGGCGTGACCGGATCGCCGGCGGCGCTGGTAACGACCGGATCTCCGGTGGAAGCAGCGGCGATCGGATCGCGGGCGGCTCTGGCGGTGACCGCATCAGCGGCAACTCGGGCGGTGACCGGCTAAGCGGCAACTCGGGCAACGACCGGATCACCTCGCTCGATAACTCACGTGATCGCGTGAACTGCGGAACCGGCCGTGACAGGGTCCTTGCCGACCGCAAGGACGTCGTCTCCCGCAACTGCGAACGCGTCCGGCGGCGATGAGGCGCAGGTAGCCAGGCGCTGGGAACCATGAGGTGAGGCGGTCGGCATGCCCGGCCGCGAGCAGCACGCAGGCGGCCTCGGGCTCGCGACGGGACTCCGGGAGCGGGCCGGGTCGAGCGGTTTGCCTCCGGGATCGGTGGGTAGGGCGCACCTCATGCCAGGACCATCTCCAGAGCAGCCCAGCGACGCCCCGCGCGAGCCGGAGCGCAAGAAGACCGGTCAGCCGAAGACCGCCCCTCCGGGCACGGCGGTGAGCGGCTTTCCGGAGCCGCCGGGGCCGGGGTCCACCGACCCCTCTGAGCCCCCTCACCACGATCTTAGTAATCCGGTCGGCGAGCCGGATCCCACCGAGTGGCCCGATCCCTACGACCAGCGCGAGGATCCTCGCGATCCGCCGGATCCCGACGGGTTGCCCTTCGGGGAGGAGCCCCACGCTCCTACCGGGGCCACCAGCACGAGCGAGCCGCATCCCTCACAGGACCCCGAGGCCATCAAGACGGACCCGCCGGAAAAGGACAGACTCGATGACTGAGGGCGCAGGCGCAGGGTGACGGTCCTCGAGCGCGGCGTCCGCCCTCACCTGATCGCGGGGTCGGCTCGCGGGGCCACCGGTCCGGAGACGATCGACGTGATCGATCCCGCCACCGGTGAGACCATCGCAACGATCCCCGCCGGCGGCCCGGACGATGCCGACGCCGCGGTTGGCGCAGCCAGAGCCGCCGCCCCCGGCTGGGCCGGCCGGGACCCGGCCGAGCGCGGCGAGCTGCTCAAGGCCTCGGCGCGCGCGCTGCGGGGGGCGGTGAACGAGCTCGCGGAGATCCAGACGCGCGAGAACGGCAAGCCCCTGGCCGACTCGGCTGCCGGAGTGGAGGCCGGGATCGGTGCGATCGAGCAGTACGCCGAGATCGGGCCGCTTCACCGCGGCGCTGCGCTGGCGGGCTCATGGAACGCGCTCGACACGATGGTTCCCGAGCCACGCGGCGTTGCGGCGTTGATCGTGCCGTGGAACGACCCGGTTGCCATCGCCTGTGGCCAGATAGCGGCGGCGCTCGTGACAGGAAACACGGCGGTCTTCAAGCCGTCCGAGCGCACGCCGCTATCGGGAGCCCGCCTGGTGGAGCTGATGGAGCTTCCACCCGGCGTGTTGAACCTGCTGCTCGGCGACGGGCGCGCCGGACAAGCCTTGGTGGAGCACCCCGACGTCGACATCGCGCTTCACACCGGCTCGGTCGAGACCGGCCGGCAGATAGCCGTTAGCTGCGGGTCCGTGCTCGGCAGGAAGGCGCTGCTCGAGCTCGGCGGGAAGGATGCCCTCGTGATCGACGAGGGGGTCGATCCCGCTTGGGCCGCCGAGCAGGCGGCCTCCGGCGCGTTTGCCAATGCCGGACAGGTCTGCACCTCGGTCGAGCGGATCTACGTGCACCACTCGCTGGCCGAGGCGTTCATCGAGGCGCTCGTGGGCGAGGCCCAGTCGATCGCGGTCGGCAACGGCCTTGACCCGGGCACGCAGATGGGGCCGCTCGTGGACGACCGGCAGGTGGAGGTGGTGCACCGCCAGGTGAGCGAGGCCGCGGCGGCCGGAGCGCGTGTCCTGACAGGCGGTGAGCCGCGCGACGCGCCGGGAAGCTTCTATCCCCCTACGGTCATGACGGAGGTCGAGGGCTCCATGGCCATCATGCGCGAGGAGACCTTCGGCCCTGTCGCCCCCGTGCAGGTGGTGAGCTCCTTCGACGAGGGACTCGAGCTGGCGTCGGCCACCGACTACGGCCTGGCGGCCTCCGTGCTCACCCCCTCGCAGGTGAACGCCCAGCGGGCCTGTCGCGAGCTGCAGGTCGGCACCGTGAAGATCAACAGCGTCTGGGGCGGAGCGCCCGGCGGGGGCGCAGAGCCGCGCGGCGTCAGCGGCAGCGGTTTCGGCTACGGCCCCGAGCTGCTCGACGAGCTGACGCAAACCAAGGTGATCCACATAGAGCCCGCGCCGCCGGCGGAGGGAGGGGCAACCGATGCACGATGAGCCAGAGAACGAGGGCGACGCAGGACTCGGCGCAGCGCCGCAGGGAACCTCCGAGGAGGGCCGCCCTGACGTAGAGCAGGACCCGGACGCCGACGACACGCTCGGCGGCGGGCAGCACCACACCGGCGCGGGCGCCGCGGAAGAGCCACAAGGGACCGGCGCTGTCACTGACGACCCCGAGCAGTCCGACCCCGAGTCCGGCGCGGCCGCGGATCAGTCCGAGCGCCCGGACGCAGGGCACGCCTGAGGCGCCGCCAACGGCTTTGCCGGGGCGCTTGACCGCTGGCCCTGGCTGGGGCAAACGCGCCCTTCGTCAGTGGATCGGTGGGGCGGCGCGTTCCGCGGCCTCGAGCCTGAAGACCCAGAAGTCGCGCTTCATCACCGGCACGGACACGTTGTGGACGGGCGTGGTCCCGATCGCTCCCTCGAAGGAGCCCGCATGTGCATGGCCGTGCAACACGAGGTCCGGCTCGTGCTCGCGAATCGGATCCGCCAGGCGTGAGCTGCCGAGAAAGGTATGGATGCCCGGCGGCTCGCCCGCCAGGGTCTCCTCGATCGGGGCGTAGTGGAGCAGGACTATCCGCACCGGACAGTGGGCCACGGCGGTGAGCCCGCGTCCGATCGCATCCACCTCCTCCGAGGTCTCGCGGTAGACCTCGCGCAGCAGCGGCTCCCCGAAGTCCGGTAGATGCGAGCCCGCGAAGCCGCCGACGAAACCCTTCGCTCCGACCACTCCCACCTCGATCCCGTCCACCTGGAAGATCTCCGACGCACGCTCGAGCACGATGACCCCGGCCTCTGTGAGCGCCGCGGAGAGCTCCTCTGCGCGCGCGCAGTGGAAGTCGTGGTTACCGAGCACGGCCACAACGGGCACCTCGAGCCCCGCGCACGCGTCCGCGAGGAAAGCGGCCTGCGCCGGCTCGCCGTGAGTGGTCAGGTCCCCCGCGAGCAGGATCAGGTCGGCCTCCGGCGCTATGGCCACGAACGCCTCCTTGACGTGCTCGGCGTTTGCCTCGCGGCAGTGGAGGTCTCCGGCGGCGGCCACGCGCACGCAGTCACGCTCTTCGGCAGCGTCGTTCACGGGCTCGCACTACCCCCGGGCCGGGGAATCGAAAACCGGCGGACCGGGTAGCCGTCACTCATGGGCGAGGCAGAGCACGCCTTCGAGGACATCGTGGCGAGCATGAAGCGCTCGGTCGCCGCGCTTCGCCAGGAGGAGGTGCCCTTCCTGCTCGCCGGCAGCCTGGCGGTGTGGGCCCAGGGTGGGCCTGAGAAGCGCAAGGACCTTGACTTCATGGTCAAGCCGGAGGACGCCGAGCGGGCACTTGCGGCCCTCGAGGCGGCCGGCATGCGACCCGAGCGGCCACCGGAGGGGTGGCTGCTGAAGGCCTGGGACGGCGACATCGTGGTCGATCTCATCTTCGAGCCACGCGGCCTCGAGGTGAACGACGAGGTGATCGCCCGCGGCCGCGACCTTCATGTACTGGCGATGGACGTTCGCGTGATGGCCCTCGAGGATGTCCTGCACTCCAAGCTCGCCGCCCTCGACGAGCACAGTGCCGATCTCTCCGGGCTGATCGAGCTCGCGCGGGCCGTTCGCGAGCAGGTGGACTGGGAGGACGTTCGCAGGCGCACGGAGGACTCTCCCTTCGCGCGCGGCTTCTTCGTGGTCCTGGAGGGGCTGGAAGTCCTCCCCGCGAGCGCGGCCGCTGCATCCAAGGGAAGGGAACCTGTGCCCGCTGACACTCCGCGCGGTTGGTAGGTGACAAACACATAGAGTTCCGTTAGGATCCCGCCCCGTGGTTACGGCAATTGTCATAGGCGCAGCAGTGGTGCTGGTCGCGGCTCTGGTGATCGCACGGGTCGCGCTCTCGGCCAACGGCCGATAGCGCAGCCCTGCAGAGGGTCATCGAGTAAGCCGCTCCGGCGGTCGTTCCCAGGCATCCCCGGCTCGCCGCATCGCACGTCGGTTGGCATCCCTTGCCCCCGGCTGACCGCACAGGTACTGTCCTCTTGCGCTCTTCGCACCCACGGAAGGAGCCTTGATGGCCGAAGCGACTGGCACGGTCGGCGACAAGCGAAAGGCCACAGGCCGACGAGCCACCTCACAGCCCCAGGATCCGCCCTCCCCGGGGGGGCGGCGTAACGGCGCGGGCGACGGCTCCGTGGACCCGCGCGCGCTCGAGGCACTGGTCGAGGCGCTCGACGCCGCCCGGCGCGGCGACTTCTCCGTAAGGCTTTCAAAGCGCAGAAGGGGCGTTCTCGGTGAGGTCGCCGCCTCCTACAACGACCTCGTCGAGCAGAACCAGCGCATGTCGAAGGAGCTCGTGCGTATCGCAAGGATCATCGGGCGAGAGGGTCAGATGACCGAGCGCGCCTCACTCCCGGGGGCCGCCGGAGGCTGGGAGACGAGCATCGACTCGCTCAACTCCCTGATCGATGACCTGGTGCGTCCAACCACGGAGGTCGGACGGGTCCTGATGGCCGTGGCCGACGGAGACCTGTCGCAGAAGATGGCGCTCACGATCGAGGGCCAGCCGGTGAAGGGCGAGTTCCTGCGGATCGGCACCACGGTGAACACGATGGTCGACCAGCTCTCATCGTTTGCGGACGAGGTCACGCGCGTGGCGCGCGAGGTCGGCACGGAGGGAAAGCTCGGCGGTCAGGCCGAGGTGAAGGGCGTATCCGGCACCTGGCGCGACCTCACCGAGAACGTGAACATGATGGCGAGCAACCTCACGGGCCAGGTGCGGAACATCATCGAGGTCACGACCGCGGTGGCCCAGGGAGACCTCACCCAACAGATCACCGTGGACGTGAAGGGCGAGGTGCTCGAGCTCAAGAACACGGTGAACACGATGGTCGAGCAGCTCTCCTCGTTTGCGGACGAGGTCACGCGCGTGGCGCGTGAGGTGGGCACGGAGGGAAAGCTCGGCGGTCAGGCGGAGGTGAAGGGTGTCTCTGGCACCTGGCGCGACCTCACCGAGAACGTGAACCTGATGGCCAGCAACCTGACCGACCAGGTGCGCGGGATCGCCGACGTCACGACCGCGGTGGCAAACGGCGACCTGTCCCAGAAGATCACGGTGGAGGCCAAGGGCGAGGTTGCGGCCCTCGCCGACACGATCAACTCGATGGTGGACACCCTGCGCGTGTTCGCCGAGCAGGTCACGACGATGGCGCGCGAGGTGGGAACCGAGGGCAAGCTCGGGGGCCAGGCCGCGGTGCCAGGCGCGGCCGGCACCTGGCGGGACCTGACCGATTCGGTGAACTTCATGGCCACCAACCTCACCGACCAGGTGCGGAACATCATCGAGGTCACTACGGCGGTGGCCAAGGGCGACCTTACGCGCGAGATCACGGTGGACGCCAAGGGCGAGATCCTCGAGCTGAAGAGCACCGTGAACACCATGGTCGACCAGCTCTCGTCGTTTGCGGACGAGGTCACGCGCGTGGCGCGCGAGGTGGGCACGGAGGGAAAGCTCGGCGGTCAGGCGGAGGTGAAGGGCGTCTCTGGCACCTGGCGCGATCTCACCGACAACGTGAACTTCATGGCCGGCAACCTGACCGACCAGGTCCGCAATATCGCCGACGTGACCACCGCGGTGGCAAACGGCGACCTCTCGAAGAAGATCACCGTCGACGCCAAGGGCGAGATCCTCGAGCTGAAGGACACGATCAACACGATGGTGGACCAGCTGAACGCGTTCGCACGGGAGGTCACGCGCGTGGCCAAGGAGGTCGGCACTGAGGGAAAGCTCGGCGGACAGGCCGAGGTCGAGGGAGTGTCGGGCACCTGGCGTGGGCTGACCGAGAACGTGAACCAGCTCGCCGGCAACCTGACCACGCAGGTGCGGAACATCGCGCAGGTCACCACCGCGGTGGCAAACGGCGACCTCTCGAAGAAGATCACGGTGGAGGCCAAGGGCGAGGTTGCCGAGCTTGCCGACACCATCAACACGATGGTCGACCAGCTCTCCTCGTTTGCGGACGAGGTCACGCGCGTGGCGCGCGAGGTCGGCACGGAGGGAAAGCTCGGCGGTCAGGCGGAGGTGAAGGGCGTCTCTGGCACCTGGCGCGACCTCACCGACAACGTGAACCTGATGGCGAGCAACCTGACCGACCAGGTGCGCAACATCGCGGAGGTCACCACGGCGGTGGCAAACGGCGACCTGACGCGCGAGATCACGGTGGACGCCAAGGGCGAGATCCTCGAGCTCAAGCGCACGATCAACACGATGGTCGACCAGCTCTCCTCATTCGCGGACGAGGTCACGCGCGTCGCGCGCGAAGTCGGCACGGAGGGAAAGCTCGGCGGTCAGGCCCAGGTGGAGGGGGTCTCTGGCACCTGGCGCGGGCTCACCGAGAACGTGAACCAGCTGGCGGGCAACCTGACGACCCAGGTGCGGGCGATCGCCGAGGTGTCCACGGCCGTTACGCAGGGAGACCTGACGCGCTCGATCGCCGTCGAGGCCCAGGGCGAGGTGGCGGAGCTCAAGGACAACATCAACGAGATGATCGCCAACCTGCGCGACACCACCAAGGAGAACGCGGAGCAGGACTGGCTGAAGACCAACCTCGCCCGCATCTCGGGCCTCATGCAGGGACAGCGCGACCTGAAGGCCGTGTCCTCGCTGATCATGTCCGAGCTCACGCCCACGGTGTCGGCCCAGCTCGGGGCCTTCTTCCTGGCCGAGGCGGCAGAGGTCGGCCCCGATGCGCAGAACCTGCGCCTCATCGCGGGCTATGGCTACAAGCGCCCTGGCCAGCAGAGCACCATCGCCTTCGGCGAGGGACTGGTGGGCCAGGCGGCGCTTGAGCAGCAGAGCATCCTCATCGCCGACCCGCCGGAGGACTACATCAAGATCGCCTCCGGCCTCGGCGGCGCCAAGCCCACCAACATCATCGTGCTGCCGGTGGTCTTCGAGGAGCAGGTGCTCGCGGTGATCGAGCTCGCGTCCTTCGGGCCCTTCAGCGACGTCCACCTGCAGTTCCTCGAGCAGCTCACCGAGACGATCGGCGTGAGCCTCAACACGATCATCGCCAACATGCGCACCGAGGAGCTCCTCGAGCAGTCGCAGTCGCTCACGCAGGAGCTCCAGAGCCAGTCCGGCGAGCTGCAGGCTCAGCAGGAGGAGCTCCAGCAGACGAACGCGGAGCTGCAGGAGAAGGCCGCGCTGCTGAGCCAGCAGAACCGCGACATCGAGGTCAAGAACCGTGAGATCGAGATCGCGCGGCGCAACCTGGAGGAGAAGGCCGAGCAGCTGGCGCTCTCCTCCAAGTACAAGTCGGAGTTCCTCGCCAACATGTCCCACGAGCTGCGCACGCCGCTCAACTCGCTGTTGATCCTCTCCAAGCTCCTGGCAGACAACGAGGACCACACCCTCAGCCAGAAGCAGGTGGAGTACGCCGGCACGATCCACTCCGCGGGCAGCGACCTCCTGTCGCTCATCAACGACATCCTCGACCTGTCGAAGGTCGAGGCGGGCAAGATGGAGGTCCGCCCCGCGCCGATCGGCTTGGACGCCGTCACGGACTTCGTGGAGCGCGCCTTCAAGCCGGTGGCAGAGGAGAAGGGCCTGGCATTCGAGGTGCAGGTGGAGGATGGGCTGCCCGAGACGGTCATCACCGACGAGCAGCGCCTGCAACAGGTGCTGAAGAACCTCCTGTCGAACGCCTTCAAGTTCACCGCCCGGGGAGCCGTCACGCTGCGCCTGGCGCGTGCGGCCGACGGCCGCGTGGCCTTCGCCGTCAGGGACACGGGCGTGGGCATCCCGGAGGACAAGCTGCGACTGATCTTCGAGGCCTTCCAGCAGGGGGAGGGCGGAACGAGCCGCAAGTACGGCGGCACCGGGCTCGGCCTGTCGATATCGCGGGAGATCGCGCGCCTGCTCGGCGGCGAGCTCGACGTGGAGAGCGCTCCCGGGCAGGGCAGCGAGTTCACGCTGTACCTGCCGCTGGAGTATGTGCCTGTAGACCCCGAGCCCGTGGCTCCCGCGGAGCCGGACTTCGAGGACGAGGTACCGGTCGGCCCGCGGGCAGGCGGCCACTCGAACGGTCACGGTGCCGTGGCGCCCCCGCGGCCGGCGCTCGAGCGTGCGCTCGAAACACCCGACGTGCCGGATGACCGCGCCGCGGTGTCTCCCGGCGACCGGGTCCTGCTGGTGGTCTGCGCGGACGCCGAGCGGGCGGCCGCCACCGTCGAGGCCGCGCGCCAGCGGGGCTTCAGGGGACTCGTGGCATCACGCGCGGAGTCCGGCATCGCGCTCGCCCATCAGTTCGTCCCCGACGCCATCGTGCTCGCGGCGGACGGGGACGGCACCGACCACGCGACCACGGCGCTGTCGCACCTCAAGCGCCATCCCCAGACCCGCCACATACCGGTCTACGTGGAGGCCGAGCCGGCTCGGCGCCAGACCTTCCTGCGGGCCGGGGCTGCCGGTCAGGTCGACAGGCCTGCCACGCGGGAGGCGCTCGAGACGGCGCTCGGGGAACTCGAGCGGCTCGTCGAGCGCCGGGTGAAGAGCCTGCTGGTGGTCGAGCACGACGAACGCCGGCGGCACAGCATCGTGGAGCTGGTCGGCGGCGGCGACGATGTGCTCGTGAGCGGCGTCGGCTCGGGCGCGGAGGCGCTCGCGGAGCTCGAGAAGGGACCCTTCGACTGCGTGGTGCTCGACCTCACGCTGCCGGACAGGCAGGGCTTCGCGCTGCTCGAGGAGATCAAGGAGGATCGGCGCCTTCATGATCTCCCCGTCGTCGTGTACACCGGGAAGGAGCTGACGGCGGACGAGGAGGACGAGCTGAGGGGGTACGCCGAGGCGGTCATCGTGAAGGACGGCAGCTCGCCCGAACGGCTCCTCGACGAGACCTCCCTCTACCTCCACCGCCCGGAGGCGAGGCTTCCGGCCGACAAGCGCAGGATGCTCGAGCAGCTGCGCAACGTGGACGGCGTCTTGGAGGGAAAGAAGATCCTGCTGGTGGATGACGACGTACGCAACGTGTTCGCCCTGGCGAGCGTGCTCGAGAGCCACGGCATGGAGATCCTCTTCGCCGAGAACGGCAGGGCGGGCATCGAGACACTGCGTGAGAACCCCGACGTGGACCTCGTGTTGATGGACGTCATGATGCCCGAGATGGACGGCTACGAGGCCACCCGCCGCATCCGCGGCATGGAGCAGTTCCGCCGGCTGCCGATCGTGGCGCTGACCGCGAAGGCGATGAAGGGTGACCGGGAGAAGAGCCTCCTCGCCGGGGCCTCCGACTATGTCGCGAAGCCAGTCGACACCGACAGGCTGCTCTCGCTCATGCGGGTCTGGCTGCACGGTTGAGCGCCATGACGGTGGGCCGCAACGGGCGTGTGCTGCTGGTGGACGACGAGCCCGACAACCTGGTGGCGCTCACGGCCGTGCTCGAGCCACTCGGCCGTGAGCTCGTCAGCGCCTCATCGGGCGAGGAGGCGCTCAGGCTGCTCCTCAGGCAGGAGTTCGCGGTGATCCTGCTGGACGTGCGAATGCCCGGCCTGGACGGCTTCGAGACGGCGGCGCTGATCAAGCAGCGCGAGCGCACGCGATACGTGCCGATCATCTTCGTGACGGCGGCCAGCGAGGACACCGAGCAGGTGTTCAGGGGCTACTCCCAGGGCGCGGTCGACTACCTGCTGAAGCCCTATGACCCGGCCGTGCTCAGGTCGAAGGTGGCGGTCTTCGTCGATCTGCACGAAAAGGACGCAGCCCTCAAGGAGAGCGAGCAGCGGTTCCGTACGGCCTTCGCCAATGCTCCCAGCGGCATGGCGCTGCTCTCGCCGGACGGACGCGTGACTCAGGCAAACCGGGCGCTGGCGGACATGCTCGGGTGCGCGCACGCCGATCTGGCCGGAAGCCCATGGGAATCGCTCATTCACCCCGACGAGCGCGCCGAGGACCGCGACGCCCGCTCAGAGCTCGCGGAGGGAACGCGCGCCGTCTACCGCACCGAGCGGCGCTGCCTCCACACGGAGGGGCGGGTGATCGTGGCCGCACTCAGCGTGTCGCCGACCGGCGGCCAGGGTCAGGGCGGGCAGCAGCTGATAGCCCAGCTCGAGGATGTGACAGAGCGCCAGCGGGCCGAGCGCGAGCGGGCCGAGCGCCTGCGCGAACAGGCTGCTCGCGCCGAGGCGGAGGCCATGGAGCAGATGGTGCGAAGCGTGCAGAGCGTCTCCGACGCCGCGCTGGCGCACCTGGCCCTCGATGACCTGCTGTCCGAGTTGCTCGATCGCATCGGCGAGATGCTCGGCGCGGATGCGGTGTCGATTTGGCTGAGGGAGGGCGGGGGAGAGGAGCTTGTCCTGTGCGCCACACGGCAGGGGGCGGGCTCGAAGAGCGGCGCGGCCACAGACCCGCGTACGGACTCGGGGGGGCCTGGGCAGGCGGAGTTTGCCGGCAGGGCACTGGCGGAGCTGGTGGCAAGGGAGCGCCGGCAGGTCGTGATCGGCGACCGGGAGGAAGGGGACCCCCCCTTCGTTCCTTCCCTCGAGGAAGATGGGATGGGTTCGCTGATCGGTGTGCCCCTGATGGCCGAGGGCGAGGTCAGAGGCGTGGTGTGCGTGGGCTCGAGAACCGCGGGCCGCTTCGATGACAACGACGCCGCGTTGCTGGCGCTCGTAGCCGAGCGCGCCGCGCTGGCCATCGGCAACGCGAGCCTGTACGAACGGGAGCACAGGATCGTGGAGACGCTGCAGCGCTCGCTCCTGCCCGCACGCATGCCGCAACTGCCGGGCATGTCGATCGCCGCGCGCTACCAACCGGGCGGGGCCGACGTGGGTGGAGACTGGTACGACGCGATCGAGCTCGACGGCGGCGGCGTGGGCCTTGCCATGGGAGATGTGGTGGGCCACGGAATCGAAGCCGCGGCCACGATGGGCGAGCTGCGCAACGCGCTGCGCGCATATGCGCTAGACGGGTTGCGGCCCGGCCTGGTGCTCGCAAGGCTCGACCACCTCGTGGAGCAGCTTCAGGACGATCGGATGACCACCCTCACCTACGCGGTCATCGACCCGGACTGGACCGAGATGCGCTATGCCAGCGCGGGGCATCCACCGCCGCTGGTGCTCCGGCCCGACGGCTCCGCCGAGCTCCTGTGGGACGGGCGCTCGACGCCGCTCGGCGTGCGCAGCGGGGGGGAGTACGAGGAGGGAACGGTCAGGCTCGATGGGGGGTCGACCCTGCTGCTCTACACCGACGGGCTGGTGGAGGTGCCGGGAGAGGATCTTTTGGACGGCCTCGAGCGGCTGCGTGTGGCCGGACTGAGGGGCGACCCCGATCCGGACGTGCTCTGTGACCACGTGCTCGAGACGATGCTCGGTGACCGGGGGGCGAGTGACGACGTGGCGGTGCTGGCGTTCAGGACGATGCCACTCGCGCCGGAACTCCTGCGCTTGGAGCTTCCGAGCGATCTGTCCTCGCTCTGGTACGCGCGGCGGTTGCTTGGACGGTGGCTCGACCGGGCGGGCGCGAGCGAGAGGGAGGCACGGGAGATACAGCTGGCCGCGCACGAGGCATGCGCCAACGCCGTCGAGCACGCCTACCGGTTCGGCGACTCCATCGTCGGGTTCGAGGCGGCCCTCGTGGACGGCGAGGTCACCCTCAAGATCACCGACACCGGGCAGTGGCGCGAGCCCGTGGACGTCGGGCGCGGCAGGGGTATCTCGCTGATGCAGGGCCTGATGGACACGGTCAGCGTGGACGGCGCCCACCGGGGTACCACGGTCGAGCTGACGCGGCGCTTGTATGGCGAGCCCGAGCCGGCGGGAGCGGCGCTCCCCAGGTGAAAACACCCGTGAGCGCCCGAGCTTCGCCGTGGAGCGCCGCGCCGCCGGCGGATGTAAAGTCATACTTGCAAGCGAAACGGAGGAATCAATGAGCGACACCCCCGTCGAGGAGCTTCAGAAGTACGTCCACGGCGTTCACTATCCGTCCCGGCGTGAAATCGTGGTCGAGGCAGCCCAGCGAAACGGCGCCCCCGACGGCGTGATCGAGAGGCTGAACCATCTCCTTCCGAGGGTCGCGGGCCCGCACGAGGTTCTCATCGCGCTGCGGCAGCCGCCCCACGAGAGCGCCTACCTGAGCCAGAATCGCTTCCGGACCGGGCCGGGAATGGGCCGAACCTCCATGTCGTAGTCCGCCGCCCCGCACGGGCTGGGTCGCTCCAGGGAGGCAGGAGGAGGAAGCGATGAGGGTCTACGAGCCCACGCCGAGCACAGGGGCCGCGACGATCAGGCAGTACGGAGAGCTCGCAGACCGCGGGGGCGACCCCGAGGCGGCTGCGCGAGCTTGGACGGACGCCGGCTTTGACGACGAGGCCACCGCCCAGTGGCTTGCGGCGCGCTGCTTCGATCCGCAGGCGGCGCGCGCGCTGGCAGATGCCGGAGTCACTGCTGCGCAGGCTGCCAAGCGCACCCGCGACGGCGGCGGGAACTACCTCGACACGATCGCCTTCAAGGTCGCAAACGGCGACCTCACGCCGCGCCAGGGCGCGGCGCGCACGCTGTCGAGTCGCTGAGGAGGGCTCGTGGGCCTGCTTGTCATGCGGCGGCCCGAGGCCAGGTGATCGGACGGGGTGGACCCGCGCGAGTCTGCTGCGTTCTGGAATGAGCGCTACCGGGACGTCGACCGGCTGTGGTCTCCCAATCCGAACGCCCTGCTGGCCGAGCTGGCGGCTGGGATTGCGCCGGGCCGCGCTGTGGACCTCGGCGCCGGTGAGGGGCGAAACGCGATCTGGCTGGCAAAGAACGGGTGGAGCGTGACCGCCGTCGACGTCTCCGACGTGGGGCTGGAGCGAGCCGCCAGACGGGCAGCGGAGGAGGGGGTGGAGCTCGAATGCGTCGTTTCCGACTGGCGCGAGTATCGCGCTCCGTCGCCGTTGGACCTTGCGGTCATCGCCTTCATGCATCCCCGGCCCGACGATCGCAAGCGCATGTTCTCGAGTGCCCGGGACATGCTGGGGTCCGGAGGCCACCTCTTCACGGTGGGGGTCGATCTCAGCGAGCTGGACCGCCGAGGCCCGCGGGATGCCGAGCGGCTCTACACGCCGGAGCGCCTCAGCCTGGCGCTCACGGGGCTCGAGCTCCTCCGTTGCGAGACCGTGGCCTACGAGGGCGAGGGCACCGAGGGAAGCCGTCCGGTCGTGGATGTCGTGGCGATTGCCCGCCGACCGGCCACTGAGCCCAGCTGACCCGCCCGCAGACGAGCGCGGCGGACGACCCGCGGGGGCCAGGGGTGAGTGGTCCCACGCCAACACATCAATGGCAAAACGACGAGGATGCCAACTTGCCCCAGGACATCTACGGCCTGCCGGGGACCTGACGGCGGCGAACACCGCTCGCCGGCCTGTCAGCGCCTCGCTTTGCGAAGGCAGCTGCGGCAGAGCGGGGTGCCGCCCTCGATGGCGCCCACCTGGTGGAGCTCCACCCGGTCATCGGAGCCACACGATGCGCATCTGGGGCCTTTCGGGGCCGTCGGCGGCCTCAGCCTCGCCTGCTTTCGTCGTCGCCGCCACATCTTCGGGTCCTTCCGGTCCCTCGCCCCGCTCAGAACATACTCTGACCGATCGGCCAACCGGCGACGGGAGCGCGACGGAACCGTCGACTAAAGGCTTACGCCCCGCTCGGCCAGCCAGGCCCGGACGAGCTCCGGTGGCTCGCCCGCGTACTCCGCGCGCGCGGCAAGGCGCAGCAGATCCTCGTGGCCGGTGGTGGTGCCCACCTGCTTGAAGCCCAGGTACAGGGTGGTGGCGCGGATCATCTGGATCACCGGATCCTCCGCTTGGGGATCGAGCGCTCCGAACTCCTCGGCGAGATGGTGGTCGAGATCCGCTATCCCCGCGATCGGCTCGTCCCGGTCCTCGAACCTGACCATGGCGTCCGCGGCGGACGCCGACTTGCCCGTAGGGTCGCACGCCAGTGCGGCGTGGTGCACCGCTTCGGCCAGTGAGAGCGGCTCCGGCTCGGTCGACATCCCGCTCCTGCTACCCGAGCGGCAAGGCCCCCAAACGATCCGGAGCGCAGGCTTGAAATGACCGGTACGCGGGTACACCGGGGAGCGTGAATGCAGCAACCATCGACTCCGGGCGGGTCAGGCATCTCTCTGAGCTGCGGGCGGACCGGCGGGTGGTGCTCAGCCTGTATCTAGACCTCGACCCGTCGGGGTTCGCCACCCCTCCAGCGCGGAGCTCCGCGGTGCGGTCGCTGATCGACGAGGCGGGCAAGCAGATCGAGGGCGCGGGTCTCGGCAAGGACGAGGTCAAGGCGCTCAGGTCCTCCCTCGAGCGGGCGGAGAGCTTCCTCGAGGCGGATCTTCCCACGGAAGGGGTGCATTCGGTGGCGGTCTTCGCCGCCGAGCCGCTCGACCTGTTCGAGACCCTCGGCCTGCCCCAATCGCTGCCTACGCGCATCGCCATCGGACGAAGCCCGCTCGTGGGCCCGCTCGCGGTGGCGGTTAACGAGGAGAGCTGTGGCGTCGTGCTCGTGAACCGCGAGGTGGGGCGGCTGTTGCGCGGAGACGGTTCGGTCCTGCGCGAGGTGGCCGATGTGCGCAACGAGGTACATGGCCAGCACCAGCAGGGCGGTTGGTCCCAGCCGCGCTACGAGCGGACGATCGAGAACGAGGTCGAAGAGCACCTGCGCGGGGTGGCAGGGATGGTCTCGCGCGAGTTTGACCGCCAGCCCTTTCGCCAGCTCTTCGTAGGCGGCCCTCAGGAGCTTCGGGCCGGCTTCCGCTCCGAGTTGCGCGCAGACCTTGCGGAGCGCCTGGCAGGGGATTTGGGCGTGGATGTGAGCAGCGCTTCGCCGGACGACGTGCTCGCCGCGATGCAGCCCGCACTCGAGGCCCAGCGGCACCGACGCGAGCAGGAGGTATTCGAGCGGCTGGGCGCACCGTTGACCGCGAGCGGGACCTCAGAGGTCCTGAAGGCGCTCAACGAGCGGCGAGTCGAGACGCTGCTGATCGACGAGGTCCGGAGCGAGCCCGGGACCGTTTGCACGACATGCGGCTGGGTCGCACCGGCCGGCAGCGGGGCGTGTCCCGCTGACGGCTCGCCACTCGAGCAGGTCGAAGATCTCAAGGAGCCGGCCGTCGAGCTGGCCCTTCAGCAGGAAGCGCGGGTCATGCCCGTCCGCGTGCGGGCCGACGAGCTTCGGGCCGCGGGCGGAATCGCTGCTCTTCTACGCTTCTGAGCTGTTTGCCGGCGGAGACCGCGGGTAGCCCACACGGACCCCGGCACAGGAGGTTTCCGTGGACGAGAAGCAACTCGATCGCATGGGCGAGGTAGTCGAGCAGAAGAAGCAGAGGTCGAAGGCCGCCTCGGAGGCCGCAGGAGAGGGCCAGCCGGCGTCAGGCTCAGAGGTCTCAGGCGATCAGCCGGATCTTCAGTCGTCCGGGCGGCCTCAGGACACCAACAGCGTTCGCGCGAAGAACGCGGGCAAGGGCAAGAAGACAGCCGACAAGTGGAACCAGTAGACGCCCGCCTCCATGGAGCCGGCTGCCCCTGACGAGACACCTGAAACGCCCACCACCCGCGTCTAGAACGTAGAGGCGGATGTGTGGGCTGCCGCCATGGGTCCGACTGCGGTCGCGGTCGCTGATCTCCTTGTACCCTCATCAGGATGCCGACCTCACTTGTGACCGGGGGCGCCGGATTCCTGGGCTCCCACCTCTGCGACTACCTGCTGGCGCGGGACCACCGGGTGATCTGCGTCGACAACCTGGAAACGGGTTCGCTGCGCAACATCGCGCACATCCGGACGGCCAACTTCGAATTCCGGATGCTCGACATCACCTCCCACTACGAGGTCGCCGAGCCGGTGGACCTCATCTTCCACATGGCTTCGCCCGCCAGCCCGATCGACTACGCGAGGCTGCCGCTTCACACGCTCAAGGTGGGTGCATACGGGACTCACAACACGCTCGGCCTGGCCAAGGCCAAGCGGGCGCGCTTCCTGCTGGCCTCGACGTCGGAGGTCTATGGCGACCCGCTGGTGCACCCCCAGCCGGAGACCTACTGGGGAAACGTCAACCCGATCGGCCCTCGTGGCGTGTACGACGAGGCCAAGCGATACGCCGAGGCGCTCGCCATGGCATACCTGCGCCAACAGGGTGTCGACACATGCATCGCCAGGATCTTCAACACCTTCGGGCCTCGCCTCCGCGCGAATGACGGCCGGGCCATTCCCGCTTTCCTCGGCCAAGCCCTCACTGACCGCCCGCTCACCGTGTTCGGCGATGGCTCGCAGACGCGCAGCTTCTGTTACGTCGACGATCTGATCCGCGGGCTCGTGGCGCTGGCGGAGTCGGAGGTACACGAGCCGGTGAACATCGGCAACCCGAACGAGATGTCGCTGCTCGAGATGGCGGAGCTGGTGGTTGAGCTCACCGACAGCCGCTCGGAGATCGTCTTCGAGGCGCTGCCGGTCGACGACCCGCAGGTTCGCCAACCGGACATCAGCCGCGCAAAGGACCTGCTGGGCTGGGAGCCCGAGATCGACGTGCGCGAGGGCTTGCGCAGGACGATCGCGGAGTACACGGAAAGGCTCGGGGGCCCGGTCATTCCGTGAGCTCATCCGAGGCCAAGAACCTCGAGGCGATCAGCCGCGCGATCGACCAGCACGACCGGTCGTGCGAGTACCCGGCGGTCGCCGTGGCGATGAACCCCTACGAGATCGAGCGGCTCGGGTGGGAGACCATCAGAGGGCTCCCCATCCGCCCCGATCCGAATCTCGGCACGGGGCGCTTCAACGTGGTCTGCGGCGGCGACGAGAGCGACGAGGGCCTGGAGGAGGCGGAGGCGGTCGAGGCCGTGTCCGAGCAGACGGTCCCGGTGGGCGCCCCGGCCGGCAGCTGACCCGGCCGCAGCTTCGCGCGGGTGCGGGATAACCGGCCGCGCCTACTTCCTCGACGTGTCCGGCA
The DNA here is from genome assembly GCA_030448005.1 of Thermoleophilaceae bacterium. Lineage (GTDB taxonomy): Bacteria > Actinomycetota > Thermoleophilia > Solirubrobacterales > Thermoleophilaceae > JAAYBF01. Next base: position 146,072 of record JAUJNT010000004.1, read on the forward strand.
CGGATGCCCGAGAGGGGAATCCACTGCTAGATTCGAGGCGTCTTGGTGGGCGTAGCTCAGCTGGTAGAGCTCCTGGTTGTGGTCCAGGCGGTCGCGGGTTCGAGTCCCGTCGCTCACCCTCATTGCAAGCCCGCTCCCAGAGCGGGATTGTGGCAGTACGGACCTCCTGAGAGCTGTCGCCAACGCGCCCGTCACGACACGCTGTCCCCAATACCGTCCCCAAAACCCCTGGCGCGGACGGTCAACGGACCACCTAATGCGGGGCAGGGAGATAGCAAGGAACCCCGGGTGGCTGCAGGACGCGGGCGCAGCGCAAGCTGGCCAGCCGCCCCTTTGAGGAGCACGTCAACAAACGACCGAGGTGGCCCTGGTCGACGCGTCTCGCCAGCGGGGAGAAGCCCGTGGCGGTCTCCAGCGTCGCGGCCGGCGTCGGTCGCCCGCAGCTTCTACATCGGGCGCGAGAAGGAGTAATGCGCAAGCTTCCCGGACCCGCCGAGCCCTTCCGGCGCAGACGAGTAACGACAAGCCGGGCTATTCCTCTACCCCGTAAGCAGTCACGCGCCGCTTCCCGGAGCCCGGAGGCAGGCGTTGCCCGTGGGGCATCTAAGGGTGGTGCCAACGCGCCGCGCCGTGCGAGGCCCCAGCGGCTTCGCCAGCCTATCCTAAGCTGCGGCCGGACGCCTCCACCGGCGCGCTATGGCAACCCGAACATGGCTGCTGCTCGGATATATCGGTCAAGCTTCTGCGTGTGCTGCGGTTGGAGTTGGCGAGCGGGTCGGAGGCGGAAGAGGAAGTCCGCCAGCGGCTCGTCGATCTCTTCGAGCGCCACTCACTTGTCCGCTGGACCTTCAGCGACCATGTCGTCGTCGCGGAGGGCGCCACTCCACATAGTCACCCGGTGATCACACTCACCACCGGCTATCCGCACGACGCTGCGCTGCTCGCCTCCTACGTGCACGAACAGCTCCACTGGTGGTCAATGGCCTGTCCGGGTGCGGCCGCTGGCCGTGACGATCGAGTCTTCGACATCCTCCGTCAGCGGTACGCGACTCTGCCAATCAAGCCACCCGAGGGATGCGGCAGTAAGCGCAGCAACCTCATCCACCTCCACGTCTGTTGGCTGGAGGTGGAGGCGCTTGCGGAGCTGTTCGGGCGGGAATGGGCAAAGAAGCGCGCGCAGCACGTGCCCTTCTATCGCTCGATCTACCGAATAGTCCTCGAAAAGCGGGACGAACTGCGCAATCTCTTCGTCCCCGCTGGCATGGGCTTGCCCGGAGGTGAAGACAGAAGGGAAGGTGATCACTTCAGCGCTCAGCGGTAAGCGTGCCCCGAACGCCGGTCCGGCTACGTCACCCTGGTTAGCTAGCGTTGTTCCGAGAGCTCAAACGTCTCGGCTGTGACCTCGAGCCGTCGGCCGCCGGACGACCAATCATTCGCGCTCCGTGCGGAGCCGAGTTCGCTGGTGACCGCTCCCGGCGGTGGCTGTTGCACAAAGCCATCTGAAAACGGTGCAGCGCGCTCGCTGAAGCGCACCTCAGAGCCACCGTGCGCGACGCCCGTGCGACATACGCGCGATTCGCAACGGATGGGACGGCGGTTTTCGAGGCCCACCCTTAGAAGGGATCGAGAGAGCCCGCCGAGGGACGTTCCTATAGATGTCAAGCGCGGTGGCGGGTGATTCCGATCGGACCGGCGCCGCAATAGATGGTCGTGCCTTGAGTACGCTGCTGGCGACGGAAATCCGCGAGCTCTGCAGCCAGCGCGTTGTAGGTCTCGCGCGCGATGTAGCGCTTGATGCAGCGGAGGATCTCGGGCTTCGTCTTGCCTTCGGCGCTCCGGCGCCTCGCGTAGGCACGTGTGCGGGGGCAGTAGCGCAGGCGGCAGACGGCGATCAGGTGAAGCGCGCGGTTGGCGTCGCGATCACCGCCGTAGTTGAGACGGTGTCGGGTCGTCTTGCCGGATGAGGCTGGGATCGGGCTCGCGCCGCAGAGCGCGGCGAACGAGGCCTCGCCGCGCAGGCGCTCGATGTTCTGCCCGGCGGTTACCAGCAGCTGGCCTGCGTGGCCGGTCGAGATGCCAAGCAGCGCCGTCGTGCGCGGCGCGGCTGAGCGCACGAGCCGCTCGAGCTCGCGGTCGAGTGCGGTGACCTCCTCGTCGAGCGACTCGATGCGCCGTGCGAGCGAGCGCAGCGCAAAGCGCGCCGCCTGAGCCGGATGCTCGAGCTCGCCCGCAGCGGGCCGCAGTCGCCGGCAGCGGCTCGCCTTGGCGCGGATCGTCCGTGGCTCGCAGAGCCCTTCGCGCAGCGGCTCTGGAGCAGTGATGATCAGGTCCCTGAGCTGCGCCATGGCCGCGGTGCGGGCCTTGATAGCGCCCTGGCGCGCCACCCGTAGCTGGCGGATCGACTCGACTATCCCGTCGGTCTGCTTCGGGGTCGCGCTCGCCTTGCCGGCAAGCGCAGCTCGCGCGGCCAGCTCGGCATCGATCGGGTCGCTCTTGCCGAGCCGCCGCCGCGTGTGCGCATGCGGCTGGTTGACCTCGAGCACCCGCACCGCCTGAGAGCGCAGGTAGCGCGTCAGCCCGGCGGCGTAGGAGCCGGTCGACTCGACTGCGACCAGATCAAGCTTGCCGAAGCTCGAGAGCCACTGAAGGAGCTCCCGGTAGCCGTGCGCGGTCGTCGGGAAGCTCTCAGAGCCGAGCAGCGCGCCGCGCTCGTCCAAAGCGGCGACCTGGTGGCTCTCGGCGTGTGCGTCGACCCCGCCGATGACGAGCGTCTCGTGGTGCTTCATTCTGTACCTGCGTCCTTTCACAACCGAGGGCGGTCCGGTCGGGAAGGGCGGACAGAACAGTGACGAGGCACTTGTCGCGAGCAGGTTCCTATCAAGTCACGCGCCGCCCGACCCGACCGCCCAAATGGGCGATCAACGGCGGCCGAGCCCAAGCCGACAAGTCCCCGCGAACGACACCGACTGGGTCAGTTTATGCGCAGGTCAGACCCGGGCCAGACCGCCTGAGCTCATCTTCACTGTTTATGCAACAGCTGTGTAGCGTTGCTCGTGCCTGCTGGCTCTGTGAGTTCGGTAGGCCGGTTGCCTTCGAGAGCGAGCCCGTAGGGCGAGCCGAGAAGGCAACCGGGCGGCGTCCGGGGCTCCCGCGAGGGTGCGGGTTGGCGGCGGGATGACTCTTGCGACAGCCGGCCCGTGCTGGTGCCTTGCCGTGGACTCGTCTCCCGCCGCCGCACCCGGATGCCGCCGTGACTTCATAGAAGCCTGACATCGCTCGACACAGCTCTGTCCGGCGGCCTCCACATCACCAAACGACGGACGATGAGGAGGAAGCGATGATCGCAGTGGGCGTGGACACGCACAAGCACGAGCACGTCGCAAAGGCGCTCGACGGGCTCGGCCAGGTCAGGGCGGACTTCAGATCAAGGCCAACCTTGACGGCTATCTCGAGCTGCTCGGGTGGCTGCGCGCACTCGAGGACGATGTGGTGGTCGGGATCGAGGGCTCCGGCAGCTACGGCGCCGGCCTGTGCGAGCTCTTGCTCGCCGAGGGTATCCAGGTCGTCGAGGTCGAACGGCCCCGTCGCGAGGATCGTCGGCGCGGGAAGTCGGACGAGATCGATGCGTTGCTTGCGGCCAAGAAGGTGCTCGCCGGCGACGGGCTTTCGACGCCCCGCGCCGGCCGCGCACGCCAGGCTCTGCAGGCGCTGCTCGTCGCGCAGCGCTCCTGCATAGGGGAGCGCACAAGGCTGCTCAACCAGCTGCAGGCGCTGCACACAAGCGCACCCTTCGCGCTGCGCGAGCGGGTCGGTCCAGGCAACGGCAGAGCCATCGCAGCCCGCCTTCACAGGATGCGCGCTCGGCAAGGCGCACCCGAGGCAGAGCAGCTCATCTTTGCCGTGCTGCGGGACCTCGCCTGCCGCTCGCGTGAGCTCGAAGGCCGGGCCCGCGCCTATAAGCGCGAGCTCAGCCGCCTGATCGGCTCACTCGATCCAACCCTTCTGGACGAACCCGGCGTCGGACCGATCTCCGCCGCCAAGCTGCTTGCCTGCGACCCCAAGCGCCTCAAAAGCGAGGCCGCGTTCGCTCGCTGCAACGGCACCGCACCCAAGCCCGCCTCCTCCGGGCAGAAGATCCGTCACCGCCTCTCCCGCGGAGGCGACCGCCAAGCCAACAACGCGCTGCACACCATCGCTCGCATCAGAGCCCGCCACCACGAGCAAACCCGTGCCTACCTCGACCGCCGCACCAGCGAAGGCAAAACCAGCCGGGAAGCCATGCGCGCGCTCAAACGGCACCTCTCCCGCAACCTCTACAAAAGACTCATCACCGTGCCCTTGACTTAATAGAAGCGTCCACGGCGCGAAGGAATAACCCGCTCCGCTCGCTGCCCAGTTCGTCGGCGAGCGGCACTGTCGATCGCTTCGCGAGTGCGTAGTGAGCGGTGACGACGCTCAGCTCTCCTCCGTGCCGCTGCTTGGGCTTAGAGCTCGTTTGATGGCGTCGAGTTCACGAGCTGTCCTGAGGAAGCCGGCTGCACTCCCGTCGATGGGCGCGCCCACGAATGGGTCGTCGGTGAGGCGCGGATAAAGGTGCATGTGGAGGTGCGGAAGGGTGTTCCCGTTGATTTGGTAGTTCATCTTGATTGGTTTGAACAGTTCGGACAACGTGCGCGCCACCTGCATGGCGTCCCGAAAGAAGGCGCCCTGGGCTGCAGGGGATAGTTCGAACGGCTCGACGACGTGCTGCTTTGAGACAACGCACGCGTAACCGGGAAGGGTGCCGCAACTGGAGCGGTTATCCACGACGTCTCGCGTTCTGCGACGACGTCGAGCGGCCGAGCGTTCAGGCAGATCGGGCATTCGCTGCCCTCCGGCAAGGCCAGCCATCGCTCACCGTCGTGCCATGCGCTAGTCGTCACGCAACAAAGAATGGCGTAGCGTGGCGCATCCAGCGGAAGCTATAGGCGGCCCGGTCGCCGCCGGAGAAGTCGGAGATGTGTGGGCGCTCGGTGCCCCCTGAACCGTTATGGCTCGCCTTGGTACATCTGAGGAATCTCCACCCCGAAGCGTTCGTGCAACAGGCGCACGTCTTGGAAGTCTGTCTCGCTCGGCTCGAAATCGCCGGTCTTGCACACGACCTGGTACTCCGGAGTGAGGCAGCGGACCGGTCTGCCGCCGATGCTCCCGCGTCCTACGAGCGTCTCGGCAGGGAAGGGCCATTCCTCCCCGTCTCTCAACCGGTACCACCCGTTGCCCGCGTCGTCGCGGCGGATGCAGTGAACGTCGACCTGGCGTCCATTCCGGTCTTCAAGCACAAACGCATCGGGTGAGTCCCGCTCGGTGAGGGCAAAGCCGCGGCCTGTGAGGGCGGCTATGAGCCGTTCGGAATCGTGGCGATCGGCGATCAGGTCCAGGTCGTCGTGCCTGCGGGTTTGCGCATCGAGCACGGCGTCGTGTCCCCAGCCACCATCCACCCAGACGTTCAACTGCGCATCCTCGAGCCACTCCAATATCTCGACGACGTCTGAGGCGCCGAGGTCTCGCTGCCTCTTGCTCACGCATTGAGGCTAGCCCGGACCTTGCAGCAAGGTGGGCGCCCCGGCCGCGGCCGGGGCGCCGAAACGTCCGGTTGAGCAGGGATTCGTGGTTGTCGAAGCCCGAATCCCGAGCTCAGGAGGTTCACCTTGAAGGTGCAGCGCGGTGGCCGCGATTTCACGGTAGATGTGACGGCGGACGGAGAGGGTCTCGTGTCGCACGCAGGGAGCGCGTTGTTGGCAGAGGTAGCTGACAAGACGGGCCTCACGCGGGCGCTGTCGGCTGGGCTCGCGGGGATGCGCGAGCGCCGCTCGGGCCACGACCCGGGGCGGGTCGTTCGTGATCTGGCGGTGATGCTCGCCGACGGCGGGGACTGCCTCTCAGACCTCGGTGCGGTGCGCGACCAGGCGCCGCTGTTCGGGTCGGTTGCCTCGGACTCGACGGCGTTTCGGGTGATCGACCGGATCGCCTCCGACCCGGATCTACTGGAGGCGCTGCGCGATGCGCATGCCGCGGCCCGGGGCGGGTGTGGAAGCTCGGCGTCGGGCCCGAGCGGGTGACGATCGACCTCGACGCGACGCTGATCGAGAGCCATTCCGACAAGGACCGGGCGGCGGGCACCTACAAGCGCGGCTTTGGCTTTCATCCGCTGCTTGCCTACTTCGATGAGTCCGGCGAGGCGGCGGCGGCACAGCTGCGTCCCGGCAACGCCGGCGCGAGCACCGCCGCCGACCAGATCGAGGTGGCCGAGCGGGCGCTCGGCCAGATACCCGGGAGCAGGTCGAGACGATCGAGCTGCTGTTGCGTGTCGACTCCGCCGGCGCGACCCATGACCTGCTCGACTGGTGTCGCGAGGGCCAGATCGGCTTCTCGGTCGGCTATGACCTGACCGAGTCGGTCAGAGCCGCGATTCTCGCTCTGAGACAGGAATCCTGGCGTCCGGCGCTCGACCAGGACGACACCGAGCGCGACAACGGCGAAGTCGCCGAGATCACTCATCTGCTCGACCTCTCGGCTTGGCCTGAGCGCGCGCGGGTGATCGTCCGCCGCGAGCGCCCGCACCCCGGCGCGCAGCTGTCCTTTCAAGACCACGACGGCCACCGCTTTCAGGCGATCCTCACCGACCAGCAAGACGAGGACATCGAACTCATCGAGTGCCGCCATCGCGCTCGCGCAAGAGTCGAGGACCACATCCGCGCAGACAAGGACACCGGCCTGCGCAACCTTCCCTTCCGCGACTTTGCGCTCAACGCCGTCTGGCTCGAGCTCGTCCTGATCGCCTGGACGCAGGCGCTCGCGCTCACCGGCGAACTTGCGGCGTGCGAGCCCAAGCGGCTGCGCTACCGCCTGCTGCACGTCGCCGCCCGGCTCGCCTTCTCAGGGCGCCAGGCAAAGCTGCAACTCGCGGCCAGCTGGCCCTGGGCCGTCGACCTCGCCGCCGCCTTCGCCAGACTCAAAGCGCTTCCGGCGCCAGCTGGCTGACGCCGACTCGCCCTACCGCGACGAGCACCAGCGGGCTGGGCGCCAGACGCCCCGCGAAGGCTGCCGCATCCGCCTGATCGCGCCTCGGCATCGCAACCGAAACCGTCGTCCACCACGCCAGCCACGCCGCGCTCGCTTCCAATTACACCAAGTCGCTGCCAAGAACTTGCCGCGGGGCGCCCTACTGAATGATCCGGGCTAGCCTCGGCTCCGACCGGGGATGGAGAATGTCGGCGTGGAGCCGGTGTCCTTCAACGTCGTCTTGGAAGGGCACAGGATCAGGTGTACTCCTCTCCGCCTCCAGCTCGCCGTGGCTGCGCGACGAGGCAAGCTCGAGCACGCGCAGCGAATCAAGAGGTTCCAGCAGCTCGCCAGGGAGAACTGAGGGTGCCGGAATCGTCGAGGAGCGGGAGCCGCTCTCGTGACGAGGGAAGGTGTGCCGGCGCTAGAGGAGCGGGCCCGACTTCGTATTCCTACGCTGTGACGACGTGTTTGATCGCTTCACCGCAGAGGCTCGCAAGTCGTCATCCGAGCATCCGAAGAGGGCCGACGCCTCGACCACGGCTACCTCGGCACTGAGCACATTCTGCTTGGTCTGCTTCGCGAGGAGGAGGCGCTCGCCTCGCGCGCGCTGCGTCGTTCGACATCTCTATCGAACGCGTCGGGGCAGAGGTGGTCAGGATCGTCGGGTTGGGCGATGAAAAGCCATTTGCCCAGCCGTTCACACCGCGGGCCAAGAAGGTGCTCGAGCTCGCACCCCATGAAGCGGACGAGCTCCGCGTCGAGTCGGTGTCTCCCTACCACCTTCTACTGGGGATTTTGCGCGTGGGCGACGGCATCGCAGTGGGCATCCTCCGAGACTTCGGAGTAGAGCCCGAGCGGGTCCGCGGCCGAGTGCTCTCAGAGATCGACGGGCCCCCGGAGGAGACGCGCTTAGACGTTCGATCGGCGCTGGTTCGCGGGTGCAAGACCTCACGCTGGCCGTTGCCCAGTTCGTCGCGAAGCGACACTGACGCAGCGACTGGTCGAGCCGCCTCCTCTTGCTACGGTGCCGTTCGCGTCGCCGTCACACTGCCGCGAGGTGAGCTCGAGCGGCTTTCAGCAGGGCATCGACATCAAGATCATGGAAGGACGTTGTGTCGACGACGATCACGTCTTCACTGCCGAGGCGTACGGGGCGGTAGCGCCCGGCAGAGACCGCGGACGCGATTTCGGGCTTTTTCTGCATGTCTAGGTGCCCGGGATGGGGCACCGGCTCTCGCGGCGTAGCGCGCAGCAACACGTCCTCGGCGGCTGTGCAATGAAACTCCAGCGGCTTGAGCGGACAGCGCCCGTCGAGCGCGAGGAACGCGGGATGTGCATCGTCGGCCGCGAAGTTGGCCTCCACGATGACCGGTTGGCGTGCCTTCAGATGAATCCACCGCCCAATAGATCAGCGCAAACGTCGCCCTTCCGAGCCGCTGTGACCAACGGCCGTCGCCTGTGCCCAGATAGTCGAAAAGCGTTTCCTTGATCGCATCCTTCTCGATCAATGGAAGCCCGAGGCGGTCAGCAAGAACCCCCGCCCCGAACGTCTTCCCGCTCGCCGGGGGGCCTGTGACCAGGAGGACTGGGACCGGGGCATCCACGAAGCGAGCGTAGTAGCAATGTCGTCCTACGCCGCGGCCGCCGTGCAGACCTGCCTTCGTCGAGGAGCGGCACTGTGGCGACTGCCAAGCGAGCGTGCCGCAACCCGCGCACGGGAGGAGGGCAGCCATCATGCCGCTCCTGTCGCAGAGCAGCGGTCAGCGCGGCGGCGCCCGTCAATGCGGGGACCCCTCCTGGCGCGGGTTCAGCGGGTCGCTGAGCCAGTCAATTCCCGAATCAGGAGAGACCGTCGCCGCCTCGACTCCGGGCAGGGACACCAACTCCTGCGCACAGCGACGATCAGCACCGATGTAGCTGCTCTTGAGGTTGACCTCGGTAGCGACGCACCAGGCGTGGTCCTGCGGCCACCACAAGCTCGGTGACCGAGCCCCAAAGGCGCCGCCAGTTCCCAGACGGCCTCCACGGGTCCGGTTACCAGGTGATAGGTCCGCGCGGGCACGGAGAAGGTCGGGGCAGCCTGTACGTCGGCTGGCAACCCTGCGAATCCTTCCCAGACCGCGAACCAACATGTGGTGGGAGTGCCGGTATGGCGAGCCAACACGCTCGCGAGCGGATCCAGCAGTTCGCGATCGATGTGGCCCGTCTCGGGCGGCTGATCAAAGACGCCCGGCTGGGCCTCCCACTCGCACCGCTCGCTGCCGGTTATCGAGCCGAACTGGACGCGTGGGTGCATCTGCATGCCGTTGCCCGCTCGACCTCGGCCCACGGAACACGATTCGATCCGGTCCCTCGATAGGCCGGATTAAAGACCCGCACGTACTCGGCGAAGCCAGCCGGTACCACCGACAGCACCGACTCGGCGAAGGTGCGCAACGACGCCACCACCCAGTCAGCGGCACGAGCATCGACGGCAGCGCGATACACCGCGAGGATTATGCCGTTCTTGGGGCAACCAAGACTGCTTTCGCTAAAGGAGGAGCGCCAAGTGGAGGGCCACCGATGGCGTCGAGAGTGCCGGATGCGTCGAGAAGCGGCAGCGAGCGCCACTGCCCCGGTTGCGCCACAGAGGCGCAGATGACTAGGTGTCGAAGTACCCGTCGGAGGGGACGGTCCGCGCCCTCGCCGCCGCCTCGAGCGCAGCGGGGCGGGCGCCGCCGGCTGGTGTAGCGTCTGGCTTCCGATGTCGATTACCACGCCGCCAGGGCTGCAGGAGGGCCTGTGAGGCTCGCCGTTGGCCCGTCATTAACGGACGCGGAGGCCCGCGCGGTCAGCGGCTGGCAATACGGAGGCGAATACTCGATCTACGATGGCGACCCGCGGGCGTGGAACGCCTGCTCGATCCGCGGAACAGGTACCACGCGGTCTCCGACGACGAGCAAGGGGAACTGATCGGCTACTGCTGCTTTGGGCCCGATGCCCGCGTATCCGGGTTCGCATACGACGACGATGCACTCGACATTGGCGCTGGACTGAGGCCCGATCTCACCGGGCGCGGTCTAGGCAGGCGACTCGCAGAGACGACGCTTGCTTTTGCGGCCGCTGAGTTCTCGCCGAAGGGATACCGAGCGACCGTAGGTTGCTTCAACCAGCGTGCGCTCACGATGGCTCGGCGGTTTGGCTTTCACGTTCAAGCGAGCTTCCATTCGCCGGCAAACCTGGCGTTCGCAGTGATGATCAAGACGGATTAAGCCACGTTGTCACCAGGCGATCCCGCGAGGTCGCGACTTCACAAGGCTCGAAGGAGACTTGCCATCCTCCCTGCGGCCGCTTGCCATGTTTCTGCTGCCGCTCGCGTCGGAGACCACTGAAAAAGTCCTTCGGCGGCGGACGGCCCAAGCAGTCGAACGCCTTGTAAGCCGTTCTAAGGCGCTCTGGCCACGCTCCGAGGGATTTCTGACCTGGCGATTTCGAGTCGGATCGACTTTTTCAGTGGTCTCGTCGAGGAGCGGCAGTCTCGTCGCTTACTCGCCTGCCGTCTGACACCTGTCGATCGAGCAGCTGTGGCTCCCGCTCTCCGCAGCGTGCGGGCGCACGGTCTTGACGCTCAACACGCGCAATCCGTGGGCGCACAAGGGGCTGAAGCGCGCGCGAGGCTCCTCCCGGGACCCTCCTCTTGGGCCTGCCTCGCGCTGCGACGAGGCGACGCCTTCTGGTTCGATTGCCGCGGATGTTCCAGACTCGCCCGATGACGCCTGCATGTCGCGCCGCGGTCGCGGTCGCTGAGCAACTTGGTCTGACCGTGGACGACCCCGTGCTCGTCCAGGAAACGAACAACACCGTGATTTGGCTTTCGCCTCACCCGGTCATTGCCAAGGTCGGCACCCACCCCGGGAGCGGCGAGCGACTTGTGCGCGAGCACGCGATTGCATCGGAGCTCGCTGAGCGCGGCGCGCCGGTCGCTTCTCCGCTCCTTGGCGCCACGCCGGTGCGCGAAGCAGAAACCGGATTCGTCGTCACCCTGTGGTGTCGGCTCGATCACAATCCCAGTGAGCCGGTCAGCGGACAGGCCGTCGGCGCTTCGCTGCGCGAGCTACACGACGCCCTGAGCGCGTGCAGCGTGGAGTTGCCGAATTTCCAGGTCGATCTCGAGCGGGCGCGCCGCGCTCTCTCCGACATGGGGCGCGTCGCTGCGCTGGACCCTGCCGCTCGGGCTTTCTTGCGCAGCGCGTTTGACGATCTACTTCTCACGCTCGACGACTGGACGCTCACCAAGTGCCCGCTTCACGGCGAGCCTCACGACGGCAACCTCCTGATCACGCCCTCGGGGGTACGTTGGATCGACTTCGAGAGCGTCTGCCGGGGGCCGCTCGAGTGGGATCTCGCGTTCCTCTCCGAGGACGCGCGATCCGCTTTCGCGACGGTCGACAATGATCTTCTACAGCTGCTTGAAACCCTCAACAGTGCTCGCGTTGCGACGTGGTGCTGGGCTCAAGCCCACTTCCCCGACATGCGCTGGCACGCTGAACACCACCTCGAGCGCGTCCGACGACGGTGGCCTCGAACTGGATAGCGCGCGACTGCCTACAGCGGCTTCGCCAGGATTGCCGCCCTCTGACAACCGAGCGCGGTTGCAGCGCGCTCTCTAGACGCTCCTCCTCTCGTCGTGGGCATGCGGCGGCTCTGCCGCACGTGTCACCGAACGGCGTGCTCTTCTACCTTTTCGATCGGTAGACGATGATCGGAGGTCGAAATGCGCGCCCTTGTCGCCAGTCGATCGGCTCGTGGTCATATCGCCATCGGCGAGGTCGAGGAGCCCACTCCTGCTCCCGGGGAGGCACTTGTGGAGGTGCGGGCGGTATCGCTTAACCGGGGTGAGGTGCGGCGGCTGGCGGATCAGGAGGAGGGGTCTGTCCCGGGCTGGGATCTCGCTGGTGTGGTGGCGCGGTCCGCCACCGATGGAAGCGGCCCGCCCGCCGGCGCACGACCTTCCAGGTCAGTGACTTCTATGGGCAGGCATCGGGCGCCAGCCTGCATGCCTTCCTGATCTTTACCGATCTCGCCAAACACGGCAGCGGAGCACAGGATCTCCGCACACTCGCCGAACTCGTCGAGCACGACCGGCTGGATCCCCAGATCGCCCTGGAGACAAGCTGGAAGGGTGCTGCCGACCCGATCGAGGCGCTACTCGACCGCCGCCTCGCCGGAAAAGCAGTCCTACTCTTGGATTGAGCCAACCGAGCCCACCAAAGATCAGACCCAAGCGCCGTCGGCGTCCGATCGCCTCCCCTCCGCACCGGGAGCGGCCGTCCGCGACAGCCCGGGCTGATGGACGGTCGTGCTGGTCGACCCGGGACGCTTTCTCAACTCTTCGTCCGCTTTTCGTCAGCTTCGGGGCTGAAGGGGGAGACAGCTATCCCGGGGCACGCACGTACCGAGCGGACGCTCCCAACCGAAGACGCCGTCAAAGGAGATCGGAAATGACACAGACAACCGACATGACAGAAGCCCAGGAGTGGTGCGGACGCACGCTGAAGGACCGCGATGGACACCAGCTGGGAAAAATCGACGCGCTGTACTTCGATAAGAAGACAGACAACCTGGACTGGGCTCTCGTGAATCCCGGGCCGGTCGGCTCGAAGTCGATGTTCGTGCCGCTCGCTGGCGCCGCGGGGCGCGGCGAGCACGTAGTGGTGCAGGTCGAGGCGGCACAGGTCCGGGATGCGCCGAAGATCGACCCGGAGCACGAGCTCTCAGAGCAGCAGGAGGTGGAGCTCTTCCGGCACTACGGTGTCGACTACACCACCGAGGGCACCGTCACGGCGACCGGGAACGGTCAGCCGGCAGGGGTCGCCAACGACGCGGCCGGCCACGACATGAGCGCCCCGCATGACTACGCGATGACACGCTCGGAAGAGGAGCTTCGGGTCGAGAGCACCCAGCGTGAGCAAGGGCCGGGGCGGCTGCGCAAGTACGTCGTTAGCGAGCAGGTCCGGCAAACCGTTGCCGTGCAACGGGAAGAAGTCCGCGTCGAGCGCGAGCCCACCGGCAATGCGAGCTCGGCAGAAGCGATGGACGGACCCGCAATCTCACAGATGCAGCACGAGGTGGTGCTCCACCAGGAGGAGCTCGTGGCCGAAGAACGCTCCGTGCCCAGGGAGCGCATGCGCTAGCTGAAGTGCCCATACACGTGTAGGCCTGAAAAAAGTCCGGGCCTCTCCAGAGGCTGTGGGGTCTGCCACAGCTCACCGCCCAAGGAGGGCCCGGACATGGCGGCCCGTGACTTGCCTTCACTGCGCCTGGTTGGCCCCGGCGGGGCTCCTCGGTGCTCGTGTAGGTCTCGGTCACTCGCTCGAGCGATGCTCAAGCAAAGATCGGGCCTAACCGGGGATAGTTCTTGATCAGGTCGGGCGAGGCTTTGTGAGTCTGGGCGCTGCCTGGCTTCCGGGCCTCGCTGCTTAGCTGGTGTCGAGCAGCCTCCGCTTGCACCAGGCGATCAGCGGCTCGAGCTCGCTGGCTTGAGCGGGACACCAGTGGCGGTGCGCTGCGAGCTCGCCGCGTCCCGTTGGTTCAGGGCCCAGGTGACGACCAGTACGGAGCGTAACCTCCGGTGAAATCCCCACCGCGAAGAAAAGGGGAGCTCCCTGAACAAGACGGAATTGATCGATGCTGTCTCCAAGGAGGCGGGGGCAACGAGGGCCGAGACGGCACGCCAGATCGAAGCGTTCACCACTGTCGTTGGCAAGGCGCTGAAGAAGGGCGACGAATTCGCGATCACCGGCTTCGGGAGGTTCTCGGTTGCAAAGCGCGGAGCGCGCAAAAGCCGCAACCCGCAGACCGGCGAGGCGCTGAAGATCAAGGCGTCGAAGGCGCCGAAGTTCACCGCGGGCAGTGCCCTGAAGAACACGGTGGCGGGCAAGCGGAAGTAGCCGAGACGACTCGACTCCGGCTACTGCGGTCGTGAGGGCTCCCGGAGCAGGGTCCGCTGTCTCAGCGAAAGACGTAGCGAAAGCGGCTGCCGTTACAGAGTCGGCGCAGCTTGCTGCCGAGCACGGAGCCGTGTGAGCGGTTCTCCCTACTCCGCACGTACATGACGTCGGCCTTCCAGCCGCGTGGGTTGGTGCCGCGGATGAGGGCGCGCGAGCGGCCGTTGCGCCGTCCACGCCCCACGGATGCGGGGTACTCGTCGCGGTCATACCCGCGCGGGTGGGATCCTCTCGAGCAGGCGCTCGCGCCGCTCCTCCGCACCGGGTCTGTTGAGCACCATCACCCGCGGCCAGCCCCTGCGCACGGCCCGGATCACGTGGCGGCGGATGTTGGCGTAGCGCCGCCGCGAGAAGACGAGCAGCTGCACGGCCCGTGGCCCCGTGCACGAGCGCCTGGGAGCTACAGGCGTGGGGGAGGGTGTTGTCAACCCCTGAGAATTGACCCGCTGCCAGCGGTTGAGAGTTGACCCGCCCCTTAGGGACGTCCTCGAGTGCAGCCGAGCCCGGAGGGCGAGGCGGCGCGAGAGGACGTCGGCGCGGCCGGCGAGGCGGGGGGTCAGTTTTCGGCCGGCGTGACCCGTTGGAGGTCGCGGTCTTTGAGGCGGTAGGAGTCGCCTTTGAGCGAGACGATCTCGGCGTGGTGGACGAGCCGGTCGATCATCGCTGCTGCGACGACCTCGTCGCCGAAGATTTCGCCCCAGGCTGAGAATGGCTTGTTGGAGGTGACGATCATCGAGGCGCGCTCGTAGCGCGCGAGACGAGCATGAACATCAGGTTGGCGGCCTCGGGGTCGAAGGGGATGTAGCCGACCTCGTCGACGACCAGCAGCGGGAAGCGTTGAAGGCGGTCGAGTTCCTGGTCGAGGCGGCCCTGGCGCTGCGTCAGCGAGCAGCGCGACCCATTCGGTGGCGCTGCGAAAGAGGACGCGTTGGCCGGCGAGGCAGGCGCGGATTGAGAGCGCGATCGCGAGGTGGCTCTTGCCGGTGCCCGGTGGGCCGAGCAGGATCACGTTCTCCTTTGCGTGCAGGAAGTCGAGCTGGCCGAGGTGGGAGATCAGCGTCTTTTTGACCGAGCGCTGGAAGGAGAAGTCGAACTCCTCGAGTGTCTTTCGCTGCGGGAAGCGGGCGGCCTTGATGCGCCCCTCGCCGCCGTGGGCCTCGCGCGAGGAGTGTTCTGTTGAGAGCAGCGCTTCGGCAAAGCGCTCGTAGCTCCATTCTTCGCTGCGGGCCCGCTCGGCGAGCTTGGGCAGCGCCCTGGCGGCGGCGGGTGCCTTCAGCGCGCGGAAGAGGTGGGCGAGCTCTGATTTGGTGCTCATGCGATCAGCGCGTCGTAGCGTGAGAGCGACCGGCGCTCGACCTCGGGCTCGGTCGGCTGGCCGTGGCGCTCTTTTAGTGCGCGTGCGTGCGCGAGCGCTGTGATCGTGCGGTGGCGGGCAAAGCTGCGGCGGTGACAAGCCGCCAGCTCACCGGTGTCGAGCGCTGTGGCCAGCACCTCTGACTGCGAGACCCGCACCTCGACGCGGCGCCCGACGAGCGCCGGGTCAAGCGAGTAGTCGTTGGTGTCGATGCGGACGTGCGGATCGGCCGGGACGCGGATCACCTGGCGACGATCGTCGCCGGCAGCTCGGCCGGCAACGCCGCCATCTGGCAGAGCTCCTCGGAGAGGCGGTCTGCGGGGCGGCAGCGCAGCGTGCGGTGCACGCGCCGGTTGGCGCGCTGATCGAACCAGCCGTCGAGCTGCGCCTGGAAGTAAAGCTCGTTCGCGAAGCTGCGGCCAGGCTCGAAGTTTGTCTCGGCATAGCCCTGCAGAGGCTCGACGACGCCCTTTGCCTGCGGGTCCGCCGCCTCGCAGAAATACCAGTCGACCTTCAGCTGGCCACAGAAGGCGGCGAACTCGCGCGTCGGCTGGCCGCCGTGGGCGTGAAGGCCCGATTGGCGATCCCAGACGAGCAGCTTCGGCAAGCCACCGAGCGAAACCAGACAGCGGCTGATTCCCGCCAGCAGGTCGGGGAGCTGCTTTGAGAAGACGAGCGCTCCAGCCCCGGCGCGCGAGTAGCCAAGGCAGGCGATCACGACATAGCCCTTGCGCGTCTGGCCGTAGCCGACCGGAACCTCGCGCGCAGGCTCCCAGAGGTCGAACTGGAGCACCTCGCCGGGCCGGTAGCTCGTGCGCTGAAAGGTCCTTGGCCTCGCCGCGAAGAGCGGACGCACCTCGCGCACGTACTTGTTCACGATCGTCTGGCCCCCCCGCAAAGCCGAGCGGCTCGATCAGCTCGAGCACCCTCACCGCCGGCAGCTTCGAGTCCTCCTTCAGCAGGCGGTGGATCTCCTCCTTGAAGGGGTCCAGCAACGACGGACGCGCCGGGCAACGATAGGCCGGTGACTCATCAGACCGAAGCGCACGACGCACGGTGTTGCGCGAGAGGCCGCTGCGCCGAGCCAACTCCCTGATCGAGACCCCGCGCACAAAATGCTCCCGCCGCAACTCGGCCCAACGCTCCACCTCGATCACGCCCGCTTCCTCCCAGCTCGGCACCTCCGGACCCAGCCAGGGTCCGCGCCCGCCCGGACGCGCCGAGCGGGTCAGTTCTAAACCGCTGGAGGTGGGTCAGAAGTCAAGCGCTGCTGACAGAGGGATCGGTGCCCCGCCCGTACCCGGTTCGAGACAGGGCCAGGGCAGCGACTCGCAGTAGCGCCCGTCGCCGTCTGAGTCGCGCGTGTCTCCTGCCCGCTGGGCGTCTGCCTGGTTGCTGTAGTCAGAACACGTCGCCGCCGGTTGGGCAGACGGGCTCGCACCGGCGCCCGTTGCCATCCCCGCAATGGCCGCGAGCGAGAGCGCTAGTCCAAGGAGCGGCAGCCATGAGACGCGGGAGATCTTGCTCAATCGCGGCATTCGGCCAGCATGGCACCACCTGCGGCCGGTGCGCGAGCGGTAAGGCGCATGGTGGCGGTCTCGGGTCTTGCTAGGTCTGGATCGCGGACTTCGAGGAAGACGGTCATGGGGATGAGCGCTTCGAGCACTTTCGCCGCGCCGCCGAGATCTGGATCCTCACCCAGCGAGCTGCGCCGGCGAGCAGCACGGGAGCCAGCGCAAGTGGAGGAGAGCGCTAGGAGAGGGAGCGGCTGAAGGTACTCCCGCCCTCGAGCGGACGGTAGATCTGCTTGAAGTCGAAGGCATAGTCGAAGTCGTCCTTCTCGAAGTCCTGCGCGCCCTCGATGTCCACGTTGTGGACAATCACCAGTTCCTCGTTGACACGCGAGGCCTGGATCAGGCAGATGCCCGACGGCGCCCAGATGCCCGAGCCGCCCCAGAAGGAGTCACCAGTAACGCCGTGGGCCCCCACGGCGTTGCACGCGATCGTCCAGACCTGGTTCGTGGCCGAGCAGGCCGGCATCACGTAGTCCCACAGCTCGCCGTAGTAGTGGTCGGTGCGCAAGTTCATGCCGGGGTAGTCACGGCCCCCGGCGGCCCGCCACGACGCGATCTGCACGATGGCGTCCACCTCCTCCACCATGGAGTACTCGCGGAGCAACTCGCTGAAGAGGTAGTCGTAGCAGGTGGTGAACCCGAGCCGGCCGTGCCGGGTCTGGAGCACCAGGCGGTCGTCAGCGCCGGTCTCGGTGTGGTCCTTCTCGATCCCTGGGAGGAAGACCTTGTCGTAGGTGTTCTCGTCGGCCAGGTAGTCGGAGTCACGGCCGACGATGAACGTGCGGTTGAGAAAGCGGTCCTTCTCCTTGGCGGCGGTCAGGTTGTTGAGCACGATCGCCTCGAGGTCGCCGCCTATCAGGGGCTGCAGCTCGCTCTCGATCCAGCCGGCGTGATTCTCAGCGACTGCCTCCTTCATGTAGGCGAGGCAGTCCTCACGGTCGTCCCAGAAGTACCCCGACAGGCAGAACTCGGGGAAGACGCCGATGTTCACGCCGCGCTCTTTGAAGATCGTCGCGGCCCGCAGGATCTTGTCCTCTCGCCTCGATGTCCGGCACCTCAGCGTGGATGCCGACGACGAATCAGATCCAGCGGTAAATGTGGCGGTCCATGCCGGAGGGCGTGAGCTCGCAGCGCGAGACGGGTACTCGCCTCGGCCTCACGCGGGCCCAGCCGAGCGCACGCTCCAGCGCCTGATCGACGCAGAGACTCACGCGCCGGCCGACCGCCGACTGAGCGTGGGGAGACCGGCGAGCTGCTGATCGCCCACCTCGAGGCGCTCGGGCGCAAGCGCTCGACGCTCGAGGAATACCGCTCCTACCTGGCGGTGCACCTTGGTCCGTTCTTCGGCGAGGCGCCACTCGACAAGGTCGGCAAGCGGCAGGTCGAGGCATTCATGGCGATGACGCGAAAGGAGGGCAAGGCGACGAAGAGCATCCTCAACTACGTCGGCTGTTGCACTCGATCTTCAGCTTCGGGGTGCGGCGCGGGCTGTGTCGCATAAACAGTGATGATGAGCTCAGGCGGTCTGGCCCGGGTCTGACCTGCGCATAAACTGACCCAGTCGGTGTCGTTTCGCGGGGACTTGTCGGCTTGGGCTCGGCCGCCGTTGATCGCCCATTTGGGCGGTCGGGTCGGGCGGCGCGTGACTTGATAGGAACCTGCTCGCGACAAGTGCCTCGTCACTGTTCTGTCCGCCCTTCCCGACCGGACCGCCCTCGGTTGTGAAAGGACGCAGGTACAGAATGAAGCACCACGAGACGCTCGTCATCGGCGGGGTCGACGCACACGCCGAGAGCCACCAGGTCGCCGCTTTGGACGAGCGCGGCGCGCTGCTCGGCTCTGAGAGCTTCCCGACGACCGCGCACGGCTACCGGGAGCTCCTTCAGTGGCTCTCGAGCTTCGGCAAGCTTGATCTGGTCGCAGTCGAGTCGACCGGCTCCTACGCCGCCGGGCTGACGCGCTACCTGCGCTCTCAGGCGGTGCGGGTGCTCGAGGTCAACCAGCCGCATGCGCACACGCGGCGGCGGCTCGGCAAGAGCGACCCGATCGATGCCGAGCTGGCCGCGCGAGCTGCGCTTGCCGGCAAGGCGAGCGCGACCCCGAAGCAGACCGACGGGATAGTCGAGTCGATCCGCCAGCTACGGGTGGCGCGCCAGGGCGCTATCAAGGCCCGCACCGCGGCCATGGCGCAGCTCAGGGACCTGATCATCACTGCTCCAGAGCCGCTGCGCGAAGGGCTCTGCGAGCCACGGACGATCCGCGCCAAGGCGAGCCGCTGCCGGCGACTGCGGCCCGCTGCGGGCGAGCTCGAGCATCCGGCTCAGGCGGCGCGCTTTGCGCTGCGCTCGCTCGCACGGCGCATCGAGTCGCTCGACGAGGAGGTCACCGCACTCGACCGCGAGCTCGAGCGGCTCGTGCGCTCAGCCGCGCCGCGCACGACGGCGCTGCTTGGCATCTCGACCGGCCACGCAGGCCAGCTGCTGGTAACCGCCGGGCAGAACATCGAGCGCCTGCGCGGCGAGGCCTCGTTCGCCGCGCTCTGCGGCGCGAGCCCGATCCCAGCCTCATCCGGCAAGACGACCCGACACCGTCTCAACTACGGCGGTGATCGCGACGCCAACCGCGCGCTTCACCTGATCGCCGTCTGCCGCCTGCGCTACTGCCCCCGCACACGTGCCTACGCGAGGCGCCGGAGCGCCGAAGGCAAGACGAAGCCCGAGATCCTCCGCTGCATCAAGCGCTACATCGCGCGCGAGACCTACAACGCGCTGGCTGCAGATCTCGCGGATTTCCGTCGCCAGCAGCGTACTCAAGGCACGACCATCTATTGCGGCGCCGGTCCGATCGGAATCACCCGCCACCGCGCTTGACATCTATAGGAACGTCCCGGTAAAGCTGGTCGAGAAGCCAGCGCGCGAGGGACTGCGCCCAGACATCCGCTTCCTCGACGATGCCGAGCTCGAAGCACTTCTTCGCGCAGTCCGGATGACGTCCGGGGGCCCACAGAGCGCGCTCTCCACCTGACGGCGGCGATGACCGGGCTGCGCCAAGGGGAGCTGATCGGGCTGCGCTGGCAGGCCATCGACTGGGCCGCAGGGCGCGTGCGCGTGCTTCAGAGCTATGTGCGCGGCGAGTTCGGGACGCCGAAGTCGCGCCGGTCGAGTCGTTCGGTCCCGCTGGCGGACCGGGTCGCAGGCGAGCTCGACCGCCACTTCAAGGACAGCGTGTACAACGGCGAGGAAGACTCGTGTTCTGTCACCCCGAAAGTGGCCTGCCGCTAGACCGCTCGCGCCTGCTCAAGCGCTTCAAGGCGACCGCTCGCCGGGCGCAGCTGCGGCCGTGCGCTTTCACGATCTGCGCCACACCTTCGGCACCCGGATGGCAGGGCGGGGACGCCGATGCGGACCCTGCAGGAATGGATGGGCCACCGCGACTCGAAGACGACCGAGATCTACGCCGACTACCAACCGAGCGACCACGAGTCCGAGCTCGTCGAGCTAGGCAGGTCTGCGGTGCCCGCCTGAGCAGCCGGAAGCGTCCGCCTGAGTAGGGAGAGGCGGTTGTCGAGTCCCGCAATTAAGCGGCGATCTCGCCAAGGCCGAACCCAAGCGCCTACGCCACCGCTCCTGCACGAGCGGCTGCAGAGACCGACCGCCGCGGTGGCGTTTCATCCTCCGGGGAGGAGACATAATTGGTCCTGCGAGCGACTCGATGACGATCGGTCCTGCCACATCCCTCCTAGTCATGCTCGCTCTCCTTGTCTCAGGGTGCCGTGGCGCTGAGGAGCAGCGGATACAGACTGACCGTCCACAGGCGCCGGCCAAGGAGACCAAGCGCGTCCCGAATCTGATCGGTATGACGCAAGCAGAAGCAGAGGCGAAGTTCCTGCAGATGGGTGGGGCACTTGTCAGAGCGAAGTTCGAGACGAGCCGGCGGCCGCACGGCACGGTGATTGAACAGCAGCCCCAGCCTGGCGAACGCTTCATTCACTCCATAGAGCTCGTGATCTCGCGCCCGGTGGAGGAGCGCTGAAGCGTCCTCGCCTGAGCGGCCTCTGGCGACGAGCGACCCCTCGTAGCCAGCGCCTAGCGCTCGACCTCGATTGACTGCGCCACCACCGCCGGCCGGTTCGCGAACCTGCCGAATATCTCGTCGTCGGGAAGCCGGTCGCCGTCGGGACGGAACTGGTCGGGGTCGAACGGCCGCACCGGGCCGATGATCCTGACCTGCTGGCCCTCCTTGGGCCTCCCTTGGCCGAGGTCCGCCGTAAGCGCCAACACCTGATCGTCGATCACGAGCGCTCCCGAGCGTAGGACATCGGTTACGCGCCCCTGCAGCGACACGATCGTGCCATAGAAGTCGCGCGGCCGCTCGACGATCTCCTTGGCGGAGCGAGGCTCGACGACCGGGGTGACGCCAGCGCTGTAGCTCACCGCCGTCGCGCGGATGGCGGGGTCGCCCTTGCGCTCTGTGAGGTCGTCTCCAACGAAGGAATCGAACTCGCGCCTCAGCTCGACGCCTGTGTCGCGCTCGAACGTGGCCAGGTCGAACTCCCGGACATTGCCGGACACCTGCGCCAGGTCGCCCTCGAGGATGGGACGCGAGGCCGAGCGCCCCGTGGGAGCGGCGAGGGGTCGCTCGGAGACCACGAGGAGCTCCTTTCCCAGGAGCCCGGGCGCGGTGATCGTGAATGAACGTGGCGAGATTATCTCCCTGACCTGGCCGCTAACCACGGTCGGCTTGCCCTCGAACGCGTCAGGATCCTCGATGACGTCCTCGAGCGTCGTGGTCACCGGTTTGAAGGCCGTAGCCTTGTCGTCATCCTCGTCGTCGAAGACGATGGCGGCAAGCGCGAGCCCGACGACGACTCCCACGAGCAGCGCCGCTGCTGCGGCCGCCCAACTCGATCGGGCCCGTCCGCCCTCACGAGAGCTGCCGCTGTCAACGTTGCGCGCTTCCCTTATCTTCTCCTGATCGTCGGGGACCGCGTACTGGCGTCTGGCGACGCATGCCTCGGCGCTCCAGTGCCGAACGGGCTTCGCGTCGTCCTGCGTGCGCTCATTGGCGCTCGATCGATTGAGCGACGATCGTCGGTGCGCGAGCTAGCTCACCGAACAGCTGCTCGTCGATGTTCCCCCGCTGGGGCAGCTGATCGGGGTCAAGTCGCCGCACACCGCCGACAACCGCAAGCCTCTGACCCCTCTCGATCGAGTTCGCGCGGAGGGCGCCTGCCAGGACCAGCAGCTTGTCGTCGAGCACGAACGCTTCGCCTCGGATGACATCGGTCACCGTGCCGCTGAGCGCCACCAGCTTTCCGATGTAGGCGCGCGGACGAGTAATGATCCAATCGATCGGGACCGAGTCGTGGAGATCGAGCAGCCGCTGAGTCACCAGGATCTCTTCGACGACGAGGACCGGCTCTCCCTCGAACCGCTCCAAGCGGTTCGCGAGAGTGACCCCAAGGCGCTTCTGGAGCTGCTCCCTGTCGAAGATGCGCAGCGTTCCGGCTACGTCGACGAGGTCGTTCTCGAGGAGCGCGCGCTGGTGACGGCGCGCGCCGGGGGTCGCAAAGGGCTCTCGTCCGACCACAAGGAGCGAGTCGCCACCTTCGAACTCCTCTCCGCCGAGCACGAGGGCTCGTGGCCCGAGGACCTCGGCGACCTCGCCGCTCACACCGACCTCACGACGAAAGAAGTCCGCCGGCCGGCGTGCGAGGTCGCTTACGCTCGCAAACCGCGGCGGAGCGCCGGCGGCCGCTTCGTCATCGTCTTCGGCTACCAGCCCGGCGGCGATAGCGCCGACGAAGACCCCTGTGATCACCGCCCCAACGATCAGTAGGACGGTTCTGCGTTCCAGGCGGGACTGGCGCTCCACTGGCATGTGGCTTTGCTGCCCTCTTGCGTAGGGGAAAAACGACCGCTGTCAGCGATCGGACCCGCCGTGGCGGATCAGGCCGTCCCGAGCAGGAACGAGACCAGGAAGCCCGCCACCGTGGCGATCGCCACCCATGGTCCGCCGTCCTCGTAGGCCTTCGGGAAAAGCGTGTCGACGAGCGAGGCCAGGACCGCGCCCCCCGCAAAGGCGAGCACGACGGAAAGGGTCGCGTCGCCGACACCCTTCAGCAGCTCCCCGCCGGCGATCACGGCGAGTGCCAAGGCGATCGCCGCGATGAGCCAGGTGCCGATCACGAAGCGCGCCGAGCGCCCGTTCTCGCGCATCGACCGGGCACCAACCAGCGATTCAGGCAGCTTCGAGACGAAGATCGCCACCAGCAGCGCGATCGACCCCCCGCTGCCCGCGAGCGTGGTGCCGAGCGCCAAGTTCTCCGGTACCCCGTCGAGGGTTACCGCCGCGAGTAGCGCCAGACCGACCCCGCTGCCACCCGTCGAGCGAACGCGACGGTCAAGCGCCGCATCGATACCTATGAACACCACCGCGCCCGCGATCAGGCCCACGGCCGAGTTGAGGGTGCCGCCCTTCTGGAATGACACCTCGAAGAGCTCGAAGGACAGCGCCGCGGTGAGAGCGCCTGCGGCGAAGGCCAGGATCGCCGCCAGCAACCGCTGCGGAGGCTCCCACTTGAGGCCGGCGAGAGCACCAACGACCAATGCACTGGAAGCGCAGAGCCCGAATAGCACAGCGCTGGTCACCGTCCTCGTCCTCCCCTCCCGGTGCCTTGGATATCGAGCGGCTGACCGCCGCGGTCCATATCGTTCGTCAGCGTTCGACGGCTGCTGAGCCGCTCCTTGTGATCGCCCTGTGCCGGTGAAAGGATGCGGGGCGTGGGACGCCTCGACCAGCTCGACCTATCACCCAAGCTCTCGAAGGCGGAGGAGTCAGAACGGCTTGGGGCAGCGCAGAAGCGGCTCGCGACCCTACGCCTGGCACTCGGCGGAAAGCTAGGGAGCTCCGAGCTGGGGCCGCCCGTGTGCGTCCTCTTCGAGGGTTGGGACGCCTCAGGCAAGGGGGGAGCGATCAAGCGCCTGATCGCGCCGCTCGACCTGCGGCACGTGCGCGTAGCGCAGTTCGCCGCACCGACCGCCCACGAGAAGCGCCACCACTTCCTCTGGCGCTTCTGGCCGGCGCTGCCCGGCTGGGGCGGCATGGCGGTGCTCGACCGCTCGTGGTATGGCCGCGTGCTCGTCGAGCGGGTCGAGGGGCTCGCGACCAGCGAGCAGTGGGACCGTGCATACGGCGAGATCACAGCGTTCGAGCGCTCGCTGGCAGACGAGGGCACGATCCTCATCAAGTTCTTCCTCCATATCTCGGATGAGGAGCAGCTCAGGCGGTTCAAGCGGCGTGAGGGCGACCCGCTCAAGCAGTGGAAGCTGACCGACGAGGACTGGCGCAACCGCGCGAAGCGCGGGGCATACGAGCAGGCCCTCGAGGACATGCTCGAGCGCACTGATCATGATCGTGGTAGCTGGGATCTCGTGGCGGGCGACTCGAAGCGGTGGGCGCGCGTGAAGGTAGTCGAGACGGTCTGCGAGCGGATCGAGGCCGGCATGCGCGAGCGCGGCTTCGAGCCCGCGCTCGCCGTCAGCGACGAGCAGCTGGCAGGCTGAGGGTGCCACCCGCCGCTCTTTAGCGCCGTAGGCCGCTGTCGCTGAATTACCGTGCCAGACACCCTCGTGGCATCTGCGCGAATCTTCTCGGTCGGCCATTCGACGCACGAGCTGGCGAAGCTCGTTGGGCTACTGCGCGCCCACGAGGTCGAGCAGGTGGCCGATGTGCGCGCGCACCCGGGCTCACGCCGCCTCCCGTGGTTCAACCGCGATGCTCTTTCCCGCGAGCTGCCGTCACACGGGCTCGCCTACGCTCACTTTCGCGAGCTCGGTGGCCGGCGCCGCCCGTCGCCCGGGAGCCCCAACGGCGGCTGGCGCGTGGAGGCCTTCCGCGGCTATGCCGACCACCTGGAAAGCGCGGAGTTCGCGGCCGGCATCGCGGCGCTGCAGGCGCTTGCCGGGCAGCGAGCCACGGCAATGCTGTGCGCGGAGGGACTGTGGTGGCGCTGTCACCGGCGTTTGGTTTCGGACGCGCTGACCGTCTGCGGGTGGGAGGTCGTCCACATCGGTCCCGGCGGCGCGGCAGTCATGCACGAGCTGACACCGTTCGCGGTCGTGCAAGCGGGTCGCCTCAGGTATCCACCTGAGGCTCCGTCGGACTCGGGTTGACCAAGCGCCCAGCAGCGTCGCGGTAACGGCCACCTCGACCTGTGCCCAGGCAAGCGGCTCTGGGCCCGA
>JAUJNT010000004.1:171372-222381 GCA_030448005.1 Thermoleophilaceae bacterium
GTCGTGATCCGTAATTGTCCACAGGCAGGGCGAAAGACCGCTTTGATCCCGCGTCCGCTCAACTGCCGGTCTTCGGCGCCGGCGATCCGCGCTGCCACGGCCAGCGCCCCTCGAGCTCCACCTCGAGGGTGAAGCTGAGGAAGGTTCGGACCAAGACAATTATCGCAAGTACCCCAACCCCGCGGAACGTCGGCGCTACCGCGACCGTGCGAATGATGTCTGCGGCAACCAGGAGCTCGAGACCGAGAAGATCGCTCGTCCGATCCCCTGGCGGTACCGCCGATACGCACCCTCGGGCCCCTCCGACGAGCCGCGGAGGTGCACGACGAAGACGACGGTAGCCACGACGATGCCACCGGCGATCACCGCCACTCCAGCCAAGTCGATCAGCTTGCCGACGTATTCGACGGACTCCTTGAACCGTTCATCACTCATCAAGGGCCTCATCTCTCCGCGCATCGATGGCGCGAAACCGAGAAGGTGTCACAACTGACGTTGTGCCTTGACCTGGTGGTGGCTGCCTGCACAGAGACGGAAGGTTCACCTGGCACATGCACGGCCAAGTCGGCGATCGGACAGCCGGGGTTCAGCGAAAGGGCTTGGGGGGCAGCGAACCCCTGTGCATCTTCTCTTGGAGAAACTGCGCCATGAGCGCGGCGCGGCGAGCATGGCCTTCGTCGGCGCGCTCGCGATCTCGACCGTAGTTGTGTTGGCCGGCCTCGCGATCACGTCCGCCGTCTATGAGGACGAGAACGAGAGCACGGCCCGAGGTGTCGGGATCGAGGAGATCCTCCAGCACCGCGCGAAGTACCTCGGACAGCGAGTGACGATTCGTGCTCCGATCGATGAGGTCCTCGGTCCGAAGGCCTTCACGGTGGCGTCTCCAGACGACGATCTACGGTCGATGCTCGTCGTGACAGAGAAGCCACTCGAGGCCGAGAAGCCCGGATGGGTGAGCGATGAGGCCGTCGTCGAGGTGGAGGGCGTCATCCATGCCAGAGACCTACGTGAGATCGAGTGGGGCGTCGAGGGGCTCCCGGATTGGGCCGTCGAGCGCGGCAAGGACGCGCCGGCGCTGTTCGCCGAGATGGTCCGCGTAGTGAAGCGCGAGAAGCCCGTGTCCGTCGGCCAGACCGCGCAAGAGCTTACGAAGCGACCGACTGAGTTCTTCGGGCAGTTGGTCACGGTCGCGGGAGAGGCCGGGCGCGTGATCAACGATCGAGCCTTCATTCTCGAGCCGGGATTGCTCATCGTGGGACGTCTGAACGCGCTGGCCGGAGTCGAGAAGGGTGAGTACGTGGAGGTGACCGGCGAGTTCGAGCGCTACTCCAGCTTCGAGAAGCTCAACCGAAAGCTCGACGGGAGACTTACCGACCAGGATCTACGGCAGTTCGTCGGTCGCCCACTCGTGATCGCCCGCGCGGTCAACCTCGCGCTACCGGCGGGCGCGGTCAGCCGCGGCGTCGACGAGGAGTCGCTCGAGTAGCGGTGGTCAAGACCAGCTCGCCTTCGATCAGTCAGCACGTGGCGGGACGGGTCGGCGCAGTCGTGCGATCAGTGCCTTTGGGCCTCACGGCGGCGGTTGCCGGATTCGACGTCGTGGCGGCGCTTCACGCCAGGGGCCGGCCGAGGGCACACGGTACGTCTAGACCTGCATGCCGTCGGGCATCCGGCTCGGGCAGCTTCCTGCCTCGTGAGGCGACGACCTCATGGACGCGCTCGGCTGACGGTCAGCAGCGCTGAGCGGATGACGAGCACGCGCACGGCGGGCCATGGCTTCGCGCGAGCAGGACTGCGAAGGCATTAGGGCACGGCCGCGGACGCCGCTTGTCCGCTTGGGAAGCGAGGATCTGCTTCGGAGCCTCAGCGCTCGACCGGAGGCAAAAGCGAGGGCCTGGAAGTGCTCGCGCTCGTGCTGGTGGGACGTCTTCGCGACTGACAGCGCTGTTCTGTTGAGGACACCTCTGGCGAGGACGGCTTCGTAGAAGGACCTCCTGGGACCCGCTCCAGCCGCAGGGCAAAGCGCACGATCTCGAGGTCGGACTTTCCTGCGTCGACTGCTGGGGCAGCTCGTCATCACCATCGGCTTGACATCCCACCGCTACGCCGAGCGCCGTGATCGCCACTGCGCTTGTGAAGAAGCCTTTTCTCGTGGCGCCCGCGCACCGGCTGCCCGTTGACGTGCTGGACCTGCGAGTCATGCGCTTCAGTCACCAAGGCCGAACTGCGCGTTGTCAGGTAACGGACTCGTCGGCGAGGCAGCCACCGTCCCGGGTCGCCTCTTTTGCCCGGGCCGCGGGCTCACGCGTCCAGCGAGACGCCACGCCTGCCGGACGTCGAGCTCGGCCGTGGCCGCTTGCCACCGCACTACCGCCGCGTGACATCCCTGCGCAGTCAGGCGTCGGAGAACTGGCTCGCGGCATGGCTCAGCCTGTCAAGCGATCGACGCAGAAGCCGTGAGACGTGCATCTGCGACACGCCGATGCGCTCGCCGATCTCTGCCTGCGTGCGGTCTTCGACAAAGCGCAGGTAGAGCACCTGTCGCTCCCGCGCCGACAGGCTGCGCGCCGTAGGGCCGAGAGCGTCCGCCAGTTCCACGAGCTCGAAACCTTCGTCTTTGCTGCCCAGCGTGTCCGCCAGCGAGGAACCACCCTCCGGATCGGCCGACCACGGAGCCTCTAGCGCCATTGGCCTGTACGCGCTATTCGCCTCCAATGCTTCGAGGACCTCCTCGACCGTTAAGTCGGCTGCGACGGCCACCTCACGCGGAGATGGGGAGCGCCCCAGCGAGGCAGTGAGCTCGTCGGTCACGTCTTGGACTGCCATCACAGCCTCCTGCACCGAGCGGCTCACGCGCACGGTCCAGCCCCGATCCCGGAAGTGGCGCTTGAGTTCTCCCTTGATCATCGGGACGGCGTAGTTGACAAAGGGTCCGATGTCCGGTTCGTAGCGGTCGAGCGCCTTTACGAGCGCAACTGCGGCGACCTGCTGCAGATCCTCGGTGGGCTCGCTCGAGAACCGATGGCGCGCCGCCAGGCGGTGCGCCAGCGGGAGGTAGCGCTTGATCAGCTCCTCGCGAGCCCGAAGATCCCCAGCGGCATAACGGCGAAACAGCGTGCGCTCACTCGGTCGGGTGCCGGGAACCGGGCGGCGAGGTCGGAGCAGGGGCTGATACGAGCTTCGCAGTCGTGAGGAGGTATGCATCGCTCTCCCAGCGTCTCGTTGGTTTGCACTGGAGCCGACCGGGTGAGGGGAGCTGCGAGCCAGTCGCTCGCCCCCGCGGTCGACGAAGTGCTTTCCAGTAGGAATACCGCCTCAGGGGTCGACCGCTTAGAGGATGGTTACCTCGCTGACACAACGGATGCTCGTCTCAGTATTCCCGGTCCACATTGCTGGGGAGCTTGGCGCCGACCGCTCGGCCGCGCACCCAAGTGAGGGCCGCGAGCCGCGACCAGCAGCGCGGGATACCAGCGGTCCCCGGGTCTCTGGATCAACAGGCAGGGGTATGGGTCTGTCCCGATGTCTCTAGCCCCCTCCCGCGGTCGCGCGGGAGGCCACTCGATGCCCGAGAGCCAGACGCCGTCTTCAGGCGACTTCTCGCGCACGCCTTGCAAGCCGTCCGCCTGGCCATCCGCTGTGGGGACCGACGAGCGTGATGAGTGCGGGTACCAGCAGGGTGCGGACCAGGAAGGCGTCGACCACAAGGCCGACCGACATGGTGAAGGCAAGCTCGCGAAATGGCCTCAGGGGCACCAGCGCGAGGAGAGCGAACGAAGCGGCGAGCACGAGCCCCGCGATCGTTATCGGAGTCGCGGCCCGCTTGCCGGCGACCGCGACCGCCTCCCGCAGCGGCCGCCTGCGGGCCTCCGCCCAGATCCGGCCCGCGAGAAAGACGTTGTAGTCAGACCCGAGCGACACGAGCAGCACGGCCGCCGCGAAAGGCACGTAGTAGGTGAGCTCCCCGTAGCCGAGCAGACCCTGAAAGACATAGCTCGCGAGCCCGAGCGAGGCGAGCAGCGCCAGCAAGCTCGCCGCCAGCAGGTAGAGCGGCGCCACCAGCGCGCCGAGGAAGACGATGAGGATGACGAGCACGACGCCGAGTGATGCAGGGGCGATCCGTCCCAGATCCTCGACCGTGCCATCGACCGTCTCGGCGACGAGGGCCGTATCGCCGGCAACCCCGACGCCGGCGCGTGGAAGCCCCGCAGCGGCGAGCAGCTCCGGCAGGCGCCGCTCGAGGCGGCGGAGGATCGTGATGGCTCGGGCGCCAAGCGGGTCGCCTCGCAGCACTACGAAGAAGCGCGCGGCAGCACCGGTGCGAGAGTAGACCGCCCCGAACTCGCGCTTGACGGGCTGGTCCGCGGGCCCGACCACCTCCGCCAGGCCCGGCTGGCGCTCGAGCAGTCGCTGAAGCTTCACGAGCCGATCGCGCTGTTCGACGATGCCCGGGCGCTCCACAATCAGTACGGTCGGCGAGAGGATCCCCGGTGTGAAGCCGCGGCTCGCCTGTTCGTAGGCTTGGCGGGCCTCCGAATCGGGCGGTAGACCACGGATCAAGGGGTTGCCGAGGTCGAGGCGCAGCACGCCGGTGGCCGCCACCGCCAGCAGTGCGGCCACGACCGCGGCCGTGAGTGCGGGGCGCTCCGTCGCGACGCGTAGCGCGCGCGAGCGTCGCGGACGCGCCGGCCCGGCGGCAGGCGAG
This sequence comes from Thermoleophilaceae bacterium, assembly GCA_030448005.1. Classification (GTDB taxonomy): domain Bacteria; phylum Actinomycetota; class Thermoleophilia; order Solirubrobacterales; family Thermoleophilaceae; genus JAAYBF01. Next base: position 176,075 of record JAUJNT010000004.1, read on the forward strand.
TGCATCACTTCCTTGCCGGCCTGCGCCTCCACTCCCGGCCGGCGTGGCCAGAACAGCGTCCGACCCCCCATAGCGAGCAGGGCGGGGATCAGCGTGACGGCCACGAGCAGCCCCAGCAGCACAGCCATCGCGGTGCCCGGACCGAAGGCCTGAAAGAAACCGAGCTTCGCCACGGCCAGCGCCGCGCTGGCGCCCACAACGGTGATCCCCGCGGTGACGATGATCGGCAGGAGCTCGGCAGTGCCCCGCATCGCCGCGAACTTCGCCTCCTCCCCTTCCGCCATCCGTCTTCGGATCCGCGACAGGAAGAAGATCGCGTAGTCGGTCACGACGCCGAAGAGGAGTACGACGATGACCGGCTCGACCTCGCTCGGTACAGAGACGCCGATGCGCTGGCCGATGTAGGCGATCAGCCGGATCGAGACGAGGTAGGCGATCGCGACGGCGGCCAGCGTTGCGAGCGGCGCGCCGATCGCGCGGAAGTGAAGCCCGACGACGAGCCCCACGAGCAGGATGGTGCCGAGCTCGACGAGCGGCAGTGCCTCCTCGATCTCCTCGGCTTGCGCCGCGCGTGCCGGGATCGCGCCGGTCACCCCGACGAACCCGTCGTAGCCCGGCTCTATCCGCCGCTCGATGAACCGGTCGGCCAGGATCTCCCGGTCGGTTTGGCTCACCTCCGGCTCGAAGAAGAGGTAGGTGATGGCGGTGGTCGAGCGCTCGCGTGAGAACGGCGGCTTGCCGAAGAGGTTGCTGATCGGAAGCGCGCCCGCGATGCGCCTCAGCGCGGGGTACTCGCCCTTGTTCAGCTTGAGCGCGCGGCGGGCGTGCCCGGCGAGCTCCGCGCCAGGGAGGCCGTCGGCGTCTCGCTGGACGACCAGCGTGCGGCTCAAGAGCGGAAAGCGGAACAGCTCGCTCGATCTGAGCTCGGCGTCGATCGCCCCGGCGTTGTTGGGCACGAGGTCGCCGAGCGCGCCGACCTGGGCCTCGCGGATCGTTGGCAGGCTCAGCGTCAGGAGCACCGCCGCCGCGATCCAGAACGCGATCACCGCAAAGCGGAGCTTCACGACGAGCCATGCGGCGAGTCCCCACGCGCCGGGCGGGCGGTGGCCAGGGGAGCTTCGCGCGGTTGGCGAGCGCCGGCGGGTGACGACCTTGGCAAGCAGCGGCTCGAACCCATCCGCTCCAGAGTCGGGGGCCAGCTCCGATCGAAGCGCTTCGAGGAGGCGCTCGAAGCGCCGCGAGAGCTGCTCAGGATCGGCCCCGCTGGTGGAGGCGATCTCCTCGACTTCGAGCGCGTGGTGGTAACGCAGCTCGAGCAGCGCGCGATCGGCGGGGTTCAGACGCCCCAGGACGGCGCGATGCTTGCGGGAGCGGAGGGCCGCTCCAACCGAGTTGTCAGGGGTCGAGGAAATCACCGATCGCGCCCGCAAGGCCCTTTCCTGTCCGGAACCCCTCGATCAACGTTTGGATTGGCAGCGCTGCAACCGCCCCGCGGAGTAGCGACGCCTGGGCGTCTGACAGGCTCCCGGCACGCTCGGCGTCCGCCACGGCGCGCTCGAGGCCGCTGCGGACGGCGCCCTCGAGCACCTCCTGACGGATCCTGTGCTCGCGCGCGAAGCGCTCGCGGCCCTCCTTGCTTGTCAGTGCCAAGGCCAGCTCCTCGCGTGTCACCCGCAGTCTGCAGGCGGCGCCGTCGAGCGCGGACAGCAGTAGCTGCTGGGACACCTCCTCGAAGCCCGCCGCCGGCGTCGGCGGTCTTGGCTTGCATGGATCAGCTACCTCGAGCGGCTTGTACGAGCCGCCGCCGAGGGCGATATAGGTGATCACGAGCGCCGCAGCGGCCACTGTGACCACCGGCAGTGCGAGCGACGCTCGACGCGGCCTCTGCGTTGGCTCCCCCGCGTTCAACTGCGCCCCGGCCGCCATCTAAGGAGCAGGGATGGAAGGACCAGCAGCGCCAGCCCGCCACCGGCAAGGAACGACCGGCTGAAGGCTTGGGTCGCCGCTCGCCTGACCTCGTCTGTCAGCTCGTCGCGCAGCCGCGTCAGCGGGCCCCGCTCCTCCGCATCGGCATCCAGATCCCTGAAGGCGGGACGGAGGTTCGGCAGCCGGCCGTCCGCGCGCTGCACGCGCTCGGCAAGCCGCTCCCCGAGCCGGATCTTGAGGCCAGGGCGCAGGCGCGCGTCCAGCAGCAGCGCACTCCCGGCTCTCTGGGCAGCGACCTCCTGATCATCCAGGTCGGCGGTGAAGAGCGGGGTGAGCAGAGCCAGTCCGAGCACGACGCCGGCATGCCTGGCAGCGATGCTCGCGGCGGCGCGCGGCGCGGCCGGGCCGTCGCCCGCGAGCGCACCCTCCGTGAGCGCCGTGAGCGTCAGTCCGAGGCCGAACCCGATCAGCAGCTGGGGCGCGACCGTCCAGGCGACGTGCGCGCCCGGCAGGAGGCCGAGCGCCGCGAGCCCGCCGGACACCGCGACCGCACCGGTCGCCGCCCGGAGCCGCTCACCGCCGATCCGGTTGCCGAGCGGCGCGGTGAACAGCGCGGCGATCGGCATGATCGAAACGACGCCGGCCGCCTCGAGAGCAGAGAGCCGCCAGCCCTCGATCAGCATGACGACGAGCAGGAAGAGCGCTGCCGTGAGAGCTGCGGAGATCAGCGCGAGTGCGACAAGAATTCCAAGCGGGCCGCGGTCGCTCGCAGAGCGCTCGCGTGGAGCGCTCGGCAGATCACGGCCGAACGCGCCGAGAGCCAGGAGCGGGACCTGCGCGGAGAAGATCGCTTGCCAGGACAGCAGCTCGGTCAGAGCGCCGCCAAGCGCCGGGCCCACGGCGGCGCCGAATATGCCCGCGCCGCCCCAAACCCTGATCGCACGCCGCGCCTCGAGCTCGGCGCAGATCAGCGCGAACGCCGCCGCCACTACCGCTGCGCCGCCGACCGCCTGCGCGCAGCGGGCCGCTACGAGGACAGTGAGTCCCGGCGCGAGCGCGCACACGAGCGACGCCCCCGCGAAGACCGCCAGCCCGCCGAGCCACGCGGGCGCCACGCCGCGACGGCGGACGAGTGTCGCGGCCGGCAGTGCCGCCAGCGCCAGCACAAGGTTGAAGGAGATCAGCACCCACGCGACCTCGGCCACGCTGGCGTCGAAGTCGCGGACGATATCGGGCAACGCGAGAGTCACGATCGAGGAGTCGGCGAGCACGGCGGCTACCGCCACGGCGACAAGTCCCACGCGCGCGCGGGCTCTCCCTCGCCCCCTTGGACGTACCACACCGGCGTGAGGACTCGACTCAGTCACCGACGGGTCCCCGTCCGCCGTCCCTGCGGGGGTGGCCAGGGGTGGGGAGGACGGCGCGCCCTGTTGCCGCGCGCGCCACCGGGCTTAGGTACCGCCGAGTCGGATGACGCTGAAGATTGCACCGGCGGATGCTCACCGCAACCACTCCTCCAACCGCTCACTGGCAGCAAGGTGCCCGCACGGACCTCTCCCAAGCGCTCCCGTGATCATCTGGAAGGTTGCATGTCAGCGAGCGGACAACGGGCGGTCAGTCCATGCGCCGGCGGAGAAGGCTGCGACAACACCCGCGCCTGGAATGGATTCAGGCTGGAGACCTGTGGCCGGGCGAGCGTAGAGGGAGCAAGGGCGAGACCGACACTGCAGATGAGGCACCGATGGCAGAAATCGAAAGATGGCCGCACGACGACGCTCGCGATCCGCTCTCTCGCCCCGACCCGGCCTCCGTTCCGCGTGCTAGCTGGCGCTCGGAGATCGAGGGGGCGAGCGGAGTCAACCTCCTGGCCGGCATCTGGCTTGTCCTATCGCCGTTCGTGCTCGCCTATCGAACGGTCGATCCCACCTGGACGCAGGTCACGTTAGGGGGAGAAGCGTGGGTGACGGCGCGCCAGCCGACCGGTCGGGTGATAACGGTCTCCAACCGCAAGACCCTAACGGACCCGTCTTCGACTATCCGCTCACCTAGAGTGGATCTGGGAGGAACTGGCCTTCGCCGTGCCACAGGACGGCCGACTGGGAAACCGCGGAGACGATCCTGCTGGACGAGATCCGCGCGCACGCTCCGGAGCTCCGGGCCCGCGGCGAGGCGGCGCTGGCAAAGCTCGGCGAGCGCTACTTGCTCTCGCCCGCCGAGGTAGAGCCGCGAAGCTACATCCGGCTGAGCGACGGCGACATCGAGATCGTGGGGCGCTTCGTCACCGCAGTGCGAACTGCCCGCGCCGCCAAGGATGCCATCACCCGCGCGGTCGTAGAGCGGTTGCAGAGCTCCGACATACCGGTCGCCTACAAGACCTACTCCGTCGACGGCCTTGACGAGCCGCCATCAGGCAGCCGGCTGTGCGCGGTCGGCGCTCACCGCGCCTCCGCCGGCTGACGGCCACGTCAGATCGCCGTCGCAAGGTTCACGTTGTCTTACGAGCGCTTCAGGTTGTGGAGCTTTTTTACGAGGAGCCATCACCGTGAACCCCTCGCACTCAAAGCTCAGCCAGGAAGGTTCGTCGGCGGTGACGCAGTCGAACCGCAGCTCGGGCTCGCTGCTGTGGCGGCTCTTGGCGACCAATGCGGCCGTGATCGGCGGCGCGATGGCCTTCCTGTCGCTATCGCCGGCGAGCGTTCCCTCGCCGGGCTCACTCGAGAGCGTGCTCGTGCTGATCTGCGGCATGACGGTCATGCTCGTGGCAAACCTCTTCCTGCTTCGCCGTGCGCTGAGCCCACTTCGCCGCCTGACGGAGCTGATGCATCGGGTGGATCCACTCAGACCGGGGGAGCGCATTCCGATCTATGGCCACGACGCCGAGGTGAAGGAGCTGACGCAGGCCTTCAACCAGATGCTCGAGCGCCTCGAGGACGAGCGGCGCGAGTCGACGGGCCGGGCGATTGCCGCTCAGGAGGACGAGCGACGCAGGATCGCGCGGGAGTTGCACGATGGGATCGGGCAGGGCCTGACCGCCGCGCTGTTGCAGCTGGAGACGGCCACGAGGACCGCACCGCCGAATCTGGCGCCGAAGCTCTCGGGAGCGATGGAGTGCGTTCGCGGCAGCATGGAGGAAGCGAGGGCGGTTGCCGCGAGGTTGCGCCCCGAGGCGCTCGACGACCTCGGGCTGGTAAGCGCGTTGAGATCGCTCGGGAAACGGCTGGCTGAGCAGACCGGGATCGAGATCGAGCTTGACCTGCATGACGGCCTGCCGAAGCTCCCGGAGGAAGATGAGATCGTCGTCTACCGCGTTGCACAGGAGGCGCTCACGAACCTCCTCCGCCACGCCGACGCAACTCACGTGCGCGTCTGTCTTGAGCGCCGTGAGGGTGTGGTTCGGCTATGCGTCGTGGACAACGGCGTCGGGCTCGGCGGCTCGGCGGCCGGCGGCGGCATGCGGGGAATGCGAGAACGCGCCGTGCTCATCGGCGCTGACCTCGAAATACAGCCGGGGCAGGACGGGGGCGTAGCCGTTACGCTCGACGTGCCGGTCGAGGGCAGCGATTGACCGTCCCGCTCAAGACACGCGTCCTATTGGCCGACGACCATCCCGTCGTGCGGCGCGGTCTGCGTGACGTCCTCGATGCCGAGGCCGACTTCCAGGTCGTGGCCGAGGTGGACGACGGAGCGTCTGCCGTCAGCCGCGCTCTCGATGACGATGTCGACCTGGCGATCCTCGACGTCACGATGCCGCGGCTCACAGGGCTACAAGCCGCGGCCGAGCTGGCGCAGCGTCGCCCCGAGCTGCGTGTCTTGATGCTCTCGATGCACGACAACGAGGAGTACTTCTTCGAGGCGCTGCGGGCCGGGGCCTCCGGCTACGTCCTGAAGTCGGTGGTCGACCGGGACGTCGTCGAGGCTTGCCGGGCCACTATGCGCGGTGAGCCGTTCGTCTATCCGGGGGCGGTCAAGGCGCTGATCCGCGACTACGTCGACCGTGTGCAGAGCGGCGAAGACCCGGCAAGCGATCCCCTCTCCCGGCGCGAGTCCGAGGTGATCAAGCTCATCGCGGAGGGTCACACCAGCAAGGAGATAGCCGCCCTGCTCGTGATCAGCGAGAAGACCGTTGAGCGCCACCGTGCCAACGTCTTGGCGAAGCTGGGCCTGCGCAACAAGGTCGATCTGACTCGTTACGCGATTCGACGCGGCCTCGTCACGCCGTAGGCGGCGGACGGCGCGCCACCCCGTATTTGATGGTTTCCCCCCATCGTTCTGGCGCTCCGCTCTTGAAAGCCTTGGGCCTCTGGTGGACGGCTGATGGGCATCGTGGTCTGGCTCCTGATCGGGGCGGTCGTCGGCGCGATCTTCGCTCCCGGCAAGCGCTACGCGTTCCCGACCGGGCGGTCGGCGTGCCTGATCGGGGGGATGGGCGGGGGCTTCCTCGGCGGCGGGGTCGTGACGGTCGCCACGGGCTCGCGCGAGACGTGCGTCTATGCCCCCAGCACCGCCGCAGCCGCCTGCGGAGCGCTGCTTATCGTCGCGGCCGTCGGGTGGGCCGGGCGCGGCGGAGGGTCGCCCGCGTGAGTCGCCCGCCTGAGGCCGGCCGGATGGGCTCTTCGGACCCGTCATGCCATTCGGACGCTCCCTTCGCCCCCGGAAGGGGTGGCTCAGGATGGTGGGGACCAGTCAGCTAGATGACGGTTCCCACCCATAGCTCTCGACCGGGGCGTTCGAGACGCTCTCCGAGTCCGACAAAGAGCTACGGAAGGTAGAGCATGGGCACAGCAAGCCGGCGGAACTCAGGGGGTATTGTCGGCGTGCGGGTGTTGGATGCCGATCCGGATCTAGCGGACGTACTGGACGAAGACGAGCTCGAGGAGGCCCGATACTCGCTCACCGCGCCGGCGATCACGCTGAGCAAGGGCGACTGGTGTCCACGCCAGGCGATCGCTGACAGCGAGGGGCACGTAGGAGTGCTGGTCACGGAAGGCACTCTCTGTCGCGAGGTGGTCATCGGCGACAGCGTGTGCGCCGAGCTCGTAGGGCCCGGAGACCTCTTGCGCCCATGGGACGCCGCGGGCGCCGGCGTGCTCATGTCCTGCGACGTCCGCTGGCATGTGCTCGAGGACGCTCGACTCGCCATCCTCGGCCGCGGCTTCGCGACGGTAGCCGCGCGCTGGCCGGCTCTAACGAGCGCGCTGGTCTCGCGCGCTGTCAGCCGCTCGCACGGGCTTGCGCTCTCCGCGACGATCAGCTGCACGACGGGGATCGAAACGCGTCTTCTAATGCTTTTCTGGCACATGGCGGATCGCTGGGGAAGGGTCCGCAGCGACGGTGTCGTCGTCCCGGTTCCAATGACACATGTCCTGATCGGGCGCTTGATCGGCGCGCGGCGCCCGTCGGTGTCAACGGCGCTCAAGCGGCTCGAGCGGGAGGCGCTGATCACTCGACTGCCTGGCGGGGGGTGGCTCCTGACGGGGGATCCGCCGAGCGCTGCTCTTCAAGGCCGCAGGCACTGCGACGACGCGGACCCCGACCACACCAACGGCACCAACGCCCCTGCGGCGACAGCCGGCTATCGAGCGCCATCCCTGCCACGCAGCGTCTCAACCAGCGCGGCTGCGGCCAGGGCGTTGGCGTAGGGGACGTAGTCGGGTTGAACGAGGGTCCCGTCGCCCGCCCTCGAGAAGCGATTCTCAGCCGCCGGAACCCGGTTTACCGCACGACAATCACCGGATTCAGCGCACCAGGTACCGCTGGTGTGGCATGTGGTGGCCTACCTGCAGCCGCAGCCGCTGCGCCAGTGAGCCGCCCGGGGATTGCACCGCTGTCCGCTACCCAGATGGAGAAGACGACAACCTGGAGCTGGGAAGAGGCTTGAAGCTGAGTGGAGTGGGCACCCTCAGCGCATGTACATCGAAGTGGTACGCGGGCCAGGGCCTATGGTCCCGAGCGCGAGTGCCAAGCCAACCGTGCATCGAAGGAGGCGCGATGGAAGTCGATCCGATTGAGGTTCAAAGGCACCTGGGCGGAGTCGAGTACCCCGTCAAGAAGGATGAGCTGATCGCCGCGGCCGATCGAAACGACGCCCCGCAAGCGGTGGTCGAGGCACTTCAAGCCCTCGACCAGGAGGAGTTCGATGGCCCGGACGAGGTTCAGGCCGCCCTGGGCTGAGGACCGGGCCGAAATGCTCGGTTGCTGACGGCGTCAACGCTGGCCGCCTCGCTCACGCCGAGGCGTACGCCATGCTCGGCACCTTCTCCACCGCCAGGGACTTGCGCAGGTAGAAGAACCAGGTCATGGCGGCGAACACGAGGTAGGCGGCGAGAAAGACCCACAGCGCCGAGATCGACCAGTCGGCGTTTGCCTGAGCCACGGCGAGCTTCTCGGCCGGAGTCTCGGCCGCCTTGACCAGCGCGCCGACGCCGAGGCTCGCCTGCCGGAAGACCACCTGGATCAGGAAGCCGCCGAACGCGCCGATCGCTCCCGCGATCCCGATCACCGCGGCTGCCTGACGCTTGAACGGCACCTGGGTGGACTTCGCGTCGAGGCCCTTCTCCTCGGCCTCCTTGCGCCCGAGGGCGGCGAAGATGCAGGGGATCATGCGATAGGTCGAGCCGTTGCCCATGCCGGCCAGCAGGAAGATGGCCATGAAGGAGCCGAAGAACAGCCCGAAGCTGTGGTTGCTCACTCCGGCGATCGCCGTCAGCGTGAAGACGCTCATTCCCACGAAGCAGCCGAGGGTGACGCGAGCGCCGCCGAGCCTGTCGGAGAGCCAGCCGCCGAAGGGCCGCGCGACCGACCCGATCAGCGCACCGGTGAACCCCAGGCCCGCGAGGTAGGTGGCGATGAAGGGATGACGGCCGAGAAACTCCGGGAACGTGTTCTTGATCACGAGCGGCAGCGCGAACGAGTAGCCGATGAACGAGCCGAAGGTGCCGATGTAGAGGAGCGACATCACCCACGTCTGGCTGTGACGCAGCGCCATCGCATACGACTTGGGGTCCGACTTGGCCTGGGTGAGGCTGTCCATGTAGAGCCACGCCCCCACGGCCGCGGCCACGATGAACGGGAGCCACACGAGGCCCGCGTAGGCCAGGTGCACCTCATGCTCGGGCAGCTTCACGGCCGCCGCGGGGACGCCGATGATGATCACCATCGGCACCATGAGCTGTGCCACGGCCACACCGAGGTTGCCGCCGGCGGCGTTCAGGCCGAGCGCCAGCCCCTTGCGCCGCTCGGGGTAGAAGAACGAGATGTTGGCCATCGACGAGGAGAAGTTGCCGCCCCCGAAGCCGGCCGTGGCCGCGCAGCCGAGCAGCAGCCATAGCTGGGTGTCGTGGCTCCGGTCCGCCAGCCAGCCGCCGGGCACGACGATCGAGAGCAGCAGCGTCGGAATCAGAAGCAGCGAGGCGCTGATCGCCGTCCAGGCGCGGCCACCGAACTTCGGCACGGCAAAGGTGTAGGGGATCCGCAGCGTCGCTCCGACGAGGTTGGGCACCGCGATCAACCAGAACTGCTCGGGAAGCGACAGGACGATGTCGATGTTGGCGAGGTTGATGACGACGATCGTCCACAGCACCCAGATGCTGAAGCCGAGGTGCTCGGCGAAGATCGAAAAGAGGAGGTTCTTGCGGGCGATGCGCCTGCCCTCCCCCTCCCAGAAGCGCTCGTCCTCCGGGTCCCACTGCTCGATCCACCGGCCTCGACGGGAGAACGACGTACCCTGGCCCCCGACCGCGTGCGCGGCTTTGCTTCCTCCGGACACAATGACCTCCCCGAGACGGTTGGACGTGGCGGCTCACAACACGCGGATCCGATTGCGCCGTCGACGCTACGGGCGCGGCGTGTCCGGCTCGTGAGCGCCACATGTCCAGTGCGTGAACTGGGCGTTGCGGGCTCTTGTCAGAGCTCGAACCGGTACCCCACGCTCCGGACCGTCTTTATGCGGGCGGCATGCTCCTGTCCGAGCTTGGCGCGGACGCGGCGCACATGCACGTCGACGGTGCGGGCACCGCCGTAGTAGTCGTAGCCCCACACCGCCGAGAGCAGCGACTCACGCGAGAACGCGCGACCGGGGTGCGTGACGAGGAAGCGGAGCAGCTCGTACTCCATGTAGGTGAAGCTCACCGGCTCACCAGCGATCGACACCTGGTAGGTGGCCACGTTCAACTCGAGGGACCCGGTGCGCACCACGTCACCCTCCTCCACCCGGTTGACCTGGCGCCTTGCGCGCGCAACCCGCGCCTCCAGCTCGCCACGAGCGAACGGACGCACGAGCAGTTCCTGTACCTCTCCGAGCGCCCCAGCGCAGTCGAGGTGCTCGGGGTCGAGCGCGGCCAGGAGCGGCACCTCGCACAGGTCCTCGTGGTCGCGCAGCCGGGCTACGAGCGGGGCGGGGGAGGGCTCACCCGCTCCCGCCCCCACGATCACGAGCGCGGGACGGCGGGCGGCGGACCCGTCGTCGCCGCCTGGAAGCAGCGAGCCGTTCACGCTCACCCGCCTCGGGCTGAACCCCAGTTCCGCGAGTGCCTGGGTCAGGTCGCCCATCAACAGGCCGTCCTCGCCGTAGATCCATGCGTCCGCCATCTCAAAGAAGGCCGAGCAGTCGCGTGCGGTCCAGCTCCGTGACGGTCCGCCGGTAGTCCTCCCACTCCCGCCGCTTGTTGGCCACGAACCAGTCGCAGATCGTCTCGCCGAGCGTCTCCCTGGCCAGCTCGGAGTGCTCGAACGCGTCGGTGGCCTCGCGCAGGTCCTGGGGCAGGCGCCGCAGACCGTCGAGCGGCTCGCCGTTGGTCTCGGCGGGAAGCTGGTAGCCGCGCTCGATCCCGCGCAGGCCCGCCGCCAACATCAACGCAAACGTCAGGTAGGGGTTGCACGCGGGGTCCGGCGAGCGCAGCTCGATCCTCGCTGCGGCCTCCTTGCCCGGCCGGTTGGACGGGAGGCGCACGAGCGACGGGTTGCCGCGCCGCGTCCACGCCACGTGCTCCGGCGCCTCGAACCCGGTGGCCAGGCGCTTGTAGGAGTTCACCCACTGGTTGGTGAGCGCCGTGAGCTCGGGGGCGTGCGCCAGTACGCCCGCCAGGAACGCGCGTCCGACCTCCGACAGCGGCACGTTCTCCTCCAGGCTCCAGAACGCGTTGCGGTCGTCCTCGAACAGCGAGCAGTGCAGGTGCATCCCCGAGCCCGCCGCCCCGTCGATCGGCTTCGGCATGAAGGTGGCGTACACGCCCAGCTCGCGGGCCACCTCCTTGACCGCCAGGCGAAAGGTGATCAGCGAGTCGGCCATGGACATCGCGTCCGTGTGCCGAAGGTCCATCTCGTGCTGGGAGGCGGCGGCCTCGTGGTGCGAGGCCTTCACAGGGATTCCCATCTGCTCGAGGTACTCGATCGTCCGCCGGCGGAAGTCGCTGCCAACGTCGAGGGTCGTGAGGTCGAAGTAGGCGCCCGCATCCAGCGGGCGCGGCTCCTCGCCCTGCCCCGGCTCGGCGAAGAGGAAGAACTCCACCTCCGGGCCGACCTGGAACGTGTATCCGAGCTCGGCGGCCCGTGCGAGCACATGGCGAAGCGCGTGGCGGGAGTCGCCCGGGAAGGGAGCGCCGTCCGGGAGGCGCACGTTGCACAACATTCGCGCCACGAGCGAGCCGGGCCGCCACGGCAAGACCTGAAACGTGTCGGGATCGGGGTGCGCGATCGCGTCGCGCTCGTGGCGGCGGGTACCTCCCTCCAGCGAGGAGCCGTCGATGCCAACGCCCTCCTCGAGCGCCTCCTCGAGCTCGGACACCGGGATGGCAAAGCTCTTGAGCAGCCCCAGGACGTCCACGAACCAGAGCCGCACGAAGCGCACCCCGCGCTCCTCCACGGTGCGAAGCACGTACTCGCCTCGGCGCGCGGCAGGCGTCATCGGTGTCACGTCCTCCGGCACGTCGCCAACGCTACGGAGGGCCGGCCCTCCGATCTATGGCCACTCGGTAGGAACTTGACCTACGATCGGTCGACCAGGGAGGCCGCCGGCGGGATCGGGCGCGGACGTCGACCAGGTCGACTCCGTAACCGAGCGTTCACGTGGCTGTCGCGGACGCGAAACCGCGCCGGCCCATCATCACCCGCTTGACCACCGAGACACGCACGCTGTGCCCCTACTGCGGCGTGGGCTGCGGCCTGATCGCCCGCGTGGAGGACAAACGGCTCGAGGCGGTGGCGGGTGACCCGCTCTACCCCGTGAACCGGGGGCGCACCTGCCGCAAGCCGCTCGAGCTCGGGCATGCGGTGCACGCCCGCGACCGCGTGACGGCGCCCCTCATGCGCGACCGCCGAGACGTGCGCTTTCGCGAGTCCGGCTGGGAGGAGGCCATGCCCTCGCTGGCCGGCCGGCTGCGGGAGATCACCGCCGAGCACGGCGCGGACTCCGTGGCCTTCTACGTGAGCGGCCAGCTGCTGACCGAGGACTACTACGCGTGGAACAAGCTCGCCAAGGGCTTTCTCGGCACCAACAACCTGGACTCCAACTCACGCCTGTGCATGTCCTCGGCGGTGGCGGGCTACAAGGGCGCGTTCGGCAGCGACGGCCCACCGCCCGCCTACGCCGACCTCGCCCTGGCCGACTGCCTCCTGCTGCTTGGCACGAACACGGCGGCGTGCCACCCGATCGTCTGGTCGCGGATACGCGACCGCCTGGCCGAGGGCGCCTTTGCGATCTGCGCCGACCCGCGCCTGACCGCCACGGCGCGGGAGTGCGACCTGCACCTCCCTCTGCTGCCGGGCACGGACCTGGCGCTGCTGAACGCGATGCTCCACGTGGTGGAGCGCGACGGCCTGCTCGACACAGAGCACGTGCGCCGCCACACGACCGGCATCGAGGAGGCGCTGGGGGTGGCGAGGGAGTGGGCTCCCCAGCGGGCGGCCGAGACCTGCCGCGTGCCGGCGGCGGACATCGAGGAGGCGGCGCGGCGCTTTGCCGGATCGGGACGCGCGATGGCCCTGTGGTCGATGGGCGCCAACCAGTCGGCGGTCGGCACGCTCAAGAACCGCGCGCTGATCAACCTCTGCCTGGCCACCGGGCAGCTCGGACGCCCGGGCACCGGCCCGCTGTCACTCACAGGACAGCCAAACGCGATGGGAGGGCGAGAGACCGGGGGCCTCTCGACGCTGCTGCCCGGCTACCGAGCGGTGGAGTCGGAGGAGGACCGAGCGGCGATGGAGGCCCACTGGGGGGTCGAGCCCGGTTCGATCTCGCCACAGCCCGGCATGGCAGCGGTCGACCTCTTCGACGCGCTGGCCGAGGGCCGCGTGAAGGCGGTCTGGATCATGGCCACGAACCCGCTCGTCTCGCTTCCCGACTCCGCGCGGGCGCGGGAGGCGCTCGAGCGTGCGGAGCTCGTGGTGGTGCAGGACGCCCATCACCCCACGGAGACCTCCGCACTCGCGCACGCCGTCCTGCCGGCTGCCGCCTGGCCGGAGAAGGAGGGCACGATGACCAACTCCGAGCGCCGCGTGGGCCTGGTGCGGCGCGCGCTCGAGCCGCCCGGCAACGCGTTGCCGGACTGGCGGATCGCCGCCCGACTCGCGGCCGCGCTCGGCTTCGGGGAGGACTTCGCGTGGGGATCAGAGGCCGAGGTGTACGACGAGTTCGCGGCCTGCACGGCGGGTCGGCCGTGCGACATGTCGGGGGTCTCCCATGAGCGTCTGCTGCGGGAGGGAAGCCTTCAGTGGCCGTGCCCGGCCGGGCCCGAGGAGAGCGGGACCGAGCGGCTCTACGCCCACGGACGCTGCCACGCGCCCGGCGGCCGAGCACGGTTTGCGCCCACGCCCCACAGCGGCCCAACCGAGCCCGTCGGAGAACGACGTCCGCTCACGCTCACCACGGGCCGGGTGGCCGAGCACTGGCACACGCTCACGCGTACCGGCAAGTCGCCGGCCCTGGCCGCGGCCGCCGCGGAGCCGATGGTGGAGCTTCACCCCGACGACGCCGATGCCGCCGGCGTACGCGAGGGCGAGCCGACCCGCATCGGCTCCGCGCGCGGTGAGCTCGTGGCCCGCGCCAGGCTGGACGCGAGCCTCCCCCGCGGCGTGGCGTTCGCTCCCTTCCACTGGGGGGCGCTGCACTCACCGGCGGCGGCCGGTCAGGCAAATGCGGTCACCGTGCCCACCGTGGACCCGGTCTCCGCCCAGCCCGAGTTGAAGGCGGCCGCGGTGTCGATCGAGCCGGCCGGGCGCCGGCCCAGACGCGCCGCGGCGCGTCGGGCACCGAGGACGAAGGTTCGCCGGCTCGTGGTGATCGGGACCGGCATGGCGGGGCTCGAGACCGTGGAGGAGCTGCTGCGGCGCCGGCCCGGCGGAGACTGGCGGGTCACGATGCTGGGCGAAGAGCCGGGGCCCGCCTACAACCGCATCCAGCTCTCGAAGCTGCTCGCCGGCACCGCCGGTCCCGGCGCCCTGCTGCTGCGCCCCGCCGCGTGGTACGCCGAGCGGGGCGTCGACCTCCGCGGCGGTTCGCCCGCGGCGGCGATCGACATCGAGCGCCGCCGTGTACGCGACCTGAGCGGCGGTGAGCACCCCTACGACGCCCTGGTGATAGCCACCGGCTCCCGCCCGTTCATCCCGCCGATCCCCGGTGTCGACCTGCCCCACGTGCAGTGCTTTCGCACCGGCGCCGACGCGGCGGCGCTGGCCGCCGCGTCCGCCCGCGGACGGGCGGCCGTGGTCATCGGCGGCGGCCTGCTCGGGCTGGAGGCAGCCGCCGGACTGCGCGCGCGCGGCGCCGAGGTCACGGTGGTGGAGGCGGCCGACCGGCTGATGCCCCAGCAGCTCGACGCGGGCGGTGCCGCGGTGCTCAGGCACGCCCTTGCCCGCCTCGGCCTCTCCTCGCTCACCGCAGCCGGGGTGGAGGCGATCGAGCCCGCTGCGGTCACCCTCCGGGGAGGAGAGCGCCTGCGCGCGGACACGGTGGTCGTGGCGGCGGGCGTGCGCGCCGAGACCACACTGGCGCGCGCGGCTGGGATCGAGTGCGGGCGCGGCATCGTGGTGGACGACTCCCTTCGCACCTCCGCCCCGTCGGTGCTGGCGGCGGGAGAGTGCGCCGAGCACCGGGGCACCGTGTACGGCCTGTGGGCCCCGCTGGCCGAGCAGGCACGCGTGGCCGGGGCCACCGCCTGCGGCGATCCCGCCGGGTTCCACGGCGCCGTGCCGGCCACGACCCTCAAGGTGGCCGGGGTGGACGTCTACTCCGGCGGTGTGCAGGACGCCGCGGGCGATCAGGACGAGCTGCTGTGGTCAGACGGGCGCCGGGGCGCCTACCGAAAGCTGGTGCTGGAGGGCGACCGCCTGGCAGGCGCCGTGCTGGTGGGCGACACCACCGGAGCGCGCGAGCTCTCGGCCCTGCTCCGAAGTGGCGAGCGGGTGCCCGAGTCGCTGCTGGCGCCGCCCGGAGCCGCAGATGGCACGCCGCCCGAGCCGGACCCCGCGGCGATCGTGTGCAGTTGCAACGGCGTGAGCGAGGGAGCCATCGACACCGCCATCAGCGCGGGCGGGCTGAGCACCCTCAGCGAGGTGGCGCGGATCACACGCGCGTCCACGGGCTGCGGCTCGTGCGCCGGCGACGTCGAGCGGCGACTCGCTGCCGCGGAGACCGCGCGTGCCTCCGAGCGAGTTCATCGAGCCGAAACACGCGCGTGATGACCGGGAAACCGCGTTCGCCCAGGATGCACGGCATGGACGCACAGGGTATTGCCATCGTCGGCGGCGGCATCGCGGGGCAGGCGCTGTGCGAGGCGCTGCGCGAGCGCGACCCCGACCTGGCGATCACGCTCATCTGCGGTGAGAGCTGCCTCCCCTATGACCGCGTGCGGCTCTCGGAGATCCTCGTCTCCGGCGAGGAGCCCTCCGCGCTGCAGCTGCGCCCCGACGAGTGGTATGCCGACCGCCGCGTCGAGGTGCTGACCGGGCGGACCGTGGCCGCGCTTGACGCCGAGTCCGCCGCGCTGACCTTCGCAGGCGGCGAGCGGCGCTCGTTCTCCAAGGTGGCCCTCTGTACCGGCTCGCGACCGTTGATGCCGCCGATCCCCGGCCTCGACAAGGAAGGGGTGATCCCGTTTCGCGGTCCCGAGGACTGCGAGACGATCCGCGCGGCTGCGGCGGACGGGGCGCGCGTGGCGGTGATCGGCGGAGGTCTCCTCGGGCTGGAGGCCGCCTACGGCGTGGCCAGTCAGGGGTGTCCGGTCACCGTGGTGCACCTGATGGATCGGCTGATGGAGCGACAGCTCGACAGCGGGGCCGCGGCCATGCTTCAGCCGGCGATGGAGGCGCTCGGCGTGACCGTGCTCCTCGAGCACGGCACCGAGGAGGTGACAGGCAACGGACGCGCCACCGGCCTGCGGTTTGCCGGCGATGTGCAGCTCGACAGCGATCTGGTGGTGGTGAGCGTCGGGATCGCGGCCAACACCTCGCTCGCGACCGACGCGGGCCTGGAGACCGCTCGTGGCGTGCTGGTGGACGACCTGATGCGCACCTCCGCCGAGCGTGTCGTGGCCGTGGGCGAGTGCGCCGAGCACCGGGGCGTCGTGTACGGCCTCGTCGCCCCCATCTTCGAACAGGCCAAGGTGGCCGCTGACACGCTGCTGGGTGTGCCCGGATCCGCGTACGAGGGATCGCTGCAGTGGGCAAAGCTCAAGGTGATGGGTGTGGATCTCGTTTCGATCGGGCGGGCCGAGGGCTCCCAGGAGGCGGTCACCGCGGATGCGGGCCGCCCGAGCTACCGCAAGCTCGTCGTGGAGGACGGTCGCGCCGCCGGCGCAATACTGCTCGGCGACACCCGCGGCACCGAGGCGCTGCTCGACGCGATCCGCTCGGCCGGGGAGGTGTCCGACCCCCTCGAGCGCCTGGCCGAGGCGGCAACGGCAACGGCCGCAGAGCTGCCCGAGTCCGCCCAGGTCTGCGACTGCAACGGGGTCTGCAAGGGGGAGCTCGTGGAGGCGATGCGCGAGGGAGGCTGTGGCTCGGCCCGCGAGGTGATGGCCGTCACCCGCGCCGGCACGGGCTGCGGAAGCTGCAAGCCGATGGTGAAGGAGATCGTGGCGCTCGAGAACGGCGGCGCCGCTGAGGAGCCCGCGTTCCTGTGTCCCTGCATGCGCCAGACACGTGAGCAGCTCGCACTCCAGATCCGGGCAGACGGTCACGAGGCGGTCAGCGACGTGACCGCCGCCTGCGGCACCGGCAGGGACTGCGGGCTCTGCAAGCCGGCGCTTGCCTACCTCGTGTCGGAGATCCGGGAGAACCGGCACCGCGAGGAACGCTCCGCGCGCTTCATCAACGACAGGGTGCACGCCAACATCCAGAACGACGGCACCTTCTCCGTGGTGCCGCGCATGTACGGCGGCGTGACGACGCCCGACCAGCTCCGCCGCATCGCCGACGCCGCGGAGAAGTACGGCGCGCGCATGGTCAAGGTCACAGGCGGCCAGCGCATCGATCTGCTCGGCATCCGCAAGGCGGACCTGCCGGAGGTGTGGCGGGACATCGGCATGCCCTCCGGCCACGCCTACGCGAAGGCGGTACGGACGGTGAAGACCTGCGTGGGGACCGACTTCTGCCGCTTCGGGCTCGGCGACGCGATCGACCTCGGCGTCCAGATGGAGCGCGAGTGGGAGGGGCTGCACACACCGGCGAAGGTCAAGTCCGGCGTGTCGGGCTGCCCGCGCAACTGCGCCGAGGCCACGGTGAAGGACATAGGCGCGGTGGCGGTCGAGGGAGCGTGGCAGCTGCGGGTGGGCGGGGCCGCCGGGGGCTCGGTGCGCGAGGCCGACGTGCTCGCGACGCTCGATGACGCCGGCGAGGTGCTGCGGGTGGCCACGATCCTCCTCCAGTACTACCGTGAGCACGGCGACTACAAGGAGCGCCTCTACGACTTCGTCCCACGGATCGGCCTCGATCAGATCCGCGCGATCGTGCTCGACCCCGAGCAGGGGGCCGCGCTCCTCGAGCGCTTCCGGATCGCCAAGGCGGCGGTCACCGACCCCTGGCTAGAGCGCGACGAGCCCTACCACCCGCGTCAGTTCGACGGGCTCGATGAGGCCACCGCGGAGCGTGAGCTGCCAATGCTCGTCGGACCCCCCGAGGGGGCCGCACGATGAGCGTGGCGCTCGAGAAGGGACTGTTACGGGTCTGCGCGACCGCGGACGTGCCGCTCGGGGAAGGCCGTCCCGTCACCGTCGGCGACCGCCGCGTCGCCGTCTTTCACACCGAGTCGGGCTGGTACGCGCTCGATGACTCGTGTCCCCACCGCGGCGGCCCGCTCTCCGACGGCATCCTCGCCGACCGCTGCGTGGCCTGCCCGCTGCACGACCGCCGCTTCGGCCTCGCCGACGGCGCGGCCCTGACCGACGGCGCCGCCGTGGCCGCTCACCGCGTGATCGTGCGCGGCGAGGGGGTGCACCTGGAGATCGCCGAAGAGCTGGAGCAGGCTGCATAGCCGGGCGGCGGTTCGGGCCGGGGCTTACCTACCCGTGCCCATGCCCGGCTTCGGGCCCTGGGGCGCGACTCACCGAGCAGCGCCGAGCCGTGTGCAGCGCACGCTGCCGCGGTCGAGCACGCGACCGCTGGAGGCTACAAAGGCAAACCGAGCAGCCCCGGGCCGGAGGTCGAGACGCAGGGCGGCATGCCTGCCGGCGTCGCCGAAGGCGAGCCGGCTGTCGGAGCCCCGGATCGGATAGAGGGAACGGCCGCCGGCGCCCGCCACGAGTTGCGTGATGCCGTCCCTTCGCCGGAGCCGCTGCGAGTTGTGCTCGTGCCCGCCGATGACCAGCCGGGCTCGGCCTGCCAGCGCCTGCCACAGCGGGGCCACATCCGGCTGATCGCCATGCACGGTCCCCGCGCTGAACCGGGGGCGGTGCCAGAAGGCAAGCCGGCAGGTCCCCGGCTGTCGAAGACGCGCTCGCAGCCACCGGAGCTGGGCCGAGTCACCGCCGTGGCTCGTCTCCGAGTTCAGCGACAGGATCTCCCAGCCGGCGACCTTGAGGGCATACAGGCCCGGCAGCCTCCTGCCCGTGGCCCGCCTCCAGTAGGGGAAGTAACCGTTCCTCGCCATCGGCCAGTCGTGGTTGCCCGGGGTAGGGGCAGTCCGGCGGGCAAGCAGTCCGTAGGTCGGCGCGTACCGACGGGCGAAGTCCGCGGCCGTGCCGCGCTCGTAGACATCACCCAGGTAGAGGAAGAGGTCTGGGTGCGAGCGACCGATGACGCGGACGAGCCTTGCCGCAGCCGGCGTAGCGTCGCCATCGCCGACGGCCCAGACGAGCGCCCGGCGCGCCGGCAGGTCGTTGAAGCCGGCGCCGCCGGAGGTCGCCACGGTGATGTCCCGAGCCTCGGTCTCCACGGCCGGGAGCGACGCGCCGGAGCTCCCATCTCCACACGCTCCGAGCACGAGCACGAGAACCATGACCGGCAGCAGCACCCCGGCGAAGGCGGGCAACGTCCGCATAGGGCAGACCTTATGCGTGAGGGCCCTCGGTCCGCCGGCAATGGATCCGCAACCACGCACGTGGCCTACCGGGGGGCTCATCGAGTCGCGATATCCGGGACAGCGTGGCGCGTATGCCCGGGCATGCTTTTTGGCGCCTTGGGTATCCTGATGAGGCGGCGGGGTCGTCTGTGAGGCGACACCGCAGCATGTTGACGATACGACGGTCCAGCTTCATCGAGGCCAGGGCGGGCGGGTCACATCTGATCCAAACGAGGAGAGCCATATGCCCTACGTCAATTGTCCGAAGTGCGAAGTCCGAAGCTTCGCGCTCGCCCCATGGTCGACGGTAGATCACTGCCCAACATGTGAGACGCCGCTGCGGGTGCCCCGCCAGAGCGTGGGCAGGGAAGCGAACCGCTGGGCGCAGCAGCTCTCGCCGGAGGAGGACGGGGGGACGCGCGGCACGGTCGAGGCCCGCTGAGAACCGGTCTCCAGGTCAGGTCGGCGCGCCCCTACGCGGGCTCGGCCGGCGCTCGCTCCTAGATCCGCAACCAGACCGAGGGTCCAAGAGACCGGTTAGGCCGCCCGGCGCCGCCCGGCGGCCCGTAGTCAGCCCGTCATCAGTCCGATCAGCTTCGCGCTCTCGGCCAGCTCCGGGTCGACGCCCATCTCGCGCAGCGCCTCGGGATCCTGACCTATCAGTGCCGCTATCTCTTTTGGCTCGAGGTCGTACTGGTTCAGGCGGTTCGGATCGGCGCCGAGCATGGCTGCGAGCCCGACGTCCTTTCGCACCTCCTTGAGCAGCGACTCGACGGCTTCAACGCTCATGGGGTTAATCTACCCGACGAGGGCTCCCGCTACACGCGCGGGGGACCCACGTCGCGGACGGAACGGGCTCAGGAGGCGGGTGCGTGGTGGCCGATCACGTGGCTCACCGTGCGACAGCCCGGGCAGGCGCCCACATGGGAGTCGCCGCTCAGGATGTCCTCGACCCGCTTGGGCAGCGGAGGCGGATCCTCGCCGCGTTCGCGCGCCTTGTCGGCGAGCGTTTCGAAGCGCGGCTCGTGCTCGTGCTTCTCGTAGGCGAGCGGGGTGCCACACCAAGGGCAGAACTGGGGCTGTGACAGCGGCGCGACCATGACCGGGCAGACGTTACAGAAGCCAGCTAGTTGAGGTTGGCGCGAAGCGAGCGCAACTCCACCTCGAGGGCGGTCTTCACCGTCTCGAGGACCGGAAGCGCAAGGCGCAGCTCGGCTGCGCGTATCGCCCGGGAGAAGTCGGCTCTGGCCGAGTAGGCGGCCACCAGGTTGGTGAGCATCCGCAGGGCCGTCTCGTGGTTGGTCCAGGGCCGCACGGCGTCCCGCGCCACCTCGGGTGCCGGCGCCCGGGCGATCAGGCCTCCGGCGAACGGGTCCAGCAGCAGCGGCGGGCTGGCACCGAAGTGCCCCACCAGGTAGTGGCCCGGCAGCCCCACACCGGCCAGCGGGATACCGGCGCGCCGGGCGGTCTCCACGTAGACCACCGACAAGAGGATCGGCAGGCCACGACGCGTGGCCAGCACCCGGTCGAGCATCGAGTTGTCCGGATGGTCGTAGCGGTCGCGATCGCCGAGGAAGCCGTGCCGCTCGCCCAGAACGAGACGGCAGGCCTGAGCGTGGGCCTCGGGAGAGTCCGTTGCGCTCGCGTCCCGGAGCTCCGCTCCCAGGCGGTCGAGCTGGGCCACCGCGCCGTCCGCGTCCACGGGGCCGAACTCGCCCGCAAGCGCCAGGGCCAGCTGGTCGAGCGGGGGCTCCGCGCTGCCGGCAAGCGTCTCGAAGCTCGGGATCGGCATACCGCGCATGTTGACGCCTAGCATTGAGCGCCGCATGGCAGTCGTGATCGCATCGGACCTCGGGAAGGACATGGCGGGCAAGCCCCTCCTGCGCGGGGCCTCGTTCAAGCTCGAGCGGCGCGAGCGCATGACGCTGTCGGGCCGCAACGGCTCGGGCAAGACGACCCTTCTGCGGATGCTGGCCGGAAGTGCCTCGATCGACCACGGCAACCTCAGGCTGCAGAAGGGCGCCAAGGTGGCCCTCTATGACCAACGCCCGCCGCGCGAGCGAGACCTCAGCCTGCGCGACTACGTGCTATCCGGGGCAAAGGAGATCGTGGCGGTGGAGCGTGACCTCGCCCGGCTCGAGAAGGCGATGGCCGAAGGCGCGCACGACGAGCGCACGCTCAAGTCCTATGCCGCCGCGCAGGAGCGCCTCGAGAGCCACGGCGGCTACCGCTGGCGCGACGGCGCGATGGCCACGCTCCACGGGCTGGGTTTCCGGGAGGGCGACCTCGACCGTCAGCTCTCCTCCTTCTCGGGCGGAGAGCTCACCCGTGGATCGCTCGCCCGCGTCCTAACGGGTGAGCCCGACCTGATCCTCCTCGACGAGCCCACCAACCACCTCGACATCGCCTCGCTGGAGTGGCTCGAGCAGCACCTCGTGGGGCTAGACGCGGCCATCGTCCTCGTGGCACACGATCGCTGGTTCCTGGAAGCGGTGGGCACGTCGGTGCTCGAGCTGGAAGCGGGCCGCGCCCGCTTCTTCGCGGGCCCGTGGCACGCGTGGCGCAAGGAACAGGCCGCGCGCGAGCTAGCGCTCGGCAGGGCGGTCGAGCGCCAGCAGGCCGAGATCGAGCGGCTCGAGCGGTTCGTCGAGCGCTTCCGGGCCAAGGCCACGAAGGCGCGCCAGGCCCAGTCGCGCGTCAAGCGCCTCGAGAAGATGCAGCGCATCGAGCCCGACCCCAGAGACGAGCGCACGCTCTCGTTCACCTTCAAGGAGCCCGAGCGCTCCGGGCGCGTGGTCTTCGAGCTCAGCGGCGCCAGGCTCGAGGTGCCTGGCCGCGTCCTGTTGGAGGACGCGGAGATGTGGCTCGAGCGCGGTGAGCACGTCATGCTCGTCGGCGCAAACGGCACGGGCAAGACCACGCTGATCGAGACGCTCGCGGGCAAGCGCCCGCTTCCGGAGGGCAAGCTGAGCACGGGCCACAACGTCACCGTGGGGTACGTCTCCCAGCACGCCGAGGAGCTCTCGGGGGAGGGGTCGCTGCTCGATGCCACCCAGCGAGCCACCGGGCTCACGCCGGGCAAGGCGCGGGCGCTGCTCGGGCGCTTCCTGTTCTCCGGCGAGGACGCCCAGAAGCCGATCGCGGGCCTCTCTGGGGGCGAGCGCCGGCGCTTCTCGCTGGCGGTGCTCGTGAACTCCGGGGCGAACCTACTGGTGCTCGACGAGCCCACCAACCATCTCGACCTGGAGAGCCGCGAGGCGCTCGAGGACGCCCTGCGGGGCTTCCCGGGCTCCCTCCTGCTCGTCTCGCACGACCGCGCTCTGCTCGACGCCGTCGGCACCCGCACGCTAGCGATCGAGGATGGCGAGCTGCGCTCCTACGAGGGCAGCTGGGCAGAGTACGTGCAGGCGCGCGAGGCACGCCGCGCGGCGCAGGCGGCCAAGGCGGACGGCGGGAAGGCATCGGCGCCGCCCAACCGCGGCTCATCGAAGGCGGCTCCGAAGGGCGAGGTGGAGAGGACCGCGAGTCCCGAGCCGGGCGGCCGCCCGAAGCCGTCCAAGAACGCGGTGAAGGCCCAGCGGGCTCTGGAGCGCGAGCTGGAAACCGCAGAGGCCGCGCTGCGGTCCCTCGAGGAGGAGCTGGCCGACCCCGCCGCGTGGGCGGATCAGGAGCAGTCGGCCGGATCGAGCGAGCGCCACGCCAGGGCCAAGCGGCAGGTCGAGGAGCTCTACGCCCGCTGGGAGGCGGTCGCCGGGTAGGTCCTCGGAGCGCGGCAGTTCTCAGTGGCCCTCGGGAAGTTGGCAGTTCACCTGGTAGATGGAGGTGAAGCCGGTGTCGAAGCCGTGCCGCGCCGCCCGCAGGTAGAGGCGCCACACCCGGACGCGCTCCGGTCCCGCCAGTCGCGTGGCCTCCTCGAGCCGTTCGTCGAGCCTTCGCGCCCAGTGGCGCAGCGTCTCGGAGTAGTCGCCCGGGAAGCCCTCGATGTGGTCGGCCCGGAAGCCCGCCCGCTCGAGTTCCTTCAGCACCCGCCAGAGCTGCAGCGGCTGGGCGTCGGGAAACACGAACCGATCCGAGAAGGGCCCGGCCGGCGAATGGCTCAGCGTGGCGATGCCGTGGTTGAGCAGTCGCCCGCCCGGTCGCAGCAGGTCGGCAAGCTGCCGTGCGTAGAGGTCGATCCTCTCCTCTCCCACGTGCTCGACCATGCCGATGCTCGCGATCGCGTCGAACCTCTCGCCGCGTAGCTCGCGGTAGTCGGCAACCCGGATGTCCACTCGCGCGGAGAGCCCCGCCTCGGCCGCCCGCTCCCTGGCAAGCACCGCCTGCGGCTCGGAGACCGTGATGCCCACCACCTCTGCGCCGTGCCTCTCAGCCGCGTGAATGGCGAAGCTGCCCCAGCCGCAACCCACGTCGAGGACGCGGTCCCCCTCCTTCAGGCCGAGCTTGGTGCAGACCATCTCGAGCTTTGTCTCCTGGGCCTCCTCGAGCGTGGTCGCGCCCCGGGAGAAGATGCCACAGCTGTAGGTCATCGAGCGGTCCAAGAAGAGAGCGAAGAACTCGTTCGAGACGTCGTAGTGGTGTCGCACCGCCCTCGCGTCGCGCGAGACGCTGTGACGCTCACCCCGCAGGCGCAGCTCGGCGGCCGGGCGCCGCGGGGGACGCGAGATCCCGCAGGCGCGCACGGCAGCGAGCGCGAGCCGCGCCCGCCGGCGCCGGCCAAGCGGCGGAGGCTGCCAGGTTCCGAGAAGGCGGATCACTCCGTCGAGGTCGTCCACGTGGAGCACCCCCGTGGTGTAGGCGCGGCTGAGGCCGAGCTGTCCGGGGGCCAGGAGGCAGTGGGCGACGGCAGCCGGTGAGCGCAGCATGAAGACCGGGCCGTCACCGCTCGTGCCGGGCACTTCGGTGTCGTCCCAGAAGCGCACTCCGAACGGCCGCTCGGGAAGGGCGCGCTCAAGCTCCTCACGCAAGGGCGCGGTTCGAGCGAATGGCATCGGGCGAGCCTACCTCCGGACCGCCGGCGGCATCCGTTCGCGGGCAGCGCGAACGCTAAGAGGGGCGCGATACCAGGCTCAACCCGCCGCCGGGCTCCACCGAGACGGCGCATCGGCCCTCGATCAGCTCGCGCAGCTCGTCGCCGATCAGCTCGCGGCGCCACCCTCGGAGGGCCCGCACGCCGTCGTCCTCACCGCTGCGCTGCAGCGCCGCCACCAGCGCGGCCAGCTCGCCCTGTGTCGCGATCAACTCGGTGGCGATGCCGCTGTCCAGCGAGCGCTGGCGCACGAGCGCCTGCGCGAGCGACACGAGCGGCGCGGCGCGGGAGTCGCGCTTGGCGGCGTGGGGAGGCGGGGGAGGAGGATCTTCGTTTCGGCCGGCGGCGATCTCCTCGAGCAGCTCGGCCCCTCGGCGGTGGAGGGTCTGCTGGGGCAGGCCTCTGATGTTCTCCAACGCGGCGCGGTTACCCGGAGTGCGCCGCGCGAGCTCGACGAGCGTCTGGTCGGGAACCACGAAGGGGGGCGGGCGGTCCATCTCGCGGGCCAGCCGGTCGCGCCACTCGCAGAGCCGGCGCGCTACCGCGCGGCCCTGGGCGTCGAGGCGGGTCAGCTTCGGAAGGCGCTCGTAGGAGCGCTCCGCGCTGCGCTCGTCACGCGACTCCTCCACGACGACGCACTCCTCGCGCGCCCACTCGAGCCGTCCGCGCTCCCGTAGCCTCCTCTCGATCTCCTGTCCGAGGGCCAGAAGGCAGCGGGCGTCGTCGGCCGCGTAGCCGAGCTGCTTCTCCGTCAGGGGCCGCTTGTCCCAGCGGGTGAAGCCCTCGCCGCCCTTGAGCGTCACGCCGAGCGCCCTTCGCACGAGCGACTCGTAGCCCTCCTGGTTCCCGAACCCGAGGAAGCCCGCAGCCACCTGCGTGTCGAACACATGCGTCACGTCGGTGGCCCAGGTGCGCCGCAGTATCGCCACGTCCTGCCGTCCGGCGTGCACGATCACCTCGACCTCGGGGTCTGCGAGGACGCGCGCGAGGGGCTCGAAGTCGGGCACCGCTCGCTCGTCCAGGGGGTCGAGCACATCGGTGCGCACGCCCTCGGGCGCTCCGGCATCCGCCACCGCCACCTGCACGAGACAGAGCTGCGCCTGATAGCGGCGCTCCGAGACGAACTCCGTGTCTATCGCGAGGCGCCCGTCGTGCCTGGCGCGCTCGGCTATCTCCCGGGTCACGCGATCGAATCTACTCGGTAGCGCCGGGCCGGTGACCGGGCCTTCCGCGCGAACCACCCGCCCCGGGCCGCCGGCGATGCGGCGCTACCGGCGCTCGCTCGGCGCCCCGTCGGCGCGCCCCAGCCTGCGCTCAGTGAGCCGCCGCCGCACGTTCCACGCAAGCCGGCGGAGGAGATAGGAGACGAGGTCGGCGACCACGCTCCAGAGGTGGCCGAGGGGACCGCTCACGAGCCACGCCGTCAGGCGCTCGAGCGGGCCGCGAGTGAGCGGGGGGCAGGGAGCGCGCACGGTTGGCCACGCTATCGTCCGGCGCCTCCATGGCAGCCGTCAAGACCACCACCAAGGAGCTCGGCGACTCGCGCGTTCGCGTCGAGGTCGAGGTCGGCCCCGAAGCCCTCGAGCGCGAGTTGGCCGGTGCGGCCGGCGAGATCGGGCGCGAGATGAAGGTGCCCGGTTTCCGCAAGGGAAAGGTGCCATCGCAGGTGGTGCTACAGCAGGTCGGACGCGACGCCGTGCTCGACGAGGCGGTGCGCCGCGGAATGCCCGCGTGGTACGAGGAGGCGGTGCAGGGAGCCGGGATCTCCACGGTCGGCGACCCGGCGCTCGAGCTCGCCGGCCTTCCCGAGAAGGGCGCGCCGCTGGCGTTCTCCTTCGAGGTAGGCGTGCTACCCACCGCCAGGCTCGGGGAGTACAAGGGAGTCGAGGTGGGCCGCCGCGAGCCGGCCGTCCCGGAGGACCAGGTCGCGGCCGAGCTCGAGCGCCTACGCGAGTCGCTCGCATCGCTCGAGACGGTCGATAGCGAGGCGGCCACAGGTGACTTCACGATCATCGACTTCGAGGGCGAGGTCGATGGCGAGCCCTTCGAGGGTGGCGAGGCGCGGGGCTTTGCCTACGAGCTCGGATCGGAGCGGCTGATCCCGGGATTCGACGAAGGGCTCGCCGGCGCCCGGGCGGGAGAAGAGCGGCAGGTGAGCGCCAGCTTCCCCGAGGACTACCCCGGTGAGCATCTCGCCGGGAAGGAGGCCCGGTTTGCGGTCTCGGTGAAGGAGGTCAAGGAGAAGCGCCTTCCCGAGCTCGATGACGACTTCGCGGTCGAGGCGGGAGGCTTCGACTCGCTCGAGGAGCTGCGCAAGGACATCGAGGATCGCCTGCGCCACGCCCACGAAGTCGAGATCGAGAACGAGTTCCGCGAGGCCGCCGTCGATGCCGTGGCGGCGCGCGCCTCGATCGAGGTGCCACGCGACCTCGTCCACGCCAAGGCCCACGAGATGTGGCAGGTCACCGTCCGGCGCCTCCGGCAGCAGGGGCTCGACCCCGCCACCTATCTGCAGGTGACGGGCAAGAACGAGGAGGAGCTGGTGGTGGAGGCCGAGCCCGACGCCGAGCGCGCGCTACGGCGCGAGAGCGTCCTCACCGCGGTCATCGAGGCGGAGGGAATAGAGGTCACCGAGGACGAGATGCTCGATGCCCTGCGCCATGCTTCCGCCCAGCCGGGCACGCCCGCCCCGAGCGAGAAGGCGCTGCGCCGATCGCTGAAGAAGGCCCGCGACCGCGGTTCTGATGAGCCACTTCGCCAGGACATCGCGATGCGCAAGGCCGTGGACGTGATCGTGGAGCACGCGAAGGCGATCCCGGCCGAGCAGGCCCAGGCGCGGGAGGAGCTGTGGACGCCCGAGAAGGAGAAGGGCAAGGCGTCCGGAGAGCTCTGGACGCCGGGCTCCGACTAGGCCGAGAGTCGCTTGCGAGGGCCCGGCATCGCCTTCGAAACCCCTCCCGGCGCACCCCCCGGACGCCGAAACCCCATTGCTAGACTCAGCCCACGCCGGCGGCCCGGACAGACGCGCCGGAAGGAATCCGTCCGAGCAAGCGAAACAGATCGAGAGCAATGAGCCCACTGGTCCCGATGGTCGTCGAGCAAACCTCTCGCGGAGAGCGCGCTTTCGACATCTACTCACGCCTGCTGAACGAGCGCATCGTGTTCCTCGGCACGCCCGTTACCGATGAGATCGCAAACCTCATCGTGGCGCAGCTTCTGCACCTGGAGTCCGAGGATCCGGACAAGGACATCTCCATCTACATCAACTCGCCGGGCGGCTCGGTGTATGCGGGACTCGCGATCTACGACACGATGCAGTTCATCAAGCCAGACGTGCAGACCATTTGCGTCGGCATCGCGATGTCCATGGGGGCGCTGCTGCTCTCAGGCGGTGCGGAGAGCAAGCGGATGGCGCTGCCCAACGCGAAGATCCTGATCCACCAGGTCTCATCCAGCTTCCAGGGTCAGGCCACCGACATCGAGATCCACGCCAAGGAGATCATCGACGTGCGGCAGAAGCTCGACGAGATCCTCGCCAAGCACACCGGCCAGGACCTCGAGAAGGTGGCCAAGGACACCGAGCGCGACTACTTCATGAGTGCCGAGGAGGCCAAGGAGTACAACCTCATCGACCGGGTGATCTCGAAGCACTAGCTCCTGGGTCTCACGGCCCTCCACGAGGGAGTAGAGACATGGCACGCCCCACTGACACAAACGAACAGCTTCTCTGCAGCTTCTGCGGCAAGTCACAGCGGCAGGTGAAGAAGCTCATCGCCGGGCCCGGCGTATACATCTGCGACGAGTGCATCGATCTCTGCAACGAGATCATCGACGAGGAGCTCACCAGCACCTCGACCTTCGACCTCGAGAACCTCCCGAAGCCGAAGGAGATCGACTCGGTGCTGCAGGAGTACGTGGTGGGCCAGGAGCCGGCCAAGCGCTCGTTGAGCGTGGCCGTCTACAACCACTACAAGCGCGTGCAGATGATGCAGTCGGAGCAGGAGCAGGACCTCGAGCTGCAGAAGTCCAACATCCTCCTGCTCGGCCCCACCGGCTGTGGCAAGACGCTGCTGGCCCAGACCCTCGCGAAGATCCTCAACGTGCCGTTCGCGATCGCCGATGCCACTGCGCTCACGGAAGCCGGGTACGTCGGGGAGGACGTCGAGAACATCCTCCTCAAGCTGATCCAGGCGGCCGACTTCGATGTGAAGAAGGCGGAGACCGGGATCATCTACATCGACGAGGTGGACAAGATCGCCCGCAAGGCCGACAACCCCTCGATCACCCGCGACGTGTCTGGCGAGGGCGTCCAGCAGGCACTGCTGAAGATCCTCGAGGGCACGGTGGCCTCGGTGCCCCCACAGGGCGGGCGCAAGCACCCACACCAGGAGTTCCTCACGATCGACACCACGAACATCCTGTTCGTATGCGGGGGCGCCTTCGCGGACCTCGACAAGGTGATCGAGCGGCGCATCGGGCACAAGGGCGTCGGCTTCGGCGCACACGTGAGCTCGAAGCAGAACAAGGACACGGGGGCGCTCTTCGAGAAGGTGCTGCCGGAGGATCTCGTGGAGTACGGGCTGATCCCGGAGTTCATCGGTCGCCTCCCGGTGATATCGGTCATCCACCAGCTCTCGCAGAGCGACCTCGTCACGATCCTGACCGAGCCGCGTAACGCGCTCGTGAAGCAGTTCCAGCGCTTCTTCGAGTTCGACGGGATCGACCTGGTGTTCGCCGAGGAGTCGCTGTCCTCGATCGCCGACCGGGCACTCGAGCGCGAGACCGGCGCCCGCGGGCTCCGCTCGATCCTCGAGGAGACCCTGCTCGACGTGCAGTTCGAGCTGCCCTCCCGCCGGGATGTGAAGAAGTGCGTGGTCACCAAGGAGACCATCGAGAAGGGCCTCAACCCGACCCTGGTGACAGAAGCCGCCAAGGACGAGCCCGACGAGGCGGCAGCCGAGTCGGCCTAGCGCCGGCGCCGCGCCGCATTCGCCCGTGCGACGCGGCGGTGTGCTTACCCCGCGGGTCTCTCAAGAAGGGTTCTGCGGGGGCTGCGCGCTGGGCGAGGGTACTTCGACGATGCAGTCCCTCGTGCCCATCCGCCGTGACAGCTGGTTGCCGCTGTTGATGACCCGGGCGAGGGCCGGCGCGGCCTTCGTGAACTCTCTGACCGGGTCCCCACCGCCTTCGATCCGCGCGAGCAGCTTGGTGAGCGTGAGCTCGGCCTGGTCGTTCAGGCGCAGGGAAGCCCTGTGGTTCGCGCGCAGGCCGGCGGGTGGGCGCAGCCGCTCGTAAAGGGGCTCGCGTTTCCTGGCGTACTTGATCGAGCGGCGCAGAAAGGGGGCAATCGATTCAGGGGCATCGATGTCCCCGAGCCGATCGGCGGCCGCCTTGTCCTCGCGGCACAGCCGGTTCACCGTCTTCCTGTACTGAGCAGCCGTGAGGGTGCCGCGGGGCGGCGCCGCCGTGCTCCCGGGGGTGCCGCCGCGATCCGGCGTAGTGGTGGTTCCGGGGGCGGTGGTGGCGGTCTCCGGTCGCTGCGCGGACTCACCGGAGTCGCCCCCGCAGCCCGCGGCGGACAACGCCACCGTGAGCAGCAGGAGTGCGGTCAGGGCCGCCGACACCCCCCTCACGATAGCCAGAGCGCCCGGCGGCACCGCTCTCGTGGGTGAGAGACTTGCGCTGCCCATGCCGGCCGACCGCCTGAAGTCCCTCGAGGAACGCACCCGCTACTCGCCCGCCGAGGTCGAGGAGGCGGTCTTCGCGCGCTGGGAGGAGGCCGGCATCTTCAGCCCCCGGCCGGAGGGCGATGCAGGGGACAACTTCTCGATAGCGGTGCCGCCGCCAAACGTGACCGGCGCCCTGCACATGGGCCACGCCCTCAACGGCTCGATCCAGGATCTCCTTATCCGCGTTGCACGGATGCGCGGCAGGCGGGCCAAGTGGATCTTCGGGACCGACCACGCCGGCATCGCCACCCAGGTCAAGGTCGAGCAGGCGCTCGCGGAGGAGGGCAAGAGCAAGGAGGACCTCGGCCGCGCCGCGTTCGAGGAGCGCGTATGGGAGTGGCGCCGAGAGCACGGCTCCACGATCACCGAGCAGTTCAAGCGGCTCGGCGCCTCGCTGGACTACGGCGACGAGCGCTTCACGATGGACGCGGCCTACGTAAAGGCCGTCACCCGGGTGTTCGTGGATCTGTTCGAGAAGGGGCTCGTCTACCGCGACAACTACATGGTCAACTGGGATCCCGGCACCCGTTCGGCAATCTCGGACCTCGAGGTGGAGCAGCGCCTCGCCGAGGACACCCTCTACTTCGTGGACTATCCGCTCGAGTCGGGATCGGGATCGATCACGGTGGCCACGGTTCGCCCCGAGACGATGCTCGCGGACACCGCGATCGCGGTGCATCCCCAGGACGATCGCTACACCCGCCTGGTGGGGGAGGCGGCGGTGCTCCCGCTCGTTGGCCGCAGGCTGCCGATCATCGCCGACGAGTACGTGAAGATGGACTTCGGCACCGGAGCGCTCAAGATCACGCCCGGCCACGACCCCAACGACTTCGAGATCGGCCGCTCCCACGGGCTCGAGGAGATCAACGTGATCGGCGAGGACGGCCGCCTCACCGAGGCGGCCGGTGAGCGCTTCGCCGGCCTGAGCACCGACGACGCACATCGCGAGGTCGTAGCCGCGCTGCGTGCGGAGGGCCTGCTCTCGGGAACGCAGCCCTACTCGCACGACGTTCCCTACTCGCATCGCTCCGGGATGCGGATCGAGCCGCTGATCTCGCTCCAGTGGTTCTGCGACATGAAGCAGCTCGCCGAGCCGGCCATCCAGGCGGTCGCCGACGGGCGCCTGCGCTTCCACCCCGAGCGTCCGTGGACCAAGGTCTACCTCGACTGGCTCGAGAACATCCGGCCCTGGTGCATCTCCCGCCAGCTCTGGTGGGGCCACCGCATCCCGGTGTGGTACCGGGGGGAGGAGATGCAGGTGGGCCCGGAGCCGCCCCCGGGCGAGGGCTGGGAGCGCGATCCGGACGTGCTCGACACCTGGTTCTCCTCGGCCCTGTGGCCCTTCGCCACGCTCGGCTGGCCCGACGAGACCCCGGCGCTGCGGGCCTTCTACCCCACCGACGTCCTCTCCACCGCGCGCGACATCATCTTCCTGTGGGTGGCGCGGATGGTGATGTTCGGCGTCGAGTTCACCGGCGAGCTCCCGTTCACCGATGTCCCGATCCACTCCGTCATCCAGGCGCCGGACGGCCGGCGGATGTCGAAGTCGCTGGGCACGGGGGTCGACCCGCTCGACCAGATCGCCGCCCACGGCGCCGACGCCGTGCGCTTTGGGCTGCTTGCGATGTCCTCGACCCAGGACGTGCGCTTCTCCGCCGACCGGGTGAAGCAGGGCGAGGATCTGGCCAACAAGCTTTGGAACGCCTCACGCCTGATCCTGCTACGTGTCGAGGAGGGGGTAGAGCCCTCGCCCGACCACGCACAGATCACCGAGGACCGCTGGATCCTGTCGCGGCTCGAGCGCGTCGGAGCCCGCACCGACGAGCTGATCGATTCCTTCGACATGTCCGCGGCGGCGCTCGAGCTCTACGCGTTCTTCTGGTCGGAGCTGTGCGACTGGTACCTCGAGCTGGCCAAGCCGCGCCTCTACGAGGAGGGCGCCGACCGCACCGCCGTCTCGGCCACATTGCTGTTCGCGCTCGATCGCACGCTGCGCCTGCTCCACCCGATAATGCCGCACGTGACAGAGGAGATTTGGTCGTTCCTGCCGGGGGAGCGAGTGCTGCTTGCCGCCTCCGAGTGGCCCGCGCGCGAGCCCGGCAGGGTGGACGAGGAGGCCGAGATGCGTGTGGGCCGCGCGATCGCGGCCATCACGGCGATCCGCCGCTATCGCGCCGAGGCGGGCGTCACGCCCTCCGCGGTGCTGCCGGCCACCCTGCGGGCCGAGGGCTACGAGCACCTCGAGGGGCAGATCGCCCGGCTGGCCCGCCTCGAGCTGTCTGCGGAGGGCGAGCCGGTGGCCGACGTGGCCGTGCCGGGCGGAGCGCTGGGGCTTCTCGCGAGCGAGGACTTCGACCCCGGCGCCGTCGAGCGACGCGCCGCTGCCGAGCGCGAACGGCTGGGGCAGGAGATCGGGCGACTGCGGGGCAAGCTCGCCAACGACCGGTTCGTGGAGCGCGCCCCCGCCGAGGTGGTCGAGGAGGAGCGCAGGAAGCTCGCCGAGTACGTCCGCGCCCTGGAGCGCCTCGGCTGAGGATGCCGTGGAGTGCCCGGCAGGCCGAGGAGTATCTCCTCGGCCTGGAGCCCTTCGGGATGCGGTTCGGGCTCGACCGGATGCACAAGCTGATGACCGCGCTCGGCATGCCTCAGCGGCGGTTCGCGCAGATCCATGTCGTGGGCTCGAACGGCAAGTCCTCCACCGTGCGGTTCACGGCCGCGATCCTCGAGCGCCACGGCCTCCGTACCGGCAGCTACACCTCGCCCCACCTGCGCGCGTTCAGCGAGCGCATCGAGGTGGGGGAACGGCCGGTGAGCGAGGAGCGCCTGGCCGGGGCGGTCGAGCGGGCGGCGGCGGCGGCGCGGATGATCGAGCGCACCCTCGACGCCGAGGACAGGGTCACGCAGTTCGAGGCGCTCACCGGCGCCGCCTTTCATGAGCTTGCGGCCCAGGGCGTGGAGGTGGGCGTGGTGGAGGCCGGTCTCGGTGGCCGCCACGACGCCACCAACGTGATCCCGTCGCGCGTCCAGGTGCTCACCGGGGTGGCGCTGGAGCACACTCGCTGGCTCGGTCCCACGGTTACCCACATCGCCGAGGAGAAGCTTGCGGTGGTGGGTGATCACGCAACGCTCGTGGTGAGCGAACTGGATCCCCGGGCGATGGAGGTGGCGGAGCGGGTGGCGCGCGGCCATGCCACCCGCCTCGTACGCGTCCGCGAGGGCATCCCGGACGTGCCCCTTCGGGCGGCGGGAGAGTTCCAGCGTCGCAACTTCGCGCTCGCGGCCGCGGCCGCCGAGGCGTTCCTCGGCCGCCCGCTCGACCCGCTCGCCCTGAGGCGCGCGGCAGCCGAGACACGCATTCCCGGACGCCTAGACCGAGTGGGGGAGAGCCCCCTCACCCTCCACGACTGCGCTCACAACCCGGCGGGGGCGCAGGCGCTGGCCGAGGCGATCCCCTGCGCCACCGAGGGCCGGCGCCCGTTCGTGCTGGTGCTCAGCGTGCTCGAGGACAAGGACGCTGCCTGCATGCTCGCTGCGCTGCTTCCGCTGGCCGACGGGCTGGTGCTGACCCGCTGCGAGAACCCGCGCGCGCTCTCACCTGCGACCCTGGAAAGGCTCGCCGGCAAGATCGGGGGACCTCCCGCGGAGATCGTGTCCGACCCGCGGGCGGCGGTGACCCGCGCCCGGGAGCTGGCAGGGGAAGCGGGGGCGGTGCTGGCCACGGGCTCGATCTACCTCATAGCCGACCTGGTGGGCGATCCAGGCCGGCGGCATGGCGCCAGCTTGTAGCGGAGGTACCCCATGTGGGACGATCAGCGACTTATGGATCGCAGGGAAGGCCCCGGTTTCGGTGCGATGATCGGCCTGGTCGCGCTCGTGGTCGCGACGGTGATCCTCGTGTTCTTCGGTATCGGCTACGCCCTGGGCCGCATATTCCTCTGACCCCGTCAGTACACTCTTCGCCTGCCATGAGCCCTCTTGCCGTCTTCGGGATCACGAGCGACGGTCTGAACCTCGTGGTCAACCTCCTTCTGCTGTTCCTCGTCGTCTTCTGGTTCGCGCTCGTCTACTGGACCTACGCGGACGCACGGCGCAGGATCGCCGACCCGATGCTGGTGGGCTGCGCCACCGCCGCCTCGCTGTTCCCGTTCGCCGGCACCGCCGTCTACATGATCGTGCGACCACCGGAGTACCTCGAGGACGTGCGCGAGCGCGAGCTCGACATCGCCGCCGCCGAAGTGCGCCTGGCCGCCATCGAGCACCTCTCGTGCTCGTACTGCAACTTCGAGATCGAACGGTCCTTCCTGCGCTGCCCGAACTGCCTGCGGCGCCTCAAGGAGCCCTGCTCCACCTGCAGCAAGCCGCTCGATCCGAGTTGGAAGATCTGCCCCTACTGCGAGTCGGAGATCGGCCAGCCGGCACCCCAGCCGCGCCGCCGCGCCCGCCCGGCCCCGGCCTCGGGAGCCCCGCCGCAGCGCCAAGCGGTGCCCTCCGGGGAAGCCCAGAGTCGGGAGCCAGCCGCTCGGCCCGTGCCGGCGCTCTCCGGGGACGGCCAGCGACGAGCGCCGTCCACGCAGCGTCCCCCCTCGGGGTCGGCTGACCCCCAGCGCCGGGTCCCGGCGGAGGACGGCTCGCGCCGGCGCGCCCCGTCCCGTGGCGATGGCCAGCGCCCGGCGGCCACCCCGGGCGGCGCTCAGCGGGACGGAGCCGCCGCCAATGGGCCGGCCAGAGCCGCCGCTGCGAAGCCCGAGGGCCGGTCAAACCGGGATGGCCGTACCAACCGGCCGCCAGCTGATGCTCCGCCCGCTCGTGAAGGGGGCAAGCCACGGCCCCCCTCCGGACCCAACCGTCAGAAGCGCTCGGGTGCGCCGGCCGCCAAGCGGCCGGCCTCTCAGGACGAAGTGACCGCCGAGCAGCCCGTGGCGCGACCGAGAACGCGCCGGCCTTCGGCGGGTTGACCAGACCGATAGGAGCTTCATGAACAGGACACTGATCCTGGTAAAGCCGGATGCCTACGAGCGCGGACTGACGGGAGAGATCGTCTCCCGCTTCGAGCGCAGGGGCCTCAGGATCCACGCCATCAAGCGACTGCATCTGAGCCGTGAGACCGCCGAGCGCCACTACGAGGAGCATCATGGCAAGCCTTTCTTTGAGCCACTGATCGACTTCATCACCAGCGGGCCGCTCGTGGCGATGATCCTGGAGGGAGAGAGGGCGGTGGACGCAGCCCGCCAGGCCATCGGCGCCACCGACCCGGTCGAGGCCGCTCCGGGCTCGATCCGAGGGGACCTCGCTCTCGAGACGCAGAGGAACCTCGTGCATGGCTCCGATTCACCCGAGTCCGCCGATCGCGAGAGCAGCATCTTCTTCCCCGAGCTGTAGCGCGGAGGCGGGGTGCACGCGGTCATGGGCTCACTGCTCGTGCTGGCATCCCGCTCGCCCCAGCGGCGGGCGATCCTCGAGCAGCTCGGCGTTCAGTTCGACGTCGTCGTGCCCGAGGTGGAAGAGCTGGGGGAGGGCGATCCGGCCCCGCTCGTGCTCGAGAACGCCCTCAGGAAGGCGCGAGCGGCCGCCCCGCCCCTCGCGCGCGCGATGGTGCTCGGCGTGGACACGGTCGTCTCGCTCGAGGGCCGGGTGCTCGGCAAGCCGCGCGACGAGCGGGAGGCCGGGGCGTTCCTGACCGCGCTGTCGGGCCGCGCCCACGAGGTCCACTCCGGCCTCGCGCTGATCGGCCCGGACGGCGAGCGGACAGAAGGAGCGCTCACGCGAGTGCGCTTCAGGCGCCTTGCGCAGACGGAGATCGACTGGTACCTGGCCGCAGGGGAATGGCGCGAGCGAGCGGGCGGCTACGCGATCCAGGGGCGTGGCGCGGCATTGGTGGAAGGGATCGAGGGGGACTACTGGAACGTGGTGGGGCTGCCGGTCTCCGTGTTGATCCGGATGGCTCCCTGGCTCCTTGGAGCCTGAGGCCCCGACCGGCCTTCCCGCGCGCGAGACGCCGGGGCGCGGCCCCGGCCACCTTCGGCGCACATGCAGGGATTTTCCGACGGGTGCCGTCAGTGACGGGCCCGGGTGCCAGCGCGCCAGTGAGCTACACTGCCCGCGCAGGGCGTACCGCCAAGCGCCGGCTTCAATTCCTCGTGGGTCCTGGGAGTACGGCGTGGCCCGGCGACTGCCGCAGCACCTATTCTCGAACTGTCCAATGGGCTTCTTCTCGTACCTCACCGGCATGGGTGGCCGCGACATGGCGGTGGATCTGGGCACGGCCAACACGCTCGTGTACGTGCGAGGCCGCGGGATCGTGCTCTCCGAGCCTTCTGTCGTAGCCATCGACTCGCGCACGGGCGAGGTCCACGCGGTAGGCATCGAGGCCAAGCGGATGCTCGGCCGCACACCGGGCACGATCCAGGCCATTCGGCCGCTCAAGGACGGCGTGATAGCCGACTTCGACGTCACCGAGCAGATGCTGCGCCACTTCATCCAGAAGGTCCACCAGAACCGGTGGGCCCACCCGCGTGTGGTCGTCTGCGTGCCATCGGGCGTAACGGGGGTGGAGAAGCGCGCGGTCGAAGAGGCCTGTCTCTCCGCCGGGGCGCGCACGGCCTATCTGATCGAGGAGCCGATGGCGGCCGCGATCGGCGCCGGACTCCCGGTGGGTGAGCCCACCGGGAACATGGTGGTGGACATCGGCGGCGGCACGAGCGAGGTGGCGGTGATCTCGCTCGGCGGCATCGTGGTCTCCCAGTCGATCCGGATCGGCGGCGACGAGCTCGACGAGGCCATCATCAACTACGTCAAGCGCGAGTACAAGCTGATGATCGGGCAGCAGACCTCGGAGGAGGTCAAGCTCGAGATCGGTTCGGCCTTCCCTCTCCACGAGGAGATGCAGGCGGAGATCCGAGGCCGCGACCTCGTGTCCGGGCTGCCCAAGACGGTGGTGCTCACGAGCGAAGAGGTGCGCCTGGCGCTCGAGGAGCCGCTGCAGGCGATCGTCGACGCCGTCAAGGAGACCCTCGACCGCACGCCACCCGAGCTGGCCTCGGACATCATGGACCGCGGGATCATGCTCGCCGGCGGCGGGGCGCTCCTGCAGGGCCTCGACGAGCGGCTTCGCGACGAGACGCAGATGCCCGCCCACCTCGCCGAGTCCCCGCTCACCTGCGTGGCCGTCGGCTCGGGCCGCAGCCTCGAGGAGTTCGAGGCCATCCACCGCAGCAACAAGAATTCCCGAACTTCTCGCCGGCGCTAGCCGCGCCGGCCCCGGAGGACTCCGGCCGTGTTCGACAAGAAGGTGGTTCGCCGCAGAAGGGCGACGCTCGCCGCATTCATAGGCCTCTCGCTCGTGATGCTGACCGCCTACTTCGGTGAGTCGGGCAGCGGCGTCTTCCACACCTTCCAACGCGGCGCCCAGGAGGCGCTCGCCCCGCTCGAGACGGGCACCGGCCGGGCGCTCAAGCCCTTTCGCGACCTGTTCGGGTGGTTCGGCGACACGTTGGATGCAAAGGACGAGAACGACAGGCTCAAGGGAGAGGTCGAGGCCCTGAGGAAGCGCCTTGGCGAGTCGGACACCGCCACCAGGGAGGCACGCGAGCTGCGCGGCCTGGTCAGGCTCGCCCGGGACGACGGCTTTCCCCAGGGCACCGCCCCGGTGGCCGCGCGCGTCATCGCGCACTCTCCCACCGTGTGGTACTCCACCGTCAAGATCGACAAGGGGTCGGGCGATGGCATCAAGGAGGACCAACCCGTGATAGCCGCGGGAGGGCTCGCCGGGAAGGTCACGAGGGTCACCGGGGGCACCAGCGAGGTCACGCTGATCACGGACGCATCGAGCGCCGTGTCGGCGCAGGTGATGCCCGACGGGGCCAACGGCATCGTCAAGCCCGAGCTCGGCGAGCCAGAGGACCTGCTGCTCGACTTCATCCAGAAGGGCAGGCGCGTCACAAAGGGCGCCACGGTGGTCACCTCCGGGTTCACGTCTTCCAAGGTCGAGTCCCGCTTCCCGAAGGGCATCCCGATCGGCCGCGTCTCCAGGGTCGACCTCGACGAGGTCGAGCTCTACCAGCGGGTCCACCTCGAGCCCTTCGCCGACCTGCGGCGAATCGACTTCGTCCAGGTGCTCACCTCGAAGGGCCGGGGAGCCCAGGAGCAGGCTGGGGTGCTGACACCATGACCGCCACGCCCGGAGCCTTCGCAAGGCTGGCCCTGATCGCCGTCTTGGCGGTGATCCTGCAGCTCTCGGCGCTCGGGCCCGACCGCCTTTTCGGCGGCAGGCCCGATCTGGTGGTGCTGGCGGTGGCCGCCGTGGCCATCTACGCCGGCAGCTTCCCGGGGGCGGCGATGGGCTTCGGCACCGGCTTCCTGCTCGACCTCGCGGTGGGGGGCACGATGGGGGTGTCCTCGCTCGTGCTCAGCGCAGTGGGCTACGCCGTCGGTCGTTACCGCGAGGTACGCGACCCCGCGCACGGGCTGCTGCCGATCCCGGTAGGAGCGCTCGCCACGCTCGGCTGGGTCGCCGCATTCGCCGCGGTGTCGTTCATGCTCGACGTGGGAGCCTCGGTCAGCCCACTCGTTCTTCGTGACATGCTCGTGACGATCGCACTCAACACCGTGATCGCGGTGCCCGTCTTTGCGCTCTGCCGCCGTCTCCTGCGTCCCGCGCTGCGGGTGGATCCGCTCGACCTGCGCCGCAAGCGCCAGGCCCCGCGGGAGACCGGCCCGCTCGGCCTCCGAGGACTCGAGATCTGAGCGGATGTACCTCGACTCCGACAAGCGCCGCCCGTCCCTCACCCCGCAACTGGCGCTGCGCGTGGCGATGGTCGGCGGGGTGGCGCTCATGGCGTTTGCGTTGATCTTCTTCCGCCTGTGGTACCTGCAGGTGCTCTCGGGCGACAAGTACGAGGCCGAGGCCAACGAGAACCAGGTCCGCAAGATCAAGGTGCGCGCCCCGCGCGGGGAGATCGTTGACCGGGAGGGCCGCGTGCTGGTGGACAACCGGGTCGGCCTGGCAATCAAGGTCTCACCCAAGGGACTTCCGCGCGACGAGTCGAGGCGGCGCGCGCTGTACGAACGGCTCGCAAAGCTGCTTGGCGTGAAGCCGGCCCGCCTCCAGCAGGACGTGAAGAGCCAGCTCAAGGCGGTGCCCTTCTCGACCGCCACCGTAAAGGCCGACGCCGCGCGGCCCGCGGTGCAGTACGTGCTCGAGAACCAGGACGACTTCCCCGGCGTGACGGTCGAGCGGGTGTTCCTGCGCTCCTACCCGCACCGCAACGTCGGTGCCCACCTGTTCGGCACCGTCGGGGAGATCAGCGAGAACCAGCTGAAGGACCAGCGCTACCGCGGGGTCACCCTCGGCGATCGGGTGGGCAAGTCGGGCATCGAGTACCAGTACGACCGTTTCCTGCGCGGCAGGAACGGGGCCACCCGGGTGCAGGTGGACGCGCTCGGCACCCTGCGGCGCGGGCTGGGAGTCATCGAGCCCCAGCAGGGCCGCCAGCTGCGGCTCTCGGTGGATCTCGACGTGCAGCGGGCCGGTCAGAAGGCCCTGGGAGGCGCCAAGGGCGCCTTCGTGGCGATGAACGTCAGGAACGGTGAGGTGCTCGGTCTCGGCAGCTCGCCCTCCTTCGACCCCAACCTCTTCTCGAAGGTGGTGCGAAAGCGCGATCTCGACCGCGTCTACTCGAAGGACAACGGCGAGCCGATCCTCAACCGCGCGATCCAGGGCGGCTATCCCACGGGCTCCACGTTCAAGCTGATCACAGCCACGGCGGCGCTCGAGGGCGGGCTGATCACTCCGGACACGGTGCAGTACGACGGCGGCTCGCTGAAGGTCGGCAACGTGGTCTTCAAGAACGCGGGCAACGCCGTGCACGGAGCGGTGGCGCTGCGAAAGGCGCTGTCGGTCTCGAGCGACGTCTTCTTCTACCGCCTCGGCCAGGAGGCCAACGGCAGCGGCAGCGGCCTGCTGATCCAGGATTGGGCAAGGCGCCTGGGGCTCGGGCGGCGCACGGGCATCGACCTCCCCGCGGAGGCGCCCGGCCTGATACCCACACCGAAGTACCGCAACGAGGGCTTTTCCTCCTTCCGGCGGTGCGTCGCCCGCGAGGACCCCACTCCGGCGCAGATCTCGCTCGGCAAGTGCGGCTTCCTCGACAGGCCCTGGAGCGTGGGCGACAACGTCAACCTCTCGGTGGGCCAGGGCGACCTGCAGGCCGACCCGCTGCAGGTGGCGGTGGCCTACGCCGCGATCGCAAACGGCGGCAAGATCGTGCGACCGCGCCTGGGCCAGCGCATCGAGGACGCGGGCGGGCGCCCGTTACAGGAGCTCGAGGCCCCGACGGCTCGCAAGCTCAAGGTGCGGGAGACCTACCGGCAGGCCATCTTGGAGGGGCTGCGCAGCGCCGCCAGCGAGCCGGGGGGCACCTCCACCCCGGTGTTCGAAGGCTTCAAGATCCCGGTGGCCGGCAAGACGGGAACGGCGGAGAAGGGGGCCGGTCGCGCAGACCAGTCGTGGTACGTGGCGCTGGCGCCCTA
Organism: Thermoleophilaceae bacterium; assembly: GCA_030448005.1. Taxonomy (GTDB): domain Bacteria; phylum Actinomycetota; class Thermoleophilia; order Solirubrobacterales; family Thermoleophilaceae; genus JAAYBF01. Next base: position 216,771 of record JAUJNT010000004.1, read on the forward strand.
CCCGAGCCCCAAGTACGTCGTAGCGGTGACCTTCGAGGCGGGCGGCTTCGGGGCAGAGACCGCTGCGCCCGCGGCCCGCACGATCCTCGCCGAGCTCTTCGGCGTCAGCGGAGCCGGCCCAGTCCCGCGCGGAACGGCACCCGACTGATGAGAGGCCAGGGCTCAAGAAGCGTGGAAACGGTCACGGGTGGCCGTAGGGCGAGCGGCGCCGGGGGTCCGGGGGCGGGAGCCCCCGGTGCTATCGGCGTGGAAACGGTCACGGGTGGCCGTAGGGCGAGCGGCGCCGGGGGTCCGGGGGCGGGAGCCCCCGGTGCTATCGGCGTCGAAACGGTAACGAGGGGCCGTAGGGCGAGTGGCGCCGGGGGTCCGGGGGCGGGAGCCCCCGGTGATCTAGTGTGAACGGCTGATGCAGGCATCCCCATACGGCACATCGGTCAAGGACTTCAGGGACGCTCATGGCCCCCGGTTCGTCAGGATCGACGTGCCGCTGCTGCTGGCGGTGCTGGGCCTCGTGGCGTGCTCGCTATACACGATCGGCACCGCCACGCAGGACGACATCGCCGGCAGCCCCTACTACTTCGTCGTCCGCCAGGCGGCCTACTGTGCGGTCGGCCTGGCCCTGATGATCCTGATCTCCCGCTTCGACTACTCGCGGCTGCGCGAATGGCGCGCGGGCCTTTACGTTCTGATGATCGGAGGCATCCTCATCGTCTATGCGCTCGGCTCCGCCTCCCGCGGATCCAAGCGCGCGATCGAGCTGCCGTTCTTCCAACTGCAGACCTCCGAGCTGGGTAAGGTGTTGCTGATCCTCACCCTGTCGGCGTTCATGGTCGATCGCATCCGGCAGCTCGGAGACCGGGAGACGACGAGCCGCGTCATGCTGATGGCGCTGATACCGGCCATGCTCGTGATCGCACAGCCCGATCTCGGCACCGGTCTCGTCTACATCAGCATCGTGCTCGCGACGCTGTTCGTCGCGGGCACGAAGTGGACTCACTTCGCCGCCCTGGGGGCTCTCGGTGCCACGGCCTTGGCCGTCGTGCTGATAGCGGCGCCCGCAGTCGGCGTCGAGATCCTCAAGCCCTATCAGATGGACCGCCTGACGGCGTTCGTGAACCCGTCGGAGAACCCCGCTAAGGAGGGCTATCAGCAGACCCAGTCGCTCGTGGCCATCGGAGCCGGAGGCAAGACCGGCCGCGGTGAAGAAGCCACCCAGACCAAGCTCGACTTCCTGCCCGAGCACCACACCGACTTCATCTTCTCCGTGGTGGGCGAGGAGTTCGGCTTCATGGGGGCGGCACTGGTGCTGTCCCTCTTCGCGCTCTTGATCTGGCGCTGCCTGCGCATCCTGACCATGGCCAAGAACCTCTACGGCACCTTGATCGCCGGAGGGATAGTTGCCATGCTGATGCACCAGATCTTCGTCAACGTGGGCATGACCATTGGAATCATGCCCATCACCGGCGTCACGCTGCCGCTCATGAGTTACGGCGGCTCGTCGGTGATTGTCACCTTCATGGCCATTGGCCTCCTCCAGTCGATCCACGCGCAGGCGCGCGAGACGGCGTTCGCCAAGGGCCGAGATCTAGCGATATGAAAAGGGACACAGCCCACACGGACACAGATACCGACGAGGGCATGCGCACTCGATCCGGGCTGGGCCCCAGGAAAGGAATCTTTGAGAAAGCAAGTGCTCGTCACGGTTGCCCGTGGCGAAACCAAGGTCGCCATCCTCGAGGCGGAGGGAAGCCCCGCCGCTGAGGAAGACGAGAACCCCCGCGGCCGCCGCGGATCCCGCGCGGGGAGCCCGGCGGCCGAGCCCGAGCCAGCCGGCGAGCCGAAGTGGCGCGTCGGGGAGCTGTATGTCGAGCGGCGCGGCTCGCGCTCGATAGTCGGAAACGTCTACAAGGGCAAGGTCGACAACGTGCTGCCCGGGCTCGAGGCCGCGTTCGTGGACATAGGCCTCGACAAGAACGGCTTCCTGCACGCGGACGACGTGGTCATCCCGGGCGTGGAGGTGGCACGCCGCGGACGCACGGGCGGGAAGGGCCAGCGCATCGCCGAGCTGCTCAAGCCGGGGCAGGAGATCCTCGTCCAGGCGGTCAAGGACCCGCTGAAGACGAAGGGCCCCAGGCTCTCGATGCAGCTGTCCATCGCCGGGCGCTACCTGGTCTACGTGCCGCAGGGCGAGGGCGTCGGCGTGTCGCGCAGGCTCGATGACCGGGAGCGCGATCGGCTGCGAAAGCAGGCCTCCGGGCTCGACCTCCGCGGGGGCGGCGCCATTGTCCGCACCGCGGCGCAGGGCGCCGAGCGCGAGAACTTCGAGCACGAGATCAAGTACCTGCACAAGCTGCACGAGGTGCTGCAACAGCGCGCCCAGGAGACCGCCGCGCCCGCGATGGTCTTCCAGGAGGCGGACCTCTCCGTGCGCGTAGTGCGGGACATCTTCTCGAAGCAGTTCGAGCGCGCGATCGTCGATGACCCGCAGCAGCACCATCGCCTGCAGTCCTTCTTCACCCGCACGGCGCCGGAGCTGCTCGAGCGCCTCGACCTCTACAAGGACGACAAGAACCCGTTGTTCGAGAGGTACGGCATCGACGCGGCCATCCAGTCGACGCTCAGACGGCGCGTGGACCTGCCCTCGGGCGGCTACCTGATCATCGACTACGCCGAGGCGCTCACTGTCATCGACGTGAACTCCGGCTCCTTTACGGGCCGCGGCAGGGGCGCGCGGCTCGAGGACACCATCACCAAAACCAACCTCGAGGCCGCCGACGAGGTCGTGGCGCAGCTGCGCCTACGGGACATCGGCGGCATCATCGTCATCGACTTCATCGACATGTCGCGCGCCCGTAATCGCGACGCCGTGCTCAAGACGCTGCGCAAGGCCCTCGACGAGGACCGCACGAAGACCTACGTGGTCGAGATCTCGCCGCTCGGCCTGGTGGAGATGACCCGCCAGAACGTGACCGAGGGGGTCCGCGAGATCCTCACGAAGATCTGCCCCACCTGTGAGGGCGAGGGGGTGGTGCTCTCCGAGGAGACGGTCGCGATCGACGCAGAGCGCCGGCTGCGCGAGCTGGCAGCCGAGCGTCCGAGCATCGAGGCGTTCCTCATCCAGTTGCACCCGCGAGTGGCTGCGCTGCTCGCCGGGGGGCCTGGACGTCCACTGCTCGAGATAGAGGCGGAGACGGGCAAGCACTTCCACTTCGAGGGCTCGGAGGCACTGCCGATCGACCACTTCGCAGTGAGCCTCGAGGGCTCGCGGGAGGGGGTGGAGGAGCGCGCGCTGCCGTTCATCGAGGGCGAGGAGGTGCTCGTCACGATCGAGGAGCCCCACATGTACAACGAGGACGACGCCGTGGCCAAGCTGGGCGGCTACGTGATCTCCGTGGCCGGCGCCGGGCGCCTCATCGGCAAGAAGACACTCGTCCGAATCGAGAAGGTGGGCCGCTCCGCCGCCTCGGCGACGCTCGTGGAAGGCGCAGGGATCGTGGATGCCGTGCAGAGCAACGGTACGGGCGATGTCGACCATGGCGAGGACAAGCGCCCGCGCGGGCGGGGACGCGGTGGCCGTGGCAGGCGGCGCAAGCCCGCCGAGGCCGAGTCGAAGGGCGGGGACTGAACAAGCGAGCGACCCATCGGGCCGCGGAGCTGCTCGGGGTCGAGTAAAGGTCGTGCGGGAGGTACAGCGCCGGCCACCGACCTCCTCCGGTCGGAGGCGACCGCCGGGGCATGGCCCGCCTCCCCTCCGAGCGCCAGCCGTCCTAGACAAGCTCCCGGCCGCCGGTAGCGAGCCTGCGCAGCCGGAGCCGTGTTCGGCGTCCGTGTGTCGTTTGGGCCGCCCGAGCCACACCCCGGGGGCAGGACCGGCGGGATCCCGAGGTTGGGATCGTTCACGTCCGAGCTGTTCGTCTGGGTCGGCGCCTGTCCACGACAGCCCCGAGAGTCGCTGCTCGAGTACCGTGCATGTACTCGCGCCAATGCGAAGCGTGGACGAACGTCCGACGCGTGGGCCCGGCGAGGGCCGGCGGTCGGCGGCGGGATGAGACGTCATAAGGCCCGCGAGGTGCCACCGAACGCCCCGCCGTCCCTCTGACCGCGCCGAGCCTTCTGGACGGATGTGCGATGTACGCGGGGGGCGGAACGCGTTCTCATGTGGGGAGGAGATGAGCACGAGATCGAATGGCGCTCCTGCCGGCCGAGCAGAGTCTCGAGGATCACCGTCGAGGCGCCTACTCGCAAGGCTTACCGATGAGCGGCTCGTGACTCTCCTGCGTGGCGGGAATGAGTCCGCCTTCGAGGAGCTCTTCGACCGCCACAGCGGCGGCGTCCTCTCGTTCTGCAGCCGGGTCCTGTGGTCCCGAGAGGAAGGAGAGGATGCACATCAGCACGCCTTTCTGACGGTCTATCAGGCGATTCGCAAGCGCAACTTCGAGCCGCGGGCGTTCAAGCCGTGGCTCTACACGGTCGCCCGCAACCACTGCTTCTCAGTGCTTCGATCGCGCAGGGGAGTTGGGTTTCGCGGGGACGACGACACCGTCGCTGCAGTCGCGGAGACGGCCGAGCGCGCAGAGCAGCAAGCCGAAGTGCGCGAGCTGCTGACCGACATACGCGCTCTGCCCGAGCCCCAACGCCTCGCGCTCCTCCTTTCGGAGCTCGGTGACCTCTCGCATACCGAGATCGCTCAGGTAATCGCCTGTCCACCCGCGAAGGTGAAGTCGCTTCTGTTTCAGGCCCGCGCGTCATTGTGCCTCAGCCGCGAAGCCCGGGAGACCTCTTGCAGCCGCGTCCGCGAGGAGCTCGCGGGCTCGCCGCGCTCGCGCCTGCCGGTTGCGCTGCGACGCCACCTGAAGCGCTGCGAGGGCTGCAGCGAGTTCGCGCGCGAGCTCCGCAGGCGGCGGCACCTCATTGCGATCGCGCTACCGGTGGCGCCCTCGATCGGCTTGAAACGCAGCCTGCTCGCGGCGGCGGGTGGCGGCGGTGCAGGCAGTGGAGGCGGTTTGGCGGCCGGGCTCGTGACGAACGGCGGGTCGGCGAGCCTGGCTCCGGCCGCCTTCGCGGGCGGACCCTTTGGTGCCGCCTTGGGCCTCAAAGCATGCCTCGTCGTGGCAGCCACCGCCGGCGCGACGGCCCTGAGCCTTGTGGGCGCCGGTGAGATGCGGGCCCCACCGGATGAGCAAGACAGCCGCCGTGGAACGCCGGCGAGTGGAGCCGGCTCGGGCGCGACGGAAAGGCGGACCCCCTTGGGGGACACTGTGGCTGCGCCGCGCGACGATCTAACTCGTGCTGCCGACCGGCGCCCTCGTCCGACCCGCCCGAGCGCAGCGTCACCGCGCCCCGCTCAGCGGGCTCCGGCAGCGGCTCAGGCCGCCGCGCGTGAAGGCGGCCCCCTGTCGCTACGTCGGGCGAGACATGAACCGGCCACTCACCTCGAGATGGGTGAGCAGGTGCCCGATCTCGATGTCGGAGCGCCGCTGCTCGATTTCGTGCTCGGAGTGCCGCTACCCGACCTTCCGCTCGAAACGACGGTACCCGATCTCGGTGTAAGCCCGCCGACACCTGATCTCGGGGTCACGCCGCCGGCGCCCGATCTCGGGGTCACGCCACC
>JAUJNT010000004.1:222481-253865 GCA_030448005.1 Thermoleophilaceae bacterium
CGACACCTGATCTCGGGGTCACGCCGCCGGCGCCCGATCTCGGGGTCACGCCACCCGTGCCGGAGCTCGGCCTCCGAGAGCGAGTACCTGAGCTCGCCCTGGAAGAGAGGTAGGACGAAGCCGATCATCGGCCGTTTCTCGAGGGAGCCGTCGTAGTTCTGCGGCGCCGGAGATACCGGGCTAGCGCCCGACCTGGAGCCGTGCCGGCCGCTGGACACGTGGAGGCGGCACTTCTCTGCGGTCGAACATCCGTCCAGGCGTCCAATCTTCGCCGGCGCTTTGCGTCTACCCCGGTGACAGCGACTAGCGCCGCCAGTGGTCCGTAGTCGGACGGTGATACCCGCAAGAAACCCCAGCAAGGAGGATGGTTTTATGCGCAGAGCTACTGCGTTGCTGTGTGCTGTGGCGTTCGTGGTGATGTGCGCCACCACCCCGGGCGCTTTCGCGGCCAAGGGCGGCGAGCCGGGCCCCCCCTCGAAGAGCGAGAAGGCCGAGCGGATCTGCGAGAAGCGCGGCGGAGTGTTTGTCAATGTGAGCCCGCTTGTGTACGCATGCGTGTTTCCGGACAGGGGAAACCAGGTCCGCAACCAGGCCCAGAGGGTGTGCGAGAAGCAAGGCGGACTGTTCGTCGATGTGAGCCCGTTGGTCTACGCCTGCGTGCTCCCGGGCGGGGTGGTCACCAATCCGAACCCGCGAGGCGGTCCCAAATTGGGGGACCGGGCTGAGCGGATCTGCGAGAAGCGCGGCGGGGTGTTCGTGGACGTGAGCCCGCTGGTCTATGCCTGCGTGTTCCCGGACAGGAGACACCAGGGTCGCAACCAGGCCAGAAGGACTTGCCAGAAGCAGGGCGGGCTGTTCGTCGACGTGAGCCCGTTGATCTACGCCTGCGTCCTCCCGGGCGGGGAACTGCCGAACCCGTTCCCGCGCTTGCCCTAAGAACCAGCGACAGCAACGACTCAGGTGGGGGAGTGGAGTACCGGAGGGCCGCTATGCAGCGGCCCTCCGACTTTTGAAGTGGCGGTCGGTGTGAAAACGGGCTGGCCGGGCCACGGGTTTACGACCAAGGAGGTTTCATGCGTCGCCGCGTGGTTCGACCGCTAGCCGCGCGGCGCCCGCTCGCAGGGCTTGCCGACGAGCGCCTCGTCGTTCTTGTCCGTCGCGGCGACGAGTCCGCCTTCGAGGAGCTGTTCGACCGCCACAGCGGGGGCGTCCTCTCGTTTTGCAGCCGTTTCCTATGCTCGCGAGAGGAAGGGGAGGATGCACACCAGCACGCCTTTCTGGTGGCCTATCAAGCGATCGGCCAGCGTGACTTCGAGCCCCGGGCGTTCAAGCCGTGGCTCTACGCGATCGCCCGCAACCGCTGCCTGTCGGTGCTTCGATCGCCGAGGGAGGCGAGGCTCCCCTGGGACGACGAAAGCGTCGCTTGCCCGGAGCAGACGGCCGAGCGCGTCGAGCAGCGAGCCGACGTGCGCGAGCTCCTCGAAGACGTCCGCGACTTGCCAGAGCAACAGCGCGCCGCGCTGCTCCTGGCGGAGATCTGTGGCCTCTCGCACACTCAAGTCGGGCAGGTGATTGCCTGCCCACGCGCGAAGGTGAAGTCGCTCGTGTTCCAGGCCCGCGCCTCGTTGAGCCTCGACCGTGAGGCTCGAGAGACCTTTTGCGGCCGGGTCCGCGAGCAACTGGCGGGCTCGTCCGCATCGCGACTGCCGCTTGCGCTGCGGCGCCACCTCAAGCGCTGCGAGGGCTGTCGCGAGTTTGCGGGAGAGAGCGCCCGTGCCCGACCGCGGGCCGCGAGGGCCGGAAAATCCGATCAGGGCGTACGGGGCCCCAAGTCCGGTCAGGGGCCAGGAGGGCCGAAGCACGCGCATCGACGGCCCGCAATTCGATCACGGCGGCAAGGGGCCGAAACCCGATGGCGCAAGGGGCGGACCCCGATCGGGGCTTCAGCGGGGCTTCCCATGGCTCCACGATCCCGAGCGGACCAGTCCGCGACGGGGGCCAGGCAAACCAGGGGAGAGACGCCGGCGACCGCGGGGCGCAAAACCGGAAAAATATGGCTCCAAGGGCCCCAAACCCGATCACGGAGAGATGGCCTGTGAGCACCGTGGCGGGCGCTTCGTCGAGGGGGGCCGGCTGGTGTACGCCTGCGTGTTCGAGAACCCGCGCGGCTCGCAGCGCCGGGATCATGGCGAGAGGGCCTGCGAGCGGAGCGCCGGGCGGTTTGTCGATGTGAGCGCGCTGGTGTACACCTGCGTCCTCCCGGGCGGGACGTTGCCGGATCCGTTCCCGGTGGTGCCCTAGCGCGCAGGGCCTGCCCCGGGGTCCCGAAGGCCCCGAGGCAGTCCCCTTTGCCTACCCGTCGAGAGACTCGGCGGGACTTGACGGGCCGTGGGCCTGGTCCCTAAGGCCCCGGCACAGTTCCCGTAAGTTTCGAAGCTAGGAAGCGAGCTCTTCTTCGTGCTCCTCAGCACGGGCGAAGGGCGTACCTACCGGCTCCAAGTAGAAGACCTCGGTTGCGATGTCCTGATGGACGTCCACGCCCGAGACGAACCCGCGGACCTTGCGGCCGGTGATCCGCTCGACCGCGTCGAGGAACTCCTTCTCGCTGGAGTGCTGAAAGTACATCCGCAGCTCGCGCAGGCGCTGATGCTCGCCAGCCTTGGCCATGTTGCGCTCCGCCGGAGTGAAGCTGTCCTCGAGCGTACAGATAAGGGTACCGGGATCAGAGAGACCGCTGCGTGCCTTTGTGGGGCCGCGTCCGAACAGCTCCTTATAGAGGCCCACCATCGCGTTGGAGACCGCCGACAGGTCCATACCCTGCCGCTCTCCCGCTTGCATCCGCTCCTGAGACCCGTCGTGCATCCCTACCTGCTCCGTCCCTCTGAGTTCAAACCCGCGCCGAAAGGAAGAGGGAGAAGAGAACCAGGCGAGCGGCTTGCGTCAACACAAGCGTAGCGCCAGCAAGCGCGGAATGTCATCGGCCGCAGCCAGTTCTCTTGGATCGCGCCAACAGGGCTGCCGGCCCTGCACTCTTTTCGATGCGGGCGCCGCTGTTCTCGGGCAGGAGGAGCAGCGTCGCCAGGCGCTCCTCCTTTGCGTGCGCCGAGCAGCCACTCCGGCACAGGCGCGCGCTCGATCGCTGGTCGCGGCGACAGGGGGCAGCGGACGGTGACCGTCGCCGGCCCGGATGCGTCCAACCCCGCCGCCGAAGCTGCACAGTTTCGGCTGATGCGCGGCGGGTAGCCGGCCCGCAGCATGGGGTTGGGTTGGCAAGTCCGCGCCCGAGCGGCCCGAGGCGGTCGTCCTCTGCGGGATGCAGGGGGAGTGGCAAGACGAGCTTCTACCGCACACGGTTCGCCGGCGCGCACGCCCGGGTCAGCCTCGACGAGCTCCCCGGGTCAGCCTCGACGAGCTCAGGACCCGCGGGCGCGAGCGCGAGGCGCTGATGGCCTGCCTCGCCGCTCGGCGTCCCTTCGTCGCCGACAACACGAACCCGACTCCGGCCGAGCGAGCCGCTTACGTGCGCCCGGCCGTAGCGCAGGGCTTCCGGCTGGTCGGGTTCTGGCTCGAGGCGCTCCCCCCTGAAGCGATCGCACGCAACGCAAGACGTGAAGGCCGCGAGCGGATACCGGTTCGGGGAGTCCTCGGCACCTACAGGCGGCTGCAGGTCCCCTCGCTCGCCGAGGGATTCGACGCGGTCTTCCGTGTCAGGTCAGCCGATCACCATCGGTTTCTGGTCGAACCGCTCGAGACACCAGAAGCCCTGTTGCCGCGGCACGGCGACGGCTGACCTGCCGGCGCTGGTTCATGACGCGCAACGTCGAACGGGGAGCACTTCAGCTCACCCGGACGACCAGCGTCTTCGGTGTGGAGCGGCGCAGCGCCGGCCGCTTGCCACAGTCGGCGGTCGAGGGCAGGCCTTCGCTGCCGCGAACGAGGTTGCTGCCGCACCCATCGCTCACACCAGCCGCGGGCCGTATGGGGGCGTCGGCACGCCTCCTGGTCGGCGAGTTGCCTGCAGCGAGCCGTGGGCCGAGCGCTAGCCGCCTGCGACTAGCCTCGCCGATCCAGGACCGCGAGAAACATGGCGGCGCCGGCGAGTGTCGCCGCCGCTCTGCTGCGAGCGCGCGCTGGGCTCATCGGTCTAGCGTGCTCGGGGCCTTGATCCGACAGAATCCGCGCTCATGCGGGCAATCGGGGTTACGCTGGTCCTCGCCGTCGTGGTGCTTGCGGGGGCTCTTGCCTGGCTCGCGGCGGAGTCGCACTACGACAACTGCGTCAGCGACGCGAACGGGCGCTACCCGATCGTGGTGGAGCGGCGCGACGGACAACCGACAGACGTCAACGGCCGGCGGCGACGGCGTGCACTGGACGGTTGCTCTCGGTCACCGTTCTAGTGGCGCAAGGCAGCGCTCTCGGCCACCTCACGCCCCTTCTGTTAACGGGATCCCTCTCGTGACGTGGCGGCGATGTTCCGGTAGTCGCCGAAGAAAGACGAGCCGCTGCACCGCTCTTTCGCCGCGTGCCTTCGCGGGACCCATCGACCCTCGATTGGCTACACTGCCTTCTCGGCGTCCGCGGACCTATCGGACGCCTTTCCTCTGTCATGTATGCGATTGTCAAAGTAGGCGGTAAGCAGTACCGCGTGGAGAAGGGCGATTCCCTTCTCGTCGATCGCATGCCCGCTGACGAGGGCGCCACGGTCAGGCTCCAGCCGCTCCTGCTCGCCCCCGACGGCGGCAAGGATCAGCCGGTCTTTGGCGGGGAGGCCCGCGCCAAGGGCAAGGTCGAGGCCACGGTCACCGGTCACCTGCGCGGCCCCAAGATCCACGTGTTGAAGTTCAAGCCCAAGCGCGGGTACAAGCGCCGCCAGGGGCACCGCTCGGAGCTCACCCGGCTCGAGATCGGCGACATAGAGCTGCTCGGTGGCAAGCCGACCGCCTCGCGGAAGGCGAAGGCCCGCAAGCCCGAGGCCGAGGAGGCTCCGCCCGAGCCCAAGAAGGTGCAGGGCGACAAGCTGGAGGAGGCGACCACCACGAAGGCGCCCCCCGCCGAGGAGAAGCCCGCCGCCGGAAAGTCCGGGAAGAAGCCCGCCGCTCCGAAGAAGGAGGGGTCGGATGGCCCATAAGAAGGGGCTCGGCTCCAGCCGGAACGGCCGCGACTCGAACGCGCAGCGCCTCGGCGTCAAGGTGTTCGCCGGCCAGACCGTGTCCGGCGGCGAGATCATCGTGCGCCAGCGCGGCACCCGCTTCAAGCCCGGCGACGGCGTGGGCATCGGCAAGGACGACACGATCTTCGCCGCCCGCCCCGGCACGGTGAAGTTCCACTCGGGCCGCCGCGGCCGCGTGATCTCGGTCCTGCCGGGAGACGAGGTGCAGGCGCCGGCTTCCGGGACGACCGAGTAGCGGCAGCACCCGCTCCGGCGACGCCACCCGTCGGACTACCATCGGCGCGTGTTCCACGATCGAGCCCGGATCTACGTGCGCGGCGGTGACGGCGGCAACGGGTCGATCTCGTTTCGCCGCGAGGCGCACGTGCCCAAGGGCGGTCCTGACGGAGGCGATGGGGGAAACGGCGGCGACGTGTTGCTCGTCTGCGATCCCTCGCGCCGCGACCTTGGCGAGTTTCACCGCGGGGCGCATTTCAAGGCCCGCCGCGGCGGGCACGGCGAGGGAAGCCAGCGCCACGGCGCCACCGCGGAGGCGATGGAGGTCCGGGTGCCGCCGGGAACGGTGGCCGAAGACAACGAGAGGGGCACCCGGTGGGAGCTCGTCGAGCCCGGTCAGCGCGCGGTGGTTGCGCGGGGCGGGTCGGGGGGACGGGGCAACAAGGCCTTTGCCGGTCCGACGCGGCAGACGCCGCGGATGGCCGAGCGCGGGCTCCAGGGCGAGGAGGGCTGGCTCGACCTGAGGCTGCGGCTGCTAGCCGACGCCGGCCTGGTGGGACTGCCAAACGCCGGGAAGAGCTCACTCCTCGCCCGTCTGACGCGTGCCAACCCGAGGGTGGCGGGGTACCCGTTCACCACGCTCGATCCGGTGCTCGGCACGATCGAGACCCATGACCGCCAGCTCGTCGTTGCGGACATCCCCGGGCTGATCGAGGGGGCGAGCGACGGCGCAGGCCTCGGGCACGAGTTCCTCGCCCACGTGGAGCGCTGCCGCCTGCTCGTCCATGTGCTCGACCTGGCGCCGCTCGACGGCTCGGACCCGCTCGAGAACCACGCCACTGTGGAGGCGGAGCTTCGCCGGCACGGCGGCGGGCTGGCCGAGCTCCCCCGCCTGCTCTGCCTCTCGAAGGCAGATCTCTTGACCCGCGAGCAGGCCGACGCAGCCGTCGAGAGCTGGAGCGCCCGGCTGGGCGATGAAGCGCTCGGCGTGATGTCCACCTCGGCGGCCACCGGCGCCGGGCTCGAGGATCTGCGGGCGGCGATCGTGCGGGGAGTGCCGCCCGAGGAGGAGCCTGTCGTGCCCCTCGAGGTCGAGGCCGCCCACCGAACCTACCGGCCCGGAGCGGGCGAAGCGTTCGAGGTGAGCCGCAGCGGGCCGGGGACGTTCCGCGTCGCGGGGCCTGGCGTGGAGCGGCTGATCGCCCGGCACGACATAGATAACGACGAAGCCCTGCGCTACATCGAAGGGCGCCTGCGGGGCATGGGAGTCATCCGCGCGCTTGTCGCCGCGGGGTTCGAGCCTGGTGACGACGTCGCGATTGCGGGCACGGTGTTCGAGCTCGACCCAGCCGCGCCGCTCGGCTGAATCCTGTAGAAACCGCACTCATGATCGCGACCCGAGTCCTCGGCCTGGCCGCCTCTGGCCTCACGATCCTCGTGCTCGGAGCGTGCGGCGGGCGAAGTGACAAGGAGGACGCCGAGCAGACGGTCCGCGATATCGTGAAGGCCGCATCCGACACCGACGGCGACAAGTTCTGTGGCTCGATCACCGAGAAGCTGCGGGAGCAGCTGACCGGTGCCAGCGGGGACAAGACCGACGATGCCTGCAAGAAGCTGATCGACTCGCAGAAGGGCAGGAAGTCGAAGGTCACGAAGATCACCAAGACCGAGGTCGACGGGGATACCGCGACGGTGACCGCGGAGCTCGAGACGTCAGGTCGGAAGCAACCCCAGGTATTCAAGCTGAAGAAGGAAGACGGCGACTACAAGCTCGCCAGCGCCAGTCAGTGACGCATCCCGAAAGATTCGACAGGCAGCCGAATCCTTCGTAAGACCATCCCCGACCCTAGGGTGGGTCCATACCCTTAGGCGGTGGCCTCGGTAGTCCTCAAGCTCGGCTCGAGCCTCGTCGCCGACCCCACCGGCGAGCTGCGGCTCGAGGTGCTCGCGCCGATCTGCGACGAGGTGGCCGCCCGCCACGCCACGGGCGAACGGGTGGTCATCGTGACCTCGGGCGCGATCGCGCGGGGGATGCGAATCCTGGAGCTGCCCGGCCGACCGGTGTCGATGGACGAGCTGCAGGCCGCCTCCGCGGTCGGCCAGGGGCGCCTCTACCGCACCTACGACGACCTGCTCGCCGAGCGGGGGGTGCCGAGCGCCCAGGTGCTCCTCACCTTCTTCGACATGTCGGCGCGCACGCACTACGTGAACGTGCGCCACACGCTGCGGAAGCTGCTCGAGTGGAACCTCGTGCCGGTGATCAACGAGAACGACACGACCACCACGGATGAGATCTCCTTCGGGGACAACGACTACCTCGCCGCTCAGGTGGCGATCCTGCTGGGCGCGGGAAGGCTCGTGCTCCTGACCGACATCGACGGGCTCTACACCGCCGACCCGTCGCGGGACAGGGCTGCGGAGCCGATCCCCGATGTGCGCTCGATCGAGCAGCTGGAGGGCCTCGACATCGGCCTGTCGGCCTCTCCTCTCGGTTCCGGGGGCATGCGCTCGAAGGTGGTGGCGGGAGAGATGGCAGCCGCCGCCGGGATCCCCGCCTCGATCGCCAACGGCACCGAGAGGGACGCGGTGCGGGCGGCGATGGCCGGCGAGCGGGTCGGCACGACCTTCCATCCCCAGACCGGCAGGGTCTCGAGCTTCAAGCTCTGGCTCCGGTACGCAAAACCCAGCCGTGGAAGCCTCGAGGTGGACGAGGGCGCCGAGCGCGCGCTGCGCGAGCGGGGCACGAGCTTGCTGCCGGTGGGGATCGTGGACGTGGCCGGCGACTTTCGCGCCGGCGATGCCGTGGAGGTGCGCGCCGCCCGTGGTGGGGCCCGCCCGATCGGGAAGGGCATCGTGAACTACTCGGCCACCGAGCTGCGCGAGATACGGGGCCTGAAGTCAGACGCGGTGCGCGAGCGAATGCCGCGCGCCGCCGCCGAGGCGGTTCACCGGAACTACTTCGTGCTCGAATAGGCCCCTTGGCGTGACGCGCTGTCGATAGGCTTGGCTCGTGGCAACCACCGTCCCGACCACCAGCGAGGTGTGCCTCGCGGCGCGCGAGGCCTCGCGCGTGCTGGCCACGGTCGGTGCCGAGGCAAAGAACGTGGCCCTCGAGGCGATGGCGGATGCCCTGGAGGGCCGTGCCGGCGAGATCCTCGAGGCGAATGCGCTGGACATGCAGGCCGGCGAGGGAAAGGGGTTGAACACCTCGCTGCTCGACCGGCTGAAGCTGGACGAGGGGCGGCTCGCGAGCATGGCCTCCGATGTGCGCGCCGTTGCCGCACTGCCCGACCCGGTGGGAGAGACGATCGAGGAGCGGCGGCTCGCCAACGGTCTCCACCTCCGCCGTGTACGGGTGCCCCTCGGTGTGGTCGCCGTGGTCTACGAGGCGCGGCCGAACGTGACGATCGACTGCTCCGCCCTGTGCCTCAAGTCGGGCAACGCGATCGTGCTGCGGGGATCTTCCACGGCTGCCAACTCGAACGCCGTGCTCGCACACGTGGCCTCGGAGGCGGTGGCCTCGGCCGGCATACCGCCGGGGGCGATCTCGCTGATCGGTGGCGGCGACCGCGACGAGTTGCGCCAGCTGGCCACCCAGGACAGCGTGGTCGACCTGATCATCCCGCGCGGGAGCGAGCGTCTCAAGGAGGCGCTAAAGGAGCACGCCACCGTGCCGGTGATGTACGCGGCCGCGGGCAACTGCCACGTCTACGTGGACACGGGGGCGAACCTCGACGACGCGGTGGCGATCGTGTTGAACGCCAAGGTGCAGCGCCCGAGCGTGTGCAACGCCGCCGAGACGCTGCTCGTGCACTCCGACGTGGCGCCGCCCTTGCTGCCGCGCCTGCTGGGCGCGCTACGCGAGTCCGGGGTGGAGCTGCGGGCGGACGGGCGGACCCGCGCGCTCGCCGGCGACCTCGCCGACTCCCTGCGAGAGGCCACCGAAGAGGACTGGAGGACCGAGTACCACGCGCTCATCCTCGCGGTTGGGGTCGTCGATTCCGTGGAGGATGCGATCGAGCACGTGAACCGCTACGGCTCCGGGCATTCTGAGGCCATCGTGACGGGCTCCGAGGAGTCAGCGCAGGCCTTCAAGTCCGGGGTGGACGCCGCATGCGTCTACGTGAACGCATCCACCCGCTTCACCGACGGCGGCGTGTTCGGCATGGGGGCCGAGATCGGCAACTCCACACAGAAGCTCCACGCACGCGGGCCGATCGGCGCGCGGGAGCTTACGAGCTACAAGTTCGTGATCGAGGGCTCCGGCCAGGTGCGGGAGTAGCCCGCTGCAAGTCGGCATCCTCGGCGGCGCCTTCAACCCCCCGCACCTGGGGCACCTGATCTGCGCACAGGAGGCCCACGCGGAGCTGGCGCTCGACACCGTGCTCTTCCTACCGGTGGGAGACCCGCCGCATCGCCAGATAGAGCGGGACCCCGGACCCGAGGTGCGCGTGCGGCTCTGTGAGCACGCGGTGGAAGGGGACCCTCGCTTCGAGGTGTCCCGGGTCGAGGTGGACCGGTCCGGACCGTCTTACTCGGTGGATACGCTCCGCCTGCTGCGCGAGCGCTCGCCGGAGGACCGCCACACGATCATCCTCGGCGCCGACCAGGCCTCGCGGCTGCCCTCGTGGCACGAGCCGGAGGCCGTCCTGTCGCTGGCCCGGGTGGCGGTGGCCGCCCGCGAGGGGCTCGCGCGCGAGGCCGTGCTGCGCCGCCTCGATGGTCTTGCCGGCAGCGAGCGGATCGCCTTCTTCGACATGCCGCGGATCGACCTGTCGTCCTCGCTCGTACGAGAGCGCGCCGCCTCCGGCCGACCGATCCGCTATCTCCTACCCGACAAGGTGGCCGATTACATCGAAGCCGAGGCCCTGTACGGGGCGTCCACGACTGTGAGCGCCGAGTGAGCGGCCGCCGGCCCGTGACGGCCGACATGGTCGATTCGATCGACTCGGTGGCCCTCGCCGACCGCATCGCCGAGATCGCTTCGGACCGCAAGGCGATCGACGTCCGCGTGCTCGACCTGCGGGAGATCGTCGCCTACACCGACTTCCTCGTGATCTGCTCCGGCAACAGCGAGCGGCAGACCAAGGCCATCCACGACGCCGTCCATCAATCCCTCAAGGACGAGCAGGGCCTGCTGCCGCGGCGCGCCGAGGGCGCACGCGAGTCCCGCTGGATCCTGCTCGACTACCTCGACTGCGTGGTCCACATCTTCACCCCGGCGGCGCGCGAGTTCTACCGGCTCGAGAACCTCTGGGGTGAGGCGCCCGCGCGCTCCATGGACTGACGCCGGCCGCTGGTCGCGACCTCGCACGCGCTCGTCCAATGATCGCTCTGTCTCCGGCCGTCCGGATCGCGGGAGGCTTCACCTCGCCCGGTTGGCTTGATCTCGTCCGGCTGGCTTGGTCTCGTCCGGCTGGCTTGGTCTCGTCCGGCTGGCTTGGCTTGCCCCGGCTGGCTTGGCCTCGCCCGGCTAGACTGCCCCTGAGCGCGGGGCTATAGCTCAGCTGGGAGAGCGTTCGGCTGGCAGCCGAAAGGTCGTGGGTTCGAGTCCCACTAGCTCCATTTCGTTGCCGTGATGCGGTGTGCCGGCGAAGGACGCGGGGCAGGGCTCGTCCTGATTCAGGAGAGAGTTCGGCCTCCTGAGCTCGAGAGCCGCCTAGGACTCTCGGCCCACCCAGGGCGGAAGCTCGATCTCCTCGAAGGGCTTGCGCCGCTTGCCCCGCTCCGCCGCCTCTTCCGGTCCCGCGGGCCCCGGAGGCTCCAGCGGCTCTGGCCGGGCCGGCCCCGGACTGGACCGCCTCGCAGGCGGGGAGGCGTGCGCGCTCTGCTCGGCGAGGCCCCGCAATGGGTCCTCGTCATCGCGCCCGGTCCCCACTCGCAGGTCCGCCTGCATTCGCTTGTGGGCCGCCTGGACGTCTCTGAGGATGCGGTCGGCCTGGTCCTCGAGTGCCTTGCCGAGCTGGTGCAGTCCACTGGACAGCGCGTGCGCCTCCTCCAGGACGTCAGCCGCCGCCTGTTCGGCGCCGGCCACGCGGCCTTCCACCGCGCGCCTGGTCTTCTCACGGACCTGGGCGGCCTCTTGCCGAGCGTCACCCACGAGCGCCTCGGCGTCCCGGCGGGCGTCCTGCCCCAGGTGGATCGCCTTCTTGCGTGCCTCGGTCAGCTCCTCCTCCGCGCTCCTGCGCGCCTGCTTCACGGTCTCCTGGCCCTCACGACGCGCGGCATCGCGGATGTCCTTCCGCTCGAGCTGAGCCTTCTTGCGGATCTCCTGGGCCGCCGCCTGCGCTGCGGCCACGATCTGCTCCACCTGCTGGGCAGCCAGCTCGGATGCGCGCCGGCCGGAATGCGCACTCATACGCCTCGATTCTGCCAAAGCCCGAGACGGATTCGCGCGCACGCCCATCGCTGCGGCAACGGCCGAGGGTAACCTCATCGCTTCCATGGCCCGTTACGACCCGAAGACGATCGAGCCGAAGTGGCAACACGTGTGGAGCGAGGAGCACACCTGGGAGGTTGGCAACGAGCCCGACGCGCGGCCGAAGGCCTACGTGCTCGAGATGCTGCCCTATCCCTCCGGTGAGCCGCACATCGGCCATCTGAAGGTCTACTCGGTGGGCGACGCCATCGCCCACTTCCAGCGCCGCAACGGCCACCGGGTGCTGCACCCGATCGGCTACGACGCCTTTGGGCTGAACGCCGAGAACCACGCGATCAAGACCGGCCAGCACCCGCGCGAGTCCACCGAGGCCTCGATCGCGGAGTTCGGTCGCCAGTTCCGGGACTGGGGCGTGTCGATCGACTGGTCGCGCGAGTTCGGCACCCACCAGCCGGCCTACTACCGCTGGACGCAGTGGCTGTTCCTCAGGCTCTACGAGCGCGGCCTTGCCTACCGCCGGGAGGCGGCGGTGAACTGGTGCCCCAAGGACGCCACCGTGCTGGCCAACGAGCAGGTGGTCGACGGCCGCTGCGAGCGGTGCGGCACGGCGGTCGTGCCGCGCACCCTCGAGCAGTGGTTCTTCCGCATCACCGTCTACGCGGACAGGCTGCTCGACGACCTCGACAGGATCGACTGGCCCGCCCACGTCGTGACGATGCAACGCAACTGGATCGGGCGCTCCGAGGGCGCGAAGGTCACCTTCCACTGCAGGCAGCTGGACGTCGACTACCCGGTATTCACCACTCGGCCGGACACCCTGTTCGGCGCCACCTTCTTCGTCATGGCCCCGGAGCACCCCGACGTCCTGCGCCTGAACGATTCAGAGGAGGTGCGCGAGTACGTCAAGCGTGCGCTCACCTCCTCGGCTGAGGAGAGGGGGGCCGAGGACAGGGAGAAGACGGGCGTCGCGCTGGGCGCCACGGTGACAAACCCTGTCAACGGCGAGGAGATCCCCATGTTCGTGGCCGACTACGTGGTGATGGAGTACGGCACCGGCGCCATCATGGCGGTGCCCGCACACGACGAGCGCGACCACGAGTTCGCGGATGTCCACGGGCTCGAGGTTCGCCGTGTGATCGAGGGCGGCGACGAGCTGCCGTACACCGGCGACGGGCAGCTGGTGCACAGCGGGCACTTCGACGGCGTGCCCAACCACCGGGCCTTCGAGCAGATCATCGAATGGCTCGGATCGGAGGGTCGAGGCGAGCCGGCGGTGAACTTCCGCCTGCGCGACTGGCTGCTCTCACGGCAGCGCTACTGGGGCTGCCCGATCCCGATCGTGCACTGCGATGCCTGCGGTCTAGTGCCAGTGCCCGACAGCGAGCTCCCCGTGGAGCTGCCCGATGTGGAGGACTACGCCCCGAAGGGACGCTCGCCGCTGGCGGCGGCCGAGGACTGGGTGCGCGTCGACTGCCCGAAGTGCGGCGCTCCGGCACGGCGGGAGACGGACACGATGGACACCTTCGTCGACTCGTCGTGGTACTTCCTGCGCTACTGCGATCCCCACAACGGCTCCGCCCCATGGGACCGCGACGTGGTGGACGACTGGATGCCGGTCGACCAGTACATCGGTGGCGTGGAGCACGCGATCCTTCACTTGATGTACGCGCGCTTCTTCACGAAGGCGCTCGCCGACCTCGACCTGCTGGGCACGCAGGAGCCCTTCGCGCGCCTGTTCACCCAAGGAATGGTCACCCGTGAAGGGGCCAAGATGTCCAAGTCCAAGGGCAACGCCGTCTCGCCGCGCGAGTACGTCGAGCGCTACGGGGCGGACACCTCACGCTGCTACATCCTCTTCGTCGGCCACCCCGCGGAGGGCGGTGACTGGTCAGACGAGGGCATCAGCGGCGTCCAGCACTTCCTGTCCAGGCTCTACCGCGTGGCGGCGGAGATCGCCGGGCGACCCGGCCCGGGCGGGGCCCAGCCGCAAGGCGAGCCGTCGGCGCTGCTGCGCAAGGCCCACTGGGCGATCGACAAGGTCACGCGCGACCTGGGGGAGCGCTTTGCCACGCACACCTCGATCGCCGCCGTGATGGAGCTGGTCAATGAGGTGTACCGGGACAGGGACGAGCTGGCAAAGAGCCCGGAGGGCGCCTCCCAGCTGAGCTTCGCCGTGGCGACGGCGGCATCGCTGATCTTCCCCTTCGCCCCACATCTGGGCAGCGAGGTGTACGAGATGCTCACCGGGCGGCGCGTCTGGGAGGAGCCCTGGCCGCGCGCGGACCCGGGGATGCTGGCCGCAGATACGCTCCACCTGGGGGTGCAGCTGAACGGCAAGCTGATCGACCGACTCGAGATGCCGGCCGACGCCTCCGAGCAGGAGCAGGAGCGCATCGCCCGTGGGTCGCAGAAGCTGGCCGCCCGACTCGATGGGCGGGAGATAGTGAAGACGATCGTGGTCCCGCGCAAGCTCGTGAACTTCGTGGTCCGCGCTGCGTAGACTTCGCGCACCGCGATGGAACCCAGAGGACGAATCGATGCTGGGCCGCTGATCGCGATACCGGGCGCGCTGCTGTTGCTGGCGAGCCTGTTCATCGACTGGTACGAGCTGGATCTGGACGGCTGGAAGGTGTTCGAGGTGCTCGACCTCCTGCTCGCGGCGATCGCGCTCGCCTGTCTCATGGCGGCCGCCGAGCGCCTCGGTGTCGCCATTCCGGGCGCCCGCGCGGTCTCCCGCGCGTTTACGGCGCTCGGCGTGCTCGCACTCGTGATCGTGGTCTCGCAGGCGATCAATCATCCGCCGGCTGCGGTGGGCCAGGATGCCGATACCGGGCTGTGGCTGGCCCTCGGCGGCGCGGCGCTGCTGGCCCTCGGGGCTCTGCTCAGCACCACGCGCGTCTCGCTGGCGGTGAACGTGGAGGGGCGTGGCCGCTCGAACGCCGGTGAGCCGGAGACCGCCCCGCTTGGGCAACCGGCCGCGCGCAGGGAACCGGGGAGCGCCCCGATGGCCCAACCGCCCACACGCGAGGAACCGCGGTAGCGCACGACTCCTCCCGGGCGTCGCCGTACGTGGCGGTGGTGGGTCCAGGCGATGCCTCGGCCACGCACCTCGACGCCGCCGAGCAGGTTGGCCACGGCCTGGCCGTGCGGGGTGCCCTCGTGGTTTGCGGCGGCCTCGGCGGTGCGATGGAGGCGGCCTGCCGGGGAGCGAAGCGTGGAGGCGGGAACACCGTCGGCATCCTCCCCGGATCGCAGCGGCGGGAGGCCAACGCCTTCGTGGACATCGCCGTGCCCACCGGCCTGGGCGAGGGACGCAACGCGCTCGTGGTTCGGGCAGCAGACGCCGTGATCGCGGTGGCGGGCGCGTACGGGACGCTCTCGGAGATTGCCCTGGCTCTGCGCGCCGGCACCCCCGTGGTGGGCCTGCACACTTGGGAGCTCTCCCGCGAGGGACGTCCCGACAGATCGATCATCCGCGCCCGCACGCCGCAGGAGGCGGTGGAGCGCGCGCTCGCCGCCGCAGCCGGGCGCTGAGGCTTTCATTTGCTCGCGCCATGGCGAGCGAGCCGGACGGGGCGAGACCGCGGCTGGGACGAGCAGTCCCGCTGCCGCCGACAAGCGGCGATGGCCGGGTTCTGTGACGTGATCGTCACATCCCCATGGAGGGTCGTCACCTTCGTCTCGTAGCGGTCACTCCCTCGTTCATAGCGTCCGCTGCGTGGGCGAGACGGCCAAGTGGCAGATGGTGGCGTGGGCGGTGGCCGCCGCCATGCTGGTCTTCGCAGGAGCCCGCTTGCTGGGTGAGCGCGGCTCCGGCCCGGACCCTCCGCCGGTGAGGCTCGGTAGGAGTGCCGCGGGGGGCGGCGCGGGCGGAGCGCGGCCGGGGGGCGTGAAGGCCGACGGCGGCCTGTATGTGCACGTGGCCGGAGCGGTCCGCCGTCCCGGCCTCCTTCGCGTGCCCGACGGCGCTCGAGTCGCCGCGGCCATCGCCCGGGCCGGCGGCGCCGTGCGGGGAGCCGACCTCACGGCGGTCAATCTCGCCCAACCACTCGAGGACGGACAGCAGGTGATCGTGCCGCGCCAGGGTTCCGCGGGCGCGCCGACGGCGCCCGGCGGTGCGGCGGGCGCACCCGCGGGTGCCTCGGGCAGCGCCCTTCCGAGCCTTGCCACCGCCACGGTCGACCAACTCGAGCAGCTCGACGGGATCGGCCCCGCGCTCGCCGCGCGCATCGTCGAGTACCGCGAGTCCCATGGTGGCTTCCGCTCGGTCGAGGAGCTGCGAGAGGTGGAGGGAATAGGCGAGAAGCGCTTCGCGGCCCTGCGTGACGCGGTGCGTCCGTGAGCGGGCCTCGGGCGGCCGCTGCCGCGGTGAGGGAGTGGATGCCAACCGTGGGCAAGCGCCCGGGGCACCTGCTCCTGGGCGCCGCCTGCCTCGGGCTCGCCCTCTCCTCCGGACCGCTCACGCCGATCCTCCTTGTCGGGGCCAGCGGCATCGCTCCGCTGGCGGCTGCGCGCCGTCCCCGGCTGGCGCTGCTCGCGGCGGTTGCGCTCTTCGCGGGCTGGGGCGCGGGGCAGGCGCGCCTGGCGGCGATCGATGGCCCCGGTCGGGCCCTCGGCCCCCGCGACCGGATCGTCGGCAGCGCGTGGGTGCTCAGTGCTCCCAAGGCCGGGCCGTTCGGCAGCTCGGCCGAGCTGCGCCTGACCTCGGGGCCGGCACGGGGCGCTCGTCTCCTTGCCCGCTTTCCCAGGTACCGGAAGTTGCCGCCGAGCGTCGGGGTCGGCAGCGAGCTGCGTGTTGCCGGCGCCGCGCGCCGTCCGCGCCCCGTCCGTGCGGGCGCTTTCGACTTCCATGCGTACCTGCGCAGAAAGGGGGTGGCCGGAGAGCTTGCCGTCACGGCGGCGCGTCCGACGGGGCGCCGGCGGGGTGGCCTTACCGGAGCGATCGACACGGGCCGGCGCCGCGCCGAGCGCGCCATCGCGACGGGGCTGCCGTGGCCCCGGGCAACCCTTGCCCGGGCCATGGTGCTCGGTCAGGACGCGGCGATCGACCCGGCCGTCGTCGATGACTTCCGGGCATCCGGCCTGGCGCACGTACTGGCGGTCTCGGGGCAGAACGTGATGCTCCTCGTGGCGCTTTCCCTGCCGCTCCTAGCCGCCGCGGGGCTCTCGCCCGGGGCGCGGTTGGTGGTGGCGATCGCCCTGATCGCGCTCTATGTGCCGCTGGCGGGCGCGGGCCCATCGCTCCAGCGCGCGGGCGTCATGGGCGCAGCCTCCCTCGCGGCGCTCGGCCTGGCCCGTCCGGCATCACGCTGGTATGTCCTGCTGCTCGCCGCCTGTGCCACGCTGCTGCTCAATCCGCGCGCGTGCGGTGACCCCGGCTGGCAGCTCTCCTTTGCCGCTGTTGGCGGGATCCTCACCCTGGCTCCGCCGCTCTCGGAGGGACCGCTTCGCGGGCTGCCTCGCCTCGTTTCAGATGGCGTGGCGATCACGGTGGCCGCCACGCTCGCGACGGCGCCCCTCGTCGCTCACCACTTTGGAACCGTGTCGCTAGCCGGACTGCCGGCCAACGTGCTCGCCTTACCGCTGGTCGCGCCGATCATGTGGCTCGGCATGCTGCGAGCGACGCTCGGGCAGGTGTTGCCCCCGCCGGGCGGCTCTTCGGCGTTGGGTGTGGGCGCGGTGGCGGAGCTCGTCAACCGCGCGCTTGGCGCTGCGCTCGGTCCGCTTACCGGCGCCCTCGGAACCCTGGCGGGGGCCTTCTCGGACGTACCTGGCGGCCAGCTCCGGTTGCCCGCCTCCTCGCCGGCCCTGGTGGCGGCGGCCTATGCCGTCCTCGGACTTGCCGCCTTCTCCGCAACCCGTCTCGCCGGCCGGCTCGAGGCCCCGCTGACGGTCGCGGCGGCCAGGTGGCGGCGGGGCCCGCCCGTTGGCCGCGTCGCCGTGATCTGCGTCTGCGCGGGGGTGCTCGCCCTGGCCTTTGCCCGCCTCACCGCGCCGCCCGGGGTACCCGGTGCGCTGACCATCTCGTTCCTCGACGTCGGTCAGGGCGACGCGACGCTCATACAGCATCCCGACGGCAGCGCCGTGCTGTTCGACGGCGGCCCACCGGAGGGCCGAGCGGCCAGGCTGCTGCGGCGGGTAGGGGTCCGGCGCCTGTCAGCGGTCGTCATGACGCACGCCTCGAGAGATCACCACGGCGGGCTGCTCGAGGTGCTCGAGCGCTTTCCGGTGGGCGTCCTCGTGGACGGCGGCGACGGCACGAACGACCGCTCCTTCCGGCGTGCCGTCGCGGCCGCGAAGGCGCGGGGCGCCCGGCGCATCCCGGGCCTCGCGCCGCTCACCCTCAAAGCCGGCGCGCTCACCGTCCGCCTGCTGTCGCCGCGGCGCAGGCCCGCGGGACCACCGCCCGAGGACCCAAACCCGCGCGCGGTGGTGGCGGTGGTGAGCTCGGAGGGCTTCGACCTGCTGCTCTCAGCCGACGCCGAGAGTCCCACCCTGTCGGGACTGCACCTTCCCGACGTGGACGCCATGAAGGTACCCCACCACGGGAGTGCAGACCCCGGCTTACCGCAGGTGCTCGAGCGTCTTCGGCCCGAGGTGGCATCCGTCCCGGTGGGCAGTAACACCTACGGCCATCCCACGCGCTCCACGCTCGCGGCGCTGCGGAGCGCGGGCGCCTCCGTCCACCGCACCGACCACGAGGGCACCGTGCGGCTGACCGTGCGCGACGGAGCGATCCAGGTGAACGGCGGGCGCGCGAGACCCGTCGGGCGCGAACCATAGGATTGGCTCGGTGGCAGACCTGAAGCCCGTCTACCTCATCTGCGGCGACGATGGCGCCAAGGTCGACTCCTGGCGCAGCCGGGTTCGCCGGCGTGCGGAGGCGGAGCTCGGGCCAGGCGGCCTCGAGACCTTCGACGCCCGTGCCGAGGGCCCGGACGCGGTTGCCGCGGCGCTCGCGGTGCTCACGTTCTCGACCGGCACGAGGTACCTGCTGGCGGACGACGTCTCAGCCTGGAAGGCCGGGGAGCTGGCGCCGCTCACGGATGCGCTGAAGTCCATGCCGCCCGACACCGTCCTCGTACTCATCGCGCGGGCAAAGCCGCTGAAGGGGCTCGTGAAGGCGGTGGAGGCGGCAGGAGGCGAGCTGCGGGAGCATCCCGCCCCGAAGCCCTGGGAGCTCCCCAAGTGGGCGATCGTCCGGGCCCGGGAGTGTGGCCTGCGCCTGGAGCCCGACGCCGCCAAGCTGCTCGTGGCGATCGCCGGCCCAGGCCAGCAGCGGCTCGCCCGGGAGATCGAGAAGCTCGCGATCGCGCTTCACCCGGATGTCACCGCGCGGGCCGAGCACGTCGAGCAGTTCACAGCGGGGGAGACCTCGCCGAAGGTCTACGACCTGGCCGACACGCTCGTGGCAGGTGATCTCCAGGCAACGATGCAGCTGGCGGAGGAGCTGGCCGTCCGGGATGAGCGGCCGAGTCGCTTCATCTACCCGATCGTCGGGCGCCTGCGCGAGGTGCACCGGGCGGTCGAGCTGATCGAAGCCGGGGTTGGGGAGAAGGAGCTGGCGAGCG
Source organism: Thermoleophilaceae bacterium (assembly GCA_030448005.1). Lineage (GTDB taxonomy): Bacteria > Actinomycetota > Thermoleophilia > Solirubrobacterales > Thermoleophilaceae > JAAYBF01. The sequence continues at coordinate 241,818 of JAUJNT010000004.1, forward strand.
CCATGAAGGCCCCGCCATGGCGGGTCAAGAAGGTGCTGGCCCTGGCCCGCCGTGCGGACAGCGAGGCGATCCAGCGCGCGCTCTGCCGCTTTGCCGACCTCGAGCTCGAGCTGCGCGGCGGTGGCACGCTCGACGAGGAGACTGCCGTCTCCCTCGCGTTGGCGGGCGCCTGAGCCTCGCCGCCATGGATGTGCTCAGAGGGAGCTGCGGAGGCGCATCGCGCGGGACTTCTTGCGGGCGCCGGTGTTGCGGTGCATGGCGCCGCTGCGCACCGCCCGGTCGATGCGGGAGCTGAGCTCGCGCATGGTCGCGTCCGCATCGTCGGCGTTCCCCGCCTCGACGGCGGCCTGAAGCCGCCGGAAGTGGGTCTTCACCGAGGAAGTGTAATGTCGATTCTCCACGCGCTCACGCTCCGCTCGGCGGATCCGCTTTTCTTGTGAGGCGATGTTGGCCATAGGCGCAAGGAAGCCGCCAGGGCATAGGACCCTGCGCGGCGGCCGCGTAGTGTAGCGCGACCGTGCCAGCGGCCGACCGCCCCGACCCGGAGGAGAACTCGAGCCGGTGCCCTCCGAAGGCGGGGTGCGCGCACGGTGACAGCCGACCGGGTACCGCTCGCCCCCGGCGCCCCGGACGGATCGGGCGCAGCGTCGCCTTCTTCTCGTTTGCCACCGGCCTCTCGCGCGTGCTCGGCCTGGCTCGCGAGGTAGTGGCAGCCGGCTTCTTCGGCGTGACCGGCGCCATGTCGGCGTTCACGATCGCCTTCCAGGTGCCGAACCTGGTCCGGGCCCTGTTCGCGGACTCCGCGTTGCAGGGGGCCTTCGTCCCCGTCTTCACCGAGCTGCTCGAGAAGGGAGAGCGCCGCGAGGCCTTCCGCGTCGCATCGACGCTCTTCTTTCTGATCGCCCTGGTGCTTGGCGCCGTCACCGCCGCCTTCATCCTGTTCGCCGAGCCGATCATGTCGCTTGCCGCACCCGGCTTCGACGACAACCCGGCGCTCAAGGACCTCACGGTCGGCCTCGCCCGGCTCATGTTCCCGATCGTGGTGCTGCTCGCGCTGTCGGGCCTGGTCGTCGGGATGCTCAACTCCTTCGAGCACTTCAGCGCCCCCGCGCTTGCGCCCGTGGCCTGGAACCTGGTGATCATCGGCGCGCTCGTCGGGCTGACGCCGGTCTTTCCCGAGGAGGACCAGATCTACGCGTACGCGGTAGGCGTGCTGGCGGGCACCGTCGTGCAGTTCCTGCTGCCGCTGCCATGGCTGCGCGGCCGCGGTGGGCGCTTCAGCCTCTCTCTCGACTGGCGCAGCGAGCGGGTCCGGAAGGTCCTCAAGCTGATGCTGCCGGTGACCATCGCGCTGGGGGTGATCAACCTAAGCCTCGTGATCAACTCGTCGTTGGGCACCCTCGTGCAGAAGGAGGCGCCGGCCGCGATCGACAAGGCCTTCCGCATCTACCAGCTGCCGCAGGGGCTCTTCTCGATCTCGATTGCCACGGTCCTGTTTCCGACTCTTGCAAAGCTCGCGGCGAGGGGAGCCACGGAGGACCTTCGCCGCACGATGGCCAACGGCATGCGCCAGATCGGCCTCCTCTTGATCCCGAGCGCGGTTCTCATGGCGGTCCTCGCCGAGCCGATCACCCGCCTCATCTACGAACGCGGCGCGTTCGGCGCCGAGGCCACCGATCTCGTGGCAACCGCGCTCGTGTGGTGGTCGATCTCCCTGCCCTTCCAGGGCGTTAGCCTGCTGTTCTCACGCACCTTCTTCAGCCTCCAGAGGCCATGGGCCACCACCGCACTTGCCGGCGTGAACATGGCGGTGAACGCGCTCGTGGCGCTCGCGCTCTACAAGCCGTTCGGAATCGGCGGGATCGTGATCGGCACCGTGGCCGGCACCGTCGTGATGACGGTGGCCCAGGGATGGCTGCTAAGGGGGCGGCTGGGCGGAATCGAGGGGGTTTTAACGCTGGCCGCGGGCCTGCGAATGCTCGCCGCCGCCGGCGTGATGGCGGCGGTGTCGTATGGCGCCTGGTACGGACTTGATGACCTTCTCGGGCGCGGGCTCGGAGCTCAGGCGATCGCGGTGGGACTGTCGATCGTGGCGGGTGTGGCCGTCTACGCCGCGGCGGTGCTCGCGATGGGGATCCCCGAGGCACGGCAGATAAGGGCGCTGCTGCCGGGCAGGAGGGAGGCTGGCGGGGAGTAGGCGGCTAGGTAGAGCGCGACTGCGCGAGGACCGAGCCTATGCGGTGTCGACGTAGTGACCTGCCTCAGCCTCGGCGGGGTCGACTCGCCAGCTCCGCGAGAAAGGAACGCAGGACCCGCCGGAACGGCTGGGGCTGCTCGAGCCAGGGGAAGTGACCGCAGCCTGGGAGCTTCACTCGGCGGGCGCGCGGCAGTGCCTGCACGAGCGCGTCAGTCGCTGCGATCGGGCGCGGATCCTCGACAGCAGCGACCACGAGGACAGGCGCGTCGACCGCCTGGCAAGCCCTCCGTTGCTCGTCGAGCCGTAAGGCCTTGAGCTCTTCGTTGATTGCCGCGTTGGCCGCTTGGTTTTGGGGGAACCGCTGATCATGGTCGTGCATCACCGCGGCGAGCTCGGATGCATGCTCGGAGTTCGCGAACTCGGTAAGCACGTAGAGCCATTCGAACTCCCGCTGCTCCTCGGCAGTACGGGCGCGGGCGTGTACGTCCCGCAAGCGCCGCCCCTCCCGCGGCCCGAGGCGTTTGCCTTGGCCTTGCTTGTGCCTCCTCGAGTGCTCAGGCCACCACTCGAGACCGGTGCCGCAGGCGTAGACGATGCCGGTGACCCGGTCGGGGTGGCGCTGGGCATAGAGGATCGCCAGGTTCGCGCCCCACGAGTGGCCGATCAAAGCCCATCGCTCATGTCCGAAATGAACGCGGAGCGCATCGAGATCGGCCACCGAGCGCCCGACCGAGTATGGCCCCGAGGGATCCGAGCGACCGGCACCGCGCTGGTCCCACCGGTGCACGGTTGCCATATCTTCGACCATCTCGGCCACGGGCTTCAGGTAGTCCGCCATCCCGGGTCCACCGTGGCAGAGCGCGACGGCGGGCCCCTCGCCGGAGCTGGCTGTCCAGAGGCGGACGCCGTCATCGACGCTGACGAGCTCTTCCACTTCGTCGCTGACCACGGCTGGTCAAAGTTACCCGCCGACTTCCAGTTCCCGGACGCGTGTGCTCGAGCGCGAGCTGCTGGCGCGACTCAGCGACTCCGTAGCGTGGCCTTGGCGGAACGCTCCACATCCGCTTTCATGCGGTGTCCGGGATCATTGCCGCTAACTCTTGCTCGAGGAAGCCAGCGCCGCTCGCTCGCACCCCGCCGGAAACGGCTCGCCGGCGCGGGCGGCGGCGCTTCGTGTCCGAGGCAGGAACTGCGAAGCGACCGCGACATGACCCTCGATGACGCTGTCGCGTGTGGCCGCCACAGCGGGCAGGGTTGCGACCAGCGCGAGGTCCATTGCCGGGAGGCGGTCAGGAAGGTCTGCTGGGACCACTACCCGGGAGGGCTGCTGCCTGCGGCGAGGCCTGGAAGACGCCGGGCCTGGCAGGCTACGAAGCACGACCGATGGAAGGCGATGCCTCCTTGATCAATCCGTGGCCGCCGCGGGCGTGCCTCCCCGCTCGAGGCCGGCGCGCACAAGGGCCACCACCTCGCTCGGCGCCTTGTCGGGCGAGCCCGCGTCGAACGGCGGCTGGGGGTCGTACTCGATGATCAGTTGAACCGCCTGCGCCAGCTCGACGCCGGCGATCAGCTCGGCGAGCCGGAGCCCCATGTCGATGCCCGCCGACACCCCCGCGGCGGTGAGCACCCTGCCCCGCTCGACCACCCGCTCGGGCAGCGGCCGTGCACCGAGATCGGCCAGCTCGTCGCGAACCAGCCAGTGGGTGGTGGCGTCGGTGTCGTCCAGCAGCCCGGCGGCGGCCAGCAGCAGCGATCCGGTGCAGACCGAGGTCGTGTAGCGAGACGATTCGTGTGCGGTGCGCAACCAGTCGAGCATCCGCTCGTCCTCGAGGAGGGCACGCGTGCCGGGGCCGCCCGGCACCACGACCACGTCCGGCCGTGGCACGTCCCCGTAGCTACCTTCGGCGAGCACCGTGAGCATCCCGTTGTCCGTGCGCACCGGGCCCGGATCGACGGCCAGAAAGCGCACGGTGACCCCTGGGAGAGCCGATAGGACCTGGTAGGGCCCGATCGCGTCGAGGGCCGTGAAGCGGTGGTAGATGGGAATGGCGACTTCGACGGCGATGCTTCGAGGTTATCCGCCAACACATCGGGGAACAGGTGACGGCGTGCCCGACGAGAAGATGGACCGTGAGGAGCAGGTGAGGCGGCTGAACGTGGCCCTCCGCCTGCAGCACCGGTCCGCGCTCCAGTATACGCTGACGGCGGGCAGTCTCGCCGGCCTCGAGTTCCAGCCGCTGACCGGCGACCTCGCGCGCTTCAGCGCAGCGGACCTCGAGGATGCCCGCCGGCTGGCTGAGAAGGTGACGGCGCTCGGGGGTGATCCCACCTTCGAGGTGGCTCCGCTGCGGTTCGAGCGCGATGGCCGCGCGGCCGTCGAGTGGCTGATAGAGGCGGAGACAGAGGCGCTCGAGGCGCTCCAGGCGGCGATCGAGCCCACCGGCCGCGAGGCTGCCTCGGAGGCGGTCGAGCACCGGCTCGAGCACATGGTCATGCGAAAGCAGGAGCAGGTGGACTTCTCTTGAGGGCGTCCCGCCCTCGCTCGTGAGAAAGACGGCGCCATCCCGGCGCCGAGGGCCTTGAGGGCGTCCCGCCCTCGCTGGTGAGAAAGACGGCGCCATCCCGGCGCCGGAAGCCCTTCAGGCCATGCGACCGCCCCGCGCCTAACCTTCTGGGTCGTGCCTGCTCCCGCGCAGAACATCCGCAACTTCTCGATCATCGCCCACATCGACCACGGGAAGTCGACGCTGGCCGATCGCATCCTCGAGACCACCGGGGCGGTCGACCCGCGCGACCACCGGCCGCAGCTGCTCGACTCGATGGACCTCGAGCGCGAGCGGGGCATCACGATCAAGGCGCAGGCCGTGCGCGTGGACTACCAGGCGCAGGACGGCCAGGCCTACCGCCTCAACCTGATCGACACCCCCGGCCACGTGGACTTCACCTACGAGGTCTCTCGCTCGCTCGCGGCATGCGACGGGGCGCTGCTGGTGGTGGACGCGGCGCAGGGGGTGGAGGCCCAGACGGTCGCGAACACCTACCTGGCGATCGATGCGGGGATCGAGCTGATCCCGGCCCTCAACAAGATCGACCTCCCGGGCGCCTACCCGGACCGGGTGGCGGGCGAGATCGCGGAGTTGCTCGGCGAGCCGGCCGAGGACATCATCCGCATGTCGGCGAAGACCGGCGAGGGGGTGACCGATCTGCTGGAGGCGATCGTGCGCACGATTCCGCCGCCCGAGGGGGACACCGACGCACCCCCGCGGGCGCTGATCTTCGACTCGGAGTTCGATCAGTACCGCGGCGTGATCGCCTATGTCCGCGTCGTTGACGGTGAGCTGCGCAAGGGCGACGCGATCGTCGCGATGCAGACGGGCACCCAGGCGGAGATCGACGACATCGGCTTCTTCGGCCCGAGGATGACACCGGTCGGATCGCTCAGGGCCGGCGAGGTCGGCTACCTGATCACCGGGATCAAGGACGTCTCGCTGCTGCGCGTGGGCGATACCCTCACCACGAGGGCGAGCGGCGCCGCAGAGCCGCTCCCGGGCTACCGGGAGGTCAAGCCGATGGTGTTCTGCGGTCTCTTTCCGGTCGACACCGAGCGCTTTCCCGACCTCCGCGACGCCCTCGACAAGCTCGCCCTCAACGATGCCGCGCTCTCCTACGAGCCCGAGACCAGTCATGCGCTCGGGTTCGGCTTCCGCTGCGGCTTTCTCGGCCTGCTGCACATGGACATCGTGCGCGAGCGCCTCGAGCGCGAGTACGACCTGTCCCTGCTCGCCACCACCCCGACCGTCGAGTACGAGGTGACGCTCACCGACGGCAGCCAAGCGATGGTCCACTCACCGAACGACATGCCGGATCGCTCGCGGATCGAGGAGATCCGCGAGCCCTACATCCGCGCCACCGTGCTCTGCCCGAAGGAGGCGGTGGGGGCGGTGATGGAGCTCGCCCAAGAGCGACGGGGCGTGCATGTGGACATGGCGTTCTTCTCCGAGCAGCGGGTGCAGCTGCGCTACGACCTGCCCCTGGCGGAGATCGTGCTCGACTTCTTCGATCAGCTGAAGTCGCGTACGAAGGGCTATGCGTCCTTCGACTACGAGCTGGTGGGAATGCGGCCCTCCGACCTCGTGAAGCTCGACATCATGCTCGCGGGAGACCAGGTGGACGCGCTCTCCATGGTCGTTCACCGGGACAAGGCCTACACCGCCGGCCGTGGCCTGGCGGAGCGGCTACGCAAGCAGATCCCCCGCCAGCAGTTCGAGGTGGCGATCCAGGCGGCCATCGGGTCGAAGATCATCGCCCGCGAGTCGGTGAGGCCGATGCGCAAGGACGTCATCGCCAAGTGCTACGGCGGCGACATCACCCGCAAGCGCAAGCTGCTCGAGAAGCAGAAGGAAGGCAAGAAGCGGATGAAGCAGGTGGGCCGGGTCGAGGTGCCCCAGGAGGCCTTCCTCTCGGTGCTCGAGATGGGCCAGAGCGACTGAGGAAGCGTCTGGACTGCCCCAAATCTCTCTTAGGGTCCCTTTAGGACGGAAACGTAGCCTGGCGTCCGTGGCTTCCGACATCGCTTCCGAGACGACCCTCGACTCCCTCCAGCTCTTCCTCGACGGCATCGCCAAGACGCGGCTGCTGACCGCAGAGGAGGAGCTCGATCTGGCCAAGCGCATCGAGCGTGGGGACCTAACCGCCAAGGAGCGGATGACTGAGGCCAACCTGCGCCTCGTCGTCTCGATCGCCAAGCGCTACCGCAACCAGGGCCTCGACTTCATGGAGCTGATCCAGGAGGGCTCGATCGGCCTGGTACGGGCGGTCGAGAAGTTCGACTACCGCAAGGGCTTCAAGTTCTCCACCTACGCCACCTGGTGGATCCGCCAGGCGATCTCGCGGGCGATCGCGGACAAGTCGCGCACCATCCGCATCCCGATCCACATCAACCAGACCCTTCAGAAGCTCGACGGAGCGCAGCGCCGGCTCGAGTCGGTCGGCGACCGGGACCCGTCGATAGAGGAGATCATGGCCGCCGCGCAGGTGGACATCGACCCGGAGGAGGCGGCCTTCCTGCTGCGGGCCTCCCAGGCGCCGGTCTCACTCGACAAGCCCGTCGGCGGCGGAAGCGAGGACGATGCCGCGGAGCTCGGCCATCTGATCCCGGATGCAACCGCCGAGTCGCCGTTCGAGGCCGCCGCCGAGGCCATGAGCCGTGGCCGCCTGGCCGAGGCGCTCGAGAACCTCTCCTACCGCGAACGCCGCATCGTCGAGCTGCGCTACGGCCTCTTCGGCGAGCACCCCCGCACCCTCGACGAGGTCGGCCGCATGTTCGGCCTGACCCGCGAGCGCACGCGCCAGGTCGAGGAGCACGCCGTCCGCAAGCTGGCGTCGCTCGCGGAAGCGCGCGGTTTGCGCGAAGTGGCCTGAGCGACTGATGTTCCCGGGGGCTCCCGCGCCCGGCTCTATACACTGCCGCGCCGTGCCGGTGGACACGACCGCAAAGGGCAAGACCTACCCTCCGTACGAGTACGAGGTGGGTAGGGAGAAGATTCGCGAGTACGCGCAGGCGGTGGAGGAGGACAGCCCGATCTACTTCGACCGGCAGGCCGCCAAGGCCGCCGGCTTTCGCGACGTGCCGGCCCCGCCGATGTTCGCCGTCGTGTACTCGGGCGGAGCGATCGGCCCTCCCATGTTCGATCCCGAGGTGGGGATTGACTTCGCGCTGCTGGTGCACGGCGGGCAGGAGTTCGTCTGGGGCGAGCCCGTCTGCTCGGGCGACACGATAAGCACCACGGTCGAGGTGAAGGACATCCACGAGAAGATGGGCATGGGGTTCTACGTGTTCGAGTCCGTGTCGGCCAACCAGGAGGGCCAAGAGGTGGTGCGGGGCACCTGGACCAACATCGTGAGGAGTGGCGGAGGATGAACGAGGGCGACTCGATACCGGAGTTGAAGGTCACACCCGACCGGTTCCTGCCACACCGCTATGCCGGCGCCTCGGGGGACTTCAACCCGATCCACATCGACAAGGAGTTCGCCACCCAGGTCGGCCTGCCGAGCAACATCCTCCACGGGCTCTACAGCATGGCGCTGGTTGCTCGGGCGAACGTGGCCGCGGCCGGGGGCGACCCGCGCTCTCTCAAGCGCCTGTCGGTGCAGTTCCGCGGGATGGGCCTGCCGGAGCAGGAGATCGTTGTGAGCGGCACGGTGAAGAGCGTCGAGGGCGACCGCGTGGTGATCGACACGAGGGCCGAGCAGTCGGGCAAGGCGATCATCAAGAACGCCGAGGCAGAGGTAACGGCCTAGGCCTCAGTCACAATGGGGGAGTGGATCTCTCGCCCCGACAGCAGTTCATCCTCCGCAGGGTCGTGGAGGGACACGTCGAGGCCGGCCAGCCGGTCGGCTCGAAGTGGCTCGCCGAGCAGGAAGACGTCCCGTGGGGGCCGTCGACGGTTCGCTCGGAGTTCGCTCGCCTGGAGGAGATCGGCCTGCTCGAGCACCCGCACACCTCGGCGGGGCGGGTGCCCACCGAGTCGGGCTACCGCCTCTACGTCGACGACATCCTCGCCGAAGGGGGTCTGCCGGCGGTGCGCAAGCCGGTCGAGCTGAGCTTGATCCGGCGCGAGGTCGATGACGCGGTCAGGGCCACCACCGAGCAGCTCTCGCAGGTGACCGACCTGCTGGCGCTCGTGTCCGCGCCCCCGATCGAGACCGCCACGATCCATCGGATCGAGGTGCTGCTGCTGCAGCCCCAGGTGGCGATGGTGGTGGTCATCACCTCCACCGGCGGTGTCACCAAGCGCGTGATCTCCTACGACCACGCGGTCGATCCCGGGCTGCTTGCATGGGCGGGCAGCTACCTGAACGAGGTGATGGGGGGAATGGCGGTCGGCTCGCGGATGCTGCAGGGCAAGCTCACCGCGGCCGAGGTCGACCCGCGCGAGCGCGCCTTCCTCGAGACGTTGGCCCCGGCGTTCACGGAGCTCGAGGACACTGCGGGGGACACCCTGTTCGTGGAGGGCGCCGCCCGCCTGCTGTCCGAGCACCGCTTCCAGGAGCTGCCTCAGCTCTCTGATCTGCTCGACGTGCTCGAGCGCCGGGTGGCGCTGCTCTCGATCATGAGGGCCTCGCTCTCCGAGCCCAACGTCTATCTTCGGATCGGCAGCGAGAATCCGGCGCCGGAGCTGCGATCGATGAGCATGGTGGCCGCCAACTACGGGGTGGCGCGCCGCAACCTCGGCGCGGTGAGCGTCCTCGGTCCGGTGCGGATGGACTACCCGACGGCGATCATGGCCGTTCGCCAGGCGGCCTCCGAGCTGTCCCGCTTCGTGGCGGAGGTATACGACGAGTGAGACAGGACGCATACGAGCTGCTCGGCCTGCCACGCGGCGCGGAGGGCCCGCAGGTCAAGAAGGCCTTCCGCCAGCTCGCCCGTGAGCTTCACCCGGACGTCAACAACCACGACCCGGAGGCCGAGGAGAAGTTCAAGGCGGCCGCTGAGGCCTACGAGGTCCTCTCCGACCCCGAGCGGAGGGCGGTGTATGACCGGTACGGTTGGGAGGGCCTCGACTCGCGCGGGTTCGCGGCCCAGTCGCAGGGGTCTCCCCTGGGCGACATCTTCGAGGCGTTCTTCGGCGGCAATCCCTTCGGCGGGGGCTTCGGCGGGCAGGCGCCGGGACCGATGCAGGGCGCCGACATCGGGACGGAGGTGGAGATCTCTCTGGAGGAGGCCGCCACGGGGCATCGCGTGGAGGTCACCTATGACTCGATGCAGACGTGCGAGCGCTGCCACGGCAACCGCGCGGAGCCGGGAACCCCGATCGAGACCTGCGAGCGCTGCGGCGGCGCCGGCGAGCTGCGAAGCGTCTCGCGCACGGCTTTCGGCCAGCTCGTGCGCAGCCATCCGTGCGATGTCTGCGCCGGCGAGGGCAAGGTCGCGCGCACGCCCTGCACCCTGTGTGAGGGAGAGGGGCGGCGGATGACCTCGGTGACCCTGGCGGTGGACGTGCCGGCGGGGATCGCCGACGAGCAACGCGTGCGCCTGACCGGTCGCGGGCACGCCGGGGAGCGCGGGGGCCCGCCCGGCAACCTCTACGTGCTCGTGCGGGTGCGTCCCGACGATCGCTTCCTGCGCGATGGCAGCGACCTCATCTCGGTGATCGACGTGCCGGCGCCAGCCGCCGCGCTCGGCACGGTGGTCTCCGTGCCGACGCTCGATGGCGAGGAGGAGATCGAGGTGCCCGCGGGGACCCAGCCCGGCACCGTCGTGGAACTGAGGGGGCGGGGCATGCCGATGCCCGGTCGCAGCCGAACCGGGGACCATCGGGTCGTGCTGAACGTGGTGGTACCGCGCAACCTCACCGCGCGCCAGCGCGAGCTGCTGGAGGAGCTGCACGACAGCATGACCGGCGAGAACATGCAAGAGGCCGCGGACGAATCGATCCTGTCGAAGCTCAAGCGGGCACTGCGCTGATCCGGCTGGCGGTCCGCGCGCCGGCGCAGAGCGCCGAGGTCGTCCTCGCGGCACTGCTCGAGCTCGCCCCCTCGGGGGTCGAGGAAGTGGAGGGTGACGGCGTCGTGGAGCTGGCGGTCTACGGCGCGCCCGGCGAGCTCCCCGAGCTTGACCGGGGCGAGGCCGTGCTCGGCGGGGTGCCCGTCACCGTCTCTGCCGCCGAGGTGCGCGATGACTGGGCCGAGCGCTGGAAGCGCTTCCACGTGCCGGTGGTGGTAGGCGGGCGGCTGCGCGTGCGTCCGCCGTGGGAGGCCGCCACCTCCGAGCCGGGGCTGATCGACCTGGTGATCGATCCCGGTCGCGCCTTCGGCACCGGCTCCCACTCCACCACGCGGCTCGCTCTCGAGCTGCTGCTGGAGCTGGCGCAGAACGGGGCACGGGGTTCCCTTTGCGACCTCGGCTGCGGGTCGGGAGTGCTCGCGATCGCCGCCGCGCGGCTCGGTTTCGCACCGGTCAGCGCACTCGACCTCGACCCACTGGCACTGCAGGCCACGGCCGCGAACGCGCACGACAACGGCGTGGCGCTCGAGCGAATCGAGCGGTTCGACCTGCGTGGCGCGCCGGCGCCGGTGGCCGAGGTGGTGACCGCCAACCTGATGCGCCCGCTGCTGCTGAGGGTGGCGCGGCAGCTGGATGCCCGGCCGCGGGCGCTGATCGCGTCGGGGCTGCTCGAGGAGGAGGCCGATGAGGTGGCCGGCGCCTTCGCTCCGCTGCGGGAGCGCCGGCGCCTCTCCGACGGGGGCTGGAGCGCGCTGCTGCTCGAGCGGTAGGAGCAAGCAGCTCTAGCGCAGGGAGCTCTGGGAGACCACACCCGCGACCTCCTGCCACCAGGCGGTGGCCTGCTCGCTCTTTGCGCGGCGGATCCGCTCCCGGCAGTAGCGCAGCAGCTGGGCCGGAGCGCCGGTGGCCACGATGCCCTCTCCGGTCACGGCGAGGCGGCCGTCGGCGAGCACCAGCAGGGCACCGCGCTGCTCTCGCCTCGTACGAAGCACCCGCTGGACCGGCGTGCCGTGCACGTGCCCGGGCGCGGCCGGGTCGCCCTGGTCGTCCTGCCATGGCTTCACGGAGAAGATCGGAGAACGGCCGCGCAGAGCGGGAAGCGCCGGCTCGGGCTCCTCGATCGGCCCGTCGCGCCAGCGCTCGAAGAGCGCCTCGACCTCCGCCCGGGCGGTCTCCCTGACGAGGATGTGCAGACGATCCCCGCCGGCGATCTCGGATGAACCGCGCGGCAGAAGCGCCTCGTTGTCGCGCACGATCACGCTCACGAGCGCATCTCGAGGCAACAGGAGTTGGTTCACCAGGCGGCCGGCGATCGCGTCGCCGGGCCCCACGGGGAACTCAAGCA
>JAUJNT010000004.1:253965-258824 GCA_030448005.1 Thermoleophilaceae bacterium
TGGTTCACCAGGCGGCCGGCGATCGCGTCGCCGGGCCCCACGGGGAACTCAAGCACCTCCGCGCCGAGCTGGCGGATCGTGCCCACCTCGAGCAGCGGCGGAGACAGCGCCGGCTCGCTGGTGGTCAGCCGCAGGGCGCGTCCGAGGGCGTTGAAGCTGGCCCCCTGGATCAATGTGGAGGCGAGCACCACGAAGAAGACGATGTTGAAGAAGGAGTCTGCGTCCTCGACGCCTTCGATCACCGGGAAGGTGGCCAGGACTATGGGGATCGCCCCGCGTAGCCCTGCCCACCCGACGAGCGTCGACTCCCTCACGCTGAACCCGTTCGGCAGGAGGGACACGAGCGCCGCGAGCGGACGGGCGAGCAGCATCAGCACGGCCGCGACGAGAAGGGCCTCGGCCACGATCCCCCCGAACTCGCCGGGGTTCACGAGCAGCCCGAGCGTCAGGAAGACGACGATCTGGCTGACCCACGCGAGGCCGTCGTGGAAGTCCACCACCGTGCGTCGTGCGGGGATGCGGGCGCTGCCGAGCGCCAGGCCGGCAAGGTAGACCGAGACGAAGCCGGAGCCGTGCAGCGTCTCCGCCGCCCCGAAGGCAAGCGCGGCGCTTGCGATAGAGGCCACCGGATAGAGACCCGGAGTCGCGAAGTTGGCGCGGCGAAAGGCTTGCACCGAGAGCCAGCCGACCGCGAGGCCAACGGCGGTGCCGATGCCAAGCTCACCTAGCGACAGCAGCGCCATGTCGAGGGCCCCGTAGCCGGCGTTCTCGATCCACTCGATGAAGCCGAGCACCAGCACCACCGCCACGGCGTCGTTGAAGCCGGACTCCGCCTCGAGCGTCTGGGCCAGGCGTCGATCGAGGCTCGAGCCACGCAGGACGGAGAAGATGGCCGCGCTGTCGGTGGCCGCCACGATCGAGCCAAGCAGCATGCCCTCGAGCGTCGTCAGATCGAGCAACCAGGCGGCGGACAGGCCCACGACCGCTGCAGTCATCACCGTTCCGAGCGTGGCCAGGGAGAGGGCGGGGCGAAGCACGGGTCGGATCTGGCTCCACCCGGTGGCCAGGCCACCCTCGAACAGGATGAGCGCCAGCGCCACGATGCCCATGGTGCGGGCCAGCTCAACGTCGTTCGTACCATCGCCGAACTCGATCAGCCCGAGCCCGTCGGAGCCGATGGCCATGCCCAGCGCGAGGAAGAGCACGAGGCCCGGCACCCTCAGGCGGCCGGCGATCAGCGAGGCTGCGATGCCGAGCGCCAGCAGGCCGCCCGCCACCAGGATCAGGGTGCCGTCGGCCACCTCAGGCCTGGGGCCGCTCGACCAGCTCGGCGAGACCCCAGAGCGAGTCCCACTCGTGGTCTGGCTCCTCCTCGCCGGGGGCCTGCTCGCGGTGGCGGTTCACCCAGGCCGTCGGCATCCCCTTGCGCTGTGCCGCGGCGATGTCGTACTTGAAGCCAAAGGCCACGTGAAGGACCTCCCGCGCGGGGCTCCCGAGAGCGTGCAGGGCGCGCGTGAAGGGCTCGAGGTCGGGCTTGTAGGCACGCACGTCCTCGGCCACCACCACCTCGTCGAACCTCACGGGGGCCAGCTGGCGCAGCGTGTGCTCGATGATGTGCCGGTCGGTGTTGGAGACGATCGCCAGCCGCAACCCGGCCGCACTTGTCCGTAGCAACGCGGGCACCGTGTCGGGGAAGGGCTGCCAGCTCTGCATCGCCCGCTCGAGTGCCTCGCCCTCGCCTTCGTTCCAGCGGTAGCCGCGCTCGCCCACCCACGTGCGCAGGCTGTCCACGAGGATGTCCTGGTAGGACCGGTATCCGCCGTGGATCAGCTCGAACTGGATCTCCTCCCAGCGCTCGCGCAGCTCACGGCCAGGACCCGGGTCCCGGTCGCCAGCACGCCGGGCGAGGTCGTAGAGGAACGTGCCCAGGCCACCCTCCCAGTCCACGAGGGTGCCGTAGCAGTCGAAGGTGACAGCGGTGAGCTCGGCCATGCCTCTTACACTTCACCTTATGGCCCTGCTCGAAGAGCTGAAGTCCGACGTGACGGTGGCCCTCAAGTCGGGGGACCGCCGGCGCGCAGGCGCGCTGCGCATGGTGGTCTCCGAGCTGCAGAAGGCGGAGAAGGAGAGGTCCGGGGGCGACGAGGTGCAGGTTCTCCAGCGCGAGCGAAAGCGGCGACTCGAGTCGGCCAAGGCCTACCGGGACGCCGGTCGCGACGATCTGGCAGAAGCCGAGGAGCTAGAGGCGGAGCTGATCGAGGGCTACCTGCCAGACCAGCTCTCCGACGTGGAGCTGAAGGCCATCGTGGGGGACGTGGTGGCAGAGTCGGGGGCGAGCTCACCGAAGGAGATGGGCAAGGTGATGGCGGCTGTGATGCCCAGGCTCCAGGGCCGCGCGGACGGACGCCGGGTCAGCGATGCGGTCAAGGAACTGCTGACCCCGTAGCGAATGGCCCGCAAGCAGCTCGAGCTCTCAAACGACGTCGCCGCGGAGCTGGCGGGTGCAAACGACCTCATCATGCGCACGCTGGAGGACCACCTGGAGTGCGAGGTCTATCTGCGGGGCAACGTTGTGACCCTCGACGGCTCGGACGTGGACGTGGCGATGGGCGAGACGGTGGTGCGTGAGCTCACCGACCTCGTGGTGCAGGGACACGAGGTGGCCCCCGGCACGATCGAGGCGATCGGGAGTGCGCTCGATCGCCACGAGAGCCCCAGCAGGATCCTCGAGGACGTGGTGTGGCGCCATCGGGGCCTCAAGGTGGCCCCGAAGACCCTCAACCAGAAGCGCTACGTGGACGCCATCCGCAACCACACGATCGCCGTGGGGATCGGCCCGGCGGGCACCGGCAAGTCCTTCCTCGCGGTGGCGATGGCGGTCGCGGCACTGCAGCGGCGGGAGGTCAAGCGCATCGTGCTCACCCGCCCCGCCGTCGAGGCGGGAGAGCGGCTCGGCTTCCTGCCAGGTGATCTGATGGCCAAGGTGGACCCCTACCTGCGTCCGCTCTTCGACGCCCTCTACGACATGCTCGAGCCGGAGAAGGTCAACGGACACCTCGAGCGCGGCGTGATCGAGGTCGCCCCCCTGGCGTTCATGCGGGGCCGGACGCTCAACGACTCCTTCATCATCGTCGACGAGGCCCAGAACACCACCCCGGAGCAGATGAAGATGGTGCTCACCCGGCTCGGCTTCGGCTCGAAGATTGTGGTCACCGGCGACGTCACCCAGGTGGATCTGCCGCAGGACCAGCATTCCGGCCTGGTTGTGATCGGCGACATCCTCGCGGGCGTCGAGGGCATCGAGTTCGTGCGCTTCGGCGGGGAGGACGTCGTTCGCCACAAGCTCGTGCAGCGCATCGTCGCGGCCTACGGCGAGTACGCGGAGACCCAGGCGCCGGAGTTGCGCCCTGCTCGCAAGAAAGCCTGAGCAGGTCCGCTGATCGACGTCGAGGTCATCGCCGGGGACGAGGACCTGGTGCGAGCGTCGGCCGAGGCCGCGCTCCACGCGGCCGGCGTGGCCGAGGGGCACGTTGCGGTGCAGCTGGTCGGGCCCGAGGAGATACGCCGCCTGAACCGGGAGCACAGGGGAATCGACCGGGCAACCGACGTCCTCTCCTTCCCGGTGGACGGGTCGGGGTTCGCACCGGGACCGCGTGAGCTCGGTGATGTGGTGATCTGCCCGGAGCACACAGACGACGTGCCCGAGGCCGTGGTCCACGGCGTCCTCCATCTCTGCGGCTACGACCACGAGGCCGACGCCGGTGAGATGCTGGCCCTCCAGGACCGCGTCGTGGGCGAGCTCGGGGCTGCGTGAGCGGTCCGGTCCCGCCCCCGGCGGAGACCCGCAGCGGGTTCGTGGCGCTCGCCGGCCGCCCGAACGCCGGCAAGTCCACGCTCGTCAACAGTGTCGTGGGCGACAAAGTGGCGATCGTCTCGGACAAGCCCCAGACCACGCGGCGCGAGGTGCGCGGCATCGCCACGCGTCCGGACTGGCAGCTCGTGCTGGTGGACCTCCCCGGCGTCCAGCGCCCGCGCGACCCGATGACCGAGCGGATGCAGCACTCCGTCGAGCGCGCGCTCGGGGACGCGGACGCCGTCCTCTTCGTGCTCAATGGGGAGCAGCAGGTGGGCAAGGGAGATCGATTCATCGCGCGGGCGATCCGCGCCGCCCGGGTGAAGGCGGTGGTGGCGGTGAACAAGGTGGATCGCCTGAGCAGGCAGCGCACGATCGAGGCGCTCATGGCAGCGGAAGGGCTCGGGATCGAAGGCGAGATCTTCCCCGTCAGCGCCCGGACCGGGGCGGGGGTGCCCGAGTTGGTCGAGCACCTGGTAACGCTGCTGCCGGTGGGCCCGTTCCTCTACCCGGCCGAGGACGTGACAGACCTGCCCGAGCGAGTGCACCTGGCAGAGCTCATCCGCGAGCAGGTGCTGCTTCGCACCCGCGATGAGTTGCCTCACGCCGTGGAGGTGGAGCTCGGAGAGGTGGTCGGGCGGGAGGACGGGCCGCTCGAGATCGAGGCGTACCTCTGGGCAGAAGGGGAGTCTCAGAAGGCGATCCTGATCGGTGCGGGAGGACGGATGGTCAAGGCGATCGGCACCGCGGCCCGCAAGGAGCTTCAGAGCACGTTCGGGCGGCGCGTTCACCTCGACCTGCGCGTGCGGGTGCGCAAGGCATGGCGCAAGGACGACGCCCTGCTCGACCGGCTCGGCATCGGGTAGGCCGCCGCATATAGGCGAGGCGCGCGTACGGCGGGTGACGAGAGGGGACGAGCTGCTGGGGCTCTTCGCCGGAGGACCGAGCATGACGGCCGAGCTGGAGGCCGAGCATCGCGCGGAGATCGAGCGTGATGAGCGAAGGC
>JAUJNT010000004.1:258924-294598 GCA_030448005.1 Thermoleophilaceae bacterium
GGAGGCACCGGTATCTCGTGGATCAACCTCGGCGAGGTCTACTACCAACTCGCCCGCTGAAGCGGCAGGGGGGGCCGCCTAGCAAGGGCTACGAGCAGTTCTCGCGGCCGTGCGAGCCGAGGAGCCCGACGCGGCGCTCGTGCTCCAGGCAGCTCGCATCGAGGTCGCAGGCGGACTCTCGTATGCGGACTGCTTCGCGGTAGCCACCGCACAACGTCATGGCGCGCCACTTCTGACCGGCGATCCGGAGATCGTCGCCCTGTCCGGTGAGGTCGAGGTCCTGGACCTTCGGTCCGCCTCCTGAGCGCTTCGGCTCGTCGGCGGCTGGGACAATCCCCTCGTGAACCCGATCCGCTTCGACGAGAACGGCCTCGTGCCCTGCGTGATGCAGGACGCGCGCACGGGCGAGGTGCTCACCCTGGCCTACATGAACCAGGAGGCGCTCGCTCGGACGCGGGAGACCGGGGCGATGCACTTCTGGAGCCGCTCCCGCGGCGAGCTGTGGCGGAAAGGGGCAACCTCAGGAAACGTGATGCACGTGCGCGCGCTGCGCTACGACTGCGACGAGGACGCGGTCGTGGCTCTCGTCGACCCCTCGGGTCCGGCCTGTCACACGGGCGAGCGCACCTGCTTTCATCGGGGTGAGACGGAGCCCCAGCCGGCCGAGGCCCTTCCCGCCCTCGAGCGGACGATCGCCGAGCGCATCGCCTCCGCGGCCGAGGGCGGCGCGCGCGGGAGCTACACCGCCGAGCTGCTCGCCGAACCGCCGCAGATCGGCGAGAAGGTGCGCGAGGAGGCCGACGAGGTGGCGCGCGCGGCCGCAGGGGAGTCCGATCAGCGGGTGCGGGAGGAGGCAGCCGACTTGCTGTATCACCTGGCGGTGCTGCTGGCCTCGCGCGGACTGACGCTTCCGGACGCCTACGAGGTGCTCAATGCGCGTCGCCGCTGAGCCCTCCGGCCTCGAGGTCACGCCGAGCCTCGAGCAGGTGCGCGAGCTCGCGCGCGAGAGCACCCTGGTGCCGCTCCGGCACACCTTCATCGACGACTGCGAGACCCCGGTCTCCGCCTACCTCAAGCTGCGTGGAGACGGGCCGTCCTTCCTGCTCGAGTCCGCCGAGCAGGGTCAGCGCTTCGGGCGCTGGTCCTTTTTGGGCTTCCAGCCGCGCACGCTGATCCGGCTGGAGGACGGCGTCCTCACGGTGGGAGGCGAGCGCCGCGACGGACGCGACCCCTATGCGGCCGTCGCGCTCGAACTCGAGCGCTACAGCGTGGCACCACTCGAAGGGCTACCGCCGTTCGCCGGCGGTGCCGTGGGCCTCTTCGGCTACGACCTCGTCCGCCACGCCGAGCCCTCGGTCGGGCAGGGCAACCCCGATGACGTGGGCACCCCCGAGCTGGCGCTGATGGTCTCGGACGTGCTCGTGGCCTTCGACCACCTGCGCCACGAGGTCACGATCCTCGCGAACGTCTTCGTCGAGGACGACGTGGACCGCGCCTACGCCGCCGCCATCGCGGCGATCGCGGGGGTGCGAGACCGGCTGTCGGAGCCGGTGCCGCGCGGCGGGCGCCGCGTGCGGGAGGCGCCCCTCTACACCTCGAACGTCGGATCGGACGGCTACGCCGCGGCGGTCGAGCGCTGCAAGGAGTACATCCGCGCCGGGGACGCCTACCAGGTGGTGCCGAGCCAGCGTTGGAGCGCCGACGCGCCGGTGGACGCGTTCTCGATCTACCGCGGCCTGCGGGCCATCAACCCCAGCCCTTACATGTACTTCCTGGACTTCGAGGACTTCGAGATAGCCGGCGCGTCACCGGAGGCCCTGATCAAGGTGACCGGCCGCCACGCCGAGCAGCGCCCCATCGCGGGCACCCGGCCGCGGGCGGACACGGTCGAGGGGGACCTCGAGCGCGCCGAGGAGCTGCTTGCCGACGAGAAGGAGCGCGCCGAGCACGTCATGCTGGTGGACCTGGCGCGCAACGACCTCGGGCGGGTGTGCGAGTACGGGTCGGTCACCGTGGACGAGCTGATGGTGGTGGAGACCTACTCGCACGTGCTGCACATCGTGTCGTCGGTGTCTGGCACCCTGCGCGAGGGGGTGAGCGCCATCGACGGGCTGCGCGCCTCCCTGCCGGCGGGCACCCTCTCCGGGGCTCCCAAGATCCGCGCGATGCAGATCATCGACGAGCTCGAGCCCGTGCGCCGCGGTCCGTACGGGGGATCGGTGGGCTACATCTCCTATACCGGAGAGCTCGACACCTGCATCTACATCCGGTCGGCGCTCGTGAAGGACGGCCGCGTGCACATCCAGGCGGGCGGCGGAATCGTGGCCGACTCAGACCCGGCCTACGAGGTGCGCGAGACCGAGCACAAGGCGGGAGCGGTGTTCGGAGCGATCGAGCTGGCGTGCCGCCAGAAGGATTGGGCATGAGCAGGGAACCCGCCAATCATCAGCGGGGGGTACGGGGGGCGCGAGAGAACCTCGAACCCGCCAATCATCAGCGGGGGGTACGGGGGGCGCGAGCCCCCCGATGCCAGGTGTTGATCATCGACAACTACGACTCGTTCACCTACAACCTGGTGCAGTATCTCGGTGAGCTGGGCGCCGAGCTCGAGGTGGTGCGCAACGACTCCGCGACCGTCGCCGAGCTGCTCGAGCGGGAGTGCGACCGCCTGATCGTGTCGCCCGGTCCCTGCACGCCCGCGGAGGCGGGGGTCTCGGTTGAGGCCATCAGGCGCTTCGCCGAGGCGGGCACCCCGGTGCTCGGTGTCTGCCTGGGACACCAGGCGCTGGCGAGCGCCTTCGGGGGCCAGGTGGTGCGCGGTGAACCGGTTCACGGCAAGACGGCCCCGGTGGAGCACGATGGCCGGACGATCTTCAGCGGGCTTCGATCGCCGCTCGAGGCGGGCCGCTACCACTCCCTGGTGGTGGATTCCGACCTCCCGGACGAGCTGGAGCGCTCGGCCGTGTCCGGCCACACGGTGATGGCCATCCGCCACCGCGAGCTCCCCGCCGAGGGCGTCCAATTCCACCCTGAGTCCGTGCTCACCGCCGAGGGGATGACCATACTGCGCAACTTCCTCGAGCGCTGAGGCCACATATGCCCAACCCCATACTCACCGAGGCCATCGACCGGCTCTGCCGGAGCGAGGCCCTCACCGCCGACGAGGCCACCGTCGTCCTTCGGGAGGTGATGGCCGGTCGGGCCTCCGAGGCCCAGACCGCGGGGCTCCTGATCGCCTTTCGAACGAAGGGCGAGACCGTCCATGAGATCGCGGGCATGGCACGGGCCATGCGGGAGGTGGCCGTGGCGGTGCAGCCGGCGGGCGATCTCCTGGTGGACACGGCGGGCACGGGGGGCGGGCGACCGACGTTCAACGTGTCCACCACCGCGGCTTTCGTGGCGGCCGGCGCGGGCTGCCGGGTGGCAAAACACGGGAACCGCTCTGCCACCGGCAGGTCGGGTTCGGCAGACGTGCTCGAGGCACTCGGGGCGCGCATCGACCTGGAACCGGGCGCGGTGGCCGCGTGCATCGACGAGCTGGGCTTCGGGTTCATGTTTGCGCCGAGCCATCACCCTGCGATGAGGCACGTGGTGCCGGTGCGCAAGGAGCTCGCGGTCCGCACGATCTTCAACTTCCTCGGCCCTCTCACAAACCCCGCGGGAGCCACCCGGCAGCTCATCGGAGTCTCCGACAGGCGTTTTCTCGACATAGTCGCCGGGGCACTCGCCGAGCTGGGTTGCGACCATGCGCTCGTGGTCTCGAGCGATGACGGACTGGACGAGCTGAGCGTTTCGGGCCCGACACGCATGGTGGAGCTCCGAGACGGGCACATCCATGCTCATGAGATCTCTCCTGAGTCCGTGGGCTTGACCAGCGCCCCGCAGGATGCCGTGGCCGCCGGCACGCCGGAGAAGAACGCCGGCATCGCCCGCCGAGTGCTCGAAGGCGCCCTAGGAGCCGAGCGCGACCTGACAGCGCTCAACGCCGGCGCCGCGATCTACGTGGGGGGCGGCGCCGACTCGATCGAGGCAGGCGTGCGACGAGCCGAGGATGCCATCGATTCCGGGGCCGCGCGCGATGTGCTGGAGCGCTTCGTGGCGCGCACGCGGGAGCTGGCGGCGTGAACCCGCGGCTCGAGGGGCTGGTAGCGGCCACCCGCCAGGCGCTCGAGGGCCGGCGAGCGGCCGCTCCGCTCGAGGAGGTACGACGGGCCGCACTCGAGGAGCAGCACGAAGCGCGTCCGTTCTCGGAGGCGCTTGCCCGGCCGGGAACCTCCCTGATCGCCGAGCACAAGCGGCGCTCGCCGTCTGCCGGGGCCATTCGCGACGGGGCGACCTGCGCCGAGATCGTTGCGGCGTACGCGCGCGGCGGTGCGGCGGCCTTGTCGATCCTCACCGAGGAGGCCCACTTCGGAGGCTCGCTGCAGGACCTGCGCGAGGCCCGTGCCGCGAGCGACCTTCCCATCCTGCGCAAGGACTTCACCATCGATCCCTACATGCTGTTCGAGGCCAAGGCCGCGGGTGCCGACGCCGTGCTGCTCGTGGCGGGGTCGATGCGGGAGCGCGACGCCGACGAGCTGCTCACCACCGCCCGGTCACTGGATCTCGACGCCGTCGTCGAGATCTCGCGCCCCGATGAGCTCGACACCGCCTTGCGCATCGATGCCGACGTGATCGGCATCAACAACAGGGACCTCGAGGACTTCACGGTGGACATCACGCGCACCTTTGAGCTCCTGACCGACGTCCCGGCCGGCAAGACCGTGGTCTCCGAGTCCGGCATCGTCTACCGCGAGCAGATCGAGGAGCTCGAGCGAGTCGGCGTCGACGCCGTGCTCGTGGGCGAGACGGTCATGCGCGCGGAGGACCCCGAGGACGCCGTCCGCCGGCTGGTCGGAGGCGCGGAGTAGTAGGGCCGGGGGCTCCCGCCCACGGCGGCAGTTGCCCGAGGGCTTGCCGAGGGCGCCAGCATGGGTGACGGGCCGGCGGCGTTCTTTACCATCGTTGCGGATGGCCACGGTGCCCGAGATCGATCCGGCGGCGGTCGCTGAGCTTGCCTCGCGCCTGCGTGAGAACGTGGCCCGTGCGGTCAAGGCCCCCGATGATGTCGTCCGTGACGTGCTCGTGGCGCTCTTGGCGGAAGGACACGTCCTCATCGAGGACAACCCCGGGGTCGGCAAGACGGCGCTCGCTCGCGCCCTGGCCCGGTCCGTCGAAGCCGAGTTCGCGCGTGTGCAGTGCACCGCCGACCTCCTCCCGGCGGACGTGGTGGGCACCAACGTCTTCAACCAGCGCGAGGCGCGGTTCGAGTTCCGGCCCGGACCGGTATTCGCGAACGTCGTCCTCGTGGATGAGATCAACCGTGCGTCCCCCAAGACTCAGTCGGGCCTGCTCGAGTGCATGCAGGAGCGCCAGGTCACGGTGGACAAGCACACCCACGACCTGGCCAGGCCGTTCATCGTGCTCGCCACCCAGAACCCCATCGAGTATGAGGGCACCTACCCCTTGCCCGAGGCGCAGCTCGATCGCTTCATGGTGCGGGTGTCGCTCGGCTACCCCTCCATCGAGCAGGAGCGGGAGATGCTCGATGAGCATTCCGGACACGATCGCGTGCTAGATCTCGAATCCGTCACGGACGTCGGGGAGGTGCTCGCGGCACAGGCCACGGTGGCGGCGGTACACGGCAGCGAGGCACTGCGTCGCTACGTGGTGGACCTTCTCGACGCCACTCGGGCCGATCCCCGCGTGGAGCTGGGTGCAAGTCCCCGAGCCGGGTTGATGCTCTTCCGCGGGGCCAAGGCCCTGGCCGTGCTGAAGGGCCGCGACCATGCGCTGCCCGACGACGTCCAGGCGCTGGCGCCCTCGGTGCTCACCCACCGGCTGCTCCTTGCTCCCGAGGCATCCAACGAGGACCGCGCGTCGGTCGTGCGCGATGCGCTCGAGCAGGTTCCCGCGCTGTGACCCTGAGGCGCGCGCCGAGTCCTTCCGCTCAGTCCGCGTGATCCGAGCGGCGTGGGCAGCTCTGCTCGGCGCCGTGATGGTGCTGACCGCCGCCGCCTTCGACACGGCTTCCCTCTACCTGCCCGGGGTGGGCGTGCTGCTCCTGGCTCTCGGCGCGGCGCTGTGGGTGGGGCTGGCTGCACACGGCCTTGCCGTGGAGCGAGAGCCGGGGCCACACAGCGTGCAGGAGGAGGAGCCCTACCCCGTTCGCCTGGAGCTCCGGCCGGGCCTGCTGCCGCCACCCGCGGCGGAGCTACACGATCCGCTGCTGGCGCATCCGGTCGCGCTCGGTGGTCGCGCGCCGAGCCGGATGCGCATCGACGTGCGCTTCGGGCGCCGTGGACGGCGCCGGTTCGAGCCGGGCGTGCTCGTTGTCCACGACCCCTTGCGCCTCGCGGTGCGCGAGGTGGCGGTGGCCGGCGGCAACGACGAGGTGCTGGTGCTGCCCCGTATCGAGCCGGTCGTTGCGGGCGCCGCGGGTGGCGCCGGCGGCGCGGGAGCGGCCCCCGACGCAGGCGGGGACCGGGTCGGCCTGCGCGGGCGGGTGGACGGCTCGGCCGCCGAGCTGGACCTCGACGGCCTGCGGCCCTACCGGCTCGGCACCCCCGCGTCCCGGATCCACTGGCCCGCTGTCGCGCGGAGCGGGGAGATGCTCGAGCGGCGGCTCACCTCCGACGCCGACTCCGCACCGCTTGTGGTGCTCGACAGCGCCCGGCCCGAGTCCGAGGAGGCGCTCGACAAGGCGGTCCGCGCGGCGGCATCGCTCTGCCTGCACCTCGCGCGACGCGGCGGCTGCGCGCTACTGCTGCCGGGCGATCGCCGCCCCACCGCCGTCGGCACCGACCTCGGGACGTGGCCGATGCTGCACGCTCGGCTGGCCCTCGTGGAGGCCGGCTCGCGTCCGCCGCTGCCGGCTCGCACGCGCAGGGCCGGGGCCGTGATGTGGGTAAGCGCCAGTGGGCTCTCCCCGCGCGACCTGCCACGCAGCGCCGCCGGTGGCAGCTGGCTCGTGACCGCTCAGCCGCGCCAGGGCGCACGGACTGATTTCACCGTGGCGGGCTGCGCCGGCTACCGCCTCGGCCGGGGCGCGCGCACGGCGGGACCCGCAGCCGAGGCGCGAGCGGCCGGATGATGGACCGTGTAGCGAGCGTCCACCTCGAGGCGAGACGGTGAGCGCCGTCGCGGCGAATGCCGCGCCAGGCGTCCTCGCACGGCCGCGCGAGTGGCGGTTCACGGCCGCGGCGGTGCGGCTGGCCGCGTTTGCCGGGCTGGCCGGGTTTGCCACGGGTCACTGGGCAAGGCTCGTGCAGGAGCCTCCTGCACTGGGCCTTGCGGGCGCCGTCCTGGCGGCCGTCGCGCTCGCGGCTACCCTGACCCTGGTCGGCCGGCTGGGCCGGCCGCGCTGGGCGGTCCACCTGGGCGCCGTGGCCGCCACGCTGGCCGGGCTCTCGATAGCGCTGGTGGCGGCGGGGCTTTCGGCCTCGCTGCTCGAGCCGGCGCGCTGGGACGACCTCGCCGACGAGATCGACAGAGGCCTTTCGGGCATCCACAACGTCGGATGGCCGTACGCCGGCCAGGACGAATCCGTGCGGCTCGTCATCCTCATGGGGGCCCCGCTTCTGCTGTCGCTCGCGGCAGCTCTCGCGTTCTGGCCGCTGCGGCGGGTCGCCGTCCCTCGGGCCCTCGGGCTCATCGCCCTGCTCGTGCTCTACGGCCTGCCGGCCACGGAGTACGACCCGGGCCGGCCGCTCCTGCGAGGCGCCGCTCTGCTCGCGCTCGTGGCCGCCTGGCTGTGGCTTCCACGTCTCGGAAGGAGAGAGGCGCTCCCCGCGGTCCTCGCGGTGCTCGCCGTCGGCGCTCTGTCACTGCCGCTCGCGGCGCGGCTCGACTCCCAGGGCGCGCTGATCGACTACCGCTCGTGGAACTGGTTCGCCGGCAAGGACGTGACCTTCAACTGGAACCACTCCTATGGCCCGCTCGACTGGCCGCGTGAGGGCACCACCCTGCTGAACGTGCGGGCGGGCCGGGCCCATTACTGGAAGGCCGAGACACTCGACCACTTCGACGGCCTGCGCTGGGTCCGCTCGGGCGCCAACGAGCGCACCGGTCCCCTCGCCGAGCTGCCCGCTCGCCCGGATCGCCGTTGGGACGAGCGGCTCCGTGTCACGGTGCGAGCGCTGCGCACAGACTTCTTGGTAGGCGCGGGCACGCCGTACCTGGTGACCGGCGCGGGCGAGTCGGTGAGCGGCTCCTCCGACGGCACGTGGAGCAGGCTCGAGGAGCCGCTGCGGCGCGGTGACGCCTACACCGTCAGGACCTACGCGCCCAAACCTGACGCCCGCGAGATGCGCGCGTCAAGCGACGCCTACGTCTCCTCCCTTGCCCAGTACACCAGGCTCGGGCTCCCCGCGCGTGGCGTCGACGCGCTGAAGGCCGGGCCGCAATCGAGCTCCGAGACCCCGCGGCTCTGGCCTCGCGGGGAGCCGGTGCAGGTGCCCCTGCGCGGCGGCGCCTCACGCGGAGTGCCCGCGGTGGACCGCCGTCTGGCCGCGTCGCCATATCGGCAGACCTTCGAGCTGGCCGAGCGGCTCGTGCTCGGCGCGCCCACCGCCTACGACGCCGCAAAGCGGATCGAGCGCCATCTCGAGCGCAACTACACCTACAGCGAGCGGCCCCCGAGCCGGCGCTATCCGCTCGAGTCCTTTCTGTTCGAGGACCGGATCGGCTACTGCCAGCAGTTCTCGGGCGCGATGGCCCTGATGCTGCGGATGGTGGGGATTCCCGCCCGGGTGGTCTCCGGCTTCTCCCCCGGGTCGTTCAACCGCGACACCGGGGAGTACCGCGTCCGCGACCTGGATGCCCACTCCTGGGTGGAGGTCTACTTCACCGGGATCGGCTGGGTCACCTTCGATCCGACCCCCGCGGCCGCGCCGGCGGACCGCCCGGGCGGCGAGTCCGACCCCTCCCGCGCTTCAGGGGAAAGCGCCGGCAGGATCAGCGGCGACTCTGGCGGCAGCCCCGGAGGTGACCGGCCGGGCCGACCGGCAGCCCGTGCCTCGGATGGGGAAGGAGGAGCGCTGCCCGGCTGGGCGCCAGGGCTCGGGCTCGCCGCTCTCTCCCTCTTGGTCGTGGCATGCCTTGCGCTTCGGAGGAGGCGCCTGACGCCGGCCGCCGCCGCCGAAGCCTCGTTGCGCGAGCTGCAGCGGGCGCTGCCGCGGCTGGGGTGGGAGGTCGGAGCCGGCACGACCCTGCTCCAGCTCGAGCGCCGGCTCGGGCGGACGGCGGGCCCTCGGTCCGAGGGGTACGTGGCGCGGCTGCGCGCCGGCCGTTTTGGGAGAAGCGGCGCTTCGTCGCCCGGCCGGGCTGAGCGACGGGCGCTCAGGCGGGAGCTGACCGCTAATCGCGGCCTGCGGGCGCGCCTGCGGGGCTTCGTGGCGATTCCGCCGGTCACGCCGTTTACCGGCTCTTAAGCTCACCTGCCTAGAACGAAGGCATGAATCAGAACGTGCCCTCACCTTCGCGACGTCCCGCGCTGTCAAGCTTTCTGGCAGCCGTCCTCGGCGGGCTGGTCGTGCTCGTGGTGGGCGCCGTGCTGATAGCCACCGATGTGATCGACACGGGGGACACCACCCGCGAGGTGGTGAGGGGCACGTCGATCTCTCGGCCGGCAACGAGCGGCGGCGACGGCGAGGGTCGCACCGTGTCGGGCATCTACAAGGAGGAGGGCCCTGGCGTTGTCTTCGTGCAGGCGCGCGGCACCAGTTCGGACTCGCCGTTCGGGCTTCCCGACCAGCAAGGCGGCACGGCCACGGGCTCCGGCTTCGTAGTGGACAAGGACGGCACGGTCATCACCAACGCCCACGTGGTGGAGGGCTCGAACGACGTGTCGGTGCGCTTCGAGGAGGAGGGCGAGTTCGTGGACGCCAAGGTGGTCGGACGCGATCCCTCGACCGACATCGCCGTGCTCGAGGTCGACCCCGACAAGGCCAAGCTCCAGCCCATCCCGCTGGGTGACTCCTCGAAGGTGGATGTCGGCGACCCCGTCGTCGCCATCGGCAACCCGTTCGGCTTCACCCGCACCGTGACCACCGGCATCGTGTCAGCGCTCCAGCGCCAGATCGAGGCGCCCAACGGGTTTCCCATCCGCGACGTGATCCAGACCGACGCATCGATCAACCCCGGCAACTCGGGGGGTCCGCTGCTGGACGCCGACGGCAGGGTGATCGGGATCAACTCGCAGATAGCGACCGGGGGCACGAGAGCCTCCGTGGGCATCGGCTTCGCCGTTCCCATCAACACCGCCAAGTCGCTGCTCCCGAGCCTCAAGAAGGACGGCAAGGTGGAGCGCCCCTACCTGGGGGTGGAGATGGCGCGGGTGACCGACCAGGTGGCCGAGGATCTGAACCTGCCGGTAGGTGACGGGGCCCTTATCACGAGCGTCGTGCGGGGCGGCCCGGCTGCCCGCGCAGGTCTCACCGGCGGGCGAACCCCCACGAGCGGGGGCATCGTGGCCGGGGGCGACCTGATCGTGAAGGTGGACGGCAAGGCCGTGAAGGACCCCGACGACGTGGCCGGCGCGATCGCCGACGACAAGCCCGGCGACACGGTGGAGGTGGAGTACTACCGGGGTGAGGACAAGAGGACGGCCAGGGTGAAGCTCGGCAAGAGGCCGACGACGCTCAAGAGCTCCCAGCCGTCCGAGGACGGCGGCGGCGGCGGCGGCCGCGGGCTCTTCCCCTGACCCGGGTGCCGCGCGGGGCTCCGTGCCACCATTCCTACAGTGACCCGCGTAAAGATCTGCGGCATAACCACAGTGGAGGACGCGCGCCTGGCCGCCGACCTGGGCGCCTGGGCGGTCGGGCTCGTGCTGTGGCCCGGCAGCTCGCGGGCCTGCGCGCCCGACGAGGCTGCCGCTATCGGCGCCATGCTGAGGAGGGAGGTCGAGGTCACGGGCGTGTTCGTGAACGCCACGCTCGACGAGGTCGCCCTTGCCGCGGACAGGTTCGGGCTCACCCTGCTCCAGCTCCACGGTGACGAGGGGCCGGCCTACTGCCGCGAGGCCGCAAGGCGCACGGGCTGTCGCGTCATGAAGGCCGCCCGGGTCAAGGACGCGGCCTCCATCCGCGGCCTCGAGCCCTTCCGGACCGATCTCCACCTGTTGGACGCGCACGCCCCTGGCCTGCGCGGAGGCAGCGGCGCCACCTTCGACTGGGGGCTGGTCCGCGAGCATCGTACCGGGGTACCGATGGTGCTATCCGGAGGCCTGACACCCGACAACGTGGCCGGCGGCGTCGCAGCGGTGAGGCCCTTCGGTGTGGATACCGCCAGTGGCACGGAGGCCGCGCCGGGCGTCAAGGACCCCGGCAAGGTCACGGCATTCTTTCGAGCCGTGACCGAGGCCGACCGCGAGGCCGCGGCCGCATGAGGGCGCCCGACCCGGGGGCGGCAGCGCCAGCCCGGGAGCGTGAGTTCGGCCCCTATGGGGGGCGTTTCGTTCCCGAGACGCTGATACCCGCGCTTGACGAGCTTGAGCGGGCCTGGCTTGCGGCCCGCGCCGATTCCGCCTTCGGCGAGGAGCTCGGCGCCCTGCTCGCCGACTATGCCGGGCGCCCGACGCCCCTCTACCGGGCCGCGCGCCTGTCGGAGGAGTGCTCCTCCACGGTCTACCTCAAGCGAGAGGACCTGCTGCACACCGGGGCGCACAAGATCAACAACGCGCTCGGCCAGGCGCTGCTGGCGGTGCGGATGGGCAAGCGGCGGGTGATAGCCGAGACCGGCGCCGGCCAGCACGGGGTGGCCACGGCCACCGCCTGCGCACTGCTAGGGCTCGAGTGCGTGGTGTACATGGGCAGCGAGGACATGCGCCGCCAGCGCCCGAACGTGGAGCGCATGGGGCTGCTCGGTGCCGAGGTCACGCCGGTCGAGGCCGGGGCACGGACGCTGAAGGAGGCCGTGAGCGCCGCCATCCGGGACTGGGTCGCCAACGTGGAGAGCACCCACTACATCATCGGCTCTGCCGTCGGCCCGGCGCCCTATCCGGGGCTCGTGCGCGACCTCCAGCGCGTGATAGGCGACGAGATGCGGCGGCAGATCCGAGCGGTCGAGGGGCGGCTGCCCGATCGCGTGATCGCCTGCGTCGGGGGCGGCTCCAACGCGATCGGAGCGTTCGTCCCGTTCGTGGCCGACCCGGATGTCGAGCTGGTGGGCGTCGAGGCGGCGGGGGAGGGCCTCGGCTCGGGCCGGCATTCCGCTCCACTGACCATCGGCGCGCGAGGGGTGCTTCACGGCGCGATGTCGGCGGTGCTCCAGGACGAGTACGGGCAGGTGCTCGAAGCACACTCGATCTCCGCCGGGCTCGACTACCCCGGGTCCGGTCCCGAGCACGCCTGGCTGCGCGACGAGGGCCGCGTGCGCTACGTGGCCGTGCCCGACGAGGACGCGATCGCCGCATTTCGCCGCCTGTGCCGGCTCGAGGGCATCATCCCGGCGCTCGAGCCCTGCCACGCGCTCGCCTGGCTGCTGGCGAACACGGGCCAGCGTGGTGGGCTCGACGTGCTCGTGCTCTCCGGTCGAGGTGACAAGGACCTGGCCGAGGTCCTCTCGCGGTGAGCGCGCCCGAGGCGGGCGCGGACGGCGACCGCGTCGCACGGGCGTTCGGGGGACACGGCCGTCGAGCGGCGCTCATGCCGTACCTGATGGGCGGCTACCCGGACATCCCGGCCTCGCGGGCCTGCCTCGAGGCCGCGGCTGCGGCGGGCGCCGATCTGGTCGAGCTCGGAGTGCCGTTCTCCGACCCCCTCGCCGACGGCCCGGTCATCCACGCGGCGGGCACCGAGGCTCTTGCCGCCGGCGTGACGCCCGACGACGTCCTGGCTGTGTGCGAGTCGGTGGCGGATCGCGTTCCGGTGGTACTGATGGTCTACGCCAACGTCGTCCTGAACGCCGGAGCCGAGGAGTACCCGCGGCGAGCGGTGGCCGCGGGTGCCGCCGGGCTGATCGTCCCAGACCTGCCTCGCGAGGAGGCGGGCGAGCTGGCCGAGGCCTGCCGCGCAGTTGGCATCCCGCTCGTTCCGCTGGTGGCACCCACCACACCCGCGGCGAGGATGGCCGAGATCGGCCGCGACGCCCGGGGCTTTGTCTACGCCGTCTCCCTGACGGGCACCACGGGCGAGCGGCGGGAGCTGCCGCCCGAGCTGCACTCGATGGTCGACCGGGTAAGGGCTGCCACGTCGGCCCCGGTTGCGGTGGGCTTCGGCATCTCCACGCCGGCGCAGGCAAGCGCCGTCGCCGATCTCGCCGATGGCGTCATAGTGGGCACCCGCGTGGTGCGAGCCGCGGGGGAGGGCGGTGCCGCGGCGGTCGGCGGGCTCGTTGCAGAGCTCGCCGCCGCGCTGGCCTGAGCGCGCGCGGCATCCGCGCCCACGCTACTGACCCGTCCCGATCCGACTGCTAGGGTGCCGAGCCATGGCAGAGTCAGAGAGTGGCGGCCCGAAGAAGCCGGGCAAGAGCACGAGCCCCGCCGCGAAGTCCCCCAAGCCCGCCGCCAAGAAGCCCGCAAAGGCCCCTGCGAAGAAGGCCGCGAAGCCATCCGCCAAGAAGCCGACCAAGGTCACGAGCGCGACCGCGAAGGGCGCCGCCTCCGCGGCCAAGAAGCCCGCCACGCGCACCCGCAAGCCGGCGAAGGCCGCCACCCCGGCGAAGAAGGCCCGCCCCTCCGCTCCCAAGGTCACCCCCGCTGCCAAGCCGGCCGGGCCCGTGCCCGCCCCCAAGCCGGCCGCACCGGCCGCCCCCGGAGCTCTCCTCGAGTCGGCCGGGTCTGCTGCGGCGCCGGCTGGTCCGGCTGAGCCAGTGGCCCCGGTGAAGCCGGCGGCCCCACACAGGGAGGCACCCTCGAGGGCTCCGGCGAAGCGCACGGTGGTGCAGGCCACCGCGGGGGCCTACTTCGAGGCCCTGGCCGCGCGCGACGCCGATGCGGCGGTCCGCGTCTGGGACGCCGAAGGCGTCAATGACATCGTGCCGCTTGGGATCTTCCGCGGCCCGGCGGCCATCCGGACGCTGCTGAAGGAGATGTTCACGGCGATGCCGGATGCCAGGTTCACGACTGAGCGGATCACGGCCGATGACAAGGTCGCGGCCGTGCAATGGCGCCTCGCGGGAACGTTCAGCGAAGGCACGTTCCAGGGCCTCCAGCCCACGGGCCGGCGCGTCGATCTGCGCGGCGTCGACTGCCTGGAGATCGTGGACGGCAGGATCGTTCACTGCACGAGCACCTTCGACGGGGCGGCGTACGCCCGCCAGGTCGGCCTGCTCCCTCCCGAGGACTCCGGTGCCGACCGCGCGATACGGGCAGGGTTCAACACCGTCACCAAGCTCAGGCGCACCATGGCAAAACGGACCGCCCGATGACCGTCCTCGTCACCCTCACGGTCGGCCTGGTCCTGTGGATCGTGGCCTGGGCGTTCGGGGTGAAGGCGTTCGATGCCTTCCTCTTCACATCGCTCATCACCGTGATGGCGGCCGGCGTGCAGATCGCTCGGCCACGCAAGCCGGCCTCGGGCGAGCAGTAGCCGGCGCCTGGCGGCGAGCTCGCCCCGCGTCTTTGCGCGCCATGAGGCGGTCCGGTGGCCGTGCGCTCGCCCTGGCGCTCCTCCTGGCCGGGTGTGGCGGGGGAGGTGCAGAGGACGCCAACCGGGCGAGGGGCGAGACCCTCACGATCTATTCGAGCGGTCCGCGCCACGGGGTGTCCGCAGCGGCGGGAGAGGCCGTCTTCGCCGGACAGCGACTGGCGTTGCAGGAGGCGGGCGGGCGAGCGGGCGGACGCCGCATCCGCCTGGTGAGGCTGGCGGCAACGCGGCCGGGCGACACCCTGTGGGACCCCGGAATCGTCAGGGCAAACGCGGACAGGGCTCGTAAGGACCCCTCCGCGATCGCCTACCTCGGCGAGCTCGACTACGGCGGCTCCGCGATCTCCCTGCCGGTGACCAACCGGGCGGAGCTGCTGCAGGTGTCGCCAACCGACGGACTCACAAGCCTCACCAAGGTCCCTCCCGGGCGGCCGCGCGCCGGGCCCGAGCGCCTCTACCCGGAGGACGTGCGCACCTTCGCCCGCATGGTCCCGAACGACCTGGTGGTGGCCGACGGGGTCATGGCGCTGCTGCCGGGGAAGGGCACGGGGGCAACGGCGATCCTCCACGGCCAGAACATCGCGGACCGTGAGCTGACCGCGATCCTGGTCCACCGGCTGCGCCAGGTCGGCGCCGAGCCGGCCTTCGTCGAGGTGCTGCGAGACGACGTGGAGGCGGTTCCGGGGTTGATCCGCAGGCTGGCCGCCTCGCACCCCGCCGCCATCGTCGTGGTGGGAAGGCACGGGCCGGCCACGGCAGCGGCCCTGGGGGCAATCGCCCGCCAGGAGCCAGGGGTCGCCGTGGTGGGTACCGCGGGCCTCATCCCCCACGGTCGGCGACCCGGGTCGCCCGACCTGCGGGCGGTCACACCCGTGCTGCCAGGCGGAGCCCAGCCCGCCGGCGGGCGACGCCTGCTCCGAGACCTCGAGCGCCGCACCGGGGCCCCGGTCCGTGCGGATGCGCTGTATGGCTATGCGGCGATGAGGCTCGTGCTCGCCGCGATCGACCGGTCCGGGGCGGATCGCCGCGGGGTAGTGCGCGCCGCGCGGGCGCCGGGGACGCGCCGCACGGCCCTCGGAAGCCTCTCGCTCGACCGGGACGGCGACGTACGTACACGGCGCCTGGCGGTGGCGAGGCTCCGCCGCGGCCAGGTGACCCTCGAGCTGATGGCGCCGTGACTGCACGAACCCGCTTACTGATGGGCCCAACCGGAGTAGGATGTGGCGCAGTTTGACCAACCCCTTGAAGGAGGGACCTATCTTGCGAGCACGATGGACGGTGATTCTCTGCCTCCTCGGCGCCCTCGCCCTGGGCCTGACGGCCTGCGGCAGCGACGATGATGGCGGAGGCGGAGGCGGAGGCGGCGGAACCGCCGCGGGGGAGACCCTGACGATCTACTCGAGCCTGCCCCTGCAGGGCACCTCCAAGGAGCAGTCCGAGGCGGTGATCAACGGCGAGCGGCTCGCCTTGAAGCAGTCCGGGAACAAGGTCGGCAGGTTCAAGATCAAGTACGTGTCGCTCGATGACTCGACAGCTCAGAACCCGGGCACAGCCGATGAGGGTCAGACCGCGCAGAACGCGCGCAAGGCCGTTCAGGACAAGTCGACGATCTTCTACCTCGGCGAGTTCAACTCGGGTGGCACGAAGGTGTCGCTGCCGATCCTCAACAAGGCCGGCATCCCGCAGATCAGCCCGTCCAACACGGCGGTGGGCCTGACCACCGACGAGGCGGGGGCCGATCCGGGCGAGCCGCAGAAGTACTACCCCGCCAAGACGCGCACCTACGCCCGCGTCGTGCCGAAGGACACCATCCAGGGCGCCGCGCTGGCCACGACGATGAAGGAGGACGGCTGCAAGTCCGTCCACATCTTCAACGACAAGACCACCTACGGGGCCGGTCTGGCCAGGAACGTCTCGACCTCCGCCAAGGAGCAGGGGATCAAGGTCGCGGGCAACGACGGAACGGACAAGAACTCCCCGAACTACCGCTCGCTGGCCGCGAAGATCAAGGCCGACTGCTTCGTGGGCTCGGGAGTCACCGGCGAGAACTACGTCCAGGTATTCAAGGACGTCGGCGCAGCCAACCCGGACATCAAGCTGTACGGGCCCGACGGCGTGGCCGAGAAGGCGTTCACCAACCCGAAGAAGGGCGGCATTCCCGCCGAGCTGGCCAAGCGGACCAAGATCACGGTGGCCACGCTCGGGCTCGAGGAGTTCAAGAAGCGGGGGAACGCGGAGGCGGAGAGGTTCTTCAGGGACTTCGAGGCCACCTACAACGAAAGCAATCCCGACCCGTACGCCATCTACGGCTACGAGACGATGGCGCTGGCCCTCGACACGCTGAAGGCGGTTGGCGACAAGGCCAACGAC
This sequence comes from Thermoleophilaceae bacterium, assembly GCA_030448005.1. GTDB lineage: Bacteria > Actinomycetota > Thermoleophilia > Solirubrobacterales > Thermoleophilaceae > JAAYBF01. The sequence continues at coordinate 275,919 of JAUJNT010000004.1, forward strand.
CGGAAGGCGGTCGTGGAGCAACTCGTGGGCAACACGAAGGGCCGCAACAGCGTGCTCGGCACCTACGACATCGACGAGAACGGTGACACCACGCTGACCGACTACGGCCTGTATACGATCAACGAGGCCGGAGAGCCGGAGTTCCAGAAGGTGATCAAGGCCCAAGAGGGCTGATCGCCACGAAGAGTCCGGCGGGGACGGGCCCACCAGGGCCCGTCCCCGTCTCTTCACGCCTCGAATAGGCCCACTTTGGAATCAGCTTCGATCGCATCCCCGACGGCGCGCTTGCGAGGCGCGGCCGCCGTCTGGGAGTTCGTCTCGAAGTACGGGCTGATCGCGCTGCTGATTGCCTTTCCAGCGTACTTCGCGATCACGGATCTGAGCAACGGGGAGGGGCTCACCCGGATCGGCAACAACCTCGTGGCCGGCCTCTCCAACGGCTCCATCTGGGCTCTCGTGGCCCTCGGCTACACGCTGGTCTACGGCATCATCGAGCTGATCAACTTCGCCCACGGCGAGGTGTTCATGATCGGCTCGTTCGTCGCCTTCGCCCTCTACGGCACCCTCGGGCTGACGCTGGCGACGGGGCCGCTCGGCCTCGCGGTGGGACTCTTCGTGGCGCTCATCCTGTCGATGCTGGCCAGCGGCACCCTCAACGTGATGATCGAGCGCGTGGCGTACCGGCCGCTGCGCAACGCGCCGAAGCTGGCGCCGCTGATAACCGCGGTCGGAGTGTCGTTCATCCTCCAGAACGTCGGGATACTCTGGCTCGGCAGCTCCCAGAAGGCCATTCCGGACCTGATCGGGGCGCAGAGGGTCCTCGTGGACGTGGCCGGCGTGACGATCTCGCGCGCTGACGTTCTCGCCGTCGGGGTCACCGTGCCGCTCGTGTTCCTGCTCACCGCCTTCGTGTCCCGCAGCAGGCTCGGGAAGGCCATGCGCGCCACCGCCCAGGATCCGGAGGCCGCGCGACTCATGGGCATCAACGTGGATACCACCATCTCCCTGACCTTCCTGCTGGGAGGCCTGCTGGCCGGGGCCGCCGGGCTCATCAACGCGCTCTACCAGACCAACGTGTGGTACTTCCAGGGCTTCACCGCCGGACTGATCGCATTCACCGCCGCGGTCATGGGAGGCATCGGCAACCTCCGTGGGGCCGTGCTCGGCGGGCTGATCATCGGCGTGATCCAGCAGATCTCCGACAACCGGATCGGCAACCAGTGGACCCCCGCGGTGGTCTTCGCCTACCTGGTCCTGATCATGGTGTTCCGGCCCCAGGGGCTGATCGGCGAAGAGACGCGCGAGGCCGGATGAGCCTCACCGAACTTCGCAGCCGGATGAGCCCTACGAAGCTCCGCAGGTCGAGGTGGGCCTCGATGCTGCCGGCGGCCGTGGCGCTCACCGCACTGGTGATCTTCCCGGTCTTCCGCGATCCCCTCGACAGCTTCCTGGGGGACTCGATCCTTGCCCTGGCCTTCGTCGTCATGGCACTCGGTCTCAACATCGTGGTCGGGTTCGCGGGCCTGCTCGACCTGGGGTACGTGGCGTTCTACGCCTTCGGGGCGCTGGCCACCGGCTGGTGGGCCTCCGACTTCTTCACGGGCGTCAACGGAGAGAGGGGCATCCACATCGGGGCGAGCGAGTTTGCGTCCTCGCTTCCGGGCGTCCACCTCAACTTCCTCCTGATCCTGGTCGGCGCGGTCATCATCACGGCGATCGCCGGGGCCATCATCGGCCTGCCGACCTTGCGGCTGCGCGGGGACTACATAGCCATCGTGACGCTGGCGTTCGGCGAGATCATCGGGCGCATCGCCCAGAACGGCGACGAGCTCACCCTGATCGGCGACTACAAGTTCTCCAACGGCCGTCAGTCGATCTCGCCGATCGACCAGATCAACCTCCCGCTCATAGGCGAGTTCGACCAGGCCACCAACCTCAGACCCTACTTCTGGATGGGCCTCGCGCTGGTTCTGGTGGTCCTGTTCGTGAACTTCCGCCTGCGCGACTCCCGGATGGGGCGGGCATGGATCGCCCTGCGCGAGGACGAGGTGGCGGCGGCCAGCATGGGGGTGCCGCTCGTGAAGACCAAGCTGATGGCCTACGCGGTCGGTGCCGGGTTCGGGGGCATCTCCGGAGCGTTCCTCGGGGCCTTCCTCAACAGCGTGAACGCCAACCAGTTCCAGTTCGGCTTCTCGATCTTCATCCTCGCCATGGTGATCCTCGGCGGCCTCGGCAGCATCTGGGGGGTCGTCATCGGCGCCGTGCTGCTCTCGTTCGTCAACACCCGCTTCCTCACCCAGTTGGATCAGGGCATCGGCAACGACGTCCTGAACGCGCTCGGCCTCGACTTCACCTTCAACGAGGTCAAGTTCGGCGTGTTCGGCTTCATCCTCGTGCTGGTGATGGTGCTCAGACCCGAGGGTCTACTGCCCGAGCGACGCCGCAAGCTCGAGCTGACAGAGGGCGTCGGAACCGGAGGCGAATCCGTGTACGAGGCGCGCGCTTGACCCCCGAGCCAGCCCCCGAGAAGGCCCAGCCCGCCGCCGCCGCAGCCAACGGGAGCGCGCTGCTCGCGGCCAAGGACGTCTCCAAGATCTTCGGTGGCCTCGTGGCCGTGGACGACGTGAGCTTCGGTATCGCCCCGAGGTCGATCGTCTCGATCATCGGCCCGAACGGCGCGGGCAAGACCACCTTCTTCAACATGCTCACCGGGCTCTACAAGCCGAGCATCGGGACCATCACGTTCGAACGGCAGGACATCACCGGCAGGCGCCCCGACCGCATCACCGCGCTCGGCGTGGCCCGCACCTTCCAGAACATCCGCCTCTTCGCCACCATGTCGGCGGTGGAGAACGTGATGGTGGGCCAGCACGCGCGCATGAGGGCCGGCATGTTCGGCGCCATCCTGCGGACCCCGGCGGCCCGCAAGGAGGAGAGGCGCGTACGGGAGCACGCGCGCGAGATGCTCGACTATGTCGGCCTCAAGCCGGCTGCCTTCGACCAGATCGCGGCCAACCTGTCCTACGGCGACCAGCGCCGGGTCGAGATCGCCCGTGCGCTCGCCAGCGATCCCAGGCTCCTCCTGCTTGACGAGCCCACCGCGGGGATGAATCCGAACGAGTCGGCTCGGCTGACCGAGTTCATGGTGAAGCTCCGAGATGAGCGGGACGTAGCGATCCTGCTGATCGAGCACGACATGAGGGTCGTGATGGGGGTCTCCGAGCACATCACCGTGCTCGACCATGGGCACAAGATCGCCGAGGGCCGGCCGCAGGAGATCCGCGAGGACGAGCGCGTGATCGAGGCCTACCTCGGCAAGGCGGCAGGTGATTGACGTGGCGATGCTCGAGCTCAGCGACGTCCACACCTTCTACGGCAACATCGAGGCGCTCAAGGGCATCTCGATCACCGTCGAGGAGGGCGAGATCGTCACCCTTATCGGGTCCAACGGCGCGGGCAAGTCCACCACGCTGCGCTCGATATCCGGGCTGACTCCCCCGCGGGAGGGCTCCATCAGCTTCGAGGGGAACGAGATCGGCGATACACCGCCCCAGGAGATCGTCGCGCTCGGGATCTCCCAGTCGCCCGAGGGTCGCAAGTGCTTTCAGCGGATGACGGTGCGGGAGAACCTCGAGCTCGGGTCCTACCTTCGCCGTGACTCGAAGGTGGGGGAAGACCTGCGCCGCGTGTTCGATCTGTTTCCGCGGCTCGAGGAGCGCGAGGGTCAGAAGGCCGGCACGATGTCGGGCGGCGAGCAGCAGATGCTCGCGATCGGGCGTGCCTTGATGGCAAGCCCCAGACTGCTCCTGCTGGACGAGCCCTCCATGGGCATAGCGCCCATCCTCGTCGAGCGGATCTACGAGACCATCGCGGAGATCAACAGGCAGGGAACTACGATCCTCCTGGTCGAGCAGAACGCAAACTTCGCCCTCGCCGTCAGCCACCGCGGCTACGTGCTCGAGACCGGGCACGTGGCCCTTTCCGACGAGGCGTCTGCCCTGCGCGACAACCCCGACGTGCAGAAGGCCTACCTCGGCGCATGACCGTCATCGCTCTGCTCGGGGCAAAGGCCTTCTTCCTGCTGTTCGGCTGGCTGGCGTCGGCCATCGCAGCCTCATACCTGTCGGACCGAAAGGGCTATGGGGAGAAGCCCGGCATGGTCACGGGCATCCTCCTGAGCTTCCTCGCCGTCATCATCTGGCTGCTCTGGCCGCCCAAGCCGGACTCGCGGTGGAAGCTGCAGGGGCCGCTCGGGCGTGGCGACGGACGCACCGTTGCGCAGCTGCGCGCAGAGCGCGCCGAGGGGCCGGGAGAGAAGTGACGCCCGACTCCGGCCTCTCGTTCAGCCTCTTCATGCCCCTCGTACTGGCCGGGGCGCTCTACGCCGTCCTGCTGATCGCCGGCAGCGTTCTCCACAGCCGCGGCAGCGGCTTCGCGGAGACCGCCCGCGACGCCGCTTTCCTGTGCCTCCTCGCGGGCGGCGCCTATGCCGTGGTGCTTGCGGTCACCACCTTCGTCTCGAAGTTCGGCGTGATCGACGACTTCATCTACATCACGCTGGTCGTCGTGGCGTTCTTCGCGCTGCTCGTGGGTGTCCTGCTCCTCGTCGAGTTGCTCGCGGGGGCGATCGGCAGGTTTCGCGCCCGCCGCTCGTGAGCGTGGCTCACTCCTTGCCGGTGGCAGAGCGAAGCGCGGCCTCTAGCTCTGGCCGGCGAAAGTGGTACCCGAGCTCCTCCAGGCGCCGCGGCACCACCCGCGCGCCCGTGGTCACGATGCTCGACATCTCCCCGTAGAGCGCTTTGACCGCGAGCGCCGGCACCGGCGCCACCGCCGGCCTGCCGAGCACGCGGCCGAGAGCCTTCGAGAGCTCTCCGTTGGTCACCGGCTCCGGAGCCGTGAGGTTCACCGGGCCGCTTGCGTCCGGGCTGTCGAGGCAGAACAGCAGGGCGCCCACCACGTCGTCGGCGTGGATCCACGGCACGTACTGGCGACCGCCGGCCACCGGCCCGCCCACGCCGAGCTTGAAGAAAGGCAGCATCTTCTCGAGCGCGCCGCCCGACTCGGAGAGCACGACGCCGGTGCGGGTCAGCACCACCCGCATACCGAGCTCCCCGGCCTCCGATGCTTCCGCCTCCCAATCGGAGACCACCTGCGCCAGGAAGTCGCCCGCCGCGGGCGCGGACTCGTCCACCGGCTCGTCTCCCCGAGGGCCATACCACCCGGTGGCGGATTGGGACACGAGCGTCTGCGGCCGTCGCTCGGTCCGAGCTAGCGCATTCACCAGGTTGCGCGTGGAGAGCACGCGGGAGTCGCGGATCTCCTCCTTCGCGCCCTCGCTCCAGCGCTGCGCCACCGGCTCGCCCAGCAGGTGCACGACCGCGTCCTGTGCCTCGAGGGCCTCGAGCGGGGGCTCGGCGGCCTTCGGCTCCTTCCATTCGAGCGCCCGGACCCCACCCAGCGTCGACTGCGCCCGTCGGGGCTCGCGCGAGAGCACGGTCACCGAGTCGCCGCGCTCGAGCAGCGCGCCCGCGAGGTCGCGGCCGAGCGTTCCGGTGGCGCCCGTGACGGTTACCTTCAAGCCGGCCTCCTCTCAGGGGATCGAGAGCTGGGCGGTGTCCTGCAGCCGCCGGACGGCGCCGGCGCGCTCCGCCTCCTCTGCCACGGCCCGCGAGACCGACTGGCTCACCTCGCGGTTGAACACGCTGGGGATGACATAGTCCTCGGCAAGCTCCTCGTCGGCCACCGTGGCCGCGATCCCCTTGGCCGCCGCGAGCTTCATCTCCTCGGTGATGGCCCGCGCGCGCACGTCTAGCGCCCCCCGGAAGATCCCCGGGAAGGCCAGCACGTTGTTGATCTGGTTCGGGTAGTCGGAGCGGCCGGTGGCCATCACACGCACGTACGGTGCGGCATCCTCGGGGCGAACCTCGGGGTTGGGGTTTGCCATCGCGAAGACGAACGGGTCGGGCCCCATCCGGTCGAGGTCCCTGGCGGAGATGATCCCGGGCCCCGAGAGCCCCACGAAGAGGTCGGCGCCCTCGAGCACCTCGGTCGGCGTGCCCGAGCGACGGTCCTCGTTCGTGTTCTCCGCCAGCCACGCCTTCGGAGCGTTCATCGAGCCCTCCTCGTAGTCCTCGCGGCCGGTATGGATGGCGCCCCCGCGATCGCAGGCCACCACCCCGGTGAGGCCCGAGTTCATCAGGATCTTGGCCACGGCCACCCCCGCGGCGCCGGCGCCCACGATAACCGCGGAGAGATCCTCGATCCTGCGCCCGGTCAGGCGGCACGCGTTGATCAGGGCGGCAAGCACCACGATCGCGGTGCCGTGCTGATCGTCGTGGAAGACGGGGATGTCGAGGTCCTCGACCAGCCGCTGCTCGATCTCGAAGCAGCGCGGCGATGAGATGTCCTCGAGGTTGATGCCGCCGAAGGTGGGCGCGAGCAGCTTGACGGTCTCGACGATCTTGTCCGGGTCCTTGGTGTCCAGGCAGATCGGGAAGGCGTCCACTCCGGCGAACTCCTTGAAGAGCATCGCCTTGCCCTCCATCACGGGCATCGCGGCCTCGGGGCCGATGTCGCCGAGGCCGAGCACCGCGGTGCCGTCGGAGACGACTGCCACGGTGTTGGCCTTGATCGTGTACTTGAACGCCTTCCGACGGTTCTCGGCGATAGCCGAGCACACGCGCGCGACGCCGGGTGTGTACGCCATCGAGAGGGCGTCGCGTGTCTCCACGGGCGTGGCGAGGCCGGTGAAGATCTTGCCGCCGCGGTGCAGCTCAAACGTGCGGTCGATCGTTTCGATCAGCTTGGCCTCGCTCACGCCCTGCACGGCCTTGATTACCTTGCCGCGATGGTCCTGGCTCTCGCAGTCGATCGTGATCTCCCGCAAGGTGCCGCTGCCGTGGGCCTCGAGGGTGTCGAGGGCCACGATCGAGCCCCCGGCGCGGGTTACCGCCGCGGTGACCTTCCCGAGCGTGCCCGACTCGTGGGGCAGCTCGACTCGGAGGGTGAGGGAGAACTGTGCGCTCGGGGGTGCCACGAGGGGCGGCGATGATATCCGGCGGAGAAGGGAGAGGCCCGGGGCTTGCGCAGCCGGCCCCAGGCGCGGCCTGCCCGCCTCGTAGGATGAGCGGGTGTCCGACGACTCCCCGCGCGAGCTGTTCCTGATCGACGGGAACAGCCTGGTCTACCGCGCCTTCTTCGCGCTCCCCGAGACGATCGCGACATCGCGCGGGCAGCCTACGAACGCGATCTTCGGCTTCGCGTCCATGCTCGTGAAGCTGCTCACCGAGTACGGCCAGAAGCCCACGATCGTGGCGTGGGATGCCGGCATGTCGGGTCGGGAGGTGGCCTACCCCGAGTACAAGGCCGGCCGCAGGTCTCGCCCCGACCTCCTGCGCGAGCAGTGGCCGCACATGGAGCCGCTGGTGGACGCCTTCGGCTACGCCAACGTCAAGGTCGAGGGCTACGAGGCCGACGACGTGATCGCCACCCTTGCATGCAAGGCCCGTGCGCGTGGCCTCGAGGTGATGGTGGTCACCGGTGACCGGGACACCTTTCAGCTGATCGAGGATGGGGTGAAGGTGATGGCCACCGGCCGGGGCATCACCGACACGAAGATCTACGACCGCGAGGCGGTCGCCGACCGCTACGGGATCCCGCCGGAGCTGATTCCCGACTTCTACGGCCTCAAGGGCGACACTTCGGACAACATTCCAGGGGTTCCCGGCATCGGTGACAAGACGGCCGCTCAGCTGCTGCAACAGTTCGGCGACCTCGAGACGGTTCTGGCGAGCATCGACCAGATCTCCGGCGCCAAGCGCAAGGAGAACCTAGTGGAGCACGCCGAGGACGCTCGCGTCTCGAAGCAGCTGGCCAGCTCGATCCGCGACGTACCGATCGACCTATCAGACCTCGACGGGTCGCTGGTACGAGAGCCCGACCGGTCACGCCTGCGCGAGGTCTTCCGCGAGTTCGAGCTGCGCGACCCGTTGAGGCGCCTCGAGGAGGCGCTGGGTAGCGAGGAAGCCGCGGCTCCCCGTCCAGAGCCCTCGGCTGCCCTCTCCGCGCGCGCGCGAGCGGTGCCGCCCGCCACCCTGGGGCAGCTCGTCGGCGAGCTGGCCACGCTGTCGCTCGAGCGCCCGCCGCCGCCGGAGGACCAGCTTCCCGGGATGGTCGAAAAGGAGCCGCTCCGCTTCGCGGCCTATGCGGGCGGGCGCGAGGTGCTGTTCGGGGAGGCAGGGTCGCTTTCCGAGGTGATGTCGGCCTGGGGGAGCCGGGCCGTGGTGGCGCATGATTGGAAGTCCGTAGCGGCGGCCGAGGAGGAGTGCGCCACGCCGCCGCTCGAGCATGACACGGAGGTGGCTGCCTACCTGCTCGATCCGGCACGCCGCGGCTATCCCCTGGCCGAACTGATCGAGGAGGCGGGGCTCGGCGCCCAGATCGAGGGCGGGGAGGCGCTGGCCGAGCTTGCCGTCGTCACCCGCGCGCTAGCCGAGCGCCAGCGGGGGATTCTCGAGGAGCTCGACTTGATGAGGTTGATGAACGAGGTGGAGCTGCCGCTCGTGGAGGTGCTGGTGGAGATGGAGCGCGCCGGGGTGAAGCTCGACGTGGACACCGTGCGGGCGATCGCCGCACGCGTCGACCAGCAGGCGCTTCAGCTCGAGCGCGAGATCTGGAAGCTCGCCGGTGAGGAGTTCACCATCGGCTCGCCCCAGCAGCTGGCGCCGATCCTCTTCGAAAAGCTCGGGCTGTCGAAGAAGCGCCGCGGGAAGACCGGGTTCTCCACCGACGCCCGAGTGCTCCATGCGATCCGGGGCGAGCACGAGATCGTGCCGAAGATCGAGGCCTGGCGAGAGCTGACCAAGCTGAAGTCGACCTATCTCGACGCCTTTCCCTCCCTGCTCGGCCCCGACGGGCGGCTGCACACCACCTTCAACCAGACGGCGGCCACCACGGGCCGCCTGTCGAGCACCAACCCCAACCTCCAGAACATCCCTATCCGCACCGAGCTGGGACGCGAGATCCGCGCCTGCTTCACGGCCGAGGAGGGCCATCGGCTGATCTCGGCCGACTACTCGCAGGTCGAGCTGCGCCTGCTGGCCCACATCGCCGGGGAGGACGTGCTCAAGGACATCTTTCGCCGGGGAGAGGACGTGCACACGGCCACCGCGGCCCAGATCCTCGGCGCGGGCGGGAAGGATTCGGCAGGGACGCCGAATGCTTCGCAGTCCGGGAAGGATTCGGCAGGGACGCCGAATGCTTCGCAGTCCGGGAAGGATTCGGCAGGGACGCCGAATGCTTCGCAGTCCTTCCCCGACCCCGGCACGAGGTCGAAGGCCAAGATGGTCAACTACGGCATCGTCTACGGCCTCTCGGCCTTCGGGCTGGCCGATCGCCTCCAGATCCCCCAGGAGGAGGCGCAGGAGTTCATCGACCGCTACCTCGAGCGCTTCCCCGCCGTGCGCCGCTTCATCGAGGGCACCGTCGAGCGGGCCACCGACGAGGGCTTCGTGGCCACGCTCCACGGCCGCATCCGGCGGATCCCCGAGCTGCGCGCGCGCCAGCGCCAGACGCGGCTGCTGGGCGAGCGGCTGGCGGTGAACATGATCATCCAGGGCACTGCTGCGGACATCATCAAGGTGGCGATGGTGAGCTGCCGAACCGCTCTCCGCGACGCCGGCCTGTCCACGCGCCTCGTCCTTCAGATCCACGACGAGCTGCTCTTCGAGGCGCCCGAGGCCGAGGTCGAGCAGGCGTGCGGGATCGTCCGCACCGAGATGGCCGGCGCCTTCGAGATGGACCCACCGCTCGAGGTCGACGTGGCGTCGGGCCTCAACTGGCTGGAGGCCAAGTAGCCGTGGACAAGTGGTTGCCGCTCGTTGCCACGGTCGTGGCCGGAGCCCTCGTGGCCATGCAGGCACCGATCAACTCGACGCTTGGCAAGTCGGTGGGCACCTTCGCCGCAGCGTCGGTCTCGTTCGCGATCGGCCTGGCGGTGCTGATCGCCATCACGCTGGTTGTGGGAGGCGGCTTCGGCGAGGTCTCCCAGGCAGGAGGTCTGCGCTGGTACTACCTGACCGGCGGTCTGCTCGGGGCCGCCTATGTGACCACCGTCCTGCTGACGGTGCGAGAGCTCGGTGCCGGTGGGGTCACGGCGGCCACGATCGCCGGCCAGCTCACGATGTCGGTGTTCATCGACCGCGCGGGCGTGCTGGGTTTGTCGGAGCGAGGGCTCACCGCCCAGCGCCTGCTGGGCATCGCGCTGCTTGCCGCAGGCACGGTGCTGATCGTGAGGGAGTAGCTGTGGGGGCGCTGTCCCTCCGGGACGATGTCCGAGGGCCGCCTCCGGTGGTGGCCGGTGGCTGCGGGCCCGCGCGGGCTCCCGGGGAGACGAGCTTCTCACGAGCGCTCGTCGTGGTGACGCGAGGCAAGCCGATCAGCCTGGGGTGACGATGCGGAGCTCTGCGACGCTGTCGAAGTGGCGCCGGTTGCGTGTCATCAGCGGGATGCGGTGCTGGAGGGCCGTGGCGGCGATAAGCGTGTCCGGAGTGGCGATCCGCGTGCGCTGTCGCGTGAGCCCCGCCCGTTCGGCGACGGTCGCGTCGATCGGCAGCTCGATCATCGGCCACAGGAGGCGGTGCAGCCGTTCCGGCTCGTCGCTCCCAGCGAACAGCTCGCATCGGGTGACGACCGACACGCCCAGCTGCCGAACGTCCGCCGGCAGCCGGCGCCTCCCGCGAAGGTGATCGACGAGGACATCGGTATCGACGAGGAGCTCAGCCGTACCCACGATCCCATTCGCTGCGTGCAGGGACCTCGAAGTCCGGCATCGAGCCGAACGTCTCGTCGAGCACGACCATCAAGTCGGGGGGCTCCTGTGACACGTAGGCGTCCACCGCCTCCGCACCACCTCGGCGAGCGTCTTGCCCTCGCGCTTTGCCAGCTCGTAGAGCCAGCGCCGCTGCTCTTCGGTGAAAGTAGACCTATCTGCGCGTGCCCGACATACAGCACTAGCATGCATCACTTGTAGGGTCCGGGGCGTGATCTTCCACTGACGATCACACGTCCGGGGGTTGTCCTTCTGGGAGGTGCTGGCGTGACGCCGACCTTCGGCCGACGCTGGCGACTGCCTTGTGGCGTGGCTGTTGCGTAAACCCCGGTTGCGTCCGGGCTGGTGGGGACGATTCGGGGCATGTCCCAGAACTTCATCGCTGTTGATCGTGAGCAGGATCTTTTGTTGCCACCTTCGTTGCGGAAGTGGCTGCCGGACGGGCATTTCGCGTGGTTCGTTTTGGACGCGGTCGGGCAGATGGACTTGTCCGGTTTCTATGCGGCCTACCGCCAGGACGGGCACGGCCGCGCGGCGCACGAGCCGACGCTGATGGTGGCGCTGCTGCTCTATGGGTACGCGCGTGCCCTGCGGTCCTCACGACGGATCGAGCGGGCGTGTGTCGAGGACGTCTCGTTCCGGGTCGTCGCGGCCAACCAGGCGCCCGATCACACGACGATTGCGCGCTTCAGGCAGCGCCACGAGGCGGCACTCGCGGGCCTGTTTAGCGACGTGCTCGAGCTGTGCGTGGAGGCTGGTTTGGTCGAGCTCGGGGTGGTCGCGATCGACGGGACGCGGGTGCACGCCAACGCTGGTCGTGACGCGAACACCAAGTACGAGGAGATCGCGAAGGAGATCCTGGCGGAGGCCGACGAGGTCGATCGCGAGGAGGATGAGCGCCTCGGCGACGGCTCGAGCGTGGACGTGTTGCCGGAGGGGTTTCGCACCCCGGCCGGCCGCAAGGGCTGGCTGCGCGAGGCAAACCGCCGGCTCGAGGAGCGCCGCGCACAGCAGGCGCAGCCGATCCCGAAGTCGCGCCCTGACCGGCTGCGCGAGTGCAGGCGCAGGCTGGAGGAGGACCTTGCGGTCGAGCGCGGGGCAGTCAAGCGCCAGGCGGAGTTCTGGGCGGCCGGGGTCGCCTCTGATGGGAAGCGCCTGAGTCGGCGCCCGAACCCTTACACGCCGCCCGCGACGCCGGCCGGTCGCAAGATCAACACCTCCGATCCTGACTCGCGCCGGCTGAAGGCGCCGCAGGGCTACCTGCAGGGCTACAACGCCCAGAGCGCCGTCAACGACAAGCAGGTCGTGCTCGCCGCCGAGATCAACGCCGAGACCGCCGACTTCGGCCACCTCGAGCCGATCGTCGACGCGACGCTCGGCGAGCTCGAGGCGGTCGGCGTCAGTGACAGGCCAGCGGTCGTGGTCGCCGACGCGGGCTACTGGCACTCCGAACAGGTGGATGCGATCGTCAGCCGCGGAATCCAGGTGATCGTGCCCCCCGACGCGGCCGGGCGAAAGACACCCCGGCCGGGCTGGGACGGCGGGCGCTACGCGTTCATGCGACGGGTGCTCGCAACAGATGCCGGCGGCGAGCTCTACCGAAAACGCCAGGGGATGATCGAACCCGCTTTCGCAGACATGAAGTTCAACCGGCGGATCGACCGTTTCTTACGCCGCGGGCGCTCCGCCGCACGCTCGGAGTGGCGGATGATCACCGCGACCCACAACCTAATGAAGCTCCACCGCCACCAAATCGCGCCCGCGACCGGGTGAGAGAAGTCCGAGGGCGACCCAGACCAACAATCCGCGCCGCCTCGGGCCGAAGCACACACCCCACCACGAGCGGTTCGGCCGGGTTTACGCAACGGCCACTGGCCAAACCAGTGGCGCGTTGCTCCGCCGCTTCCTCTTCACAACGCGAACTCCCCGTCCTCAGGCAGCACCCCGGTGGTGAACACCGCGGCATCCACCGTCGGAAAGAAGAATGGCGCCGCGCATACACCACGTCTGGAGGAGGGTCCGCTCCCCCTCGATCGCACCTCATATCGGAGACCCGGGCGTGCAAGGCAACCAAGGCCGAGCCAGGCGGGCTGTTCTGCACTCCACAGGCACCAGCCGCGTCGAGCATGCCCTGCTCCGAGAGGCGCTGGCGAAGATTGTGCGCGTTCACCCGGAATGCCACGACTTCGTCGTTGCCGACGCTCGGGGTTCCCCGACCCTTCCTGGCGCTGTCTCGACCTGGCACTGCCAGCCTCCGTAACGTCCCTCGCGCGCAAGACACCCGCGTACGATCGTCGGTCGCTGGGAGATTGCAGAGGATGGCACTAACTATGGGACCGACTTCGACCTGATCTACAGAAGGGTCAAGTGAGGCCCTTGCCTAGCCCTGCCGCCGTCGAGACGACGGGCGCCAGCCGTCGGCCACGAGCCGCCCGTCTCAGCGCCGAGGCCGATCGGGATCACATTCGTGCAAAGCGCTCTGCCACGCCCGGTGATGCCACGACTGCCTCGGCCACGAAGCGTCGCGCCGGCACACTGCGGTCAGACGGCTCGGTGTGCCGGGCTCATCCGAGTCGACGATCGCCACATCCGGTCGCGTTGCCGTCGGCTAGCTCGCCTGCGGCTTGCCCTGCTCTTGCAGCGCCTCCCAGAACGCGGCGCGCACCGCGTCAGCACCCCACGCGTTGGGCTCGATGACGTCGCAGTACCACAGGGCGCGGTCGCCAGGACGCGCGTCCGGCTGGGCGGGGTCACCCGCCTGCAGGCCGTGGCCCAGGAAGCGCCCGTGGATGTCGGCCACAACGCTGCCGTGCTCGCTCGCCACCGCGCGAAGCGCCGCGTTCAGCTCGGCCACCACGTCGACGACATCCGGCCAGGGCGGCAGCCCGACCCGCCATGTCTCGCCGGTGCCGTCGCTGGGGTCGTAGACGGTGCCGACGACGACCGGGTCCCCCGGCGCGATCAGGGCGTTTAGGCGGTCCAGCACCCGACCAACGCCGTCGCGGACGACGCCGACAACCTCAAGCGCCCGCCGCGTGTCACCGTACGCGCCGAGCACGTCGTTGCCGCCGACAGTAAGCGTCACGACCCGTGGCACGCGACCGCAAGACTTCAGGCGCGGCAGCTGATCCTCAAGCACCGAGCCGGTCGTCCCCCCGTCGCTGGCCAACAACGCGAAACCCAACTCGGGGCGCGTCGTGGCCAGGTCGCGGTGGCGCCAGTCCGGAAAGTCGTCGTCACGGTTACGCGCGAGCAGACTCGCGCCGCCCCGCCCGGGGCCGCCCGCGTACGTGTCGATGGAGATCGAGTCGCCGAGCGAGACATACAGCGCCAAGGCAGCGCCCTCCAAGACCATCATCCCCACCCTCTTTTCCAGTCACGTGCTGCTGCACGCCCGCGCATCTAAGCATCACCAGCGATCAGCTGGAACATCGTCGGAGTCGAGTCCCTGGTGGTAAGCGTCGGTCAGTCAAGGAGTTGCGCCGCCGCCCGCCGACCGGTCCGTGGTCAAAGCAATCACAGAGCCACGCGGCGCTCGCGTGATCGCTGTGCGCCGGAAGCAATCGCCGGCCCCGCCATGCGGTCGCTACTGCTTTCCGCCAAGGCAGAGGCCAGGAGGGGTTCAGGGTGGGGTGAGAAGCGGCCGCTCGGTTGGACCGCGCGCGCGCCTCAGTCGGCGACGGCCTCAAGGATCGAGATGCCGACGCGGGTGTCGATCTCGCGCTCGAGCAGGAAGCCAGCGCCCGCGAGGAGCGCTTCGAACTCTTGCACGGTGCGTTGGCGCCCGCCGAGCAGCGTCAGCATGTGGATGTCGAGCATCTTCGACCAGTCCGGTCCTGGATCGTCGGGGACGATCGTCTCGATCAGCAACAACTTTGCCGCGGCCGGCGCCGCGTGCCGGATCGCCCGGAGTATCGCGGCGGATTCTTCGTCTCCCCAGTCGTGGATGACCTCCATCAGGAGGTATGCGTCGCAGGTCGGGAGGGGATCTTGGAAGAAGTCACCGGCCTGCAGCGTCAATCGCTCGAAGGCGATGCCCGACGCCTCCTCGATCACGTGTGGCAGTTCGAAGAGCACGCCGCTGGCGTTTGGCGCAGCGTCGGTGAGGATGGCGCGCAGCAGGTGCCCGCTGCCGCCGCCGATGTCTCCGATCACCTCGAAGGGCGAGAAGTCGTAGCTCGATAGGATTCCTGCGATCGCGCCGTGTGCCTTGGCGGCCATCGCCGCGTTGAAGATATGGCCCTCCTCGGGGCGGTTGGCGAGGTAGTCAAAGAAGCCCTCTTTGAACACTTCGCTCGCTGCCGGGAGCCCCGTCCGCAGCGAGTGCGCCATCGCGCCAGAGGTCTCCCAGCAGATCGGTAGGCCGAACATTCGGGCGAAGGGCCGCATCGACTGCGGGTGGTCGCTGCGCAGGAGACGCGATGCGGGTGAATGGCGAAACGTCTCGCCCTCGATTTCGAACACGCCGTGGGCTGCCAGGAGGCGCAGGGCGCGACCAAGCGCGTCAGCGTCAGCGTCGACGGCGGCCGCGATGTCACCTGCGCTTTTCGGCGTCTCATCGAGCTCGTCGGCGATACCGAGATCCGCGACGACGTGGAGGG
The DNA here is from genome assembly GCA_030448005.1 of Thermoleophilaceae bacterium. Classification (GTDB taxonomy): domain Bacteria; phylum Actinomycetota; class Thermoleophilia; order Solirubrobacterales; family Thermoleophilaceae; genus JAAYBF01. The sequence goes on from JAUJNT010000004.1 coordinate 291,348, forward strand.
ACCGCGGCAGGCAGTAGCCACCGGCGATCTGTTGCAAGGTCTCTACTGGGTTTGCGGCGGTGGTGGGCATCGGTTGTCCTCCCTGCTGGAAATGGCTAAGTGCGATTGCGTGTGTGTCGCTCTCGTGCTTCGGCAGGCTGCTGCTTCGGGGTTCAGCCGGACACAGGAGCCGCGTCTCTGCGATATGTCGGCGCCTGCTCACGCCGGGACTGCACGTAGAGCACGATGCCGGTCACGAGGCACCAGAAGGTGAAGATGATGGCCGCGATGTAGCTGATCGGCGGCACGAACGAGACGATCCCGAGCACGACGCTCAGCCCCGCGAGCCATGTCGGCAGCACGGAAGTGCGGAACGCGAGCACCGCGGTCGCCAGCACGGCCACGCCGAAGGCGATCGGAGCCGCGAGGCCGAACAGCACGTTGTGGCCGTCGGCGAGCGTGGCCGCGGTGTCGGGCGCGATCGATCCCTGCTCGTCGACTCGCAGCGCGCCGGCGGCATCGAGCGCGGTGCCGGCCAGCGCGGCCGCCGCGCCGGCGACGATCCCGGCGAACGCGATCCCCGCGAGCAGGCCGTCGCCGCCCTCTGCGCGGCTGAGGATCGAGCGCAGGGCTCCGGCGAAGACGATCATGAGCGCGCCGCCCAACAGGTACATCCAGCTGGCGCCCAGCAGTGCGCCGCTGTTGTCGCCGTAGAACGCGGCGATCTTCGCCGGCTCATCGACGAATTCCGGAGCCGTCGGGTAGGCCAGTGTGGCGGCCACCCCGAGCAGGCAGAGGCCGGCCCCGCTGAGTGCGGCAAGCGACCGTGTGGTGTCCTTCATGGGTTCCTCCGTTTCTTCGGTGGATTCGAACGCCGCCGACGCTAAGCCGCCGCGGCCCGCCGCACAACGGGGCGTGCTGCATGTCTGCGGGCCGGGGTCCTCCGGCTCGCCTGCGGAAAACCGCATCTATGCGTGGTGGGCGGCCCCATCGACAGACGGGCGCTCGTGGAGGAAGATGGGCGCGTGCCGACTGCTCGGCAAGCACACGCGCTGCTGGCGGTCGGGTTGCTGGCTGGGGTGGCTTTTGCCGCCATGGCCGCGTCGGTGGCGGCCGACACGGCGTCGCCGTACGTTGTCTGGGCGCTGCCGTTCGCGGTCGGTTTCGCCGGCGGCGTCGTCGCTGTTCGCGCCCGCGGCGAGAATCTGGCGGCGCGGCGACTGCTCGCCTTCGGCGCGGTCGGGCTCGTCTGGATAGCCGGGAACCTTGCGCTCCACCTGGCCTATGACGCGCACGGAGAAGGCGGGTGGCTCGTCGCTGCGAACCTGGTCCACCAGATGGTCGGGCTGCTGCTGCTCGCCGCGATCGTCGCCCTGCTGGCGGTGTATCCGGACGGTGTCTACCAGCGGCGGTCCGACACGCGGCTGGTCCAGGGATTGGTGGCGGCCAGCGTGCTGCTACCGCTGCTCCTGCTGCTGGCGAGCGCCGAGATCCACCCCGCATGGGTCCTCGACTGGGCGGCCGAGGAGGGAACGCTGCCGCCCCTAGATCAGGTCGAGAGCCCGCTCTACGTGGGTGCGCTGGCGTGGCTGGCGCCGCCGCTCGCCGCCTTCATGGAGGCCGCCCTCGCCGTCGTGCCGCTGATCGGGTGCCTGGTCGCGGTGCGTCGTTACCGGCGCTTCGGCCCCGAGCGCCGGCTGCAGATGAAGTGGCCGATGGCGGGTGCGATCCCCCTGGCGCTTGCCCCGTTGATCGACGCTGCCGTGGCTGCGGGCGCGATCCCGTTTCCTCTCGGCGACGCCGACGAGATCGTGGCGATCGTCGTGTTTCCGTGCGCGATCACGATCGGCCTCGTGCGCCCTCAGCTGTTTGACATCGAGGGCGTCGTGCGCCGCGCCGCCGCCTATGGCTTGCTGCTGATCGTGGTGGCGGGTGTGTACGTCGGTATCGCCGCGGCGCTGGGCGTCGCGCTCGGCGGCGAGAACCTGCAGGTCGCGGCCGCGATGGCGATCGTGGCGACGCTGGTCTTTGAGCCGGCGCGCCGCGCGCTCACGCGACGCGCCGCGCGCTTCGCGGGCGGCGAGCGCGTCAGCGGCGAGGAGCTGATGCGGCGGCTCGGCGCGACGCTCGAGCACACACTCGACCGCGGGGCGCTCATGCGCGCGATCGCGGCGACGGCGCGCGAGGGGATCGGCGCGCGCTGGGCGCGCATCCGGCTCGACGACGGTGGCGAGGTGCTCGACGGAGCGCAGCCGCGGCCCGACGAGCTGCCGGCGCTCTCGGCGCCGATCGTCCACGCCGGAGAGCGCGTCGGTGAGATCGAGTGCGGAGCCAGCGCGCACGGCCGCCTCTATGGCTCCGAGCAGGAGCTGCTCGACACGCTCGCGCGCCAGGCGGGTTTGGCGATCGCAAACGCGCGGCTGGCCGAGGAGCTCGGCACCCGGCTGCGCGAGCTGCGCGCCTCGCGGGCGCGGATCGTGCAGGCCGAGGAACGGGCACGACGGCGCATCGAGCGCGACATTCACGACGGCTCGCAGCAGGACATCGCCGCCCTGATCGCACGCATCGGGCTGGCGCGCAACCAGCTGCGGCGTGACTCCGCACTGGCGAGCGAGACGCTAGCCGACGTGCAGTCAGAGGCCCAGCAGGCGCTCGACAACTTGCGCCAGCTGGCCTCGGGGATCCATCCCTCGGTACTCACAGACCGCGGGATCGTCGAGGCGATCGAGGCGCGCGCAGCGCGGCTGCCGCTGGGCGTCACGATCGAATGCGATCCCGACCTGCGCCTAACACGCTTCGACGAGGCCGTCGAGGGCGGCGTCTGGTTCCTCGTCAGCGAGTGCTTCGCGAACACGCTGAAGCACTCCCGAGCGGAGCGCGTGGTCGTGCGGATCACGCGCACGGAGGGCGAGCTGCGCGTAGAGGTCTACGACGACGGCGTCGGGTTCGATCCGGCCGCCGGCGAGGCGGGCGGCGGGCTGGGCGGCCTTGCCGACCGGATCGCGGCGCTCGGCGGAGCACTCGACTTGGAGTCCGCCCCCAACGCCGGCACGCGGGTGCGCGCGACGCTTCCAGCGCGGGAGCGCTCGCTTGCCTGACGGCCCGCTCAGGGTCGTGATCGCCGAGGATCACTACCTCGTCCGGGAGGGCGTGCGGGCGCTGCTCGAGGACTCCGGCGAGGTGGAGGTGGTCGCCGCGGTCAGTACCGCGGTCGAGCTGCTCGACGCCGTCGCAGAGCTGGCGCCCGACGCCGTCCTGACCGACATCCGCAT